>NZ_FNUZ01000012.1 GCF_900108225.1 Thalassococcus halodurans
CTGCCGTCAGCCATCGGCTCCACGCGATATATGCGACATTCGTTGAAAGTCGGTTCTGTGATCCCGGCAGTATGCCGGTCTCGCTTTGAGCGATAGACAGGGCAGGGGATCGACGGGCTGACGCCCGCTCACCCCAATCCTGACAGTTTCCAAATCCTGTTGATCCGCCTGCCATCCCGGCTGGTCCGAGAAAACCGGCAAGCGCCGCCTTTGGCGTCGGTTCCGGTCGAGAATTCCGGTTCCTCCCACGCGCAGGCGCGCGGTTCCCTCCCAAATTCACGCCCTCCACCCGGTTGTCACGGCCCCGCCAGGCCGCAGGACGGGCTTTGCCCTTACCTGCTCTGCCCTTCGGAATGCATGGGCATTCCAAAGATCAGAACAGGAAGGCCCGCCCATTGGCGGAAAGGGGAGCAGACCCGGACCGCGTCACTCAAAGGAGGGTCACAAATGACCGCAGAGAAGTTTGACGTTTATTCCCATGTCACCAATCAGATCATCGCGCAGATCGAGGCCGGAACGCCGCCATGGCGCAAGCCATGGACTGGCAGCGGTGCATCGGTCAGCTTGCCGGAACGGTTCAATGGTGAGGCCTATCGGGGCATCAACATCCTGATGCTTTGGGCCACGGCGATGGCTAAGGATTACAGCTCAGCCCGCTGGATGACGTTCAATCAGGCCAAGCAGCTTGGGGGCCATGTCCGCAAGGGCGAGAAATCCGCAACTGTCGTGAAATACGGCACCGTCGAGCGCGAGGACGAGAACGGCGAAGAGCGTCAGATCCCCTATGCCAAGGCCTACCGCGTGTTCAACGCTGATCAGATCGAGGGCTTGCCCGCTGAATTCTACATCCTGCCCGATCCGCCCCGTGATCTTGGCACCGTGGCCGACCCCGCGTTGGAGGCATTCTTTGCCGCGAGCGGCGCGCAGATCGACGTGACCGAGGAGCCGCGCGCCTATTACAATATCAAGACTGACCGCATCCACATGCCGCCGATTGGCACGTTTCACAGGGCCGCAGGATATTACGGCACCTTGGCGCATGAGCTGACCCATTGGACAGGGGCGACAAAGCGGCTTGACCGCTTGGGCCGGTTCAATGACCGCAAGGCCTATGCGTTCGAGGAGCTGGTCGCCGAAATCGGAAACTGCATGCTTTGCGCGCAGATCGGGGTGGAGCCTGAATTTGACCAGAGCGCGGCCTATGTCGAAGGATGGCTTGAGGCGATGAGGGAAGACAGCCGCGCAATATTCCGCGCAGCGTCCGAGGCGCAGAAAGCCGTGGACTACATCATGACCCGCACTGCGCAGGCCGACCGGATGGCCGCCGAGTAACAGCCCGCACCGCCGAAATGATCGAGGCCCCCGTCAGCAGGCGGGGGCCTTTTTGCGTTGTGGTGTGATCCTGGGCGGGGCGGTTTCAGGGTGACCTGTCGGTGGGCAACCTGAAGGTCACCCGCCGACAGGCCCGGCGCTTCGCGCGGACGCCCCAGAAGGGGCGGGAAAAAGTGTAGGTGTTCTGTTGACTGCCTTCTTGCATGCCGTGAACCCCTCGGGCCAAATGCAATGACCGTCTGGGGTGTAAATTACTTGGAGAATAACGTGGCTGATAAGCTAAATATAAATCTAAGATATTGTTATGGAATTGGAAAACTAGAGACGGAGCTGGAGTTTAAGCATAAAGGCTACGCAATTTACGCTCCGAACGGTGTGATGAAAACATCGTTTGCGAAGACGATGATGGACCTTTCAGAAGGAAACACGCCAAAGGACCTGCACTTCCCGGATCGCGAACCTACTTGTGAGATCACCCTGAATGGCGAAGGGCTTAAGAAAGAGGAAGTTTTCGTCGTTAAATCTTACGATGACAAATTCTCTTCAAGTCAGGTATCCACCCTGCTTGCAAACGCCGAACTCAGAACGAAGTACGAAAGAATCCATCAGTCGATTGGCGAGGCAAAAAAGGCTTTGGACAAAGCTCTCAGAAACGCTGCGGGGTTTGGTGAAAGGTCACGGGAGAACTTAGACCCAATTATCGAGGATGTGTTTAGCGGCAGCTACTATGAAGCACTTTCTGCAATAGAGGATGAACTCACCAGAACGAGCCAGTCAGACCTTTCCAAGGCCGACTACAAAATCATCTATGACCCCAAAGTTCAGCAATTTCTTTCCAGTGAGGACGTAGCGGCTGCAGTCGAAGATTTTGCGCAAAAATATGATGAGATTACGGAGCAGTCTCCAATCCTTCGAAGAAACTTTCAATATCACAATGTTGCACAGGTTCAGCAGCAGCTGGAGGCGAACAACTTCTTCAGTGCGGGGCATCGCATCAGCTTGGCAGATGAAAAAACCGACCAGATGGAAGAGGTTTCGTCGGACCAATCTCTTCGCCAGCGCATTGAGGACGAGAAGCTTCGCGTTCTGAACGATGAAGCGGTGGCGAAGAAGTTTGACACTTTCAACTCGAAGCTCAAAAATAAAGAGTTACAGACTTTCCGGGACTATATTACTGAAAACAAACAACTTTTGCCGATGCTAAGCGATCCGGAAGGCCTGAAACGTGATCTGTGGATGCAGTATCTTCGGGTTGCATTTGATGAATACAAAACGCTTGTTTCAGAGTATCGAACCGGTCAAAGCGCCCTAGCTGAAATCGTCAAAGAGGCGGATGAAAGCAGAGGTGACTGGGATGCAGTGGTTGCGGACTTCAATCGTCGTTTTCTTTACCTGCCGTTTGAACTTTCTGTTGAAAATAAAGCGGACGCGATCCTCAAAGGCATTGCCCCATCCATAGCCTTCGTTGTCAAAGATGCGGGCGAGGAGAGGCGATACGCTTCATCTGAAAAGCAAGACCTACTCCGAGCGCTGAGCACCGGCGAAAGCCGAGCACTTTACATCTTGGATATCATGTATGAGGTGTTTGTGCGGTGGAAGAACCGTGCCAAGACCCTCTTCGTTTTTGACGATATTTCGGACTCGTTTGACTACAAAAACAAGTTCGCAATCATTGATTTCTTGGAAGATGTGACCAAGGTTGAAGATACTAACTTCTTGGCTATCGTCTTGACTCATAACTTCGATTTCCTTCGAACGGTTTCAAGCAGACAAATTTGCCCAGCACATCAGTGTAGGTTGGCCTTTCGGTCTGATGATGGGATCAAGCTAGAGCCATTCGAGCGGACTGACATTCAGAGTCCGTTTCGTAAGTGGCAAGGCAGGTTGGCGGAACCGTCCGTTCTAATCGCGTACATCCCGTTTCTGCGAAACCTAATCGAATACACTCTGGGTGCTAAAGATGCTGATGGGAACGCCAACGCTGATTACCTGCAGCTTACGAGGATGCTCCATTTCAAAGACGAGACTGACGCCCTCACCATCCAGGACTATAAGACTGTGTTCGAAAGCCACTTAGTCAGCTGCACATTCCCGAATATTGATCTGAGTCAAAGAGTTATAGATTACTTGTTCGCAGCTGCAGATGCATGTGAGAACGTGGCGGATGGCATAAACCTTGAGCACAAGATCGCTCTGTCAATCGCGATCAGAGTGTGGGCGGAACGCTACATGATTGCGAAGATCCGTTCTAGTGAACCGGAATATGGTGTTGCGAAGAAGCAGACAGGGGAACTGTTCCAAAAATTCAAGGACTTGTTCAACAATCAAGCAGACACAATCGGGCTTCTGCGCCGCGTTAATCTAATCACGCCAGCGAATATCCATCTCAATGCCTTCATGTATGAGCCAATCCTAGACATGGGCATGGCCGAACTGGTGACGTTGTATCAAGACGTCAAGTCAGATTTGAACTAGGCATTAGAATGCGTTTTGCACTTTTGAATGGTCAACGGGTTGAGGCAACGCCTGGTGCCTTGGGTGTCTGTCCGGGCTGCAATGCCGATGTGGTAGCCCGATGCGGTACCAAGAAGGTTTGGCATTGGGCGCACAAGGGCCGCCGTCACTGTGATCATTGGTGGGAAAACGAAACCGAATGGCACCGCGACTGGAAAAACCGGTTTGTCATCGACTGGCAAGAGGTGCCAGCTCGTGATGAAACCGGGGAGCTGCATATAGCAGATATCAAAACATCCTATGGCCTTGTGATCGAGTTCCAGCACTCTGCTATCAAGCCTGACGAAGTGAAAAGGCGCACTAGCTTCTATGGCCAAGTGATCTGGATCATAGATGGAACCCGCCGCCCTTCTGATATGACCCAATATGAACGGATGCTTTCAGAAAACTACCCGGAACGGTTCGATGGTGTAGATATCTACACCGTCTATTGCGAGGAAACTAGGCTACTCAAAGAATGGGGATCATTGGGAAAGATTGTCGGATTTGACTTTGGTGGTGAAAATCTGTGCATGCTTACAGCTGCACAAGGCAGAAGCCGTTATCTCTTCGATTTTCCAAAAGTGGAGTTCGCTAGGTTGATCAGTGAGGGGAGGCCGTTGCCAGTGGTCCAGTTCGCAGAACCCACCCAACGTAGCTATCGGAGGCGCAGAAGGTTCTAACAAACATCGGGTCACAAACGGTCGATTCCGCCTGTGACACAAACGGTTGAGTTCTGACCGACGAGCGCCCGACAGCGGACCTTCAAACACGGGCTGGTCACCGTCCGCTGAGCGGGACAAAGCCGCCGTTTCAACGAACAGCCTCAATCCCATCTTCTATCTATAGTATTGACTCCAATCATAGAGCTGTCCGAAAACACCGCAAAGTGCATCTCCCTTCGCAGTAAGCGAGTACCCGACACGTTGACGTGCATCGTTCTTTGGAGAACGCAATATCAACCCTTGCTCCTCGAATTCCTTCAACTGATCGGTCAGTACCTTCCGACTGATGCCGTCTATCGCTCGTGTGAGCTCTAGAAAATGAAGTTCACCTTCCGTTAGGCAGTGCAAAATTCTTGGCCCGTGTTTGCCACCTAACGTACGAAGTATTTCGGCGACGGGGCACGCACCGGTGATTGGATCTGCCCAAGACTTAATGAGAACATTTTTCTCTGTCACCTTGATCTCCCGTTACAAAAAAGTACCCAATTGTCGTGCTCGGCTGAGCGTTTAACAAACGCATTCAACACAGATTGGAGCTAGCACTTAGAATGTCAAAAACTGTCATAGAAACAATCCCCATACTGCCATTTGGCATGGTTAATTCATTCCTCATCGCCTTCGAGGGGAAAGCCATACTTATCGATACTGGCCTCCCTCAATCAGAGCCCAAAATTCTCAAGGCGTTGAAGAAACACTCTTTAGTCTGGTCGGATGTTAATGCCATCGTCCTGACGCATGCGCATATCGATCACGCTGGATCTGCAGTCGCGATTAAATCCCTAACATCCGCACCGATTATCGCACATGAAATGGAAATACCATATTGCCAAGGTGAACGGCCCACCTTGAACGCAACGGGGCTGTTTGGACGCCTCTTCTACAAAACAGGCGCGATTCTGGAACCCTTCCCCTATTTCCGGCCAGACGTTCCTATAGCGCAGCCCAAACTGAATCTTTCAGAATATGGTTTTCCGATGTGTACACTTCATTTCACTCCTGGACATACTCCTGGGTCGCTATCAGTACTGTTTGACGATGGACGGGTGATCGCTGGTGATCTGGCAGCTTCGGGAATACTTCTCGGTGGAATTGCCTTTCGCAAACGCCCCAAACGCCCTCCCTTTGAAGAAAGTGCCGCTCTGGTTGCTACGTCCCTTGAACAGCTTTTGGCACTAGGGGCGCGAAAATTCTATATTGGTCATGGTGGACCACTTGGAGCCAAAACGATCGACACTCATGTTCATGCGTTGAGAAAGATTAGCCCCTTACCGGGTTGATCGTCGATTTCTACCAACGTGAAACACCGGTCAAAATGGGCTCTGAACTGCCGTCCGCTGCGCGCAGCCTCAACGACCGGTGTGGGGCAGAAACCCCACGCCAGAACTGCATGGCCAATAACGGTCGTTTTTGTCCAAAAGCCCTACCCTACCCAGGATCAACCGCTTAGCTAAGACAAAAACCACCGGCAAAACCTTTGCGGTTTTGGCAGGTTTTTGTCACTGTGAAGCATGATCATCGGATATGCCCGCGTCAGCACTGACGACCAGAGCTTGGATTCACAGACGGATGCCCTTTCGGCAGCCGGTGCTGAGAAGGTCTTCGCAGACAGGATCAGCGGATCGCGGCGTGCGCGCCCAGAACTGGACAGAATGCTGGAGCAGCTCCGTGACGGCGACGTTGTGACAGTGACAAAGTATGACCGCCTGGCGCGGTCTCTGAAGGACCTCTTGGAGATCGTGGAAGCGATCCGGGAACGCGGTGCCGGCTTCCGGTCCCTGGCTGAGGATATCGACACGACGACGCCGGCAGGCCGCCTGGTGTTTCACGTCTTCGCCTCCATCGCCCAGTTTGAGCGCGAGCGGATTTCAGAGCGAACGAGAGAGGGCCTAGCGTCAGCTCGTAAGCGCGGACGGATCGGCGGAAGACCCCCTGCTCTCTCGGTCGCTCAGAAGTCTGAAGTCCGCCGCATGCGTGACGAAGAACAGCGCGCGGTCGCTGAGATCGCGCGGCTATTCAAGGTCAGCGAGAGAACCGTGCGGCGTGCCTGAGTGTTTTCTACTGCTCCCTGATTGCTCATCAGCCAACTTACCAAGGCAGTGAAACATAAAAGGCGTTCACTCGCTCGAAGCATTCGTCAAAATCGGGAACTTCCCCAATTTCTACCTCTAAGGTGTGCCAATCTGCTTTCGCGCGCTCAATGATTTCAGGCTTGGCCAGTGAATCCTGTGCGGGCTTGATGCCGCGCGCCTCGCACTTGTCACGAAGGACCGCGAGAAGCTGGGCCTTTTCTGCACTATCGAACGGAAACTGAGCTAGCAACATGTCGAGGTCGTAGATGTCTTGGCGGCGGTATCTGTTCCTTTTTTCCTGCTGGAGCAGTGCCCGAATTTTTTCTGCCATCAGGTCACTCAGTGAGTACGCTTGAAAGACTTCTTGGCTTGTGGCGTCGCGGATGACTTGGATCGCGCCGACCGGTTCCTTGAAGCTGATGTCGATGCTTAGCTTTTTTGGTGCACGGCCAGCTTCCAAGTGTCTCTCCTGCGGCGAACCGCGCAGGGCATACCCAATCCCCATCTTAATGGCAGGGCCGTCGTTTTTTGGAAATTCTTCACCCTTCGGAAAATACTTGAATGATTGCGCTCGGCACAGAAGGTCGGGGTAACCAAGCTCAGCAGCTGCACGCAAAAAATTGGCATCAAGCGCTGCGGCAAGCTCTTCGGCAATGCCTGGCTGCGGGTCTGCTATTGTGGTGAAGTCGATATCGCCAGTTTGCCGTGGACTTCCATAAACCACGCCCATCAGAATGCCGCCTTTGAGGAAAACTTGATGACACCAAGGCTTAGTCATCGCCAGAGCAGCTAGAAAAACTTCTGTGGCCTGCCGTTCGAGATAGGCTTCTGGGTCACTCTTTGCCCGTTCGACCCAAGCGGCAATGTTAACTACAAGCGGCTCATACTTCTGTGCGTCAGACATTTATCGAAATCATCCATTCTTCAGAATAGCGGTCTAGGTAGGGCCGGTCGGGATCAAGCAGCCTGCTGCCGCCTCTCTGGGCAAAAGATTTCCACTCTAATACTCTCTGATCCTCGATACCCAGCCTTTCCGATAGAATGTAACCGGCTCGAACCTTGTAAATTGCTTTGGGGGCATCTGAAACCTGACGAATGATCTCTTCGAGATAGGTCTTGGCATGTTCTTCCCAGGCTTCCAGAACATGGCGCATGCCACCACAACGTTCCGGTGCTTCGAGCATATCCAGAAACGTCTGACCGACCGACCCAATGCGTGCGCGGCTGGCGCGCACCTGCCTCCAGCTTCCAAAGAATTTGGACGCTAGAATGGAGACTGGCCGCCCTCGGACATGTTCCGGGTGACGCACGGCAGTCAGCTTTTCGACATAGACCTCTGAATCGTGCAAAACCTCCCCGAAATCCTCCTCTCTGCGTTCCTTTAGTTTCTGGCGCACAACTGCATCCAGAGGCCTTGTGAGGAAAAGGGCTTCAGGACGCCGATTTGTAAGGCCGTAGCGTTGCATCGCCGATAGGTGGGAGATGTAGCAGAATGGGTCGGCAATGCAGACGGCATCGTCCGCAGGGACATCAGATACGGATGTGACACGCCACAGGGAGTGATAGTCCTTATCTCGTCGGAGGAGGCCTTCCTGCTTCAGAAGCGTCCGGGTTCGGGAGAAGGTGTCACGGCTTGGATGTTCGCTACGCAAGTATTTTACATCGCCGCTCTCGTGCAGCTGCCAAAGATGCACGAAAAGATCGTAGTTTGAGACGAGCGGCGATTGCACTTCATCAAGGCGACGTACCAAGGCTTCACCTAGGTACGTCATGCGCTTGCGATCTTCGAAAGGAGCTGAGCGTTTTTCCATAGTTCACCATTAGCGTATCAAGAACGTCCTAAGGACGTTCTTGATACGCTAATGCGTAATTATACAGCTCTGATCTAAGACGTCAACTGGCTTGGGCTTGACAAGAATGTTTTCTGCGATATGATCTTACAGACGTCCTAAGGACGTCTGTAAGATCATATCGAGCAATATTTTCTATCTCATCGGCGAGCCTCAACAGTCAACTTGACCACTCTTTCAGGCAAATTGCTCATGCTCGCTTTTCTCGTAGAGGCCAGCAAGATTGTTGTGTTTGACCCTGAACTGGCTTCGTCGCTTGATTTCCGGAGCTGCCGTGTCGGTCTTCTCCATCTTGATCCCAGGATCATAATACACCGCGCCTGAGTCCAGCGCCTGCAACAGAAGCAGGACATCCGTTCCCTCACAAAGCTCGACGCGCGAACCGTAGCTGTATTCCGGTGGCGGCGCGCGCATCAGGGACGGTACATAGACCGCTTTGGCATGTTTCCGGTTCCAGTGACCAATCACGCCTTTGAAGCCCCATGAGGCAGCAACCACGTCTTCCCGGTCGATCAGCGCGATCTGCCCGTCCACATCGGTGATCTTACCCTTGTCGGGGTCGAACCCCTCCAGGACCAATTTCAGACCCGTATCAGCGTGGAAATCCCGGCCATTGGCATAGACACCGCCGAAGTTTATCCGGCCCTCCTTGCCTGACTTGTCGGGATAGCCATACCGGCGCAAGAAAGCCTCAACACCTTCATCCCGGTACACCCCGCCGGTCGGTTCCGGCGTCATCAGCGTGACGGGGCTTTTCGCGAGATACTTCACGAAATCCCGCACACCGTACTGTTTGACCTCCCAACCCAGATAGTCCGGCTCTGCGTAGCCGTTAGGTGAGATGCCAAGTTCAGCCTCCAGGGTGTAGCCGCCGCCATTCCGCGCATTGTAGGGGGCAGCCAAGCCGTTCTTGCCCATCTTCTGTGAAGGCACCCAGCCTTTGGCGTGGATGCGGCGTAGGGCATCGAGCAGCATTTGGCGGGAGCTTGCGCCCTTCTGCCGAAGCGATTGCAGATCAAGGAAGACCCCTGAGGCTTCCAGCGTGTCCACCTTGTCAGTCAGAGACGCCGCTTCCGGTGTCTCTCTGCCGACAACATGGCCGAGAACCCGCCCGTCCGGGCAAACGCCGAAGAACAGCACCCGCCCTTCATCGCGTGACCGCATGAGCGGTGCTGGCGCACGCACAGCGCCGCGCAGAAAGCCGGACATGCGCACTTCGGGGTACTTGGGGTACAGGATCAGCTGAGCATCCGGCGCAGGGGCTATGCCTTGGTCATCCATCCACCAGAAATCCACAGGCGCTTTTGCACGATCCCGCACAGACCCTGCGACCTGGCTACCGTCCTCTTCGATCTCGCCGTGCGGGATGATGTTCAGCGCACCAAACCCGCCGCCGAGATAGACTTGGTTCTTGGAGTTATCATTCGGAGCGAGCTGCTTAGCGTAGAAACGCGTCGCTCCATGAGCTGCCATCTGATCGAGAATACGAATAAGGGGGTCAGTCAATCCATTGGCCTTCAACACAAAACTGCTTTGTGTCAGAGGACAGCCAGAGGGAAAGGGAGTCAATCACTTCAGGCAAAGGCCGCTTACTGCGCCCCTTGAGGGCGCATTCCCATACGATACCCACTCTCCAGCCCGCATCGAGAAGACGACCAAGAGCTTCAGTATCGCGCCGGGCATTGCCGTTGATCTTTTCACGCCAGAATTCCTGCCGGGTTTGCGGCCAGCGGAACAATGGGCAGTTATGCCGGTGCCAGAAACAACCATGCACGAAGATCACGGCGTGATGTTTTGGCAGAACAAGGTCAGGTCTGCCGGGAAGGCCCCTGCCCTGTAATCTGTAGCGAAATCCTTTGGCGTGCAGCCCGCGCCGGATCATCAGCTCCGGCTTTGTGTCCTTCCCCCGGATCGCCGCCATGTTGCGGCGGCGCGCGTCGGCAGAATGAACGTCAGCCAACCTTTTGCAGCCGGGGCTGATCCATCAGCTTCAGGACGCGCGGCTGCATCAGCCGGGCGACTTCCGCAAAGACCGGCACGGCAACAGAATTCCCAAACTGCTTGTAGGCCTGAGTATCCGAAACCGGAATCCTGAAACTGTCATCAAATCCCATCAGCCTTGCGCATTCACGGGGCGTCAGGCGGCGAGGGTTCCTGCCTTCACCGCGACTGACCAGGATTTCTGAGCCATCCTTGTAATAGCGCGCCGACAACGTTCTCGCGATGCTGTTGCCATCAACGAGGCCAAACCCAAACCCGTTGCCTTTGGCCCGATGCTTGGCTGCGTAGTCCTGCAGGTACGTCCAGAGCTTGTCCGTGAGCGTGTACTTGTCGCTGACCTTCGCATCCGGCCCGACCGTGTAATGTCCCTCAGGGGCCTCTGTCCCGTTCTCTGGGTGCAGGATATCCCGCATCCCCCTGTCCTGCCGTCCGGGCAGATTCAGCTCTTCAAAGCTGAAGTCCGTGGCTTCCCGGAAGCCTACCATAACGATCCGTTCCCGGTGCTGTGGCACGAAGTTGGCCGCGTCGATGATCTGGGTATGCAGCGTGTACCCCAGCTCCTCGGTCAGAGCGCGCCGGATCACCTCAAACGTCCGACCCTTGTCATGGCTCTTCAGGTTCTTGACGTTCTCCAGCATGAAAGCTGCCGGGCGGTGGTGCATCAGGATGCGCAGCACGTCGAAAAACAACGTACCCTGGGTTTCATCGAGGAAGCCGTGCGCGCGTCCAAGCGCGTTCTTCTTGGATACACCAGCGATCGAGAATGGCTGGCACGGGAAACCGGCCACAAGAACATCGTGATCCGGGATATCCTCTGGGTCTACCTCACGGATATCTCCCGCGATTGGGCGATTGTCCGGGAAGTTGGCATGATAGGTCTGCTGGGCGAAACGGTCCCATTCCGATGTGAAGACACAACGGCCCCCTGCCCCTTCCATGGCTCTTCGCAAGCCACCGATCCCCGCAAAGAGATCAATGAAAGAGAATGATGCGTTGCTGTCATGGCGTTGCCTTGAACGCACTTCCACCCGAAGCAGCTTCATTACAGCTTCGCGCGGCACTTCCTCACCCCGCTTCCAGCGGTAGAGGTGGCCTTCGGAATATCCCAGAGCTTTGGCGGCTTCAGGCATGGACCAGCCGCTCTGCGTCAGCAGCATCTCAAATTCTGTCATGTCGGGTCAGTTCCGCTCTGTCTTGATCTGGGAATTTTTCTGACACTCTGGCGTTAAGATTCCCTAAAGGCAAGAACATTTAGAGAAAATGTGAGCGGCGAGTACGGCTAGCCACGATAGGCAGACCACATCCGCTCTATGAGTTGTCCCTGTGTGATCCCAAGCGATTCAGCCTCAGAAGCTATTGCTTCACCAACTTCCGGCAGCACTTTGGGATGTAACTGATACGTGCGTGGACTTGGTTTGCGGCCCGGCTTCTTCCTTGGGGTTCGATCCAGAAAGCCTCTCGCTTCGCCGACTTCATCTACGCGTCGGACTTCTTCAACGGTCGTCCCTTTCGGACGGGCTTTCAGCCCCGCAAGCCTATTTGAGCCGCTCATAAACCGCCTCCGTGAATGCCTGAGCGTTTGCCAACGCCTTATCTACCTTGCCACCCGTAACCATCTCCGGGTCATTCATCATCGCTGTCAGATCGCCCCCATAAGCGAACAGTTCCGAGAACGCTGCGCGCGCGACGAGTGACGGCTCGATCACGTCGATCCCTGCCCCACTGAGCTGTTCTTCCAACTCCTTCTGGACGCGGCTTTTGACGGCTGCGCTGGTCTTGGTCAGCACCACAGCATGCCGGATTGACCTCCCAAGCGCTTCTTCCTCTTCGCGAACCAACGCCAACGCTTCGGAGCCGATCTCTGCGTCCAGCGCTGTCGGCTGCATCGGGACAATCACCAGGTCCGCCTGGGAGATGGCGCGACTGACGAGCTGGGACGCAACCCCTTCGAGGTCCACAATGACGATCTTGCCGTCACCGTCGGCGCTCCGAATGGTAGGAACAATCTCTGAACGACCAACATCGCTCTTCAGGGTCACTCCAGAAGGCGCGCCATGCGATGCCCACCGGGTAAGAGACTTGTTCGGGTCACAGTCAAGCACGGTGACATCCGCGCCCATGCGAGCGAACTCAGACGCCAGAAGAACGGCGCATGTTGATTTTCCAACCCCACCTTTGGGGCTTGCCATAACGATGACGGGCATTGCTCGATCCTGCCACTTTGTTGTTACCGGATTTATATCCCATACCGGAATTAAATCCAACACCGGAAATTATTCTGTTACCGGATTTATTTCCGTTACCGGTTTTTAATCTCAGGGCCTGCCTCGCTTCTCAAACCACTTTCGGCAGAACCCAATGAAAGCGCGATCTGCATTGCGGGGCGGCTCAACACACCAGTCGCGCCACTCACGCTCCAAGAAACGAACGTCCCAACCCGGCGCTGCATGGCGCGCTTCTTCGTAGGTGTCGGACTGCAGCGGTGGAATACTGCCTTCGACAAGCTGGGCAGGGGACATCGTGCCGCGATTGGTGAACACAACCATGTCGGCTTCATCTTCAAAGGTAACATGATAATCCGGCAAATGGTCATGCTCTGCGAGCTGCCGGATCATCTGCCGAAAGCGCTTCTGTGGGCTTTGAGAACCTGTTTTGAGCAAGAGTTTTGCCAGTGTGATCCGCCAGGTTTTCTGCTGTCCACAATGCTTGCGGGCGATCTCGTACACCCGTCTTTCAATAGGTTTTCTCAGTCGGAAGTAATCCCGGTGGAGGGTCAGTACCTCTTCGTTGCGGATTGCGTTGAAAACCCAGTCTGACAGCTTCACTTCACACCAGAGAAGACGGCCATCGAGGCCATGTTTCCGGCGGATCGATGAGGCGTCGATCAGGCCAAAGCCGTCAACTTGTTCTTCGTCTCCAGTGACAATGTTCGTCCTGATCCGCGTTCCTTCGAGGCGATCAAGGGCATCGAGTAGGGACTGATATTCCCGGCCACTTGTGCCCCGATTGGTGAAGATAAGCAGCTCTCTGGAGTTGATGCGAACACGGGGCGAAACGGCTTCGCCTTCCTTCAGCTTTGCCATGATCTGACTGATGCAGTAGATCAGAATGTCCTTGTCGTAGATCGTCGCCAGACCCTTCACGCTCGGCGTGATCTGAAGCCACTTGTCGCCATTCTCATAGCGCTTGACCGTTGTCTCCGGCTTCTTTGAAAGTGAATAGAACGGGTGCTCCATATGCTGCATCACGTCCTTCAGGACAGCGTCAGCGACATCACAGATGAACAAATCATGCTGCGGATGACGATCCGGCAGGAGCGGGGCGAGGGCATTCGTGTTATCAGTTACCATGAGTCGACATTCGTGGTTTTAGTTACCGCAGTCAAGATTCGTGTTATCAGTTACCAAAAGCAGGATTTCAGTTACCGAGATTCGTGTTATCAGTTACCTGGCAGCTAGAAAATTGATTTCTTTTCAAACATCTACGTAAAATTTCCAGACCCGTAACACATATTATAACACATATATAACACCCAGCATCTCAGGCAGAGCCGATCACCATTAGCGCTTCGCCGCTCACCGTTGGTAGTACACACAAGCATCGACACCCGTGGTCGTCGTGGTCCAAGACGCTCCAAGGACAGCGCACATGGAAGCGTTGCTTGCTAAGAAACGGGGAAGCGTCACCGTCAGGACAAGAGCCAGAATGACAGCACCCAGACCGAACCATGGAAGACGGCTTTTGAAACGATCCAGCTTCTGTTCCCGTTCCCAAAGCTGGCGCATCGTGTCTGACCGAGCATCTTCAGCTTTCCCGAGAACCTCCTGAGTGTGGTTGGACGCCCGGAGCAGATCACCGGCCATCTGGCCAACTCGGTCCAAGGTGTCGCCGATCCTCCCATCAATCGTCACACCAACAATCTCACCATAATGTTCCGGGTCCGTCTGCTTTTGAGCAGCGAAGGCCGCAGAGCGGGCTTCCGTCGCCGTCTTGTTCACGCGGTCGAGTACGCGCGTCTGATCATCCACGCGATCCGAAATGCTAGCGACCGCCGTGGCGAGGAGATCAAGCGTCTCGCGCAGATCATCATCTGAAAGCGGGGCAGGGGAGGCGGAGGTATCAGACATGGCGGATTTCTTTCGGGTTATCGGGCGTCGGGCGTGAACAGCCCGGCAAATTCAGGATCAGCGTAATAGCGCAGCTTTTGCGCGACGGCGGTGGCCTGCCCCTGGACGCGCAGGAGCTGAAGTTCAGGCGGGAGCTGCATGATTTCGTCCGGGGTCAGGAGATCGCGGCCCGTGACCTGTATGCCGGTCGTGGGCATGTCGCCCGGCTTGCGGCTTTCGGTCTGATAGCCAATGGTTTCCTGTCCCATTGTCTGGCTCAGCCATTTCGCCGTGTCGTAGTCGTTCACCCCGAATACCTGTTGCACCCCGGCATTGGCCACGAAGGTCGCGGCGCGCTGTCCGTAGAGATCGCGAAGCTGGCTCATGTCTTGCAGTATCGGCCAAAGCTGAAGGCCATAGCCTGCCATCAGCCCCATGGCGCGCTCCACAGCCTCCAGACGGCCCAGGGCGGCGAATTCATCGAGAAGGAAGAGGGCAGGGGCCTTGAGGCGCTCAGAACGGCCCTCTGACGCGCCCTGAGGCCGCTCCGCGTCCCGTGCGATGTCCTGGAGAGCCTGGGAGACCAGCAGGCGCAGCCAGCGGCTGTAGGCGTCAAGACGGTTGGGCGGCAGAACGAGGAAGACGGAGGTGATCCGGTGACGCAGATCGGAGAAGGTGAAATCCGACCGGGCCATGCATTTCGCGATCCGGGGACTGTCCAGAAAGTGGGTGTGGCGCTGCGCGTTCGACAGGACCGAAGCGGCTTCCCGTTCCGCCTTGCCGACGAAGCGGTTTGCGGCGCGGGCAATCAGCCCGTCCGCTGCCTCGCTCTCTTGCATCAGCTCCAGCAGCGACTTCAGCCGATCCGGGGGCAAGGTGAGATATTCCCGGACGGACCCGAGGTTGCGCCGCTCCGGCTCTTCATGGGCCGCGCAGAACATGATCAGCCCGCCGATCAGCGCCTTGGCCTCTTCGTTCCAATGGGCGTCGCCGGTCTGATGCGCTGGATCGACCACCAGCGCATCCGCCAGAGAGGCGGCATCTTCGCTCAGATCGGGGCTGTCTGCCGACAGACGGTCGAGCGGGTTATACGAAGCGGAGGACCGTCCCGAGACCTCGAAGGGATCGAGGACATGGACGGTGCCGAACCGTTCCCGCGCCGCCCCGGCAATCCGGGCATTCTCGCCCTTGGGGTCTATGACAAGCACGGAGCGGTCCGCCGCCAGCAGGTTCGGAATCACCGTGCCAACGCCTTTGCCCGCCCGCGTGGGAGCGAGGGTCAAAAGATGGGCCGGGCCGTCATAGGACAAAAGCTTGCCGGTGCGCGGGTTGCGTCCGATCAGAAGACCCTTCGCCTGCTCCAGAGTCTTCAGCTCGCGCTTGCCCGCGAAACGCGCTGAGCCGTGGCTAACCCCGACGAGGTTCCCGAAGAAAGTTTCGGCCCCGGATATCTGGAACCACATCGCCACACCGACCACGGCACCGATGACCATGCAGGGGATCAGCACCAGCCAGTTGGCGAGGCTTTCACCAGGAGCCTGGTCGAAGAAGGCGAAGACGAGTGGGGTCGCGACCACCGCACCAACGGCTGCGCCGATCAGCAAGAAGACGAGAGTCCCCCCGACCAAGATCGGGGTCACGATCAGAACCTGGATGAACCGGAAGAGCCGCCAGAAGGCCAGACTGAGGGCGCGCATCATGTCGCGTCACTTTGGCCAGTGTCAGGAGAAGGGGTATCCCACTCCGAGAAGGCCTTGCGGTCCTGTTCGCGGGAGAGGTTGCGGATCAGCCGGTCGAGCATGGCGGCAGCATTGGAATCCCGTTCAGCCAAGTCCATGAGCGCCCCGCCTAGGATCACCTTGCGCCTAGTATCCAGCTTGCGCTGTCTGGTGGCTTCCCTGTTCTTCAGGGCCTGAAGGCGGGCCTTGGCCTGGGCGTATCGTTTCTCGGCGCGTTCAAGCTCAGTCTCTGCCAATTCGGGAATCCACTTCAAAGAGAGCAGGTGTAAAGGTTAGGCTTGCCACAACCAGCGATAGCGCTTACCCGTAGTCCTGTAAAGGATAAGGGCGCACTTATGCAAACTCTACACCTATGGTTTCGAGATTTGCGTGCGATCTCCTTGAGGCAGGGCCTCAGCCGATGGCGAACTCCGTCGATGCCTACCGCATCGATATGGAAGGCCGCTTCACCCCTTCCAAACCATCCCAGACCAACCCGGACGGTTGGAGCCGCGTCCGACGCGATGCGCGCCGGAATGAAAGGCTCTCCCGGCCTCTCAAGCTCTCCATGGCCAACCTCAGCGGTTGGATCGCGTCCCGCAATATCGCGCCAGCGTCTCGCCCGATGCTCCACGGTGGAGGCCGGTCTGCCACTGGCTTCTTCCTTGCGGGAGGTTTGTGTCATCGGACCTGACGGTGCCGACACAAACCGGGTTTGCCCCCGGCAAACCGCCAGTGATCTGTCCCCATATCCCGCCCCCCATAAGGCTGGGGATATGGGGGCAGATCACTGGCAAGCCCGCGCTTCAGAGAGCCGTTGGCTCGCTTCGGGCGGTCTGTCTTTTCCCCTCGTACCGCGCCGGGGCGGGGCGCAGTTCTTCGGGGCAAAGACTGCTGACCTTGTGGCCCATGTCGGTGCATGGGCTGGGGTCAGCAACGGCGCGCGGTTTTGCCGTTCGCATCACGGAAGAGGGTAGGGCGCATGGCCAGCTACCATCTCTCCGTGAAAACGATCAAACGCAGCGCCGGGCGCTCTGCCACAGCAGCCGCGGCCTACCGTGTCGGGGAGCGCATCGAATGCCAGCGCGAAGGCCGCATCCACGATTACACCCGCAAGCAGGGGATCGAGGAGACCTTCATCCTGGCACCGAAGGACGCCCCGGACTGGGCCACGGACCGATCCCGCCTCTGGAACGAAGTCGAGGCCAGCGAGACCCGCCGCAACTCCGTCACCGCCCGTGAATGGGAGCTGGCCCTGCCGTCCGAGATCAGCGCAGAGGCCCGGTCCCAGATCACCCGCGACTTCGCCCAGGAGCTGGTCAGCCGCTACGGTGTGGCCGTCGATGTGGCGATCCACGCCCCGCACCGCGAGGGCGATCAGCGGAACCACCACGCCCATGTGCTGACCTCCACCCGGAAGCTGGAAGCGGAGGGCTTCACGGCCAAGACGCGCGTGCTCGATTCCGCCAAGACCGGTGGCGTCGAGATCGAGCAGATGCGCGGCCTTTGGGCCAAGTTGCAGAACCGCGCTTTGGAGCGGGCAGGGGAGGTGGAGCGGGTCGATCATCGGTCGCTTGAGGCGCAGCGCGAGGTGGCGCTGGAACGGGGTGACGAGCTGACGGCGGAGGAGCTGGACCGCGACCCCGAGCTGAAGCTGGGGCCAGCCGCCAATTCCATGGAACGCCGGGCCAAGGCGATGGCCGAGCGCCAGGGGCGGGAATACAAACCCGTCACCGAGCGCGGCGCTGTCGTCCATGCCGCCCGCCAGGCTCGCGCCGCCTTCCGTGAAATGCGCGCGCGGCTGGAACTGGCGCGCGAGACCTACGGCATCGAGCGCGAGGCCGGGCAGGGCCGCGTCTCTGCCGGTCTGACAGCACTCAGGGCTGCGACCGCTAAAGATCGCAACCGCGACCGAAACCCAGATGACTTCCGGGAGCGGCTGGCGCGCGTCGTGGGCCGGTCATGGGACCAGGACGACACGCCGAAACCGGAAGGCCGCAATTATGCGCGGGAGCGGCTGAAGGAGATCATGGAGAAGGACGCCGGGCGAGACGGCCAGGCGGCGGTTCACAAGCTGGACGGTCACAACGAGTATGATCTGGGCGAGGACGCCGGGCGCGCGGTGCGCAAGCCGTCCGTCAACGAGCGCCTGAAGGACGTGTTGAACAAGCCGCGCGAAAAGCTGGAAATCGAGGACGAACGCGAACAGGAACGCGGTGACGACGAGAATGAAAGCACGCGGGACAGGGATCGTGGTGAAGGTCACAGCCTGTGACGCAACCCGGTGAAACGACAGAGGAGACTGATCAGATGTACGAAGTATTCAACGTGGGCAAGACGATCTTGCTGGACGGAAAGCCGTTATCGCTTGTGACGCCCGCAGGTGTAGAAAGCTGGATCGAGAAGGGCATTCCGCACAGCTACCGCTATGATCAGGTGCGCGATCCGCTCGATGGCAAGATGAAGTACCGTTGTCTCTATGAGAAGGACGGCGCGGATGTACCGTTTGTCCTGGTCAACGATCCGGACAGTGGGGATGGGCGCGTGATCTTGTTCGATCAGAAGCCAGACCAGGATTCACAGGCTCAGTGAAGCAAGTCAGATATCTGCTTTCGCATCTGGCTATCGAGGTTCGAACAGGACATCCGCGCCAACATCAAGAGCGTGAGCAATCTTCTCAATCGTGTCGATGGTCACAGCAAATCGCGCGTTCTCGATCTTGCCGACATAGGCACGGCTGAGGCCAGCCTGTCTCGCCAGGCCTTCCTGACTCAGACCAATGCTCTTGCGACGATCAATGATGTTCTTTGCTACGCGTTCTCGG
>NZ_FNUZ01000011.1 GCF_900108225.1 Thalassococcus halodurans
TCATCGTTTGTGAGAGACACTGTTTTGAGGTTTTTGCTAGGTTTGGCGGTGACCTACTCTCCCACGTCTTAAGACGCAGTACCATTGGCGCGACGGCACTTAACGGCCGGGTTCGGAATGGAGCCGGGTGTTTTGCTCGTGCTATGACCACCAAACCGAGTAAAAACCTCAATCGCTCTGATTAAGAGCGATAACCAAGTCAAGTATGTGTGTAGGGATGTATGCTTTTGAGCAGTAAATAGACGGGTCTGTCTTTTACTGGATCAAATCAAGCCTATCGAGCCATTAGTACCGGTCAACTGAATGCATTACTGCACTTACATCTCCGGCCTATCGACGTGGTGGTCTTCCACGGCTCTCAGGGATACCTTGTTTTGAGGGGGGCTTCCCGCTTAGATGCCTTCAGCGGTTATCCTGTCCGATCATAGCTACCCAGCACTGCTATTGGCATAACAACTGGTCCACCAGTGGATCGTTCACCCCGGTCCTCTCGTACTAGGGGCAACTCCTCTCAAGTATCCTACACCCACGGCAGATAGGGACCGAACTGTCTCACGACGTTCTAAACCCAGCTCACGTACCTCTTTAAATGGCGAACAGCCATACCCTTGGGACCTGCTCCAGCCCCAGGATGAGATGAGCCGACATCGAGGTGCCAAACACTGCCGTCGATATGGACTCTTGGGCAGTATCAGCCTGTTATCCCCGGCGTACCTTTTATCCGTTGAGCGATGGCCCTCCCACTTGGGACCACCGGATCACTATGGCCGTCTTTCGACTCTGCTCGACTTGTCAGTCTCGCAGTCAGGCTGGCTTCTGCCATTGCACTCAACGAGCGATTTCCGACCGCTCTGAGCCAACCTTCGCGCGCCTCCGTTACGCTTTAGGAGGCGACCGCCCCAGTCAAACTACCCGCCACACAGGGTCCCGGATCCGGATAACGGACCGCGGTTAGACATCAAGCAGAACAAGGGTGGTATCTCAAGGATGACTCCACAGGAACTGGCGTTCCTGCTTCAAAGTCTACCACCTATCCTGCACATGTTGTGCCTGATGCCAGTGTGAAGCTGTAGTAAAGGTGCACGGGGTCTTTCCGTCTAACCGCGGGAAGCCTGCATCTTGACAGGCAATTCAATTTCGCTGAGTCGATGTTGGAGACAGCGGGGAAGTCGTTACGCCATTCGTGCAGGTCGGAACTTACCCGACAAGGAATTTCGCTACCTTAGGACCGTTATAGTTACGGCCGCCGTTTACCTGGGCTTCAATTCAGAGCTCTCA
This sequence comes from Thalassococcus halodurans, assembly GCF_900108225.1. Taxonomy (GTDB): domain Bacteria; phylum Pseudomonadota; class Alphaproteobacteria; order Rhodobacterales; family Rhodobacteraceae; genus Thalassococcus; species Thalassococcus halodurans. Next base: position 1,279 of record NZ_FNUZ01000011.1, read on the forward strand.
CCCCTCCTTTTAACCTTCAGGCACCGGGCAGGCGTCAGACCCTATACGTCGTCTTGCGACTTCGCAGAGCCCTGTGTTTTTAATAAACAGTCGCCACCCCCTGGTTTGTGCCCCCAGCCCCTAGTTGCCTAGGAACCGGGCCTCCTTCTCGCGAACTTACGGAGGTATTTTGCCGAGTTCCTTCAACATCGTTCTCTCAAGCGCCTTGGTATTCTCTACCAGTCCACCTGTGTCGGTTTAGGGTACGATCTAATGATGGAGCTATTTCCAGGGACATCTAAGCAGCCCATTCAATCCGATAAGGATGAACTACCTTCGAGATCCGTCACTTCCATCTGGCCCAGGAATATTAACCTGGTTCCCATCGACTACGCCTTTCGGCCTCGCCTTAGGGGTCGGCTTACCCTGCTCAGATTAGCTTTAAGCAGGAACCCTTGGACTTTCGGCGAGAGTGTCTCTCACACTCTTTGTCGCTACTCATGTCATCATTCTCACTAGTGATCTCTCCACCGGATGCCTTACAGCCCGGCTTCACAGAAAGCCTCTCTCCTCCAATGATCCCGAAGGATCGAAGGAGGAATGAGACTATGTCACACTACGCTCCGCTACCATGCCTTACGGCATCCTAAGCTTCGGCTCATGGCTTGAGCCCCGTTACATCTTCGCCGCAGGACAACTTATTTAGACCAGTGAGCTGTTACGCTATCTTTAAAGGATGGCTGCTTCTAAGCCAACCTCCTGGTTGTTTTGGTCGTCCCACCTGCTTTCCCACTTAGCCATGAATTAGGGGCCTTAGCTGTAGGTCAGGGTTGTTTCCCTCTCCACTACGGACGTTAGCATCCGCAGTGTGTCTGCCATCTAGTACTCCCGGGTATTCGGAGTTTGGTTAGGATCAGTAAGCCTGTGGGGCCCCATTACCCATCCAGTGCTCTACCCCCCGGGGTATTCGGATGACGCTCTACCTAAATAGATTTCGCGGAGAACCAGCTATCTCCGAGTTTGATTGGCCTTTCACCCCTAGGCACAACTCATCCCGACCTTTTTCAACAGGTGTGGGTTCGGACCTCCAGTAAGTGTTACCTTACCTTCATCCTGGTCATGCCTAGATCACTCGGTTTCGGGTCTGATCCATCTAACTCGACGCCCTATTAAGACTCGCTTTCGCTGCGCCTACACCTAACGGCTTAAGCTTGCTAGATAGACCAAGTCGATGACCCATTATACAAAAGGTACGCCGTCACATCTCAAGGATGCTCCGACTGATTGTAGGCGTTCGGTTTCAGGTACTGTTTCACTCCCCTCGTCGGGGTGCTTTTCACCTTTCCCTCACGGTACTGGTTCACTATCGGTCAGTAAGGAGTACTTAGCCTTCGGAGGTGGTCCTCCGATCTTCAAACAGGATTTCACGTGTCCCGCCCTACTTAATACGTTCCATTGAGCTTCCCATACGGGACTGTCACCCACTATGGTCATGCTTTCCAACATGTTCTGGTCACTCTCAGGACTCGGCTGGTCCCCGTTCGCTCGCCGCTACTAGGGGAGTCTCTATTGATGTCCTTTCCTCCGGGTACTTAGATGTTTCAGTTCCCCGGGTTTGCTCTTATAAACCTATGTATTCAGTCTATAAGTACCTGGTTATGCCTGTTATTAGCTGCCCCGAAAGGCAATAATAACAAACATTCAGGTGGGTTGCCCCATTCAGAAATCCATGGATCAAAGCTTATTCTCAGCTCCCCATGGCTTATCGCAGAGTATCACGTCTTTCATCGCCTCTTACTGCCAAGGCATTCACCAAACGCCCTTCTCGCGCTTGATTTGATCCAGAAAGAGACAGGCCCGAAGGTCTATCACGGCGCCATGCTGGTTCAGCTAGCACCTCTATTCCGGATCAAAAGCATACTTTCCCGCCCACATCTGTCGATGTGGACATGGTGCACTGTATAGTGCACCGGGTTAGTGTACTTGACTTGGACAACACTTGCTCGTTTCAAGCTGGGATACACAGAAACAGGTTGAGGAAGCAGCCCGTTACGTGCCTTCCCCCGAAGGGGAACCAACTGAGGTTCACTGTCACTTCAGCAAACCAAGCAAGGTTGATATTTGTATCTCTCTAAACGATGTCAATGCGCTGCAATCTGACGATTGCCGCTGTGTCCGATTGGACGGAACAGAAGTCATAAACTGCTGTTCGATCAAATCGGGTAAGTGGTGGAGCCTAGGAGGATCGAACTCCTGACCTCCTGAATGCAAATCAGGCGCTCTCCCAGCTGAGCTAAGGCCCCATCTAAGTGCAGGTGGTGGGTCGAGGAGGACTTGAACCTCCGACCTCACGCTTATCAGGCGTGCGCTCTAACCACCTGAGCTACCGACCCATGGTCCTGCAAGCAGGTCACCGGTAACGAGCCGGAAGCTCGTGTCACCACTGTTCTGAAGAGATATGAGGACGGCCTGGTCCCGATATATAACCGGCAAAGGTACCGGTTTTTTGCTAAGTGCTTCACGTTGATAGCAAGCTATCAAATCCAGAAACATCCTTAGAAAGGAGGTGATCCAGCCGCAGGTTCCCCTACGGCTACCTTGTTACGACTTCACCCCAGTCGCTGAGCTTACCGTGGCCAGCTGCCTCCTAAAAGGTTGGCGCACCGTCTTCGGGTAAACCCAACTCCCATGGTGTGACGGGCGGTGTGTACAAGGCCCGGGAACGTATTCACCGCGTCATGCTGTTACGCGATTACTAGCGATTCCGACTTCATGCTCTCGAGTTGCAGAGAACAATCCGAACTGAGACAGTTTTTGGGGATTAACCCATTGTCACTGCCATTGTAGCACGTGTGTAGCCCAACCCGTAAGGGCCATGAGGACTTGACGTCATCCACACCTTCCTCCCGCTTATCACGGGCAGTTTCTCCAGAGTGCCCAGCCGAACTGCTGGCAACTGAAGATGTGGGTTGCGCTCGTTGCCGGACTTAACCGAACATCTCACGACACGAGCTGACGACAGCCATGCAGCACCTGTCACTGCGTCCCCGAAGGGAACCATCCATCTCTGGATGTAGCACAGGATGTCAAGGGTTGGTAAGGTTCTGCGCGTTGCTTCGAATTAAACCACATGCTCCACCGCTTGTGCGGGCCCCCGTCAATTCCTTTGAGTTTTAATCTTGCGACCGTACTCCCCAGGCGGAATGCTTAATCCGTTAGGTGTGTCACCAACAAGCATGCTTGCTGACGACTGGCATTCATCGTTTACGGTGTGGACTACCAGGGTATCTAATCCTGTTTGCTCCCCACACTTTCGCACCTCAGCGTCAGTATCGAGCCAGTGAGCCGCCTTCGCCACTGGTGTTCCTCCGAATATCTACGAATTTCACCTCTACACTCGGAATTCCACTCACCTCTCTCGAACTCTAGACTGATAGTTTTGGAGGCAGTTCCGAGGTTGAGCCCCGGGATTTCACCCCCAACTTTCCAATCCGCCTACGCGCGCTTTACGCCCAGTAATTCCGAACAACGCTAACCCCCTCCGTATTACCGCGGCTGCTGGCACGGAGTTAGCCGGGGTTTCTTTACTGGGTACTGTCATTATCATCCCCAGCGAAAGAGCTTTACGACCCTAAGGCCTTCATCACTCACGCGGCATGGCTGGATCAGGCTTGCGCCCATTGTCCAAGATTCCCCACTGCTGCCTCCCGTAGGAGTCTGGGCCGTGTCTCAGTCCCAGTGTTGCTGATCATCCTCTAAAACCAGCTATAGATCGTAGACTTGGTAGGCCGTTACCCCACCAACTATCTAATCTAACGCGGGCCGATCCTTCTCCGATAAATCTTTCCCCCGAAGGGCGTATAAGGTATTACTCACCGTTTCCAGTGGCTATTCCTTAGAAAAGGGTACGTTCCCACGCGTTACTAACCCGTCCGCCGCTCACCCGAAGGTGCGCTCGACTTGCATGTGTTAGGCCTGCCGCCAGCGTTCGTTCTGAGCCAGGATCAAACTCTCAAGTTGAAAAGCAATTACTTGCTTATCCTTGACGTTCGAACCTCTGCACATCTCAACCGGTGGCTAGACCGGTTGAAGTCATCTGTCTGATGTACATCGTTCTTCAAAGAACGAAGTCCATACAAGACAGTGAAGCTGACACTCTATCATCGGCCGAAGCCTAAGAGCGCGATATACAGACGTCTGATCCATCGAATGAACCAAACCGCCCACATATCTCTTCAGATATTAGCAATGTCAAAGAGCACGGATCCCGTAAGACCCAGAGACAAAACCGAACCGGATGCGCCCTAACTTATCGGCGCGCCCGCCCGTCAATGCCTCAAATTTCGTCCGCCTCGTCTGCGCTAGCGTCTCCGCCGCCGCCCCGTCTGGCGTCCCGTTAGCGCCTCAGCGCCGCCGGTGAGGGGGCTTTTACGTAACACACCAAATACCCGCAAGTGGAAAATTCAAAAAAACGCCCCTTTTTTCAAAAAAACTGAATTTTCCCATGTTTTCAATGGGTTATTTTTTGAAAATTTCAAAGAAGGCCGCTTTGGCGCAATTTTCGCAAATCGAGTTCGCCTCTCAGATGGCGGGATTTCTGCGAGACTTGTGGATACCCACAGGGTTACCCACAATTTGTAGGGATCAGACTGTGAATCGGACCGGAATCGCAGCGACTCGTCAGATGCGATTCATCCGATTCAGGCAGCGACTCGTCGTTTTTTCGGAAGGCGCAGTGCCAAGAGAGCCAAAATCACCGCCAGATACAGGATGGGTTCCAGCTGAAACCCCTTCACCAGCATCAGGAAGTGAACGGCCCCCGATAGCACCACCATATAAGTCAGCTTGTGCAGCTGCCGCCATTTCGGACCCAGCGTACGGATTGAACGGTTGTTCGATGTCACCGCCAGCGGAACTATAAGAATGAAACCGACCATCCCGATCGTAATGTAGGGACGCTTAAGAATGTCGGCCCAGATCTGGCTGACAATCTGAACATCAAGAACCAGCCACACCAGCAAATGGGCGGATACATAGAAGAAGGCCATCAAACCGATGGCGCGGCGGAACTTGATCAGGTTGATGCCCAGATGAGTCCGCAGCGGCGTAATTGCCAATCCCGCAACCAGCAGCTTTAGCGCCAGTTCGCCGTATTCATGTTCCAGCGCTTTGATCGGTTCGACACCCAGACCGCCGGTGGCCCCCAGATAAAAGAACCAGGGCGCTGGAATGAGTAGCAGCACGTAGACAACCCAGCTCGGGATTTGCCGTGCCCACTGATTGATGTGCTGCTGAATCATTCCGGCGCCTTCTTATGTCGTGGGTTAGTAGAACTTGGACAGGTCCATGCCCTCGTAAAGGCTGGCGACCTCTTCTTCGTATCCGTTGAACATCAGCGTCGGGATACGCGGCGAAAACAGACCGCCGCCAACACGGCGTTCGGACGCCTGCGACCAGCGCGGGTGATCCACGGTCGGGTTCACGTTACTATAGAAGCCGTACTCTTTACCGTTCGCTTTATTCCAGCTTGTCGGCGGTTCGTCTTCGGTCAGGGTGATCCGGACAATCGACTTGATGGATTTGAAGCCGTACTTCCATGGAACAACCAGACGCATCGGCGCGCCGTTCTGGTTCGGGATCGGTTTTCCGTAGATACCCGTCGCCATGATCGTCAGCGGATGCATCGCTTCGTCCAGGCGCAGACCTTCAACATAGGGCCAGTCCAGAACGTTGCGCGCGACGCCCGGCATTTCATCGGGGCGCACAGCGGTTTCGAAGGCCACGTATTTCGCGCCACTCTGGACACCAGCCATATTCAGCAGATCAGCCAGTTCAAAGCCGTTCCAAGGAATGACCATCGACCATGCCTCGACACAGCGGAAACGGTAGATGCGTTCCTCGGTTGTCATGGCGGACATGATATCGGACATCGCGTAGCTGCCCGGTTTGTCGACGAGGCCGTCGATTTCGACAGACCACGGGTCGGTCGTCAGGCTTCCTGCATACTTTGCCGGATCACCCTTACCCGTCCCGAACTCATAGAAGTTATTATATGTCGTGATCTCTTCCCACGTATTGGGCTCCAATCCCTCGGCAGCAGATGCCGACTGACCCAGCCCCGCCGCGATACCACCGGCCGCCATACCCGCAATGATTTGCCGGCGATTCAAAAAGGCCGCTTCGGGCGTCACATCATCCCAAGTCAGATTGTTCTTCCAGCGGTGGGCCATCGCGCATCACTCCTTTGCGTTCGGTCTTGGGAGTTAACTTGGCACATGCCGCTGCAAAAAGAAGGGGCCTCACAGCCTTGTTCAAAACTGTAACGAACGGCGTCGGCGCTCACGAAAGGCTGACGATCCATCACATGGATTTCACTTGAAGGCGAAAACGGCGCAGGCTTAGTCGCGCTTTGGTAATTTCCAGTCCGCCCCACGGATTTTTGAGCATGAACCAAAGCGCCGCCGCGTTCGTAGTCAGCGACGATACCAATTCCGGTATCCGCAACCATTAAAGGACTAACCATGTTTCGTAGAACTTTCCTAAGCGTTGGCGCAGCCGCCCTGATGGCAACTCAGGCTTTCGCCGGTGGACACTCTGCAACAAAAACCATTTTGGAAACCGCGGTCGAGGCAGGCAACTTCACAACGCTTGCCGCCGCAGTCGAAGCAGCCGGTCTGACCGAAACACTCAGCGGCGAAGGCCCGTTCACAGTCTTTGCCCCGACAGACGACGCGTTCGCGGCCCTGCCTGAAGGCACCGTTGAAACATTGCTGAAGCCCGAAAACAAAGATCAGCTGGTGTCGATCCTGACCTACCACGTGGTCGCGGGCAAAGTGATGTCCGGCGATCTGTCAAACGGCATGGAAGCCGCGACAGTCGAAGGCAGCAACATCACGATCATGACCGAAGGCGGCGTCATGGTGAACGATGCCACAGTAACCACTGCGGACATCGAGGCATCCAACGGAGTGATCCACGTCATAGACAAGGTGATCATGCCGCCGATGTAAGTGGCACACCCAGCCAAGGAACACGGGGCGCTTTTTGGGGCGCCCCGCGTCAGTTCGGGAAAAGGATGGGTCTGAAAATCAGACAGGAGCCCGCAGAATAATTGCGGCCAGCAGCGCCATAACGCTTACACTGAAAAGAGCCATGACCCATGTGTACCGCCGGTTAAACAAGGGGGTCTCTTCCCGGCAGACGTCACAATGAATTGCGCCAAATTTCAGATGCGCGGTGCAGGCACCGCACGAATAAAGTTGGATAACCATGAATCAAATGTTCTTGCGCCAGTCGTTCTTACAGAGCGACAAGTGTACACATTTCGAATTAACGATCTGTGAGTTTTGGCACAAAGCACGCCCGAACCGCAAAGTTTCATAGGAGTTTAGGGCGGGTCCGACCGCCCAGAAAACCCGGGCGGCCATTCCCCATGCGCGATCCGGGTAGGAGTAGAACCGCGCAAATCGCTCCGATGCCGTGGGCTTCGGAACAAACGGATGGCTCCTTTAATTCAGCAATCAGAAGAATGCCAGAACAGAGTCGAAAGTTTACGGATCAACTTTCGTCACAAAGAAAAACCCGCCGAAATCCGGCGGGTTTCTTGTTTATTTAATGGACGACTGCATCGTCGGGCCGTGGCCTGTTGGATGAGGCCACACGATCCCCGATGATCAGACCATCGGCACCTGCCCCGACAACGACCACTTCGCCGTCTTTGATGTCACCAGCCAAAAGCATCTCGGCCAGCGGATCCTGCAAGCTGCGCTGGATCACCCGTTTCAGCGGACGCGCACCGAACACCGGATCATAACCTTCTTCGGCCAGCCAGCTTTTCGCAGCATCGTCCAGCTCAAGCCGGATTTTGCGGGCAGCAAGCCGTTTCAGCAGACGCGCCAGCTGGATATCGACGATACCATCCATATTCTCGCGCTTGAGGCGGTCAAAGATAATGGTTTCATCCAGACGGTTCAGGAACTCGGGGCGGAAGTGCGCCCGCACCGCGTCCATCACATCCTGCTTGGCCTTGGCCGAATCCGACCCTTCAGGCAACTGGCTCAGCGCCTGCGACCCAAGGTTCGACGTCAGAACGATCAGCGTCTGCTTAAAGTCCACGGTACGGCCCTGACCATCGGTCAGAACACCGTCATCCAGAACCTGCAACAACACGTTGAACACATCCGGATGCGCCTTTTCGACTTCGTCGAACAGGACAACCTGATACGGACGGCGACGAACAGCTTCGGTCAGAACACCGCCTTCGTCGTAACCGACGTATCCCGGAGGCGCACCGATCAGACGGGCGACGGCATGTTTCTCCATGAACTCGGACATGTCGATCCGAACCATGGCATTGTCGTCGTCGAACAGGAACTCGGCCACAGCCTTGGTCAGTTCGGTCTTACCCACGCCAGTCGGCCCGAGAAACAGGAACGACCCCAGCGGACGGTTTTCATCGTTCAGACCCGCACGGGCACGGCGCACGGCATTTGCCACGGCGCGAACCGCCTGATCCTGACCGATGACACGGCCATGCAGCGCATCTTCCATCCGCAGCAGTTTGTCCCGCTCGCCTTCCAGCATCTTGGATGTCGGAATACCGGTCCAGCGTTCAACCACTTGCGCGATCTGTTCAGGACGCACGGCCTCTTCGACCATGACATCCTCTTCCGCACCTTCGGCATCGGCCAGCTGTTTTTCCAGACCCGGGATAATGCCGTAAGACAATTCACCCGCGCGGCCCAGATCACCCTGACGCTTGGCGATCTCAAGATCAGCACGCGCTTGGTCGAGCTGTTCTTTGATATCCCGCGCCGAGGCCAGCTTGTCGCGTTCGGCCTGCCACTTGGCAGTCATCTCAGCCGATTGCTGTTGCTGCTCGGCCAGTTCGCGTTCCAGATTTTCCAGACGGTCCTTAGACGCTGCATCATCCTCTTTCTTCAAAGCCTCGGCTTCGATCTGAAGCTGAAGGATCTGACGATCAAGCTGGTCCAGCTCTTCCGGTTTGGAATCCACTTCCATCCGCAGACGCGAAGCCGCTTCGTCCATCAGGTCGATGGCCTTATCCGGCAGGAAACGGTCTGTGATATAGCGGTGCGACAACTGCGCCGCCGCCACAAGCGCCGAGTCAGAGATGCGAACACCGTGGTGAAGTTCATACTTCTCTTTAATACCGCGCAGAATGCTGACGGTGTCTTCGACTGTCGGCTCTTGCACCACGATCGGCTGGAAACGGCGGGCAAGCGCGGGGTCTTTTTCCACGTGCTTGCGGTATTCGTCCAACGTCGTCGCACCAACGCAGTGCAATTCGCCCCGCGCCAAGGCAGGCTTCAGCAGGTTGGACGCATCCATCGCGCCGTCGGATTTACCTGCACCGATCAATGTGTGCATCTCGTCGATGAACAGAATGATCTCGCCAGCAGCCGCTTCGATTTCCTTCAGGATAGATTTCAGGCGTTCCTCGAATTCACCGCGGTATTTCGCACCGGCGATCAAGGCACCCATATCCAGCGCCATCAGGCGTTTGTTGCGCAGCGATTCCGGCACGTCGCCGTTCACGATCCGCAGGGCCAGACCTTCGGCAATCGCGGTTTTACCCACGCCCGGTTCACCAATCAGAACAGGGTTGTTCTTGGTCCGGCGCGACAGCACCTGCATCGAACGGCGAATTTCTTCGTCACGTCCGATGATCGGGTCAATCTTGCCCTGCTCAGCTGCCTCGGTCAGATCGCGCGCATATTTGGCAAGAGCGTCATAACCCTCTTCCGCATTAGCGCTGTCCGCCGTACGGCCTTTGCGAATGTCGTTGATCGCTTCGTTCAGCTTCTGTGCTGTGATGGCACCGGCCTCAAGCGCGTCTTTCGCGCCAGAGCGCACCATCGCCAACGCCATAAGAATGCGTTCAGCGGGCACAAAGCTGTCACCTGCTTTGGTCGCGATCTTTTCAGCCTCGTCCAGAACACGGCCTGTCGCCGAATCCAGATAGACCTGACCTGCGTCGCCCGTCACCTTGGGCACCTTGCCCAGCGCAGTTTCGTTTGCTGTACGCACACGATCCGGCGCGCCACCGGCGCGGGTGATCAGATTGGACGCCAGGCCCTGATCGTCGTCTAGCAGTGCTTTTAGAATATGTTCGGGAACAATGCGCTGATGGCTTTCCCGCATGGCAATGGTCTGAGCGGCCTGAATAAAGCCGCGCGACCGCTCCGTGAACTTCTCTAAGTTCATCGCTGTCTCCTTTTCCAAGCGCCCCTGTTTCCGGATGCCCACCATTGCGGCACATCCCCCTTTCGGGGCCTCGAGATTAAGATGGGGAGCGAATTCAACCGATGCAAGATTGCAACAGGTAAAAATTGCACGAAAATGTCATCGCCCATATGCCGCGCGGGAAGACCGATCAAAAACCCCTTTATTTGCTGATCTCATCGGCGTTTTGCGCGCTTCATCTCGACTTCACACGAAACCTGCGCTAGCGACATCGCCGACCCCGTCACCAGCCAAGAAAAGGAATGCCCATGTCCGATGATCGCCTCATCGTAGCCCTTGATGTGCCCAACGCCCTTGCCGGTCTGAATCTGGCAGGAGAGATCGGGGATGCCGTTTCTTTCTATAAAATTGGTCTGGGTATGCTGACAGGTGGTGGCCTCGCCTTGGCGAACGAGCTTAAGCAGGATCACGGCAAGCGTATCTTTCTGGACATGAAGCTGTTCGATATCGGCGCAACGGTCGAGGCCGCTGTACGTGGTCTGGCACAGTTCGATCTGGATTTCCTGACGGTTCACGGTGACCCCCACGTTGTCCGTGCTGCCAAAGAAGGTGCGGCAGGCAGCAACATGAAAATTCTGGCGGTGACGATCCTGACCTCTCTGGACCGCAAGGATCTGGACGACGGGCTGATCATTCCGGGCGATGTGGCCGATCTGGTGGAAACCCGAGCGGCCCGTGCGCTTGAGGCCGGCGCCGATGGTGTCATCGCGTCGCCGCAGGAATCCGCCCGTATCCGTGCACTGTCGGAAGCTGAAGGCAAACTGATCGTCACGCCGGGCGTGCGCCCTGTGGGTGCCGACCTTGGCGACCAGAAACGCGTGACCACCCCGCGTCAGGCGATCGACAACGGATCGGACCACATCGTAGTGGGTCGCCCGATCTGGAAAGCCGCCGATCCGCGGAAAGCTGCACAAGAAATCGTGAATTCGCTGTCTTCTTGAAACTTATCCACAGGGTTCCGAGTTAACTCATCATAAGGCTTTTGCCAGAGGTGAGTTATGACAGTTGTTAAGACACAGATCAGCGACGTGACCTATAATGCCGCCGAACAGGCGTTCGAGGCGATGGTCACGTTCCATACAGGAACCGGCATTACCCGTGTCCCGAGCCGTTTTGAAGCGTCGCTCGACACGGACTTCGAAGCCGCAACCAAAGGGTTGATGGCCGCCGCACGGGAAAACCTGAACCGTCGTGATGCGCTGATGTCGCGTATTGTAGAAACCGGTATCCGCTCCAGTCGCGCGGGCGAGCGCAAACTGACAGGCATTCAGCGCTGGTTCGGCCAGTTTCTCGGCCAAGCAGCGTAACGGCTACGCCATCGATATAGTACTGGGCACGCCGGCCAGATAGTCGGCGACCAGCCCCTGAAAATGCGGAATGGCATCATGGCGCGCCAGAAAATCATGGGGCGCCATCAGAGCCCATCCCGCGCCCTCCCCACCGAATTTAATCAGATGTTCGGCCTGCGCATCCAGATGCGCGGCAAAAAACCAGCTTGTGCCAGTCGGGCTCACACGCCGTCTGTTCCAGCAGATTAAGTCGTGACCAACCGTTAGCCCAACCTCTTCCCGCGTCTCACGCAGGGCGCAGTCCAGTGGCCCCTCTGTGCCCTCACGGCCGCCACCGGGCAAATCCAGATGGCCGGGCCACGAAATCCCCGGCGTGTGGTCGCGCTCTAGCACAAGCAACCGGTCGCCAATGAACAGGATCAGCTTCGCACCGTGGAACGGCTCTGATATATCAACGGTCATTCCGGTTCGCGCCTTCTTGCTGATCCACCCCTTTTCGTAGCACCTGCCAAGCACCCCGACCATGCCCGCCCTTTGCCGCAACTGCCTGACCCAGTTTGACACCGGCACACGTTGTCCGGAATGCGCCAGCCCCCGCGTGCTGTCGCACCCCGAACTGTGGGACCTGTCGATCGCGCATATGGATTGCGACGCCTTCTATGCCTCGGTCGAAAAGCGCGACAATCCGGAACTGGCGGACAAACCCGTGATCATCGGCGGCGGGCGGCGCGGCGTGGTGTCGACCGCGTGTTATGTGGCCCGCATCCGGGGCGTCCGATCCGCCATGCCGATGTTCAAGGCGTTGGCGCTGTGCCCCGATGCAGTGGTCATCAAACCGCGCATGCAGGTTTATTCCGAAGTCAGCCAGCTGATCCGCGAAAAGATGCGCGCGCTGACGCCGTCGGTGGAACCCCTGTCACTGGACGAGGCGTTCATGGACCTGACCGGCACCACCCGCCTGCATGGCGCGCCACCTGCCGTGATGCTGGCCAAGTTGGTGAAAGAGATGAAGGACGAACTGGGGATCACCGGATCAATCGGCCTGTCCCACAACAAGTTTCTGGCCAAGATCGCGTCCGATCTGGATAAGCCACGCGGCTTTGCCATCATCGGTAAGGCAGAAACCACAGACTTCCTGCGCCCGAAACCCGTGCGCCTGATCTGGGGTGTCGGGCAGTCTACCCAGCAAAGCCTAGAGCGCGCAGGCATTCGCACGTTCGAAGACCTGCTGCGCTGGGATCAAACCGATCTTCATGCGCGCTTCGGGTCCATGGGCGAACGGCTTTGGCATCTGGCGCGCGGGTTGGATCACCGGCGCGTTTCGGCCAATGCCCCGATGAAATCGATCTCGAACGAGACGACGTTCAACGAAGACACTGGCAACCTCGAAATTCTGGACGGTCACCTGTGGCGCATGTCTGAAAAGGTCGCGGACCGCGCCAAGGCCAAGGATATGGCGGGTCGTGTTGTGACGCTAAAACTGAAGCGCGCGAACTTTTCACTGATCACCAAACGCGTGTCGCTGCGCGATGCGACCCAGACAGCCGACCGCATCTACCGCACGGCGCGCGACCTTTTTGATCAGGTTGGCAACGAAGGCCCCTATCGTTTGCTAGGTGTTGGCATCTCGGATCTCTGCGCCGCCGATCAGGCCGACCGTGCGCATGATCTGCTGGACCCCGACGCAGGCAAACGAACCGAGGCCGAACGCGCGACCGATAAAATCCGTGCACGCTTTGGCCCCGACGCGATCCTGAAGGGTCGCGCGCTGCGATAGGTCAGGAAAACAGCCGGTAGTACGCCCAATCCGGCAAGAACTGGGACAAGCGGAACAGCCACGAAAACGGGCGCGGAAAGGCGCGCGAAAACTTGTCATTGCCCATGTGTTCGAAAACGATCTGCGCCGCGTCTGCGGGCTCCATGATGAAGGGCATCGGGAAATCGTTCTTTTCCGTGAGGCGCGTTTTCACAAAACCGGGGTTGACCAGTTGGACCTTCACACCGGTTTTCCGCAGGTCGCAATACAGGCATTCCGCCATCGCCATGACGCCTGATTTCGACGCTGTATAAGCCACCGATCCAGGCAGGCCGCGATATCCTGTAAGGGAACCGGTGATCACGATATGCCCCCGATCACGCGCCACAAAGTCAGGCAGAACAGCACCAACAACGCGCATCGCGCCGGTGAAATTCACATCAGCCATGGTTTCGGCCTGATCAAAATCCCACTCATCCGCGCCAAAGGGCCAATACACACCTGCAAGGAAAACCACGCCGTCAAGATGGCCAAGGTCCTTATACGCCGCTTGAACAGCCTCGCTGTCTTGCACGTCCAAGGTCACCACGTCAGATGGCGCAGGCAGGCGCGCAGACAGCTCTTTCAGCTTGTCCTCACTCCGCGCGCTCAACACCAGTTCGACACCCGCACGGCTTAGCTTTTCAGCGACCGCTGCGCCCAGCCCGTCGCTCGCACCGACGATCCAATACCGCTTTCCAATCCAGTTTTTCATGTCGCAGGCTCTTTCCGGATTGTGGCAACGAGCTCGGCGACTTTGACGCCGAATTTACGGAACTGGCTGCGGTTCATGATCGTGCCGTTGTGGGTCAGATACATCCAGTCAGTCACGTTCAGCAGGTATCCCCCCGCGTCCTTCGGAAGACGCAACCGATAGGCCAATTGCACCGCGCCACCGCAAACGGTTCCGCTCCCGCCACCTTCGACATCATCGGCACTGGCGGAAAACGATCCGTCTTCTTTCAGATCCAGTTCCCACACACGGTCTTGGGTTTCACCACTGTCGTATCGAAAAGATTCGCGCATCACGCCGTGGTCGCCTGTCCATTCGATGTCGAACTTGGCGACAAAACGGGACACGACACGACCTGTCGGGCCGTAAATGATGCCTTCGCACAGCATCGGTCCATTCAGACAGGTTTTCAGATCGAAGTCGGTCGCATCGTCGGAATAATCGTCAGGCACTTGCCCTCGGAAGCTTAGAAAACGGTCACGCAATACGGCCAAAATCAAAAAGAAAACCAGACCGAACAAAGCGCCGATCACCCAAGACATCCGATTAATCCTCTTTCAATTCCGTCTTCCAAAACACAGCTAGGGCAATCAGCTTTAATGCACAGGGTAAAACTGCATAAAGAAGCGATAAAACCAACAATGCCTCGGGGCTGTTGTTCTCTCCGCTCTTGAAGCCCGCAGCATCAAGCGTTGGCAACAGCACAACGGCGGCAAATGCCAGCGTGAACTTGGAAACGAAGCCCCAAAGCGAAAAGCCTTCTGATGCGTTGGGTGAAATCTGGGACATGCGTCGGGCGAAAATCGCGGGCAACAGGGTCATATCCGCACCCAGCGCCGCGCCCGATCCGATGCAAATCGCCGCGAACGCCCATGTGTCGCCAGTGCCCAGCCAGAAGGCAAAACTGAAAGACACGATCGACAAGAGCATCGCGTAGATCAATGCGCGTTTCGCGCCAACACGTTCGGCAAAGCTGCCCCAAACAGGTGCGGCTGCCGCAGCCGAGACGAAGAACAACAACAAAAGCGGCCCTTCCGCACCCAGCGCACCCAGTCGCGCATCGACAAAGAACAAAAACAGCGTCGAAGACACTGCCACAGGGGCCGCGTTGACCAAGGCGACAAACAGCAAACGGCGCGAGGTCGCATCGCGAAGAACTGGGGCAAATCCTGCGCCCTCGGTGCGTTTCTCGCCTGTCCATTCGCGCCGCATCATGGCCCAAGCCACGGCGCAAAGCGCCGCAAATGCGACAGAGAAGACCGCAAAGGCAGGCAACCCTATGGCAGCCAGAACCGTTGGCGTGACAGAGGCCACACAGACCCCAACCAACCCGCCGGTTTCGCGCCAGCGGGCCAACCGGACATGACCGGTGCCCCCCAAAGCGCCGGCGCGCGCCACGCCTTGGGAATAGAAACAGATTGTCAGGTATGAGAACGCCGAAAACACCGCCGTCAGTGTGATAGCGAACCAGAAAACCGGCGGGCCGATGGGTGAAACGGCGAAAAGCCCGACCATTCCGGCGGACATGACCGCCAAGGCGACCGCAACAGATGCGCCACGATGTTGCCTGACAGCCTCAGAGAGTTTGCCCAGCAGTGGGTCCTGCACCACATCGAACAGCCGAAGCGCGAACAGAACCGTGCCAAGCGAGGCCAGTGACACCGCGTATTCATCGGCGTAGAATTTCGGTGCGTGGATATAGATCGGCAATCCGGCAGACGACAGCACAGCGGCGAATACGGCAAAGCCCCAGAGCCGCTCGGTCTTTTGGGTCACGAACTGACCTCGGATTTCGGCGGTTCGGGGCGATTGCGATATTTCGCGCCCTTCCACCACAACACCAGCGCCTGCCAATGGATAAGCGCCATTACGCGCCGCGCCGCAAACGGGCGGCGGATCAGTGACGTAACAACATCGCGGTTCCGCAGCTTGCGACGGGGGCCGGTCAGCGTCGCGATGACACCGCCATTGCTGTGCATGAAATCGATCCAGATGCCGACCCGATCCTCGCGGATATCGAAGCGGAACTCATATTCGCCATCAATCGGCTGGAACGGCGAGACGTGGAATATCTTGCGGGCAACAATCCTGTCATCGGGTTTGATCTCGGATTGGTCCGGTTTAACGGCCAGATAGGAATGGCGGTCTTTGAAGGTGTTCGTCACCTCGGCAATGACCGCAATCAGTCGATTTTCGCGGTCATGCGCCAGCCAGAAGCTGACCGGATTAAACACATAGCCCAGCGCCCGTGGCTGCGCCAAAAGAAGCAGCGCACCGTCGGCACGGATCTGATGGCGCTGAAGCACATCGCGCGCCCAAGAAGCGCCGCTGCCCTGACCGGGCACCCCGCCATGATCACGGTCACGCACCGAAAACAGGTTGCCCTTGTTCAGGGAAAACAATGCAGGCGTCTCATCCGTCTTTTCCGCATCGAACATCACGAAATCCACAGAGTACCGGAACGCATTGCTGATTGCGCCCTTTCGTCCGTGGAACGTGTGCCCCGATATGAAATCGACATGTGTCATGCAGCCTGCACCATACGTGTTTTTTCAAGAATCGCCTGAGCCACGTCAAACGCGCTGCCCAATCCATCTTCGTGGAAGCCGTTTTTCATCCATGCCCCACAGAACCACGTGTTGTTGGTTCCGTTAAAGTCCCGCACATGACCCTGCGCTTCCAAAGCACCCAGATCGTACACCGGATGGCGCAAGGTGGTTTCGTCATAGATCAACTCTTCGCGGATCGGACGTTTGGAATTCAGCGTCACAAACAGCGGATCGCTTTCGGGGATCGGCTGCAGGCAGTTCATCCAGTAAGTCAGATCAATCACGCCGTTCGCCGCCATCTCGGCCTCGGTATAGTTCCACGCCGACCAGCAGACGCGCCGCTTAGGCATGATCGCCTCATCGGCATGAAGGACAACACGGTTCGGCTGGTATTTGATTGCGCCCAGCGCCTTTGCTTCGGACTCGGACGGATCGCTGAGCAAGCGCAGGCTATCGTCTGAATGCGTCGCCATGACGACCTCATCAAAATGCTGCCAGTCACCGTTCTGTAAGCGGATATCGACGCCCAGTTCAGTGCGGCGGATACCAGCGACCGGAGCGGACAGGCGCACGTCGACGCCCTGTGCCTTCAACTCGGCCTCAAGCCGTTTGACGTATTCAACCGAACCACCGTCGACAGTGTACCACTGGTGCTGTCCCGTGTGGTGCAAAAGCGCGTGGTTTTCGAAGAACTGGATCATCGCCCATGCCGGAAAATCCATGATCTTTTCGACCGGCGTCGACCAAATCGCACCAGACAGCGGCAGCAGGTAATAATCGCGGAACCAGTCACCCAGCCCCATGTTTTCCAGAAAATCGCCAATGCTTTGGCGGCGGTCATTGGCCTGATCCAGCGCGTTCGCATTGAACTTCATAACATCCCGCAACATGCCGATGAACCTAGGGTTCAACAGGTTCCGCTTCTGCGCAAAGATCGCGCTGAAATCGCGCAGGCCGTATTCCAGATCACCACCCCGGAGACTGGCGGCAAAGCTCATGTTCGACTTCACGACAGGCACGTCTAGACGGTCGAACAGCTTGGCCAGATGCGGGTAGTTCGCATAGTTGAAAACGATGAAACCGGTGTCGACAGGTTGGTCGCCGTTCTTACCCGCAACGATGGTCCGCGCGTGGCCCCCAAGGCGACCTTCGGCCTCGATCAAGGTGACGTTGTGATCGTCCGCAAGAAAATGCGCGGCTCCCATTCCGGAAATACCCCCGCCAATAACAGCAATGGATTTGCGGGGTGTGTTGTGGGCTTCAAATGGCATTCGTACTCAACCTGTTCGTTTCACGACGTTATAGCGCTTACGGCTGTCAAATCCCTTTGGATGAAAAAGAATTTCTTTTTGTGCAAAAAATGATCCAGAAGGCGGCGCCCGCCGTAACACCTTCATGTTTCGGATCGATCACGATACAGATGGTTGTACTGCACCCGCACCTGCGGTGTGCTGCCCTGCGCCCGCAAAGGCCAAAAGGACAGTCGTCGACGTGAAAGAGGACAACCACGGTTACTGGATCGACCAGATGCGTCGCATCAGTGAGAACCGCGATGAAGACGCCTTCGTTGCGCTGTTCCAGCATTTTGCGCCGCGGATGAAATCGTTCCTCATGCGGTCCGGATCAGACAACGCACTGGCCGAAGAGATCGTGCAGGATGTGATGACAACCGTCTGGCGCAAAGCCCATCTGTTCAATCCAACCCGCGCCAGTGTGTCGACGTGGATCTACACCATCGCGCGGAATCGCCGCGTGGATCTGATCCGTCGTCAAAAACGGCCCGAGCCCGAGGATCTGCCTTGGGGTCCGGAACAGGAACCTGACCAGACCGATGTGATTGGTCTGCAGCAAGAAAGCGAACAACTGGGTGCGGCTTTGTCCGCGCTCCCCGAAAAACAAAGAATTTTGATCGAAAAGGCCTATTTCGGCGATCTGTCACACGGAGAGATTGCCGCAGAAACAGGCCTGCCATTGGGCACGATCAAATCGCGAATACGGCTTGCGCTGGATCGCCTGCGCCACGCCATGAGTTGAACGAGGCACTGCCATGATCAAACACCATCTGACCGAAGACCTATTGATGGCCTACTCTGCCGGCGCTTTGTCCGAAGCGTTCAGCCTGGCCGTTGCCACGCATATTTCGCTTTGCGACGAATGCCGCGCAGCAGCCGAAAGCTACGACGCCGTGGGCGGTGCAGTCATGGTCAGCACGGACGCAGCACCTGTGTCTGATTCCTGCCTGTCGAATACCTTGGCGGCGATCCGCGATGCAGATGTCGAGGCACCAACGCCACGCATGAAAGACGCCGTTCTACCCAGCCCGCTGGCGGAATACGTCGGCGGTGGTCTGGATAAGATCAAATGGAAGTCCGCCGGCATGGGCGTGAAGCAGGCCGTTTTGGCGACCAATGACGACGCGGTGGCGCGGCTTCTGTATATTCCCGCTGGTACGGCTGTGCCGGATCACGGCCACGGCGGACTGGAACTGACGTGCGTGCTTCAGGGCGCGTTCCGCGACGAAGATATGCGCTTTGCCCGTGGCGATATCGAGGTCGCCACAGAAGAGGTCGACCACACCCCAATCGCCGATATTTCCGAGGACTGCATCTGCCTTGCGGTGACCGATGCACCGCTGAAATTCAAAGGCTGGCTGCCGCGACTGGCGCAGCCGTTCTTGGGCATCTGACCCAAATCATAAGTACCCAAACAAAAAAGGGGCGCGCCGACCGGCACGCCCCGTTTTTTTGCGTATCTAAGCGCGGCTTATGCCAGCGCCAGATCAACCGCGGATTCGCGACCGTTGCGGCCAGCTTCGATTTCGAAGGTCACAGCCTGACCGTCTTGCAGATCACGGATGCCTGCGCGTTCCAGAGCTGTGATGTGTACGAATACGTCCTTCGCGCCACCTTCGGGTGCGATGAAGCCGTAGCCTTTAGTTGTGTTGAACCATTTCACGGTGCCCTTAGCCATCGTGTCATTCCTTTTCATAAATACTGCCCACGGAATGTGGCAGTCCGGCTTGTCAGATCGATAGGCAGCTGACAACGGTAAAGGAAGCAGGATGCGGGTCGGTATAACGTAGCGGCTTTCTACTTAGTGATTTTTACCAAAAAAGCAAGAATATTCGCGTGTATCCTTAGATCGCCAGACACGCAAAAGGCCCCACATCGGGGGCCTTTTATTTCGTTTATTAACAACGCTGTCCCGCGTTAGTGCCGCTTTTTCGGCGGGATCAGGTCGGTGATCGTGCCTTCGAACATCTCGGCTGCAAAGTTCACCGTCTCCGACAGAGTCGGGTGCGGGTGAATCGTGTGGCCAAGGTCCACGGCGTCTGCGCCCATCTCGATCGCCAGCGCCACTTCTGCGATCAGATCGCCTGCGTTGGTACCAACAATTGCCGCGCCAACAACGCGTTGATCATCGGGATTGAACAGCAGTTTTGTGATGCCCTCGGAACGGCCGTTCGACAGGCTTTTGCCCGACGCGGCCCAAGGGAAGACGCCCTTTTCAACCTTGACGCCCTGCGCTTTGGCCTGTGTTTCTGTCATGCCAACCCAAGCGACCTCGGGATCGGTGTAGGCGACCGACGGAATCACCATCGCGTCGAAAGCACGCTTTTCGCCAGAGGCCACTTCGGCAGCAACCTTACCTTCGTGAACGGCCTTGTGCGCCAGCATCGGCTGACCCACGACATCACCGATCGCAAAGATATGCGACACGCCAGTGCGCTGCTGGTTGTCCACGGCGATAAAGCCACGGTCATCCACCGCCACACCTGCGTTTGCAGCATCAATCAGCTTGCCATTCGGCTTACGGCCCACGGCGACCAGAACCTTGTCGAAGGTGTCGCTAAAGCTTTTGCCGGTGTCATCTTCGAACGTCACCTTCAGGCCTTCGTCCAGCGCCTCGACGGCGGTGACTTTGGTCTTCAAGAAGATGTTTTCGTAACGCCCTTTGATGCGCTGCATCAGAGGTTTGACGATATCCTTGTCAGCGCCCGGAATGATCTGGTCCATCAGTTCGACGACCGTCACCTTCGAGCCCAGCGCATCGTAAACGCAGGCCATTTCCAAACCGATGATGCCACCGCCCAGAACCAGCATCCGGCCAGGGATGTCTTTCAGTTCCAGCGCGCCAGTGGAATCGATCACGCGCGGATCATCGTGCGGGATGAACGGCAGCGCGACGGGTTCAGAACCCGCTGCAATGATGCACTGGTCAAAGGACACGTTGGTCGTGCCATCGGCACCCTCAACCGCAATCATGTTCGGTCCGGTGAACTTACCGTAACCTTTGACAACCTTCACCTTCCGGCCTTTCGCAAGGCCATCCAGACCGCCCGTCAATTTCCCAACGACCGAGTCCTTGAAAGCGCGCAGTTCGTCCAGATCAATCTCGGGCTTGGCGAATGTCACACCGTGGGCCGACATTTCCTCGGCTTCGGTAATCACCTTGGCCACGTGCAGCAGCGCCTTGGACGGGATACAACCGACGTTCAGGCACACACCGCCAAGCGAGTTGTTGGCTTCGATCAGGACAACATTCTTGCCAAGATCCGCCGCGCGGAACGCAGCAGTATAGCCGCCTGGGCCAGAGCCCAGAACAACAACTTCGCCATGCACGTCACCTTTGCCGGTGGCGGTGCCTGCGGCCTCAACAGCCTTAGGCGCCTCAGTCTTGGGGGCCTCTTTCGGTGCTTCCGCAGGCGCGTCTTCTGCGCCTTCCAGAACAATGATCACGTCGCCTTGGCTGACTTTGTCGCCTTCGCTGACCTTGATCTCGGCAACCTTACCAGCGGCGGGCGATGGCACTTCCATCGTTGCCTTGTCGCTTTCCAGTTCCAGAAGCGGGTCTTCTTCGGCCACGGTGTCGCCCACGCTGACCAGAATGGTCACAACAGGCACGTCCTTGAAATCGCCGATATCGGGTACTTTGACTTCCATCAGATCAACCCCCTTACAGCATCAACCGGCGCGCATCGGCCAGCAGGTATTTCAGGTGGGCTGCGAAACGGGCTGCCAGTGCGCCGTCGATTGCACGGTGGTCATAAGACAGCGACATCGGCAGCATGTTGCGCGGCACGAACTGTTCGCCATCCCAAACCGGCGCCATTTTGGACCGCGTCAGGCCAAGGATCGCGACCTCGGGTGCGTTGACGATGGGGGTAAAGCTGGTGCCACCGATTCCGCCCAGGGACGAAATCGTAAAGGTCGCGCCCTGCATCTGATCGCCTTTCAGCTTACCATCACGGGCAGCGGCGGACAGATCGCCCAGTTCCTTGGAAATCTCGACGATGCCTTTGCGATCCGCATCCTTGATGACCGGAACAACCAGACCGTTGGGCGTGTCAGCCGCAAAGCCGATGTTGTAGTAGCTTTTCTTGATCAGCTTGTCGCCATCAGGGTGGATGGACGAGTTGAATTCCCAGTGCTTCTTCAGCGCGGAAACCGATGCCTTGATCACAAAGGACAGCAGGGTCACGCGGTAGCCTTCGGCCTTCGCCTCGGTGTCCAGTTCCTTGCGGTACTTGTCCAACTCGGTGATGTCGGCTTCTTCATTGTGGGTGACATGCGGAATGTTCAGCCACGAACGGTGCAGCGCAGGACCCGAGATCTTTTTGATGCGGCTCATGTCCACATCTTCGACGGGGCCGAATTTCGAGAAATCGACAGCGGGGATCGGCGGGATGCCCATGCCGCCCTGTGCGGATGCGCCGCCACCAGCGGGGGCTGCTTGCGATTTAAGGGCTTTCTCCACGTCTTCACGCAAGATCCGGCCCTTCCGGCCAGAACCGTTGACCGACGCCAGATCAATTTCCACTCGACGGGCAAATGCACGTACCGACGGGGACGCATGAACCTTCGAGAAACCGGCGTCTGTGACGGGCGCCGCAGCGGCGGGGGCCGGTGCAGAGGCCGCCGCAGGGGCGGGTGCAGCCGCCGCGGGTGCTTCGGCCTTGGGTTCTTCCTTGGCCGCGCCCGCGTCTGCCGCGTCGATGATCATGATCACATCGCCTTGGGAAACGTTGTCGCCCTCGGCAACCTTGATCTCTTTGATCGTACCGGCGTGGCTGGACGGAACTTCCATCGTCGCCTTGTCGCTTTCCAATTCGATCAGCGGGTCTTCTTCGGCCACGGTATCACCCACGCTGACCAGAATGGTCACGACGGGTACGTCTTTGAAATCGCCGATATCGGGAACTTTAACTTCGGTTGTCATATCAAATGTCTCCTCGGGTCCGCGATCAGCTCAGGCGCGGGTTCGGCTTGTTGCCGTCGATGTCATATTTTTTCAGGGCGGCTTGCAGGTCCTTCTCGGACACGACGCCTTCACGATAGAGATCCACCATCGCGGCAGCCGCGATATGGTTTGCGTCGACCTCGAAGAAGCGGCGCAGGTTCACACGGCTGTCCGAGCGGCCGAAACCGTCGGTGCCCAGAACGGTGTAACGTCCGGGAACACAGGCACGAACCTGTTCCGCGTAGTTCTTCATGTAGTCGGTCGCCGCAATGAACGGACCTTTCGCACCTTTCAGTGCTTTCGCGATGTAGGGTACTTTTTCTTCGCCCAGCGGGTTCAAACGGTTGTGGCGTGCCGCATCCTGACAGTCGCGGGCCAGTTCGTTGAACGACGTGGCCGACCAGATGTCGGATGTGACGCCAAAGTCTGCCTTCAGCATTTCCGCCGCTTTGATCGCCTGCACAAGGATTGTGCCGGAACCGATCAGGTTGACGTGCTTCTTGGCCGGTTTGGCTGTCTTCTGCAGGCGGTAGATGCCCTTGATGATGCCTTCTTCCGCGCCCATCGGCATTTCGGGATGCTGATAGTTTTCGTTCATCAGCGTCAGGTAGAAGAACACGTCCTCCTGATCGACGAACATACGCTGAAGGCCGTGCTGTACGATCACCGCAACTTCGTAGCTGAAGGTCGGGTCGTAGCTGATGCAGTTCGGGATTGTGCCCGCCAGAATGTGGCTGTGACCATCTTCGTGCTGCAGACCTTCGCCGTTCAGCGTGGTACGGCCAGCAGTACCGCCCAGCATGAAGCCACGCGCACGGCTGTCGCCTGCGGCCCATGCCAGATCGCCGATCCGCTGGAAGCCGAACATCGAATAATAGATGTAGAACGGGATCATCGGAACGCCGTGGTTCGAATAGGATGTCGCCGCAGCGATCCAGTCGGCCATCGCGCCCGCTTCGTTGATGCCTTCCTGCAGAACCTGACCTGTGATGGCTTCTTTGTAGAACATCATCTGGTCGCGGTCTTCGGGGGTATAGTTCTGACCCAGCGGGTTATAGATGCCCACCGAACGGAACAGACCTTCCATACCGAAGGTGCGGCTTTCGTCCGGGACAATCGGAACCACCTGTTTGCCGACCTTCTTGTCACGTAGCAGCGTGGTTAGAATGCGGACAAACGCCATTGTGGTGGAAATTTCGCGGTCGCCCGTGCTTTCCAGCTGACCTTTGAATGCGTCCAGTTTGGGGATTTCCAGCTTAGGCGCTTCGGTGTTCCGGACAGGGAACGCACCACCCAAATCTTTGCGGCGATCCGCCAGATAGGCTTTTTGCGCGTTGTTCAGGCTGACGAACGGAATGTCCTTTTCCAGCTCTTCGTCGGTCACAGGAATCCGGAACCGGTCGCGCATCGCCTTAAGCTGGTCGAATTGCATTTTCTTCTGCTGGTGCGTGGTGTTCTGGCCTTCGCCAGCGGTGCCCATGCCATAACCTTTGACGGTTTTGACCAGAAGTACGGTCGGCTGTCCCTTGGCCTCGGTCGCGCGTTTAAACGCGTTGTAGACCTTTTTCGGGTCATGGCCACCACGGCGCAGCGCCCAGATCTGATCGTCGGTCCAATCTTTGACCAGTTCCGCCGTCTCGGGGTATTTGCCAAAGAAATGTTCGCGGATGTACGCGCCGTCTTTGGATTTGAATGTCTGGTAATCACCGTCGATGGTTTCATCCATCAACTGGCGCAGCTTGCCGGACGTGTCGTTCTCCAGCAGTTCGTCCCAGCCTTTGCCCCAAAGAAGCTTGATCACATCCCAGCCGGAACCACGGAAGTTGCCTTCCAGTTCCTGAACGATCTTGCCGTTACCACGGACCGGACCATCAAGGCGCTGAAGGTTACAGTTCACAACGAAGATCAGGTTATCCAGACCTTCGCGCGCCGCCAGATGGATCGCACCAAGGCTTTCGGGTTCGTCCATTTCGCCATCGCCAAGGAAGGCCCAGACCTTGCGGTCGGACTTTTCGATCAGGCCACGGTTCTCCATGTATTTCATAAAGCGCGCTTGGTAGATCGCCATCAGCGGGCCAAGACCCATCGAAACCGTCGGGAACTGCCAGTAGTTCGGCATCAACCAAGGGTGGGGGTAAGACGACAGGCCGCCACCGGCGACCTCAGACCGGAAGTTTTCAAGTTCTTCCTGACTGATGCGGCCTTCCATAAAGGAACGCGCGTAGATGCCGGGCACGACGTGGCCCTGGAAGAACACCAGATCGCCGCCGTGAATGGCAGACTTGGACCGCCAGAAATGGTTCAGACCGACATCATACATTGAAGCCGCAGACGCGAAGGACGCGATGTGGCCGCCGTATTCGGAAGACACTTTGTTGCGCTTCACAACTGTCGCCATCGCGTTCCAACGGTTGATGGTGCGGATGCGCCATTCCATCTCGTTGTCGCCAGGCATCTCGACCTCGTCATCGGGCGAGATGGTGTTCTGGTACGGAGTCGTCGCAGAGAACGGCAGGTTCGCGCCTGCTGCGCGTGCCTGTTGAACTGCTTTATCCAAAAGAAAATGCGCGCGGTTCGGACCGTCGCGCTGGATCACGTCCTCGATCGCTTCCATCCACTCTTGGGATTCGACCGCGTCGATGTCGTTTTGGCTGTCTGTCATTGGCCCTCTTCCCTTTTTGGCGAGCCCCTCGCCATATAGTTCAGCGATAAACTATTATCGAAAAACCCACTAATGCTCTCGTTGAAAAAAGTGATACATCGCCGGAAGCGCGATCCCCTCCTCCTGAGAATCTTCGGAAATACCGATAACATTCTGCTCACCCCTGAGGCAGGGGCATAGCTGAGTAGCTTCTATGCGTCAAATGCATAGCTCAATATTGTTTAACGCTAAACATTATTCGGCATTTCATTCATATCATTGAAAAAACTTTTCGCGCGACAAAAAGTTCCAAGACACACGCCAGACCGGCGTGTGCACAACGTTTGAAGCAACTGTAGCGTTATTTTCTCTGAATCAGAGTGTTGATTGGAGCCTTGGCGTCAGGCTCGGCCAATTCTTCGAAATCGAAATTATCCAACCGGCGGGCGCGGCGACTCGCTTTGTCGGCGCTGATCTTAATCTCGGCCACGTCCTTGGCGGCCTGACCAAAATGACGGTCCAGGTTTTCGACACGCGACCCGAGACGATCCACATCTGCATAAAGCAACGACAGTTCGCGCCGGATCGCACCGGCCTGTTCCCGCATCCGCGCGTCCTTCAGGATCGCCCGCATGGTGTTCAGCGTGGCCATGCAGGTGGTCGGCGACACGATCCAGACACGGGCATCAAAACCGTCGCGCACCAGTTCGGGAAAGTTTGCGTGCAATTCGGCATAGACCGCCTCGGACGGCAGGAACATCAGCGCAGAGTCTGCCGTCTCGCCTTCGATGATGTACTTATCCTTGATGTCCTTAATGTGCTTGCGCACCGACAACCGCAGCATCTGCGCCGCGCGGTTCAACTGCTCCTGCGTTTCAGCCCCGCGCAGCTGTTCGTAGGCCTCCAACGGAAACTTGCTATCGATCACAATAGATCCCGGCGGATTGGGCAGGTCGATCAGACAATCGGCCCGCTTCCCGTTCGACAGGGTCGCTTGCAGTTTATAACTGTCTGACGGCAGCGCTTTGGACACGATATCGCGCAGTTGGATTTCCCCGAAGGCCCCGCGCGTTTGTTTGTTCGACAGGATATCCTGCAGCGACAACACATCGCCGGACAGCTTGGTGATGTTTTCCTGCGCCTTGTCGATTGCAGTCAGACGCTGCTGCAATTCACCCAAAGACTGCGCCGTGCGCCGCGCCGATCCGTGCAGGTTCACGTTCATGCGCTCCTGCACCTCGGACAAACGCTGCTCCATCAGTTGCAGCATGGCGGTCTGGCTTTGCGCCTGCGCCTCGGACACGTGGTGAAGACCTCCAGCCAACCGTTCCTGACCGTCCGACAGGCTTTGAACCCGCTGGCCCAACTGCATCATCTGTGACGCCATCGGATGCATCAGCTTGGCCGATCGCCCCGCCGCGCGCATCGTCAGGAACAGCATCAACAGAACCAGACCAACGCCCGCCATAACAGCCAGCACCACCGGATCAGACAGATTGATCTGAAGCTCTCCGATCTGGATCATGTGCGGCCGAACAGCCGTTCGATGTCTGCCAGCTTCAGTTCAACATAGGTCGGGCGACCATGGTTGCACTGGCCGGAATGGGGCGTTGCCTCCATCTCGCGCAGAAGGGCGTTCATTTCCTCGGCGCGCATCCAGCGGCCAGAACGGATCGAGCCATGGCACGCAACGCGGGACAGGATCGCCTCGATCTTTTCCTGAACAAGCTTGGACCCACCGAAATCGGCCAGTTCATCCAACACATCGCGCAGCAGTTTTTCGGCGTTCACCTCGCCCAGAATGGCAGGGGTTTCGCGCACGGCAATCGCACCGCCGCCGAAAGGTTCGATGGTCAGACCCATACGCGACAGATCATCGGCAATTTCAAGAAGCTGGTTCTGATCATCCGCCGAAAGCTCGATCACCTCGGGGATCAACAGGGCCTGCGCGGCGACGCCATTTTCGGCCAACTGCTTCTTCAGTTTTTCATAAACCAGACGTTCATGCGCGGCGTGCTGATCAACGATGACCATGCCATCCTGCGTCTGTGCGATGATGTAGTTTTCGTGCACCTGCCCCCGCGCGGCACCAAGGGGGCGATGTTCGACGGGCTCGGCCTGCGCAACCGGTTCAGGCGTTTCGATCACCGGTTCGACGCGGCCCGAATACTGGTTCTGCATTTCGGCAAAACCGGGGGCTTGCGCGGCATAGCTGGCGGCGCGGGCCATAGGCGACGGGCGATCCATTTGATAGATGCGCGGCTGGCTTGGCATCGGCTCGGGCCGCATCGCGCCAAGGGTGGCGCCCGCAACGGTGGTCGAGGCACGATGGCCCGCATCCGCCAAGGCATGGCGCAGCGCAGATACGATCAGACCACGCACCAGACCCGGATCACGGAAGCGGACGTCGGATTTGGCGGGGTGTACGTTCACATCGACCTTGTCCGGCGCGCAATCAACAAACAGCGCCACGGCAGGGTGACGATCACGACTGAGGAAGTCGGCATAAGCGCCGCGCAACGCGCCGATCAGTAGCTTGTCACGCACAGGACGGCCATTGACGAACAGATGCTGCGCCACGGCGGACCCGCGTGAATATGTCGGTAGGCCGGCATAGCCCGTCAGGCGGAACCCTTCGCGTTCGGCATCAACGGCGATGGCGTTATCGACGAATTCCGCCCCCATCACCTGCCCAAGACGACCCCGCAGGGCATCGAACAAATCACCCGTGACAGCATCAGCACGGAAGGTCACACGGCCTTCACCATCGCCCGACACATCGCGCAGGGTAAACCCGACCGAGGGTTCCGCCATAGCCAGACGTTTGACCACATCACTGATCGCCTGCATCTCGGCCCGATCCGTGCGCAGGAATTTCAGACGCGCGGGCGTGGCAAAGAACAGATCGCGCAGCGTGACGATGGTGCCGGTGTTGATCGCCGCCGGTTTGACAGGTTCCACGCGCCCGCCTGACACGGACAGTTCGCTCCCTTCGGCACCGGATACGCGGCTTTGGATCGTCAGACGACCAACAGCGCCCAGCGAAGGCAGCGCCTCGCCACGAAAGCCGAAGGAATGGATATTCAGCAGGTCCGAGCCATCAATCTTGGACGTGGCGTGGCGGGACAA
The DNA here is from genome assembly GCF_900108225.1 of Thalassococcus halodurans. GTDB lineage: Bacteria > Pseudomonadota > Alphaproteobacteria > Rhodobacterales > Rhodobacteraceae > Thalassococcus > Thalassococcus halodurans. The sequence goes on from NZ_FNUZ01000011.1 coordinate 29,900, forward strand.
GGCCAGCGGCAGTTCATCCTGGGGAATGCCCCAACCATCATCCGTGACGCGGATCAGAGTTTTGCCCCCGTCGGCGATATCAATCGAAATCCGGCGCGCGCCTGCGTCGATGGCATTTTCCACCAGCTCTTTGACCGCAGAGGCAGGGCGTTCAACCACCTCACCCGCCGCAATACGGTTGATGGCGGCATCGTCTAGTTGCCGGATTACAGGGCGCATATTGGGGGTGTGGGTGTTCATACCACGAAACCTAGCAGACAGATCGCGATTCTGAAAGCTGCGGTTTGGGTTGGTTTAGCTGCCTGCCCCACCCGTGGCAGCAGCGTACCACGCACGAATTGCGGCGCGTTCATCTTCTTCGACATAGGTCAGATTTGAGGGCGGCATGGCGTGGCTGATACCGGCCTGAAGATAGATCCCCTGCGCATTCACAGCGATGTCGGCAGAGGTTTCAAGACGCACATTCTTGGGGGCCCAAAGCAGCCCCGGCCAAACAGGTTCGGCAGCGTGACACATGGAACAGCGCCCCAACACGATATCTTGCACATGCTCAAACCCTTCAGCCTCGGCAAAGCGGGCGACGCCTGCGCTAACCTGTTCGTTGTCGGCTTTGAACAGGGGCGCAGTGGACAGCCACATGATGATCAGAAAGATCACCGCCGTGACAGGCCACGTCCACCACGGACGACCTTTGCGGGCATGCATAGTGTTAAAGAAATGCCTGATCGTGACGCCCATCAGGAACACAAGGCTGGCAATGATCCAGTTATATTCGGATGCAAAGGCCAACGGGTAGTGGTTGGACAGCATCAGGAAGATCACCGGCAGCGTGAGATAGTTGTTGTGGGTCGACCGCAGCTTGGCGATTTTGCCGTACTTCGCATCCGGCGTGCGCCCTGCGATCAGATCGGCCACCACGATACGCTGGTTCGGAATGATGATGTGGGCCACGTTGGCCGTCATGATCGTTGCCGTGAAGGCCCCAAGGTGCAGCAGCGCCGCGCGGCCTGTGAACACCTGCGTATAGCCCCACGCCATCACGACCAGCACAATGAACAGCAAAACCATCAGAACGGTCGGGCTGTCGCCCAAGCGCGATTTGCACAGCTGGTCGTAGATCACCCAGCCAATGACAAGCGATCCGAAGGACAGCCCAACCGCCTGCCATGTCGCCAGATCGGCCACGTTAGGGTCGATTAAGTAGAACTCGGCCCCGAAATAATAGACCACCGCCAATAGCGCAAAACCGGACAGCCATGTCGCGTAGCTTTCCCATTTGAACCAGACAAGGTCAGAGGGCATCGACTTGGGCGCGACCAGATATTTCTGGATGTGGTAGAATCCGCCACCATGCACCTGCCATTCTTCGCCATCCGCGCCAGAGGCCAGATTGCGATCACGGTGCAGACCCAGATCCAAAGCAATGAAGTAGAAAGACGACCCGATCCACGCGATCGCCGTGATCACGTGCAGCCAGCGCACCGCGAATTCGAGCCAGGCCCCCATGGCCGCGAGATCATACATTCTGGTCTCCTTACCGTCTTCGTCCAAGGCTATACGCTGGGCGACTTCCTTGTTAATCCTTGAAATGACGGAACAGCTTCAATGTCAGCAAGAAAATCACCATGGCCTATGTCACCAACCTCAGGATGTTCACGCGCGTCTATGAATTAGGCAGCATGAGCGCCGCTGCCCGCGATCAGCGCTGTTCGCCAGCGGTGGCCTCGGCACGCATCGCGGAGCTGGAAAAGCATCTGGGCGTGCGCCTGTTCAACCGGACAACGCGGTCTTTGAAGCCCACGGAACACGGGCGTTTGTTTTACGATGGTGCCTTGGGCATTCTTGATGCGATTTCCAGCGCCGAAGCGCGCGTGATGGAAGCGGCCCAAAGTCCGCGCGGTACGCTGTTCGTGTCGGCGCCCCTAGGGTTGGGTCGTCGTCTGATTGCGCCGTTGTTGCCTGAATTCCGGAAAAGCTATCCCGACATCGACGTGCGCCTGCGTCTGTCGGACCGCGTGGTCGACGTGGCCAGCGAAGGTTTGGACATGGCGTTTCATTTGGGTGTTCTGCAAGACAGCGATCTGAAGGTGCGCGTGGTCGCCGATGTGCCCCGCGTACTGGCCGCGTCGCCGGATTATATCGCGAAACGCGGCAACCCGGCGGATGGAGAGGCGCTGATCCGTGACAACCACGATTGCCTGAACCTTCGCTTTCCCGGTGCGCAGGAATTCCAGTGGACGTTGGAGACCACCAACGGGCCGAAGCGCTTTGCCATTCGCGGGCCTCTGGAATCGGACGACGGCGACGTTCTGACCGATTGGGCCTTGGCGGGCGCTGGGATAGTGATGAAGCCGCGGTTCGAGATTGCCCACCACCTTGCATCCGGCGCGCTGGTGCCCGTCGCCGAGGCATCGCCGCCTACAAAAATTCAGATGGCCTGTCTGCTGCCGTCACGGCGCCAGAAGGACCCCAAAGTCATTGTGTTTTCCGATTTCGTGATCGCGCGCTGCCGCAAGTTCATCGCTGACGGCCAAAGCGAAACCGTCTGACAAAAGAAAAGCGCCGCCAGTGGGAGTGCCGGCGGCGCGTGGGGCGGCTTGAAAGATAGGCATCAAGCCACTGGATTCGGAACGTCACGACCCGCAAAAAACGCATCAAGATTGTCGGCAACCATGTTGCCCATATCTTCGCGCGTTTCCGTCGTAGCACTGCCAAGGTGCGGCAGAAGAACGACGTTCTCCATGGACATCAGGGCCTCTGGCACGTTGGGTTCGCCGTCGAACACATCCAGTCCGGCACCTGCGATTTGTCCATTTTGCAATGCATGGATCAAAGCGTCTTGGTCAATTACATCGCCTCGGGCCGTATTGATCAACATGGCCTTTGGTCCCAATAGACGCAGTTTTTCCGCATCGATCATTTTGCTGTTCGCGCCGCCGCCGGGCATGTGCAGAGACACGACATCAGACGCTTTCAACACGGCATCGATGCTGTCCAGCGCTGTGGCTTCAAGCGCGCCCATTGCGTCCTGCGACACGGTTGATCGGTTGTAATAGACTACGTGCATGCCGAACGCGGCCTGCGCCCGCTGCGCCGTGGCAATACCGATCCGGCCCATGCCAACGATACCCAGCGTTTTGCCACGCAGGCGCGTGCCCATCAGATGGGTCGGACGCCAGCCTGTCCAGTTGCCGGACCGAACCTCACGCTCACCTTCGCCCGCACGACGGGCCAGCATCAGCATCAAAGTGATTGCAATGTCGGCGGTGCAGTCGGTCAGACAGCCGGGGGTGTTTGTGATGGTAAGACCGGCCGCGTGTGCCGCCGCAACGTCGATGTGGTTATAGCCAACGCCGAAATTACCGATGATTTGCGCCTTATGATCGCCGGTGAAAATCGACGCGGGCAGTTTGTCGGACACCGTCGGACAGATCGCATCGTATTCATTCAGCGCCGCACCGATTTCTTCAGGCGTCATAGGCGTGTCGGTGTCATTCAGCGTGACATCGTAGTCCCGCGCCAGTCGGGCTTCGACTGACGCGGGCCATTTTCTAGTCACGAGGACTTTTTTCTTTACCATCTCAGGCTGCTACTTTCTTTCCGGTCAGCACAGCTTCGACGATTTCGCCGAACGCCGCTGGGTTCGGGACAATTGTGTGACCCGCTTCGCGGATGATCTCAACCTTTTCCTGAGCGGACTCGCCGAAGGCGGACACGATCGCACCCGCATGGCCCATGCGCTTACCCTTGGGCGCAGACAGACCGGCGACATAGGCCATCAGCGGTTTTTTCATGTTGTCACGCGCCCATTCAGCGGCCTCGGCCTCTTGGGGGCCACCGATTTCACCGATCATCACAACCGCATCCGTGTTGGGATCGTTGTTGAACAGTTCAAGGCAGTCACGGAACGAGAAGCCGTTGATCGGGTCACCACCGATACCGATGGAGGTGGACACACCGATGCCGCGCGCCTTCATCTGGCTTGCAGCCTCATAGCCCAGCGTACCGGAACGGCCCACGATGCCCACACGACCCGGCATGTAGATGTGACCGGGCATGATGCCCATCATCGCTTCGCCGGGGGTGATGGAACCGGCGCAGTTGGGACCGGTCAGGATCATGCGATCCTCTTTCTTGTAGCGGCGCATGTACCGTTTTACGCGCATCATGTCCTGTGCGGGGATACCGTCAGTGATACAGACACAATATTTGATGCCTGCATCGGCAGCTTCCATGATCGAATCCGCCGCGAAGGGTGGTGGAACAAAGACGATGGACGCCTCGGCCCCTGTTTCCTGAACCGCGCCGCGCACAGTGTTGAAAACCGGTTTACCCAGATGCATCGCACCACCTTTGCCGGGCGTCACGCCGCCGACAACATTGGTGCCGTAGTCCATCATTTCCTGCGCATGGAACGTACCGATCTTACCGGTAAAGCCCTGCACCAGAACCTTGGTGTTCTTGTTCAAAAGAATTGACATTGTGGGGCCTCCTTACGCCGCTGCTTTCGTGGCTTTTTTCCATTCAGCGACCGAGTATTCGGCAGCTTCGGCCAAGGTATCGGCCACGATCACTGTGGGTGCTTTTTCGGCAAGAATCTTTTTGCCTTCTTCCACCTTCGTGCCCGACAGACGCACCACCAGCGGCACGTCTACGCCGACCTCGTCCAGTGCTTTGGCAACACCTTCGGCGACCCAGTCACAGCGGTTGATGCCCGCAAAGATGTTTACAAGGATCACCTTCACGTTCTTGTCCTGAAGGACCGCACGGAAGGATTTCGCCACACGTTCAGGGCTGGCACCGCCGCCGATATCAAGGAAGTTGGCAGGCTCGCCGCCCGCGATCTTGATCATATCGAGCGTCGCCATAGCGAGGCCCGCACCGTTGATGATGCAGCCGATTTCGCCATCCAGACCGACGTAGGACAGGCCACGATCCGACGCGAAGGTTTCGCGCGGGTCTTCCTGGCTTTTGTCGCGCAGCTCCATGATTTCGGGGCGACGGAAGGTGGCGTTTTCGTCAAACGACATCTTGCAGTCCAGCGCATAGACTTCGTCATTCGCGACGACCAACGGGTTGATTTCCAGCATCGACGCGTCGAAGTCGCGGAACACACGGTAGCAGCCCATGATGGTGCGAACGGCCTTGCCGATCAGTTTGCCTTCAAGGCCCAGACCAAACGCAATCTCGCGCGCTTGGAATTCCTGCATGCCAAGTCCCGGATCGACCGTTTGGCGCACAAGGCTGTCGGGTTCTTTTTCGGCGATCTCTTCGATCTCCATCCCGCCCGAACCCGAGGCCACGATCATGATCCGCTCTTCTTTGCGGTCCAGAACAAACCCCAGATAGATCTCGCGTTCGATCGGAACGGTTTCTTCGATATAAAGGCGGTTCACCAGCTTGCCCTGCGGGCCTGTCTGATGTGTCACCAGACGGCAGCCCAACAGCTTCTCAGCGGCTTCCTCGACCTCTTTCTCAGACCGACACAGGATGATGCCGCCGGCCTTACCACGGGCGCCGGAGTGAATTTGGGCCTTTACGACCCAAGCTTCACCACCGATTTCTGTTGCACGGTATGCCGCCTGTTCGGGGCTATACGCCAAGCCACCACGCGGCATACGGATGCCCTGCGTCGCCAAAAGTTCTTTGGCCTGATATTCATGAATATCCATGCTGTCCTCCCTTACGCGGCGCGTGCACGCAGCACTTCCTGAACAGCCAGGACGTTCTTGGCCATTTTTTCGGATGCGGCGTCGATCATTTTGCCATCAAGGCTGGCTGCGCCTTTGCCCTGCGCGGCAGCCTCTTCCAGCGCCACCAGAATGCGTTCGGCGCGCTGCACTTCGTCGTCGGTCGGCGAATATTCGTCGTTCGCCAATTCGATCTGGCTGGGGTGGATCGCCCACTTGCCTTCGATGCCCAGCGCAGCACCGCGCTTACACGCTGCACGGAAACCTTCGGGATCCGAGAAGTCGCCAAACGGGCCGTCGATGGGACGGATGCCATAGGCACGGCAGGCGGTTGTCATGCGCGACAGGGCAGCATGCCACTGGTCACCCGGATAGTTCGGGTTCAGACCACCGATGTTCACAGTGCGGGCCTTGTGGAAGGCTGCGTAATCGGCAACGCCAAAGTGCATCGCTTCAAGGCGCGACGGCGCGGCAGCGATGGCTTCGACATTGGCCATGCCCAGCGGCGTTTCGATCAGCGCCTCGATCCCGATCTTGTGGGTGAAGCCTTTGGCCATCTCGATCTGGTTGATCATCGCCTCGACCATATAGACGTCCTGCGGCAGGCCGACTTTGGGAATCAGAACGATATCAAGATTCTGTCCTGCCTGCTCAAGAACATCCACAACGTCGCGATACATGTAATGGGTATCCAGACCGTTGATGCGAACGCTGGTGATCTTGTTTTTGCCCTTCCAGTCGATGTCGTTCAGCAACTGGATGGCGTTCTTGCGGGCCTGTTCCTTGTCGTTGGGTGCAACTGCATCCTCAAGGTCAAGAAACACAACGTCTGCTGCGCTATCTGCAGCCTTTTCAACCATCGACGGGTTCGATGCCGGAACGGCCAAGGTAGAACGCTGAAGGCGTGTGCGGCGCATGCCGTGTACTGTGTGGCTCATAGTCTTACTTTCTATTCGGAATTTCCAAGGTGCCGCTTACGCGGCTGCCTTCGTGCCCGTCTGGACAGATGTATCGGTGAAATGACGGATGGCTGCGGCCACACCGGAACCGGCCTCGATATCCATGCCCACGTCGATCATCGACATCTCGGCAACAGACAGGGCGGTGGTGACCATGCCTTCGTTCATCCAGCCCAAATGGCCGATGCGGAAGACCTTTCCCATCAGCTTGGCCAGACCGGAACCCAGCGACGTGTTGTAGACATCGTAGGCGCGGGAAATGACGTGACGCGCATCAACGTTTTCCGGAACCACAATCGCGCTGACGGTGTCAGAGTACCACTTGGGGTCTTTGGCACACAGCTTCAGGCCCCAGGCATCAACAGCTGAACGCACGCCAGTGGCCAGACGGTTGTGGCGCGCCCAGACGTTTTCGATGCCTTCTTCCAGAAGGATGTCACAGCTGGTGTTCAGTCCGTGCAGCAACTGGGTCGCGGGTGTATACGGGAAATATCCATTGTCGTTGTGGGCAATCATGTCCTCAAACGAAAAGAACGTGCGCTGGTATTCGGCAGTCTTGTGCGCCTCAAGCGCCCATTTGGATACCGACAGAATACCCAGACCAGCAGGCAGCATGAATCCTTTCTGGGAACCGGATACTGCACAGTCGACACCCCAGGCATCCTGATCAAACTCGATAGAGCCGATGGACGAGACACCATCCACCATCAGCAACGCAGGGTGGTTCGCATCATCCAGCGCTGCACGGACGCCCTTGATGTCCGACGTTACGCCGGTTGCAGTTTCGTTGTGCGTCGCAAAAACGGCTTTGATCTCGTGGTTTTTGTCCGCTTTCAGCGCCATCGCGTACTTCTCGACAGGAACGCCCTCGCCCCATTCGCAATCGATGACTTCAACATCCAGACCGTAGCGCGTCGCCATGTCCACCCACAGGGTCGAGAACTGGCCGAAGCGGCTCATCAGAACCTTATCACCCGGGCTCAGCGTGTTCTGAATCGCCGCTTCCCATGCACCTGTGCCGGACGACGGGTAGATGAAAACGCGACCGGTCGAGTTCTTAAACAGCCGCGCGATTTTATCGAAAATCGGGCGCGTAAAATCCGGAAAATCGGATGCGCGCATGTCCTGCATGCACACGTTCATCGCCATGCGCACCTGTTCGGGCACGTTGGTCGGTCCGGGAATATATAGATGATTGTAGCCGGCCATGCGGGTCTCCTCCCTGAAAGCGAAAGCCTTATTCTGAGAATGAGGATGAGGCCGTGTTTGCTTTCGCGGAACACTCACGCGGATAGGAATGATACGCTTGGGGATGGGAAAGACCCTACCCATCTGGCCCTACCGGAATCTGCATGCAGTGACATGCAATCACTCTGGAAAAAGGGCTTTGCCCTCTTGGCCTTCGGCCAATTCACCCAAGGTATTTTTGGAAAGAAAATACACAATCCACGGGCGCACCCGAGGACGCGGCCAAAGGCCAAGGACGAGATAAACCTGTGCACGCGCAAGCGTGCCCAATTGGGTCAGGCTCCTCTACCCTTCCATTTCGCGGGAATAGATCGCCACCGCCATAGCGCGGTTTTTCACGCCGAGCTTTTCGTAAAGATTCTTCAGGTGATATTTGACCGTGTTTTCCGAAATGCCTGTCCGGTTCGCGATCTGCTGGTTGGTCCAACCGCGCGACAGCACTTCGACCAATTCCCTTTCGCGCACTGTCAGGTTCGCCAAAGGCGTGTCGTTGATCGTCGTCACATCGATGAACGGCACACAGATTCGCCCGTTCGCGACCGCATGGATAGTGTCGAACAGAACCGAAGGGTCGTCGAACTGATAGCAATAGCCCTGTGCCCCCAGACGCACTGCCTGTCGAACCGTTCCAAGGTCTCGATTGTTGGAAAAGATCGTCACCGGTTCCGACCGGCCCGCACCACGCCATTCACGCAGGATATCGGGCGCCGACAGATCAGCGGTTTGCCATGCAATAACAGCCACATCGAACGCTCCTTCCGGCACGTTCATCAACGCTGAACCCTGATCCGCGCTGCCCACCAGATCAAACCGCTGGTCAGACGCAAAACAGACGTTCAGAGCCGAAACCACGAGCGGGTTCGGTTCGATAAGAAACACGCGAACACTATTGGCTACATCATTAATTTGCACAGCCATGGTCCTCCTCAAAACCATGATCGGTGCTTTAGGTTGGTGATTCTCTTTGCCGGTGTCTACACCTTCTTTTGAATGTATCCCTCGGAAATCCAACGATTTTCTGCATACAACAGCACACAAACTGACACAGACTTCTGTCGTATTTGATCGCCAAGATGCCGCTGGAACGGGTAGGGAATGCCTACCATCTGGATATAAAATGATCCCCGGCTTGGCAGAAAACTGAACTTGCCATTGTGAGATACATGGCCGATGTGACTAATGGCCTAAACCGACCCCTGGGAGGATCAATTTTATGGCTTTTAAAACGGATATCGAGATCGCGCGCGAAGCAAAAAAGCGCCCAATTCAGGAAATTGGCGCTAAGCTTGATATCGCTCCGGAACACCTTCTTCCCTATGGGCACGACAAGGCAAAAGTTAGCCAGGACTTCATCAATTCCGTTCAAGATCAAGCTGATGGCAAGCTGATCCTTGTGACCGCGATCAACCCGACGCCTGCTGGCGAAGGCAAGACAACGACCACCGTTGGTCTTGGTGACGGCCTGAATGCGATCGGCAAAAAGGCCGCGATTTGTATCCGCGAAGCGTCGCTTGGACCGAACTTCGGGATGAAGGGTGGCGCGGCCGGTGGCGGCTATGCGCAGGTCGTTCCGATGGAGGATATGAACCTTCATTTCACCGGCGATTTCCATGCAATCACGTCGGCGCACAACCTGCTTTCGGCGATGATCGACAACCACATTTATTGGGGCAACGAGCTTGAGATCGACCAGCGCCGCGTCGTCTGGCGTCGTGTTCTGGACATGAACGATCGCGCGTTGCGACAGATCACCACATCCTTGGGCGGTGTGGCGAACGGCTTCCCGCGCGAAGCCGGTTTTGACATCACCGTGGCCTCTGAAGTCATGGCGATTCTGTGCCTTGCATCCGATCTGGACGACCTGCAGCGCCGTCTGGGCGACATGATCGTTGCCTACCGCCGCGACAAATCCCCTGTTTACTGCCGCGACATCAAAGCGGACGGCGCAATGACCGTTCTGCTGAAAGACGCGATGCAGCCGAACCTTGTGCAGACGCTGGAAAACAACCCAGCCTTTGTCCATGGCGGCCCGTTCGCGAACATCGCGCATGGCTGTAACTCGGTCATCGCGACGAAAACCGCTTTGAAACTGGCGGATTATGTTGTGACCGAAGCGGGCTTTGGTGCCGATCTGGGCGCCGAGAAGTTCCTGAACATCAAGTGCCGCAAGGCCGGTCTAGCTCCATCCTGTGTTGTCGTCGTCGCCACTGTCCGCGCGATGAAGATGAACGGCGGCGTGGCCAAGGCCGATCTGGGTGCGGAAAACGTCGACGCGGTCAACGCTGGCTGCCCGAACCTTGGTCGCCACATCGAAAACGTCAAAAGTTTTGGCGTGCCGGTTGTCGTGGGCATCAACCACTTTGCCGGTGACACCGATGCCGAAGTGCAGGCGGTCAAAGACTACGTCGCCAGCCAGGGTGCCGAAGCGATCCTGTGTAAACACTGGGCCGATGGCTCTGCCGGTATGACGGAAATGGCGACACGCGTGGCCGAAATTGCCGACAGCGATCAGTCCAAGTTCGAGGTTCTGTACCCCGACGACATGTCGCTGGCCGATAAGATCGACACCATCGCGCGCAAAATCTACCGCGCGGATCGTGCCGAAATCGACGGCAAGCTGCGTGCACAGCTGAAGGAATGGGAAGATCAGGGTTACGGCAACCTGCCCGTCTGTATGGCGAAAACGCAGTACAGCTTCTCGACCGATCCCAGCCAGCGCGGTGCGCCCACGGGCTTTACCATTCCGGTGAACGAGGTGCGCCTGTCCGCAGGTGCCGGTTTCGTCGTCGCGATCTGCGGCGGCATCATGACCATGCCCGGCCTGCCGCGCGTGCCGTCTGCGGAAAACATCCGACTTAACGACGAAGGGAATATCGAGGGCCTGTTCTAAGGCCCTTTTCCCTACGTCTTGAACGACAGTGAAGGAGAGTAAAATGACTGCTCAGGTGATCGATGGAAAGGCCTTTGCCGCCAAGGTGCGGGGCCGCGTTGCCGAAGAAGTGGCTGCGCTGAAAGAAGGGCACGGGATCACCCCCGGTCTGGCAGTTGTTCTGGTGGGCGAAGACCCTGCAAGTCAGGTCTACGTCCGGTCCAAGGGCAAACAGACGATCGAAGCGGGCATGAACTCTTTCGAGCACAAGCTGGATGCGGATACGACACAAGACGCGCTGCTGGCGCTGATTGGTCAGCTGAACGCAGATCCTGCCGTCCACGGCATTCTGGTTCAGCTTCCGCTTCCTGCGCATCTGGATAGCGAGTTGGTCATCAACTCGATCGACCCGGCCAAGGATGTGGACGGTTTCCACATCTCGAACGTGGGTCTGTTGGGCACAGGTCAGAAAAGCATGGTGCCCTGCACGCCGCTGGGCTGCCTGATGCTGCTGCGTGATCACCACGGGTCGCTGTCCGGTCTGAACGCTGTTGTGGTGGGCCGTTCGAACATCGTGGGCAAACCTATGGCGCAACTGCTGCTGGGCGATTCCTGCACCGTGACCATCGCGCATTCCCGCACCAAAGACCTGACCGAGGTCGTCAAACGCGCTGACATCGTTGTCGCCGCCGTTGGCCGCCCTGAAATGGTGACAGGCGACTGGATCAAACCGGGCGCGACTGTGATCGACGTGGGCATCAACCGCATCGACGCGGGCGAAGGCAAAACGCGTCTGGTCGGCGACTGCCACTATGACAGCTGTGCAGAAGTCGCTGGCGCGATCACACCGGTTCCGGGTGGTGTCGGCCCGATGACCATTGCGTGCCTTCTGGCGAACACAGTCACAGCCTGCTGCCGCGCCAATGGTTTGAAAGAGCCGCAGGGCCTGACGGCTTAAACGCCGCTTTACGCCTTAAGAAAAACGCCGCTGCCTTGTTCGCAGCGGCGTTTTTTTGTTGGGTATCTGATCGCAAAAAGCCCCCGTTGTTTGGGGGCTTTTTGTTTGTGGTTTTGTGACCCGATCAGAGGTTTGGGTAGATCGGGAATTTGGCGCAGAGTTGGGCGACTTCGGCTTTGACTTTGGCTTCGACCTCGCCGTTGCCGTCTTCGCCGTTCTCGCGCAGGCCATCGACCACTTCGATGATCCAGTCCGCGATCTGGCGGAACTCGGCCTCGCCGAAGCCGCGGGTGGTGCCGGCGGGCGAACCAAGGCGGATGCCGCTGGTGACCATCGGTTTTTCCGGATCAAACGGAACGCCGTTCTTGTTGCAGGTGATATGCGCGCGGCCCAGAGCCTTTTCGGTCGCGTTGCCTTTGACGCCTTTGGGGCGCAGGTCGACCAGCACGACGTGGGTGTCGGTGCCGTGTGTGACCGTGTCCAGACCGCCCTTGATCAGCTGGTCAGACAGCGCCTGCGCGTTCTTGATGACCTGCTGCTGGTAGGTTTTGAACGACGGGCGCAGCGCTTCGCCAAACGCAACCGCCTTGGCCGCGATCAC
>NZ_FNUZ01000001.1 GCF_900108225.1 Thalassococcus halodurans
TCATCGTTTGTGAGAGACACTGTTTTGAGGTTTTTGCTAGGTTTGGCGGTGACCTACTCTCCCACGTCTTAAGACGCAGTACCATTGGCGCGACGGCACTTAACGGCCGGGTTCGGAATGGAGCCGGGTGTTTTGCTCGTGCTATGACCACCAAACCGAGTAAAAACCTCAATCGCTCTGATTAAGAGCGATAACCAAGTCAAGTATGTGTGTAGGGATGTATGCTTTTGAGCAGTAAATAGACGGGTCTGTCTTTTACTGGATCAAATCAAGCCTATCGAGCCATTAGTACCGGTCAACTGAATGCATTACTGCACTTACATCTCCGGCCTATCGACGTGGTGGTCTTCCACGGCTCTCAGGGATACCTTGTTTTGAGGGGGGCTTCCCGCTTAGATGCCTTCAGCGGTTATCCTGTCCGATCATAGCTACCCAGCACTGCTATTGGCATAACAACTGGTCCACCAGTGGATCGTTCACCCCGGTCCTCTCGTACTAGGGGCAACTCCTCTCAAGTATCCTACACCCACGGCAGATAGGGACCGAACTGTCTCACGACGTTCTAAACCCAGCTCACGTACCTCTTTAAATGGCGAACAGCCATACCCTTGGGACCTGCTCCAGCCCCAGGATGAGATGAGCCGACATCGAGGTGCCAAACACTGCCGTCGATATGGACTCTTGGGCAGTATCAGCCTGTTATCCCCGGCGTACCTTTTATCCGTTGAGCGATGGCCCTCCCACTTGGGACCACCGGATCACTATGGCCGTCTTTCGACTCTGCTCGACTTGTCAGTCTCGCAGTCAGGCTGGCTTCTGCCATTGCACTCAACGAGCGATTTCCGACCGCTCTGAGCCAACCTTCGCGCGCCTCCGTTACGCTTTAGGAGGCGACCGCCCCAGTCAAACTACCCGCCACACAGGGTCCCGGATCCGGATAACGGACCGCGGTTAGACATCAAGCAGAACAAGGGTGGTATCTCAAGGATGACTCCACAGGAACTGGCGTTCCTGCTTCAAAGTCTACCACCTATCCTGCACATGTTGTGCCTGATGCCAGTGTGAAGCTGTAGTAAAGGTGCACGGGGTCTTTCCGTCTAACCGCGGGAAGCCTGCATCTTGACAGGCAATTCAATTTCGCTGAGTCGATGTTGGAGACAGCGGGGAAGTCGTTACGCCATTCGTGCAGGTCGGAACTTACCCGACAAGGAATTTCGCTACCTTAGGACCGTTATAGTTACGGCCGCCGTTTACCTGGGCTTCAATTCAGAGCTCTCACCCCTCCTTTTAACCTTCAGGCACCGGGCAGGCGTCAGACCCTATACGTCGTCTTGCGACTTCGCAGAGCCCTGTGTTTTTAATAAACAGTCGCCACCCCCTGGTTTGTGCCCCCAGCCCCTAGTTGCCTAGGAACCGGGCCTCCTTCTCGCGAACTTACGGAGGTATTTTGCCGAGTTCCTTCAACATCGTTCTCTCAAGCGCCTTGGTATTCTCTACCAGTCCACCTGTGTCGGTTTAGGGTACGATCTAATGATGGAGCTATTTCCAGGGACATCTAAGCAGCCCATTCAATCCGATAAGGATGAACTACCTTCGAGATCCGTCACTTCCATCTGGCCCAGGAATATTAACCTGGTTCCCATCGACTACGCCTTTCGGCCTCGCCTTAGGGGTCGGCTTACCCTGCTCAGATTAGCTTTAAGCAGGAACCCTTGGACTTTCGGCGAGAGTGTCTCTCACACTCTTTGTCGCTACTCATGTCATCATTCTCACTAGTGATCTCTCCACCGGATGCCTTACAGCCCGGCTTCACAGAAAGCCTCTCTCCTCCAATGATCCCGAAGGATCGAAGGAGGAATGAGACTATGTCACACTACGCTCCGCTACCATGCCTTACGGCATCCTAAGCTTCGGCTCATGGCTTGAGCCCCGTTACATCTTCGCCGCAGGACAACTTATTTAGACCAGTGAGCTGTTACGCTATCTTTAAAGGATGGCTGCTTCTAAGCCAACCTCCTGGTTGTTTTGGTCGTCCCACCTGCTTTCCCACTTAGCCATGAATTAGGGGCCTTAGCTGTAGGTCAGGGTTGTTTCCCTCTCCACTACGGACGTTAGCATCCGCAGTGTGTCTGCCATCTAGTACTCCCGGGTATTCGGAGTTTGGTTAGGATCAGTAAGCCTGTGGGGCCCCATTACCCATCCAGTGCTCTACCCCCCGGGGTATTCGGATGACGCTCTACCTAAATAGATTTCGCGGAGAACCAGCTATCTCCGAGTTTGATTGGCCTTTCACCCCTAGGCACAACTCATCCCGACCTTTTTCAACAGGTGTGGGTTCGGACCTCCAGTAAGTGTTACCTTACCTTCATCCTGGTCATGCCTAGATCACTCGGTTTCGGGTCTGATCCATCTAACTCGACGCCCTATTAAGACTCGCTTTCGCTGCGCCTACACCTAACGGCTTAAGCTTGCTAGATAGACCAAGTCGATGACCCATTATACAAAAGGTACGCCGTCACATCTCAAGGATGCTCCGACTGATTGTAGGCGTTCGGTTTCAGGTACTGTTTCACTCCCCTCGTCGGGGTGCTTTTCACCTTTCCCTCACGGTACTGGTTCACTATCGGTCAGTAAGGAGTACTTAGCCTTCGGAGGTGGTCCTCCGATCTTCAAACAGGATTTCACGTGTCCCGCCCTACTTAATACGTTCCATTGAGCTTCCCATACGGGACTGTCACCCACTATGGTCATGCTTTCCAACATGTTCTGGTCACTCTCAGGACTCGGCTGGTCCCCGTTCGCTCGCCGCTACTAGGGGAGTCTCTATTGATGTCCTTTCCTCCGGGTACTTAGATGTTTCAGTTCCCCGGGTTTGCTCTTATAAACCTATGTATTCAGTCTATAAGTACCTGGTTATGCCTGTTATTAGCTGCCCCGAAAGGCAATAATAACAAACATTCAGGTGGGTTGCCCCATTCAGAAATCCATGGATCAAAGCTTATTCTCAGCTCCCCATGGCTTATCGCAGAGTATCACGTCTTTCATCGCCTCTTACTGCCAAGGCATTCACCAAACGCCCTTCTCGCGCTTGATTTGATCCAGAAAGAGACAGGCCCGAAGGTCTATCACGGCGCCATGCTGGTTCAGCTAGCACCTCTATTCCGGATCAAAAGCATACTTTCCCGCCCACATCTGTCGATGTGGACATGGTGCACTGTATAGTGCACCGGGTTAGTGTACTTGACTTGGACAACACTTGCTCGTTTCAAGCTGGGATACACAGAAACAGGTTGAGGAAGCAGCCCGTTACGTGCCTTCCCCCGAAGGGGAACCAACTGAGGTTCACTGTCACTTCAGCAAACCAAGCAAGGTTGATATTTGTATCTCTCTAAACGATGTCAATGCGCTGCAATCTGACGATTGCCGCTGTGTCCGATTGGACGGAACAGAAGTCATAAACTGCTGTTCGATCAAATCGGGTAAGTGGTGGAGCCTAGGAGGATCGAACTCCTGACCTCCTGAATGCAAATCAGGCGCTCTCCCAGCTGAGCTAAGGCCCCATCTAAGTGCAGGTGGTGGGTCGAGGAGGACTTGAACCTCCGACCTCACGCTTATCAGGCGTGCGCTCTAACCACCTGAGCTACCGACCCATGGTCCTGCAAGCAGGTCACCGGTAACGAGCCGGAAGCTCGTGTCACCACTGTTCTGAAGAGATATGAGGACGGCCTGGTCCCGATATATAACCGGCAAAGGTACCGGTTTTTTGCTAAGTGCTTCACGTTGATAGCAAGCTATCAAATCCAGAAACATCCTTAGAAAGGAGGTGATCCAGCCGCAGGTTCCCCTACGGCTACCTTGTTACGACTTCACCCCAGTCGCTGAGCTTACCGTGGCCAGCTGCCTCCTAAAAGGTTGGCGCACCGTCTTCGGGTAAACCCAACTCCCATGGTGTGACGGGCGGTGTGTACAAGGCCCGGGAACGTATTCACCGCGTCATGCTGTTACGCGATTACTAGCGATTCCGACTTCATGCTCTCGAGTTGCAGAGAACAATCCGAACTGAGACAGTTTTTGGGGATTAACCCATTGTCACTGCCATTGTAGCACGTGTGTAGCCCAACCCGTAAGGGCCATGAGGACTTGACGTCATCCACACCTTCCTCCCGCTTATCACGGGCAGTTTCTCCAGAGTGCCCAGCCGAACTGCTGGCAACTGAAGATGTGGGTTGCGCTCGTTGCCGGACTTAACCGAACATCTCACGACACGAGCTGACGACAGCCATGCAGCACCTGTCACTGCGTCCCCGAAGGGAACCATCCATCTCTGGATGTAGCACAGGATGTCAAGGGTTGGTAAGGTTCTGCGCGTTGCTTCGAATTAAACCACATGCTCCACCGCTTGTGCGGGCCCCCGTCAATTCCTTTGAGTTTTAATCTTGCGACCGTACTCCCCAGGCGGAATGCTTAATCCGTTAGGTGTGTCACCAACAAGCATGCTTGCTGACGACTGGCATTCATCGTTTACGGTGTGGACTACCAGGGTATCTAATCCTGTTTGCTCCCCACACTTTCGCACCTCAGCGTCAGTATCGAGCCAGTGAGCCGCCTTCGCCACTGGTGTTCCTCCGAATATCTACGAATTTCACCTCTACACTCGGAATTCCACTCACCTCTCTCGAACTCTAGACTGATAGTTTTGGAGGCAGTTCCGAGGTTGAGCCCCGGGATTTCACCCCCAACTTTCCAATCCGCCTACGCGCGCTTTACGCCCAGTAATTCCGAACAACGCTAACCCCCTCCGTATTACCGCGGCTGCTGGCACGGAGTTAGCCGGGGTTTCTTTACTGGGTACTGTCATTATCATCCCCAGCGAAAGAGCTTTACGACCCTAAGGCCTTCATCACTCACGCGGCATGGCTGGATCAGGCTTGCGCCCATTGTCCAAGATTCCCCACTGCTGCCTCCCGTAGGAGTCTGGGCCGTGTCTCAGTCCCAGTGTTGCTGATCATCCTCTAAAACCAGCTATAGATCGTAGACTTGGTAGGCCGTTACCCCACCAACTATCTAATCTAACGCGGGCCGATCCTTCTCCGATAAATCTTTCCCCCGAAGGGCGTATAAGGTATTACTCACCGTTTCCAGTGGCTATTCCTTAGAAAAGGGTACGTTCCCACGCGTTACTAACCCGTCCGCCGCTCACCCGAAGGTGCGCTCGACTTGCATGTGTTAGGCCTGCCGCCAGCGTTCGTTCTGAGCCAGGATCAAACTCTCAAGTTGAAAAGCAATTACTTGCTTATCCTTGACGTTCGAACCTCTGCACATCTCAACCGGTGGCTAGACCGGTTGAAGTCATCTGTCTGATGTACATCGTTCTTCAAAGAACGAAGTCCATACAAGACAGTGAAGCTGACACTCTATCATCGGCCGAAGCCTAAGAGCGCGATATACAGACGTCTGATCCATCGAATGAACCAAACCGCCCACATATCTCTTCAGATATTAGCAATGTCAAAGAGCACGGATCCCGTAAGACCCAGAGACAAAACCGAACCGGATGCGCCCTAACTTATCGGCGCGCCCGCCCGTCAATGCCTCAAATTTCGTCCGCCTCGTCTGCGCTAGCGTCTCCGCCGCCGCCCCGTCTGGCGTCCCGTTAGCGCCTCAGCGCCGCCGGTGAGGGGGCTTTTACGTAACACACCAAATACCCGCAAGTGGAAAATTCAGGTTTTTCCAATTTTTTTGATCTTTTTCTGAGCAGACTGTGAAAACGCCATAAAAATAAGGGCTTTTTGCTTGCAGTCATTTTTCACTTCTGTCCCCTGCCCCGTGTTGGTTAGCGAAGACGCTTTGGAAAGCTACAGCCTGCTTACCAACTACTGGGTAGGGATTTACCGAAGCGGGGCTTTCGAAGGCCCTTTCGGAGGGAATCCGGCTCGATTCACGACTCGTTTTTTCCACGAAAATTCATCTTCACCGACCATCCCAGCGATTCAGGCATCGTGATTCCGGCGGAATCGCCCATTCAAGGGTCAAATCTTCAAATCCAAAGCCCGCATTCTCCGCTCCATCTGGTCAAAACACCTTTTACATGTCTGAATACGAATACGTCGGAATAGGGTTTTGTCCTGATACCGGCATATAGGGGAATGCCAGTTCTACGCACCGCGCGTCAGCCAGTGACCGGTCCGATCATTAAATGGGACCGAAGACGTGCGGCCAGTCTAGCAACCTTGCCCCTTCTTGGTGGGGACCATGACATGAAGATCGGAATCTCGGGCGCGTCGAATTGCGGAAAGACGACCGCAGCACGCCAGATCGCAAAAGACATGAAGCTTCCTATGATACAGGAAGGCTTTCTCGCGTTTACGAATGCGCGGAAGTCAGCAAAGTCCCCAAAGGCGATGTTACATGCACACGTGGATATCATCACCAAGAAGGCGGCATCAGAAAAGCGGGCAGGCGCGGACTTTGTTGCCGACAGAACTCCGATCGACGTGATGATGATGTTCTGCACGCTCCAAGAACCCGTGAAGAATGCGATGCCCTCTCCTGCTGTTGCGGCGCTTACCGAACAGGCGCGTGAAAACTGCCGAGTCTATGACTATGTGATGATTCCACCTTGGGCCGTGTTCACATACCACGACCCTGCTCAGTGGTTTCCCGCGACAAGCACCCCCAAGATGAACCCTTGGACCAATTACTCACGTCATATGATGGTGCACAGAATCGCGTTGGACTGGATTGGCGCGAGCAAAGTGATCACCCCACCCGCAGAGATCTTTCTGGATGGTAAGATCAGTGACTGGCTGTCGCAGCGCATCGGCCTGCGCGAAACAGACGCGGAAGTCTCTGTGTAAGCTTTGGGAAGAAGTGGCAGCCCGTAGGGGAATCGAACCCCTCTTTCCAGGTTGAAAACCTGGCGTCCTAACCGATAGACGAACGGGCCACTCTTGATGTTGCGGTGATTAGGTCAATCGTCAGACAGGCACAAGTCAGAAACTGTTCCTGAACACGAAAGACATCATCGCATCCAGCCGTCGCGCTTTAACCATCTTCCTGAAACCAACAGTGTCGGGAAGTGGCAGCCCGTAGGGGAATCGAACCCCTCTTTCCAGGTTGAAAACCTGGCGTCCTAACCGATAGACGAACGGGCCACGCTTGGCGTGAGGCGGTGTTTAGAAAAACCCGTTCGCCTGCGCAAGAGGTAAATTTAAGAAATTGTTTTAAACAGGTGCGGCATCTTCCAGACGCAGTTGCACACTGCGTCGACCGCCCCATTCGTTCAGCTCCAGACGCCCCGCCAAATGGAAGCGCGCGCCTTTATGATCCATCAAAGTTTGGCCCATATCGCCATCAAACGCCCCAAAGCAGATGGCATCGATACGCGGCCCCTGCCCGTCGCCAAAGCTGATCTTCAGATGGCTTTCACCGACGCGCTTGGCGAAATGGATCATCATGACGGCAAAAACATAGCGTGGCGAAGGGGCACCTGCGCCGAACGGGCCTGCCTGTTCGATCTTTTCCAGCAGTTCGATGCTGGCTGCGCCGGGCATCAGCATGCCATCCAGAATCAAATCGGCTGCACCGCCCTCGCCCGCGCCCTGCTTGGCCAGCAGTTCGGCCAGCCGCGCCATCGCCGGTTCCAGCTGATCGCGGGCAACTGTCAGACCCGCGGCCATCTTGTGCCCACCGCCTTTGATCAGCAAACCTTCAGAGGCGAGGCGCTGAATAGAAGCCCCCAGATCAACGCCGGATACGGACCGGCCTGATCCTTTGCCTTCATCCCCGTCCAGACCGATAACGATCGAGGGACGGTTGGTCAGTTCTTTCAGGCGCGATGCGACGATTCCCACGACACCGGGGTGCCAGCCTTCGCCAGCGGCCCAAACCAAAGGTGCGTCCAGACCGCGCTCTTCCGCTTGTGCCAGCGCCGCGGCACGAACGGATGCTTCGACTTCGCGGCGCTCGGTGTTCAGATGATCCAGTTGTTCGGCCATCGCCTTGGCCGCGTGAATATCGGTTTCCGCCAGCAAACGCGCGCCTAGGTCAGCACGTCCGATCCGGCCGCCGGCATTGATGCGAGGGCCAAGGACGAAACCCAGATGATAGGAATTGGGCTGTGATTCCAGACGACCCACATCTGACAACGCGACAAGGCCGGGGCGATTGCGCTGCGCCATCACTTTCAGACCCTGACGGACAAGCGCACGATTCACACCACGCAGCGGGGCCACATCAGCAACCGTCGCCAAAGCCACCAGATCCAGCATCGCCATCAGGTCGGGGCCTTTTTTACCAGCTTCCCGTAGAAGGCGCCCGCATTCGACCAGCATCAGGAACACAACTGCGGCCGCACAAAGATGTGCCAGATCGCCTGTTTCGTCCTGACGGTTCGGGTTCACCACCGCCACACATTCGGGCAGGGTTTCTCCGCCAAGGTGGTGATCCAGAACAACCACATCCGCACCGACCGCAGCAGCGATCGGGCCATGGGACTGCGTTCCGCAATCAACACAAATGATCAGGTCGTGCTTTGCGGCCAGATCGGCCATCGCCTCTTCATTCGGGCCATAGCCCTCATCAATCCGGTCCGGCACATACAGAGTCGATTGAAGCCCAAGCTGACGAAGCCAGTCGATCAGCAACGCGGCAGATGTTCCGCCATCCACATCATAGTCTGCAAAAATCGCGATTTTCTCGCGGCGTTCAACCGCCTGCAAAACACGCGCGGCGGCCTTATCCATGTCACGGATGCTGCGCGGGTCCGGCAGCAGGTCACGCAGTTTCGGATCAAGGAACTGTTCGACCTCTTCCACCGCCACACCAAGCCGCGCCAACGTCGCGCACAAAGGCAGCGCAAGTTGCGTTGCCTGAAAAATCGCCTCGGCGTGGCGTTCGATTGCGACACCGGGGCCGACCCACCGACGACCACTCAGGGATTTTTCAACGCCCAGATAGCTCATGCGAATGTTGCCAGAATTGTGTCTGTTGAAAGTGCGGTACAGAACTCACCGTGAAGATGGGACACCGCCATTTCGTGAATCATCTGCGGGGATGGTTTCTGAAGGCCATCGGCCCAAGTTGTGTCCGCGCTGACATCGAAAGACGCGCAGGCATCGTGGGCCAAGGTCACACCAAATCCAAGGTTTGCAGCCATGCGGGTCGTTGTAGAAACGCAATGCGGCGTGGTCAGGCCACAGATCACCAGATCGGAAATCCTGTGTTCATGCAGGTAGGCTTCTAACGGCGTACCGATAAAGGCCGAGTTTGTGGATTTCTCGAAAACCGTTTCGCCGTCCTGCGGCGTGACCTCATCTTTGAAATCTACGCCACTACCTGTGTTGGGATGCAGCGGGCTGCCCGCGTTCCGGCTGATGTGGCGAATGTGGATGATCGGTGCGCCCGCTTGCCGCCAAGCGTTCAGCAGCTGGCCGGCTTTTTTCTCGGCATCGGGGTTATTCCGCGCGCCCCAGAAGGGCGTATCAAACCCCTTCTGGATGTCGATCAACAATAAAGCCCGATGCGCTACCATGCCTTAGTTGGTCGGGTTGCGGTACACCATGCGGCGGACCGAACCTGTTTTCGAACGCATCAGAATGGTTTCCGTGGTCAGATAGCCGACCTCGCGCTTGATGCCGGGCAGCAGCGAACCGGATGTTACGCCTGTCGCAGCAAAGATAACGTGGTCCGTGACCATGTCGTCGCGCGCATAAACACGGTTGAAATCCGTGATGCCCGCCTTTTCGGCGCGACCACGTTCATCGTCGTTGCGGAACATCAGACGGCCATAGATCTGACCACCCATACATTTCAGGGCAGACGCCGCCAGTACACCTTCGGGCGCACCGCCAGATCCCATGTACATATCGATGCCGGTGGTGCCGGGCTCAGCCGCGTGCATAACGCCTGCGACGTCGCCGTCTGTGATCAGACGGATCGCAGCACCCGTGCCACGCACTTCGGCGATCATATCTTCATGGCGGGGGCGTTCCAGAATGCAGACAGTGATGTCCTCGGACTTGCAGCCTTTGGCTTTTGCCAGTGCCTCAACCCGCTGGGCAGGTGTCATGTCCAGAGTGACCACGCCTTCGTCAAAGCCTGGACCGATGGCCAGCTTATCCATGTACACGTCAGGCGCATGCAGCATGGAACCGCGCGGGCCCATGGCGATCACCGTCAAAGCGTTCGGCATATCCTTGGCCGTCAGCGTCGTGCCTTCCAGCGGGTCCAGCGCGATATCCACGCCAGGACCTTTGCCTGTTCCAACTTCTTCACCGATGTACAGCATCGGTGCTTCGTCGCGTTCACCTTCCCCGATCACCACGACACCCGCGATATCCAGCATGTTCAGCTGGGTGCGCATTGCGTTGACTGCGGCTTGGTCAGCGGCCTTTTCATCCCCACGACCGATCAGTTTTGCAGACGCGATCGCAGCGGCCTCGGATACGCGGGCAAGGCCCAGAGACAGCATACGATCATTGAAATCAGCGGTGGATGGCATGGATATGTTCCCGTACTTTTGCTTGCCCCAGTCCTAGCCCGTCAGTATCCGAACTGGCAACAAATGGTAGCGCAATCAACAAATGCGTGGCTTTCTGGCCCCAGTCCGCGATGCGCGATGTGGCCTCAGACCTCTTCGATGCGCAGCGCGACAGGATCGCCGACCATGACACCGGTTGCCTCCATAGCGCCCAGCGCCGTTTTCAGATCGGACCGTGTGCACTTGTGTGTGACGATCAGAACGGGCGCAGTTTCGCCGTCGTGATCGTACTGGCGCATGCGGTGGATCGAAATACCTGCCTCGCCCAGCGCGGTCGCGATTTTTGCCAGCGCACCCGGTTTGTCCAGTAAACGCATACGCAAGTAATAAGGCGCAGGCGTTGCGCCTTGCGTGCCGTTGGCTTTTTTCAGCTCGTTTGCGGGCTGGCCGAACACGGGCAGATCGATACCGCGCGCAATATCCAGAATATCGCCCATGACCGCAGATGCGGTCGGGCCTTCACCGGCCCCTGCCCCGCGCAGAACGATCTGTCCAACCTGATCGCCATCGATCACCACCATATTCGTGCCGCCTTCCAGTTGGCCCAGGGGCGACGAGGCCGGAACCAGACACGGCGCCATACGCTGTTCCAGACCGCGACCGGTCATGCGCGACACACCAAGCAACTTGATTTTATAGCCCATATCGGCCGCGTGACGGATGTCTTCGATTGCCACACAACCGATGCCTTCCAGTTCGACCGCGTCGAAATTTACCTGCGTGCCAAAGGCAATCGCAGCAAGGATCGACAGCTTGTGACCGGCATCGATACCGCCCACGTCAAGTTCCGGATCGGCCTCGAGGTAGCCCAGACCATCCGCTTCGGCGAAGGCCTCGTCATATGTCAGGCCCGCGTTTTCCATACGTGTCAGGATATAGTTGCAGGTGCCGTTCATGACGCCGACGATCTGTTTGATCTCGTTACCTGCCAGACCTTCTGACAGGGCCTTGATCACGGGAATACCGCCCGCAACGGCTGCCTCGAACCGAAGCTGAGCTTTGTTGTCTTCAGCAAGAACAGCCAGCGACTGACCGTGATGCGCCAAAAGCGCCTTGTTCGCAGTCACGACGTGCTTGCCTGCGGCCAGCGCTGCTTCGGTCGCTTCGCGCGCAGCGCCTTCGGAACCGCCCATCAGCTCAACGAAAACATCCACATCGTCACGACGCGCCAGCGCGACTGCGTCGTCTTCCCATGCATAACCCGACAGGGAAACACCCCGATCCTTGTCGCGGCTTCGTGCGGAAACGGCAGTGATCTGCACTTCGCGGCCCACACGGGCGGACAAAAGATCAGCCTTCTGGCGGACGATTTTGACAACGCCCACGCCAACAGTGCCCAGCCCAGCAATTCCTAAGCGCAGTGGTTGGGTCATATTGTCAGCTCCTGAGGGAAGATTTGTACTGCGCAGGCCATTAGCCCTTTCGCTGGGCGTCTGCAACTGCGCCACTTAGCTGCATCACTGGGGAAGCGTGATTTCTTTGGCCAACCTGCGTCTTGTGGGTGCATCCAGCACCGGACCGGACAATCTTTGGGCGCGCGCCCTGAGCGCTGCGACCCGTCCCTGGATCGAGTCCCGCAGTTCCGGCACCGCGCGGGGCGCCTCGGTTGTCAGCAAATCCGAGATCGGCAAAAGCGCCGGATAGTCCGCATCGGCGATACCGGGGGTTTCCAATGCATCAAGCTCGGGGAACTGCGTGCAGCCCCCCGCCAAGACACAAATTGCCAAAACCCAATGCTTCACTGGTACGCCCCCAAGAAGATGACTGCCGGTCAGCGCAGCTTCTGAATGTTTTCCAGATATTCCACCAGAGCAACAAGACGACGCGGCGTCGGTGTCGCGATCCCGTCACCGGAATCGAAGGGCACCAGATCCCCCGCCAGCAGTTCACCGAACTGAGGCATGCCGGGGCCGGACAGATCCGAACGCGCATAACCGTCCACGATGGACATCACTTTGGCTTTGGGGAAGGTGTCATTGTGGCGAACGCTGAGCAGCGTCAGATTCTTGGGCGGCTTGGACATAGCGCGCGCCATCGGGCCGTCACCGATGCCTGTTTCGCCATGACAGGCCGAACAATATTCCATGTAGATGCCCTTGCCGTCATTGGCATCAGGCATCCGGTGCGAAGGCCCGCCTGTCGTTCCATCCATCTGGCAGCCCGCCACCAAAGCAAGCGCTCCGGCTGCAATCGCACCACGTTTCAAAGAATGGAAAACCTGCATACCCCGACCTCCTTTTTTCTTGCCCAAGTTTCGCCCGCGGCAAGGCCAAGAGCAAGAGGGAAAGAACCGTCACCATCCAGATCGCCGCAATGCGACGCAGAACGCGCAGAAAACCGCGTGACAGGTGCCCCTTTCCAAGACACTCTGCCCACCACCACGGGCAGGAGGCACAGATGCCGTATTACGTCATGACAATGTTGGCAGCCGGTTTTGGCATTCCGATCCTTGCGGCATTAAATTCGGCGCTGGGTTCACGGATTGGATCGCCAGCAGCCGCTGCTCTCATCCTGTTTTGCGTGGCAAGCTGCGTGACTTTGATTGCAGTGCTGATCACAGGGCCACAGCCCCTTTTGCGCGCAGCCGACGCCCCAAAGCACCTGTTTGCTGGTGGGCTTTTCGTTGCCTTCTACGTACTTTCAATCACCTATATCGCGCCCAGCATGGGCGTGGGAAATGCCGTGTTCTTCGTGCTGCTAGGGCAATTGGCATCGGCCGCCGCCATCGATCACTTCGGCCTATTCGGCGCGCGCCCCTCTCCGCTTGATGCGACCCGTGCGTTGGGAATCGCGGTAATGGCGGTTGGCGTCTGGATCACCCAGCGCGCTTAATTTATCTGAAGGTTGGAAATAGCCGCCTGGATCTGGCTGTCGGTGTCGTCACTGTCGCCGGAAATCGCCAGACCGACCAACGCTTCGGGTGCACCCCCGAAGGCACGACCGAAGTCGCGGGCCAGATCGACATCTTCGCTGAAGGCACCTGTACCTGCGCCGCGCAGTACAACTGTTTTACCCCGTGCGCCCAGATAGGGTGACGCCAGAACCTGACCACGCCTGGCATCACCGCCCCAGACATAGACCAGAACACGCGCCGTTTCTTCGCGCAAGAGCTTGGTCACTTTAGCGCCTTTCAGTTGCTCGGCGCGGGCTTTGGGCAGGAACACAAAGTAGATCGCAAGGTTTCGGTCGTCACCGCCCTTCCGCGCAAGGTCTGTCGGGGGAACGCCCGCATTCACCTGCCACGCCCATCGCGCGTTCGTTGCGGACCACAACTGCTGATCCAATGCCCGATACGCCAACGAAACCGCCCCGTCAGATTTCACCGAAACCGACGATCCGTTGAACCCGTAGGAATTGGACGAAAACAGAGAAAATCGCTGATGCTTCCACGAGCCATCAAAACTGACCGGCGCAGCTGATGACATGATCGGCAGCAATGAGATTGCCAAAAGCGCGGGAAGGAATGGGACACGGAACATGGATTACCTCGTTTTGGGTGATGTTAGCCGATGCTTGGCAATCGGCATCCAAATTCATCGTGAGGTGATTGTTACCCGTCAGTCAAAGTGCCCTGATCAAGACGCACCTGCCTGTCCATCCGCGCAGCCAGTTCAAGGTTATGCGTCGCGATCACCGCAGACAGGCCAGTGTCACGCACAAGGCGCAAGAGCGCCTCGAACACTGTGTCAGAGGTTTCAGGATCAAGGTTGCCCGTCGGTTCATCCGCCAAGAGCAGCTTGGGCTGGTTGGCCATCGCGCGACAGAATGCAACGCGCTGCTGTTCCCCCCCTGACAAAGCGCCGGGGCGATGGGTCGCGCGGTGCGCGATACCTACGCTATCGAGCAATTGCATCGCGCGTTCGGACGCTTGCGACGACGGAACACCGTTGGCCAGCTGGGGCAAAACGATGTTCTCCAATGCGCTGAATTCGGGCAGCAGATGATGGAACTGATAGACGAAGCCCACCTCTTCGCGCCGCACCATTGTGCGGCGGCGGTTAGACTGGCCAACCATCGCTTCGCCCGCGATATCGACCTCGCCACTATCGGGTGTGTCCAGCAAGCCAGCGATATGCAGCAGTGTAGATTTCCCCGCGCCAGACGGCGCCACAAGGGCCACGACCTCACCGCGTTTAACGCTCAGATCGACATCGTGAAGAACCTGAACCTCGTTCGGCAGGCCTTTGTTATAGCACTTGGAAATGCCATTCAGTCGCAACACAACATCATTCATAGCGCAGCGCCTCAACCGGGTTCATACGGGCCGCCCGTCGGGCCGGAAAAATCGTGACAACAAAGGACAGCCCCAGCGACAGGAAGATAGCGGACAAGACATCGCTCAGGTTCAGTTTCGCGGGCAACTCATAGATGCCACGCACCGAAGGATCCCAAACGCCGCCGCCCGCGACGTAGTTCACGAACGAGAAAATCGGATCGATGTAGATCGCAAACAGGCAGCCCAGGATCACACCAAGGATCGTGCCAATGATGCCTGTGGCCGCGCCACAGATAAAGAAGACGCGAAGCACCGCGCCTTCGGTCAGGCCCATGGTGCGCAGAATGCCGATATCGCGACCTTTGTTTTTCACCAGCATGATCAGGCCCGACACGATGTTCATCGCCGCGATCAGGACCAGTACCGACATGATCACGAACATCACGTTGTCTTCGATCTCAAGCGCGCGCAGGAATCCGCCCGATGCATCCCGCCATGTCCAAACCATGGCCGAGGCACCGGCAGCGCGCAGGATCGGCAGGGTCAACTGATCAACGTTTTCGGGATCGTCGATCATCACCTCAATCTCGTCCGCCGCGCCTTCGCGGTTGAAATACAACTGCGCTTCACCAAACGGCATGTAGGCGCGGGTGCGGTCGATATCGTAGCGACCGGCGGTAAAGATATAGACGACTTCGTAATTCTTGACCCGCGGCGACACGCCAAAGGCCGTTTTCACACCGTCGGGCGAGATCAGCTTGATCGTATCGCCCAGCGCCAGCCCAAGTTCGCGGGCCACGCCAGAACCGATGGCGATGCCTTCGTTGAACCGCTCCAGCGATCCAACAGCGGTTTCAGGGTTGGCGATGCGCGGGATCGTCTGGATATCCGCTTCAGAAATGCCAAAGACCTCGATACCGGCATTGCGGCCCCGGGACGATGCCATGACCTGCCCTTTCACCAAGGGGGCCGCACGGATCACACCGGGAACCTCGGCGACCTTTTCGGCCATGGTTTCGTATTCCGCGATCGTCCGAAGGATTTGACCCTGTTCGTTCACTTCGCCAGCCGTATAGACGGTGACATGGGCGTTGGACCCAAGGATGGTATCCACGAATTCCGCACGAAAACCGGAGCGTACGGCCAAGGTCGCGATCAGGGCAAAGACAGCCAGAGTGATCCCGATCAGGCTGATCCATGTCATGACGCTGACGCCACCATCCGCGCGTTTCGCGCGCAGATATCGCCATGCGATCAGCCATTCATAGGCTGCGAAAGGTGCAGGTGCTCGGGCCATGTCTTGCCTTTATTATCCAATACACATTTGGCTGTGCTTGACGGGAAAGTGGCGGTTACGCCCCCTCTGGTCAAGGTATGGCTTTCTCTGATGGCGCTATAGCGCGATATGACCAAGGGGGAAAAGGACATTCACCGGCCCCCAATACCCCCATTGCGATGGGCTTCATTTCAGGCTTAAGTCGCGCCATGACTGGACCTAGATACACAAAACTCGCCCAAAGCCTGCCTGCCAACGTGCCTTTTGTTGGCCCCGAGGTGCAGGAACGCGACATGGGCAAACCGTTCCGCGCGCGACTTGGCGCAAATGAAAGCGTTTTCGGCCCCTCGCCCAAGGCGATCGAGGCGATGGAGCAGGCGTCCCACGACATCTGGAAATACGCCGATTCCACCAATTTCGCCCTGAAGAATGCCCTAGCAGAACAGATCGGGGGCACGCCCGACAACATCGTGCTCGGCTCTGGCATCGACGGGCTGCTGGGTGAACTCGTCCGCCTGTTGATCGAACCGGGTGATGCGGTTGTTACCTCGGACGGCGCCTATCCGACATTCAACTATCATGTGGTTGGTTTCGGAGGTGCACTGCATAAGGTGCCGTTCAAGAATGATCACGAAGACATCGACGCGCTGCTGGACAAAGCTGCCGAGGTTGATGCCAAGCTGATCTATCTGGCCAATCCCGACAACCCAATGGGCAGCTGGCACACCGGCGACGTGATCAAAGCCGCGCTGGATCGCATTCCCGACGGCGCGCTTTTGTGTCTGGACGAAGCGTACATCGAATTTGCCCCTGAAGGTACCGCGCCCGATGTAGCGCTGGATGATCCGCGCGTCATCCGTTTCCGCACGTTTTCAAAGGCCTACGGCATGGCCGGTGCGCGTGTGGGCTATGGGTTCGGGCACGTCGATCTGATCAAGAACTTTGACAAGATCAGAAACCACTTTGGCATGAACCGCGCCGCGCAAGATGGTGCATTGGCCGCCCTGCAAGATCAGGAATGGCTGGCGCATGTGCAGTCCGAAGTGGCTCGATCCAAGAACCGGATCGCCGCCATTGCGCAGGCCAATGGCCTGAGCGCCCTGCCCTCGGCCACCAACTTTGTCACCATCGATTGCGGATCGGACGGGGCCTTTGCCGTGGCCATGGTCAAAGCGCTGGGTGAGCTAGGCGTCTTTGTCCGGATGCCGTTCCAAGCGCCGCAAAACCGCTGCATCCGGATCAGCGCCGGCACCGATGCCGATCTGGACGTGCTGGAAGAGGCGCTTCCCAAAGCTCTTGCAAAAGTGAGGGGCGCATAACGCCCTTCCCCTTCTCATATTGCGATTCCCGCCTACACTGCTCTGAAACAGTCGGGTGTCGCGCATGCACAACCACCGGAAAGGATCAGCGCCGAACTACACCAATGCTGCCCTTGTGATGGGGCTGGTGAACCTGTTGTGGATATTCGGCGTGATCTGGGCGCTTTATGGTCTGCCAGTCGTTATCGCGGCAGGCTGGTGCCTCAACCGCGGAATTGATTGGATCGCATCACGACGCCGGTAACGTCGCCTGTGCAATAAATTCCGCCGCTGCGCCCACGCCGCCTGCATTGTGCGGAATATCCAAGGCCTTCAACCCGGCCTCGACCACCCCCAGCAGACCCAAAATCATGTGCGCGTTGACGTGGCCCATGTGACCAAAGCGGAAGAAGCCATGCCCCTTCGGATCACCCTCTTCCGACATGCCAAGGCCGATTCCCAGCGTCACGCCTGCGTTCTCGGCGCACCATGTCCTCAGACGTTCACCATGCGGAAAGCCAAGGCGCAGCGCGGTCACCGCGTGGCTGCGGTTTGCCGGATCGGCGATGTTCATCGTCATCGGACCACCGCTGCCCCAGACATCGACAGCTGTCCAAACGGCCTTTGCCAGTGTCGCGTGACGCTTCCAGATGTTTTCCATCCCCTCGTCATGAATGATGTCCAACGCTTTGCGCAGCGCGAACAGGTGATGCGTGGGGGCTGTGCCGCCGAAATACTGATAGAACATCTCGGGGTTGGCGCGTTCGGTCCAATCCCAGTAGCGGCTGACGCGCGGCATGGCCTTGCGCACTTCGGCCGCACGATCATTGAAGAAGGCGAACGCGATGCCCGGAGGCGTCATCAGGCCCTTTTGCGACGCAGTGATCGTCACATCCGCGCCCCAAGCGTCCATTTCATAGCGATCGCACCCCATCGACGCGATACAATCCACCATCAACAACGCCGGATGGTCAGCCGCATCAATGGCGGCGCGAACGGGTGGCACCTCGCTTCTGACAGACGACGAGGTATCCACGTGGACCATCAGAACGGCTTTGATCTTTTTCTCGGTGTCTGCCGCCAGCGCTTCTAACACACGGTTCGCATCGACGGGGGCTTTGGTGCCGAAATTGATGACCTCAAGCTCGATCCCCAGACCATCGGCCATATCGGCCCAGCCGTGACCAAAGCGACCCGTGGCAAGCACAAGCACCTTTTCCCCTGCCCCAACCGTGTTCGACAGCACCGCTTCCCATGCGCCATGACCGTTGCAAATGTAGATCGCGACATGCCCATCGGTTCGCGCGACCTTGCGCAAATCGGGAATGATCCCATCTACCATCTTAACCAGATCGCCTTCGTAGATGTTCGGGGCGGGCTGGTGCATTGCCTGAAGCACAGCATCAGGCATGACGGACGGGCCAGGAATGGCCAAATATGTGCGACCAGACGCAAGGGACATAGCAGTTCTCCGGGAAGGCCCAGACGGGCCGGACGTAATTTGATCAAACACTATCCGGATCGTTTCCGAGGTCAATCGCTGCAAGGCAACAAAGCACACAGCGCAACGTCTTTTTGCGAAAACGGTTTTCCCCAACCGCTTTCCACATTAAACCGCGCGAAAGATTTCGGGATATCCTGTATGATTGGCAAACTTTGGTCAAAGCTCGACGATGCTGAACGGCGCCTGCGCCGGTCTTTCGGCATGGATATCGAAAGCAAGTCGGGACGCCGTTGGGCCAAGCTACACTATCACGTCTTTGACCACGCCTTTCTGCGCAGTTTCTGGACCAATTTTGACGAGATCGGACCGGGCGTTTACCGGTCTAACCAGCCTACGACTGGCCGGTTTGAAACCTATGCCGAGATGGGCGTGAAAACGATCATCAACCTGCGCGGTGAAGACAAATACTCATACTACCTCTTTGAAAAAGAGACCTGCGACCGGTTGGGCATGAAGCTGATCGATATCAAGATGTGGGCCCGCATGGCGACTAAGAAAGCCCGCATTCTTGAGGCGATTGAAGCGATAAGAACGTCAGAAAAGCCATTGATTTTTCACTGCAAATCTGGCGCTGACCGCACAGGTCTGATGGGGGCCGTGTACAAACTCGTGTTCGAAGATGCCACGGTCGATGAAGCGCGCAAGCAATTGGGCCTGCGATATATCCACCTGAAGCAGACCGCGACGGGGATTCAGGATTACATTCTAGACGTTTACGAGGCACGCCTGAACCTTGAAAAGATCAGCTTCGAGGATTGGATCCGCCACGAATACGTCGGCAAACAGTTGCAGAAGGGATTTGACGAAAAGATCAAACCCGCCCAACTTGCCAAGCAGCTAATGACAGACGCGGCATGAAGAAACGAGAGCACATCGGCAAGGCGCCCGACACGACCGCGAAAGAGCGGTGGGACCTGATGCTGTGGCTGTGGAAGTCTTATCTTTCATATCATTGGCCCCTGCTGATCCTTGCCCTAATCTTTATGGCCATCGAAGGCGGCATGTTCGGTGCGCTCAGCTATATGATGAAGCCGATGTTCGACCGCGTTTTTGTGGGCGGCGAAACAGACTTGATCAAATGGATCGGCCTCGCGTTCTTTGCCATCTTTGCCATCCGTGCCATTGCCAGCGTCGTGCAAAAGGTCGTTCTGGCCAAGGTATCCCAGCTGAGCGTCGCGCATCTGCGCAAGGATCTGGTCGCCCATCTGATGACGCTGGATATTAGTTTCCACGTGGACTACGGCCCCGGTTACCTGATGCAACGCGTGAATGGCGACGTGGATTCCGTCAACAAGGTCTGGCGGTCGATCATCACCGGCGCGGGGCGCGATATCGTCGCCCTGATTTCGCTGTTCGGCGTGGCGTTTCTGATCGATTGGAAGTGGACCGTGGTCGCCCTGATCGGTGCGCCTTTGCTGGTTCTGCCTGCCCTCTTTCTTCAACGCCATGTGCGCGGCACGTCCCGCGCGGCGCGGGATATCAACGCAAACGTCTCGGCGCGTCTGAACGAAATCTTCTCGGGCATCATTCCGGTCAAACTGAACCGTTTGGAAGGCTACCAGTCCAAGCAATACGGCAAGCTGGTAGACCGCTTTGTCAAAACAGAGGTCCGGTCTATCGCCGGCCAAGCCGCCATTCCGGGGCTGATCGACATTATGTCGGGCGTCGGTTTCATGCTGGTTCTGTTTTACGGCGCGAACGAAATCATCGGTGGCGAAAAGACCGTCGGCGACTTCATGGCATTCTTCACCGCCATCGGCCTTGCGTTTGAGCCCCTGCGCCGTTTGGGGGCCGTGTCTGGTATCCTTCAGGTCGCCTCGGCTGGTCTAGAACGGATCAAGGAACTGCTGGATATGCAGACAGCCCTGATCGAACCCACGACACCTGCGGCATTGCCCAAAGCCTCGCCCACTGTTGTCCTGACCAACGCACAGGCACAGTACGGCGACATGCCCGTCCTGAAAGGCGCGAACTTTACAGCCGAAGCTGGCAAAGTGACCGCGCTGGTCGGTTCCTCCGGCGCGGGCAAATCCACAGTCTTCAACCTGCTGACCCGTTTGATTGACCCGACAGATGGCAGTGTGACCATCGACGGCACCCCGACAACGGACTTCACGAGCGGCGATCTGCGCAAGCTGATCTCGGTCGTCACGCAAGACGCGATGCTGTTTGACGAAACCCTGCGGGAAAACATTCTGCTGGGCCGCAAAGACGTGTCGGACGAGCAACTGCAAGCCGTTCTGGACGCAGCCCACGTCAGCGACTTTATCCCGCGTCTGTCAGATGGCCTCGAGACCGAGGTCGGGCCCCGCGGCTCGGCCCTGTCTGGCGGTCAACGTCAGCGCGTGGCGATTGCCCGCGCCCTGCTCCGCGATACCCCTATCCTTCTGCTTGACGAAGCCACCTCGGCGCTGGACGCACAGTCCGAAGCCGTGGTGCAGGAAGCGCTGGATCGTCTGTCAGAGGGCCGCACAACGCTTGTCATCGCGCACCGTCTGGCGACCATCAAGAACGCCCATAAGATTGTCGTGATGGATCAGGGCGTGGTCGTCGATGAAGGCACCCATGACGAGCTTCTGGCCCGTGGCGGCGTGTATGCCGAACTGCACAAGCTGCAAATGTCTCAGGGCTAAGCACCCTTGCCTTAGGCACCGCACAGCCCGATATAAAACCCAAGCGAATTGCGAACGAGGTCACGATGCCCCTGAACAGAACTGTTTTCCGTTTGTCCGGCGAAGATGTCAGGGATTTCTTGCAAGGCTTGGTCACCAACGATGTCGCCAAACTGGATCAGGGCATGGTCTATGCCGCGCTTCTGACACCCCAAGGAAAATTGCGCAGCGACTTCTTTTTGCTGCCTGACGGTGATGATGTGCTGCTGGATGTGGCCAGCGCCAATGCCGATGATCTGCAGCGCGCGCTGACCATGTACAAACTGAGGTCCAAAGTGACGGTTGAGCGTACCGATATCACCGTCGCACGCGGTTTGGGTGACGTGACCGACGGTGCATATGCCGACCCCCGCGACCCCACGCTGGGATGGCGTGCCTATGATGGCCGCGAAAGCGACACAGGCGTTGACTGGGACTCGCTGCGTGTCACTGGTGTGGTGCCCGAGACAGGCATCGAACTCACGCCGGAAACCTACATTCTGGAAGCAGGCTTTGAACGGCTGAACGGCGTTGATTTCCGCAAAGGCTGTTACGTGGGCCAAGAGGTGACCGCCCGGATGAAGCACAAGACCGAGTTGAAAAAAGGTCTGGCGCAGGTGCAGGTTGGCGGCAGCGCCGAGCCCGGCACCGCAATCGAAGCAGACGGCAAGCCGGTCGGAACGCTTTACACCAACACGAATGGCATCGGCATCGCCTACCTCCGCTTTGACCGCGCCACGGGCGATATGAAAGCTGGTGAGGCGACAGTTAAGCTGAGCAATTCCTGATCCTACAGCCGTTTGGCCAACCTGTAGAAGTCAGACGCGGCCCCAGCGCCTTGCAACAGGCTTTGGGACGCATTGTTGAATGCGTAGTGGGTTGCCACCCATTCCGAACAACCAGCCAACTGTGCCTGCATTTCAAAAAACCGGATCATGCGCCGCGCCACACCACGACGGCGACAAATCGGATCAACATAAATTTGGTCCAAAGTCGCGACTTTTCTCGGATGGCGCAAAACATCGCCAGGCCGGCCGTCGACAAGCCACAAAAGGTAGGCCCGCGCGACACCCTCTGTCCGGTAGACGACCGCCTGTGCGCCTGTCGCGAGTTTGTCCCGCAGAAAGCCCTCTAGATCGGCGACAGTCACATCGCTACGAAATCTGGAAGGAATCTGCCGTGCATGCAGGTCGTTCAATGTGGCAAGCATGGCAGCTATTGCCGAAAGGTCCGCCTCTTCGGCGATATCAACACAGGTCTGTTTCATTAAAAAAGCCTCTGACTTCCGCCAGAGGCTTTTGATTTCAATGCGCATGCCCCCAGCAATGGGGGATATGCGCGCGAACCCCGGTTAGGCGCGCTCGGAATATTCCATGGTTTCTGTGTTCACGATGATCGCTTCGTCCTGCGCGATGAACGGCGGAACGGTGATGCGAATCCCGTTGTCGAGGACAGCAGGCTTGTAGCTGTTTGCCGCTGTCTGGCCCTTAACGACCGGCTCTGTTTCGACCACGGTGCAGGTTACTTTCTGCGGAAGAGTCGCGTTCAACGCTTCTTCTTCGTAAAATTCTACGACAATTGTCATGCCGTCCTGCAGGAAAGGGCGACGATCGCCAAGGATATCTGCCGGCAGTTCGACCTGATCGTAGGTCTCTGTATCCATGAAAGTCAGCTGGCCGTCAGTCTCGAAAAGGAACTGCATGTCCTTCTGTTCAAGGCGGACGCGCTCGACCTTGTCAGCCGACCGGAAACGTTCGTTCAGCTTGGATCCGTTGCGGAGATTTTTCATCTCAACCTGCGCAAAAGCCCCACCTTTTCCGGGTTTCACGTGGTCGACCTTTACCGCTGCCCACAGACCGTCATTGTGTTCAAGAACGTTGCCCGGGCGGATCTCGTTACCGTTGATTTTTGCCATTTGTTTAAACCTTGTCGAAAGGTTGAAGAAAGTTTGATCGTTCCTATATCTGGTCGGTAGCAACGCTGCAAGCAAAGCATATGGGGTTATGACTGGCGGCAAGCTATGCGCTATTTGCAGATCAGGTATGCATTTTGAGGCTATCAGAATCAAACCGAATAGGTCATAAGCCCCCTTACGCCGAAAAACACAAGACCAATAATCAAAGGACGAAACATGCGAGATTTCGTTGATGGAACGGCCTTCAACGCAGAACAGGGCAACCGCGCACGCAAGCTTTTTGCGGCTGTGGTTCTCGCGGCTCTGGACGATGCAATTGCCGACGACAAGAAGTATGGAAACGGCCCTGAACAGATCGCGCGTTGGGCGCGTTCGCGTGACGGTCGTGAAGTGCTGACTTGCGCGGGCATCGACCCGAATGAACGTGTTGTGAGCGGCCTTATGGAATTCGTTTCCAAAGGTGTTCGTACCTCTGTTGCGCTGTCGCGCGAAGAAAGCGAACGTCGCAACGCGGCTCAGCAAGCCGAAGCTGCCTAAATCCCTGTCTAAACTAGACGACCAAAACACTTGAGCGCGCCCATCGGGGCGCGCTTTTTCATTTTCGCTACAATTTTTTAAAACTTATTCGAATTCCTGGCTCATCAGAGCGCGGTGGATTTCCTGACGCACAAGCTTGCGGACGCTTCGCGTGATGCGCTCACCCAGCTTGCCCTGAAGCTCTTGTCGGACGATTTCCGTCACCATGCTGCGCAACATCTCTTCGTCTATGTAAGCGCCCATTTCGGGGTCTGAGGGCGCTTCCGTCTCGGCCACCTGCTCCGGTTCCGGCTCTGGCATAGGTTCGGCAGACATTGCTGCTGCCTCTTCTACCGAAGCATTCTCGAAGGCCGCCATGGGGCGCGAAGAAAACGATGCATCTTCCCATGGCAATGACTCGCCAAACTGGCGCTCATAGGCGGCGTTTTCGCCTTCATCTTCTATATCGGTCGCCCATTCAGAGTCGCGGGACGATACCATCGCCTCCAACTCGGCGATTTTTTCCTCAAGGCTTTGCGCGCGCTCGACGTCTTCTGGAGTGACGTCCGCTTCCTGCTCTGGCTCAGCGGTGTCCTGAGACGGCAGCGCATTCAAAACATC
The DNA here is from genome assembly GCF_900108225.1 of Thalassococcus halodurans. Taxonomy (GTDB): domain Bacteria; phylum Pseudomonadota; class Alphaproteobacteria; order Rhodobacterales; family Rhodobacteraceae; genus Thalassococcus; species Thalassococcus halodurans. The sequence goes on from NZ_FNUZ01000001.1 coordinate 24,538, forward strand.
CTCGATGGAAATCTCGTCTTGCGGTTCGTCGTCTTCCCAAGCGTCATCAAGCTTGGCCTCGGCCTCGGTTTCCTCTTCGGCAGAATCGTCCGCGACGTTTTCAAACAGAACCTCGGCAGCTTCGGTTTCTGCTGTGTCCTCCAGCCACTCATCCGAGTCGCTGGTGTTTTCAAACTCTTCGCTGTGGTCTTCTTCGTCGGAATCGTCCCCGCGCTGCGCATCGATCTCGCTTAACGCGGCGGCCAATTCTTCTTGAATGATATCAGAGATAACGCTGGCCTCAGCAGGTTCATCCGCCTGCCCTTCGTCATCAAATGCGACGTCTTGATCGCCGGAATCTTCTGCCTGGTGTTCGCCATGCTCAACGTCTTCCGAAGGCTTGAAAGCTTCTGTCAGAAGGATCGGCTGAGGTTCGGCGGCGGCCTCTTCCTGAGGCATGTCATCCATCACGCGCTGTGCAGGTGTCAAAACAAGACGCCCCATCTGCTGCGCGCGGTCGTCATCTGACTGCGCGTCAGGCGCCCGTTTCGGCGCAGCGTCGTCCGACACCAACCGGCGGATAGACGACAAAACGTCTTCGATTTCAACGTTCGTCACGGAATTCGACATGCCTGATACCACTCTGCCCTGTGCCAGAGTTTAGCGTGACACCTTAATTCGCACAACAGATTGTAAAAATTCTATTGTTTTCCAAGGGCACGGAGGACACGGTTCAGGTCTTCACCCTGCTGGCTAGCGACCGGCGCGTCTTTTACAAGGTTGTAATAGACACTCGGGTCATAGCGCTGCACAGGCAGGTTCAGACTGTCAGCCGTCAACGATCCGATAGCAGCCAGCACCGAATACGCCGCGATAAACTCATCAACGCCTGCAGAAATCAGGGTTGTGCGCGCATCCAGAAGTTCTTGTTCAGCGTCCAGAACATCAAGCGTGGTGCGGGCGCCCAGCGATGCTTCTTCCCGTGTGCCGTCAAACGCGATCTGGGCCGCACGCACCTGATTCTGGCCTGCGCTGATTGCGGCGCGAGCCACAGCCAGTTGCGCATACGAGTTCGCGACGTTCTGCTGAATCGCCGTCGTGGTCTGCAAAAGAATCGCACGGCGCTGATCACGGTTTGCCATGGACTGGCGCACCAAGGATGACAGACGTCCGCCCTGATAGATCGGGCCCTGCGCACTTAGCGATACAGAACCGCCAGCGGTGTATGCGTCACTATCCAGATCATCACTCAGACCATAACGCCCGGACAATGACACAGTCGGCTTCATCGCGGCCTGTGCGATTGCGATATTCAGTTCGGCCACGGTGACCTGATGCTGGGCCGCTTTCAGGTCGGGGTGATTGCGAACGGCAACCGACATCGCCTGATCAACAGAACCGGGCAGCGACGGCCTGGACCGCGGGGCCTGAAGCGGGCCGGTATGCTTGCGACCGACAACAGCCGCATATTCCTGCTGCGCAACCGCAAGCGAGCCCTGCGACGCAGCCAGCGCTGCACGGGCAGCAGCCAAGCGCGCCTCGGCCAGCGAAACATCTGTGCGGGTGACTTCACCAACGTCAAACCGGTCCCGTGCGGCGCGAAGTTCACGGGTGATCAGGCGCAGGTTGCTTTGACGCAGTTCCACATCCTGACTGGCGCGACGCACTTCGAAAAACGCGGATACGGCGCGCAAGAGAACCTCTTGTTCGACCCCGACAAGAGCTTCTCGCGTGGCAAGAACCGCCTCTTTCGCGGCATCGATGTTCAGCTTGGTGGCGCCGAAGTCGTACAGCGTCAGTTCGGCCGTCAGGCCGATGTTGGCCTCGTTATCGGCGAACCCCACTACTGTCCCTGTGGTGGTTCCCGAACGACCAAAACTACGGGTCACATCCGCAGACCAATTCAGGACAGGACGCAGGGCAGCCACGGCTTGCGCCACGTCTTCATCCGCAGCACGCAAAACCGCGCGATTTTGTTCAAGCAAGCCTGATGTATTGTAGGCCCCGACAAGCGCATCAGCCAACGTGTCGGCCTTTGCGACGTTACCAAAGGACAGTGCTGTGCACCCCGCCAGCAAAATCCCCACCCAGTTACGTCGTCCCATCAAACGCCTCCAGTTTCAAAATCACTGACGGGCATGCTAGCCCACAACAAAATATACCCGTTACAGGGCGAATGCAGTCTCTTTCGCAAAGCCCGGCAGGACCGGCGCACTTGCGTTAAAGGAAAAACGCCAAGTGACGCGACCGTCCTGTTTGTAACCGATCCGGACAACGCCCAGACGGTCTTCCATGAACAGGCATGCGATGCGTCCGCCGTCTTTCAACTGGTCCGTCAAAGTCTGCGGCACCTCTTCTACGCCACCTTCGATGATAATAACGTCGTAGGGGCCATGATCCGTCGCGCCTTCTGCAAGCGGGCCTGTATGAGGGATCACATTGTCAGCGTTGACCGACGACAGCAGCTCGGCACTCTCGCCAGCCATGTCTTCATCTTCCTCGACGGCAACAACCGCTTCGGCCATCGCGGCGATAACGGCGCTGGAATAGCCATAGGCCGCGCCCACATCCAGAACCAGTTCAGAGCCATCAAACGCCAGCGCATCCAGCATTTTGGCGAATGTTCTGGGCTCCAACACGACACGGCCACCACCGAGTTCGACATTCTCGCTGATATAAGCGGCTTCGACCTTGTCTGACGGCACGAACTGTTCGCGCGGCACAGAGAGCATGGCAGAAATAATGGGAAACTTGGTGACATCAGACGGGCGCACTTGCGTGTCTACCATCATTTGCCGGCGGCTGGCGTAGTCAGTCATAGCTAAACTCATCCGTTCAGATTGCTTCCTAAGGTTTTGACACAGATGCACGCGGTCAGCAACGTGTCGAAAGCGGAATCTGGGCACAAAGCGGCAATAAGTCCGGCAATGACCTGATTGGTCACCTGCCGGACTTCAATTTTGGATAAATTTTCTGAAATTAATGGGGTCTGCGTGCCTTACGACCTGCCTGCATGCCCGTAGCAAATCCGTCCAGAAGACGGATGTATAAATCAATGTCAGAATGTCTTGTACGTTCCACGTCGTGCGGCACGTGCTCTGGCGGTTTCGCGATTACCGACGCCATCCCAAGCCCCGCTAACCCAAAGCCGGTATAGGCCAGACCAATGATCAACGCGGCCTTTGCTGCTCCATAAGCGGCAACAAGAGCAATCCAGCCCGCGACAGTCAGAAATGCCATGCCCACAAGCAGGCACAACGCGGCCCCTGCCCCAATGCCAGCGGCACGAAACGCCCGCGAAATGCGGGCGCCGATGCTCTCTTTCCGAGCCACGTTATTTCTTCCCCACGACCAGACCAGCAAGGAAACCAGCACCTACTGCAAGACCCAAGGCCAGACCGGGCTTCTCACGAACGGTTTCAGTGGCCTGATCACGGACGTTGGCGGCATATTCGGCAGCGACCTCAGCCTGCTGACGCGCCTTCACGGATGCCTCTTCAACTTGGGCCTTGGCCGCAGCGCTCACGCCATCCTTACCCTTGGTGCCGATATCGCCGATCAGCGACATGATATCCCGCAGATCCGAGCGCAGCGCGTCCACATCGTCTTTCAGGCTGTCAAATTCGGTTTGGGCAGTTTTCGAAGTAGCCATTTTTTCGTTCCTCAAATGTGTTCGTTGAAAGAAGAACGCCGGCCCCGCAGGAAAGTTCCCGAAAGAAGAAACAAGAAATCCACAACTACCCGCTTGACGCCCCCGCGCCGACGCCATAACAGGAAGGCCACTTCGGCGAGTTGGCGGAGTGGTGACGCAGCGGATTGCAAATCCGTGTACACCGGTTCGATTCCGGTACTCGCCTCCATAAATCCGGCCCACACGCTTGGATTTGTTTCGAAATCACCCCCTAATACACAACGCAAACGCTGCATATTTTTGCGTCGTATCCCGCTATCCACCATAGCCTTCAAAAGAAAAACGGAGCGCCGTTTCCGGCGCTCCGATCACACTTGTTAAACCGTTAAACTCAGGCGAACAGGAAGGCATCCACGTTCAGCATGGCGGCTTGGAACTCTGCGCTGTCGGCGTCGTGGGCGAAACGTACTTCGTCGATGGTGCCGAAGTTGTTGTATTCATCCAGCGCAGACATGATGTCGGATCCGGCTGAGATACCGTTCTGTTCGTGGTTCCAGACGCTGTTTTTGCCTTTCATCGGACCATTTGAATTCACATCGTACCATTCAATGGCTTCGGCCAGCCACTCTTCAGGGCTGTCGAGCGCAATATCAGGTGTGGTGTCCTGGTATCCGTTCCCTGCCCGCATGTTGAGTTCGGTCGCGATGGCATGACGCAGGAGATCCGCATCTTTTGAACCGTAGCGACCACCACTTTGCTCAAGAATGGCCCAAGCGTCTTTGAGGGTAATTGCATACTCACCCTCGCCCAATACACCGTCGCCGCCATTCATATGGTCACCGATGATGAAGATACCCTCGTCGACCTCTGTTGCGCTGAGTAGCTCCTGATCCGGGAAGTTATCCGTATCCGACACGTGCGGTTCGTTGCCTTCGATGCCATCCCAATACAGCTGCAGCTTGGGCGAATTGCCCCAGCCCCCCGGTGTGCGAACACCCGGACCATCACTGATCAGACCGAAGTAATGGGCACTGTCGGTATCGGTGACACCTTCTGCGGTTGTGACCGTCGCGTCGTTGCGATGCTGGTCCGCCGTCAGCACGTCGGTATATTCGACGTAGGCAACTGCACCGACCGCAAGATCATCGAATTCACCATCGCCGTCTTCGTCGGTCAGGCCGATCAGCGTCGGAACTGTGACTTCGGAATGGAAGACGCCTTCGACGTACTTCAGATCTTCGATGGTCACATCAGTCAATGAGATGTTGCCGGTGTTTGTGACTTCAATTCGGAAGGTCACTGTCTCACCCACGATATCCACTTCCGGCCCTGTCGGGCTGTCCGCATCAACAAAGGCGCCGCCGTTGACCGAGATCAGCTTTTCGATGTCGACATTGGGATCATAGTCGAAGTTCGAACATTCGGTGTCCGAGACGCTGCCATCAAGTTCAACTGCTGTCGCCGTGACGGTGTTTTCAAAGTCGCACTCATCGTCTTGGCCGTCCTTGGTCGGATCCTGAGCGTCCAGCATCGCCTGAGTGACGATCACCGTCTCAATCGGCTCCAACGTTACGCTGCCGCCAACCTCAATCGCGTCGATGGTGGTGGAGTAGCCGATGGTGGCGTCCTCAACCAAGACCTCGGTCAGGGTGATATTGCCAAGGTTCGACACCTCGAACGAATAGCTGATGTAATCGCCAGCCGTTTCGGCGCGTTGGTCTTCGTCCAGGCTGCCATCTTCGTTGTAGATTGTCGCGACTTTGGTAATGCCCATGTCCGGTGCGTAAACGACATCGACTTCTTCACTGTCGTCATCGCTGACTTCGACAGCGCGGGCTTGCCCCACGGCTGTGGCGGTGTTGTCGATGTCGCCATCGCCGCCGCCGTAGCTGTCCAGATCCGCCTGCGTCACGGAGTACTGCAGGTCTGCTGCAACACCGTTCTTGTCCAGTTGACCATTCGCAATCGTAAACGATGCGTCCGGCGCAAGCGATCCGTCATAGGCATAGCTCAGCCCCGTCAGAGGATCGGTCACAACGATGTCCGTCAGTGTCTGGTTGCCGGTGTTCGTAACGATTATGCCATAAGTAATGACATCGCCTTCAGCATCGGCAGCGGTCAAACCGGTACCATCGCCACCGACATCCACGACCAGCTTGTCGATCTTGATATCCGGAAGTTCCTGAATATCGACCTCTTCGCTGTCTGACACTTCATCAGTCTGGTCACTGTCTGCCGTGGCCGTGTTGTCCACGTCGCCATCACCATCAATCAGACCCAGATAATCTACGCCGTAGCCGTCGATATCCGCCTGCTGAACAATGTAGCTGGCCTGAACCGTGCTGCTGGCGCCGACCGCAAGGTCACCGACAAGAACATCAGTCTTGGTCAGCGGATCGACAACAGTCACGCCTGTCAGCGCCACTTCGCCTGTGTTGGTGACGATGATGTCGTAGTAGATCACATCGCCCGCGGCGAGCACCGTTGTCTGTGTCGCGCTGTTGTTGATCGACGTGACTTGCTTGTCAATGGCCAGAATGGCGCGGTCGATATCGTGATCGTCGCAGACTTTTTCACCCTCTACCGGTGTCGCGCAGGCGACGTTGGTCAGATCGTTCAGACCATCATCAAACATCTCTTGCGTGATGGTCGCGGTATAGCTGAACGTCCACTCTTCGCCGATATCCAGCAGGCCGTCTTCGTCAATATCGCCCATCGCGGCGCTGGTCGCGTCACCGTTTGTGTAAAGCGTCGCGGCAAAGCCACCTTCACCGTCAAAGCCTTCATCGACGACGCTGGCAATCGCCTGCGCGTGATTGGCATCTTCGTCCGCGCTGATGGTGATCGTGTAGGTAACCTCGGTTCCGCCATCGTCAGGACGGCTGACATAGGTTGTCGTGCTCGTCTTCTCGATATCGATGCCGCCGATCAGGGTGATGTCGACCTCTTCGCTATCCGACACTTTATCGGTCTGGTCACTGTCAGCCGTGGCGGTGTTGTCCACGTCGCCATCACCATCGACCACACCGAGATAATCAATGCCATTGCCGTCGATATCCGCCTGCTGAACGGTGTAGCTGACATCAAGGGTCGCGCTGGCACCCGCTTCGATCGAGCCGATGTTTTCATTCAGGCCCGTCAGCGGGTCAGTGACGATGACGTTGGTCAACGTCTCTTCGCCCGTGTTGGTGACAGTGATCTGATAGTTGATCACATCGCCCGCATTCAGAACCGTCGTGTTCGCCGCATCGCCATTGATGTCTTTCACAACCTTGTCGATAGCAATGATCGCGCGGTTAAGATCGTGTTCGTCGCACGCCTTGATGCCATCGGCTGTCACCGCGCAGGCGACGTTGGTCAGCCCGCCGATGTTGGCATCAAAGTCCTCTTGCGTGATCGATACCGTGGTCGAGAAGCTCCACTCCTCGCCCACATCCAGAAGGCCGTCACCATCCTTATCGCCCGTGACCGCACCTGTGCCGTCATAAAGCGTGATGTCGTCAGAGGCATCGGCTGGCGTAAAGTTATCGTCGATCGCGCTGGTGATGGCCTGCGCGTAGTTGCCGGTGTTTGTGAGTGTGTAGGTATAGGTCACATCCGCCGCGCCGGCGACGTAGGTCGTGTCAGACGTCTTATCCAGCGCAATGCCACCGATCTGTTCAATCGGGACATCCGCGTCATCCGAAACTTCCCCGGTTTCGTTAGTGTCGGCTGTGGCGATGTTTTCAATCGTGCCATCGCCGTCGCCGTTGGTATCCAGATCACCCTGCGTGGCGGTGTAAGAGGCTTCGAAACGCCATGTTTCGCCTGCCTCGAACACATCATCGCCATCGCCAGAGACTTCTTCCAGATAAGCAACCGTGTCTGCGATCGTGTCGATAACCTGTAGACCCGTCAGATCCAGATCACCCGTGTTGGTCACATCGATATGGTAGATGACCTCTTCGTCAGCCGCGTCCACGACCAGATGGGACGTCGAGCCATCGACAGAATAAACCACCTTGTCGATAGACAGATTATAGCGGTCGATGTCGTGGCCATCGCAGTGGAACGTATCCGGAGTGTAGGCGCAGGCGATGTTGGTCAGACCACCCAGGTTGTCGTCGAACATTTCCTGCGTGATGTCCACATCGCGCGAGAACGTCCATGTTTCGCCGACATCCAGAAGCCCGTCGCCGTCGGTGTCCCCTTCGGCCACAATACCGGCCGAGCCGTCGTACAACGTGAAATCATCCGACGTGTCGCCAATGATGAACCCCTGATCCACCACGCTGGTGATTTCCTGCGCGTAATTTCCGGTGTTCGTCAGCGTAAAGTCATAAGTGACCGTGGTCGCGCCATTGATCGTAACGGTATCGCTGGTCTTGATCAGGTTGATACCTTCTTCCAGCTCAATCAGGACAGCCTCGTCGTCGCTGTCCGAAACTGTGTCATCCCCGTATTCGCCGGTCGCAGTGGCTGTATTGTCGATATCGCCGTCACCACCGCCGTTTCCGTCAAGATCGTCCTGCGTTGCGGTGTAGACCACATCAACGTCATCGCCGTCACCGATAGTGACCGTTTCACCCACACCTAACGCGCCGATCAGGTAGTTGGTGCCTGTCAGGGGATCTGTCACTGTGACGTTGCTCAGGGCGACATTGCCGTCGTTGGTCACAACCAGATGATAGGTGATTTGATCATCCGCTTCGTCAACGACTGCCGCAGCGCCATCGCCGCCAACGTCCATGACGACCTTGTCGATCACAATCGAAGGGTTGGGAATGAAGTTACCAATGTCCTTGGTAACGAGTTGACCGCCATCGGTGATCGAAGCTTCCCAATAGGGACCGAATTCATCCACGCCATCATAGTTCGTCGCGATATAATCCGCGTTCTCACCAGTCAGTTCTTCGCGAATGATAATGGGCTCGGAACTCGTCGCGATACCGGTCAGCGTGTAGTAGCCGTTCTCGTCAGTGACATCGAACTGTTCGTTGTTGAATTCGTCGAACACCTCGCCGTCATCAACGATGCCGTTCAGGTTCGTATCCCACGTGTCCAGCTGACCGTCGTTGTCGGCATCGTGGTAAATAACGATCCCCTCCAGGCCCTCTTCACCCGCGTCCTGAATTCCGTTCGAGTTTTCATCTTCGAACTTTGTGCCTGCGATCAGGCCCGCTTCTTGCTGATTGAATTCTTCAAAACCCGCGTTCTCTTCCCAAGGCTCTTCGCGCCCCATCTCGGTGTACAGGTAGAAATACGTGGTCGCAGGATCGAGACCCTCGAACTGGCTGACGGGGATGTAGATCGCGTAGTCGTCGGTGCCTGATCCGGTGGACTCTTCGGACAAGAACAGCGTGTTATCTTCTGTTCCGTCCAGATCGTAGATAAGGTTCTGGGTTTCAAGCGTCGCGAGGTCTTCGATCGTGCCGTCGGTGGATGTGTAGATCTTGAAGGCTTCCATCGAGATCTGGCTTTTCGCCGCCTCGCCCTCTTTGTTGTTTTCGTTCAGATCAAGACGGATTTCGTAGTACTCGACGCCGTCGATCCAGACCGTTGTCAACGACCCCAAGAGGATCGCTTCGGACTTTGATGCGTCCATGTTCGAGTTCGACGGATCAATCGAGCCACTATCGTCAGAGTTGAACCCGGCAATCGTGCCATCATTGTCGTTCAAGGCCAGAAACGTATCGTAGTTCCCTGTACCGGAACCGATGTTTGCGGCGTCCTCGAAAATAACGCCATCGACCGTGGTACTGTCACCAGGGTCCGTAATATCATAATCAGCCATAATATGTCCCCACACGCGCTGCTCAAAAACAGCCCGACATTCTTTGCCTGTACGGTATTGACGAGAGGTGCAGTTTTTTAAGTATTCAAAATATTCAGGATTAAATTATCGCGGAAACCCAACCCGCGCACCATTCATCAACTTGCCTTTAGGCGCCAAAAGCACCCGAAATAAAAATCTAAAAATATGCGTTCCATTAACGCTTAGTCGTCAACAGTGTTAGCTTTGCATCCACATTCTGTCAATTTACAGCGACAAACTGATCGCAAAGAAGCCAGCGGCAGCCAAGTTTCCAAACTGCTGAAAAATCAGACACAATGCATCCCAATTCCATGATGGAATGCATATCGCAGGCTTCGTTTTTTGACCATTCGATCCAAAAGATTGCCAAAAAATCCAATTAATCGGCATCTTTAAATTTTGAGCATCTAATTCTTGGATTTACGAACAAGTGCCTCTAGCACCCATTGATAAAACGTTCAGAACTTCAATTAAAAATTGCATTCTTCTACACATATAAAATCCAGAGACGCATAAAAACTTTTGGGATTGACCCACAGATAGGCCAGAAGATTCACATCCCAAGATTGTAATCACCTACGACCAACCTCTCCATTCGCGCGAAACACGGCACGACGAACACGGTATGATTCTACCTGCCCCCACCCGCACATCAGATTGACAGGTGGCGCAGCACACAGAAATGGGACTATGCCGATTGAAGGGTGCCCGTCTGAACAGACAAGCAATCCACCTTGACGCGAGCGCTTGGGAGGCGTCCAATCATGAGGATACACACCACCTATCTTACGGATCCCTAATGCTCGAAATCCTGAAAGACCGATCCTACCGGCATCTCTTCCTCGCTCAGTTGGTCGCGCTTTTGGGCACGGGCCTTGCCACCGTCGCATTGGGGTTACTCGCATTTGATCTGGCAGGCGAAAGCGCAGCCATGGTTCTGGCGACCATCCTGACGCTGAAAATGGTGGTCTACGTCACAATCGCTCCGGTCGCAGGTGCCTTTGCCGGACGGTTTGAACGACGCAAATTGCTGGTGGTTCTGAACCTGATCCGCGCCGCCGCAGCCGTTTGTCTGCAATTCGTAACCGAGGTATGGCAGGTCTACATCCTGATCATTTTCCTACAATCCGCATCGGCGGTGTTCACCCCGACATTTCAGGCGACAATCCCCGACGTTCTTCCGGATGAAGAGCAGTACACGAACGCGCTGTCGATGTCGCGACTGGCTTATGACCTTGAAAACATCATCTCTCCGACACTCGCGGCACTTCTTCTGACGTTGATGAGCTCGGGATCGTTGTTCTGGGGCACCGCGATCGGGTTCATGGCCTCGGCCTTTCTGGTCTTGTCCGTGGTGCTTCCCAGCCCGAAGCCTTCGACCGAAAAAAGCGTTTATGCGCGGACGTTCAGCGGAATTCGCATTTATCTGGCGACGCCACGCCTTCGCGGGCTGTTGGGGTTGAACCTGTCTGTCGCCGCAGCTGGTGCGATGGTGCTGATCAATTCAGTCGTTCTTGTCCGTTCTCAGCTGGGTTTGGGTGAAAGCGCATTGGCGTGGACCCTGTTTGCCTTTGGCGCAGGGTCCATGATCGCTGCACTTGTGATACCGAAACTTCTGAAGTCCATCGCCGATCGCACCGCAATGATGACTGGCGCCGTGATCATGATTGTCGCCCTGCTGTCTTTGACCAGCTATATCCTTGCAAACGGGCTAAACTGGCCTGTTTTGCTGTTGGCATGGCTGATCGTTGGCTTGGGCTATTCCACGGTTCAAACACCCGCCGGACGTCTGCTTCGTCGGTCTGCACATGCAGAAGACCGTCCTGCCCTGTTTGCCGCGCAGTTCGCGCTTAGTCATGCGTGCTGGTTGGGAACCTATCCTTTGTCAGGCTGGCTGATGACAGAGTTCGGCACGGTGCCTGCGCTGTTGGTACTGGCTGCTCTGACGGTTCTTGGGCTTGTGATTGCGATGATCGTCTGGCCTGCTGCCGATCCTGTCTATCTTCCCCACCAGCACACGCACCTGCCGCCGGACCACCCGCACCTTGAAAGCGGCGTTCGCCATTCGCACGCCTACGTCATCGACAACATCCACCGCCACTGGCCGGATGCGAACAAGAACGCAGACTAAACCGATGCCTCAACTGGCCTTCTCGGGGGCTATCGGCAGTTCAATCCAGACGGCGTATTTACCGTAGGCGTCCTTTTCGATGCCGACGCGTCCGTGCATGGCACGCACGTGGGTGCGCACGATCGCCAGACCAACCCCTGCGCCCGAAATCGTACCGTTTTCCGCGGACAGCCTTTCAAAAGGACGGAACGCACGGACCACGTCGTTTTCATCAAAGCCAGCCCCTGAATCGATAAACATCAGGCGCAGACATTTTTCATCGACCTGATGCGCGGTCACGTGGACCCAGCCACCCTCGGGGGCGAATTTGATACCGTTGGTCAGCAGTTGCTTGACGACCTCGCCAAGCCGCTCCGGATCGGCAAGAACCTTTTGTGTCCGGTCGAAATCACAACTGACGTCCAAATCCTTGGCCTCGGCTTTGGGCAAAAGCTTGGCGATCTGGACGGAAATGATCTGGGTGGTATCGACGGGCTGAAGTTCGTCCTCGGACGCCTCGTTGGTGAGTGATGCAAAGGCCAGCATGTTTTCGACCATATCGGCGATCTGACCGCCTGCCTGACGCACCATTTCCATCCGCTCGGCCAGAGCTTTGGGGCTGATCTCGCGTCCGTGCTCGGCGTCTTGCTGGGTCAGGTCCGAGAACCCGATGATGGCGTTCAAAGGTGTTTTCAGCTCGTGGCTCATCGAACGAAGGAAGGCTGACTTTGCCTCGCTCGACACAACTGCGCGCCTACGGGCAACGGCCAATCCGCGCGAATAGCTTGAGAAAACAGAAGCAAAATAGCTCATTTCGATCATCACCAAGATAAACACCGTCATCGCCGACAAAGGCGCGATGATCGTTCTGGCCTGCTCTTCCCCGATGACGAAACTGTCGTACAGACTGTAATCTGTGTACCAGCCGACGAACCAGAACGTGATCGGCACGCAAACAAGCGAGATGACAGTATTCCTGTCCCGTCCCAACGAAAACATCAGGAACGGCATCGCGCAGGCAGGGGCAAACATAAAGCTGATGTAGCCCATCGGATGCACCAGAAAGGTCGCCCAAAAGGCCCCAACATTGGCGATCAGAAACCACGTGATCCGGGCAAGGGTATGGGCGTTCATCCGGTGCAGGATCATGCCTGATGTAAAGCCTAGCCCGACCAGTGCTGCTGCGGCCACAACGGCCCAGGACTTCAAAAACAATCCAAGGGCAATCCAGAGGATCGCCAAGGGCAAGGCAACACGAACGGATGCCCGCGAATGCGAGATCCGGGCATCTTCCATGCCTCTGGGTCTATGTCGGCTCATGGTCGTGATCGGAGTGCCTGCGGTATGTTGCCGTCTTGCTCAATATAACGGCACCCGACAAATATGTGTTGTGACCGTTCGGATAGGTTCACCTAAAAAGTTACGTCGGCACGGAATTTTTCAAGAAATTAATGTCGACAAGATTGGCAGATTTTCTTTTATTGTCGACAATCCGTGCGATTTGCGACACTTTCACACGCAATGGGCCCTTGCCCGTTCTTGTGAAAACCACCAAACACCAACCGATATCTTCAACAGTACCAGTGTTCCTATGCTCGACTTCGCTCTGACTGACCTATTGCTCATCCTTGCCGGAGTGATCGGCACGGCCATCATCGCTGGCATTCTTGCGGGCCTTTTGGGGGTCGGTGGCGGCATCGTTCTGGTACCTGTCCTGTTCTGGGTGCTGTCGATCACCAATTTCCCACCGGAACTTTCGATGCATATGGCCGTCGCCACGTCTCTGGCCACAATCATTTTCACCTCGATCTCGTCTGCGCGGGCACATGACAAACGCGGGTCAGTTGACCGGTCACTGTTGAAGCTATGGGCACCCGGCATCGTTCTGGGCGCGTTGAGCGGCGGGCTTGCTGCGAAATACATCAATGCCGATGGGCTCAAAGTGATCTTTGGCGGTTTGGCGCTATTGGTGGCGATCAACATGGCAACGCCCAAGACGCTGGTCATCCGCGATGACCTCCCCGGTAGCCGATTGGTCAACGGGGTGATTTCCTACGTCACAGGCGTGTTTTCCGCCCTGATGGGGATCGGAGGCGGAACACTGTCTGTGCCCTTGCTGGTGGGTTTCTCGGTCGAGGTACGCCGCGCTGTGGGCACTGCATCGGCCTTTGGCTTTCTGATCGCTGTGCCTGCAGTTTTGGGGTTCATCTATGCTGGCTGGGGCCTGTCGGGCCGACCGCCGCTGTCCTTGGGATACGTCAACATCGCAGCGGCCTTGGTCATCCTGCCCTTTACCGTTGGCTTTGCACCCTTGGGCGCAAAGATCGCGCATTCGGTTGATACCAAGTGGATCAAGCGCGTGTTCGCCGCGTTCCTTGCCATCACTGCGATCCGGATGTTGATGTCCGCGCTGGGATAAAAACCGGCGGTTAAGCGGGTATAGTCGACAGAACTTCTTGCGCCGCAATCGTCAAATGACGGCGCAGCGCCTTGGATGCTGCGCGTGTATCGCGTTCGATGATCGCTTCGACGATTGCCTGATGTTCGATGCAGGACTGCATGACGCGTTCTTTGGATTGCAGCTGCTTTTTCCGGAACGGTGCAAGCTTCAGCCGAAGCTGATCAGCAAGTTCGGCGATATCGCGGTTCTGGGTACCCTTATAGATCATACCGTGAAATTCGGTGTTCAGCGCAGAGTATTCAGTCGTATCGCCGGACTTCGCAATCTCGCCCATCTGTGCATGCAAGGCTTCAAGTTTGCCGCGATCTCCGATGCTCATCCGTTCGGCGGCAAACTGGCCGCAGAGCGCCTCAACCTCGCCCATGGCTTCGAACATTTCTTCGATCCGGTCGCGCGTAATGTTCACCACAATCACCCCGCGATAGGGCACGCGTTCAGCCAAGGATCGTGCGACCAGCGTATGCAGCGCTTCGCGGATGGGCGTGCGCGATACGCCAAAGCGTTTGGTCAGGCTTTGCTCATCCAGTCGCGCCCCCGCAGGGATAGTGCCCATGACGATCTCGGCCTCAAGCTCGGACGCAATGGCGGCCGAGCGCACGTTTTTGGGTGCGCCGTCGTCGGGGAATTGTGCACTGGAATCGGAGTTAGAAGTCATACTGGTCTACTTTAAACTTTTTCGACCCATACCAGACTTAGGCCGGATGACGCAAAAGGGCTTTTGTCTCAGGCATGCCCAAAACAAAAAAATCCCCCGCCATTCAGTCCAAAAGTTCTGAACAACGGGGGCTTCTGGATGGGGACTACCAGTGTCTTCTTTTTAAGCTTGCATCACACAACACGTTTAAGGGAAGCGCTCCTTAGGGAAACTCTACTATCTAAAGATATTACGATTCAAAAAATCATAAAATTTTGGGGAAAATCCGGAGCAAAAGCTCCCCTTGAGAGTTGTCTGAATCACGTGCACCATCGCAAAAACATTGATCTGAGGCTATTCACATGCAGTTTTCCCGTCGCTGGCTTATCGCAGCCCTCCCTGCCGCAGGACTAGTCGGCTGCGCATCGTCCAATAGCGCCATTTCCACCAGCCGTTCAGGCCTGCCCCCCGAATTCCTTCCACAACACAATCCGGCGTATGACCGCTGGGTTCAGGCATTTCAGACGCGTGCACGCAGCCGCGGCATTTCCGACGCCACGTTGCGCACAGCTTTCCAAGGCGCAGGCTACCTGCCCGGCGTTGTCGAACGGGATCGCAACCAGACCGAAACCAAACGATCGCTTGAGGATTATCTTGCCATCGTGGCCAACGACACCAAAGTCGCCGAAGGGCGCAGAAAGCGGGCCGCGTTCTCGGGCATTCTCGGCGAAATCGAACGGCGCTACGGTGTGCCCGCAAATGTTGTCGCAGCGGTCTGGGGGATGGAAAGCAACTACGGCGCACGACGCGGGGATATTCCGGTGATCTCAGCCGTCTCGACGTTGGCCTACGACGGTCGACGCGGTGCGTTCTTTGAAAAACAATTGATGGCAGCGCTGCGCATTCTGGCCCGGCGCGACATCAGCGCGGCCAACCTGACAGGCAGCTGGGCTGGCGCGATGGGCCACACCCAGTTTATCCCCACCACATTCGAAGCCTATGCCGCTGATTTCCGCGGCGATGGGCGTCGCGACATCTGGTCGGACGATCCGACCGACGCACTGGCATCCGCAGCGGCCTATCTGGCCAAGTCAGGATGGCGGTCGGGCCAGCCGTGGGGGCTTGAAGTCGCTCTGCCCGCCGGTTTCAGCACCGGCCTTGCGGGTCGTGGCAATAAACGCTCGATCGCATCGTGGCCGCGATCTGGGCGTCAGAACCGCGACGGGCGGCACCCTGCCCGACCATGGATCGGCCGCGCTGTTGTTGCCCCAAGGCCCGAATGCGCCAGCGTTTCTGGTGTTCAGCAACTTCAACGCCATCCTGCGCTACAACAATTCCGAAAACTACGGCATCGGGATTGGCTATCTGTCGGACCGCATCAATGGCGCAGGGCCGCTTAGCAAATCATTTCCGCCTGACCGCAATGGCCTGACAATCAACGACCGGAAAGAGCTTCAGCGCCTTCTGACGGCGCGTGGGTTCGACGCTGGCGTAGCAGATGGCGTTCTGGGCACCAAATCCCAAGCCGCCATTAGCGCCTATCAACGGTCAATCGGCGTTGCCGTGACTGGCGAACCGTCGCTGACCCTTTTGGCCAGCCTACGCTAGGTCCGCGCTTAAAGACCGCCCAGCAACAGCAATGGCAGAAGAAGCAGCAGCCCGCCCAATCCACCTGCGTCGCCGCCGTCACCGTCATCGCCGGAATCCTGATCCAAGGCTTTCTGGTTTTCGCCGCCAGCTTCAGGATCATTTTCGGCGATGAACTCATCCGTCAGCTCAACTGTGGGCAGCGGAAACTCTGTTGTCGTAGGCTCGGACGTATCACCGGAGTTGTCTTCCTGCTCATCCGTGCGCGTAAAGGTGAAAGGACGCGCATCTGCATCGGTATCGACCGGCTCCAGCAAAAGGTCAGCACCATCTTCGATAAAACCGTCTGCGGGGACGATATCGTCAAAGACGACCTGCATGACCTCGCCCGGATTGAGCGTTACGGTCAGGGTGCCATCTTCAAACATGGTCGCGGGATCGATTTCGCGCACTTCCGCGTCCGAACGCGAGTTGCCGGCGGCTTCTCCGTCAGCGACGCCCAGAACGGTGATCTTGATCGCCGCAGAACTTTCAACAAAGTTGCTAACGTCGATGTCTTCAGACATGGCCGACTGACCTGTAGAGGCGAAGTAGAACACCAGATCGCCGTCACCATAAAACGCGTGTGCGTCGATACCACCAACGGATGTTTCGGTCGCGTCATTGTCTTCGGGTTCAAGATCGATCAGACGCTTACCAGGAAGCGTTTCGGCCATCATGCGGAACATTTCGCCCGGCGCGGTCAGTTCCGAATAGTCCTGCCCATAGCTGAGCGCGTTGTCTGTGTTCTGCAAAAGCGGCCAGACGTTCGCCACGTCGACACCGGCCAGCATCATCTCTTCAACGATGTTCAGCATCTCATGCGCTTGATACAGGCCGTAGTCCTCGGTCCCATCCAACGCCGATGTCGCCCCAGAGGCATTCCATTCTGTTACGTAGATTTCGAGATCTTCGAATGTCTCGATCCAGTTTTCCTGAATGGTGTCCAACTGAAAGGAGCGCTGTCCTGCCAGCTCGGGACCCTTAGTATAAACGTGCGCGACGACGCCATCGAGTGCTTCGACCTCTTCCGGAGTGTCGAACTGCGATGTGATGATCTGGTTCGCCAGCTTGGTCCAGTTGATATTGCCGGAATTGCCTATCGCCGAGTAGTCCAGGTCCAGTCCGTTGGTTGCGTTGATATCGTCAATGACATCTTCCGCATCCCAGCCCTGATACTCCGTGCTCAGCTTGGCATAATTAAAGTTCGTACCAACCTGCGCGACGATTTCGATGTCATCCGCTTCGGGATATGTTTCGGCCAGTTTGGCAAGCTCATCATCGATGATGACGCTCATCTCGGAAGCCAGCGCGCCGTATTCGAACGAATTCATCTCGCCCGAACCCCAATATTCGTTGCCAAGCTCGAACGCCGCGATATCCGCATCGCCGTAAACACCGCTGACGACGTCGTTGACGAACTGGCGAAGGGCGTCCTCATCGATCTCGGGAACACGGTTGCCGGATTCATCCGGCTCGTCCGACAGCTGCGTGCGTGTGGGGATCACCAGAACGACCTCGTGGCCATTCTCTGCGGCGTACCCCATGAACTCGGAGATCGGGATGAACTCGCGCGCTTCGCCGGTGTCCGGATCATAGACGACCGAACTGTCGGGGTTGCTTAGGTCAAAGTAGGATTCGGTCAGCGACCCGCCCGGGTACCGCAGCACGGTAGACCCCAGATCGTCGATCAGTTCTGCATAGGAGCCTTCGCCCGTCATCGTGGCACGGGTGGCCAAAACGTTGCCGCCAAAAAGATCAGACGTTGCTTCTTCGCCAATAAAACCGGAACTCGTCAGAAGTGTCATTGCACGCACTCCTGCTGAATATAGAATTTGGATTTTTTTGAATTAATGGATTGGGTATTTCCCCAACCCGCCGGAAAACAAAATCGCGAAAATAAGGAAACAATTTGAAATTGATTAAGGCGATTTTGTGTCGCACTTATTTCGGCCTTAAAACCGAAACAACAATTCGACTTATTTTCACCCTTAATAAGCAGAGACATCTTTCCCACCATCTTTGCATGTGATGGAGAAATCTCTGCAACCTAGGTGCCAAGAGTTTCTATTTTAGAAACGAATTGCCGATTTATACGAAATTACACACCATATATCTTTGATATAATCGCAATTATCTAAAGTGAATTAATTTAATAACTATCGACAGAAATGAAAAAACGGGCGCACTTTCATGCACCCGTCTTTTCACATTAATTTTCAGTTATTTACAGCAGAGCGCGCTCTCGGCTGATGATAGCGGCGTGCGCCCGGTTCCGAGCGCCGAGCTTCTTACAAACTGCACGCATATGCATTTTGACGGTCACTTCGGTCGAGCCCATGTCGCGCGCGATCTCTTTGTTGGTCAGACCATCTGCCGCCAGGCGCAGAACGAAATGTTCTTTTTCTGTTAGTTCCGCGCCACCACCCGCGTCCGTTTGGCCGCTGCTATTCAATTCGTTCATCGGAACAAAGATCTGACCGGAGTCAATCAACTGGATTACGCTGATCAATGACTGCAACGGCATAGTTTTCGGAATTAGGCCCTTAACGCCCAATTCAAGCGCACTATTCAAGAAATGACGATCAACCTGCCCTGTGAAAAGAACGACCTTTGCGTCGCCGGATTTTTCAACAACGGTTTTAACGCTGGCCAATCCCACCATGCCAGGCATCTTCAAATCCAGAAGAATAATATCGTAGGTGCTGTCCGCCAATGCGACGAGCGTTTCATCAAGCCCCCCCGTCAAACGAACCGAATATCCCGCGCCAGAGCGCAGGAGGTTCGCGACAGCCTCGCCGAGAAGCCGATGGTCATCGGCGATGAGTACGCTCAGAACTGGATCCGTCGACCCGTCCGTTCCGTTTATCATATGATCTTGCATTTTGTTCACTTGCCCGTGACGCTTCCTCAAAAGAATAACTTCGCTACTGTTCGCGCCTTAAGACTTCGAAAATCACAAAAGCGAACCGACATTATTACTTTATTCACCACAATCGAAAGCGGTAGCCGGATAAAAGCGAAACTATTCTCTCTTTGGTCAGGATAACATCACAAAGATACATGTCCATATCTTTCGATACATAAAGAAATCTTCGCGACTGATGTAATGATCTAATATCGCAGTAACGCGTGGGCGCTCGTGGGCGTTCTTAGTAGAGTTGCATGGTTTCGGAGTTAGGCATGCTATTTTCACTTTTGGCAAATGTTTTGCCTTGCGGGCATACAATGGAAACGGTTCGCCGTTCCTCTTCGAAACCTCAGAAGACCCAGCGATCCATCACTTCGTCCCGACAACAGAACTGGTGCCAAGAGCAAAGCTTTGCCTCGTTCACTTTTGTGAACGGTTAAGCTTATGCCCCCGCAGCCACTCAGAGACAGGATATTCGGGCTAGGCCCAAGCGCCCGCAAGGTGACTGCCTTGGCGTTGCTTGGACTTCTTATCCTCACCTGCAGTGCGCTCATTACCACAGCGATCAATCTTCAGGACCGTGTTGCAGACATTCGCGCGGCCGACAGTGACAACCTTGGCTGGGGCGTCGCCCACCTGCGTGTTGATCACCTTGATGCGCAGATCACGCTACAAAGCGCGATCACCGATGCCACTGATGGTCAGATCGATAAAGGCCAGTTGCAGCTCGCAAAGCGGGAATTCGATGTGTTCTACAGCCGGATCGATGTGGTCAGCAGCAAACTCGCGCTAAATGAGGCACCTGAAAATCTGCAGTCCAGGCTGGCAGAGTTGATCAACGCGCGAACCGCGCTGACCGAACTTTACGACGAGACCCAGTCTTTGGCCGTCTCGGACTGGTCCCCGATCTTGGAGCGGATCAAAGACCTAAGGCAGCCTGTTCGGGATCTGTCCATTGATACAATAGCCTTTGCAGTCAAAACCGAACAAGAGCGCCGGCAAGACGAACGGGAACTTATGTTGCAGTTCCTTGTCAAAACCTTGCTGTTGGGAACCGTTACTGCCCTGTCGGCCTTTCTGGCATTCCGCCTGTGGCGTGATCTGGAAACCCGCACAGCCCAGGTAGCCCGCGCCGCGACCATGGTGACCAAAGCCTACGAGGCCTCTTTGAACGCGGTGATCGTGTCGAACCTCGACGGTCAGATCATTCTTTGCAATGCCGCCGCCGAACGCATGTTCCGCATGACGACAAACGACATGTGCGGAAAGCTGATCGAAAACATCATGGTGCCGCCGCGCCTGCGCCAATCGCACCGTCGCCGCCTGAAACGGCTGGTTGAGGGCAAAATTCAGATTTCGGATAGCGCCAGCCCGCACCGTACATACGCCACACGGTCTAACGGAGAAGAATTTCCTGTCGAGTTTTCCAGCACCGTCGACAACGACTTTGGCGGAAACCCGATCCTGATTTCCTTTGTTCGCGACATCTCGGATCAGGTCGCGGCCGAGAATAAAATGAAGGCCGCTCTGATCGAAGCCCGCCGCCATGCTGCCGCCAAAAGCACGTTCCTGGCCTCGATGAGCCACGAAATGCGCACCCCCCTGCACGGGCTGATCGCGTCGCTGGAACTGGTCGAAATGGACAAGCTGGACGATTCCAATCGCGAACTGATCCGCACCGCCATGGAATGCAGCCAGCGAACACTGGCGCAGGTGAATGACGTTCTGGAAATCACCCGCCAAGGGGAAAGCAAAGAAGCGCGTGACTTCTTTTCGCCGACGGAAATCGTCCGCTCGATTGTCCGCGACATCACCCCGCTTGCGGAAGAACGCGGCAACGCCATTGAACTGCACGTTACCGGGACAGACGCCGAACAGAAGTATTACGGCTATCCCGGATCGTTCACACGGGCCGTCACGAACCTTGCGACCAACGCAAGTAAGTTCACGCATAACGGCAACATTGACGTGTCCCTGTTTTTTGTTCCGACCGGAAATGACGTCGTGCGTCTGGACGTGGAAGTTTCTGATACGGGCCCCGGCATTTCAGAAGAAGACCAGCGCCGCATTTTCCAGTTCTTTGAAACCGTCAATCCGGGCGAACTTTCCGCGGACAGCGGAAACGGACTTGGCCTGCCCATCGCCAAAATTGCTGTTGACCGAATGGGCGGCAAGCTCAGCCTTGAAAGCGAAGTCGGCAAAGGCAGCACCTTCTGTTTCTCGCTGTCGCTTGAACTGGTCACCGCCGATGCGGAACGGCCCCAACCGGCGTTGACGCCAGTCACCATGCGCGCACCAACGCCGCGCAACATCCTGATCGTCGACGACAATCAGGTTAACCTGCGGCTTATCTCGGAAATGCTAAAGCGGCAGGGACACAAGATTTCTACGGCCACCAACGGACGCCAAGCCGTTGATCTGGCAGCGACCGCGCATTTTGACATCATCATGATGGATGTCAGCATGCCGGTTATGGACGGGCGCGAGGCGACCAGACGCATCCGACAAAGCGGTAAATCCGTGAATTCCTATATCATGGGTATTACAGCGCTTGTCGATGCGGTGGTTCCCGATGAATTCTTGCGTGACGGCATGGATTCTATTCTTGGCAAACCTGTGTCACAGAAGCAGCTAACGGACGCGCTTCGACAAATCGAAGATATCATGTCCGATGAAGAAGATGAGGAGCCAAGAGTCGTGAACCAGACACCCGAACCGGAAGGCAGCTTTGACTTTGACCAACTGTGCGGAATGGTCGGCGAAGACATGGCCGTACAGCTTGTCACGGAAACGGTGTCAGACGTTCAAAAGGCTATTGATGCGTTGGAAACCCTGACAGACAACAGCGCTGATGTGATCCATCACGCGGTAGGGCCGACCGGTTTCATCGGCTGGACGAAGCTAAGTTCGTCCCTGAAAGCGACCGAGCTTGCCTTGCGGCAAAACCGCGAAGATGATGCCAAAGGCATGCTGGATAGTCTGAAAAGCTGTTTGCTTGAAATACAGAAAGTTGCGACAGAAGTTCTGGAAGCTCCCCACGATGCGGGTATCCGCCCGGCGATCATGGATCACCCCCCGCACTAATGCCCTAACCTAAGGCACGGGGGTTAAGCCAATCGTTCCTGCAACAGATCTTTCAGCCTCAGAATGGCGGCCTTTTTGATCTGTGACACGCGTCCTGTTGTAACATCCAGGACTGCGGCAATCTCGTACACGTTCAGCTCCTCAACGTAATAAAGCTGAAGAACCAGAGCCTCGCGTTCCGGCAAATCCTTGATCGACTCGCGCAGGTGAACCTTCAGCTGGTTCTGTTCCAGCTTGTCTTCTGGAAGCTCGCCCTGATCGCGGAACAGAAGGGAATGGTCCGTGTAGACCTCGTCCAGAGACTGCAGTTGGTTGACCTGAAACTTGGCCTCCCAGTCCTGCAATTCCGTCAGGGTCATTTGCATCGCTTCGGCCACTTCCTCGATCTGTGGCACGCGACCCAAGGAATGTTCCAGATCAAGCCGGACTTTGGAAATGCGCTGACGCATGCTGATCGTAGACCGGCACAGGTTGGAATTGCGGCGCAGTAGGTCCACGATAGACCCACGGATACGGATCGCGGCATAGGCAGCAAAGGTGACGCCTTCGCGCGTGCTGTAGCGCTGGCTGGCATCCACAAGGCCCAGATAGCCTGCCTGCATCAGGTCCTCGATCTCGGCGAATTTGCCGACACGACCCTGATAATGCCACGCCAAGCGTTGGACGAGGTGCATGTTGTCCTCGACCAGCTTGTCCGGTGCTGGCGCCTGTTCTCCGTAGTTTCTCGGCGCTATCATGTGTTCTCTCCCTGAATGTCAGAGACCGGCATCGCGGCCTTTGAGGCAGGTGCCTCAGTCGCAGTAATCAGCCCGGCGAGGATGCGATCATTGAAGCTTGTCCAAAGCCGCGTAACGCCTGCTTGGGCCACTGCTTCAAAATCCTTGCCATCTGGCGGAAAAGCGGGCTCGCATGTGAAAATCACGCCCATATCGGGCGCGGCCCAGCGTTTAATTTCGTAGGAAATGCGATCTGCCCGCAGGCCTGCCGGCAGCACCAGAACCGTGCGTGCGCCCATCGGCACACCCAGTGCTGCGGCCTGAAGCGGACCTTCCGCGCCTTTGCCGGAAACAACAACAATATCGGTATGACCGCGACGCACCCCCGAGAAATTGCGCGGATCGGCAAAGGTCAGGTCGATGCCCAACAGTTTGGCCTTTTGCGCCAGATAGGCAGCATCTGAATGCGAACCCGAACCGCAGTATCCAAACCGAAGACTTCGTGCTTCGCTGACGTCCAGCATGGCTGCCGCCAGTTGTGTGGCGACAAGGGATTTGCCCGCCCCCGCAGGCCCAACCAGAACGACGCGGGGAGCATTGAGCACCATGTCGATGTCCAACATGCCCTTGCTCGGCGTGGCCATAGCCTGTGATTTGAACTGATCCGCAAAAGACGCCCGTCGCGGGGCATTTTCGGCGATCTCGATGTCGACAACCCCACTAGTCGCCTCAGGCGCCGGAGGAGCGGTGACCTCAGCTATTTCGGCCGGTTTCTCGACCGGTTTTGACGGAACATTCGCCACATCGATCGGACTGTCGGACGCCACGATCTCGATCATGCCGTTCTTGCTTTTGCACGACAGGATCAGCGCGTCGGGCCCGAGCTTTTGGGCCACCATTTCCATGGCTTCGACGGTGTCATGTGCTCGGACAGTCACAACAGACATCAGACGGCCCCTCCGTTACCCGGCGGCAGTTGGTTCGCCCCGCCTAGCGATGCGACAATGTCGATCCGGCGGTTGTCCGGCAGTTCATTCACCGCCAACACGATGGCATCTGCGCCATGGCTTTTAAGGAAGGACGCAAACAGCGACCGCAACAGCGCGGACACCACGACAACGGGCTGTTTGCCCATCGCGGCAAGTTCCTCTGTTGCCTGATTGATGCCTTGTACGATCCGTTCGGTCAGGCCCTGTTCAATCACAAGACCGATCTCTTTCGCCTGCGACCGCATCAGCAATTCTTCCAGATCAGGGGCAAGCGTGATGATCGGCACCGCCTCTTTTAGCGGCACGATCTGCTGCAATAGCTGCGGCACGAGGCTAGCGCGCAGGGCTTCAGCCATTTCCTTGGGATCATTCGTGCGACCGGACAGTTCCGCCAGACGTTCCAGAATACGGGGAAGATCACCCACCGGAATCCGCTCGGACAAAAGATGCCGCATGACAGCGGTCAGAATATGGAGCGGCACCAGTTTGGGCACCACCGCCTCGACCAATGTCGGGCTGACCTCGGACAGGGCATCGACAAGGTTCTGAACCCCGTCAGAGCCGATCAACTGATCCGCATGTGCATAAAGCATCTGGCTCAGATGCGTTGCCAGAACACTGTCGGGCTCCACAACAACATGGTCGTCTGCTTCGGCCTCTGACTGTTGGTGCGGCAGGATCCAGACCGCATCCATACCGAAAGACGGATCCTTCACCTCGATCCCGCGTAGCTTTCGCATCGAATTGGCCCCCGGCAGTGCAAGCTTGCGGTCGGGGTAGACCACGTCTTCGCCGACGATCGATTGGCCGATCCGGATGCGGTACTGGTTTGACTGCAGCGAAGCATCATCACGTATGCGCACGCCGGGAATGACAAAGCCCATCGCCCGCGACACCTCGCGGCGGATGCCGGTGATGCGCGAGACCAAGGCACCGCCTTCGCTTTCTTGGATCAATGGGATCAGGCCGAAACCGATCTGGATTGATACAGCGGCATAGTCAGTCACGTCATCAGGCGTGATAACCCCGGGCTCCTTGGACGTGTCCGACGCACCGCCCATGCCTTTGACCAAAGCACCGGCTGGCCCCGACGGACCGGCGTCTGCGTCGTCGTCACCTGCTGGGATCAATCTGTGGGACACCCAGGCAATGGCACCGGCAGCGACCGCAAACACCAGAAATACCATGTTCGGCATGCCGGGGATCAGACCAAGAATGCCCATCACGGCAGCAACGGGCACCCAAGCGCGGGACAGACCGATTTGCGATCCGATGTGCGCCGCCATGTCGTGGGTCGACGAAACACGCGTCACAAGGATCGCTGTGGCAATCGACAGCATCAGTGAAGGGATTTGTGCGACCAGACCGTCACCGATGGACAGCAGCACATAGACCTCGGCCGCGTCGCCGAAAGTCAGGCCGAACTGGCTTGTCCCGATGATGATCCCGCCGACGATGTTGGCGACCAGAATTAGGATACCGGCGACCGCGTCGCCCTTCACAAATTTCGACGCACCATCCATCGCACCGTAGAAATCCGCCTCTTCGGCGACGTCTGACCGTCGCTTGCGGGCCTCATCAGGTGTCAAAATTCCGGCGTTCAGATCTGCATCGATGGCCATCTGTTTGCCGGGCATCGCATCCAGTGTGAAACGGGCAGAGACTTCGGACACACGGCCCGCGCCCTTGGTGATCACCACAAGGTTGATGATCACAAGAATCGCGAACACCACGATCCCGACGGCAAAGTTGCCCGCGATGACAAAGTTACCAAAGGCTTCGATAACCTTGCCCGCCGCAGCAGACCCTGTGTGCCCTTCGGTCAGAACGATCCGCGTCGATGCCACGTTCAGGGCAAGTCGCAAGGTCGTTGCGATCAGCAACACACTGGGAAAACTGGAAAAATCCAATGGCCGGAAGGAATGCATCGCCACCATCAGAACCAGCAGCGACAGCATGATGTTGAAGACAAAGAACATGTCCAACAGCGCCACCGGCAGGGGTAGAACCATCATGGCCACAATCGCCAAAAGCCCCAGCGGAAGCATTGCTCCGCCGAACTTTTCGCCGCGTGTCATACCCTCTGCGGCAATCATTGCGTGTACCTCGGCCAAATTCGCCAAACCATAAGGCCCATCTCCTTGGGGCAATCAGTCGAGGTAGGGTTGCAAAAACTATGCCAGTCGCAGGCGTATCAGCGTCGCGCGCGCGGGACGTACGAGCATCTCAGGTGGCACGATCTTTGCCCCTTAAGGCCCTGAAACCGAAATCCCGCGAACGAGGACCAGATGTTGCCCTTTCCACGCTTCCGCAAAACCAACGCCATCGCGCTGTGCATGGCCGGATTGATGGTGCAGGCCTGCACAACCACACAAGCGGTCAAGGCGCTGCCACCGGAGCCGGACGAACGCACCGCCGCCATCGCGCAGATCAAAGACGACATCAACGCCCTGAACAGCAAGGCCCTGATGCCCGTGATCGAGGCACCTTCTGTCTTCCCTGTCCGGATCACCGGTCACGGGTTTTCACAGATTTCCGGTCAGCCTGGCGGCACCCTGAATGAAAAGCGTCTGATGGCCATTCGCGCGGCGCGCCTTGAAGCCCTGCGTGATCTGACTGAACAAATCCACGGTATCCGCCTGACGTCCGAGACATCGCTACGTGATGCCACCATGACCGACGACCGCATCCGCGCCATCGTCCAAGGTGAAATTCGTGGGGCACGCACCGTGCGTATCACACCCAAGGACGCAGACAGCTTTGAGGTGGTCTTGTCCCTTGATGCCGATACGGTGCGCTACATCCTGCGTGCAGCCAAACTCGGGGTCTGATCCATGGCCCCTGCCCGCACAGCCCAAGTCGCCCTACGCATTGCAGCTTTGGCTCTGATCGTCATCTGGGCAGGCTTCATCCGCAGTGCGGTAGCCGCTGAGACCGAAGGCGTTTGGGTAAATGCAACCGGCCATGCCTTTGTCTCAGGGGCCGCCGATAAAGACACAGCGCGCACACGTGCGTTGGGCGATGCGCTGATTTCAGCGGCGCTGGCTGGCGGATCAACCCTGCGCGGTCACAGCGCGATGCGAATGGGCCGGATCACGGCCGATCTGATGATCCTGCGTCCGGCTGGCAAAATACTGAAATACGAAATGCACGGAGCGCGGCTGCACAAGGGGCTTTGGACTGTCAACGTGCGCGCACTTGTTGGCCCGATCCCGACATCAGCCTGCGCCGGTCGCCGCCAGCTTGTTCTGACGGCCTATGAACCCAAGATCACCGTCCGCCCAGAAGCGCCAGCTTGGACCGCACCGCTGGCAAATGATGTGGCTCTGACGATCTTTGATGTGCTTGATGATCATTCCAGCACCACGATCGACCGGATCGCCCCCGCACAGGTCCGTCAAACGGCTGCGACAGGGTCGGACATGGATTACATGTCGCTGACCCGTGGCACGCACTCAGGGAAGCAGCCTGGCGATCATGGGCTGCGTACGGAAATCAAGGTTGATGTGATCCGTGGTGCAACCAGCCGCCTGATCCAGATGACAACCGAGCTACACTTTAGCGAACCAAACGGGTTTCTAGGCCGCAAACAACTGGTCCGCACAGCGCGCTACCCGCAAGGCGGCGCGATCGAGGCGATCACAGGTCGGACACGCAGCGCGCTTGAACATGAGCTGACTAAAAACATTCGCGCTGATCTGACCTCATTGCTGGATCAGCTGTCTTGCGTTCCACCATCCGCGCGCATCGAAAGCGATGGTAAAACGCTGAGCGTGCCCATCGGCAGCCGCCATGGCCTTAGCCGCGCGAGCCTTGCTTTTGTGGACGACCCGAACGACAGCTTTGGCCTTTTGGAAATCTCGTCGCTGAAATCCGGTCGCGCCATTCTGCGGCCCATCGATCCAACGCGCAAAGCATCCGACTTTGAAGGTCGTCAGGTCTATTTCGTCGAGGCCGGATTATGACCCGCTTTGGCACCATATTTGTTGCGACAGCCGCCCTGTTTCTGTCTGCGGCTGCTGCCGCAAATCCGCAGGACGGCTTGGACGGAACCGAGGTCACAGACCTTATTCTGGCGGCTTTGGACGAAGCAGGCTTATCCGGACAACCGCAGGTTTCCGAACACCGTCACTTCCCCGCCTGTGGAACGAACCCTGATGTCGCGCCAAAGGGCAATGACTGGCGGACCGTGACGCTGCACTGCAACACCGAAGCATCTTGGCAGCGCAGCATCCGCCTGCCTGGAATGACCGTCGCGCCGTCAGACCAGCATAGCAGGGACTTGACCGGCCCGATGATCACGGCTGTGGCTTTGACAGAAAGCCTGAAACGCGGAACGGTTTTGCAGCGGCAGCATTTGGCACTGGCCGAAACAAGCGCCGCAACGGGCGACACGCTGTTCATCAAGCCGAACACACTTATTGGCCGAAAACTGCGAATTAATCTTGGTGCGGGCAACATTATTCAGCCCCGGCATCTGAAAATGAGCTGGATGATCGAAAAAGGCACACCAGTTGCAATAACATCCAGCATACCGGGACTGGCCGTCGAAATGGCCGGTTTGGCAATGGAATCAGGGCAGTATGGAGACATCATCGAGGTACAGAACAAAGGGTCCGGACGGGTCATCAAGGCCATCGTTCACGACCGAAATAAAGTACGCGTACGACCTAACATGAATTGAACTCGAGACGTTGATTGACACACCAAAAGACGTACGCGGACGGTACTAGGAGTTAAAACAATGGTTGATTCTATCAACACGTCCCTCTCAGCGCGTGCGCGGTTACAGCAGGTTAAAGCCGATGCTACAGACCGCGCGGGCATTTCCCCCGCCGGTGCGGGTGCAGGCTCGGTTTTACCGGCAGGTGACGCAGATAGCGTCACTTTGAGCCAAGCAGCCTCTTTGCAAGTGGGTGAAACCCTTGCAGCGAAAGGTCCTCCGTTTGATCTCGAACTGGTGGCCAAAATCAAAGAGGCAATCGAAGCCGGACGTTATCCGGTGGACGCGCAAGCCATCACCGATAGCCTTTTCGAGGGCTATACGGACATGATCAGCTAAGAATAAAAACGGGAAAACCAAGAGTGACCTATCTTCCTCTATTCCATCTTGCAGCAGCAAGTGGCTTCGTAATTGCAGTCGCGACCATTACATATCTCGCACTTCGCGTGCGTGCATTGTCGGCCCAGCCGGTTGGCCTACGCGACGAAGACATGGAAGAGCTAAGCACTCTGATCATGAAGAAGCTTGAAGAACGCCCCGACACGGGTCTTGCCGCGACAGCGACAAAACTCGATCAGATCCGGGTTGACTTCGACTGGCTCATTGGCGAACGCCTCATTGAACAAGCGATCACGCTTGCGCAAAGTGGCCAACCGTCAAAAGAGATTAGCCGCGCCACAGGCATCAGCGCGGAGGAAGTTCAGGCGATCCGTCGGTTCCGCCGGCACTAAGGGTTAGCTGACATCCGGACATGAAATGGGGCGCGTTTCTTCGGGAACGCGCTTGCACCATTCCAGAAACAAGGCGCGGCCGTTCAGCTGCGCCTTTGTTTTGTCTTCCACAGACAATTCCATTCCCAAAGCGTCCCGCAGAACAGCGGCGCCCTGAACCTCGAACGCGGCAGCCACGCTGCACCACGCAAGAGCGGCAACAGGCTTGGCTGGTTCGCGCACTTCGTTCTCGGTGCGGCACATGCCCAGAAAGGCCGCAGGATGCCCCTGCTCGGCCGCGGCTTCAAGTTCCTCCAGCAAACGCTTGGCAACGGCGGCACGCTGCTTGGCAGGCAACTGGCGGGACAGATATTTGGTCAGATCGATCGCGCGGTTCTCGCCGCCGAAACGGGCGCGCCAGGCCCAGAACAAGGCCTCGGTTTCATCCTGCGGCGTGCCATGCCCGAGGGCCGTCAAAACCGCCAGGTTCATCTGGGCGCTTGAATCGTTGCGATGGGCCAGATCCGAAAACAAAACCACCGCCGTCGCCGCATCGCCATCGCGTGCCGCCGACAGGGCCTTTTCGAATTTTGCGTTGTTGTCCATGGCCTGCGCCGACCCTAGGGATGGAACCGCAAGGGCGACCAGAAGCGCGATAGATTTTTTCATTTTCCAGCCATCATCACCAGTTGCAGATACAGCAACCTGCGAAGACGTCCGCCCGGTTGCGTTTCATAGACAACGATCCGCTGGCGCTGGTTTTGCGTCGTCTCGGTCCGCACGGCGATATTATCGGGTAGAAAAACGCCGTAGTCAGCCAACAACTGTTTCGGGCTGCGTGTCAGCGCGGCACGGAAATCCTTGTCAATCCAGCCTCTTGCAAGTGCTCTGCCAAGTATGTCCGGAAGGTGTTTTTCGACCTTTTTGGTGTCCTGAAGATGCACCTGCTGGCGGACCAGCTGAAAATCACCGGATCTCGGTTGCTGTGATGACGCAGCCGATTTGGCCGACGCCCCCGTCAGGCGGCGAACAGCTGGAACCAATGCATTTTTCAGTTCATTTTTCATGGATCTTTCAATCGGCCAGATTGGGAAAATGCCGAGTTTGCGCCTCTTCCCTAATTACAACGTCAGGCGGGGCATGATGTTTAACACTCATCTTTTGATGATTGTGGCATGCCCGTTGCACAGGTGACCGGTACTCAGAAAAAAGCTAGAATTCCCGTATGGTTGCCAAGATCATAAAATCCCCGAATTTTCTTGCCACCCTGCCCGCAATCGTGGTTCTGGGGGCATTTTCCTATGGGGCCTTCACTGCGCTGTCTCTACCAGACATGGACCCGCTGGGCACCTTCGAGGAAGAAGAAACCGAGGTCGTCGTAGAAGAGCCCCCCAAGGTTCGCCGCGAATACATCGCGATCCAGCATTCGGTCAAAGCCACCATTCCCCACCTCGGGGCGACAGTGAACATCTACATCGGCGTGGCGATCCCGGACATGGTACTGCACAAAACGGCAGACATGTTCAAAGACGATCCCACAGACTTTATCGCCCCGCTGTCACAGATCGTGATGGATTTGTCCGAAACCGAGGCCGGAGAAAGCTGGCAAACGCTGCGTCAGGCGCTTCCAGAACCGTTCAAGGAAAGCATCAACCAGCAATTCATCGATATGGGGCTTAATCCGCCGGTGATCGAAGTGCTGATCAACAGGTTCATGATTGGCGGCTAAGCCAGTTGGCAAACCATTTGCATGGTGTCTTTCAGTGAAGAAGGAACTTACCATGCCGCGACCACATCTCCCCTCAGACACATCAGATATCTATGCTGCGGATCCCGCGTTTATCGGGATCGAGACTGTCTATTGCGACGACGAAGGCGCGCCCGCTTATCGCGAACGCCGTAGCCTTCTGGACCTGTTGATTGCTTTTGTGGGGGTCAACCGCTTTGTTGACGAAGACGCTGCCTAAGCGGTCACTGGCGTTTTTCAGAACGGCCCGTTTCGTATTTGTAGGCCGCGTATTTTACAACAAAACTAAAGCTTCCAAAAACCATCATGGCGAAGGCGATGGTGCCTGCGTCGGGCAACAATGCCGCCAGTTTTTGCGCCCCTTCCGGCTGGAAGTAAATCAGCGCGATCAGCGGAAACGCCATCATGACAAACAGGCGTATCCGCAAACAGGTGCGGCAGACACGCCCGCGTTTCATGCCTTGATGCTTTCGCGTTGGGTTTTCAGATAAACAACCTTTGCCTTGCGGTTGTTTGCGCCCACAGCGTTCTTTTCGACGAGGATCGAGCGCGCCTTTTCGACAGCCTCCAGAGCCGCCTTCAACGCAGCCAGCTTTTCAGTGCCGGCGTCATATGACGCGCTGTTTTCCATCAGCAGCGCCATACAGGCGGACCGGATGGTCGTATCTAGCTGCGCGCATAGGGCAAGATCGGCACGTTCTGCCGCTTGCACGAGTTGGGCGGACAAGCCAAGCAGACGCTCAGCCTGCGCGACCTGATCCATGTGGTATACACAATTCTTCATTCAGACCGCTCCCCGACCTGATCGCCGATTGTCTGCCATGCAGACAGGATTTCACCGATCGCAAGTTTGGCTTGGCCAAGCTCGGCATCGCCTTCGTTGCGCCATGCCTTCAGGACATGAAAGCGAACGTATTCATAGACTTGGAACAGGTTGGTGGCCAAATCTCCGCCCTTTTCAAAATCCAGACTGGACTGAAGGATATAGATCGCTGTCAGGGACCGGTTAGCATGTTCACCTGCTGTTGCGCGCTCGGCCTTTTGAAGCTGCTCCATAACACCAAGGGACCGTTCCAGTTCCCGCAAGGTTACGTGGATCACTTCATGAGGATCGTGGATCTCCGGCTCGCCAATCGCCGCCGCCTGCTTGTAGCGTGATCGAGCTAGTGCAATGTTCATCTCGGCGCCTCCCGTTTAGGGCTTGTCTGCTTCTGGCTTATAAAACGGCAGATTCCGGCAGAATCTTAATGCCTTGCACTATTAAGCTTATGCGGCAGCCTCGATCCGGCTGACGGACACAACCATACCGATTTCACCACCGGACAGAATGGCCACGCCGGTGACATCGGGCACCATGGACAGAACACCACGCAACGGACGCAAAAGAACCAGCTGCTGACCCAACAGTTCGTCGACCGGGATCGCCATACGCGACGCGTTGTTGCGGACGATCACGTAAAGCTGCTGGCCACTGCTGTGGACCTGCGTGCGCGCGCTGGACAGTACACGGATCGGCACATAGTCGTTGTCGTCAACGACCAGCATCCGCCGGTTGCCTGCCGCCTTGATCGGGACAGTTTTGCTGCCCTGATGGATACGCTGGATCGATTCAATCGGCAGCACATAACGCACATCGCCAATCTTCACGACCATGCCTTCCAGAACGATGGTGTGCAGCGGAACTTCCAACATCAGACGCACACCGCCGTTCGGCAGCGTCACAAAGCGCATGACACCTTTCCGGCGTGTCAGCTCGTGGCTGGCCGCCTTGAAGTCGTCGCTAAGCGCGCATTCCTTGCCGTTGTCGGTGATTTCGACACGAACGCGGTCTTCTTCACGGTCGATCGCCAGGAAGAACTTGGAAGGCGGCTCTTTCGCGCGCAGACGATCCGAAATCGCCAGCTTCAGCAGACCACGCACTTCTTCCAATACCAACTGGTCCAGCGAACATTCGCCGCCCACGTAAGAAAACTGTGCGCTCGACCCCAATTTGCGCGCCTCGGTAGACACAAAGGTCTGCATGGGTCGCAGGATCACTTCGGCAGGACGCGACCGCATGGATACGCTTTCTTCCTGCAACTGGGACAATTGCGAACTTAGCTGCGCTTCCGCTTCGTTGATCGCCTGAATTTCGGTCAGGTATTCTTCGAACACGCCACGCAGAACGCCACGGGCACGCAGCGGCAGCTCCGGCAGGCCGGCTTCGGCCATTTTGGTCTGCACTTCGTACAACAGATCCCGCGTCGATGCTTTGTGCAGCATTGCGCCGATCATCGACTGTGCCGCCGAAATCTCGCCCACCGCTTCCAGAAGCTTGAGGTTTTCCGTCATCGCGCCTGATGCGAAAATCTGCGCGTCTTCCGCAGAGGCCGCCGTTTCCGCCGCAGCGACGGGTGCTGCCTCTTCAACCACTTCCAGCGCCATCTTCAGCGTCAGCTTCTTGCCGGACGGGTCAAGGTGTGAAACCGCTTCGGCAACGATGTCTTCTGTCATCGGGGCCGCGATCAAGAAGTCGAAGATCGTCTTGTCATCTACAAAGACGGTCACGTTGGTGATCATCTTTGCCTTGCCCGAACTGATCCAGTCGAGGAAGTTTTCAGCAAGCTTATCGTCTTCGTTCAGGTCGCAGGTCAGAATGAAGAAGTGCAGGCCGTTGTCGATACACGACTGGGCCGACTTCACACTTTCCGGCGAAAGAACGCGGTGGAACTCTTTGGGAAGTCCCAGCTTTTGTTCGATCGACCGCGCGGTCACAACGCCGCTTGCAAGGAAGCTGACGTTGGCCGCTTCTTCAAACAGTGCTTCGATCTTGGCGATATCCGGCGTGTCGCCCTGCGTCAGGGCGTCAAACACCAGTTCCATCGTATCGACGAAACCGCGCGCCATCTGGATCAGAATGACGTCTGGACTTTGCGACGACACACGTGTCCGTGCAAACAGGTCGACCAGCGCCATCGTCAACTGCGAAGCCGTTTCGATTTCGTAATACGCACTGGCGTTGAACGCGCGGCGCATCAGCTGTTCGAATTCAGGGAACCATGTCGAACCAGAGCCTTTGTGCCCGCTGTCCAGACCGATCCGGAGATCACGCAGCGTGTCGAAGATGTGCTCGGAACACCAGTTTTTCAGACGCTGGCTGGGCAGCATCAGATCCTCTGGCAAGCCGCCTTTGTTCAAAACACCTTCAACTGATGCGAGTTCTTCGTAGAACTTCAGCTCGACCGAGCGGAAATCCTTCAGTTTGTGGGAATCCGCAAAACCCATTGCGGCTTCGGTGACACGAATGAATTCGTAGGGCGTCACGACCTTGACGGCTTTGTCAGAGAGATCGTTGAACTCTTGCGCTTCAACTGCCTGGCCAGCCTCCATGCGGGCGGTCAGCTGATTGATATCCTCAAAAACCTCTTCAAGATCATTGATCAGCGACACAAGCGTATCATTGCTTCCCGCTGGGGCAGTATCCGCCTCCTCGGCTTCGGGTTCAGGTTCAGGCTCGTCCCCGCCCAGATCAGCCGCTTTCAACTTTTGAAGGCTTTCAATCAGGCCACCAAGGTCGGACAAGGTGCCGCCTTCGCTTTTCTTGGCCTCAAAGGCCTGAAGGGTTTCCACCCATTCGGTCAGGTCAAGCTGTTCACACGCGTAGCAAAGGCTGGACGCCTTCGGGAACGCGCCTTCGGGCAGTTCCTCGCCGTCCGCCACATCGCGGATCAAACTCAGGTCATCGATGGTCGAAACCACCATGTCCGTAAAGATTTTCAGATAGACAGGGTCATCCAGCAGCCGTGTCAGGCCGCTGTCGGCCTCTTCTCCGCCTGCATCCTCTGCCGCCGCTTCGGTCTTTTCAGGCTCCGGCGCGGGCTCCGGTTCGGGTTCAGGCTCGGGTGCGGGTTCCGGCTCCGCAAGCTCTTCTTCGCTTCGGTCGCCGTGATCATCGTCGAAAAAGTCATCATCATCACGATCGCCTGACGGTTCAGGCAGATCATTAAGGCTGGCCATGGCCGCGAACATCGCGTCATTCGCCGCCGGGGCAGCTGCAGGGGCCTCGGCTTCCGCTTCACTTTCGTCGTCTGCTTCAGCGACAGATTCAGGTGTCTCTTCTGCCTTTTCCTCTGCCGGCGCGTCGGATGCAGCGGCTGCGGGCGGCTCTTCGCCTTTGCAGACCGCAATCACCGCGCGCAGACGGTCCATCAGGTGTTCGGACGGTTCGGGTGCGACATCAGCACGCGAGACGGCTGTTTCGTCCAGCATGCCGCGTAAGATGTCACCGGATTCAATCAGAACATCGATGATTTCTTCGGTCAGTTCCGCGCCTTCGTCGCGCACCAGACCAATCAGGTCTTCCGAAAGGTGCGCGCGGCTTTCGACCGTGCTCAGACCAAGAACACGCGAGTTGCCCTTGAAGGTATGAACCGCGCGAAACAACGCACCGATGTGTTCTGCCTGGTCGCCTTCCCCCGCCTGAAGGGCTTCCAGGGCCATCTCCATCGCATCAAGGGCCTGCGCCCCATCATCCGCATAGAGTTCCCAAATTTCGTCCATTTCGTCAGACATTGACGCCTCGCTCTTATTCTTGCGGGTAGATCAAATTACGCAGCGACGAGAGATCTCATCACGCTGCGCAACTCGTCGCCGGTTTTTTCTTCCAGATCGTGCGACACTGTGCCGGACGGTTTCGCAACAACGCCGTCAGCGCCCAATTCGCGCGCTTTGGCTGCTAGGGGCGAACCTGACACGGTCACCGAAGACAACATGCAGATCTTTGCGCGTGTTTTCAGCTTGGCGTGGCGTAGAAATTCCAGGCCGTCCATGACCGGCATCTCGATATCCA
Organism: Thalassococcus halodurans; assembly: GCF_900108225.1. Classification (GTDB taxonomy): domain Bacteria; phylum Pseudomonadota; class Alphaproteobacteria; order Rhodobacterales; family Rhodobacteraceae; genus Thalassococcus; species Thalassococcus halodurans. The sequence continues at coordinate 60,481 of NZ_FNUZ01000001.1, forward strand.
AGAGGATCAAGTCCAGATCCGGCAAGTCGGACAACTTATCCAATGCTTCCTGCCCGTTGGATGCCTGTGCTACCATTTTGAAGTCGGGCAGCGAATTGAGGAAGCTGGAGATGTAGAGGCGCATCATCGCCGCGTCGTCTACAACCATTACTTTATAAGCCATTATGAGCTCCGTATTTTTATAAGTTTCCGTCACGCGGGGAAGATGGCACCCCGCGCGCAGAGTGTGTCATCGATCAAAAAGGCCCATATCCGCGGGAATCTTTGTCGACAGAGTTCGCCAGACCGTTGCGCTTTGCTCCGCCACCAGATGATCCGTTCATCATCTTCTGGATCTGGGCCAGCATCTCGGGGCTCATTTGGTCGAAGTTCGGCATACCGGCCATGACACCGCGACGGGGACGCAATTTGAACCGTTTGATCTCTTCGTTCATCTGGTTAATCGCGGACGTCATCTGCGATGTAGTTGCTGCCAGTTCGTCGGCCTGCTGGCTGGTGGCCAGGGTGGTCTTGGCAATCTCGCCGATGGCCTGAGAAATCTGGGCCACACCGCGGGATTGTTCGCTGCTAGCCTCGTCGATGGCTTCGACAATCTGCTGCACCTGCAGGATTTCGCTGTTGATCTTGGTGAAGGCTTCGCTGGTTTCATCCGCGATGCGCACACCCTGGTTCACACGGTTCGATGCGTCTTCGATCAGATCGGATGTTTCACGCGCCGCTTTGGCCGACCGTCCCGCAAGGTTGCGAACCTCTTGGGCAACAACCGCGAACCCGCGACCGTGCTGACCGGCCCGCGCCGCCTCAACCGCTGCGTTCAAGGCAAGCAAGTTGGTCTGGAAGGCGATTTCGTCGATGACCTTGATGATCTTCGCAATGTCCTGCGACGATGTTTTGATGCCGTCCATCGAGACAACCATCGCCTTCATCTTTTCAGAACCGTTGGACGCCAGTTCAGCCGCGCTACCAACAAAGTGGTTGGCTTTCTGCGCCGCTTCCGCGTTCGCCTTGACCTGCGCGTCGGTTTCTTCTGCCGAAGCGGACACTTCGTCTACCGAAGCAGAACCGATTTGCGAGTTTGTCGACAGCGACTGGGACACATTGGACATCTGGTCAACGGTTGTGCCGACCTGATCAACCTGCTCGGCCATGGACGAAATGGTGTTGGACAGCGAGCTGAAGACACGGCCGAACGACTGGGCAATTTTGCCCCATTCGCCGCTAAACTTGGAGGCGTCGAAATCGAACGCAAGGTTGCCGTCGACAATCGCATCGGAAATGTCACCGATGCTCTTGTTCAGCTCTTTTACGTTGGTGCGGAATTCATCGATGATGTTGTTGACGAAGACCTTCTTGCCCGGCAGACGCGGCATGTCGGCGTCAAAGTTGCCACGACCGAATTCTTCGAACACCGCCATCGTGCCTTTCTTCGTGTCGATGTGCGCCTGAACCATGTCGTTGACCATCTGGGCCGCGTCGGCGATTTCCTTGGCTTCGAACTTGGTCGTGTCGCACATGACGTCAATGTCGCCTTCTTCATGGGCATCCGCCATATGCTGCATCTCGGACAACAGCAGATTGAACTGAGCAATTTGGAAATCGACGCGCTTCTTGGCTTCGACTTCGGGCGTCGCGTCATTCAATTCGACCACAAAGGCTTCGACCTCGTTCGCGTCGTTGCGCAGCGGGACCGTGCGGAACCGCATGATGATGCCGTTCACGTTGATTTCCGTGTCTTTGTACGCTCCGAGGTTTTTCAGAACCTGACGCTGGTGTTCCGCGTTTTTGTGGTAGCGGTGGATCGACCCACCCACGACTTCCGAGACACGGAAGCTGGGCATCACTTCTTGCATGGTTTTCTCGGCAGCCGAGAAAACTTCGACGGTTTTTTTGTTCACATACCGAATGATATGATCCGCATCCGCAATCAGGATACATGCATTCAGGTTGTCGTATGCCTGCGTGAACTCAGGCGAGTACCAGCGATCAGCAGACGGTTTGCTCTGATCCGATTTCGGTTGTGTAGTCATATCATTATTCCTGTTTGACGCAGCCTTGGCGGCATTGGGGGAGGAAGCGACCTTAGCAACGGCTTCAACTTGCTCCGGGTTTAGTTGATTTGCGGCATTTCCCGCTCCCGCTGTCTGATCCTCCTCCCCCTTTGGCAAATCAGACTTGGGTTTTTTCCTGCTAGTGCCGCTTGTTCCGACGCGACGAGTCGGTTTCTTAGTCATGGCGGCTGCCTCATGTGAATTTTCCGTTTTTGCAGCCCCATCAGCGAATTCGAGTGACGCGTGCGACGTTGAACGTCGACACGGATCAGAGCGCGTTCTGGTGCAAACGCCGGTGCCCAAATGGTCCCGAAGACGCCCGCTAGATCACGCAACGCCGACACGGTTGTCCGGTCTTGGCTCTGCATCAGGCTGAAGGGAATTTGGAACAGACGCTGCATCATCGACCTCAGCTCAGATCCGGCATTTTCAGATCGGCATCAGACACAAGCGCGTGCACATCCAGAAGGATGGCCAGCCGATCTTCGATGCGGGCCAGCGCGCTGACCATGCTTTTGCCTTCGCCACCACCAAAGTTGCCGGTGCGGTCGATCTTGTCGGCGGGCACATCCAGAACTTCGCTGACGCGGTCGACGATCAGCCCGATGGGCGCGTCATCCACTTCAAGCACGATAACAACGGTGCGCTCATCGTAGGGGCGCTCTTCGATACCGAAACGCAGGCGCACGTCCATCAACGGGATCACCTTGCCACGCAGGTTGATCACACCCTTGATGTAATGCGGCACATCCGGCACGCTCATGATGGTTTGCATTCCGACGATCTCAGTCACCATCCCGATGGAGACGCCATAAGATTCATCGCCGACCGCAAAGGTCAGATACATCGACTCGATCCCATCGGAGTCGACGATCGGCATTGCCGCCGCTTCTGTTTTTGCCTCGACTGCTTCTGTCTGGCTCATGGTTCAGTTCCTCTCAGCTTTGCGACAACGCAATTCCCCCTGTACGGGTGGAATGCGGTGCAGGTTTCGTGCCGACCGATCCGAGCAAGGTTTTGGAAATGTTGCTCAGTGGCACTTGCGCCTCAGAGGCGCCGTTTTCCCAGGCACGCGCAGGCATGCCATAGACCTCAGATGTGGGTTCATCTTGTGTAAATGTACGACCGCCAGCCCTACGAATGTTAAGAAGTCCCTCGGCTCCGTCGCGGCCCATACCCGTCAGGATAGCCGCCGAAAGGCTGTTGCCGCAGGTTTCGGCAAGGGACTTGAACAGCACGTCTACCGAGGGCCGCGAGAAGCACACATGTTCACCTTCGGTCAGGCGCACATACAAACCGCTGTGCTTTTTCTCGACGCTCATATGACGGTCGCCACCCGGTGCGATCAGGACCAGACCAGAGCGCAACTGATCGCCATCCTCGGCTTCCTTCACCTCACATTTACAAAGCGTATTCAGACGCTTAGCGAATGCCGCGGTAAACCCTTCCGGCATGTGCTGGACAATGACGGTTGCGGGGCAATCCTCAGGGAAGACCGGCAAAAGCACTGTCAGCGCCTGCACGCCTCCCGTCGATGATCCGATGGCGACGACCCAGTCATCCGCCACACCTTTGAACATCGGCGCAGGCGATGCCGCGACGGTGGCGCCACTTTTTGACACACGGGCCATGCTGGCCGCACGCACCCTGCGCACAACGCTGCAAACATTGCCTGTTTCCGAGCGATCCCCCAAAGACAAAAGGCTCTTATCGATGACATCCACCGCGCCAGCCTCGAGCGCTTTGATCGTCATCGACGCGCCGCGTTGGGTGTGCGCCGAAATAACCAGTGTGCCCACCGGAGTTTTCGCCATGTAGTCCTTCAAAAGATCCAGACCGTTTTCACCTGGCATCTCAAGATCAAGGGTGATGACGTCGGGACGGTGCAATGACATCATGGCGCGCGCTTCGGCAGCACCTGCTGCTGCACCAACCACTTCAATGTCTTCGTCGGTGCTCAGAACGTTCGTCAAAAGCTGACGGAACATCGAGCTGTCATCGACGACCAGAACTTTGATCCGTTTTCTACGAAGGGTCATTCTGCCCTCCTGTGGATACCGGTGGCGACAGATTCCCAGCGCGTATCAAGATCGCGAATGGACTCGGTCACCGAGGTGACCAGATAGCCGCCGGGTTCGGTGACTTCATAAATGGCCTCTAGGGTCGCCCGCTGATCATCGCGGTCGAAGTAATAGAGGATGTTGCGGCAGAACACGACCTGGAACGGATTGTTAAAGGGATAGGGCTGCGCCTTGAGGTTCATCCGCCGAAAGGTGCAACACGACTTCAGTAGGTCCTTCACCGCGAACGTGTTCGGATTCAGGGCCGTGAAATACTTTTGAACCAAGCGACGCTCGGTCTTGTCCAGCTGTTTGAGTTGGTAGACGCCCTGCTCTGCTTGTTCGACCACAGGCCCGCTGATGTCGGTGCCCAGAATGTTCAACCGAGACAACGCCTCTTCGCCGAATTCCTCAGCGATCATAACGGCAACTGTATAGGCCTCATCCCCAGAAGACGCGGCCGCACTCCAGATACGCATTTCGCGCTTTTTCTGGAGATAGGGCATGACGATCTTGCGGAACCTGTCCAGAACTTCGGGTTCGCGAAAGAAATATGTGTGGTTGGTGGATGCCGCATGCATCACCGCCAATTGCACATCTTCTTTCTGCTCTTCCAAAAGCCCGTGGGCCAGATCGTTCAGATCTTTGTAGGAAAACGACTGGTTCACGCGCGCCAGTCGCTGGCGCAGCACTGCGCTTTTGTGTTCAGGGAACGTAATTCCGCAGCGTGAACTAAGCCAATCCCGAATTGCATCATAGGCCGGCTGGTCGGTGACGATCATTTATCGCCCCCCACAGCAAGGCGTTCACAATCAAGCACGATCGCCACTTCCCCAGTTGCTAGCAATGCGCACCCCCAGCTGGCACGCACTTGTGCCAGCGCACCGGTGAGCGGTTTCATGACCACCTGCTGGCGGTCCAACACTTCATCAACGGGCACTGCGATGTGCCCACGCGCTGTCGAGAAAACGATCGAGACCATGTCCGACAGCGGACGGATTTCTTTTCGGCAGTTCCGATAGAACGTTTCAAGTCGCCGGACAGGGATAAACTTGCCGCGCAGCTTCAGCATCTCGGTGCCATTGTCGGCCGAGATTTCAACGGACTCAGACCCTGTCGGTTTGACGATTTCGTGGATGTCTTCGACCGGCACAGTGAACAACTGGTTGCCAAGCCGCAGTAGAATAGAATCCAAGAACGCCAGCGATACAGGAATGTGCAAGGAAACCGAGGTGCCATTTCCGGCCTCGGAATCCACAGCAATCCGTCCACGCAGATCTTTCATCGTGGTGTTCAAAACGTCCATACCGACACCGCGTCCGGACAGCGTGGTAACGGCCTCAGCCGTGGAAAAGCCGGGTTCGAAAATACATTTCCAAAGGGTTGACGGTTCCGGCTCTTCATCAGGGCCAAAGAACCCGCGCTTGCGGGCGATCTTAAGAATTTTTTCGCGGTTCAGGCCACGGCCGTCATCAATGACCTGAATACGAACCTCACTGCCGACCTGTGCGGCGCCCAGAATGATGGTCCCTTTTTCCGACTTTCCGGCAGCGACGCGTTCGTCTGGTGGTTCAAGCCCGTGATCGGCCGAATTGCGCACGACGTGCAAAAGCGGGTCGTACAAACGGTCAGCGACCAGCTTGTCGATCGCAGTATCCTCGCCTCTTAGTTCAAGGTCGATCTTTTTGCCCGTCTCGCGTTCCAGTTCGCGCACCATCCGTTTCAGACGGCGGAAAACCTCGGACACAGGTACCAGCCGCAATTCTGTCGCGGCGTCCTGCACTTCTCGGACAATCATGGACAGGCGATGGGACGCGGCTTCGAAATCGACCAGATCAAGATCCTGAAGATCAGGAGAGTTGATCGTTTCGGAAACCGAGAGGGACAATTCGCTGACAAGATCCATCAAGCGCCCGATCTTGTCGGACGACACGCGCATCAGCGCGCCAGCGGCAGACTTCTCCGTCGCTTGCTCGGGTTGCACGCTCATATTGCGCGCTCGCTGATTGCGGCGCATGAGATATCATGCTGCCGTGTGTACTTGTGGTTCATCATGCTATTGGGGTCCTCTTGGGAACCGTGCGGGTGCACAAAACGGCTCTGCAAACTGCATGCCAGCACCCGCGCCCAAAGATCAGGCAGCGTCTTCCGAGTTGCCTTCAAAGTTGAAAATACAAACGCCTTCGAAGCCCGTTGACCGGAATAGGAAGGTCTTCTTCATCGTGTCGATGAATCCTCCGTGATTTTTCTCAAAGTTCTTGAGGTCGCTTACCGACGGAAAGAACAGATTAACCGAGATATCGCCCTCCTTGCTGATCAGAACGGTCAGCCCGGAAAGAGAGCATTCTGGAATGGCATTGCCGAGCGTTTCCGTAACAAACGGGGCAGCTATCTGAGCGGCATCCAGTGTCGGGAACTTAAGGTGATATGTTTTTGACATCATGTGTTTGCCTGTGAGTGTTTGCTTTGGACCAAACTGAAAAACGGTCACAGCGCGGAAAAGTTGAGATGAATAGCTCAGGAAGCGTGATTATCTTTGGATATCGGACGCTTCGTTTGACGCCGTTTTCCGGAATTTCGTTTCGCCCAGCACCTCAAAGACAGGTGCATTCAGCAAAAGGCGCGTCAAAGACCTGACGATGTCGGCAAAAATCACCCCCTCGGGCGACGATTTGCCGTCGTTTTAGGGTGTCGGCCTTCTATAAATGGCAATTTCACCCTCCATTTTAGTGGTTTTAGCCACTTTTTTCGCAAAATATCGATTTGGCACGATCCCTGCCTAGTAGTCTGCGTCGGTAATAAGAGAGGCAGCCATGACGCAGATTTTCGTTCTCAATCAAGACTTTGCAGCAGCTGAATCCTTGGTCGATCTTCTGACGCGACGCCGCCTGACAGTGGCTTGCGCATCGCTGGAAGAGGCCACAGAAAAAGCCGACACGTTTGTTTGTGCCGCCGAAGTCGAAACAGCCCTTGGCGGACAGAAAGAACTGATCGCGAAAGCCCGCCAGATCGGCGCGACACGTATGGTCGTTGTTACCTGCGACGCGGATCACTTCGAACGTAGCGAAGATCTGGGCGGACGCCTGCAGCGGGTTTCCCTGCCCAAGTGCGATGCAGCCCCTTTGCGCAACGCCCCCCTGATGATGCTGGCTGAACTTCTGGGCACCCCCTACGGCGGTATGATCGCCGGCGCCGAAACGACCGGCAACCTGATGGACCTTGCCCAGCGCGTCGCACAGTTTGACGTCAGCGTCTTCATCAACGGCCCGACAGGCAGCGGCAAAGAGGTTCTGGCCCGCCATCTGCACAACAGCTCGCCCCGTGCCGACAAACCGTTTGTCGCAATCAATTGTGCTGCGATCCCCGAAAACATGCTGGAAGCCATGCTGTTCGGTCACGAAAAAGGGTCGTTCACCGGCGCGAACACCGCCAACAAAGGCATCATGCGCGCAGCCGACGGCGGCACGCTGCTGCTGGACGAAATTTCGGAAATGCCGCTGGGCCTTCAGGCCAAACTGCTGCGCGTTCTTCAGGAAAAATCCGTCACGCCCCTGGGCAGCCAGACAGAGGTTTCCATCAACGTCCGCGTTATCGCCACATCCAACCGCGATATGGAAGAAGAGGTTCGCAAAGGCACCTTCCGCGAAGACCTGTACTTCCGCCTGAACGTGTTCCCGCTGGAGACACAGGCGCTGTGTGACCGTCCCGATGACATCCCTGTCCTCGCACAGGCCATGTTGTCGCGTCACAGCACAGACGGCACCCCTGTTCCGATGCTGACACCTGAAGCCTGCGAATTGCTTCTGGCCCACCACTGGCCAGGCAACGTCCGCGAACTGGAAAACGTGATGCAACGCGCGATGGTTCTTCGGAACGGTACGGAAATTGCTTCGTCAGACATCATGATTTCTGCACGGGCCTGCGACATCCCCGCCGCCCGCGCCGCCTAAGGAGAAAACGATGGCCATCAACGGTGTCAGCCAAAGCGCATCTCTTGCCGCATTGGGAACGACCAACAGCGTCGCGAAACCTGCACACGTTGGTCAGTCTGATGCCGCCAAAGGCCCGAGCTTTTCCGAGCGTATGGGCGGTGCCCTGCAGGATGTGGCCAAAGCACAGAACTCTGCATCCGAGGCAGCAAAGAACTTTGAGATGGGCAAAACCGACGATCTGGCAGCGGTCATGGTCGAACAGCAGGTGTCATCGCTTAGCTTCCAGATGACTTTGCAGGTCCGCAACAAAGCCCTGACGGCCTATCGCGACATCATGAATATGCCCGTCTAAGCGGTTGAATACTTGGTAAAAAGGTACTGATATGAGTATGGATAGCTCTCCCAACCCGATGGTGCCCGCACAAGCAGCGGACACATCGCTTGTTGGCCGTAGCATCAGCGTCGTGTCGCGCCTGACCGGCATGGCAGATCAACCCGCGCTGCGTCGCGCCCTGCCCGCCGTGGCTATGGTGATGATCGCAGCCGCCAGTCTGGCGCTGTACCTTTTGCTAACACCCTCGGATCGTGTCGCGCTTCAGCACGGCCTGCCGGAAGCTGAAAAATCCCGTGCGCTGGACGCGCTGATCGCGAACGGCTTTGATGCGAAACTTGATCCCACCACAGGCACACTGACCGTCGGTCCTGATGAATTTTACCGTGCCCGCATGGTGCTGGCGTCTGAAGGTCTACCACAGGGTCAGCCTGATGGTCTTTCCACAATCACAGACATGCCCATGGGCACCAGCCGTTCGGTCGAGGCCGCGCGCCTGCGTCGGATGCAGGAACTTGATCTGGCCCGTTCGATCACCGAACTGCGCCCCGTCCGCTCGGCCCGTGTGCATCTTGCCCTGCCCGAGCGTTCGGCATTCGTGCGCGACCAGCAACCGCCGCAAGCCTCTGTCGTTCTGAACCTTGTGCCCGGAATGTCGATTTCCGAGGCACAAGTGCGTGCCATCGTCAGCCTTGTATCTGCCGCTATCCCGCAGATGCCGCGCGAAAACGTATCGGTGGTCGATCAGACAGGCCGCCTTTTGTCGAAAGACCCCGAAGATCCCTTCAACGCCATGACTGACCGCCACATGCGCCATCAGTTGGAGATGGAGACGCTCTACCGTGAACGCATTCTAGCCCTGATCACACCGATCGTCGGGCCGGGCAATGCGGCGGTCGAAGTGACCTTGGACATCGACTTTACCCGTTCCGAAGTCACCAGCGAAGAATATGCCCCCGAACTGACCGCCGTTCGCAGCGAACAAATGAGCTCGCAAACCAGCTCAAGCCGCGAAGCCGGTGGTATCCCGGGTACAGTTGCGAACACGCCGCCGCCCGAGCCGGTTCTGGGCGATGAGGTCAATCAAGCGGACCAGACCGTTGCGAATGGCAACATGTCCAAGTCCGAGACCCGCAACTATGAAGTCAGCCGTCGTGTTGAAACGATCCAGCCGGAAAGTGCCGTGATCAGACGGGTCAACGCTGCGGTTCTGCTGCGCACGCCCACACCCGAAGATCCAGAAGCCCCCGCGACATTCCCCGCCGAAACGCTGGCAGAAATCGAACGTCTGACCAAAGGTGCCGTGGGTTTTGAAGATGGCCGCAACGACGTTGTTATCGTGTCATCCAGCCCCTTTGTGGATGTCGAAATGGTCGAAGCCACACCCGTATGGCACGAAGCAAGCTGGCTTCCCACTGCGGGACGCATTCTGGCGCAGATCGTGATTTTCGGCATCATCACACTGGGCGTGCTGCGCCCGTTGCTGAACCGTTTGCTGCCGCCGGTGCAGGACAATTCGACTACTGCCATGAACATTTCCGAATCCGTCGAAGTCGGCCCTGGCGAAACCCTGTCCACGCTGCGTGCGAAACTGGACGAGGTCGCGCCTGACGCCGAAGACCTGAACGGCGCGCTCAGCTATGAGGAAAAAATCAAGCTTCTCAAAGGTCTTGCCGAAAGCGAAAGCCCGCGCATCGCCACGGCTTTCCAGAACATGATCGCCTCTGATCAGGAAGTCACCACATGAAGGCCGCCGCGATGAGTGAACTTGATATCACAACCCTGACCGGCGTTCAGAAGGCTGCGATCCTGATGATGCTGTTTGGCGAAAAGGCCGCAGCGAACGTTCTGAAATCCATGAGCCCACATGAAGTGCAGGAACTGGGCGCGGCCATGTACACCGTGCGCGGTGTCAGCCATGAAACCGTAAACGCGGTGCTGGACGAATTCTTTGACGGGCTGCGCCGACAGACGGATGTAGGCATCGGCGCAAACGCCTACGTGCGCAACGTCCTGACCGGCGCACTTGGCGCGGATAAAGCGCAATCGGTTCTCAGCCGCATCACTCCGGCCAGCAGCGAACGCCCGATCGAGATTCTGGACTGGATGGATCCCTCTGCCATTTCCGAACTGATCATCGACGAACACCCACAGATCATGGCGCTAGTGATTGCGTCGCTGGATTACAGTCAGGGTGCTGAAGTACTGAAAATCCTACCGGAAGACTTCCAACCCGAAATCGTTCGCCGCATCGCCAACCTGCAAACCGTCCAGCCGGACGCGCTGCGCGAGTTGGAAGAAGTCATGCAGCGCAAGTTCAAGGCCAACACCACTTTGCGCGCATCGCAGATTGGCGGCGTGAAGGCCGCTGCGCGGATCATGAACTTTACCCGTCAAGACATGGAACAGCGTATCCTCAAGGATATCAAGAAGGACGACAAGGAACTTATGGAGTCGTTGCAGGACAACATGTTTGTCTTCGACAATCTCATCAAATCCGAAGACCGGTCGCTTCAGACGCTGCTGCGCGAAATCGATCAGGACGTTCTTATCCTCGCTCTCAAGGGCGCAGACGATGCCCTGCGCGACAAGCTGTTGGGCTGTGTGTCCAGCCGTGCCGCGCAGACCATTCTGGAAGAAATGGAAAACATGGGACCTGTGCGCCTGACCGCCGTTCAGGAAGCACAAAAGCAGGTCATTTCGGTCGCCCGCCAGATGGCGGATGCGGGAACGATCACGCTCGCCGGTCGCGGCGGGGAACAGATGGTGTAAGGCATGACAGAGACAGCGCCAAAGACCCTTGGTCACGAAGACATCCTCAGCCTGATCCGCGAAGCAGAAGGCCGGTTCAAACCCCGCGCCCCCCTGTCGACGCAGCCCGAAGGCGAAGATACCGGCAGTTTCCGTCAACGTTCACCCTATGCCCGCGTCGAGGACAGTGCATTTGGCGCCGCGCCAGAACCCACAGAAAAATCTATTCTAAGCGCTATTCACGACGGGCTGGTGGCCCAGTCTGCCGAACCAGCGGATCAGCCGCCTGCTGAACCATCAGATTTCACCCCTGCCCCGCCCGCGCCCGAGATTGATCTGGAAGAGCTGCGCGCCTCAGCCTTCGAGGAAGGCCGCCGTCAGGCAATGGCTGAAATGCAGGACGAAGTCGCGCAAGCTTTGGAAAAAGGTCGCGAAGAAGGCCGTAGTGAAGCCGCCGCCGTTGTGGCAGAAGCCCGCGATATTTTTCTGGCCGCAACAAATGCCCTGAACGACGTGGCCGAAAGCGACATGTTCGCCGGCTTTGCCACGCAGCTGACAGACGCGATCCACAGCCTTGCATCCCAACGCGCGGGGCAAGAAATCGACAAGTCGCCCAAACTGTTCAGCCGCCGGATCGAAAAGCTGGCGGAAAAGGTCGCGCGCGCGTCGGAAGACCTGACCGTCGCCTTCCACCCCGACGACCTTTCGGCCATCGGCCCCTACCTTGAGGCAGGCTCACACCTGTCCGAGGCACGCCTGAAAGTCGATATGAACCTGCAGCGTGGCGACGTGAAAATCGACGGAGGATCAATCGGGCTGCGGGATATTCTGGGGGACCGTAAATGAACGCGATCCTGAATAAACTCAGCCGCGTGGTTGCCGATGCCGCGGGCCCCATCCAACCGGTTCTGACCGGCACTGTGCACCGCTATGACGGGTTGATCCTTGAATGCGCGGGCTTTCCCGCGAGCCCGGGAACCTTGTGCCATATCGACACCGAAGACGGACGCGGCGTTCATGGCGAAGTCGTCGGGTTCTCTGACGGTCGCAACCTTCTGTTTCTGGACGAACCGGGCGCACAGATCGCCGTCGGCGCACAGGTCAAACGCGTGGGCGACGGACATACGGCCTGTGTCGGCGACAGTCTTCTGGGCCGTGTGATCGACGCCGAGGGCGCGCCTTTGGACGGGTTGCCGGAACCCGAATGCGAAGATCACTGGCCGCTGGCGGGCATCCCGCAAAACCCGTTGGCCCGTACACCGGTTGATAACAAACTGGACGTCGGTGTTCGCATCCTGAACGCGGCCCTGTCCATCGGCCAAGGCCAGCGCGTTGGCATCATCGCGGGTTCAGGCGTTGGTAAGTCGGTTCTGATCGAGATGATGACCCACAACACCGACGCGGATGTCGTGGTCGTTGGTCTGATCGGTGAACGTGCCCGAGAAGTGGGTGCTTTTGTCGGCAACATCATGAAGGGCGATACCGCCAGCAAAACCTGTGTGGTGGCCGTCCCCGCCGACCGGTCCCCCCTTCTTCGGATGCGCGCCGCCCATCGGGCCACCGCGATTGCCGAATACTTCCGCTCTAAGGGCAAGCAGGTCATGTTGATCATGGATAGCCTGACGCGCGTGGCCCACGCCCGCCGAGAAATCGGTCTGGCTTTGGGTGAACAGCCGACGGCCAAGGGCTATCCCCCGTCGGTCGTGTCCATCATCCCCAGTTTGATCGAACGCACCGGCCCCGGCCTGCCCGGTGAAGGATCGATCACTGCGTTCTATACCGTTCTGGCGGACGGAGATGACACCACGAATGATCCCGTGGTCGACACCGCCCGCGCCATCCTTGACGGGCATCTGGTTCTGTCACGACAGCAGGCACAGATGGGTATCTATCCGGCGATTGACGTAACCCAGTCGGTCAGTCGCGTGATGAATGAAATCGTGGATGACGCCCACGAAAGGGCCGCAGTCCGGCTGCGGCGTTTGATTTCGCTCTATATGGAAAACCGCGACATGATGCTGATGGGCGCCTATACGCCCGGCCAAGATGTCGATCTGGACGAGGCCGTGACCCTATGGCCGAAGATCGTCGCGCTGATCACCCAATCCCGAAATGACAAAGCCAGCTTTGATCAAAGCCGAGCTGCTCTGCTTGACCTGATGGGAATCAAACCATGACCAGAAAAGAAAAACTGACCCGTCTTCTTGCTATGAAGGAGCGCCAGTCGCTGGCGCGTCAGGCCGCTGCCTTGGCTGAGCAAAAGCTGCAAATGCTACAACAACAGCGGCTTTTGGAAACGCTTCAGGTTCTCGTTCAGGAAAAACGTGAAGAGATCGGCAAAGTCACGTCTGTCGGACAGTTGGCGGCCTCGCATTGGATGGGCACGACGCTGGCCACACAGATGGGCACAACGGAAAACCATCTGCGCGGCACCAGCGATCTTGTCGCGCAATCCAGCGTGCAGGTGGCCCAAACTTCGCAGCGTCAAAGGGTGCTGACAGAACGCGCTGATATGCAAAACCGCAGGGACCGCGCCGAGCGTCAGGACAAAGCCGATGCCGAGCTGTTCGACCGTCCTCGACGATAGGTTGGCACAGTCGTTGCATCACCCCTCCGAACCAAAACGAACAGTGGAAAATAACTCCCATGACTTCGGCCAGCATTGTTGACTCACTCGGCTCTATCCTTCCCCAGCCCGGCGCGAAAGCTGCGGGCGTTCTGGCGGAAGGCGAAGAGCATCCGACATTTTCCGATGTTCTAAACCAGACATCCGCGAAATGCGGTGCCCCCTGTTCCGGCACCGTGGTCGAAGGTGAGGCAGGCAAACCGGTTCTGGACGAAACAGCCGTCGCAGAGCTTCAGGCAGCTACGATACAGGTCGTGGGCAAAGACACCACGATCGAGCTTCTGGCTGCGGGTGACGTGTCTGCCACGGCTTTGGCGCTGGCCGCTGGAGCGCTCCAGCAAGGCACAACGACCGAGACATCGCCCCTAGCGTCCCTGATCGAACAAAAGATCGGCGCGACTGATGTGGCTCCCGATGCCATTGCAGTCGGAAAAGACGTGGTGGCCGATCCCGAAGCGGTAACCTTGGCCGCTCTGCCGGAAGGCATCGAAATCAAAGACATCGCCGGAATGGTTGGACGCGCAGGTTCGGCTGACGCCAGTGACACGGTCGAGGTTTCAGGCGACATCGAACTGACCGACATCACAAAGGCCGTGGATACTGAGGCCGACATATTGAAGACAGCTGCGACCACCGAGACAGTTGATCCGGAAACGGCCACCACGACCGTGGCGATCGAGCCGACCAAAGACGCCGTCAAAGCAAGCCTGTCCGGAGCCGTCGCAAACGTTGTGGCGGCCACTGTGGCAGCGGCCTCGTCGGACAAGCCAGTTACAGATGACGCCGAGAACGAAGGCGACGCGCCGTTGTCAGGCATTGTCGATCAGGTCACAGACCTTGCTGCCCGTACATCTGACGATCAGCCTGCCAAAACGCAGGAGATCGCCGGTCTGCAGCCTGTGACAGCCGAGGTTGTCGACGCGGTAGCCCGCACTGAATTTGACGCCGCCAAAACGGTATCGCCTGCCATCGCAGCCGCCGCCTCTGCAGCGAAGACATCCAGCACAACCGTGCAGCAGACCGTGATTGAAACACAGGCCGTGACGGCAAACGTCGCCGACGTCCAGCCGGTGCAAACCCAGACGACAACAACCGCAACATTTGCAGCGCCCGCACCACAGGAAACCGCGCAAACGCAGGTGGCCTCGGGGACAACCGCGACGCTGCCGATGCGGGACAGCACTTGGACGTCACAATTGGTCGACACGATTTCGGTGCATGATTTCGGTGATGGCCAGACGCTTGATATCCAACTGACGCCGGAAACGCTTGGGCGCCTGAAAATCACGATGGAAATGCGGGATGGGCAGGCCATGGTCAGCGTGGTGACAGACAACCCCGAAGCCGCGCGCCTGTTCAACGACAACCAGTCGCGTCTGGCTGACGTGATGGCCAAAGCCGGCCTGACGCTGGCCAGCCACGATGCTGGCACGGGCGCACAATCTGGTGGCTCTGGCGACAATGCGCAAGGCGATGGATCGGTTCTGTCCGCCTCGGGCGCGGACACACAGACACAAACGGAAGATGACGTGATCATGAAGGTCGGGGGGGAACAACCTCAGGTCAACGTAGTGGCGTAAGAGGTCGAAATGAGTGACGAGCCAGATATCGGAGGCAAGAAAAAGGGCGGCCTTGTCGGCAAGATCCTTATGTTTCTTGGCTTCCTGATTTTTGCCGGAGGCGGCTTTGCGGGTGGGGTTTTCTACTCGGAACAGCGTCTGTCGCCGTCTGAAGAAGTCTTACGTTTAATCGAAAGGCACGAAGAAGCTATCGCTGCAGAAGAAGCGGCCGCCGCAGAAGAGGCGGCCGGGCCTAAAAAGGTGGTCAAAGAACAGCCGGAAGAGCCCGTCTTTGCCACCAACTATTTCGAGTTCGACGAACCTTTGACGACCAACCTAAAGGATTCACGCCGTTTCCTTCAGGTCGGCGTCGGTGTGTCGACCCAGTACGATGAAACCGTCATCGCCAATGTCGAAGCCCACTCTATGGCGCTTCAGTCGGATATGCTTGCCGTGATCAGCGGATTTTCCGAAGCGGATGTCCAGGGCAAGGAAGGCCGGGACAAGCTGTCCAAGGCGCTTATGGATGCGATCAACGCGCGGCTGACCGAACTTGAAGGCTTCGGCGGCATCGAAGACGTGTTCTTCCCCAGTTTCGTGTTGCAGTAGGAGCGGACTATGGGCTCGCAACCGAAGCCTCATAAACTTTCCACGAACGAAGTTGCGGCCCTTGTTGACGGCCTCAAGAACTTTGATCTGGACGCGTTCGGCGCAGAAGCAGGCCCCGACGTAAAACCCTATGTATTCGGCAGCGATGACCTGTCGCTTTTGGGGGACTACTACGGGCTTCGCATGATCAACGAACGCTTCTGCCGTCTGGCCCGTTCGGTTTTTCTGCCCTTTTTGCGGATGCATCCGCGCATCTCCAGCTTCCCGCCCGAAGTCAAAGCCTTTGACTCGGTCTGTGACGAGTTGGACAACTTCACCAGCCTGACGATCAGCCGGATCGACGAATTGCGCGGCACGCAGATGATCGTGCTTCCGCCCGAGTTCGTGTCCCTGCTGACCGACGCTTATTACGGTGGACGCGTGGCCTATCTGGATTCCCGCAGACAAGAATTCACCGCCACCGAAAACCGCGTGATCGAGATTGTGACAGACGGATTGAACCGCGCCTTGGAACTGGCGTGGCGGGATCTGACGCCGCTTTCGTTCACCGTTCAGAACCGCGAAGAGAACCTTCAGTTCGCCACCTTTGTGGACGCCGAAGAAATGGTCGTGCGCTGTTCGTTTATCATTCAGCTGCCCGAAGCCGATCCCGCGAACGTCGAACTGCTGTATGCCTTGCAGGCCCTGAAACCATTGGCATCGCAACTGCGGTCGCGCATGCAATCGGATCAGGTCACCGAAGACGAAAGCTGGAAAGAACGCCTGGAACGCGCGGTCATGAGCGTGCCGCTCAGCGTAAGCGCCCGACTGGCCGAACCGACCGTGTCGCTGACCGCGCTGGAAAACGTCACCTCGGGCACAATTGTGCCGGTCGATCTGTCCCCTGCCCCCAAGCTCTACGTCGAAGGCCGTCCGTATTTTGACGCCGAAGTTGGCGATGTCGCGGGGCGTGCCGCCTTAAATTTGACGCGCAGACTGAACAAGTAAAAGCGGAGCACCGCCATGAATGAAAAAACCGACACAACAGAAAGCGGAACCGCAAGCCGGTTGGGCATGCTGTCCAGCGTCAAACTGAAGATGACGGTCGAAGTGGGCCGCACGCAGATAACTATCGAGGAATTACTTAGACTTAGCGAAGGTGCCGTGGTCGAACTTGATCGCATGGCCGGTGATCCACTGGATATTCTGGTGAACGGAACGCCCATCGCAAAGGGCGAAGTTGTGGTTGTCGGGGAACGGTTCGGCATCCGCTTCGGCGACATCATCGACCCGAAGGAACGTCTGGAGAACCTGTAATTTCCCGTCCCCACCAGTTTGGCATGAAAACTGCTCCTTTGTTGGAAAGACCAACGAAGGAAACGCCCTCGTGGAAACTCTCGACCCGACCCGCCTTGTGACCGTTACCCTGTTTTTACTGGTGTTGCTGGTCGTCTGGTATTTCGTCCAGCGCTACCGCGGCAGTCTGACATCCAAACTGTCAGCGAACCGGCGACTGGTGATGAAAGAAGCACTGGCGCTTGGCCATGACCGACGCATCCTGCTGATCGAAGCCGACGGCAAACCGTTTGTCGTGCTGGATAGCCGGAAAGGTACATCCTCTCTGACACCGCTAGAGGCCCCCTTGAAATCGGAGGGCACCGAATGACGCGGTTTTTGCTGGTTGTCCTGTTGCTTTCGGTACCCGCCCCCCTTCTGGCGCAAAGCGGCCTGCCCGCCCTGACCCTGAACGGCGAGGATGGCGAAACGACCTATTCCCTGTCGCTTCAGATCCTTGTGCTGATGACGGCGCTGACTGTCCTTCCGTCCATCGTGCTGGGCATGAGCGCCTTCACCCGCATCATCATTGTTTTGTCGATCCTGCGTCAGGCGCTGGGGACGCAACAGACCCCACCCAATCAGGTGCTGGTCGCCATCGCGCTGTTTCTCAGCTTCTTCGTTATGCAGCCGGTTCTGACCGATCTTTATGACAATGCGCTGACCCCCTATCTGGAAGAGGAACTGCCCGCCGATGTGGCCTTGGCAAACGGGCAGCAAATCCTGTCGTCGTTCATGCTGGAAAACACGCGCAAGAACGATCTGACCATGTTCGCCGACATGCGCGGCGATGGCCCGTACGAGGATAACGCCGTTCCACTGGGCGTCCTGCTTCCGGCTTTCATCACGTCAGAACTGAAAACCGCGTTCCAGATCGGTTTCCTGATTTTCCTGCCCTTCCTTGTCATCGACATGGTCATCGCATCGATCCTGATGGCCTTGGGTATGATGATGTTGTCGCCAATCCTTGTGTCCCTGCCCTTCAAGCTTTTGCTGTTCGTTCTGGTGGACGGGTGGGCGTTAACGATGGGGTCCCTTGCCAGCAGCTTTGCAGGAGGTTGATATGGATTTTGACGGCAATATCGAACACCTGCGCATCGCCTACTGGAACATCCTGATGACTGCCGGTCCTGTTCTGGCTGTCGCTCTGGCCGTCGGTCTGTTGATCGGTATCCTGCAGGCCGCGACGTCGATCAACGACGCGACGCTCAGCTTTGTGCCAAAGCTGGCGATCGTGCTTTTGACGATGGGTCTAGTCGCAGGCTTCATGCTGACGACGATGTCGGATTATTTCGCCTTCGTTTTCGAAACCATAGCAACGATCCGCTAAGATGTTCCCCGAGATCACAGCAGGCACAGGCATTCCCGGCATCGAGCTGGCGGCATTGTCAGGTCTGTTGCTTCAGTTCATCTTTGCCACGCTGCGCATGGGCGCCTTCGTTGTATCCGCGCCGCTGTTCAGCGCACGGTTCATCCCCCTGCAAGTTAGGATCATCTTCAGCGTGTTTCTGGGCATTGCCGTTATGGGGATCGTCCCCATGCCAGCGCCCGAACGGCTCAGTCAGCTGGACGCCATCACCATCGCCATAACAGAACTTGTGATCGGCCTGTGCGCGGGTCTGGTTCTGCAAATCCTGTTTGCCGCGGCCACCATGGCCGGTGACTGGATTTCCAACACGGCCGGTCTGGGCTTTGCCGCACAGGTTGACCCCGCAACAGGAGGCCAGTCGCCCGTCATCAGCCAGATGTTCGGCCTGTTTTTGCTGATGATCTTCGTGACCGAAGACGGCCATCTTCTGGCGCTAGAGATGCTGTTGAAAAGCTATAGCGTCGCGCCTGTGGGCGGCGCGATTGATCCTCAGTCGTTACTGACTGCCGGGATAAACGCCGTCGGCACCATGTTCGTTTTCGCCGCCCAACTGATGTTGCCGATCGTATCGGTTCTTTTGGTGGTCAACGTTGTGATCGGCGTGATCACGCGATCCGCCCCGCAGATGAACCTGTTTTCTTTCGGCTTCCCGCTCACTGTGTCCGCCACGCTGTTGCTGCTCTTTGCAACGGCACCGTCATTGGGTGGCGCGCTATACGAAAAAATCGACGCTTCACTGGATCTTCTTGGCGTCATGGTCGGAGGGCTAGGCGGTGGCTGAAGACGACTCTGAAGAAAAGACCGAAGAACCAACCCCGCGAAAAAGGGAAAAAGCCAAGGAAGACGGCCAGATCGTCACATCCAAGGAAATGTTCGTCTTTTCATCGATCGCCCTGATGACGATGATGATCGCAGGCGGACAGAGTATGTTCCGAACGATTTCAGCAAGTTGGGCGCTGAACTTTAACCTATCAGCGCCCGACGGGTTCGAGATGCTGATGATGGAGCGTCTGCAAGCAGCCGTGTCCTGGATTATTCTTGCCGGCATCATCGTTGGCGTTCCGCTGATGATCATCACGATCCTGACGCAGGCTGGCGTCGGCGGGCTGAACTTTTCAACCAAAGCTTTGGGGTTCAAGGCGAACAAGCTTGACCCGCTGAAAGGCTTGAAGCGGATGGTATCGGCCAAGTCCTTGGTCGAACTGACGAAGGCCGTGCTGAAGGTCGTTTTATTGATCGGGGTCAGCTTTGTCGTGATCCTGCCCTATCTGCCAGCCTTGGACCGCCTGAACATGGCCTATGTCGGTGATGGCATGGCGGTCTTTGGAAAAGTACTGACCAGCGTTCTGATGGCCCTGACCGGCGTTCTGGGTCTGATCGGTGCGATCGATCTTGCGTGGAACCTGTACAGCAATAACAAAAAGCTGAAGATGTCCCGCAAAGAGCTCAAGGACGAGATGAAGGAATCCGAAGGCTCGCCCGAGGTCAAAGGCCAGATCCGGCGCAAACAGATGGAAGCATCGCGCATGGCCGCCGAACGCGCGTCTGTGGCGAATGTCGATATGGCGACAGCCATCGTGACCAACCCGCAGCACTTTGCCGTGGCACTTCAGTACAAACCCGAACTACGCGATGCGCCGGTTATTCTGGCGATGGGCACCGATGTGATTGCCCAGCAAATCCGCGAACGCGGGAAGACAAAAAAGATCAAAACGGTTGAGTCCCCGCCCCTTGCCCGTGCCTTGTATTTCACTGGCGAAATCGGATCGGAAATCCCGCCCGACCTTTACGCCGCTGTGGCCATCCTTCTGGCGCATGTCTGGCGTCTGGAACACGGCTTGCATGAAGACACCCCAGAGATCGATCTACCGCCCGAGCTGCGTCTCGACAGCTTTGGCCGCCCCGAACAAAGGAGATATCGAACATGAGACGTTCGATCAGAACAGGCCGCAGCACGGGCGAAGTGATTTCGTCCTTCGCCTTTGCTCTTGTTGGACTCTGGCTGATGTCAGGTGCGGCCAGTACGTCTGACGTGCTCATCAGGCTGTTGTTGGGGATTTGCGCCCTGGCCTGTTTTGCCGGGGCGTTCCGGTTTCAGATCGCCAGATTGGTGGACAAAGTCAGAAGCCACTTACATGACGGGGAGAATGGAAACCCCTGACGCGATCCGGTAGGCCCACAAATCGATATCTTCATCGAAATGTTCGCGCAGATCGGGGATCGCCTTAACCAGGATCGCAATCGCCTTGTCGCGCGTATCTTCTGGCAGTTCGTCTTTGTACCGAACAGGTACAACAGCACGGTCGTCAAAAGCGACAGCGGCCAGACCACTGCTGCCAAGGCTGACATTCCAGATCGTGCCCAGCGTGTCGAACTCAAGCTCATCTTCAACGCCGTTGCCGGACAGGCGAACCGCGTGGGTCTGCAAGAACGCTTTTAGCGCGGTGGGTTTCGAGGCCACGATATCGGCACCGACACGGTTCCAACCGTCTTCAATGGTGCGATCCAAGGCCGTCCACATATCTTCGCCCTCGGGGCGGAAGGCCAGACGCTCTTCTTCATCAACCATGACATCCGCGATCTCGTAGCGTTCGACACCCAAGGTCAGAATGGCAAAGGGCTTTGCATCGGTTGCAACGGATTGGATCATCGACGGCGTGAAACGTGGCGCTGTCGAGGGAACGTCTGTCATTCGTGTCATTATGCTGGCCTGCTGATGGTTAGAAATGAGCATCTATCTACCCTATGCAAACGGCGGAAAAGCCGAACGATTTAGGTGCAATCGGTTTTGATTGGAATCTTGTCTGGCACGAATGATGCATCCCCCTTTTCGCACTGGATTTTGTGCCGACGAAGGAGCCGCTCACACATGTCCCAGAACGACGAACTGCAGGAAAGCATCCGTCTTGCGGTCGAAGCCGCAGAGGCGGCGAATGACACAGCCGCTGAAATCACGCGCCTGAAGGCGGACACGCTTGTCGCGGCCGAGAAGATCAATTCCTTCGGCGGGAAAATGAAGCCCGTTCTGATCGGCACCCTGATTGGCGCTGTCAGCAGCATGGGGCTAGCCGGATTGATTTACTTCCGCACGATCAACGAAATGCGCACCACCGCCGCCACCCAGATCGAGGCATTAACCCTGTTCACACAGTCTGTTGAACGTCTTGACGGGCAACTGACATCTATCGGTGAACTGACCGCAGTTCTGGCCGATATGCAGGGACAGCAATCTACTGGTTTCGAAGATGTTCAAACCAGCGTCACCGGCGTTCACGAACTGATCCTGTCGATCCAGCAAGAGGCTGCAGCCGCAGCAGAACTGGCCGCTGCCGAAATGGAAGCTGAACAGGAAAATCCGATGCAATCGCAAATGGCTGCGACCATTCTGGATGCTGTCGAAAAAGGTCACGAAGAAACGCAGGCCGCAATCATCGCAGGCAACTCTGATCTGCAACTCGCTTTGACACGCATGCTGGCGGATGGTCTTGCCCCCACACCGCAAAAGAAAAACGCCCGCGACACCACGACAACCGGCAACGGAAGACCGCAAACGTCGACCGCAAGCAGCACTGCATCGAAACCGAAACCCAAGCCGAAACCCAGACCGCGCCCCACCGCCAAAGCCCCTAGTAACCCGTTCAGCTATCCCTGATCGCGATGGAAGACACCCAGGAAAACGCCGAATTCGGAACACTGGTTCTGGTTGCTGTCTGGCCCAAAGGGCGCGCCCTTGGTCTGCGCGAAGGCGACGCGCTGGAAAGTGTGAATGGCGTCCCGTTTGACGGTCAGGTTGCCACGCTGCTGCAGCGTATCGGCACCCAAGGGCGCACTGTTGCGCTGACGTTTCAACGTAAAGGCCGGCGCTTTGTCGTGCTTGCCGACAGTGCGGCACTGGGCAAATGGAAAGCGGGCCCAGAATTCAAGATCAGCGGCGAATACCAGCGCTTGTACCCCGAGGTCATGGACAACTGGGAAGTTTTCAGCGACGCCGAAGGCCGCTATGAATTCCAACGCCTTAGCCGCCCGATCTTTGCGCTTATCATGCCGCCTCTCTGGCTGGCTGCGATGCGGTTGTGGGGATCTTTGGGCGTCTGGTTCGCCTTGATGATCATCGCCATGCCCGCCGGCACCTTGGTCAGCATTTTGGTCGCGATCATGTTGTCGCTGTATTTCTGGCAGGCGGGCACCGGATTGTTCCGCATGGACCGTTTGGCCAATGGCAGTGTGCCCATCGCCATTCTTGCCGCGACCAGCGAAGAGTCGCTTCACGTCGCGATCAAGATCCTCGAACCCGAACTGGAATACAAATACGCCCCACGCCAAAGCGCGGGGCCAGTCGACAGGAAGGTCTGAGGGAGTTCAGGCTTGCGCCAGTTTGGCAGCGCGTTTGCGCTGGAAGGATGACGCGATCTTCAACATATCACGGTATTTCGCGACAGTTCGGCGGGCCAGATGGGTGCCTTCTTCGCTGATCACCTTGGCAATCGCATCGTCACTCAGCGGGTTCATCGGATCTTCGTCTTTGACCAGCTTTTGGATGCGGTGACGTACAGCCGCCGACGACGCGGCATTTTCTGTATCCGACGCCAAGGCCGTGCTGAAAAAGCTTTTCAGGCCAAATGTGCCTTGGGGCGTGACGATCAGGATGCCCGTTGTGACACGGCTGACGGTACTTTCGTGAACGCCGATCGCGTCAGCTACATCTTTCAGTGTCATCGGAACGATATGTGCGGGGCCATCGTTCAGGAATGCTGTCTGGCGACGCACGATTTCAGCACCGACCATCAGTGTGGTCTGGTTGCGATGTTCCACCGCGCGGCGCAGCCAGCGGGCAACCGACAAACGTTCACCGATATATGTGCTGGCAGTACGGTCATGCATGACCTGCTGCGCTTTGTCTTCGTCCACAACAACGGCGGGCAGCGTGGAACGGTTCAGGTCAACCTGCCAGCCTTCTGCGCCACGGCTGACAATCAGGTCGGGTTCGCGATGGGTGACATCGCCGTAAATGAAATCCGTGCCCGGCTTCGGGTTCAGGCTACGCAGTTCTTTCAGAACCGGTTTCAGTTCATCCATGGTGCAACCGCACACACGGCAGAGACCATTCAGATCGGCCGCGGCGAGCATCGGAAGATTATCAAGAAGAGACCGGAACAGCGGGGTCATCAGGCATTTCTCTTCGACCTGAATAGACAGACATTCGGAAAGCGTACGGGCAAAAAGGCCTGCGGGTTCAACGCGCTGGACCAGGTGCAACATCTCTTCGGCGTCTTCGATGGACAGGCCTGCGCGTTCTGCGATCAGCTCCATCTCTTCGCCCAGCCAACCGTTGGGTTCCAGCGCTTCAAGGAACACCTCGGCGACCATCCGGTCACGGGGATCGGTGAACATCAGATCGAACTGGGACGATACATGCCCGTACAAAGACGGCAGGTTATCAGCCGCCCGAGAGCCGATGTAGTCAAAGTCATCAGATGCGGAGCCACCTTTGGATTGCGAGGGCAATGCCAGCGAACGACCGTAGTCCTGTTCGCCCTTCGATACACGCACATCAACAAAGGGATTTTCTTCTGCTTCGTTCTCGATAAACGCGCGCAGATCCAGATTTCCAAGCTGCAAAAGGCAGATCGCCTGCTGAAGCTGGGGTGTCATGACCAAAGACTGACTTTGGCGGATTTGCTGGGATACTTGGAAATTCATCGTACTGGCCTCCGTTGCCCCTACGAGAATTGCGCGGATATTTTAGTTTTTGACAGACTCGGGATTTGACACCCCTAACATGGAATCCGAGTCAAAAATCATGCCAAGTTAAATAGCTGATAAAAAAGGAAAAGCCCGGCGATTGCGCGCCGGGCCTTATTTTTGGTGTCAAAAAACCGTCAGCCGCGGAGCAGAGACAGTACGTTCTGCTGCGAAGAGTTCGCCTGTGCAAGCATTGCGGTAGCTGCCTGCGAGAGAATCTTGCCGCGTGCCATGTTGGACGATTCTTTTGCGAAATCTGCGTCCATAACTCCGGAACGGGCCGCTTCGACGTTGACGGTGATGTTCGTCAGGTTCGAGATCGTGCTGTCGAGACGGTTGGAAACCGCACCCAAGTCAGCACGTGTCTGGTTGATCTTCTGCAGAGCAACGTCGATGACCTTGATCGCGTTGGACGCGCCATCGGCAGTTGTCAGATCAATGTCAGAGACCTTGGACAGTGAGGATGTGTTCGAGTCTGCATCAAGGAAGTCTGTGTCTGCAGCCGCGTTCTGACCACCAACCGAGAAGGCTTTCATGGACGAGAATTCGACCTGACCAACCACTGTCGCGTCACCAGCAAGACCGTCACCAGTCAGTGTGGCCGGAACACCACCGTCTGCTGTGCCGTCTTTGTTCAGCGCCGTCATTGTCATGTTGGAGTCTGTCGACGCCTTATCTTCGTAGTTCGAGATGCTGATGTCATCGCCCAGTTTGGATGTCAGAACGATCTCGCCGTTGTTGTCGCCCATTTTGGCGGTCACACCGGTTGTACCAGCTTTGTTGTTGATCGCATCGCGCAGACCGCGCAGGTCAGTCGCGTCTGTGATCGCAACTTCGCCGATGCTGACACCATTCACATCCATCGAGATGTTACCTGTACCAGTCAGACCGGACAGTTTCACGTTTGTTTCAGCGGATGCTTCCACACCTGTCGAAGCCGAAACGTTGTTTACCGCTGCAGCCAGCTCACGTGCCGACATGTTTGCAACAGCAGACACGCTTTCCGAACCTGTGTGACCAGTGATCGAGATTGTTTCAGCCGCGATACCGTTGTCTGTGGCGGATGCGTTGATCTTTACCTGTGTCGACAGGTTGTGCGCGCCGATTTCGGTCGAGTGAACCGAGTCAACGTTCACTTCGATCGACTGGCCTGTATCCGCACCGATCTGGAACTGCTTGGCGTTGAAGGAACCGTCAAGGATCTTCATACCGTTGAAGGTGGTGTCTGTCGCAACACGGTTGATTTCTGTGATCAGCTGCTGACCTTCCGATGCGATGTTACCGCGGTCAGACGCTGTGTTCGTGTCGTTCGAAGACTGAACAGCAAGTTCACGCAGACGCTGAAGCATGGAGGAGACCTCCACCTGCGCGCCTTCTGTGGTATCCAGCAGGTTCTTGCCGTCTGTCGCGTTACGAACCGCTTGGTTCAGACCTTTGATCTGCGAGGTCATCTTTTCCGCGATCGCCATACCGGCCGCGTCGTCCTTCGCTGCATTGATGCGCTTACCAGACGACAGACGCTGCATGGTCGTGTTCATGTCTTCGTTGACGCGCATCATATTGGCCTGCGCGTTGATGGCCCCAATATTTGTATTGATAGCAGTCATTGGTCTTGCTCCTGGGTTAATCCTGCTGCGCTGCCTAGCGCTTGGATCATGCAACGGAATTGCTCAAATTTGTTTAGAAGCTCTGATAGCCGCACCGCCAAAATAGACGGCAAATAATTGATTTTAATAGATAATATAGTTTTACATTTTCCACACCCGAACGGACCCAATCAGGTCTGGTACGCTTCTTGCACTCCATTTTCGACTATAAAACCTGTGGAGTCCGCACATGGATATCGCCTCACTTATCGGATTTATCGGCGCCATCGGCATGATCGCCGGCGCGATGATCAGTTCCGGTGGCTTGGGCCCGTACATCGACGTTCCGTCTATCCTGATCGTGTTCGGCGGCACGTTCTTTGGGGTTATGTATATGGCACCCATGAACATCTTCCTTGGCAGCTTTGGCGCGATGGCCAAGGCCTTTATGCCCAAGGCACAAAAACAGTCCGACCTGATCGAAAAGATGGTCGAACTGTCCGACGTGGCCCGCAAAAACGGCCTGATGGCGTTGGAAGGACAAGACGTCCCTGACAAGTTCTTTCAGGAAGGGCTGCAAATGCTGGTCGACGGCGCGGACGAGCCGAAGTTGGTCAAGCAGATGAACCTTGAAATCAAGTCAATGAAAATCCGCCACGAAGGATTCCAGACAGTCGTAAAGGCCTGGATCGATATTGCCCCCGCGATGGGCATGATCGGAACACTGATCGGTCTGGTGGCGATGCTTGGGAACATGGCTGACCCTAAGGCGATTGGCCCTGCGATGGCGGTTGCCCTTTTGACGACTCTATACGGCGCTTTTCTTGCCAACGTGATCTTCGGCCCGATGCTGACCAAAATGGAAGGCTACACAGCCGCCGAAGTCACTTACCGCGAGATGGTCATCGAAGGTCTGCGCAACATCGCCAAGGGTGAATCCAGCCGCAACGTTCAGGACCAGATGGTCGCCAACCTGCCGCCCAAGGAAAAAGCCAAACTTCTGGCTGCCTGAGGTTAAGACATGTCCAAAAAGCCAATCCCCCTACCGATCCCTGTCGAAGAGGCCGACGACGAAGAATGCCCGAAGTGCCCACCGGTGGGTGCCCCAGCATGGATGGCGACTTTCGCGGACATGGCGACGCTGCTTATGGCGTTCTTCGTTCTTATTCTGTCCTTTGCGGAATTTAACCAGCCCAAGTTCAAGATGGTCGCCGGTTCGCTGAAAAACGCTTTTGGTGTCCAGCGTGAAGTGCCCGTGGTCGAACAGCCCAAGGGCACGACGCTGTTGGAGCTGACCTTCAGCCCCTCGCCCGAGCCGTCTGTGACCAAGGAAATCACGCAGGACACGACCGAGTTCGACCGCAAGGAAATCGAACAGAAAACATCGAACTCACCGGATGAAGGAAACGGCGCCCAAGGGGACGGCGCGGATCAAGCGCTGGCGGATGCGATTGCCGATGCCTTGGCCTCGGGACAGGTACAGGTCAAAACCGAGGACGGCAAAGTGGTGATGTCTTTTGAAGGCGACACTGAAAGCCCGACGGAACTGGCCGAACAAATTCAGGATGCCGCGCAAGCGATTGAACAGGCCAAAGCCAGCGGGGCCTCGACCTCGGATGTGCAGTTGGAAGGTCTGGCCGATGCCCTGCCCCAACTGGCGCAGATGACGGGACAGGATAGCGGATCAACTGGCGGCGATAGCGAAGGCACAGGAACGCCGGCAGATGGCGAATCTGAACGCAAAGCCGCGATTGCCGAGGCTGAACTGCGCGTCGCCTTGCGCGAAGAAGTCTCCCAAGGTCTGGTCACCGTCGAACAGGAAGAAAACAAGGTGAAGATCACTGTCGGTGCTGGTGGTGCTTTCCGCTCGGGCAAAGCTGATCTGACGGATGAGGCCCGCGATATCATGGCGCGCCTTGCCTTTGCGTCGATGGGTGAAGCCAGCGACATTGTCATCACCGGACATACAGATGACGTGCCTGTCTCGGCAGGATCCGAATTCCGTGACAACTGGGGACTGGCCGCCGGACGCGCGTCTTCGGTTCTGCGCGAATTCTCGGACAGTGGGCTGATCGACCCGAGCCGTCTTCAGGCCATCAGCCGCGGTGAAACTATGCCTGTGGCGGATAACACAACCCCCGAAGGCCGCGAGAAAAACCGCAGGATCGAAATTGAAATCAACTACTGATCACGCCCTGCCCCTAACAGTTTTCGAAAACCACCGTTGGTTGGGCTGAGGAAGTGTAGCGCACATGGAAATCCTAAGTAAGCTGAACACAAACGGCACAGGCATCGACATCACCCAGTTGTCGAATGATCTGGCGTCGGCAGAAATCGAACCGCGCAAGATGCTTGTGTCGGACCGTATCGATGCGGCTGAGCTGTCTTTGACAGGCTATGAACGCATGCGCGGCCAGCTTGAAATCCTTCAGGAAAGCATGAGCATCGCCAGCACGATGGGCACCATCAATGCCACATCGACGTCCTCTGCTGTGTCCGTTGCCATGACCGACGCGACACGCGCAGTGAACATCTCGTCCGAGATCACGGTCAGCTCTCTGGCCCAGTCACAGGTGCTGGAGTTTGCGGGTTTTACGGGCGAAGACGCCCTTGTCGGCGCAGGCACATTGACCATCGATTTTGGTGAATGGGCGGGCGAGCCGCAAAGCTTCACCGCCAATGGCGCGCGGTCTGCGCAGACAATCACGGTCACGGAAACCACCACACTGGCCGATCTGGCCACATCCCTGAACGCACTGGACGGCGTGACAGCGCGGGTGGTGAACGTCGGTGACGGGAACTTTTCGCTTGGCGTCGTTTCGGAAACAGGCGCGGCAAATGCCTTGCGGTTCGCAGTTGACCCCGCGTCAGACGCATCGCTTCAAGCCTTTGATATTGCGACCGATCCGGCGACGGCCATGATCCGCAACAGCAGTGACGCGCAGCTGACGGTGGACGGCATCAACGTCAGCCGAAGCAGCAACGAAATCAACGATCTGATCGCAGGCATGACGCTGACACTCGAAGCGGAAACCACCGGTCCGGTGACGGTCGCGGCCAACACGGATCCCGATCTGGCGCGCGATATCATGGAATCCCTGCTGGCCGACATCAACGCCAGCACAAAACTGTTGAAAGACCTGACAGCGCGTGGATTTGGCGGCAGTGAATCCGGCGAACTGGCGGGCGATCCGGTTGCCGAAGCGATCAAACGCGACGTGTCCAACATGCTGACAAAAAGCTTTAGCGGACCGGACGGCGCGACGCTTTACCTGTCGGACTTCGGTGTGCGCACCGAGCGTGACGGGTCGCTTTCGCTGGATTCCGCGAAATTCGACAGTGTCATGAAGAACAATCCAAGCCTGTTTGAATCCGTGCTGCAAGATGGCCTTCGAAGCACGGAGCCCGGCGTGTCAATTGACGGATTGCCTGCGTCAGACGGCACGCCGGGTCAATATACGTTCGCGCGCGACCCCGATACGGGTGACGCGACATTGAATGGAAACGATGTATTCGGCCTGACAAACGAAGATGGTTCAAAAACCTATTTCGCCCTCACCGGCCCGCTGAAAGGCGCGACCTTTACCGTGCCGCAGGACGTACATTCGTTTGATCTGACATTCGCAAAAAGCCCCGTGTCCAGCATCCGCGACACGATTGACGGCTATCTTCAGTTGGGTGGGTCCATCAGTGATCGCGAAAACAGCCTGAATATGACCGTCAGCGAAGAGAACGAAGCACTTGAGGCGCTGGACGAGCGGATGGAAACGCTGGTCGACCGCTATCTTGAGCAGTTCACGTATATGGAAACGATTGTCACGCAGCTGAACAGCACGGGTGAATACCTCACCAATCTGATCGATGCGTGGAATTCGGATAACAACTGATCCGAAGGGTCAGGATCGCGCCGGGCAAGTCCCGGCGCTGATCACGCAGCCAAACGGTTGATCGACAGCTTCTTCATCTTCTCGATCAGTGTCGTGCGCTTGATGCGCAGGGCGCGGGCCGCATGTGCGACGCAGCCGTCGTTCAGTTCAAGCGCCATTTCGATCAGGCCCGCTTCGATCTCCAGCAGGTAACGACGCATGTTGATCGACCCTTCTGCCTCGATTGCTTCGCGTAGATCGGTCACGGCCGGTTGATCGACAATGGCACCCGTCCCACCATCGGTGCTGCCGTTCATGTCCGGCGTCAGCAGGACAGCGCGCACATGCTCGGCTGTCACTGTCTGGCCCGAGAATAGGACAGCAGCGCGTTCAAAGACGTTGCGCAGTTCGCGCACGTTGCCCGGCCAGCTGTGGTCCAGCAGCGCGCGCATCGCACAAGAAGAGAAAATCGGCGTCTTCATGCCAGGGCGCTGTGCTTTCATGCGCATGTCCATGGCCGTCAGGATCAGCGGAATGTCTGCCGCCCGTTCAGCAAGCGACGGAACGGTCACAGGGAAAACATTGATGCGGAAGAACAGGTCTTCGCGGAAACGGCCCTCGGCAACTTCGTCGGTGATCCGACGGTGCGTTGCTGTGACCAGACGGAAGTTCACGTCGATTTCGGAACGCCCACCGATACGCTGGATTTTCTGTGTCTCAAGAAGGCGCAGCAGTTTTGCCTGAAGCGCCAGTGGCATCTCGCCAATTTCATCAAGGAACAGCGTGCCACCGTCTGCCTGTTCGACGCGGCCGATCCGGCGTTCGGTTGCGCCAGTGAACGCCCCCTTTTCATGGCCGAAAAGTTCGGATTCCAGAAGATCGGCAGGGATCGCAGCACAGTTAACAGCGACCAGCGGACCTTTGCGACCGGACAGCATATGCAGCGCCTGAGCGACCAGTTCCTTACCGGCACCTGTCGGGCCCTGAACCATCACAGCCGCATCGCTGGGCGCGACCAGAGAGATGACGTTTTTCATGGAAACCACAACTGGGGTTTGTCCGACGATCATGCTATCCATGCGTGGATCGGACATTGTTTCGATGTCTTGTGATCCGGGCGTCCAATGCGTCGTCATGCTACAAACCTCCACTGTGTATACAGACGAGGTTAGTGCATTCTGACACTACAACGAACGACGCTATGGCTGTGTTAGCGCCTCTATGGATTTTGTTGGATATCGAAAGTTTTCTTCGTCAACGAAGGAACTATATTCTCGAAAATATCTGATGTTTCATTCAATGCTCGTTCTGAAATCCGCTCCTGATCCGCTTAATTCTGTCCATCTGCAATGCAAGCTCCGGCGACAAAGGCACGTCTATCGCCGAAAGATTCGATTTCTTGCCACTCATGTCCGGCAAAGCACCTTCGCCAACCATCTGATGCGCCATCCCTAACAACGGGCTTTCCACCATGACCAGCGGCCCTCTGCGTGCGAACCTTTGATCAGTCCGCTGGCGTTTGATCGTTTTTCTGATCGCAGAGCCCTGCGGCGTCACGGTGGCGGGTTCGGCGGAGGCCACCTGCCATGACGAGGTTGTCGTACTGTCCGTGATCGTGCCGTTTTGCTCGCCGCCGGCAATTTCCACTTCGGAACGGAACGAACCGGGATCGACCTTTTTCATGATCTTCTGGACCTTGCCCAGATAATACTGGCCGCGCTTCGGGTCCTGTGAATGATAGAACTGCGTGGCTTTGTTCCAGCTGCCCGTGCGTTCGCGCAGACGCGACATGAAAAGGGCCGCATAGCGGGTGTTGGCGACCGGATCCATCATTTCCTCGATCGAGCCGAATTCCTTCCCATGCCAGCGGTAATTGACCTGCATACACCCGACATCGACGTTGCGCTGGCCGCTGTCGATGACCTGACGCAGCTTATCAAGCGCCTGTTCGCGTGTGTCGAAGTAATAGCCCTTGCCCGCGACGTTCAACGTCCATGGCCATGCACGGTGCCCCAGTTTGCCCTGCCCCCGCCCGCTTTCGGTACGGGCGATAGCCGGCAAAAGCTTGGACGGCACGCCGCGCGCCGCGGCGGCCTGTTCGGCCAGCGACTCGCAGTCCGGTACCGATGCCAAGGCTTCGGCTGTCAGCAAAAAGATCGCAGCAAACGCTGCGATCACCATGCGTGGGGATACGTGCAAACCAGTCATGAAGCGCTGATTGCAATCCTTGGGCCAACTTCCTAGCGAATGAAATCGAACAGCGTTTTCTGGCCGATCTTCACGAAGGTTTGATGCGCGGCATCGCGGTTGACCAACAGTTTCTGAAGGTTCGTAATGGCCTTGGCCAAGTCTAGATCTTCAAGTCCCGAGATCGCCGCATCAAGGATCTGTTCGCGGTTCAACAGCACATCCTGATACCGTTCAATCGCCGCACCCATGGCGCCGATTTCCGTCCTGCGGTTGGACATGTGTTCGGCCGCACGCGACATCGCGGTTATCTGGTCCGTGGCCGTGCGCCCCTTGGAGACCAGCTTGGCATAGGTGCCGTCATCATTTGGAACCGACGCCAGCACACCGTTCCGATCAGGCACAGTCGCCACGTTGGCAATGCTGACATCGCCTGCGGTCTTGATGACCACAGACAACCGGTCATCCGACAAAGTCGCCGTCACACCGGTTTCTGCCTGCACGGCATTGATCGCGTCGCGGATCGCTTCGGGATTATCGGCGCTGGCATCTACCTGAATATGCGCCGTGCCATTGGTGCCGGTGACGTCAAACGACCACTGTTCGGTCTGGCGCTGGAAATCGAACTGCACGGTCATGCTGTCCGGTCGCGTCTTTTCCGAGGTGATATGTGCGCCGTCGCTCGCAAAGGTGCGGATCAGATCGTCGATCATATCAAAGACGTTCCGCTTTTGGCCGTTCTGATCTTCGACCGACAGGAAAATCTCTTCTCCGGTCAGGTTGGTTTGAACAACCGCATTCTCGGACAGGCGCATCTGGATCTGTCCGCCGTCACCACGATATTCGATGCCGTTCGGCCCGTCGATAAAGGCGTTTCCTTCTGTCAGATAGCCACCGAACAGCGGGCGGCCGCTTTCGTCGCGTGTGTTTGCCAACTGGTACAGCGATTCACGCAGACGCTCGGCCTCAAGGGACATGGCCTGACGGTCGCTCGGGCTGACGGTGGCATTGCCGCCCTGAATGGCCAATTCGTTAAAGCGCTGCATGATCTGGGTCATGCTGTCGAAGGTGCTGTCGGCGGCGGCGATACGCGCCTGTGCCCGTTCACCGTTCCGTTTGAAGCGGTCGATCATGACCTTCTGTTCATTGGCCACCGACAGGCGCTGGCCACGTTCCAGATCAGCCGAGAACCGAGGATCGTTTTTGCCCGAGGACACTTGATCCTGAAGTTCCGAAATATCGCGATCGATGCGCGAAAAGGCTTGGGTGTTCAGAATGTGGAAGAGTGCTGTGCCAACGGTCATATCAGCCTCACAACGAGTTCAGAAGGGTTTGGAACATTTGCCGCGCGACCGAGATGATCTGGGCGCTGGCCTGATAGGACTGCTGGTGGCGCATCAGCTTGGCCGCCTCTTCGTCCAGATCGACGGCGCTGGCTTCGGCTTCTGCCTTCAGCGCGCTGTCCTTGACGGCTTCGGTTGAATCGCGGCGGTCTTCGCCTGCCCGCACCGCACTGCCGACTGCGCCCAGCATTTCTGCATAAAGCGCCGTAAAGCCGCCGCGTCCGTCCGATCCGGCGGGGTTCTGAAGATCGGCCATCAATTCGGTTGTCCGCGCATCGCCGCTGCCTGCCCCGTTTGGCGAGATCACAAAGGTGTCGCCTGTGGCATAGCCGCTTTCCAACGTGATCGCGTAGCCACCAAGCGTCGCGGTGCCGCCTGCATCCAATGTGCGTGTGGCAATGGATGCGCCCGTTTCCTGATCGAACAGTCCGACCAGCCCCTGTTCGGCATCCAGAACGCGCAGTTCACGGACCGCTGTGCGCGGTTTTTCTGGCGGCGCGCCGATCTCACCGGACAGGCGCAAGGCGCCTTCGCCGGTCATGACGACCAACAGGTCTTCGCCCGGTAGGTTGTCAAGATCGATCCGTGTGGCGCTGCCGACTGTTTGGGCCGTCAGGTCAAGCACGCGGCCATCAGACGTGCTGATCGCCAGTTGATCCCCCGCCACAGCAAGCTCTGCACCGATCGTTTTAAACCCTGCGGCCTGCGCCCCTTGGCCGGGAAGAACCCTGACGTCACCCAGACGCGCATCAACAGTGATCGAAAACGCGCCGGTCACATCGTCATACTCGGTGCTACCCGGAAAATCCGCTGGCGCGCTAAGGCTGCCCGCTGATGCGGTAAACGTATAGTCCGTCCCTGCCGCATTCACGACAAAGCTTGCGGGCAGATCGGCGGCATCAAAGGGTTGGCCGGTCAGGCGGGTTTGCGGCAGGTCGTCAACGCCCAAGCCAAAACGCGCAGCATCGGCGGCATCAGGCGGTATTCGCAGCGGCGCGCCATCCAGATGCCCGCCCACGGTTTCCACGACCAGCTGGTTCGCGTCGTTAAAATAGGCGTTCAGGCGATCCGGTTCAGGACCAACCACCTCGGGTCCAGCGGCGGTCATGCGCACTGCGTAGCCTTGCGACCCCAGCATGAATTTCACCTGCGCGCCTTGCGGCGGAAGGCTGGCCAATGCGCTGCCTGTAATGCTGCTGGCGGGGGCCTCTTCGCGCATGGCGGCGGCAAGTCCGGCGGCCAATGTGGTCGCGTCCACACCTTCCAGCGAAGGATCATAGGCAAATTCGGCACTGGTGCCGTCCGGCAAACCGATGTTCAGCCGATACCCGACAGAACCTGCGCTGATCGCGTCGATGTCGGTCACAGCCCCATCCAGCGCGGCCTCGAAATGGAAGCCCAGAACCTGTGTGCTTCCTGCGTCCGTAATCGTCCTTTCGAGCCGCCCGTTCACAAACGGATCGCGAACCGAGTTGATCGTCAGCCCACCTTCGGACACGCCGAAATCATCCGCGCCGGACAGCTGGACGGTTCCAGTGATCCGCGCTGCTGTCTGACCTGCGCCCAGAAGAACCTGTGCACCGAGTGTCTGGCCATCTTGCCCAAGACGGGTGATGCCCAACGTGCCGTCAGACGCATTAAGTGCCGACAGGGTGATGTTTGCGCCGCCCTCATGGATCAGAACAAACCGGCCATCGCTGGCACGTTCGGCGCGAATACCTGTGATGGGTGATTTGGAATTGATCGCCGCAGCCAATCCAGACGGGCCTTCGGCATCCAGATTAACCTCGATCCGGCTGGCGCTTGTGTTGTCACCGGAAAGATCAAACACGATGCGACCGGTTGCAGGCACATCCAGCAGCGCTGCGGTATAGGCCGTGGCCGACAATGGAAGCGCATCGGCAAGGAGTTCCGCCTGACGCGCCGCGCTGGCGCCCACAGGGATCGTGATATCGTCGGTGCTGTCACCACTGGCAAAGCCGATGGTCTCGGACGCGCGTGCGGGCGCGGCGTCAGAACCGGACCAGGTTGCGATCTCAAGCCCCTCGCCCAGCCACAACGTCGCCGCGCCTGCGCCGCTGGCCTGATCCTGCGTCAGGGTCGAATAGCCCGAAGGCTCGTTCAACGCGACGCGCTGATAGACCGCGCCGACGACAAAGCCGTTTTCGGGCGTCAAAAGCGCTGCTGCCTCGGACGGCGACAATGGTGGACCTGAAAGCTGGCGGCCTTCGCGGGTAAACACCGACAATTCGGCAGCCGGGGCCGGATCGACGACCGTGATCGCGTCAAAGCTGCCCGCGTCGGTGACGACCTGAACCGACGGCATACTGCGCCCTTCCTGCACCGCAACCGCAAAGCGTCCGTCGGTGCCCGAGGCGGTCAGCCCTAGATCGGCAAAAGACAGGTCATCGCCTGACAGAACCGCACCGGATCTCAGCGCTTCTGCGGCCTCTTCGGGCGTCATTGCAGAGGGCAGCAAAAAGCTGTGCGCCTCGCCATCAATGTCTAGAGTGATCTCGGATACATTCGTACCGGACGGTAGGCTGGCTTCCAGCACGCCGTCGCGTGACAACGCCAGAAGCGAGGCCGAACCGGCCTCTGCCGGAATGGTGCCAACAACGCCAGGTGACAGAAACTCGACCGCCTGCGTGCTGTCGCCGGTCAGAACTGATGACAGGTCCTGAAACGGGCTGACAGGCGGCGTGTATTCGCTGGCCGACATGCGGGCCGTTCCGGCGTTCTCCGGACTGGATGAAACCGTCAGCGCCCCCGCCGCGGCGATGTTTGTCACATCGTCCAAAAGGAACATCATGTTGCGCGCATGGCCGTTCGTGCGCGTCAACGTTACGCGATCCCCGTCGGCCACAGTGCCGCTGACCGCGATTGCCAAACCTTCCACGCCAAGGCGCGGATTGCCCGACGCCAGCGTTTCGCCCTCTTCATTATTCAGAAGCCAGACAGCCGTTTTGCTGTCGTAAACAAGCTCAAGCGGACCTTCCGGCATCGCCTGTGGGTCCGTAACAGTCACACCAACCAAGGCAGAGCCACGGTTCAGCGGTGATAAGGTCGGCGCCCATCCGTCCAGCGAAAATATCTGTCCGCCCCGGTCGCCGTTCAAATCAAGACCCTGCTGGTGCAGTTCATTCATCTGCCGCACGAACTTTGTTGCCCAGCGGTTCAGATCGCCGATGGTTTCATCAATTGCACCGATTGCGGAATTCAGACCCTTCAAGGCACCGTCGAACGGCATCCTCACAGGAGGCGTGTCATCATCCGGCAAGGTCGGATCATAGATCGTCAGTCGCCCCGTGGGATCGCGGCTGATCCAGCCGACCTCGGAATTGTTCATCAGAACCGGACCACCGGGCACGGTTCCCGCAGACACAAGGATCGAGTCGCGCGCACCGACCGCGACATGGATGTCCATGTTCGACGCCAGTTGGTTCAACAACACATCACGACGGTCCAAAAGTGCCGCACGCGCGGTTCCGGTGACCGAGGTGATATCCTTTTGCAGCTCGCCCAGCGCAATCAATTGTGTGTTCACATCGTCCACGCGCCGCTGCGCTTCGTCCTGAACACCGTCGCGGATACGTTCAATCGCGTAGGTCATTTCAGAAATGCCGGCAGCAAGGGTGCTACCGGTTTCCAGAACGACGCGCCGAAGGCCCGAGTCCGCAGGCGAGCCGGACATATTGGCAAGCGAGCCGAAGAAGTCCGCCATAAGATCGGTCACACTGCCGCCGTTGCGCGGGATCATCGTGTCTTCGACCAGTTCCAGATGCGGCAGGAACGCCTCGGCCGCGGCATGGGACGCTGTGGCCATCCTAGTGCGTGCGGCGATAAGTGAATCAAACGCGCGCCGGATATCGGTAATTTCAACGCCCTGAGGGCCCGCGTCGGTAAACAAGAGTGATGCGCCTGCGCCGACAATCTCTTGTTGCGACACATCGCGGCGGCGATACCCTTCGGTATCGGCGTTGGCGATGTTTTCGCCCGTTACCGTCAGCGCGGTACGGGCTGCAACGATGCCGGACTGGCCGATATTGAACAGATCGGACATCGCGGATTACCGCCCTTTTCCGACGTGGCCGGAAAACTGCCGGTAGATCGCCTCGGCCATACCAAGCTTGGACTGGCTTGCGCCGGTCTCTGTCATGGCGCGGTCCAATAGGGATTGCGTTGTATCCATACCCGTTCCGTCAAAGATGCCTTTGGCCAAGGACGCCGATCGCCCAGCCTTCATCATCTGCTGCAAGAACAATGCCTCGAACCCTTCCGAGGCGGCGCGCAGGCGCGCTTCGCTGCTGGAGCTGCCGTTCAGGGCGATGCCATCGTTTCGCGACAGCGGTACGGGAAGTTTTGAAGGAAGCTCCATAATACCCTCAGATCACGATCAGTTCGGCGCGAAGCGCGCCCGAACGGCGCAAGGCATCCAGAATAGCGACAAGATCGGCGGGGCTTGCACCCACCGCGTTGATCGCATCCACCAGCGATGACAGCGACACGCCCGGATCAAAGACAAAGGCGCGGGCGGGGTCCTGTTCGATTTCGATTTGCGTGTCGGGCGTCACAACCGGCTCACCCCCGGCGACCACGACGCCGTCTTCGCCGTTCACAACAGTGGCAGCCTGATCGACGTTGAAATCCTCATTCACACGTACGGTCAGCGACCCATGCGCGACAGCGGCAGGTGAGACACGGACATCACCACCGATGACAACTGTGCCGGTGCGCGAGTTGACGATGACCTGCGCGGGTGGCGACGCTGGATCGACCTCGATCCCTTCGAGAATGCCCATGAAGGCCACGCGTTCTGCCGGATCAGCGGGCGCGCGGACACGCACCGACGTGCCGTCCAGTGCCGCGGCGACACCGCTGCCGAAAATAGCGTTTATGGAATCCACCACGTTGCCTGCCGTCGAAAAATCATTCCGATGCAGGTTCAGGACGAAATAGTCGCTTTCCAGAAAGGGTGTCGGCACAAGGCGTTCAACCGTGCCACCACCCGGAATCCGCCCGACTGTCGGGATATTCACGACAACGGATGACCCGTCGCCGCCTTCGACACCCAGACCACCCACGACCATGTTGCCCTGGGCGATGGCGTAAACCTCGCCGTCTGCACCCATCAGCGGGGTCATCAGCAGCGTGCCACCCTGAAGAGACTTGGCCTTGCCCACGGTGGACACCGTCACATCAATCGTCTGACCGGGTTTGATGAAAGGCGGCAGCTCCGCCGTCACCATCACGGCAGCGGCGTTCTTTGCGTCCAGATCGTTGGCGGACACCTCAAGCCCCAGACGCGACACGATGGATTGCATCGATTGCCGCGTCAGATTGTTGTTTCCGTCACCACTGCCCGACAGGCCGACGACAATTCCATAGCCCACCAGCGGGTTGGAACGCACACCGGCGACGGATGCCAGATCTTTCAGGCGGTCGCCGCTGGCGATGGTGGGCATGATGATCAGGGTCAGCGCCAGAATTTGCAGGAGGTGTCGGATCATGGGCTTACCTCAGAACGGGGAAACGGTGTTCAGGCCACGACGCAGCCAGCCTTGTTTACCAGCATCAGCCACCTGCCCCGCGCCGATGTATTCGATCTGGGCGTTGGCGATACGGTCGGACAGCACGACATTCTGCGCGCTGATATCCGCAGGACGGACGATGCCGCTCAGGCGGACGTATTCGTCGCCATTGTTCAGGGTCAGTTTCTTCTGCCCCAGAATTTCAAGATTGCCACCGGGCAGAACGCGCACGACGGACACAGACAGACGGCCTGTCAAAGAGTTGGACTGCGCCGCGCTGCCAGAGCCGGAAAACGCCTGTTGCGTGCTGGACGTCATGCCAGAGCCGTCAAAGTTCGTGAAAATCGCGCCCGGCAGAGCGAGGTTATAGTTATCGGTCCGCGACGTGCCCGCGTTCTGGGTTTTCTTGGCCGAAAAGCTTTCGGTGAATTGAACCGTCAGCAGATCGCCAATCGCTTTGGCGCGGCGGTCCGTGGCAAACAGGCCCTGACCCGAAGTCGAATAAATCCCGCCCGACGGCAGGCTGTATTCTGTTTCGATGGCTTCGACCGGAAAGACCGGTTCAAAGTTTTCCGAACGGGCATTTTCGACCTGTGTCGAACAGCCTGCGACGGCCAGTGCGGCAAGAGCCGCTGTAAACTTAAAGAACTTCATCAAGAGCGACCCTTATAGTTTGTTAGAGAGGTACCGCATCATTTCGTCCGAGGCCGAAATCGCGCGGGAGTTCACTTCGTAAGCGCGCTGCGCTTCAATCATGTCGACCAGTTCTTGGACGACATTGACGTTGGAGGTTTCCAGAAAGCCCTGAACCAGCTTGCCGGCCCCATCTGCCAAAGGCGCGGCCACGATGGGCGCACCGCTTGCGTTGGTTTCGACGACAAAGGTTTCCCCGATGGGATCCAAGCCACGCGGGTTCACAAAGTTTGCCAGCGTCAGCTGCCCCACCTCTTGCGGTTCAACGGCGCCGGGCTGGGTGACGCTGACGATACCGTCTGCGGAAACTGTGACAGACAAGGCATCAGCGGGAAGCTGGATTTCAGGCTGGATGACATACCCGCTCGCGGTGGTCAGCACGCCTTCAGAGTTCTGCGAAAATGCGCCATTGCGGGTATAGCCGATCCGGCCATCCGGCATCAGCACCTGAAAGAAGCCTTTCCCGTCGATGGCCACGTCAAGCGCGTTTCCGGTGCTGGCCAGAGATCCTTGGGTATAAAGCTTTTCGGTGTTGACCATGCGCACGCCCGTACCCACGGCGGTGGGCGATGCCTGTTCGGTTGCCTCAGATGTCTGCGAACCGGCGGGGCGCCACACCTGATAAAGAAGGGATTCAAAGTTCGCGCGGTCGCGTTTGAAGCCAGTGGTGTTGACGTTTGCAAGGTTGTTGGAAATGACCTGAATACGCGCCTGTTGGGCGTTCAATCCGGTCTTTGCAACATGCATGGCGTTCGATGACATCGCATCCCCTCCTGGGAAAATTCCGTTTCATCGATTTCTGCAACGCATATGCCAATGCACCTAACCCTTACGGATGAATGGTTTTAATCCAAAGGGATAGGTGGCGCTGTTTATTCAGGCGGCCGCATCAAAGTGGCACTGCCTTCGTCCAGTTCTTTGGCGGACATAACCATGCGCAAGCCGATCTCGAAGTTGCGCTGGATTTCGATTGAGGTCAGCAATTCCTCGACCGGATTGACGTTGCTGCCTTCCAAAGTGAACTGGATCACCTCGGCACCTTGGTTGGGGTTGGGAACACCGCCATCGATCTGCCGGATTTCCCCGTCCAAACCTTTGCGAAGCTGCACGTCGGCATCAGGAACAACAGTTCCCAGAACGCCCGCAACTACGGTTTCACCCGGCGCGCCGCCCTGAGGTTCTATGTGGATTTCGCCCAGTTCGGTGATCCGGATCGACTGATACGGCGGGACGACAATGGGCTGTAGCCCAGCGTCCAGCATTGTATCCCCCGCGCCATTGACCAGCGTGCCATCAGGTTGACGGCGCATATCGCCACGACGTGACAAAGCCACCTCGCCGTTCTGCGGCTGGATAAAGAAGTACCCCTGATCACCGATCGCCACATCAAGCTCTTCGCCAGTGCGGTCCATGAACCCTGCCTGTTCAGCAAAAGCCCCGCCTTGGCCTTCCATCTGAAAGGCGCGAGTCTGAAGACCGTTCATGACATCCAGAAACTTGGTGTTGGTGTTATCCGTCAGATCACGACGAAAGCCCGGCACGTTCTGGTTGGCAAGGTTCTGCGCCTGATTGACCTGCGTGTCACGCATGACACGCAAGGCATTCAGGGCAGTATGGATCATTCTATCCATAGATTACGGCGTCCTTTAGGTCCGCATGTTCATGATCGTCTGCGACAGCGACTGGTTGGTTTCCAGCGCTTTGGCCGACGCTTGGAAGTTCCGCTGAGCCGTGATCAGGTTCACCAGTTCCTTGGTCAGATCGACGTTCGCGTATTCCAGAGCACCCGAGCGGATCGACCCAAAGCCGTTCACGGCAGGAACACCCAGTTGCGCAGCGCCGGAACTACGGGTCGCGCCGTATGTCGCGCTGCCGAGGTTTTCCAAGCCGCCAAGATTGTTGAAGTTTGCAAGCGCCACACGACCGATCGCCTTGGATTCACGGCCACCATAAGCCGCCCAGATCAGACCTGCGTCATCGACCTGTAGGCCGCTGAGCGCTTCGCGGGTTTCGCCGTCTTGGGAAAAAGACTTTACCGCAAACTCGGCGTCTTCGATGCGCGAGTCCTGTAAATCGACGGCAATGCTACGTCCCGCGACATCGAACGAAATCTGCCCAGCGCCATCGACCAGGTAACCGTCACCATCAAAGGTTATTGTGGCATCACCTGCAAAGGTTTCCGTGCCATCGCGACCATCGATTGTCAGGCGCACTTCGAATGTCGTGGTTTCATCGTCCACATCCGGCAGATCGCGCAGGATGTAGTACATATTCGCACTTTGCGGCTGGCCATCGGCATCAAAGATGTTGATCGAGTTGCTATAGGCAAACGTTTCAGGGTTCGCGCTGTCAAAATCCGCCGCAGGAACAACCGCTTGCGTGCCGGAAATGCTTTCACCGGACGGGAATTGGACAGCTGTCGTGATATTCTCGGTCGCTTTTGGCGTGCCGTCGAACATCTCGACTTTGACAGGCTGCGTGACAACCATCGACAGGACATCGCCGCCATCCGACGCCGGATAGGCATTCAAGTAGTAGCCTTCCGCATTGACGATATAGCCGTTCTCATTCAGGCCGAACGCCCCTGCCCGTGTGTATGCGATTTCGCCGCCTGTCGGTTCGGTCTGCATCTGGAACATGCCAGCGCCCTGAATGGCCAGATCAAGCTGGTTGCCAGTCGCACCTACAGTGCCTTGCTGGAAGCTGCGAGCCACACGGGTCACTTGTGTACCCGATCCCACTGTCGTTTGCGGGTTGGAATACGGAGAGTTCGGATAGAAATCGGCGAACTCGGCGCGACTGCTGTGGAAACCGACTGTGCCCACGTTGGCGATGTTGTTCGACGTTGTCGAAATATCGGTCTGGGCGGCATTCAGGCCGGATAAAGCTGTTATAAACGTCATTTTTGCACCTTCATGTTCTTAGCTCTGGTGGCAAAAGGTCAACGCAACGCGCTGATCTCTAGGCTGTTGCGAAGACCGTAGTCCTCGATGTTGAGGGTAAAATCGGTGCCTTCCGGCGGCACCTCGACACCGATCACGCGTGCGTACACCATCGGTGCGATCGCAGCGCTTTGACCATTCCCACCCACATCGACCGACACGCGGATCGCCCCGTTGGCGTCACGAATGTTGGCCGGTACATCAGACCAGCTGAAATCAAGCCGCCCCGCAGGCTGCGGCCCCATTTCCTGTTGATGAAGCAAGACGCCGGATTGCGCGTCCGTATACCGAATAGAGACCGACGACACCGATCCGACCAGATCGACCACGCCGTTGATCGCGCCTGCACTGTCCGCGCGGGCAAGCGTGCCCGGCACCAACACCTGGCGACCGATCATCGATGACGCGTTCAGGACGCGGCTGGAGCCCAACTGCGCCGACATCGACTCAAGCGTCTGGTTAATCGTGTCCAAACCATTCACCGTCGAGAACTGCGCCATCTGGGCCAGAAACTCGCCGTTTTCCATCGGCGCGAACGGATCCTGGTTCTTCATTTGCGTGGTCATAAGCGTCAGGAAATCCTGCTGCCCCAGTTCCTGCGAACCGGTCACATTCTCGGGCTGAAGCGATGTTTGCGTCCGCAAACCCGAGATCTGAGATGAAATGCCATCAATAGAGGTCATGTCGTTCCTTCCCTATCACTGGCCCATATTCACAGTTCGTGCCATCAGCGCCCGCATCGTCGAAATAACTTCGACGGTGTTCTGATATTGGCGGGACGCTTCCATCATCTCGACCATCTCTTCTTCTGTGTTGACGACGGCCTGATAGACGAAGCCATCGGCGTCGGCTTCGGGGTGTTCAGGCTGGTACAAACGCTCGGGCGCACGATCGAGCTGCACGATGCGTTCGACCCCGACGGATGACAGGCCCGAGTCTTTGGTGTTCTCGGCGTAGATCGTTTTGAACACGGGGCGCATGGCCCGATAGGCCCCCTCCTCGGTGCTACTGACCGAATTCGCATTGGCAAGGTTCGACGCGACCGTATTCAGGCGGGTCAACTGTGACGTCATAGCCCGCTGCGCGACATCAAAGACGTTTTTCACTGTCATGATTACTCTCCTTTGATCGCGCGGGTCAGGCCGCTGATCTTACGGTTCAGAAGCTGAAGGCTGGTCTGGTAGCGCAGCGAGTTTTCCGAAAACTCTGTCTGCTCGACCGCCAGCTCGACCGTGTTGCCATCCATCGACGGGTTCAAAGGCTGGCGATAGCCCAAACCGGTTCCCGCGGCTGCGCTGGTCGGAATGTGCCGGTCGTGCGTTGTCCGCAACTCGGCCTCTCCCACCGCTTGCTTCATCGCCTGCGAAAAATCGAAATCACGCGCCTTGAAACCGGGCGTCGCCGCGTTGGCGATATTCGACGCCAGAACCGCGTTCCGCTTTTCCCGCAGCATCAGGGCATTTGCATGTGTCGCCAGATGATCGCGTACACCAACCATTTGGACCTTCCTTTGCATCGCTTTTCTGTCAGCGCCGCAGCGCAATCTGGCCCGATATTTGCAAGTCCGATGCCAACTTCGAAAGACAAACACCGGAGCGCTCCGATGACGCAGGAAACACCAGAGATTAAGCCCCCCAGCAAAACGGCCCTGCCCCGTCAATTGCGGCGCATTTTCCAGAAGCACAAACAAAGCAGTCTGGTGGATATCGCCAACGCGGGCGCCGAGGTCTGGCACGACGAACGCGACGACGGCAAACGCCAGCTTGCGATGCAACTCCGTCTGCGCGCGCTGCGGGACGGCCTTGCTGCGATGGAAAAGGGCAAGCTGGTGAAAGAGCCCGAGATCATCGAAGCTGTGGTGATCGAAGAAACCCCGCCCGAACCGGAACCCGC
The DNA here is from genome assembly GCF_900108225.1 of Thalassococcus halodurans. Classification (GTDB taxonomy): domain Bacteria; phylum Pseudomonadota; class Alphaproteobacteria; order Rhodobacterales; family Rhodobacteraceae; genus Thalassococcus; species Thalassococcus halodurans. The sequence goes on from NZ_FNUZ01000001.1 coordinate 104,863, forward strand.
GCCGCCCCCGCCTCCTCCGAAACCCAAGCCGCAACCGAAGACAACGGCTTTGGAGGACAACGCCATGATGGCGCTTTTCGATCAGATGGGAGGGGAAGACGAACCCGAAGCCGCACCTGCAGCGCCCCCTGCCGAAGCGCCCAAAGATCCCAACGCCATCATCAGCGCGGAAGAAGCCTTGGCACGTATCGAAGCCCAAGAACGCGCAGAGGCCGAAGCTGCCAAGGCCGCCGCAGGTCTGGACGATCTGGCAGCATCGATGGACACGTTGAACTCGCCTGAAGAGAGTGCAGAAAAGGATGACAGTGGCGATGACCTAGCCGCGTTGATGGACAGCATATCGGGTGATGCCCCGGCTGAGAAACCTGCCGAACCTGCGGCAGGTCTCGATGACCTCGCGGCCACGATGGACGCCCTGAACGCGTCTGAAGAGAGTGCAGAAGACGATGATAGTGGCGATGACCTTGCCGCGTTGATGGACAGCATATCGGGTGATGCCCCGGCTGAGAAACCTGCCGAACCTGCGGCAGGTCTCGATGACCTCGCAGCGACGATGGATGCTTTAAACGCCCCTGAAGAGAGTTCCGAAGGTGACGACAGTGGCGATGACCTTTCCGCGCTGATGGACAGCATGTCAGGCGAAGCGCCTGTCGACGCACCTGCCGAACCCGCGGCAGGCCTCGACGACCTCGCGGCCACGATGGACGCCCTGAACGCGCCTGAAGAGAGTGTGGAAGAAGATGACAGCGCCGATGACCTTGCGGCGTTGATGGACAGCATGTCGGGTGATGCCCCGGCTGAGAAACCTGCCGAACCTGCGTCAGGTCTTGATGACCTCGCAGCAACTATGGACGCTCTGAACGCGCCGGACGAGAGTGTGGAAGAAGATGACAGCGGCGATGACCTTGCCGCGTTGATGAACAGCATGTCGGGTGACGCTCCGGCTGAAAAACCTTCCGAACCTGCGGCAGGTCTTGATGACCTCGCAGCGACGATGGACGCCCTGAACACGCCCGAAGAAACCCTCGAAATAGACGACACTGTAGAGGGCGACGCTTCCATTCTGTCTAGCGCGGCTGACGGTGCGAGCGCAGACGAAATGGACGCAATGCTCGAAGACGCTTCGGTCGAAATGTCCGATGAAAACACCCTATCGGAAGAAACCGAAGTCCCGCCATCGACGGAAACCGCTGACACTGCGCCCACCGGCGACATCGCGGAAGATAATGGTGACGACATCGTTTTGGAGGAACTACAGGGATCGGTCTCTGAAGATGCCGAGGCGCTGGCGGAACTTCCTGAAGAAAGCTCCGTCGCAGAGGACGTGACCGATGTGGCCGAGGAACCTGCACTTGATGAGTTGGCCAGCGCTCCTTTGTCGGATGACGCCATTTCGACGGTCACGGAGGAAACGGTTCCTGCGCAGGCTGAGGGCGTTGAAGCCCTGATACCCGATGAGCCCGATTTGGATGCTCCGTTGGACATTGCGGACGATGTAGATGTCAGTATCGAACAGGAAGCTGCTGCCGATATCGAGGACACGTCCGAAGCGGAAATCTTCGCGGATGAGACCTCTGGTGGCTTGGAAGAAGCCGTAAATTTCGACTTGAGCGACGCGCTTCCGGCTGAGGCTGAGGCTGAGGCTGAGGCTGAGGCTGAGGCTGAGGCTGAGGCTGAGGCTGAGGCTGAGGCTGAGGCTGAGGCTGAGGCTGAGGAAACGACCATTGACGCAAATGAGGGTCAACCAGATGTCGAGTTAACTGGCCCCGACTTGGACGGGGCTATCGCGGATGACGATATCGATGCGGAACAATTCACGGACGCTGATATGTCGGCAGCTTCTGATCAAGAAACAGTCACGGCAGAGAGTGTCGACGCGTCAGAGCCGTTCGAAACGGACGAAAGCACGCAAACGCTGCCGGAGGCCGACGACCACGCAGATCAACCTGAAGACATTGAAGTTGGCAATGAGTCAGATGAGATGGTCGCGTTTGAGCAGGATGTTGAAACAACTTCAATTCCTGACGACCAAATGCCCGAGACAGAACCTGAAGCTATCGAAGCCTTGGCGGAACAGGCCGAGCCAGCAACGACCTCTGCTACGCCACAGGATGACGAAATATCGGCCGCGACCGATGACGCGCCGTTCTTTGATGAGAAGCCGGTAGCAGAAGACCATTCGGACAGTCCGCCACTGGACGCGACAGAGGTTACAATCGATGCGGAAGAACGTCCGCTAGATGATGCCGATCCGCTCGACTCCACGCCGGTGGAAGGCACCACAGCCGTTTCCTCTAAAGAAACACACGACGAAGCCGCAGAGCCCCAGACTGCGCCCGCACATGAATTTCCGACGATCTCGCCAGAGGAAGAGGAATTCGACAGCCGCCTTGCCGATCTGGTCCGCAAGGTCGAAGCGAAGCGCAAGTCGCGGGAAGCGTCCACAACACGCATGAAATTCACAGACGCGCGCTCGACTGCGTCCGAGGACGACGGACCCAAGGACGACTTTCTGGATTTCATGAGTGCGCCGACGCCCAACGACCGCAAGTCATTGCGTGGCGAGGTATCGACGCCAAAGCCACAAGACCCAGCGGAGGAAAGCGCCATCCTCGAAAGCGAACCTGCCTCTTCTGATGATGCCGACTTCTCTGATTTCATGAGCGGCGGGCGCAAGTCAGCCCCGACAGGAGGTATTCCAGGGGCCGCTGGACTAGACCCAAAGGACGTCGAGTAAATGAAAAAGCGGCGCCGGTTTTACCGACGCCGCTTTTTTATTTGTGGAAGATTTGATCAGTTGGCTGGGGTTTTATCAAAACCCAGAACCCGCAGCGCCAAAGGAACCTGACGGCCTGTCAGAACAGGCCAGCGGAAGTGGCCCCCTGCGCGGCCGGGTACGCTGAAATGCAGGCCATCAGAGACCAGTGCGGAAGACTGTTCAACGCAGACCTCGAAGACATGCAGCGGAAGGCCGCGCTCTTCGACGACGATTGACCCGCCATTGACCAGATCAACCGCTTTGATCGCGACATCCGGCGCACCAAACAGATCGGCGAAACGGGGGTGCGAGAAGATCAGCTTTTGATCGCCCGTGACCCAAGCGGTGCTGGGATTGCCCAAGGCACCTGCCGTGATGCGCACAAGAGCGGAGTCTTCTTTCATCCAAGCCAGAAGTTCGCGGACCTGAATAACCTTTTGGAACCCAAGCTTGGCCGTGCAGACGAAGTCGCCAGCCTTCAACTGTGTGACCGGCGTCAGGCGCGACGGGGTGCGGACAAGAACCGAAGAGCCCAGAGCCTGCGCTGTGCTGGTGGCGATTTGCGGCGGCGCGAGATCGTCGTGATCAATCGCGTCATATGTTTCGTTCTGAGCGATCGAAGACTTGCGCGACACCACACTGCCTACGGCATCCGTGATAGAAAACAGCGCATTTACCAGCGATGGTGTCAAAGTCGGCAATCCCGATTGGTCTGTATTGGTCAAGCTGTGATTACGCGGCATAGAAACCCCCAAGTAACATTTCGCGTTCAATTATCGGTGTGCGAGAGGCCAGTTGGCGGACCCGCTGTGGATTGTGCCTGCATCCTTCGTGCCAAGATCGCTTTGTTGGGTAAGCCATTAGGCCAACGCCAAAACGCTCAGAAAAAAGAACAAGGAAATTGCGAAAAGGCGGGTGACCTGAAACGGGGTCTGCGACGTCGCCGCATGAGCTTGGTTCTGTGCAGAATTCGTAGACCGCTTCATGGAAATGCCCTTTCACCAACGCACTCAAAAGTTGCGCGCTGAGATAAGGATAAGACCGCGATGGGTTATTACCTACACGCGGAAGGCCTGTATAAAGGGGCGATAGTGCTGTCTTAAGGTGGACTTAGCTCTTTCGATACACGACTGGTCACACACGATAAAAAATCCACCTATCTACTATAGATGGAATAGTCCGTAGGGGTATCACGCTAACATGAGCAGCGAGTCAGCCGTTGTAATCTCTCTGCTGGGATGCCCAAGACAAGAGTGCTGATTCACTCTTCTTCCAGAGCGGTTTCAGGGCCTCGATTTCAGAATTGGACACAAGCGCCCCACTCTTCTTTTTGCCCTCGATCCCATAAAGGGATTCCCTCAGACTGGTCAGACCGAAGCTTGCGCAGCTGCCAGCGAACTGGTGCACGACAGCCGCCAGTTCCGGATCATTTGTAGACATCCCCATCAACCTGTCGGTTGTAGCGCTGCCTTCTGCGCGCAATCGGTTGATCAGAGTTTCGACCTGTTCGAACCCTAATGCGCTTGCCAGTGCCTCAAGCTGCGACGGATCGAAATACGGCAGCTTGGTTCCGTTCTGATGCGCGACCTTGTCGGTTGTGACCACCGCGTTGGAATAGGCCACCTGCGCCAGAATACGCTTCAACGCGTTTCGTTCGATGGGCTTTGACAGGCAGTCCTGCATGCCTGACTTTAGAAATCCTTCGACCTCTTCCGGAAGTGCATGTGCCGTCACTGCGATGATCGGGGTGCCGGATGATGCCCCGTCCCCTGCCCTGATCTCGATTGTCGCCGCAACGCCGTCTTTGACCGGCATCGAGATATCCATCAGGATCAGATCGAACAGGGTCTCATTGGCCAATTCAACGCCTTCTTGACCGTTCGCCGCTTCGGTCACCTTGTGACCTTCGGAATTCAAAAGCTCGCGCGCGACGAACCTGTTGATCTCGTTATCTTCGACCAGAAGAACCGAAAGCGACCGCTCTCCGGTTGGGGTTGTGATCGGGACTTCGACATCATCGTTGACCACATCAGACTGATCGACACTGTTGAACGGAATGCGCACCCAGAACAGGCTGCCCTCGCCGGGTTCACTTTCCGCGCCGATTTCGCCACCCATCATGTTTACCAGACGGCGCACGATCCCGAGCCCAAGACCAGTGCCACCGGCCTGACGCGCATACGAGCTGTCCAGCGTTTCGAAGTCCTGGAAAATCCGTTCGATATCGTCTTCGCCGATCCCGATCCCGGTATCGATGACGCGGAACTCGATCGTTCCAGAAGGAGAAGCCATTTCTTCGACTTCGATCTCGACCTCGCCATTGCGCGTGAATTTCACAGCATTACTGACGAGGTTTAAAAGGATCTGGCGCAGGCGCCGTTGATCGCCCCGCACCCAGTTTCGTTCCGGACCGACCCATGACCAGTTCAGGCTGTTGCCATTCGCTGTCGCCATCGGACGGTTGGTATCCACGATGCCCTTCAGCAAATCCGGAAGCGCAAACGCGCGGTCTTCCAGCGTCAGCTTGCCTGCTTCGTATTTGGACAGGTCTAACACATCGTTCACAAGGCTGAGCAACAAGCGCCCAGAACTTTCCATCCGGTCGAGAAGTTCGTTTTCACGCTGGCCCGTCGACAAAGGACGCATCAGCTGCATCGTGCCGAGGATGCCGTTCAGAGGCGTGCGCATTTCGTGGCTCATTACAGCAAGGAATTCGGACTTGGCCTTTTCCCCCGCCAAGGCGCGGTCACGCGCATCGCGCAGGGCATCCTCGGCATTTTTCCTGCGCGAGATGTCTCGGATATAAGCGACATACATCTGCTCCTCACCGCCGCCAGATCGGTCGATGGAAACCTCTGCGGGGAAATAGATGCCGTCTTTGTGCAGCGACTGGATTTCAAACCGCCGACTGCCAGCGGGCAAAGGTTTGCCCGTCCCGATGAAATCAAACTTTTCCTTGGTCTCATCAGGCGAAAAGAGATCTTTCAGGTTTATTGTCGCACGATCCTGAAGCGACCCGAACATCGTATCTGCCGCTGGGTTTTGCGTAAGAATACGCCCCCGGAAATCCGCCAATACGATTGCATCAAGTGACGTTTCCACGATAGTTTTCAGCTGTTCGGACGCCTGTTCAACCTCGGCCGCGTGACGCCGTGCGATGGTATTCATCTGCATCAATTTGGCGGCAGCAACGATCAGAATGGCCAGCAGGATCATCACAAAGACGGCCAGAATAACCAGCGTCTTCATAACTTCCTGGCGACGGTCGCGGGTATTTTCCGCAAAGGCCGCCAGACCCGCCAAGGTCATTTCACGTGCGACAGGGGTAATTTCGACGGCAGCTTTTTGCAGATCGGGTAATGCGGCAATCAATTGCGGGTCATCGCCGTCAATGATTGGAACCGTTTCCTCTAGAAAGGTCAGAAGCCGATCTAAAGACCCGGCGAAGTTTGGCGAGTTTCGCAACTGGATGAACGAATTGCCGTATAGCAACGTCGACATACGGCTGTAAAACACGTCAAAGCGCCGGCGCAAATTCCGAAGGTCGGCCGGATCGCCGCCGTCGGTTTCCAAAGCAAGCCGGTAGCGAAGCAATTCCACATCTACCTGCGCGACGGTCCATTGGGCATTGTCCGATGTCGCAGTGCTGATTTTGTCGATCTCTTTCGAAATCATCCAGCTTAGGCCCACGACAAATGCCAAACAAACCACTACCGTTGCCGCTAGTAGTTTGACCGACATTAATCGACGCATTGCAGCGCGAATTCTTGTGCCAACGGACACTAACGTCTCCCGCGCGGATTGGCCTTGGTGGGTCTATTCGACGGTGATCCGGTCCAATTGCCAGATACTACGTGAGTAGATCACTTCGGTTTGATAATTCGGGGAACTGTCGTACGGATACACAACCCACAACGGGCCTTTATCGCGAACGGACATTTCCTCGCCATTGTTGGAATATGCAACAATCGGGCCATTCTCGACCCAATCTTCTGCCGGGATCTCGACCGAATAGTCGTTAATGGCTGTTGCTTTCATAATGCTACCGGTGGCACCCACCGCGTCCATCAAGACCTGCAAGGAAACGCCTTCAAAAGACTGCATACCTTCTGTCCAGATTGTGGTTGTCTCGATGGTTTCTGCCCCAAGCGCCTGCAGCATTTCGCGATCGAACGCAGCATCACCATTGGCGGTATTAGAATTCTCGATTGCGCCGCTGACCGTCAGCAACACAGGACCAGCCGGAGCGTCAAGTTCGGCACTGAAACCCATGACCGGCAGAAAAGTTGCGACTGCAAATGCAACGCGCGAAATTACGGTATTAGTCATAGAACCAACCTTTCGATAACGCTGTTCAATATGGCAGGTTAAAAATAGCGCTGCAGTAGAGCATAAGTTGAAAATCAATATCCATTGGTATAGGTTTTCACGACGCTAAATTCAAATTGCGTGTTAAAACACTGAAACCGATAGACGGGAATCTGCCACAATCCCTATCCTTTTAAATAGAACCTTCAGATACTGCAGATATACTTTGTTCCGGATCAGTGCGCTTTTGCACCAGTTCGTTGGGCTTACGACTGCGGCAAAATCGTAGGTTTGCTTAGGGAAGAAGCATGTTCTATCTTAAGATAAACAGACTGAAAGCAGAAAAGGCGGGTAGTCTAGGCATATGATGACCCTGAGGCGCATTCACAATGACTGAAAGCTCGCAACTGCGCATTCTGGTTGCAGACGATCATGACCTTCTCCGGGACATGCTTCAACTTTATCTCGGAAAAGAACCAGACATATCGGTCGAAACAGTCGCCGATTTCAACGCGGCCTTTGAACGGGTCAAGGATGATCCGGTTTTCGATCTGGTTCTGCTTGATTACTCGATGCCCGGCATGACCGGTCTGGAAGGGATGCAGCGCATTCAGGATCTTCCCGGCGATCACCGTGTCGGTATCATTTCCGGCACAGCGACACGCGACGTGGCCCAAGAAGCCCTGGAAAAGGGTGCGGCGGGTTTCGTGCCCAAAACACTGTCGGCCAAGTCGCTGATCAACGCGGTCCGCTTTATGGCGGCGGGCGAACAGTTCACGCCCATTGAATTCCTCCGCGCACCCGAGCCCGAACGGAACCACCCGCTGGCACAAAAACTGTCGCGCCGCGAGATGGACGTTCTAAAGGGACTGACCGAAGGCAAATCCAATAAGGAAATCGCCCGCGATCTGGATATCCGCGAACCGACGGTAAAGCTGCACGTCAAAACGCTGTATCGAAAAATTGGCGTGGCAAACCGGACGCAGGCCGCTTTGATCGCCAAGGAACAAGGGCTTTACTGAGTCCGAAAGGCCACAGCTGTTCTTGCATCGTTCTACTTTGTTGACACAAAACGAGAACATGAGTAGAACAAAATGCGACAAACTTGAAGGGGTGTCGCAATGCTTACGAAAAAACAGCTGGATCTACTGCACTTTATTCAAAAGCGCGTCGCCCGCGACGGCGTACCGCCCAGCTTTGACGAGATGAAAGAGGCGTTGGACCTGCGATCCAAGTCCGGCATCCACCGCCTGATCACCGCCCTTGAAGAACGTGGCTTCATCCGTCGCCTAGCGCACCGCGCCCGCGCGATCGAGATTGTAAAGCTGCCCGACACGCTGGCACCTTCTGGCGCGACCTTTACCCCGAAGGTCATTGACGGCGATCTGCCCGACAGCACACCTGCTGCGGCCAAGTCGATCACGATTGAAGCGACCGAACTGCCCGTGCTTGGCCGGATCGCAGCGGGTGAGCCCATTCAGGCCATCAACGACATCCCGCCGGAAATCGCCGTGCCCAGCCAGATGCTGAGCGGACCGGGCAAGCATTACGCGCTTGAGGTCAAAGGCGACTCGATGATCGACGCGGGCATCAACAACGGTGACGTTGTGGTTATCCGCGAAACATCGCAGGCCAGCGACGGCGATATCGTGGTCGCGCAGATCGAAGGGTATGAGGCAACGCTAAAGCGGTTCCGCCGCAAGGGCGGCTCGATTATGCTTGAGGCCGCGAACCCAGCCTATGAACCGCGCATTCTGCCGTCCGGATCTGTTTCGGTGCAGGGCCGTCTAGTCGGGCTGATCCGCACTTATTGATCTGTCCGCAATAGTCCGGTGAGCCTTTGGTTTTCCGGACCTTCGGGAACATCCCCGTGCCACATGCGAACCCCTTTCCGATGGCGTGCGGTCACCGCGCGCCATTCGCTTTTGTCGCGATACAAGGCGACAGCGCCCGTGTGACGCAAGATCGACGCGTCAAAGGTCAAACACCGCAATTCAGGCAGGGTCTGGTTGCTGACAACCACCTCGCCCTGATGACAGCCTTCGAAACCTTGAAGGGCGCGCTTGCCCGACACATGCTGGATGCCTGTATTCTCGGGCCAAAGCGATGCGGCCTCACTTTGCGAAAGTGCGGAGCCATCATTTTCCAACCAGATACGCGCGGCAAAACCTGCGCCTTTCGCTTTGCTTAGCGCCCTGCCCTGATCCGTCACAACGCCAACCAGCCCGCCATCATGGGCAATCAAGACATCAGGCCGTGTGGCCCCAACCCAAATCCAGGCGGCGATCACAGCCGGTGCAATCCCGATCCACCGCAATCTGCCCTGCCACAGAAGGCAAAACAGGCCGGCCATTGCGCCAATGGGCAACACACTTGCAGGTGGCGAAGGCACCAGTTTCACAGCCTCATCCCAACTGCTGACCTGATGGGCGACGGTTAAAATCCAGCTCAGCCCCCATTCCATCGCCCAAAGCCCGATACCTTCCAGTCCGAAAGGCATCAGCAAAGCCGCCAGAACACCTGAGGGCATAACCACGATCCCCATCGCGGGAACTGCGATAAGGTTCGCGATCAAGCCAAACTCTGCAAATCTGTTGAAATGCGCCATGGCGACCGGTGCTGTGGCCAAGCCCGCAATGAGCGACGACAAAAACACCGCAGCGACAGGGCGCAAAACTCGCGGGATTTTCTGCGACACGTCAGAACGTTGCCATGCACCGAACACAGCGACCAACGCGGTCGTCGCCGCGAATGACATCTGAAAACCTGGTCCCAGCAGCGTCTCTGGCCTGAGGACAAGGACAATAAGCGCCGCCAATGCCAAGGCGCGAAACGACATCACCCGACGGTCAAAGATCACAGCCAAAAGCGCCACGGCCACCATGACGAAGGCCCTCTCGGTCGCGACGTTTCCCCCGGAAAGCCCTAGGTATCCGGCACCGACTACCAGTGCCGCCGCCGCCGCCAGCTTTTTGACCGGCCACAAAAGCCCCCAAACCGGAACAAGCAACAAGGCAAGGCGCAGGCTGGCGAACACGAACCCGGTCAAAAGCCCCATATGAAGACCGGAAATCGCCAAAAGATGCGCAAGGTTGCTGTCGCGAAGAGCGTCCAGCGTTTCCCGCTCAATCGCGCTTCTGTCACCCGTCATAATCGCGGCGGCGAAAGCCCCGACCTGCCCTTCCAACTTTGCCTGCACCCGTTCAGACAAAGCGTGTCGTGCCCGCGCCCACATCGGGCCATCAGTCGGTAGCTCAAGCACCAATGCAGGGATGCGGGTGTAGCCAACTGCCCCGATGCTCTGGAACCATGCATGCCTTTGGAAATCAAAGCCGTCCGGTTCCGCCGGGCCCGGCGATTTTGAAAGATGCCCCGTCATGATCACGCGCATGCCCGGCTCTGGATCAATCCAGCGCTGATCACCGTGCAACGACACGCGCACACGATGCGGCGTTCGATCCGGGGCCATATCCTGTAGCACCACCTGATCCAGCAGCAATCGCGGCTTGTCGCTGGATGATCGGTCAATCGCTATGACACGGCCTTCGATCGGGCCGTAGTACCGGAACTCGATCAAGGGCGTCGCGACCATTTGCGCCCGAACGCCCGCAATCCCGAAGCCCGCCGCGAAGACCCCGATACAGACGAGCCCGATTTGCAACGTTTCGTTTACAAAGCGTCGGGATAAAGCGGCACCTATCGCGACACAGAACGCAAGCCCGATCTGTTTAGCAGACGGATCAGAGCGAAGTGAGAAGAATGCGCCGATGCCAATGGCAAGGACAACGGGAACCCAAGGAAACAAATGCCCGCGCTGCCGGGCGAGTTCGCTTTCCAGCAGGGTCCAAAGGCGTGGCATGCTTGTTCTTCATCCCCTTGCTGGGTATGGGTGCGCAACGCTAACCGCATCAAGCTTATCGAAAGGTTAAGCAATCCAATGTCTGACCAAGTCATCACCCGTTTCGCGCCGTCCCCCACTGGCTATCTTCACATCGGTGGCGCGCGCACTGCGCTGTTCAACTGGCTGTATGCACGCGGTCGCGGCGGCAAATTCCTGTTGCGGATCGAAGACACCGATCGCGCACGGTCCACGCCCGAGGCGACCGAAGCCTTGTTGAAAGGTCTGGCTTGGCTGGGGCTCGATCACGACGGCGAGGTGATCAGCCAGTTTGAACGCGCTGACCGTCACGCTGAGGTTGCCCATGAGCTGCTGGCCAAGGGCGCTGCCTACAAATGTTTTGCCACGCAGGAAGAGATTGAGGCGTTCCGCGAAGCTGCGCGTGCTGAAGGCCGCTCGACCCTGTTCCAAAGCCCGTGGCGCGATGCTGATCCGGCAACGCATCCGGACGCGCCCTATGTGATCCGTCTGAAAACCCCGCAGGATGGCCATACAATCATCAAGGACGAAGTTCAGGGCGAGGTCAAAATCGGCAACGATCAGTTGGACGATATGATCCTACTGCGCTCGGACGGTACGCCTGTCTATATGTTGGCTGTGGTTGTGGACGACCATGATATGGGCGTGACCCATGTGATCCGCGGTGATGACCACCTGAACAACGCTGCACGTCAGATGGGGATCTACACCGCCATGGGTTGGCCGGTGCCGGTTTACGCCCACATCCCACTGATCCACGGCCCAGATGGCAAGAAGCTGTCGAAACGCCATGGTGCGGTCGGGGTCGAGGAATATCAGGTCATGGGTTACCCGGCGGCCGGTATGCGCAACTATCTGGCCCGTCTTGGCTGGAGCCACGGGGATGACGAATTCTTTACCGATGAGCAGGCAAAAGAATGGTTCAACCTTGAGGGAATCGGCAAAAGCCCGTCGCGTCTGGACTTCAAAAAGCTGGAAAACATCTGTGGACAGCACATTGCTGCGGCAGATGATGCTGCGCTGCTGCATGAACTTGAGGCGTTTTTGAAAGCCGCTGGCAAACCCGACCTTACGGAAGTGCAAAAAGACGGTATGCAGCGCGGAATGTACTGCCTGAAAGACCGGGCCAAAACCTTCCCGGAACTTCTTGAAAAGGCTGAGTTTATCATGGCTTCCCGCCCAATTCAGCCGGACGAGAAAGCCGCAAAGGCATTGGATGATGTATCCCGTGGTATACTGAACCAATTGACGTCGCAGTTGCAGAATGCTAGCTGGTCCCGTGAAGAATTAGAGGCGGCCGCCAACAGCGTCGCCGAAACGAACGGCGTCAAGTTTGGCAAAATGGCAGGCCCCATACGGGCCGCTTTGGCCGGACGCGCAGTGACCCCGAGCGTATTTGATATGATGCTTGTTCTTGGCCAGCAGGAAAGCCTGCTGCGACTGGAAGAAGCGAGCGCAGGAGAATAGTGACCCTAAAACGGTCCCCGTTCTTGGCGCTAATAAAATAAGCGCACAATCGGGCCCACCCCGGGCCCGATGTCGTAGCAAACGAAGGGATGAAACATGGCCGATACTCCGAAAACAGCCACGCTTACGATTGACGGACAGTCTTATGATCTGCCCATTTATTCGCCAACGGCTGGACCCGATGTAATCGACATCCGTAAGTTGTACGGTCAGGCAGGCGTATTCACCTACGATCCGGGCTTCACCTCGACTGCAAGCTGCGATTCGACCATCACATTCATCGATGGCGACAAGGGCGAGCTGCTGCACCGTGGCTATCCGATCGACCAACTGGCCGAAAAATCGCACTACCTCGAAGTCTGCTACCTGCTTCTGTACGGTGCCCTGCCGACAGCTCAGGAACTGGAAAACTTCGAAAACATGGTGACACGTCACACCATGATCCACGAACAGATGCACAACTTCTTCCGTGGTTTCCGTCGTGACGCACACCCGATGGCGACAATGGTTGGCGTCGTTGGTGCGATGTCCGCCTTCTACCACGACTCGACCGATCCTTCGGATGCCCGTCAGCGTGAAATCGCGTCGCACCGCCTGATTGCGAAGATGCCGACAATCGCTGCGATGGCGTATAAGTATTCGATCGGTCAGCCCTTCGTGTACCCGCGCAACGATCTGGATTACGCGTCGAACTTCCTGCACATGTGCTTTGCCGTTCCGGCGGAAGAATACGTTGTTGATCCGATCCTGTCCCGCGCGATGGACCGTATCTTTACCCTGCATGCTGACCACGAACAGAACGCGTCGACATCGACAGTACGTCTGGCGTCGTCCTCGGGTGCGAATCCGTTCGCATGTATCGCAGCCGGCATCGCCTGCCTCTGGGGCCCTGCCCACGGTGGTGCGAACCAAGCCTGCCTCGAGATGCTGAAGGAAATCGGTTCCGTAGACCGCATTCCGGAATTCATCGCACGTGCGAAAGACAAGAACGATCCGTTCCGTCTGATGGGCTTTGGCCACCGCGTTTACAAAAACTTCGACCCGCGTGCGAAGGTGATGAAGCAGTCCGCAGACGAAGTGCTGGACCTGCTGGGTGTCGAAGACAACCCTGTCCTGCAGGTTGCGAAGGAACTGGAAGCTGCCGCTCTGGCCGATCCGTATTTCGCGGAAAAGAAACTGTTCCCGAACGTGGACTTCTACTCGGGCATCATCCTCGAAGCGATGGGCTTCCCGACATCGATGTTCACACCGATCTTCGCTGTGTCCCGTACCGTTGGCTGGATCAGCCAGTGGAAAGAACAGCTGGGCGATCCGCAGATGAAAATCGGCCGTCCTCGTCAGCTGTATCTGGGCGATACTGCGCGCGACTACACAGACATCGAAAACCGCTGATTTCAGCGATACATCGACGACTGAAAGCCCGGCCAAACGCCGGGCTTTTTCGTTTCCGGCGCGCGTTAACTATGTGACTCGTTTCCTTTTGGTTAACGCGGGCGGTTTTCCTAAAATTTGTCTCAATGAATGGAAGGATTTGAGACAATGGAAGCTGCAACTTTGATGATCCTCGGCCTGATGGCCGCCCCGACTGACGACAAGCAGGCGCATTACTACGCCGGTGCGGCCGTCGCACAGGTCGCTCAGGAAAACGGATTGTCTGCTTGGGAAAGTTGTGGCCTGACGCTGGCCGCCGCCGCCGCAAAAGAAGCGTGGGACGCCAACGGTCATGGCACGGTCGATGGGTTCGACGGGCTGGCAACCATTGCTGGATGCCAGCTGACCTATCGGTTCTAAGCCTTAGCGGCCTTCAAATTCTGCTGGACGTTTCTGAACAAACGCCATGACGCCTTCCATGAAGTCACGGGTTTTGCCGCATTCGCCCTGCAACTTGGCCTCAAGCGCCAATTGTTCGTCCAGTGTGTTGCCAAAGCTTTCGCGCATGGCCTGTTTGACCCGCGTATAGGCCGCTGTCGGACCCTTCGCCAGATGCGCGGCGCGTGCCTTCCAGTGTTCCGCGAATTCGTCATCTGCAACGTATTCCCAGATCAGACCCCATTTATCGGCCTGCTCTGCCGTGATTTTGTCCGCAAACAGCGCGGCACCCATCGCCTTGGCCAAACCGATCTGGCGCGGCAACGCCCAAGTGCCGCCTGCATCCGGGATCAGACCGATGCGCGTGAAGGCCTGCACGAAATACGCGCTCTCGGACGCGATCACCACATCCGCCACCAGTGCAAGGTTCGCCCCTGCCCCAGCCGCCGGACCGTTGACCGCCGAAATTGTCGGTACAGGGCAATCCACAATCGCCTTCAGCATCGGTTCGTATTCGTCGCGCAGGGTACGTTCGACATCAAAGCTGGCCATGGCCGAGCGGTCGCCCAGATCCTGACCGGAACAGAATGCTTTTCCATTGCCGGTGATCACGACAACGCGGGCGGTTTTGCCAGCCTCGGTAACAGCATGTGTAATCTCGGCCCGCATCTGGGTGTTCAAAGCGTTCATCAAATCAGGGCGGTTGAGGGAAACGACAGCAACGCCGTCGACGACCTCATAGGTAATGGCTTCGTATTGCATGATATCCTCCTGCCAAGTTGCTCGCATCAAACACGCCGCGCGGACAAAAGGCAAAGCCCAACGCGGCGTCACTGTGCAGGAAAACCGAAACGGCGATTACGCGCTGTCGCGACGTGCCACCCGTTTGATCAGGTCAGCGGCCTCTGGCGGGATGGGCGCCTCTTTCCGCATATAGCGCGACCCATCCAGATTACGTTCAAGTGCACCGACCTCAATCAAAGTACGCCGGATTTGCGCCGCGTCCCTGAAGGCGGTTTCCTGATCGATCAGGGCGCTGATTTCACGCTCGGTCATCGGCGTCCGCGCAGGCAAACGCGACCACACGACATAGCAGCACAGATGCTGGGTCAACGTGCGGGCGGGCCATTTGGCAAACCGCCCATCGGTATCAAAGTAACGCGCCGCGCGGGCCACTTGTGTACTATTCACCGGCGCGGTCGGCGTGTTTTTCGCCCGCAGATGTTGATAGTTCCGATAGCCTGCCGCCTTGGAAATCCGGTCCAGAAATTCGGCATGTCCAAGGTCGGTTTCAATGTCCTTGCGCAACCGTTTGGCAAAGGACGACAGATCATCAAGGTGAAAAGAAATAACGTCGCGCGTCATAGCAATCTCCAACGCGATACCAGACCCGAAGGGTTGGATTGTCCGCCCTTGATCCAAGGTATCACAAAGGTGATGCCATTAGCGTCAATCAAACAGGTTTAGCATCGGCGGAGCCTGGGTGAACTGCGGACCCTGCGTGCACGCTAGCACAGGTCGCAGGCGGACCCAAGATCAGTCGTTCAGGATTTTGTTCAGCCGTTCTTGTTCGCTGTCGCTAAGGCCTTTGTCGTCAACGACCGGAGCAGCCGCACGGCCACGCACGTACAGCGCCCCCATCAGAAGCGCGATCAGGAACATAGCGGGGCCAGCCCACCACAGCAGGCGGTTCCAGCCATCCGTTGTCGGGTTCAGCAGAGCGAACTCGCCATAACGTTCGACAATAAACTCGACGACTTCGTCGTTAGTGTCCCCCGCCACCAGACGTTCGCGCACCACGATCCGCAGGTCACGGGCCAACGGCGCGTTGGATTCATCGATGCTTTCGTTCTGGCAGACCAGACAGCGCAACCCTTTCGAGATTTCGCGCGCCCGTTCTTCCAGAACCGGATCATCCAGCACCTCGTCCGGCAGCACGGCCCAAGCTGGTCCGGTGCTGACAAAGGTAGCGGACAGCAAAAGCGACAGGATCAGAACAAGTTGTTTCATTCTGCGGGCACCGCTTTTGCTGTGGTTTTCTTGGCGCCGGCGGCCACACGGAACCGACGGTCAGTCAGGCTGATCAATCCACCCAATGCCATCAGGATAGAGCCACCCCAAATCCAGTTTGCCAACGGCTTGATATAGGTCCGCATGACCCAGCCACCGCCATCCTGCGGATCACCGATCACGACGTAGACGTCGCGCAGGAATTTGTAGTCGATTGCGGCCTCGGTTGTCGGCATTTTGGCGACGGGATAGTCGCGTTTTTCAGGGTACAAATGGGCCACTTCCACACCATTGTCGTACACAGCGACTTCGGCCATGGTCGAGAAATAGTTCGGGCCGCGCACCTGCTCGACGCCGATCAGTTCAAGCTCGTAGCTGCCCACTTCGAAACGCTCACCAATGTTGGCCACGCGGATATCTTCGACCTGCCACGCCATCAGGCCCGCGACACCGACCATGGTGATACCAAGACCACCGTGGGCCACCGTTTTCCCCCAATCAGCGCGCGGAAGGCGCAGCAGACGGCCGATGTCACGGTTCTGGCCTGTGCGGCTCCATAGGTCTGTCAACGCACCGCCCACCAGCCAAGCGCCAAGGAACACGCCGACAGGGCCAAGGATCGTGCGGCCTGTCTGCATCGTCCAGACCAGTGCGGCCAGAAGAACCGCGATGACAAAGGCAGGTGCCAAGGCACGGATCACGCGACCCACTTTGGCCCGCTTCCACGGTAGCATCGCCCCAACCGGCAGGATCAAGCCCAGAACCAGCATGAACGGCGTAAAGGCAGAGTTGAAGAACGGCGGGCCGACCGACAGTTTCCGATCAAGGAACATCTCGGCCACCAAGGGCCACATGGTGCCGACGAAAACGACCAGCGAAGATACCGCCAGCAGGATGTTGTTCGCCACCAACGCGCTTTCGCGGCTGACCAGACCAAAGACACCCTTGGCCTGCATCGCATTGGCGCGGGCGGCAAAAAGCATCAACGCACCACCTGTGAAGAACACCAGAATACCAAGGATGAAGACGCCGCGTTCAGGATCGTTGGCAAAGGCGTGAACCGACGTCAGAAGGCCCGAGCGCACGATGAACGTCCCGATCAGAGAAAAGCCGAAGGCAAGGATCGCCAGGAGGATCGTCCAGCTTTTCAAGCTCTCGCGCTTTTCGACCACGATGGCGGAATGCAGCAAGGCCGCTGCGAACAGCCATGGCATGAAGCTCGCGTTTTCAACCGGATCCCAGAACCAGAAACCACCCCAGCCAAGCTCGTAATAAGCCCACCACGATCCCAGCGCGATACCGATGGTCAGAAACACCCACGCCGCCAGCGTCCACGGGCGCACCCAACGGGCCCACGCCGCATCAACGCGGCCTTCAATCAAGGCCGCCACAGCGAAGGAGAAGCAGATTGAAAGGCCCACATAGCCCAAATACAGGAACGGCGGATGGAAGGCCAAACCGGGGTCTTGCAGCAGCGGGTTCAAATCCTGCCCGTCAAACGGCGGCACTGCCAGACGCAGGAACGGGTTCGAGGTGAACAGGATAAAGGCAAAGAAGGCCACGGCAATTGCGGATTGAACCGACAGAACCCGCGCCCGAAGCGTCGGCGGAAGGTTGCCTCCGAACCACGCGGCCATTGCACCGAACAGCGTCACGATCAGCACCCACAGCAACATGGACCCTTCGTGGTTCCCCCACGTGCCGCTGATTTTATACAGCATCGGCTTGGCTGAATGCGAGTTCAGCACCACCAGCCTGAGCGAAAAGTCCGACACGATAAAGGCATGCGTCAGTGCGCCAAAGGCCAGTAATGTCAGGATAAATTGTATCGTGGCTGCAGGTTCAGCCACCGCCATCCAACCGGACCAGCGTTTATGGGCCCCGATTGCCGGAACCACCATTTGAACGATCGCCACGAGAAAGGCGAGGATGAGTGCGAAGTGACCGAGTTCTGTAACCATACCCAATGTATAGGGTCAGTCAGCGAACTCGGCCAATAGATTCGGCGTTCAAAAGTTGGTCAACTTGTCACGCGTCAGTTTTGCAGACGCTTCCAGTCTTCCAGTGCTGGATTCGCCGAAATCGACGGCACTTCCGGAACAGGCTCTCGGCGCAGATTTTCGATATCAGAAATATGCTGGACGACTTGCGGGGTGGCGACCACCGTAGCGGCGATATCCCTTTGGAATTGTTGTCCTTTCGCCTGATACCGCGCCCCGAAATAGAAGCTGACAATCGCCCCCAAAAGCCACCAAAGCGGTTCTGGCACCAGCGCGATCCCTGTCATGCGCGCGGCAAACCACACTGGGTCCACCATCGCAGACACAAACAACCCCAAGGTGCCCAAGGCCATTGCAGGTCGCGGCACGCGGTTCAGCGCGTCCATGAACCGGTCAAACCGCCCCTGTCGCATCAGGGCAAACTCGGACGCATACTGATCCAAAGACGCGGACTTCATTGTCATATCCCGCGCGGCCTGCGCTTCGGCGTTCACACGAAAGACCTCGGCGGTTTCGACGACAACATTGCGCCCACCGCCAAACAGAAACTGCCACATCTGATTGATCACGCCCATGCTGCCACCCGTTTCTGAAACTCGGACTGCGACAGGTGAAAACGAGGCGAGATGAATTCTTCGGCCCGTTTGATCCAACCGCCCTTTCCGCCACTTCGGCTTCGGGCGAATTTGCGCGATGCGGGCCTGCGATCCGCCAAGGCAAAATAATAGTTCCGTCGCGCGATCCCGTAGGCATCCGCCAGGTGATTAGGGGCCACAGAAATTGCCTTGGCAGCCGCCGTAATCGTCTGCGGGCCAATCACACCATCCACAGAAACCTGCATTCCCATGTCGTTCAGAAGCCGCTGCAAGATCTTAACCGCGTTGGCACCTGCGTTTACGTACATGTCAAAGACAGTCGCCTGCACCGCATCGGGCAGTTCACCGATGCGGGGTTCTACAAAGTAATGCTGCAGGAAAATTTCGACGGCCTGATCCTTGGTCAAAGCCCGAACATCAGAATGATTCACCCGCCCGTCGCCATTATTATCGCGCCCCAGCCGCACTAAAGTCGCAAGCGTGACCCCGAATTTCGTCGCCCCGCCGGGATCGTCTGGATCGTTTACATAGCCGCCTTCACGGCCAACGATGTCTTCGGCGATCTGCCGAAGCCGTTTTTGCGCATTGCCCATATGAATTGCCTCATGTGTATTGTTTTATGAGGCCAGAGGCTCGCTGTTGCGGCCTTAAAACCGGCTGACAGCGCCGTTCGGTCAAAGTTTAAATTGGGTTACAAAATGCACGCCGACGACATAATCAAACTGCTTGAACTCGAACCGCACCCCGAGGGAGGCTATTACCGCCAGACGTGGGGGGGCGAAGAAGAGCCAAGGGCAAGTGGCACTTGCATTTTTTTCCTGCTGAAAGCCGGTGAAAGCAGCCATTGGCACCGCGTGGATGCCACCGAAATCTGGCATTACTACGCAGGCGCACCGATTGAATTGTCGCTGTCTGCGACGGATGCCGGCCCCAAGGAAATCCACCGATTGGGCCCCGATTTGATGGCAGGTGAACGCCCCCAGATCATCGTGCAGAAAGACCATTGGCAATCCGCGCGAACAACGGGCGAATGGACCCTTGTCGGCTGTACGGTATCGCCCGGTTTCCAATTTGCGGGCTTCACCCTCGCACCCGCAGAATTTGACATTCCTGACAGCTAATCTGCCCAAAATTGCACCAATGCCTAAGTATTATGCAGCATTTTGAGGTTTCGCCCTAACTTTGCGCATCCGGAAAAACAATCAAACCGGATCTACCTAGGGAGGGACTAATGAATCTTGTAACTGCACTTGCCATCGTCATTGGCGCACTTGCCGTTGTGGCAACCTACATCTGTCTTGGACTTGGAACAGGCCTGCAAATCTGGGCGCTGTTCATCGCTTGGGGCAGCTTCTTTCACACGGGCGGCGACAATGACGCGCTGGTGAAATCTCTGACAGCCCATGTTTGGGGCATCATCGTTGCGACGGTTGCCCTGTTCGTTGTGGGCACAGTTGGCGGCGGCGCGTTGATGGCGTCCGTCATCGTCGGCATCTCGGTTGTCGTGCTGATCCTTGGCGCGCATGTGCCTGCGCTTGGCGCGATCCCGGCGGGTGTTTACGGCTATGCGTCGACCGCAGCCTTCATGTTGCTGACGGGCGTTGCCCTGACCGAAATGAACGCGCTGCTGTCTGCGGCCGGTATCATCGCTGTTTCGATGATCCTTGGCGGTATCTTTGGCATCGTCAGCGGTAAAATCGCGGGCGCACTGGCCAAGTAAATGTTTTTTCCAGCCCCGTTTGACGCGGGGCTGGAATTTCTGGGTCAGTCTCCGCGATAGCGCAGAACGTAATCCACCAGACCACGGGTCGAGGCATCTTTTCCATCGCTGGGTTGTTCGCCCGTCACAATTGGACCCAAAGACGTGGCCAGCTCTTTGCCAAGCTCAACGCCCCACTGGTCGAACGAATTGATGCCAAGGATCACGCCTTCGACGAACACACGGTGTTCATAAAGCGCAATAATCTGGCCCAGCATTTCCGGCGTGAGCTTCGGATAGATCAGTGTTGTCGACGGGCGATTGCCCGGGAACACACGGTGACGCGCCTGACGCTCCAATTCGTCGCCTTCAAACTTATCCGCCACCTTGTCGCGTGCCTCGTCCAGACTGCGGCCTTTCATCAGCGCCTCGGACTGGGCCAGACAGTTAGCGACCAGTAGGTCATGGTGATGCTGCAAATCGGCCTCGTGCCCTGTTGCGGCCACGAGGAATTCACAGGGAATAACGCGCGTGCCCTGATGGATCAGCTGATAGAATGCGTGCTGGCCGTTCGTGCCCGGCTCGCCCCAGACCACGGGGCCAGAGTTCACGTCCAGATCTGCGCCGTCCATCGACACGCCCTTGCCATTGCTCTCCATCTCAAGCTGCTGAAGGTACGCAGGCAAGCGCATCAGACGGTTGTCGTAAGGCAGTACTGCGCGTGTCGCGTGGCCCAGACCCTGATTGTGGAACATTCCCACCAACGCCAGAAGCACAGGCATGTTTTCCGCCAAGGGTGCCGCGCAGAAATGACGGTCCATTGCCTGTCCGCCACGCAGAAACGCACGGAAGGCATCTGGCCCGATCGCAATCATCAGCGACAGGCCAATCGGGCCCCACATGGAATAGCGGCCACCAACCCAGTCTTCGAACCCGAACACGCGGTCTGCGGGAATGCCGAACTCGCCTGCTTTTTCCACATTGGACGACAG
The DNA here is from genome assembly GCF_900108225.1 of Thalassococcus halodurans. GTDB lineage: Bacteria > Pseudomonadota > Alphaproteobacteria > Rhodobacterales > Rhodobacteraceae > Thalassococcus > Thalassococcus halodurans. The sequence continues at coordinate 126,379 of NZ_FNUZ01000001.1, forward strand.
CGCGATAAAGCGGCCTTCATCGCTCACACCATTGTCGGCCAGCCACGCCTTGGCTGTGCGGGCGTTGGTCATCGTCTCGATGGTGGTGAACGTCTTTGATGCGACGATGAACACGGTGGTTTCAGGGTTCAAACCACGCAGGGTGTCCGCGATATCCGCGCCATCCACGTTGGATACAAAGTGGCAGCTCGGACCATCGTGGTAAGGCGCCAATGCCTTAACCGCCATCGCCGGACCAAGATCGGACCCGCCAATCCCGATGTTGACCACGTCCGTCACATCGCTGGACCGGATCGTGTCGGACAGATCAGACATCCGGTTCAACGTGTCTAGCACCTCGGGCATCACATCCTGCCCGTCGACCATGACCGCATCACCATCCAGATTGCGCAGCGCTGTATGCAGCACCGCGCGCCCTTCGGTTTCGTTGATCTTTTCGCCTGCGAACATGGCGTCGCGACGCGCAGGCACGTCAGCCTTTTCGGCAATCTCCAGCAGTGCCGCCAGAATGTCGTCATCGATCTGCGTTTTCGAGAAATCGAACAGCATATCCAGCGCAGTCAGGCTGTAGCGCGATGCACGGTCGGCATCTTTGGCAAACAGGTCTTCGATCCGGCGCGATTGGGTCGCATCGGCCAATGATTTAACGGTATTCCACATGTTGTCTTACTCCGCCCAGTGAACGGTTGCGCCGTTAAGAACGGCGTTGATGGGTGCATCTTTGGGGGCTTTGCCCTTGGCATTTTCCAGCGCAGCGCGTTTCTCCGCGCCAAAGATCAGGATGTGCTTGGACATTGCGCCATCCAGCGCCTCGGCGCTTAGGGTAATCCGTGGCTCAGGCGCACCGGGGGCACGCATCGGCAGCAATACAGGCGCATTCGGAGCCAAAGCTTCGTCCAGTTTGTCCGCTTCGGGAAAGATCGACGCCGTGTGCATATCCGCGCCCATTCCCAGCAGAACCACGGACAACGGCAACTGCGCTTCAATGCCTTTGGCCAGTTCGCCCAAGCCCTCTTCTGGCGTGTCGTACGGCGCGTAAAGCGGCAAAAGGTTTGCGGCGGCAGCCTTGTCGGTCAAAAGTCGTTCACGCAGCAGGCGCGTATTGGACCGGTCGCTATCTTCCGGAACCCAGCGTTCGTCGGTCAGCATGACGTTGACGCGATCCCAATCCAGATCAACGGCGCAAAGGTCGTCAAAGACCGGACCGGGCGATGTGCCGCCCGGAACTGCCAAAGTCGCACTATCGGACTGCGACAAAGCCGTGCGCAATTCCCCCGCGATAAGGTTTGCCAAATCCAGCGCCAGCATTTCCCGATCAGCGTATTCTACGAATTTATAGCTCATGCCTTGATCTCTCTCCAACGGCGACCGTCACGATGCATCAGCATCAACGCGTCCTCTGGGCCCGAGCTTCCAGCATCATAGGGCTTCGGCACGTCATTGCGCGCGACCCAGCTTGCGATAATCGGATCGGTCCATGCCCAGGCTGCCTCGACCTCGTCGCCACGCATAAACAGGGTCTGGTTGCCACGGATCACGTCCATGATCAGACGCTCATAAGCATCCGGCGCGTCCTCGCCATCCGGCCCCAGTGCTTCGGCGAAAGACATGTCCAAAGGCACATCGATCAGGCGCATGCCACCCGGTCCCGGTTCCTTAATGGTTACCCCCAGCGTCATACCTTCGTTCGGCTGCAACCGGATCGACAGGACGTTGCGATGACGCCCTGCTTCCTCACCAAAGATGCTATGAGGCGCGTCTTTGAACACGACGGCGATTTCCGAGGCGCGGGCACGCAATTGCTTACCTGTGCGGAGGTAGAAAGGCGTCCCCGCCCAGCGCCAGTTCGATACGTGCACCTTCATCGCGACAAAACTTTCGGTGCGCGACCGCGGGTTTTCTGCATGCACGCGGTAACCCGCCTGCTTTTCATCTGCACTGTACTGACCACGCACAACGTGATGCGGCTCAACCGGATCGAGCGCGCGAATGACCTTCAGCTTTTCGTCACGAACAGCATCAGGGTCAAACTTGGCGGGCGGTTCCATCGCGATCAGGCACAGCAACTGCATCAGGTGGTTCTGCACCATGTCCCGCATTGCGCCGGATTTATCATAGTAGCCGCCCCGCCCTTCCACGCTGACGGTTTCCGCCACTGTGATCTGGATGTGATCGACGTATTGCGCGTTCCACAGCGGTTCGAACAGCATGTTTCCAAAGCGCACGGCCATCAGGTTCTGAACCGTTTCTTTGCCCAAATAGTGGTCGATACGATAAATCTGCGTTTCGTCGAAATGCTGCGCAAGCGTCGCGTTCAGCGCCCGAGCGGTTTCCAGATCGTGGCCGAACGGCTTTTCCAAAACGATGCGGCTGTCTTCGTTCGCAAGGCCGAAAGACCGAAGGCGTTCGGCAATATCCCCGAACAGCGACGGCCCCACCGAGAAATAGAAAGCGCGGACGACTTTGTCGCGCAGACGCCCCTTAAGGGCCTCCCATCCGCCTTCGCCTTTGGCGTCGACCGTTTCATAGCCCAAGCGCTGGAGGAATTGGTCCAACTGGTCTTTTTCGTAATGCGTTCCGCCAAATTCCTGAACGGCTTCGCGAACGAACTGACGATATCCGTCATCATCCAGCTCACTTCGGGCAGCACCAATAATCTGCGCTTCCGGCGGCATTTGCCCTGAACAGAAACGGCGGAACAGACCAGGCAGGATTTTGCGGCGGGCCAGATCACCCGTACCACCAAAAATAACGAGGTCGAAGCATTCGACAGGAATAACGCGTGAGACCATAGCGGCATCTACTCCGTTGTTTCTATGTGCGCCAAGAAGCGATCACATATTTTCGTTAGCGCTAACGCAAGCTTTCGCGACGTGCTTTAGCGCAGGTTTGCGCAGGAGTCTAACACCTCGATGCATGAAATAAAGAAAACCGTTCAGTTTCATCGCATCCGTTTAGTAAAACTGCCTTCTGCCCATCGGCAAGTGATGGCCGATTGCCTGTTCTATACGCTTGTTTGTTTCTCGTATGCATGTCACGAAATGCCTTTGACACAAATCAGAGGCCGTTCATGCCCGCACGTAAAATCATCATCGACACAGATCCCGGACAGGACGACGCAGTTGCCATTCTTCTGGCTCTGGCCTCGCCGGAAGAAATCGACGTGCTGGGTATCACTGCTGTCGCAGGCAACGTGCCGCTTTCCCTGACACAGAAAAATGCGCGCATCGTCTGTGAACTGGCGGGCAAGCCGGACACCAAGGTTTTTGCAGGCTGCGATGCACCGATTGCACGAAAGCTGGTCACGGCAGAGCATGTGCATGGCAAAACCGGGCTTGATGGCCCCACCCTGCCCGATCCAGAAATGGAGCTGACGGATGGTCATGCCGTCGATTTCATCATCGACACGCTGCGTGCCGAACCCGAAGGAACAGTGACGCTTTGCCCGCTTGGGCCGCTGACCAACATCGCAACCGCTTTGACCAAGGCACCCGACATCGCGAGCCGCATTCAGGAAATCGTGCTGATGGGCGGCGCCTACTTTGAAGTTGGCAACATCACCCCCACGGCCGAATTCAATATTTACGTCGACCCCGAAGCCGCCAAGATCGTTTTCGCCTGCGGTGCACCCATCACCGTGATGCCCTTGGACGTGACGCACAAAGCGCTGGTAACGAAACCCCGCAACGATGCGTTCCGCGCACTTGGCACGCCGGTGGGTGTGGCCGTGGCCGAGATGACGGACTTCTTCGAACGCTTTGACAAAGAAAAATACGGCTCACAGGGCGCTCCGCTGCACGATCCTTGCGTCACCGCCTATCTGATCAAGCCCGAACTGTTCACAGGTCGTCATATCAACGTGGAAATCGAAACGTGCTCTGATCTGACGCTGGGCATGACCGTGGCGGATTGGTGGCGCGTCAGCGGGCGCGAACCGAATGCAACCTTCATGGGCGACATCGACGCCGATGGGTTCTTTGACCTTCTGACAGAACGATTGGCACGCCTGTGAAATCTTTGCACCTAGCAACCCCCGAAGATGCCGCGCGTCTCTTTCCTCTTGTGGCCGCGTTCCACACCGAACGCGGGTTCGAGACGACGGAAGACCAGCAAAGCGCCGCGTTGACGCCGCTTCTGGAAGGCACGCCACATGGGGCCGTCTGGTTGATCGGCCCGCGCAAGGCGCCAGTGGGTTACATCGTGGTCACCTTCGGATGGTCCGTAGAATTCGGCGGGCTTGATGCGATTGTCGACGAACTTTACATCCGCCCCGCCGTGCGCCGTCGTGGCATGGGGTTCGAAGCCCTGAACGGCATTGCCAAAGCGCTGAAAGACGCTGGCGTTCGTGCGCTGCATCTGGAAGCGGACCGTGATGATGAAGACGTGCATCGCTTTTATGCCCGTGCGCGGTTCAAAGCGCGGGAAAACTACATGTTCATGAGCCGCGCCTTGTGATGCCCATGGCGCTGTCTGCCGCCGCGACCTATATCTAGGCCATGACAGTCCATATTCCCTTCGACAACACCTACGCCGCACTGCCGGAAGGCTTCTATGCGCGCCAGAAACCTACTGCGGTTTCAACACCTGCCCTGATCGCGTTCAACGAAGATCTGGCCAAGGTTTTGGGCGTGACGCATGACGATCTTGCCGATTTGGCACAGGTCTTTTCCGGCAACGCGCTTCCCGACGGCTCCGCCCCGATTGCCCAGCTTTATTCGGGCCATCAGTTCGGGCAATACAACCCGCAGCTTGGCGACGGCCGCGCGATTTTGTTGGGCGAGGTTGTCGGATCAGACGGCCAACGCCGCGACATCCAGCTAAAAGGATCTGGCCAGACACCATTTTCCCGCATGGGCGACGGGCGTGCGTGGCTCGGGCCGGTCTTGCGTGAATACGTGGTGTCCGAGGCGATGCATGCACTTGGCGTTCCCACCACACGCGCATTGGCGGCGGTTTCCACCGGCGATCCAGTCCTGCGCGAAACGCCCCTGCCGGGCGCGGTCCTGACCCGCGTTGCGCAAAGCCATATCCGCGTGGGCACGTTCCAAGTCTTTGCCGCGCGCCGCGATCTGGATCGCCTGCGCACGCTTTACGCCTACACCGTCGAACGGCATTACCCGAATGCAGAAAACCCGCACGACCTTCTGGATGAGGTGATCCAGAAGCAGGCCAAACTAATCGCCAAATGGATGAGCGTTGGTTTCATTCACGGCGTCATGAACACAGACAACTGCACCCTTTCTGGTGAAACCATCGACTACGGCCCCTGCGCCTTTATGGACGCCTACGATCCTGAAACGGTGTTCTCGTCAATCGACCGCTACGGCCGCTACGCCTATATCCGCCAACCCGACATCATCGTGTGGAACATGGCGCAATTGGCAACGGCGCTCGTGCCCTTGACGGACAACCCCGAGGCCTCGGTCGAACGGTATACCGAACAGGTCCACGGGATGCCCGTACTGATCCGCGCGGAATACGAACGCCTGTTTACCGCCAAGATCGGCATCAGCAACGTCCAAACCGGTGATGTCCCGATGGTGACCGATCTTCTGTCCCGCATGCATGAGAACAGTGCCGACTTTACCAACACCTTCCGCGCGTTGATGACCGGCAAGGCTCGTGATCAGTTCACCGATCCGATGGCCTTCGACCAATGGGCCGAGGGCTGGCAGGCCCGCATTGCAAACGAACCTGATCCACAGGCCCTGATGCGCCAGACCAATCCCGCCATCATCCCGCGCAATCACCGCGTCGAAGAAATGATCGCGAGTGCTGTCGACGGCGACTATGCCCCGTTCCATCGCCTGAACGCGGCCTTGGCAAACCCGTTCGAGGACAACGCCGAGTACGCTGATCTGACCCGCGCGCCGCTGCCGGACGAACGCGTTCTGGCCACCTTCTGCGGCACTTAAGGGGAACGGCGCAGCTTCAAAGCCCTTCCGCAAAGGGCTTTGACTACCTATCTTAGCGTCAAACACAGTTATCGGAGGACGGCGCATGAGCCTGATGAAAACATTGACCAAAGTGGCGCTTGGCTATGCGGTGGCCCGTGGGGTGGATCGCGTGTCATCTGGTGGTGGGCTTTCGGCGCTGCTGGGAGGCGGCGGCAACGCTCAGGTCAAAGGCCAACATCCAACAACTGAAGCCGGACGCCAGATGACCAACGCAATGGGCATGGGGGCAGGCAATCCGATGCAGTCCATGTTCCAACAATTGCGCCAGACAGGTCTGAACATGCCGGGCCTCAGCGCGCCTGCCGCGAAACCCGGTGGCGGCCTTTTGTCGTCTCTACCTGCAGGGGGCGTTGCAGCTGCGGGCGCGACCGCAGCGGCGGGTGCCGGCGTTGGCGCGCTGTTCGACCAATTCAATGATGCCGCTGACAGCGGCCAGTCCGAAGCCGACGCGGCCCTGATGTTGCGCGCGATGATCCAGGCGGCAAAGGCCGATGGTCATATCGACGAACAGGAAAAAGCGGCCATTCTGGACGTCGTGGGCGACGACGCGACCGAAGAAGACATCGCCTTCCTGAAAGCCGAACTGTCTGCACCGCTTGATCCCGAAGGTTTGGCCGCAGATACGCCAGACGGCCAGAAGCTGGCGTTGTATTCCGCGTCGTTGATGGCGATCCGCGTCGATACGGACGAAGAGGCGCAGTATCTTGATCGGCTTGCCCGCGCGCTCGGGCTGGATGAACCCACGGTCAACGCCCTGCACGTGCAGATGGGCAACCCCGCCCTTTACGCTTAAATCCCGAACAGGCCCGCCCATCGCGCGGGCCTATTTTTTACCCAATCGTAAAAATTTCTTCAGACCTCTGGTCAGCTGTTCCGAAACGGAATAGCCCTATGCTTCTGCATTCACAGGAGCCTGTCTTGGACAACCTTCGCGGCATCATTTTCATGGTTCTCGCCATGGCGGGCTTCGCCATCGAAGATGCGTTCATCAAAACCGTCGCCGATCAAATCCCGCCAGGCCAGATCCTGATGATCATCGGTGGATTGGGCGGCATGGTGCTATGGGGCATCGCCGCGTTGCAGGGCATACCCGTCTGGACCAAAACTTTCTGGATGCGCCCAGTTCTGATCCGCAACCTGACCGAGGTTGTGGGTACATTGGGATTTGTAAAAGCGATCACCTCGATACCCCTTTCGGTGGCATCAACCATCGCGCAAGCCATGCCACTGGTGATCACCATGGGCGCCGCGCTGATTTTCAAAGAGGCCGTCGGTTGGCGCCGTTGGAGTGCGATTGGCGTCGGGCTTTGCGGCGTGCTGATCATCATGCGCCCCGGCTTTGAAGGGTTCGACCCGAACGCGCTTTGGGCGGTGCTGGCGGTCTTCGGGCTGGGCGGGCGTGATCTGGCGTCGCGGGCGGTGCCGCGTCAGGTGCCGAACACCCTTCTGACCGCCTACGGATTTTTCATGCTGGTCCCGACCGGCGCGATCCTTCTGGCGTTTTCCGGTGGAGCGGGCACGCCCACGACACAAAGCTGGCTGATGCTGGCCGCCGCAATCAGCGTCGGCATTCTGGCCTACTACGCGATCACGCTTGCGTCCCGCATCGGCGAAGTATCGGTTATCTCGCCCTTCAGATACACGCGGATCGTATTCGCTCTGATTTTGGGAATCACCATCTTTGGCGAACGCCCTGACCTGCTGACATACGTTGGCATGGCGCTGATCGTCGGTTCTGGCATCTATACTGTGCTGCGAGAGCGAAGATTAAAGAAAAGACAGCGCTAACAAAGCCCGTCGCAAACTTGTTACCGCTAACAGTTTAGTTTACTTCGCCTTCGCCTCTGCTATAGAGCGGTCAAACAGGCCATGCGAGGGACTAGCCATGAGCACCATCATTGATATTCACGCACGCGAAATTCTGGACAGTCGCGGCAACCCCACCGTTGAAGTCGACGTTCTGCTGGAAGACGGCACAATGGGCCGCGCGGCGGTTCCGTCGGGTGCTTCGACCGGCGCTTATGAAGCCGTTGAAAAGCGTGACGGTGACAAGTCCCGTTACATGGGCAAAGGCGTTCTGGATGCCGTTGCCGCCGTAAACGGCGAAATCGCGGAAAACATCGTTGGCTTCGATGCGACCGAACAGGTCGAAATCGACATGGCGATGATCGAACTGGACGGCACCGACAACAAAGGCCGTCTGGGCGCGAACGCGATCCTTGGTGTGTCCATGGCCGTTGCCAAAGCCGCAGCCGAGTTCACAACACAGCCCCTGTTCCGCTACATCGGCGGCACATCTGCCCGCACTCTGCCCGTTCCGATGATGAACATCATCAACGGTGGCGAACACGCGGACAACCCGATCGACATTCAGGAATTCATGATCATGCCGGTCGCTGCGGAAAACATCCGCGACGCTGTACGCATGGGTTCCGAAGTGTTCCACACCCTGAAAAAAGAACTGTCCGCCGCTGGCATGTCCACAGGTCTGGGTGATGAAGGCGGCTTTGCCCCTGAACTGGGTTCGACCCGCGACGCGTTGGACTTCATCCTGAAATCCATCGAAAAAGCAGGCTACAAGCCGGGTGAAGACATCTACCTTGCTCTGGACTGTGCCGCGACCGAATACTTCAAAGACGGCAAGTACGAACTGAAGGGCGAAGGCAAATCTCTGACATCCGCAGAAAACGTCGCCTACCTCGAAGCGCTGGTAAACGACTATCCGATCATCTCGATCGAAGACGGCATGTCCGAAGACGACTGGGACGGCTGGAAAGCCCTGACAGACGCAATCGGCAACCGCGTTCAGCTGGTGGGTGACGATCTGTTCGTGACCAACCCTGCCCGTCTGGCGATGGGGATCGAGCGTGGCTCGGCGAACTCTATGCTGGTGAAAGTGAACCAAATCGGCACGCTGACAGAAACGCTGCAAGCCGTCGACATGGCACACCGTGCACGCATGACCAACGTTATGTCGCACCGTTCGGGCGAAACCGAAGACGCAACAATCGCCGATCTGGCAGTTGCAACAAACTGCGGCCAGATCAAAACCGGTTCGCTGGCACGGTCCGACCGGTTGGCAAAGTACAACCAGCTGATCCGCATCGAAGAGATGCTGGGCGACACAGCCATCTACGCAGGTCGTTCGATCCTGCGCGGCTAAATCAGCCTACCCAGACAAACAAAAAAGGGGCCCAAGCGGCCCCTTTTTTCATGTCCGGTTTTCGAACCGATCAGCTTTCGGGTTCTTGATAAACGCCCTGCTCTTTCAGCGCGTCCACCACCTCTTTCGGCATGTAGGTTTCATCGTGCTTGGCAAGGATTTCCGACGCCTCGAAACGGCCATCGATAAAGCGGCCAGTGCCAACCATACCCTGATTTTCTTCAAACAAATCAGGCAGAACGCCCGCATAGACCACAGGGATGCTGGCACCGCCATCGGTTACGTTGAACGTAATCTCTTGCCCTTGTCCGCGCACCAGCGTGCCTTCTTCGACCAAGCCACCGATGCGAAACACCTCGTTCGGGGTTGGCGGCTCTTCTGCGACCTGACTGGGAGACCGGAAATAGTTGATCCCGTCGCGCATCGAATAGCCGATCAAGGCCGTTGCACCGATCAGGGCGACAACTGCCAAAGCGACCACCTGAATCCGCCGGCGTTTTTTGAGCGATTTAAGAGCCATCAAGTCCTCCCACGGGGTTTGCCCATAACATAGGTGCTAACCCCCGCTTTGAGGAGAGGCAAGGTCGCGACCAAGCGCCGCGAACCTTGTTATTGCTTATGCAGCAGGCATCCGGCGTTCCGCGATCTCGGCCCACCACGAACAGCCGACCGGAATGGCGTCGTCATTGAAGTTGTATTCCGGATTATGCACGTCGGCGCTATCGCCGTTGCCCACCAGAATGTAGGCGCCCGGGCGTTCCTCCAGCATGAAGGCGAAATCTTCGCCGCCCATGACCAAGGGCGCCTCTTCACACTGGCCGGACACTGCGCGCGCGACTTCTGCGGCAAATTCGGTCTGATCGTCGCTGTTGATCATGACCGGATAGTTCCGTTTGTAGTTCACGGTCGCCTTTGCGCCATATGCGGCTGCGATGCCGTCGCAAATCTCGGAAATACGCTTTTCGGCCAGATCACGGATTGCGGGGCTCAGGGTGCGGACCGTGCCCTTCATCGTTACCCGCTGTGGGATCACGTTGAATGCTTTGGACGATGTCTCAAAGCTTGTGATCGACACGACCAGTTGCTCAACCGGATCAGCGTTGCGGCTCGCGATGCTTTGCAGGCCCAAAACGATGTGCGAGGCCACAACTGTACTATCGATGGTTTCATGCGGTTTCGCGGCGTGACCCCCACGGCCCTCGATCTCGATCTCGACCAGATCTGCTGCGGCAAAGAACGGACCCGGACGAATGGCAAAGGTGCCGATATCGTGCCCCGGCCAGTTGTGCATGCCGTACACTTCCTGAATACCGAATTTTTCCATCATGCCGTCGGCACACATTTCACGGCCGCCGCCGCCGCCCTCTTCTGCAGGCTGGAAGATCACCACAACGGTACCGTCGAAATTCCGCGTCTCGGACAGGTACTGCGCCGCGCCCAGCAACATCGCTGTATGGCCATCATGACCACAGGCATGCATCGCACCCGCCGTTTTTGAGGCATAGTCCAAACCGGTTTGTTCATGGATCGGCAGCGCGTCCATATCCGCACGCAGACCGATCACCTTGCCAGAGGACGTCGATTTACCTTTGATTACACCGACAACGCCCGTGCGCCCGATGCCTTCGACCACCTCATCGCAGCCAAACGCGCGCAGCTTATCAGCCACGACCTTGGCGGTGCGGACCGTGTCGAACAGGATTTCAGGATGCTCATGCAGGTCGCGGCGCCAAGCTGTAATTTCGTCATGCAGTTCGGCGAAACGGTTTTTGACAGGCATGTGAGACTCCGAATTTGATCATTTGATCAAACCACCCTACGCCGATCAAATGCCGCTGCAAGCGGTATCCACGCAAAGGCGCTTTGCACAGGAATGCGAAAGGTCAGACACCCAAACAAGTGGCGTCAAATGTTGGGCCCGGGACGCATGGCGGAACCATCTGAAAAGCGGTTGAAACGGAAGCGCGTCAGATCGTGCGACAAAGTCTGACCAGTCAGCAATTGGGCCGCGATCTTGCCAAAGGCAGGCCCGATGCCAAAGCCATGGCCACACATCCCCGTCGCGACGGTCAGCCCTTTGATATCGGGCACATTATCGACCACCGGAACGACGTCCGGCATGACATCGATCATTCCCGCCCAGATGGCTTTGGCCTTTACAACGCCAACTTCTGGAAAGGCCGCCGCCATTTCGTCCATACATTCCTGCGCTTTTTTCAGGTTCGGCGCGGGATTCAGAATGCGCATCTGTTCGAACGGGCTGACCTCATCTTCGCCCCATGTGCGCGGCGTGCCCCATGCATCCGGAAACCCCTTGGGCGCATGGGTTTTCAGACGCACATCAAACCCGCCCTGTTTCAACAGAGGCAGGTATTTGAACATCATGCGAAAGGCATCGGGCCCGATGTAGAGTTCGGACAAGGTTGAGGGGGCCAATGTGTACCCACCATCCTGTCTTGGCCGGAAAGCAACCTTACTGTCGACCGCGGCAATACCCGTGACCTGCGGCAATGGTTCGGTCGCCAGCGCCGTTGATCGGACCGATAGCTGCGGGATGCTGACACCATGGCGTCGCAGGAACAGCGCTGACCACGCGCCAGCGGCGACCAGAACATTTGAAGACGCGATGCGTCCGCGTTCGGTCACGACACCGGATACATGCCCAGCCGAGATGTCCAGCGCACGCGTTGCGCAATTTTCGATGATGGTAGCCCCTGCCGCGCGCGCCATGCGGGCAAGTGTAGGTACGGCCACCCAAGGTTCTGCCTTCAGATCGGTAGGCGTCCACAATGCACCTGCCCAAGGCTTTTGCGCCTCGGGCAAAATTCCCTTCAGTCCGGCCTTATCCACCAGCTTCGAAGACACGCCATAGGCCGCAGCGTCGTTCAGCCAGTCCTGATAGGCGGCCATGTCCTTGTCCGACTTCGCCAGATAGGCCACACCCACCTGCCGCAAGCCCAACGCGCCGTTTGCTTCGTCTTCCAACTCTTGCCACAGGCGCTGCGCCTCTTGCGCGATCGGAATTTCATCCATGTCGCGGCCCTGAACACGGATCCAGCCCCAGTTGCGCGAAGACTGTTCTGCCGCGACGCGCCCCTTCTCCAGCACCGTCACCTGCACACCCTGTCGTGCCAGCCACAGGGCCGTCGTGATGCCAATCACTCCGGCACCGACGATGACCACATCCGATGCCTTCGGCAGATCAGCCTGATATTCAGGCGGCGTCTGAAGCTGGAAAGGAAAGCTCATGCGCCACAGGCCTTCAAAAGTCGCTCCATAAACTTCTGACCCGCGTTCAACTGGGAAATCTCGATGTATTCGTCTGGTTGGTGCGCAATGCCGATGTCACCAGGCCCGCAAACCACGGCATCGTAGCCTGCGGCCTGAAAATGGCTGGCCTCGGTGCCATAGCTGACGTGATGCTGCCCGTTGTCGCCCGTGATCTGGCGCACCAGTTCTTCCGCCAGATTGTTCTGGGTGGGTGCAAAAGCCGGCAGTGTGAAGGTTTCCGATACCTCGATCCAGGCCTCTGGGCAGACCGCCTGCATCTGCGCCTCAACCCTGCGCACCTCTTCAAAGAATGCGTCGCGCCATGTGTCGGGGCTTTCGCCGGGAATGATGCGGAAACCGAGGTGAAATTCACAATCCTTGGCAGTGATGTTGTGGGCCGTTCCACCATTGATCGTGCCCACATGCACGTTCGTACAGGGCGGATCAAACAGGGCAGCCATTTCCGACGGCGTCGCAGCCATTTGCGCATCGTTCACACGATTGGCCCATGTGATCAGTTCCGCGCCATACATGATCGCGGATACCCCTTTGTGCAGGATCGATGAATGCACCTCGACCCCATGGACATGCACGTGAAAGCTAACCCCGCCTTTGTGGCCTGTCACCGCGCCCATCATGGTCGGTTCGCCAATGATCGCGACATCAGCGCGCGGCACAACACCCTGCATCGCATCGATCAGTGGCGGAGCACCGGTGCAGCCAATCTCTTCGTCATAGGACAGCGCAATCTGGATCGGACGTGTGAGGCCCGCGTACTGCGCCTCGACCAGCGCCCAAATTGCCAGCGCGTCAAACGCCTTCATATCGGTGCTGCCGCGCCCGTACAGCCGCCCATCCCGTTCGGTCAGGTCCCAAGGCGATGTCGTCCATTCCTGCCCGTCCACAGGCACCACATCAGTGTGACCGGACAGGATCACGCCCCCATCCTGATCGGGCCCAACATGCGCGAACAAAGCGGCCTTTTCACCGGTTTCATCCCAATGGCGATGGCATGTGATCCCGTGCCCTTGAAAATACTCTTCGACCCAATCGATCAACGGCACGTTTGTGTCGCGACTGACTGTGGGAAAACCGACTAGCGTTTCAAGGATCTCTCGGGGGGAAAGCCGCGTGGTCATGTGCGCCTCTTGTTTATTTCGAGGCCGAGGAAACGCGCTTCTTACCCTAAGCGCAAGGGGCGCTTAGGGGTTTTTGATCAAAATATCAGGTACACTGCCCAGCGATTGGGCACGCAACGTGTGGGCAATTACGCCTTTTCAAACGTGATCTGACGGCGCAGAAACTGTGTCGCCTGACCGGATACTTTCTTCGGATCACCCGTCGTCAGGAACTTGGACTCGGTCCCCGCTCCGATCATCTTCGGGTGACGTTCCAGATAGTCCGCCAGGCTTTCCGCAACCAATGTCGCCTGCGAATAAACCTTTACGTCATCACCCAATGCGTCACGGAAGATGTCCTCCATCAGCGGATAATGCGTGCAGCCCAGAATTGCGGCGTCAGGATCGGGCATTTTACGCTTCAGCGCGTCGACGTGGGACCGCACCAAGGCATCAGCCAAAATCATGTCACCGTCTTCGATCGCATCAACCAGACCGCCGCAGGCCTGCGCTTCGACGTCCACACCAACAGCACGGAACGCGAGTTCACGTTGGAATGCGCGGCTGCGCACGGTGGCAGGCGTTGCAAACAATGCGACGTGTTTCACTGCCACTTCGCGCGGGGGCGAGTTGTCGCCCCACTGGCGTTCGGTCAGCGCTTCGATCAGGGGCACGAATACCCCCAACACCCGCTTATCCTTTGGAATCCAGCTTTCCTGCATCCGGCGCAGGGCCGCAGCACTAGCCGTGTTACAAGCCAGAATAACCAGATCGCAGCCCTCGGCCCAAAGACGTTCGACCGACCATGTCGTTAGATTAAAGATGTCTTCCGCATCACGCACGCCATAGGGCGCATGTGCGTTGTCCCCCAGATAGACAAAGGGCACATCAGGCAGACGCTTGGACACAGCGTCGAGAACGGTCAGACCGCCCAATCCGGAATCAAAAATACCAACTGCCACGGTCGATGCCTCTCTGCCTGTGCCGCCTATTTATATGATTTAACTACGGCGGTGTTTTTCTTCAAACTCGAAACCTGCATCGAAGGATTCGAGAGGCGTCGGAGAAAGCTCATATGTGGCTTTCCGCAGAAAATCCATCATTCCGCGCGCATCCGATGACCGTATGGCAAGTTCTTGCGGCGATATAGGCTTTCCGATCACAAGCCGGACCGGTTTATCCACCCTGCGACGGAATTCATGGATCAGCAGCCCCATGCGCAAATTGGTGTGCATATGGCTGGCCAACTGGAACAGCCGCGAATTGTGGCCTTCGAAAAAGATCGGAACAACCGTGGCGCCGGATTTCGCAATCATACGTGCGGTGAAACTGCGCCAGTCCGGATCCATCGGGCGCATCATCGGACGCAAGGCTGTTGAAACCGTGCCACCGGGAAAAATACCGATACAGCCACCATCCCCCAGATAGGACAGCGCCGTTTTGCGGGTTTGCAGGTTCAGCGCGATGGCCTCTTTGGTCTCGTCAAAGGAAATCGGCAGGATGATCTTGTTCAGGTCTTCGGCCTTGCGAAACACACGGTGCGCCAGAATGCGGAAATCGCCACGTGTGACCGACAACAAGTGGCCAAGGATCAGACCATCCAGAATGCCATACGGGTGGTTGCCGACGACAACCAAAGGGCCCGTTTTCGGGATGTTGTCCAGCGAACCCCCGACCACATCCAGTTCAAGCCCGTAGCGGTCGACCATGACCTGCCAGAAATCGCGCCCCTGCGCGACCTCATGTTCATAGCCCTGCGCCCGCTTGATCAGGCTGATCCGGCCTGTCGCATTTTCCATGAAACGGATCAGTGCCTGTCCGCTCTTGCTGCGGGCAGAATGTGAATAGGAAATTTCCCGGGCGACCTGACGCGCGCGTTGCATCAAACCAGCCTCCTCAACACGGTTCGCTTGGCAAAGTGCTGAAGCGAACCGCGAAAGGTGTAAAGGAAAAAGGCCGCTACTCTGCAGCTTTGTCGTAGGGTGTGCCGCCAGCCTTCAACGCAGCGATCAGCTCTTCGCGTTCTTTTTCGGCCTTGGACATGTTGGCAAGCTTGACCGGACCGAACCCGCGAATTTTCAGCGGCAGTTCGGCCAAGGCCACCAGCGCGTCCATCGTGTTTGCATCCGCCTTGGGCAGCCACTCGGCCATATCCTTTTCGTATTGCTTGATCAGGGCGCGTTCCATCCGGCGTTCCTCGGTACGCCCAAAAGGATCAAACGGCGTGCCGCGCAGGCCCTTTAGACGCGCAAGGATTTTGAAGCCCGTCTGCATGCCTTCGCCAAACTCGCGTTTCTGAGGACGCCCGTCCGGGCCATCCTTGCTGATCATCGGAGGGGCCAGATGATAGGACAGGCTGACATCGCCGTTGAACTCTTTCTCGACCTTTTCACGGGTCTTTAGATGAAGTCGGGCGACTTCATATTCATCCTTATATGACAACAGCTTATGATAGCCTTTTGAGACGGATTCTTTCAGGCGAACATCCTGAATAGGATCAACCATCTTGCGGAAGCGCTTTGCAAGACGCGCACCCTGATACTCCACTAGATGATCCGCGCGCATCGCAATTTTTTCGTCCAAAGTCTTGGGCTTAGCGACCACTTTTTGAGTCATCAGCCCTTCGGCTTCCTCGGGGTACAGAACAGCCCAACGACCGATTTCAAACGCCTTCTGGTTCTTTTCAACCGCTGCGCCGTTCAGCTGGATCGCATCCAAAATCGCTTGTTTCGGCAGCGGAACCAGACCCCGTTGCCACGCCGCACCAAGGATCATCATGTTGGAAAAGATGCTGTCGCCAAGCGTGGTTTTCGCCAGCTCAGATGCATCAAAGAACCGAACGCCATCCTTAAGTCGCGCCTCAAGAGAGACTCGTAACCTATCAACAGGTAACAAAAATTCCGTATTTCTCGTAAAGTCTCCTGTGATGATTTCGTGGCTATTCACCACGGCGCCAGTGCGCCCGTTTTTCGTCAACCCAAGCGTCTTGGACCCTGCGCTGACCACCAGATCACCACCGATCAACGCATCCGTTTCGCCGGTGGCGACACGGATGGCCGAGATGTCGTCAGGCGACTTTGCCAAACGCAGATGGATATGAACCGCGCCGCCTTTCTGGGCCAGCCCCGCCATCTCCATCATGCCGGCACCCATGCCGGCAATCTGCGCAGCTTGCGCCAGAACCGCACCGATGGTGACAACGCCCGTGCCGCCCACACCTGTCACAACGACGTTCCACGTCTTGGCAATTTCGGGCAGCTTTGGCTCGGGAATGTCCGGCAGGTTCAAATCCATCGCCTCGCGCTTTTTCAGCTTGGCCCCTTTGACGGTGACAAAGGACGGACAGAACCCCTTGAGGCACGAGAAATCCTTATTACAGGACGACTGGTCAATCGCCCGCTTGCGCCCGAATTCGGTTTCGACCGGAACGATAGACACGCAGTTGGATTGCACCCCACAATCACCACAACCTTCGCAGACATCGGTGTTGATAAACACGCGACGGTCCGGATCGGGGAATTGCTGACGCTTGCGGCGGCGGCGCTTTTCGGCGGCACAGGTCTGAACATAGATGATGGCCGTCACACCGGGAATGTCGCGCAGACGTTTCTGAACAACATCCATTTCCGCACGCGGATGCCAGTCGACATCAGACGGGAAGTCTTCACGCCGCGGCTCTTCTTTTTCATCAAAGACAACGGCGACATGCTCGATGCCCATCGCCTTAAGTTCGCGCGCGATCCGGTCGGGGCCCAGCCCGCCTTCGTTCTTCTGACCGCCGGTCATGGCGACCGCATCGTTGAACAGGATTTTATACGTGATGTTCGTGCCCGCCGCGACAGCCGCACGAATGGCCTGAATGCCCGAGTGGTTGTACGTGCCGTCGCCAAGGTTCTGGAACACATGTTCGCGTTTCGAAAAC
This sequence comes from Thalassococcus halodurans, assembly GCF_900108225.1. Taxonomy (GTDB): domain Bacteria; phylum Pseudomonadota; class Alphaproteobacteria; order Rhodobacterales; family Rhodobacteraceae; genus Thalassococcus; species Thalassococcus halodurans. The sequence goes on from NZ_FNUZ01000001.1 coordinate 143,809, forward strand.
GGCGCTTCGCCGATCCAGTTGGCCCCTTCCGCCCCCATGTGCGTAAAGCCCAGCGTGCTGCGGTCCATCCACTGAACCATGTAATGGCAGCCGATGCCCGCGTAGGCCCGCGACCCTTCCGGCACTTTGGTTGACGAATTGTGCGGACAGCCCGAACAGAAATACGGCAGGCGCGCTGCGATTTCTTCGGCATTGTCGGCCTTCCGCGCGTCCGCCAGCTGGGAAAGGCCCGCGCGGATGGCATCGGTGTCGCGCCCTTCCTCGATCAGGATATTGCCCAGCTTTTCCGCGATCCAAACGGGATCAAGCGCGCCATGGACCGGAAACAGTTCTTCACGATGGAGCGCACCTGCCCCACCCTTGTACCAGCCATAGACCCGACGCCCGCGACGATCGTCAAAGATGGCTTCTTTGATCTGCACCTCGATCAGTTTGCGCTTTTCTTCGACGACGACGATTAGATCCAAACCTTCGGCCCAGTCATGGAACGTTTCCATATCCAGCGGCCACGTTTGCCCCACTTTGTAGGTGGTAATCCCCAAACGCTCAGCTTCGTTTTCATCGATGTTCAGCAAAGACATCGCATGGCACAGATCGAGCCAGTTCTTACCCGCCGCAACAAACCCGATTTTCGCGCCAGGCTTGCCCCAGATGCGTTTGTCCATCTTATTGGCCCGCGAAAACGCCTCAGCCGCGTCACGTTTGTGCTGGATGATCCGTTGTTCCTGCGCATGCGGTGTGTCGCCCAGACGGATGTTCAGACCACCCTCGGGCATCGGATAGTCTGGCTGTACCAGTTGAAGCCGATCCAGACGCGCATCGACCACCGCCGTCGCCTCGACCGTGTCTTTCATGGTTTTTAACCCAACCCAAAGGCCTGAGAACCGCGACAAAGCCAGCCCGTACAGACCGTAATCCAGAATTTCCTGCACACCCGCCGGTGACACCACAGGCATATACACATCGACCATGGCCCAGTCAGATTGATGCAGCACGGTCGAGCTTTCGCCTGTGTGGTCATCGCCCATAGCCATCAGCACACCACCATGTGGCGACGTGCCTGCCATGTTCGCATGGCGCATCACATCACCCGAACGGTCCACCCCAGGGCCCTTGCCGTACCAAAGGCCGAAAACGCCGTCATAGCGCCCCTCGCCCCGAAGCTCGGCCTGTTGCGATCCCCACAGCGCCGTGGCTGCAAGGTCTTCGTTCAGGCCTTCCTGAAAGGTGATATCGGCTTCTTTCAGCCATTTGCTGGCGCGGGTCATTTGCATGTCGACCGCACCTAGGGGCGAGCCGCGATAACCGGTCACATAACCGGCTGTGTTCAGCCCAGCGGCGCGGTCCCGCGCCTTTTGCATCAACATCAATCGAACAAGCGCCTGCGTGCCGTTTAACAGCACACTTTCCTTGCCAAGATCGAACCGGTCATCCAAAGAAATTTGCTGAATGCCCATCGTACGCCTCCCGTCGCTCAATGTTCATGCACGTAGGGTAAATATAGGTCACAATTTCTGACCTGCCTAGAATTTTTTATAGAAACCATTGGCGTCCTGTATATTTACACCCTAAGTGGGTCGTTGTTTCGTGCAGGATAGAAAAAGCGCAGGATTGTAAGTTAAATGGATTGGGACAAGCTAAGAATATTTCACGCGGTGGCCGATGCGGGTAGCCTCACGCATGCCGGTGAACAGCTGCACCTGTCACAATCTGCGGTTTCACGCCAGATTCGCGCGCTCGAAGAAGCCCTTGATACCACACTTTTCCATCGCCACGCACGCGGACTGATTCTGACGGAACAGGGCGAACTGCTGTTTGACGCGACCAAGTCGATGAACAAACGCATTGATGCCGCAACCGCGCGCATCCGCGACAGCGAAGAAGAAATCTTCGGTGTTCTCCGTGTGACGACGACAACGGGCTTTGGTTCTTTGTGGCTCGCCCCGCGCCTTCCGAAGCTCTACGAAAAATACCCCCAGTTGAATATCGACCTGATGCTGGAAGAACGCGTTCTGGACTTGCCGATGCGCGAAGCCGATGTTGCTATCCGTATGAAAGAGCCAAGTCAGGCTGACTTGATCCGCAAGCGGCTTATGAACATCAAGATGAAGCTCTATGCATCGCCGGACTACCTGAAAGAACACGGCACCCCGCAATCCCTGGAAGACCTGAGCAATCATCGCCTGATCTGCCAGAATACCCGCACCGCACAGGTCAATGCGGGCCTTCAACTGGTCCAGATGCTGATGACAAACGACATCAAAGCGACCCTGTCCGTGAACAATTACTTCGGTGTGTTACAGGCTGTGATCTCGAATCTGGGGATAGGAGTGTTGCCGGATTACATCATCGAGGATTTCCCCTCGGTCGTGCGCGTTCTGCCCGACGTGGAATCCGGCGAAGTGCCCGTATTTTTGGCCTATCCAGAAGAATTGCGCCATTCCAAGCGGATAGAAGCGTTCCGCGACTTCGTTCAGGAAGAAATCATTGCCCACCGTCGGCATTTGCAGGCCATGGCCAGCAGTTCAACTTGAGGTATGCACTAAGCGCATAGCAGAAATGCTGCGCCTGCGGCATATCGTTTCTTGATCGACTCATTTGCGATCACTAAATGAGCAGTTGAACGATGTAGCGCCTTTTGGCGCAGCGTCTTCAAACCTCCCTGTTGGACTATGGCCGAGCTTTGCTCGGCCTTTTTTTTGGTTTGATGTAATTTGAACAGTTATCCGCGTTTTGGCGGGATCGAGTAGGTCAGGTTCGCACGGGCCACCGGTTCGGCCATGCCTTCGGAATAAAGCAGCACATCACAAACGCTCAGCGCGCGGCCCAGTTTCAGCACGCGGCACTCCGCCAGCACGTCTTTGCCAGACTCGGGCTTGCGCATGAAATCGATCGAACAGTTCGTGGTCACGGCCAGCGCCTCTTGCCCGATCCGCGCCATTGTCGCGACGTAGGCGGCCACATCGGCCAGCGCGAACATCGCGGGCCCAGATACAGTTCCACCGGGGCGCAGGTGCTTTTCATCCTCGAATAGACGCATCACCAACAGGTCTTCGTCCAAACGGTCGATTCCAAACATGCCCCTGACCTGCGGAAACACCTGATCAAGATAAGGCATCATTTCATCTTTGGTGATCTTGATCGTCATTCTGCTTTCCTCCCGCTTTTCGTTCGCTAAGCTGGCCCGCAAAGGGAGGAAGAACAAGATGGCAATATTGGAACGTCGCGACACTGGCGCCATTGCACATTTGCACATGAACGCGCCGGAACGGCTGAACGCTTTGTCCGATGAAATGTTAGCGGCGCTGCAAGAACAATGTGATGCGCTGATGCAGGATCGCACGATCCGCGCGGTGATCCTGTCAGGCGAAGGCAAGGCATTTTGCGCAGGCCACGATCTGAAACAGATGACAGCCGCGCGCCAGAACGAAGACGGCGGCAAAGCCGCTTTCAAGGACCTGTTCGACCGTTGCGCCCGTTTCATGCAAAGTCTGAACAAACTTCCCCAGCCCGTCATCGCGCAGGTCCACGGCATTGCCACGGCCGCTGGATGCCAGTTGGTTGCGACCTGCGATATGGCCGTCGCTGCTGAAGGCACACGCTTTGGCGTCAACGGTGTGAACATCGGATTGTTCTGTTCGACCCCGATGGTCGCGCTTAGCCGCAACATCCCGCGCAAACATGCGTTTGAAATGCTGACAACGGGCCAGTTTATCGACGCCAACCGCGCACAGGAGCTGGGGCTGGTGAACCGTGTCGTTCCAGCTGACCAGTTGGAAAGCGAAACACGGGCGTTGGCCGAACAGATCGCATCCAAACTTGGGGCAGCCGTAAAGATTGGGAAAGAGGCATTCTACAACCAGATCGATCTGCCCTTGGCCGAGGCCTACAGTTATACTGGCGATGTCATGGTCGAAAACATGCTGCATCGCGACACAGAAGAAGGCATCGCCGCTTTTCTGGAAAAACGCGATCCGGATTGGGATCAGGGCTAACACCCCGTGACAATGCAGGGCAGAGACACTATCTGCCCTAGCATGACAAAAACGCTTCATATCATCGGCGGCGGAATGGCCGGCTCCGAGGCCGCATGGCAGGCCGCACAAATGGGTGTGCCCGTGGTCATCCACGAAATGCGCCCCAAGGTCGAAACCTTTGCTCACCAGACGGGCAACTTCGGCGAAATGGTTTGTTCCAACTCGTTCCGGTCGGACGACCACGAACAGAACGCTGTCGGCCTTCTGCATTGGGAAATGCGCGCCGCAGGTGGCCTGATTATCTCGACCGCCTACGACCATCGCCTGCCCGCTGGTGGTGCGCTGGCCGTTGACCGTGATCCCTTCGCGGAATCCGTGACCAAGGCCCTGATGGATCACCCGCTGATCAGCGCGTCTTATGAAGAAATCACCGAACTGCCCGATGACGGTCACTGGATCATTGCGACAGGCCCGCTGACCTCTCAAGGTCTGGGTCAGGCGATTGCGAATGAAACGGGCGCCGAGTCTCTGGCGTTCTTCGATGCCATCGCTCCCATCGTCTATGCCGAAAGCATCGACATGTCGAAGGCGTGGATGCAGTCCCGCTATGACAAGGGCGAGACCGAGGAAGAGCGCAAAGCCTACCTCAACTGCCCGATGGACAAAGACACGTACGAGGCGTTCATCGACGCACTTCTGGCGGCTGATAAGACCGAATTCCACGAAGGTGAAACGGCTGGCTACTTTGACGGCTGTCTGCCCATTGAAGTGATGGCAGAACGCGGCCGCGAAACGCTGCGCCATGGCCCGATGAAACCCGTTGGCCTGACCAACCCGCACGCGCCCGAAGAAAAGGCGCATGCCGTTGTGCAGCTACGCCGTGACAATGCGCTGGGAACGCTGTTCAACATCGTGGGTTTCCAGACCAAGATGAAATACGGCGCACAGATCGACGTGTTCCGCATGATCCCGGGTCTCGAAAACGCGCGTTTCGCCCGTCTGGGCGGCATCCACCGCAACACCTTTATCAACTCGCCCACGCTTCTGGATGCGCAGATGCGTCTGAAATCCCGACCGAACATTCGCTTCGCGGGTCAGATCACAGGTGTCGAGGGCTACGTTGAATCCGCCTCGATGGGCCTTCTGGCCGGTCGCATGGCTGCCGCCGAAATCCTTGGCGTCGAACTGCCCGTCGTCCCCCAAGACAGCGCCCATGGCGCGCTTGTGCACCACATCACAGGCGGGGCCGAGGCCAAGACCTTCCAGCCCATGAACGTGAACTTCGGCCTGTTCCGCCCGCTTGAGGAAAAGGTCAAAGGTGGTCGTCGTGGCCGCAAGGACCGCTACAAGCTTTATACAGATCGCGCCAAGGCGGTCTGGACGGAATGGCTTGAACAGGCACCGCAAAAGGAGGCCGCGGAATGAACTATGTGCTCGCACTTTTCCTGCCGCCTCTGTCGATCCTGCTGGCGGGCCGCCCGTTTGTGGCGATCATCACCTTCATCATCTGGATCCCCGCGATCATCTTCTCTGGCGGTTTGACGCACCCGATGTTCATTCTACTAGCCTGGATTCTGATCTACCAAAGCCACGAGGATCGCCGCGCCCGCCGGATGAACCGCGACTAGGCCAATGCGCACGCGCTTTGCCCCCTCTCCGACCGGCCCTTTGCACTTGGGCCACGCCTATTCCGCCTGTTTGGCCCATGACATGGCAGTTGCCGAGGGGGGCACTTTCCTTCTTCGGATCGAAGACATCGACCAATCCCGTGCCCGCCCTGAGTGGGAGGCAAAGATTTACGACGATCTGCACTGGCTTGGGCTGGGCTGGCCCACACCGGTGATGCGCCAGTCCGACCGGATGGACGCCTATAACGCGGCGCTCGATCAGCTTTGGGATGCGGGGCTTCTATACCCCTGTCACTGCAATCGTCGCGATATCCTTGCCGCCTTGGACACCCCGCAGGAAGGAGTAGAGCCACCCACGGGCCCCGATGGCGTGATCTACCCCGGCACGTGCCGTCCGAGCATCGCCCCCACAGGGCCGCGCCCCAAAGATACAGCGCTACGTCTGAATATGGCCCGCGCATTGGAATGCTTGGATACGCCGATCACCTATTCCGAAACCGGCACCGTCCCGATGATCGTCAGCGCAAACCCTTTGGCCGAAATAGGTGACATCGTCCTCGCCCGCCGCGACATGGGCACCTCTTACCACCTGTCCGTCACGGTCGATGATGCTGAACAGGGCATCACCCACGTCGTTCGCGGCGCTGATCTGGCCGAAGCCACACAAATCCATGTGCTGCTACAGCGCCTGCTGAACCTGCCGACCCCAGCATATCATCACCACAAACTGATCAGGGACGAAAACGGCAAACGGCTCGCCAAACGGGACGACGCCAAGGCCATTGCCCTTTACCGCGATCAGGGCAAAAGCCCGCGAGATGTCCGTCAGTTGGTCGGACTATAACTCAGCCCATCGGCGTCATCAGCTCGACTTCTTCGCCATCGCGCACGGCCGTGTAAAAACAGCTGCGGCGGTTCGTGTGGCACGCAGGCCCCACCTGACGCACAACGGCCAACAGGCAATCACGATCGCAATCCAATCGCAGGTCAACCAGCGACTGCACATGTCCCGACGTTTCGCCCTTCACCCAGAACGACTGACGCGACCGCGACCAGTAGGTCACCTTGCCCGTCTCTAACGTCCGCGCTACGGATTCGGCGTTCATCCACGCCATCATCAATACCTCGCCTGTCTCCTCATCCTGAGCGATACAGGGGATAAGGCCACGATCGTCATAGACCAAGGTCGCAGGATCAAAGGACATGGGCAAAAACCTTTTTGAAAGATGCGCGCGAACGCTTATCTAAAGAAGACCACGGGAAAGGGAAAGCCATGGCAGGCGACAGCGATCTGATCAAACTCTACTCTCAGCGCATTCTGGCGCTGGCTGCGGATATTCCCAACACGGATCGGCTTGATGCCCCGGACGCGACCGTCAAGAAACGTTCGCCCCTGTGCGGGTCGACCGTCACCGTTGATCTGAAAATGACCGATGGCCGCGTCAGCGCCTATGGCCAAGACGTTAAAGCCTGTGCTTTGGGCCAAGCTGCGGCCTCGGTTGCAGGCAGCGCTATCGTCGGCTGCACACACGAACAGATTACGGCGGCACGTGATGCCCTGAAAGAGATGCTGAAAAACGACGGCCCCACGCCTCCTGCCCCTTTCGAGGAACTCGAGGTTCTGCGTCCCGCGGCATCCTACAAAAACCGCCATGCATCGATCCTGCTGGCACTGGACGCGGCCAGCGAAGCTGCGGAAATGGCGCTGTCCGAAAAAACCGCCTGACCGCGCGCCTGCACCAAACATTCCAATACAGACCAGCCCGAGGGTCTGGCCACTGGCCAGAGCCGAGATAAACCTGCGCATGACCGCAGGTCATGCCCTGCTGGGAAACGCTCCATCCAAAAGAAAAAAGACCGCCCCTCGGGAAAAGGGCGGTCAAAGTGGCGTGTCTCACGTGGGATCCGGCTGTTCCGCAAAGCGATGGGGACAGGCGTGTCAGTCGCTGGCATCAACTAGGGCAGAGATGCAAAAGGCGGTCCGGCGTAAGGACGCAGGCAGAAAAGCAATCAGACTCAGAGATGAAGCGCCCCAACAAGGATCACAACCAAAGATAAAGCGCCCAACGCATCCTGCAGGATTGTATCGCGCGACCGGTCCATCGTGGTTTTGATCTGCTTAATCATGGCAACCTTCCTCATTGTCTGGTTGCTCTTTTGTTCTCATAGATTCGCCCTCATGTAAAGAACTTTTTAAGAACATTTGAGAACATTGCAGAACAAACAGGAACAAATCGGGTTAACCGACCTTGATCAAACGGATCGCCTCATCCTGCCGCATCAGCCACAAAAGCGTTCTTGCGGCCTCTCCACGCGGGCTTTTCAGTTGCGGATCATCTGCCATCAATCGCCGTGCATCGCTTTGCGCTGTGGCCATCAAACCGGCCTGATGTTCCATATCCGCGATGCGGAATCGCGGCAGTCCGGACTGCGCCGTGCCGATCAAATCCCCTGCCCCGCGCATTTCCAGATCAACCTCGGATATCCGGAAACCGTCTTCGGTTTCGCGCATCGTGGTCAGACGCTTCAATCCCCCCTCGCTTAAGGGCGGTTGATAGAGCAGCAAACAGGTCGACGCCTGATCACCGCGCCCCACGCGACCGCGCAGCTGATGCAACTGGGCAAGACCAAAGCTTTCGGCGCGTTCGATCACCATGATCGTCGCATTGGGAACGTTCACCCCCACTTCGATCACCGTCGTCGCGACCAGAACAGCGGTTTTGCCGGCCACGAACTTGGCCATCGCTGCGTCTTTATCCGCTGCAGGCATCTGCCCGTGTACCAAGCCCACCACATCGTCACCCAAAACCGCGCGAAGACGTTTGAACCGTTCATCCGCAGCCGTCAGATCAATACTTTCGCTTTCTTCGACCAGCGGACACACCCAATAGGCCTGCCGCCCATCCGCAATCGCTTTGCGCAAGTGGGCGACGACCTCGTCCATGCGTTCGTTTGACAACAAAGCCGTTTTGATCGGTTTCCGACCGGGCGGTTTTTCGTCCAGCACGGACACGTCCATGTCACCATACTGCGCCAGGGCCAGACTGCGCGGGATCGGCGTGGCCGTCATCACCAGAACATCAGCCACCGGCCCCTTTTCACCCAGCTCAAGCCGCTGCCGGACGCCAAAGCGATGCTGTTCGTCCACGATGGCCAGCCTCAGGTCGTGGAACACCACATCCTTCTGGAACACCGCATGCGTGCCCACCAGCACATGAATATCGCCCCGCGCCAACGCCGCAAGTTTGGCCACGCGTTCCTTGCCCTTGTCGCGTCCCGTCAGGATTTCGATCACGACGCCCGCGTCTTCCGCCAGCGGCTGAAGACTTTCCAGATGCTGCCGCGCAAGGATTTCCGTAGGCGCCATCATGACGCCCTGCCCGCCAGCCTCGACCGCGATCAACAACGTCATGAAGGCCACCAGCGTTTTGCCCGCGCCTACATCCCCTTGCAAAAGCCGGTTCATCCGCTGCGGCGCGGCCAGATCGCCGGCGATATCCTCCATCGCGCGCTCCTGTGCCCCCGTCGGCCGATACGGCAATGCTGCCAGAACCTTGGATCGCAACCGCCCGTTTCCTACGGTCGCCCGCCCCGGGCTGGCCTTTCGCGTGGCCCTTGCGATCGCAAGCGTCAGCTGATGGGCCATGAACTCATCATAAGCCAACCGCCGGCGGATCGGCGACGTGGGCAGCACATCATCCATCCGCTCGGGCCGATGGGCCGCCCGCATGGCAACCGCCCAAGACGGCCAGCCCTCTTTCTCTTTTTGCGCAGGATCGATCCATTCCCGCAGATCAGGCAGCTTGGTCAACACATCGCTGCTGGCCCGCGTCATCAGCTTTTGCGTCACACCCGACGTCAGATGGTAAACGGGTTCGAACAAAGGCAGTTCGTCCGCCTCGCTTTCGCGCAGAATATGATCCGGATGCACCATCTGCGCGATACCGTCGAAAAACTCGACCTTGCCCGAGACTATGCGCGTCTGACCTGTGGGCAGCACCTTGGACAGGTAATCACCACGCGCATGAAAGAACACAAGCTGGAAACTGGTTTGCGCATCCTCGACGTTGATCCGGTAAGCCCCGCCTTTATTCCGCGCCGGACGGTGGTCGCCCACTGTGACTTTGACGGTCAAAACCTTGGGCAATTCGGCACCTTGCACCGTGTCCACCGGACGGCGATCAATCATCGAATAGGGCAGCGTGAACAACAAATCACGCGGCGCTTCTATGTGCAGGTGTTGCAGGTTCTGGGCAATCTTGGGCCCGACACCGTCCAGCGTCTTTAAATCCGCGAAAAGCGGGAAAAGTATCTCGGGACGGCCGCTCATGCCTGTCCGATCAGATCCAGCCAAGCGTCTTCATCAAGGATTTCGATCCCCAATTCTTGCGCCTTCTTTTCTTTCGAACCAGCACCGGGCCCCGCAATCAGAATATCGGTCTTCTTGCTAACGCTGCCAGATACTTTCGCGCCCAACGCCTCGGCCCGCGCTTTGGCTTCCGCGCGTGTCATCCGCTCTAATGTGCCGGTGAAAACAACGGTCTTGCCCGCGACAGGCGACCCGTCGGTCTGCGGTTTGGCCGCCTCTTGAACATCCAGATGCGCGACCAGACGATCAATGGAGTCCCGCTCGGCCGGTTGGTTCATGGTCGACACCAGAGATTGTGCCAATACCTCGCCCACGCCATCGATGCCGATCAGATCTTCCCACGCGGGGCCGGAAAAATCAGCCGCTTCGGTGACCGCTGTTTCAAACGCGGACCATGTCCCATAGTGGCGCGCCAGAAGATTTGAAACGACCTCGCCAACGTGACGAATGCCAAGGCCAAAAATCAATCGACCCAAGGCAATCTTCCGACGCTCATCAATCGCGTCGAACAGGTTGTTGGCCGATTTTTCACCCCACCCCTCGCGGTTCTTCAGTTGCTGAAGGCCCGAGCTGTAGTTTTCCCGCAAAGTGAAGATATCGGCAGGCTCCTTGATCCAGCCATCGCGATAGAACTGCTCGACCTGCTTGGCACCCATGCCTTCGATATCGAAAACAGCACGAGACACAAAGTGCTTCATCTTTTCAACGGCTTGCGCGGGGCAAATCAAGCCGCCAACACACCGGCGGACAGCGTCGCCTTCCTCACGGATCGCCTCGGACCCGCACTCTGGGCAGCTGTGCGGAAACTGATAGGGCTCGGCATCGGCGGGGCGTTTGGACAAATCCACATCAGCGACCTTCGGAATCACGTCGCCTGCGCGATAGACCTGAACCCAGTCACCGGCGCGGATATCCTTAGGATTGCCCGCCTCATCAGGCCGGATGACCTCGCCCTTGGCACCAAGGCCCGCGATATAATCTTCGTTGTGCAATGTCGCATTCGACACCACGACACCGCCCACCGTCACCGGTTCCAGACGCGCCACAGGGGACAAAGCGCCTGTACGACCGACCTGAATGTCGATCCCTGCCAGCCGTGTCCACGCGAGTTCTGCAGGAAACTTGTGTGCCGTCGCCCAGCGCGGTGTCGTCGACCGGAACCCTAGCCGGTGTTGCAGCGCCAGATCATTTACTTTGTAGACCACGCCATCGATGTCGTAGCCCAAGGTGGCACGCTGTTCTTCGATGGCTTTGTAATGCGCCATCATCTCGGACGGGCCATCGCAGAGCTGGGTCAGAGGATTGGTTTGAAAGCCCAGCGCTGCCAGCCTTTCGATGGATTGCATTTGCGTTTCCGCAAGGGGTTCAGAGTGATCCCCCCACGCATAGGCAAAAAAGCGCAAAGGCCGCGCGGCTGTGATTTTCGCATCCAACTGGCGCAGGCTGCCGGCTGCGGCGTTGCGCGGGTTTGCGAAAGTCTTACCCCCAGCGGCCTCTTGCCGTTCGTTCAAGGCCGCAAAATCTTCGTGACTCATGTACACTTCGCCGCGCACCTCAAGAACCTCGGGCGCGCCTTTAATTTCTTGCGGGATGTCGGCAATCGTTCTGGCGTTGGCTGTTACATTTTCACCGACCGAACCGTCACCGCGCGTGGCCGCTTGAATGAGCCGACCATTTTCGTATCGAAGGCTAAGGGAAAGACCGTCGATTTTCGGTTCCGCCGTATAAACCAGCTCCGCCTCGGCCGAGAGACCAAGATAGCGGCGGATACGGTCATCGAATTCCGCGACCTCTTCTTCCTCAAAAAGGTTCGACAACGACAACATCCGGACTTTGTGCTCGATCTTGTCGAAACCCGATGCCGGAGCTGCGCCAACTTGGTCGCTTGGGCTGTCTTCCCGTTTCAGATCGGGAAAACGAGCCTCGATCTCAGCATTGCGCCGTTTCAGACGGTCGTATTCCGCATCGCTGATTTCAGGGGCGTCGTCGGTGTGGTACGCTTGGTTTGCCTCGGCAAGCAGGCCTGAAAGGCGCTCCAGTTCGGCACGCGCCTCATCAATTGTCAGCTTTTCGATTGAAATCTCAGTCGCGGTCATACCAGTGCGTCGCCCATCAAAACAGTTCTACAGATGTGATAGGGCTGTGATCCGCATTTATCCAGTGCCCGTGGCAAAGAGCCTGCCATAAGCAGCGCGCGGGTTCGGAAATCCTGAAACATGAATGCCCCGCACCTTTAAAGGCACGAGGCATTCCCCGGGGACGCGGGAGGAAACTTCAGGCGCTGGCGGCCAAAGCGGGCTCTTGCCCTGCGCTGGACTGAGGGTCACGCAGAACATATCCGCGGCCCCAGACGGTTTCGATGTAGCTCGGCTCACCCGTTGCTTCGCTCAGCTTCTTGCGCAGCTTGCAGATAAAGACGTCGATGATTTTCAGCTCGGGTTCGTCCATTCCGCCATAAAGATGATTCAAAAACATTTCTTTTGTAAGCGTCGTGCCCTTCCGCAGGCTGAGCAGTTCAAGCATCTGGTATTCTTTGCCCGTCAGATGAACCGTTTCACCCCGTACATCGACCGTCTTCGCATCCAGATTTACGTTGATCAGACCGGTTGAGATAATCGATTGCGAATGCCCTTTCGAGCGACGGATGATTGCGTGAATGCGTGCAACCAGTTCTTCGCGATGGAACGGTTTGGTCAGATAGTCGTCTGCCCCGAACCCAAAACTTTTCAGTTTACTTTCAGTGGCATCGTCACCCGATAGGATCAGGATCGGCGTGCTGACCTTCGCGTTCCGCAACTGGCGCAACACCTCGTGGCCGGTCATGTCGGGCAAGTTGATGTCCAGCAGGATCAGATCATAGTCGTAGAGTTTCGCCAGATCGACGCCCTCTTCGCCCATGTCCGTCGAGTAGACGTTCAAATTCGCATGGGTCAGCATCATTTCGATGCTTTTGGATGTGGTCGGATCATCTTCGATCAGAAGAACGCGCATATATTCGTCTCCGCGGGTTATGTCGTGGGTCAGACCGGAGTGTGAGACTTATTGGTTAATCACCCCTTACTATACATGCGCAAATTAATAACACAACTTAAAGTTGATTTCTTTCCGGATGCCAAGTTGCGTGTAAAGCTGCTTTGCCATCAGCAAGGTAGGACGAAATCCATTCGCCCAATTCATCCTCGCTCAAATCATACTTCTCATATGCTTGTTTTTTAGTAATCAACCCGAACATGACACCTTTGACAACCAAAAGTTTACGCGACGCCACCCAACGCACGGTATTCGTGGGTGGCAGGTCGGCGCGCGTCATCACGGTTCCGTCTGGCAGTGAAACGGCCCTTGGCCCTTCGATCTTCTTCAGATACATGTGTCGCTTCCGTTTTCGGTTCGCAGTCATCTGCGGACATCCTACTTAAAGAGCAGTGAAAGCGGTCCTTGAGAGTAGTTCGGATTTTCCTATATTTTGTCCGACCTGAAAGGAGGTCGCGATGGCCCTCGACACGACACAACTGAACTCCCTTGGCTTCCCCAAGCCCCCATCCGAGACCCGCGTGGTCGTCGCCATGTCCGGCGGCGTCGACAGTTCGGTTGTGGCTGCGCAGCTTGCAGAAGAAGGCTATGACGTCGTTGGTGTGACCTTGCAGCTTTATGATCACGGTGCCGCATTGGCCAAAAAAGGCGCGTGCTGCGCGGGCATCGATATCCACGACGCGCGCCGCGTGGCCGAGGAAATGGGTTTCCCGCACTACGTTCTGGATTATGAGAACATTTTTAAGGATGCGGTGATTGACGAGTTCGCCGAAAGCTATCTGGCGGGCGCAACCCCTGTCCCCTGCATCCGTTGCAACGAACGCGTAAAATTCAAGGATCTTCTGGAAACCGCCAAAGACCTTGAAGCCGACTGTATGGCGACCGGTCACTACATCCAACGCAAGATGGGTGCGAACGGGCCGGAACTGCATTGCGCCGAGGATGCAAACCGCGATCAAAGCTATTTCCTGTTCTCGACCACGCCGGAACAGCTTGATTACCTGCGCTTTCCGCTGGGCCATCTGCCGTCCAAGGATGCGACCCGCGCGCTGGCGTCCAAATACGGCCTGCCAGTCGCGGACAAGCCCGACAGTCAGGACATCTGCTTTGTCCCAGACGGTAACTACGCAAGCGTCATCGAAAAGCTGCGCCCCGGTGCCGCTGAACCTGGCGACATCGTACATGCCGATGGCCGCGTTCTGGGCACCCACCGCGGCGTGATCCACTACACGATCGGACAGCGCCGTGGGTTGGGCATTGGTGGACTGGATGAGCCGCTTTATGTGGTGAAACTGGACGTAGACGCTAAGCAAGTTGTTGTCGGCCCGAAAGAAATGCTGGCCACCCGCACCATTCCTGTGCGCGAAATCAACTGGCTCGGGGATGAGCCGTTCACTTCGCAAAAGGAATGGCATCTGTCGGTCAAGGTCCGCTCGACCCGCCCGCCGACCGAGGCCGTGATCCGCCCGATTTCGGAAACCGAGGCCGAGGTTGAACTGATGGTCGCCGAAGAAGGCATCTCTCCGGGTCAGGCGTGCGTGTTTTATGCCAACGAAGGATCGCGCATCTTTGGCGGCGGCTGGATCTGGCGCGGGTATTGATCCGACATTCAGAACGGCAGCTGTCCTATCCTTCCAAACATGTTTAGGCTAATTGAAATTAATTGGCCTGAACAAAACACATTTGGAAAACGGATATCATGATCGCCTATGTCACCGTCGGCGCGAACGACATTTCTCAGGCAAAGCGTTTCTACAATGCGATCCTGCCTTCGCTTGGCTATGCGCTGACCGAAAACCACGAAGGCCTAAGCTACTCATTGCCCTTGCCACAGGGTGAAACACCTGTTTTTCCGGATTTCTATGTAAAACCGCCCTTTGACGGTCAACCGGCCTCGGTCGGCAACGGAAACATGGTCGCGTTCGAGGCACCTTCCCAACACGTGGTCCGCGAACTGCATACCTCGGCGTTGAAGGCTGGCGGAACGAACGAAGGTGATCCGGGCTTTCGCGAGGCGTATAGCCCTACCTTCTATGTCGCCTATCTTCGTGATCCCGAGGGCAACAAAATCGCGCTGTTTTCCAGCAATCCAAATGAACCGACGCGCGACGAATAGCCCGGCAAGCTAAGGCCACCTATCCCAACGGCAGCGGCGCGTCCGCCTTGGGCTGATCCATGACAATCTGACTGTGCACGCGGCTGACGACGGGATTGGCCAGCAGTACCTCGTGAATCAGTCGGTTCAGTGACGCCAGATCAGGACAGTAAACACGTAGCAGGTAATCGGCCTCGCCCGTCATCGTCCACGCCGAGGTGATCTCGGGCCGTGTTTTCAAAAGCCGCGCAAAGCTTGCCCCGTGTTCGGCCCCGTGGCGATCCAGCTGCACCTGCACAAAGGCCTGCACCGATAGCCCCAGTTTCGCCGGATCAAGCCGCGCGGCGTAGTGATGGATGACACCGGTTTCTTCCAGCTTCTGACGCCGCCGTCCTGCCTGACTGGCCGATAGGTGCAGAACCTCGCCCAGCTCTTGCGCTGTGGCCTGACCGTTTTTCTGAAGATGCTCCAGCAAACGCAAATCAACAGGATCAAGAATCATGCGCAAACTCCGCGTTATTTTTGAATTTTGCGCGGATTATATCCATTTTTTTAAAAATTATCACCCACAATACGCACAACCCGCATCAAATCAGAGGGATACTGTCCTAAAATAACAGGAGGTTCCCATGGGCCCGTTTCCACACGATGCACCGCAATCCACAATCACACCCGAAAACCCTGCCGGCACCGACGGGTTCGAGTTTGTCGAATTCGCCCATCCAGAGCCGCAGGAACTGCGCGATCTGTTCACCAAGATGGGCTACGCACATGTCGCCAATCACAAGACAAAACAGATCGAGCTTTGGCAGCAAGGCGATATTACCTACGTGCTAAATGCCGATCCCGATAGCTTTGCGGCCAAGTTTGTGGAAGAACACGGCCCCTGCGCACCGTCGATGGCATGGCGCGTTGTCGATGCTCAACACGCCTTTGAACATGCCGTCAAAAATGGCGCAGAGTCCTATGAGGGCAACGACAAGAGCGTCGACTGGCCCGCGATCAAAGGAATCGGTGGCAGCCTGCTGTATTTCACGGATCAGTATTACGACACCTCGCCCTATAACGCGGAATTCAACTGGATCGAGCAAAGCAAACCGCGCGGCGTCGGTTTCTATTACCTCGATCACCTGACCCACAACGTGTTCAAAGGAAACATGGACAAGTGGTTCCGCTTTTATGGCGACCTGTTCAATTTCCGTGAAATCCGGTTCTTTGACATCGAAGGCAAATACACCGGCCTATTCAGCCGCGCTTTGACCTCGCCCTGCGGTCGTATCCGCATTCCGATCAACGAAGATCGGGGCGAAACCGGCCAGATCGTTGCCTATTTGAAGAAATACAAAGGCGAAGGCATCCAGCACATCGCAGTTGGTGCGCGCGACATCTATGACGCCACTGACGCGATTGCTGACAACGGCCTGAAATTCATGCCCGGCCCGCCGGACACCTACTATGACCTCAGCTTTGATCGCGTCTCGGGCCATTCCGAGCCGTTGGACCGTATGAAAAAGCACGGCATCCTGATTGACGGCGAAGGCGTCATTGACGGTGGCGAGACGAAGATCCTGCTTCAGATTTTCTCGAAAACCGTGATCGGCCCGATCTTTTTCGAATTCATCCAACGCAAAGGGGATGACGGCTTTGGCGAAGGCAACTTCAAAGCCTTGTTTGAAAGCATCGAACGGGAACAGATCGAAAATGGGGAACTGACGGCTGCAGAGTAATCCGCAGCCCCCTCAGAATTTCTGAAGTGCCAGAACCGCGTTCAAACCACCAAAGGCAAAGGCGTTCGAAAGGGCGGCTTTGACCTTGGCCTCGCGTGCGACGTTCGGAACCACATCCAGCGCGCATTCAGGATCGGGTTCTTCATAGCCAATTGTCGGTGCGATGATCCCGTCTTTCAGTGCCATGATGCAGGCCAACAGCTCAACCGCGCCCGTGCCGCCGATCAGGTGACCGTGCATGGATTTGGTCGACGACATCATCAGCTTATCCGCATGGGTCCCGAATACGTCCGCCACTGCCGCGGATTCGGTTTTGTCATTGGCTGCCGTGCCCGTACCGTGGGCATTGATATAGCCGACGTCGGATTTGTTAAGGCCTGAGTTTTTCAACGCCCCAGAGATCGCACGCGCTGCCCCCTGCTTGGATGGCATCACAATATCAGCGGCATCTGAAGACATGGCGTAACCCACGACCTCGGCCAAAATCTCGGCTCCGCGTGCTTTGGCATGTTCGAATTCCTCGAACACGAAAATCCCTGCACCTTCGCCCTGCACCATGCCATTGCGTGTCGCGGAAAACGGGCGACAGGCGTCCTTGGACATAACGCGCAGCCCTTCCCACGCTTTGATCCCGCCAAAGCACAGCATTGATTCTGATCCGCCAGTAACCATGACAGGCGCCATGCCCGAGCGAACAAAGGAAAACGCCTGCGCCATTGCGTGGTTCGACGACGCGCAGGCAGATGCCACGGTAAAGGACGGGCCTTTGATGTTGTACTGCATGGAAACGTGGCTACAGGCCGCGTTGTTCATCAGTTTGGGCACAACAAAGGGATGAACGCGGTTCTTCCCCTCTTCATATACAGCGCGATAGTTTTCGTCTTGCGTGGTCAGGCCACCGCCTGATGTACCCAGAATAACGCCGGATGTTGCAGCCAGTTCGCCCTCGAACCGGATACCGGACTGCTGGATCGCCTCTTCGGCCGCGATCAGTGTGAACTGGGTATAGCGGTCATACAGCGCAATTTGCTGGCGGTTGAAACGCTCTTCAGGCTCATAGCCATGAACCTGACCGCCGATCTTGATGCCCAGACGGTCCACATCGCGAATATCCAAGGGGCCGATCCCGCAGCGGCCTTCGCGCATGGCCTCGAAAGTGGACGGAACGTCATGGCCCAGCGCGTTGATCGTTCCCGCGCCGGTGATAACGACGCGTTTCACGATTTCTGCTCGCGGATCAATTGCTCAACCCCTGTCACGATGGACGCGACCGAGGATATATCAAAATCGCTTTCTTGCGGGTCGTTGGCATTGAACGGGACCGAGATATCAAAGGCCTCTTCAATCGCGAAAATGCATTCGACAAGGCCAAGGGAATCAATACCTACGTCTTCCAAGGACATATCGACAGAAACGTCAGAGGGTTCCAACACTGCCTGCTCGGCAATGATTTCAATCACCTTCTCAGTCACGTTGGCCTGATCTGTCATTTTGGTCGCCCTTTGGTCTGCGCGTTCTGCGAACGATTTATGTATTAGATTCGCCGTTTGAAACAGATTTTCGTAACAAAGATACGTCACGGAACAGGCGCGGCAAACGACGAAGCCCTTTGTAGACTTCGATGTGCGTTTCCATCTTCATCGCGGGATAGCCCAGCATCACGCGGCCTGCCGGAATATTCGAAAGAACAACGGTGCCACCGCCAGTGATGACGTTCTCGCCAATGTTCAGGTTATCACTGATCCCGGTCTGCCCGCCCAGAACTGTGCCCCGCCCGATCTTGGACGATCCGGCCACGCCGGTTTGAGCACAGATCAGACAGTCATCTTCGATCACCACGTTGTGGCCGATCTGGACAAGGTTATCGAACTTTACACCGTTGCCGATAAACGTGTCGCGCACAGTGCCACGGTCGATACAGGAATTTGCGCCGATCTCTACATCATTGCCGATGGTGACACCGCCCAGCGAATGGATACGCGCCCATTGCTGCGCATCCGTCGCGCCTTCGGCCCCCAGACTTTCGCGCGCCTTTTCTACGCCCGACGGCTCAGGCGTGACGAATGAGAACCCATCACCACCGATGGCTGCCCCTGGCTGGGCGACAAAGCGATCGCCAATGGTCACACGCGCGCCAATTTTCACACCAGAGTGCAGAACTGCGCCCGCGCCCAGCCTTGCGTTCCAGCCGACGTGGCAATGCGGGCCGATCACGGAATTGTCGCCAATCACGGCCTCGGGGCCGATCACTGCCAGTGGGCCGATCGTCACGTTCGCACCAATCTTTGCAGAAGGGTCAACGACTGCCGACGGGTGAACGCCGCTGCCATAGCCCTGCCCCGGATCCATCATGCCCGATAGTCCAGCCATCGCGAAACGCGGACGCGGGGCAACAATCGCGGCTTTCAGACCGAACGCCCGCCAGTCGGCCCCATCCCACATCATGGCAGCTTGCGCCTGACCATCTGCCAATGTTTCGGCAAACTCGGGCTTGATCGCCATAGCCAATTGATCAGGGCCGCATGCGGCAGGTTCGTTTACACCGGTCACGACCAGTGTTTCATCGCCATGCACGGTTGCACCCAGCGCTTTGGCAATTTCACCCAAACTGTATTTCATCGCAGGCTCCGGTCTGATTGACCGCTGGTTTAGCTTTCTCCGGAGATAAGAGCCACCCCTGCCCGTTCAAGCGCCGACCATACCGCCGCGTCACGCCCGTAGATGTCGTCACGATACTGGGTGCGGCCTTTGGCCTGAGTAAAGGCCGTGCGGTAGATCAGGTGCACCGGCACGGGCGCTTCCAGATTGACGCGGGTTTCGCGGCCGGTTCGCAAATGTGATTGGAACACGCCAACCGGATCGGACTCCTGCTTGGCCAAAAGCGCGTAGGCAAAGTCGAACGGATCGTTCAAACGCACGCAGCCGTGCGAGTACGCGCGCACTTCCCGCTGGAAAAGGCTTTTTGCAGGCGTGTCGTGCAAATAGATGTTGTACTTGTTCGGGAACATGAACTTGACCAGCCCCAACGCATTGCGCGGGCCCGGGGGCTGGCGCATCGCAAAAGGAAAGCTTTGTGCCGAATATTGCGAAAATCCATTGCCTCGGTTCACTTTGCGACCACGGCTGTCTGTGATCTCTAAATGCCCGACAGCCCCCGGATTGCTCCGGAGCAACGGCAGATATTCCTTCACGACGATGGACCGCGGCACGTACCAGCTGGGGTTCACAACCATGAACTCCATAACGTCGGAAAACTCGGGCGTCCGGCGGTCGGCATTGCGGGCACCTACCACAGCGCGGGTTTCAAACGTGACTTTCTGGTCGTCATAGATACGCGCCATGAATTCGGTCAGGTTCACCTTGATGTGGCGCTGCCCCCAACCTTCCGGCTGGTTCAGCCAGCGTTCACGTTCCATAGCGACAAGAACAGATTTCAAACGATCCTCGGCGCTGACGTTCAGCGCCTTTAGGGTTGCGTCACCCGCAACACCGTCTGCTTCAAGACCATGATCCAGCTGGAACGCCTGCACCGCGGATACAATGCTGGTTTCATACTCCGCGACCGAGGTCTCAGGCAGATATCCCATGCGAATCAAACGATTGCGAAGCGCCACGACGCGTGCGCCGGATTGACCCGGTTCGATTTTGCCACCCCCGACGGTATCGCCCCAACCGCCGCGGGCAACCAGATTGGTCAGGCGCATTTTTTCACGCATCAGGCGGCGATATTCGTGGGACGTCGGCGCCAATGTCCGGAAAAACGCATTCGGTTCGTTTGTCGCAAGTTGTTCCAGCAGTTCACTCGCTTCACGAACAGGCGCAGCGCGTTTGATATCGCTATGTGCTTTGCGCGGATCCAGAATGCCCGACTGCAAATCTCGCGCGAATCTCAGGAAAACCTTTGTTAGTTCGACATCCAGCACGCCCTGTTCGCGAACCGACTTGGCGAACTGCATGTCCGACAGGATTTGTGACGGATCGTAACGCTGCGCGGGCAGACCATGCGCACCCGCCGCATCAAGAGCCTTGATCAGCGCCGCGCGTCGGGCGAGTTGGACGTCGTCCGATCCAGTCCAAAAGGGTTCAAACCCTCTCGAACGGTAAAATTCCGCGATGGATTCATCCTGAGAAGCCGTTTCCGCAACGGCTGTCTTGAAGGCGGTGACCTGCGCGTGCGAAAGATCTGGCATGCCAAACGCCGCGGCCAGAACGACCCCCGACATCACTGTCAGCCTTACTTTTTTACGCATCAGTTCAAACATACTGCCCTCCGCCAGGAAAAATTGTTACAGCCTACAATCGCATGTGCTGGGTGGCTGTCTATTCACAATTAACGGAATGGTCGCCGGAATTTAAAATTTGCTGCATTCTCGTCAAACCGACGCGGCACCGATGCCACAGTTCTGGGAAATAAGCAGAAAATCGCCCAAACCACCTTGTGAAGGAACCAAATCGGATTCTTCGCTTTCGGTTCGATTCATGATATGTAAAGTATCGGCAGGCATCTGGGGGATAGATGGCAGGGCTCTTGCAATGACAGGGGCCATACAGGACAGAAACGGGACAGGCAGTTCTAATGACAGACGTACGCCCAAGCAGCATTTCGCGGCGCGGCCTCTTGCAGGCATTCGCAGCCACGACACTCACAGCAGCACCGACTTTTGCCAATGCCGCAGGCTTTCTTCGTGGTGGTGGCGATATCCGCCGCATCAAGATGTACTCTGGCCGCACCGGTGAACGGATCGATATGATCTACTGGGTGGATGGCGATTACATCGCGGACGCTGTGAAAGAGATTAACTACTTCATGCGCGACTGGCGCAACGGCAAGGTCAAACAGATTGACCTGCGCACAATCGATATCATGGCGGCTTCGCACAATCTGCTGGATGTTAGCGAACCCTACATGATGATTTCCGGCTACCGCAGCCCTGAAACCAACGCAATGTTGCGCTCGCGCTCTTCTGGTGTGGCTAAAAATTCGCGTCACATTCAGGGTCAGGCGGCAGACCTGCGCCTTGCGTCCCGCTCGGTCAGCCAGATTGCACGCGCCGCATCGTCGTGCCGTGCTGGTGGCGTCGGCCGCTACAGCGGATCAAACTTCGTTCACATGGATTGCGGCCCGGTACGCACCTGGGGCAGCTAAGCCTGACGGCAAACGAAACAAAGAAGGGCGTCCAATCGGGCGCCTTTTTCTTTTCCGAAAACAGACTTCTGCAAAGCTGACGAAACATCAGCTTCTTCAGGCATGTCTTGTTAAACTGTAGAAGAAGAAGTGGCGCGGTTGACGGGGCTCGAACCCGCGACCCCCGGCGTGACAGGCCGGTACTCTAACCAACTGAGCTACAACCGCGCATCGCGCTGGACAGGATCAAGGCAGTGGTGGCGCGGTTGACGGGGCTCGAACCCGCGACCCCCGGCGTGACAGGCCGGTACTCTAACCAACTGAGCTACAACCGCTCACTGCTGCTTGATCGTCCAAGCGTGAGAGGCGTTCTACGCACGACCCCCATCCCCGTCAAGCGGTTTCGCGCGAGATTTTTCATCAATTATAACCCGCACCTGTCGAAGGCGAAAATCACGGTAAAATCAGCCGTATTTCGCCATTCATCGCGTGTATGCTTTTGGCACAGCGCCCAATATAGTTGTAATTGAACTTGCTCTTTCTGCTTACTAGGCCACATACAAATGGCAGAGAAACGCCATGCCTACTTCAAATAGTTTAAAATTAGAACTTTCTATCTGGGATCCGATCGGTGTCGCGCGGACCTTTTCGACATACGACGCCTACAAAGCGCTCGCACACCCGCGCACTTTGGTTTTCATCTGCCTTTGCATTCTGTTGATGTCAGTGGCCGATCCGGCAAACCATTCGGCGAATCTGGGCCCGCAGCTTGTTTTCCTACTCTGGAGCGCGATCACCTGCGTCTTTCTTGCGACAAAAATCCTGACGCATTGGGTGTTCGCCCATTTTCAAAAACACATCCTGCCGCTCCGAATCCCGTTGCCAGTGTTGACGTTTGCGTCGCTTTTTCCGGTGGTCGGCCTGTCTGAAAACCTTGCATGGCTGCTATCCAAGCAAACCTTCGTGTCTCACTTCTGGCAGCAGTTCACGATTCTCTTCATCATCGCGTTCCTTCTCGAGGTGCTTTTCTTCCTCTTTGTGCTGCCAACACTCGGAATCGAAATTCGCCAACAGGTCAAAGAACAAACGCCGGCAGAACCGGAAGAGCCGTCCCCTCTGCCCGCTCAATCAGAAGACGCCGCGCTGATCATCGGCACAGACCGCATTTCCATTGCCGATATCGTCTGTATCGAGGCGAAAGAGCACCACGTCTCGGTTCATTTAAAAGACAGCCTGATTTCGACTCGCGCACGTATGAAAGACATCGTCGCGCAAACCGACAATGATCAGGGGATCCAACCCCATCGGTCATGGTGGGTTCCACGTCATATGGCCAAAGAAACCGTCAAAGTGCCCGGGCGGCACGTATTGCGCCTTACGAACGGGCGCGACATTCCGCTCTCTCGTAATCGCGTAAAAGAAGTGGCCGAGTGGTTGACCGAGACGGCACAAAACACGGCACGCACGCCAACGCCCTTTCAGTCGGAAAAAAATCACCTAGCTAGTGCTCCAAGAAACGACGAGGCCCGCGATGCTGTCAGCAGAAAACCTGAGGAAAGCCTTCCAAGCCAGTGACGGGGCCGTCGACGTCTTGCGCGGCGTCTCGCTAATGGTTGCAAAAGGCGAAAGCGTGGCACTGACCGGAGAGAGCGGATCGGGGAAAAGCACCCTTTTACATTGCCTGGGCTGCCTTGAAGATATCGACAGCGGCACGATTTTTCTGAACGGTGACGCGCTTCATGATCTAGATGATGACGGCAAGTCGCGGATCAGACGGCAAAAGTTCGGGATCGTTTTTCAACAGCTAAATCTGATTCCCTCGCTGACAGTTGCGCAAAACCTGTCGTTCCACGCACGCCTTGCTGTCCGCGAAAATGCCGAGTGGACGCAGGAACTGGCAGACAAGCTCGGCCTGGCGGCATTGCTTCACCGTTATCCAGAACAGCTGTCAGGTGGCCAGCAGCAGCGCGTCGCAATCGGACGTGCCATCGCCAGCCGTCCCGAGTTCGTTCTGGCCGACGAACCCACAGGCAATCTGGACGAGGATACTGCCGAAGCGGTCATGACCTTGTTGCAGGACTTGGTCAAAGAGGCCGGTGCAGGGCTGTTGATGGTGACCCACTCGGAACGCCATGCGTCCAAACTGGATCGCAGGTTGCACCTGAAAAACGGACTGATCGCGTGAACCGCGTCATCTTTAGCGCGCTCCTGTCGCATTGGCTGCGTCACAAAGTTCAGTTCGTTACGCTTTTTCTGGGCCTTGCTCTGGCCACTGCCCTTTGGTCAGGCGTTCAATCGATCAACGCGCAGGCGCGGACCAGCTATGACGACGCGGCAGGCAGCATCGGACAGCGCGGATATGATAAACTCGTGTCAGAAAACGGCGTGTCGCTTGACGATTTTGTCCGGTTGCGGCGCATGGGCTATCTGGTGTCGCCCGAACTGGAAGGGCTGCTGGCGGTTGGGGCAGACCGTGTCCAACTGACTGGATTTGATCCACTGACCAGCCCGCCGCGGGTGGGCATGGCCAGCCTTGATGAGCAAGGGCTGTTCGCATTTCTTTCCGATCAGGGACTGGTGCTGGCATCACCGGAAACCGTCAAAACGCTGACTGCCTTTTGGGGCGACGACGGGCCGATTGTTCAGGTTTCAGCCGAAGTTCCCATCGGTCAGGCGCTGACTGATGTGACAACGGCGCAATCGCTGCTCAACGCCGAATACCTGTCGGCGCTGGTGATCGCCCCTGACCAACCATTTGGCCTGCCGCCAATCACTGACTTGGACGGTTATGCAGTTATCCCGGCGCAGGGGACCGGCGATCTGGCGCAGTTGACGGACAGCTTTCACTTGAACCTGACCGCCTTTGGCTTGCTGTCTTTTGCCGTCGGTCTTTTCATCGTTCAGTCAGCCATCGGGCTGGCATTTGAACAACGCCGCAGCACATTCCGGACCCTACGCGCCATGGGCATCGGCCTGAAACGGCTTGTGACGCTTTTGGCTGTTGAACTGGGGTTGATCGCATTGCTTGCCGGATTGGTCGGCATCGTCCTTGGTTACGGTATCGCCGCAGCCCTTTTGCCGGGTGTCGCCGGCACCCTCAGGGGGCTTTATGGCGCAGCTGTCTCTGGCGATCTGAGCTTTGATCCGGTTTGGGCAATCAGCGGTTTGGCCATGACAATGGCAGGGGCCGCCGTCGCGGGGGCGCAGGCGCTATGGCGGGTGGTACGGATGCCGATCCTTGCGCCCGCCCTTCCCCGTGCCTGGGCGATGTCCTCGGCCAGAACTCTGCGGTTACAGGCGTTTGCAGGATTGGGGCTGCTGGGCTTTAGTGGAATTCTGGCGATATGGGGCTCGGGCCTGATCGCGGGCTTTGCCTGCCTTGCGTCGCTATTGATCGGCGCAGCCATCGTTTTACCCCCGATCACAAATGCCGTCCTGAAAATGGCGGGCAAACTGCCGCGTTCACCGCTTGGCCAATGGACCGTCGCTGACACGCGTCAGCAGGTGCCTGCGCTGTCACTTGCTTTGATGGCACTACTGCTCGCGCTGTCGGCAAATGTCGGCGTGGCGACGATGGTTGGCTCTTTCCGCGCCACGTTTGTGGGATGGCTTGACCAACGCCTCGCCGCCGAAATCTACGTAACCGCCCGTACGCCGCAAGAAGCAGAAGACATCCGGCGCTTTGCCGCCCCGCGCACGACCGCCGCCTTGCCCATCTGGTCCGTAGAAGCCACGCTGCTGGAACAGAACGTCGATATCTACGGCATCATCGATCACCCGACCTACCGCGATAACTGGCCCTTGCTGCAGGCAACCGAAGACGTCTGGGACGAAATCAGCACGGGCCAAGGCGTTCTGGTCAACGAACAATTCGCCCGCCGGAACGGCATCACCGTTGGCAACACCCTTTCGGTGACAGATACGTGGCCCCTGCCCGTGGTTGGCATCTATTCCGACTACGGCAACCCGCACGGCCAACTGATCACGGCCCTCGCACCGCTAGAGAGCCGTTTTCCGAACCGTCCCAAACTTCGCTACGCCTATCGCATCGCGCCGGATCAAGCGGGCGAATTGGCCCGCGATATCCGCGAAAAGTTCAATCTGCCCGCATCTGCGGTCGTCAACCAATCCGACGTTAAAAAAATGTCCCTACGCGTGTTCGACCAGACCTTTCTGGTAACCGGCGCGCTGAATTTCCTGACGTTGGGCGTCGCCAGCTTTGCTCTGCTGACCAGCCTTTTAACGCTGTCGACCATGCGGCTTCCTCAACTGGCCCCTGTCTGGTCTTTGGGGATCACGACAAAGGCGCTGTCGAAAATCGAATCCTGGCGCAGCCTTGCCTTGGCTGTGTTCACATGGATCCTGTCCATCCCGGTGGGGCTGGCGTTGGCATGGGTGTTGCTGTCGATCGTGAACGTCGAGGCCTTCGGCTGGAAGCTTCCGATGTACCTGTTTCCCACAGATTGGTTCAGGCTAGGCGTGCTGGCAGTTCTGGCCGCAGCGGTGGCCTGTTTCTGGCCGATCTACCGTCTAAGGCGCTTGCCCTCTGCGCAATTGCTACGGGTGTTTTCCAATGAACGTTAAAATCCTTCTGCTCCTTATTGGTCTTTTGCCCTCGATCGCATCCGCGCAGGGCTTTGCCGGGTTGGGAACCGAGGTCGACGGTTTCGCCATTCCGGAACGCGGGACCAATTTCACGTTTCCACAAGATCACGCAGCACACCCCGATTTCCGGATTGAGTGGTGGTATCTGACGGCCAATCTGACCGACGGCGCTGGACGGGACTACGGCGTGCAGTGGACACTATTTCGCTCGGCCAGCCAGCCCACCGGCCTGCCTGAAGACCAGCTTTGGATGGGCCACGCCGCTGTGACAACAGAAGACACCCATTACCACGCTGAACGGCTTGCACGGGGCGCAACCGGTCAGGCCGGCATAAGCCAACCGCTAAATGCGTTTATTGATGACTGGTCGCTGGCTAGCGTGGCCTCTGGAAACAAAGATCTTCTCTCAGCCATCGAGCTGACCGCACGCGGGGCCGAGTTTGCCTATCGCTTGAACCTGACCGCCGATGGCCCATTGGTTGCCCATGGTGACCAAGGCTATTCGATCAAATCATCCTCGGGCCAAGCCAGCTATTATTACTCGCAACCGTTTTACGCGGTCTCGGGAACGCTCAATTTGCCAGATGGCGATATCGATGTGACCGGAACAGCGTGGCTGGATCGGGAATGGTCTTCCCAACCTTTGGCCTCTGATCAAAGCGGTTGGGACTGGTTCTCGCTCAATCTTGATAGCGGCGACAAGCTTATGGCTTTCCGTCTGCGCAGCACGTCAGGAGACGACTACACATCAGGAACGTGGATCACCGCAGACGGCACGCCCACTGCAATCGACAACGGCACAATCGAACTGTCGCCGATAATCCAAACCACCACGCATGGCCGCGAGGTGCCGACCAGTTGGTCGGTAAAATTGCCCGAGAAGGACTTGGACATTACGGTAGAGGCCGTTCAGCCCGACGCATGGATGGACACACTATTTCCTTATTGGGAAGGCCCGATCCGGATCACAGGATCGCATGGCGGACGCGGCTATCTTGAGATGACAGGTTACAATTAGGTAATGCGTCAGCACGTCACTTTCGGCCACGTCGAAACCGTGTCATTCTTGCCGCCATGTTTGGACGACTCAAAAATCTGGTGATTGCCTGCCTGTCGGTGACGCTGTTCGCAGCGCTGACGGTATATTCGGCGACCCAGATGGCGCCCGATCATGATGCCTTGATGCAAAAGGCCGAAATGATCGCGGCTGGCGCGACGTTGGCCGATATCTGTTCCGAGAACCTTGATCAGCACGATCATGAACACCGTTGTCCGGTTTGTAATGAACTGCCGCGGTCCGAACAGGCCCGCGCACCGGAAAGCATCATCAAGCTTTCGATCGCACTTGAGCATCACTACGCTGCGGACCTGATCACCGGTCCACAGCTTCGCCATTCGCATGTCGCAGCCCGCGCGCCACCGGCGGCTGTCTGATTTTCCACACTTTCACCTGAAAACCGGCCTTCTGGGCCGCCCACCGCAGCATGCACACAGCATCTGCGCGATCTTTGGAAAACGACATGACATCTTTGAACTCATCCGCCCTGATCACAGGGTTTCTCATGACCCTCGCAACATCCACTTGGGCCGAAGACGCACCCAAACCCATTCCCTTTCCGCCAAATCAGCAAGGCGGCGGAATGAACCATATGGATCACGGGGCCTATGCCCAGGGCATGCACGCCGTGGAAACCATCGGCGATCTGGAAATATCGGGCTTTTATTCGCGCGAAACGCTGCCCAATGCGCCGGTCGCTGGCGGCTTTATGACAATCACCAACACCGGCAGCGCAGATGATCGCCTGATCGCCGCCAGCTCTGACATTTCCGGCCGCGTCGAAATTCATGAAATGGCTATGGAAAACGACGTGATGAAAATGCGCGAACTGGCTGACGGCCTTCCGATTCCCGCTGGCGAAACCGTCGAGCTGAAACCCGGCGGCTACCACGTCATGTTCATGGAACTGCACAAAGCCTTGGTCCAAGGCGACACCGTCTCAGTAACGCTTGAGTTCGAGCAGGCGGGCAGCACGACCATCACAATGCCCGTCGCCGCGCGACAAGGCGGCATGGGTCACATCGGCCATGGCGGCCACATGAAGCATGGAAGCTAAATCATGACCAACCGCAAGTATACGTTTGTGGTCGCGGGAGGGCTGGCACTTCTGGCCCTCTTCGCAGCCCTTTGGGTTGTTATGATCATCCCGAAAATGAACCGCACCGCCGCAGACAGCCTAGGCATGGGTGACTATGCCCTGCTGACCACTGACCGCACGCAGTTCACAGAAGACAGCCTGAAGGGCGCGCCATCGGCTGTGTTCTTTGGCTTCACCCACTGCCCCGAGGTCTGCCCCACAACGCTGGGCGATATCGCGGGCTGGCAAGCCGAACTGTCTGACCAAGGAAAAGAGCTGCGCACATACTTTGTCACCGTCGATCCGGAACGCGACACCATCGACATGATGCAGGAATACGTATCATGGGTGCCCGGCGTCGTTGGCGTGTCCGGTCCCGAGGAAGAGGTCAAGAAAGCCATCACCTCGTTCCGCGTTTACGCCCAGAAGGTGCCCTTGAAAAACGGTGGCTACACGATGGACCATTCGGCCTTTGTGATGCTGTTCGATAAGAAAGGACGCTTTGTGCAAACCATCAGCTACGGAGAGCAGTTCGACTCGGCCATGAAAAAGATCGACGCCCTGCATTAGCAAGGGTGTTTGGTATCGATTTCAGGAAGAAAGTGGTGGGTGATGAGAGACTCGAACTCCCGACATCTTCGGTGTAAACGAAGCGCTCTACCAACTGAGCTAATCACCCGCCGTGGCGTGCCTTCTAGCTAAGGGCGTTCGGGCTTGCAAGACGTTTGTGGCAGTTTTTGGAGAAAATTTTTCGCCTTTATAAACGCCGCGAAGTTACCTTGAAAAACTTCGCATCACAGGCACGAAAAAACGCCCCGATTTGGCCTCGGGGCGTTTCGATTTTTGGCAGGTTTTACAGGTTGCCCGCACTCATTTCGCGGGCGATGTGATCGGCCTGACGGATAGCCAAAGCCACAATCGTCAGCGTCGGGTTTTCTGCTGCCCCTGTTGTGAATTGCGACCCGTCGGAAATGAACAGGTTCGAAATGTCGTGGGTCTGACCCCACTTGTTCACAACGCCATCACGCGCGTTTTCCGACATCCGGTTGGTGCCCAGATTGTGCGTCGACGGATACGGCGGCGTCGGGAAGACGCGTGTCGCGCCGACGGCCTCGTACACCGCGATACCCTGTTTGTAGGCATGGTTGCGCATCGCGATGTCGTTGGGGTGATCATCGAAATGCACGTTCGCCACCGGCAGACCGTATTGGTCTTTCACATCGTGGTTCAGCGTTACGCGGTTGGTTTCCTGCGGCATGTCTTCGCCAACCAGCCACATGCCAGCCATGTTTTCATAGCCGTCCAATGCGGTGGTGAACTCACGCCCCCAAGCGCCCGGATCAAGGAAGGCCGCCATGAACGGAATGCCCAGCGCCAGCGTTTCCATTTCATAACCACCGACAAATCCGCGGGATGGGTCGTGTTTGGCTTCGTCCTGAATGATGCCAGCCATGGTCGTGCCGCGCCACATACGGACAGGTTTGTCGAACACCGCATAGACCGAACCGGTCATGTGCCGCATATAGTTGCGCCCCACCTGCCCCGAGCTATTGGCCAGACCATCAGGGAACATCGACGACGCCGAGTTCAGCAGCAAGCGCGGGCTTTCGAACGAATTGCCAGCCACGCAGACAATGCGTGCTTTCTGAAGCTGCAGATTGCCATCCGCATCGAAGTATTCGACGCCTGTCACCTTGCCCGCTTCATTGTGAACGATGCGTGCCACATGGGCGCGTTCGCGGACCTCAAGGTTTCCTGTCGCTTCACCGCGCGGAATGTCGGTGTAGGCGGCAGACCACTTGGCGCCCCACTTACAGCCTTGGAAACAGAAGCCAGTTTGCTGGCAGGCCATCCGTTCGTCGTTCCACGCCGAGTTGATCGCCATGCGACCGGTCGACACCTCTTTGTAGCCAAGCGCGCGTGCGCCTTTTTCAAAGACCTTGTAGTTGTTGTTGCCCGGAAGGCCCTCGCGGCCGCCAGTGCGCGTTACGCCCAGTTTGTTCTCGGCCTTGGTGTACCACTGGTCCATTTCCGCCGGATCAATCGGCCAGTCCAGCAGGTTCGCGCCCTGGACATCACCATAGGTCGTTTTGGCCTTCCATTCGTGGTCCTGAAACCGCAGCGATGCGCCAGCCCAGTGCGTTGTGGTGCCACCAACCGCCTTAACGATCCACGCAGGCAGACCGGAAAAGTCCTTGGCAACGCGCCAGTCACCGGACGTGGTGCGTGGGTCGGTCCAGGCAAGCTGACCAAAGCTTTCCCATTCGTCGTTGATGTAGTCGTCGGGCAAATACCGCCCGCCCGCTTCCAGCGCGACGACCTTCACGCCCTTCTGGGCCAGTTCATTGGACAGAACCCCGCCACCGGCGCCGGTTCCGATTACGACGACAACACTGTCGTCATTCAGATCAAAAGGTGCAGCCATAGCTATCTCCTCCCACTATGGCTCAAAGCCAGTTGATGTCGTTGAAACCGCGCTCGATGTAGCCACCTTTCGAGTAGCTCTCGCCCTCATAGCCAAAGATCGGCCACACGGCCTTTTGGTTATAAAGGCCGGTCACAAGACCACCGCGGATTTGCTGGAAGAAGGCGCTGTCCTCCATCGAGCGCAGGATATCAACGCGGTCGCGTTCCCATCCCGCCCCAAGGTAAGACCCATGACCACGCCCCTGCGCTGCCGCATCCAACGCGGCGATGCCCGACGTAATACCAGCGGCAGCATCGGCGTTGTCATAGCCTTTGACGGCCAGAACATAGTTTTCATCGGGGATACGGTCGTGCGGATAGATATCGCGCGCCATCTGGACCAGCGTGGCAAAAACCTGCGGGTCCAGATGAGTGGTTTCCATCGCCCAAGCGGCGTTCGGGGATGCAATAAACCCTGCGCCGATGACGAATGATGCGCCAGCGGCTGTCGCTGACGACAAAAGCTGGCGGCGGGTTAACCCCCGCGGGCTTGCTGTGTTTGTCATGGGTCTCCTCCATCTCATGACAGTGTGTTCGGGTATTTCCGGCAGGTCAGGTCACTTGAAGCGACCACCCCGCTCCAACACCTCGATTTCGTAGCCGTCCGGATCGGCCACAAAGAAAAAGCGAGCGATCACATCGCCACCCGGTGCAAATTCGACCAATTTTCTGGGCTTCAGCCCTGCCTCCACAAAGCGGGCATGTTCGGCATCAAGGTTTTCGACCGACACAGCCAGATGACCGTAGCCGTCACCAAGGTCATAGGACTCTTCCCGGCCTTTGTTGACGGTCAGTTCCAGTTCGAATTCTGTTTCGGGATTGCTGAGGTAAACAAGCGTGAAGCTGTCGAAATCCAGACGGTCTGCAACCTTTAGACCGAACGCTTGTTCGTAAAATTCCAATGACCGCGCTTCGTCGAGAACGCGGATCATGCTGTGTATGGCTTTGGCCAAGGGCCCCTCCTGAATTGGTCAACGTGGTTACCAAGTCAGGATGACGCAGCGGCAGATCAGGCGGGTAGTAGCGTCATACTACACCTGAATTTTCTTCGTTGGCCTATTCGGCAGCGATGGATTGCGATCCGTCGTGATGGTCGGTTGCACCGGATTGTGCCATAAAAACAAGGCACGCGGTCCGCAGCAGCGACGTGAAGTTCACAGGTTCGCCCCGCGTCTCAAGCACTTCTGCATGCAGTTTAGAAATAAAAGCCGGTGTCGAAACGCCGTCCGCTTCGGAAATCTGATCAAGGATCACCCAAAACGCGTTTTCAAGGCGCAGGCTTGTGCTTTGACCGTTCAATCGCAAGCGTCGAGTCGTCGACGTGTACCGTTCCGGATCCTGTCCGGCGAAGACCTGGCACATGAGTAACTCCCTTCTTGGATGTGTTACCCAGCTTGTCACGACCGATGCCGCGACGTCCAGTCATCTTTCTGGATACGTATCGTGCGACCACCACACGCATACCTTTGCGCGTGGCGTGCAATCGAAAAGCAGTGGGATAAAAATCCTCAGGCAGCGTCTTCGGATGTCTGGCTATCGTCCTTCGCGGCATCATGCAGACGGATTTTGGCAACCATCACCTGTGTGCCATCGTTTTCCTTCATCCGCTGAACCTTCAGCTTGCCCAGTGGAGGCAGGTTAAATTCGCGACCATCGCCCAGCTCTTGCCCGAGAACTTCAAGCATAGCTTCGACAACGGGTTTGACGTCTTTCTTTTTCATGCCCGACCGCGCAACGACAAGATCGATGAATTCCTTGCGCTTCAGCTCTTCCGGCTCTGCGCTTTTGGTCAGGGTCGCGGCGACCGCCTGATCAATTGCTTCCTGCACTTCAAGTTCTTCTTTGACACGCACCTGATCGATGGACACGACCTGTGGCACGGGCGCCTTGGCTTTCGTGGTTTTAGAAGCCGGAGCCTTCTTGGCAGCCGTCGTTTTCGCAGTTGTTGATTTACGTGTTGTCATGCTCAATTGCCCTATTTTTATGATGGCCGCTTTGCGCGGCACTGCACTTATGGGTTGCAGCAACCCTAGCAGACTCTGGCAAAAATGCAAAATGTGATTGGTAGATGCCTTAAAACGTAGATAATTTCTGAATAGCAAAAGCAAAGGGCCGCCCAAATAATGGGCGGCCCTTTTTAATCAATCACAAGCTTTGCTTAGTGCGCGATGGCGCCTGTTTTCTCGTCCGACTTAGACAGTGCAGCTGCCGCCGCTTCTTCGGCTTCTTCGTCCCATTCAATCGCCTCAGGCTCACGAATAAGGGCGTGCTTCAGAACCTCGGACACGTGCTCTACCGGAATGATTTCCAAGCCGCTTTTTACGTTGTCGGGCAGCTCGGCCAGATCTTTCTCGTTCTCTTTGGGAATGAGAACGGTCTTGATTCCGCCACGCAGCGCCGCCAGCAGCTTTTCTTTCAGACCACCGATCGCCAAAGCGTTCCCACGCAATGTGACCTCGCCTGTCATGGCGATGTCCTTGCGCACCGGAATACCGGTCAGAACAGACACGATGGACGTCACCATGGCCAAGCCGGCAGACGGACCATCCTTGGGCGTCGCGCCTTCGGGCACGTGCACGTGGATGTCCCACTTTTCGAACTTGGGCGGTTTGACACCAATCTGCGGGCTGATCGAACGGACATAGCTGGATGCCGCATCAATCGACTCTTTCATGACGTCGCCCAGCTTACCCGTGGTCTTCATTCGGCCCTTACCGGGCAGACGCAGTGCTTCGATCTGCAACAGATCGCCACCAACCGAGGTATAGGCCAGACCGGTCACAACACCGACCTGATGTTCGTCTTCAGCCAGACCATAGCGGTGCTTCCGAACGCCAAGGAAGTCGGGCAGGTTTTCTGCCGTCACAACGACCTTCTCCGCCTCTTTCTTGACGATCTTGGTCACTGCCTTCCGCGCCAGCTTCGATACTTCACGCTCAAGGTTCCGTACACCGGCCTCGCGTGTGTAGTAGCGAATGACGTCTGTCAGCGCTTCGTCCGTGATCTCGAACTCGCCATCTTTCAGACCGTGGTTCGCGACCGCCTTACCGATCAGGTGACGCTTGGCGATTTCCGCCTTTTCGTCTTCGGTGTAGCCGGACAGCGGGATGATCTCCATCCGGTCCAGAAGCGGGCCCGGCATGTTGTAGCTGTTCGACGTGGTCAGGAACATGACGTTCGACAGATCGTATTCGACCTCAAGATAGTGGTCGACGAAGGTCGAATTCTGTTCCGGATCAAGCACCTCAAGCATGGCCGATGCGGGATCGCCACGGAAGTCCTGACCCATCTTGTCGATCTCATCGAGCAGGATCAGCGGGTTCGTGGTTTTCGCCTTTTTCAGCGCCTGAATGATCTTACCGGGCATCGAACCGATGTACGTCCGACGGTGGCCGCGGATTTCGGATTCGTCACGTACACCACCGAGAGAGATGCGAATGAATTCGCGTCCCGTTGCTTTGGCCACGGATTTGCCCAGCGATGTCTTACCAACACCCGGAGGGCCGACAAGGCACATGATCGGGCCTTTCAGCTTTTTCGAACGCTGCTGAACCGCCAGATATTCGACGATACGTTCCTTGACCTTATCAAGGCTGTAGTGATCGTCATCGAGGATCTTCTGCGCACGGCCAAGGTCCTTTTTGACCCGCGATTTTGTGCCCCACGGAATGGACAGCATCCAATCCAGATAATTGCGCACAACAGTAGCTTCTGCCGACATCGGGCTCATGTTCTTGAGCTTTTTGATCTCGGCTTCGGCCTTTTCTTTGGCCTCTTTGGACAGATCGGTCTCAGAGACGCGCTTTTCCAGCTCGGCCACTTCGTTCTGGCCGTCTTCACCGTCGCCGAGTTCCTTCTGAATGGCCTTCATCTGCTCATTCAGATAGTACTCGCGCTGGGTGCGCTCCATCTGGCTTTTGACGCGTGTCTTGATCTTTTTCTCGACCTGCAGAACGCTCATTTCGCCCTGCATGTGGCCATAAACTTTTTCCAACCGGTCCGAGATCGCCAGCGTTTCCAGAATTTCCTGCTTCTGGTTCACTTCGATACCCAGATGGCCCGCAACCAGATCGGCCAGCGTAGCAGCATCGGTTGTTTCGCCAACGGCGCTTAGTGCTTCGTCGGGGATGTTTTTCTTGATCTTTGCATAGCGCTCGAACTCGTCCGCGACGGTGCGCACCAGCGCCTCGATTGCGGTGCTGTCGCCCGGCATTTCGGTCAGCAGTTCGGCCTTGGCTTCGAAGAAGCTGTCGTTTTCTACGTATTCTTCAATCCGAACACGTGCCTGGCCTTCGACCAGCACCTTAACGGTGCCGTCGGGCAGCTTCAGAAGCTGAAGCACATTTGCCAGAACGCCGGTCTGATAAATGCCGTCGCTCTGCGGATCGTCCTCGGCAGGATCAATTTGGCTTGCAAGCAGGATCTGCTTGTCGTCAGCCATCACCTCTTCCAGTGCGCGTACCGATTTCTCGCGCCCTACGAAGAGCGGCACGATCATATGCGGGAACACGACGATGTCGCGCAGCGGCAGAACTGGATAGGATGCATTCAAAGGCTGTTGCATAGACTTTCCTTATACTTGGCAAGACGACCGCGTCCCGAAATCGGCAACTCAGATCGCCCCCGTGTCAGAAGGATAAACTGGGGTCTCGTCCGCAGTTTTTCAACTGCCCAGAGCATCCTTTGAACCTAGAATGACGCGCGGCGCGCATGGGTGCAAGCTGTGCATCAGGGCTTATCCCCAGAAAACGGCCAATCGCGCCGCCTTATCAGCGAATTGAAGATATTTTTTCGCACCGCGCGGGAATTTTACCGAGCCTCTGCACAGTAACGCGCCGTTGAGCCCAAAGGTCTTGCTGGTGACTTTTGGCACTGAAATCCGGAGCAATGGTAAACCAATACATCCAACACGCGCATCAGGCATGGGACAGCATCCGCGTCAGTGCAGAAAAATATTCATATTTATCAAAGATCAAAACAAATACCCGACAAGCAAAACCCCACCAACCCCTTCAAAACAGGTGTAACAATCGGCATTTTAGCGTCATAAATCTGTAGCCAAACTGTTTCACAAAGCAGACAGCACACGAACTGACGATCTGGGTTAGAGGAAAAAATTTATGAAAATCGCAATTCTGGGTGGGGATGGCTTCTGCGGATGGCCCACAAGCTTGCATCTTTCCAATCAAGGTCACAAAGTTCACATCATCGACAACCTGTCACGCCGCTGGATCGACACCGAACTGGGCGTGCAATCCCTGACGCCCATGGACTCGATCCAGGAACGTTGCCGCATCTGGAAGCAGACCAGCGGCGAGACGATCCATTTCCACCTGCTGGACCTTGCCAAAGAATATGAACGGCTGAAGGCGTGGATGATCGAACACAAACCCGACGCCATCGTGCATTTCGCCGAACAGCGCGCCGCGCCCTATTCGATGAAATCCGACCGCCATAAAGTCTATACCGTCAACAACAACGTCAACGCGACGCACAACCTGATCGCCTCTGTGGTCGAGTCCGGTATTGATCCGCATATCGTGCACCTCGGCACGATGGGCGTTTACGGCTACTCGACCATCGGCGCGCCGATCCCCGAAGGCTATCTGGATGTGTCTATCGACACGCCCAATGGCCCCAAGCATCAGGAAATCCTGTACCCGACGCGCCCCGGTTCGGTCTATCACATGACCAAGTCGCTGGATCAGATCCTGTTCCAGTTCTACGCCCAAAACGACGGGTTGCGCGTCACCGACCTGCACCAAGGCATCGTCTGGGGCACGCACACAGACCAGACCCGCCGCCACGAACAGCTGATCAACCGCTTTGATTATGACGGCGATTACGGCACCGTTCTGAACCGCTTCCTGATCCAAGCGGCCATCGGTTACCCGCTGACAGTACACGGCACAGGTGGCCAGACACGTGCGTTCATCCACATCCAGGATTCCGTGCGCTGCATCGAACTGGCGCTTTCCGACGCGCCCAAGGCCGGTGATCGGGTGAAAATCTTCAACCAGATGACGGAAACCCACCGTGTTCGCGATCTGGCGGAACTGGTATCGAAACTGACAGGGGCCGAGATCAAGTATCTGCCGAACCCGCGTAAGGAAGCAGCCGAAAACGATTTGATCGTGGATAACGATCAGTTCCTTGCTTTGGGCCTGAACCCGACCACGCTGGCCGATGGCTTGTTGGAAGAGGTCGTTGAAGTGGCCAAGAAATACGCCCACCGCATCGACCGGTCGCGCGTTCCGGCGGTTTCGGCATGGACCAAAGACATCGCGGGTCGCGTCGATCACGACCCCGAAGGCAAAGCGCTTAAATCCGTTTCATGAGCCTGCCGGACGATCTGAAACCAGAAGGCCCGCCCACATCGGTTCGGGCTTTCGTCACGCTCGTGACCAACGCGGATTTCGCGATGGGCGGCAAGGCTTTGATGAACTCACTGCGGATGACGGGGACGGTGGCGGACCTTGTGGTCATGCATACCGAGGCCGTTCCCGAGGAATCCCTAACCCCGCTACGGGATGCAGGCGTGCGCCTGATCAAAACCGAATTGCTGCCCACATCGGACGCGTTCAATCGCGCCCACGCCCGCGACGCGCTTCACGGCGCTGCGCCG
Organism: Thalassococcus halodurans; assembly: GCF_900108225.1. Lineage (GTDB taxonomy): Bacteria > Pseudomonadota > Alphaproteobacteria > Rhodobacterales > Rhodobacteraceae > Thalassococcus > Thalassococcus halodurans. Next base: position 181,591 of record NZ_FNUZ01000001.1, read on the forward strand.
TTCACCAAGGGCACCAAACCACCCTTCCACACGCCGCTGGATAACTTTGCCAAGCTCCGTCTGTGGCAATTGGATTATGACCGCGTGGTGTTTCTGGACGCGGACACCGTCGTAATCCGCAACATCGACACGCTATTCGACTACCCAGAGTTTTGCGCAGCACCCAATGTCTATGAAAGCGTTGCGGACTTTCACCGCATGAACTCTGGCGTTTTCACCGCGCGCCCGTCGCAAGCCACCTTTGATGACATGCTGTCCAAACTGGATGTCGAAGGCGCCTTCTGGCGACGCACCGATCAGACATTTTTGCAAAGCTACTTTCCCGACTGGCACGGCCTACCGGTGACCTACAATATGCTGCAATACGTCTGGTTCAACATGCCCGATCTTTGGAACTGGGAAAGCGTCAAAATCGTGCATTTTCAGTATGAAAAGCCATGGCAGAACCATGATAAGGTCGAAAAGCTGCGCCCGTTAATCTACCTCTGGCACAGCTATCTGAACGGCGAGACACCCGATCTGACCGCCCTGAAGAACCCCTCATGAAAATCGCGCTGACAGGGGCAACTGGGATCGCAGGGCAGGCAATTTTGCAAAGCCTTGCCGCGCATGACGTGACCATTCTGGGCAGATCCACGGTGGCGGGGCATAGCCACATAAAGTGGACACTCGACGCGCCAGCGCCGGACCTGAGCGGCTTTGACGCGCTGATTCACGCCGCCTTTCAGCACGCCCCTGGCAAATACCGCGGCGGCGAAGGGAATGACCCCGCCGGTTTCATCACATCCAATCTGGACGGAACTGTACGGCTTTTCGATGCCGCCGCCGCGCATGGGTTATCCCATGTGATTTTCCTGTCGTCCCGCGCAGTTTTCGACGGCTATCCCAAGGGAACCACGCTGACCGAAGACCTGCCTCCCAAACCAACCTCTCTCTACGGCGAGGTCAAAGTAAAGGCCGAGGCCCACCTTTCCGCCCTGCCCCTGACCGGCATCACGCTCAGGGCGACGGGTTTATATGGGAAGGGAAACGCCAACAAATGGGCGCCGTTGATTGCTGACTACCTGTCCGGAAACGCGATTGAACCGCGCGTCGCGTCCGAGGTGCATGTGCAAGATCTGGCGCAAGCGTGTCAGATTGCACTGTCGCAAAACCAATCATCCATATTCCATGTATCGGACATCTTGCTGGATCGTCACGATTTGCTGGCAATGGTGCAGAACCTAACGAACAGCCCAAATTCACTGCCCAAACGCAGCGACGCTGACGTCAGCCAGTTGGAGTGCACAAACCTGAAGGCGCTGGGCTGGCAGCCGGGCGGGATGGAATTGCTTCGCCAAACGCTGCCCGACTTACTGCCTTAACCCTCAAAGCCGCTCGATATCACCTTCGGCGCGCTGGGCGTGGAATTCTGCTTCGAACTCTGCAAAGCGACCCGCTGCAATCGCGTCGCGCATTCCCTGCATAAGCTCTTGGAAATAGTGCAGGTTGTGCCACGTCAGAAGCATCCCCGAAATCATCTCTTGCGCGCGGAACACGTGATGCAAATAAGCGCGCGAATAGTTGCTGCACGCAGGGCATGTGCACTGTTCATCCAACGGGCGCGGATCATCCTGATGGCGGGCGTTCTTGATGTTGACCTGCCCGCGACGCGTCCACGCCTGCCCGGTGCGACCGGAACGGGACGGCAAAACGCAATCCATCATATCAATGCCGCGCTTGACCGCGCCAACGATATCGTCCGGCTTGCCCACGCCCATCAGGTAACGCGGCTTGTCCACTGGCAGCATATCAGGCGCGTAGTCCAGACAGCTGAACATGGCCTCTTGCCCCTCGCCCACCGCGAGACCGCCAATGGCGTAGCCATCAAAGCCGATGTCCTGCAGCGCCTTGGCGCTTTCTTCGCGCAGGTCCTGTTCCAAACCACCCTGCTGGATGCCGAACAACGCATGCCCCGGTCGATCGCCAAAGGCATCCCGGGACCGCTGCGCCCAGCGCATCGACAGGCGCATCGATTCAGCGATGCGGTCCTTTGATGCGGGAAGCGCAGGGCATTCATCGAAACACATCACAATGTCAGAGCCCAGCAACCGCTGGATTTCCATCGACCGTTCCGGCGTCAATTCGTGCTTTGACCCGTCGATGTGGCTTTTGAAGGTCACACCCTTTTCGGTCATCTTCCGCAGATCGGCCAAGGACATCACCTGAAAGCCACCCGAGTCTGTCAGGATGGGCCGATCCCAGTTCATGAACTTGTGCAAGCCACCCAGCCGGTCAATGCGTTCCGCCGTAGGACGCAGCATCAGGTGGTAGGTATTGCCCAGCAAAATATCGGCACCGGTCGCGCGGACGCTTTCGGGCATCATCGCCTTGACGGTCGCGGCTGTTCCAACAGGCATAAATGCCGGTGTGCGGATTTCGCCACGGGGCGTCGAAATCTCTCCGGTGCGGGCGCGGCCATCGGTGGCGTGAAGGGCAAAGGAAAACTGTGTCATGGGTTCTCTCATGACCTATGCACAAAAAAATGCCAAGAGCACGCAAACGGTCGATTGCGCTTTCGCAATGCAGCGATTTCGATACCCGCTCTTTACCCCCGTTTGCCTATTCCCTATATGAACGGTCAGGAACTCTGGAAGGATCAGTCGATGTCCGACGCAAACCCGCAGCTGGAAGGTGCCCCCCTGATCGCGCCCTCAAGCACCGATCACCCCCTGTATGATCAGGTGGTCGAAGCGTGCCGTACCGTTTACGACCCCGAAATCCCGGTCAACATTTATGATCTGGGCCTGATCTATACGATTGATATCGACGCGGAAAACGCCGTGAAGATCATCATGACCCTGACTGCCCCGGGCTGTCCTGTTGCCGGTGATATGCCGGGTTGGATCGCGGACGCGGTTGAACCGCTGGCAGGTGTCAAACAGGTGGATGTCGATCTGACGTGGGAGCCGCCGTGGGGCATGGACATGATGTCTGACGAAGCACGCCTTGAACTGGGCTTCATGTAAGACCCGCAAAAACCACGATTTCTGAATTGGCCGGCATCGCGTCCGGCCTTTTTTGTGTCCCGAAACTTTAAAAAACCGTGCGAATGTGCGAAAACACACGGACGGACACAGATTGTGTCAGCACTTTTGAAAAAAACGATTATTTTTATTAGTTTGGCGAACGATCCATAGATCGGCGTCCAAAGAAATTTTGAGGTCTCATGATGAGCGACGCCGCTTTGCAAACGGCTCTTGCCTTATATTTGGGCCACTTGTTGGCTGATTATGTTTTCCAGACCGACGCAATGGTCGCCTATAAAAAAGACGCAAAGGTCATCGGCACCCATATCGGAATAGTCGCGCTTTGCAGCCTTGCCACGCTGGGTGGATCGCTTTTGGTAGTGCTGATAGTTTCCGTGCTTCACTTGCTGATCGATCTTGCCAAGATTCACCTGGTGCGGGGCGGTTTCGGGTCGTACACGGTCGATCAAATTGCCCACCTGCTTTCGATTTTATTTGTTGCGTCGACTTTCCCGTTGGCCTTTGAAACAGGGATTTGGGGCCAGCTACCCGATTTCATCTGGCCTTGGGTTGCCGCCACCTGCGGCATTTTCCTGACCACATTCGCAGGCTATTACGGAGTCGATCTTGCGTTGAACAAACCGCATCGCCCGCACAGGTCCGGTCAGCTTGTCGGGATCACAGAACGCCTTGCGATCTTGGTTCTGGGGCTGGAGGGATGGCTGATTGCGGCCCCTGTCCTACTGATCATCAAGCTTACAGCAAACAACAACAGGCTACGCGACGCGACCACCGGCAAGATCACCAATTTTGTCCGCGGATCGCTGGTTTCCTTTAGTTGGGGGATTGGCGCGACTCTGGTAACCCTTTATTTCCGAAACAATTTATAGCTTCCGCTCAGGAACTGCGCACATACGGAACCTCTCGGAAAAATGAACCTGTCCAAAGTTTTGCACCCCTTGTGTCACGGCGCTTGCAGCCCTAAATTCAGTGGCAAGTGACAGGAGAGCATTCCATGTTCAGCATTCCGGGCAAAACCCCCGTGACCATTACACCCGCAGCCGTTCAGCAAATCAGCAAGCTGATGGACCGTGAAAACCGTCATGGTTTGCGCATCGGTGTGAAAAAGGGTGGCTGCGCAGGCATGGAATACACCATGGATTACGTGGACGAAGCCGACCCCAACGATGAAGTCGTTGAACAGGATGGTGCCCGCGTTCTGATCGCGCCGATGGCGCAGATGTTCCTGTTCGGCACCGAGATCGACTACGAAACGTCGCTGCTGGAATCAGGCTTCAAGTTCCGCAACCCGAACGTCGCCGACGCCTGCGGATGCGGCGAGTCGATCAAGTTCAAGGACATCGAAGAACTTGAGGCTGAACGCGCAGCGGGCGAATAACGCCCTAGCCGGCCTTCATGTGCAGATAGGTTTCTGCAAAGCGCTTACCCAGATGTTCTCCCGCGATGATCGGGTCTGATCCCTTGGGGGCCACGTTGGTCTCGTAGTTCGGATTAAAGAACAACGGCACGGAAATTCGAGTCTCAGAAGTGCCTTTGACGCGGTGAAGCGTGGCCTTCACCTGCCCTTCCGTCCAGAACTCAAGCATCTCGCCAAAGTTGATCACAAACGTGCCCGGCTTGGCCGACACCGGCACCCAAGTGTCATCGCCGGACAGCACCTCAAGCCCCGCGACACCGTCTGTGCCCAACAAGGTCAAACAGCCATAGTCGGTATGTGCAGCGATGCCGAAATCCTTCTCGCCTGCCCAATCAGGCCGCTCGGGATAGTAGTTGCCCCGCAGCAGCGCCATTGGCCGGTCGAAGTGTTGATCGAAGTACCCGTCATCCTGCCCCAGCGCATTCGCCAGTCCGCGCAGCAATACGCGAGCGACGGCCATCGCATCGCGATAGTAGGCAGAAATGACAGTTTCAAATCCTTCAGGCAAATCCGGCCAGCGGTTCGGCGCATAGACGGCAAGGTCGGAAAATTCTGCCCCCTCGGGCAACGCAAAACCTGAATCGTAAACTTCTTTGTAATCGGGGTTGGCGTTTGGATCGACCTGTTCGGACTTGGGCGCGCCCCAACCGCGATTGGCCCCTGTAACAGCCATATTCACACGCTGTTTCTGATCCTCGGGCAGTTCAAAGAACGCGCGATACATCGCAAGGACAAGACCCATCCGCGCTGGCGTGATGGGGGTATTGCTGATCGTAAGAAACCCGACCTCGCGCGCGGCTTTGGAAAGCTCCGAGAGGGTTTCAGGTGTACCCTTTTCAATATCGGCAAAGTCGAATTCGGGGATCATGCCAGTGCTCCGATCTGTGATCCCTCCGATATTGCCCAACGGGTTTCCAGCCGCAAGTCGGCTTGACGTTTAGGCGCTAACAGGGAAGATGCGACCAAGATTTCAGGTAAGGGATACGACATGCGGATCAAACTGGCAGCAGGCAACTGGAAAATGAACGGCGTACAGGCCTCGCTGGCGGAAATCTCGGCGCTGTCTGATCATACCCAAGGGCCGTCCGAAGTTGCTATTTGCCCACCCGCGACTCTGGTCGCCGCCGCTGTTGCCATTGCCGGTGACGTGGCGATTGGGGGTCAGGATTGTCATGCCAAAACGTCCGGCGCGCACACTGGCGATATCTCGGCCGAGATGCTGAAAGACGCAGGCGCGGCTTATGTCATCACCGGCCATTCGGAACGTCGCGAAGACCACAGTGAAAGCGATGCCGACGTGAATGCGAAAACCCAAGCCGGTTGGGCCGCAGGTTTGTCCGTGATCCTGTGCATCGGCGAAAGCCTTGAAGAACGCGAAAGCGGCGCAACTCTGGACCGGATGGCCGCGCAAATGGCCGCATCGGTGCCGGATGGTGCCACAGGGGCCAATCTGGTGATTGCCTACGAACCCATCTGGGCCATCGGTACGGGCAAGGTGCCGTCGCTGGATGAGATTGCCGAGGTTCACGCCTTTATCCGCAAAACACTGACGGATCGCTTTGGCGACGAAGGTGCGAAGATGCGCGTGTTGTATGGTGGTAGCGTGAAGCCGTCGAATGCGGCGGAAATTTTTGCCGTGGCTGATGTGGATGGTGCGCTGGTTGGGGGCGCGAGCCTGAAGGCCGCTGATTTTTCCGGCATCATCGAAGCCCTGAACGCCGCATAGGGGCTTTGCCCCCTTGGCCTTCGGCCAATTCCCCCAAGGTTCTTGGGGACAGAAAATACATCAGGTCAAAATGAAAGCGGCGCCCGATTGAGGCGCCGCTTTTGGTTTATTTGGTGATGATCTCGGGTCCCATCAGCATGGTCGGTAGCCATGTGGACAGGAACGGGATGTAGGTCACCATGATCAGGAACACGAACAGCACCGCAAGGAACGGCAGAGCTGCACGCACCACCCGCATCATCGGCATGCCAGCGACGCCCGATGTCACGAAGAGGTTCAGACCAACCGGCGGTGTGATCATGCCGATTTCCATGTTGACCACCATGATGATGCCCAGATGGATCGGGTCGATGCCCAGTTCGATCGCAATCGGGAAGACCAGAGGCGCCACGATGACGATCAGGCCCGAGGGTTCCATGAACTGGCCACCGATCAGCAGGATCACGTTGACGATCACAAGGAACATCACCGCACCGAAGCCAGCAGACAGCATCGCGCCAGCAATGTGCTGCGGGATCTGTTCGTCGGTCAGCACGTGCTTCAGGATCAGCGCGTTAGCGATGATGAACATCAAGGTGATGGTCAGCTTGCCAGCCTCGAACAATGTATCCTTCGTGTCTTTGTGGAAGAAGGCTGTGATCAGAGCGATGGGTTTGCGGATCAGGGATAAGTTCGCCTCACCTTCCGGACGGGAAAGCGGTCCCATGTCGGAATAGATGAAGTTCGCGATGATGAAGGCGTAGACGGCGGCCACGGCTGCGGCCTCGGTCGGGGTGAAGATACCACCATAGATACCGCCCAGAATGATCACGATCAGGAACAGGCCCCAAGATGCTTCGCGCGCCGAGGAAAACACCTCGCCCCAGCCCTGCCATTCGCCTTTCGGCAAGTTGCGAACACGGGCGATCACATAGATTGTGGTCATCAGCATGAAACCAGCCATCAGGCCCGGGATCACACCCGCAAGGAACATACGGCCCACGGATACGTCGGTGGCCGATGCATACACAACCATAACGATGGACGGCGGGATCAAGATGCCCAGCGTACCTGCGTTGGCAATGACGCCAGCAGCGAAGTCCTTGGAGTAACCCACCTGACGCATACCTGCGATCACGATGGAACCGATGGCAACAACCGTTGCAGGGGACGAACCGGACAGGGCCGCGAACAGCATACAGGCAAACACGCCCGCAATCGCCAGACCACCCGGCAAGTGACCCACCAGCGCGATTGAGAAGCGGATGATGCGGCGTGCCACGCCACCCGTCGACATGAACGACGACGCCAGAATGAAGAACGGGATCGCCAGCAGTGTGTAGTGACCTGCCATCGCCTGGAAGAAGCTTTGGGCGATAGAGGCAAGCGACGTGTCAGACAGCACCAGAAGGAAAACTGTCGAGGCGAAGCCAAGTGATACCGCAATCGGCACACCAAGCAGCATCAGCCCAATGATGAGGGCGAAAAGAATGACGACTTCCATTGTATTAACCCTCGCGGTTCATGTGCGCGACGTCTTCGACCGCGTCTTCGGCTTCGTGGCTGACGATCAGACCGGACTGTGTACCCTTCCACAGGCGAACAAAGGCCTGAGCAAAGCGGAACAGCAGCAAACCAGCGCCAAAGGGCAGCATCGCATAGGGGATAAAGCGCGGGAGCTTTTCGTAGGATTCACCTTCGTTCATCAAAGGCTCGATCCAGCGCAGGAAATCGGGGATCGGAATGTCGATCGTCTCGTACCATGCGCGGTAGGACGTGCGCTTCATTTCCTCGAACCCTGTCGGGAACCAGCGGCCGGTTGTTTGCGGCAGGTTCGCGAAGTTCGCCCAATAGTCCCACGCGCCTTTGAACAGCAGGAACGCATAGGCCAGACACACAGCGCCTGCAAAAAGCGTAACCACACGACGTGTCCCTGTGGGCAGAATGTTAACGACCGCGTCAACACCAAGGTGTGCTGTAACTTTCACGCAATAGCTGACACCGAACAGGACAAGCCATGCAAACAGAAGTGATGTTGCTTCTAGGCCCCAGATCAGGCCGGTATTGAATCCGTACCGCAGAACCACGTTTACGAACGTGATCAGCGTCATAAGCCCGAGGATGATCGCGATGACGCTTTCCTCCAGCTCATTGACAAAACGATGTACGGCACCGTTGGCCGTGCTTCCGCTGGACATCGCTATCCCCTTTTTGAATGTCGGATACAAATAGCCCCGACACTGACCTTCAGCGCCGGGACAATTTCTAAGTCAGATTAGTGTTTTTCGTTGATCGCCTGAGCGGCGTCGATGTTTTCCTGACCTACATCTTCACGGAACTGATCCCAGACCGGCTTCATGGTTTCGACCCATGCCTGACGCTGGTCTGCGTCCAGTTGGCGAACAACACCACCGGCTTCGATGATCGCCTGCTTGGCTGCTTCGTTCACGTTTGTGGACTCAGCGTTCCGTGTGGCTGTCACCTCGGCGATGATTGTGCTCAGCTGGTCACGAACCGCCGGATCAAGGCTGTCGAACCATTCTGTCGATGTAACGACGAGATAGTCGATGATGCCGTGGTTGGTTTCTGTTGTACCGTCCTGAACTTCAAAGAACTTCTGGCCGTAGATGTTGGACCATGTGTTTTCCTGACCGTCCACAACGCCTGTCTGCAGCGCGCCGTATACTTCCGAGAACGCCATCGGCTGCGGGGATGCGCCCATCGCTGCCATCTGTGCTTTCAGAACTTCCGAGTTCTGAACACGGAATTTCAGGCCGTTTGCATCGGACGGCAGGTTCAGCGCTTTGTTCGCCGACATCTGCTTCATGCCGTTGTGCCAGAACGCCAGACCCAGCAGGCCGCGGCGTGTCATGGATTCTTTCATCGCCTGACCTGTTTCCGAGTTCTGGAACTCGTCTACAGCGTCGATGTTCTTGAACATGAACGGCAGGTCGAAGATGCGGAATTGCTTGGTGAACTGTTCAAACTTGGACAGCGAAGGTGCCGCCAGCTGTACGTCGCCCTGAAGCATTGCTTCCAGAACCTGGTCATCGTTGTAGAGTGTCGAGTTCGGGAACACTTCCATGCAGGCAGTGCCGTTCATCTCTTCGTTGACACGCTCTTGCAGCAGGGACGCCGCGATACCCTTGGGGTGGCGGTCTGTGTTGGTGACGTGGCTGAACTTGATTACCATTTCGCCTTCGTCACAGGCAGCAAATGCAGTTGTCGCACCGGATGCCATTACCGCAGCGGTTGCTACGGTCATCATCAATTTCTTCATATTGTCCTCCCAAAGACAGCTTTGAAGCCAAACACCTTCAGCAAGATGGACCTTGCTCAGGCGTTGAGAGGAACAGACAACCCGAGGCCAAACGGTGCAAGGGATGAGCGCGAACTTTCTGAAATCTTAAGATAGGACGTAAAAACAGGCGGTTATCCGCGTGTTGGCATCTGCCCGATTTTCTCATGTGCGGATTTCCACACAACGGTTAGCGCCCACAGTGCGGAAAACCGCACACTATTTTGTGACTTCGAATCTGCTGCACAGCAGCATTAGGCGCGAAAGTCTTCCGGCTTAAGGTTGTACTTGGACAGCTTGTCATAAAACGTCTTGCGCGGGAGCTTCAGCGCTTCTGCAGCGCGGCTGGCCTGCCCTTTTTCCCGCGTCAGCGTTTCGATCAGCAGCGATCTTTCGACCTGCGCCATACGCTCGGCCAGACCCATGCCTTCTGTCTGTGTGGCCGCATCCACAAGCCCAAGCGCAAAGCGCATTGCTTCGGACATAACAGCGCGCGCGTTGCCCGGCCATTCCCGCGCCATCAAGACCGCGATATGGTCTTCGGTGATCGCAGGCGGCGTCAGCCCCGCCTGCTCGCTTGCTTGTGCAACGTATTGCCGGAAGAGCACCGGAATATCTTCGGGGCGTTCTGCCAGCGACGGAATACGCAAGGTGCAGACCTGCAAACGATAGTACAGATCCGGCGTCAGCGGCCCGTCGTTGTCCGCATCATCCAGTGGAACGTCCGTCCCACCGATCAGCGTCGGACCGCCCTGTTCGATCAGATCGACCAGCGCGATCTGCGTATCCGCAGGTAGCGCGCCGATTTCATCCAGAAAAACGGTGCCGTCCCCTGCGTCTGACCATAGCTTTTGAATATCGCTCCGGCTCAGCCCGCGGGATGAGCGTTTTTCAAAGTTCAGCTTTGCACGTGGCGAACTCAGGTGAATGACCTCGGCCACCTTGGACAGACCCGATCCCGGCGCCCCTGTGACCAGAATTGACGCCTTGGTTTTGGCCGCCGCCCGCACCGCGTTACGCAGCGCTTCGGCCTGTGCAGACCGACCAAAGATCAGACGCGACGCCGGGTCACCGGCTTCAAGCTCGGCCTTCAAGCGTCTGTTTTCCAGCACCAATTGCCGCGTCTTCAGCGCACGCTGGATCACAGCCACCAGATCGGCCGGCGCGCAGGGCTTTTCAATAAAATCAAACGCCCCGTTCGACATGGCCCGCACGGCCATCGGAATATCGCCTTCGCCGGTCAGTAAGATCACTGGCAGATCTGCATCGGCCTTCTTTGCATAGTCCAGAACATGAAATCCGTCTCGACCGGGCATGCGAATATCCGACAGGATGATGCCGTCGAAGTCCGGCGCGATCTTTTCTTTCACCTCGACAAACGACCCTGCGACCAGCGGCTCAAGATCGTTCAGCTCAAGCGTTTGCCCAATCGCATCGCGAACAGCAGCATCATCATCGATCACCAGCACACGGTTCGTCATGCCGCCTGTCCTTCTTCCGTCGTTATTCCGTCGACCCAGCGTTCAAGGACCACGGTAAAAACAGCGCCGCCGCCCTCTGCGTTCGCACCCCGAATGGTGCCGCCGAAACTCTGCACAAGGCCATAGCTGATCGACAGACCAAGCCCCATGCCCTCGGCGCTACCCACCTTTTTCGTGGTGTAGAACGGGTCGAAAAGCCGTTCGGGTTCTTCGATGCCCGGTCCCGTATCGCGCACGCTCACAGACAGCTCCGGCCCGTCGTCGACGGCCACGTACAGCTTCCGCTCGGGGCTATCAACCATAGCATCGGCGGCATTGGTGATCAGATTTACAAAAACCTGTGCCAGTCGCACCTCACCTGCACGGGCCCAGACCGGACTCTTGGGAATATCGCAGATCAGCTCGACATCCGCCGCGTGAAGACGGGCTTCTGTCAGCTCAAAAGCCGTCTGAAGAACCCCGACAACATCGATCTTGCCCGAAGGAATACTTTCCTGCCGCGAAAACGCGCGGAGGTTCTGAATGATGCGGCCCATACGTCTTGCCAGATCAGAAATCCGGCTCAGGTTTTCGGCTGCACGGTCGGGTTTATCACGGTCCAGAAAGGCCGATCCGTTTTCTGCAAAGGACCGGATGGCCATCAACGGCTGGTTCAATTCGTGGCTGATCCCTGCTGACATCTTGCCCAGCGCCGAAAGCTTGCCTGCCTGAACAAGCTCGTCCTGCGCCTTTTTCAAAGCGGCCTCGGCTTCTTGCCGTTCAGTGACCTCGCGGCGCAATTCCTTGTTCAACTGCAACAACGCCTCGGTTCGTTTCGACACGCGGTCTTCCAACACAAGGTTGGCCTCGGCCAGCGCACGGCGCCGTTCCAACGCCAGAAACAGCAAAGCGCCGAAGAACAGGCTGACCGCCCCGACAAACGCGGCTTGAAGGCTGGCAATACGGCGGGCGGGAGACACATCAATCAGCGCCGCCCCCGTTAGGCCGACAACAGGAAGCGCTTCGGTGATATAGACAGCCGTCTCGGGGACATAGGGGCTCCAATCCTGCTGCCAGATCGTGTGGCTTCCGAACTGAACTGTGATCGCCTCGTAGGTACGCCCGTTCGGTGACACCATCTGCCGCGCGCCGTCCTTTCGCCAGAACAGAAGCTCGGACCGGTTGGTCGCAATGATGCGCCCATCTTCGTCGGTAAAGAACACACTGGGCAGGTTGCCCCGCCAGTCCTGCTCCAACGTATCAAGACTGACAGCCACAAGGATGATGCCCACCACATTCGCATCTCCGAACTGCGGCGCGGCGAAATAGAACACGCGCTTGGCAACGCGATCCCCAAGCACGCCACGGCCCGATCCCAGCGCCCCGTTGGCCGCACGTTTCACAAAAGAGGAAGTGAGAACATTTGGCGGAACAGCCTCGCCGATCGAAGCCAGCAATGTCCCGTCCGGAGCCAGCAAGGCCGCAGCCAGCGTGCCGGTTTTATCAGAGGCACGCAGCAACACCTCTTCTGCGCGCGCACGGCCTTCTTCTGTGTCAGCCCCGTACATATCGGGATGGTCAGCCATCAGAACCGCAAATTCGCGGTAGCGCTGAAGCTGGATCACCAGACGATCCGCAGCCAGTAGCAAATCGGACCGACCCCGTGCCGCCACGGGATCAAGCGCCTGCTTATAGCCGTTCGCCCACACGCTGCCGACGATGGCCATCACGACCATCAGAAAAACCGCCAGCGGCGTTTTTTGTGTCCGAAAGAAACTTCCCATGCCTCACACTATCAACAGCGCCCTTGCCTGCGCCAGAGCGAACCGTCTACGGATTGTGTATGCAGACGTTCCAACAGCGCCCGACCGATCCGTCTTTTGTCCAAAACCCCTATCCGACCTACGCAAGGATGCGTGCTGCGGGGGATCTGGTGGCGTGGGCCGACTACGGGATGATTTGCGCAACCAGCTATGCGGCTGTCGACGCGATCCTGCGCGACAGACGGTTCGGTCGGGAAGTGCCCCCCGAGATGGCCGAAGAGCCTGCCGATCACATCCGCGATTTTGCCCGCGTCGATGCGCATTCGATGCTGGAACTGGAACCACCCCGCCACACGCGTTTGCGCGGGCTTGTCCTGCGGGCCTTTACGTCACGCCGGATCGCAGCGCTGGCGCCGGAAATCCACGCCTTGGTACATCAGTTGATCGATGATTTGCCCGAACCGCCCTTTGATATTCTGCCAACCTTCGCTGAAAAGCTGCCTGTCATTATCATCGCGCGGCTCCTCGGGGTGCCGGACAGTATGGCGGACGACCTGTTGCGCTGGTCCCATGCAATGGTCGCCATGTATCAGGCAGGGCGTACGCGGCTGGTTGAAGACAAGGCCAACGCCGCCGCGCGCGAATTCACCGATTTCCTAACCGGTTACATCAACAAACGCCGCACGACGCCCGCCGATGACCTGATCACACACTTGATCGCCGCCGAAGAAGACGGAGAGCGCCTGAGCACGGATGAGCTGATCTCGACCGTCATTTTGTTGTTGAATGCGGGGCACGAAGCGACGGTTCACACCATCGGCAACGGATTGGCCGCGCTGCTGGGCCATGGTGAAACGGTGACCAACGCCAATGCCGTCACCGCAGCAGAAGAAATCCTGCGCTACGATCCGCCGCTGCACATGTTTTCGCGCTACGCCTACGAACCTATCACCCTGTTCGATCATGACTTTGAACGCGGAGATGAGGTCGGGCTGCTGTTGGGATCCGCAAACCGCGACCCCGACTTCTGCGACGATCCCGACCGGTTTGACATCAACCGTCCCGCCACGCGACACACCAGCTTTGGCGCAGGTTTGCATTTCTGCGTGGGCGCGCCACTGGCACGGCTGGAATTGCAGATCGCCCTACCGATCCTGTTTGAACGGCTGCCGAACATCGCGCTAAGCCACAAACCGCATTACGCCAACAGCTATCATTTTCACGGGCTGGAACGGCTGCTGGTCACTGCCTAAAGCGGCAGTGCTGTGGTCGACTTGATCTCTTCCATCGACAAAAGCGCGGTCACATTGTGGACCTTCACCTCGGAAATCAGCGCCTGATAGAAGGCATCGTAGGCGCGCGCGTTTTTGACCCGCACTTTCAGGATGTAGTCGATGTCGCCCGCCAACCTGTGGGCCTCTTGCACTTCGGGGCGTTCCTTCAGCGCTTTCAGAAATGCCTTTTGCCATTCGGCCTCGTGCTCAGAGGTGCGGATCAGAACAAAAAAACACGCTTCAAATCCAAGCGCTTCTGCATCCAGCCGTACAGTCTGGGCCCCGATGATCCCCGCATCACGCATTTTGCGGATTCGGTTCCAAACGGGTGTTTTCGACGACCCAACAGCCTTGGCGATTTCGTCCAAGGACAGGCTGGCATCCCGCTGAAGCTGGTCCAGAATTTTGCGATCCGTGCTGTCAATCCGCATGTTTGTTTCGTCCTTTGCGCAAAACGAAGACGCTGACCCACCCAGCCCCGCCAAACTAGAACAAACATCCTTGTTTCCGCAAGCATCTAGGCAGAAAGCGGAACAAAATTCTATATAACAGGGACGTTTGCAGTCGCAGCAGGAGTCGCCCCCGATGCAGCATTTTCCGATCTTCGTGGCCCTGGCCGGGCGACGCGTCGTCCTTTCGGGCGGCGGCGATGCGGCAATTGCCAAATTGCGCCTGCTTTTAAAGACAGAAGCAAACCTGACAGTCATCACCCCCGCACCCGCGAAAGAAATCGAAGCGTGGGAAGCAGACGGCAAGCTGCGTATCATCCGCCGTGCAATGGAACCCGGCGATGCGACCTGCGCGGTTCTGTTCTATGCCGCAGATGAAGACGAGGCCGAAGACGCCCGCACGGTTGCCTTGGCTCGTGCAGATGGCGCGCTGACCAACACGGTCGACAATCTGCAAGACAGCCAGTTCATCACACCCGCCATCGTGGATCGTGATCCCGTCACCGTCGCCATCGGCACCGAAGGCGCCGCGCCCGTTCTGGCGCGCGCGATCAAGGCCGATCTGGAAGAACGCCTGCCGACACAGCTGGGCGCTTTGGCGCGTATCGGCAAAGCGTTCCGCAAAATGGCGGATGCCCTGCCCATGGGCCGCAAGCGTCGTGATTTCTGGGCAGACTACTATTTCAACCAAGGCACCCGCGCGATCGCCGAGGGCGAAGATGCCGTACGCCCTGCGCTGGAAACCCTTCTGGAGCAGCACCTGAACACACAGGACAAAGTAGGCCACGTCTCCTTTGTCGGCGGCGGACCGGGCGATCCCGAGCTTCTGACCCTGAAAGCCCGCAACGCGCTGGATACAGCAGACGTGGTGATCCACGACCGTCTGATCAGCAGCGAGATTCTGGAACTCGCCCGCCGTGAAGCGATCCTGATTGACGCTGGCAAAGAGGGCTTTGGCCCGTCGATGAAACAGGAAGACATCAACGCGTTGATCGTGAAGCACGCCAAGGCTGGCGCGCAGGTCGTGCGCCTGAAATCCGGCGATCCGACCGTTTTTGGCCGTCTGGATGAAGAACTGGACGCTTGCAACGACGCTGGCATCGGCTGGAACATCGTTCCGGGCATCACCGCCGCGTCGGCATCTGTTGCCAGCATCGGCCAAAGCCTGACCAGAAGAGGCCGCA
Organism: Thalassococcus halodurans; assembly: GCF_900108225.1. GTDB lineage: Bacteria > Pseudomonadota > Alphaproteobacteria > Rhodobacterales > Rhodobacteraceae > Thalassococcus > Thalassococcus halodurans. Next base: position 197,170 of record NZ_FNUZ01000001.1, read on the forward strand.
ATGCGTCGGTCCGCTTCCTGACCGGCCACGACATGAAAGGCTTTGCCGATCACGATTGGAAGATCCTTGCCCGTTCGGGCGAGGTGGCAGCCATCTACATGGGCAAAAAAGCCGCGCGTTTCATCCAAGGCCGCCTGATCATGCACGGCGCTGATCCGGCGACCCCCGTCACAATCATCGAAAACGCATCGCGCGCCGATCAGCGCGTGCTGCCGACCACACTTGCCAATCTGGCACATGACATTGCCGAGGCCGATCTCTCCGGCCCTGCACTGACCCTTTATGGCCTCGCACCACGTTCTGTGGATGCGGTGCTGTCCCAAATCAAGACACAGGAGTTTGCCTGATGCCCCGCGCCTTTACCCCCAAGGTTGTTACCGGAAACGCATTGCTGGAAGGCGATGTCATCTATTTCACCGACAGCGACAGCTGGACCCGCAATCTGAAAGACGCCGAAGTCATCACAGATGAGGCCGTTGCGCAGGTTCGCCTTTTGGCCGCTGAATCGCAGGCTGCCGAAGTTGTTGGCGCGTATCTGGCTGACGTCAAAGTCACTGAAGATGGCCCCGAGCCCACGCATTTCCGCGAAGATTTCCGCCGCACCGGCCCCTCCAACTATTTCCACGGCAAACAGGCCGAAGCCTGACCCCCGCCGCAGACACCCGATCTTAGGACCCAGCGCTGGCTCCAGCACAAGGACACGTAAAGATGTACGCTTACTCCGAGTTTGACACAGACTTCATCGCAGAACGGAACCGCCAGTTCCGCGCTCAGGTTGAACGCCGCATTGACGGCTCCCTGACCGAAGACGAATTCCGCCCTCTCCGCCTGATGAACGGCCTGTATCTGCAGCTGCACGCCTATATGCTGCGCGTCGCGATCCCTTATGGCTCGCTCGACAGCGCCAAGATGCGTCAGTTGGCGTATATCGCGCAGCGTTGGGATAAGGGCTATGGCCACTTCACCACACGCCAGAACATCCAGTACAACTGGCCCAAGCTGAACGACGTGCCGGACATTCTGGATGCGCTGGGCGAAGTTGGCATGCACGCCATCCAGACATCGGGCAACACGATCCGTAACGTGACCGCAGACCATTTCGCAGGTGCCGCCGCCGACGAAATCGCCGATCCGCGTCCCGTTGCCGAATTGATCCGCCAGTGGTCCACAGACCACCCCGAATTCCAGTTCATGCCCCGCAAGTTCAAAATCGCCATCACCGGCAGCCCGAACGACCGTGCCGTGACAGCCGCCCACGACATCGGCATCCGCATTGTCGAGAAAGACGGCGAGATCGGCTATCAGGTCATCGTCGGCGGTGGCCTTGGCCGGACCCCGATGATTGGCAAGGTGATCTCGGACTTCGTGACCGAAGAAGACCTGCTGCCGTATCTTGAGGCCATCGTATCCGTCTGGAACGTTCTGGGCCGTCGCGACAACAAATACAAAGCGCGGATCAAAATCACGGTGCATGAACACGGCATCGACGAAATCCGCCGCTTGGTGGATGCCCGCTTTGCCGAGGTCAAGCCGACCTTCAAAGGCGTCGATCAGCAGTTGCTGGCCGAAATCCGCAAGCACTTCCACCCGCCCGCGTTCCGCAACGCGCCGACGGATGCGTTTGATCAAGCCTATGAAAACGATCCGGTCTTCCGTTCGTGGGCCGATACAAACCTGACCGAACACAAGATCAACGGCTATGCCATCGCGCAGATCAGCATCAAGGCCCACGGCGAAACGCCGGGCGATGCAAGCGCCGAGCAGATGGAAGTCATGGCGGATCTGGCCGAGAAATACGGCCACGACGAACTGCGCATCAGCCACGAACAGAACGTCGTGCTCCCGCACGTCCATAAATCCGACCTGCCCGCGCTGCACGCCGAGCTGAAAAAGGTTGGTCTGGCAACGGCTAACATCGGCCTGATCTCGGACATCATCGCATGCCCGGGTATGGACTACTGCGCACTGGCCACGGCCCGCTCGATCCCGATTGCACAGGAAATTGCCGTTCGGTTCGACGAACTGAAGCTTGAGCACGAAATCGGTGACATCAAGATCAAGATTTCCGGCTGCATCAACGCATGTGGTCACCACCACGTGGGCCACATCGGCATTCTGGGTCTGGATCGCGCCGGCGTCGAAAACTACCAGATCACTCTGGGCGGCGATCATTCCGAGAACGCCAATCTGGGCGACCGGACGGGTCCCGGCTTCCCAGCTGAATCGGTCGTAGATGCCATCGAAACCATCGTGCGCACCTATCTGGCGGTTCGCAGCAGCGCAGACGAAACGTTCCTCGAAACGTATCGTCGCACCGGCATGGAGCCGTTCAAAGCCGCGCTGTATCCCCCCAAGGAAGAGGCAAAGGCCGATGCTGCATAATAGACGCCCCTCGGGCGATGCCGAAGGCGGTACAAGCGTTGCCGACCTTCAGGCATTAGCCGACAGGGTCAAATCCCTGAACGACCGGTATCGCCATCACGGCGCGACCGACGTGCTGCGCGGTGCTTTGAAGGATCCCGAGGCAGGCAAGATCGCGATGGTGTCCAGCTTTGGTGCGGAATCCGTGGCCTTGTTGCACCTGATTGCCATGGTCGACCGGAATACACCGGTGCTGTTCATCGACACGCGCCTGCTGTTTCCCGAAACGCTGGCCTATCAGGCAGAGGTATCGGAACGTCTGGGCCTGAAAGATGTGCGGATCATCCGGACATCGGAACAGGAACTTGCGGCCAACGACCCCTACGGTGCGTTGCGGTTCTCGGACAAGGATGCCTGCTGCGCCCTGCGTAAAACGCTTCCTCTGGAACAGGCGTTGGACGGGTTTGACGGTTGGATCACCGGTCGCAAACGGTACCAGTCAGGCAGCCGCGCCAGCCTTGAGTTCTTTGAACTCGAAGAGGCCACAGGCCGGATCAAAGTGAACCCGCTTGCGCATTGGAACCCCGAGGACGTGCGCAACTACATGGATGAAAACCGCCTGCCCCGCCACCCGCTGGTCGCTCAAGGCTATCCGTCGATCGGATGCCACCCGTGCACCAGTAAGGTCGCCGCAGGTGAAGACCCCCGTGCCGGTCGCTGGCGCGGTGAGGACAAGGAAGAGTGCGGCATTCACATCGTGGATGGTCGCGTCGCAAGACAAGGAGAAAGCGCATGAGCGTGATCGTAACAGACAGCGGTTTTGCCGCAGACGATTGGACGGGCGCAACGGTCGAGATCGCATCGGATACGTCGCCGGAAGAACTTGAAACCCTGACCAAGGGTGCCGACATGGTGCGCGTGGCCTTTCCGTCCTTTTCGGATGGTCGTGGCTTTACACTGGGTCGCCTTTTGCGCTTACGTGGCTACCAAGGTCGCCTGCGGGCGGCAGGGCACGTGATTGCCGAGCAATACGCCATGGCACGCCGGTCCGGTTTTGACGAGGTCGAGATCAACGATGATCTGGCCGCCCGTCAGCCCGAAGATCAATGGCTGTCCCGTGCCAACTGGCAACAGCACGACTACCAGTCCCGCGTGCGGGGCTAATTGACCCACGAAAGACCTCTCCCCTTTCGTGACGACACAAACCGGATTACCTCAGAGGCGTCGGATGCTCCGGCGAGGATTTTGATATGACCGAACAAGCGATCGTTTCCGATACGACCCGCGACAAGCTGAAAGAAGCACCCAAGCTCACTCTGCCCGACGCGCAGAAGGTGACATCGGTGCAGCATTGGACCGACAAACTGTTTTCGTTCCGCGTAACGCGCCCTGCGTCGCTGCGTTTCCGCTCGGGCGAGTTTGTGATGATCGGCCTGATGGGCGACCCCGACCCCAAGACGGGCAAGCAAAAGCCGCTGCTGCGCGCTTATTCCATCGCCTCGCCCAGCTGGGACGAAGAGCTCGAGTTCTACTCGATCAAGGTTCAGGACGGCCCGCTGACATCCAAACTGCAGCACATCCAGCCCGGCGACGAAATCATCCTGCGCCCCAAGCCCGTTGGCACGCTGGTGCATGACGCCCTGCTGCCCGGCAAGCGCATCTGGTTCTTCTCGACCGGTACAGGCTTTGCGCCGTTTGCATCGCTCTTGCGCGAACCCCAGACCTATGAGGACTACGACGAGGTCATCATCACCCACACCTGCCGCGAAGTGGGTGAGTTGGAGTATGGCCGCAAGCTGATCGAAGACATCAAACAGGACGAGCTGATGCAGGAACTGATCGGCGAAGAAAACCTGAACAAGATCCGGTACTACCCGACCACGACACGTGAAGAGAGCCCCAAGATGGGTCGCATCACCGATCTGATGCGCTCGGGCGAAGTGTTTGCCGATCTGGGCGTTGAGCCGCTGAACCCTGAAACAGACCGCGCGATGGTCTGTGGCAACCTGGCGTTCAACCTCGACATCAAAGAACTGCTGGAAGGTTACGGCCTGGAAGAAGGCGCAAATTCGGACCCGAAACACTACGTGGTCGAAAAAGCGTTCTTGGACTAAACCCAAGCAAAAGAAATAAAAAAACGGCGCGAAGGAAACTTCGCGCCGTTTTCGTTTGACGATCTGTCAGACGTTACTGGGTCAGGCCCATTGCGTCTTTCAGCTTCTCCAGAACGCCTTCCAGCATTTCCGGATTATCGCGTGCTTGGGTCAGAGCCGCTTTGGTCGATGTTTTAACCATCGCGTTCAGCTCGGAGCCGTCGATCATTTCGATGACTTTATCATAGTCGAAACCTTCGACTGTCAGCAGTTCAGCAACTTCACCCAGACCCGAGTTTGCTTCTTCGGCAGCGTCGGATGCTTCTGCTGCCGCGTCTGCGGCTTCTGCAGCGGCATCAGCCGCCTCGGATGCAGCGTCAGCAGCTTCGGTCGCGGCCTGAGCCGCTTCTGTTGCAGCGTCGCCAGCGGCATCCGCCGCCTCTGCTGCTGTTTCAGTCGCTGTGTCAGCGGCAGCGTCTACGGCCTCTTCAGCCGCGTCAGTAGCAGCATCCGCTGCATCAGCTGCGGCGTCTGCTGCTGCCTTGGCCGTTTCTGTTGCGGCATCTACCGCGTCAGATGCAGCTTCGGTCGCGGCATCTGCAGCGTTCGATGCTGTTTCTGCGGCATCCGCGGCAACAGCTGCAGCTGCATCAGCGGCTTCGGCTGCTGTTTCCTGTGCTGCATCTACTGCGTCACCGGCAGCATCCGCTGTTGCGGCTGCGGCGTCTGTGGCAGCGTCTGTCGCTGCATCAACCGCATCGCCTGCGGCTGTGGCTGCATCGCCTGCGGCTTCTGCTGTCGCATCAGCTGCGTCTGCGGCAGCTTCCTGCGCTGCGTCTACGGCGTCACCAGCGGCCTCTGTTGCTGCGGCTGCGGCATCTGCGGCTGCGTCAACTGCATTTTCAGCCGCTTCGGTTGCTGTATCTGCCAGATTTGCAGCAGCTTCTGCTGTTGCGTCGGCTGCGCCCTCGACTGCTGCGGCTGCGTCGTCTACCGCGTTGCCCGCAGCTTCGCCGGCAGCATCGGCTGCATTGGCCGCTGTTTCCGTCGCTGTAGTCGCTGCCTCGGACACAGTCTCCATCGCCTCTTCCGGCGTTTGACCTATGTACCAAAAATAACCAGCGCCGGCAGCTACAACAACTGCTGCGCCAATAAGAACATTTTTCATAACCTTTTCCCTTTTTGGGCACTTAAGGGCATTCGTGACAAAACCGTTTGTCAGCCCCCCGGTGATCAGATGCGCCCATCAATGCGTGGCTTCAAGGGTAAAGCGACGGAAATAGCTGCAAATTTGACGTTTTGCCGCTTGAAAGCGCGTCTGCCCAAGTTTACCTTGCGCATTCGATAAATGTACCGAAAGGACCAAAACCATAGCCCGCAGACCGCATAATGCGCCGCCCCAACGCGAAACTGGCCCCCGTGTCAATGATCGTATCCGCGTCCCCGAAGTTCGCCTGATTGGCGCTGAAGGGGAAAACATCGGAGTCGTGACTCCGGCACGTGCCATGGAGCTTGCTGACGAAGCGGGTCTCGATCTGGTCGAGATTTCGCCGAACGCAACGCCGCCCGTGTGTAAGATCATGGACTTTGGCAAGTTCAAGTACGAACAGCAAAAGCGTGAGGCCGAAGCGCGCAAAAAGCAAAAGATCATCGAGGTCAAAGAGGTCAAGTTCCGTCCGAACACTGACACGCATGACTACGAAGTCAAAATGCGCAACGTGTATAAGTTTCTGGAAAACGGTGACAAAGTGAAGGTCACTTTGCGGTTCCGTGGTCGCGAAATGGCCCACCAGAACCTCGGTCGCGATCTGCTGGAACGCGTGGCAGAAGACGTCAAGGAATTGGGCAAGATCGAAAACATGCCCAAGATGGAAGGCCGTCAGATGGTCATGATGATCGGTCCGAACAAGTAATCGGGACGGTTCAGAATTTCGGGAAAGGCACGCGTTTTGCGTGCCTTTTTTGTTTGGGGCTTTGCCCCCTTGGCCTCTGGCCAATTCCCCCAAGGTATTTGGGGAAAGAAAATACCTAGTCTGAATTGGCGTTGCGCAGACGGCCCCGCAGCGGGATGTCTTTCAGCAGACCGCCAACCCCCATCGCCGCGATGTCATCCGGCGTAACGGTGACGCCGCAGAGGATTCGTTCCAGAACCCAGTCCGCGCCATTCAATGCAGGCGAGCGAGCGCAGCCGGGCAGCCCGATCACCGGTTTGCCGTTCAATTCACCGAAGAACAGCAAGTTGCCGGGGTCGACCGGCATGCCGAAATGGTGAACTACCCCGCCTGCACGCACGACCGCCTCGGGCGCGGTATCACGGATGTCGGAGGTGGCAGAACCGGTGAGGATGAACAGCACCTCTGCGTCCGACGCCAACAGCGCGTTTGCAATCTGGTCTTCGTGGTGGCCGACAAGGCATTTATCCCCCAAAGACACCCCGAGCCGCGCCAGTCGTTCGGCAATCGCCTTATGGCCTTTTTCGCCATTCTCATCGCCGATTGTACTTTGGATCAGATCGGCGGTTTCATATTGCGGGGCGCGCATCGAAATTGCGTCCCGTGCAGCGGCACAGGCCGCATCGAGCGCTGTTTCCGGCACCGCATAAGCGATGATTTTGACCGTCGCGACCATATCTTTGGGCTCAAGCCGCTGCCATTCGGGCACCGTGGCCACGGTGATCATCGGGTGGATGCGATTCAGCGCATGGATTTTCGTTGCATCGACCTGAGCGATCCCAGCGATGCGCGAGGTGACATTGACCCGCCCCGTTGCGGCGACCCCCAAGGCGATCTGGGCCGCTTCGGGATCGGGGACCAGCGCCTTGGCCAGTCTGTCAGCGGCTTCGTCTTCGGGCACATCGCGTGCCTCGAATATCGCGACAGTGACCTGGGTCAGGCCTTCGGTGCGCAGGGTTTCGATGTCATCGTCGGTCAGTTCCTTGCCTTTGCGCAGCCGCCGCCCGTTGGACAACGGGCAGGAATGCGCAAGGATACCGCCCTTGGCCTGATCAAGCGGGACTGGTCCGAATTTCATACGCCAAGCCTTAGTGCACTGGTGATTTGCGCCATGATTGAAACTGCGATTTCAGACGGGCCCGCCGCGCCGATGTTGAGCCCCACAGGGCCGTGGATGCGGGCGATTTGATCGTCTGTGTAGCCAGCCTTGCCCAGACGCTCGACACGTTTGGCGTGGGTTCGGGTTGACCCCAAAGCACCGATATAAAAGCATTTTGACGTCAGCGCGCGTTCCAGAGCCGGATCATCCAGTTTGGGATCATGGGTCAGCAGAACCAAGGCCGTACGCGTGTCCAAACCGATTTCATCGACGGCGTCGTCCGGCCAGTCGGTCAGGATGGTTTCACCGGGGAAACGGGCCTCGGACGCGAAGGCTTCGCGCGGGTCGATGATGTAGGGATCATAGCCGGTGATGCGGGCCATTTTGACCAGCGCCTGCGCGATATGCACCGCACCAACAATCACCATACGAAGAGGCGGGTTGTGAATGCCAACAAAGGTTGCCTCGTCATCCTCGAACCCAGAGCGATCCATCGCAAAGCGGCTTTCATGGCCCGAGCGATCCAGACGGCGGTCGCCGGTATCGGTGTTGATGACGTAAGCGACGGGTTCACGGGCAGCACGGGCCGCGACAAGATCCGCCAGAAGCGGCTCGGGCAATGCCGCGCCAACCGGTTCGATCCACACGCGGATGGTGCCACCACAGGCCAGACCGACGGCAAAGGCGTCTTCATCGCTGACGCCGAATTCCAGCATCTTGCCGGTGCCGCTTTCCAGCACGTCCATTGCCTCCATGATGACCGCACCTTCGACGCAGCCACCAGACACAGAGCCCTGAATGTCGCCCTTGCCCGAAATCACGAGCTGCGATCCAACGCGGCGCGGGGCCGAGCCCCACGTCTGCACGACCGTCGCAAGAACCGCACCTGTCCCGTCCTGATGCCACTTTAGGGCAATTTCGGGAATTTGATCGAAGTTATCCATGGTCTCGGGCCTCCCCCTGCCTGTTTAGACCTGTCTGACAGTGCTGTCTGCCCCTTCCAAAGTGCAACCCGTTAAGTTTGTCGGGTCACATCAAATCCATAGAGCCAATCGAACTGATGCAGCATCTGATCGGGGGCAAATCTGCCACCCAACGACAGAACTGTATGGGCCGCGCGGCGGATCAAGGGGTTGGACAGATGGAATTTTTTCGCGTTTCCGTTGGCCGTGGCGATGACACGCGGAACGCGTTGCAGGCGACGTTGCTGATACCGCGCCAATCCGTCTTTCTGGGTCTCGGCCTTCGATAGACTGTCCGCCAGGCACCAGGCATCCTCAAGCGCCATGTTTGCACCCTGCGCCAGAAACGGCAGCGTCGGATGCGCGGCATCGCCGATCAGGGCCACACCATCGCCAACCCATGTTTTCGCAACCGGGTGGCGATGAAGCCCCCACAGATTGACCTGTTCCACCGCTTGCAAAAGCGGTTTCGCCCCACCGCCGAAGCCAGCAAATGCACGCCGAAGGTTTTCCGGATCATCCTGATGATGCCAACCGTCATCCGCCCACGCCTGACGCTCTTCGACCGCGACGATGTTCACAACCGATCCGTCGCGCAGTGGATAACTGACCATATGACGCCCCGGCCCCATGTGGACCTGTGCCTCAAACGGGTGATGCGTGACGTTCGGGACAATCGCACGCCATGCCACCTGCCCTGTGAAAAAGGACTTGGTAGCGGGGTTCAAATGCGGTCTGAGAACGGAATGCAGGCCATCTGCCGCGACAACCAGATCGGCTTTGGCCACGTCGCCGGATGTAAACTTGATCGTTGCGGGGCTGCCTTCGGTGATTTCCTGCACCACTGCGCCCAGATGAACCGGAATACCTGCCTGCCTGACAGCGCGGGCCAGAACCTCGATCAAATCAGCGCGGTGCACCAACAGATATTGCTGATCCTCGGGCAAACGGGACAGGTCCAGTCGGGTCACTTCGCGACCCTGAGCGTAATCGCGCAGCGACACAGCGCGTGCGCGGGGCGTTTTGTCGAATTCAGGCAAAAGCCCCAATGCGCGCAGAACACAGACACCATTGGGCGAAATCTGAAGCCCTGCTCCTATCTCGGTCAGCGCATCGGCCTGTTCGTAAACGGTGACCTGTGCGCCGAACCGATGCAACGCCAGCGCCGAGGCCAGACCGGCGACGCCCCCACCAACAATCGCGATCTGCGTCTTTGACAAATCCATAAGCCACCCTTTGACAGACTTCCCTGCCCTTAGATCAATCCTTGCTGCAAAATGCAAAACGCCGAGGACATGCCCCGGCGTTTCAAATTTCAGTTTCGGATCAGATCAATCGTCGCGGTGAACTTTTTCGCGGCGTTCGTGCTGTTCCTGTGCTTCCAATGTCATGGTCGCAATCGGGCGTGCGTCAAGGCGCTTGAGGCTGATCGGCTCACCTGTTTTTTCACAGTAACCGAACTCGCCCTCATCAATGCGGCGCAGTGCTGCGTCGATCTTGGACACCAGTTTGCGCTGGCGGTCACGCGTCCGCAGCTCAAGGGCACGGTCGGTTTCTTCGCTTGCGCGATCTGTCACATCCGGAATGTTGCGGGTGCTGTCTTGCAGACCCTCAATCGTATCGCGGCTATCCGCGAGCAGTTCGTGTTTCCAGGCAACCAGCTTACGCCGAAAATATTCAAGCTGGCGGTCATTCATAAACGGCTCGTCCTCGGCAGGACGGTAATCATCAGGAAGAAAAGATTCAGGCTTCATTTCCGTACCCTTAGTAATGCCGATTTCTGCCATGATAAAAATACTCTCCAGTAAACCGGCTCCCCTACGGCGTGGCATTAAATGAACGTTCACAGGATGTCACTACCGAAAGGTCGTTTTCTAAGTAAACACACAGTCAAATAACGTTATGGCGCTATTGCGTGCAGCGCTTGCCAATGCCGTCAGGGATGTCTACCTCAGTCAGGACCCTGAATAAGAGTACTTGACGATGACTGCACGTTTTGACGGAACTGATCGCTATGTTGCCACCGACGACCTAACAGTCGCCGTGAATGCCGCAATCACTTTGGAACGCCCCCTTTTGGTCAAGGGTGAACCCGGTACCGGCAAAACAGAACTGGCCCGTCAGGTCGCCGACGCTTTGGGCGCCAAGATGTTGGAATGGAACATCAAATCCACGACCAAGGCACAACAGGGCCTGTACGAATACGACGCCGTCAGCCGGCTTCGTGACAGTCAGTTGGGCGACGAACGCGTCAATGACGTCAAGAACTATATCCGCAAGGGCAAACTGTGGCAGGCGTTCGAGGCAGATGAGCGTGTTGTTCTGCTGATCGACGAGGTCGACAAAGCCGATATCGAGTTCCCGAACGACCTGCTTCAAGAACTCGATAAGATGGAATTTCACGTTTACGAGACCGGCGAAACGATCAAGGCGCAAAACCGCCCGATCGTGATCATCACCTCGAACAACGAAAAGGAATTGCCCGACGCTTTCCTGCGCCGCTGCTTTTTCCATTACATCCGTTTTCCCGATCCCGACACGCTGCGCCGTATCGTCGAAGTACACCACCCGGGCATCAAACCCGCCCTTCTGACCGAGGCGCTGACGCAGTTCTACGAAGTGCGCGAACAGCCCGGCTTGAAGAAAAAACCGTCGACTTCTGAGGTTCTGGATTGGCTGAAACTGCTTCTGGCCGAGGATCTGGAGCCCGAAGATCTGAAACGCGATGGCGCGAATGCCCTGCCCAAGCTGCACGGTGCGCTGCTGAAGAACGAACAGGACGTGCACCTGTTCGAAAGACTCGCGTTCATGGCCCGTCGCCAAGGCCGATAAGTCCGGCCTTTCGCGCGAAAACACATTCCGCCGACGTAGATTGTGGCATTGGTGGACACAGGATATTCGGCATTTTATTGCTGAAACTTGTGGTTTTCACCCTACCCCAACCTGCAGTTGTTGCTGAAAAGCCGCTCAAAACCCTCTGAAAACAAATAACTTTAATAAAACTCAGGGAAGTTGTCGGAAAATTAACAAGCCACGTTTCTCAACCGTGGCGTAATTCCCTGATTTTGCCCTATAGTGTCCCAACAGTGGACAAAAAAAACATGGATGTCTTGAACATCCGAATTGAGCAGGCAGGCTTCAAACGTGTCCGACAACGGTTCTAAAACGATGTGCATTGCGCGCATCGCCCAAAATATTGTGCCCGCATTGGCAACGCCCAATGACGCGACATCCTGCATGGATTTGCAGGGCACAAAGGCCGTATCGGAAACAGGTTTCCTGACAGACAGCACACACTTTCGCCAACCGAAATTTTATGGCTTGGCCGCCGTCACTCTCTGGCTCGTTCGGATGTTCAAAGACACGGATAAACGCTGCAAAGGCGCGACTGACGTGTTCAACCTGAGCTTCCAACCCCAGAGTATCTGATGCGTCGATTTATCCTTCCATTGTATCTGCTGCTGGGTGCTTGTGTGCCCGTTTCGCCGAACGAAGTGACCACACGTGCCGCCACCATGGCCGAAAGCACTTTGCCCGCGATGAAGACATTTGCGGTGCCCCGCCCCTACGCGCCCGAGGCATCGAACCGCGATATCGCCCGTGATTTCCTTGATCTGGCCTTCACGCTGGAAAGCGGCCGTGGCCTGACCAAACTTACCCGTTTCGAAGGCCCGATTCGCATTCGTGTCGCAGGATCGCCGCCGCCGACGCTGCCATCAGACCTGAACCGTGTTGTGCACCGTTTGCGGACCGAAGCACAGATCGACATCGGATTGTCGCAAGATCGTTCGTCCCAAGTCACGGTCGAGGCTGTGCCGCGTTCGGAAATCCGCCGTTACCTGCCGCAGGCTGCCTGTTTTGTTGTGCCAAACGTGTCGTCTTTGGCGGAATACGGCAAAGCACGCCGCACGTCTGTCGTGAACTGGTCCCGCATGGATCGCCGCGAACGCGTCGCTGTTTTCATCCCCGCAGACGCAAGCCCGCAAGAGGTGCGTGACTGCCTGCACGAAGAACTGGCGCAGGCCATTGGCCCGCTGAACGATCTGTATCGTTTGCCGGATTCTGTCTTCAACGACGACAACGTCCACACGGTTCTGACTGGGTTCGATATGCTGGTCCTGCGCGCCTATTACGATCCGGCCCTGCGCAACGGCATGTCACAAGGTGAGGTCGCCCAGCGCCTGCCAGCCATTCTTGCGCGCCTAAACCCGGCTGGCGAACGCATTCCAAGCCGCAACATCTCACGCACACCGCGCGCGTGGATCGGTGCCATCCAAACCGCCCTTGGTCCTGTCGCCAGCGATGCGCAGCGTCGTGCCGCAGCCTACGAGGCGCTACAGATCGCGACAGCCATGGGCTGGCAGGATCACCGTCGTGGGTTTTCGCATTATGCCATGGGCCGCATCCTGCAGTCCGAAGATCCCTCTGCCGCGCAACGCTCGTTCCTTGCGGCGGACAAATTCTTTGCCGCCTCCCCGCGCACCCGCCTGCACCGCGCTTATGTCGCGTCGCAACTGGCCGCCTTTGCCATCAGCCAGAACCAGCCTGATCAGGCTCTGGAGATCCTGCGCCCGCACCTTGACGTGGCAGCCCGCCACGAAAACGCAGCGCTTTTGTCGACCCTCATGCTCTTGCGCGCCGAAGCGCTTGACCTAGGTGGACAAGTGACCGCAGGGCGCGAAGTACGGGTGGACAGCATCGGCTGGGCAAGATACGGCTTTGGTCCGGATTGGGCCGTCCGCGCAAAGCTGCGCGAGATCGGTTCCCTTAACCCGCTAAAAGGAAGGATCGGCCGGTTATGATCGTTATCGCAGCTGCTCTGATTGGGGCCTTGCTTGGGGGCTTTAACGCCAAACGCCGCAAAGGAAACGCTGCAGATATTGCTCAATACGCCGCAGTCTACGCCATTCTTTTTGCTGTGATCGGCCTGATCATTACCATCGTCATCGAAAAGATCGTGCTGTAAGAACAGGGCATGTTTGTCCCGTTCTTCGAAACGCTCCGCTCTGCCGGTGTTCCGGTGTCCTTGCGCGAATACCTGTCCTTTCTGGAAGGACTGCGCGCAGGACTTGCCACCTATGACCCCGAGACATTCTACTATCTGGCCCGTACGGCCATGGTGAAAGACGAACGGCACATCGACCGGTTCGACCGCGCCTTTGCCCACAGTTTCCAAGGCTTAGAACAAATAAGTGCCGATCAGGTTCTGAACGCTGTTGATCTGCCAGAAGACTGGCTGCGCAAGATGGCTGAAAAGCATCTGAGCGACGAAGAAAAAGCCGAGATCGAAGCGCTTGGCGGCTTTGATAAACTGATGGAAACCCTGAAAGAGCGCCTGAAAGAACAGCAGGGGCGCCATCAGGGGGGCAACAAATGGGTCGGCACTGCCGGCACATCCCCGTTCGGGGCCTATGGCTACAACCCCGAAGGCGTCCGCATCGGCCAAAACGAAAGCCGCCACAAACGCGCGGTTAAGGTTTGGGACAAACGCGAGTTTCGCAATCTCGATGACAGCGTTGAACTGGGAACGCGCAACATCAAGGTCGCCCTGAAACGCCTGCGCAAATGGGCACGTGACGGGGCAGCAGACGAACTGGATCTGGACGGCACCATCCGCGCCACGGCTGAAAACGGCTATCTTGACGTCAAAACCCGCCCTGAACGGCGCAACGCCGTGAAGGTTTTGCTGTTCTTTGATATCGGCGGGTCGATGGACGCGCATATCAAAGTGGTCGAGGAACTGTTTTCCGCTGCCCGTGCGGAATTCAAACATCTTGAACACTATTACTTCCACAACTGCCTTTACGAAGGCGTGTGGAAGGACAACCGCCGCCGCTGGGACGAACAGACGCCGACGCACGAAATCCTGCGGACCTATGGCTCTGACTACAAATGTATTTTCGTGGGTGACGCGTCGATGTCGCCTTATGAAATCGTGCATCCGGGTGGGGCCAACGAACACTGGAACCCCGAAGCCGGACAAGTCTGGCTGGAACGCGCCCGCGAACAGTGGCCGAACCACCTATGGATCAATCCGGTACCGGAAAAATACTGGCCCTACACCCAGTCCATCGGCCTTATTCAGGAAATCTTCGACAACCGAATGGTGCCGATGACCCTGGAAGGGTTGGAACGCGGGATGCGGGTTCTGACCTAGGGCGACATTTCGGCCCTTGGCGACCTTCACGCGCCGCCCCATATTAAGCGTATGTTGAAATTCACGCCCCTCCTTCTGGCCATCATCTACGGGATCGTCATGTACCGCTTTTCGGCATGGCGTCTGGGCAAGACTTTGGATCAACAGTCGACCGAGCTGGCTGATCCTCAGTTGAAGCAGTTCACAGACAAACTTGCTGCCGCGCTCGATCTGCCGCGCATCAAGGTGCATATCTACGAAGTCGATCCGGTGAACGGCTTGGCCGCGCCCGACGGGCGGATTTTCATCACACGCGGTTTTTTCAACAAATACCGTCAGGGCGAGGTGACCGCCGAAGAACTGACATCGGTGATTGCGCATGAATTGGGACACGTGGCGCTTGGCCATTCGCGGCGGCGCATGATCGATTTCTCGGGCCAAAACGCGCTTCGCACGGCGCTGATCCTGATTATCGGACGTATCCTACCCGGTATTGGCGTTCTGATCGCCAACGCGCTGACGTCCATGTTGGCCGCGCGGCTGTCGCGGTCGGATGAATACGAGGCCGACGCATATGCCGCGGCCCTTCTGTCCAAGGCAGGCATAGGGATCGGCCCGCAGATTTCGCTGTTTGGAAAACTGGAAGAGCTGACAAAATCGCGCAAAGGCGTGGTGCCCGCATGGTTGATGAGCCACCCCGCAACTGAAGACCGCATTGCCGCCCTGCGCAAGCTTGAGGCCAAGTGGACGAACGCCTAAGCCCTGACCTGAAACTCCGATTTTGCCACATCGCGACCATTGACCTGAATGATCAGCTGATGAGGCCCCTCATGCCATGTAAACGTGCTGGCATTGGCCCTGATGGGATGGCTTTTGGACAGCGTCACTGGCGTTTTTGCCGCCTGCCCCAGCTTGAACACCTTCTCGCCCGTCCGCCCCGTCGGCCGGTGAAAGCGGATACGATAGTCCACCATCAGCTTGCTGTTGGCCGTGCCTGACAGGTCGACGTCAAACTGCAATGCATCCCCGATGCGCACCTGATCATGCGCTAAGGTCAGGCCGACTTTCACGTTCACATCGGGATCAAAGCCCAGCAACGCCAGCGCCTTTGGCTCACCCCGCTTGACCGCTGTCCGCAAAGCATGGCGCGTCATCCAGTCCAGCTCTTTCGCCGACTGACGCCCTTGAGACGCCCAATCAGACAGCCTGCCTGTAACCACATCGGGTGCGATTTTCGACAAATCATTCAGATGATTGGCAACCGATCGTGTCACGAACCGCGCGTTATCGGCGTGCAGTTTGTCCAGCAGGCCCAAGGGCACCAACGGATCGATCGTGATATTCGCAGCCCACGGCAAACGCGGACGCGTTCCTTCGGACACCAGACGCCGCACATGGTAGTTTTCGTCCTCGGCCCAAAGGTGCAGGCGCGACAAGGTTTCCTCTGGCCAGCGGTTCAGAAAGGGCCGGATATAGAACTCCATCGAAAAGCGCTGCGTCGCATCGTGTAACAGATCCAGCGCCAGATCGCGATGGTCTTCCAGCCCGTGGCGCACGGCCAGAATGCCCGGCACCGCATGGATGAACCTGCCAAAATCGTCGTCGGTCAAAGACGGGGCCAGCCGCGGCGGCATCGCGGCGCGCAGCGCCGCGACCATCGCCGGAAAGTCGCGGGGCATCTGGGCCTCGACACAGGTCGCGATCCAATCCAGCCGTTCCAGCAGACCACGCCCCGCTAAACCGCCGACCGTGTCAGAGACGAAACGTTCGGCGTCAAAGCGTGGCAACACCGAATACTCGCGCGCCAAGTCACCTATGCTGGTCTCATTAAACAACTGGTCAGACAGCGACGCGCCCGCGCCGCTGCCCTGTCCGTCTGGCCCTCGCGCCATATCAGAGGGTCGCGTTTGTTGCACCACCATCCAGCAGAATGTTCTGCCCGACGATAAAGCCCGCGTGCTGCGAACACAGGAACGCACAGGTCTGGCCGAACTCTTGTGCGGTGCCATAGCGCCGCGCAGGAATGGTCGCTTCGCGTGCCGCGCGCGCCTCGTCCAGAGACATGCCCTGTTGGTTGGCCACACCGGTATCAAGCCCCACAGCGCGATCCGTCGCGTGAATGCCCGGTAGAAGATTGTTGATGGTCACACCGAACGGCGCCACCTGACGGGAGGTGCCCGCGACAAACCCCGTCAATCCAGCACGCGCCGAATTCGACAGCCCCAGCGCGGCAATCGGGGCTTTGACCGACTGCGACGTGATGTTGACCACACGTCCCCACCCCTTTTCGATCATCGCGGGCAGGACGGACTGCATCAATGCAATCGGCGTCAACATGTTGGCATCTAACGCTTTAATGAAATCATCGCGCGACCAGTCGCTCCAGATACCCGGAGGCGGACCGCCTGCGTTCGTCACCAGAATGTCGACCGTTCCCGCCGCATCCAGAACCTTGGCACGGCCTTCGTCGGTGGTGATATCTGCGGCAACCGCCGTGACGCTGACGCCATAAGCATCGCGGATTTCAGTTGCTGTCGCCTCCAGCGCCTCTTCACCGCGCGCATTCAAAACCAGATCAACACCAGCCTCGGCCAGCGCCTCTGCACAGCCACGACCCAACCCCTTGCTAGACGCAGTTACCAGTGCACGCTTGCCCTTTAGTCCCAAATCCATAAATTGCTCCTGTTCTCACTTGTCTTCAGCTATGCGGTCACACTCTCTCAGGCCCGCTGCGCGGCATGGATCGCAATCGCCACCCGTGTTATCGAAAGAGTTATCAGTTGCCCGTATACCCCCACTGTCGTTTGCGTAGAATAGACCAATGTACAACAGAGACATAGAAGCCTCGCAGACACTTACCGTCTATCGCGCGGATCATTTTCGTGTGTCGAACGGCGCAAACCTTGGCGACAGCCTTGGCACCTCTGACGACGTGGCACTGGATGATGTTTACCGCCTGTCGCCAGTGGCCAATGCGGTTCGCCTGTCCGTGATCGCGCGTCACGACGCCCCCTTCCAGATTGGCAAAGACAGCGAAATCGGTCAGCCGGGTGCGGATCTGCATCTGGACTGCGTCATCACGCTGATGTCCGGTACAGGTGAAACCAGCGAGGCCTTGGTTTTGGTCGAAACCGACGCCGAGTTCGATATCGCGGGCGTCTACCTTCTGCCGCTGGCCGATATGCAGCGCCGCGTGGATTACGTTCTGGTGGGCATCGACACAGACGGCGCGTTGCAAAAGTTCGCACAACTGGCCTGCGTGTCTTTCACACGCGGCACGCTGATCACCATGGCGACAGGCGCCCAACGCCCTGTCGAAGACCTGAAGGTCGGCGATAAAATCCTGACGCGCGATGACGGCCCGCAAACCTTGCGCTGGATCGGCCATAGAACCGTGCGCGCCACCGGCGATTTCGCACCGATCCTGATCAAGGCCGGTACGCTGAACAACACAAACGATCTGGTCGTTAGCCCCGATCACCGCCTGTTCATCTACCAACGCGTGGACCGCATCGGTGCAGGTCGGGCCGAACTTCTGGTCCGCGTGAAACATCTGGTCAATGAAACCACGATCGTGCGCCACGAAGGCGGCTTTGTGGAATACTACGAAATGCTGTTTGACCGGCACCAGATCATCTACGCCGAAGGTATCGCAGCCGAAACCATGCTTTTGGACACGCAACGTCAGGCCTCCCTGCCCGATGATGTGCAAGACATGCTTGAGGAATTTACCGAAGGCCATTCCGACCGTTCCCATCAGGCGCTCGAGGTGCAAGAAGCGCTTCTCAAAGGCCACGACGTGGCCGCAATCCTGCGCAAGTCGTCATCCGGCTGATCATTACACAACACCAGCCAAAGGGCGGCCCGAGGCCGAAAGCCGAAGGCGACAGGCCGAGATACAAAGCGCGCGGGCGACCCGCCCGCGCTCGATCAGATCAATAAAAGAACTCTTCTTTCACGATCTTTCCGTTCGCAACAGTGTAGACGCCAACGTCATGCATGGGCATCCGCTGGCCGCTTTCGCGATCTGTTGCATCAATCTTGAAGCAAACGGCAAAGCGGTCTGTCCCGTGCAGAAACGGCCCTTCGACAACCTGCTCATGCAACTCGATCGCGCTGTCGAACCAAGCATGCTTGCCCTTGATGCCGTCTAAACCTTCGGTCCGGCGGCTGCCCTCTGGCTGCCCCTCCATATCCCGAGGTTCAATCGACACCGCGTCGGGCGCATACAGCACATCCAGATTGGCCAGCTCCTCGCCCTTCCGGCATCCTTCAACCAATGCGTTTGCAATTTCTTCTAGTGTCACAGCCCCACTCCAATCTCATGTTCACATAATGTTCTCATCGATACGCTGTTTCCTTGTCCACGTCCACAACAATTCCGGCAGTGGGCTGGCGATGATCTAACCCCATTGCCGCCGCCCCATCGCGCAGGTATATGCGCGGGCATGTTGGATACCGCTTCAAACCGCCCCGAATTGCCGCCCGAGATTGCGCGGCGCCGTACCTTTGCGATCATCTCTCACCCCGACGCGGGTAAGACGACGCTGACCGAAAAGTTCCTGCTTTTCGGCGGGGCGATCCAGATGGCCGGTCAGGTCCGTGCCAAGGGTGAAGCCCGCCGCACGCGGTCGGACTTTATGCAGATGGAAAAAGACCGCGGTATTTCGGTCTCGGCCTCGGCGATGTCGTTTGATTTTGGCAAGTATCGCTTCAACCTTGTCGACACCCCCGGTCACTCGGACTTTTCCGAAGACACCTATCGCACGCTGACGGCTGTCGACGCGGCGGTGATGGTGATTGACGGTGCGAAAGGCGTTGAAAGCCAGACGCAAAAGCTGTTCGAGGTTTGCCGCCTGCGCGATCTGCCGATCCTGACCTTCTGTAACAAAATGGACCGCGAAAGTCGCGACACGTTTGAAATCATTGATGAAATTCAGGAAAATCTGGCGATTGACGTGACGCCTGCGTCCTGGCCCATCGGGGTCGGTCGCGATTTCCTTGGCGCCTACGACATGATCAACGACCGGCTGGAACTGATGGACCGCGCCGACCGGAACAAGGTCGCCGAGTCGATCAAACTGGAAGGTCTGGACGATCCGAAACTGGCGGAACACGTGCCTGCCGAAATGCTTGAACAGCTGCGCGAAGAGGTCGAAATGGCCCGCGAACTGCTGCCGCCGCTTGATGCCCAAGCCGTGCTTGAAGGTCACCTGACGCCGATCTGGTTCGGGTCCGCCATCAACTCATTCGGCGTGAAAGAACTAATGGAAGGCATCGGCCGTCTTGCGCCCGAACCTCAGCCGACCCGCGCCGAGCCGCGTGAAATCGCGCCTGAAGAAAAGAAGGTTTCGGGCTTTGTGTTCAAGGTTCAGGCCAACATGGATCCGAAGCACCGCGACCGTGTGGCGTTCCTACGCTTGTCGTCGGGCCACTTCCAGCGCGGCATGAAGCTGACACATGTGCGCACGAAAAAGCCCATGGCGATTTCGAACCCCGTGCTGTTCCTCGCCTCGGACCGTGAACTGGCTGAAGAGGCTTGGGCCGGGGACATCATCGGCATCCCGAACCACGGCCAGCTGCGTATCGGCGACACGCTGACCGAAGGCGAAGCGATCAAGGTCACAGGCATCCCGTCGTTCGCGCCGGAATTGCTGCAAAGCTGCCGTGCGGGCGACCCGATGAAGGCCAAGCACCTTGAAAAGGCGCTGATGCAGTTTGCCGAAGAAGGCGCGGCCAAAGTGTTCAAACCTGCCTTCGGCTCGGGCTTTATTGTTGGCGTTGTTGGCGCGCTTCAGTTCGAAGTTCTAGGCAGCCGGATCGAACTGGAATACGGCCTGCCCGTTAGGTTTGAGGCGTCTCAGTTCACCTCGGCCCGTTGGGTGCACGGTAAGAAAGACGACGTGGACAAGTTCGTGAACGCGAACAAACAGCACATTGCCCATGATAACGATGGTGACGTCGTCTATATGACCCGCCTTCAGTGGGACATCGATCGTGTTGTCCGCGACAATCCGGAAATCACCCTGTCGTCGACCAAGGAAATGATGGTCGGATAAGGCGTAAGGCCCCGAAACGTCTCAAAACTTGTCCTGATCCTGCCACAGCGGCGCGATATCCGGTGCGATCAATCTTGCCCGGTTCGCGCCACTCGGCCAAGGTTGCGCCATGAGCAGTCGCGAGAGTGATAAAACGCCCACCTATCCCGGTGGCATACAGGCCGTCCTGAAACAGATGGAAGGCCGCCGCGATGCTTTGGGCTTTGCCAAGGGCGAGGCGTTGGCAGGCTTGGACACCGATCTGCACGCGCTGACACAACTGATCGTGCCCAACCCCGAAAAGCAGCCGGACTATGAACGCCCCTTCCGGTCGGATCATCACCGCAAGACCTTTGAGGTGCGTCGCGAACTCTACGGCTCGTCCGAGCTTTGCGCCCTGCACGGGTTGACCATCGCGCATCTGCGCAAACGGTCTTTTCCCGATCATGCCCCCGCCCTTTTCCAGAAAATCTGGGCCGAGGAATATGACCATCTTCTAAGGCATCTTGATGCCCGCTGGCTTGTCTCTGCGATCACCACCTTCGGGGATCATGGCGTGAACGCCATCCAGCGCAGCACGGGTTTGGCGCTGTCGACGCTGTTCGGCACAATGAAGCTTTATGAAAACGAACGCCTGTATTCCGGAAAGACGCCGGACAAACCCTTTGCCCTTAAGGACAAAGTACGCGCCTCCCTTCCGCTTGAGATGGATCCCTATTCGATCACCAGCGGCGGGCTGGACGTAAATATGCTCGGGCGGCTCTGGCAAGAGGCCTGTCAGGACCCTGTCGTTGCGCCCTTGGCCCAGCATCTGATCGATCTCCTTATTCACGACGACCGCACTGTCTTTCGCCGTCTGATGACCATGCGCAAACGCAAAAAACGTCAGGAAGACCGCCCCGCAGGTGCCCATGAGGCAGAAGCGCCCAATTCCGTTGCCGTACCGGACAACCCGCGCGCTTTGGATGCCAGGACCCTGCGTTGGGGCATCGTTGCGACGATCAAAGCCCCGCTTACCGACATTGCGCGGTTCGTGGCGCATCACCTTGAATTGGGTGCCCATGAAATCTGGGTTTATCTGGACCAACCGGATGCTGCGGTTGCGGACTATTTTGCCCCCTTCAGCCAAGTCAAAATCATCCAGTGTGATGATGCCTACTGGAAGGCCACAGGCAAAAACCGGATGGAGCAGCACCAGCTCAGGCAGGCCTTCAATGCCACGCGGACGTTACGCGAGGCCGCTGGCAGTATCGACTGGCTCGCGCACATCGACGTGGACGAATTCCTGCTGCCCGACAGTGATATTGTCTCGGCTCTGGCCACGGCATCGCCAAAAACCGCCTTTCTGCGCATTCCGGCGATCGAGGCTTTGGCCACCGACGAACACATGCCAACTGCATTCAAACGCACCCATCTGGCGGCGGGCGTCGCCAAGGCCAAGTTGGAAGATATCTATCCAACCTTTGGCATGCACCTGTGGGGCGGGTTTCTTAGCCACGTCTCGGGCAAGGTCTTTGCGCGGACAGACATTGAAGATGCCCGTTTCGGCATTCACACGCTGAAATACCAAGGCACGGAAATCACCGACAACCAAGACCTGACATCGGTCGCGGTGGCCCATTTCCACGCCCCATCGTGGGAACATTTCAAGCGGCACCTCGAATTCCGCCAGACCAAAGGGTCGTACAGGCGCAAAACCGATGATCCGGACAAGATTCTTTTGGGCGACATTCTGGACCTTCTGATCGAAGAAGACGGCGAAGACGGGCTGCGTGCGCTGTTTGACGAGGTCGCCTTGGACACACCCAATCTGCGCCAACGCCTGTCTGATCACGGGATGTTGGTGGAACATGACTTTGATCTGGATGGCGCCGTCAGGCGTGTGTTCGGGGACCTGCCATGACCCGCTGGGGAATTGTCACCACGACCAATGCCCAGCAGCAAAAGGTGCTGGAATTCGCCGCGTGGCATCTGGAACTTGGGGCAGACAGGCTGTTCATCTACCTCGACGATCCCGATCCGGAAACTCAGGGCGTTCTGAATGCCCATCCGAAAATCCGCGCGATCCACACTGATGATGCGTGGTGGGAAAAACGCAACCGTCGCCCTGTCAAACATCAGGTCCGCCAATGCGCCAATGCGCGTCACGCCAACAACCAAAAGCCCGACGTGGACTGGTTGGCGCATATCGACGTGGATGAATTCCTGATCCCAGAACAGCCAGTGGCCAAGCTTCTGGCCAACCTGCCACAAGACACCTTCTGTGCCCGTGTCCGACCGATCGAAGCATTGGCTCCGACCGAGGGCGATCCTGAAAACCCGCGTTATTTCAAAGCCTTTCATCTGGACCCGAAGCTGCGCCAAGCCGCGACTGATCGCTGTTTTCCGAAATGGTCAGAACATCTGTCAGGCGGCTTTCTAAGTCATGTCGCGGGCAAGTTGTTCTTTCGCACGGGCCACAAAGGTCTGGATATCAAAATCCACAATGTGATCCGCGACGGCGTCCAGAACCGCGGCATGGTGGAACTGAGCCAGATCGCGCTTGCCCATTTCCATGCCGACAGTTGGGATCACTTTATTCACGCCTACCGCTTTCGTCTGGAACGCGGGTCGTATCGCGCCGATCTGAAACCGCAGGTCAAACGGGATCGCTCGTTGTCCCTTCATGATCTGTTTCAAACCATCGAAGCAGAAGGCGGTGAAGCGGCCTTACGGCAGTTTTATGAAGACGTCGCGACCGCAACGCCCTCTCTGCGGACAGCCTTGGAGAAAGAAGGGCTGTTGCGGCAAATAGATTTCCAGCCCAAGGCGTTGCTTTCTAAACACTTCAACCTTTGACCAAAGGGCAATCCGCCTTAAATCACGGGGCGTAGATTGACGATTTCACCAGTTTTCGCTAGACGGGCCACACTAAAGCGGCCACTGCTACCGCTCGGCGACCATTCGGGTCCCACACACACGTTGATGTACGGGCCGCAGTTGTGTCCGTAAAACTCGGATACAAATGACGAAATTTTCTGATCTGAACCTCAGCCCCAAAGTGCTGAAAGCCATCGATGAAGCTGGCTATGAAACCCCCACGCCCATTCAGGCAGGCGCAATTCCCGCCGCGATTGAGGGCAAAGACGTTCTGGGAATCGCCCAGACCGGTACAGGGAAAACCGCCAGCTTTACGCTGCCGATGATCACCCTTCTGGCCCGTGGCCGCGCCCGCGCACGTATGCCGCGCAGCCTTGTTCTGTGCCCGACGCGCGAACTGGCCGCTCAGGTGGCGGAAAACTTTGACACCTATGCAAAGCACGTAAAGCTGACCAAGGCGCTGTTGATCGGCGGTGTCAGCTTTAAGGAACAAGACCAGCTGATCGACAAGGGCGTTGACGTACTGATCGCGACGCCTGGCCGCCTTCTGGATCATTTCGAACGCGGCAAGCTGCTGCTGACAGGCGTTCAGATCATGGTGGTGGACGAAGCCGACCGGATGCTGGACATGGGCTTTATCCCCGATATCGAACGCATCTTCTCGCTCACGCCGTTCACGCGCCAGACTCTGTTCTTCTCGGCCACCATGGCGCCGGAAATCGAGCGGATCACAAACACATTCCTCTCCGCGCCCGAGCGCGTCGAAGTGGCCCGTCAGGCCACCGCATCCGAGCGGATCGAACAGGGTGTGGTGATGTTCAAACCGTCGCGCCGTGATCGCGCCGATAAGGAAAAGCGCACCATTCTGCGCAGCCTGATCGACGCCGAAGGTGACAAGCTGGTCAACGCGGTTGTCTTCTGCAACCGCAAGATGGACGTGGATATCGTTGCGAAATCGCTGAACAAACACGGCGTCGATGCGGCCCCGATCCATGGCGATCTGGACCAGTCGCAGCGGACGGCCACATTGGACAAGTTCCGTGGTGGCGAGCTGAAGATCCTTGTGGCGTCTGACGTCGCCGCCCGTGGTCTGGACGTGCCGTCGGTCAGCCACGTGTTCAACTACGACGTTCCGAGCCACGCAGAAGACTATGTTCACCGCATCGGTCGTACAGGCCGTGCCGGTCGTGATGGTAAGGCTGTGATGATCTGCGGTCCGCGTGACGACAAGAACTTTGCCGATATCGAGACGCTGATCCAGAAAGAGATCCCGCGCATTGAAAACCCGCTGGGTGACGTTGCCGAAGCGTCTGCGACACCGGAAGAGGCGAAAGAAGGCAAACCTAAGCGCCGCAGTCGCGGTGGCCGTGGAAGCCGCAACAAAGATCAACAATCCGAGGCGACCGAAGCCGCGCCAACGCAGCAGGAAGAGCCGCAGGCAAAAGAGCGGAATGATCGCAACGATCGGAATGACCGCAAGAAAAGCGACAACAACCGTCGTGGCCGTGGCAATGACGACAAGGTCGTTGGCATGGGCGATCACATGCCGTCCTTCATCGCCATGAGCTTTGAAGAACGCCGCGCAAGCTGATCTTTTTAAAAATAGAATGCAAAAAGGCCTGATCATTCGATCAGGCCTTTTTCGTTTCACCAGTCGTCGGTCGTCAGGCCGAAAGGCGCGACACCACGACTGTAATTTCGGGCTTTTTGCCGATCTCGTTCTGGCAAGCATTCCGCGCCGCGCGACGCAAGGTCTCTTCTATCTTGTCGTCATCGGCCAGAACCTTGCGGCCAGCGCGCATGAGCGCCTGCCCCAGTTCTTCTTCCAGCATCTCGACCAGCGAATGACGGCTGCGGCCTGTTTCCGGCAGACCGTTCAGATCACACCACGGATCCCCCAGAGGTTCGTCCGCTTCATCAAGAATGACAGTGACCATCACATGACCATTCAACGCCATGCGGATACGATCACGCACGATGCCATCAAGTGCGCCGATTTGAACGGAGCCGTCCAGATATGTGCGGCCTGTTTCGATGTAATCGACGATCTTGGGGGCGTTGCCTGTCAGATCAACCATGGTCCCGTTTACGGCCAAAACGCCCTGCATGCCTTTGCTGTCGGCAATCTTGGCATGTTCACGCAGGTGACGGTGTTCACCGTGCATGGGCACCACGATCTGCGGCTTGACCAGATCGTGCATCGCCTCAAGATCGGGGCGGTTTGCGTGACCGGATACGTGATACAGGTTGGAACTGTCATCAACCACATCAACGCCCAGTTCGGATAGCTGGTTCATGATGCGGATCACGCCCTTTTCGTTGCCCGGAATCGTCTTCGACGAGAACAGGAAAAGGTCGCCTTCCTTCAGTTCGATCCCGAAGTGTTTGCCCCGCGCCAACTGGGCAGAGGCCGCGCGACGTTCGCCCTGGGACCCTGTCACGATCAGCATCAGGTTTTCACGCGGGATGTCATTGGCGTTTTCTACCGGAACAACCGAGGGGAAGTTTTTCAAGACACCCGTTTCGGCAGCAGCTTCGACCATACGGCGCATGGCGCGCCCCATCAGAACAATGGAACGGCCCGCTTTGACGCCCGCCTCGGCCAGCGTTTTCAGACGAGCGACGTTGGACGCAAACGTTGTTGCGACGACCATGCCGGACGCGCTGCGCAAAAGCTTTTCGACCTCGGGGCCGACAAGCGCCTCGGAGCGACCTTCGTGATGGGAAAAGACGTTGGTTGAATCGCAGACCAACGCCTTAACGCCCGACCGACCCAACTCGGCCCACGCGTCGCGGTCAAAGGGTTCGCCCACAACCGGCGTTTCGTCGATTTTGAAGTCACCAGTGTGAACAACACGGCCCGAAGGTGTGTCGATGACCAGCCCCGAACTTTCGGGAATCGAATGCGAAATCGGCATAAAGCCAACGGTAAACGGGCCTGCTGTGATGGTTTCCGGCCACGCCGACGCCGTACGCACGGTTTCCGGCGAATGGCCGTGCTCGGCCATTTTGTGGCGGGCGATGTTGGCAGTGAAGGCACGCGCGTAGATCGGCGCGCCAAGCTGTTCCCAGTAATGGCCCACGGCGCCAACGTGATCTTCGTGCGCGTGGGTGATAAAGATCGCCTCGATCCGGTCGCGGCGTTCTTTCAGCCACGTGATGTCGGCAAAGATCAGGTCCACGCCCGGTGACGTGTCCATATCCGGGAAGGTCACGCCAAGATCGACAACGATCAGGCGTTCTTCATCCGGTTTGCCATATCCGTAGACATAGCAGTTCATACCAATCTCACCGGCCCCACCGAGGGGCAGGTAGATAATGCGGTTCTCGCTCATAAGCGGTTAGTTTCCTTTGGTAACGTTGTGCTGATGGATGACAGTCAGTCCGTGCATCGTCAGCTCGTCCTTCCAGTCGTCAAATAGCTCTTCGTGTTGCTGGAACAACGGGGCCAGCCCTCCCGTCGCGATGATTTTCATAGGACGGTCGCGCTCCGTCTTAATTCTTGAACAGATTTCGCGGATGACGCCGACGTATCCCCAGAACACGCCGGATTGCATACACTCTACTGTGTTGGTGCCGATCACCTTGTTCGGCTTGGTGATATCGACATGCGGCAAGGCAGCGGCGGCTTCGTGCAGGGCGCGCAGCGACAGGTTCACACCCGGCGCAATCACCCCACCGATATAGGCGCCATCAGCGGCCACAACGTCGAAGGTTGTTGCGGTGCCGAAATCGACCACGATCAGGTCACCCCCATAAAGATCGTAACCCGCAACCGTATTTACAAGGCGGTCAGGCCCGACTTGCGTGCCAGCATCGACCCGTACGTCAACCGGCAGGTCGCATTCTGGCTTACCCACCACCAACGGGCGGGTGTTAAAATAGCGATCCGACAGGACGCGCAGGTTGAACACAACGCGCGGCACTGTGGTCGAGATGATCACATCGGTGATTTCAGCGTCGATTTTCTGGGCAGCCATCAGGGTCGACAGCCAGACATAATACTGGTCCGCCGTCCGGTTATGGTCCGTCGCGGTACGCCACGTCGCGATAAAGCTGGTCCCGTCCCAGATGGAAAAGACCGTATTCGTGTTCCCGCAGTCGATGGCCAGAAGCATGTGCTTCGCCCCCTCAGAAAAAGACATCAGCCGCCGCAATGCTTTCGCGGCCCTTGCTGGTCTTTAAGACAAGATTGCCCGATGCGTCCACCGTCTCAAAGGTTCCGACGGTTTCGGACGTTACGGTCCGTGCTGTTATGACCTCACCCAAGCGCGCGGCGCGCGCAAGCCATGCTTCACGCGTCGGGCCAAAGCCGTAGGTTGCCAGGGAATGTTCCCGGACGGCAAAGGCCGCCGCCAGTTCGGTCAGGAAGGTTTCGGTATCAACGTCCGCACCTGTTTCCGACACAAGCGAGACGGGGCGCACGGCGCCCTCTTCGACTTCGGCCTGATGGGGCGCGTTTTGCAGGTTCACGCCGATACCGATCGCCAAAGCCTGAGACCGGCCAACTGTTTCCAACAGAATGCCTGCCAGCTTGCCGCCGTTCAGCAACACATCGTTGGGCCACTTCAACGAGAACGCCTCAGGTCGGCCTGTGACAGCGACCAGCGCGTCATAGAGCGCCAAAGAGGCCACGAAAGACCGCAACGCGAACAGTTGCGGCGGACCGACTGGGCGCAGGACCAGAGTGGCGGCAAGGTTGCCTTTGGGGTTGGCCCATGCCCTGCCCCGCCGGCCACGTGCTGCGGTCTGCTCATGAGCCATGATCCAGAACGCGCCCTGATCCACATCGGCACGGCGCGCCGCTTCGGCGTTGGTGCTGTCCACGGTGTCGAGAATGATTACTCCGTATCCTTTGGGCCAATCGCTCATGTCTGTTCGTTCCGGAATTCAGGGGTGTTTCAAAGCAATACGACGCGCCCCTTGGGACGCGTCGTATTCGATTTTCAATTCTATGTGCCGATCACTGCAGCAGGGTAGCTGCGGCGGCCTCTGCAATGCCTTCGATGCCGAACAGGTTCACAACACCGGCGACCATGATCACGGCCGATACCATGAGGAAGGCCCACTGGATCGGCGAACCGCCTGCGTCCAGACCATCGTCACGCTCTTCGCCGAAGTACATGAAGAACACGAGGCGCAGGTAGTAGAAGGCACCGATTACGGATGCGACCACACCGGCAACCGCCAGCCATGCCAGACCTGCATCATAGGCCGCGCGCAGAACGTACAGTTTGCCGAAGAAGCCAACCAGCGGCGGAACGCCTGCAAGGCTGAACAGCAGAACCAGCATCGCCAGTGCGCGACCAGGCTCTTTCTTGGAATACATGTTCAGCGACGCGATGTCCGTTACCGGCTGACCGTCACGGGACATGGACAGGATGAACGCGAAGGTACCGATGTTCATGGTGACGTAGATCGCCATGTAGATCAGCATCGCCTGAACACCCAGCGCCGTACCAGCGGCCAGACCCATCAGAGCAAAGCCCATGTGCGCGATGGACGAGAATGCCATCAGACGCTTGATGTTTGTCTGACCAATGGCTGCAACCGCGCCAAGGAACATCGACAGAACCGACAGGAACGCGATGACCTGCTGCCACTGCTCTGTGATCGTGCCGAAGGCATCGAACATCAGGCGGGCAAAAAGCGCCATGGCTGCCACTTTGGGGGCTGTCGCAAAGAAGGCTGTAACTGGCGTGGGCGAACCCTCGTAAACGTCCGGCGTCCACATGTGGAACGGAACAGCGGACACTTTGAACGCCAGACCGGCCATCAGGAAGACCAGACCGAACAGCAGACCGACAGACACGCCTTCGCCCTCAACCGCACCGATGATGCCCGAGAACAGGGTTGTGCCTGTGTAGCCGTAAACCAGCGATGCACCATACAGCAGCAGACCGGACGACAGCGCGCCGAGTACGAAGTACTTCAGGCCCGCTTCGGTCGACTTCACACTGTCGCGACGCAGCGATGCGACGACGTAAAGCGCCAGCGATTGCAGTTCGAGGCCCATGTACAGCGACATCAGATCGCCAGCCGATACCATGACCATCATGCCCACAACGGACAGGGCCACCAGCATCGGGTATTCGAAACGCAGGAACCCGCGTTTCGCCATGAAGTCCTGGCTCATCACCAGAATGGCCGCTGCCGACACTAGGATCATCACCTTGGCAAAGCGGGCAAAGCCGTCGTCGATGAAGCTGCCGCCAAAGGCCACCTTGGTTGTGTTGCCACCACCAGCAATCCAGAGCGCCAGAGCCACAAAGATACCTGCGGTCGCCCAGACCATTACCGGAGCGAGCGCGTCCTTGCGGGTGTACACCGCAACAACAAGCGCCAGCATGGCGAATACCGCCAATACGATCTC
This sequence comes from Thalassococcus halodurans, assembly GCF_900108225.1. Classification (GTDB taxonomy): domain Bacteria; phylum Pseudomonadota; class Alphaproteobacteria; order Rhodobacterales; family Rhodobacteraceae; genus Thalassococcus; species Thalassococcus halodurans. The sequence continues at coordinate 227,043 of NZ_FNUZ01000001.1, forward strand.
GGGCAAGATTATAGAGAGGTCAGTCCCGATCATTGTCTTGGTCCTCAGTGCGAAGCGTCTGTGGCCACATGCGTCACAGCGGGTGCTGCGGCAACGGCGGTTTCATAGTCAGTGACAAGCGCGGCAACCGACGGTCCGATCCGGTCAAGGATCGGGGCCGGATATACGCCCATCCAGATTGTCATCACGACCAGCGGTGCGAAAATCGCCTTTTCGCGTGTGGTCATGTCAGTGATTGTGCGCAGGCTTTCCTTGATCAGGTCACCCATCACAACGCGGCGATAGAGCCACAGGGCATAGGCCGCCGATAGGATTACACCTGTTGTGGCAACCATCGCGACCCATGTGTTGACCTGGAAGATACCCATCAACGTCAGGAATTCTCCGATAAAGCCCGATGTGCCCGGAAGGCCAACGTTTGCCATGGTGAACAGCATGAAGATCAGCGCATAGGCCGGCATCCGGTTCACCAGACCGCCATAGGCGTCAATCTCGCGTGTGTGCATACGGTCGTAGATCACGCCAACACAAAGGAACAGCGCGCCCGAGATGAAGCCGTGGCTGATCATCTGGAAGATCGCACCGTCGATACCCTGCTGGTTGGCAGCAAAGATACCCATGGTGACATAGCCCATGTGTGCGACCGACGAATACGCGATCAGCTTTTTCATGTCTTCCTGAACCATGGCGACCAGCGATGTGTAAACGATCGCGATGGCCGACATCCAGAACACCAGCGGCGCCAGAAGATCAGACGCAACTGGGAACATCGGCAGCGAGAAGCGCAGGAAGCCGTAGCCACCCATCTTCAGCAGGATCGACGCCAGAACAACGGAACCCGCTGTCGGGGCCTGAACGTGCGCGTCAGGCAACCAAGTGTGCACCGGCCACATCGGCATTTTCACCGCGAAGGATGCGAAGAATGCCAACCACAGCATCGTTTGCAAACCGCCCACCACGTGGACACCCGCAATGCTGAAACCAGCCGCCGAGAAGTTGTGCTGCAGCAACGTCGGGATGTCTGTTGTGCCAGCATCGGCAAACATCGCAACCATCGCCACCAGCATCAGAACCGAGCCGAGGAAGGTATACAGGAAGAACTTGAACGAAGCGTAGATGCGGTTCGCGCCACCCCAGATGCCGATGATCAGGAACATCGGGATCAGGCCGGCTTCGAAGAACAGGTAGAACAGCACCAGATCCAGCGCCATGAACACGCCGAGCATCAGCGTTTCAAGCAGCAGGAAGGCGATCATGTATTCCTTGACGCGTGTCTTCACATCCCAGCTGGCTGCAATGACCAGCGGCATGATGAAGGTTGTCAGCATCACGAACAGAACCGAGATACCGTCGACACCCATCTTGTACTGAAGTCCCAGCAACCATTCACCGGTTTCCACCATCTGGAAGTCGGTGTTCGACGGGTCGAACTGGGCAAGGATCAGAAGCGAAACAAGGAACGTCGCAGCCGTCGCGGCCAGCGCGCACCATTTTGCATTGCGCGCCGCTGCTTCGTCGTCACCACGCAGGAAGACCGCCAGAATGACAGCTGCCAGCGCAGGCAGGAAGGTAACAATGGACAGAAGGTTGTACATTATTCCGCTCCTCCTGTGAGCGTCATCCATGTGATCAGAACAGCGATGCCGATCACCATGGCGAATGCGTAAGTAAAGATGTAGCCGGACTGCGCGCGCCCTGCGAGACGTGTGAAGAACGGAATGATGCCCATGGCAACGCCATTGATCGAACCGTCGATCACCTGGCCGTCACCGCGCTTCCACAGGAAGCGGCCGATGGCCATTGCAGGCTTCACGAACACGAAGTCATAGATTTCGTCGAAGTACCATTTGTTCAGCAGGAACTGGTAGAGCGGACGCTGGCTTTCGGCCAGACGCTTGGGCAGCGCCGGGTTCACAATGTAGAACCAGTAGGCGGTTGCCAGACCGATGATCATCGCGATGAACGGGCTGACCTTGACCCACTTCGGCACTTCATGTGCTTCGGTCAGGACGTGGTTGTCCGGTGCTTGATAGATCGCACCTTCGCCCGGCTGACCAGTGAAGACATAGTGATGCTCACCCTCTTCGCCATGGTCGTCGTCTGCTTTATGCGCAGCATCGTCTGCACCATGCTCGGTTGCTTCGGCGTAAGGCACACCAAAGAACTTGGCGACCGTGTCGGTGTGACCAAAGAAGCTGTTGTACCAGACCATACCCGAGAACACCGCACCCAGCGCCAGAACACCCAGCGGGGCCAGCATGACCATCGGGCTTTCATGCGCGTGCTCATGCGTATGCTTGTCGCCGCGCGCTTCGCCGAAGAACGTCAGGAAGATCAGGCGCCAGCTGTAGAAGGATGTGAACAAAGCGGCCACAACCAGCATCCAGAAGGCATAACCACCTGCGGTGCCAGCATACGCGCTTTCGATCACGGCGTCTTTCGACAGGAAGCCCGCGAAACCGATGTGTGTCAGCGGAATACCAACACCGGTGATCGCCAGCGTGCCGATCATCATCGCCCAGAATGTGTAGGGCAGCTTTTTACGCAGACCACCGTAGTTCCGCATGTCCTGTTCGTGGTGCATGCCGTGGATCACGGAACCAGCGCCAAGGAACAGCATCGCTTTAAAGAACGCGTGCGTGAACAGGTGGAACATCGCGACCGAGTAAACGCCAACACCGGCAGCTACGAACATGTAACCCAGCTGGGAACATGTCGAATAGGCGATGACGCGTTTGATGTCGTTCTGAACCAGACCGACAGTCGCGGCGAAGAAAGCCGTTGTTGCGCCAAGGAATGTCACAAACGACATCGCCTCGGGTGCGAATTCCATCAGGGGCGACATACGGCAAACAAGGAAGACACCCGCTGTAACCATGGTCGCCGCGTGGATCAGGGCCGAAACAGGTGTCGGGCCTTCCATCGCGTCCGGCAGCCATGTGTGCAGGATCAACTGAGCCGATTTACCCATCGCACCGATGAACAGCAGGAAGGCGAGCAGGTTTGCGGCGTTCCATTCGGTCCACAGGAAGGTCAGGTTGGTTTCTGCCAGTGCGGGTGCCGCAGCAAAGATGTCGTCAAAGCGGATCGAGTCCACCAGGAAGAACAAGCCGAAGATACCCAGCGCAAAGCCGAAGTCACCGACACGGTTGACGACAAAGGCCTTGATCGCAGCGGCGTTTGCGGACGGCTTTTTATAGTAGAAACCGATCAGCAGGTAGGATGCGACGCCCACGCCTTCCCAGCCAAAGAACATCTGAACAAGGTTGTCCGATGTGACCAGCATAAGCATGGCGAAGGTAAAGAAGGACAGATACGCAAAGAAGCGCGCCTTGTAGTTCTCGCCTTCTTTGAAGTTGTCGTCATGGGCCATATAGCCCATCGAATACAGGTGCACCAAGGCCGAGACCGAAGTGATCACGATCAGCATGATCGCGGTCAGACGGTCCAGACGGATCGACCAGTCAGTGGACAGCGTGCCACTTTCGATCCAGCGCAGGATCTGGATCTGCTCGGTAGTGCCATCGAACGTCAGGAAGACAACCCAAGACAGGATCGCTGCAAGGAACAGGAGGCTGGTGGCGATCCACTGCGCTACGGTTTCGCCGGTAAACTTCCAGCCAAACCCCGCAATGAGCGCGCCCACCAATGGGGCAAATAGGATGAGCGTTTCCATCGGATCAGCCTTTCATCACGTTGACGTCTTCCACGGCGATCGTGCCGCGGTTGCGGAAGAAGCAGACGAGAATGGCAAGGCCAATCGCCGCCTCTGCTGCCGCAACGGTCAGGACAAACAGCGTGAACACCTGCCCAACCAGATCATTCAGGAAGGAAGAGAAGGCGACCAGATTGATGTTTACCGCCAGCAGCATCAATTCGATCGACATCAAAAGAATGATGACGTTCTTCCTGTTCAGGAACAGTCCAAAGATGCCGATGACGAACAATGTCGCCGCGACTGTCAAATAATGTTCAAGTCCGATCATGTCGTCCCTCTGGGCTTACGCCCGCTTCCCAACCGGGCCCTTATTGGTCCCGTTTTCATCAGTACACACCGTGGTTGACCCACGGCACTTTCCCTAGTTTTCGGCCCGCGCGACTTGGCGGGCCAAGGCAAGGATCAGAGACCCTGCCCCGGTTTCACATCATGCAGTTCCATGGCCGTCGCCGGATCGCGATACATCTGGGCCAGAACATCCTGACGCTTGACGTCCGAACGGTGGCGCAGTGTCAGAACAATCGCACCGATCATCGCAACGAACAGGATCAGACCTGCCAGCTGGAACAGCAGGAAGTAGTCGTCATACAGGATCAGACCCAGCGCTTCTGTGTTATGGCGGCCTTCCGGTGTCGCCTGCGCAACCAGACCTGCTGCGGCCTCGGATGTCTGCCATTCGCCGAATGCGATGGTGAACTGCATCAGGATCACGATGCCGATCAGAAGTGCCAACGGCAGGTAGCGCGACATTTCCGCCTTCAGTTCGGCGAAATCCACGTCAAGCATCATCACGACGAACAGGAACAGAACCGCGACCGCGCCGACGTAGACGATAACCAGAAGCATCGCGACGAATTCGGCACCCAGCAGAACAAACAGACCAGCCGAGCTGAGGAATGCGAGGATCAGCCACAGCACCGAATGAACGGGGTTACGGCTGATGACTGTGAACAGGCCGCCCACAATCGTGCTGATGGCGAACAGATAAAAGGCAAAAACGGTCATTATTCGTCATCCTTGTCGTCAGCCATGACGTCACGCGCCAAATCCATTGCGCGTGTCATAGCGGGTAAGCCGGCAAACATCGACATTTGTGCGATGGTTTCGGCAATTTCTTCTTTCGTGGCTCCGGCTTCGAGCGCGTGGCGCACGGTCAGCCGGATTTGCGCATCAGCCTGCGCGCCCTGCATGGTCAGACCGGCCAGCGTCAGCAAAAGACGTGTCTTTGCATCCAGCCCGTCCTTAGAGATGCCTTTGCCAAAGGCCATCTCCATGATTTCCTTGGGCATGGTCGGCCAAAGCTTTTCGAACCCCGAGGGGCTGAAGTTTTCCAGCGCCGGATTGAACGCTTTCGCCATTTCCTGCGCTTGCGCCATCATCAGCTCGAACGGGGTCTTGCCAGTGTTCATTCTGCCGTCTCCCCTGCTTCTGCTTCGAATACTTCCATGGCTGCGTTCAACGCGTTGAACATCGCAGGCATGCCGCCATAAAGGCTCATTTGATAAATCGCTTCCGCGATTTCTTCCTGCGAAACGCCCAGCTTGCGCGCGGCAGAGACGTGGATTTTCAACTGAGGGCGCGTTTGACCGCCCTGCGCCGTCAAAGCCGCAATCGTCAGCAGTTCGCGCGTTTGCTGTGGAAGAACACCACGGGGATAGATCCGGCCGTTATGTTCCACCAGATCCCGCGCCAGTCCCGGCAACAGGTGCTCGTACCGCGCGCGCAAAGCGTCTTCCATCCCAGGATTGGTTTCCTCGGTGAAGGCTTTGCCGCGTGCGTAGGCGCTGTTATCGGGCGCTGCGTCGATCATCGGTAGGGCGCATCCAGTTCCAGATTGCGGGCGATTTCAGCTTCCCAACGTTCGCCATTCGAAAGCAGCTTTTCCTTGTCGTAGTAAAGCTCTTCGCGGGTCTCGGTCGAGAATTCGAAGTTCGGGCCTTCGACAATCGCATCCACAGGGCAGGCTTCCTGACAGAAGCCGCAGTAGATGCACTTGGTCATATCGATGTCATAACGCGTGGTGCGGCGGCTGCCGTCTTCGCGGGGTTCCGCGTCGATGGTGATCGCCTGCGCAGGGCAGATCGCTTCGCACAGTTTACAAGCAATGCAGCGCTCTTCCCCGTTGGGATAGCGGCGTAGCGCGTGTTCGCCACGGAAACGCGGGGACAGCGGGCCCTTTTCGTGAGGATAGTTCACGGTGGCCTTGGGCGCGAAGAAGTACTTCAGGCCCAGTTTCATGCCCTGCCAGAAATCCTGCAGCAGGAAATACTTGGCCGCGCGGGTGTAATCGATCTGTGTCATCTCAAACCCTCCGGGTTCGTTATCAGTCATGCGCCCGAAAGCGCGCTATCCTCAGGCGCCTGTGGTCCAGCGAGCGAAGAGGCCCCAGAACCAGCCGAACTTGGCGGCAAAGGCTACAAACACAACCCAACCAAGGCTGAGCGGCAGGAACACTTTCCAACCGATGCGCATCAGCTGGTCATAGCGGTAGCGCGGTGTGATTGCCTTCACCATGGCGAAGAGGAAGAAGAAGAAGCCCATCTTGGCAACCATCCACAGCGCACCGTCCGGAATACCCGGGATCGGGGACAGCCAACCGCCAAAGAACAGCAGCGTTGTCAGGGCGCACATCAGGAAGATCGCGATGTATTCACCGGCCATGAAAAGCAGGAACGGGGTCGAGCTGTATTCAACCTGGTAACCCGCAACCAGTTCGGATTCCGCTTCGGGAAGGTCGAATGGCGGGCGGTTGGTTTCTGCAAGTGCCGAGATGAAGAACAGGAACACCATCGGGAAGTGCGGCAGCCAGTACCAGTTGAAGAAGCCGTAGGATCCATCCTGCGCGCGAACGATGTCACCGAAGTTCATCGACCCGGTCGAGATGATCACGCCGATGATGATCAGGCCCAGCGATACTTCGTAAGAAATCATCTGAGCAGCGGACCGGAGCGAGCCGAGGAACGGGTATTTCGAGTTCGATGCCCAACCGCCCATGATCACGCCGTACACCTCAAGCGAGGACACCGCGAAGACGAACAGGACCGCCACGTTGATGTTCGACAGAACCCACGTGTCAGTGAAGGGGATCACCGACCATGCGATCATCGCCAGAACAAAGCTGATCATCGGGGCCAGCATAAAGACCGTGCGGTCCGCGCCGGCGGGGATAACCACCTCTTTCACGACATATTTCAGGGCGTCAGCCACTGTTTGCAGCAGACCAAAGACGCCAACGACGTTCGGGCCACGACGCATCTGGACAGCCGCCCAGATTTTACGGTCGCCGTACACAAGGAACAGCAAGCTGATCATCACAAAGCTCAGGACTGCGAGGCACTGCGCCACGATCAGAAGGGCGGTTCCGCCGGGAGTGGTCAGAAATTCAGACATCGGGTCCTCACACCATCGGTATTCCATTGTCCGCGCAGTTGAAGGCGGTGACTTCGGCATCGATCGTCTTCAGCCCGCGCGGGAGGGCTGGCGAGATGGTGTAAACCGCATCTGCGCGCCAGAGGCCACCCTCTTCGGTGACATTTGTGCGTAAATGCCGTGCGAAACCGTAGCCTCGTATCAGCGTATACTGCGCCGCAGCGCATTCTGCATAGTTCTCAACATCGATCGAGTCACGCGCACCGCGCATCTCGACCAGAAACGACACCAGATCACCGTCCAGAAGACGTGTCTCGACCCCGTTGTACACGGGATTGAACGGCAGCGAATCCCTGTCGACTGTCTCGACAGGCTCGCATCCGGCCAATGCCCCCGCGACAACCGCGAGAGAGAGTGATGTGGTGTCGAACCGCATCATGTTACTCCGCGGCGATCTGTGTCTCTTTGCGCGCTTTGGCGTTGGCAGAGAGTTCCGCCATCAGCTGCGACGCACGTGCAATCGGGTTGGTCAGGTAGAAATCGGCAACGGCGGTGCCAAAGGCGCCCTGCCCCAGCTTTCCAGCGTCTTCCAACTTCCATTCGTTTTCAGGAACGTCGTCCACCTTGGCCAGATGCGGAACCGCCGCGACCAGCGCCTGACGCAGTTGCGCAAGGCTGTCGAACGGCAGCGTTTTGCCCGCTTCAGCAGACAGAGCACGCAGGATGGCCCAGTTTTCCTTGGCCTCACCCGGTGCGAAACCAGCGCGGAACGCCAGTTGCGGGCGACCTTCGGTGTTTACGAACAGACCGTTTTCTTCGGTGTAAGCAGCACCCGGCAGGATAACGTCAGCGCGGTGTGCGCCGCGGTCGCCGTGGCTGCCTTGGTAAATCACGAACGGACCTTTGGCGATTTCGATTTCGTCTGCGCCAAGGTTGTAGACCACATCAGCACCGTCCATCGCGGCTTCGATACCGCCTTCGGTGACTGCACCAATGTCCATCGCGCCCACACGGCCAGCGGCAGTGTGCAGAACCATGAACTTGGAGTTCGTCGCATCTGCCAGCTTCATCGCTGCGGCCAGAACGGCAGCGCCGTCTTCGCCACGCAGGGCGGCCTGACCGATGATGATTACGGAAGGTGCGTCTTTGACCGCGCCGAACTCTTTGTTCAGCAGGCCTTCCAGCGCTGCGCGGTCGGTGCCGACGTGCGCATATTCGTATGTCAGATCAACAGCTTCACCAACCAGACCGACGTTCGCACCAGCGGCCCACGCCTTACGGATACGGGCGTTCAGAACCGGTGCTTCTGTACGGGGATCGGTGCCGATCAGCTGAATGAACTTGGCGCTGTCGATATCTTCGATGGACGCCGTGCCAACATAGCCCGATCGGTTGTCAGCAGGCAGTTTCGCGCCGTCTGTACGGCATTCAATTGCACCGCCGAATTCGGAAACCAGAGTTTTCAGGGCAAATGCAGCCTCAGTGGATACCAGATCGCCAACCAGACCGGCAACTTTCGTGGCCGACGCCAGCTTTTCTGCTGCCAGCGACAGGGCCTCGGGCCATGTTGCGGGGCGCAGTTTGCCGTTTTCGCGGATGTACGGACGATCCAGACGCTGACGGCGCAGGCCGTCCCAGACGAAACGGGTTTTGTCCGAAATCCATTCTTCATTCACGCCGTCGTTGTTACGCGGCAGGAAGCGCATGACTTCGCGGCCTTTGGTATCAACGCGGATCGCAGAGCCCAGAGCATCCATCACGTCGATGGATTCTGTTTTTGTCAGTTCCCAAGGACGCGCAGTGAAGGCGTAAGGCTTGGACACCAGCGCACCGACCGGACACAGGTCGATGATGTTGCCCTGCATGTTGGAATCAAGCGTTTGGCCCAGATAGGACGTGATCTCGGCGTCTTCGCCGCGACCTGTTTGGCCCATCTGCGTGATACCAGCGACTTCGGTCGTGAAACGGACACAACGTGTGCAGGAAATGCAGCGCGTCATGTGGGTTTCGACCAGCGGGCCCAGATCCAGATCGGCATTCGCGCGCTTCGGTTCGCGGTAGCGGCTAAAATCAACGCCATAGGCCATAGCCTGATCCTGCAGGTCGCATTCGCCACCCTGGTCACAGATCGGGCAATCCAGCGGGTGGTTGATCAGCAGGAATTCCATGACGCCTTCACGCGCCTTCTTCACCATGGGCGAGTTCGTGCGGACCTGCGGCGGCTGGCCTTCGGGACCAGGACGCAGATCACGCACCTGCATGGCGCAGGAGGCCGCCGGCTTGGGCGGGCCGCCTACAACCTCAACAAGGCACATCCGGCAGTTACCGGCGATCGACAGACGTTCGTGATAGCAAAAGCGCGGGATTTCGATACCGGCCACTTCACAGGCCTGAATCAGCGTCATCGCGCCATCAACTTCGATTTCATTGCCGTCGATGATTACCTTGCGGAGGTCTGACATCTGTCTCGTCTCACCTTGCTTTAAGAAGAACGCCGATTTGGCTGCCCTTCGCTATTTCTTGTTTGCCAAAGGTGCAATAGGCGGCGTCGTTCTTTCGATCCACACCACGTTCGGCGAGGTATTCTTCGCCGCGTGCACGCATTCTTTTCTGTTCGTCTTTCGACCCCGTGTACGCCTTGATTTCCTCGTCAGAGTAACCCAGCGAACGGGCTTTGCTTTTCAGTCCCTGGATATGCGTCAGGGCCTTGATCATACGGGCGTCGATGTCATCGCAGTTTTTGCGAAGATCATCCGCAATCGCGACCATCAACAGAGCATCGTCAATCTCGGGCACATCGCGCAGCGGCGGTTTCGCCACGGCGGACGTCGCCATGAAAGTCGCGGTCAGAGCCAGTGCGATCGATGTTTTTACCGGTGTCATGTCATCTCTCCTAAACAAGACAAAGCACCCCGCGGAAACGCAGGGGCATCGCCCGAGAGATGGGGATTGCGGCCATTGCTATGCAATAACCACGGCGATTTCCCGCCTGTATGTGCGGTGAAACCGATCATTCCTGACATGTCCCCCGCAGAACGATCCGGTCGCCGTCACGCGGCAGTTGATCAACAGGGGTTTCCGGATCGAAGGCAAACTCGATGTCGGATGTGCCGTAGTATTTGATGCAGTGCTTGGTCGCCTCGTAAAAGGCCGCCGCTGCGGCACCTTCGATGCCACGGCTGATCGGGCCAGCAGTGGCCACAAAGTTCTGGCGTTCCTTGCGCGGAGCTTTGGCCGAGGCGCGATAGTATTCGCCCTCGAACTGGGTGCGGCTGCCCTTGCCGCAGGACGCCAACATGGCCAGTGCGGCCAAAATCAGAACTGTCTTACCCATTCCTGTCACTCCGCTGTGCCGACGCTGACGCGCCGGACCGTGGTGTTATTCAGCCGCGATACGACCGGCGCGCTGGTCTTTGATGCGATCTTCGATCTCGTCCCGGAAGTTCCGGATCAGACCCTGGATCGGCCATGCGGCCGCATCGCCCAAGGCACAGATTGTGTGGCCTTCCACCTGCTTGGTCACGTCCAGCAGCATGTCGATTTCTTCGACCTCTGCCTGACCTTTCACAAGACGATCCATCACGCGCATCATCCAGCCTGTACCTTCACGGCACGGCGTACACTGACCGCAGCTTTCGTGCTTGTAGAACTTGGACAGACGCCAGATCGCTTTGATGATGTCTGTGGACTGATCCATGACGATCACAGCAGCGGTCCCCAGACCGGACTGCAGATCATTGCGCAGATAGTCAAAGTCCATGATCGCGTCGCGCATGTTTTCACCGCGCACACAAGGAACCGACGAACCGCCCGGAATAACCGCTTTCAGGTTATCCCAACCGCCACGGATACCGCCGCAGTGCTTTTCGATCAGTTCTTCAAAAGAAATCGACATCGCCTCTTCGACAACGCAGGGGTTGTTCACGTGGCCCGAGATCGCAAACAGCTTGGTGCCTGCGTTGTTCGGACGACCGAAGGACGAGAACCAGTCACCGCCACGACGCAGGATCGTCGGGACAACGGCGATGGATTCAACGTTGTTCACAGTTGTCGGGCAGCCATAAAGACCTGCACCCGCCGGGAACGGCGGCTTCATGCGGGGCATGCCCTTTTTGCCCTCAAGGCTTTCCAGCAGCGCGGTTTCTTCACCGCAGATATATGCGCCCGCGCCATGGTGGACGAAGATATCAAAGTCCCAACCGGAACCGGCAGCGTTCTTGCCGACCAGACCAGCATCATAGGCCTCGTCGATCGCGTTCTGCAGCGCTTCGCGTTCGCGGATGTATTCGCCACGGATGTAGATGTAGCAAACGTTCGCATTCATCGCGAAGGACGCGATCAGGCAACCTTCGATCAGCGTATGCGGATCGTGGCGCATGATTTCGCGGTCTTTACATGTACCGGGCTCGGATTCGTCAGCGTTAACCACAAGGTAAGACGGACGACCGTCGCTTTCCTTGGGCATGAAGGACCACTTCAAGCCAGTGGGGAAGCCCGCACCACCGCGACCACGCAGACCGGATTTCTTCATCTCGTCCACGATCCAGTCGCGGCCTTTCTTGATGATGTTCGCGGTGCCATCCCAATGGCCGCGCGCCTGCGCACCTTTCAGGGTGCGGTCATGCATCCCGTAGATGTTGGTAAAGATGCGATCCTGATCCTGCAGCATTGCCTAGTCCTTGTCCTTCTGGCGGGACCGCCAGAGTTGGTAGATCATCCAAAGTGCCCATCCGAAACCAGCCAGCACGGCCAGATCGAACAATGCGCGGGTGCGCTGGCTCCAGTCCAACGCACCCCCAAGAGCGGTGATCGCGATCCAGAAGATGCCCAATCCGGCAACGACCAGCGCAAGAATGCGCCCTTGTCGTACTGTAGGATCGGTTTTCGTCATCGCGATTTAAGCCCCTTTATTTGTACGTGCCGTCTTTCGACGCGCGCTTGGAGAACTCTGTCTCTTCGCCCGCAGCCAAAAGTTTGGCCTGTTCGACCCAAGCGTCGCGCGTCGCGCGGCCCTTGAAGCCTTTGAGGTTCTGGTCGACCCATGCGACCTCGGCGTCTTTCCACGCCGCGACCTGATCGTAGTGGTAGAAACCCAGCGAATGCAGCATTTCTTCCAACTTCGGGCCAACGCCTTTGATCATTTTCAGATCGTCTGCGCCGCCAGCACGCGGTTTATCAAGCGTCGCGGGCTTGGTGCCAGCGTCGGTTGCTGCCTCAGGAGCCGCTGCTTTCTTGGCCGGAGCCTTCTTTGCAGGCGCTTTCTTGGCCGCAACTTTTTTCGCCGGTGCCTTTTCGTTGGCGGGGGCTTCGTATTTCCACTCACCCTTGCGGCTTGCCAGCTCTTCCTCGCCTGCGAGTGTGGTGTTCGACTTCACCGGCGTCGCGGCAGGTGCCGCAGCTGTGGATGTCGATGCCGACGCAGCAGACGCTTCGGTAGCAGCAGGTTCGACGGCAGCGCTTGCAGCAGGTGCTTCCGCGTCTGCGGATGCAGATGCGTCGCTTGCAGCATCGCCTTCGTATTTCCAGTCGCCCTTGCGGCTGGCAAGTTCATCTTCGCCTGCCAGCGTGGTCTTCGACTTCACAGCCTCAGATGTTTCTGTGCTTGCGGGTGTCGCAGCCGCAGGCGTCGCGGCAGCAGCGCCAGACGCGGCAGCAGCGCCAGACGCGGCAGCAGCGCCAGACGCGGCAGCAGCCGCCGGTGCAGATGTGGAAGATGTCGCGGTTGTTGTGGAAGCGGCGTCGTCATTGCCTGCGCAGAACAGCCAGTTGAACAGCAGCCCCGAAAGAACAAAAACCAACAGCCCCAAGAACAAAGCGGCGAAAAAGCTGAAACCACTCATGATCGTCAAAATCACAAAGGTGATCAGACCGATGCCAGCGGCAAGTGCCCAGCATCCCGTCGAGCAACTCATGCCATTCTTCGGTTCACCCATTTTTTTAACTCCCTGTCCGTATTCTTAAAGTTACGTGTCGTACACGTTGCCCTTTTTAACACGGGAAGAGAACTCCGTCTCGCCTCCGGACGCCAACAGCTTGGCTTGCTTGACCCATTCGTCACGGGTCACGCGGCCTTTGAAACCTTCAAGATTTTGGTCAACCCAGCGAATTTCTTCGTCTGTCCATGCCGCAACCTGATCGAAGTGATAGAAACCCATTGAATTCAATAGGCTTTCAAGCTTCGGACCGACGCCTTTGATCTGTTTCAGATCGTCAGCTTTGCCGTCGCGCGCAGCCGTCAGTGTTTGTGGCTTTGTACCTTCGTCGGATACGGCCTCTGCGGCTTTTGGTGCTGTTTCGGCCACAGTTTTGGCCTTTGCAGCAGGTTTTGCCGCCTTTTCGGTCGTTGTTTTGGGTTTCGCCTTGGATTTGGCTGTCGCCTCGCGCTTGTCGACACCTGTGTCGTCAGCGGGCTTACCCTTGGACACAGCCGGTTTCTTACCAGCAGCAGAATCAGACTTCACAACGGGGCCAGCTTCGCCACCGCGCTGGTCATTCCACGGGGCGGACAGCGGAACCTCGGTGCCGTCGATACGCTTGATCGAGTCACCGATGTCTGTCGCCAGCGTTGCCGAGGCGTTGTATTTATAACCTGCGTTGTCGCCTGTCAGCGACGTCAGACCTGCCTTGGGCTCGGATGTGAAACGGCCATTTTGCGGCCCCGGTGTCGGAACCTTGCCTGCCGCCATTTCGTCGATCATCTCGGCCAGACGTGTCGCAGTCAGGTCTTCGTAGTAATCTTTGCCGATCTGCGCCATCGGGGCGTTCGCACAGGCACCAAGGCATTCAACCTCTTCCCACGAGAACTTGCCATCTTCGGACAGCTGGTGCGGCTTGGCGGCGATCTTTTCCTTGCAGACAGCAACCAGATCTTCCGCGCCACAGATCATGCAGGACGTTGTGCCGCAAATCTGGAAGTGCGCCACGCTGCCAACCGGCTGCAGTTGGAACATGAAGTAGAACGTCGCAACCTCGAGCGCACGCATGTAGGCCATGTCCAGCATCGCTGCCACATGTTCGATTGCGGCACGGGTCAGCCAGCCTTCTTGTTCCTGAGCACGCCACAGCAGCGGAATGATCGCAGAAGCCTGACGACCCGCAGGGTATTTGGTGATCTGCGCTTCTGCCCAAGCTTGGTTGGCCGGAGTGAAGGCAAAGCTTGCCGGTTGTTCAGGGTGAAGACGTCTCAGCATTGTTATGTCCTATTGCGTCGGCACGCGGATGGCAGGGAATGGAAGCCCCCTGCCCGGGTTATGTCGGTTCAGCGCCGCTGCTTAGCCTTAGCTCGCAGCAGCCGCTTCGGTTGTTGTCGCAGCTTCGTCCTCGGGCGCGCAGGCACCCACTTTCAGACGGAAGCCGCCGTTCGAGAGCAGTACGCCCTGACGAGAGTCGATCATGTACTCGGCCATCTCACCCAGTTTCATCGGAGACAGGCCTGTCTGGATCTCGAGCGCCTGAAGATCACCTTCGTTACCAACGTCACAGCCCAGGGATTCCACCGCGGCGATATAGTTCGCCACATCATTGGTGCTGGTTCCTTCGGGGGGCATCGCACAGGCCCCGAGCAAAGCAAGCGGTGCAATCACACCAGCCACTTTTTTCAGGGACGCGTCAAAGCCGCCCACTGCGAACGTCTGAACGAAAGTCATTGTCATCTGTCGATTTCTCCAAACACTACGTCCATGGTGCCGATAATTGCGGCGACGTCAGCAAGTTGGTGACCGGTGGCAATGTAGTCCATCGCCTGCAGATGCAGGAAGCCCGGCGCGCGCAGTTTGGCACGGTAGGGTTTGTTCGAACCATCGGCCTTCAGGTAGACACCGAATTCGCCCTTCGGTGCTTCGACAGCGGCGTAAACTTCGCCTTCGGGCACGTGGAAACCTTCGGTGTACAGTTTGAAGTGGTGGATCAAAGCCTCCATCGAGGTCTTCATGTCCGACCGCTTCGGCGGAGTCAGCTTGCCACGGGCAAGAACATCGCCTTGGTTCTCGGGCATCTTCAGCTTGGCAATCGCCTGACGGATGATGCTGAGCGACTGACGCATTTCTTCCATGCGGACCAGATAACGGTCATAGCAATCGCCGTTTTTGCCGACAGGGATCTGGAAGTCGAACTCGTCATAGCATTCGTAGGGCTGCGCACGGCGCAGGTCCCACGCCAGACCGGAACCACGGACCATAACGCCCGAGAAGCCCCAGTTCTGAATGTCTTCTTCCGATACAACACCGATATCGGCGTTACGCTGTTTGAAGATGCGGTTTTCTGTCAGCAGGCCGTCGATGTCAGCGATTACGCGCGGGAATTCCACAGCCCACTGGTCGATATCGTCCAGCAGATCTTCGGGAAGGTCCTGATGGACACCACCGGGGCGGAAGTAAGCCGCGTGCAAACGGGCACCACAGGCGCGTTCGTAGAACACCATCAGCTTTTCACGCTCTTCAAAGCCCCACAGCGGCGGGGTCAGCGCGCCTACGTCCATCGCCTGAGTGGTGATGTTCAGCAGGTGGTTCAGGATGCGGCCGATTTCCGAGTACAGAACACGGATCAGCGACGCGCGACGCGGAACTTCAACGCCGGTCAGCTTTTCAATCGCCAGACACCAAGCGTGTTCCTGGTTCATCGGCGCCACGTAGTCGAGGCGGTCGAAGTACGGCAGGTTCTGCAGGTAGGTGCGGCTTTCCATCAGCTTTTCGGTGCCACGGTGCAGCAGGCCGATGTGCGGGTCGCAACGTTCAACAATCTCGCCGTCCAGTTCCAGAACCAGACGCAACACGCCGTGCGCCGCAGGGTGCTGCGGGCCGAAGTTGATGTTGAAGTTACGGATTTTCTGTTCGCCAGACAGCGCGTCTACGCTGCCGTCATCAAACTTGGAGCCGTCCATCATTTCGATGCCTCCTGTTTTTCGTCGCCCGGCAGCACGTATTCCGCGCCTTCCCACGGCGACATAAAGTCGAACTGGCGATATTCCTGAACAAGCGACACGGGTTCGTAGACCACGCGCTTCTGTTCTTCGTCGTAGCGGACCTCGGTATAGCCCGTGGTCGGGAAATCCTTGCGCAGCGGGTAGCCGCGGAACCCGTAGTCGGTCAGGATGCGACGCAGATCGGGGTGACCTGTGAACAGAATACCGAACATGTCGAAAACTTCACGCTCGAACCAGTTGGCCGAGGGGTGCACATCAACGATCGAAGGCACCATGTCCTCTTCACGGATGCTGACACGCAGACGGATGCGGTGGTTCTGGTACATCGACAGAAAGTGGTAAACCACATCGAAACGCTTACCGCGCGCGGGGTAGTCCACTGCTGTGATGTCGACCAGCGAATTGAATTTGCAGGTCGGGTCGTTTTTCAGAAATTCGACCAGACCGGCGATGTTGGACGGGGCCACGTCGACGTTCAGTTCGTCAAATGTGACGTCCCAGCCGATGACGCAGTCGGGGCGCTTGGCCTCGATATAGCCACCCAGTTCCTTAAGTGCTTCGGTCATCTTATTCTCCTCAGCGCGTCAGGGTGCCGGTGCGGCGGATTTTACGCTGCAACGCCATGATGCCGTACAACAGCGCCTCTGCCGTCGGAGGGCAGCCGGGCACATAGACGTCAACCGGAACGATGCGGTCACAGCCGCGCACAACGGAATAGCTGTAGTGATAGTAGCCACCGCCGTTCGCGCAGGACCCCATCGAGATCACGTAGCGCGGCTCGGGCATCTGGTCGTACACCTTGCGCAGGGCCGGTGCCATTTTGTTGGTCAGCGTACCCGCAACGATCATCAGGTCGGACTGACGCGGGGATGCGCGCGGCGCTGTGCCGAAACGCTCAAGGTCATAACGCGGCATGGACGTGTGCATCATTTCAACCGCACAGCACGCCAGACCGAACGTCATCCAGTGCAGCGAACCTGTCCGCGCCCAGTTGATGATGTCTTCGGTCGACGTCAGCAGGAAACCTTTGTCGGCCAGTTCCTTGTTCAGGTTCTGAACAGCCACTTCACGATCCGCGCCTGCGGTGTTGGCTCCGGTCATCACTCCCATTCGAGTGCTCCCTTCTTCCATTCATATGCAAAGCCCGCTGTCAGCACGGCAAGGAACACCATCATCGACCAGAAGCCCACCATCGAGATATCTTTGAAACCGACGGCCCATGGGAACAGGAACGCGATTTCAAGGTCGAAGATGATGAACAGGATCGACACGAGGTAGAAGCGGACATCGAATTTCATACGCGCGTCATCGAAGGCGTTGAAACCACATTCGTAGGCCGACACCTTTTCCGGATCCGGATTGCGGACCGCAAGGACAACAGCAGCAAGAATGAGAACAAGTCCTAGACCAATAGCAATGGCCAGAAAAACGAGAATGGGGAGGTATTCCCTCAGCATCTCTTCCACGGGGATGGCTCCTTTCCCAGCAGGTACCAGCGGATGGCACGGCCTGCGGCATCAAGTGGCGATGTTGACTTGCCAATCATCTATCCCCGTGCCGGATTGTGGTCAACCGACGCGAGGCTAGAATTCGCAAGTTATACAACGACGGCAGTTCTGCCCATTCTATTAAAAAATTTCCTTCAAATACAAAGACCTAAGTAACTTAAAAATGATATAACAAGCGACTTTTGGGGAATTTAGATGACTTTTCAGGCAGTCATTCCCGCTTAAACTGCGCTAATATGCCCACGTACAACTAAGGTCTGAGGCCGGAAATCCCGAATCCGGCGTGATGTGATCACACCTCCCACGCAGGGTAGAACTCTTTTTCGTACAAAACCGTATCGGACGCAGTGGGCAAACTCTTCTGGAATGCATCGCGCGACGTTATGCGATCCAGCCAGGCCTCGACTGCGGGGAAGTCATCCGTCTTGGCGAAATGGCGGGACATATATACCGCCTGCCCCACGCTGACGTCCGCCGCCGAAAACCCGCCGTCCAGAAGATAATCGCGGCCCTGCAAACGCTCTTCCACGGCAGCATAGCATTTTCCGATCCGGGCGGCCTCCAGCTTCATCACAATCGGGCTGCGCATCGCATCATCGTACAGCATCAAATGCTGCTGGGTCAGAGCGGCGGCATGCTGGCTGATGGTTTCGGCAAAATGGACCCAAACCAGCCAATCCGCCCGTTCCGCCGCCCCCGGCGCACGCCCCAGGCCAGCATCCGGAAAGGTTTCGCACAGAAATTCGGTGATGGCCGCTGTTTCAAACAGAACCTGCCCGTCTATTTCCAAAGCAGGCACCCGCCCAGCCGGTGACAGCGCCAGATAGTCCGCGCTGCGCAACGACTTATCAAACGGATGCGTGATGCATTCGAATTCAACACCCAATTCGTGCAGCAACCAAAGCGACCGCATGGAACGGGACTGTGGGACGTGGTGCAGCCGGATCATACCGCTTCGTCCCGCGCCATGGCCTTCAGGTCTTTGCGGATAACCTTGCCCGTCACCGTCATGGGAAGCGCCTCAAGGAAACCGATTTCGCGAGGATAGGAATAGCTGGCCAAACGGGATTTCACATATTCCTGCAGCTCCACTGCCAGATCGTCTGACGCGGCATGATCAGGCTTCAGCACAACATAGGCCTTTACGATCTCGGTCCGCATCTCATCCGGTTTGCCCACCACGCCAACCGTCGCAACGGCTGGATGGGTCATCAGGCAATCCTCAATCTCGGCAGGTCCGATCCGGTAGCCGGCCGAGGTGATAACGTCGTCTTCACGACCGACAAAGCGCAGATGGTCCCCTTCCCAGATGCCGCGATCCCCCGTCAGCATCCATTTGCCTTTGAATTTCTCTGCCGTTTCTCTGGGCTTGCGCCAATATTCCAACATCATCGACGCGGAACCACGTTTGACCGCGATATCGCCCTCGCCTTCGGTCGGTTCGCCATTTTCGTCCAGCACCGCCAAACGGTGCCCCGGAACCGCGCGGCCGATTGTGCCCGGCTGGGGCGGGAACGCGGCGCCACATGACGACGCGATCATGTTGCATTCGGTCTGGCCGTAGAATTCGTTGATAGTCACGCCCAGCGCATCCTTGGCCCATTCGAGCATTTCTGCACCCAGCGGTTCACCCCCCGACGCCACAGTCCGCAACCCCGGTATCCGCGTGTTCGAAGCCTTCAACATGCGCAACACGGTGGGCGGGAAAAAGACGTTCTTCACATTGCCCTGCTTGCAGATGCGCACCGCATCCTCTGGCGTG
Source organism: Thalassococcus halodurans (assembly GCF_900108225.1). Lineage (GTDB taxonomy): Bacteria > Pseudomonadota > Alphaproteobacteria > Rhodobacterales > Rhodobacteraceae > Thalassococcus > Thalassococcus halodurans. Next base: position 246,320 of record NZ_FNUZ01000001.1, read on the forward strand.
AACTTGGGCAAGCGCGCCGCCACAACAGGCACGCCCAACGCCAACCCCGGCATCAGCACATCGAACAGCCCCCCGATCCACGCCCAATCCGCAGGGGTCCAGAGCCTGTCACCCCGTTCCCCAAGGAAATCGTGACTCATTTCAACACCGGGCAGATGGCCGGTCAGAATACGATGACCGTGAAGCGCGCCCTTGGGCTTGCCCGTAGTGCCAGACGTATAGATCAGAACAGCGGGATCATCCGGCGTCGTGTCGGCCAAGGCGATCGTGGCCTGCGGTCGCGCAGGTAATGTGTCGGGCGTGATGACGCCAAGGCCAAATCCCTTTAGGCGCGGTTCGTTGGTGCGATCCGTGACCACCACGCCCATGCCCGAGTCATCAATCCGGCTGGCCAATGCATCGTGCTGGAACAAGGTAAAGAGCGGGACTGAAATCGCCCCGAGGCGCCAGCACGCGATATGCGCGGCCGCCAACAACGGGCGCTGGCTTAGGAAGACGCCGACGCGGTCAGTTGGGCGTACACCCTTTTCGATCAAGGCTGTTTCTACGCGACGGGAATATTCCCACAACTGACCATATGTGAAGGCCCGCGGTTCGGCCCCGTTCAGATCCAGAATGGCAATCCTGTCGGGGTCCGTTGCGGCCCAACCATCACAGACCTGATGCGCAAGGTTCAGATGCTCGGGCAAATCCCAGCGGAATGATTTGTAAAGCTGCTCATAGGGTTTTCGTCGCAACATCATAAAGGTCGGTCCAATGCATTATGCATCCGGCGCAGGCGTGTGATCGATCCACAGCGTTCGCCCGAACCGGTCAATTCCTGTCAGCCAATTTGTCCCGCAGGACACCACAAGCCATTCGCGATCCTTCTCGGACGGATAGGCAAAGCAATCTGTCATATCTCCGCCTGTCTTTTCGACATAGGCTCCCGCAACGGCATTGATGACTTCGGTCTCAGAAAGCGAAGTCATCTGCTGCCCCTGCTTCAATCCGAAGTAACCGAAGGTCAGGGTCAGGCAGGATACAGGCAAAAACCACAGCCATTTTGGCATCAGAACCTCTTAGTCTTAGAAGGCCGATAGGGCATTGAATTCTGAAATCCTTACGACATCGTTTCAGAACGCTAGGTCCGCAAACTCTGCGGGTCAAGAACTGCGACCCACATTAGACTTGTGAAACACCGCCTGCCCCACCATCTAAAGATGACCCGTTTTGAAGGAGCGCACGATGAACCGCCTGAAATCCCTTTGCACCGCTGCCGCAGTTGCCTGTCTATCTACGGCCGCGCAGGCGGAACAGATTGGTGAAATCGGTGTGGACTGGGTCGGGAACGACATTATCGTGGAAGCGATTTCAGATCCTGATGTCGAAGGCGTCACCTGTCACATTGCCTATTTTGAACGCGGCTTGTTTGACCGACTTTCCAAAGGAAACTGGTTCGAGGACCCTTCAAACGCCTCGATCGCCTGCCGTCAGACAGGGCCAATCACAATCGGCGACATTGATAGAGATAAAGACGGCGAAGACGTGTTCCGGCAGTCCCGCTCGATCATCCTGAAATCGCTTAGAGTGAAACGTATTTGGGATGAGGCAAACCAAACGCTGATTTACGTCGCCCATGCTGCCGAATTGACGGACGGTTCGGCCAAGGTTTCGATTTCCACCGTTCCTTTGTATTCCAGCGACTGATCCCACCCTTCATCAGGATTTGATCACGCCCTCGGTCGGCTTTGCCTGCTTGAGCTTTTCAAGTTCAAGCTGAACGTCCTCGATCGCAAGGCCGATGTGATCGCTTTGCACCCGGCCAAGCGCCTCAAGATCGCGCAGTGCACCGGCAAGGCTGCCCATAGACAGCATGGATGCCGCCCCCTGCACGGGATGGATGACATCAACGATGGTGCCGAAGTCCTTTTTCTTCAATGCGCTTTTGGCTGCGACGATCGCCTCGGAAATATCCCTAAGGCACAGATCAACGTATTTCTCGAAATTGGGTATCTTGACCGGCGCATTTGGTGTTCTGGCGTTCAGCGCATCGGCAAGTTCAGCCAGTTTGACCGGCTTTTGCACGACCGCGTTCATCCCGCACTTGCGACAGGTTTCAATGATTTCGTCATCCACATAGGCCGTCACACCAACAATATTGACGTCCTTCAGATGCGGCAGCTTCCGAATACGCTGCGCCGCCTGATACCCGTTCATATTGGGCATATGGATATCAAGAAGCACATGATCCGGAGTGAAATCCCGCAAAAGATACATTGCACTTTCCCCGTCCCGCGCTTCGATCACATCGGCGCCGAAGCTTGTCAGAATCTCGCGCATGATGTCGCAATTGATCGGGTTGTCGTCAGCGAACACAACGCTTTTGCCCTTTAGATCAAGGCCAGCAAGCTGTGAATTCCGCTTGGGTTCCTTAGGCGCTTCGGCACGTGGTTTCGGCGCGGACTGCGCCGCCGGAATTTTGAACGCGACTTCGAAGGTCGTTTCCAACCCTTCCGTGGATTGAACCGTCATGAAGCCGTCCAGCTTTTCGACAAGGCTTTCCACAATCGAAAGGCCAAGTCCGACACCGCTGTGCACCTCTCGGATAGTGGCCGAGCTTTCGAAGGGCTGAAAGATTTTTTGCAAGCGCTCTTCGCTGATGCCACAGCCCGTATCAGAGACCCGCAGACAAAGGTTGTTCATATTCCCCTCTGACAAAGGCATCAGATCAGCTGTCACCGAGACAGCCCCGTAGTCTGTGAATTTGATCGCGTTCGAAATCAGGTTTTGCAGGATCGTAAACAAGAACTCGTAGTTTCCTGTCAGCGTCAAATTGCTTGGCCCCTTCACAGTCGAGATCAAAGCAATGCCTTTCTTCTTTGCCAAAACCTCGAACTGTTCGACAACATCATCCAACAACGCCTCGACAGTAAATTCCCGCACTGCGACTGCAGGCGCAGCGCCTTCAGCCTTAAGAAAATGCAAAACACTGTTGATCTGACGAAGCGCAACGTCCGAAGACTTTGCCGCCAGTTTGACAAGGCGCTGCTGCGGACCGCTCAGCGTTTTATCGGCTGCCAGCATTTCAATCGCCGCGCAAATTCCGTTCATCGGGGTGCGCAATTCGTGCGACATCGTTGCAAGAAAGCGGATCTTTTCCTTTTCGCCCGCGCTGGCCCGATCACTGGCCTCTTGCAAGCGCTTGGAACGCTCTATCGCGTCGGCATAGCGTTTACCCAGTGTCAGGTCGCGAACGGTCAGAACATACAGACCCACGTCACCCGTCGGCGGGCAATAGACAACCTCGACCGGCACCAGCCCATCAGCCGAGTTTATGGCTGCCTCAAAACTTTTCGACTTTCTGCCGAACACGCGTAGATTGCCGTCCGGCCGAATGAAATCCGGTACCGCCGAGTTAAAGTCAAACAACTTCTGAATGTGGCATCCGACGATCTCTTCGCTTTTCGCGTCGACAAGTGCGATGAATGCGGGATTTGCCTCTTCAACGATACCTTGTGGCGTCACTAGAAGCACACCGTCACCGGCGTTATTGAAGACGTGGGAAAGTCGCGCCTGAATTCCGCGGCGCTTTTCCATTTCGCGCTGCAATTTCTCGGTACTTTCGGTCAGGGCGCGGAAACGTAAATCCGATGCATCCTGCCGGAACCGGATGAGCACCCCTACCTGACCGTTAAATAGTGAAATCCTGTGCATCAGCGTGGAAAGGTTTTGATCGCCGATATGAACAGCAACTGGGATAGGCTCAGAAACGCTCCGCGCCAAAGAAAGCGACTTATGCGCCGCTTCGCTTTTCAACCAATCTTCAAAATCAAATTCCAAGTCTGATGCAGCCGGGTTCTCAAAAATCACTTCCGCATCAGGGCCAATCAAAAAGACTGGGCTTGGATCCTTGGACAAAAGCGAAATCAGGGCCGCAAGCAGATCATCCATCGGGGTCATCCCTGTAGAAAATCTGGCCCTCGCCTTCAAGATCGTCCAGATAGACTCGCATCCTGACCTTGCCAGTGCCCTGATCATCAGCAGCGCACAACAGAACACGCGCTTGCCCCAAACTCTGAGCAGTCATATGGCCAACCAATCCGCATGCCAGCATGCCCAGATACCGATTGTCGACCTGAACACCACCGATGGGTTTAAACGTTCGGCTGAATTCGAAAAAGGACTCGTCCTTTGCGACCGCCAATTCATTCTCCATACGAGAGCTGAGCAAATGAAGCACTGAAAATAACTGATTTTTGGATAACACCTCAACCCCGAGTGAGTCTATATAAATGTTATACAACTTATCGCCGATAGATTTCCCCACCAGTGTAAAATACCCGTTCGCTTCGACGGACCCGACGATCTCTTCCAAACCCTGAAACAATCCTCCGATGGCAAATTCAAGGATCTGCTCGCGCGAGATTTGCGTGCTTTTGACGACTGCATCGTCAGGAAATGTTTGCATCTTGGCCATGTCAGCACTCCTCGGCACTGGTACGTGTCGGTCAGTTAACAGCCAAAGACGGGAAGATTGATGTTTCGCCCAGCGCCCGAGCGACCCAGTGACTGTAGGAAAATCAGATTAAAAAACGCCAGCATATCCAAAATTGGAAAGTTAGCGGCGATAGTTATAATGACTTTAAATATATATTCAAGAGGCGAATTACACTTAAAGCACTATGGCCGTCATTTAAACTCAGCCATCCCAGCACATTTTTCGGATACGTCCGCTTCTTCCTCAGATTTTCGCCGCTTTTAAATAGTTGAAATTGGCGGAACTAAAGTCGTTTTTTTACCCAGCGTTCAATTCCTGGCAGATGATTTCCGCAATCAGTTCACAATCACGTTTTGAAAACGTCAGCGGAAGCCTCATATCGATAAGCCCCCTTAAAACATCGTCTGTTTCAGGCATCCGTTCGATGGATGTAAACTGCCACGAGTCGTATCGCGACGTGAAACCTTTTGGCTCCGGCTCTCCGAACCACTTTAACTCAACACCGCGATTTTCACAACGTTTTATAAAACCTGTGATTGTATCCGAGGGAAAGTCAGGTAGCAGAAACTGAAAGGACGACCCGACATAGGCTTCATCCTGCGGGCGTTTAGGCACCACAACCTGTGGTGCATTGGCCAAAGCGTGCTCCATCACATGATAAAGCACATTCCAGCGCTCGACCCGCTCAGGCAAATCACGCAGCTGAGGGCGAAGTATTGCAGCGCGCAGATTATCCATCCGCCCCGAGATGTTGGGCGTCACATACTTCAGTCGCTCGAACACTTCGGGTGGCGGTGCCGCGATATGGCGCCCATGCATCATGTAAGAGCCGGACATCAGAATTGCGCGCGCCGCGATTTCGGGATCATCGCTTACCAGCAGCCCGCCCTCGCCTGAATTGGCGTGCTTATACGTTTGCGTCGAATAACAAGCGACGGCACCGTGACGTCCGGACGGCACACCGCGGAACGAAGCCCCCATCGTATGGGCGCAATCCTCGATCACGGTGACAGAGGCCTCTCGGCACATGTCCATCAACCGGTCCATATCGCAGATGTGCCCGCGCATGTGGCTGAGCAACAGAAAGCGAGCCTGTGGCAGTTTGGATTTCAGATCGTCCAGATCAATGGTCAGATCCTGCGTCACGCCCACATAGATCGGCACGGCCCCGACACTGAAAATCGCGCCAGGCACTGGCGCTAGGGTGAAAGCATTGGAGAGAACGGTATCACCACTTAGAACGCCGACTGCGCGCAAGGCCGTTGCGATCGCATATCCCCCCGATGCGACGGCCAGACAGTACTTTGCCCCCACCATCTCAGCGAATTCTTGCTCAAGCAGCGCGGTTTCCCCGACCTCGCCATCGACCGTATTGTAGCGATGCAGACGCCCAGAGCGCAAAACAGCAAGGGCTGCATCTATCCCCTCTTCGGGGATCGGCTCTTGTTGGGTGAAGTTTCCGTTAAAACGCTTTTCCATGACCCATTGGTGCGACGTGCGCCTGCATCCGTCAATCAGCCAAAAGGCGGCGTGACACGCCCAAAAGCTCATCAAAGTGTTCGATAATCGCTTCGGGCTTAAGCGTGGCAACCGTATCGCCTGCCGGACCGAACGCAACGAGCACCGAGGGCACCCCTGCGTTGCGGGATGTCTCACGGTCGGTGTTCGTGTCGCCGACCAACAAAGATTGCGCGCGATTGCCGCCCACGCCATCAACCGCCGCAAAGAACGGACGCGGGTCGGGTTTGCGCACCGGCAGGGTATCCGCGCCAATCATCGAGCCGAAAATATCGCGTATTTTCAGATTGTTCAGCAACTTCTCAGCAAGGCCTGACGGTTTGTTCGTGCAGATACCCACCGCAAAGCCGTCAGATTTCAACGATTCCACCGCTTCGATTGCCCCCGGATAAAGCGATGTGTGAACCGAGATATTGTCGTCATACGCATCCAGAAGCGCGGGATACCACTTGTCAATCACGGCCTCGTCCACATCGCCCATGCGCGACAGACCGAGGCGCAGCATTGCGCGTGCTCCGTGAAACGCGGTTTCAGCATCGCCCACCGCATCCAATTGCGGGCCCACACCCATTTCGATGAAACAGTGATTGGCAGCCGCAATCAGGTCTGCACTTGTGTCGGCCAAAGTGCCGTCCAGATCGAAAATCACCGTTCGCATTCCGCATTCTCCATATGTCACAGCCTGTCACGTTCCGTGAGCGGACACGACTTGTTCCCATGGCTGAAACGGTTAAAACGACCGCGACCTAAAGACAAAGAGTTTATCTGATGAATATTGCTCTGATCATCCTTGCGGCCGGCAAAGGCACACGCATGGAATCGGACCTTCCCAAGGTACTGCACAAGATCGCAGGCGCGCCGATGCTGGCCCATGTCATGAAGGCGGGCAACAGCCTCGAGCCGGAGAAAGTGGTGGTGGTTGCTGGCCATGGTGCTGATCTGGTGACCAAAGCCGCGCAAGACTACGATCCCGAGGCGACAATCGTTCTGCAGGATGAGCAGCTTGGCACCGGCCACGCGGCCATGCAGGCGCGCGATGCGCTGGCCGGTTTCGAAGGCGATGCGATCGTTATGTTCGGCGATACCCCCTTCATCAGTCAGGACACATTGGAACGTATGGCCGAAGCGCGCGCCAAGCATGACGTGGTTGTGCTGGGCTTTAACGCAGCTGACCCGGCCAAATACGGCCGTCTGGTCACCGAAGGAGATACGCTTCTTCGGATCGTCGAATTCAAAGACGCCAGCGACGAAGAACGCGCGATTACCCTGTGCAATTCCGGCGTTCTCTGTGCGTCCGCCCCGATGCTGTTTGACCTGCTTGATCAGGTGAACAACGACAACGCATCTGGCGAATACTATCTGCCTGATATCGTCGGCATCGCCCGCGACAAAGGCATGTCGGCCACCGCCGTAACCTGCGATGAAGCCGAAACGCTGGGCATCAACTCGCGCGCAGAACTGGCTGTCGCTGAAAAGATTTTCCAAACCAAAGCCCGCGCCGATCTGATCGAGGATGGCGTTTACATGCAGGCCCCTGACACAGTCTATCTGTCGTTCGACACGGTGATTGGCCGCGATGCCGAGATCGAGCCGAATGTTGTCTTCGGCCCCGGCGTGACCATCGAAAGCAATGCGCAAATCCGCGCGTTTTCGCATCTGGAAGGGTGCCACGTGTCCCGCGGGTCCGTGGTCGGCCCCTATGCTCGCTTGCGCCCCGGCGCGGAACTGGCCGAAGATGTACGCATCGGCAACTTCGTCGAGGTCAAGAACGCCCAGATCGACGAAGGTGCCAAGGTAAACCACCTGTCCTACATCGGTGACGCCCATGTTGGTGCGGGATCGAACATCGGAGCAGGTACGATCACCTGCAACTACGATGGTTTCTTCAAGCATAAAACCGAAATTGGCGCAGGCGCGTTCATCGGCTCAAACACCATGTTGGTGGCCCCCGTTAAAATCGGCGTCGGCGCCCTGACAGGTAGTGGTTCGGTGATCACTAAAAGCGTCCCGGACGGTGCAATGGCGCTGGCGCGGGCCCCTCAGGACAACAAAGAGGGCCGCGCGACAAAAATGTTCGATATTTTAAAGGCCAAGAAGGCTAAATCCCAAAAGGATAAGTCATAATGTGTGGAATTGTGGGGGTTCTCGGAAACCATGAAGTTGCGCCTATTCTGGTAGAAGCGCTTCGCCGGCTTGAATATCGCGGCTACGACAGTGCTGGTATCGCCACCGTGAACGGCGGAACTTTGGACCGCCGTCGCGCTGTCGGCAAACTGGTCAACCTGTCCGATTTGCTGGTTCATGAGCCGCTAGCAGGCAAGTCCGGCATTGGACACACACGCTGGGCAACCCATGGCGCGCCGTCTACCAAGAACGCACACCCCCACCGCGCCGGCCCTGTGGCCGTTGTTCACAACGGGATCATCGAAAACTACCGTGAACTTCGCGAAGAGCTGGCTCAGCATGGCTGCCAGTTTGCCACCGAAACCGACACGGAAACCGTTGCCCTGCTGACCGAGCATTACATCAAGCAAGGCATGAACCACGTTCAAGCGGCTGAAAAAACGCTGTCGCGTCTGGAAGGTGCCTTTGCCCTCGCTTTCCTGTTCGAAGGCGAAGACGATCTCATGGTTGCGGCACGCAAAGGCAGCCCGCTGGCTATCGGGCACGGTGACGGCGAAATGTTTGTGGGCTCCGACGCCATCGCGCTGGCCCCGATGACCAATCGCATCACCTATCTCGAGGAAGGCGACCGCGCGATCCTGACCCGCCAAGGCGCTGATATTTACAACGAAGCGGGCACTTTGGTGAACCGCGAACTGCGCACCATTCAGGTCGACGCGACACGCATCGACAAATCCGGCTACAAACACTTCATGGCTAAGGAAATCGCCGAACAGCCTGCTGTTCTGGCAGACGCCCTGAACCGCTATGTGGATCAGGACAGCATTTCCGGCCCCATCGCCGATCTGGATTTCACGGACACAACCGGCATCACTCTGGTCGCGTGCGGCACAGCGTTCTACGCCTGCCTGACAGCCAAGTACTGGCTTGAAAAACTGGCCCGCATTCCGGTTGAGGTCGATATCGCGTCCGAGTTCCGCTACCGCGAACCGCCCATCGCCAAAGGCACCACAGCGATCTTTGTCAGCCAGTCCGGCGAAACAGCCGACACGCTGGCCGCGCTGCGCTACTGCGCAGGTAAAGCGGATCGCATCCTGTCCGTGGTCAACGTTGCCGAAAGCTCGATCGCGCGGGAAAGCGACGTGGCGCTGCCGATCCATGCCGGCGTTGAAGTGGGCGTTGCCTCGACCAAGGCCTTCACATGCCAGCTGAACGTTCTTCTTTTGCTGGCGATCAAAGCGGCCACAGACAAGGGCGAGCTTGATCAGGGATCACGCGCCAAACTGCTGGAAACGATGCGCGCATTGCCCGGTATTTTCAACGTCGCGCTGGACCGTGACAGCGTGATTGAAACAGCATCGGCCCAAATCGCCGAAGCCCGTGACGTGCTGTTCTTGGGTCGTGGATTAATGTATCCCCTCGCACTTGAGGGCGCACTTAAACTAAAAGAAATCAGCTATATACACGCCGAAGCTTATGCATCAGGTGAACTCAAGCACGGCCCCATCGCGCTGATCGATAAATCCGTTCCAGTCATCGTCTTCGCGCCTCGTGATTCCCTGTTCGATAAAACCGTGTCGAACATGCAAGAGGTCATGGCGCGCGGTGGCAAGGTGGTTCTTGTGACCGATGCAGCAGGTGCCCAGCAGGCCGGAAGCGACACGTGGAAAACCATCATCCTGCCCGAGGTCGACGAAGTGGTCGCCCCGCTTCTGTATGCCTTGCCCGCCCAGCTGATCGCCTATCATGCCGCAGTTGCCAAAGGCACCGATGTGGACCAACCGCGCAACCTCGCAAAATCTGTGACGGTTGAATAAGCATCCAGCTGGCCCGCGAAGGGCCAGCCATCAAAGGCGCGCTGCAAGCCATGAACGATCTTGAAAACGTGTCCCTTCCCGAGAACGAAGAAGATGCGATCAACGCGCTTCGTGAACACGTTGTCGAAGGGCGCGCCGAAGAGATGGCCGCATATCACAAAGTGGATCGGCCCTACCTTGGCGTGCCCAATCCGGTTCTGAATGACTTGTCCACGATTTGGCGGCGCGGTCTGCCCCTCGATGCGCGAGTGGCGTTGGCCGGGGATTTGTGGGCGAGTGATATTTTCGAAGCTCGGGTCACGGCCGCAAAACTGCTGACGCAAGCGCGGATCAAGGATGATGGCCAGGTTTGGGATCTGATTGTCAGTTGGGTGCCTGAGTTCGATTCCTGGGCCATTGCCGATCATGTGGCGTCTGCCGGTGGGCGACGTTTGACTGCGCATCCCGAACGGCTGGACCAGATCGACGCATGGACCAAAAGCGATCACATGTGGACGCGCCGCGCGGCGTTCGTCTTTACCCTGCCCTTCGGAAAATCCCGCCACCCGAGCGAGACCGAGATAGCCGCACGAAAGCGCATTCTTGGCTGGGCCGTTGATCTTGCCAGTGATCCCGAATGGTTCGTTCAGAAAGCCATCGCATGGTGGCTGCGTGATTTGTCACGCCATGCACCGGAACAGGTGCACGATTGGCTAACGGAACATGGCGACGCGCTTAAACCCTTTGCCCGCAAAGAGGCCGCGCGCCACCTGCCCTGATTACCCTTCGATGTAGACCTCGATGGTCGGCAAATCGGTCAGCGGCGCTTCGATCAGGCGCATGGCCGCCAGCGAAATTCGGCTGCCAGCACCATCAGGCGCGTCAATCGGGATCAAATCGACCTGAGCGGATTTGCCGGAGCCCGGGAACACAACACGTCCCTTTGCGGGGGCATCCACCAAAGGCGTTTCCAGCCAGAAGCCTGCCTTGGTGGGGTCCCCGAGAGATGCGATCGTTGTGCCCAAAGAACGTCCGCCAGTCGCTGGGGCAGCGGCCTCGACACGTTCTTCGGCTGTGGTTGTGTCGAACTCTTCGACCGTACGCGCATTTTGCGGCGGGCGTACAGCAGACCGCACTTCTTCCACGGTTTCCTCGGAAGGTTCGACCGCGACAGCAGGCTGGGCCGCTTCGGTGTTTTCCAGTGGCGGTTTGACTTGGAACGGGCCAGTGCCACATCCAGCAATAGGAAGTGCCAGAAGCAAACAAACGAAAGAGTTACGCATGATAAGACCTTTGTCCTGTGATCAGGTTTGCAGCAATACTTGCCCGAGCTTGCAGGAATTACTAGGTTGATCGGCATGATAACGCCACTCGTCGATCCATTTCATCGCCCGATCAGCTATCTGCGTGTCTCTGTGACCGACAGGTGTGACTTCCGCTGTGTGTACTGCATGTCCGAAAACATGCAGTTTCTGCCTAAGAAAGAGCTTCTGACGCTAGAAGAACTGGACCGTATGTGTTCGACCTTCGTCAATCTCGGGGTCGAGAAGTTGCGCATCACGGGTGGCGAACCCTTGGTGCGTCGCAACATCATGTCGTTCTTCCACAACATGACGCGGCACCTAGAATCAGGCGCGCTGAAGGAACTGACGCTGACCACAAACGGGTCGCAGTTGGCGAAATTCGCCGATGATCTGTATTCCGCAGGCGTCCGCCGCGTGAATGTGTCGCTGGATACGCTGGACGACAAGAAGTTCGCGGACATCACGCGATGGGGCAAACTGGATCAGGTGCTGAAAGGCATCGACGCGGCTCAAAAGGCCGGTCTGCGGATCAAGATCAATACCGTCGCGCTGAAAGGTTTCAACGAAGAAGAGTTGTTCACCCTGACCGAATGGTGTGCCAGCCGCGACATGGACCTGACGTGGATCGAGGTCATGCCGATGGGCGACATCGGAAACGAAGACCGTCTGGGCCAGTATTGGAAACTGGACGATCTACGTGCCCGTCTGGGCGAAAACTATACGCTGACCGATCTCGCCGAACGCACCGGCGGCCCTGCCCGCTATGTGCGGCTGGAAGAGACCGGTCAGAAAATCGGCTTTATCACGCCGCTGACCCATAACTTCTGCGAAAGCTGCAACCGAGTGCGTTTGACCTGCACCGGCGAATTGTTCATGTGCCTTGGGCAAGAGGACAACGCCGATCTGCGTGCGGCGCTGCGCAATCATCCCAACGACAACACCCCGTTGGAAGAGGCCATTCGCGCAGCGATCAAGCTGAAGCCCAAGGGCCACGACTTTGACTATTCCCGTCAAACCGTCGATGGCCGCGTGTCCCGCCACATGAGCCACACGGGCGGCTGATCCAGCCGGTTACACCCTGCTGATCTTGCCGCCGCCAACAGCGGCGCGCACGCCTGTGGTCGATGGCCCGGACGTGGGTAACCCGCGCAGAACACGCACGGCAAGGTAGCCGAATGCCTGCGCCTCAAGCATGTCACCGTTCAGACCCACATCCTCGACCGGCAGCACATCGCAATCCAGACCAGCCCGTAGCATCGCCATCATCACAGGGTTATGCCGACCGCCTCCGGTGACCAGCAAACGCTCTGGCAGCGTCGGGCAATGTTCCATCGCCTGCATCACGGCGGCGGCAGACATGGCGGTCATGGTGGCCGCTGCATCCGCATCATTCAGTTCTCGGACCAGGTCCAGCATCAAGCTAAAATCATCGCGATCCAAGGACTTGGGCGGCATGCGACGGAAATAGGGTTCCTCAAGAAACAGCTCTAGCGCGCCATCGACGACTTTGCCCTTAGACGCCAATGCGCCGTCCTTGTCGTAGGGCAGTCCACGCCGCTCCATCATCAGATCATTGATCGGGGCGTTCGCAGGGCCGGTATCAAAAGCCAGACAAGCCCCTTCGGCGTCCGGTTTCATCAGGTTGGGGTCCACCCACGTCAGATTGCCCACGCCCCCAAGGTTCAGAAATGCGACAGGTGCAGTGGCCTTGATCCATTTCGCACAGGCAAAATGGAAATACGGGGCGAGTGGCGCGCCTTCGCCGCCAAGTTCCACGTCAGTTGAGCGAAAGTCCCAAACCGTGGTGACGCCCAGCGCCTCGGCCAACGCAGCGCCGTCACCGATCTGATGCGTCCCACGCCCGCGCGGATCATGGGCCAGCGTCTGACCATGAAACCCCACGATCTGAGCGCCGTCAAAACCGGCCAGAACCTCAGTATGTGCTGTCTGGATCACGTCCAGCGCAGCTTGGGTGTCGTCCTCGGGCCACTTGCCCAGCGCATCTTTCAGAACATGCCGTTCCGCGTCGCTGTAAGCGCGATAATCGGTATCGCCGAATTCGAAAATCTGATCCCCGTCTGTCAGGATCATCGCCGCATCGACACCGTCCAAAGAGGTGCCCGACATGGCCCCCAAAGCCCATATCGGTTCTTGTTGCAACTTACCCTTCACCTTAGCGCGCCCCGGTCTTATACGATGCTGCGAACTATAACGGGGAAATACGATGACCTACCATCCCAAATCCGACTTCATGCGCGTCATGATGGAGCGCGGCTTTCTGGCCGATTGCACGGATTATCAAGGCCTTGATGACGCTTTGGTTGCTGGGGTGGTGCCAGGCTATATCGGCTTTGACGCCACAGCCAAATCACTGCATGTGGGCAGCCTGATCCAGATCATGATGCTGCGATGGCTGCAAAAGACCGGCCACAAGCCGATCACGCTCATGGGTGGCGGCACGACCAAGGTCGGCGATCCGTCCTTCCGCGCAGATGAGCGCCCGCTTCTGACGCCCGAACAGATCGATAGCAACATCGACGGCATCAAGCAGGTGTTTGCGAAATACATCAGCTACGACGACGGCCCCACAGGCGCGTTGATGCTGAACAACGCGGAATGGCTGGACGATCTGAACTACCTCGAATTCCTGCGGGATATCGGGCGGCATTTCAGCGTCAACCGCATGCTGTCGTTTGAATCGGTGAAATCGCGTCTGGACCGCGAACAGTCGCTGTCGTTTCTCGAATTCAACTACATGATCCTGCAGGCCTATGACTTCCTTGAACTGAACCGTCGCTACGGCTGTCTGGTGCAGTTCGGCGGGTCGGACCAGTGGGGCAACATCGTTAACGGGATCGACCTGACGCGCCGCGTGATCGATCAGCAGATTTTCGGCCTGACGTCGCCGCTGCTGACCACCTCTGACGGCAAAAAGATGGGCAAATCGCAGGACGGCGCCGTCTGGCTGAACGCCGATATGCGCTCACCCTATGAATTCTGGCAGTTCTGGCGGAACACAACCGACGCCGATGTTGGCCGTTTCCTGAAGCTTTATACAGAGCTTCCTCTGGACGAATGCGAACGCCTTGGCGCGCTGGCAGGATCCGAGATCAACGACGCAAAGATCGTGCTTGCGAATGAAGTTACAACGCTTTGCCACGGTGCCGAGGCTGCAGCCGCTGCCGAAGCCACCGCGCGCGAAGTGTTTGAAAAAGGCGGTGTTGGTGATGACCTGCCGACGCTTGAACTGACTGCGGATGAACTGGGCGATGGCATCTCAATTGTTCAGGTCCTGGTCAAATCCGGTCTGGCCAAATCCGGCAAAGACGCCAAGCGTCTGATCGCGGAAAACGGTGCCAAGATCGACGACGAACCGCTGACCAACGCAGGGCTGATGCTGGACGCAGCGGCGCTGTCGTCGCCCGTTAAGCTGAGCGCAGGCAAAAAGCGCCACGCATTGGTCAAGCTGTCCTAATCCAGCATCCACTGGCCTTTGGGCCAGAATGCATGAAAGGCAAAGGCAAACAGCACGTCATGTGCGATGTCTTTGCCTTTTTCATTTTTGACACGGATCGCGCCGACATCGCGGCCCTTGCCGATCAAATCTGTGTCTAGGGCCGAGGCCTGCGTGTCTGCCCAGATCAGTGTGATGCCAGCCTCGGTGATCGTGCCCTCTTGCGCCAAACGCGACATCGGCCAAGCCCTGTCGCCCACCCTAACCACGCGTTCTAACGCAGGAATGCCATGTGGCGGCGGATCGCCCGAATACAGGAACGGACGCTGAGAGGTGTCGTAGCGGCGATAGGGATTGGTGCCGTAGGATCTGGGAAACGCGGGCTCGGCCATCACCAGCCCGTCTGGATGCGCGGCTTGAAAAGCTTCCCAGCTTTCCATCCAGCTGGGCAAGGTGTTCAGCGTGGTGCCGGTAAGATCACCAACAATCCCCTGCCCCAAGGCCTGCTGCCACCAGCTTTGCGTTTCGCGGTCGTACATGACCATGTCCGAGTTGCGCAGCTTGCCCGTGACGCCAAAACTCAGAACCTGCCCAGCCACACGACGGTCAAACACGATGGCAGAATTGCAAAGCGGGCAATAGGTAACCGCCACAGGCACGCCACCGACGCTGTCATTTACGATCTCGTGCCACATCAAATAACGCAGGGGATAGGCACGGGCGCGCGCGCCTTCGGGGGCCAGCGTGATCACCGGTTCGCGCGGTTCCAGCCCCTGTTTCTGGCCTACCTCCACCCAATGCGGATCGTCCAAAGCAGGAATGCCATCCTTACCGGGGCCGCCTGACAGGATATTGGCCCAACTACTGACGCTGTTTTTTTTGAAATCCGTTTCAGGCCATTCGTGTTTCCAGAATGACGGATCGGCCAAGGCCGCGCCGCACCACAAAAGCCAGACAAATACCCACCGCATCCTGCGTCCTCCTGCGCAAAGCTGCCTTAAGCATTGCACAGCGGCGGATTCGCTCAAGTGAACCAACGGAAAGTTGAAGCAGCGGTGATCAATGGCCAAACAAAAAGGGCGGGAAAACCCCCGCCCTTTTCAGGTTCGATTTAACGAAAGCTTATTCAGTCACACGGACCGCGGACATGCGATCAGGTTCACCGATCACAGCACCGTTCGGGCCAGCGCCCTTTTTGATCGCATCGACCACATCCATGCCGTCGGTCACCTGACCAACGATGGTGTACTGGCCGTTCAGGTGCGGCGCAGGGGCGAACATGATGAAGAACTGCGAGTTCGCGGAATGCGGGCTACGCGCGCGGGCCATGCCGATCACGCCACGTTCGAAGTTCAGGTCAGAAAACTCTGCCTGAAGATCGGGGCGGTTTGATCCGCCTGTACCCGCCATGCGCATGTCATTGCCCGGCTTGCCGAATTCAACGTCGCCTGTTTGCGCCATGAAGCCGTCGATCACACGGTGAAACACCACATCGTTATAGGCACCCTCGGATGCCAGCGCAGTGATCTGTTCAACGTGGTTCGGTGCAACGTCTTCGAACAGGTCGATAACGATTGTGCCGTTGGCTTCGCCTGTGACGTCAATCTCAAGCCCTGTGGCACCCGCAGGTACCGCCAGAAGGCTCAGAAGAGCTGCCAGCTTATACATCTGCAGCAACCTTGACGCTGATCATGCGGTCGGGGGATGCAGGCGGCTCGCCACGAGTGATGGCATCGACGTGCTCCATGCCGGACACAACGCGACCGTAAACGGTATACTGACCGTTCAGGAAGTGGTTGTCCTTGAAGTTGATGAAGAACTGCGAATTGGCCGAGTTCGGGTTCTGGCTACGTGCCGCGCCCAGTGTGCCACGGTCGTGGGGCAGTTTGGAGAATTCAGCAGGTAGGTTCGGCAGATCGGAACCACCAGTACCCGCCATACGCAGGTTGAAATCCTTTTCCATGTTGCCGTTGGCCACGTCGCCTGTCTGCGCCATGAAACCGTCGATCACGCGGTGGAAGGCCACGTTGTCGTACTGACCGGAACGCGCCAGTTCTTTCATGCGCGCACTGTGCTCCGGCGCAACGTCGGGCAGAAGCTCGATAACGACGGTACCGTCTTTCAGCTCCATCAGGATTGTGTTTTCGGGGTCCTTGTAGTCGGCCATGTCTTGCTCCCTTGGCAAATTTCTTCCCTACGTAGCCCTGTCACGCGGTCTTCACAAGTGAGGCGCATTGACCTTCGTGGACCAAACCGCCAAACCTGCGACAAATCTGAGGAGATCGACATGGCCTGGAAAACACTCGACGATATGGACCTTGACGGGAAGCGCGTTCTGACGCGCGTGGACATCAACGTACCGGTCGAGGACGGGCGCGTGACGGACGCTACACGGATCGAACGGATTGTGCCCACGGTACAGGACATCATCGGAAAAGGTGGCGTTCCTGTCCTTCTGGCCCACTTTGGCCGCCCCAAAGGCAAAGTCGTTACCAAAATGAGCCTGCAGCAATTGGTACCCGCGCTGGAACAGGCGATCGGCAAAGACGTGATCTTTGTCGCCGATAGCCGTGGCCCTGCGGCCGAAGCAGCAATTGCAGCCGCGCAAGCCGGTCAGGTTGTACTGCTGGAAAACACCCGCTTCCATGCAGGCGAGGAAAAGAATGATCCCGAGTTGGCCAATGAAATGGCGGCACTTGGCGATGTGTACTGCAACGATGCGTTCTCGGCCGCACACCGCGCCCATGCCTCCACCGAAGGTCTGGCCAAACTGCTACCCGCTTGTGCCGGTCGCCTGATGCAGGCCGAGCTTTCGGCGTTGGAAGCGGCCCTTGGTGCCCCCGAACGCCCCGTGGTCGCCGTTGTGGGTGGCGCGAAAGTGTCGACCAAGCTGGATCTACTGTCGAACCTGATCGAAAAGGTCGACGTGCTGGTGATCGGCGGCGGCATGGCGAACACGTTCCTTGCGGCCAAAGGCATCGATGTGGGCAAATCGCTGTGCGAACACGACATGACCGGCACCGCGAAAGAGATCATGGAAAAGGCCAGCGGCCTGAACTGCGAAATCCTGCTGCCCAGCGATGTTGTCGTCGCGCGTGAATTCAAAGCAGGCGCAGACAACGAAACCGTTGTCAATGACGCCTGCCCCGCTGATGCGATGATCCTTGATGCGGGCCCCGATGCCGTGGCCAAGATCACTGCCGCTTTGGACAACGCCAAAACGCTGATCTGGAACGGTCCGCTGGGGGCCTTTGAAATCGCGCCCTTCGACACAGCCACAAACGCAGCTGCGGCCCATGCTGCGGCCCTGTCGCGCGCTGGCAAACTGGTGTCTGTCGCAGGTGGCGGTGACACGGTTGCGGCCCTGAACAAGGCCGATGCAGCCAAGGATTTCACCTATATCTCGACCGCTGGCGGTGCCTTCCTTGAATGGATGGAAGGCAAGGTTTTGCCGGGTGTTGCGGCCCTCGGTTAATCCAAACGAATCGAATTTGAACGGCGGGGATTCACATCCCCGCTTTTTTTTGGCATACTCACGCCAAAGCGCCGCAAAAGGCGCAATGAGGCAGAGCATGACCTACTCCAAAAACCGTCCCGCGCTTGGGGCGCTTGTCTATTTTGCAGGCGCGATCAGCATTGGCGCGTACTTCACGTTTGCCGCCGTCCAAGGCGACTACGGCCTGTTTCGTCGTGCGGAAATCGAAGTGGATGCGCAGAAGCTGGAGCAGGAACTGGCAGCCCTGAACGCCGAAGTGTCCAGCATGGAAAACCTGACGCGCCGGTTGTCGGACGACTATCTTGATCTTGATCTGTTGGACGAACAGGCCCGCGATGTTCTGGGCCTGATCCGCGCTGACGAAATGGTGGTGCGCTAGCCCCTAGCGGTTCGCGCGCGCCAAAAGCGCCACAGCACAAAGACCCACCAAAATCACCAGAACTGCAGCCGGAGCCGCGCCGCCGAGGTTTTCAAGGCTGGCCTGCTCATGCACGCGGGTCGCCAACGTTTCATAGTTGAACGGACGCAGCAGCAAGGTTGCGGGCAGCTCCTTAACGCTGTCCACGAACACCAGCAGCAACGCCGACGCGATCGAGGCGCGCATCATGGGGAAATAGACCAAGCGCAGGGTCTGGCCTTGGTCCTTACCCAAGGACCGTGCCGCAAGCGACAGGTTCGGTGAAACCCGCCCCATGGCTGCATCCGCGGCGCCTTGGGCGATAGCAAAGAAGCGCACGGTATAGGCCAGAACCAGCGCAAAGGCCGATCCGGTCAGCACCAAGCCGATATCAACGCCTGTAGTGTTTTCGACCAAATCCGCCAACCCGTGATCCAGCACTGCCAGCGGAATCAGAATGCCTACACCTAGAACCGCGCCCGGTGCGGCGTAACCAATGCTGGTCACTGGCATCAAAAGGCGGGGCAAGGTGCGGCGGCTGATGCGCACGCCGTAAACCATAAACACACCGCCTAGAACCGTCAGCACAGCGGCAATGCCGCCCACGGTAAGGGTATTGGCCGTCGCGCTGAACAGCTTGGGGTCGGCCCATTCCTCGGCGTTGGCCAGGGCGTGTTTCAGGATCACCCCCGCAGGCAGCACAAAGCCCATCAGGAACGGAATGGTACAGGCGACCGTTGCAAACAACGCAGGAAACCCGCGCAGTTTCACATGCTCGGGCGGGCGGTGGCGGGTCGACAGGTTAAAGAAGCGCATTCTGCGACGTGAATAGCGCTCTAAGGTGACAAGGATCACGATCAACGCAAGTACAACACACGCAATCTGCGCGGCCCCGCCAGCGTTGCCCGACTGCAGCCAGACCGAGAAGATACCGGTGGTCAGCGTCTGGACCGCGAAATAGTCCACCGTGCCGAAATCATTGACCGTTTCCATCATCACCACGGCGACACCTGCCGCAATGGCAGGACGCGCCAATGGCAGCCCCACACGCAGGAACCGTTTGAACGGCCCTGCCCCAAGGCTGCGCGCCACTTCCTCGGCGCTGCCGGATTGTTCGCGGAACGCAGCGCGCGTCAGCAGGTAAACATAGGGATACAGCGAGGCCGACAGCACTAGAATAGCCGCGCCCATCGACCGGATTTCAGGGAACCAGTAGTCGCGGGCTGATTGCCATCCGAACAATGACCGCAACGCGCTTTGCACCGGTCCGGCATATTCCAGAAGATCCACCAGTGCATAGGCACCAACGTATGCAGGAATCGCCAATGGCAAAAGAAGCAGCCATTGCAACCACTTGCGCAAGGGAAACTCGTAGCGGGTCACCATCCATGCAGCACCCGTGCCCATGCAGGCCGTCATCAACCCCACGCCCGACATCAACACGCCTGTCGTTGTCAGATAGCGGGGCAGTGTTGTCGAAATCAGATGCGGCCAGATGTTTTCCTTGGGAAACATCGCAAGAAACACGACGCTCAGGATCGGCAATAGTACGATTGCCGCAATGGCGATCGCACCGATGGACCACGGATTCAGCCATTCGCGTTTTTTTGCGTGTGTGCCGGCTTGGATGTCTGTCACTGCCATAGTTCTGGTCTGTTTCGCCTATACCTTAGTGCGGCCGTTCTTGGCGGAAAGCTGTTTGACTGCCAGCAAAAGCGTTTATAGTCCAAGCAACAGGCAACAAAAAGACCCCCGCATGCAGGTAATCTTACACACCGGAGTGCACTTTACCGACGAAGGCCGTCTTCTGAAGGGATTGCAGCGCAATGCGCCCGCGTTCAGGGAACATGGCGTCGCCGTTCCGGGGCCTGCGCGCTACAAAACTTTGCTGGGCGAAGCCGCCCATTCGCTAACCAATTCCGCCCCCGCCCCCGATGCCCGCGACATCATGCTGGATGAATTGCTGACAGACGATCCGGAACACGTCAGTCGCATTCTTCTAAGCCACCAGCACATCTTTGGCGTGCCCAAAATCTCCATGCAGGGCGGCATCCCCTATCGCAAAGCCGAAGAACGCATTGGCGCGCTGAAGTCGCTGTTCAAAGGCGACGAGATCGAATTGTTCATCGGTCTCCGCAACCCTGCCACGTGGTTGCCCGCGATGTTCAACGACGTGCCGCAAACCAGCTTTGACGACTTTATGGGTGGTTTGGACCCGCGCGATTTTCTTTGGTCCGACTTTCTGAAACGACTACGCAACGCGCATCCCGACGTCGCTCTGACGGTTTGGTTCAATGAAGACACGCCCCTGATCTGGGGTCAGATCATGCGCGAAATGGCTGGCGTCGAGATCACGCAGAAGATCGCGGGCTCGTTCGATCTTCTGTCGCAAATCATGTCAGTCGAGGGCATGAAACGGTTCCGCGCGTATTTGGCGCAGCACCCCACCATCAACGAACGACAAAAACGCCGTGTCATGGTGGCGTTTCTGGACAAATACGCCATCGAGGACGAGATCGAAGAAGAACTCGACATTCCGGGCTGGAACGAAGCGATGGTCGACACCTTGACCGAAACATATGACGACGACATGTGGGAAATCGAACGCGTTCCCGGTGTCACAGTGATCACCACATGAGCAAAGCCAAGGCCGTTGATTATGCAACGCTGCGCAAAAGGCTGGAGAAGGCGCGTTTGAAAGGCACCGCGTCTGAAACAGCGGACCGCGCGCGCAATCTGCTGCTGGTTTATCTGGATCACGCGCAGGCGCAGAACATTCCCATTCAGGAACTGGCGCGACAAATCCAGCAGGGGCTTCCCGCGTTGCGCATTGGCGGGGCCGATCTGGCGGCAGTGGCGGAAAAACCTGACGGCCCGTTTGGCGACATTGCCTGCGCGTCGGGCTGTGCGTTTTGCTGTATTCTGGCGGGCGAAGACGGTGGCGTCATCACCGAGGCCGAGGCGCGCAATGTACATGCCGCGTTATCGCAGCTTCCCAAGGGGCCTGATGGCCGCGCCTGGCATCCCCGTGCCTGCCCGTCACTTGATCCCGAAACGCGCATGTGCCGCATCTACGATGCCCGCCCGATGATCTGCCGGTCCTACATTTCCAAGGATGCCACTGCCTGCGAGGCGATCTCGACCGGCATTCCGGCCGATGGCGCAGGCGTTGTAGGCGCGCAATCCATCTATTTGGCCGTTCACGCATTGGGACGCGCCGCATTGAAGGGGATTGCAACGGTCCCGACCTTCAGTTTGTCCGCCGTTGCGGCCGCTGCTTTGGACGGCATCGATGAGGCCGAAGCATTGCAGGGGGCCAAACACAAACCGCGCACTCTCGATGACGAAAGCGCGCGGCTGTCTTAAGCGTGCAGAAGGCCTATAAAATCAGGCCATACCCAAAGCGGATTTGTACATGTCCAGCACCGCCTCTTCTTCGGCGATGTCGTTGGCGTCGCGCTTGCGCAGCGCGATGACCTTGCGCATGACCTTGGTGTCATAGCCACGGCCTTTCGCCTCGGCCATCACCTCTTTCTGGGCATCGGCAATGTCTTTCTTCTCGCTCTCGAGGCGTTCGTAACGCTCGATGAACTGGCGCAATTCGCCTGCGGCAACGCCGTAACTGTTCGATGATGTTTCGTCGTTCATAGCTGTCTCCTGCCGATCAGATGTTGGGATACCCAAGCCCGCCCCGACCATCAAGGGGTTGCGAGCGCGGTTGTGATCAATTACCGCCTACGGCGCACAACAAATTCAGGGGATACCAAATGGACATGTTGATTTGGGCAGGCACTGTCGTTTCCGTGGTCGGGCTTGTCGGTCTGGTCTGGTGCATCCTGAAAGTCGCAAAAGCCAAGAAAGCCAGCCAAACCGACGAAGAACTGCGCGCTGCCATTCAAAAGGTTGTGCCCCTGAACCTTGGCGCACTGTTTTTGTCCGTGATCGGCCTGATGATGGTGATCGTTGGCATTTTTCTTGGCTAAAGCGGTCTAGTTCAGATCGTTGAAAATCCGCCCATTCTTGATCAGGTTCTGCCAACCGTTGCGCGGTTCAAAAAACGCCGTGTCAGGATGATCCAGCACATCAAGACGCCGCTTCAGCCGGAATAGTCCGATCAGATCTGCGGCAACCATTGGCCCGCCGCGCCATCTGGGAAATGACTGCCCTTTGATCATTGCAGTGTCGACGATCAGCGGATGCGACACCATTTTGTTTTCCAACATCCGCATCGCTTCATTCGCCATCGCCGCCAAAATCGTTTCCACGATCTCGTCGTCCGGCATCTTTTTCTTGGGAACGCGTGTCGCGTTAATCAGGTCAAGCACCGCTTTATCCGGCACCAGGCTGCCGTTGTCACCGATGCCGTAGAAACCGCCGCCGTCGCCGCGCCCTTTGCGCCCGTTGGCCACCAGATAGGCCGACCAGTTGCGCCCCGCCTCAGCCCTTGGTGCCGTGGCAAATTCCTCAAGCCCGCGTCCGTCGCGTGTGGCAAACGGCGCCGCGCGCCAGCCCCAAGCGTTCAGGGCTGTGTCGATGTCATAGGGCGACTGCCCCAAATCGACGAGGATATCGGCCATCCGATGCAGCGACGCCATCATTCGACCGACCACGCTGCCCCCTTGGGATTTCACGCGAATAGGCGTTTTGTTCATCCGGTGGACCAAAGCGTAGCACGCCACAAGGTCATCGTCGGTTGCCTCCGGACCCTGCAAAATCTCGACCAGCCCATGCATGTGTGCCGGCGGTGCAAACCGTAGCGCGACCGAGCTGACCTGATCCGGAAACGCCTTGATCCGGGCCGCGCCTTCGGGGCCGGGAACACCGCTTTGGCCACGCGCGGCGTGAAGGATCACGTCACAGCCCTTGGCCATCTTTTCAGCGTCCCCCATGGCGAGATTGCCCAACTCGGCTTTGGCGCGGTCCTCGCTGATGCGTTTCAGCTTAATCGATTGGCGGTAAAACCCGTCGATCTGCGCAAAACCGCGCTTTAAGACTTCGGGGTTCTTTGTGCCCCACCGCACCTTCATGCCAGAATGCAACGCCGCGATAGCCAGATGCGAGGCGAGCGATCCGCCCCCCAGAATGCCCAGCACATTATACCGTGGCATCGGTTGATCGGTTTGCGGGCGCGCAAGCTGCCCTGCTTTCCGCTCGGCCACAAAGGCACGGCGCAACGCCTTGGATTGATCCCCCTGACGCAGATCTTCGAAGGTCTGGGCCTCAAGCGCCAATCCCGCATACATCGGAAGCAGCTGTGCGGCTTCGACGCATTCCAGAATGGCCACGGGCGCGCTTTCCGGAAGTGCCGCAAGTCGCGCCCGGCGGGTTTGGATCACGTCCTGATAGCCCGCCGCATCAATGAACCCGCGTGTGGCGCCCGAGGTCTTGCGTGGTCCACGCCCGTCTTTTTGTAGCGTTTCGCAAAACTTGATGGCTTCGGCCCGCAGGTCGTCCGAGGTAAACAGGGCATCCACGATCCCCTGCGCAGGCATCCGGTCAACCGCATGGGATTGGCCGCCCACCAGAATATCCAGGGCCGCCGCCGCACCGATCAGGCGCGGCAGCCTTTGCGTCGCACCACCAAAGGGAACAATCCCTAGCCGCACCTCGGGCGAGCCCACGCGCGTCCCGCGATGGGCGATCCGGTAATGCGCCGCCAAGGCCAAATCCAGCCCGCCCCACAAAACCGCGCCATGCAGAACCGCGACTACAGGCTTTGGACTATCTTCGATCTGCCGCGCCAGTTCCGACAAATCGGGCTGGTCAAACGCGTCGTCCAGTTCATGCAAGTTCGCTGCAGTACAAAAACCGTTGCCCTGCCCCATAATGGCAATCTGGGTGACGGCATTATCGGCCAATGCGTTGGAAAGGGCCTTTGACAAAGCAGTGCGAAGCGGGGCCGTCAGGGCGTTGAACGGAGGATTGTGCAACGCCAATACCGCCACACCGTTTGTCACGGATGAAACTACTAACTCTGACAAATGCCTGTCCTTAATTGCGGCCACTGCTGGCGCTTGCGCTCTGCTTTTTGGTTTTGGCGATATTAGACGGCAAAATCGCGAATCAGGCAATAGGCGAACGAATCACTGCGCAGGCAGTGTTGCGCGGCCAAAACCACGCGATTTCGGGCCGGAAAATGCGCCAACCTGTCGGCCCGTCATCGTAGAATCTAGACAGAACATTCGCGGGGCGCTAATGCGGTTTTATGGATATCCGTCAGGTCACACCCCGCTATCACGTTTCGCCTCAGATTTCGGTCGAGGACGTTCCCGCATTGCAAGCTGCTGGCTTCAAGAAAGTCATCTGCAACCGGCCCGATGCCGAGGTTCCGCCCAGCCACCAATCCGCAACCATCGGTGCGGCTTTGGCAGAAGCAGGCATCGCATATGACGTGCTTCCCTTGACCCACCAGACGATGACACCTGAAAACGTGGCCAAACAGGCGGCGCTTGCGGCCGAGGGCGAAGGCCCGGTTCTGGCCTATTGTGCGTCCGGCACGCGCTGCACCGTTGTTTGGGCCTTCGGTCAGGTCGGCAAGATGAGCACGGACGAGATTTTGCAGACAGCGGCGAACGCGGGCTATGATCTGGCCGGTCTGCGCCCGACGCTGGACGCCCTGTCCCAGCAATAATCGCCCCTTACTCGGCGGGCAGCGCCTGTTTTTCCGGCACTGCCCCGACCTGCGCGATTTCGGCGTCGTCTGCCTCTTCTACTTTCAGATGCGCAATCAGGGGCGAGTCCTCATCGATGCGGAACGCACGCTGGCCATCCAGACGCCCCAACTGACCCGAGCCAAAGCCCGACCGGTCCCGCGCCATTAACTCGACCGTTTGCTCGACATTCTTGGGCAATGGCAACCTATCGCCCACGCTTAATTCGTGTAGCTGCTGCAAGGGCATCTTCAATTTGCACAGCACTGCATCAAAGCAAACGTTAAGCTCCATCAACATGTCATCTGACAGATGAACCGGTTTGTTCTCTTCCACGGGCTGGTGCGGCGGTTCGGAGGGGACCAGCAACGTCAGAACGCCCTTTCGTAGCCCCGAGGCCAGTTCGACCATTGCATTGACCTGACGATACGCAACCGCGCCCATCAACAACCTTGCGGCGCGGCCATTCTCAAGCCGTTCCCCCACCCCAAACCCGCAGAAATCCGAAGATGCCTCGGGCCGGGCAAGCGCCATGGACAGGCGCGTCATAACCTCGTCTACGAACGGCGCGGCAAGCATTGCATCAATGCTGGTAAAACCGCGTTTTTCAGGGGGCGCGCCGGTAACCTGACCTATGGTTTGGCTTTCGACGATAGCCGAATGCAGATCAGCGTCGATTGACGCAAAGCCCAAACCGCCGTGCTGCCCCTTCAACGACAGAAACAAACGGTCCGTTCCCAGCACATCGCCGCATTCGTCCTGCAACAGCACATTCTGAGAGACCGACGCGACATCCAGTACCAGTCCCCACAAATCCCGTGCCGTCGTGGAAAGGGCGCGTTCCAAGGCCTTATCCACGGGCAAATCTGAAAGATCCGCCATGCGACGGGTCGTCGATGCCTTTTTCAGAATGATCTGCCTGTGGGTATTGATGTCCATCTGGTGCCTGTGCCGTCGTACGCACCAACGGTTTTCGCTAAATATCGTTAGCAAAAGCTTTCCCGCACCGGGAAATGCACGGAAAAAACACGGCTTATTGTGCGGCCAAAGCCATTTCCAAGGGCAGCGTCAGGCGGAAGCCCGCGCCTTTGGTGGTTGGCAGATACACGATCTCGCCGTCCAGACGCGCCATGATTTCACGACAAATTGCAAGCCCAAGCCCCGCGCCACCTGCCTTTTGTTCACCAATCCGCGCGAACTTTTCAAAGATCATATCGCGGGCCTCGATGCTGATCCCTTTACCGTTGTCGACAAAATCGATCCGGACCAGCCCGTCTTTCTGGCTGATCGTGATCGTCAGCTCGGGATCATCCGCCTCGCAGTATTTGCGCGCATTGCTCAGCAAGTTGATAAAGACCTGCGTCAGGCGATCCAGGTCGGTCTGCACCCAGACGTCCTCGGCGTCACGGTTGCGGGTGATACGAATAGAAGGCCCACCGTCCGCATTGCTGGCAGCCGCTGCCTCGGCCCGATCCAGAAGGTCCCCCAGCCGTCCGCGCTGTACGTTCAGGCTGACCTTGGCGTTTTCCAGAACGCTCAGATCCAGAAGATCGTCCAGAAGGCGCGTCAGGCGGATCGCTTCGTCATGGATGATGGACGAGAACTTGCTTTGCTCGGCACCATCCAGATCACGTCCGTCCCGCAAGATTTCCGAAAAGGCGCGGATCGAGGACATAGGTGTTCTGAGTTCATGACTGATTTGGCTTAGGAACGCGTCTTTCTGGACCGAAAGGCGCGTCAGCTTGTCATTTGCCTCCCTCAGTTTTCGGGCCGTTCGTGTCAGTTCAGCGGACTGGGTTTCCAGTCGGGATGAATATTCCATAAGCTGCGCGGATTCGTCAGCCACGGCCATCAGATCCTCGACCGAAACAGAATGGCCACCCACGATCTGGCCGACCATTGCGTGCGCTGTCGCAGCCCCCACAGAGCCCGCAAGTTCACGTTCAAGGACCTGAAGGAAATCAGGTGTGGGTTCGGGCAAATCGCCGGACACCTTTTGTCTGTTGGCCTCGCGCTCGAACAACGCGAGGGCGTCGGCGGCACCCAGAATGCGCTGCGCCATAATCAACAGGTCCTCGGTCTGCGCGACCCCTGCCGACCAACTACGCGGGCTGGCGGAATGCTGGAAGATATTGACGAATTGCGCGCCTTGAAGCCGTTCGATCGGCCCCGGAAAGCTGATGATCGAGAACACAAAAAAGGCAATTGTGTTCAGCATCATGCTCCAGAAAAGCGTGTGCAGAAGCGGATCGATGTTCTCGATGCCGAACAGCGCTTGGGGTCGCAGCCAGTCGATGCCCCACGGACCTTGCGACATCATCTGCGCCGAAAAGATCACGCCATCGCCCAATGACGGAAGAAAAAGCGAGTAGGTCCAGATCGAAAAGCCAGTGACGACCGCAGCAATGGCCCCTGCCCGCGTGGCGCCGCGCCAGAAAATACCGCCCAACATTGCAGGCAAGACCTGCGATACGCCCACGAAGGAAACCAGACCAATCGCGGACAATGCGCTGCCGCCGCCTGACAGTTTATAATAGGCGTATCCCAGCATCACGACCAAAGCGATCGACACGCGCCGTGCAGTCAGAACGACATAGCGCACGTCGCCCGACATGGTCGCCCCCACCCCGGTTAGTCGAAGCCAGATCGGCATAACGATATGGTTCGACACCATGGTCGACAGCGCGATGGCCGCGACGATCACCATCGATGTCGCCGATGAAAACCCGCCCAAGAACGACAGAACGGCCAGCCCTTCGTATCCTTGGCTCAGGGGCAGCGTCAGAACAAAAAGGTCTGGGTTTGAGCCTGCGGGCAGCAGATCAAGCCCGACAACCGCGATTGGCACAACGAACAACGACATCAGCAGAAGGTATGTCGGAAAGGCCCAGCTGGCCGTTCTCAGGTGCGCATCATCAGCGGCTTCGACGACCAGAACCTGAAACATGCGCGGCAGGCACAGAAACGCCGCCGCAGACAAAAACGTAATGCCTGCCCAGCGACCGCCATCGACCTGCCAGATGCCGATCTCCGATGCGTCGATGCGTTCAAGGATGTCCGGAATGCCATCAGACAGCCCCCAGACAACGAAAATGCCGACAGACAGAAGCGCGGCAAGCTTCACCACCGCCTCGACCGCAATCGCCATCACGACGCCGTGGTGCCGTTCGTTTGCATCCAGATTTCGGGTACCGAAGAAGACGGTAAAAATGGCAAGACCGATCGCAACCCAGAAAGCCGTGCGCGTCTTGGGATCGCCCCCGCCAGACACGCTTTCCGCAAGCCCGAAAACCTCGAAGCTGAGCGTCACAGATTGCAGCTGCAGCGCGATATAGGGCGTTGTCCCCAGAACGAAGAAGATGGTCACGCACATGGCAAGGAAGTTCGACTTGCCATAACGCGACGAAATAAGATCAGCGATAGAGGTGATGCGCTGGCTGCGTCCGATGCGCACCAGCTTTCGCACCGCCCAGAACCACCCAATCATCACAAGGCTCGGCCCCAGATAGATCGCCACATATTCAATGCCGTTTCGCGCCGCCGAGCCCACCGCGCCGTAAAACGTCCACGCGGTACAGTAAATCGACAGCGACAGCGTATAGACCACCGGCGAGCGCAACCAACGCACGCGGCCTTGCATCGCGGACCGTTCAGCCACGAAGGCCACAACAAAAAGGAAAAAGACGTAGGCCAGACAAATGGCCAGAAGGGCGTTGAACGAGGTCATTGCTGCCCGTCCCGTCCGCCCTCAGTGTCCTGATTGGCGCGCTCGTTGCGCGACATACGGGATGAAATCAGGAAACAAGCGCTGATCAGCGCAGCCCAGACCAGAAAAACATAAGTTAGAACATTGGACGAAGCGGGCGCCTTGGCAGAATCAACTGACCATAAAAGCGGCACCATCCACCCCAACAGCCCCAGCACCGGCAACAAACGCGCCGCGTCATGAAGCCTTCTGCGGCGGTAGCTGCGCCGCTCCAGAAAAACAGGTAACCCGGCCTTTTCCTCGTCGTCGATCATGGCTGCAGGGCAAGCGCCCGAACAGCTTCAACGACATCCGCGTTGGAAAACGGCTTGGTCATGAACCGGCTGGCACCTGCCTTTTCAGCAAGTTCACGGTCCTTTGTCTGACCGCGGGCGGTCAGCATAAGTACAGGAATCCCTGATATATCAGGCTCTTCCCGGATTTCACGCAGGATGTCATAGCCGCTTTTACCCGGCAGCATGACATCCAGAATAATCACATCCGGTTTCAGGCGCGATGCGGTTTCAACCGCATTCGTGCCATCCGAATGGGCCCTGACGGACCAGCCGTCACGGCTTAGAATGAAACTGATCGCTTCGATGATATTCGGCTCATCCTCGATCAGTAGCAAATGTTTTGGCATTCACGATGTTCCTCCCCTGTCGCCCCGCCCCGCTTTCACGGTCCTCACGCATGGGCGACCCCTAATTTATTACCTGCCTGACGCGATCTGTCAAAAATCCAATCATTGTCCGGTCGACAAAATTGAAGGCTCACGGCGCCCTGCACAGTCATTGCGCGGACAAATCCGGCACGAGACGCCCACCGCTTCGGTCTTTTCGTCCGCCGCACCAAAGGGCACGGGGACCATCAGCATATGAACTTTTAGCAACCGCGCGCCGTCCAAAGCGGGTGCTTGCGTGTCCTCGGCATAGGCGAAGGCCTTGATCTGACGATCTGTCGCACCGGGCTGGGCGATCAACCGCATAATCGGCATCCCCGGCGCGCACAAAGCGGAATAAAGCGGCCAAAGCGGACAGCCGGCACCAAAGCGGGGCAATGAAAAATCCTGAAGCGGCTTTCGATAAGTCAACGTGCCCGTGCCATCGCAAAGCGCCAAACCGAAATCATCGTCCAGAACCGAGCCCGACAAAATCGCCATGCGGCGCATGACAAGACCGGGCGACAGACGCAGCGCTGCTGCGATTGCAAATGGGTCCGTTTCGCCCGCCAGCATTTTGGGGGCCAGAATTTCGTGCGGCAGTTGCTCTGCATCGCTGGCATAGCGGTTCAAGTGAGCATCCAGCAACGTGCGCGCATCCGCCGACAGTTCGACACCCAAGGTTTCAGATAGATCCGAGATGCCGTCGGGGCTGTGTTCCAGAGGCTCCAGAAAATAACCGGCGCTGGCCAGAACAGCGTCCATTTCATCCTGCGGCGCGCTGGCCTCGGACGTGGCATCACCTGAGGCTTCAAGATAGCCCACCAGCGCGCGGCTGGTTTCGGCAAGGCGGGTGGCATCTTCATAAACGTTGCGGTGGAAACGGGCGCTCCATTCAGGGCTCAGGTCTGCAGGATCGTTCAGGATGGAGGCAGTCGACCGGATCGAGGTCACAGTTGACAGCATTTCATGCAAAGAGGCCGCCAAATGCGGATCGTGCGTCAAGCGGTCGGACAGCGTTTCAACCGTCCGTTCAAGCGACGCGATACGGCGGCGGTTGTCTGACAACAAACCTGCCCAGCCTGGAAAGCGCCCCGCGAATTCGTCGACACGGTCCACTTCAACCGGCGCAGCCTTAGGATCGGATGCGGCCTCGCGCAGTGCAGCGATCAACGTCGCCTCGGCCCCTTCGCTAAGCAAGGCCGGTTCGACGCCCAGCACTTCAGCGATATCGAGAAGAAGCTTACCGCCGATTCCGCGTCGATTATGTTCAATTAGATTGAGATATGAGGCCGAAATTCCCGCTGCGCTGGCCAATTCAGCCTGCTTCAGACCTGCCATGACGCGACGTTCGCGTATTCGACTTCCGGTTAGCGTGTCCCGTGCCATCAATTTTTCCTGACTCTTCAACGCACTTCTGCGGCGCGGCGTAAGTAAATTTACAGTTTACTGAAGTATACTGTTCATTAATTGACAAAAAAATTGAAGTATAAAAAGCAGTTGTTGCGCAATTTTCTTTCTCCAACACATACTGACTTTGCACACTAGTGCGCGCGTTTGCGGAAAAGAGGAGCCGCAAATGCAAATCACCTAGGGAGGATTTCTATGTCCAAATTGAATCTGACACGCCGCGGCGTGATCCAGACCGGTGCTGTAGCTGGTGCCGGCCTCGCGCTTCCGACATATCTGTCGGCGGCTGGCCACGAAGGCTTTACCAACGCTCCGACAGGTAGCACTGTCACATTCGGCTTCAACGTACCGCAAACCGGTGCGTATGCGGACGAAGGCGCAGACGAACTGCGCGCTTACGAACTTGCTGTTGAGCACCTGAACGGTGGCGGCGACGGCGGCCTGATGAACACATTCTCGTCCAAAGCGCTTGAGGGTACAGGTATCCTTGGCAAGAAGGTCGAGTACGTCACAGGCGACACACAGACAAAGTCCGACGCGGCTCGCGCCTCTGCGAAGTCCATGATCGAAAAAGACGGCGCTGTAATGATCACCGGCGGTTCGTCCTCCGGCGTTGCGGTTGCGGTTCAGGCTCTGTGTCAGGAAGCTGGCGTCATCTTCATGGCCGGTCTGACACACTCGAACGACACCACAGGTAAGGACAAGAAGGCGAACGGTTTCCGTCACTTCTTCAACTCTTACATGTCCGGTGCTGCTCTGGCCCCGATCCTGGGCAAGAACTACGGCACAGACCGTAAGGCTTACCACCTGACAGCGGACTACAACTGGGGTTACACCACAGAAGAAGCCGTCCGCACATCCACAGAAGCGATGGGCTGGGAAACTGTAGCTGCGGTTAAAACGCCGCTGACACAGACTGACTTCTCGTCCTACATCGCGCCTGTTCTGCAGTCCGGTGCCGACGTTCTGGTTCTGAACCACTACGGCGGTAACATGGTGAACTCGCTGACAAACGCGGTTCAGTTCGGTCTGCGTGAAAAGCAGGTTAACGGTAAGAACTTCGAAATCGTTGTTCCGCTGTACTCGCGCCTGATGGCGAAGGGTGCTGGTGCCAACGTTAAAGGCATCTTCGGTTCGACAAACTGGCACTGGTCGCTGCAGGACGAGGGCTCCAAGCAGTTCGTTAAGTCCTTCGGTGAAAAGTACGGCTTCCCGCCGAGCCAGGCTGCGCACACATGCTACGTTCAGGCGATGCTGTACGCAGACGCGGTTCAGCGCGCAGGTTCGTTCAACCCGTGTGCCGTTGCAGAAGCTCTGGAAGACTTCGAGTTCGACGGTATGGGCAACGGTAAGACACTGTACCGTGCCGAAGACCACCAGTGCTTCAAAGACGTTCTGGTTGTGAAGGGTAAAGAGAACCCGACTTCCGAGTTCGACCTTCTCGAGATCGTTGAAGTTACACCGGTCGGTCAGGTTACCTACGACGCTTCCATCTTTGGCGGCGAACTGGGCACCTGCAACCCCGGCGCATAAGCAAAACTTCCGGGTGGGCAGCAATGCCCACCCGAACACCGCTTCTCCCTGACTGCCCCCCTGTTGACGCGGGGGTTCAATCTTTCCGCAATCCGACCGCAAAAGGGTGGGACAATGGACGCATTAATCCTGCAAATCCTGAACGGACTCGACAAAGGGTCAGCATATGCGCTGATCGCACTGGGTCTGACGCTGATCTTCGGCACACTTGGCGTTGTTAACTTCGCCCACGGCGCGCTCTTCATGATCGGTGCATTCTGCGCCGTGACGCTGAACCGCATCCTGACACTCAGCCACACCGTCATCGACGAAACCAGAACCGACTTCTTGGGCAAACCCCTGCAAGTCGATGTTCCCTACGTCTATGACATCTTCGGCGAAAGCGCCGGCAACGCGATCATTGACTGGTCCGTACCGCTCGCCATCCTGTTTGCCATTCCCGTGATGATCGCCGTTGGTGTGATCATGGAGCGTGGCCTGATCAAACACTTCTACAAGCGTCCGCACGCTGACCAGATCCTTGTGACGTTCGGCCTTGCGATCGTTTTGCAGGAAATCATCAAATACTTCTACGGTGCGAACCCGATCCCGACACCTGCGCCCGAAGCCTTTAAAGGTAGCTTCGATTTCGGCACGATGATCGGTTTTGATCCGAACATCATCATCTACCCGTACTGGCGTCTGGTTTACTTCTGCTTTGCGGTTGTGATCATCGGTGCCGTATTTGCCTTCTTGCAGTTCACAACATTCGGCATGGTCGTTCGCGCCGGTATGGCGGACCGTGAAACTGTTGGCCTGCTGGGCATCAACATCGACCGTCGCTTTACCATCATGTTCGGTCTTGCGGCAGCCGTCGCGGGTCTGGCGGGTGTGATGTACGTACCGATCAACCCACCAAACTATCACATGGGCATGGACTTCCTGGTTCTCAGCTTTGTTGTGGTCGTTGTGGGCGGCATGGGTTCACTTCCGGGCGCTGTTCTAGCGGGCTTCCTGCTTGGCATTCTCGAAAGCTTTGCCTCGATGCGCGAAGTCATCGACTTCATCCCCGGCATCAACCAGGTCATCATCTATCTGGTCGCTATCATCATTCTACTTACTCGTCCGCGGGGCCTTATGGGTCGCAAGGGCGTGATGGAGGACTGATCCATGTTCGGTCTCGAAAAGAAAGACGCGTCTCTTCTTATCCTCGTCGCGGTGCTGACCATCTTTGCACCGTTTATCCTGAACCCCTTCCCCGATGGCTCGGCTCTGGCCCAGTTCAACGCTGGCTACCCAGATCTGATGCAGCGCTTCGTGATCTTCGGTATCTTTGCGATCGGCTTTAACATTCTGTTCGGTCTGACAGGCTACCTGTCCTTCGGCCACGCGGCGTTTCTGGGTATTGGGTCCTACGCAGCGGTCTGGATGTTCAAGCTGCTCAGCATGAACGTCATTCCGGCGATCATTCTGGCGGTCATCATGTCTGGCCTGTTCGCTTTGCTGATCGGCTACATCTCGCTCCGTCGCTCGGGTATCTACTTCTCGATCCTGACACTGGCTTTTGCGCAGATGATGTTCGCCCTTGCCTATTCGGTTCTGACGCCGATCACAGGTGGTGAAACTGGCCTGCAGCTGGCATTGGACGATCCGCGTATCCTGAGCATGGCCTCCTCCACAGACGGCAACATTCCAGTTCCCAGCCTGTTCGGCATGGAAATGCGCGACAGCACTCAGCTGACCGTCGGCGCTTGGAAGTTCACGTTCAACGTTGGCTACTACTTCTGCTCGGTCATCATGCTGGTTGCGTTCTACATCGCGATCCGGATCTTCCGTTCGCCCTTCGGCCTGATGCTGCGTGCGGTTAAGTCCAACCAGCAGCGTCTGAACTACACCGGTCTGAACCCGCGTCCCTACACACTGGCAGCTTTTGTCATCTCGGGTATGTACGCAGGTCTGGCGGGTGCGCTGATGGCATCGATGGACCCGCTGGCTGGTGCGGAACGTATGTTCTGGACAGCGTCCGGTGAGGTTGTTCTGATGACGATCCTTGGCGGTGCTGGCACCCTGATTGGTCCGGTTCTGGGCGCAGGTGCGATCAAGTACATGGAAAACATCCTGTCCAAGATCAACGGCGACATCCTGCACACATGGTTCGCCTTCCTGCCGGATGGTCTGGAAGACTTCATCGTGACCATCATCTACCCCTTCATCGGCAAAGGCTGGCACCTGACGCTGGGCATCATCTTCATGCTTGTCGTTATCTTCCTGCCTGGTGGCCTTGTTGAAGGTGGTCAGCGCATTATGCAGAAACTGCGCGGCAAATCTGCCGACACAGACTCTGCTAAAACCGAACCTGCAGAATAAGGAGAAGCACT
Source organism: Thalassococcus halodurans (assembly GCF_900108225.1). GTDB lineage: Bacteria > Pseudomonadota > Alphaproteobacteria > Rhodobacterales > Rhodobacteraceae > Thalassococcus > Thalassococcus halodurans. Next base: position 281,245 of record NZ_FNUZ01000001.1, read on the forward strand.
CATGGGCATTCTTGAAGTCAAGGACGTCAACAAACGCTTCGGCGGTCTGCAAGCGCTTGGTGATGTGAACCTGTCGGTACAGGAAAACACCGTACACGCAATTATCGGCCCGAACGGGGCCGGTAAATCCACCCTGCTGAACTGTCTGGTGGGTAAATTGATCCCCGACACAGGCTCGGTCATGTTCGACGGTCAGTCCGTTCTGGGCCGCACACCGTTCGAGATCAACCAGATGGGCATCAGCCGCGTGTTCCAGACGCCGGAAATCTTCGGCGACCTGACGGTCATGGAAAACATGATCATTCCGGTTCTGGCGCGTCGTGACGGGTCTTTCAAACTGCGCGCGATTGAAGATGTGCGTGACGAAAAAGACCTGATCCAGGAAGCCGAGGCGATGCTGGACGAGGTCAACATGCTGGACAAGCGCAACATGCACTCTGCGTCGATGTCCCGTGGTGACAAACGCCGTCTGGAAATGGCCATGTGTCTGGTTCAAAAGCCCAAGCTGCTTTTGCTGGACGAACCGACAGCCGGCATGGCGCGGGCCGATACAAACAACACCATCGACCTGCTTAAAACCATCAAGGCACGTGGCGATATCACCATGTGTATCATCGAACACGACATGCACGTCGTCTTCTCGCTGGCAGACCGGATCACCGTTCTGGCGCAGGGTACACCGCTGGTCGAAGACACGCCTGAAAACATCAAGGGGCATCCGAAAGTTAAGGAAGCTTACCTTGGTGAAGCGGCTTAAGGAGACATGACAATGAACGCGAAGCCTGAGTTCAACAAGAATGCCAACCACGCCGAAACGGCGCCGGCATTCCTGTCTGTCTGGGACATGCACTCGTACTATGGCGAAAGCTATATCGTTCAGGGCATCTCCTTTAACGTTCACGAAGGTGAAATCCTTGCTCTGCTTGGCCGTAACGGCGCGGGCAAGACCACCACACTTCGGTCCATCGCACGTATGGGCGATCCGCAGGTGATGAAGGGCGAGATCTGGCTGGATCACCAGCCGCTGCACAAAATGGAGTCCTATCAGGCGTCCGCAGCGGGTCTGGGTCTGGTTCCGGAAGATCGTTGCATCATCCCCGGCCTGACCGTTGAAGAAAACCTTCAGCTGGCACAGATCGCACCGCCCATCGGTTGGTCGATCGACCGTCTGTACGACCTGTTCCCGCGCCTGAAAGAGCGTCGCAAACAGGAAGGTGTGACACTGTCGGGTGGTGAACAGCAGATGCTTGCCATCGCGCGCGCGCTGGCCCGTGACGTAAAAGTTCTTCTCCTGGACGAACCCTACGAAGGTCTGGCGCCGGTTATCGTTGACGAGATCGAGAAAACCCTGCGTCTGATTAAAGAACAGGGCATGACAACGATCCTCGTTGAACAAAACGCCGTTCGCGCCTTGCAGCTGGCTGATCGCGCCATCATTCTGGACACCGGCTCTGTCGTATTTGATGGAACCGCGAAGGAAGTGTTGGATAACGCCGAGCTGCGCGCCGAATACCTGGCAATCTAAGCTACTCTCGAGCTTAAAAATTGCCAAAAGGTCGGGGGCGAACGTTTCCGGCCTTTTATATAAAGCATTTCCCTAATTGGTGGCCCAGTGGGGCGACCGCATGAGGAGGACAGTGAGATGACCACTACATACCCGCCCAGCGACGAATTGAAGTCGAAGGCACATGTGGATGCCGCAAAATACGATGAGATGTATGCGCGTTCGATTTCCGATCCGGAAGGTTTTTGGGGCGACGTCGCAGAGCGTATCGATTGGATCAAAAAGCCGACCAAAATCAAGAACACCTCGTTCGCACCCGGCAACATTTCGATTAAATGGTTTGAAGACGGATCGCTTAACGTTGCGGCCAACTGTATTGACCGCCATCTTGCCACGCGCGGCGACCAGACTGCTATCATCTGGGAACCCGATGATCCGGAAGAAGCCGCTCAGTACATCACCTACAAAGAACTTCATGGCAGCGTCAGCCGCATGGCTAACGTTCTGAAGTCTTTGGGTGTCGAACGCGGTGACCGCGTTATCATCTATCTCCCGATGATCCCTGAAGCCGCCTACGCGATGCTGGCCTGTGCGCGCATCGGCGCGATCCATTCGATCGTATTCGCTGGCTTCTCGCCCGACGCTTTGGCAGCCCGTGTTCAGGGTTGTGACGCGAAAGTGGTTATCACAGCAGACGAAGCCCCGCGCGGCGGCCGCAAAACTCCGCTGAAAACCAACGCTGACAAGGCCCTGCTGCACTGCGATGAAGACGTCAAATGTCTGGTGGTCAAGCGCACCGGCGGTCAGACCACATGGGTTGATGGCCGTGACTTCGACTACAACGCAATGGCAGCCGAGGCGAGCGCAGACTGCCCGCCCGCAGAAATGAACGCAGAAGACCCGCTGTTCATTCTGTACACCTCCGGCTCGACCGGTCAGCCCAAGGGCGTTGTGCACTCGACAGGTGGTTACCTGACGTATGCGGCCCTGACGCACGAAGTGACGTTCGACTACCATGATGGCGACGTCTACTGGTGTACCGCTGACGTGGGTTGGGTCACAGGCCACAGCTATATCGTCTACGGCCCGCTGGCCAATGGCGGCATCACGCTGATGTTCGAAGGTGTTCCCACCTACCCCGACGCAAGCCGCTTCTGGCAGGTTTGCGAAAAGCACAAGGTGAACCAGTTCTACACTGCCCCGACAGCGATCCGTGCGCTGATGGGCCAGGGCGAAGAGTTCGTCACCAAATGCGATCTGTCCGATCTGCGCATTCTGGGCACCGTTGGCGAGCCCATCAACCCCGAGGCGTGGAACTGGTACAACACCGTTGTCGGCAAGGGCAAATGCCCGATCGTTGACACATGGTGGCAGACAGAAACCGGTGGCCACCTGATGACCCCGCTTCCGGGCGCGCACGCGACCAAGCCGGGTGCCGCGATGAAGCCGTTCTTCGGCGTTCAGCCGGTTGTTCTGGAACCGACCACAGGCGAAGAGATCCACGAATTCCCGACCGAGGGCGTTCTGGCGATCAAAGACAGCTGGCCGGGTCAGATGCGTACCGTCTGGGGCGACCACGAGCGTTTCGAGAAGACGTATTTCGCAGACTACAAGAACTACTATTTCTCGGGCGACGGCTGCCGTCGTGACGCAGATGGCGACTACTGGATCACAGGACGCGTCGATGACGTGATTAACGTCTCCGGTCACCGCATGGGCACAGCCGAGGTCGAATCCGCGCTGGTTGCACATGAAAAAGTCGCCGAAGCCGCCGTTGTTGGCTACCCGCACGACATCAAGGGTCAGGGCATCTACTGCTACGTCACGCTGATGAACGGCGAAGAGCCTTCGGACGACCTGCGCAAGGAACTGCGTACATGGGTCCGCACCGAAATCGGCCCGATCGCATCGCCTGACCTGATCCAGTGGGCCCCCGGCCTGCCGAAGACACGTTCGGGCAAAATCATGCGCCGGATCCTGCGCAAGATCGCCGAAAACGACTATGGTGCGTTGGGCGATACATCGACACTGGCAGATCCGTCGGTTGTCGATGATCTGATCGAAAACCGCATGAATCGCTGATCTCCCCCCAGCGAAACAGAAACCGCCGCCCCAATCGGGCGGCGGTTTTCTTTTGGAGGACCGAAATTCGCGGTCGGGCTTCCACCCCTGCCAGCTGATCGACCTGATCTAGCTTAATACTCGGCCATCAGTTGACCGCCGTTAACCTTAATAAGTGAAATCTGAACGATCTGCTTAAGACTTGGTTTATATTGTTCATTGTGGGGGCAGCGACTTCGGAAACTGCCATGAAGATTTCACCAATTCAGAGTGTTAGCCACTCATCCCTCTTCCTCTCGCTTGCGGACAGGCACATCCGCACACCACCAGCCAAGGAGGACAAACCGATCCCCGAACCCGCAACGGCAAAAGAAAAACTGGACTATGTTTTACGCCATCCCAGCGATCATTTTGCCCCGCCGTCGATCATGCAACTGCGGATCGAAGCGCTTTTGGAAAGCTCGAAAGACGACGAAATCTCGGGATCAAACCGCACTCCGCTCTTGCCTTCTGAGTGACGCTCCGTCATTTCCCAGACCGGCAACGCTTTTATCGCGGCGCAGGTTAGCCTATATCGGGCTAAATGTCGCATACGCGGATTGAGCAGACGTTACCGATCGAGGTTGGGAATGACACAGAAAAAACATGACTCTGACGTGGAATTCATTCAGGCGCTGGCAGAACTGCTGCGCGAAAATGATCTGAGTGAACTTCAGGTAAAACGCGAATACGGCGATAATGACAGCCTGAACGTCCGGGTCAGCCGTATGATGCAAGCCGCCCCAGTTGCGGTTCAGGTTCCTGCCGCCGCACCGGCCGCAGCCCCCGCACCCGCAGCAGCGGCCCCTGCCGCCGCAGCCGCGCCAGCAGTCGACGCAAACGACGATCCGGCATCGCACCCCGGCGCGGTGACCTCGCCGATGGTCGGCACTATCTACATGCAGCCCGAACCCGGTGCACCGTCCTTCATCAAAGTGGGCGCGACCGTTAACGAAGGCGACACGCTTCTGATCGTTGAAGCGATGAAGACCATGAACCACATTCCGGCCCCGCGCGCTGGCACCGTCAAGCGCATCCTGGTCGAAGACGGGTCGCCCGTCGAATTCGGCGCGCCGCTTGTCATCCTCGAGTGAGGTTGAAATGTTCGACAAAATTCTAATCGCCAACCGTGGTGAAATTGCGCTTCGCGTCGTCCGTGCGTGCCGCGAGATGGGTATCAAATCCGTCGCGGTGCATTCGACTGCCGACAGCGATGCGATGCACGTGCGTATGGCCGATGAATCCATCTGCATCGGCCCGCCGCAATCCACCAACAGCTATCTGTCGATCCCCGCGATCATCGCAGCCTGCGAAGTAACCGGTGCGCAAGCCATCCACCCCGGATATGGCTTCCTGTCGGAAAACGCGAAGTTCGTGCAGATCGTCGAAGATCACGACCTGACGTTTATCGGCCCCCGCGCCGAACACATCCGCGTCATGGGCGACAAGATCACCGCCAAAGACACCATGAAAGAACTGGGCGTGCCTTGCGTTCCCGGCTCTGACGGTGGCGTGCCCGATCTGGAAACGGCCCTGAAGGTTGGTGAAGAGATCGGCTATCCGGTGATCATCAAAGCCACTGCCGGTGGCGGTGGCCGTGGTATGAAGGTTGCGAAAAACGCGGCTGAAATGGAAAAGGCGTTCTATACAGCGCGTTCCGAAGGCCAGTCGAACTTTGGCAACGACGAAGTTTACATCGAAAAATACCTGACCACGCCGCGCCACATCGAAATTCAGGTGTTCGGCGATGGCAAAGGCAACGCGGTCCATCTGGGCGAACGCGACTGTTCCTTGCAGCGCCGCCACCAGAAAGTGTTTGAAGAGGCCCCCGGCCCCTGCATCACACCGGAAGAACGCGCAGCCATTGGTAAAACCTGTGCCGATGCGGTCGCCCGCATCAAATACGCAGGCGCTGGCACCATCGAATTCCTGTATGAAAAGGGCGAGTTCTATTTCATCGAAATGAACACCCGTCTTCAGGTGGAACACCCTGTGACCGAAGCGATCTTTGGCCAAGACCTTGTGCGCGAACAGATCCGTGTCGCCGCAGGCCTGCCGCTGTCCTTCTCGCAGGAAGATCTGAAGCTGAACGGCCACGCGATCGAGGTCCGGATCAACGCGGAAAAACTGCCCAACTTCTCGCCCTCGCCGGGCAAGATCACGCAGTACCACGCGCCGGGTGGCTTGGGTGTGCGTATGGATTCGGCACTTTATGACGGCTATTCCATCCCGCCCTACTACGACAGCTTGATCGGCAAGCTGATCGTACATGGTCGCGACCGTCCCGAGGCCTTGGCACGTCTGTACCGCGCCTTGGGTGAGCTGATCGTAGATGGCGTGGACACAACGGTCCCGCTGTTCGATGCGCTGTTGCAAGAGCCTGACGTTCTAAGCGGGGATTACACAATCCACTGGCTGGAACAGTGGCTTGAAAAGACGATGGAACAAAGCTGACCGCGAGCGCCATGATAACCCCCGATCTGCTGCTACACGCATATCGGTCCGGCCTATTTCCAATGGCCGAAACACGGGACGACCCGGATATCTTCTGGGTCGACCCCCGAAAGCGCGGCATCTTCCCGCTCGACAGCTTTCGTATTTCCAGAAGCCTTGCCAAGACGCTACGCCGTGACGCCTATCAGGTGACGCTGAACCGCGATTTTGAAGGTGTCATGACCGCCTGTGCAGATCGCGAGGAAACCTGGATCAACGACCAGATTTTCGACCTCTACACGCAACTGTTCGCCCTAGGGCACGCCCACTCGATCGAGGTATGGGATGACGGGGTGCTGATTGGCGGGGTCTACGGCGTGACCATCGGCAGCGCCTACTGCGGGGAAAGCATGTTCTCGCGCAAACGGGACGCCAGCAAGATCGCGCTGGCATGGCTGGTAGATCACCTGAACCGCTGTGGCTTTACCCTGTTCGACACGCAGTTCCTGACGCCGCATCTGGCGTCTCTTGGCGCGATCGAAATACCGCGAGCGGCGTATCACCAAAGATTACAGGATGCTTTGCAGCTGGATGCGGATTACACCGCCCATCCGCTTGCTGACAGCGGTCAGGACGTTGTGCAGCGCAACGGCCAGACGTCGTAGCGCGAATGCTCCATCGGGTTCAGCGCGGGCGACGATGCCACCATCCAGCCGCTGTAAACCTCGGCGTCGTCATTGACGTCACGAATTGTCAGAAAGGCATAGGCATCGCCTGACGGGTTGCCATCGGGATACCGGCAGTCTTCCAGAACGATTTCGATATGCCCGAACTTGGTCAGGCCTCCGGGCGACAGTTCGATATCGTAAAGCTGGCCTGTCAGCTTATCCAAGCCGCGCAGAATCGCACCCGTACCTGTTGCAGTCGCTTCTTGCGCATGTCCCGCAGTGACCATGGACACGCAGAGCGCCAATGAACCTAAGAAACGGTTCATCTTATTCCGGGCTCCACGCCTCGTAGTCGCTACGGTCTGCGGGCTTCTCACGACGCAGGGACCCTGCAGGTGCATAGGCCAGTGCCGTGCCAGTCAGGTTTTCGAGATGCGGCTTTTCCCACGGCTTGTGCGCCAGCGGGCGATCTGTGGGCGCTTCTTTGAAGGTGTGGTGCAGCCAACCGTGCCAATCGGGGTCAACACGCGATGCTTCCGCCTCGCCGTTAAAGATCACCCAGCGGCGTTTCCCATCGGCGGTCTGGTAGAAAATATTGCCCTGAGCATCTTCGCCGACCTTCTGGCCCTTACGCCATGTGAACAGCTGAGTATTCAGGGTCTGGCCGTTCCACCAAGTCACAGCACGCAGCAATGTGTTAAGAATGCCCATAGCATCGCCTCCGATCACTTGGCTGTGGTATGCCCGATCCATACGCCGACGTCCAGATGATCCCGCACACTTCGCGCGATATGGGCGCGTATTTGCACGGAATTTTACGAAGGACTGTGGCGAATGCCCCGCTATCTTCGGGCATTGTTGCCAAACCAGCAGCTTTTTCCGTGCAAATCCGATGGCGATGCGTATTTTGACGAAAAAACAAATGAGCAGTCCATGACCAAAACCGAGATCGCAGTTGAATGCCACGGCGTCCGCGTGCCCGCGTCGCCGTACCTGAACGAAACACGCATCGAACGGATCGCCCAAGCGCGCTATGAAGGCGACGAAATCAAGGGCGCGCTTTTGGTCACGACTGAAAAAGACCGTGTTCTGGAAATGGGCTCGGGTCTTGGGATTGTGGGCGCTGTGTGTACGCTGAACGCCAAGCCCGAACGCGTCATTTCGTTCGAAGCCAACCCCGATATGTTGCCGCATATCAATGCGTTGTACGAAGAAAACGACCTGACAGACCGTATCGAGGTACGCAATCAGCTGGTGATCGCGAACCCAGAACGTCCGGCCACAATGACATTCCACGTGCAGAACTCTTTCTTGGGCTCGTCGCTGATCGCCAAGGCCAACCGCCGCACGCGCGAAGTCGAGATTCCCACCATCAGCTTTGCCGAAGTGGTCGAAGAGCTGAAACCCACGGTCCTGCTGTGCGACATCGAAGGCGGTGAGCTGGACCTCTTGGAGCACGCCGATCTAAGCGGCATTCGTGCTATCGTGATGGAATTCCATCCTGAAGCCTACGAAGTGGAAGGCATGCGCAAATGCAAACGCATCCTGACGCAGGCAGGTTTTGAGAAAAACGAAGACGTGTCGACCCGTAAGGTCTGGACCTGCGCGCGCGAGGTATAAGCGTGAGCGACGACGACATCGACGATGCCGATACACCCGACGCCCAGATCACGCAGCCCAAGCCGCTGCCCGATGGCGGCTGGTCGCATGAAATCGAACATCTGGAAAAGGCGCTTGTTGTCCCCGCAACAGAAAGTGCTTTCCAGCAGAAGGCAGGCATTTTGCGTGCCGATGGGTCCTATTGTGACACCGGTGCCTTCTGGCGCAATTTCCGGCCTCTGACGGTCGAACCGGACAAGCCGGAAGGCGACGTTGATAAGCTGGAAGGTCGTTGGCTTTGGGGGGGCGTTCTGTGGGTGCACTTCGGGCATTTCCTTGTGGAAAGCACGGGGCGCCTTTGGGGACTGGATGCCATGGCATCGGCCCCGGACGGGATCGTCTTTATCTCGAAACGGCCTGCCCGTGGCGATCAGACCGAAGGCTTTCAACGCGCGTTTTTTGAACTTTGCGGGATCGACCTGCCGATCAAGGTGCTGACAGCCCCGACCGAGGTTGAAGAGCTTGTGGTTCCGGGGCAAGGCTTTGGGTTGGGTGACATCGTCCGGGGTACGCCGCAGTTTCAAACCTTTGCACAGACACGCATTGGCGCTGATGTCGAAGCGGAAGGGCCTGAAAAGCTGTACATCTCGCGCAGCGAACTGGGCCTGAACAAGGGTGGTCTGATCGGCGAAACCCAGATCGAAGAACATCTGGCCGCTGACGGGTATGAAATCTTTCACCCGCAAAAGCATGACATGCGCACCCAGATCGCGCGCTATAAGGCCGCGAAGCACGTCATCGCGGCTGAAGGAAGCGCGCTGCATCTGTTCGGGATGGTCGGGCAACCCCATCAAAAGGTGGCCATTCTGGTGCGCCGCCAGTCCGGCGCGACCGACCAGATTGTCGAACATCTCCAAAGCTTTTGCGGGATCAATGTCGTGACCGTCGAAAAGCTTCAGAAGATCTATAAGAAAAAGGGCGGAGCGAAGAAACGTCACGATCTTGGCGTTCTTGCGATGCCTGCGGTTCAGGAAGATTTGATCCGCTTGGGCTTTGTCGAAGCCAGTGACGAGGCTTGGCCCAAAGTCCGATGGCGCACCGTCAAGGCCGCCATCGGGGATAAATTTGAAGCGCGCCAGCGGCGCAAGGACGATTAGGCCAGAACGGTCAATTCGATCTCGATCCGGTACTTCGGGTCGATCAGGTTGCATTCCACCATGGTCGCTGCGGGCGGGTTGTCGCCGAAATATTCGCGCAGGATCGGCCAGCAGGGTTCGAACTCGGCCGCGTCAGGCAGGTAGTAGTTGACGCGCACCGCGTTTTCCAAAGATGCACCGGCCTCGGTCACGGCCTTTTTGATCACTTCCAATGCAGCGCGGCACTGTTCTTCGACGGTGTCGCCCTGCCCGACCGTACCGGCCACGTGGACAAAACCACCTGCCACAACGGCGCGGCAGTAGCCGATTTTCTCTTCAAACGGGCTGCCCGTGTGGATGCGTTTGATTGTCATGAAACACCCTTTCCCTACGCATGTGTTGCCTTCGCTTCAAAGCCGCGCTGCGGGGTTTGTCAAGCGCGCGCGAACCGCGGGCACAAATGAAAAACCCGCCACGTTCCTCACGCAGCGGGTTTCTGAATTTTGTGGAGATCAGCTTAGCTGGCCGATGCCGGTTCTTTCTTTTGATCGGCGTAGATCATCAGCGGGTTGGCGTCGGATGTGACCGCTTCTTCGTTGACCACAACCTCATCGACATCATCCAGACCCGGAAGTTCGAACATCGTATCCAGCAGGATATCTTCGAGGATAGAGCGCAGACCACGCGCACCGGTTTTGCGTTCGATCGCTTTCTTTGCGATTGCGATCAGCGCATCGTCGGTGAAGCTCAGCTTGGCATCTTCCAGTTCGAACAGACGCTGGTACTGTTTGACCAGAGCGTTCTTCGGTTTGGTCAGGATGGTGACCAGCGCGTCTTCGTCCAGATCTTCCAGCGTTGCCAGAACCGGCAGACGGCCAACGAATTCCGGAATCAGACCGAATTTCAGAAGATCTTCGGGTTCCAGATCCTTAAAGATTTCGCCAACGCCGCGATCATCGACATCACGCACATCGGCGCCAAAGCCCATGGCTGATCCTTTGCCGCGCTGCGCAATGATCCGATCCAGACCGGCAAACGCACCGCCACAGATGAACAGGATGTTCGTTGTGTCGACCTGTAGGAACTCCTGCTGCGGATGCTTGCGGCCACCCTGCGGCGGAACGCTGGCAACCGTGCCTTCCATCAGCTTCAGCAGCGCCTGCTGAACGCCTTCACCGGACACGTCGCGTGTGATCGACGGGTTTTCGGATTTACGCGTGATCTTGTCGACTTCGTCGATGTAGACGATGCCGCGCTGCGCGCGTTCGACGTTGTATTCGGACGCCTGAAGCAGCTTCAGGATGATGTTTTCAACGTCTTCACCCACGTAGCCCGCTTCGGTCAGCGTGGTCGCATCCGCCATGGTGAACGGCACGTCCAGAATACGCGCAAGCGTCTGAGCCAGAAGCGTTTTACCGCAACCTGTCGGACCAATCAGAAGGATGTTCGACTTGGACAGTTCGATATCCGAAGTCTTGGATGAATGGTTCAGTCGCTTGTAGTGGTTGTGCACAGCCACCGACAGAACGCGCTTGGCCTTTGCCTGACCGATCACGTAGTCGTCCAGCACCTGACAGATTTCCAGCGGCGTCGGAACGCCGTCTGTGGATTTCAGGCCCGAACCTTTGGTCTCTTCACGGATGATATCCATACAGAGCTCAACGCATTCGTCACAGATGAAGACTGTCGGGCCTGCGATCAGCTTTCGCACCTCGTGTTGGCTCTTTCCGCAGAAAGAACAGTAGAGGGTGTTTTTGCTGTCACCGCCTGAATTCGTCGCCATATCGTACCTTTCCCGGCCTTCCAGTTTGCCAAGTCGGGGCGCCGGTGCCCGACTATCAGGCAGTCAACGCCGGTCTTTCCACCAGCTTAGGACAGGGTGCCCCGCCCTACAACGTCAAAAAACGTCACGCCGTCCATTAAGCAAACGGCGTGCCTAAATCTTAGGATTCCGCAGAATCCGCGCTACCGCGGTTTGTCACGATCTCGTCAATCAGACCCCAGTCTTTGGCTTCTTCGGGCGACATGAAGTTGTCGCGTTCAAGCGCCGCTTCGACTTTCTTCAGCGTCTGACCGGTGTGCTTGACGTAGATTTCGTTCAAGCGGGTCTTCAGTTTCTGGGTTTCTTGCGCGTGGATCATGATGTCCGTCGCCTGACCCTGATAACCACCAGAGGGCTGGTGCACCATCACGCGGCTGTTCGGCAGCGAGAAGCGCATGCCAGCTTCGCCTGCTGTCAGCAGAAGCGAACCCATCGACGCCGCCTGACCGATCACCAGCGTGGACACCTTCGGACGGATGTACTGCATGGTGTCGTAGATCGACAGACCGGATGTCACAACGCCGCCGGGCGAGTTGATGTACATCGAGATTTCTTTCGACGGGTTTTCCGCCTCAAGGTGCAGAAGCTGCGCCACGATCAGGCTGGACATGCCATCATGAACAGGACCGTTGAGGAAAATGATCCGCTCCTTCAACAGGCGCGAGAAAATGTCATACGCGCGTTCGCCACGGCTTGTCTGTTCGACAACCATCGGCACCAGCGTGTTCATATATGTATCAATCGGATCTTTCATCTTCGCCTGCCTCTGAAATCTTAGGACCGCAATATCCTGTGGATGTTGATAGAGTCTTAGTTGTCACCCTAGGGGGCTGCAAGGGGCGGCGGAAATTTCATGATCAAAAGAAAGTAACGCGCGGTCGATCACTTGATCTGGCAACGCCCCCAGCTAGGTCGCCCCCAAACGATCCGGAATTGGGGCACGCGCGAATGGCCGAGACGAACAAATGGGCGGCAACCCGTGAAGAAGGCCTTGCACGCCTTGCCGATTTCGCGCCCTTAGCCGGTGCTGACTATGCCAAACGCCGCAATTTCGACCTTGGCCCAGGTCAGCACAAAAACGTATCCCAACTGTCGCCGTACATCCGTCATCGCCTGATCCGGGAAGACGAGGTGTTGCTTGAAACCTTGAAACACCATTCGCCCGCCAGTGCCGAAAAATTTATCCAAGAGGTCTACTGGCGCACCTACTGGAAGGGTTGGCTGGAAATGCGCCCTGCTGTGTGGGGGGCCTATTGGGCGGAACTGGCGTTGGCTTGGGATCAGGTTCAGACACAATCCGGCCTGCGGCAGGAATGGGAAGCGGCTTGCAACGGTGAAACGGGCATCGATTGCTTTGATGCATGGGCCAAAGAACTGGTTGAGACGGGTTATTTACACAATCACAGCCGCATGTGGTTTGCTTCGATCTGGATATTCACGCTGCGCCTGCCGTGGGCTTTGGGCGCCGATTTTTTCATGCGACATTTGCTGGATGGCGATCCGGCGTCGAACACCCTGTCATGGCGCTGGGTTGGCGGGCTGCAAACCGTTGGCAAGACGTACCTTGCAAGAACCTCGAACATCTCGAAATTCACCGAAGGGCGGTTTCACCCCCAGTATCAATTGGCCAGCCATGCGGAGCCCTTACAGGGCGCGCCACATCCGCCGCGCATGGATGCACCGGAAGGCGACCGGTTCGATCCCGAAAAACGCACAGCATTTTTGCTGCACGAGGACGATCTGACGCCCGATTGGCTGTTTGATCAGGGGCTGAAGCCCGTCGCGACGGCAACCATATCGACAGCAAAACGTCTAAGCATTCTGCAACCTTCCCCGCATGTCCTTTCGTTCAAATCGGCAGCAATCGACGATTGCCTCAACCGTCTTACCGACAAAACCGGCCCTGTCACCAAGGGGCTGGAAAGTGCAGACCAGATAGCCCACTGGGCCGCATCCGTGGGCGCCGAACAAATTGTGACATCCTATCCGCCCGTTGGCCCTGTCGCCGATATATTGCGGGGGAAATGGGATATTCCCATGGTGCGTGTTCTGCACGATTTTGACCGTGATGCGTGGCCCCATGCCAAAGCCGGTTTCTTTAAATTCAAAGAAAAAATTCCGCATCTGCTGGGCAACATCCGCAACCTGCGTCTTATCTAGGTACAGGCCGCCTGACGCGATGTGCTCAACCCAGTGTTGCCGGACCGCTTCAAAGCGTCGCGTACTTTGGTCTAATCTTGTCCAATTCACACATTCATATTATGTTGTGCGTCATGAAGATGATGCGTGACATAGCTTTGCGCGCCGTATTAGGCGTTGCCTCCGTGATCGGCCTTGCCCAGACAGGCATGGCGGACACGCGTTTGATCATGGTCGAAGAACCCGGTTGCGCCTATTGCGCTGCGTGGCTGGATGAAATCGGCCCAGTATACCCCAACACCGATGAAGGCCGCTTTGCACCTTTATTACGCGCAGACCTGAGTGATGGCCCACCTGAGGGCGTGTCCTATGCGCGAAAGGTTGTCTACACGCCGACATTTGTGCTGATTGATGACGGCAAGGAAATCGCGCGTCTCGAAGGGTATCCGGGCGAAAACTTTTTCTGGCCGATGCTGCAGGAAATGCTGGTGGCATCGCCAGAGTTTAAACCATCCGGTTCGTAACACCGGTTAGGATTAAGGAATAACAAGATGGCTCTGCCTCTTTTGCGAGTAGACATGGACGACGAAGAGATCGATCAGATCGCTGAAAAGGCGACTGATGCGGCGGCGTTCCTGAAGGCCATCAGCCACGAAGGCCGGCTGATGATCCTGTGTCATTTGGTATCTGGAGAAAAATCTGTGACCGAGCTGGAAGAGCTGTTGTCTGCCCGTCAGGCGGCTGTGTCCCAGCAATTGTCGCGTCTGCGTCTGGAAGGTCTGGTTGTGCCGCGCCGTGACGGCAAGGCGATCTACTATCGTTTGGCCGATGATCGTCCGAAAAAGATGCTGGAATGCGTCTACGAACTTTTCTGCAAAGAAGACGAATAAGGCGCGGGTTTCCCCACGCCTTTCCGACTGCTCGATTTTTTAAGGATTTTCAGCTGGCTTCAGCCAAACGCGCAACATAACGCGCCAGAGTATCAATCTCGAGGTTCACACGATCCCCCTCCTGCACATCACCCCATGTGGTGGCCTGCTTGGTGTGGGGGATGAAATTGATGCCGAATTCGTTGCCCTTCACTTCGTTCACGGTCAGGGATGTGCCGTTCAGCGCGACCGATCCTTTGGGTGCGATAAACTTGGCCAGTTCAGCAGGCGCACGAAGCGTCACGCGGGTGCTGTCGCCCTCATCGCGGATCGACACGACCTCGGCCACGCCGTCAACATGGCCGGACACGATATGACCACCCAGTTCGTCACCCACCTTCAACGCGCGTTCAAGGTTCACACGATAACCCACGCTCCAAGCGCTGATGTTTGTCTTGGACACGGACTCGGCGCTGATTTCGACGTCGAACCAATCCGACCCCAGCCCCATCACCGTCAGGCATACACCGTCACAGGCAATAGACGCGCCCATATCGATGCCGGATGTTTCGTAGTTCGTCGCGATACGCGCCCGCAAATCGCCGCGCTGTTCCAGATCGCGGATTTCGCCGATGTCGGTCACGATGCCAGTAAACATAATGCTTGTGCCTTTTTGCTATGGATTGCCCCGCAAAGAATAAGGGGCCTTAATTTTGCCGGTATCACCGCGTAAAAAGGGGCGTTAGGTGAGTTGGGACATAATCTGCGGGTATGAGTTACGCAACCGGACAGACGCGCGTTTTCCTGTTTTTACAGGGACCGCACGGGCCGTTTTTCAACGGGCTCGGACGCATGCTCCGGAAAACCGGTGCGGAAACGTGGCGCGTCGGGTTTAACGCAGGCGACCGCGCCTTCTGGTTCCACCCGAAAACCTTCATTCCTTACAACGGCACGATCGACGAATGGCCTGCCCACTTTGCCGAAATCGTGGCTGAAAAGCAGGTCACCGATCTGGTCCTGTACGGCGACGTGCGTCGCATTCATGCCGAAGCGGTGGAACATGCGCGTCAACAGGGGCTGAATATCCACGTCTTCGAAGAAGGCTATATGCGCCCCTATTGGGTAACCTACGAACGCGACGGATCGAACGGACATTCACGCCTGATGGATATGTCCGTCGCGGACATGCAGGCCGCGTTGGAAAAATCCGATATGGAGGCTCCTCTGCCCCCCGCCCATTGGGGGGACATGCGGCAGCACATCTTTTACGGCGCATTGTACCATTGGTTTGTCATGTTCCGGAACGGCGCCTTTACCAACTTCCGGTCGCACCGCGATGTCAGCGTGGCCAAAGAATTCCAGCTGTACCTGAAGCGTCTTTTGCTGATGCCGCTGACGTGGGCAGACCGCCTAATCGCCACAGCGCGCATTCGTCTGGGCGGCTTTCCCTATCACCTGTGTTTGATGCAGCTTGAACATGACTCAAGCTTCCAGAAACATTCGCCCTTCAACACCATGCCCGATTTTCTGGGCGAGGTGATCGAAGGCTTTGCCAAAGGCGCGCCCGGCCACCATCACCTTGTTTTCAAGGCCCATCCGCTGGAAGACGGCCGTGTCAACGTGCGCCGATCCATTCGCAACTTGGCCAAGCAACACGGCGTCCAAGACCGCGTGCATTATGTCCGTGGCGGCAAGCTTGCGCAGCTATTGAACGACGCGCGCACCGCTGTGACCGTCAATTCAACCGCCGCCCAACAGGTGCTGTGGCGGGGCATTCCGCTGCGCGTCTTCGGACAGGCCGTCTATGCGAAACCCGAGTTCGTCTCGACGCAAAACCTGCCAGAATTCTTTTCCCAGCCCACGCGCCCTGACAACAAAGCCTACAAGGATTACCGGCGTTATCTGCTGGAAACCAGCCAACTTCCGGGCGGTTTTTATTCAGCTCGCGGTCGTCGCCAACTGATGCGTCAGGTGGTTGATATGATGCTGGCAAGCGAAGATCCCTATGATGCTTTCGCCCAAGGCACCGCGGCCCCGCGGCAACAGTTGCGGATTGTGACATAGCGGCAATCGCAACAAATGCTGGCTTTTCAAAACGTTCAAAGCTAATCTTCTCAAAAAAGACCGAGGCAGAATAATAAGGTCGAGGAGACCGAGCAGTGAAACGTCCCCACTCTCGCTGGGCGCGAGGTATCGCCCTATTGGTTGCAACGTCAATTCTGGCGTCCTGTGGCCTTCCCCGCGTTGGACCGAACAAACGCGAAATTTATGCTGGCTCTGTCCAGCGCGAAGGCGATGCCTTTATCGTCGCTACGAATGACCGCGTCGCCGCCGTCACAGCCGTTGTCCCCGCACTTGGCTTCAGCGAAGGCTTCCTGAACGCAGGCGTGATCGGCTCTGACACCATCAACCCCGGCGACACACTGGGCCTGACCATTTGGGAAAACGTCGACGACGGCCTGCTGGCCGGTGAAGCGTCGAACGCCACCATTCTGGAAGAGGTTCAAGTCGACGGCTCTGGCTTTATCTTTGTGCCTTACGCAGGCCGCATCAAAGCCGCTGGCAACACGCCCGAGGCGGTGCGCCGCATCATCACAGAACGTCTGTCCGATCAAACCCCTGACCCGCAGGTTCAGGTACGCCGCGTTGCTGGCGACGGCTCGACGGTCACGCTGTCCGGTTCAGTCGGATCGCAAGGTGTCTACGCCATCGAACGCCCGACCCGTACCCTGTCTGCCATGCTGGCCCGTGCAGGTGGCGTTGCGATCGAACCGGAAATCGCACAGGTCACCCTGACCCGTGGCACCATGTCCGACACGATCTGGTTCCAGGATCTGTACGACAACCCGACCTTGGATATCGCGCTGCGTGGCGGCGACAAGATCCTTGTTCAGGGCGACACACGCGCCTTTACTGCGCTGGGTGCAACAGGCACACAGGCTCAGGTTCCATTTGAAAGCCGCACCATTTCGGCTGTTGAGGCCATCGCGCAGGTTGGTGGCCTTGTTCCGACGGCAGCAGACCCGACCGGCGTTTTTGTTTTCCGCAACGAACCAGCTGAAATCGCCAATCAGGTTCTGGGCCGCAGCGATCTGGTCGGCGCACAGCGCTTTGTCTACGTGTTGGACCTGACGCAGCCCAATGGCCTGTTCATCGCGCGTGACTTTGTGATCCGCGACGAAGACACGCTCTACGTCACCGAAGCGCCGTTCACACAATGGAGCCGCACGATTGCATCGCTGACCGGCACCTTGGGTTCGGTCACATCGCTGCGCACGTCAGCAGAGACGCTTGGCGTCGGCTCCGGAGGCTGACACGTGGCCCCAATCGGGCATCATTCAAACGCCGGAGACACCGATCTCCGGCGTTTTTACGTCTATACGCTGGGTTTCCTGAAATCCCGCCGCATTCGTCACATTCTGCGCACAGCCGGTTGGAAAGTGACCGTTGGGCGGCCATCTGACCGCGACGTGATCGGCGTCTGGGGCAAATCGCCTTATGCCGCACGCGGCGAGGCCATGGCCGAGAAAACCGGCGCGCAGCTTGTAAGGGTCGAGGATGCGTGGCTGCGCTCCCTGCACCCCGGACGTGCGGGCGAACCGCCCTTGGGTCTGTTGATTGACGAAAAGGGCGTTCACTTCGACCCCGAACAACCATCAGACCTTGAAACGCTTTTGATGACCGAACCGCTGGACGACAGCGCGCTTCTGGCCCGCGCAAATGGCGTCATCGCTTGGATGCGTCGCGCGCATCTGTCCAAGTACTCGGCCTTTGATCCGGACATGCCGGTGCCTGATCCGGGATATGTTCTCGTGATTGACCAAACCGCAGGTGATGCCAGCGTTACTGCCAGCCGCGCCGATGTTTCGCGTTTTCGCGAAATGCTTTTCGTTGCGCGCGAAGAACATCCCCATGCGCAAATCGTGGTTAAGGGGCATCCTGAAACCGCCGCAGGGTTTCGCGAAGGGCACCTGAACAACAAAGACCTGTCGCAAAACATGTCCTTTGCTCCGGACGGCACATCGCCCTGGGCGCTTTTGGATGGGGCCATCGCTGTTTACACCGTTTCATCGCAAATGGGGTTCGAAGCGATCCTTGCCGGCCACAAACCACGCGTTTTTGGCCAGCCGTTTTATGCAGGCTGGGGTCTGACCGAGGATGAAAACCCCGTATACCGACGCGCGGCACGCAAGCTCACACGCGCCCAATTGGTCGCAGGCGCGATGGTCCTCTACCCCGTCTGGTACGATCCCTATCGCAATCGCAGGTGTGAGGTTGAAACCGTGCTTGCGACGCTTGAGGCCGAGGCGCGGGCATGGCGGGAAGACCGCGCTGGCTGGGTCGCACAAGGAATGCGTCTGTGGAAACGCGGGCCGCTGAAAGGTTTCTACGGCAGCGGTCGCGGCATCCGGTTTGAGGACGATCCCGCCAAAGCCAAGGAACTTGCAGTGACCGAAAACCGTCGCCTGATGGCATGGTCCAGCAAAGCTGCGCCGGATGCTGAACTGGTTCGGGTCGAAGACGGGTTTCTCAGGTCTCAGGGGTTGGGCGCGAACCTTGTGCCGCCGATGTCCTTGGTCACCGATGACATGGGCATCTACTACGATCCCAGCCGCCCGTCACGATTGGAACAGCTGATCGCCGACAGCGTGAACCTGCCGCGCGATCAGATCGAACGGGCGCATCGGTTGATCCGGTTCCTCGTCGATGGACGGCTGTCCAAATACAATCTGATGGGCGAAGTTCCAAAGCTTCCTGCAGGACATCGCATTCTGGTGCCCGGTCAGGTCGAAGACGATGCCTCGATCCTGCTTGGCGCGGGTGACATCCGTCAGAACGCCGATCTTCTGGCGAAGGTCCGCGCAGAAAACCGTGACGCTGTGGTGCTTTGGAAACCTCACCCTGATGTCGAGGCAGGCCTGCGCATCGGCGATGTCGCCACGCCCGAGCAATGGGCCAACCAGACGCTGCGCGGCGTTGATATGGGGGCCTTGCTGGGAGAGGTCGACGAGGTCTGGACCATGACCTCGCTGACTGGGTTCGAGGCCCTGATGCGTGGGTGTCGGGTGACGACAACCGGCGCGCCTTTCTATGCGGGCTGGGGCCTGACGCGTGATCTGGGCGATATCCCAGCCCGTCGCTTGACCGGCCCACGCCCGACGTTGGAAGGCCTCGTCCACGCCACGCTGATCGCATATCCGCGGTATCGCGATCCGGTCACGGGCCGCCCCTGCCCTGTCGAGGTCGTGGCCGAGCGTCTGAAATGCGGGAACCTGCCGAAACCCGGCGCCGCCAATCGAATGCTGTCAAAGCTTCAAGGATTGCTCGCCAGTCAAAGCCACTTGTGGCGTCGCTGATCAGTTCCGCGTCCAGCGGTGCAGGATGTCATCCCCGACCTGCCGCACATCTCGCAAGTGAAAGCGCGGAGCCTCGGCCAAACGCCCAAGTCCCAGTGCGCCGATATTCGGCTGTCCTTCGGCCCCGATCGCAATGCCCGCGTTAAAGCACAGAAGTTCATCCACCAGATCAGCCCCCAGAAGCGACGCGGCCAAGGCGCCGCCCCCTTCACAGAACACACGTGTCAGGCCGATTTCGCCCAACTCTTGCAACAGCGACCGTGGGTCGATCTGGCGACCGTTTAGATCGCAACGGATCAGGCGCGCACCCAAGCCTTCCCAAGCTTCACAAATCTCGCGCGCAGCATCAGGGCCATGGCAAATCCACACCGGAACATCACGCGCGGTGCCGGCAAGGCGGCTCATCAAAGGAATATCGATCAAGCGGGACACAACGATGCGCACCGGCTGAGGCACCTCGCCCATGCCACGCACTGTCAGATCAGGATCATCGGCACGTGCTGTGCCCGCCCCGACCATCACCGCGTCATGTCTGGCCCGTTCGGCATGAACAACGCGCCGCGCCTCGGGGCCTGTTATCCAGCGACTTTCACCGCTGGCCGTGGCGATCCGTCCGTCAAAGCTGGATGCCAGTTTCAGCGTCACCCACGGGCGACCATGTTCGACCTTCAGGAAGAAGCCCGCGTTGTCATAGTACGCCTCTTCCGCCAACACATTGGTCGTGACCTCGATGCCCGCATCCCGCAGCATGTCAAAGCCTTGGCCGGACACACGCGGATCACTGTCGGAGATCGCTGCGACCACACGTGCAACGCCTGCATCAATCAATGCCTGCGCGCAGGGCGGTGTTTTGCCTGTGTGGCTACAAGGTTCCAGCGTGACATAGGCCGTCGCGCCGCGCGCGGCCTCACCTGCTTGGGCAAGAGCCACAACCTCGGAATGGGGGCGACCGCCCAAGGCCGTACGTCCCCGCCCGACGATCCGGCCGTCTTTGACGATGACACAGCCGACAGACGGGTTGGGCCATGTCTGGCCCAGCCCGCGCTTGCCCAACACCAAGGCGTGGGCCATGTGGCGTTTGTCAGTGTCGATCACTTATCAGGCATAGCGCCGGGGCGCAGTTCGCTGACGAACTTGTCAAAGTCGTCGGCCGCCTGGAAGTTCTTGTAAACGCTGGCAAACCGGACGTAAGCGACCGTATCGATGCGGGCCAAAGCCTCCATCACGATCTCGCCGATCTGTTTGGACGGGATATCGGTTTCGCCCATGCTTTCCAGCCTGCGCACGATGCCCGAAATCATCTGATCAATCCGGTCCGGTTCGATCGGACGTTTCTGAAGCGCTATACGGATCGAGCGTTCCAGCTTGTCCCGATCAAAGTCTTCACGTCTACCGTTGGTTTTGATCACCACCAGATCGCGCAGTTGCACGCGCTCATATGTGGTAAAACGTCCGCCGCACGCCGGGCAAAAGCGCCGGCGCCTGATGGAAACATGGTCCTCAGCGGGCCGTGAATCCTTCACTTGAGTATCTACATTACCGCAAAACGGGCAGCGCATCGCCGTCCCCCTTTATGTCGTCTCTGCCTCAGGAATGGGGTTGATCCCCACTTATCCACAGGCACTATAGGGGCTGAACAACAATTTGGGTAGATAAGAAATAACACCCCCACATGATGCGTTGTCAGTCGCGCAACATATGCGCCACAACACTGCGATGATGCGGGGCATCACGGTGTTCAAAAAGATAAATGCCCTGCCACGTTCCAAGCGCCAGTTTCCCGTTGCTGACCGGAATGCTTAGACTGACGGGCATCATCGCCGCCTTGATATGGCCGGGCATGTCGTCGGGGCCTTCATAGGTGTGGGTCAGGTAGGACATCGACGGATCGGTGGTCGGCGGTACGAGGCGCGCGAAAAAAACCTTCAGATCGGTCTTCACTTCGGGATCGGCATTTTCCTGTATCAGCAATGACGCCGAGGTATGTCGAACAAAAAGGGTGAGCAGGCCTGTGCCTGTCACCCATTTCGATACATCATGTGTAAATTCGTAAAGCCCTTGGCCGCGCGTCGCGATTGTAAAGGTCGTTTGCATGGCTGCTCCGCATCGTTGGACAGGGTCCATTACACCGAGCACGGGCGCAGCTTACAAGTCAGTTCATGCGTCGACGGCGATACACTGCACATCAGGAAGGTCAGACTGTTGCGTGAACAGCAAGAGCGACCCTTCATCAGAGTATGCGGGCATCGAGGCAACATCCGCCAAAGTCTGGCGACAATCAGCAAGCTCGTCGCTGGAAACCTCGATGTAAATGGTACGCGGAGCCGTGTTCGACACCACATCGGTCGCAGCGAAAGCTGCTGCCGCGACTGCTGCGAATACTACACTGAAAGAAACCGTACGTTTCATGTTCATCTCCTGCGTTGGTATATTAGGAACGCCGGACGCCCTGAATTTGTTCCAAAATCTCGGTGTCATGGGATTAAAGGCTGCAAAACCTCTGCCAAATTGCGGAATACGTTAAAAAGAATCGTCAGACTCAGAACCTACGCATGAAGCGTTATGGTTTCGTCAGTGGCGCCATCCGACTGCGGACAATTCACTTAAAATCAGTTGCGGCAAATCTGTTCGATCGGGATGACCGGATCCCATGGCGACAGCGGCCCACCCGTCAAAGCCTGATCTGCAAGCGTCTGTACACCAGTTGATGCCACCGCCGGACCAGCCAGCGCCAACAGAACGGAAAGAAGAGAAAGAGAGCGGGTCATAGAGCACATCCTGTTTTGCCTGTGTGCTTGTAAATGGGCACAAACAGGCGACAGAAAATGCACATCCACGCACGACAGATGTGCTGGATTGCATCGTCACATTTCAGAGACCGCAGAAAGAAAAAAGGCGCCCGAAGGCGCCCTTTTGATTACTGATCCAGGAACGACCGCAGTTTGCGCGACCTGCTGGGATGTTTCAGCTTCCGCAGCGCTTTCGCTTCGATCTGACGGATACGTTCACGCGTAACGCTGAACTGCTGACCCACTTCTTCCAGCGTGTGGTCGGTGTTCATGCCGATACCAAAGCGCATGCGCAGGACACGTTCTTCGCGCGGCGTCAGCGACGACAGGACCCGTGTAGTGGTTTCTTTCAGGTTTTCCTGAATGGCCGAGTCCAACGGCAGAACAGCGTTCTTGTCTTCGATGAAATCGCCCAGCTGCGAATCTTCCTCGTCACCGATCGGTGTTTCGAGAGAGATCGGCTCTTTCGCGATCTTCATGACCTTGCGCACTTTCTCAAGCGGCATTTGCAGCTTTTCAGCCAGTTCTTCCGGTGTCGGTTCACGACCGATTTCATGCAGCATCTGACGGCCTGTCCGGACCAGCTTGTTGATCGTTTCGATCATGTGAACCGGAATACGAATGGTGCGCGCCTGATCCGCGATCGAACGGGTGATCGCCTGACGGATCCACCATGTCGCGTAGGTCGAGAATTTGTAACCGCGGCGATATTCGAAC
This sequence comes from Thalassococcus halodurans, assembly GCF_900108225.1. Taxonomy (GTDB): domain Bacteria; phylum Pseudomonadota; class Alphaproteobacteria; order Rhodobacterales; family Rhodobacteraceae; genus Thalassococcus; species Thalassococcus halodurans. Next base: position 304,378 of record NZ_FNUZ01000001.1, read on the forward strand.
TTATCAACCGCCTTCATCAGGCCGATGTTACCTTCCTGAATAAGGTCAAGGAACTGCAGGCCACGGTTGGTGTATTTCTTGGCGATCGAGATAACCAGACGCAGGTTCGCTTCGACCATTTCCTTCTTGGCCTGACGGGCTTCTTTTTCGCCCTTCTGAACCTGCTGCACGATGCGGCGGAATTCGCTGATGTCCAGACCGACGTACTGACCGACCTGCGCCATGTCAGAGCGCAGTTCTTCCACCTTGTCAGAGGAGCGTTCGATGAACATCTGCCAGCCACGACCGGATTTCTCGGCCATACGCTCCATCCAGTTGGGATCAAGCTCGTGGTTGCGGTATTCCTCGACAAATTCACGGCGGTTGATGCGGGCCTGATCGGCCAGCTTCACCATCGAACTGTCAATCGACATGATACGTTTGTTGATGCCGTACAGCTGGTCAACCAGCGCCTCGATCCGGTTGTTGTGCAGGTGAAGACCGTTCACCAGAACCACAATTTCGGACCGCAGGTCTTGATAGCGCTTTTCGTCTGTCGCGCTGAAAGACCCGTCTTCGTTCAGCGTCGCGGAAATCCGGCTGTCTTGCATTTCAGCAAGGTCTTCGTAATCCGCAGCAATCCGGTCTAACGTTTCCAGAACACGTGGCTTCAGCGCAGCTTCCATTGCCGCCAGCGACATGTTGGCCTGATCATCTTCGTCGTCATCGTCGTCGTTATTGCTGATCGGGTTTCCGTCGGCGTCCAGCTCGGGACCGGCGTTTTCAGCTTTACGCGGGGCAGCAGGCGCAGCACCGGCGGTCGGCACGATGGGCTCATCCATCTCGCCTTCTTCGCCCATCTGACCAGAGAACGTGGTTTCAAGGTCGATCACATCGCGCAGCAGAATGTCTTCGGAAAGAAGTTCCTCGCGCCAGATGGTGATCGCCTGGAATGTCAGCGGGCTTTCGCAAAGACCCGCGATCATTGTGTTGCGGCCAGCCTCAATGCGCTTCGCAATCGCGATTTCGCCTTCACGGCTCAGCAGTTCGACCGATCCCATTTCGCGCAGATACATGCGAACAGGGTCATCGGTGCGATCCAGCTTTTCGGTGGTGCCGGAAGACAGCGCAACGTCACGGCCTTTCGAGGCATCAACAAGCTCGGTCGAGCCTTTGTTTTCCTCTTCTTCGGCTTCTTCGTCGTCTTCAGTAACCTGAATGCCCATTTCGGACAGCATCGACATAACGTCTTCGATCTGGTCCGACGACACCTGATCCGGAGGCAGGACTTCGTTCAGCTGATCGTAAGTGATGTAGCCACGTTCCCGGGCTTCTGCGATCATCTTCTTGACCGCGGCCTGGCTCATATCGAGAGACGCGTCGTCATCCCGATTTTCTGTCTTGGCGTCATCGTTATCTTTGGCTGCCATTTAATGCTCCTCTCGGGGACGGTCCCCTTGGGTGGGCGATTCGCGTGATTCGTCTTGCCGAATCAATACCGCGAACAAGTGATTCGCACACCTACCTAGCCCAACTTCTTTAACGAAGGTGATGCAAAACCACTAGGATTGCCCCTTCGAATTCTGGATTGCGTCTAACAAAGCTGCAAAAGAACGGCGCTCTTCTCGATCCATCATCACGCCATTCTCGCCTTTGTCGAAATCTCCCCCTTCGTCCTGACCGGCCCTGTGGGCCTGCGCGCGTGCCTCAGCGGCCTGCGCCAAACGCCAGGTGACGGCTTCGTCGGACAACGCATCCAAGTCTTCCACCGCCTCTTGAATCTCTGCCGCAAGCCCAGCTGCGGCGCCCAGTTTCCCCAGTTCCTCGACGACTGTCAGACGCGCCAGTTGGGCATCTCCGGGTTTGCGAACACAAGGGATAAGAGCGACATGGCGTGCGGTCAGCAGGTTTTCAAGGGCGACCCCGCCAATTGATTGTTCAGCCACCTCTTTTGCTCCGTCCATGTCTATCGGACGATGTCGCAGCAACGCGTCGCGCAATGTCGCGTGAACCGGATCACTGCATTCCATGGCTTCAAGTTCGGGTTCGAAACTGTCGATAATTTCCGGCGATGACAGCACCGAGGCCAGAATGACAGCCTCTCGCAGTTCCGTTTCCGCGGCCTCGCCTCTGGCCACCAATAGCGATTGTTTGGTCGAGGCCACGGGCGGCAAAGGCGCGCCTTTGCGGCGCCATGTACCGCCATCCGATTTCCCGACCGCGCGGCTAGAGGCAGGCGCGCGCTTGAACAGCTGCCAGCGCAGATCCTTGATCTCTTCCCCGTAGTGCGACCGGATGCTTGGATCCTGGATCATACGGATCTTTTCACGCAGGGCTTTGTCCAATGCCGCTTTGCGCTCGGGGCTGTCGAACACACGACCTTCGGTTTCGCGCTGCCACAACAGGCGCACCATCGGCAGAGCATTATCCAGAACCGCCTGAACCGCCTCAGGGCCGTCTTCCTTGATCAGATCATCAGGGTCTTTACCTTCGGGCATCAGGGCAAAGCGCAGCGACTTGCCCGCCTCAAGCAACGGCAAGGCCAGATCGATCACACGGTAAGCCGCACGAATACCCGCCTTGTCGCCATCCAGCGCGATGATCGGTTCATCCGAAATCCGCCACAAAAGGTGCAGCTGGTTTTCCGTCACGGCAGTGCCCAATGGTGCCACCGACGCGCCAAAACCACCAACCGACAGAGCGATAACGTCCATATAGCCTTCAGCGACAATCAGCGGCAGGCCTTTGCCAGCGGCTTCCCGTGCCGGACCGTGGTTGTAAAGGTTGCGGCCTTTGTCAAAAAGCTCGGTCTCGGGCGAGTTCAGGTATTTCGCGTTGTCATTCGGGTCCATCGCCCGCCCGCCAAACGCGATGCAGCGCCCACGGGCATCACGGATCGGGAACATGATACGGTTGCGGAACACGTCATAGGGCTTGCCACCCTTACTGCTGTCCTTCGCCAACCCCGCTGCCATGATCAACTCGGGCTTGATGCCCTTGCCGGTCAGATGATCCCACAGTCCCTGCCAGCCGTCCGGCGCAAAGCCGATGCCGAACTGGTCCTGCGTGGCTTGATCTAACTGGCGTTTGACTAGATAGGCGCGGGCTGCGGCCCCTGCGCCCGACTGCAATTGCATCCGGAAAAACTGCGCAGCCTGCTCCATGACTTGCGCCAGTTCGGTCCGGCGGTCGGCCTTTTCAGCCGCCCGTGGGTCGCGCGCTGGCATCTGCATTCCGGCCTCGCCCGCCAGAATTTCGATCGCCTCCATGAAGCTGACGTTTTCCGTTTCCTGAACAAAGCCGATCGCATCGCCTTTGGCGTGGCAGCCAAAGCAGTAGTAGAACCCTTTGCGATCATCGACGTGGAAAGAGGCGCTTTTTTCCTGATGGAAAGGGCACGGTGCCCACATGTCGCCCTTGGCCTGATTGGACTTGCGCTGATCCCACATGACTTTGCGCCCGACAACCTGCGACAGGCTGGTTCGGGTGCGAAGTTCATCCAAGAAACCTGGGGGCAGACTCATGGGCGAATTATCGGCATTGTCGCGAACAGAGTCCAGATGCCTGACGCATCGGACGGCTTCATTTTCAACGTTTGGTTCAGGGCGTCATGCGCGGGGTTTGGCCCGCGCATCCGGTCCGGCTTACTGTGCCTTGCAGGCCGTCGCCCAGCTTTCACCGACTTCGGCACCAAGCTGGTCTTCGGGCAGGCTGTACACCCATTCGACAATCGCGGGCACGACCGAGACATATTTCTGCGCCTGATCGTCCAGCCCTTCTGCAACGGCTGTCACAGAGGCGTCTGCATCCTGGCCGCCGGTGCGTGCCTCGACCACGGACATAACGACATCGGCCTGAATGCCGCACTCGGCGTCCTTATCCAGCGCAAATGCGGATGTTGCGGTCAAAGCGAAAAAGGCTGTGATGGCTGCGGTCTTATGCACGTCTCAAACTCCTGTAGGGTTGAGCATGACATAAGTCTCATCCCACCGACTGTCACCCTTTGACGGGAAATAACGGCGGCGTATCGCCCAGCGCACCGAGGGACAGGTGCGCCGAGCAATATCTTATAGACCTTTGGTGTGGTAGCTGCTGACGACCTTACCGATCGACACGATAAAGGCCGCAGTCCGCAAGTCATCGACGTCGTCGCGCGCGTGCCATGTTTCCCGCATGCTTTGATAGGCGGCGCGCATGGTGTCGTCCAAACCGGACCGGACCAACTCAAGTTCGCCTGCGCCTTTCAGATACTGGGTTTTGAAGTTTTCACTGGGCTTCCACGCACCTTTGAGCGAGGCCGACAAAGCTTCCAATTCGTCAATTACCAACTGCTGGCGCGCTTCTTCGGCGCGGCGCTGCATGCGTCCGAAACGGATGTGGCTCAGGTTTTTGACCCATTCGAAATAGGACACGGTCACACCGCCGGCGTTTGCGTACATGTCTGGGATGATCACACAGCCCTTTTCGCGCAGGATAGCATCGGCGCCGGATGTCACCGGACCGTTCGCAGCTTCGATGATGAGCGGGGCTTTGATGTACTTGGCGTTGGCAAGGTTGATCACACCTTCCAAAGCCGCCGGGATCAGAATGTCGCACTCTTCTTCCAGAAGCAGCGCGCCGTGTTCAACGTATTCGCCGCCAGCAAACCCTTTGACACCGCCTGTTTCCATGATGTGCGCGCGCACCTGATCTACATCCAGACCGTCCGGATTTCTCAGGCCGCCGTCACGTTCGATAATCCCAACGATTTTGCTACCGTCCTCGCTCTGAAGAAACTTGGCCGCGTGATAACCCACGTTACCCAGACCCTGAACAACGATCCGCTTGCCATCAAGCGAGCCTGACAAACCGGCCTTGGCCATATCTTCGGGATGGCGAAAGAATTCGCGCAGCGCATATTGCACGCCCCGACCGGTTGCTTCGACGCGCCCCGCGATACCGCCCGCGTTCAGCGGTTTACCGGTAACGCAGGCCTTGGCGTTGATGTCTGTGGTGTTCATCCGCGCGTATTGATCCGCGATCCACGCCATTTCACGTTCACCCGTGCCCATGTCAGGGGCAGGAACGTTCTGGGACGGGTTGATCAGGTCGCGCTTAATCAGCTCGTAGGCGAAACGACGGGTGATCAGCTCCATTTCGTGTTCGTCGTATTCGCGCGGATCAATGCAAAGACCACCTTTCGAGCCGCCAAATGGTGCCTCTACAAGTGCACATTTATAGGTCATCAGCGCGGCAAGCGCCTCGACCTCGTCCTGATTTACGTTCAGGGCAAAGCGAATACCGCCTTTTACCGGTTCCATGTGTTCAGAGTGAACAGAACGATACCCAGTAAAAGTCTTCATATCGCCACGAAGTCGTACGCCAAAACGCACAGTGTAGGTCGCATTACAGACACGTATCTTTTCCGCGAGGCCCGGGGACAAATCCATAAGGGCAACCGCACGGTTGTACATATGGTCTACACTTTCGCGAAAAGTCGGCTCATTGATCGATGCACTTGCCATTGTTGAACTCTCTCCCATGAGATCAATCTAAAGGTACTTTGCCTAAGAACGGCGGCAAGAATGATTCGCTTAGGGCGAGTCGTGGAACTTACAGAAAGTGCTTAGAATTTATCAAAAGATAGCACTCGGAAAATCCTAGGGGCACTTATTGTTGCGCTTTGCGGAACAGAGCAACATTCAACCGCAGGATTACCAAAAAAACCGTAAACATAGCCATATTTCGCCCCAATTTGAGGCCGCATTTCTGCCTTGTTGCATGCCCATAGACTCTCTCTTGAAACCGGATTTGCGTCGAAAGATATGCGGCCTCCGGTCTTTAGAGATTAGCTCCATACCCTTTGTGGAGAGAAAGGTACGAAATGTGCGAGTTTGAGACTGCCACGAGACCCTCGGCCCTTCGTCGCCTGCGTGGGACGGCTTCTGATGTGGGCCAGTTCCTGGGACGCTTTAAGACTGATGAATCGGGCAACATGTCATTTCTGGCTGTTATTGGTTCATTGTCCCTGATCGCTTTTGGCGGCATCGGCATTGACCTTATGTATACAGAGATGAAGCGCACCAAGGTGCAGGCGACGCTGGACCGAGCGGTTCTCGCGGCGACCGACCTTGAGCAGGGCCTCGTCCCCCAAGACGTTATGCAGGACTATTTCGACAAGATGCAGATGCCCGACGCTCTGACATCTGTCACAGTTAATACCGGTCTGAACTACCGGAACGTGACCGGCACCGCTTATGTCGGCATCCCAACAAACTTCACAAATCTGGTCGGCCTTGAGAACTTGGCCGCAAAGGGCACCAGTTCTGCGGAAGAGCGTATTGCAAACGTTGAAATTTCGCTGGTTCTGGACATCTCGGGCTCGATGGAGGCCGAAACAACGACAGAGGGCACAGACGTCGCTGCGGGCACTACCAAAATCCAAATGTTGCAAACCGCGACTAACACTTTCCTCGACACTGTTCTGACATCAGATAACAAGGATCTCGTGTCGGTATCATTGGTTCCCTATTCGGAGCACGTGAATATCGGTCCGGACATCGCTTCGAACCTGAACGTCAACTGGCGTCACGGCTATTCGCATTGCCTCGAGTTCCCGCAAACAGATTTCGACTCCGTTTCGCTGGACACCTCGCAGACATTCGAACAGGCCCAGCATTATCAGTGGAACTTCTACGGGTATAACCACGTCGACGACACAGTTTGCCCGCAGTACAGCTATGAACGCGTTACACCGTTCTCGCAGGACATCAACGCGCTGAAAAAGCAGGTTGGGGATCTTCAGCCGCGCGCTGGTACGTCGATCTTCCTAGGCATGAAATGGGGTGCAGCACTGCTGGATCCGTCCATGCGCTCGATCAACTCGACACTGGCCGCAAACGGCGTAACCGACACAGCATTCAGCACCCGCCCTGCCGAATATGATGACGAGAACACGCTGAAGACCATCGTTCTTATGACAGACGGCCAGAACAGCAACTCGTACCGGATTTCGGATTTCGCCTACAACGCTGAAAGCGAATACGCGCACTGGGCCAGCAATAACTTCTGGTACTACCTGCAAACGCAGGTCGAGCAGAAGTACTGGGGTTACTACTACTACCAGAAATACAACGCTGAGCTCGGCGATATCCTGATGGCGAACATCTGTAACGCCGCGAAAGAAGCAGGGATTGTTGTCTGGTCCATCGGCTTCGAGGTGACCGATCACGGTGCCGCACAGATGGAAAACTGCGCATCCTCGCCGGCTCACTTCTTCCGTGTGGAAGGCGCCGAACTGGAGAAAACTTTCTATTCCATCGGCCGTGCAATTAACCAGTTGAGGCTCACACAATGATCACTTCGTTCAACACCAATTTTCGTCGCTTTCTTAAGTCAGAAGAAGGTACATCGACAGTTGCTTTCGCGCTCTGGGTGCCGTTGTTTATCGGGGTAATCATATCTGGCGTCGAACTCGCAGCTCTAACAGCTCGACACACCGTCCTTGAAAGTAGCCTGGACAAAACTGTTAGAGAAGTCCGCCTAGGCACTGGTACGATCTACGACCACAACTCGCTCAAAACATCAATTTGCGAAAAAGCGACAATCTTGCCTGAGTGCGAAGCAAACCTGCAGCTTGAGATGGTTCGACTGGATCTTCGTGACTGGACGGCTCCACCGGCAGCTGTAGCCTGCGTGGACACATCAGATGAAGTCGAGCCAGTAGTTGCATTTGAATACGGTCGCGACAACGAGTTGATGTTCTTGCGCGCGTGTTATCGCTACAAGCCGGTCGCCCCGACAACGGCCATGGGCTCGTCGCTGCCGAAGGACAGCGAAGGCTACACGGCCATCATCTCGACATCGGCCTTTGTGCAAGAACCGAGTTAAGGAGTAGACAATGTTCAACTTACTGAAAAATAAGCTATCTCGGTTCGCCAGAGACTCCGAAGGCTCCATGACGGTCGAAGCGATCATCGTTTTCCCCGCTCTGGTTTGGCTTTTCGGCGCAACTTGGATCTACTTCGATGTGTCCCGTCAGCAAAGTGTTCACCAAAAAGCGAACTACACTATTGGCGACATGATCTCGCGTGAGACTGACCCAGTAGACGAGGCGTACATCGACGCAACCTTTGCGCTCTACAACACGTTGACCAAGTCCGATGATCTGTCTGGCAGCATGCGCATCTCGGTCGTGCGTCGTAAGGGCGGCTTGGACAATGGCCGGTATGAACTGCAGTGGTCCAAAGTGCGGGGCGATAAACCTGAAATGGTGAACAGCGACCTGACAGGTATGGAATCCCACCTCCCGATTATGATGGACCAGGATGAAATCGTGTTGGTCGAAACTTGGGAAGACTATAACCCTGTCTTTAAAGTCGGGCTCGATGCTTTCGAAATCCAAACCTACTCCTTTACCCGCCCGCGTTTTGCGCCTCAGGTGCTCTACATGAGGGAATTCAACGAAAACAACGGTTGGGGTAACGGCGACCAAGACGCTGCCGGTAACTCGCTCTGCAACAACAACGCGGAAAACGCCGATGAAGGCGCTGCTGCGCAGGAATGTGTTGAGAACGATAAAGGCAACGCCAACCACGAACGCGGGAACAAGAAGAAAAGCTAAGCTTTTCGGTCAGAGCTGCCCTTCAGCTCTGGCCACCATTGTCGAAAGAATGTCTGCCATCGGTTTGGTCTGATGGCCCGGGGTTACACCCCCGATTGCCACACGACGACCAAACCGCCACCAAAGACCGGGCCGCCAGCGAAATGCTTGCGGCCCTTTCGTTATCACGACAAAGCCGTTGGACGGTTTCATTGCAAACGTCCCGCGTTCGACCTTTTCGATGTCGGCGACATGGAACAGAACCTCTCCGGTACTGTCGGTCAGGGCCTCTTCGGTCAGTTCCAACGACGTTTGCGTCGCGCGGTACATGCCCAGTGCCATCAGGAAGGCAGCAAGGCTAAGCGCCAGCAGGAACAGCTGCCAAATCAGCGCCGGTGGCGTCGACAGGCTGACGGACAGTAACAAGCCGCCAAGCACCACAAGGGACATGATCCCGAACCAACGACGCCCTGCAGAAGCCGATACGCGTGCAACAATTTTATCGTCCATTTGCCCTGTCCCCTATTTTCTATCATCCGCGCTTTAAGCCGGATTAAGCGCAATTGGAATATCGTGCGCATTTTCCGGCTTTCCACCCCGCCCCCTGCATGCCAGTCTCCGGCCCGAAGCGGAGGGACCTATGACCATCAAGATTTGTATCTTTGACGCCTACGGCACATTGTTTGATGTGAACTCAGCCGCGCGACGCGTTGCGTCCGAACCAGGCCGCGAAGATTTTGCGAAAGCATGGCCTGCCATTTCCGAAAGCTGGCGACGCAAGCAACTTGAATACACTTGGCTCCGCGCGATCACCGACCAACACACCGATTTCTGGGCAGTGACACAAGACGGGCTGGACTGGGCGCTTGAAAAACACGGCGGCGCGGATGATCCGGAGCTGCGCGAACGCCTGCTTGCACTGTATTGGGAACTGCAGGCCTTTACCGAGGTCCCTGAGATGCTGGCCGATCTGACAAGCGCAGGGAAAACCTGCGCGATCCTATCAAACGGCAGCCCCGATATGCTGAACGGTGCTGTATCCAGCGCCGGGCTGGAGGAACTTTTGGACAGTGTTTTGTCGGTCGAAACCGTTGGCATCTTCAAACCGTCCTCTAAGGTCTATGACCTGGTGCAAGAGAAGTACAACGTCGCCAAAGACGAAGTTTTGTTCGTCTCTTCAAATGGTTGGGATGCAGCCGGCGCGACAGGTTACGGCTTCCAAACCGCATGGGTAAACCGTGGCGGCGATCCGGTCGACCGGATGCCCCATCGCCCCAAACACATTCTCAAAGACCTTTCCGAATTAGCAGCACTGGTTCTCTGATGGCTTTCTTCCAAACATCCGACGGCTTGAAACTTCACTACACGGATGAGGGCGAAGGCCTTCCGCTTCTGTGCCTGTCCGGTCTGACCCGCACGGGTGGCGACTTTGATTATGTCGCCCCGCATCTGCCAAACGTGCGCCTGATCCGGATGGATTATCGGGGGCGCGGGCAATCGGAATGGGGCGATCACAGCACCTACAGCATTCCGGTCGAGGCCCGCGACGCAGTCGAGTTGCTTGACCATCTTGGCGTGGAAAAGGCTGCCGTTTTGGGCACCTCGCGCGGGGGACTGATCGCAATGATGCTGGCCGCCACCGTCAAAGACAGGCTGACCGGCGTGGCCCTGAACGACATTGGGCCCCAACTGGATACCGAAGGCCTTGAGGTTATCATGGGCTATCTGGGCCGGAACCCTGCGTGGAAAACATGGGCCGAGGCCGCCGAAGCGCGCCCCAAAGTTATGAAAGGCTTCGCCAATGTTCCCGCAGAGCGCTGGATGACCGAGGTCAAGCGCCTCTATCGCGAAACGCCTGAGGGGTTGGTCATCACCTATGATCCCAAATTGCGCGACGCGATCCTTGAAGGCGCTACTCAGCCCACGCCGGACCTATGGCCGCTGTTTGATGCCTTTGCCGGCCTGCCGCTCTGCACCATTCGCGGGGCGAACTCGGATCTGCTTTCTGCAGAAACTCTGGACAAGATGCAGGCGCAACGCCCCGACATGATTGCCGCCACAGTACCAGACCGCGCGCACATCCCCTTCCTTGATGAGCCTGAGGCGCTGGATGCCTTGAACCGCTGGCTGAACATGCTGCGCTAAGCGGCACAGGAGACCTTATGAACATCGACATGATCCGCGCGGCGGCGCAACGTCTGGACGGTTACGTGCGCAAAACACCGCTGCTGTCGTCACCTTTTCTGGACGAAATCGCGGGCCGCAGGGTTCTGGTTAAGCCCGAGTGTCTGCAACACACAGGAAGCTTCAAGTTTCGCGGCGGTTGGTCGGCGGTCTCGGCTCTGGACGCCGACACACGCGCCAAGGGCGTGATCGCATTTTCATCGGGCAACCACGCGCAGGGCGTGGCTTATGCAGCAAAGAAACACGGTGTGCCGTCGGTCATCATTATGCCGTCCGATGCGCCCAAGCTGAAAATCGACAACACCCGCGCGCTGGGCGCGGAAGTTGTACTGTATGACCGCGCCAACGAAGATCGCGACGCAATCGGCGATGCGCTTGCCGCGGAACGTGGTCTGACGCTGATCAAACCGTTCGACGAACCGCAGGTGATTGCGGGGCAAGGCACCGCTGGACTTGAGATCGCGGAACAAGCTGCGGAAATGCGGATATTTGATGCCGAGGTTCTGGTCTGCTGCGGCGGCGGTGGCTTTACCGCGGGCATCTCGCTCGCGCTTGAGGCTGAGGCCCCCAAAATGAAAGTCCGGCCTGTGGAACCGGAAGGGTTCGACGATGTGAAGCGGTCATTGGCCAGCGGGTCGATCCAACGAAACGACCGCACCAGCGGCAGCCTGTGCGACGCCATCGTTACCCCACAACCGGGCAATATAACCTTCCCGATCATGGATCGTCTGGTCGGACCGGGCATCGCTGTGTCCGAGGATGACGCCATGCGCGCTATGGGACTTGCCTTTCAGCGCCTGAAGATCGTCGCAGAACCCGGCGGGGCCGTCGCGCTGGCGGCCGCGTTGTTCCATGGCGATCAGTTGAATGGCGACACCGTGATCGCAACCGTGTCAGGCGGGAATGTAGACGTCGACGTCTTCAAACAGGCGTTGGATACGCTAAACGACTAACCTTTTTGTGGGGCAACCACTGCGTTTTCCAACGCGGGATAACGCAGCCCCAGCAAAACGCCTCGATACACAAAACTCAGGATCAGCGCGGCCCAAAGCCCGTGATTTCCGAACAGCGGCATCAGCGCAAAGGCCGTCGCAAAATAGGCGATGGCAGACAGCAACATCATATTCCGCATATCCTTGGTGCGTGTCGCGCCGATGAAAATCCCGTCGAGCATCCAAGACGCCAAACCGACCAAGGGGGCAGCAACCATCCATGGCAGGTAATCCATCGCCGTTGCGTTGACCTCTTTCGCCTCTGACATGATCTCGATCATCATCGGGCCGAAAGCGAAAAACGCCACTGCAAGGCCGATGTTGCAGATCAGTCCCCAGAACGACGACAGAATGGATGCACGGCGCAGGGTGCGCCTGTCCGTTGCGCCCATGGCCGCGCCGACCATTGCCTCGGCCGCAAAGGCAAATCCATCGAGTGCGTAGCCCGTGACGTACAGAAACTGCAAAAGGATCTGGTTCGCTGCCAGCGTCACATCCCCGAACCGCGCGGCGAACATCATGAATGACAGGAAAATGGATTGAAGCGCCGCCGTCCGGATCAGGATATCGCCGTTCACCTGTGCAAAGCGGATCAGGCGGACCTTGTCGAACACCCTGCCCCAGTCGCGCCAGTCAGGCACGTTGAACGCGGATCGACAGAGCCACAGGCCAAGCCCCAGGGCCGACCATTCCGCCAGAAACGTCGCAAAGGCCACGCCGTTGACGCCCCAACCAAGACCCAGCACGAACCACAGGTCCAACACGATGTTCACACCGTTCATCCACACCTGAAGCGCCAGAACCGCGCCTGTGCGCTCTGCCGCGATCAGCCAGCCGAGCAAACCGTAAATCGCAATGGCGGCAGGTGCCGACCAGATGCGGATCGCCAAGTAACCCGAAGCCAGCTCTTCGACCTCGGGGCTGGCGGGCGACACTTTGAAAGCGCCCCAGAACAGCAGCGATTGCGCTGCAATCAGGATCACACCGGCACCCAGCCCGATCATCAGAACCCGCGTCAGGATCGCGGCGACCTCGCCCCGATCCCCCTGCCCGCGCGCTTGGGCGGCAAGGCCGGTGGTTCCCATCCGAAGAAAACCGAAGAACCAGTAGATCGCCGTCAGAATGATCGCGCCGATACCGACAGCCCCGATCGGAGCAGCCTCGCCCATCTGACCCACAACGCCCGTATCGACGATGCCCAGAATGGGAATAGTCGCGTTCGAAATCACGATCGGGATCGCGATTTTCAGAACGCGGGCATGGGTGACCTCTTGGACCACGTGCTACTTGTCGCTGCGTGGCATCAGGAAATGCGCGGTCGCGTGGGCAATTGGCCGGTCGCGATTGTCTTGCCACGCTTCGACCTGGACGCTGGCGTAACGACGCCCCGAACGGGTTACGCGGGCCCGCGCATAGGCATCGCGCGGCAGACCAGAGCGCAAGTAATCCACCGTAAAATCGATGGTCTTGGGCAAACGCGGCAGATTTCCATCGATCATCTCTTCGGGATCGATGACACCATTCTCAACGTCTTCCCACAACCACTGATAGCTGAGCGTAACAATCGCGGTCACCTCAAGAAACGCTGCCGTCACACCCCCATGGATCGCGGGCAAAAACGGGTTGCCGATGTTTTCATCCCGAAACGGCAGAACTGCTGTCAGCTCATCGCCGCGACGGTCAAAGACAATTCCCATAAACCGGATGTACGGAACGCCCTCGGCCAAGGCACGAAGGGCCGCGTCACGACGTTGTTTGACAACTTGAACGGGTTCGACTGTGCGGCGGCTCATGACTTGCGCTCCACCGTGAAGGCACCTGTTGCTGTGGCCACAGGGTTTTCGCGATCATCATCCATAGCGGTTGCCCGCACAAAGGCCACATTGCGGGTGATATGGGTACAACGTGCTTCGGCCACGATGGTCTGGCCCGGTGTCGCACCGCGCATGTAATCGATGCGCAAATCAATGGTTGCGGTCCCGCCGGGTGCCTCGGGATGCGACATCACACAGGCCCCGCCACAGGTATCCATCAGTGCTGACACAGCCCCACCATGGATCACGCCTGTCTTGGGATCGCCGATCAGGCGTTCGTCATAAGGCATTGTGATGCGGGCAAATCCGTCGCCGATTTCTTCAACTTTCATGCCCAGCGCACGGGAATGCGGAATGGCTTCGATGAATTGTCTGGCGATTTTGACTTTGGCCTCATCCATGGGCGGCTCCTTGACAGTTCAGCCTTTATGGTCACTGATCGCGGCCCATCGCAAGATTGCTCTTTGCAAAACCGCAGGTGCACAGTTGCCCTTCGTCTGGTCAGGAGCTAGCTTGGTGCCTAACAGAACTTGAGTGATAGTATGTCCGATAACCGCCTCAGCTTCAAAGAAATGTGCGCCAAATTCGATGTGACGCCTCGGACATTGCGTTACTACGAATATATCGAATTGCTGCAACCGGACCGCGAGGGCCGTGCACGCTACTATGGACCACGTGAAGTGGCGCGCATGACGCTGATCATGCGTGGGCGCAAATTCGGGTTCCAGCTGGAAGAAATCCGTCAGTGGCTTCTGATCTACGAAAAAGAAGGCACTGAGGCACAGATGAAAGCCTGGGTCGATATGGCCGACCGTCAGTTGGGCGAACTTGCAGAACAGCGCAAACAACTGGACGAAGCCATGGATGAGCTTCAGCGCCTGCGCGATGATACCGCGGCCAGCATCGGGCTGTAACACCCCGCACTTTCCGAAATAACTGACTGATTCCGCCGGCGGCGGAGTGAGCAAACGCGTCTGATCTTCTGGAGCAGGCGCCATTTTTCTTTGTGACGCCACGTCGAAATACCGCGCCCCTGCGTCACACCGCAAAGTGACGCAACGTATGCATTACGTAAACGTCAGCTATCCTTGTAAGACAGCATCCGACGACGCACTTTTGGTGACAGTTGAACGATTAGGCGCGGGAGGATCCGCCATGACTGACGAAAAAACCATGACGATCCGCGAGATGTGCGAGGCATTCGATGTCACGCCCAGAACGCTGCGATTTTACGAAGCGAAGGAACTGCTGTTCCCTATTCGCGAAGGCCAGAAACGCCTGTTTACGCGCCGTGACCGTGCGCGTCTGAAACTGATTTTGCGGGGCAAGCGTTTCGGCTTCAGCCTCGAAGATATCCGTCAGTTGCTGGACCTGTATCACATGGGTGACCAGCAGCAGACGCAGCTCGCTAAAACATACGAGATCGCACAGGACCGCCTGAAATCGATGATCGACCAGCGCGACGAACTGAACGAAGCGATTGACGAGCTGAAAGAACAAATGCGTTGGGGCGAAAAAATGCTCGCCTCGATGTCCAATTCCAAAAAAGCCGCTGAATAAGACCCCGAGGGAGGACGACCATGCCCATCTATCAGGCGCCGACAAAAGACATGAATTTCGTGCTGCACGATCTTCTGAAAATTTCCGAAGCCGACATCCCCGGCTATGACGAACTGGACAGCGACACAACACAGGCGATCCTCGAAGAGGCGGCCAAGCTGTGTGAAAACGTACTCGCGCCCCTGAACAAGGTTGGCGACGAAGAAGGCTGCCATCTGGAAAACGGCGTGGTCCGCACGCCTGCTGGTTTCAAAGACGCGTTCGATCAGGTCCGCGAAGGCGGCTGGACGTCGCTGGACTGTGACCCCGAATACGGCGGCCAAGGCCTGCCCTATCTGATCGCGACAGCGGTCGGCGAAATGTTTTCGTCCGCCAACATGGCGTTCAACATGTATCAGGGCCTGACCCACGGCGCCTACAACGCAATCCACGCCCACGCGTCGGACGAACTGAAGGCGAAATACCTGCCCAAGATGGTGACCTGCGAATGGGGCGGCACCATGAACCTGACCGAACCCCACTGCGGTACAGACCTTGGCCTGATCCGCACCAAAGCGGTTCCGCAGGACGACGGCACATACAAGATCACCGGCAACAAGATCTGGATTTCGGCCGGCGAGCACGACATGTGCGAAAACATCATTCACCTTGTTCTAGCAAAACTGCCGGACGCGCCTGAAGGCGTCAAAGGTATCTCTTTGTTCATCGTGCCCAAGTTCATGGTCAACGACGACGGTTCGCTGGGTGAGCGTAACGCAGCAACCTGTGGCGGCCTTGAGAAAAAGATGGGCATCCACGGCAACGCGACCTGTGTCATGAACTACGACGGCGCAACCGGCTATCTGGTTGGCGAGCCGCACAAAGGCATGCGCGCCATGTTCACCATGATGAACGAAGCGCGTCTGGGTGTGGGCCTTCAGGGCTACGCTCAGGGTGCCGTGGCCTACCAGAATGCTTTGGCCTTTGCCAAAGACCGCGTTCAGGGCCGTGACGTGACAGGCGTGAAAAACCCCGATGGTCCGGCAGACCCGATCATCGTGCACCCCGACGTGCGCCGGAACCTGATGGATCAGAAATCCTTCATCGAAGGTGCCCGCGCATTCACATTCTGGGGCGCCCAGATGCTGGACCGCGCACACCGCAATAACGACAAAGACGCAGACGGCCTCGTGTCCCTGCTCACACCCGTCATCAAAGGCTTCCTGACAGACAAGGGCTTTGAAACAACCGTACTGGCACAGCAGACACTGGGTGGCTCCGGCTTTACTCAGGAATGGGGTCTGGAACAGTTCGTCCGCGATGCCCGCATCACCATGATCTATGAGGGCACAAACGGCATCCAGTCGCTCGACCTCGTGGGCCGTAAGCTGGGTCAGGACGGCGGCAAGCACGTCATGGCATTCTTCGACATGGTCAAATCCTTCTGCAAGGAACAGGGCGACGTCGAAGGCATGGCCGAGTTTGTCGAGCCTCTGAAAGCCGCGTCCAAGGATCTTCAGGCAGCGGGCATGTACTTCATGCAGCACGGCATGAAGAACCCGAACAACGCCCTGTCCGGCTCCTACGACTTCATGCACCTCTTTGGTCACGTCTGCCTTGGCATGATGTGGGCGAAAATGGCGCGTGCATCTCTGGATGCACTGGCCGCAGACGCCTCCGACAAAGAGTTCTACGAGACCAAGCTGGCAACCGGTCGCTACTACATGGCCCGCCAACTGCCCATGACCGCAACGCATCTGGCCCGCATCCAAACAGGCGCAGATACCGTTATGGCTCTGGACGCCGCCAGCTTCTGATCACAGGATGGGTGGGAAACCACCCATCTTATCCGAGGATTGAATGCCCAAACGTTTTCGTCTGACCCGCCGTTTTCCAGTTTCCATGACCGAAGATGGCTATCGACGTCTGAAAAAGTTCGCCAGTGAGGCGGGTTTGGACGAAGGCGAGGCACTCAGTTTCCTCTTTGAAAACTTCGGTAGCGTGACAGACGAAGACGCGCTGACGCACAGACTTAGGTTGTTCAACGCAGAATTGGACAAACGAAAACGCTGACACATCGCAACCCTTGGGGAGGGGGAGCTGCATGACTTCAGGCTGGATGACAGACGAGCATAAAATGCTCGCGGATATGACCGCAGGCTTCATCAACGAACGCTGGGTCCCGCGCTATGGCGAATGGCGCAAGAACGGTCAAATGGATCGCGGAATCTGGCAGGAGGCCGCCGAACTCGGCCTGCTTTGCCCCTCGGTCCCCGAAGAATACGGCGGCGCCGGTGGTGACTTCGGCCACGAGGCCGTCATCCTGATGGAAGCTGCCCGCGCCAATCTGGCAAGCTGGGGACACGGCATCCACTCTGGCATTGTGGCCCATTACATCCTGACCTATGGCACGGAAGAGCAGAAAAAGCGCTGGTTGCCAAAGCTGTGTACGGGCGAAATGGTCGGCGCTCTGGCCATGACCGAACCCTCGACCGGATCAGACGTTCAGCGCATCAAAACCAAAGCCGTCAAACAAGGCAACGCCTACCGTCTGTCGGGCCAGAAAACCTTCATCACCAACGGCCAGCACGCAAACCTGATTTTGGTCGCGGCAAAAACCAACCCGTCGCAAGGCGCGAAAGGTATCAGCTTGATGGCTGTCGAAACCGACACCGCAGAAGGGTTCACGCGTGGCCGAAACCTGGAAAAAATCGGCTGCCACGCAGCGGATACGTCCGAGCTGTTTTTTGACAATGTCGAGCTTCCACCAGAAAACCTGCTGGGCGGCGTCGAGTCGCGCGGCTTTTATCAAATGATGGAACAGCTGCCCCAAGAACGCCTGATCATCGGTTGCGGGGCCGTCGGCGCAATGGAAGGCGCGGTTGAGCGCACCATCGCCTACTGCAAAGAACGCGAAGCCTTTGGAGGACCTCTCACCCAATTCCAGAACACGCGCTTCAAACTGGCTGAGTGCCAGACCAAAACAACGGTCGCACGTTGTTTCCTTGATCAATGCATCGCCGAACACCTGCGCGGCGAATTGAGCGTCGAAAAAGCCGCAATGTCGAAATATTGGTTGTCAGACACGCAAGGTGAAGTGCTTGACGAATGCGTCCAGCTTCACGGCGGCTACGGCTATATGCAAGAATACGCCGTTGCGGAAATGTGGGCAGATGCGCGCGTCCAGCGGATTTACGGTGGCACCAACGAGATCATGAAAGAACTGATCGCGAGGAGCCTTTGATGCCGTCGGATTTTGAGTATTTTGAGACAGATGAAGCAGCACTGGCTTGCGCAGAAAACCACGCGCGCCAGCCTGCCCCAAATCCGCTTGGCGCTCCGGCCCTTTCACGGGATTTACCCTACAAGGCGGAAGCACCGCGCTTCACCTGTCACGGTCATCGGCTCTCCAGCCTGTACCGTAGATCCAGACTTAGCTTAACGAAGTTAGCAAATGGTTATTCTGGGACAGGCTTCGTGTTTCATCTGTCCACAAATACTCAAAACAACCCCATTCACCCAAAGCACATCGGCGGAGGTATTTTTCCATGACCATCAAACTTCACTGCTTTGGCGAGAGCGGTCATTCGTACAAGGCGGCCCTCGCTCTTGAGCTTTCCGGCCTTGAATGGGAACCGGTGTTCATCGACTTTTTCAAAGGTCAAACACGTGGTGACGACTACCGTGGTGAACTGAATGTCATGGGCGAAGCGCCTGTTTTGATTGATGGCGATGTGACGTTGTCGCAATCCGGTGTGATCCAGACTTACCTCAGCGAAAAAACCGGCAAATTCGGCGGGAACTCGCCAGAAGAGAAGCTGGAAATTCTGCGCTGGTTGCTGTGGGACAATCACAAGCTTTCCAGCCAAGCGGGCGTGACGCGCTTTCTGATGAATTTCCTGCCCGAAGACAAGCGCCCGCAAGAGGTGATTGCTTTCACCCAAGGCCGTTTGAAGTCGGCTTATCAGGTTCTGGATGCCCACTTGACGGGACGTGACTGGATTGTTGGTCGCGACGTCACGAATGCGGACCTGACCTGTTGCGGCTACCTCTTTTACCCAGAACCCTTCGGCTTTCAGCGCGAAGACTGGCCCCATATCGATGCTTGGCTGACGCGCATCAGCGCCCTGCCCGGCTGGAAACACCCCTATGACCTGATGCCCGGCAATCCGTCGGATCGGGCCTGATTAAGGAGACCATGATGACCGAAGCCTATATTTACGATGCGATCCGCACGCCGCGCGGCAAGGGCCGCAAGGATGGCTCGCTGCATGAAGTGACCTCGGCGCGTCTGAGCGCTCAGGTCCTGAACGGCCTGAAAGACCGCAACAACCTTGA
The DNA here is from genome assembly GCF_900108225.1 of Thalassococcus halodurans. Taxonomy (GTDB): domain Bacteria; phylum Pseudomonadota; class Alphaproteobacteria; order Rhodobacterales; family Rhodobacteraceae; genus Thalassococcus; species Thalassococcus halodurans. The sequence continues at coordinate 323,805 of NZ_FNUZ01000001.1, forward strand.
GGGTCACGCGGTTGAGGACGTGATCTGGGGCAACGTGACCCAAGTTGGCGAACAGGGCGGTTGCCTTGCGCGGACTGCGGTTCTGGCGTCCGAACTGGATCAATCGATCCCGGGCCTTGCGATCAACCGTTTCTGTGCGTCGGGCATGGAGGCTGTGAACCTTGCCGCGAACCAGGTTAAAGGCGGCGCAGGCGATGCCTATATCGCCGGTGGTGTTGAAATGATGGGTCGTGTGGCCATGGGCTCGGACGGGGCGGCGATTGCTGTTGATCCGTCGATTGCCATGGACACCTATTTTGTCCCGCAGGGTATTTCGGCAGACATCATTGCCACCGAATATGGTTTCACCCGTGATGACGCAGACGCGCTGGCGGTCGAAAGCCAGAAGCGTGCAGCAGCCGCTTGGGCCGATAACCGTTTTGCGAAATCGATTCTGAATGTGCGTGACCAGAACGGCCTGACCATTCTGGACAAGGACGAATACATGCGTCCGGGCACAGACATGCAGGCGCTGGGGTCTTTGGCCCCGTCGTTCCAGCAGATGGGTGAGGTCATGCCGGGCTTTGATGCGGTTGCTCTGATGAAGTACCCGCATCTTGAGCGCATCAACCACATCCACCACGCGGGCAACTCGTCCGGTATCGTGGACGGTGCGGCTGGCGTTCTGATCGGCAACAAGGAATTCGGCGAGAAATACGGCATCAAGCCGCGCGCCCGCATACGTGCCACGGCGAAAATCGGTACAGACCCGACCATCATGCTGACGGGCCCTGTACCCGTTACCGAGAAGATCCTTGCCGACAATGGCATGTCCATTTCGGACATCGATCTGTTCGAAGTGAACGAAGCATTCGCGTCGGTTGTTCTGCGCTTCATGCAGGCGTTCAATGTGGATCAGGACAAGGTGAACGTGAACGGCGGCTCGATCGCTATGGGTCACCCGCTGGGTGCCACAGGTGCGATAATCATCGGCACATTGCTGGACGAGCTTGAGCGCACAGGTCAGGGCGTCGGCCTTGCCACGCTGTGCATCGCATCCGGTATGGGTGCCGCCACCATCATCGAGCGCGTGTAATCCGCGATACAGACCTTCACCCTGACAGGGAAAAAGACATGACTGAATTTACAATGGAAAAAGGCGCCGACGGCGTCGCAGTGATCACCTGGGACGTACCGGGCAAATCCATGAACGTTCTGAGCTTTGACGGTCTGCGCGAACTGGATGCGCATATCGACGATGCTTTGGCAGATGACGCGGTCAAAGGCGTTGTTATCACCTCGGGCAAAGACACCTTTGCCGCTGGCATGGACCTGAACGTTCTGGCCAAGATGAAAGAACAGGCGGGCGACGATCCGGCGCGTGGCTTGTTTGACGGCATCATGCAGATGCACGGCGCACTGCGTAAAATCGAACGCGCGGGCATGGATGCGAAAACCAACAAGGGCGGCAAGCCGATTGCAGCTGCTCTGCCAGGTACAGCACTGGGCATCGGTCTGGAAATTCCGCTGGCGTGTCACCGCATCTTCTGCGTGCCTGACCCAAAGGCCAAAATCGGTCTGCCGGAAATCATGATCGGCATCTTCCCGGGCGCTGGCGGCACAACCCGAATGGTCCGCAAGATGGGCGCGATGGCGGCATCGCCGTTCCTTCTGGAAGGAAAGTTGTCCGACCCGATTAAGGCAAAAGCGGCTGGCATCATCGACGAAGTGGTCGCTGATCCGGTTGCAGAAGCCAAAGAATGGGTTCTGAACGCGGGCGATAAAGACATCGTCAAACCGTGGGATGAAAAGGGCTACAAAATGCCCGGCGGCGCGCCGTATCACCCTGCTGGCTTTATGACGTTCGTTGGTGCATCCGCGATGGTCAACGGCAAGACCAAGGGCGTCTATCCGGCGGCCAAGGCGCTTTTGTCTGCTGTCTACGAAGGCGCGATGGTGCCCTTCGACACAGCCCTGAAGATCGAAGCACGCTGGTTCGTAAACGTTCTGATGAACCCGTCGTCATCCGCGATGATCCGTTCGCTGTTCATCAACAAAGGCGCGCTGGAAAAAGGTGCTGTGCGTCCGGCAGATGTGGCAGACCAGTCCGTCAAGAAAGTCGGCGTTCTGGGTGCGGGCATGATGGGTGCAGGCATTGCGCTGGTGTCGGCTCTGGCCGGTATCGAAGTTGTCCTGATCGACCAGAAACAGGAAGCTGCGGACAAGGGCAAAGCCTATTCCGAGACCTATCTGGACAAGGGCATCAAGCGTAAGAAGATCACCGAGGATAAGAAAGAAAAGGTTCTTGGCCTGATCAACGCGACCACTGATTATGCCGCACTGGAAGGCGCCGACCTGATCATCGAGGCGGTGTTCGAAGACCCTGCGATCAAGGCGGAAGTGACCGCCAAGGTCGAAGCGGTGATTGGCGAAGACTGCATCTTTGCGACCAACACATCGACCCTGCCTATCTCGGATCTGGCCAAGGCGTCCAAGCGCCCTGAGCAGTTCATCGGCATCCACTTCTTCTCGCCGGTCGAGAAGATGATGCTGGTCGAGATCATCAAGGGTAAGGAAACCGGTGATCGCGCGGTTGCAAAGGCGCTGGACTATGTCCGTCAGATCAAGAAGACACCGATCGTTGTGAACGACGCGCGTTTCTTCTACGCCAACCGCTGCATCATCCCCTACATCAACGAAGGCATCCGCATGGTCGCCGAGGGCATCAACCCCGCGCTGATCGAGAACGCGGCCAAGCTGGTTGGTATGCCTTTGGGTCCGCTTCAGCTGGTTGATGAAACCTCGATCGATCTGGGTGCAAAAATCGCCCGCGCGACAAAGGCTGCGATGGGCGATGCCTATCCTGACGCTGCTGTTGACGATGTGATCTTCTGGATGGAAGGCGAAGGTCGTCTGGGCCGCAAGGCAAACGCGGGCTTCTATGCCTACGATGAAAAAGGCAAGCGCGTCGGTCTTTGGGGTGGTCTTGAGGCCAAATATCCTGTCGCAGACGATCAGCCTGACCTGACCGAAGTGCAGCACCGCCTGCTGTTCGCTCAGTCGCTGGAAGCCGTTCGTGCGCTGGAAGAAGGCGTTCTGATGGACATCCGCGAAGGTGACGTTGGTGCGATCCTTGGCTGGGGCTTTGCGCCTTGGTCCGGCGGTCCGCTGTCGTGGCTGGACATCATCGGCGCGCCCTATGCCGCCGAGCGTTGCGATCAGCTTGAAGCCAAGCACGGCGCACGCTTTGCCTGCCCGCCGCTGCTGCGCGAAATGGCCGACAAGGGCCAGAGCTTCTACGGTCGTTTTTCGCCGGAAGCAGACGCAGCCTAAATACAAAAAGGGCGGGGATTTCCCCGCCCTTTTCATTTTGAATGGTTAGAAAAGCGAGCCCTGTTCCGGGGCTTTCTTTTTGGATGACGCCTTTTTCGGCACGCTGCCCCCGATCCGCATTTTTCCATCGTTGAATTCGATCTCAAGCCCGCCTGCTTTCTCGGCCTCGGCTTTGGTCGTCACAACTTGGCCCTCGGCCCGCACGACGGCATAGCCACGCTTCAACGTGGCTTTATAGCCCAGCGTTTCGCGCAGACGATCCAGCGCATCTAGACGTTCGCGGCGTTTGCCGGTGCTTTGCTGGAACGCCCCATCCAACCGGCGCGACAGTTCCGCGATGCGTTCGGATTTCTGCGCTACGTCACGCTGCACGATCCGCGGGTCCAGACGCGCCCCGATCTGGGCCACACGGCGGGTTTCTTCCGCCAGACGCGACCGCAGCATCGCGGGCCGCAGGCTGCCTGCGGTTTCAGACAGGACGACACGGCGCGTTTGAACTCCGCGAGTCAGCGCAGCAGGCAAACGATCCGAAATGGTATCCAACCGCTGACGCGGGCCATCCAACAGCATGTCAGGGCGCGGCAGGGCGCGGGACAGATCGCGCAACCGCTGATCCCGCAGCTCCAGACGCTGTGTGATCGCACGGCTGAGACGCGCCTGCACTTCGTCCGTCCATGCCAACAAATCACGGCGCACAGGCACGGCCAGTTCCGCAGCCGCCGTCGGTGTCGGCGCGCGCTGGTCCGATACGAAGTCGATCAGCGTGGTGTCCGTTTCGTGCCCAACCGCTGAAATCAAGGGAATGTCTGAGGCCGCAGCCGCCCGCGCCACGCTTTCTTCGTTAAAGCCCCAGAGGTCTTCAATCGATCCACCGCCACGCGCCACAATCAGAAGATCAGGACGCGGTAGCGCGCCGCCGGGCGTCAGCTGGTTGAACCCTTCAATCGCGCGGGTCACCTCGGGCGCACATTTCGCGCCCTGCACGGCCACCGGCCAGATCAGCACCTTGCGCGGGAAACGGTCGCGCAGACGATGCAGGATATCGCGGATGACGGCCCCTGACGGCGATGTCACAACGCCGATGATCTCGGGCAGAAACGGCAGCGGCTTTTTCCGGCTGGCGTCAAACAGGCCCTCGGACTGCAACAACGCCTTGCGCTTTTCCAGCATCGCCATCAGCGCACCGGCACCGGCAGGGCGCATATCCTCGATCACGATCTGGTATTTGGATTGACCGGGGAACGTCGTCAGACGCCCTGTAGCGATAACCTCCATCCCTTCTTCGGGCTGGGTCTGCAGACGGCTGGCCACACCTTTCCACATCACGCCCGAGATGACGGCCTTATCATCTTTCAAATCCAGATAGATATGCCCCGAACGCGGACGCGACACACGACCGACCTCGCCCTTGACCCGGACAAAGCCGAATTCGCCCTCGATCACCCGTTTGACGGCACCGGACAATTCCGAGACGGAAAATTCCGGCGTATTGCCTTCGCCTTCCTCGGGGCCGTCGTCCAACAAATCCATGGTTATCCTCGTGCTTGGTTGTGCCCACACTACCCATCCGCCCCAGAAAGGAAAAGCACCACATCTTGCGCCAAAGCCCTGCGCCGGATAGGAGGGCGCAACAGCGCAAATAAAGGGACTTTGGCCATGAATATCCTGATCCTCGGTTCGGGCGGACGTGAACATGCACTGGCGTGGGCCGTTATGCAGAACCCCAAGTGCGACAAGCTGATCGTGGCCCCCGGAAACGCAGGTATCGCCCAGATCGCCGATTGCGCGTCCTTTGACGTCAATGACGGTGGCGTTGTTGTCACCTTTGCCGAAGAAAACGCGATTGATCTGGTCATCGTCGGCCCCGAGGCCCCGCTGGCCGCTGGCGTGGCCGACGCGCTGCGCAACGCATCCATCCCTGTCTTTGGCCCCTCTGCCGCAGCGGCGAAGCTGGAAGCCTCCAAAAGCTTTACCAAAGAAATCTGCGACGCGGCCAAGGCCCCGACAGCAGGCTATGCGCATTTCACCGATCTGGCCGCGGCCAAAGCCTATGTCACCGAACAGGGCATGCCTCTGGTCATCAAGGCCGACGGTCTGGCCGCAGGCAAAGGCGTGATCATCCCCGAAACGCTGGAAGAAGCCCTTGCCGCGCTGGACGACATGTTCGGTGGCGCCTTTGGCGAAGCTGGCGCAGAGGTTGTCATCGAAGAATTCATGACAGGCGAAGAAGCGTCCTACTTCATTCTGGTCGACGGCGAAACCGTGCTGCCCATCGGCACCGCGCAGGACCACAAGCGCGTTGGTGAAGGCGACACAGGCCCCAACACTGGCGGCATGGGTGCCTATTCCCCTGCCCCCGTGCTGACCGACGAGATCGCACAAAAAGCGCTGGACGAAATCATCAAGCCGACCATGGCAGAAATGGCCCGTCGCGGCACGCCTTATCAGGGTGTCCTGTATGCCGGTCTGATGATCGAAAACGGCCAGCCGCGTCTGGTGGAATACAACGTGCGCTTTGGCGATCCGGAGTGTCAGGTTCTGATGCTGCGCCTTGGGGCACAGGCGCTGGACCTGATCCACGCCTGCGCAGAAGGCCGTCTGGCCGAAGCTCAGGTGAACTGGGCGGATGACCACGCGATGACCGTGGTGCTGGCGGCCAGCGGCTATCCGGGTTCCTACGAAAAAGGCACCGCGATCAACGGTCTGGATGCCATCACGGAAGACAGCTTCAACGTGATGTTCCACGCAGGCACGTCCGAAAAAGACGGTCAGGTCGTCGCCACGGGTGGCCGCGTTCTGAACGCCACGGCGCGCGGTGCGACACTGCAAGAGGCCCGCGATCGCGCCTATGCGTTGGTGGATGCTGTGGATTGGCCCGAAGGCTTCTGCCGCCGCGATATCGGCTGGCGCGCGCTGTAATCAGCTTTGGAAGGCGCGAAGGGTTCGGGCCCCTCGCGCCTTTTTTCTATCAGATCGTCAGAACGGTCGAACCGGTCGTCTTCCGCGCTTCTAGTGAGCGATGGGCGTCGGCCACCTGATCCAGTGGGAAACGCTGATCAATCCGGATTTTCACATCCCCGCTCAGAACCTTGGCAAACAACTGCTGCGCCATATCCTGACATGTGGCGTGATCCGCGATGTGCGTGAACAGTGTCGGACGCGTGATTTTCAGTGATCCTTTCGCCCCCAGAGTCCCGATATTGAACGGCGGCACCGCCCCCGAGGCGTTGCCAAATGAAATCATCATGCCCAGCGGCTTCAGACAATCGAGCGAGCCTTCGAACGTGTCCTTCCCGACCGAGTCCATCACGACATCGACGCCTTTGCCATCGGTCAGTTCCTTGACCTTAGCGACCCAGTCCTCATCCCGATAATTGATGCAGTCGGATGCACCATGATCCAGCGCCAGTTGGCATTTCTCATCGGTGCCTGCTGTGCCGATCAAGCGGATGCCTTCGGATTTGGCCCACTGACAGGCGATTAGGCCCACGCCACCGGCAGCGGCGTGAAACAGCACCGTATCGCCGGCCTTCAGCGGCGTTGTGCGATGGAACAGGTACTGCGTGGTCAGCCCTTTCAGCATCATCGCAGCGCCCTCCTCAAAGGAAATACCATCGGGCAAGGGACAGACCTGCGCAGCGGGCATCACGCGCGCTTCGCAATAGGCGCCCGGAGGCTGGCTGGCATAGGCCACACGGTCACCGACCTTCAGATGCGTCACGCCTTCGCCCACGGCATCAACCACGCCGGATGCTTCCATCCCCATCGCGTGGGGCAGGTTCATCGGGTAAAGGCCGCTGCGCTGGTAGCAGTCGATAAAGTTTAGGCCGCATACCTTGTGATTGATGCGCACCTCGCCTGCTGCGGGGTCACCAACGGGGCGATCCTCGATCTGCAATACCTCAGGACCACCGTGTTCGTGCATCACTACGGTTTTTGCCATGCCTTCCTCCCTCTAAAAGACGCGTGTCAGCTATCAGGCGCGCGGGTCATTTCGATGCCGACCGCCTGCTCTGAGAAAGAGATGTAGCGAAAACTGTCGGACGGCAAGCTCTCTTCCAGTGCTTTCCATTCGTGATGGCGCCAACCGGGATATCCATAGAGTTCGTCAAACAGCAAAACCGATCCCGCCACCAACCGTGGCCGGATCGCATCCAGCACAAAGCGCGTGGGCGTGTAGGTGTCCAGATCCAAGTGGGCAAAGACCACGGCCTGCCCTTTGTGATCTTCCAGCCAGCCCGGCACCGTATCCTGCACCCAGCCTTTGACCAGCTTCACGCCATCAGCAACTTCGGGCAATTCACCTTTCAGCGTAAAACGCCCCGCCTGCCCGCCTTTGGCATGGCCAGTCCAGTCCTCTTCCAGCCCTTCGAAGCTGTCAAAGCCCCAGATAACCGCGCCGGTTTTTTTCAACTGACGCGAAAACAGGTTCACGCCATGCCCGCGCCACACGCCGAATTCGGCAAACAAGCCGTCCGTGCCCAGCGACTCGATCGCGCGGTTGATGCAGTATTTGCGGATGTTGCGTTTGTCGGGGAACAGCATCGCCCCCGACATGTGGTCCTTGAACGTCTCGAAACTGTCCTGAATGGCGTATTCGCCCAACAGATCGAGCGGCGTCTTCTGAGGTGCGCCTTCGGACAACCCTCAGCCTCCGACCTTCAGCACGATTTTACCGATGTGGGTCGATCCTTCCATACGCGCGTGCGCGTCAGCGGCCTGATCCAGCGCATATTCACTGTCCATGACAGGGGCGATTTTGCCCGCCGACAACAGCGGCCAGACCTGTTCGCGCAGCGCATCGGCAATGCGGGCCTTGGCCAGATCGCTTTGCGGGCGCAAGGTCGATCCAGTGATCGTCAGACGGCGCATCATCACCTGGGCAAAGTTCAGCTCCACCTTCGGCCCTTGCAAGAAGGCGATCTGCACCAGACGGCCGTCATTGGCGAGGCTTTTGACGTTCTTAGGCAGATAGCTGCCGCCAACCATATCAAGGATCAGATCAGCACCGCCTTCAGCGCGGATGACCTCGACAAAATCCTCTTCGCGGTAGTTGATGGCGCGTTCCGCCCCCAGCTCTTCGCAAATCCGGCATTTGTCGGCGTTGCCTGCCGTGGTGAACACACGCGCGCCAAAGTGACTGGCCAGTTGGATTGCCGTCGTTCCGATGCCCGATGATCCACCGTGAACCAGAAACTTCTCGCCTGCTTTCAGACCACCACGCTGGAACACATTGGACCAGACGGTGAAGAAGGTCTCGGGCAGGCAAGCAGCCTCTTTCATGCCCATGCCTTCAGGTACAGGCAGGCAGTGGGCGGCAGGCGTCGTTGCGTATTCTGCGTAACCACCGCCTGGAAGCAGGGCACAAACCTTATCGCCGACGCTGATGCCGCTGACACCTTCGCCCAGCGCAACCACCTCGCCCGAGGCCTCAAGCCCCGGCAGATCGGACGCTTCGGGCGGCGGGGCGTACAGGCCCGCACGCTGCAGCGCGTCGGGGCGGTTCACACCGGCATAGGCAATTTTCAACAGCACATCGCCGTGGCCCGGCTTGGGAATGTCCCGCTCGACCGGTTTCAGAACCTCGGGCCCGCCCGCTTCGGTGATTTCAACAGCCCGCATCGTTTTCGTCATAGTCGTCCTCCGCTTTGGCGGAACTTTGGCCGATCCGCAATGAAAGAACAATCGCGCGGAATGGACGCATCCCTTTGTCTGGCCTTGGTCTTGCGACCTTAGCCCAGATGCCCGGGCAAATCAGAGGGATCGGTCTTAGGCGCTTTGACACGGGACAGGAAAGCATTCGGGAACGCCATCAACCCTTTGGTCAGCGGATTGCTGTTCACCGCCGCCTTGAATTTTTCAAAGCGCATGACGTCTTCGATCCGGCGATCCAGAAATTCCCATGTCGCGGAATGATCGGGCGAGTCATCTCCCAGCCAGAACAACACGGTCGAGGAATAGACACCGGAAAGTGTCGCGCGCTTTGTGTACCAGTTCACATCGTCCGAGGTATCGCCCAAAGCCGTCCAGATCGCATCCGCCGTGCCCCAGATCAGCTTGGCGCCATCCGCTGCGTGCGTCGGCAGAGCAAACAGCGTGGTGCCACGGCGCACGACCTCGCGATCATCGACCGCTTCGATCCGGTGACGGACGGCCGCGGCGACCTTGTCGCGGAACCGGTAGCCCTCCATCGGGTCGGCATCGATTCGGCGCAGCATCTCGGCGTCGCCTGCTTTGTGATAGGCCACCGCCAGATCAACTGCCCCACGCGGGAACAGGCCACGGGCAACGATAGGATCAACATCACTGTCCTGAACAGCCGCATCAAAACTGGCCTGAGACCAGCCATCAAACGGAACATGCATCAAAATAGCGTCCAAAAGCTGTGTTTGGGGATCATCGGACATGGCGTGGCTTCCTTCAACTCAGTGGCAATTCAGGCCCCTTGGCCCCACACTAGACAAGTTAGGCGCGACTTGCTATATGGCCACCTCCTGCAATTCCTTGCAACTCAAACTTAGAAAGGTGGTGAAAACCACATGCAGGTTAGTGTTCGCGACAACAACGTCGATCAGGCGCTTCGTGCCCTGAAGAAAAAGCTGCAGCGTGAGGGTGTCTTCCGTGAAATGAAGCTCAAGCAACATTTCGAGAAGCCGTCCGAGAAAAAAGCGCGCGAGAAGGCTGAAGCGATCCGCCGTGCCCGTAAACTGGCACGCAAAAAGGCGCAGCGTGAAGGTCTGCTCTAAGCAGTTTTTCAGACACTGTTATGAATTTGACGACCTCCGAGGTGAAAACCTTTCGGGGGTTTGTCTTTTCTAAGGGGTCAGACAGGCAGTGCCGTTGTCCGGAACACCGTGCGCAGAGCAAAGCTTGATTGCATCTGACGGACATGGGGCAGCCGCGCGAGATACTGGCGATGGATGCGCGCGAAGTCATCGGTGTCTTCTGCCACGATTTTCAGGATGTAGTCCGCCGTGCCTGCCATCAGATGGCATTCCAGAATTTCCGGCACGCGTTTTACGGCGGTTTCAAACGCCTCAAGAACTTCGTCCGCCTGCCCTGTCAGGGTGATTTCCACAAAGACCGTCGTGGGCAACCCCAGTTTCCGGGCGTCAAGCAGCGCGACGTAATCCTTGATGAAGCCTTCTGTCTCAAGGCGCTGCACCCGTCTGTGACACGCAGATGCCGACAGGTTCACCTTTTCAGCAAGGTCCGCGTTCGACATGCGCCCGACCTTTTGCAACGCACGCAGGATTCGGCGATCCATATCGTCCAAAGCTGACATGACTTCATTCCTTTCGTCTGAGCGCTCAGAATTCGAAGATTCTTCGAAACTTGCAATCCAACAGGCCAGATCAGGAACAAAGTTGCAAGCAAACTCCTTCATCCTAGGTGCAGAAGGACAAACGGGAGGACGCCATGAAAATCGGGTGCCCAAAAGAAATCAAACCGCAGGAATATCGCGTCGGCCTGACACCCCACGCCGCAGCGGAAGCCGTCCAGAACGGTCACGAGGTGATCGTGGAAACCGGTGCTGGCGATGGCGCGGGCTTCACTGACAAAGAATACACGGACGTTGGCGCGACCATCGCAGACACCGCCGCAGAGGTGTTTGACGCCGCCGATCTGATCGTAAAGGTCAAGGAACCGCAGGCCGTCGAACGCAAGATGCTGCGCAAGGGTCAGGTGCTGTTCACCTACCTGCACCTTGCCCCCGACCCCGAGCAAACCAAAGACCTGATGGGAAGTGGCGCGACCTGCATCGCTTATGAAACCGTGACGTCGGCCCAAGGCGGCTTGCCGCTGCTGGCCCCGATGTCTGAGGTTGCGGGCAAGCTTGCCCCACAAATGGGCGCTTGGGCCCTGCAAAAGGCCAATGGCGGTATGGGCGTGCTGATGGGCGGCGTGCCTGGCGTCTTCCCTGCCCGCGTCGTTGTAATCGGCGGTGGCGCGGTTGGCACACATGCAGCCCGCGCGGCCGCAGGTATGGGTGCCAACGTGGCCGTGCTGGACCGGTCCCTGCCCCGCCTACGCCAGTTGGATGATCTGTTCGGGGATCAGTTTAAAACAGTTTACGCCAATCCGGCGCTGACTGCCGAACTGGTGAAAGAAGCCGACATGATCATTGGCGCGGTCCTCGTGCCCGGTGCCGCCGCCCCCAAGCTGGTCAAACGCGAACAACTGGCCACTATGAAACCCGGCGCGGTTCTGGTGGACGTGGCAATCGACCAAGGCGGCTGCTTTGAAACCTCGAAGCCCACCACCCATGCCGATCCGATCTATGAGGTCGACGGCATCATTCATTACTGCGTCGCCAACATGCCGGGCGCGGTGCCGCGTACCTCCACCCTCGCGCTTGGGAATGCCACACAGCCCTTCCTGATGGCGCTGGCGAACAAGGGCTGGAAACAGGCGCTGAGGGATGATCCGCATCTGGCAAACGGTCTGAACGTGCACGACGGGCAGATCACATGCGCGCCGGTGGGCGAGGCTTTGGACCTGCCCGTCACGCCTTTGGACGATGTTCTGAACGGCTGACCACTGCCCGAGCCTTGACACAGGGGCGTGCGAGCATGCATCGCTCGCCCCATGACTTTGACCATTCTAGAAAACGTCCTGAACGACCGCGGGTCGCGCTATGCTGTGGCGGGTGGACCTGCTGCCTCAAAGGCCGAAGCCGAAGCGCTGATCAAAGAACTGAAGAAGAAAAAGAAGTTCGCCAAAGCGACGCATAACAGCTGGGCATTGCTGACCGACGACGGGCCCGTCAAAAACGATGACGGTGAATCCGGTGCAGGCATGGTTATCATCCGCATGCTGGAACGCGAGAACCTGCAAAACCACCTGATTGTTGTGACCCGCTGGTTTGGCGGCGTCCATTTGGGCGGCGACCGCTTTCGCCACATCCAGACATCCGTCAACGCCTATCTGGACGATCTGAAGCGTTAAAGAACCACGATACCTGTGTGTTTGGCGTGATCTTCCGGTTCCACGTGGATGGTCACGATGCATTCTTCCAGATGCTTTTTCAGCGCCACTTCGATGCGGTCGCAAATCTCATGTGCGGCAGTCACGGACATATCGCCCGGCACCACCAGATGGAAATCTACGAATGTCGCACGACCCGCCACACGGGTGCGCAGATCATGCGCCTCTACCGCGCCTTCGGCATGATCCGAAATCAGATTGCGCAGGTCGGCCAATTCATCTTCGGACACGGATTCATCCATCAATCCGGACAGGGACGATGCAATAACATGCCAACCGGACCACAGGATGTTCAGCGCCACCAGCGCGGCCATCAGCGGATCGAGCCAATACCAGCCCGTCGCCACGGCCGCCGCGATCCCGATGATCACGCCAATCGACGTCACAACATCTGTCTGAAGATGCTTCCCGTCCGCGCTGAGCGCAGGGGATTTCAACGCCTTCCCCTTGCGGATCAACACAAGCGCCCAAGCGCCGTTGATCACGCTGGCTGCCACAACGATTGCCGAACCAAGCCACGGCTGGGTGATTGCCGCTGGCTCCCAGAAACGCCCCCACGCTTCATGCAGGATCAGCAGGGCCGCGATGACGATCATCACACCTTCCAGAACCGCCGAAAAGAATTCGGCCTTGTGGTGTCCATAGGGGTGTGAAGCATCCGGCGGGCGCGCCGCGACACGCACAGCGACCAGCGCTGCGATGGCCGTGGCCACGTTGACGATGCTTTCCAAGGCGTCTGACAGGATCGCAACCGAGCCGGTAAAGAACCACGCGGCCAGTTTGACCACCAGCACAACGGCCCCTACCACGACGGACCCAAGGGCAATACGCTGTGCCTGTGTCATTCTGGTCTCCGTCGTCTCGGCGTCGGCGCCGTCTTAGTCAATGGGGATGCATGGGGCAAGGCGACAGATCGACTTTGCCAACAACTGCGCGGGAAAAGGTACAATCCTTATGCGCCGGTGGCCCGCAGCTTATCCGCGACGGCCAACACCTCGGCCCGCAGGCGTTGTAGCGTTTCGATATCCAGTCCGGTCTTTTCCAAGATGCACTCGGGGATATGCGCGGCCTTAGCCTCAAGCGCGGAACCATTCTCGGTCAAGGCGACGCGCACTTGGCGTTCATCCTTGGGATCGCGGCTACGCTCTACAAGTTCGGCGGCCTCAAGACGCTTCAGCAACGGCGTCAGTGTGCTGGAATCCAGCTGAACCTGCTGACCGATACCGCCCACCGTCAAAGGCCCGTCCGATGACCACAGGGCACTTAGAACCAGATACTGCGGATAGGTCACGCCGAGTTCTTCTAGCAGCGGGCGGTAAGCCTGCTGCATCGCATGCGTCGCCGAGTACAGCGAAAAGCAGAACATATCCGAAGGTGCGAGTGCCATGCCTTTAATTTATATCGCGCGCGATTTTTCCGCAAGAGATTGACATTGCGACCACGCGACATACATAGTGTGCAGGATTAAATCGTGCACAAAGGAATATATCATGTCCGTCGACACAAAATACTGGACCGAAGCCCATGCAACTGGCGGTGGCCGCAACGGTCTTTCCAAGCTGAAAAACGGTATGCTGACCGTCACCATGACCAGCCCCAAAGAACTGGGTGGCTCCGGCGAAGGTCATAACCCCGAAGAACTGTTCGCGATGGGATATGCGGCCTGTTACCTTGGCGCGATGCGTTTTGCGGCGCAGAACGAAAAACTGGGCGCCGTTCCAGAAGATGCGACCGTGGACGCACACGTAGGCATCGGCCCCCGCAGCGATGGCGGTTTTGGCCTGAAGGTAAAACTGGTCGTTGAAATGCCGGGCGTCGACAAAGACGTGGCGGAAAAAATCGCCGAGCGCGGCCACTTCATCTGCCCCTACTCCAACGCGACGCAGGGCAACATCGAAGTCGAAACCGAAGTCAAATAAGACGCCCTGAACAAAACAAAAAAGACCCGCCGCGCCGCGACGGGTCTTCTTTTTTCCAAAGTAGACGACTTACTTTTTCAGCGAGTCGCGGATTTCCATCAGGATGTCCAGTTCGGTCGGACCAGCCGGAGCCGCCTCTGCAGGCTCGTCGTCTTTTTTGATCGCGGCGTCTTTCATCTTGTTGACCCACTTAACCAGCAGGAAAACGACAAACGCGATGATCAGGAAGTTGATGACTGCCATCAGGAAAGAGCCGTAGGCAAAGACCGCAGCCCCTGCTTCACGCGCAGCTTCAAGGCTTGCGCCTTCTGCAACGTCACCGGACAGAACCGCATAGTTGTTGGTAAAGTCCACGCCGCCCATGAACAAACCGATGATCGGGTTGATCAGGTCGCTGACAAGCGAGGTCACGATGGCCGTGAACGCCGCGCCGATGATGATACCAACAGCCATGTCCATGACATTGCCCTTGGCGATGAAAGCCTTGAATTCGTTAATCATTCCCAGTGTCCCCACATTTAAGAAATGCCGCTTTTTGATGCGGCTAGGGGAAGCATAGACAAGTTCGAATATCTGTCAGCGGGAATTTTCAAAAAGATGCGTCAAAAAGTGGCGTTCGTGATGGAACGCCACTTTGGCCAGGTCATTAGCTGGGCAGCGATCCGGTCAGAACATAGCGCAAAATCTCGACCACCTCTTCGGGTTCGCGGGCAACGGCCTGCGCGGCAGCGTTAACTTCTTTCAACGCGTGATCGTGCTGTTCGGGCTGAAGGATAATCATGGATTTGCCCAAAGCGGCTGCAAAACCCGCATCAAAAGCTGCGTTCCACTGTTTGTATTCGGTGCCAAAACGGACAACCACGACATCCGCATCCTCGATCCCCTTGCGGGTGCGGATGCTGTTGACCAACGCGCCTTTGCGATCGTGCCAGAATTTTTTATCTTCGCCGCCAAGGAT
Organism: Thalassococcus halodurans; assembly: GCF_900108225.1. Lineage (GTDB taxonomy): Bacteria > Pseudomonadota > Alphaproteobacteria > Rhodobacterales > Rhodobacteraceae > Thalassococcus > Thalassococcus halodurans. The sequence continues at coordinate 338,982 of NZ_FNUZ01000001.1, forward strand.
CGCGACACCGCAATCATCCGAGGCTGCGTGATCCGTCACTGGCCCCGAGAACGTCACGTCCAACCCTTGCGCGCCGCTGATGATGCGTTCGCGCCAGTCTGTGTGGATTTCACCCGACAAATATACGTTCAGTCCCATGTGCTCGCCTCCTATTCCAGTGTTGGCTTGAAAGCTAACCCATGACGGGCTGAAGGCAACCGCGCGTTTCGGCGCGGTCGCCTGAACCTTTAGCCGCGCAGCGTACCACCGGTGGCTTTGGTGACCTTTTCAACGATCTTGCCAGCAACGGCTTCGATCTCTTTTTCGGTCAGCGTCGTGTCTTTGGGCTGCATCCGCACGGTGATGGCCAAGGATTTCTTGCCTTCGCCCAGCGAACCGCCGATGAATTCGTCAAACACACGCACGTCTTCGATCAGCGCCTTATCCGCACCAGCAGCGGCATTCACCAGATCCAGCGCCTGAACGTCAGCGTCGACCACAAAGGCAAAGTCGCGTTCAACCGGCTGCAAGTCAGACAGTTTCAGCGCAGGGCGCGTCGTGACTGTTTTCTTGGGCATCGGAATTTCCGCAGGCCAGATGGTAAAGGCCACGGCGGGTCCTTTCACGTCCATTTCCTGCAGGACTTTGGGATGCACTTCGCCGAAGATGCCCAGCACTTTTTTCGGACCCAGACACATCACACCGTGACGGCCCGGATGCCACCATGCCTCGCCCGTGCGCAGAATCTGCATCTTTGCAGGGGCACCCATGGCGGACATCAGCGCTTCGGCATCGGCCTTGGCGTCGTACACGTCGACCGCGCGGGAGGCACCGTGCACATCTTTCGACGCAGTCTTACCGACCAGCAGACCCGCCAGCATCAGCGTCTGTTCACCCGGCTCACCGCCAGCAAAGACGTGACCCATTTCGAACAGCGCCAGATCAGCAAAGCCGCGCGACTGGTTACGCGCTGCGGCCTGCAACAGACCAGGCAGCAGCGACGGGCGCATGTGGCTCATTTCGGACGAAATCGGGTTCGCCAACATAGTCGCATCATCACCACCGCCGAACAGCGAGGCCGAGGCTTTGTCGATAAAGCTGTAGGTGACGCATTCGTTGTAACCCAGCGCCGCAGCGGTCCGGCGACCTGCCTGCTCGCGCTTTTGCAGCGGCGACAGAATCGGCTTGGGAACGCCCGCGTTGATGCGTGCCAGCGGCTTGCCCTGCAGCTTGGTCAGGGACGCAACGCGCGCGACCTCTTCCACCAGATCAGCCTCGCCCTGAACATCGGGGCGCCACGACGGAACAGACGCCATATCGCCATCCAGTTCAAAGCCCAGCGCAGTCAGAGTCGCGCGCTGTTCTTCTGCGGGGATTTCCATACCGACAAGGCTGACAACACGGTCTGTGTCCAGCTTATAGGCGCGGGAATGATCGGGGACAGCACCGGCAACCACAACTTCGGATGCCTCGCCGCCTGCGTGATCAAGGATCATGCGTGTGGCGTGTTCGATGCCAATCGGCGTCCATGCCGGATCGATACCGCGGTCGAAACGATACCGTGCGTCCGAGTTGATCTTAAGCGCGCGGCCTGTGTAAGCGGTGCGGACCGGATCAAAGTAAGCCGCTTCAAGGAAGACGTTCACGGTCTCTTCGGTCACGCCGGACACTTCGCCACCCATGATACCACCAAGGCTTTCAACGCCCTGATCATCCGAGATCGCGACCATACCCTCTTGCAGGGTGTAGGTTTTCTCGTCCAGCGCCAGCAGCTCTTCGCCACCCTTTGCGCGGTGCACACGCAGATCGCCTTTGACCTTGTCCGCGTCAAACACGTGCAGCGGGCGGTTACGGTCAAAGGTGAAGAAGTTGGTGACGTCCACAAGGAACGAAATCGGGCGCAGGCCTATGGCCTTCAGCTGGTCCTGCAACCACTGCGGCGACGGGCCGTTTTTCACACCACGGATGTAGCGGCCGTAGAATACGGGGCAAACGTCCAGCGTATCTTCGTCGATGGTGACGTTGATCGGGCTTTTGAACGTGCCTTCGATGGGGTCACAATCGCGGGCCTTCAGCGTGCCCAGACCACGTGCCGCCAGATCGCGGGCAATGCCACGCACGCCCAGCGCATCGGCGCGGTTCGGGGTGATGGCGATTTCGATAACCGGATCAACCTTGGCAGGCTGGTTCTCCGCCATCCAATCGGCAAAGTTTTCACCAATCTCGCCCGAGGGCAGCTCGATGATGCCGTTATGTTCGTCGGACAGTTCCAGTTCCTTTTCCGACGCCATCATGCCGTGGCTTTCGACACCACGGATTTTGCCGACAGAAATGGTGATATCCAGACCGGGAATATAGGTGCCCGGCTTGGCCAGAACCACGGTAATCCCTGCCCGTGCATTGGGTGCGCCACAGACGATCTGGGTTTCGCCCTGATCGGTGTCGACCTTACAAACGCGCAGACGGTCCGCATCGGGGTGCTGTTCTGCCTCAAGGATTTTGGCGATGGTGAAATCGCGCAGCTTCTCGAGCGGGTTTTCAATACCTTCGACCTCAAGTCCAAGGTCGGTCAGCGCCTCCGCGATTTCATCAACGGATGCGTCTGTGTCCAGATGGGATTTGAGCCAGGAGAGCGTGAATTTCATCGCGGGCCTACCAGTGTGTTACTTGTGATGGGCGAATGCCCTTCGCGTTACGTGTTGGGGGACACCCCGTTGAAATCAGCGGCTCAGGCCACCGTGCAGCGTCGGCACATCGAGGCTTGCAAAGCCGTAGTGGCGCAGCCAGCGCAGGTCGCTGTCAAAGAAGGCCCGCAGATCGGGGATGCCGTATTTCAGCATCGCGATCCGGTCGATCCCCATGCCAAACGCAAAGCCCTGCCATTCATCGGGGTTCACGCCAGCGGCCTGCAGCACTTTGGGGTGCACCATGCCCGAGCCAAGAACCTCGAGCCAGCCATCGCCTTCACCGATCTTTAGCTGACCGTCTTCCCAAGAACACTGAATGTCGACCTCGGCCGAGGGTTCAGTGAAGGGGAAGTGCGACGCGCGGAAGCGGGTCTTGATGCCTTTGACCTCGAAGAAGGCGGCAAAGAATTCTTCCAGAACCCATTTCAGGTTCGCCATCGAGATATCCTTGTCGATGGCAAGGCCTTCGACCTGATGGAACATCGGCGTGTGGGTCTGGTCATAGTCGGCACGATACACACGGCCCGGCGCAATGATGCGGCAGGGTGCGCCGTGCTTTTCCATATGACGGATCTGCACGGGGCTGGTGTGGGTGCGCAGCACGTGCGGCGGGCGATTGTCGCCCTCGGCGCGGTGCATATAGAACGTGTCCATCTCGGCCCGCGCGGGGTGGTGGCCGGGGATGTTCAGCGCGTCGAAGTTATAGAAATCCGTGTCGATCTGCGGACCTTCGGCAACGGAGAACCCCATGTCGGCAAAGATCGTCGTGACCTCTTCGATCACCTGACTGACAGGGTGGATCGTGCCAACACGCGCATCACGGGCCGGCAGCGTCACGTCCAACCATTCGGACTTCAGACGTTCGTTCAGCGCCGCATCGGCCAGCGCTTCTTTTTTGGCGGACAGGGCTGTGTTGATCTCGTCCTTCAGCGCGTTCAGCTTGGGGCCCATGATCTGACGCTCTTCCGGCGTCATCTTGCCCAACTCGCGCATTTTCAGGCTGATCTCGCCTTTTTTGCCAACTGCCTGCACACGCAGATCTTCCAGCGATGCTTCATCGCCAGCGTTCGCGATCAGATCGATATACTTGTCGCGCAGATCATCCATTTCACGGCCTCCGGAACCTTTTGCGCCTAGCTATCTGCTAGCCCGCTTTTGTGCAACCGAAGACGTCTATGATCGCAATGAGAACCTGCTGTCCAATTGCACATTAGCCAACGCACAAAACAAAAAGGGCTGCCGGATCGGCAGCCCTTTTCGAATTCCGGTGACGCGGTGGCTTAGGCAGCCAGCGCGCCTTTCGCCTGCTCAACGATCGCTGTGAACGCTTCGGGCTCGTGTACGGCCAGATCGGCCAGAACCTTACGGTCCACTTCGATGCCAGCCAGGTTCAGGCCGTTGATGAAGCGAGAGTATGTCAGTGCTTCGTCGTGTGCGCGAACAGCCGCGTTGATACGCTGGATCCACAGCGCGCGGAAATTGCGCTTACGGTTCTTGCGGTCGCGTGTTGCGTACTGGTTGGCCTTGTCTACGGCCTGACGGGCGACCTTGAAGGTGTTCTTACGACGACCGTAATAACCCTTGGCTGCCTTGATGACTTTCTTGTGACGGGCGTGGGTAGTTGTCCCACCTTTAACTCGTGCCATGTGTTCGGCTCCTTATACGATAAGTGGGATCAGCGGTCGTAGGGCATGTAGCCCTTGACGATTTTTGCGTCAGGCGCGGACAGAGTGGTCGAGCCACGTGCGTCGCGAATGAACTTTTTGGTACGCTTGATCATGCCGTGACGCTTGCCAGCCTGGCCTGCAATCACTTTACCGTTTGCCGAAACCTTAAAGCGCTTTTTAGCACTCGATTTGGTCTTCATCTTGGGCATTTCCGTCTCCTATTTGTCTTCGAGCGGTCAAAGTATCGCGCGACTCGGCATGCCACATCGGCCGGTCACGCGGGTGAAGATGGGCGCAGATAACGGGCTGCGCCCTGAATTGCAAGAGGTTAGGCCCCCTTAGTTCAGAATGTCGGCGATTATTTCATAAACAATCATGGCCGCCGAGCGGGGTGTATAGCCACCTGGCTTCTCGCGCCATGCATAGGAAATGAAAATGATGGCAAGCGTGGCCATAATAATGCCCACGACAGGCTTCCTGCCGCCAGCTAGCGCCGACAGGAAGGACAGAAGTGAAAGGCACAGCAGGAACAGCCCGAGAATCAGGCTGATGTCCGGCTGAACGACGGTTGAAAAATAACCCATGGTAAAAATCCCGTAAATAAAACGGGATAATATTACTCTGGATCGGTGTTATAAATCAAACGTTCGTCACAGGGGGCCACGCGCAGAATGTTGGTGGTGCCCGGCGTGTTAAAGGGCACACCCGCAGTCACAACAATCTGGTCATCCTCGGTCGCATAGCCCAGCGCACGCGCAGCCTTGGCGGCGTTCACAACGGCCATTTTGAAGCGGTCCAGATCACCGGTCATGACGCATTTCGTGCCCCATGTCAGCGCCAGACGACGCGCTGTGCGGCGCTGCGACGACAGCGCCAGAATCGGCACCGGCGGACGTTCGCGTGCAACCAGCAGCGCCGTAGTGCCGGACTGGGTGTAGCAGCAGATCGCCTTGATGTCGGTGGTTTCTGTGATCTCGCGCGCCGCAGCCACGATCGCATCGTTGACGGTCGTCTTTTTGGCTTCGCGGGACTTCGACACGATGTCCTGATAGTTCGGATCGCTTTCCACTTCGACCGCGACATTGTTCATCGTGGTCACAGCTTCGATCGGATAGGCGCCGGCGGCAGATTCCGCAGACAGCATGATGGCATCTGCGCCCTCGTAGATCGCTGTGGCGACGTCAGAGACTTCGGCGCGGGTCGGCATCGGGCTTTCGATCATCGATTCCAGCATCTGGGTCGCAACGATCACCGGCTTGGCCGCCGCGCGGCTTTTGCGGATCAGGCGCTTCTGGATGGGCGGCACGTTCTGGACAGGCAATTCCACGCCCAGATCGCCGCGAGCCACCATGATGCCGTCGGACACAGCCAGAATGTCTTCAAAGCTTTTGACGGCAGCGGGTTTTTCGATTTTGGACAGGATCGCCGCGCGGCCTTTGGCCAGATCGCGGGCCTCGTTCACGTCTTCAGGACGCTGGACAAACGACAGCGCCAGCCAGTCGACACCCAGTTCACAGACGAATTCCAGATCCTTGCGGTCTTTTTCAGACAAGGCTGCCAGCGGCAGAACCACATCGGGAACGTTCACACCTTTGCGGTTGGAAATGGTGCCACCGACAATCACTTCGCAATCGGCAAAGTCCTTGCCGAACGACGTGACCTTCAGACGGATTTTACCGTCATTGACTAGAAGCGACGTGCCCTCTTCTAGCGCTGCAAAGATTTCGGGGTGCGGCAGACACACGCGGGTTGCGTCGCCCGGGGTCTTGTCCAGATCCAGACGGAAGCTCGCGCCTTCTTCGAGTTCCTCTTCGTCGTTGGCAAAGGTGCCAACACGAAGTTTCGGGCCCTGAAGGTCGGCCAGAATACCGATGGTCGAATTCAGGTCTTCTTCGACCTGACGAATAATCGCGTGGCGTTCGGCGATCTCTTCATGGGCACCGTGGCTCATGTTCAGGCGGAAAACGTCGGCGCCTGCTTCGTGAAGGGCGCGGATCATTTCGTAATCAGAAGAGGCCGGGCCAAGCGTGGCCACGATTTTCACATTACGACTGCGTTTCATGAACGTTCCTGCCTTTCGAAGTCTTTTCGGATCACCGTTAACGCTAACGGTTAGTGCCTTATTGCCTATTTCCCGCGCCCCCGCAACCTCTGCCGATACGAGCAGCTACCGGAACTTTGCCATCACCGTTTGCACCGGAATGATTACCCTTATGTGACAGCATGCGGCCTTATCGTGCTTTATGACGGCTTGAACATAGCCGCCAAAACCCCATTGTTGTCCCAACCAAAGGAGACACCGCAATGGATGACCAGACCCGTATCGAGCTTGAGGCCGCCGCCTTCCGCCGCTTGCGTCAGCACCTGATGGAAGACCGCACTGACGTGCAAAACATCGACATGATGAACCTTGCCGGTTTCTGCCGCAACTGCCTGTCGCGCTGGTATCAGGAAGCTGCCAACGAAAAAGGCATCGAAATGGGCAAAGAAGAAGCACGTGAGGTTTTTTACGGCATGACGATGGCCGACTGGAAAGCCAATTACCAGACCGACGCGTCGGACGACAAACAGAAGGCGTTCGAAAAAAGCTTTGCCGAGAATGTCGGCGACAAGGGCTAAGACGCCCTGTCTTAGAAACAAAAACGGCGGCCACTGGGGCCGCCGTTTTGCTTTATACGTACCGGATCAAACGGCAGCTTTGCGCATTTCTTCCAGATAAATCTCACGCAGGCGCGCCACGCGGGCACCCGGCGTGCCGTCGCCCAGTTGGACACCATCGATTTCGATGACCGGCATGACAAACGCGGACGCCGACGAAATGAACGCCTCGTCGCCTGTCTGCGCCTCTTCGATTGTGAAGTTGCGCTCTTCCACCTTCATCTGTGCCTCTTCCGCAAAGCGCAGAACAGCGGCACGGGTGATGCCGTGCAGAATGTCGTTGGACAGGGCACGTGTGACGATTGTGTTGCCCTTGATGAAATAGGCGTTGTTGGATGTGCCTTCGGTCACGAAACCGTCCTGCACCATCCACGCGTCATCTGCGCCCGCCTTCTTGGCCATCATCTTACCCAGCGACGGGTACAGCAGCTGAACAGTCTTGATGTCGCGACGGCCCCAACGCTGGTCTTCGATCGAGATGACCTTCAGGCCCTGCTTGGCTTTGGGGTCATTGCCCAGACCCGGCTTGTTCTGGGTGAACAGAACTATGGTCGGCTCTGTCGTTTCGGGATCGGGGAAGACGAAATCACGGTCGTTCGGCGCGCCGCGTGTAATTTGCAGATAGACCAGACCCTCTTCGATGTTGTTCCGGCGCACCAGTTCGCGGTGCACCTCGAGCAGGTCTTCCTTGGAAATCGGGTTCTTCATGTCCAGTTCGTTCAGCGAACGGGCAAGGCGCACAGCGTGGCCGTCAAAGTCGATCAGCTTGCCGTCCAGAACCGATGTCACCTCGTACACGCCGTCCGCCATCAGGAACGCGCGGTCAAAGATCGACACTTTGGCTTCGTTCTCGGGCAAGTATTCGCCGTTCAGGTATACGGTACGGGTCATCGTCGGGTACTCCGTCAAATCTGGCTGCGGCCCGATTTCAGGGCCTGGATATAAAGGCCGCGATCAGCCCCAAAGTGCGGCTTCCGGCGGATGAACGCCTGCATCGTCAAACACAAGCGGCTTGGCACGGTCTTCGGCCAGAAGAAGCGGCCCGTCAAGATCAGTGATCACCGCACCCTGCGCGACCAGTGTCGCAGGCGCCATAGCCAAAGACGACCCGACCATACAGCCGACCATAATGTCATAGCCCTGCTTGATCGCCGCATCCCTCAGCGCCAGCGCCTCGGTCAGGCCGCCGGTTTTATCCAGTTTGATATTTACGACGTCGTATTTACCGGCAAGCTTCGGAAGGCTTTCGCGGTCATGACAGCTTTCATCCGCACAGACAGGCACAGGCCGGTCCATCCCGATCAGCGCATCATCGTCACCAGCAGGAAGAGGTTGCTCGACCAAAGCCACGCCAAGGCGGACAAGATGCGGCGCCAAATCGGCGTAGACATCCGCCGACCAGCCTTCGTTCGCATCCACGATGATCCGCGCGTCAGGCGCACCCCGGCGCACCGCTTCCAATCGGGGCATATCATCCGGCGTGCCCAGCTTGATCTTCAACAACGGGCGAAACGCATGCTTGCGCGCCTGCGCCTCCATCTCTTCTGGTGATGCAAGCGACAGGGTGTAAGCCGTAATCTCGGGCTTAGGCGCGGGCAAGCCGGCCAGCTCCCATACCCGTTTGCCGCTTGATTTCGCTTCCAAATCCCAAAGCGCGCAGTCAACGGCGTTGCGGGCTGCCCCCGCCGGAAGCAGGGACTGCAAAGCCTCGCGCGTCACATCCGCAGGCAGGCCTGCGATTTCCTCGGTCACGCTGTCCAGCGTTTCGCTATAACGCGCATAGGGCACGCATTCGCCCCAGCCGGTGACACCGTTCTTTGTCACCCGCACGGTCAGAACCTTGGCTTCGGTCCGTGACCCGCGGCTGATGGTGAACACCTCGGCCAGTTTGAACCGCTCGCGCTGAACAGAAATCACCTGTGACACCTCGTCTTTGATCGCACCCATTCCGATCACAACGCCTGCAGCGCCGCAACCAGCCTTTCTGCCCCATGGCGATAGGGATCGATGGTCGGCAGACCAAGACGCGCCTCAACCTCGGCGCAGTAGGCTTTGGCATCTTCATCGCTTAAATGCTGGGTGTTCACCGACACGCCCACAACCTGACAGTCTGGGTTCGCGACCTTTGCCATGGTCAGCGCCGTATCACGCACCGCCTCAAGCGATGGCAGTTTATAACCCGGAAGCCCGCGCATGTGTTCACGTGTGGGTTCATGGCACAGAATCAGCGCATCAGGCTGCGATCCGTGGATTAGCGCCATGGTCACGCCCGAGAACGATACGTGGAACAGGCTGCCCTGCCCTTCGACCACATCCCAATGATCGTCGTCGTTGTCCGGCGTCAGCCACTCGATCGAGCCCGCCATGAAGTCAGCGATGACCGCGTCCAAAGGAACACCGTCGCCAGTGATCAGAATGCCGGTTTGCCCCGTCGCGCGGAATGTCGATTTCATCCCCGCCGCCCGCATGTCGCGATCCAGTGCCAGGGCTGTGTACATCTTTCCCACAGAACAATCGGTCCCAACCGCCAGCACGCGTTTACCCGTGCGCTTCACACCGTTGGCAATCGGATAATCGACGGTCGGAACGCGCACATCATGCAGCTCACGCCCCGTTTCGGCGGCCTTGGCCACCAGATCATCTTCTTCGCTTAGTAGATTGTGCAGACCCGACGCCAGATCAAAGCCGTGATCCATAGCCGACAGCAGCACATCTTTCCAAAGGGGCGAAATCACGCCGCCGCGGTTTGCGACGCCAATGACTAGTGTGCGTGCACCTGCCTCATAGGCCTCGGCCAATGTCATATCCGCCAACCCCATGTCCGCCTTGCACCCATCTAGACGCAGCTGACCGACACAGTTTTCAGGCCGCCAGTCCTTAATGCCTTGGGCAACCTTCGCGGCAAGAGGATCCGGCGCGTCGCCGAGGAATAGAAGATAGGGGGTCTTGATCATGGCAGGCTCCTTTGGAATTGCCTGCAGCATGCGCCCCGTATTTTCGAAAAACTTCGCAAAAACCGTGTGATTCACGGAAACATCGGAAGAATTTTACCTCTTTTCCAACTTTCATCGAAGAATATCCCGCGATTCACGACGCCCACCGCAGGTTCACACCATCACGAATCTCAAGCCCATCGCCGCGTCGCAGCGTTTTTTGCCGCAGGCGCAAAATCCGCTTGCATAGCCCAGGGTCATTTAATAACCCGTATGCCAGCGTATACGACATTTTCTTTCAACGAGGAGACGCGCCATGTCCTTCAAGATCCAACCCACACCGGCTGCCCGCCTGAACCGTTGCCAACTTTTCGGACCGGGCTCGCGCCCTGCGATCTTTGAAAAAATGGCCGCCTCTGCTGCCGACGTTATCAACCTTGACCTTGAGGACTCGGTCGCACCGACAGACAAGGATCAGGCCCGTAAGAACGTGATCGAAGCCATCGGCGACGTCGACTGGGGCACCAAAACCCTGTCCGTGCGTATCAACGGTCTGGATACGCCGTTCTGGTACCGCGACGTGGTCGAAATTCTGGAAAACGCGTCGGATCGTATTGACCAGATCATGATCCCCAAAGTGGGCTGTGCCGCTGACCTTTATGCCGTTGACGCGCTGGTCACAGCGGTCGAGGCTGCCAAAGGCCGCACAAAGCCGATCAAGTTCGAAGTAATCATCGAATCTGCGGCGGGCATTTCCCACGTAGAAGAAATCGCCGCCGCCACCCCGCGCCTTGAGGCCATGAGCCTTGGCGCCGCTGACTTCGCAGCCTCTATGGGCATGGCGACAACCGGCATCGGTGGCACGCAGGAAAACTACTACATGCACCGCGAAGGCCAGAAATACTGGTCCGACCCGTGGCACTGGGCACAGGCGGCCATCGTCGCAGCCTGCCGCACACACGGCGTTCTGCCGGTCGATGGCCCGTTCGGCGACTTCTCGGACGACGAAGGTTTCCGCGCACAGGCGCTGCGTTCGGCGACGCTGGGCATGGTCGGGAAATGGGCGATCCACCCCAAGCAGGTCGCACTGGCGAACGAAGTCTTCACACCGTCCGAAGCGGCTGTGACAGAGGCCCGCGAAATTCTGGAAGCGATGGAAGCGGCCAAGGCCCGCGGCGAAGGCGCGACCGTTTACAAAGGCCGTCTGGTCGACATCGCGTCGATCAAACAAGCCGAGGTAATTGTGCGTCAGGCCGAAAAAATCGGTCTCTGATCTTTACCGGACATCAACGAAAGGGCGCGCAGTTTTTGCGCGCCCTTTTTCATTTGTGGGTCAAGGTCTTTACCTTATGCGTCAGGACTGAGAAACCGTAACCCATGCAATCGTCACCGACCTTTTTTGAAACCGGCGCGTTGATCGGTGTTCTCACGACCCAGCCTTTGGATCGTGTGTTGGACTATCGCGCCCCCGAAGGCGGTTGTTTTGTCGGCGCGTTTGTCGAGGTGCCGCTTGGCCCGCGCAAGGTGTTGGGCGTTGTCTGGGGGCCGGGACAGGGCAATTGGGATATTTCCAAAGTCCGGTCCGTCATCCGAACGCTCGACGCCCCGCCGATGCGTGAGGAATTACAGGCATTCCTGACCAAAGCGGGCGACTACACGCTTACACCGATGTCCGCGATGTTGCGCCTTGCCACCCGCGCACCGGGCTTGGGCGATCCGCCCTCGATGCGCAAAATCTATCGTCTGGGCGATGGCCGCCCCGAACGGGAAACCGATGCCCGCCGCCGGGTCCTGGCCGCGCTTGAAGAACTGGGCGGCCTGTCCCTGACCCTTGGCGAACTTGCCGAAGCTGCGGGCGTCACGCAATCGGTGATCAAAGGATTGGTGAAACTGGGCTGCGTCCGCGAAGAAGAAAGCCCGCGCGACACCGCCTTCCCTTATCTCGATCCGGACCTGCCATCCAAAGATCTGGCCGAGGATCAGGCGCAAGCCGCCGCGCATCTGCGCGACAAGGTGAAATCGGGCAACTACGGCACCACGCTGCTGCACGGCGTCACGGGCTCAGGCAAAACCGAGGTCTATCTTGAGGCCGTCGCAGAATGCCTGCGCCAAGGGCGTCAGGCGCTGGTGCTGCTGCCGGAAATCGCCCTGACCGCTGAATTCCTGACCCGCGTTCAGGAGCGCTTTGGAGCAAAGCCCGCCGAATGGCATTCCGGCGTCACCATGACCGAACGCCGCCGCGTCTGGAAAATGATCGGAGAGGGATCGGCCCAGATGGTGATCGGTGCACGGTCTGCATTGTTCCTGCCGTTCCAGCAACTTGGTCTGATCGTTGTAGATGAAGAACACGACACGTCCTACAAACAGGAAGAAGGCGTGCTGTATAACGCCCGCGACATGGCGGTCCTGCGGGCATCATTGAACGGTGCGCAGGTGGTTCTGGCATCCGCTACGCCCAGCCTTGAAACTTGGGCGAACGCCGAGGCCGGCAAATACGAAAAACTGACGTTGAAATCGCGGTTCGGTGAATCCGTGATGCCGGAAATGCGCGCGCTGGATATGCGTGGGGAAAAGCTACCGTCGGATCGCTGGATATCCGAACAACTGCGCGTCGCCGTGCAGATGCGGGTCGATGCGGGCGAACAGGCGCTCTTGTTCCTGAACCGTCGCGGCTATGCGCCCATCACCATCTGCCGCGCTTGCGGGCATCAGGTGGGATGCGAACACTGCGACGCGCGGATGGTTGAACACCGGTTCCTGAAACGCCTGATCTGCCACCAATGCGGGGAAAGCGCGCCGATCCCCGATAAATGCCCATCGTGCGAGGCCGAAGGCCGCATGGCCCCTGTTGGTCCGGGGGTTGAACGGTTGGCCGAAGAAGCCGAAAAGCTGTTCCCCGATGCCCGCATCTCGGTTCTGTCATCGGACATGTACGGATCGGCCCGCGCGTTGAAGGCCGAGATTGAAGGCATCGCCAATGGCGGCGCGGACATCATTATCGGCACCCAACTTGTGGCCAAGGGGCACAACTTCCCCCTGCTGACCCTAGTTGGTGTGATTGATGCGGACTTGGGTCTGCAAGGGTCGGATTTGCGCGCCGCCGAACGGACCTTCCAGTTGATGCGGCAGGTGGCTGGCCGCGCTGGCCGTGCGGTGAAGCCCGGCATCGCGCTTTTGCAAAGTTATCAGCCGGAACACCCTGTCATCCGCGCGATCCTGAACGGGGATGAGGAAAATTTCTGGCAGGCCGAGGCCGACGAACGCCGCGCCGCCGGAATGCCCCCCTTCGGGCGCATGGCGGCGATCATCCTGTCGTCCACCGACGTGCAAGAAGTGTTTGATCTGGGCAACGCGCTGGCCCGCAATGACGCAGCCTTGCGCCGGATTGGCGCACAGGTCTTTGGCCCCGCCCCTGCGCCAATTGCACGGGTGCGCGGGCGTCATCGTGTCAGATTACTGGTGAAGGCCGACAAAGGCGCGCCGCTACAGGCCGCTTTGGCCGATTGGGTCCGTCCTTATAAGTTGAAAGGCGATCTCAGGCTAGCGATCGATATCGATCCGCAAAGCTTTTACTGAGGGTCGTTCTGATCCGGTGCTTCCTGACCAACGCCCAGAAACACCCACTTAAACGGCAGCGCCCAGACGATACCAAGCACGATGTAAATCAGCAGTTCGACCAGAATGGGCGGGCGCCCCAGCCATGTCACAAGGCTGGAGGCCACAACGATATAGATCGGCAAACCGACAATCAGGATCAACAGCGCGAGGCGTTTTTTCGTCTTGTGGCTTGCCATGTCTTAACCTCAGTCCGCGAAGGGGTCTGTGACGAGGATTGTGTCGTCACGCTCGGGCGAGGTGGAAAGTAGAGCGACAGGGCATTCGATCAACTCTTCGACGCGGCGCACGTATTTGATCGCCTCGGCCGGAAGGTCCGCCCAGCTGCGCGCGCCTTCTGTCGATTCGCTCCAACCCTTCATCTCTTCATAGATGGGTGTGCAGCGTGCCTGCTGGTCTGCCGCTGTCGGCAGGTAGTCCAGCTTTTCGCCGTCCAACTCGTAGCCCACGCAGATTTTCAGCGTCTCAAAACCGTCCAGAACGTCCAGCTTGGTCAAAGAGATGCCGTTCACGCCCGAAGTCGCACAGGTCTGACGCACAAGGCAGGCATCGAACCAGCCACAACGGCGCTTGCGGCCTGTCGTGGTGCCGAACTCGTGACCACGTTCGCCCAGACGCTGACCATCATCATCGTGCAACTCTGTCGGGAACGGGCCTTCGCCAACGCGGGTGGTGTAGGCTTTGACGATGCCCAGAACGTAATCGATTGCGCCCGGGCCGATACCCGTGCCTGTGGCCGCCTGACCGGCGATCACGTTGGACGATGTCACAAAGGGGTATGTGCCGAAATCGATGTCCAGCAGCGCGCCTTGCGCACCTTCGAACAAAATACGCTTACCGGCTTTGCGCTTTTCGTTCATCACCTTCCAGACCGGCGCAGCGTAGCGCAGGATTTCCGGCGCGATTTCCTTGAGTTGCGCGATCAAACCGTCACGGTCGATGGGCTCAAGTCCCAGACCGGACCGCAGTGCATTGTGGTGGACCAGAGCACGATCAACGCGCAGTTCCAGCGTTGCATCGTCCGCCAGATCGGCAACGCGGATCACGCGGCGGCCAACCTTGTCTTCGTACGCGGGGCCAATGCCGCGGCCTGTTGTGCCGATCTTGGCAACGCTGTTCTGACCTTCGCGTGCGCGATCCAGTTCGCCGTGGAACGGCAGGATCAGCGGCGTGTTTTCCGCGATCATCAGTGTCTCGGGCGTGATTTCTACGCCTTGGCCGCGGATCGTTTCGATCTCTTTCAGAAGGTGCCACGGATCCAGAACAACACCGTTGCCAATGACCGACAACTTGCCACCACGAACAACACCCGAGGGCAGCGCGTGCAGTTTGTAGACGTTTCCGTCGATCACCAAGGTATGGCCGGCATTGTGACCACCCTGGAACCGCGCGATGACATCTGCGCGTTCGCTGAGCCAGTCTACAATCTTGCCTTTGCCTTCGTCGCCCCACTGGGCGCCCACGACGACCACGTTAGCCATGTCTACGAAACCTTCCGTTGCGATGGGAGTAACCGGCGCCGTCTTACAGAGGTCAGGCGGCGGTGGAAACCACGAATCTTTTCGCAAATTGCCGAAAGATGGATTTTCGCGTCAAAAGGCCGCCGATCCTCATGGAGACAGCGGCCTTTTAACTAGCTCTAAGAGCGAAACACTCGCGCCTACTCACTCAATAGAATGAAAGCATCAGAGTAGAACAAGTCTTCGACCAAGGGTGTTGCACTGTTTTCCAAGTCGAAAATGAGCTCTCCATCGTAAACAAAGCCTAGTGTCTGAAGATTCTGTCCCGGCTCTAGGAAAATTCCCTCAATGTCCGCAGACACAGTTGCGCTAAAGCCTTGCTCACCCAATGCACCAAAATCGCGTGTACCGGATATCTCCCCACCCATCGCAAGTAGGTAAACGGTTTCACCGTTTGGGCCGTCGTTGCGATAAATGATACCGTCGCCTTCCAGCGTTCCGGCAAACTCGTATAGAAGCGTGGCGCTTTCACTTCCCACGATGACTTCATCATTTCCATCAAGATCAAAGTCGAATTCGTATTCGTTGAAATTGGTCGCGGATGCAGACAGCGTGTTTCGGGAAAAATCAAAATCCGCTTCCATATCTCCGACAATGATATTCGTGCCGGGATTGTCTAGCGGAACATACACGTTGCCAGACATTTCCGCTGTTCCGGTCAGAGATGTTTCCGGAGCGATATCTTCCTCTCCAGGAGTATTGTTACTGAACATAGACAACATGTTGAATTGCTCAGGCAGGGATCCGCCGAAAACTGGATCAGTTTCGGCTCCGCCGCCTCCACCACCGCTGCACGCAGCAATAAATGATAAGGAAACAAACGGTACGATCAGAGGCACGCGCACTTGTAAAAACTCCAGTACAGATAAGCAGTTGTTGAGTGGAGCATACCATTGCAACACCTTTAAGAAAAAAGCAAACACAACAAACACTTATAGGTAATGTAAGATTTCAGCGCGATTTGCCTTGTGTCGAATTCACAGACGCCAAGTCTCTATTAGCCCGATGGAAGAAAAAACCGGCGTTTTGAGAGATTGAAGAAATCTTGCCTTAAACAGACAAATAGACAAAACGCGCCTATTCGCCCATCAGGATCAGTGTGTTGAGATCGGCCACATCGATGACCAAATCGGTTGCCTGCCCATCGACATCAAAAACAATGGTGCCGGATGTCAAAACGCCATTCGCCAACAGAACCGTTCCTTGCTGGAAGAACGCGCCTTCGCCAGTCACGTCGACAGCTGCGCTGAACCCGGCCTCTCCCCCTGTTTCAAAGGTGCGGGTGCCCGTCAGAGTTCCGGCCAAAGGAATGGTAAACGTCGTGTTGCCCTGACTACCAGCGCCACGGTTGACCGACCCTGTCCCGCTGACCGTTCCATCAAAGCTGTAAAGTAGTGTGGCTTCTTCTGTGCCAACAATTGGGTTGTCATCAGCATCCAAATCCACCGCGGTCTCGTATTCGTTGAAGTTCGTTGCCGAGGCCGTCAGCGTGTTTGAGTCAAAAAAGAACGTGCCCGACATATCGCCAACGATGATATTCACGGCGTCCGCATCTGTCGGCACGTACACATTGCCGGACATGATTGCAGTCCCTGTCAGAGCCGTTTCTTCGGCAAGGTCGGTTTCATCGACAGGGTTGTTGACCGATGCGGAAAGGGAATCGAACTGAGCCGGAAGGTTTTCGCCAAATTCGGGATCGGGCGTCACGACACCACCTCCACCGCCACCGCCGCCGCCACAAGCGGCCAATGAAAAGGCCCCGAACAAGAGAGCGGTAGTCGAATTTTTCATTTTATCATTTCCACATCAACGTCTGGGATCATTAGGCTGTAGCCGCCCAAGGTTCAACATCCACAAGCGGCATTGCACCTATGGAGAACACGCAACGATAAAGCACGAATTAAGCCAACTCAGGACCACACCACATTTTAATTTCACTACGGCGCCAGACCATAACCTTAACACAGTTTCAGCGAATGCAACGTGTCTACGGCACTCTATTTTGATCACGTTATGGCGAAACAAACCAAGGTGCCTTGAGATGGTGCTCAGCGTGCTTACTTGGTCATTAAACTAGCGCCGATAGGTGGGTTGCGCCATCCGCATCTATGCCCTACACAGCGCCGCATCCGAAATTCTTGGTCAGGTCCCAATGGAAAACGTCATTCTCGTCATCCACCTGTTGCTGGCGCTTGCGCTGATCGGCGTTGTTCTTATGCAGCGTTCCGAAGGAGGCGGCCTTGGCATGGGCGGCGGTGGCGGCGGCGGTGCTGTATCGGCGCGTTCTGCGGGGACGGCTCTTGGCAAACTGACCTGGATTCTGGGCGTCGCCTTTATCTGCACCACACTGACACTGACAGTGATTGCTGCATCTAAAGCCTCTGGAGTGTCTGTCATGGATCGTCTTGGCGGTGCGACTGCGCCTGCCGCAGAAACCGACAGCTCGCTGCCGGGTCTGGACACTGACGGCCTGCTGCCGCCGCCCTCTGCGGGCGACACCGGCGACGCACCTCTGGTTCCGCGCGCGGACTAAACCACCATACATTGAGGAACGATAACCAACCGCAACAGCATCTTGCGGTTGGGTAGACAGAGTGCTGCGAATCCTCTATAGCTTAAATCCCGTGATGCTGCGGTCTGAGTGGACCGTGGGAGGGCGTAAATTGCCTTCAATCGCTCAACGAAATGGCAAGAAAATCACGGGGTTCGGGCCACATGGCACGCTTTATCTTTATTACTGGCGGTGTTGTTTCTTCTTTGGGGAAGGGACTTGCATCGGCGGCGCTGGGTGCTTTGCTGCAAGCACGCGGATATTCGGTTCGACTGAGAAAGCTTGATCCCTACCTGAACGTCGATCCCGGCACGATGTCGCCTTTTGAACATGGCGAAGTGTTCGTGACAGACGATGGCGCGGAAACCGACCTTGATCTGGGCCACTACGAACGTTTCACAGGCGTTCCCGCGCGCAAGACCGACTCGATCTCGTCCGGCCGCATCTACACCAACGTTTTGGAAAAAGAGCGTCGCGGCGACTATCTGGGCAAAACCATTCAGGTGATTCCGCACGTCACGAACGAGATCAAGGATTTCATCTCGATCGGCGAAGACGAAGTCGACTTCATGCTCTGTGAAATCGGCGGCACCGTGGGCGACATCGAAGGCCTGCCCTTCTTCGAAGCGATCCGCCAGTTTTCCCAAGACAAGCCGCGCGGCGAATGTATTTTCATGCACCTGACGCTGCTGCCCTACATCAAGGCCTCGGGTGAGCTGAAAACCAAGCCGACACAGCACTCGGTTAAAGAACTCCGCTCTATCGGTCTGGCGCCTGATCTGCTGGTGTGCCGGTCCGAAGGTCCGATCCCCCGCAAAGAACGCGAAAAACTGGCGCTGTTCTGTAACGTGCGCCCTGACGCCGTGATCGCGGCACAGGATCTGAAATCGATCTACGAGGCCCCGCTGGCCTATCATCGCGAAGGTCTGGATCAGGCTGTTCTGGACGCGTTCCAGATCAACCCTGCCCCGCGCCCGAACCTGACCCGTTGGGAAGATGTGGCAGACCGCATCTATAACCCCGAAGGTCAGGTCAACGTCGCCATCGTCGGCAAGTACACCCAGCTGGAAGACGCTTACAAATCCATCGCCGAAGCGCTGACACATGGTGGCATGGCCAACCGTGTAAAAGTGAACATCGAATGGGTGGATGCGGAAATCTTCGACAAGGAAGATCCGACACCGCATCTGCAGGGCTATCACGCGATCCTAGTTCCCGGTGGTTTTGGTGAACGTGGGACCGAAGGCAAAATTAAAGCGGCCCAGTTCGCCCGTGAACATAAAGTGCCTTATCTGGGCATCTGTCTCGGTATGCAGATGGCGGTTATCGAAGCGGCGCGGAACGTGGCTGGCATGGACCGCGCGGGATCGGAAGAATTCGATCACGAAGCTGGCAAAAAACGTTTTGAACCGGTGGTTTACCACCTCAAGGAATGGGTTCAGGGCAACGAAAAGGTCAACCGTTCCGTGGCTGACGACAAAGGCGGCACAATGCGCCTTGGTGCCTATGACGCGGTTCTGGCCGAGCGCTCTAAAGTGGCGGAAATTTACGGCACGACAGCCATCGATGAACGCCACCGTCACCGTTATGAGGTCGACATTTCCTACAAGGACAAGCTGGAAGAATGCGGTCTTCAGTTCTCTGGCATGTCGCCGGACGGCAAACTGCCCGAGATCGTGGAATGGAAAGACCACCCGTGGTTCATCGGCGTTCAGTTCCACCCCGAACTGAAGTCCAAACCCTTCGCGCCGCATCCGCTGTTCAAGGATTTCATCCGCGCGGCCAAGGACATTTCCAGACTGGTTTAAACGGTCCATCCCAGGCCGTCCGACACCCCCAAGGGCGGCCATCAGGGCCGCCTTTTGACTTTCTCGTCCCGAAATTCTTAAACAGTCGTACTTCGCCAAATTGCGCCGTGCCTTCGCGCGCGGCTAGCGTTGTGTCGGCCATTCGAAAAAGCTAACAGGCCTGTATGCTATCGTATCAACACGCCTTTCATGCCGGTAATCTGGCCGATGTTCACAAGCACGCCATTCTGGCGGATGTGCTTGCCTATCTGACGCTGAAAGACAAACCCATCAGCTACATCGAAACCCATGCGGGCCGTGCGCTGTATGATTTGTCGGGCGACGAGGCACAGAAAACGCAAGAAGCAGCAGGCGGTGTAGCACGTCTGGAGGATGCGCTGCCCAGCGACCATCCTTATCGCCAGACGCTTGCGCGCATCCGCAAAGAACATGGCGCACATGCCTATCCAGGTTCTCCTTTGATCGCGAAGGCGTTGCTTCGCCCGACCGATACGGTACATCTGTCCGAACTGCACCCACAGGAACACGCCGCACTCAGGAATACCATCAGGGGCGCGAACATCTACAATCGCGACGGCTTTGAAACCGCGATCAGCCTGTGCCCCCCAATGCCCCGTCGCGGGTTGCTGCTGTGCGATCCGTCATGGGAAATAAAGGACGACTACAGCTATCTGCCCAAGTTCTTTGGCCAGATCGCCCAAAAATGGAACGTCGGCATTCTGGCGCTGTGGTATCCGATCCTGACAAGCGCGGCGCACAAACCGATGATCAAATCACTGGAACAGAAATTTCCCGACGCGTTGAAAAGCGAAGTCCGCTTTCCGCCCGTTCGGGAAGGCCACAGGATGGTCGGTTCCGGGATGTTTCTTGTGAACCCGCCCTACGGGCTGTCAGACAAGGTCAAAAAGATCGAAGCGATCTTTGCCCGCCTCTGAAGCTTGGAAAACCCGATATCGCGATTAGGTACATCATATGTTTGCAGATTTTCTAAAGCGCCTGACTTCGCCCAGCCCGCAACCGCTGGCTGACCCTGATGCCCGCCTTGCGGTCTCTGCTCTTCTCGTGCGCGTTGCGCGTTCAGACGGGCATTTCAGCCAGGAAGAACGCAGCAAAATTCTGGATGTTCTGGCCCATCGTTATGATCTGAACGACGCGGAGGCTGAAACGCTTGCCAAGGATGCCGAGCAGCTGGAATCCGAGGCCCCTGACACCGTGCGCTTTACCCGCGCCATCAAGGATGCAGTACCGTTTGAAACACGCATCACTGTGATCGAAGCACTGTGGGAGGTGGTTCTGGCCGATGGTGGGCGTGACGCCGCAGAAGATTCGCTTGTCCGGTTGGTATCCGGGCTTTTGGGCGTGACAGATCAGGAAAGCGCGCGCGCTCGTCACAGGGTGAGCGCCTCGAATTAAGTCGCGCCGCGACGTAAAATTGATTATCGGGTCAATAACCTGCAACTGTCACATATTGCGCGTTGCAAATACCTCCTGACTTGAACCATGCTTGCGCTAACCGAAACTAGACGAACGCGCCGAAAGTGAACCAACCCGCTCCTGTCATTGAAATTCGCGATCTGCACAAAAGCTATGGATCGCTGGAAGTTCTGAAAGGCGTCGATATCACCGCCAAGCGTGGTGACGTCGTGTCGCTGATCGGCTCTTCGGGTTCGGGCAAATCCACGCTTTTGCGGTGCTGCAATCTTCTGGAAGACAGCCAGAAGGGCGACATCCTGTTCAAAGGCGAACCCGTTCGTTGGAAAACACATGGCTCGGACCGTCATCCGGCCGACACCAAACAGGTGATGCGTATCCGCACAAACCTGTCGATGGTGTTTCAACAGTTTAACCTCTGGGCGCACATGACCATTCTGGAAAATGTCATGGAAGCCCCTGTCACCGTACTGGGACGGGACAAAAAAGAGGTTGAAGAAAAGGCGCGTGGCTATCTGCACAAGGTCGGGATCGGGGACAAAACCGAAGCGTATCCCGCCGAACTGTCAGGCGGCCAACAGCAGCGCGCCGCCATTGCACGCGCTTTGTGCATGGAACCCGAAGCTTTGCTGTTTGACGAACCCACTTCCGCCCTGGATCCGGAACTGGAGCAAGAAGTCGTGAAGGTTATTAAAGATCTGGCCAGTGAAGGCCGGACGATGCTGATCGTGACCCATGACATGAAAATGGCGGCTGACGTCAGTGATCATGTCGTGTTTCTACATCAGGGCCTGATCGAGGAAGAAGGGGCACCTGAACGCCTATTCGGGTCCCCAAGTTCGGAACGCCTGCGCGGTTTTCTGAGCTCGACAATGCCTGCGTAAATTTTCGCGGCGACCAAGACACTGGGAGAGACACATGAAGAAACTTATTATTGCGACGGCGGCACTGGCTGTGTCCGCAGGCGCGGTCTTCGCTGAAGGCCATGCCAAAACGGTACGTCTGGGCACCGAAGGCGCCTACCCTCCGTACAACTTTCTGAATGATGCCGGCGAAGTCGACGGCTTTGAGCGCGTTCTGGGCGACGAACTGTGCAAGCGCGCCGAACTGACCTGCGAGTGGGTGACTAACGACTGGGATTCGATCATTCCGAACCTCGTATCCGGCAACTACGACGCGATCATCGCGGGTATGTCGATCACAGCCGAGCGTGACGAAGTCATCGACTTCACGTCGAACTACACACAGCCCGATCCGTCCGCCTATCTGGCGCTGGACGGTGCATCCGTTGACTTCGAAGGCGGCGTAATCGCGGCACAGGCCGGCACAATCCAAGCCAGCCACATCGCGTCTTCCGGCGCGACGCTGGTTGAATTCGCGACACCGGACGAAACTATTGCGGCGGTTCGCAACGGCGAAGCAGACGCGGTTTTGGCGGACAAAGCATATCTTTCGCCCATCGCGGAAGAATCCGCTGACGTGGCCATCGTTGGTGAAGACGTCCTTCTGGGCGGCGGCATCGGCATGGGCATCCGCGAAAGCGACACCGAGCTGAAAGAGAAATTCTCGGCCGCGATCGACTCGATGAAGGCAGACGGTTCGCTGAACGCCCTGATCGAAGAATGGCTGCCCGGTTCGGCAACGTTCTAATCATCTGACATAGGGAAAGGCCCATCGCGGCCTTTCCCGCTTTTTGCGCCAAAGGTTCTTGCCGCCGTGGATTGTACCGACCCGAGCATACTGTCCGGCTTCAATTGGATGCTGTGCTACCTGACCACGGGCAAGCACATGGCGCTATACGTGTCGGTTGGCACGGTTCTTTTGCTTTTGTCCATCACGGCACCTGTGGCGCTGGCCTTCGGTTTTGGCGGCGCAAGTGCTGCGCGGTCTCGGTTTCTGCCGCTCAGCTGGCTGGGCAAAGGCTATATCGCGATTGTGCGTGGCGTGCCCGACATCGCCTTTTTCCTATTTTTTGTCATCGCCTTGGACCAAGCGTTCGAGTGGCTGCGCCATCAGGTGAAGTGCCCCGATTGGGATGAACCCATCCGCCAAGGCAATGATTTCGTGGTCTGCGCAGCGGCAAAGCTGCCATTGGGCACCTCGCCACAGTGGATGCATGAAACCTACGGGTTTTTCCTTGCCGTCCTGACTTTCTCAATCGTCTTTGGCGCCTTTGCGGCCAACGTGCTTTATGGCGCGATGAAGGCCGTTCCCCGCGCCCAGATCGAAACAGCCGAGGCCTACGGCATGTCGCGCCGTCAGACGTTCTGGCGCATTCTTGTGCCGCAGATGTGGGTCTATGCGCTGCCCGGCCTGTCGAACCTTTGGATGGTTCTGATCAAGGCAACGCCGCTGCTGTTCCTGCTTGGCATCGAAGACATCGTCTATTGGGCCCGCGAACTTGGGGGCGCGAAAACGGCGCGGTTCACCGACTATCCACATGGCGACTGGCGCATGTGGTACTTCCTTGCGCTGCTGATCTTCTACCTGAGCTTCACCAAAGTGTCCGAGGTCGTTCTGGACCGCATCATGGCCCGTCTGACCAAAGGCCAAGCCACCGCCGCTGGCGAAGCGCAACGGAAGGCCGCGGTATGAGCTGTTGGGAAACAATCGCCGATTACGGCCTGCGGTCTATCGGCTATGGCGAACGCCTGCTGCCGCGTGAAGGGTTCACCCTCTGCCAGCAGTTCACGCTGATCGGGTCGGGCCTGTTGTGGAATATCTACTTCGGCGTTCTGGCGCTCGCGTCAGGCTTTATGCTGGCAACCGCTGTCGCGATGGGCAAGGCATCCCGAAACCCGGTAGTCCGCAAGATCTCGGACTGGTTCATCTTTATTTTCCGTGGCTCGCCGCTGTTCATCCAGTTCTTCTTTGCCTACTTCCTGTTCCTGTCGCTGAAACAGGTCAGCCCCTTCTTTGACATGTTCACATCGGCCTGGCTGGGCGCGCTGATCGTTCTGTTCCTTAACACCGCCGCCTATTCAGGCGAGATTTTCTATGGCGCGCTGCAATCGATCCCCAAGGGCGATATCGAGGCGGCAGATGCCTATGGCCTGACCGGTTGGTCGCGGTTCAAGCGCATCACATGGCCCACCATGCTGCGCCTTGCGTGGCCTGCCTATACGAACGAGGCGATCTTTCTGTTCCATTCGACAACGCTTGTCTTTTTCTCGGGCTTTCCGGCGTGGCAACAGCGGGGCGATGCGCTCTATTACGCAAACTACTTTGCCGACAAAACGTTCAACCCGTTCGTGCCCTACCCCATTCTTGCGGGCTATTTCATTCTGCTGACCTTGGTGATCATCGGTCTGTTCGGCATCATGAACCGCCGCCTGAACCGTCACCTGCCGGAAAACCGCCGCAGCAAGATCAAGCCACGCATGAACCTGATCCGATAGCCTGCAAAACA
This sequence comes from Thalassococcus halodurans, assembly GCF_900108225.1. Lineage (GTDB taxonomy): Bacteria > Pseudomonadota > Alphaproteobacteria > Rhodobacterales > Rhodobacteraceae > Thalassococcus > Thalassococcus halodurans. The sequence goes on from NZ_FNUZ01000001.1 coordinate 363,240, forward strand.
GGCAAACCGGCACGGGTGCTGTTTTCTTTGGCAACACAACGCTTGCCAGAGCGCTTACATCAGCGCTATCAATAATTTGATCAAATTATACGAGCCACCAATGTCCAACGCGACCATCAAGAACTATCTTCGCAAAAACCCCCAAATCAGAACAATCCGCGTCGCGGCCTGTGACTTGAACGGCCAGCCCCGTGGCAAACGGGTCCCGACGCGCTTTGCAGATAAGGTCGTCGAAGATGGCACCCGCTTTCCGCTTTCGGTTCTGAACCTGGACATCTGGGGCGAAGATATCGACGACAGTCCGCTGGTATTTGAATCCGGCGACCGCGATGGCGTTCTGCATCCGACCGATCGTGGCTTTATCCCGATGCCATGGCTCGAAGCGCCCACTGCCCTTCTGCCCATCTGGATGTTTCATGAAAACGGAACACCCTATGAAGGCGACCCCCGTCACGCCCTGCGAGCCGTGATTGAACGCTACAAGGCCCGCGGCCTGACGCCCTGCGTCGCGATGGAGCTTGAGTTTTTTCTGATCGACGATTCCGGTCGCAAGCTTGAGATCCCGATTTCCCCCCGCTCGGGCAAACGCCGGAAGGCTGCGGAAACCCTGTCGATCCGCGCGCTGGATCAGTTCGATATCTTTTTCACCGATCTCTACGACGCCTGCGAGGCGATGGACATTCCCGCCGACACCGCGATTTCCGAAGCGGGTCTGGGCCAGTTCGAAATCAACCTCATGCACGGCGATGATGCCCTGCGCGCGGCAGATGACGCATGGCTGTTCAAAATGCTGGTGCGCGGTCTGGCGCGTCGCCACGGGTTTGCCGCATCGTTTATGGCCAAACCCTACGAAGATTATCCCGGTTCAGGCATGCATACGCATTTTTCCGTTCTGGATGAGGACGGCAATAACGTCTTTGACGACGGCGGCCCGAAAGGCACCGACACCCTGCGTCACGCCGTAGCCGGTTGCCTGAACGCAATGCAGGATTCTGCGCTGGTCTTTGCACCGCATCTGAATTCCTACGACCGTCTGGTGCCTGACGCCCATGCCCCGACCGGATTGTGCTGGGCCTATGAAAACCGCACCGCCGCAATCCGCATTCCGTCAGGTAGCCCCGCCGCGCGCCGTATCGAACACCGTGTCGCTGGTGGGGACGTGAACCCATATCTCAGCCTTGCCGCAATCCTGGGTGCCGCGTTGAACGGGATCGAAGACGGCAAAGAGCCGCCGGCACCGATCAATGGCAACGCCTATGCCCAAGAGATGGAGCACATGCCCACAGATTGGCAAACCGCCATCGACCGCTTTGAGGCCAGCCCTGAAATGCCGCGCATCTTCTCGAAAGAGCTGATCCGCAACTTTGTTCTGACCAAGAAACAAGAGCTGTTCTACATGGCCGAACTTTCCCCGACCGAGCAGGTGGAAATCTATCTCGACACCGTTTGACGGGGGCAGGCACGACGCCTAACTTGGCCCTCAGGACATCCCATGTGTGATTCATGAAAATCGGCATACTGCAAACCGGACTGGCACCAACTGAACTCGTGTCTGAAACCGGTGAATACCCTGATATGTTCGCCAAACTTCTGGCGGATGAAGGGTTTGAGTTCGATACATACTCCGTCGTGCAAAACCAGTTCCCATCCGGCGCGGACGCCGCTGACGGGTGGTTGATCACTGGATCTAAGCACGGGGTCTACGAAGATCACGACTGGATCCCCCCGCTTGAGGATCTGATCCGCGACGCCTATGCGCGGGACATCCCCATGGTGGGTGTCTGTTTTGGTCACCAGATCATCGCGCAGGCGCTGGGGGGCAAGGTGGAAAAATTCGCCGGCGGCTGGGCCGTTGGCCCCACCGAATACGATATGCCCGAAGGCAAAATGCGCATCCATGCATGGCATCAGGATCAGGTGGTTCAAACCCCGCCCGAGGCCAAGGTCGTGGGACGGAACGATTTTTGCGAAAATGCCGCGCTGCTTTATGGGCACAAAGCCTATACGGTTCAGCCACATCCCGAATTCGGCGATATCTTCGTCGGCGGGCTGATCGATACGCGCGGACGCGGTGTGGTGCCTGACACCCAACTGGATGCCGCCAAACAAGAACTGGGCCAAACGCTGGATAGCGCACGGATGGCCAAACAATTCGCCCGTTTCTTTCGCGGCGAGGAGCCTTTTTCATGAGCGACTGGATGGAAACCCTGCCCACGGCGGCCCAAGACTTTTTAGACGGTCAAAAACTCGATGAGGTCGAATGCATCATCTCGGACCTGCCCGGCATTGCCCGCGGTAAGGCCGTTCCCGCGTCCAAGTTTGCACGCCAAGACTATTTCCACCTGCCGGACTCGATCTTTTATCAGACGATCACGGGCGACTGGGGCGAAGCCGCTGACGCCAACGAAGGCTTTATCGAACGCGACATGATCCTGAAGCCCGACATGTCCACAGCCACCGCCGCACCTTGGACGGGGGACTGGACACTACAGGTGATCCACGACGCCTATGACCGCAAAGAACGCCCGATCCCATTTGCCCCGCGCAACGTGCTGAAACGCGTGGTCGAGCTTTATAACAAAGAGGGCATGAAGCCCGTCGTCGCGCCCGAGATGGAATTCTATCTGGTCGCCCGCAACCTTGATCCGGCGCAATCCATCCAGCCGATGATGGGCCGATCCGGCCGCCCTGCTGCCGCGCGTCAGGCCTATTCGATGACCGCTGTCGACGAATTCGGCCCCGTGATCGACGACATCTATGACTTTGCCGAAGCGCAAGGTTTTGAGATCGACGGCATCACGCAGGAAGGCGGCGCTGGCCAGCTGGAAATCAATCTGCGTCACGGCAATCCGGTCAAGCTTGCAGACGAAGTGTTCTACTTCAAACGCCTGATCCGAGAAGCCGCGTTGCGCCACGATTGCTTTGCCACGTTCATGGCGAAACCGATTGCTGACGAGCCAGGCTCGGCCATGCACATCCACCACTCGATCCTTGATATCGAAACCGGCGACAACCTGTTTTCCGGTCCGCAAGGCGGCGAAACCGATGCGTTTTACTACTTCATCGGCGGCTTGCAGAAATACCTGCCAGCGGCCATCGCCGTACTGGCCCCATACGTGAATTCCTACCGCCGTTACGTCAAAGATCACGCGGCGCCGATCAATCTGGAATGGGGTCGCGACAACCGCACGACCGGTATCCGTATTCCACTGTCCGGCCCAGTCAGCCGCCGCGTCGAAAACCGTTTGGCGGGCATGGATTGTAACCCTTATCTGGGCATCGCCGCATCGCTGGCGTGCGGTTATCTTGGCATCAAGAACGAAGTGCGCCCGTCGAAACAATTCCGCGGCGACGCCTATGAAGGCGAAGGCGATATCCCCCGCGTTCTGGGCCAAGCGCTGGATGAGTTTGACGAAGCGCAAGAGCTACATGAAATCCTCGGGCCGGAGTTTGCGCGCGTTTATTCCATCGTGAAACGCACCGAATACGAAGAATTCCTGCAAGTGATCAGCCCGTGGGAACGCGAACACCTGCTGCTGAACGTCTGACGAATGGAACTGCTGTTTTCCAACGACCGACGCGGCGAATACCCTGAAAGCTATTACGCTGCCACGGCAACGCCGCTGCCCGAATGCCCGCCTTTGAAGGGTGAGGTGAAGGCAGATGTTTGCATCATCGGCGGTGGATATACGGGCCTGAGCGCGGCTTTGCATCTGGCCGAGGCCGGTATGAACGTCGTCTTGCTAGAGGCGCATCGCGTAGGCTTTGGCGCGTCGGGGCGCAACGGCGGTCAGTTGGGATCGGGCCAGCGTATGGACCAGTTCACGCTGGAAAAAATGCTGGGCACCGATCATGCGAAACAGCTTTGGGATCTGGGGGAAGAGGCCAAGGCGCTGGTCAAATCCCTGATCGCGAAACACCAGATCGATTGCCAGATCAAACCGGGTGTCGCGTGGACCGGCACCAAGGCGTCTGATGTCAAATATCTGCACGACTACGCAGATCACATGCGGCGCGCATACGGCTATGACCAGATCGAAGTTCTGGATCAGGACGCGCTGCGCGGGGTCTGCGGCTCGCCCTTGTACACTGGCGGTATACTGGATCATGACGCCGCCCATCTGCACCCTCTGCGATTGGCGCTCGGGCTGGCGCGCGCGGCGCAATCTGCTGGTGCCACAATCTATGAACGCAGTCATGTGCACCACATTCAGAAAGGTGCGCAGGTCACGGTCCAGACCGACGCAGGCCGTGTTGTCGCCGATCATGTGATCCTTGCTGCAAACGGCTATCTGGGCGGACTTGAACAAAAGGTCGCCGCGCGGGTGATGCCTATCAACAATTTCATTGTCGCGACCGAACCCCTTGGGGACCGTGCACAGGATATCATGCCCAAGGATGTCGCTGTCGCCGATTCCAAGTTCGTGGTGAACTACTTCCGCCTGAGCGACGATGGCCGGATGCTGTTCGGTGGTGGCGAAAGCTATGGCTACAAATTCCCATCCGATATCCGTGCGGTCGTTTCGAAACCGATGCTTGAGGTCTTCCCGCAGCTGAAAGACGTCAAACTCGATTACGCATGGGGCGGCACGCTGGCGATCACGCGCAAACGCATGCCTTATCTGACCCGCCCTGCCCCGAACATGCTGTCAGCGTCGGGCTATTCCGGCCATGGCGTTGGCACCGCGGTGCACGCAGGCCAGTTGATGGCGCAAGCGATCCAAGGACAGGCGGCGGGCTTCGACGCATTGGCATTGGTTCCCCTGCCCGCCTTCCCTGGTGGCGGTGCCTTCCGCAGCCCGCTTTTGGCACTGGCCATGACATGGTTCGCATTGCGGGACCGGATCGGTCTGTAGGCCGTTACAAAACGGTCAATTCTTAACGCTTGGCGGATTGCCTTTGGCAAACTACAAATGGTTAAGGACAGTTAGGAGCCAGCAATGACTTCGAATATGCACGATGCAGAACCGATCCCGGCCGAGGCCCGCGCCGAAATTGATCGACTGCTTCAATCCGGCGATCTGTTTCGTTACACCGCGCCAGAGGACAGCCCTGTCACTTTGCTGGAACAGGAATTCGCCGAAGCACTGGGCATGAAATACGCGCTGGCGGTATCGAGCTGTTCTGCCGCTTTGTTCATCGCACTCAAGGCACTTGGCCTGCCCCGCGATGCCCGCGTGATGATCCCCGCCTTTACCTTTGCCGCCGTTCCGTCAGCCGTGGTGCATGCCGAATGCATCCCCGTGCTATGCGAGGTCGGCGATAACTATCGCGTCGATCTGACCGATTTCGAACGCAAGCTGGATACAGTTGACGCCGTGATCATCAGCCATATGCGCGGCCACACATCGGATATGGATGCGATCATGGCGCTGTGTGACGCGCGTAATATTCCCGTGGTCGAGGACGCCGCCCACAGCCTCGGCACGCTCTGGAACGGGCGCAAGATTGGCACCATCGGCAAGATCGGGTGCTTTTCGTTCCAAAGCTACAAACTGATCAACGCCGGCGAAGGCGGTTTGATGGTAACGAACGACGCCGATCTGGTGGCCCGTGCGATCATCATGTCCGGCGCCTATGAGGCGAATTGGAAAAAGCACAACGTGCTTCACGAGGCGGTCGAGAAGTGGCAGAACAAACTGCCGCTTTACAACGTGCGCCTATCCAACCTGTCTGCCGCCGTCATCCGCCCGCAACTACCGCATCTGGCGCGCCGCGTGGCCGATGGACGCCGCAACCATGATCATGTGGCGGCACAACTGAACACATCGCCCTGGATCGAGGTGCCTGATCCGCTCGGCCCCGAAACCCGCGCGCCGGATTCAATCCAGTTCAATCTGCGCAATATGTCGGATGACGAAGTCCGAGCGTTCGTGGCCCATGCCGACGCACGCGGGATCAAGGTGCAGGTGTTTGGCCTGAGCACAAACAACGCGCGTGCCTTCTGGAACTGGGAATTTCTTCCGGAACAGATCGAACAGCCGAACACGCGCGCCATGTTGATGCGGGCCTGCGACACGCGCCTGCCGGCCCGACTGACTTTGGCCGAATGTGATGAGGTCGCACAGGCGCTGCTGACGGCAGCTGAACTGGCGACGGGGCCGGTTCAGGCGTACGGCACCTGAACCGAAATCCTTATCAGTCGCTGAACTTGGCCAGCTTCTTTTGAAGCTCGGCCAGCTCGCGCTTGATCGAGTCCAGATCGTCGCCTTCTGCCGCGTCTTCTTTTTCAGTTTGGGGCGCGGACCATTGTGACCCCATGCCACCGGTCATGGCCTTCAGGAAGGCCTCTTGCTGCGCTTGCATCGCCTCAAAGCCCGGCACACTGGCCATCGGGTTCATCGCGTTGACGTTCTCGACCCATTTGGTCTGGCTGTCGCGGAACATTTCAAAGCTTTGCGCAAGGAATTGCGGCACAACCGACGTCGCCTGTGTCGTATAGCTGCGAACCAGATCGGTCAGCACATTGATCGGTAGAACGCTTTCGCCCTTGCTTTCGTGTTCGGCGACGATTTGCAGAAGATATTGTCGGGTCAGGTCATCGCCTGACTTCAGGTCAACAATCTTTACGTCCCGTCCATCACGGATAAATCCGGAAATATCCTCCAGCGTCACGTAATCGCTGGTTTCGGTATTATACAGACGGCGGCTGGCATATCGCTTGATCAGCAACGGCTTATCGGTTTCGGCCACGGAATCCTCCCAATCCATCCTGCAGGTGCAACAAAGCTTTGCACTTGCAGAACATTAGAGCAAGCCACTTGATGCAAACAAAAAAGGCGGGCCATGCGGCCCGCCATAAGATTTGCGCCATTAAAGGGAGGAGGAGAGGCGCAAATACTGGTAAAACGAACTGGTAAACTTACTTAGCAGTTGCGGCTTTTTTCGCTGTCGCGGTCGCTTCTGCAGTAGCTTTTTTAACTGCGGCTGTTGCTTCTTCCGAGAAGTCTTTGCCAGCAGCCATCATCAGTTCGACTGTGTCCATCTGAACTTTCTTCGCAACTTCAGCGAAAGCAGCCATGTGCTCGGCAGCCATTTCAGCCTGTGCGGAAGCAAAGTCAGTCATTGCTTTTGCGTAGTCAGCAGGCTCTGCTTTTGCTTTCGAAATGTCGGACATTTTGGACAGAGTGTCTTTTGTCCATTTTGTCGAGATCTCGCTGGATTTTGTCGCAGCGTCGATCGCAACTGTCGAAAGCTTCTCGTTCAGAGTTGCTGTTGTTTTGAAGGCATCTTCCATCGCAGCTGTGTCAACCGGGAATGCGCCCATCATGTCTTTCATCATCGCAGTAAAGTCTTGTGTGTTGGCCATCTTTCAAATCCTTTTGGCTTGCGTCTGGCAGGACCACCCTGCGTTTCTCTGCAGCTGCAAATAACATACGTGCTGCACCGCAGCATTTCAAGTGTTTTTGCTGCAGTGCAGAAAAAATCTGCGAACCATCAGATTTTTAAGCTTTATTCGCCTTCAGCGCGTGCCTTGATCTTCACATACTCGCCCGGAGCAGGCCCCAAAGACGGATGTTTCGAATCTCCTGGCTGACGTGCGGGCACCCATTTACCGGACTTTTTGGCGATCCATTTTTCCCAAACCGGCCACCACGATTCTTTGTGGTAGTCCGCTTTTTCCTGCCATTCGTCCGGCAGCGCCTTAAGGTCTTCGTTCACGTAGTGGCCGTACTTGTTCTTGCTTGGCGGATTCACGATGCCCGCGACATGGCCGGATTCGGACAGAACAAAAGTCTTGTTCTTTGACCCCATCTTCTGAACGCCGCGATAGCAATCCTTCCATGCGGCGATGTGATCATTTTCACATGTCACAGCGAACAGAGGCACGTCGACGTCTTTCAGGTTCAGCGTCTCGCCCATCAGCTCGAACCCGCCATCCGCAAAACGATTATCCTGACACAACCCGCGCAGATACTCGATCGCCATGCGCGCAGGAAGGTTGGCACCGTCGCCGTTCCAGAACAACAGATCGAACGCAGGGGGTGTTTCGCCCATCATGTAGCTGCGAATGGCCGGACGATAGATCAGATCGTTCGAGCGCAGGAAACTGAATGTTCGCGCCATAATAAATGAACGCAGCAGCCCGTGCTCGGTCACGTCTTCCTCGATTCCATCGATGAAATCGTTCTGAAGGAAGGGCGTGAACTCGCCCTGTTCGCTGAAATCAGTGAGGGTGGTGAAGAAAGTCGCCGATTTGACCGACTTGTCGCCACGCTTTTTCATCAGCGACAGCGTCAGGCTAAGCGTTGTGCCCGCAATACAGTAGCCAATCGCGTTGACCTTAGGCTGCTTGGTCAGCTTTTTGACCTCTTCAATCGCGGTCAGATAGCCTTCTTCGATGTAGGTATCCAAGCCCACATCTTTGTACGTGGCATCGGGATTGACCCAGCTGACCACGAACAGCGTATAGCCCTGATCCACGACCCAGCGGATAAAACTGTTTTCAGGCTTCAGGTCGAGAATGTAGAATTTGTTGATCCACGGCGGGAACAGGATAATTGGCGTCTCGCGCACCTCGTCGGTGGTCGGCGAATACTGGATCAGTTCCATCATACGGTCGCGGAACACGACCTCACCTTTGGCGGTTGCGATATTCTCGCCGATCTTGAACGAACTGTCGTCAGACAGGCGCACCAGCATCTCGCCCTTGTTCGCCTCGATATCCGCGATCAGGTTTTCCAGACCTTTGACCAGACTTTCACCTTCAGTCTGAATCGCTTTTTCCAGCGCATCGGGGTTTGTCGCCAGAAAATTGGTCGGCGACATCATATCGACGATCTGGCGGGCAAAGTAATTCAGCCGGCGCTTTTCGACCGGTTCGATATCTTCAACGTCTTCAACCGCCTGTTCAATCGCGGCTGCGTTAATCAGGTACTGCTGCTTGATGAAATTGAAATAGGGATGCGTGTCCCACAGCGGATTGCTGAAGCGGCGGTCCTTCGGGCCCGGATCCTCGGGCGCTTTCAGCTTGCCACTGGCCAGCGCCTTTTGCGCATCGACGAAATGAAGAACGGATTTTCCCCAGTATTCGATCTGGTGTTCCAGAACCTTGGTGGGGTTCGTCATCCACTCGTGCCAGTAGGCTTTCATCGCCTTGGCGTACAATTCCTGATTCGGCCCGTGTAGTGCAGCATTCACCGTCTCTTTTTTCTGCAAAGCAGCAATCAGACGTTGAGAGAGCTCTTCAACCTTGACCATGTTGCGCTGAAATTGATCAAGGTCTGCGGTGTTTTGACCTTCTTCTATGGTCTCAGTTGCCATTGGACGAAATCCTCCCTACGCTCTTCTGCTATGCAGAAAACCCGTTTTGCCTGCAATCCTGTTGGTAATCGGCGCACCGTAAGGTGCATGTAAAGGAGTAACACCATGCGCTATATGGCGACGTACGACATGATGGAAACGGTTCGGAATACGAACCAATGGCTTGGCGCGACGGCCAAGACCTTTGCATCCTATCCGCTCATGGCGATGGTACCCAACCCTGCGATCCAGTGGATGGCCGCTTGGGGCGACATCACAGAGCGCAGCTTTGAACGTATGGTGGCCAAACCCGACTGGGGTCTGGGATCCTTTACCTGTGACGACGGCAAAGACCATCTGGTGAACATCAAACACGTGGTTGAACGTCCCTTCGGTGATCTTATCCACTTTGAAGTGTCTGGCAGACCAGTGCAGCCGCGCAAGATTTTGCTCGTTGCCCCCATGTCCGGCCATTACGCGACGCTCCTCCGTTCGACGGTGAAATCCCTCATCACTAATTGTGAAGTCTATGTCACTGATTGGCATAATGCGAGAGACATTCCTGTAAGTGCGGGTAAGTTCGATATCGAAGACTACACTTTGTACCTTGTAGACTTCATGAAACACCTCGGCCCTGACACCCACGTCATCGCCGTTTGCCAACCTGCCCCCCTGACATTGGCCGCCACAGCCTACCTTGCTGAAATCGAGCCCGACGCACAGCCGCGCAGCCTGACATTGATCGGTGGCCCCATCGATCCCGATGCAGCCCCCACCGAAGTAACCGACTTTGGCCGCCGCGTGACGATGGGCCAGCTGGAAGAAATGATGATCCAGCGCGTTGGCTTCAAATACGAAGGCGTAGGTCGCCGCGTGTATCCGGGCTTGCTGCAGCTGTCGTCCTTCATGTCGATGAACGCAGAACGCCATTCGAAAGCGTTCAACGACCAGATCAACCGCATCGTTCGCGGCGAAGCGTCGGATCACGACCACCACAACAAGTTCTACGACGAATATCTGGCGGTCATGGACATGGCTGCGGAATTCTACCTGTCGACGGTCGATCGCGTCTTTAAAAAGCGCGAGATTGCCAAAAACGAATTCGTGGTTGCGGGCCACAAGGTCGACATCGGCAAAATCACAACCGTTGCCGTGAAGACGGTTGAAGGCTCGAAAGACGATATCTCGGCCCCCGGCCAGTGCGTTGCCGCGCTTGATCTGCTGACCGGCCTGCCTGACAGCAAAAAAGCGTTCCACGTCGAAGAAGGCGCTGGCCACTACGGTATTTTCGCGGGCAACAGCTGGCGCAACAACATCCGTCCGCTGGTTCTGAACTTTATCGACCAGAACTCGGGCACAACGCCCCCAGCGAAAAAGCCGGCGAATAAAAACGTCGCCTGACAAACGCACAGGACACATTGAAAAAACCGGCTGCATCGTTTGATACAGCCGGTTTTTTTATGCTTTCAGGATCGCTTGCTTAGGCTTTTGCCGCCTCATAGACCATATCGATCATCCGCTGCGTCCCCTTCGAGAATTCGAGCGGGCACGGATAAACGACCTTGTCCGAAACCGAGCGGTTGAAGGCTTCGACCTGCAGAACATATTGGTTCACGTTCGGGAAACGCCATGTCGTCACGGTGCCGTCAGGGGCTTGAAGATGCACTTCGGCTTGGCTGTAAACGCCGGCGTTGAACGGGGCTGTCAGGCGGATAACGCCCTCGTCTCCGTGGAAAAGCACCTCTTGGAAAGGCGACATGCGGGTCGATACCATGCCAGTGTAGTGGAACGACGGGAAGCGCGCCGTAACGTGCGCCCGCGTGTCCACGCCATTTTCCCAAGCCACATCCGTGCCAAGGATTTCCTCAGGCTCTTCACCGGTGACGTAGCGCACCGAGCCAAAGGCGTAGACGCCAATATCCGGCAGGCCACCGCCACCTGTGTTGGCTTGGTTGCGAATGTTTTCTGGATCGGGGTTGTTAAAGCTGAAACGCACCTGCGTATCGACAAGCGTACCGATCTTGCCTTCGTGCAGCAATCGGCGTGCTTTGCGCCACTGCGGGTGATGCACGATCATATAGGCCTCGGCCACCAGAACACCGGCATCATCGCGTGCTTCGATCAGGCGGTCGATTTCATTCGCGTTCATCGCGATCGGTTTTTCGCACAGCACTGCCTTGCCCGCGGCGACCGCACGCAAAGTCCACTCAACATGCAAATGGTTGGGCAGCGGGATGTAGACCGCATCAATATCGGGGTCTTCCAGCAGCGCGTCATAGCTGCTGTGAACCTTCAGATCAGGCGCAAATGTTTTGAACCCTTCTGCCTTTTCGGCCGAAGATGTTGCCAGAGCAGCCAGCTTGCCCCCTTCGGCGGCGTGAATGGCGCGTGCCATATGTTCCTTGGCGAAATTCGCGGCGCCAAGAATGCCCCAACGGACTACAGTCATCGTAACTACCCCTCCAGAATATCTGATATTTTAGTTAACATCTTAAATAATTTCGGACCAGCACAAAAAAAACCGCCCGAAATCCTCGGGCGGTTTTTGAATGATATCGCTAACAGAGTCTATACCGCAGGTAGTAGACCTTGTTCTTTGGCCAATTCCCGCATCCGCTTTTGCAGCTTTTCGAATGCGCGCACTTCGATCTGGCGGATACGTTCGCGACTGACGTCGTATTCGCCGGACAAATCCTCAAGCGTCAGCGGGTTGTCCGACAGGCGGCGCTTGACCAGAATGTCCTTTTCACGGTCATTCAGAACGCTCATGGCTTCGGCCAGCATCTCGCGGCGCGTTTCAAGCTCGTCGCGCGCTTCATAATCCGCGGCTTGGTCGGCGTCTTCGTCTTCCAGCCAGTCCTGCCACTGCATCGTGCCTTCGCCTTCGGACCCGACCGTCGCGTTCAACGATGCATCCGAACCAGCCATACGACGGTTCATCGAAATCACTTCGTCTTCGGTCACGCCCAGATCATTCGCGATCTTTTCCACGTGTTCCGGACGCAAGTCACCGTCTTCCAGCGCGCCGATACGGCTTTTGGCCTTACGCAGGTTGAAGAACAGCTTTTTCTGGGCCGACGTGGTGCCAAGCTTCACAAGGCTCCAGGACCGCAGGATGTATTCCTGAATGGACGCACGGATCCACCACATTGCGTAGGTCGCAAGGCGGAAGCCCTTTTCAGGGTCGAAACGTTTCACAGCCTGCATCAGGCCCACGTTGGCCTCGGAAATCACTTCGGCCTGCGGCAAGCCATAGCCGCGATAGCCCATCGCGATCTTCGCCGCCAAACGCAGGTGGCTTGTGACCAGCTGGTGAGCCGAGTCAGTGTCCTGATCTTCGACCCAGCGTTTAGCCAGCATGTATTCCTGTTCCGGCTCGAGCAGAGGGAACTTGCGAATTTCCTGAAGGTACCGGCTCAGGCCGGCTTCCGGGGACGGCGCCGGAAGGTTTTTATAATTACTTGTCATCTCCATCCCTCCTAATGTTTACAGGCTTAACATCCATATGGGTGGCCACCTGAGGGGTTTCAAGCACTCGTTTTCAAGAGTTTCGTTTATTTAACGCCAAAACCAGCGAATTGATCCCTTATTTCCGTGCGCTCAAGCACCTGTGCTGTGTGTTACAACCGCTTTTATGCATTTCTGCATGGGTGAAGTCCGATTTTGGGCAATTTCCAGCGGATCGGAGCTGGCCTAACTGGGGGGCATCTTGAAACCCAATGGAATTATTCAGTCATGCAAACGATTAGCTACACATCCTATAGCGCCCCGACGTGGCGCCCCGAACGCTGGGCTGGGGTCCTTTATCTGGTCATTATCTTTTCCGGCATCACAAGCGAGATGATCCTGCGCGGCCCGCTGCTTGCCTCATTCAACCCCGCTGCGGGCATTGCCCAAAACCTAGGCACGTTCCGCATCAGCCTGCTTGGCGACATCACGATGCTGGCGGCGGATATTGGCTTGGCCGTTATTCTGTTCCGCCTGATCCGATTCACCTCGCCCAGCTTGGCCGTCGCATCCATGGTGTTCCGTCTGATGCAAGCTGCGCTTATCGGAACGGGTGTTCTGATGCTGGCGGCAGTGCCTTTGATCGTGACCACCAATCCTGCGTTGGTTTCAGTCCTGCTGGAAAGCCACGCCATCGCCTATGACATTGGCCTGATCTTTTTCGGCATCGGCACCATGCTTTTGGTGATCGCGCTTTGGTCGCGCAATGGCGTTCCGACCTTGATCCTGACCGGTCTGTTCCTTTCCGGCCTGATCTATATCGGGGGCGGTATCGTCCGCGTCGCCTTCCCAGCGCATGTGACGACCTACGAGGCTGCGTTCATCCTGCCCTTCATTGCAGAAAGCGCGTTCTGCCTTTGGCTGCTGATAAAGGCGCGCGTCTGACGTCAGCCCTTACGCAATACCTCCAGAAGCCCTGCCATGTCTTCGGGCAGCGGGGCTTCGAAGGTCATTTCCTCATCCGTTGCAGGGTGGATAAAGCCCAGAAGGGCGGCATGAAGCGCCTGACGGTCAAAGCCGCCTATCGCTTCTAACGCCTCTGGCGACAGCGCCTTAGCGCTGATCTTGCGCTTTCCGCCATAGACCGGATCGCCGATCAGACCATGACCTGTGTGGGCCATATGCACACGGATCTGATGGGTCCGGCCCGTTTCCAGACGGCATTCCAGCAGCGACATAGTCGGCGGGTTGCCAAAAGTCTCCAGCGTCCGCGCACGCGTAATCGCATGGCGGCCCGTACCGAAATACACCGCTTGCCGCTGACGATCCGTTTTGTGACGCGCAAGGTTCGTGGTGATCTTGATCGTCGCGCCGCTTTCGAACGACACACCGCGCACGCCCTTCAGACGCGGGTCCGCGGCATCGGGCACACCAAAGGCCAGCGCCAGATAGGCACGGTCTACGGTATGCGCCTCGAACTGTTTGGCCAGCCCGTGATGGGCGCGGTCCGATTTGGCAACCACCAAAAGGCCAGAGGTATCTTTGTCGATCCGGTGCACGATGCCCGGACGTTTTTCACCGCCGATACCGGATAAATTGCCCCCGAAATGATGCAACAACGCATTCACCAAGGTGCCAGACGGCGAACCGGGCGCGGGATGGACCACCATGCCAGCGGGCTTGTTGACGACGATCAGGTCTTCGTCTTCGTAAAGGATATCCAGCGGAATATCCTCGGGGCGGGTTTCAACATCCTCGGCCTGCGGGACCACGAGTTCGAATTCATCGCCCTCAGCCACCTTGGCCTTAGGGTCTGTCACGGCCACGCCGCCCTTCATGACCTGACCATCCGCAATCAAACGGCCAAGACGTGTGCGGGACAGCGACGCCTCCTCTGGCACATCGCGCGCAAGGGCCTTATCAAGACGTGCGGGCGGATTGGCCCCGATCACAACGCTTATGCGGATGGACGACATGGATGACACCCCTGCTCCGGCCCCCGAGGTCCGGTTTCTGAAAATTCTGGTAACGGTCCTGACCGGCACCATGATTGCGGGCCTTCTAGTGATCATCGCGCTGTTTGTCATCCGCTTCCAGCAACCTGACCTGACTTTGCCAGAAGGCATCAGCCTGCCCGACGGCACAGAGGCACAGGCCTTTACCCAAGGCCGCGACTGGTATGCGATTGTAACAGCGGACGACCATATCCTGATTTTCGACCGCGACGGCGGCCAATTGCGCCAAACCGTGCGGATCGAAGCCACAGGCCAGTAAACGAAAAACCCCGCCGCAATCAGCGACGGGGTCGTTTTTTTCCGAATGTCGGACCGATTACATTGGCGAGAGCAGATCCGGGTTGATCACCAGATTGCGCACGCCGTGTGCGTGATCTTCGTCGAACGCGTTATCCTTCAGCCATGCATCAACAGAAGAAATGCTGACCTTCATGACCTTGGGGCGAACGCTCCAGGTCACCTGCAGGGGCGAGCCCTTTTCGTTGTAGCCCGGACCGGTGGTGGAGCCAGCGTATTGCACCGGCTCGCCCATATCGGTGGGGATGTTCACCGCCTGATGGAAGCCGTCGACAACTTCGTGCTTCATCAGCTCAACGAAATCCGCAGCCGAGTCGTCGTTCACCAGAACAAACACCTGCGCTTCGACGCGCAACTGCGGGTTCATGATGGAATCGCTCAGGCACGAACCCAGCGTTGCACCCGGAGTGATCTGGGCCGTGGTGTGAACGTAGTGCAGTTCGATCGTATCGCCGGGGACCAGATCGCCATGTTCGCCAGCACCCACTGTTTCGCTGTAAGGTGCCAGCTCCGCTTCGGTCAGTTCACCGTCGTATTTGAAACCGGTGCCGTACCCTTCGCCATCGCCATTGCCGGCGTAGGTGGTGAATTCACCGCCCTTGTGTTCAGCATTCTCATGGAAGTGGATGTTGCACAGGTTCATCTCTGTATAGGCAGGCGCGGCCTCAAAGACGCACGTATTTGTACCATCTACAGCCGAAATGTCGCGCGGCGACTGCGGGCCAAAACCGGCACCGTCTGTTGATGCGGCCAAAGCGGCGCGCTGTGCTGCGATAACATCATCCCCAACGGATGTTGTTGCGTCGCTTGCTGCAAATGCTGTGGTTACGCTGGCTGCCAAGATTACCGGTGTCAAAAACGATTTCTTCATCGTCCCCTCCAATTAACGTTTAAAATGGATGGACTGGATCGGTGAGCCGGGCAATTTTATCAAGAATTATTCTGACTATATTCGCATTAAACGTGTGCAGGGCAGTTAACTGAAAAGGTACTGCACAGTTTCTGAACATAAGGGGAAGATGGTACCGCCTCCCTGGCTCGAACAGGGGACCTCTGGATCCACAATCCAGCGCTCTAACCAACTGAGCTAAGGCGGCACTGGCGGGCGATGTAACGCCACTGGCGCACCAATGCAATACCGAATGGGCAAGATATTTGTCTGATACGGGATCATTTTTGCTTTCGGAAAACCGGCGCGAACGTGTCGTGCCGTTTGCCACCGCTTGATTTTCGCCAACACTCTGGATAGGTCCGGCAGAACGCTAAACTTTGATCTTCTTCCAAGGACAGACCCATGGGTATCAATACCGAACGCGACATCGAGGCCAATCTGCAGATCGGACCGACGGATGCGGGCATGGTCCGTCTGTTTATCGTCAGCGACAGTCTGGAAATTCCGATGGATTTCGATCCGGAAGAGGCAGAAGAGATCGCGGAAGAAATCCGTGCCGCTGCAGCAGCCGCGCGCAAGCTTACATCGAAGAAAAGCCGCTAAGCGCCCCGTCAGGATCGCGAAGGGTATGCAGCCTGCGGGCCGCATGATGCGCGAACTTGCGGATCAGTGCATTGCGACGCGCGGCAGGCAGCTTTGATTCTGGTGCCATACGCAGCACTTCGGCGTCATAGGCATCGGCAATGATCAGGCCGGTATCGTCAGGCAGCAGCTCTGTCGGGAACTGATCGTCCACGGCCCAGAAATAGCGATCGCACCAATCCAGGTAGCCCTGCCATTTCTGGTCAGACTGAAAATCCGCGCGGCTGGATTTGCATTCGATCACCCAGATTTCGGATTTGGGACCCAAGGCCATCACGTCGACACGGCGCCCGCGTTCCGGCACGAATTCCTCGACCACCGAAAACCCATGCCCTTGCGCCAGATGACGGCATACGCCACGGGCCAATAACTGGCCGGGCATGAGGTTTATGACGGGGTTTTCCTGCATACGTCGGATTAAAGAACATTAAGAGAACATTAACAAGTAGGGAATTCTGTAGCGCTTGCGTAAGCAGGATCAGTCCGAATGCAAAAATCTATAGCACAGCCCCTTGCCTAAAGGGCACAGGCAACTTAGCTGGTCTTCAGGCAGGCACTGCCCTTTCCGTGAATGGTTGCATTCCGGTGGCCTTAAGCAATTCCGAGGGAGTTGGCTCTGTCCGGACCCTGGTCCGGTTACCTGACGCCCACCTGTATATACAGGTCCTCGGGAATGAGATAACCCCACGTCTGTGGTGGTCCTGCCGCTTGATTTTGGTGTGGGAAAGCGGGGCTTTGCCCCCTTGGCCTGCGGCCAATTCCCCCAATGTATTTCCAGACAGAAAATACAATAAACGCGCCGTGTTCGGGCGCGTTTCGGGGTCTTAGAAGGCTTCTGGCTTGGCCTCTCGGGCCATGTGATCCAGCACCGCGTTCACGAATTTCGGCTCGCGGCCCTCGGGGTAGAATGCCTTGGCGATTTCGACGAACTCAACGATGACGACCTTGGGCGGTGTTTCATGTGCGATCAGTTCTGATCCGGCAGCGCGGAACAGCGCACGCAGGGTCGGGTCGATGCGCGCGATGGGCCATTTGGCGACCAAGGCGCGGTCTGTCATCTGGTCGATCTTGGCCTGCCAGTTCACCGCTTCTTCCAGCAGCGACCGGAACAGGTTGATGTCGCCATCCAGCAGTTCGGTGCCTTCTTCAATTTCGGCACCAAAACGGAAGTTCAAAAACTCTGCCCGCACCTGATCCACGCTTTGCGAGGAATGCTCCATCTGGAACAAGGCCTGCACGGCATAAAGCCGCGATGCGGATTTGCGCAGTTTTTTCATCTGGCGCTCATCCGGCTGGGAAGAAGAGTTTTCGGTGCTCATGCTGTGGGCGTGTCCTTAGCGGCGCTGGCGATCTGGAGTTCGTCGCGCGAGGGCTGGAAGCCAACCCCTTTACGAGAAGCGCCCCACTTACGGCTGAGCGCGATAAGATGCAAGGCCGCAGCGGCCGCGCCGCCACCCTTGTTTTGACCGGCCACTTCAGCACGCGCCTGTGCCTGATCCATGTTCTCAACCGTGAGGATACCGTTGCCGATGCACAGCCCCTGAAGACCCAGCAATGTGATCCCGCGCGAACTGTCGTTGCAGACAGTCTCATAGTGCGTGGTTTCGCCACGGATCACGCACCCCAGCGCGACATAGCCATCGAAATTGGACATGCGTTCCGCGATCCCGATGGCTGTCGGAACTTCCAATGCGCCGGGAACTTCAACCAGATCATGGGTTGCGCCCCATGCTTCGATCTCGGCCTGTGCGCCTTCGATCATCTGGTCTGCGATCTGGCGGTAGTACGGCGCGACCACGATCAGGATCTTGGCCGGTTTATCCAGCTCGCCGCGCGGCATGGTGTAGTGTTCTTCGTTCGATGCCATCAGCCCAGCTCCGAGATTTTTTGCGTGCCGACAATTTCCAGACCGTAGGCATCAAGGCCAACGACCTTGGGGGTCGGTGAATTGGTCAACAAAACCAGCTTTGACAGACCAAGCGACGACAGGATTTGCGCGCCCAGGCCGTACTGGCGCAGGGTTTTCGGGCCAACACCATCGCTGACGTCCAGCTTCATTGATGTGTCGCGCAGCAGAACCACGACGCCGCGGCCAGCCTCGGCCACAGCCTTCATTGCATCGCCAAATTCATCAGCGCGACCTTTGGGGCCGGTGCCCACAACATCCAGAAGCGGGTCCATCGCGTGCATGCGGACCAGAACGGGCTCGTCGCCGGAAATGTCGCCCTTGGTCAGAACGATGTGTTCGTCGCCGTGGGTGCTGTCGGAATAAATCCGCATCTGCCATTCGCCGCCGAATTCAGAAGTGATGGTTTCCTCTTTCTGAACGCGCACGAGGTTGTCGTTACGGCGGCGGTACGAGATCAGATCGCTGATCGTACCGATTTTCAGACCGTGATGCTGGGCGAAAGCCACCAGTTCGGGCAGACGCGACATGGTGCCGTCTTCGTTCATGATCTCGCAGATCACGCCCGCTTCTTTTAGACCCGCAAGGCGCGAAATATCGACAGCGGCTTCGGTGTGGCCTGCACGGACCAGAACGCCGCCGTTCTTGGCGCGTAGCGGGAACACATGGCCCGGCGTCGCGATGTCCTGCGCACCTTTCGACGAATCGATGGCAACAGCGATGGTACGCGCGCGGTCAGCGGCCGAAATGCCGGTGGTGACGCCTTCGCGCGCCTCGATCGACACGGTGAACGCTGTCTCGTGACGGGACGAGTTGTTCGAGGACATGAGCGGCAGGCCCAATTCCTCGATCCGCTCGCCGGTCATCGACAGGCAGATGAGGCCACGGCCATGGGTGGCCATAAAGTTGATGGCATCCGGTGTCGCCCATTGCGCGGGGATGACCAGATCACCTTCATTTTCGCGATCTTCATGATCGACAAGAATGAACATTTTGCCGTTGCGCGCATCGTCGATGATCTCTTCCACACTCGAGATCGCATCTTTCCAGTCCTGTTCGACCGGGCCGGGCTGTTCGTAATCGGTCATGACTTCTCCATCCTTGTCGGAAAGCCAGATAAGCCAGCCCTGCCCGAAAGGCCAGAGATTGCTTGATTTGGCGCTGCGTTACTAAGCAAAATTTGATAGGCTAACGGAATTATACCAAAGTTTTGAAAGCCTGATTTTGTGAAACCTTTATCCCCTCCTCCTCGGCGGGCGGACGACCTGCCTTTCAGTCTAAGTTTGAAGTCCGTCAACCGAACCACCGGCTATATTGCGCTATTCCTACCCTTGGGCCTGTGGACCGTCGGCGCCTTTTTCGGCGTTTGCAGTGCTGAAAACGGACTGAATTCGATCAGCCACTACTATTTCGCGCGCATTGCGGGTGATCTGTTTGTTGGTGCCCTGCTGGTGATCGCTGTTTTGCTTGCTGTGTTCTACCGCCTGCCCGGCAAGGTCGACGAATATCTGGCGCATGAGAAAACCGATCTGTTGCTTCTGAAAGTCGCAGGTGTTGCGGCGCTTCTGGTGGCGTTGATCCCGACCTCTGGCACCGGTTGCGAAGCCGCAGACCAGATTTTCCGTGGCTATGTTCTGGCGCCAGAAGGAATCAATGATCGCACCCGCGATGTGTCGCTGCCGATTGAAACCACGTTGGTCTTTGATTTATGGGCCAGTTTCGGCGTCGCACCCAAGGTGCTGCCTTATCTGCATTACGGCGCGGCGGCGGTTATGTTCGCCATCCTCGGCTATTACTGCCTGTTCGTCTTTACCCGTGCGCAGTCGCGGAAATCGCTGAAAGACGATGGATCGCCGGTCGTCACCAAGACATGGCGCAACCGGTTTTACCGCATTTGCGGGGCAATCATTTTCGCCGCAATGGCCGCACTTTTGTTCGGGATGCTGACCCGAGACAGCCTGGGCCCCGCGTGGTCCGGATCAAACCTGACCTTCTGGTTCGAAGCCGCCGCCTTGATGGCGTTCGGCTTTGCATGGTTGGTTAAGGGGCGATTTTTGTGGGTTCTAGAAGACCCGCGTTAACCCTGTCGCGTGGCGGCATAGAGCGAAACCGCCGCCGCATTGGACACGTTCAACGACCCGAAGGCACCTGCGAAATCGATGCGCACCAGTTGATCGCAGGTCTCTTTGGTCTTTTGCCGAAGACCCGGCCCTTCGGCCCCGAGAACCAGCGCCAGCGCGCGGTGTTCGTTGCCTTTCAGCGCATCGTCCAGAGACACATCCGCTTCGCCATCTAGACCCAGCAGCAAGTAGCCCATGTCGCGCAACTTCACCATCGCATCGGCCAGATTGCGTTCACGCAGGTATGGCTGACGCTCCAGAGCACCCGATGCAGTTTTCGCCAAAGCACCGGTTTCCGGCGCCGAATGGTGCAACGTCCCGATCACAGCACGTGCGCCGAACACCTCGGCCGAGCGCAAAATGGCCCCCACGTTATGAGGATCTGTCACACGATCCAGCAGAATCACCCGCGGCGCTTTTTCACCGTCGCCCATCGCGACATCCTCAAGACGGCCCCAGTTCAGCGGCTTCACCTCAAGCGCGGCACCCTGATGCACCGATTGCGGGTCCAAGGGGGCTGCGAATTTACGCGGATCGCTTTCTTCAGGCGTCATGCCGGAATGGGCAATCGCATCGGCCAGCTTGTCCGCCGCGTTGCGCGTCACAATCAGCCGCAGCTTTTCACGACGGTCGTTCATCAACGCATCGCGCACCGCATGCAGACCGAACAGCCAGACGGTTTCCGCCGCCGCTGCCTTGCGCGACCGTTCTTTTTCGACAATCCACTTCGGTTTCTTGGACATCCAAAGGACCCCTTTTCATCATTGATGGGGGGATGCCTGTGCCAGACTGAAAGAGCAAGGGATTTTCCGGTTGACGGGGGTTTTGCCCGACTGTAATCAGCGCTCCACAACGCCGACAGTGTTCGGTGGAAGTGGGCGACAGGCCGCAAGGTGTGGCAGGGGACTGTAACTCCCTCGCGGAGACGCACGCTAGGTTCGATTCCTAGGTCGCCCACCACTTCCCCCCTGATTTAAAGCACGTTTTTTCGCCTTTTGGCGCCGATCACGCATGTTTCAGCCGCGTGATCACACCGATTCCCACGAACAATAGCGCAGCCGCACTAACCATCGACGGGCCTGTGGGGCTATCAAAGGCGAAGGCGGCCCAGAGGCCGGTGATCGCTGCGGTGATTCCGATGACGCCTGCCAGAACAGCCATCGCTTCGGGCGTTCGGGCCAAGGGACGCGCGGCGGCTGGGGGAATCAACAACATCGCGCCGATCAACAGAACGCCCACCACCTTGATCGCCACTGCGACAACCACGGCCAGCGCCAGCGTCAGCACCATGCCTTCGCGTTTCGGGTTGAAGCCCGATGCATGCGCCAGATCAGGCGACAACGTGGCCGTCAAAAGCGCCGACCAGCGCCATGCGACCAGTGCCACGACAGCCAAGCCACCCAGCCAGATCACTGCAAGATCCGATTTCGTTACCGCCAGAATATCTCCGAAAAGATAGGCGCCCAGATCAACGCGGACGCCTTGCACAAAGCTGACAGCAACAAGCCCCAAAGCCAGCGCCGAATGCGCCAGAACGCCCAGTCCGGTATCCAATGCCATCCCTCGATGTGACAGTTGCGATACCGCGAATGCCATGATCACAGCCACCGCCAAAGCGCCTACCGTCACTGGAAGCGACAAAGCCAAAGACAGGGCCACGCCCAGAATCGCTGCGTGTGCCGTCGCATCGCCGAAATAGGCCATGCGCCGCCAGACAACGAAGCACCCCAAAGGGGCCGCCGCAACCGCAACACCCACGCCAGCCAGTGCCGCGCGGATCAGGAAATCGTCTAGAAATGTCATGCGCTCTCTTTCTCTCGCGCGTGGTCGTGGCCACAGGTGTGATCGTGACTGTGGCTATGTTCGTGGCGATACAGCGCCAAGGCCCCTGCCGTGCCCGTGCCGAACAGGGCGCGATACTCGGACGAATTGGCCACGACCTCGGGCGTGCCATGGCAGCACACATGGCCGTTCAGGCAAATCACGCGGTCCGACGTGCTCATGACGACGTGCAGTTCGTGGCTGACCATCAAAACCGCGCAACCGGTTTCGGTGCGCACTTCTTCGATCAATCTGTAAAACGCAGCCGAACCGGGTTGATCCAGACCTTGCGTGGGTTCGTCCAGAACCAGCAGGTTCGGTCGCTCTAGCAAAGCACGGGCAAGAAGGATGCGCTGGAACTGCCCGCCGGACAGGCCCGACATCGGACGATCCCAAAGCGCACCTGCACCAGCCTGATCCAACGCAGCTTGGGCCGTCTTGCGGTCGGTCTTGCGCGGTAGGTTCAGGAAACGTCCCACCGTCAAAGGCAGTGTCGGGTCGATCATCAGTTTCTGCGGCACATAGCCGATTTTCAGATCAGGCGCGCGATCCACGCGGCCCCGATCCGGCGTCATCGCGCCCACGAGACAGCGCAAAAGAGTAGATTTTCCAGACCCGTTCGGGCCGACGATCGTCACGATTTCGCCTGCGGAAATCGTCATGTCGACGTCGTTCAAGACAAGCGTTTCACCAAAGGAAACGCCCAATCCGGTCGCTTTGATCAAAGCCATTTGCGGTTAACCCCGACAATCGGGGCAGAGCCCCTCAATTTCGACCATGACACGTTCGGCGACAAAGCCCACCGCCTTGGCCTGATCCTCTGCGATGGCCTCGAATGCGCCATGGGCCGCTTCGGCCACCGTCGAACATTCACGACAGAACAGAAACGACGGCGCGTGGCTTTCGCCGGGATGCGAACAGGCCACAAAGGCGTTCAAACGTTCGATTTTATGGGCAAATCCGTGTTCGGTCAGAAAGTCCAAAGCGCGATAAATGACGGGCGGCTGCGATCCCAGCCCCTCTTCGCGCAACTTGTCCAGCAGGTCGTAAGCCCCCAGCGCGCGATGGTCCTGCAGCAGGATTTCAAGCGTCCTGCGACGGACCGGCGTCAGCCGCACGCCCTTGTCCGAGCACTGTTCATCCGCTGCGGTCAGACACTCTTGGATGCATTTGGAGTGGTCGTGTTTGTGAAAACCTACAGGGTCCAAAACGGCCTCCGACTTTTTTCAATTTGGGACTTGATATGTTATGTTATCACAAATAACAAGCGGAATGAAATGTTACAACATAACGGAATCATTCAATGCTACGTTTGTCACTGACCCTGTCTCTTTTAGGCTCTGCCGCTTGGGCCGACGCCCCTAAAGTGGTCACGGATATTTCCCCCGTCACATCATTGGTCGCCCAAGTGATGAAGGGCGTGGGCGAACCGTTCCAACTGTTGCCAGCTGGGTCCAATCCCCACGACCATGCCCTGCGTCCATCCGAAGCACAGGCGCTGGATCAGGCAAATGTGGTGTTCTGGATTGGTGATGCGCTTAGCCCCAATCTGGACAAGGCCGTGGACACGCTGGCCGGTGATGCGACTGTGGTTTCACTGTTTGATGCAGAGGGCACCCTGCATCTGGCCAGCCGCGATTCTGTTATTTTCGAAGCGCACGACGACCATGATGACCATGATGACCATGATGACCATGATGACCATGATGACCATGATGACCATGATGAAGAGCATCACGACGAAGACCATGGTGACAACCACCATGACGAAGACACCCACGAAGACGAGCATCACGAAGCCGGTCACGGCCATGATCATGGCGCCGATGACCCCCACGTCTGGCTGGACCCTGAAAACGCCAAGATCTGGCTGGGTGTGATTGCTGAAACACTGGCCACACAGGATACCACGAATGCCGACGTTTACCGCGCCAACGCAGCGGAAGGTCAGGCCATGGTGGATCAAGCCAGCGAAACCGCCCGCGATCTGCTGGGCGCTGCCGAAGGTCAGACCTTTGCCGTTCTGCATGACGCTTTCCAGTATTTCGAAAGCCGCTTCGACCTGACCGCCTTGGGTGCCCTGAGCGATAGCGATGCGACATCGCCCAGCCCCGCCCGCATGGCCGCATTGCGGGACGCAATCACCGAGGCCGGCGTGACATGCGTCATCGCGGAACCCCAGTTCGACCCTCGCCTGATCGAGGCCTTGGGTGGCACGCTCAGCGTGACCGAGGTTGACCCCTTGGGGACAGAACTGGCCGCCGGACCGGGGCTCTATCCCGAACTGGTTGTTGAAACTGCACGCCGAATTGCGGGCTGCGGGCAGTAACTGCGCCCCTTTGGTCAATTGACACCAGCGCCCCACAGGTGATGTTTGCGCTGACATCTTTCACCTGTGGGGGCATCCGAATGACACAGACAGACGACCTGAAGCACGACGCGCGTGCTTTCTTTGATGCCGCCGTCACTGCTGCCGACCCAGCGCTGGCCCTTCGCAAGGCGCTGTCAGCCTCCCCCTTTCCAAAGCCCATGGGCCGCACATTGGTCATCGCCATCGGCAAAGCCGGCCCGCGCATGATGGCCGAGGCCTTGTCGCATATCGACGGCCCCTATGAGGCGCTGGCCGTCACCCACCACGAAAACGATATGGGCGTCGATGGTGCGACGGTTCTGCGTGCAGGGCACCCCGTACCCGATGAAGCAGGCGCAAACGCGGCGAAAGACGTGATGGCCCTTCTGGCAAGGGCCACCGCAGACGATCAGGTGATTGCGCTGATTTCCGGTGGGGGATCGGCGCTTGTTCCAGCGCCGAAACCACCAATGAGCTTGGCGGACAAAGCCGCCGTGAACAAATTGCTGCTGGGCGGTGGTTTGGACATCGTGAAAATGAACCTTGTCCGCCAGCAACTGTCGGAATTGAAAGGCGGCGGGTTCCTGCGCCATGCGGCCCCTGCCCCCGTCACCGCCTACATCCTGTCCGACGTGATCGGCGACGATCTGCGCGCCATTGCATCGGGCCCCACTGTCGGGCCCATTGGTACACGGTCTGAGGCACGCGCGATTTTGGAAGGCGCAGATTTGTGGGCCAAACTGCCCGACACCGCACGAGGCATTCTGGAACAACCGGAAGAGGCACAGGAAACACCAGACGCGGCTAACATCCTGATCGGGTCGAACCGCCATTCCATCGCAGCAATGGAAGAGGCCGCAAAGGGCGCCGGATACGCAGCCCGCGTTGTCAGCGATGCACTTGAAGGCGACGTGGACGATGCCGCGCAAGAAGTGATCGCTGCTGTTGGCCCCGTGGATCAGCCGACAGCGTTGCTGTTCGGCGGTGAAACCACCGTGGTCCTGCGGGGCGATGGGCGCGGCGGGCGCAATCAGGAATTGGCGCTGCGCGTCGCGATGAACATGCCCAAGCAGGATAGCGGCTGGGTCTTTCTGTCTGGTGGCACCGATGGCCGCGACGGCCCGACCGATGCGGCGGGAGGTATCGTGGATGCAGGCACCAAGGACCGGATCATTGCGAGCGGTAAAGACCCGAAAGCGCTGTTGGACAACAACGACAGCTATGCCGCGCTAGACGCCGCAGGCGATCTGCTCATCACGCCTGCGACGGGCACCAATGTGGCAGATGTGCAGGTGCTGTTAATCCGGCCCTAGCGTCCTTGGAACTGGGCCAGTTCAATGCCCTCATCCAGCAATGCCTGACGCACCGCTTTGGCGATTTTCACCGCCGTCGCGCCATCGCCATGCAGGCAGATCGTATCGACCGCCGCGGGAATGACCAGGCCGCTTTCGGCGATAATGCCCCCTGCCTTTACCATCGCAACCACGCGCTTAGCCGCGACCTCGGGGTCATGGATCACCGCGCCGGGTTTTGACCGGTCCACCAAGGTGCAATCATCGTTGTAAGCGCGATCGGCAAAAATCTCTCCGGCCCAACGACAACCGAGGTCTTCAACCGCCGCCTGCTGCTGGGTCGCCGTAATGACCATCACGATGATGTCCGGATCGACGGCCAAAGCACCTTCGTATGCGGCCTTGGCCAAACTCACATCCTCGGCCGCCATATTGGCCAGTGCGCCATGCAATTTCAGATGCCGCACTTTGCCACCCACCAGCCGCGCCATCGCCTGCGCCGCGCCCAGTTGATAGGCCACCAGATGGCGCACCTCGTCCGGTTTTAGTGACATGCGACGCCGACCGAAGCCTTGCAAATCAGGGAACCCCGGGTGCGCGCCGATCCCCACGCCAGCCTTAACCGCACGGGCCATCGTCGCGGCCATGACATCAGGATCGCCTGCGTGAAACCCGCAGGCAATATTGGCCGAGGTGATCACATCCAGCAATTCCGCATCACTGCCCATCGGCCAGGGACCAAAGCCTTCGCCCATATCCGCGTTCAGATCGACGGTCATTTTGGCTCCTCCTCGGATCCCGACACCACGCCGGAGATCAATTGATAAGACAGCAGATCGCGGATGTCATGCGGATCGCGCACCAGCCGTTTCAGTTGCGACTTTAAGGCATGACGGGCCGCAGTGTCGCGTGCCTCGATCTTTAGCGCGGTCTCAAGGTCAATGAACTGGAACCGCAAATTTGCACCTGCGGGCGTTTGCACCGCCTTTGGCATATCCGCCGGAAGCACGGTGCCGATCCGAGGATAGCCACCTGTGGTCTGGCTTTCGGCGGTCAGAATGTAAGGCGTTCCATCGCCCGTGATCTGGATGTCGCCGGGCACGACGACTTCGGACACGATGGACCGGCCATCAGTGGCCCCGAACCTGTCGCCGTCATACGTCAGCTTGACCCCCATCCTGTTGCTGCGCGGATCGCGGGCGAATGCGGTTTGTTCAAAGCGTTCCAGCATCTCGGCCTGAAACAGCGCCGTTTGCGGCCCAGCGACCACACGCAAAGTTCCGCCAGAGCAGCGTTCAGACGGACTTAGGCCAAGCCCTGTATCGCCGCCCTTGTCGGCCAGAATAGGCAGGTGATCACCCGCAGAGATACATGCGCCGACGCCCCCCGCCAGATGGGCAGAACGTGATCCCATCATGGGCGCTGTCTGTATGCCGCCAGCAATGTGAAGATAGCCGTAGTTTCCTGCCCGAAAGCCGCCAATGTCCAACCGCGCGCCTTTTGCCAGCGCATGACAGGCGTTCCAGCGCAGGGGGGTGCCATCCAATGTGACCGTAATCTCGGCCCCTGTCAGGGCGATGCGCGTGTCGCAGTTGGCCTCGACCACCACCCCCATGCCTGCCATTTCCAGAACAGCGCAACTTGGGTCCTGCCCCAACAGCGCAGCGCCTTCGTATACCGCAAGACGATCCATGGCTCCGCCACGGGACAGGCCAAGCCCCAAGGTGCCGGAACGCCCCAAGTCCTGTACCGTGACTTGCGGACCTGCGCGGTGGATGATCAGCGCCGCGCTCATTCCACCTTCCCCCACGTTGCGCCACCATCAGGCGCGGATTTCAGCGCCCCGTATTCCTCGGGCGTCACTGATGTGAAGCGGATTTCGTCGCCTGGACGCAGGCGGAACGGCTCTGGGTGGTCTGGTTGGAAAGCGCGGAACGCGGTCTGGCCGACGTGGCTCCACCCTGTGGGGCTGTCGACGGAAAACAAAACTATCTGGCGCACCGCGGCGACAACCGCACCTGTCGGAACAGGAGCCAGTTCCGCATTGCGCGGGATGTCCCAATGATCGGGCAGAAACCCGAGGTATGGCTGACCCGGCGCAAAGCCGACAGCCGTGATCCGCAGGTCCGCTGCCGACAATTCCTTAATCGCCGCATCCTCGGACAGCCCAGCCAAATCAGCGGCCTTGGCCAGTTGCGGCCCGTAGGTGCCGCCGTACACGGTCGGGATGGTGATCAGGCGACGGCCTGCTGGCATCTCGGCCGCGAACCAGTCTTGAGCCTTTAACCGGTTCGCCAAATCAGTGCGCAAATCCGCGTGGCCCAGATGGCGCACATCAAACCGCACAAAAACAGACACCAAGGACGTGGCGATTTCTTCCACACCCTCCGGCTGGTCACGCTCTAGCGCTGCGCCAAAGGCCAGTGCCGCGCGATTGGCGGGTTCGGACAGGCTGTCGCCGAACCGGACGAGCAGGCCGTCGGTTCCCAAGGTCTGAATATCCGGAAAGTGCATCGTCTGGATCATGCCCCAAGTCGTAGCGCAGCGCGCAATCGGGGAAAATGCCTAATGGAAGCGATCTGTGCGATAGGGCGTCAAATCCAGATTGGGCGACTGTCCCATGATCAAACCCGCGAGTATACGGCCCGACTTCGGCCCGCCCGTCAGGCCAACGTGATGATGCCCAAACGCGGTGTAGATGCCCGTCTGCCCGACCTCGCCCAGCATCGGCAGGCTATCTGGCAAGGCGGGGCGATGGCCCATCCATTCGACCTCTTCACTGGCCTGCAAATGCGGCAACGCCTTGGCCGTTTGCCTACGCAACAACCCGAAAGGCGCGCGGGATGGGCCTGCGTCCAAACCGCCGAATTCCAGAATGCCCGCACAGCGCAGACCGTCGGTCATCGGTGTTGCGACGAACTGCCCTGCATTGATCATCGTGGGGCGTTTGGGTTGGCCGGAGGCATTCTTGAAAGTGATGTGATAGCCGCGCTCGCTTTCCAGCGGAACTTTCAGATCGAGTTTTTTCAACAGCCGAGCGGAAAAGGCCCCACTGGCGATGACGGCGCTGTCACAATCGATCACGCCGTCAGTGGTCGCGATCTGCGTGATCTGGCCGTCGAACAGGGTAAAGTCCGAAACCTCGGCCCGCCGCACTTGTCCGCCCATGGCAACGAAATCTTCGGCCAAGGCCGCGACATAGCCGCCGGGATCCAGCACATGGCCATGCCCTTTCAATACAGCCAGACAGCCGATGTCAGGGCCATAGGCGGAGTCGAATTCCGCGACTGCATCGCCTTCGATCAACTCGGGTACAAATCCGTGCGCCTTCTTGATGTTCCAGTCATAAGACCCCGCCTCGAATTCCGAACGATTGGCGTAGGCATAGACGTACTCTTCACCTGCAAGGAAGCGACGCGCGGACAAGCCTTCGGTCAAGGCGCGATGCTGATCGGGGCTGTCAGACACCAAGGGCGCGAGCGCCTGAACGATGTCGCGTACACGACTGTCACGGGCGTTGGGCAAAAGACGCAGCAACCACGGGGCCAAGCGCGGCAGATAGGACCAGCGCAAAAACAGCGGTGCATCCCTATCCAGCAACATGCGTGGCACTGACGGGATCGTCGATGGCACGACCGACGGCACAACGGCGCAGGCCGCCAGAACACCCGCATTGCCGAACGACGCCCCCTGCCCCGGTGCATCGCGATCCACCAAGGTTACATCGGCCCCGAACCGACGCAGCCAGATCGCGGTCGAAACCCCGACAATCCCAGCCCCGATCACAACCACATGCATTCGGGATACCTTTCGTCAGAGGATGCGCTTGACCGCTTCGAGGAAACTGGCGACCTCGGACAGCGAGTTGTAGTGGCAGAGCGACACGCGAATACAGTCATCCATACCCAGCGGCGTCAGGATGTTGCCAGAGTAATGGTCCGCCTTGCGAATGTGTACGCGGATGCCTTCGCCCTCTAGCTCCTCTACAATCTGGGCCGAGGGTTTGGTCGCTGAATGGAACGACACCAGCCCTTCGCGGGCTGGATTATCGACGCCCCCGACGATCGTCACGCCGTCCATTTCAGACAGGCCCGTCAGGTTCCCTGTGCCGTACAGCATGGCATCCGTCAGCGCGTGTTCATGTGCATGGATCGCGGCTGCGGCGGCCTCGATTCTCGCGCGGGGCTCAGTGGCGTCGGACACCTGTTCGCCCAGCCATTCGAAATAGCCCACAACGTCGGACATGGTCGCATAGGCACCGGTATCCCGCGTGCCCAGTTCCCAATTGCCGGACGGCCCGCCGATCAGCGCATCATGCGGCAAGGCAGACAGACGGTCAGACACCCACGCAATGCCATAGCCGTGCCGCGAGAACACCTTGTAGGGCGAAATCACGTATGCATCGACAGGGGCCGCTTTCAGATCGATATGGCCATGGCTGGCGTGCTGGATGCCGTCCACGATGATGAAGCAATCCGGCGACTTGGCGCGGATCGCCGCGACGATGGCGGGCAGGTCCATGCCCATGCCGGTGACGGGCGAAGTGTGCAGGATGGTGGCCACACGCGTATCGGCCGTGACCGTGTCGGCGTAGGCGTCGGCGGTCACGCGGCCTTCTGTATCGCTGTGGGCAATCAGCACGTGTTCACGTCCCGACTGTTCCGCCCAACGGGCCGCAGCCGAGCGCGACGCGGGATGTTCGACCGTCGATCCGACAACCGTTCCACCAGCAGGCGCGCCCAGACAGGCGTCGCGGATGACGCGGAACAACAACTCCGTCCCGCTTTCACCGACAAACACCGATCCGCCCTGTGCGTTGAACAGGGTTTTGACGTCGTCCTTGGCTTTGTTGATGATCTCGACCAGCGCCTTGGACGCGCCGTTGATGCGGCCTTGGTTGTCCGGAATGGCCGCGAATTTGGCCGATGTATCGACGACAGAATTCAGCGTCAGCGCGCCACCTGCGTTTTCAAAGAAAATGCGCGGGCCTTCAAAGGGGCATTCATCGACATGGGCAAAACGGCTGCGGATATCAGCCAGCAAGTCCGGGCGGTCGCCGATGGGATTGGTCGTCAATGGGGTTTCTCCGGTGTGTCGGACTGGCTGGCCGCAAGGCGCAACACCTCGTCCAGAGCTTTTTCTGCGTCGTCGGGATCTTGGCTCGGCACCGCATAGCTGCCGCTCATCCACTTGGCGAGGTCAATGTCGGCACAGCGTTTTGAACAGAAGGGACGGTACTTTTTATCCGTTTCCTTTTGGCAAATCGGGCAGGGCATCAAAGAACCTCGGACAGTGGTTGGCGGTCGCGTTTGCGTTGCAGTTCGATGTTCCCCATCGGGGTCCATCCCGCAAAGATCGTGTCGACGCTGTCAGCCTTCAACGCTGCGCGCAAGACCGTTTCGATCTGGCGGCGTTCCTTTTTCGGGAAAGGCGCGGGGTCGATGGTGATCGCACCGCCAAGGCCGCGAATGCGCAACTGGCGCGGCAGTTCGCGCAGCGCCGCAATGGTCGCCTTCAGGCCTGCTGCAGGCGACGTATCGCCGCCGGTGTTCACATCGACCGACACCAACGCGCGGGTCGGTTCAATCGCCATCGACGCACCGCCACCCAGCGATACCATGGGCGAAGACAGAGCCTCGATTGCATCCAGAACGCCGTTGTTTTCAAATGCGTCTTCGCTGTCATCGACATCGTCTGTCATGGTCCATTCGCGCCATGCCAGCATGTGCGGCCCGTCGCCATCGACCAGCTTTTCAGCATCACCGTCGACATCGGCCATGACGTTCTTGGCCAGTTCGGCCATCGCCTGAATATCGTCAGCAATCACCTCGGGGTCGCCAGTGGCACAGGACGACCGCAGGATCAGGCCGTCTTCGCTGTCAAAGGCGTCGCGCGCGATGCCTGTCAGTTCGTCGCGCAGATCATCATCGCGGATCGAACGGGAAATGTTCACGCCCGGTGCGCCGGGGGTGACAATCGCATAGCGGCTTTTGAACAGAACCTTGGCTGTGACCGGCACGGCCTTGCCCGGTTCCGCTTGCCCTGTGACCTGCACCAACAGGCGCTGGCCGGGCGCGATGCCCTTGATCTGGCGAAGGTACACAGACCCGTCAGGCGTATCGAGAAAAATGCCCCCCTGCCCCTTCATCGGGCGTCCCGCAATGCCGCGATAGATCGTGCCTGCGCGGATGCCTTCGCCGTCGATGAACAGATCGTGCAGCTTGCCGTCTACCATCAGCGCCGCGGCTTCGCGGCCATTCAATGCGCCCAGCGCGATTGTCGAACCCTTCATGACTGCCCTTTCCAGACAGGATGTCCTGCGGCCTCTAACAGACCCGCCGTTTCAGCAAGGGGCAACCCCACCACGGCGGTGAAGCTGCCGGAAATCCACGGGATAAAGGCCCCCGCAGGCCCCTGAATACCATAGCCACCGGCCTTACCACGCCAATCGCCAGATGCCAGGTAGGCGTTCACTTCGACATTGGACAGCGATTTCATGCGCACCTGCGTGACAACGGACTTTTCCCAGACCTTATCACCACGGCGCACCGCCACGGCTGTGATCACGCGATGCCTGCGACCCGACATAGCCCACAGGAATTCGGCCGCCTCGGCCTCATCCTCGGGTTTACCCAGAATGCGGCGCCCCAAGGCAACCGTCGTATCAGCAGACAGAATGATGTCGTCAGGACCAGCCTTAATCACCAGCGCCTTTTCCCGTGCGAGTCGTTCGCAATAGGGGCGCGGCAGTTCGCCTTTCAGGGGCGTTTCATCGATATCTGGGGACTGGATTTCATCCGGCGTTACACCCAGTTGCGCCAACAGGTCTTTGCGCCTTGGGCTACCAGAGCCAAGAACAAATGCCATCTTCGGTTACTCCTGACATAGAAACGGGGCCCGAGGGCCCCATTCGTACAAACAAACTGCCGTAAGTCGCAGCTTATTTAAAGCGGTAGTTGATGCGGCCCTTTGTAAGGTCGTAGGGCATCATTTCAACTTGTACCTTGTCGCCAGCCAGAACACGGATGCGGTTCTTGCGCATCTTGCCTGCCGTATGTGCGATGATCTCATGGCCGTTTTCAAGCTCGACCCGGAACGTCGCGTTCGGCAGGAGTTCCTTCACGACACCGGGAAATTCGAGCGTATCTTCCTTGGCCATGGTCTCTCCTAAATTAGTGGGTCCGCGGAGACTCCCGCAGAATGGCGCTTAAATGGGCTTAAACCACCTGTTTTTCAAGCCCCAAGTTAGCG
Organism: Thalassococcus halodurans; assembly: GCF_900108225.1. GTDB lineage: Bacteria > Pseudomonadota > Alphaproteobacteria > Rhodobacterales > Rhodobacteraceae > Thalassococcus > Thalassococcus halodurans. The sequence continues at coordinate 396,516 of NZ_FNUZ01000001.1, forward strand.
TAGGCCCATGATCTGCGGCTTTGGCGCACGGTCGTTTTGCTCTTCCCAGTGGCTCCAGTTGAGCACACCGCCGTCTTTGCGCACGTCATGGATGCGCGCCGTGTCGATGTCGCAATACGTCCAGCCGGGTTGGTCCAGCACACCTTCTGCCATGACGCCGGACGATGGAAAGCCCCTGTCTGGCGGACCGAAAACGCCGCCCTGCCCGCAGTTGTGATCCACCGCTTCGGACCAGAGCGCATCGCCCACGGTCGAGGACATGACCGTCACGCATTGCTGTTCCAGAGCACGCGCCTGCGACCCGATCCGGACGCGGGTATAGCCTGCGTGGGCTTCAGTACAGGACGGGACGAGAATGATATCGGCGTCCCGTAACGCATGGCCGAACAAAGGAAATTCACTGTCGTAGCAAATCAGGATGCCGATCTTGCCGAACTCGGTTTCGAACAAACGCAAAGGGCCACCGCCAACCACGTTCCAGTCTTCGCGTTCGAAACGCGTCATGATCTGTTTGTCCTGGACACCCATTTCGCCCGACGGCGAAAAGAACCGTGCGCGGTTCACAGGGCGGTCACCGAATTCAGGATCGAACACAGGCGCAGAGGCGGCAAGGATATAGACGTTGAACTCGCGCGCCAGATCGGCGTGCAACGCGTTTGCGGCGGGAATACGCTCGGCCACCGCGTGAAGGGATTGTTCCAGATCGCCAGCCGCCTCTAGCCCCGCCAAAGTCGCCAGTTCCATCGATCCGTATTCCGGAAACACCAGCAAACGCGCGCCATTTTCCGCCGCTTCAGACACCCAGCTGCGTATCTTGCCCGCGTAATCAGCCCAATCCTGGAAAACATCCAAGGGGTACGCCGCTGTCGCGACCTTGAGCGTTTTGCCCATGCTCATAGCTCGCGCATCCAGAATTGCAGGTCGTGATCTGTCTGCTCGGTCTGGCCGCGTTCTTTCCACTTGAAATGCGCCACAACACCCGGCAGCGGATCATAGCCGCGCTTGCGCCAGAAGCCGTTCAGCGGACGATACCCCTCGGGCTTCATCGGGTGGTCATCGGGGCGCATCACGGAACAGAAACAGGAATAGCTTTTGCCAAGCTTCCGCCCATGCGCTTCGCGCTGATCAAAGAACTGATGCCCGATGCCCAAACCGCGATATTCCGGCAAAAGCACGGACTCGGCACAATAAAAGATCGACTCCAGATCAAGGCCGGTCTTTTCAAACGCCTGCGCAAAATCCGAGGCATGTTCGATCATCGGCGCGCCCGTTGCGGCGCCGACCAGCTTGTCGTCATCAAACGCCCCGACCAGAACCGCGTTTTCGCTGTCGCGGTAGGTTTGCAGATAGCTGCGTTCGTATTCGAAATCACCGTCGTACAGATAGGGAAAGGCATGGAACACGGTGATGCGCAGACGGGCAACGTCGTCCAGCACATCATCCAGTTCCGCGCCTGTTAGTACCTCAACCCGCATCACGAAACCTGTTTGATCCAATCCGACAGGTTGTAATAAGTCACAACCCGCGTGATTTTTCCGTCCATCAGCGAAAAGAACGACCCAGCCGGTAGACGGTAGGTCTGGTTCTTGGCCTCGGGCAGGCCCTCATCCGTTTCCAGATAGACGCCGTTGACCATGAACTCGGCCGCACCGCGCGTGCCGTCTTCGGCCTCGAACAGAACCATCTCGGTCAGCTTTTCATCATAGCAGCGGGACATGTGCGCACAGAATTCGGCAAACTTGTCTTTTCCGATGCGTTCATTGCCTTCGTTCACGTAATGGACAACGTGATCGGACAGGCAATCCAGCATGCCGTCGACATCTTTGCGATTAAAGCAGTCAAAGTACTTCTCAAGAACAGCCTTGCTCATCCTGCGCCCCATTTCCCTTTGAGTTGGTCGTAAATCTGGTCCCGCGTTTGTCGGTACGCGTTCAGCTTGGTTTCCCGTGTCTCGCCAATGCCTGTCGGGTCCATGATCGGCCAGTATTCCACTTTCAGATGGAACAGCCGCGTCAGATCCAGCGCGTGACGTTGCGATGCGGGCGACATGGCAACGATCAGATCAAAGCCTGACAGCGCCTCGCCGTATTCTTCGAGGTCCTGAAAACTGCGCGCGCGGTGGCGCGACAGTTCGACCCCCAATTCCTGACAGACCGAAATCGCGAAACCGTCGATCTCAAGGTCATTCAGAACACCAACAGATTGCACATAAGTGTCAAAGCCATAAAGCTTTTTCATCAGCCCTTCGGCCATAGGAGACCGGACAGCGTTGTGATCGCAGCAGAACAGAACCGATTGCGGCAGACGTTCCGGCACCTGCGTCAGCCTCCGAAATGCAGCACGCAGATCAGGGTGAACAGACGGCGGGCGGTATCGGTGTCGATCTCGACCTTGCCTTCCAGACGTTCCTGCAGAATGCGCGCACCTTCATTGTGGATACCGCGACGCGCCATATCGATGGTTTCGATTTGGCTGGGCGGCAGCGTTTTTACGGCATCAAAATACGATTTGCAGATCTGGAAATAATCTTTGACGACCTGTCGGAACGGGCTGAGAGACAGATGAAATTCCGCAGCTTTTTCGTGCGTGGACGTCGTCACATCGAACACAAGACGTTTGTCACGGATCGACAGGCCCACGTTATACGGGCCCGGAGGCGCAACACGACCATCGCGTTCCGGAATGGAAAAGGTGTTCTCTTCCATAAGATCGAACATGGCAACGCGGCGCTCCTGCTCGATCTCCGGCGTGGGCGGAGGCAGGTTCGCGTCATCCAATTCTATGTGAACGATGTGGCTCATTCAGCACTCTTTCAAAAACAAGACCGATCTACCGTGCGCCTGCAGCATCGACAATGCAACCTTTTGGGCGTGTTTTCGCGGCAAAACCTGACGTGAAATTGTCGCAGTCACTGTGGCGCGGCAGACTCATATCCGGCTCATATCCTGAAACTCAGAAATGAAAGATCGACGGAATGAATCAAACATCTCTAAAATAAGCCCTAAAAAAACGTATTACATTGAGCAGGTTCATATGGCACACCCTCGGATCGCCTCGTTCTGGAACGGCGCCCCGCTTAGCTTTTTGGAAAAACTTTGCCTGAAGTCGTTTGTCGACGTTGGTCACCCTATTCGTCTTTACACATACGAAGATCACCTTGAGGTGCCCGAAGGCGTCGAATTGGCCTGCGCGCGCGACATTCTGCCGGAAAAGACGTTAAAGGAATCGTTCAGCCCCAGCAGATAGGCCGTAGAAGCGCCAGTTTCCTGAGCACGTGCCTGATCTGGTTGACACAGATGGCACCATCAAACTTGGCACGGGCATGCGAGCGGATGTTCCCTATATGACCTTCGGCCCGCAGGCCTTGTCATACTTTTTGTTGAAGCATGGCGAAGACATCCACGCACAGCCGACCGATAATTACTATTCTATTCAACCGGTCCCGCTGCGGCAGAACTATTTCCGGCCCCGTCGCATTCGGGTTGAGGCCGCGAAAGATGCGGTCATGCTGCATCACGTCGGCGGCAAGCCGTTCCGTCGCAAGTTCGAGGCGATGGGCGAAGTTGTTATTCCGCACGACTATTCAATGATCGGGCAGGCCTGCAAAAAGCACGGCATCCAACCCGATCTGGAAATCGCGGCCTCCGCCTAAGCGCGTTATTCCGGCTTGTTCAGCTTTTCGAGGCGTGCAGTCACACTCAGACCGTGCGCCTCTAGGCTTTCGGACGCGGCCAATGCCTCTGCCGCCGGGCCGATGGCCTTCAGCGCCTCGGGTGTCATTTTGGACAGCGTCGTGCGTTTGACAAAGTCCATCACCGACAGACCGGACGAGAACCGCGCAGAACGCGCCGTGGGCAGAACGTGGTTCGGGCCGCCAACGTAGTCGCCAATGGCTTCTGGCGTCCAGTGGCCAAGGAAAATGGCCCCTGCGTGGGTGATCTTGGCCGACAGCGCATCCACATCAGCAACACACAGTTCAAGGTGCTCCGGCGCGATGCGGTCCGACAGGGCCGCAGCCTCATCGAGATCAGCCACAGTGATGATCGCGCCGAAGTCTTCCCAGGATTTGCCTGCGATGGCGCGACGTTCCAGCGTTTCCAAACGCTTTTCAACCGCTTGTGCGACGGCCCTCCCGAACTCGGCATCCGTTGTGATCAGGATCGCTTGGGCGCTTTCATCGTGTTCGGCCTGGCTCATCAAATCCAGCGCGATCCAGTCAGGGTCATTGTCGCCATCCGCGATGACCAGAATTTCGGACGGACCCGCGATCATGTCGATGCCGACCTTACCGAAAACACGACGCTTGGCGGCTGCAACAAAGGCGTTTCCGGGTCCGGTGATCTTATCAACCGGCTTGATCGTTTCGGTGCCATAGGCCAGCGCCGCGATCGCCTGCGCGCCACCGATGCGGTAAATCTCATCCACGCCGGACAGGCGCGCCGCCAACAGAACCAGCGGGTTGATAACGCCGTCAGGCGTGGGAACGGTGATGGCCAGACGACCAACACCAGCCACCTTCGCAGGAATGGCGTTCATCAAAACGGACGACGGATAAGAAGCCAGGCCGCCCGGCACATAAAGGCCCGCCGCCGAAACCGGCGTCCAACGCCAACCAAGCTGCGCGCCAGTGGCGTCGGTCCACATCGCGTCCTCGGGCATCTGACGGCTGTGATAGGCGCGGATGCGTTCAGCGGCCAGTTCAAGTGCCGCGCGCTCTTCGTCGGACACTTTGGCTATTTCCGCGTCAACCTCTGCGGCAGACACAGCCAGCTTATCCGCTGTCAGCTCCATCCGGTCAAATTTGGCCGTCAGTTCCAGAACCGCCGCATCGCCGCGTGCGCGGACATCGGCAATAATGTCTGCCACGACATGGTCCACGTCAGGGCTATCTTCCCGCTTGGCGCTTAGAAGCACCTGAAAATCGGTTTCAAAACCTGCGTCGCGCGTATCAAGAAAGACGGGCATGGTGGGGTCCTTTGTGGCTTGAGGGCCGTTATAATGCGATCTCGCATCGGCTCAAGCGGATGCGCAGGGCCAATGTGTCACGGCCCTGCGAAATAGATTATTCAGAATGGTCGGGCACGTGTCCTGAAACGGCCTTGTAGGGGCGCGTCACATCTTTCAGCGACACTTCCAACGCTTCGACGTTCGCGCGCAGGGCGCCATCGCCGGCCAGCACGAATTCAACCTGACCGTCTGCGTCCGTGCCGGGCGTGAAGTTGACCGACAAGACCGCCATGACCGTATCGCTATCACTGCGATCCACGCCTTGGCTGGCCATACCCAACACGTGATCCACAACCAGAAGCGACCGCACTCGTTCCGGCGGGCGCCCTGCCCGCTTGGCTGCATCCACATCTTCGCGGCGCAAACGGTTGATCAGAATCGCAAAACGCCGTTCCTTGGGCATCCAGCGCATATCGCCAATGGTGAACACCCCGTCCTGCGCCAAGGCGGAGATGACCTGCAGGTCATCCACATCCATGGCACCAAGGTTCAGAGGCTTGTCCTGCCCGTCTTCGAAACGTGCGTCTTCGGTCATTCGGCTTTTACCCGTTCGATTTTCGCGCCCACGCCAGAGAATTTGCGCACCACTTGTTCGTAGCCGCGATCAAGGTGATAGACACGGTTCACAATGGTTTCGCCTTCCGCCGCCAGACCCGCAAGGATCAGCGAAACAGACGCGCGCAGATCGGTCGCCATCACTGGCGCACCTTTCAGGCGCTCAACACCTGTCACAGTGGCCGTGCCGCCATGAACGTCGATCTTGGCGCCCATACGCATCAATTCCGGCGCGTGCATAAAGCGGTTTTCAAAGATTTTCTCTTCCAGAACCGAGGTGCCTTCGGCGGTACACAGCAGTGCCATCATCTGCGCCTGCAGGTCTGTCGGGAACCCTGGGAAAGGTTCGGTCGTCACGTCGACGGCGCGAACGCGGGCGTGACGGTTGGACACTTTCAGACCTTTGTCGGTTTCTTCCACGTTGATGCCAGCCGCATCCAATTTCTCACAGAACGCACCGATCAGATCGATCCGACCGCCAAGGCATTCAACCTCGCCACCACAGATCGCAGGCGCCAGCATATAGGTGCCCAATTCGATCCGGTCGGTGACAACGCTGTGCGTCGCACCGTGCAGGCGATCCACGCCTTGGATGGTGATTGTCGAGGTACCATCGCCTTCAATCTGCGCGCCCATCTTTCGCAGGCAATCTGCCAGATCGACGATTTCGGGTTCGCGCGCCGCGTTTTTGATCACGGTCGTGCCCTTGGCCAGTGTCGCGGCCATAAGCGCGTTTTCAGTGGCACCAACCGACACGATCGGGAAATCGACGATGCCGCCCTTCAGACCACCGGGCGCTTTGGCAAAGACGTAACCATCACGCAGATCAAGCTCTGCGCCCATCGCCTCGAATGCCTTCAAGTGCAGGTCGACCGGACGCGCGCCAATCGCACACCCACCGGGTAGCGAAACGACAGCATGACCGTCGCGCGCCAGCATCGGGCCAAGTACCAGAATGGATGCGCGCATCTTACGAACGATGTCGTATTCCGCCTTGTGATTCGAAATGTCGTGGCTCGACATTGCCAGAACCTGACCGTCCTGCAGCGAAGACACCTCGGCCCCCAGCGACTGCAGCAGCGTCGTCATTGTACGGATGTCGGACAGGCGCGGCGCGTTGGTCAGCGTCAGCGGCTCTTCCGACAAGAGCGTGGCAGGCATCAACGTCAGACACGCATTTTTCGCCCCGGCAATGGGGATTTGCCCGTTCAGCGGGCCATTGCCTGTCACAACGATTGAATCCATCAGCTCTTATCCTCTTTGTTTTCGTCGTCCCGCGGCGCGTTATCATTGCGCGCACGGGCCTGCGCTTTGCGCCGCGCCAAGTTCGCCTTGAGCGCAGCTTTCAGCCGTGCATCCCGATCATCGGCGGGCTTTTTGGGGGTGCCTGTACTTTGCTCCATAACACGTCTTTAACGAAGCGATGAAAAAGGGTCCAGATTGCGCTTGCGTGAGCGCAAAATTGCCTTTAGAGACCCGCCCACGCCAACACGGCACGGCGCTGCTGTAGCTCAGAGGTAGAGCACTCCCTTGGTAAGGGAGAGGTCGAGAGTTCAATTCTCTCCAGCAGCACCATTTTCCCAGAAGTAAATCTGCCCCTGATCTGCGTTTTCAGTACCCGGTCATGATGTCGGGCATTGATACCCAGAATGAATAGCCGGCTGCATGGTGTCTTCTTGCCTTCGATTGTACATTCTTTGCGGGAGGATCGGACATGACCAAAACAGCTGTGGTGACTGGGTGCAGTTCGGGAATCGGAGCGGCGGTGACGGATTATCTGCTTGCCCAAGGATGGCATGTCATCGGGCTTAGCCGACGGGCGCCTGACATTTCTGATCCGCAATTCACAAGCCTCCCTGTGGATCTATCCGACCGCGAGGACACCGCGCGTGTCATTGAGGAATTAGGTGCAGTTGATGCTCTGGTCCACGCGGCGGGCGTTCTGCGTGTCGGACCTATTGAGCATATCGATGCTGAAAGTGCCGCTGCGATGTGGCGTCTTCATGTGGATGCCGCCAGCCAGTTGATGCAGGGTATCTTGCCAAACATGTTCGATGGCGGGCGGGTCGTATTGGTCGGCAGCCGTGTAGCCAAAGGCTTGGCCGGCCGGTCTCAATATGCGGCGTCCAAGGCCGCGCTTGGCGGTTTGGCGCGGTCTGTCGCGGCCGAGATGGTCGCGCGTCGGATCACGGTCAACATTGTGTCGCCCGGAGCCACCCGAACACCCATGTTGGACGATCCGAACCGCGCGGGCGAAGCCCCCAAAACGCCCCCCATGGGCCGCTTTATCGAACCGTCCGAAATCGCGTCGACCGTCGGCTTTTTACTGTCCGACGGCGCCTGTAGCATCACCGGTCAAGACATCGTGGTCTGCGCAGGCGGATCGCTTTAGGCGGTTACCAGATCACCTTGGTCCAGTGCCGCGCCTTCTGCATGCTTGCGTACGTTCTGGGCCCAGTGCCCCACGATCCGTGCAAGGTTGTCTTGCGTCCCACCGGACATGTGCGGCGTAAGAACTGTGTTCGGAGCCGATCGTAGTGGGTGATCCAGCGGAAAGGGTTCGGGGTCAAAGACATCGAGGGCAGCACCCGCGATGTGACCGGTCTCAAGCGCCCGTAGCAGCGCATCCTGATCGACCACGCCCCCTCGTGCGGTGTTCACAAGGAACGCGCCTTTTTTCATGCGCGCCAAGGTATCTTCATTGATCAGATGGCGTGTGGCCTCGGTCAGCGGTGCGTGCAGGCTGACAACATCGGAACGCGCAATCAGCTCATCGAACGAGACATGGCCAGCGTGGCCCTCCAACGCGCCCGACCTGCGGGTATAGAGCACTTCGCAGTCGAAGCCGGACAGGCGGCGCGCGACGCATTGCGCAATCGCCCCGAAGCCCACCAGCCCGACAGTCGCACCGTTCAGGTCCCTGCCCTTTTCGTAAATACCGGGTTCGAGCCAGTCTCCTCCACGGACGCGTGCGTCACCGACGCATATCCGCTTCATGACGGCCAGCATCAGCCCAATGGTGTGATCCGCGACAGAAGCCGCGTTCTTGCCAGGAGAACGGGCCACCGTCAGCCCCTTGGCCAGCGCCTCTGAAACCGGCAGGCCGTCAGTACCTGTGCCCCATTGATGCAATAGCGCCAGATCGGGTGCGGCATCCAACATCGACGCGGGCATTTTCACCGCGCGGACGACAGCGTAGCGCACATTCGACAAGGCCGTGATGCGATCCTCTTCGGAATTGGAGGCCGGGAAGATCAGATCAAAGTCCGGCCCGACGATATCCTGGATGCGGGCCTGCATGACAGGATCAAAGGCTTCCAGAATGGCAACGCGCAAACGGGTCATAAGAATTCTCGTTTCTTTTATTCAGAGGGATTTACGCGTCGCTGTCTTCACGGCGGTACCGCACGGATGACCAATAAGCCAAGCCGATGAACGTCGCGCCCAAAAGGCCTGTTATCACCTCGTTCACGTGCCAGACGGTTTGCGAGAACATAATCACCGACAGGATCAGGATCGACCAGAAGGCGCCGTGTTCAAGATACCGCAGTTCGGACAGCGTGCCCTTTTCCACCAGCATAATCGTCATAGAACGGACGTACATCGCGCCGATGCCCAGACCGATAGCGATCAGGAACAGGTTTTGGGTCAGGGCAAAGGCCCCGATGACACCATCAAAGCTGAACGACGCATCCAGGACTTCAAGGTACAAGAACGCACCGATACCACCCTTGGCGACGGTGTCCGCCGCATCGGCCTTATCAAGAATGTGGCCCAGCATGTCGACGGCCAGATAGGTCAGCAGCCCACAGATCGCGGCAAAGTAATAGCGCCCTTCGTCCTGTTCGGGCAGCACACAGCCGAAGATCAGCATGATCAGCAGAACAAAAGCCGCTTCGGCCCCTTTGACCGATCCGGCCTTGCGCAGCCACGTTTCCAGCGTGCGGATCCAGTCGACCTCTTTGCCTTCGTCGATGAAATAGCTCAGCGCGACCATCATCAAAAAGGCCCCGCCAAAAGCGGCGATGGACAGATGTGCCTCGCCAATAATTCGGGCGTATTCGTCGGGTTCGGATGCAGCCAGCACGATGGCCTCGATCGGGCCGATGCCAGCCGCGATCACCACGATCAAAAGCGGAAAGACGATCCGCATGCCGAACACGGCGATCAGGATGCCCCACGTCAAAAAGCGCTGCCGCCAGACAGGCGTCATGGTTTTCAGCTTGTTGGCGTTGACGATGGCGTTGTCGAAGGAAAGCGAGATTTCCAAGACCGACAGGATCAACCCGATGAACAGAAAGCTGAGCGCACCTGACAGGTGGCCCGAATAGCTCCACCCCAGTGCGAAGGCGCCGATCAGACCAAGCGCAGTAACGATGAACGCCCAACGGAAGTAGTGCAGTAAAGAAGACTCGGACATATCAAACCACCGGCGTCAAAAGGGGCTGGCCCTGAAAATGGGCGGCAAGGTTATCGACGACCAACTGGGCCATTGCATCACGTGTCTCGACCGTGCCCGAGGCATGGTGCGGGTACAGCGTAACATTCGGCAAACCGGTCAGTCGCGGGTCGGGGTTGGGTTCGTTATAGAAAACATCCAGCCCCGCAGACCCGAGCTTGCCTGTGCTAAGCGCCTCGATCAGATCGGCTTCGTTCACCACCGATCCCCGTGCGACATTAATCAGGGTGCCCGTCGGGCCGAGCGCCTTGAGCACGTCGGCGTTGATCATGCCATCCGTATCAGGACCGCCCGGAACGATCACAACAAGGATGTCCGACCATTCGGCCAGTTGGGTGACGTTTTCGAAATAGCGGTGCAGGACCTGCTTTGCACTGCGCGCAGTATAGCCGATCTCAAGCCCCAAAGGCTCGAACCGCCGTGCGATGGCTTTGCCTATGTTGCCCAGACCGACGATACCGGCCTTCTTTCCACGTACCGACGACAACAAGGGGTACATGCCTTTGCGACCCCAGTCGCCTGACGCCGTATAGGCGTGGGCGTTGATCAATTCGCGACGGCAAGCCAGCGTCAGCATCAACGCCGCATCTGCCACGTCGTCGATCAAAGCATTCGAGGTGTTGGTAAACGCAATGCCGCGTTCAGCCAGCGCGGCCACATCAATGGTTTCAAATCCTGCCGAGGAACACGCCACGATTTGCAGGTTCGGCAGATACTCCAGATCAGCACGGGTCAACGCCGAATGCCCGTTGGTGACGATCCCCACACAGCGCGGGCCGTATTCGGCCAGAAACGCCGTGCGGTCCTCTGCCTGATCCAAACGATGCAGGGTGTAGGTTTCTTCCAATTGTGCCATGGCCTTGGGACGGGCTGGATACATGACGAGAATATCAGGCTTGTCCATTTCAGACGGCCTCCTGCAAGTCTAGACGTTCTGCGCGGCGGGCGGCTTGCACCTCGGGGTCGGGATGCAGCGACGCGGCCAAAAGATTGCGCGTATATATTTCGCGGGGCGCGTCGAAAATCTGCGCGACAGGCCCCTGTTCGACGATGCGACCGCCCTGCATCACCACCACCCGATGGGCAAAATCGCGCACCAAAGGCAGGTCGTGAGCAATGAAAAGATAGGACAGGCCAAGTTCTTCTTGCAGGCGATTCAGCAGGGTGATGACCTGCGCCTGAATGGATACGTCCAAGGCCGAAACCGCTTCGTCGCAGACGATTAGCTTGGGTTCCAGCGCTAGGGCGCGGGCGATCGCAATCCGCTGACGCTGACCACCGGAAAACTGGTGGGGGTAGCGGTACATATGGCTGGCATTCAGGCCGACCTGTTCCAGCAATTCCTGAACGCGTGCCGTCCATTTTTCCTTGGGCAGGATTTCGGGATGGATCACGAACGCCTCGGAAATGATATCGTAGACCGACATCCGCGGGTTCAGCGACTGGGTCGGATCCTGAAACACCATCTGGATTTCGCGACGAAGCGCGAACAGTTCGGCGGCATCCATCGTCACCAGATCGCGCCCCTGATAAAGCGCCTCGCCGGAAGTGGCGTCTTCCAGCCGCAAAAGGGTTTTGGCCAAAGTCGATTTGCCCGACCCGCTTTCGCCGACAATGGCAACGGTTTCGCCGGGCAGAACTGTCAGGCTGGCATCCTGAAGGGCGGTGAAGGCACCGTATTTTTTACCCATCTTGTTGATCTCAAGGATGGGTTTGATGGCCGTATCCATCGGCTCGGCCATTTCTCCTGTTCCGGGAACGGCACCGATCAGCTGTTTGGTATAAGGATGGGTCGGGTTGTGATACACCTGCGTCGCAGTGCCGGTTTCGACAATCTCGCCCGAGTTCATCACCACCACACGATCCGCAACTTCGGCCACCACGCCAAGATCATGCGTGATCAACAGAAGGCCCATTTGGGTTTCCGCCTGAAGCTCTTCCAGAAGATCAAGGATTTGCGCTTGAACCGTCACGTCCAAAGCGGTCGTGGGTTCGTCCGCAATCAGAATATCCGGCTTCATGCCCAACGCCATCGCGATCATCAGACGCTGACGCTGACCGCCGGAAAATTCGTGCGGATAGCTGTCGATCTTATCGGCGGCATTCGGGATGCCGACCCGCTCCATCAGTTCCAGCGCACGGGCGCGCGCCTCATCCTTGGGCGTGCCGTGGGCCGTCATAATCTCGGCGATCTGAAAGCCCACGGTGTAGACCGGATTAAGGTGGCTCAGCGGATCCTGAAAGATCATCGCAATGCGCCGCCCGTTCAGATCCCTGCGCTGATCGTCTGTCATCTTCAACAGGTCTTGCCCGTCAAAAAGCAGTTCGCCCGACACAATCTCGCCCGGGGGGCAGTCAATCAGGTTCATGATGGCCGAAGCGGACACCGATTTACCCGAACCGGACTCGCCCAGAATGGCCAGCGTTTCGCCGCGATCCAGATGCCAGCTGACATCGCGGACCGCATGGACCGTGCCTTGGGCTGTGTGGAAATCGACCGACAGATTGCGGACTTCTAACAAGTGATCAGCCATTGGACTTTTTCCCGATTTCAAGACGCCAGCGCTGGACCGGATCAAGCGCAACGCGCATCCAGTTCGACAGAAGGTTCAAAGACAGGGTGGTCAGAATAATCGCCAGACCCGGCCAGAAGGACAGCCACCAAGCGGTCGTAAGATAGGCTTTGCCCTGGGCAACCATCAGGCCCCATGTGATCTCGGGCGGCTGGATGCCGATCCCGAGGAAGGACAGCGAACTTTCTGCCAGCATGACAAAGGCAAAATCCAGCGTCGCGATGGTGACAAGCGTCGGGAACACGACCGGCAAGATGTGTTTGAACACGATCCGGTTGGTGGATGCGCCCATAACGCGGGCTGCCTGCACGAACATGCGTTCGCGAATTTCCAACACCTCGGCGCGGGAGGTCCGCAGATAAACTGGGATACGCGTGATCGCCAAAACGATGATCAGGTTCCCGACCGATGGCACGAGCATATAGAGCACGATCACAGCCAACAGAAGCGACGGGAACGACATAATGACATCCGCCAAGCGCATGATGATCTGGCTGCCCATGCGCGTTGTGTAACCGGCAATCAGGCCCAGCGTTGTGCCAATGGCCAGCGACACAACAACAGCGCCTGTTGCGACCATCAAGGTGTTCTGCGACGCCACAACGATGCGCGCCAGCAGCGGACGTCCAAGTGCATCGCCCCCCAGCCAGAACACCCAGTCCTTCGAGAAATCAAAAGGTGCCGCGTTCCGGCCACGCAGGTTTTGTTTGGTCGCCACATCCTCAAGCAACGGCGCACCGAACAGGGCGCAGAAGATGACGATCAGGATGAAAATCGCCGCACAAAACGCCAGCTTGTCACGCCAGAGCATCATCAGGATTTGCTTGGCCGGATGCGTCTGTGCGGGGATGTTTTGGGGCGGAAGGGTCTTTGTATCGGTCATGGTCATAGCTCAGTACCGGATGCGCGGATCAAGCACCGCGTAGAGAATGTCGATCAGGATATTCATGACAAAGATGGCAACAGCGGTGACCATGATCGCGGCAAGAACAACGGTGAAATCCCGTTGCAGGATCGAGTCGATCATCAGTTTGCCAACGCCGGGAAAGCCAAAGATCGTTTCGACCACCACAGCCCCGTTCAACAGCGCGGCGGCTTGGTCGCCAATCACGGTGATGACCGGCAACATCGCATTACGCAGCGCGTGAACAAAGATGATCGGCTTGTTGCGAAGCCCTTTGGCGCGTGCGGTCTTGACGTAAGCCGAACTGAGCGTCGACACCATCGACCCACGCACCACCTGAAGGATCAGGCCAAAGGGACGGATAAACAGAACGGCGATGGGCAAAATCCAGTGCCAGACCGTGCCGGTGCCGGATGTCGGCAGCCATCCAAGCCCGACCGAAAAGATCACGATAGAAATGATCGCAATCCAGAAATCAGGGGCCGAGGCACCGATCAGCGAAAAGAACGTTGCGATGCGGTCAAACACACCACCGATATGGAAGGCGGCAATGGACCCGATGACAATCGCGGCCACCGTGACCAGCGTCATGGTGATCAGCGCCAGTTGAAGCGTCCAGACAAAGGCCTGCAAAACCACATCGATCGCGGGGGCAGAGCGGCGGATCGACATGCCGAAATCAAACTGCACGAGATCGCCGACGTAACGGCCAAACTGTACAAGGATCGGATCATTCAGGCCGTGAAGTTCGCGAAACTGTTCGCGGCTTTCCAGCGACGCGTCGACAGGCAGGTACAAGGTTGTCGGATCACCTGTCAGTCGGGAAAGAAAGAACACCAGAACCACCAGTCCCATCAGGGAAATCAGGCTGGCAAAGGCACGTTTCTGTAAGAAAGCGGTCATTTAAGCCCCCCTTGAGGCCAGAGGGCGCAACGCGGCGCCCTCTGATCATGCGTTTACTTGAACGAGATCTGAGCCAACTGCAGCTCGGAGTTCGTCTTGATCGTCGGTTCAAAGTCCAGACGTTCGCCTACGCGGCTGAAACCAACCATGTGGAACAGGAAGACATCTGTCACGTTTTCTTCGTGGATGTAGGCAAAAAGGTCCTTCCACTTGGCTTCGCGTTCAGCACCAACGGAGGCTGTCGCATCCGCGATCATGCTGTCGATCTTTTCATCACACACGCCGGACTGAAGACCGTCACAAGCGTATTTGAAGTACATCGAGAACACCGGATCGCCGTTGGCGTTATCGTGCTGTGCCTGAACCATTTGCGGGCCACGATCTTCAGCGAAGGGCTTGGAATAGAAGTTCTCCCATTCGGCGACTTCGTACATTTCCAGCTTCATGTTGAAACCGGCGTCCTGGAACATCGCTGTCAGCGCTTCCATGGTTTCCAGCACGTTGCCAAAGTTGCCTGTCCGACCGATCAGCGTGATTTCCTGATCCACATCGACACCATCTGCCTTGGCTTCTGCCAGCAGCGCTTTGGCCTGCTCGGGGTCATAAGCGTAGTGCGTCAGGTCCGTGTTGTAACCGATGGTCGACGGCGGCGTCATGCCGGTGGCCAGAAGCGTACCGTTGGCTAGGATGGTGCCCACAAATGCTTCGCGATCCACAGCGAGATTCAGCGCCTTGCGCACGCGCACATCGTTCAGCGGTGCGATATTGTGATCAACGCGCAGGTACACCGTTTCCGAGTTCGGGTAGGAGTAATCCATGGCGTCGTTGGTCGCATCCTGCAGCGCGATGTTCGGCGCGATGTCTGCTTCGCCGGTCTGAACCATCGCGGCGCGAACCGCGCTGTCGGAACGGAAGACGTAGTTTGCGGACTGAACCGCAGGCTGGTCACCCCAGTAGTTCGGGTTCGCCGACAGTTTGATGTTCTGGCCTACGTTATATTCGTCAAACGTGTAGGGGCCTGTGCCAACCGGCGTGGAGACAAAGCTGTCGACCGCTGTTTCCGCAGGCACCACTGTCATTGTGGACATCAGAAGCGGCAGGATCGGCTGAGCAGGATCGGCAGTGATGTCGATGGTGTTCGCATCCACAACATTTGTGGTCAGCTCCATCCCGCCGAAATACTTGGCGCCGATCTCGCACACGATTTTGTCGCCGGTTGTACGGGCAATGGAATGCGCCACGTCTTCGGCATCAAAAGCGCTGCCATCGTGGAAGGTTACACCGTCACGCAGGTGGAAACGCCATGTGCCACCGCCCATGTCTTCCCACTCGGTCGCAAGGCGCGGCTGCAGGCCCTGACCCGGAACCATTTCGGTGATCGTCTCGGCGATGTTCTGCAAAACGACGCGACCGATGTTGGACCGCGATGACATGCACGGATCAACCAGATCAAGCTCTTCCGACAGGACGACGGTGACGGCATTGTCTTGCGCCATGGCGGGCAAGGCCACGACCATCGCGAGCGCTGTTCCCTTAAGACAAGCTTTTAAATTCATTAACTTTCCTCCTCTGTGCAGCTGTCCCGCAATCCGGGCTGCTGCTTGCCCGGCGGGATCCTTGTTGCGCCTGTCCTCCCTGACCGACGCCGGTGATTCACAAGGATTGCCTCCTGTGTGATATCCCCAAAATTGAATTACAGTGATGCGTTATGGGTATCATTTGGCTCATTCGAGGCATTGTGCTCATGCAGAAATCCTCCGCGTGCTCAGCGCCATCAGAATGGTCGACACCAGAATAATCGTGGACCCGATCCAGGCGGTCATTCCGACCGTTTCACCGAAGGCCCACCAAGCGGCGGCCGCGATCAAGGGAAGCCGGATGAAGTCGATGGGCGCGATCAAAGAGGCATCGGCATATTGAAATGCGCGCGTCACCATCAGCTGGTTGAACGCCCCTATTGCCCCCTGCAATGCCAGCAACGCCCATTCGACCGGCGTTGGCGTGGCCCAGAACCAAATCGCCGGGATCAACGCAATCGGAACGGTGGCAATGAGGTTCCATGCGACCAGCGTTTCGCTGCTTTCCCGCGCGCCCATAACCTTAAGCATCAACTGGATCGCAGCCAGCAACAAAGCCGACGCAAAGGCGAACAACAGGGCTGGCTCGAACGATGCACCGCGCGGGTTCAGAAGAACCAGAACGCCGCCAAATCCGATAATGACCGCCAAGATGCGCAATGCCCGCGGACGTTCCCGCAAGACGATCCATGCCCCGATCGACACGAATACCGGCGCGGCATAGCCGATGGCCGTGACCATCACCAAGGGCGCCTGTGCCAACGCAAGGAACAACAGCAATAGCGACGCAAGCTTCAATCCCGCGCGCAGCAGGTGCAACCCGTAGCGGCGTGTCACCAGAATTTCGGGACGACGCAAAATCCAAGGCAGCATCGCCAGAAGCCCGAAGGCGGCGCGCGTAAAAGCCATAAAAAACGGGGAAACCTGCCCGGCAAGGACACGTACGATCAGAGTATCAATCGTATTCGCGACCGCGACGACCAACATGATCGCTACCCCTATTAGTGCGTTTCGCTCCAAATGCGTGTCCTTCCAGTCAGCAATCAGAGAAAACATCCATATCATCATATTTGTAAACACAAAAAATCATCAAAATAATCGCTGCCAATTTAACCCATTGTTTTTCATTGTTTTAATTCGATAAATTTACCAATTTTTCTTCAATTTACAAATCTATCAACTTGACAACTTCTAAATCAATTGACCCTTATCGACAAAAATTCAGGATTGCGAAGACATGATTCCCGAACCACCACCCACAACCCCGGAAAGCATCGCCAAACATATGGATGGCGCGTTGCGGCCCGCAGGTGGCGGGCGGCAGCTTGCCTTCCTTCCATCCCCGCGCGTTCAGAACCACGCGGCCTTCTTGCTTCGTGGAACTGACGGCAACCTGACTTGTGCGTGGTTTGCTGGCGGGCTTGAGGGCAAAGCAGACATTTGCATCCACAAATCGACGCTGGAAAACGGACGGTGGTCCGACGCGGAACAGCTTACCGATGACCCCGATCACTCGGAACAGAACCCGGTTCTGTTCGATGCGCCTGACGGACGGCATCTGTTGATCCATACGGCACAGCCCGGCGGCAATCAGGACCGGTGCACCATCCAGATGCGCGACCTAAACGGCGAGACGCGCGCACTTCCGCTGCCCTTAGGCAGTTTCGTGCGCGCCCGCCCCGAAATCCGGGCAGATGGCGCGTGGCTTTTACCGCTGTTTCACTGCACCCACAGCCCCGGAGCCCGCTGGACAGGCCGCCACGACACCGCATCTGTTGCGATCAGCGCTGACAACGGCGAAACATGGCGGCGCGTTGAGGTTCCGGACTCGGTCGGTTGCGTGCACATGACATTGGTTCCGCTGGGCCCAGACCACTACGCCGCCTTTTTCCGCCGCAGGCAGGCGGATTACGTCTATCGCTGCGAAAGCACCGATGGCGGCGAAAGCTGGACCAGCCCGCAGCCGACGGACGTCCCGAACAACAACAGCTCGATCGCGGCACGCATGCTGTCGGACGGACGGATTGGCATTGTTTGCAACCCGGTAAACGCCGCAATGGACCCTAGCCGCCGCGCATCGCTTTATGACGAACTTTATGACGATGAACGACCCGAAGCCGACGGCGGCTGCGATGCCATCTGGGGCGTGCGACGCGCGCCTTTGATCCTTGCCCTGTCCAGCGACGGCGGCCACAGCTTTCCTGACCGGATCATGCTGATGGACGGCCCCGGCACCTGCCTGTCCAACGACAGCGAAGATGGCCGCAACCACGAACTATCTTACCCTGCATTGAATGAGGCGCCGAATGGCGACATCGACGTATGCTTTACCTACCACCGGCGGGCCATTGCACACCTGCGCATTCCGGCGGCTGAACTGAAGGTTTGAAGATGATTGGCATTACCATGGGCGACCCCGCAGGCGTCGGCCCCGAAATTACGCTAAAGGCGCTGGCGGAAATGAGCGCCGAGGACCGCAGCCAAACCCGTGTCTTCGGCAACCGCGAAACGCTTCTGGCTGCCGAAAAGGTCGTGCAGACCGGCCTGTCGCCCGACGCCGACTATGCATTCACCGACATCCCCGTCGAAGGCGCGCCGCTGCCCTTCGGCGTAGAGGACAAACGCGCGGGCGATGGCGCGTTTCACTTTATCCAAGCGGCGGTTCGCGCCGCGCTGAACGATGAAATCGGCTGCATTGTCACTGCGCCGATCAATAAGGCCGCGCTAAATGCGGCGGGTCACCATTACGACGGCCACACAGGCATGCTGGCCGCGCTGACGGGGCAGAAAGGCGCATGGATGATCCTTGCGTCCGAGCGTCTGAAGGTCATCCACACCTCGACCCACGTGTCTTTGAAAGACGCCATCGCGCGCACCTCGCCCGAACGCGTCCTTGAAACCATCCGCGCGGGCAACGACCACCTGAAGCGCATCGGCATCAAAGCCCCGCGCATTGCTATGGCGGGCCTGAACCCCCATTGCGGCGAAGGCGGGCTTTTTGGCGATGAAGATGATCGCCTGATTGCCCCCGGCGTTAAGGCGGCACAGGCCGAAGGCATTGATGTGACCGGCCCCATTCCGGGCGATACGGTCTTTGCCCGCGCTCACAACGGCGCATTTGATCTGGTCATCGCAAACTACCATGATCAGGGCCACATCCCGATCAAATTGGTGGCCTTTGATACGGCCGTGAACGTGTCTGTCGGCCTGCGCATCGACCGCACATCGGTTGATCACGGCACCGCCTTTGACATCGCCGGCACTGGGGTTGCGGACCACGGAAACATGAAAGAGGCGATCGCCTACGCCCGACGCCTCGTGGAAGGAAAAAACACATGATCCAAGGTGTTTTCAGCGCCGCCACAACCCCCGTTGGCACAGATGGTCAGGTCCGGCTTGAGCTGTTTGCAGAACATTGCCGCGCGCTTCTGGACGAAGGCTGCCATGGT
Organism: Thalassococcus halodurans; assembly: GCF_900108225.1. Lineage (GTDB taxonomy): Bacteria > Pseudomonadota > Alphaproteobacteria > Rhodobacterales > Rhodobacteraceae > Thalassococcus > Thalassococcus halodurans. The sequence goes on from NZ_FNUZ01000001.1 coordinate 415,943, forward strand.
ATCGCCCTTTTGGGTACGACGGGCGAAGCAAACAGCTACTCGGTCAGTGAACGCAAAGCATTGCTTGAGGCCGCAAAAGGCTTTGGCGTTGCGGGCAATCAGCTATTGCCCGGCACATCGACATGCAATGTGCCCGAGACCATCGAACTGACCAGCCATGCCGTCGACAATGGCGTCTTGGGCTGCGTTCTACTGCCGCCATTCTACTACAAAGGGGTCAGCGACGACGGGCTGTTCCGGTTCTATTCCGACGTGATCAAAGGCGTCGCAGATAGCCGCCTCAAGGTCGTGCTTTATCACATCCCGCAGGTCACACAGGTGCCCCTGTCGCACGACTTGATCGACCGGCTTTTGAACGCGTTTCCAGACACCGTCGTTGGTATCAAAGACAGTGCCGGTGACATCGAGAATATGAAAGCCATGATCCAGCGCTTTCCCGGGTTCTCGGTTCTGGCTGGCGCTGATCCCCTACTCCTCCCCCTGCTGCAAGCGGGGGGCGCAGGCTGCATCACGGCGACCTCCAATCTTCGCGCCGACAGCCTGCGTCAAATTTGGGACCACTGGCAGTCTGGCGACGCAGAGGTTGTCGCAAAGGCCCAAGAGCGCATCAATGACTGGCGCACTTTGACCAATGCCTACGTCCAGTTGCCCACAGTAAAAACGATGGTTGCCCGTCGTCGGGGTAACAATGACTGGCTGAACCTGCGGGCACCGCTGGTACCGCTAAGCGATGCGGAGCGCGGCAACGTTTGGGCGCAGATGACACAACTTGGCGAGGGGCAGGCATGAACCGGCATATCACAATCAACCAACCCGCTCGCCTTGAGATTGGCGCAGGCTCTGTCGCGACCGTCGGCGCATGGGCGGGCGACGCCCAGCGCGTACTGGTTCTGACCGTTGATATTTTGCGGGATAAGGTCGCCAGCCTTGGCTTGCGCGGCGCAGTCACGGTTTACGACGACATTCCACCCGAACCGGATGATCGCGCGCTTGAACGTGCGCTGGATGTTGCGGGCGAACTGAAGCCTGATCTGATCATCGGCCTTGGCGGCGGATCCGTGATGGATATCGCCAAACTCGTAGCCGTTCTCTGGGACCGCGGCCAGAGCCTGACTGATGTGATTGGCCCGAACAAAGTGGCCAAGCGCCTGAGCCGTCTTGCCCTGATCCCGACGACGGCGGGCACAGGATCGGAAGCCGGCATTCGCGCCCTTGTCACCAATTCGGAAACCCAAGCCAAAATGGCCGTCGAGAGCCCGTTTATGGGGGCCGACCTTGCGGTGCTCGACCCCGAACTAACGTTTTCGGTTCCCGCTGCTGTGACAGCGGCGACGGGCATTGATGCGATGGCCCATTGCGTTGAAGCCTTCACCAACATTCGCGCGCACGACATGATCGACAGCTATGCGCGCATGGGCATCGGCCTTGTCGGGAAATACCTGCGGCGTGCGGTCGAGAACGGCTCAGATACCGAAGCGCGCGAAGGCATGATGCTGGCTAGCTATTATGGCGGCATTTGCCTGGGCCCCGTAAATACGGCCGCAGGTCATGCGTTAGCCTACCCGCTTGGCACCCGCCTGCACCTGCCCCATGGACTGGCGAATGCGCTGATCTTTCCTCATGTTCTGGCGTTCAATCAGCCGGACCGTCCTGAAAAGACCGCTGAAGTGCTGTCCTTCTTGGGGCTGAAGGCCGGTGCCGGCACAGAGCATGTAAGCGCCGAGGCCCACGCCTTTTGCGCCTCGCTGGGAGTCGATATGAAGCTGGGCAATCACGGCGCGACCGAGGGTGATCTGCGGTCATGGGCAGAAGAGGCGCATGCCATTCGTCGCCTGATGGACAACAACCCCCGCGACATGAGCATTGATCAGGTCGAAGCGATCTACAAAGCAGCGCTTTAGCCGTCGAACAGGCGGTCGCGCGATCCTTCAAGGTGTTTGCGCATCAGCGTTTCGGCAGTTTCGCCATCGTGATCCGCAATCGCCTGATAAATCGATCTGTGTTCGCCATAGACGTGGTCCAATCCCCCCGCCGTCAGCTTGAGCGACCGTCCGTGGAACTGCATGCCCACCGCGATGTGGCTTTTCAAGGCATCGAGGGCCGTAGAAAAATACGTGTTGCCCGAGGCTTCGGCGATGGCATGGTGGAACTGGAAATCTGCATCTTCTCGGTGACGGTTCCGCGCCGTGGCATCGCGCATGATCTCAAGCGCGTCGTGTAAGCTAGACAGCTGATCGTCCGACCTACGTTCCGCCGCCAATCTGGCTGCTGCGGGTTCAAGCACAAGACGGAATTCATAGCAGCGGCGCAAATCGCCAAGGTTTGCCAATTCGCCAAACCCCAATGGATCGCGCAGCCCCTGCTGGCGCACATAGCTGCCCGACCCCTGCCGCGAATAGATCAGGCCCTGTTCGCGCAGCTTGCGAAGGGCATCCCGGATGACCGGACGCGACACCTGCATTTCGTTGGCCAGATCCATTTCGGTCGGCAGACGTTCGTCGTCTGCATAGGCCCCCGACTTGATCGCACGATACATCTTGTCAAACACAACATCCGACAGGTTTTTGCGTCGCTTCTCAATCATTCCGCGATCTTTGCCTCTTGTATCAATCGATGCAAGCTGTCCGGCGCGCCGAAGCCACCGGATTTTGTGACGATCAAACGCCCGTCCGCCCGCGAGACCGGCAAACCCGGAAGAGCCTCGCCCACCATTTCCAGCAGTTCCATACCCAAAGCATCCAACACAGCTTCTGCCGTTGCTCCTCCTGACAGAACAAGGCTGTCGTGTCCTTCCAAAAATGCAGAGGCAGACGCGGCAAATCGCGCGGCCACCTCGGCACGGTCATGCACAACACCGTCATCACTGGCCTGTAGAACGGACGCCCTCTGATCAGGAACATCACCCGCCCAAACGCCGCCAGGCGCAGGGATGACCGGCACACCGGCACCGCGCAAAACATCAAGCTGCGCCAGCGTGATCGGATCTGTCGATCCGATCGCCATTCCGATACGTCCCTTTAAAACTTGCGGCTTGATCGTTGCGGGGCCTGCCAAAGCCTGCGCGAGCCCCATCGCACCGACAAAAATCGTATCGCTGGGCGCCGCGGCGACGGCCTTGGCGATATCCGCATCGCAAAGTGTTTCCGGAATGACTGCCTGCCGCCCAATGACCGGCGCAATCGGGATAGGCGTAGAAACACCAAAGCCGTCAACACAACCATCACGCACCACACGCCCGAATTGGGGAATGGCAGGCGCGACCAAAAACGGCACGTCCGGCAACACCGAAAGCTCGGCCGCGATATGGCCCTTCAGGCGCGAGTCGACCTTTTTGAAAAGCCGCATATCATCGGGGCGTTGCGCCACAACCCGCGCCATGATTGACCGCGCCTGTTCTGCCGGAATTTCCCGCGAACGAGTTGAAACCGCCACCACGTCAGCCCCGCTATTCAAGGCATCCAGCAGCGCATCCGGCCTGCTTGCGACACAGACACGACGGCCAGCCAAGGCAAAAGGCGCAGAGGAATCCAGTGCGCCCGTCAGGTCATCAGCAACGATCAGCCAGCGGGATTTGCCAATTTGTTCAGACAATTCTCTATGATACTTCTTTTATTGATATTTTTATCATCTGTAGATTTACATCTTGCGAAATTTTTTACAACATCCAAGCCACACAAGGGGGATGTTTTCATGATCGATCTGACCCACCTACGGTCTTTCGTTGCCGTCGCAGAAGAACTGAATTTCACACGCGCGGCGCGACGCCTGAATATGACGCAGCCACCCCTGTCTCGGCAAATCGCGCTCTTGGAACATGAGGTGGGGGTCAAGCTCTTGGATCGGACCAACCGGTCGGTTCGGTTGACCGCAGCGGGCAAGCGGCTTTTGGTTGATGCCATCGATATCCTGATGCGCACAGAAAACGCGACGCTTTATGCGCGGCAGGCCGAGCTGGGAGAAGTCGGCGCAATCAGCCTTGGGTTCGTACCGTCAGCCGCGATCGAACTGATCCCTCAAGTCGTTGAAAAGCTGCAAGAGGCCCTGCCCGGCGTTCAACTCACTTTACGCGAAATGCTAACCTACGAGCAGATCGAAGCGCTGATGGCGGGCACGCTGGACATCGGGATTTTCCGTCTGCCCAAGCGTCGCTTGTCCCTGCCGCTTCGCAAAATCTGGTCAGAAGGGCTGGTTCTTGCCATCCCGCGCAGTCACCCGCTGGCCGAAAAGGAAGATGTCAGTCTGAGGGATCTGGACGACGAACCCTTTATCGGTTTTGCCGCAGATCGCGGCGGTTTTCTGATCGGGATTGTTCAGGGGATGTTGAATGCGCAGGGTGTTTCGCCACGCCTACGGTTTTCCGTTTCCCAAAGCCACACGATTATGTCGCTTGTAAATCAGGGCCTTGGCCTAAGCATTGTTCCTGCCTGCAACCGCAAGATCGCCCAAGCGGACACCGTCATCCGAGAAATCGAGCAGCCGATGGATGCAACTGCCGACATGTATATGGCGTTGGGCCCGAAAGAGCCCGATCCGATCATCGCCGAGGTCGCTGCCCTGATCGAAGCGACATTTCAGAACTGATCCGCCATCCACCAAACATCACATGATTGTCGCCGACGCCCCCAATTGATATGGGGCGCAAGAGTTTTGCGAACGGAAGACACAGATGCGCGCAGCGATTGGCACCTCGGACTATCACGTCATGGGGGAAACCTTTATCAACCGGCATATCGCCCACCTGTTCGGGGGCAATACCGTCGTGATCGCAGGTCGCAGCAACGGCGAAGACCCTTATGGCAAACCCTTGTTCGTACGCCGGTCGAAACTGACAGGCGAAGACCTGATCAGCCTACCCTTCTGGGCGCTCTGGAACAACGTCGCACATGCTACATCACGCCTGCCTTTCGGGTCCGGCAAGCGGGCCTTGGCCGAGTTTCTGGAACGCGAACGTGTTGAGGTTATTCTGGCTGAATTCGGCACGCAGGCGCTTGCTCTGGCGCCTTTGGCCAACGAACTGGCGATCCCGATCTTCACGTATTATCGCGGCACGGATGCATCGAAAGCGCTGCAATCCAAACGCATCCAGCGCGCCTACCGGTTGATGATGCCGCGTCTGGCTGGCGTCTTTTCGGTCTCGCAATTCCTGCTGGATAACCTCGCCCGCTATGGAGTGCGGCATAAGAATGCTCATGTCATTCCGTCCGGTGTGGATGTGCGCCGCTTTCAACCTGCCGAAAAACGCCCGAACTCCTGTCTGGCCGTTGGGCGGTTCGTCGAAAAGAAAGCGCCGCTGACAACCTTGCAAAGTTTTGCCGAAGCCACGCGCGACATTCCCGAAGCAACGCTGGATTTCATCGGGGACGGCCCGCTGTTTGACGACACTAAGGCGTTGGCCGCCCAGTTGGGTGTAAGTGATCGGGTGACATTCCACGGTGCACTCCCGCATGAAGAGGTCCGCAAAGTGCTGGCAACGACCGAGTTCTTTTTGCAGCACTCTGTCACCGCAAAAGACGGCAACACCGAAGGCCTGCCCACCGCCATCCAAGAAGCCATGGCCTGCGGCTGTATCACCGTGTCCACCCACCACGCCGGCATCCCCGAGGCGATCGACGAAGGCCGCACCGGTTTTCTGGTGGATGAATATGACCAACCGGGCTTTACCAAAGCTATCGCCAAAGCCTTTGCCGCGCCCAACCGCCCGCAAATGGCACTCGACGCACGCACGGTCGCTGAACAGCGTTTCGACAACGACATTCTGCTTAAAAAACTGGAAGCAGAAATTCAGCGTACGCTGGCAAATCGCTGAGACTTTAGCACCTTCCTGCAAAGTATTGATTTACCGGCTTCTTGGCCGAGTGACGCCATTTTGCCCGTCGTGATAAGGGAATTACCATCGAAACCATTGAAATCGCTTGTGGATATTTCTGTGGTTTGATCGTGTATATGAAACCAAAGGGGGCCAAGTTCACGCCCTGCAAATCATCAGATTGACTATCTGATAGCAAAACTCGGCCTCGGGCATAGCGTCATCCTGAAGGGGCGCAATTTCATCCACATGAAGAACGCGCCGTAGCAATCTCAGCTTATTGGATTCAGTCAAACTTACCCACAGAAGGCCATTCTGAGCGTGCTGAGGCTTTCTCAGCACGGCAATTCACGCTAAATCAGCGTCAAACCGAAAAAAGGGCTGATGATGGCCATTTACCGTCTGCTGATTTCAATTTTCGCATTGATCACCCTCGCTAAAGCGCTGGTATCAGGAAAGTTTTCCGACGCAGGCGAACGGTTGGGCTTTGGTGGTCCGCGACCGAAGGGGCCGCACATCTGGCTGCACGCTGCATCAAACGGCGAATTGGCGTCATCCCTCCCGGTCATCACCGAGCTGCAGGAAAAACGCCCCGACCTGTCGATTTTCGTGACCTGCAACACCGCAACCGGCGTCGCGCTGGCCCGTGCCTTGGGATATGCTGCGGTGCTTGCCCCGCTGGATTTGCGCCACGCTTTGCGCAGCTTCTGGAAGGGCCGCGACTTTGTGGCCCACATCACGATGGAGGCCGAGCTTTGGCCCAATCGCGTACTGATCGCACCGTTTCCCACGCTGGTTTTAGGCGCGCGCATGACCGAAAACACAGCGAAAGGATGGGGGCGTTTCCCCAAGCTTGCAGAACGGGTTCTGACCAACATCCAGTGGGTCAGCGGTCAGGATGCGGCATCGCTTGACCGCCTGAGCCAGCTTGGCCTGCCGCAAGACGCACGCGGACCTGTGGCTGATTTGAAAGCTTATTACGATCCGCAAACCCTGCCCAAACGGGACCCCCAGATCGTTGCGGATTACCCCCGCGCGGTGACATGGCTTGCCGCGTCGACCCACGAAGGCGAAGAAGAAATCATTCTTGATGCACATGTCAAAGCCCGCCGGATCAATCCCGAGCTGCGTCTGATCCTTGCCCCGAGACACCCGCATCGCGCCGATCAGATCGCAGAAATGATTGCGGAAAAAGGGTTGGACTGCGCACGCCGCTCAACGGGCGACAGCCACGCGGCTTCGGTTCTTTTGGCGGATACAATGGGCGAGATGCCGAATTGGTATCGTCAGGCGGGACGGGTTTTTATCGCCGGAAGTCTGACCGACCGTCGCGGCCACACCCCGTATGAGCCAGCCTACTTTGGCTGCGCCCTGATACACGGCCCCGACACGGGCAATTTCGCATCGGCATATGAGCGACTGGCACAAAACAACGCGGCCATTTGCGTAGAGAACGCTGATCAACTGGCCGAGGCGCTCGCCAGCCTTGACGCGGAAAGTGCGCAGGAAAAGGTGGGAATTGCTGCACAAAATGCACTTCGGGCCGTTACAAATATTGACGGGTTGGTTTCCGATCTGGTCGCGCAACTGCCCGAGTAAGTGCAACAAAACGATGCAGATCCCTACAAATCGGCATCGAAACAGCATAGATTTCTTGAAGGTAGCCGCAGACGGTTTATCAATAACGGTCAGCTATAACACGTGACGATATGATCCAATACGCGCTCAAATGTGCTGAGGGCCACCAGTTCGACAGCTGGTTCCAGTCAGCCGCCGCTTTTGAAAAGCTGCAAGCCGCAGGGCATCTGGCCTGTGGTGTCTGTGGTACGAACGCGGTTGAGAAATCCTTGATGGCGCCGCGCGTTGCCAGCAAATCCAAAAGCGCACCCGAGCCTGAACAGGCACCGGCACCCACAGCGCCGACCGACTTTGAAAAGGCGGTCGCGGCGCTGAAAGAGCATGTTGAGAAGAACTCGGACTATGTCGGCAAGGATTTTGTCCGTCAGGCGCGCGACATGCATCTGGGCGATGCGCCTGAACGTCCGATCTGGGGCGAAGCCAAGCCCGACGAGGCCAAGAAGTTGATCGAAGACGGGATCAATGTCGCGCCGCTTCCCTTTGTTCCGACCCGCAAAAGCAACTGAAAACACGGTTTTGCTTGTCTTTCCGCCCTACTCGGGTGTCACTAGTGGCAGTTTGAGCGAAGGGATTTTTGGATGCGCGTCGTTATTACAGGGGCAAATCGCGGCATCGGTCACGAACTGATGAAGGTCATGCAGGCATCCGGCGCGGATGTCGTGGGCACGGCGCGCGATGTCGAAGGCTATCTTCCGCTTGATGTGACTGATCCGAATTCCGTCCGCACATTTGCAACGCGGATCGGGCCTGATCCCGTTGATGCACTGGTTTGCAACGCAGGCGTTTATTTTGACAAACATGAATCGCTGGAAAACGGATACCCTGCCGACATGTGGGCAGATACCTTCGCGGTGAATGTCACGGGTGTGTTCCTGACAGTTCAGGCATTGCTGCCAAACCTGCGGAAATCATCGGCAGGAAAGATCGCGATCATTTCATCGACCATGGCGTCGCAAGAGCGCGCGCCGGGCGGCAGCTATATCTACCGCGCGTCCAAAGCGGCGGCGCTTAACCTGGGTCGCAACCTTGCCAAGGATCTGGCGAAGGACGCCATCAGCGTGGGCATCTATCACCCCGGCTGGGTCATCACCGATATGGGGGGCTCGGATGCCGACATCGAAGTCGACGAGGCCGCTTTGGGTCTGAGAGACCGGATCATCGATCTGTCGATGGCGAAAACCGGATGTTTTGAAAATTGGGATGGCAGCCCCCACGTTTTCTAAGCCTGACCTGCGCCTGTTTGGACGCATTATAGCCGCCAAAATTCTGCATAGGCTTGCGCCTGATTGGGGTGCGGCGTAAACCGCCGCTGATTCTTTCCCCGGGAGACGCTTATGCCCGTTCTCGTGATGAAATTCGGCGGCACATCGGTTGCAACGCTTGATCGTATCAAGCGTGCTGCAAAACGTGTGGGTGTCGAAGTGGCCAAAGGCTACGATGTCATCGTTATCGTGTCTGCCATGTCAGGCGAAACCAACAAACTGGTGGGTTTTGTGAACGAAACCTCGCAGCTGTATGACGCGCGTGAATACGATGCCGTTGTCAGCTCGGGTGAAAACGTCACGGCCGGTCTGATGGCGCTGACGTTGCAGGAAATGGACGTACCGGCACGCAGCTGGCAGGGCTGGCAGGTTCCGGTCATGACCACCGACGCCCACGGCGCGGCCCGTATCGAAGACATCCCGTCTGAAAACATCACCCGCAAATTCAACGAAGGCATGCGCGTTGCGGTGGTTGCAGGCTTCCAGGGGATCAGCCCCGAAGGCCGTATCACAACGCTGGGCCGTGGCGGCTCCGACACCACGGCGGTGGCCTTTGCTGCTGCCTTTAACGCGGAACGCTGTGACATCTATACCGACGTTGACGGTGTCTACACCACAGACCCGCGCGTCTGCGACAAAGCGCGCAAGCTGGACCGCATCGCGTTTGAAGAAATGCTGGAACTGGCGTCTTTGGGTGCCAAGGTTCTGCAAACACGTTCCGTCGAGCTGGCCATGCGCTACAAGGTCAAGCTGCGCGTCCTTTCAAGTTTTGAAGAACAATCCGATGAGGCAGGCACGCTGGTCTGCGACGAGGAGGATATCATGGAATCGAATGTAGTGGCCGGTGTGGCCTTTTCGCGTGACGAGGCCAAGATGACCCTCGTGACCGTCGAAGACCGTCCGGGCATCGCGGCGTCCATTTTTGGTACGCTGGCCGATGCCGGTGTGAACGTCGATATGATCGTTCAGAACGTGTCCGAGAAAAACTACAAGGGCCACGAAGGCGGCGTCACCGACATGACGTTCTCTTGCCCTGTTGATCAGGTAAAACGCGCAGAAAAGGCGCTGGCCGAAGCGCAGGCATCCGGCGTTCTGAACTACGACCGTCTGGATACCGTCGAAGAGGTCGCCAAAGTGTCCGTTGTCGGCATCGGCATGCGCAGCCACGCAGGTGTTGCGGCCAAGATGTTCAAAGTTCTCAGCGACGAAGGCATCAACATTCAGGTTATCGCAACCTCCGAGATCAAGATCTCGGTCCTGATCGAACGCAAGTACATGGAGCTGGCCGTTCAGGCGCTGCATGACGCGTTCGAACTGGAAAAAGCCTAAGCATGACGTTCCCTGCTGCGGGCATTTCGCCTGCAGCAGACCCTAAATTCTATTTTTTATTCAATTTCGCGCGCAAAAACGCGCATAGCACAAAAGCACTACATCTTATGCGTGTATTTTTTCACGCAATCCCTTTTCCTAGTACCGTCTCCTCGCCTATAGCTGTTATCCGGAGAAAAAAGGACTAAGCATGCCGGACCGTTCCGAAAGCGAAAGTCGTAAACTGCTCGGACGTCTGCGTGATACCATGGCCGAAGAGGCTGCTGGGCAGGAACGACTGGACAAGATTACGCACCTCACCGCGGATTCCATGGGAACCGAGGTATGCTCGATCTATCTGTTCCGCGACGAAGAAACCCTTGAACTTTGTGCCACCGAAGGCCTGAAGGCCGAAGCGGTCCACCAGACGCGCATGCGGATGGGCGAAGGTCTGGTTGGTCGTGTGGCCAAGTCCGGATCACTGGTCAACACCGCCGACGCGCCGTCTGAACGTGGTTTCCGCTACATGCCGGAAACTGGGGAAGAGATTTATTCCAGCTTCTTGGGTGTGCCGATTCAGCGTCTGGGCGAAAAGCTGGGCGTTCTGGTCGTGCAGTCGAAAACCAAGCGTGAATTTACAGCCGACGAAGTCTATGCGCTGGAAGTTGTCGCCATGGTTCTGGCTGAGATGACCGAACTGGGTGCCTTCGTTGGCGAAGGTGCCGCGCTGAAAGCCCGTCACACACAACCGGAACTGATCCGTGGAACGTCCGGTCAGGAAGGGGCAGCCGAAGGCTATGTCTGGCTGCACGAACCGCGTGTGGTTGTGACAAACCTTGTGGCCGATGACCCCGACACGGAACTCGACCGCCTGCACAAGGCCGTAGACGCCCTGAGGATCAGTGTAGACGATCTGCTGGCCTCGGCCTCTGATCCCGAACAGGTCGAGGTGCTGGAAGCCTACCGGATGTTCGCCAATTCCAAAGGCTGGCTGCGCCGGATGGAGGAAGACATCAGCCGCGGTCTGTCTGCCGAGGCTGCTGTGGAAAAGGAACAATCCGCCGCCAAAGCGCGCCTGATGCAGGTCAACGACGCCTATTTGCGTGAACGTCTTCAGGATCTGGACGATCTGTCGAACCGCTTGCTGCGCATTCTGACGGGACAGGGCAATCATACCGGCGCGGAAATGCCGGAAAACCCCATTCTGATCGCGCGGAACATTGGTCCGGGCGAATTGCTGGAATACGGCCGGAACCTGCGCGGCATCGTGCTGGAAGAAGGTTCGGTTGGCAGCCACGCAGCGATTGTCGCGCGCGCCCTAGCTATTCCGCTCGTTATCCACGCGAGCGGCATCACGACACGCGCGCTGAACGGCGATCACCTGATGATCGACGGCGATCAGGGCATCGTCCACCTGCGCCCCGACGACACCGTTGTTTCGGCCTTCCGCGACAAGATCGCCATGGCCGCAAAGGCACAGGAGCGCTACGCATCCATCCGCGACATTCCCGCCAAGGCCGCTTGTGGCACACGGATTGAGTTGCACATGAACGCCGGCCTGATGGCCGATCTGCCCAGCCTTGAATCCTCGGGCGCCGAGGGCGTTGGCCTGTTCCGGACCGAGCTGCAGTTTCTGGTGCGCAACCAGATGCCCAAGCGCACGGAACTGGCCGCGCTTTACAAACGCATTCTGGATGCAGCAGACGGCAAGCGCGTGGTATTCCGGACACTGGATATCGGGTCAGATAAGGTGCTGCCTTATATGAAGCCCAACGACGAACCGAACCCGGCGTTGGGATGGCGAGCGATCCGTGTGGGGTTGGACAAACCGGGCGTCATGCAGATGCAGCTTCAGGCGCTTTTGCGGGCTGCTGATGGCCGCCCCCTGACGATCATGTTCCCCTTTGTTGCGCAGTCGGATGAATACTATGCCGCGCGGCGCGAGGTGGATAAAACCATCGCCCGCGAAAAGCGGCTTGGCCACGCTGTGCCCAGCGACATCAAAATCGGCGCCATGCTGGAAACGCCCAGCCTTGCCTATGCGCCAACCACATTCTTTGAGAACGTCGATTTTCTGTCGATTGGCGGCAACGATCTGAAACAGTTCTTCTTTGCAGCGGACCGCGAAAACGAACGGGTGCGCCGCCGCTATGACACGTTGAACACATCGTTCCTGACGTTCGTGGAACAGATCATCAACCGCTGCGCCGAAACGGACACGCATCTGTCGTTCTGCGGCGAGGACGCTGGCCGCCCGATCGAAGCGCTTTGCTTTGCCGCCATCGGCCTGCGCTGTTTGTCCATGCGACCGGCGTCGATTGGTCCGGTCAAGCATCTGTTGATGCGCCATGACCTAAGCGAAGTGAAAGCCGTGATCGACAAGGCCCGCAATGAGGGGGCGCAGTCGGTACGTCCGGCCGTGATGGAATACCTTCGCGACCGGACGTGATAGAACAACGCGGTTCCAACTGCCATTCAGGCCAGTGACGCGTTCCAGTAGCGCTATTCCCGCTCTGGTACGGATCGTTTTGATCCGTCTTTAATTTGAGTGATTAACCCTAATGGCGGGTTAATGGCCTACAGATTTTTCGTCGCAATCTTCATGCGCTCGACCAGCGCTTCGCGGCTGTGGCCGGATTTCTGGGACAGCGCGCGCAGGCTGAAATGCACATGCGCCATTTCCTGATAATAGCTGAAGTAGGCATAGTTCGTCGCAGCCCCAGCCGCCGCGCCCAATATCGGAACTGTCTGCGCCGCGAGCTTCTGCCCCAACACGACCGACAACCGAGGAGCAATCCGCGCGATGATGCCATGCACCGTTGCACCTGTCAGGGTCACGCGAGCCGACAGGAACGCCATATCTGCGCCGTCGTCATCCGCCAACGGCCCAGCCGAGCCGAAGACGAGCAAGCATTCTTTACGGATTTCAGGGTCTGCGGGATCAAAACCGTATTCGTGCGCGATGCCCTGAATGGCCCGCAGCAAAACAGTCGTTGTGACAGGCAATTCTGCCAAAGCGGTCGGTAATCCACCTGCCCCGCCAGCGGCCCCCATCGCCGTGGCCAAAGCCGTATTCAGCCATGACTGCTGATCTTTGACCACTCCGCGCGACTGATGCGCGGCCGACATGGCCACCTCAAGCGCCTTGGTCGTGGCATCTTCAAGCCGGTTCTTCACACCATCCGGCAGACGTTCAAGCAGGTTCTCGGCCTGCCCACCGACGATATTCAGAACCTGAAGCCCGACGCCCCCTGCCGCCTTGTGCCGACGGGCAAGGTCGATAATTTCCTGATCAACATTCACAGACACCAACGCAGTACCGGTCATGATCTCTCCTCTCGGGCTAGATCAAAGATCGGGATGAAACGGTTGGTTTTCAAGTCAGAGGCGGCTTCGCCTTGCGGACCTTGCCTTTGATGCCGTTCCACGCACCGTCCTTCAGGGAATAGCCCAGAATGCGATCGGGGTTGGTCGGCGGAGGCATTTCAACCCCATCGAGTTTTTCGAACCCGAAACGGCTGTAATAAGGCGCATCCCCTACCAACAAAACACGGTCCCAATCGTCGCGCGCGACCTCAAGGCTTTTGGTAATCAACAGGGCACCCAGACCTTCGCCTTGGGCAATCGGATGCACCGCCACAGGGCCAAGCAGCAGCGATTGCACGCCGCCCACACGGATCGGCCAATAGCGGATAGCGCCGCCCACCTGACCGACCTCGTCGCGTGCGACCAAACAAAGGTTGGCCACAGGGGCGACGCCATCGCGTAAGCGGTAAGATGACAACGCCGTCCGGCCAGGCGCAAAGCAGTGATCGTAGAGGGCTTCGACCTCCCACCAATCCTCTGGCTTTTCCTGTGCAAGCGTGAACACCTGTTTTGCTCCGGCAGGTCATTGTATCTCGGGCGGGATCGTGCATCCTGCGCCCGAATTCGCGACTAACACGAGGGCCGGTCAGCTTCAAACCGCTACCGGACCGAAAAGGGAGAATACAGTGTTCTATCGTCCCACCGAAGGCCACGGCCTGCCCCACAATCCGTTCAACGCCATCGTAACCCCCCGCCCAATCGGCTGGATTTCCACGCGTGGCAGCGACGGGTCGGAAAACCTTGCGCCCTATTCCTTTTTCAACGCTGTCGCCTATACGCCGCCGCAGGTGATGTTCGCTTCGACATCCGCCAAAGAAGACCGTGGCGACACCAAAGACACGGTGGCCAACATCCGTGAAACCGGCGTGTTTTGCGTGAACATCGTGCAGTACGAAATGCGCGATGCGATGAACAAGACATCCGGCGCATGGGATAAGGAAACGGACGAATTTGAACTGGCGGGCCTGTCCAAGGCAGAGTGCAGCGAAATCGCCTGTTCCCGCGTCGAGGGCGCACCTGCGTCGCTGGAATGTCGGATGACCCAGATTGTCCGACTGGAGGGCGACACGAATTTTGCTGTGTTTGGCGAGGTCATCGGCGTCCATATGCGCGACGACTGCATTGTGGACGGCATCTTTGATGTGATGACATATAACCCGCTGTCCCGCATGGGATATCGCGACTACACGGTCGTGCGCGAAAAGTTCGAATTGAAGCGCCCGGGCGAATAAGCTTTCGCCTGCCGGAATTGAAAAAGCGCGCCTGAGGTCAGGCGCGCTTTTGTTTTAGTGTCCGCCCAGAATCCCGGTCCGGACGCCGTAATCAACGGCCACCTCATAATCCGGATCGTCATCGCTTTCGACGACCAGATGGCCCGATTTCTTCAGCAGCCAATGGCAGTCGTGCGACAGATGGCGCAGTTCGATGCGCTTACCCTCAGCCTCGTATTTCGCGGCCAGTGCCTCAATCGCTTGCAGGGCGGATTGGTCAACCACACGGCTGTCCTGGAAATCAACGATGACCAAAGACGGGTCGTTTTTCGGGTTGAACAGTTCGGCAAAACCCTCGGCCGAGCCAAAGAACAGCGGGCCTTCCAACTGGTAGACCTTGGCGCCTTCCGGTGTCTCGTGCGTCTTGGCGCGGATGCGGCGCGCGTTGTTCCACGAATAGGCCAGCGCCGATACGATCACGCCGACAACAACCGCGACAGCAAGGTCCTCCAGAACGGTCACAACCGTCACCAGCAGGATCACAAAGGCATCCATACGCGGAACGCGTGTCAGGATTTTCAATGAATTCCACGCGAATGTGCCGATCACGACCATGAACATCACACCAACCAGTGCCGCCAGCGGGATCAGCTCGATCAGGGGCGATGCGAACAGGATGAAGATTAGCAGGAAGACGGCTGCAACCGTGCCGGCGATGCGCGTCCGGCCACCGGATTTCACGTTGATCATGGACTGACCGATCATCGCACAACCACCCATGCCGCCAAAGAAACCGGTCACGGTGTTGGCGATACCTTGGGCCACACATTCCTGCGACGCGCCGCCTTTCTTGCCGGTGATCTCACCCACAAGGTTCAGGGTCAGCAGGCTTTCGATTAGGCCGATGGCCGCCAGAATAATCGCGTAGGGCAGAATGATTTCCAGCGTTTCAAAGGTCATCGGAACGGCTGGAATGTGGAACTGCGGCAGGCCACCTTGGATCGAGGCCATATCACCCACGCGCGGCACGTCGATGCCAAAGCCGATCACAATCGCCGCTGTGATCGCGATGCCGGCCAAGGGCGCAGGTACGATTTTAGTGATTTTCGGCAAGCCCCAGATGATCGCCATGGTCAGCGCGGTCAGCGCCAGCATCATGTAAAGCTTCGGTCCCGACAGCCACTCCGGCCCGCTACCATCTGCGGCAGGCATCTGGAATTGCGTCATCTGGGCAAGAAAAATCACGATTGCCAGACCGTTCACAAAGCCCAGCATAACGGGATGCGGCACAAGGCGGATGAACTTACCCCAGCCCAGCGAACCGGCCATGATCTGCAATGCGCCCATCAGAACCACGGTCGCAAACAGGTATTCAACGCCATGCTGCGCTACCAACGCCACCATCACAACGGCCAAGGCGCCCGTCGCACCGGAAATCATCCCCGGACGGCCACCGATCAACGCGGTGATCAGACCCACCATGAACGCAGCATAAAGGCCAACCAGCGGGTGGACGCCCGCCACAAAGGCAAAAGCCACCGCTTCTGGAACAAGTGCAAGGGCAACGGTCAGACCGGACAGCACCTCGGTCTTCAGGCGCGACGGGGTCAGTTTTTCCGTCGGCAGCAGGTTAAGTTCATTCAGCGAAAACTGATCGGCAAAACGTGCCAGAAGGGCGCGGGCCATGGGCTATCCTGTCGTGATGGGATCTTTGGGTTCGGGCCGCGTCTAGTGGCATATCGCCCAGATTTCCACCCCTCCTATCGGAATAACGCGGGACTGCATCATAATGACCGTACGTTGCGTGCAGAATTGCGTCACCCTTGCGCGACGGGCAGGCACACCGCACAAAGGGGCCAAGCAACGAAAGGGTTTGATGATGCGGCTTGGGGTAATCGGCGGGTCCGGAGTGTATGACATCGACGGGCTGGAAGGCGCTGAATGGCAGACCGTCGAAACACCGTGGGGTGCGCCGTCGGATCAAATCCTGACCGGCACGCTGAACGGGATCGACATGGCGTTCCTGCCGCGTCATGGCCGTGGTCACGTGCACAGCCCCTCGGACGTGCCCTATCGCGCGAACATCGACGCGCTGAAACGGCTTGGCGTGACCGATATTCTGGCGGTCTCGGCCTGCGGATCGTTCCGCGAAGATATGGCGCCGGGTGATTTCGTCATGGTGGATCAGTTCATCGACCGCACCCGCCACCGTGCGTCCAGTTTCTTCAGTTCCGGCTGCGTTGCGCATGTCTCGGTCGCGGATCCGACCTGCGGGTCTCTGTCGGGAAAAGTCGCGAAGGCCGCGGCGACGACGGGCGTCAAACTGCACCCAAGCGGCACCTATCTGGCCATGGAAGGCCCGCAGTTTTCCACGCTGGCCGAAAGCCGCATGTACCGCGATCATTGGGGCCCCGATGTGATCGGGATGACAAACATGCCCGAAGCAAAACTCGCCCGCGAGGCCGAGATTTGCTATGCGCCCATTGCCATGGTCACGGATTACGACTGCTGGCATCCCGACCACGGCGCGGTCGAGGTCTCTGACGTCATCCGCGTGATGAAGGCGAACGCCGCCAATGCCCGCGCCACCATCCATGCGCTGACGCAAGACTTATCAGGGACACATGCGCCCTGCCCCCACGGCTGCGACACAGCGCTGGAATACGCGATCATGACCGCACCGGAAAAACGCGATCCGGGGCTTGTGGCCAAGCTGGATGCTGTGGCAGGCCGCGTGCTGTAATTCCGAGGGATAGACATGCAGAAAACCGTCAAAGATTATATCCGCACCATTGCCGATTTCCCCCACGAAGGGATCATGTTCCGCGATGTGACAACCCTGTTTGGCGATCCGCGCGGCTTCCGCATCGCCATCGACCAACTGCTTCATCCCTATGCCGGCGTGCGCTTTGACAAGGTCGTGGGCCTAGAGGCACGCGGGTTTATCCTTGGCGGTGCGATTGCACACCAGTTGTCTGTTGGTTTTGTGCCGATCCGCAAGAAAGGCAAACTGCCCGGCGCGGTGATTTCCCAGTCCTATCAGCTCGAATACGGCGAAGCGGTCGTCGAGTTGCACGACGACGCGATCCAGCCGGGCGAGAAGGTTTTGATTGTCGATGATCTTCTGGCCACCGGAGGCACCGCCGAGGCGGGCATCAAGCTGGTTGAACGTCTGGGCGGCGAGATCATCGGCTGCGCGTTTGTGGTGGACCTGCCCGATCTGGGTGGCCGGAAGCGGCTGGAAGGTCTGGGTATGGACGTCCACGCACTGTGCGCGTTTGAAGGTCTTTAAGCCGTCAGCAAAGTTCCTGGCGCAATTTGGCAATGGCGTCTGGAGGAACATCGGTTGCCGTCAGATAGCCGCCTGAAACCAGCCATTCGGAATACTGCGGCGTCACACAATCCAGATAGAGAACGCCGTAGAAATCGCCTTTTTTGCCGTCGCCACGAACATAGACTTCATGGCGGCTGGCATCCGATACCGCGCCATTCGCCTCTGCCCAATTGAAATCAGCGGGCGTTGCGGTCCAACGCTGATGGTATGGCGGCGCAAGATCGGTTTCGTCGAACAGCAACAGAAACGAGGGCGCCGCGTGGGCCGCATTGGCAAACGCCAGAACAACCGTCAGCATGAGCTTTTTCACAGGTCAGCCCCTTTGATTTCTATTCGCCAGATCGGCAAGTGATCCCTGCCAGCCAAAAAATAAGGGGGCCAAGCGGCCCCCGAATTTGATTAGTCGATGATGGTCGCTTCCGTCGCGGCCCGAAGCTCTTCTTCGGTCACCCCGTCGGCGCATTCGACGATCTTCAGACCGCCTTCGACCACATCCAGAACACCAAGGTTGGTGATCACGCGATCCACAACGCTTTTGCCTGTCAGCGGCAGGGTGCATTCTTTCAGCAGCTTGGATTCACCGTGTTTGTTGGTGTGGTCCATAACCACAACCACACGGCGCACACCTGCCACCAGATCCATCGCGCCGCCCATGCCTTTGACCAGCTTGCCCGGGATCATCCAGTTCGCCAGATCGCCGTTTTCGGCAACTTCCATAGCGCCCAGAATGGCCATGGCGATTTTGCCGCCACGGATCATCCCGAAGGATGTCGCGCTATCGAAATAAGCCGTGTGGGGCAGCTCGGTGATGGTTTGCTTACCTGCGTTGATCAGGTCGGGGTCTTCTGATCCTTCAACCGGAAACGGGCCCATGCCAAGCATGCCATTTTCCGACTGAAGCGTCACTTCGACACCTTCGGGGATGTAGTTGGACACCAGCGTCGGGATACCGATACCGAGGTTCACATACATGCCGTCTTCAAGTTCTTGCGCGGCGCGGGCCGCCATTTGGTTACGATCCCAAGGCATTCATCATACTCCTTCGGGTTCAGGCCGCTGGCCGCGTTGTACGTTGTTCGATGCGCTTTTCATGCTCGCCCTTGATAATGCGATGCACGTAGACGCCCGGCAGATGGATGTGATCCGGATCTAACTCACCCGGCTGCACGATTTCCTCTACCTCGACCACACAGACCTTGCCGCACATCGCGGCAGGCGGGTTGAAGTTGCGCGCTGTCTTGCGGAAAATCAGGTTGCCCGTTGTGTCGGCCTTCCATGCCTTCACGATGGACAGATCGGCGAACAATCCTGTTTCCAGAATATAGTTTTCGCCGTTGAATTCCTTTACCTCTTTGCCCTCGGCAATCTGCGTGCCGTAGCCGGTCTTGGTGTAGAAACCCGGGATGCCCGCACCGCCGGCGCGCATACGCTCGGCCAAGGTGCCCTGCGGGTTGAACTCAAGCTCAAGCTCGCCCGACAGATACTGGCGCATGAACTCGGCGTTTTCGCCCACGTAGGACGAGATCATCTTTTTGACCTGACGGGTTTGCAGCAAAATGCCTATCCCGAAATCGTCGACGCCTGCGTTGTTGGACGCAAATGTCAGATCTTTTGTGCCTGCCTCTTTGATCGCTGCAAGCAGCAGTTCGGGGATACCGCAAAGCCCGAAGCCACCAGATGCGATAAACATGCCGTCAAACAGCAATCCATCCAGTGCTTCAGCCGCGGAGTTGTAGACTTTCTTCATCGGAAACTCCCTGACGTATCAGCTGGCATGGTTGTGACGTCAGGTCATTGGGAAGTCAACGAACAGCCACCCGCAACGCCGCTTTTGCATTAAAGCGGGGCGATTTGAGGCCCTAAAACAGCAAAAAGGCCCGAACTTTTGGCAGTTCGGACCCCTTTAAAATATGTGGTTGTACCGGATCGCGGTTATTCTTCGGCGGCGGCCTTTTTGGTGGTCTTCTTGGCCGCTGGTTTTTTCGCGGTGGTCTTCTTCGCAGTCGTTTTCTTGGTGGCTGCTTTCTTCTTTGCCGGCGCTTTCTTTTTGCCCGACTTGGCCGCTTTTTCGGCAATCAGTTCCAGCGCCATATCCAGATTGACGTCCGCAGGTTCCGTCCCCTTGGGCAGAGTTGCGTTGATCTTTTCCCACTTCACGTAGGGGCCATAGCGCCCGTCCATGATGTTGATCGCGCCACCCTCGGGGTGTTCACCCAGCTCTTTCAGCGGGGTTGCCGCTGCACGGCCACCACCAC
This sequence comes from Thalassococcus halodurans, assembly GCF_900108225.1. GTDB lineage: Bacteria > Pseudomonadota > Alphaproteobacteria > Rhodobacterales > Rhodobacteraceae > Thalassococcus > Thalassococcus halodurans. The sequence goes on from NZ_FNUZ01000001.1 coordinate 436,123, forward strand.
GCTTGGCGGCTTTTTCGGCCAGAACGTCCACGGCACGGTTGATGCCGATCTCAAAGACTTCGGCGACCTCGGGCAGGTTGGCATAAAGCGAACCGTGCTTAACGAAGGGGCCATAGCGGCCAATGCCCGCTTCAATCATCACACCGTCTTCGGGGTGTGCACCCACTTCGCGCGGCAGGCTAAGCAGCGTCAGCGCGCCTTCCAGCGTGATCTCGTCCGGGGCGAAACCGGCGGCAAATCCACCACGGGTTTTCGGCAAGGACGCACGCGGCGGCTTTTTGTTTTCCGGTGTGGGTTCTCCACGCTGAACATACGGCCCGAAACGACCGGTTTTCAGCCATATTTCGTCGTCGCCATCAACGCCCAGAACGCGTTCATCACCCTCGGCACCTTCGCCAGCGATGGGACGGGTGTAGGTACATTCCGGATAATTGCCGCAACCGACAAAACCACCGGTGCGGGATGTTTTCAGGTGCAGGCGACCTTCACCGCATTTGGGGCAAATGCGCGGGTCGCTGCCGTCTTCGCGGGGCGGATAAAGCTGGGGCGCAAGCGCGTCGTCCAGAACATCCAGCACTTCGGAAATCCGCAGCTCGGACGTTTCGGAGATCGCCGCCGAGAAATCGCGCCAGAATTTAGACAGCAATTCCTTATAGTTACCGTCGCCCGCGGACACATCATCCAGCTCTTCCTCAAGCGCGGCGGTGAAATCGTATTCCACGTAACGTTTAAAGAAGTTCAGCAGGAAGATCGTAACGATCCGGCCCTTATCTTCGGGGAAGAGGCGGTTCTTGTCCTTACGAACGTATTCGCGATCCTGGATCGTCGACAGAACCGACGCATAGGTCGACGGGCGGCCGATGCCCAGTTCTTCCATCTTCTTGACCAGCGTCGCCTCGGTGTAGCGCGGCGGGGGCTGGGTAAAGTGCTGTTCGGGGCTGATGCCGCGCTTGTCGGCTTTTTCGCCTTCCATGATCTGGGGCAGACGTTTGTCATCTTCATCGACAACGTCATCGCGGCCCTCTTCATAGACGCGCATGAAACCGTCAAACAGAACGACCTGACCGGTCGCGCGCAGAACAACTTCACCGTCGTCACTGCTGATATCGACGGTGGTGCGCTCCAGACGCGCGCCTTCCATCTGGCAGGCCAGAGTCCGCTTCCAGATCAGATCATAGAGTTTGAACTGATCGGAGTCTTTCAGCTTCAGCGCTTCGGCGTCCTTCGTCATATCCGTCGGGCGGATACATTCGTGCGCTTCCTGCGCGTTCTTGGCTTTATTCTTATAAATACGCGGCGAACCGGGAACGTATTCAGCCCCGAAGCGGTCCTCGATCGCGTCGCGCGCGGCCTGCACGGCTTCGGGTGCCATGTCGATACCGTCGGTCCGCATATAGGTAATGTAGCCCGCTTCATACAAACGCTGGGCTGCCGACATACACTGCTTGGCGCCCATACCGAATTTGCGGCTGGCTTCCTGCTGCAGGGTCGAGGTCATGAAGGGCGCCGACGGGTTGCGGCTGGCGGGTTTCGCCTCGACCGAGGAAATCTTCAGATCGCGGCTGTTGATGGCCTGCGCCGCCATTTCCGCCTGCGTCTGATTTTCCAGATCGTATTTATCCAGCTTCTTGCCGGACAGAGTTGTCAGGCGCGCCTCGTATTCCTGACCGCGCGGCGTGGCGAGCGTGGCTTTGACCGACCAGTATTCACGGGCCTTGAAAGCCTCGATCTCCATCTCGCGCTCAACGATCAGGCGCAGGCAAACCGACTGAACGCGGCCAGCGGAACGGGCGCCGGGCAGTTTGCGCCACAGAACCGGCGACAGATTGAAGCCCACCAGATAATCCAGCGCACGGCGGGCCAGATAGGCCTCGACCAGAGGCGCGTCGATGTCGCGGGGGTTTTGCATGGCCTCGGTCACGGCCTGCTTGGTGATCGCGTTAAAGGTAACGCGGCTGACTTGCGTGTCTTTCTTGATCGACCTGCGTTTCGTAAGCGCCTCTTTCAGGTGCCAAGAAATCGCTTCGCCTTCGCGATCAGGGTCGGTCGCGAGGATCAGAGCGTTGTCATCGGCCAACGCATCGGCGATCGCTTTGACATGCTTTTTGCTGTCGTTGCCGACTTCCCATGTCATTTCGAAATCGTGTTCTGTATCGACGGACCCGTCCTTGGGCGGCAAATCCCGTACGTGGCCGTAGGACGCCAACACCGTATAGTCAGGGCCCAGATATTTGTTGATGGTCTTGGCCTTGGCTGGGGATTCGACGACGACAACTGGCATCTGGGTAAGCACCTCTTTGGGATAATGGCCCGCGTATGGCGAGCCAACATGTGGGGTGCAAGGGGGAATTGTCAATTAATGTACGGCAGACCGGGCACACATTTTGACGCAGACCGACTTCTGTCTGTGCTGTCCCCGCGCCTACACCGCCAAGGCCAACATCCCACCTGACAACCGTTTCAGACGGCCTTCCAGCTCCATCTCGGTCAGGGCGGGCGACACTTGGGATGAAGCAAGGTTCAGGTCGCGGATCAACTGATCTTCTGACACGGGCGATGGTCCCAAGCGGTCCAGTATGTCTTGGTGTAGGGCTTGGGTTTCCTGTTTGCTTCGGCGGGGTTGCGGGGGCGGCGGCGCGACAGGCAGATCCAAATCGGCCTGTTCTGGTTCACTCCCCGAAAGTGACTGCACCTCATCCAGAATGTCCTGCGCATTGCGCACCAATACCGCGCCATCGCGGATCAGCATGTTGCACCCAGATGCGCGCGTATCCATTGGATGTCCGGGCACGGCAAAAACGTCGCGGCCTTGATCCAAAGCGTTTTTCGCTGTGATCAAAGAGCCGGATTTTGCAGCAGCTTCCACGACCACAACAGCCCGCGACAGGCCAGAGATCAGTCGATTCCGCATCGGGAAATGGCGCGCCTGCGGCTGCAGGCCCATTGGCTGTTCGCTGATTCTAAGGCCGCCAGCGGCAATCATATCCTCGGCCAGTTTCGCGTTCTCGGATGGATAAAGAACATCCACGCCACCGGCAAAGACAGCAACCGTTCCGGTTTGCAGGCTGGCAATATGGGCGGCAGTATCAATACCGCGTGCCAGACCGGACACCACAGTATATCCCGCCTGCCCCAATTCGCCCGCAAGCGTCTTGGCCATGCGCAGCCCGAGAGATGACGCATTGCGCGCGCCGACAATTGCCACCGATGGGCGCGACAACAATCCCGTATCGCCCACCGCCCAGAACAGCGGCGGCGCATCTGGCAGATCTTTAAAGGTTGCAGGATACAGCGGCTCGCCCCGACAGATCAGGCGGGCACGCGCGAGTTTGGCGGCCTTGAATTCTTTTAGGATCACGCCCTCGGGACAGATTTCATATCCGTCCACGCCCGCTGCGCGCGCCACGTCCGGCAAGGCCTCAAGCGCGGCTTGGGCCGATCCGTGTTCGCCCATCAGGCGATAAAAGGTGGAAATCCCCACACGACGAGAGCGCAAGAGACGGAGCCAGGCAAACCGATCGTCTTCCGTGGTGGGTGGGAGTGGGGGGTGAGTGGAAGAAATGTGGTCCTCGGTCATCCGTCCTGGCTCCGTCAACTTGCGAAACCGTGATAGCGGACGCGCGGTTAACGACTCCTGAAGACCACAGCTAAAATTCCACTCAGGCTGCAGCACCCCCAACGGTCAGACCACCGATCAAAACGGTCGGCTGGCCGACCCCCACGGGAACCCATTGCCCCTGCTTGCCGCAATTGCCCATGCCCGGATCCAGCGCCATGTCATTGGCCAGCCCGCGAATCTGCTGCAACGCCGTCGCGCCATCACCAATCAACGTCGCACCTTTCACCGGAGCGCCGACTTTGCCGTTTTTCACGCGATAAGCCTCAGTACAGGAGAAGACGAACTTGCCGTTGGTGATGTCGACCTGTCCGCCACCAAAGCCCACGGCATAAAGACCGTCTTTAAGGTCACCAACCAAGGATTCCGGCGTGGCATCGCCGCCCAACATATATGTGTTGGTCATGCGCGGCATTGGAATGTGCGCATAGGATTCGCGCCGGCCGTTGCCTGTGGGTTCGACCCCCATCAGACGCGCGTTCTGACGGTCTTGCATGTAGCCCACCAGAATACCGTCTTCGATCAGCACGTTCTTACCGGATGGCGTGCCTTCGTCATCAATGGTGATCGATCCGCGGCGGTCCGGAATGGTGCCATCGTCCAGAACGGTCACACCGGGTGCTGCAACGCGCTGGCCCATGAGCCCCGCAAATGCAGACGAGCCCTTACGGTTAAAGTCCCCTTCCAGACCGTGACCAACTGCTTCATGCAACAAAATGCCCGGCCAGCCCGGCCCAAGGACAATGTCCATGACGCCCGCAGGCGCAGGTTCGGCGCGCAGGTTCACCAAGGCGATGCGCAAAGCTTCGCGTGCTTTGGCCTGCCAGTTTGCCGGATCAATCAGGCCATCAAGCCCGACGCGACCGCCGCCACCGGCGCTGCCAGATTCGCGGCGACCGTTTTCTTCAACGATCACGCTGACATTCATACGGGTCATCGGGCGGATATCACTCGCCAGCGTGCCATCGGCCCGCAGGATCGACACTTCTTGTAAGGACGCCGCGATGCTGGCCGTCACCTGAACCACGCGCTTGTCCAGATCGCGGGTAAAGGCATCGATCTCTTTCAGTGTCTCGACCTTTACCGGAAAGGTCGTGCCAGCGATGGGATCTGCGTCCGTATACAGCTTCTTATTAGTGCCCGACGGCGTGGGCGACATAACGCCGCCACCATCGCCAACCGCCAGTCGAGTCGTTTCAGCAGCGCGTTTTAGCGATGATTCGCTGATCTCGGTGGCATGTGCGTAACCAGCAACCTCACCGCGAACGGCGCGCAAACCGAATCCCTCAGACGCGTCGTAGCTGGCTTGCTTGATGCGACCATCGTCTAAAAGCAGGCCTTCTGATCGCTTTCTTTCCAGAAAAAGTTCGCCATCGTCGGCGCCGGAAACGGCGTTTTGCAGCACATTTAGCGCTGTTTCCCTGTCCAAATGGGTCTCAAACGGGCGAAACGGCGCATCTGCCATGCAAAACTCCTGCTTTTGTCTGTGTGGCGGCAAGCGTCCGTTTGCCGCAAGTATCGTTCTTTAATTAGGCAGCAGAATATGGTTTTAAGCTGCGTCAAGACAATGGGAGGATTTGCGGCGTTGTTTTGGAACGTGACAACGGTAGTAAATTTCCCTATCCGCACACACAGACGAAGACAGAACCGATCAGGGTGACACATGCGAATTAATACGATGCTGATGGGGCTGATGGCAGCCTTGACCGCCGCACCGGCCTTTGCACAGGACGGGCTTGAGGTAATCGGGGCGCCGGTAGACGGCAAACTGGGTTTCCAGCCGGCGGCAACTGAACTTGCAGAACAGATCCAGTGGCTCGATGGCATGATCAACGTGATCATCATCGCCATCGTTCTGTTCGTAACCGCACTGCTGGCGATCTGCATCGTTCGCTACAACAGCAAGTCGAACCCGACGCCCGCGAAATTCACACACAACACACCGCTCGAAGTGGCTTGGACGATCGTTCCGATCATGATCCTTGTTTTCATCGGTGCGTTCTCTCTGCCGGTTCTGTTCAACCAGCAGGAAATTCCCGAAGGTGACGTGACCATCAAGGTGACAGGCTACCAGTGGTACTGGGGTTACGAATACATCGGTGAAGACTTCGAATACGACAGCTACATGATCGGTTCGCCTGCAACAGGCGGCGACAACAGCTACAACGAAGAAGTTGAAGCGCAGCTGATCGAAGCAGGCTACCAGCCCGAGCACTTCCGTCTGGCGACAGACACAGCAGTTGTCGTGCCGGTCAACAAAACTATCGTCATGCAGGTAACAGCCGGTGACGTGATCCACTCCTGGACCATCCCTGCCTTCGGCGTAAAGCAGGACGGTGTTCCGGGTCGTCTGGCAGAACTGTGGTTCAAGCCGACACAGGAAGGCATCTACTTTGGCCAGTGTTCCGAACTTTGCGGCATCGCACACGCCTACATGCCAATCACAGTAAAAGTGGTTTCGGAAGAAGAGTACCAGGTTTGGCTGGAAGAAATGCGCGAGGAGTGGGGCTAATATAGCCTTCCTCTGACGCTACTACGGTAAAAGGCGCATCTGCGCCTTTTACGGCACCTAAGACCAAAATGGACCCGAGATGAGCGACGCAAGCTTCAACAACGCCAGCTTCGAAAATGAAGCCCAGTTCGGTGACTACTTCGCCTTGCTGAAACCACGCGTCATGACGCTGGTGGTGTTTACGGCTTTGGTCGGCCTGCTGGCCGCGCCTGTTCCGGTCCATCCCTTTATCGCTTTCTGCGCCATTCTGTTCATTGCCATCGGGGGCGGCGCCTCTGGTGCGCTGAATATGTGGTGGGACGCGGATATCGATGCTGTCATGAAGCGTACACAGCGCCGTCCGATCCCCTCGGGTCGTGTCACCGGCGATGACGCTCTGGCAATCGGCCTGACCCTGTCGGCCTTTTCGGTGGTATTCCTTGGCCTCGCGACCAATTGGGTTGCTGCTGGCCTGCTGGCATTCACCATTTTCTTTTACGTCGTCATCTACACAATGTGGCTGAAGCGCTGGACCCCGCAGAACATCGTGATCGGCGGTGCGGCAGGCGCGTTCCCTCCGATGATCGGCTGGGCGGCGGCCACAGGCGGCATCTCGGTTGAATCGATCCTGATGTTCTGCCTGACATTCATGTGGACCCCGCCGCATTTCTGGGCCCTCGCCCTGTTCATGCGCAGCGATTATGACGATGCAGGTGTTCCGATGCTGACCGTTACCCACGGTCGCCGGTCCACACGCAAACACATTCTGGCCTACACCGTGCTGCTGGCGATCCTTGCCATTGCAACCGGTGTGACATCGGCCGGTGGCCTCCTGTATCTGGCAGTCGCGGTCGTTCTGAACGCACTGTTCCTGAAAGGTGCCTGGGACATCTGGCGCCGTGACGAAGACATGTCCGAAGCGGACAACTTCGCTGTCGAGCGCAAGTTCTTTAAATTGTCGCTTCTTTATCTTTTCGCCCACTTCGGCGCGATCCTGATTGAGGCCGCGCTGGACCGTTTCGGTTTCGTATGGGGGTTCTGGGTATGAGCCTGACTCGCGAACACGAGCTGCACAAGCGCCGCAAAAGCCGCAATATTGGCGTCGGCCTGACGCTTGTTGTTCTGATCATGATCGTTTTCGGTCTGACATATGTAAAAGTCACCCGTGGCGATTATGAACCCATCCGTGCCGCAACCCAACAAGGGAACAGCAACTGATGGCAATGGATCCTAAAACAAAAACTGTCGCACAAACCGTAAGCCTCGTCCTTGTGATGGGTGCTTTGGCCTGGGCCTCGGTTCCGTTTTATGACTGGTTCTGTCGGGTCACGGGCTTTGGTGGTGCAACAGGCGTTGCCGAAGTCGCGTCGGACGAAATTCTGGACCAGACAATCAAGGTGCGCTTCGACGCCAACGTCGAGCGCGGCATGGCGTGGGAATTCGAACCGGTCGACGCAGAGATCGAACTGCGCATCGGCGAACAGGGTCTGGCCTTTTACGAGGCGTACAATCCCACCGACAAGCCGATTGCCGGCCAAGCCAGCTATAACGTGGCCCCCTTCAGTGCAGGTGGCTACTTTAACAAGATCGAATGCTTCTGTTTCACCGAACAGGTTCTTATGCCTGGTGAACGCGTTCAGATGCCCGTTAGCTTTTTCGTCGACCCCGAGATCGTAGATGATCCCGAGGCGAAATTTGCGAAGCGTATCACCCTGTCCTACACATTCTACGAGATCGACCTGCCCGAGGACATGCAGGCGGCTTTAACACCCGACCAAGATCCCGAGACCACAGTTAACTAATGCCTTCCAACGAGGGACCCTGAAAAATGGCGCATGCAAAGAACCACGACTATCACATCCTGAGCCCATCGATCTGGCCGCTTGTTGCGTCCGTATCCGCATTCATCATGCTGTTCGGCGCGGTGCTGTGGATGAAAGACTCCGGCCCCTGGATGTTCCTCATTGGCCTTATTGGCGTCCTCTACACCATGTTTGGTTGGTGGTCCGAGGTCATCGCAGAATCCAAAGTAGGCGACCACACACCGGTTGTCCGCATCGGTCTGCGTTACGGCTTTATCCTGTTCATCATGTCCGAAGTGATGTTCTTCTTCGCATGGTTCTGGAGCTTCTTTAAGCACGCCATGTACCCGATGGGCCCGGAATCCCCGGCCGTTGACGGTGTTTGGCCGCCGGTTGGCATCGAAACTTTCGACCCATGGCACCTGCCCCTGATCAACACACTGATCCTGCTGTGCTCCGGTGCGGCGGCAACTTGGGCGCACCACGCTCTGGTTCACGAAAACAACCGTAAAGACATGAAGAACGGCCTGATCATCGCGATCGTTCTGGGTCTGATCTTTACTGCCTTCCAGGCCTACGAATACAGCCACGCTGCATTCGGCTTCTCGGGCAACATCTACGGTGCGAACTTCTTCATGGCGACAGGCTTCCACGGCATGCACGTCATCATCGGTACCATCTTCCTGTTCATCTGCCTTCTGCGCCTGATGAAGGGTCACTTCACCCCCGAGAAGCACATCGGCTTCGAAGCGGCGGCTTGGTACTGGCACTTTGTTGACGTTGTCTGGCTGTTCCTGTTCGCAGCTGTCTACGTCTGGGGTGGCTAAGCCTAAGGCTTCCACCGGGCAACAGCCCCACACCAATTCCAAAAGCCCGCCACTTGGCGGGCTTTATGGTTGAAAAGGCCCGTCATCGGGCGATACACACCGCCAGACACGATCAAACCAATATGTGTGCGCTTTGAACCGTATTATCGTTCCTCTCCTTTTCGGCGTCATCGGAACCGCAATTCTGCTGTCACTGGGCACGTGGCAAATGCAGCGGCTTGAGTGGAAGCGCGGTATTCTGAACGAGATCGAAACACGTATCGACGGCGCGCCTGAACCGCTGCCCACGATGATCGACCCGACCGAACAGAAATACCAACCTGTGTCCCTGTTCGGCGTCTACGGCGATGGCGAGGTGCACGTGCTGGTTTCGGTCAAACGCCGCGGCGCTGGTTACCGCGTGATCGCACCGTTCATCACCGACACGGGCCGCACCGTTCTGGTCGATCGAGGATTTGTCGATCTGGAAGACAAAGACGCAATCCGCCGTCTGGGCGACACCGAAATTCTGGGCAACCTGCACTGGCCCGATGATCGCAACAGTTCGACCCCTGAAAACGACACCGCCAAGAACATCTGGTTCGCCCGTGACGTCGGCGCGCTGGCGGAAAAACTGGGCACCGAACCTTTGTTGGTCATCGCCAGACAGGAAACCCCCGCCGATCAAGGGATCATGCCCCTGCCCGTCTCGACCGAGGGCATTCCCAATGATCACCTGCAATACGCCATCACATGGTTTTCGCTTGCTGCGGTCTGGACGCTCATGACCGCTGTCTATATCGCTCGCACCATGCGTGCGCAGAAAGGACCCGAGCTATGAAATATGTCTCAACCCGCGGCTCCGCCCCGGTTCTGACTTTTGAAGATGCAATGCTGTCGGGCTTGGCCCGCGACGGCGGCCTTTATGTTCCGGAAACCATTCCGACGATGTCCGCCGACGACATCCGCGCGCTGCATGGCCTGAGCTATGAAGAAACCGCCTTCCGCGTGATGCGCCCCTTTGTTGGCGACAGCTTTAGCGACGAAACCTTTGGCGATCTGATCAGCAAGGCCTACGCTGGTTTCGGCCACGGCGCCCGCGCGCCGCTGGTGCAACTGGCACCGGGTCATTTCCTGCTGGAACTGTTCCACGGCCCGACGCTTGCATTCAAAGACTTTGCGATGCAGCTGATCGGTCAGCTGTTCCAAGAGGCGCTGACACGCCGTGGCGAACGCGTCACCATCGTGGGCGCGACATCGGGCGACACAGGCTCCGCCGCGATCGAAGCCTTCAAAGGTCTGGATGCGGTAGACGTGTTCATCCTGTTCCCCCATGGCCGCGTGTCCGAAGTACAGCGCCGTCAGATGACCACGCCGTCGGAATCCAACGTGCACGCCATCGCACTGGACGGTCACTTTGACGATTGTCAGGCGCGTCTGAAGGACATGTTCAACCACTTCGACTTCCGTGACGAGGTCCGCCTTGCGGGCGTGAACTCGATCAACTGGGCGCGGGTTCTTGCGCAGGTGGTCTATTACTTCTCGTCCGCCGTCAGCCTTGGCGCACCGGATCGAAAGGTCAGCTTTACTGTGCCTACAGGCAATTTCGGCGATATCTTTGCTGGCTACATTGCCAAAAAGATGGGGCTGCCGATTGACCGTCTGGTGGTTGCGACCAACCAGAACGACATTCTGCACCGCTGCCTGTCGACAGGTGGCTATGTGACTGACACCGTCACTCCGTCGATTTCGCCCTCCATGGATATTCAGGTCAGCTCGAACTTCGAACGCGCCCTGTTTGATGCCTATGGCCGTGACGGAAATGCCGTGGCGCAATTGATGGACGAGTTGAAAAACGGTGGCGGCTTTAACGTCAGCCAAGGCGCGCTTCAGTCGCTGCGCGAACATTTCGACTCCGGCCGCGTGTCCGAGGAAGAAACGCTGGCGACCATTGCTATGGCAAACCAGAGCATGGGCGAACTTCTGTGTCCGCATTCCGCCATCGGCGTGAAAGTGGCTGAAGACCAGCGCAACAGCGATACACCCATGATCACGCTGGCGACGGCCCACCCCGCCAAGTTCCCCGAAGCGGTGGAAAAGGCCAGCGGTATCCGCCCCGACCTGCCCGAACGCATGGCCGATCTGTTCGACCGCGAAGAACGCGTCACACGCGCGGCCAACGACCTGACGGCACTGGAAACCCTTATCAAAGACCGGATCGCATCTTGAGCGTAGAAATCACAACCCTGTCGAACGGGTTCCGAATTGTTACTGAAAACATGCCAAGCTTGGAATCCGCTTCGCTTGGCATCTGGGTGACAGCCGGTGGGCGGCACGAACGGCCCGAACAGAACGGTATCGCGCATTTCCTTGAACATATGGCGTTCAAGGGCACCAAAACGCGCAGCGCGCTTCAGATCGCGGAAGAGATCGAAGATGTAGGCGGCTATATCAATGCCTACACCTCGCGCGAGGTGACAGCCTATTACGCGCGTATTCTGGCGGCTGACTGTGGTCTGGCGCTGGATGTGATTTCCGACATCCTGTTGAACCCCGTGTTCGACGCCAAAGAGATCGAGACCGAGCGCCATGTGATCCTGCAGGAAATCGGTCAGTCGCTGGATACGCCGGATGACATCATCTTCGACTGGCTTCAGGAAAAGGCCTATGCCGATCAGGCCATGGGACGCACGATCCTTGGCCCTTCCGAACGGGTGCAGGCCTTTGGCCGCGATGATCTGGCGGGTTTCGTCGATCAACACTATGGCCCTGACCGTCTGATCCTGTCCGCCGCCGGTGCCGTGGATCACGACGAATTGGTTAAACAGGCCGAGGCGCTGTTTGGGCACCTCGCGCCACATGGCAACGACGAATGGGAACCTGCCCATTTCACGGGCGGCGAAACCCGTCATGACAAGGCGTTGGAACAAGCCCATTTCACGCTGGCTTTCGAAAGCCCCGGCTATCGCGACCCTGCCTTTTACACCGCGCAGATTTATACCACCGCTTTGGGTGGCGGCATGTCTTCGCGTTTGTTTCAGGAAATCCGAGAAAAGCGCGGCCTGTGCTATACGATCTTTGCCCAGTCCGGCGCCTATGCCGACACCGGCATGACGACGATCTATGCTGGTACCTCCGGTGAAGAGGTCGGCCAATTGGCCGAAATCACCATCGACGAGATGAAGCGCGCCGCACAGGACATGTCCGAGGCCGAGGTCAATCGCGCCCGTACCCAGATGAAGGCCGGTCTTCTGATGGGGCTAGAAAGCCCGTCATCGCGCGCCGAACGTCAGGCACGCATGCTGCAAATCTGGGGCAAGGTACCGCCGCTCGAAGACACCGTTGCCAAGATTGATGCGGTTACTACCGACGACGTGCTGGCCTTTGGTGAAGACATGATCAGCAAGGCAAAGTCCGCGATGGCGCTTTATGGTCCTGTCGCTGATGCACCCACGCTGGATGCGCTGGAACAACGTCGGGTGGCCTGATGCTGGGAATGCGGCGCAAACTCCGGATCGAAACCGAGCGTTTGACGCTGCGCCCGCCTATGCACTCTGATTTCGGCCCTTGGACGGCCCTGCGTGCCGATAGTCGTGACTATCTGGTGCCGTGGGAACCGACATGGGCCGCAGATCATCTTAGCCGCAAGTCGTTCACCAACCGTGTCTACTGGGCCAGCCGGTCTATCGCATCAGGCAGCGCCATTCCGCTGTTCCTGATCCGCCGCGAAGACAACGCGCTGGTCGGTGCACTAACCTTGGACAACATCCGTCGCGGCCCCGCGCAGTGCGGGACGTTGGGCTATTGGACAGGCCAACCGTTTGCCCGCCATGGGTATATGCGTGAAGCCATTCAGGCGATGGTGCACCACGCCTATGAAAAGCTGGACCTGTCCCGCATCGAAGCGGCTTGCCTGCCAGAAAACGTCGCCTCGCGCGCATTGCTGGAAAGCTCGGGCTTCAAATACGAAGGCGTTGCGCAAAGCTATTTGCAGATCAACGGGCGCTGGCGGACCCATGTGCTTTATTCGTCGCTCCGGATGGACCGTCGCGGTCGAACCACCGTCGGCTGATCAGCACACGGTTTTGTGAGGAACCAAGAGCACTGACAGGGCTACTCTTTATACAGGAGGTCCGGTCATGCGTATTTCAGCACTTCTTACTTTCGTCTTTTCAACAGTCACCGCGCTGACAACCAGCGCACAAACAGATGACACGCGGCGCCCGTCCCATTGCATCGCCATTGCTGACGCCAATCCATGGATGCAGTACGTTCACAAAGCGTCTTGGACGGACCCTGTGCCGGATTATTCGGTACGTCTTCACTACATCTCGCACGCCTCGTTCTTGCTGCAGACCCAAGGCGGGCTGAATGCCGTCACCGATTTCACCGGTTTCATCGGCAACACAACACTGATCCCCGATGTTGTCACGATGAACCACGCCCACGACACCCATTGGACAGCAAACCCCGATCCGGCCATCGCCCACCCGCTGAATGGCTGGGGCGAGTTTGGCAAAGGGATCGACCACTATCTTGATCTGGGTGAAATGCTGGTGCGCAATGTGTCGACCGATATCAGATCCGGCTTTGGCGGGGTCGAGGAAAACGGCAATTCGATCTTTGTGTTCGAGGTCGAAGGCTTGTGCATCGGTCATCTGGGCCACCTGCACCATGAACCGAACGACGAACAATACGCGGCTTTGGGCCGGTTGGACGTGTTGATGGTTCCTGTCGACGGCGGCTTTACCATGGAACGTGCGGCCATGATCCGCGTGATCGAACGCCTGAAAAGCCGGATCATTATTCCGATGCACTGGTTCAGCGGCATGGCCCTGACCAGCTTCCTGAACGACGTCTCGGATGAATTCGTCATCCTGCGCGATGGCCGCAGCAGCCTTGAAGTCTCTCTGGCGACCCTGCCCGACCGCCCGACAATTATCGTTCTCGAACCGCAGTGGCTGTCAGATTAACTACAGCTTGGGTTGCCCGAAATATCGGGCTAAGTGAAAGGGACCACCGAATAAGGAATTCCCGCTGTGCCCCTGAACCCTGCATCTGACGCGTTTCTGGAAACCCTGACCAAAGCACTGCCCGCCGATACGATCCGCGAGGCCGAGCCGCGTTTTCAGGAAGAACCGCGCGGTCGCTGGACGGGTGCCGCCACACACGTCGCCATGCCCCGCACGACAGAAGAGGTCGCGACGCTGGTCAAGCTGGCGAATGAAGCGCAGGTCGGTCTTGTGCCCTATGGTGGCGGCACGGGGTTGGTCGGCGGCCAGATTGCACCGTCCGAAGTGACGAAGCCCCTGTTGGTGTCGCTGGAACGGATGACGAAAATCCGTGCGGTCTATCCGGATGAAAACGTTCTGGTGGCAGAAGCAGGCGCTATCCTAAGCACCATTCAGGACGCCGCCGTGGACGTTGATCGCCTGTTCCCGCTGTCACTCGCATCCGAGGGATCGGCCCGTATCGGCGGGTTGCTTGCCACGAACGCAGGCGGCGTGAACGTGCTGCGCTACGGCAATGCCCGTGAACTGTGCCTCGGGCTTGAGGCCGTTCTGCCCAACGGCGAAATCTGGCACGGGCTTAAACGCCTGCGCAAAGACAACACAGGATATGACCTGCGCAATCTGCTGATCGGGGCGGAAGGCAGCCTTGGTATCATCACTGCCGCCAGCCTGCGGCTATCACCGCGCCCCGCAAAGACCGGCACAGCGATGTTGGTGGTTTCGGACCCCACCGCCGCCCTATCGCTTCTGTCTCTCGCGCGTTCGACCTTTGGCGAAACCATCAGCGCGTTTGAATTGATGCACCGCACGGGCATGGATTTTCTGGCAGAAACCCTGCCGGAGGTCCGCCTGCCGTTTGCAGACATCCCTGAATGGACTGTTCTGATCGAAATCGGCGTGTCAGGCGGGCTTGATCCGCAAGAGGCGCTGGAAACCCTGTTCGGCGAAGCGTTGGAGCAAGAGCTGGTCTCGGACGGGCTGATTGCCCAGTCGGAACAGCAGGCACAGGATTTCTGGGCCGTGCGCGAACGCATTCCCGAAGCAAACCGCATGATCGGCGCTGTGTCGTCGCACGACATCTCGATCCCGTTGTCGGCGATCCCGGCGTTTATCCCCGAAGGCATCAAACGGCTGGAAGCGGTCGGCGCGTTCCGTGTGAACTGCTTTGGTCACGTGGGTGACGGCAACCTGCACTATAATGTGTTCCCTGCACCGGGGCATTCGCGGGCCGAGCATGAACACCAAAGAGACGACATCAAACGCGTAATCCACGATCTGGTGCACGAAATGGACGGATCGGTCAGCGCCGAACACGGCATTGGCCGCCTGAAGGTCAAAGATCTGGAACGCTACGGTGATCCCGCCAAGCTGTCAGCGATGCGCGCCATCAAGGCCGCACTTGACCCCAAGGGCATCATGAACCCCGGTGCCGTCCTGCGCGAAGGCACTTACTGAGAGACGTTGAACACGCAGCCGTCTGACAACAGCATCGGCTGCGTGCGACACAATCCGCGCGCTGTTTCGTAAGCGGCAAGAACCTTGGGCACGTAATCACGGGTTTCAACAAAAGGCGGCACGCCATCGTTGGACCCGATCGAATTCTCGCCCGCGTTATACCCCGCCAGAACAAGGATCGGATCGCCTTCGAACTTCTTCATCAGAAAGTCGAGGAAAGCGATTCCGCCTTTGATATTGTCAGAGGCATCCATTGCGTTCGAAACCCCGAACCGCTCCGCCGTCGCGGGCATAAGCTGCATCAACCCCTGCGCACCTGCGGAGCTGACGGCATCCACGCGGCCACCGGATTCAACAACCATGACAGCCAACGCCAGAGCAGGCGATACATCTGTCCCCACACTATGGCGCAGCAGATCGACACCGTAGCGGGCGGCGATATCCTGAATGTCTTGCAGGCGGGGCGCGGTCACAGCGGCCCCTTCCGGACCGGATCGCAGCGCGACAAGCGCCGGATCAAGCCTATGAGGACCGGTATCTTCCAAACCAGACGACACAACATTCCAATACCACGCGTATCGCGCATCACCCGCAGTGGGCGTTTTGGGCGTGGCCGTCGCAGCCGCAACGGGCACAGCGTTTGAAACCGGCGGCGGCGCGACAGCGGGATTCGCACGCGGAGCGATCTGTACATTGATACGTTTCGTCGCGCCTGCCTTGGGCGGTTTTACACGCTTTGCGGAAAACTCGGGAAACGACGACGCCTCTTGGGCGACAACGGCTGCCGGTGAAACGCTAGAAAGCAGCAGCACCGCAGCGGCGATCCATGAGATAGGTTTCATTCTTAAAGACTGCCTCGTTATCTTTTGCTCATATTGTACATCAACTTACGATTTCGCGCATCATACGCCCTTAGATTGTGTCAAAACGAACCAAATTTGCCTCAATCCAAGGCCTTTCACACTAGCCCACCTCGAAAGATACATTTTTATTCTTTTATTTTCAGTAACTTGCGAAAAAACCTGCTCGAAAGTTAAATTTTTTTGGAATCGCTTAATTCAGGCCCAATTCTTGCCGGAATCAGAAGGCCATATAGCGACATACCGCAGCGATGCAGGGATGTGAGAGACCCCGGAACGCAGCGACGCGGTGAGAGAACAGAGTAAACTTGTAAATTTACGGAGACTACCATGATCAAGTTCATCAAAAACTTCCGCGCAGACGAAGACGGCGCTGTAACTGTAGACTGGGTTGTTCTGACAGCTGCTGTTGTTGGTCTGGCCGTTGCTGCTTACACCACAATCGAAGACAACTCCAAGGCCCTGGCTGGCTTCACCGGTGCTGCGATCATGGGCGAAAACGACGGTTTCTCGAAAGAATAATCGTTTAGCGTCTATCGCTACGGGATGGCCCGACTGGCCATCCCATCCAAGCGCGATGGCTCTAGCGGCCTCGCGCTTTTTTCAGGAAAGCACCCCGGAAAATTCGAGCAAAACTTTCGGGAATTGTGCAGCTGAACCGCGGTTCAACCGCATCTCGGACACCGAGGCACGAAAAGTCAGACGCCCGATGTAGAACCCCGGGCATGGCAGCAGTAATGCGAAACTGGCCGAAAGCAGCGGCTGAACGCAAAACAGGTGTAGTTGTATGAATAATGGTTTCCTAAGTCGTTTCGTGACCCGTGAAGACGGGGCGGTAACGGTTGATTGGGTTGTTTTGACAGCGGGAATTGTCGGACTTTGTCTGTACGCATACTGGCAGATCGAGATCAGCACAAAAGAACTCGCTCAGGCCACTGCAACAGCCATCTACAACGAAGAATAATCCGAATTTCGACGGCGCGGCATTGTTCGCGCCGGATGAGCAGACGGCCTTAGGGCCGGAGAAAGAAAAGGGGTAAAACATGAGACTGATTTTCGGAGTGGTCCTGATCGCAGGCCTCGGACTTGCCGGGTTTGCAGTCTATATGACCCAGAATTACATCGGCGCTTATGAGAACGCTCTTCAGGAAGAGCGGGCCAAGACAGCCGAAGCCGTACCTACCCAAGAAATTTTTGTCGCCAAGCGCGCCATCGGCTACGGTGAAGTCATCACCGACGCCGATTTCCGTCTTGCGCACTGGCCCGTTGATGTACTGCCCGAGGGCTACTTCGACGAAGAAAACCCGCTGATCGTTCCCGGTGACGAAGAACGCGTCGCGTTGCGCCAGATCGAAAAGAATGAAGCCTTCATGAAGGTGAAAGTCGGCGAACCCGGCGATGGTGCCGGCCTGACGTCGCGCCTTGAAAAGGGCGAACGCGCCTTTGCGATCAAGGTTGACGTGGCATCCGGTGTTTCCGGCTTCCTTCGCCCCGGTGACCGCGTTGACGTATACTGGACGGGCCGTGTGAAATCCTCATCGAATTCAGGTCGCACACAGGACGTGACCAAACTGATCCAGTCCGGCATCGAACTGATCGCGATCGACCAGACGGCAAATGTTGAGTCCACAAGCGCTACTATTGCGCGTACGGTTACCGTCGCGGCCACGCCGCAAATCGTTGCGGCACTGGCACAAGCCCAGTCCACTGGTCGCCTGTCGCTGTCCCTGCTGGGTTCGAACGACGATACCGTTGCGACCGCCATTGAAATCGACCAGGAAACGCTGCTTGGCATCGTTCCCGAACAGAAGGCCGAGATCAAACAAGAGCCCAAGACTTGTTCGATCCGGACGCGTCGTGGCGGCGATGTGGTTGAAATCCGCATCCCCTGCACAAACTAAGTACAACCCCGGAACCAAGGAAAAAACGCCCCAAGCGGGCGCTTTTTCTTTTGTGAAATCAGGGCGTGTTGCCTCTTGCCCACAAAAGGTTGTGCGCAGAAGTCATTGATTCTTGCATAAAAACAGAATTTCGCGCATCATCCGTCCAACAGTGGGCAAAAGACCCGCGTTTGAGGCGTGATCGGAAAGGCAGGTCACATGAAATTCGATAGAACGATTAAGGCCGCCCTATTGGGACTTGGCCTGTGTTTGGGATTTAACGCACCTGCAGTGCAGGCAGATACGTTGCGCGTGGTTCGCGGCAACGTGGGTTCGGCATTGAATGTGCCGATGAACCGCGCTGTGGTGGTTGAAAGCGACGCACCATTTGCAGAGCTTTCCATCGCAAACCCCGCAATTGCAGACATCTCATCTTTGTCTGACAGGACAATTTACGTTTTGGGTAAGGCCCCTGGCACCACAACGCTGACCATTCTTGATGCAAACGGCAAACTGATCACCAACGTTGACGTGCGCGTCGCAGCGGATGTCACTGAATTCAAAGAACGCCTGCGCCAGATCCTGCCTGGCGAAAAGATCGAAGTCCGGACGGCCAACGACGGTATCGTTCTGAGCGGCACAGTGTCGTCAGCCCAAAAGCTTGATCGCGCTCTCAGCCTTGCAGAACGCTACGCGCCCGAGCGTGTGTCTAACCTGATGAGCGTCAGCGGCGTGCAGCAGGTCATGCTGAAAGTTCGCTTTGCCGAAATGCAGCGGTCCGTGTCCAAAGCACTTCGGTCCGGCGTCTCGATCGGTGGCGATCTGTTGGGTGGCAACCTCGGCGTTGCGTCGGAAACAGGTGGCTGGCTTGATGGCAATACACTTGGTGAGCCTGCAGGCTTTAGCAACTCGGCGGAAGCTGGTGCTGTCTTTGGCTTCAACGCAGGCGATCTAGAGATCGGCATTCTGCTGGAAGCCATGGAAGCAAAAGGCATCGTTCGAATGCTAGCTGAACCGAACCTTACAGCCCTTTCCGGCCAAGAGGCATCGTTTCTTGCCGGGGGTGAGTATCCGGTTCCAGTGGCCGAGAGTAATGGTTCAGTAACGATCGAATTCAAGCCTTTCGGGATCGAATTGAACTTTGTTCCCCGAGTTGTCGATGGCGATCTGATCAATCTTGAAATGAAGACGGCCGTATCCGCGCTTGATACAAATAACGGGATTGATTTGAGTGCAGTCCGCATCAATGCCTTTACCCGCCGCGAAGCTGCGACAACGGTCGAACTTCGTGACGGCGAAAGCTTTGCGGTTGCCGGTTTGTTGCAGGATGATTTCCGCGATCTGAACGGTCAGGTGCCGTGGCTGGGTGATATTCCTGTGATTGGCGCGCTTTTCCGCAGTGCCGAGTATTCGCGTGAACAGTCCGAACTGGTCATCATCGTGACCCCGCATCTCGTGACACCGACCCGAGGCGAGGCTTTGGCCCTGCCCACAGATCGTGTCCGTCCGCCCACCGAAAAAGACCTTTTCCTGTTTGGCCGCGTCCAAGACGGTTCGCGCAAGCCAAAAGGTGTTGCCGGTGAAGTCGCCACGCAGGACTTTACAGGGTCCTACGGATATGTGTTGGATTAAGAGTATGTTGGGACACACGCAAAAAGCGCTGATTGCGACCGCTCTGACCACCAGCCTGGTCGCTGGCTGCACACAGGTGACACAGGATCCGGTTTACACCGCTTTCTATCGTGAATCCGGCGCACTGATCGATCCGGGCAACTTCGGCGACGCGACCATGAATAACGTCGCCATCATGACCGGTGAAAAGCAGTACACCTACGATCTGGCCCAGCGTTTTGCGTCCGAAGTTCTGACAACTGTCAACTTTGCGTTCAACAGCGCCCAACTCGACGGTGGCGCGCGTGACACCTTGCGCGAACAGGCGCGCTGGATACGCCAGTTCCCCGAGGTCCGTTTCAAAGTCTTCGGCCACACAGATGCTGTCGGCTCGGAAGCTTATAACAAGCGGCTTGGTATGGCCCGTGCCCGCGCGGTCGTCGCCTTCCTCGCATCTCAGGGCGTCAGCACCTCGCGGCTAGAAGCTGTTGTTTCTTATGGAGAAACCCAGCCCTTGATCGTGACCGAAGGTCGCGAACGCCGCAACCGCCGGACTGTCACCGAAGTCGCTGGTTTCGTCGATGGACACCCCAGCCTGCTTGATGGCAAATACGCACATGTCGTATATCGTGAGTACATTAACAGCGCTGAGCCTGTATCAAATTTGAGCTCTATGGATCAGGGCATCTCTTTGGGTGAATAAGGCATCGTCCAATAATTCCGTACAATTACGGTTTTTTGGTCCAAATGTTGCCGCCTTTGCCTGTGAAATTCTTCTCTGAGGCTGGGAATCCCTGCGAACGGCAGGGTTCCGGTTAACGGGGCAAGAAGATCGCAGAGTGCGTCTGCAATTTCTTCGCTTCGTTAGAAGAGTAGAAGGACGCAAGGCAAGATGACCGATGTAGCAAGTTCCGCGGAGAATGAACTGGGCATCCGCGCCTGCACGATCAGTCGCGACGTGCAGTTGTTTGACCTGTTGATCGAAGACATGGAAACGCTCTTGGGCGAAAGCTGGGGTGACCTTGGCTTTACCGAGGCGATGAATTTCCTGCATCAACCCGAGGCCACAAAGCTGGAGTTTGTCGCGCTGGCGATTGACGACACGGATGAAGAAAATCTGGACGTCATCACAGCGGTCGTAAACACCGCAAAAGGCAACAATATCAAAGTAATGCTGATCGCAGAGGATGTGTCCCCTGCGGCTTTGCACGGATTACTGAAGGCAGGCGCCGACGAGTTCGTACCCTACCCCCTGCCCGAGGGCGAACTGGCCGCAGCAGTTGAACGTCTGAACAAACCAGCGCCGGCGCCCATTGCCATGGTTCAGGAAAATCAGGTGCGCCTCAAGTCTGACGGCGATGGCGTTCTGATTGCGGTTCAGGGTTTCGCTGGTGGTACCGGAGCCACAACCTTTGCAGTCAACTTGGCTTGGGAACTTGCCAATATAGAAAAAGAAAAACCGCCGCGCGTTTGCGTGATCGACCTCGGCCTGCAATTCGGATCGGTTTCGACTTATTTGGACCTGCCGCGCAAGGAAATCGTCGTCGAGCTTTTGACTGACATCGATCAGGTCGATGAAGACAACTTTGCGCAAGCATTGGTCAGCTTCGAGGACAGGCTTCAGGTTCTGACGGCACCTTCCGATTTGTTGCCGCTGGATATGCTGGGCCCACAAGACGTGAACAAACTTCTGAACTTGGCGCGTGAGCATTTCGACTTTGTCATCGTCGACATGCCCCCTGCCCTGACAATGTGGACGGAAACCGTTCTGACCGAAGCGCAGGTTTTCTTTGCGATGGTCGAACTGGACATGCGTTCCGCGCAGAACACGCTGCGTTTCAAACGGGCACTTCAGTCCGAAGAACTGCCGTTTGAAAAGCTGCGTTTCGTACTGAACCGTGCCCCGAAATTCACCGACCTGCAGGGCCGCAGCCGCGCCAAGCGCATGGCGGAAAGCCTAGGCATCCAGATCGACCTGCAACTGCCCGACGGCGGCAAGCAGGTCACGCAAGCCTGCGATCACGGCATTCCTCTGGCGACACAGGCCGGAAAAAATCCATTGCGGAAAGAAATCACCAAATTGGCGCAATCCTTGTTCGACGTCGGTCGGTCGGACTCGGAAGCGGCATAAAGGACTTGTTGTAAATGTTTTCCAGATACAAAAAATCAGCTCCAGAAGCGCCCGCAGCACAGGCTGTCGCCACAGCGGCAAAACCGGAGGTCGTGAAAACGGCCCCGGCGAAACCCGTTCAGAAGATCGCAACAAAACGTGCGGCACAGGCGGCGCCTGTCGACAAGGAAAAGAAGCGCAAGGAACGTCTGGCTGAAATCAAGCTGGAACTGCACCGCGCCCTTCTGGATAACTTGAACCTTGCCGCGCTCGATCACGCGTCTGAGGCCGAGCTGAAGGAAGAAATCAGCGCAATTGCGACCGAGACACTTGCGGAAAAGGCCATCGTTCTGAACCGCGAAGAACGCATGACCCTGAACCAGGATCTGTACGACGAAGTGAAGGGCCTCGGACCCCTTGAGCCGCTTCTGAAAGACGAAACGATCTCGGATATTCTGGTCAACGGCCCGCAGCAGATTTTCGTCGAACAAAACGGTAAGCTAAGCCTGTCGGACGTCACGTTCAAAGACGAAAAACACCTGATGCGGATCATCGACAAGATCGTATCCGCCGTGGGTCGTCGTGTTGATGAATCAAACCCGTATGTTGACGCCCGTTTGCAGGATGGCTCGCGTTTCAACGCTATGGTCCCGCCCATCGCAGTGGACGGATCGCTGGTATCCATTCGTAAATTCAAAAAAGACAAACTGGGCATTCAGGATCTGGTCGATTTTGGCGCGTTCACGGATGAAATGGCGCTCTATCTTCAGGCTGCCGTTTCCACCCGCCTGAACGTCATCGTTTCGGGCGGTACAGGTTCCGGTAAAACGACCACGCTGAACGCGCTTTCGTCCTTTATCGACAACTCGGAACGTATCCTGACGATCGAGGATACGGCGGAACTTCAGCTGCAACAGACCCACGTGGGACGGATGGAAAGTCGCCCGCCGAACGTTGAAGGGAAAGGTGCTGTAACCCCGCGCGACTGTCTGAAAAACGCCCTGCGTATGCGCCCTGACCGGATCATCGTGGGGGAAACCCGTGGTGAAGAAGTTATCGACATGCTTCAGGCCATGAACACCGGTCACGACGGATCGATGACCACGATCCACGCCAACTCGGCCCGTGACGGCGTTGCACGTTTGGAAAACATGATTGCGATGGCCGGTATTGAAATGCCGCTGAAAGCGATGCGTTCGCAGATTGCATCGGCTGTAAACCTCATCGTACAGGCCTCGCGTCTGCAGGACGGTTCGCGCCGCATGACTTCGATCACCGAGATTACGGGGATGGAAGGCGAAGTTATCTCGATGCAGGAAATCTTCCGCTACCAGCGTGTCGGTCTGGGCCCTGACAACAAAATCATCGGCCACTTTACGGCGACAGGCGTGCGCAGCCACTTTGCTGACCGCTTCAAACTGTGGGGCTTTGATTTGCCCTCGTCGATTTATGAGCCCTTCAGAGCAGAGTAACCCGTTATGTTAAACGTCGAATTTATTATCTACGGCGCTATTTTCGTTGGCGTTCTGGTGCTTGTCGAAGGCGCCTATCTGGTCATCTTCGGGAAATCGATCAGCCTGAATTCCAAGGTGAACCGCCGTCTGCAAATGTTGGACAAAGGCACGCGCCGCGAAGAGGTACTTGCGACCCTTCGTAAGGAAATGGACCAGCACTCGGAAAATCGGGGTCTGCCGATCTATTCCCTTCTGGCCGACCGCGCCCAGAAGGCTGCAATCGCATTTACACCGCAACAGCTTATCTTGCTGATGATCGGCGTATGCATTCTGGCTTTCGTTGCATTGACCGTTGGCACAGAAACCGGACTGGCCGTGCGCATTCTTTTGTCGATCCTTTTTGGCGTAGGTGGCGTCTTTACTTGGGTCAATATGAAGGCGAAAAAACGTCTGAATCTGATTGAAGAACAACTACCCGATGCAGTCGAATTGATGGTGCGCAGCTTGCGCGTTGGCCACCCGTTTAATTCGGCAATTTCCATCGTTTCCAAAGAAATCCAAGACCCACTGGCAACAGAATTCGGCGTTATCGCGGATGAAAGCGCCTATGGCCGTGACATTGGCGAAGCGCTGAAACACATGGCCCAACGTCTGGACATGCAGGATTTGCGCTTCCTCGCGGTGGCCGTTTCGATCCAGCAGCAGTCGGGTGGTAACCTTGCCGAAATCCTTGAAGGTCTGGCCAAAGTTATCCGCGCCCGCTTCCGCCTGTTCCGCCGCGTTAAAGCGATCACTGCCGAAGCACAGTGGTCTGGCAAATTCCTATCCGGTTTCCCTGTGGCCGCATTGATTTTTATTCAGGTGACAAAGCCCGATTATTACGATCCAGTTCTGGATCACCCCTTGTTCATTCCTGGCTGCTTCTTTGTCGCCATCTTCCTCGCGCTGAACCTGTTCATCATGCGCATGCTTGTAAACATCAAAGTCTGAAGCGGTTTCTGACATGGATTTATTCGCAAATATCACTTCCGTCATCACTGGACTTCTTGGCCCAGCAGGTCCTGTCATCCTTTTGGGTGGCGTTGGGCTTTTGCTGCTGTTGGCCTGTATTCCCATCGTCCTGTCCCAAAAACCGGACCCATTGGACAAACTGAAAGAAGCTCAACAATCGAGGGTACAGAAAGAAACGACCGCCATTCTTCGCGAAAAGGGTCGCAACGACAAACTGAACAAATACGCCCAGTTACTTGAACCGACCGATGAAAAAGAACTGTCGGACATCAAGTCCAAACTGCAGCAAGCCGGCTACCGCAGCAAAGATGCCGTTCGGACATATTACTTTGCCCAGTTCGCGCTGGCGTTGGCTGGTCTTGGTTTGGGCGCGCTTTACTACAGCCTGAACGCTGGCACCGACAGCACCACCAAAGATATGATCATGTGGGTGCTTGGCCCGGGCGTTGTCGGCTACATGGGGCCGAAATACTGGGTTACCAAACGTGCGGATAAACGCCGTCAGGAAATTCAGGATGGTTTCCCTGATGCCTTGGACATGATGCTGGTCTGCGTGGAAGCGGGCCAATCCATGGACCAAGCGATTTTGCGGATTTCAAAGGAATTGCGGGCCTCTTTCCCGAACCTGGCCGACGAATTCCTGATGGTCAGCTACGAGATGAAGGCGGGTAAGGAAAAAACCGCCGTTCTGAACGACATGTCCGAACGATGCGGCGTGCAGGATATTTCGTCTTTCGTGACGGTTCTGAACCAGTCGCAGACCTTTGGTACGTCAATCGCTGACGCCCTGCGCGTTTATGCGGGCGAGATGCGTGATAAACGCGTCATGCGCGCAGAAGAAAAAGCGAACCAGTTGCCGACCAAGATGACTTTGACCACAATGATGTTCACGGTGCCGCCGCTACTTCTTATTCTTGTCGGTCCCTCGGTCGTTGGCATCACGAACATGGGGCTGAACTAGGAGCAACCCTATGCCCTTGCGCCTTTTCGGTGCTGCCATCCTGACCTGCTTTATGGCCGCCTGTTCTTCGGGCGGCCTGACTGCATCCGACGGCAAGCCTGATCAACTCTATGCGCCCTCGATCGATCCGAACGGGGAATCCGTTGACGGGCTGTTGGTCGGGCACAGGTTGATGGACGCCAAGGAATACGAACTGGCGATCGAGGCCTATCAACGTGCGGCCGTGCAATACGGGCTGACCGGCGAAATCCTAAGCGGCATCGGATCTGCGAACCTTGCGATGGGGCGTTTGGGGCAAGCCGAACGCATTCTGCGCCGAGCCGTGAAAGAAGACGAAACCAATCCGGCCGTCTGGAACAATCTGGGCGTTGTCCTGATGGAAAAGGGAAAATTATCCGAAGCAGCCGCCACTTTCCAGAAAGCCTACGCGCTGGATAATGGCGAAAGTGACTCAATTCGTGACAATCTTCGCTTGGCTATCGCAAAACTTGAAAATTCGTTTTATGATCCATCAGAAGATCAGCAATATAAGCTGGTACGGCGGGGTACGGGTGACTACCTGATCCAGCCATAAATATACGAGGCAAGAGCAGTAAAGGACGCAAAAATGCGCCAGCCCCTCTCTTTGACAGCCGCCTGCGTTGCAGGGCTGATCGTTCTGTCGGCTTGTGACAAGTCCGACGGACAAAGTGTGGACCGCGCCTTTCAGGGTGTGAACGTTATCGACGGGACCGATCTGAACGACGTCATGCTGACAGTCGCAGACCCGAACGAAGCCGTGTCCTATTTCCAACGCAGTCTGGGACAGGACCCCGATCGCATCGATTTCCGCCGTGGTCTTGCCCTGTCGCTGATCCGCGCGAAACGTGTGACCGAAGGTGTGGGTGCTTGGAACCGCGTGGTGGAACACGAAGACGCCACCAATTCCGACAAAACAAACCTTGCCGATGCTTTGATCCGTGCCGGACAGTGGGAACGGGCGGAAGAGACGCTGAATTCCATTCCCCCGACACATGAAACGTTTGAACGCTACAAGCTGGAAGCGATCATTGCCGACTATAACAAGGATTGGAAAAAGGCCGACAGCTTCTACGAAATCGCGCTTGGCCTGACGACCCAGCCAGCCGGCGTTCTGAACAACTGGGGCTTTTCCAAGCTGACACGCGGCGACGGTGCCGCGGCCGAGCGGTTGTTCACAGACGCAATCCAGCGCGATCAGGATCTTTTCACAGCCAAAAACAACCTTGTTCTGGCCCGTGGCGCGCAAGGCAACTACACCCTGCCGGTCATGCCCATGACCCAGATCGAACGGGCCGAGCTGTTGCACACGATGGCGCTGGCTGCGATCAAACGGAACGATGTGGAAATCGGGAAGTCGCTCTTGCGTGAAGCGCTCGAAACACATCCCCAGCATTTCGAAGCTGCCGCGCGTAGCTTGGATGCGTTGGAAAACTCCTGATCGGGCCGGACGGAACTATGGATATTCTTTCGTCCGCCGCGCTGTGGTTTTTTCCATTCGTTCTGCCGTTGTGCGTCTACACGTGTTACACGGACATGCGCGAAATGCGCATTACGAACGGAACAGTCGTGGCGCTGTTTCTGGTCTTTGTCGTGATCGGCCCACTCGCCCTTCCGTTTGAAGACTACCTTTGGCGTTATGCTTACTTTGGCGCGGTCCTCGTGGCAGGTATGGCGCTGAATGCGGCAGGTGCTATGGGCGCTGGTGACGCGAAATTCGCCGCAGCCGCCGCACCCTTTATCCATATTGGTGACCTCCGGTTCCTGATGGTTCTGTTCGCCGCAACCCTGCTGGCCGCGTTCGCATCCCACCGTTTGGCCAAATACACGCCGTTGCGTAAAATCGCCCCTGATTGGGAAAGCTGGGACGCACCTGCCAAGAAGTTCCCGATGGGGCTGGCGCTTGGCGGAACGCTGGCGATCTATCTAGGGCTGGGCATCCTCTACGGCAGATAAAACCTGTAAGCGCGGGGCGTTGCCCTGCGCCTGCCTGTCTAAAATCATCTGCAAAACGCCCGAGGCAAGCCAAGCTCTTGCCACAAATACCTGCTCTCTTCTGGGTCAACAAAGACCAGTGAATTCGAGCGATAGGTTCCCAATCATGAACATGCAGACGTCCAATGTCATGGCGCCTCCTCCGCCCAAAAGCCTTGCGGATATGGCCCTGCCGATTGTGATGATGCGCGACATCGTGATCAAAACGATGTTCCGTAAAAACATTGCCACCGTGCGTGATTTGGGTGTGGCCATCGGCCTGCCGACAGGGATCACGCAGGAACTGGTCGACATCGCTCGTGGTCAGAACCTTCTGGAAGCGATGGGTACGCTGAATGCGAACTCGGGCAACGAGATGGGCTATCAGCTGACCGACTCCGGCCGCGCCCGCGCGCTGGAGGCTTTGGCGCAGTCCGAATACTATGGCGCGATGCCTGTGCCGCTAGAGGTCTACCGCGAACAGGTCAAACGGCAGTCGATTAAGAACGTCCAAATCACCCGCGAACAGCTTACGCAGGCGATGGGTCACCTGATCCTGCCGCCCACACTGCTTAGCACGTTGGGCCCTGCTGTGGGCTCTGGCCGGTCGATCCTGATGTACGGCCCTCCGGGCAACGGTAAATCGTCGATCTCGAACGGTATTCGTGATGCGATGGGTGATAAAATCTATGTCCCCCGCGCCATCGAATACGCCGGTCAGGTGATCACGGTTTATGACCCGATCGTCCATTCCGCCGCCGAAGAAATGCTGGACGATCCGACCCAGTTGCGCCGCCGCAACCTGTTCGACAGCCGCTATGTGCAGTGTGAACGCCCCACGGTTATCACAGGTGGTGAACTGTCGCTGGACATGCTGGATCTGGTCTATAACCCCACGGCGCGGACCTATCAGGCGCCTTTGCAGCTGAAATCCAGCGGCGGCATTTTTATCGTCGACGACTTGGGTCGTCAGGCCGAACCGCCGCAGAAGCTGGTCAACCGGTGGATTGTTCCGCTGGAAGAAGGCAAAGATATTCTGGCCCTGCAATCGGGTGAGAAATTCGAAGTGCCCTTCGACACGCTGGTCGTGTTCTCGACCAACTTCCACCCAAATGAAATCTTCGACCAAGCGGCTTTGCGTCGTATCTTCTTCAAGGTGAAAATTGACGGCCCGAACCAAGAGGATTTCCTGAAAATCTTTGCGCTGGTGGCCCGCAAGAAGAAAATGCAGTTGTGTGAAAAGAGCCTCGTTCACCTGCTGAAAAAGAAATACCCGACGATCAACAACGTCTATGCGAACTATCAGCCAGTCTTCCTGATCGACCAGATGATCGCAGTCTGCGACTTCGAGGGCCTGCCCTACAAGATGACACCGGAACTGGTGGACCGTGCTTGGGCCAACCTGTTCGTCAAAGACGAAGAGATCGTGAAATAGCCGCGACAATGCCAGTCGCAGAACAATTCAGCAGCGGGCAATCGGGCCCGCTGTTTTCGTTTCTGGGCAGAAATCCCACGGCGACACATCCCTGCGTTTTGCCCAATATGGACCCAAACCAAATAGATCGCGACTAAGCGCATTTTTCTGGCAAATAGCGCTTGACGACTCCGGCCCGCTGTCTTACCCACCGCCCACGGTTCGGCGCGGTAGCTCAGTTGGTTAGAGCGAACGACTCATAATCGTTAGGTCGGGAGTTCGAGTCTCCCCCACGCCACCACTTCCCTCCATATCCAACACACCAGCCTGCAGTTCGCGGGCTATTCGTGTTTGCGTCCGGTCAGCAGCAGACAAAGAAAAACCCGCCAACGCGTGGGCGCTGGCGGGTCTTGGTTTCAAGCTGTTAAGCCGATCAGCCGATGATGCTGTTGAACGTCGCCGAGGGGCGCATCACAGCAGTCGTCTTGGCCTCGTCCGAGTGGTAGTAGCCGCCCAGATCAGCCGCTTGGCCCTGAACTGCCGCCAGCTCGGCAACGATCTTGTCCGCGTTTTCGTCCAGCGCTTTGGCGATGGGGGCGAAGTGTGCGGCGATCTCTGCGTCCTGATCCTGCTCGGCCAGTGCTTTGGCCCAGTAGGTCGCGAACCAGAAGTGGCTGTCACGGTTGTCCGGCTCGCCAACTTTACGGCTCGGCGAACGGTCGTTGTCCAGAATGCCCTGGGTCGCTGTTTCCACGGCTTCACCCAAGATCCGCGCTTTGGCGTTGTCGCGGGCGTCAGCCAGGAACTTCAGGCTTTCGGCCAGCGCACAGAATTCGCCAAGGCTGTCCCAACGCAGGTGGTTTTCTTCCATCAGCTGCTGAACGTGCTTGGGCGCGGAACCACCGGCGCCTGTTTCGAACAGGCCGCCACCGTTCATCAGTTTCACGATGGACAGCATTTTCGCCGATGTCGCGAGTTCGAGGATCGGGAACAGGTCGGTCAGGTAATCGCGCAGAACGTTGCCTGTGATCGCGATTGTGTTTTCGCCCTTGGTGATGGTTTCCAGCGATGCGCGTGTGGCTTCGCGGGGTGCCATGATCTCGAACTTGTCGGAAACGCCTTTGGCCTCGAGGATCGGCTTGACGTATTTGATCAGTTCGGCGTCGTGGGCGCGGGTTTCGTCCAGCCAGAAGATGGAACGGTAGCCTGTTGCCTTCTGACGTTCGATCGCCAGGTTCACCCAGTCTTCGATCGGTGCTTTGCGCGCCGATGCGGAACGCCAGATGTCGCCTGCTTCAACGGCGTGCTGGTGCAGCACGGTGCCGTCATCAAGGATCATCTTGACGGTGCCTGCTTCGGGGATTTCGAACGTTGTCGGGTGCGAACCGTATTCTTCGGCTTTCTGTGCCATCAGGCCAAGGTTCTGAACGGTGCCAGCAGTTGCCGGGTTCAGTTTACCGTTTTCTTTGAAGAACTTGATCGCTTCGTCATAGACCGGCGCATAGGAGTTGTCGGGGATGACGCAGTTTGTATCTGCTTCTTTGCCATCCGGGCCCCAGCCTTTACCACCAGCGCGGATCAGCGCAGGCATCGAGGCGTCGATGATAACATCAGACGGCACGTGCAGGTTGGTGATGCCCTTGTCCGAGTTCACCATGTACATCGGCGGCTGGTCAGCCATGACGCGCTCGATCTCAGCCATGATCGCAGGCTGGTCTTCGACGCGCTTCAGCAGATCACCCAGACCCGAGTTCGGGTTGACGCCAAGTGCCGCCAGTTCGTCGCCGTAGTCGTCAAAGACAGGCTTCAGGAAGGCTTTGACAGCGTGGCCGAAGATGATCGGGTCCGACACCTTCATCATCGTTGCTTTCATGTGCAGCGAGAACAGGATGCCTTCGTCTTTTGTCTTGGCGATTTCGTCCTCAAGGAACGCGTCCAGCGCCTTGGCCGACATGTATGTCGCGTCAACAACAGCACCTGCGGGGTAGGAAACGCCCTCTTTCAGGACAGTTTCGCCACCGGCTGTTTCCAGAACGATCTTGGCAGTCGCGGCTTTGTCCAGCGTTGCCGACACTTCGTTCGAGAAGAAGTCGCCGCCCGACATCGACGCCACGCGTGTTTTGGAGTCGGACACCCACTCACCCATGCGGTGCGGGTTGTCTTGGGCGAATTTCTTAACGGCGCCAGCCGCGCGGCGGTCCGAGTTGCCTTCGCGCAGAACGGGGTTCACAGCGGAACCTTTGATCGCGTCGTAGCGCGCGCGAACTTCTTTTTCTTCGTCGGTCGCGGGTGCCTCGGGATAGTCGGGCAGATCATAGCCCTGCCCCTGAAGTTCCTTGATCGCTGCAACCAGCTGCGGAACCGAAGCCGAGATGTTCGGCAGTTTGATCACGTTGGCATGGGGCAGCTTCACCAGCTCGCCCAGTTCTGCCAGGTGGTCATCTTGTTTCTGTGCGTCTGTCAGACGCTCGGGGAAGGTCGCGATGATGCGGCCAGCCAGCGAAATATCTTTAACACCGACGGTCACACCCGCGGCGGCAGCAAAGCTGCGAATCACTGGAAGAAGCGAGTGGGACGCAAGTTCCGGTGCTTCGTCTACCTTTGTATACACAATATCTGGAGATGTTTGTTCAGCCATGATCCAAGTCCTTTGCTGCGTTTGCGAACGTCTAGCCGAACTGGGGCGAATGGTCTACCGGATGTGACCATTCGCCCCTCTGGATTACGCATTTTTTTATGCTAACTGCCCCAGATTTTACGCTTACGCGGCCAAAAGATGCCCTTGGCCCAATTGTGTTAGCGCCTCAACCAAGCTGTCGTTCTGGATCTTTGCATAAAGGCCGGTGGGGTCCGTGACCGTCGTACCCAGCGCCGCCTCAAAGGCATCTTGGTTGGCCGCCGCATCGTAGGTCGACTGTGCATCGGACCCCAAATTAGATTGGAAAATGCCCGCCGCCGAGACAGGCAGGAAATCCTCGTAGACCTGCGGATCAGCGACCAACGCACCGGACGCAATCAGCGCTTCGACATCACCGGCCTGACCTGCGGCTTGCCCCACAGCGCGATAACGGAAGAAGGCCAGTTTTTCGCGGCGCAACGTATCCAGATCATCCGGGAAGGCCACAAATTTGGCGTTCAGCGCATCGACATAATCACCCGCGCCCTGCCCCTGCCCGCCAACAGCCGCCGCCGCGCGGGTTTCTGCAAGACAACGATCATAAAGCGCGCGACCCTCGGCTGTCAGCGCAACGCCCCGCTGTTCGATTTCACCGAAACGCGCAGTGTGCGTACCAGCCGCATCGGCACCTTTGAACTTCACCGGCTCTTCCAGCGCTTTGAACGATGTCTGGCGCAGAAGGATACCAGCGTTGCGGCGCGGCGGGCCTTCGATCACAGCCTTGGGCGCGATGCCACGTTCAGGCATAAGGCGCTGCACCTCGTCAATATCCAGCGTGCGCGGTGTCAGGTGATTGATGTGCGGGCCCTTAAAGCTGACCACATCCGCAATCAGACGGTGTGCATCGTGAAGACGTTCATATGTCTCGGCATCAACCGTCGCGTCAGAATGCCAACGGAAGGTTTCCAACGCCTGCGCCACGAACTCTTCGGCCTGCGGCTTGGTCAGGCCACCCTGCAACTCAGCTGTTTCAATCAGGAACAGCGCTTTGGACGTCACGATCTGACGCTGTGCCAGAATGTCCGCCGCAGCCGCAGCAAGGTCGCGATCTTCCAACAGTTCCAACCGCACCAGTGACGTGAACACACGGAACGGGTTGCGCGACAGCGCGGCAGTCTCGATCGGGCGGAAGGCGGTGGAATGCACCGGCAGGCCCGCAACGGACAGATCGTAATAGCCGACGGGATACATCCCCATCACAGCAAACATCCGACGGATGGACGACAGTTCCTCAGCTGTGCCCAGACGGATCGCACCGTGGCGTTCGACATCCAGTCGGTCCAGTTCATCAGCGGCTTGCATCTGAGCCTGCAAGTCCGGATCCCCTGCCAGAACCTCGTTATTCACATCACGCACCAGATCGATCAGGTCACCGTATTGCGGCACCTCATCACGGTACATGTCTGACATGGCCTTGGAAAAAAGCCCGCGGATATCATCGGGGTGCATCAGATCGGTCATCGCTTTTCTCCTAAAAATTTTGACACCTTTGGTATCTGAGGCAGCGCGTGCGTCAAGGTGGCGCCTGCCTCGTAGAACAGTGTTTTTGATCGGGTAAGGTGTTCCGAGTATGCCGGCAAGACAGGCAGCGGAAAGGCCGTTTCCCCGTCGCCCAACAAAGCCCGCGCCGCGCAAATACCAAAGACCGTACCGGGCGCGATCCCACGCCCCGAATACCCGTAGATCGCATAGGCATCCGGGCCAAAGGCCACGACCTTGGGCAGATGATCTGCCGTCATGGCAATGCGACCCTGCCAGATGTGGGTAAACGCCGTACCAGCCAGTTGCGGATACAGTTCGGCCAGTTTGCGTTCAGCCCAGTTGCGGTGAACCGTGCCACCGAAGCCCTCGGCATTGCCCATCGTCCCAAGGATCAAGCGCCCCTCGGCATCCAAGCGGAAGGACGTCATCACCAGCGCCGTGTCCCAGCACCCCTCACCATCGGGCAGGATCACCTCGCGCTGTGCGGGCGTCAGGGGCGCGGTGGCGAACTGACTATAATGAACCGTGGCGAAAGACGGCTTTGGCCCGCCTTTGATCGTGTCATGATAGGCGTTCGTCGCGTGGATCACGGACTGGGCCGTAATTGTCTGCCCGTTCACCTTGGCCATCCACCCCTGACCGGTGTGGCGCAGATCCCGAACGCGGCTTTGCCCGAACAACATCGCGCCCGCGCGCTCCGCCGCTCGCGCCAACCCACGGCAATAGGCCAGCGGCTGGATCGTGCCCGCCCGCGGATCAAAAAGCGCACCGTGAAAGTCACCGGTGCCAAGCCTGCGTTCGGTGTCCTCGGCGTTCAGCATTTGAAGCGGCGCACCAACTGCGTTGCCTTGACGGAAGCGGCTTTGCAGATTTTCCAAGCCGTCTTCGGAATGGGCGACATGCAGCGTGCCCTGACGGACAGCATCGCACTGAATGCCCTCTTCAGCGATCAATTCGAACACCAAGTCAGGGCCAACACCCAATGCATCAATCAGACGATGCCCCATGGTGTGCCCAAGACGGTGGATGATGTCGTCAGGCGGCAACCAGAGGCCTGCGTTCACCAAGCCGACATTCCGGCCCGATCCGCCAAAGCCGATCTCTTCTGCCTCAAGCAGGACAACACGCGCCCCGGCGCTGGCCGCTTCATAGGCCGCGGCACATCCCGTAAACCCGCCGCCAATGATCAGGACATCACACTCAAGATCGTCCGCCACAGGCTCCGACGACACGTGTTCGCGGCTGGAGAAGGCCCAAAGCCTTGGCTTGATCTCGGATTGGTCCATCCCGCTGCCTATACCGCCTGCTGTGAAATTCTGCCGTACAGTACCCTGTTTGCCCGCCGAGAAAAGCCGCGAACGCGAAGGGATCACTGTGATTTTGCAACCTGACGGCAAATACCTTTAGAACGGATCGACTTTCTGGTACTGGATTTCAGAATATTTATTCCACTTTTGGGATAAACCGCTAATGTAGGCGCATCTCGATAAGGATCCGATCATGAGTACAAAGACTGAGACCGCGCAGCCGCCACGTAGCGTGTCCGAACTATTGGACCGATTGGACCATATCGATGACAGCCTGCCCAAGCGGTTGCGCCAATGTGCCATTCTGCTGCGCCGGAACATCAACCTTGTGGCTGTCTCAACGGTTGCCGAAATGGCTGCACTGGCCGACGTCGCCCCGTCAGCCTTTATGCGGTTTTGTCAGGCACTCGGGTTTTCGGGGTATTCCGAAATGCAGGCCCTGTTCCGCAGTGAATATGCGCAGTCGCGCCCCGACTATGATGCGCGCCTGTCCGAGTTGCGTGCAAAGGGGGCGCCAGACGCCACGAACCTGTTCGCCGATTTCGCCGAGGCTGGCCACAAATCCCTAATAAACTTCACAAACAGCCTGAATCCGGATCAAATAGAAGCGGCCATTACCCTGCTTCAGAACGCGCAAATGGCCCATTTATTCGGGATGCGCCGCGCCTATTCGGTCACCACGTACTTCCATTATATGCTGAACAAAATGGGCGTGCCGGCCATGCTGCATTCTGGCGTGGGCATGGTCGCCGCAAGCGCGTCTTTCAGGGCCGATGACGTACTGTTCGCAGTGACCTACGCGCCATTTTCGTCGGAAACCCTGGATGTTGTGACCGAGGCCAAAGCCCGTGGCACCAAGATTATCCTGCTGACCGACAGCGCGGATTGCCCGGTCGCCCCCGAGGCCGACGTCGTTCTGGTGGCCCGTGAGGTCGATGTCGAAGCCTTCCGCGTCCCGACCGTTTCAATGACTTTGGTGACGACGCTGGCGGTCGCATTGGGGCAGCGCGTCCAAAAAGAATAAGATTTTCCATCTTTGCTTGCCTGCGCAATAAAAATGGAATATTTATTCCATTGAGGGCGGAAAGTGGCGACAAAGCGAGTCGCGCTGACCGCAAGGAGGAGATCGGCGTACGGCCGAAACCAACCTTGGAAAGTTAAGACAACGCGCAATCACTGCGCCATTTGGGCTGCCGACAGGCGACAGCTGACCAGCTGGGCGCGTGAACCTGTCGCTTGATGGAAAGAGATATGACGAAAACGCTTGATCTGATTACCGTGGGCCGATCTTCGGTGGACCTATATGGCGCACAGGTAGGCGGCCGGTTGGAAGACATGGCCAGCTTTGAAAAATACATCGGCGGCTCGCCCACCAACATGGCTGCAGGCACTGCGCGTCTGGGATTGAAATCTGCCCTTCTGACCCGCGTCGGCGATGAACACATGGGTCGCTTTATCCGCGAACAGCTGGCCGCGGAAGGCGTGAACACCCAAGGCGTGATCACCGATCCGGAACGCCTTACCGCATTGGTTTTGCTGGGCATTCGGGACGAAGAGCAGTTCCCCCTGATTTTCTATCGCGAAAACTGTGCCGATATGGCGCTGTCCGAAGATGACGTTGACGAAGACTTTATCGCGTCTTCCCGTTCGGTCGTTGCGACAGGCACCCACCTGTCCAACCCGCGCACCGAAGCCGCTGTTCTGAAAGCACTGGAACTCGCGCGCAAACACGGCGCGCAGACCGCGTTGGATATCGATTATCGCCCGAACCTTTGGGGCCTGTCCGGCCACGGCGACGGCGAAAACCGTTTTATCGCGTCTGATGCGGTCACCCAGAAATTGCAGTCCACGCTGCATCTGTTCGATCTGATCGTCGGAACCGAGGAAGAATTTCACATCGCGGGCGGCAGCACAGACACCATCGAAGCCCTGCGTGCCGTCCGCAAAGTGTCTGGCGCGACGCTGGTCTGCAAACGTGGTGCTGATGGTGCTGTGGCCTTTACTGGTGACATTCCTGACAGCCTTGAAGACGGTGAATCCGGCCCAGGCTTCCCAATTGAGGTGTTCAACGTATTGGGCGCGGGCGATGGCTTTATGTCCGGTCTACTGAAAGGCTGGCTGGACGGCGAAGACTGGCCAACCGCCCTAACCTACGCCAACGCTTGTGGCGCACTGGCCGTATCGCGCCACGGCTGCGCGCCTGCGTATCCCAGCTGGACCGAATTGCAGTTCTTCCTTGAACGCGGCGTGTTGCGCCCCGACCTGCGTAACGACGAAATTCTGGAACAGGTGCATTGGGCCACCAACCGCAAAGGCGACTGGCCGACGATGCGGGTCTTTGCATTCGACCACCGGATGCAGCTGGAAGAAATGGACGGCGCAACACCTGAAAAGATCGGCGCGTTCAAGGAACTTTGCCTTGATGCCTGCCAGCAGGTCGCCCAAGGCCGGAACGGCTATGGTCTGCTGTGCGACCGTCGCCTTGGCCGTGACGCGCTATATAAGGCGGCAGGCACCGGCCTCTGGATCGGTCGTCCCGTCGAACTGCCCGGTTCGCGTCCGCTGGAATTCGAACCGGAAATCGGCCCCGATTGCGGTGGCCTGTCGGAATGGCCGCTGGAACACGTGGTAAAGTGCCTGTGCTTCTACCACCCCGATGACACTGAAAAAGAACGCAAGATGCAGGAAGCGCGGGTCAAACGCCTGTACGCTGCCGCGCGCCGCAACCGTCTTGAATTCCTGTTCGAGGTTATTCCCTCAAAGGTCGGCCCCGTCGACGACATGACCACTGCCACCATCATCCGCCGCTTCTATGAAATCGGCGTGTATCCTGACTGGTGGAAGCTTGAGCCGATGAAGACCGACGCAGGCTGGTCCAACGCGGTCAACGCGATTGAAGAAAACGATCCGCACACCCGTGGTATCGTGGTTCTGGGCCTTGATGCCCCGCAAGAAGAGCTGGCTGCCAGCTTTAAATCCGCGGCCAAGTTCGATTTGGTCAAGGGGTTCGCCGTGGGCCGCACGATCTTTGGCGAGGTTGCGCGTCAGTGGCTGACAGACAAGATTGATGATGAAACAGCCGTCGCGGAAATGGCACAACGCTATAGCCAGCTTTGCGAAATCTGGGACACTTCCAGCGCCGAGGCCAAATGGCCCGCGAACAAAGGATGATCGAGATGACAAAAACCATCCGTTTGACAGCCGCTCAGGCCATGGTGCGCTACATTGCAGCGCAAAAAACCGAAACTGGTGAGCGTTTTATCGAAGGTGTCTGGGCCATTTTCGGGCACGGCAACGTGGCCGGCCTGGGCGAAGCACTGCACGGCATCCGTGACGAGCTTCCGACCTATCGCGGACATAATGAACAAAGCATGTGCCACGCGGCGATTGCTTATTCCAAACAATTGGGGCGCCGCCGCGCGATGGCAGTGACCTCTTCGATCGGGCCGGGCGCCACGAATATGGTGACTGCTGCGGCATTGGCGCATGTAAACCGTTTGCCACTTCTCCTTCTCCCCGGGGATGTGTTTGCAAACCGTGGCCCCGACCCGGTCCTCCAACAGATCGAAGATTTCGGCGATGGCACAATCAGCGCGAATGACTGCTTCAAGCCTGTCGTGCGTTACTTCGACCGCATCACACGCCCCGAACAGCTTCTGACGGCCCTGCCCCGCGCGTTCCGCACGATGACAGACCCTGCCGAATGTGGCCCTGTCTGTCTGGCTTTCTGTCAGGACGTTCAGGCCGAAGCCTATGACTGGCCTGTCGAATTCTTTGAAGAACGCACGCTCTACACCCGCCGTCCCCGTGCGGACGAAGGTGAAATCGCCCGCGCAGCCGAGATCCTGAAATCGGCCAAACGCCCTGTTCTTCTGGCAGGTGGCGGCGTGCACTATGCTGGCGCGACCGAGGAAATGAAGGCCTTTGTTGAAAAGCACAACATTCCGGTTGTCGAAACGCAGGCAGGCAAATCCGCACTACCGTGGGATCACCCGAACAACATGGGCCCCGTCGGTGTGACAGGTTCGGCGTCTGCGAACAAAGCCTGTATCGAGGCGGATGTGGTGCTTGGTCTTGGCACCCGTTTTCAGGATTTCACCACCGGGTCCTGGACGCTGTTCGAAAACCCGGGCCGCACCCTGATTTCACTGAACGTCAACGCCTATGACGCCGAAAAGCATGGTGCTGTTCCGGTCATGGCCGATGCGATCACCGGCCTTGCCGATCTGGATGCGGCGCTTGGCGACACCAGCTATCCCGGCCCTAATACGGCGTCGAAGGATGCGTGGTTCGCAGCCGTAGATCCGCTGACCGACGCACCCGCAGATGGCAACCAGTTGCCCACCGACCAACAGGTCATTGGTGCCGTCCAGCGTGCGGCAGGTCCCGACACCGTAGTCATGTGCGCCGCAGGCACCATGCCCGGCGAATTGCACAAGCTTTGGAAATCGTCCAAGCCCATGTCTTACCACATGGAATACGGCTTTTCTTGCATGGGGTACGAAGTGGCCGGTGCCATGGGCATCAAAATGGCCCAGCCCGAGCGTGACGTCATCTGTATGGTCGGCGACGGCAGCTATATGATGATGAACAGCGAACTGGCGACGGCTGTGATGATGGGGCAGAAGTTCACCATCGTGATCACCGACAACCGCGGCTATGGCTGCATCAACCGCCTGCAAATGGGCACCGGCGGGGCAGAATTTAACAACCTGCTGAAAGACACGATCCACGAAACGCCGTCGGACATCGACTTTGCCGCGCACACAGCCGCAATGGGGGCCACATCCGAGCATGTGAAAACCATCGAAGAGCTTGAGGCCGCCTTGCAGCGCGCCAAGGCATCGCCCAAAGCCTATGTGGTTGTCATCGACACCGATCCCTATCCTTCGACCCCGGACGGTGGCCATTGGTGGGACGTCGCGGTGCCCGAGGTCTCGGTCCGCGAAGAGGTCAACGCCGCCCACGCCAACTACATCGAAAAACTGCGCAATCGTGCGCTGAACTAACTCCTGATAAGGTTCACTTTTATGATCCGCTTTGGAACAAACCCTATCGCATGGTCTAACGACGACGATCAGACCATCGGCGCAGATATCAGCCTTGAACAATGCCTGACTGAAGCAGGTCAGATCGGCTTTGACGGGATTGAAAACGGCCACAAGATGCCGTGGGACCCGACCGAATTGAAAGCTGCGCTTGATCCGCACGGTCTGGCCTTTGTGTCGGCGTGGTATTCTTTGAACCTGCTGATGCATTCTGCCGAACAGGAAATCGCGCTGATCCAGCCGCATCTTGACCGCCTCAAGGCGATGGGCTGCACCGTCTGTATCGCCTGTGAAACGTCGAATGCGATCCACGGCAATGACAGCGCGTCGCTTGCTGACAGCCCCGTTCTGGCCGACGACCAGTGGGACGATTTCGCCGCCAAGCTTGACGCCGTTGCCGCCCACTGTGACGCCGAAGGTGTTCCGCTGGTCTACCACCACCACATGGGAACCGTCGTCGAAACACCGGCCGAATTGGATATCCTGATGGAAAAAACAGGCCCCAAGATGCGCCTGCTGTTCGATACGGGTCACTTCTACTTCGGATCGGGCGGTGCAGATCCCGCACCGTATGTGGAAAAATACATCGACCGTATTTCCCATTTCCACGCCAAGAACGTGCGCCGCGCGGTGAAACAAGAGGTCCGTGCAGAAAACCTGTCGTTCCTTGAAGGTGTGCGACGTGGTGTCTTTACGGTGCCCGGTGACGACGAAGGCGGCATTGATTTCGCGCCTTGCCTGAACATCCTTGCCCAGCACGACTACGACGGGTGGATCGTGATCGAGGCCGAACAGGACCCCGATGTACGCAACCCGCTTGAATACCAGACACTGGGTCTGAAAACACTGAAAACGCTTGCGAAAGACGCGGGCCTCATTTCCTGAACGGAGCATGATCATGCCTGACCTTCTACGCAAACCTGTCGGGACCACGGGCAAGGTTCACGACATCACAACAACCAGCGCCAAGGGCCCGCTCAGCCCCGACTGGGGCTATGTGGGCTTTGGCCTGTATCACCTGAAAGCCGGTGAAAACGCGGCCGAGGCCACAGGCGACCGCGAAGTCATCCTTGTTCTGGTGGAAGGCAAAGCCAACATCACCGCAGCAGGCGAAGACTTTGGCGAAATGGGCGATCGGATGAACGTGTTCGAACGCACTCCGCCGCATTGCCTCTATGTGCCGAACGAACAGGATTGGTCGGCCACGGCCACGACAGACTGTGTTCTGGCCATCTGCACAGCGCCGGGCAAGAGCAACCACAAGGCCCAGCGCCTTGGCCCCGATGGCATCACGCTGACCGAACGCGGCAAGGGCACCAATACGCGCTATATTAACAACATCGCGATGGAAGATCGCGACGTTTGCGACAGCCTGCTGGTGACAGAGGTCTTCACCCCCGATGGCCATTGGTCGTCCTACCCCAGCCACCGTCATGACGAGGATGACTTCCCCAACATGACCTATCTGGAAGAGACGTACTACCACCGGATCAACCCCGCCAAGGGCTTTGGCATCCAGCGTGTCTATGCAGAAGATGGCACCTTGGATGAAACCATGGCTGTCTCTGACGGCGACGTGGTTCTGGTCCCGCGCGGCCACCACCCTTGCGGCGCGCCCTACGGGTTCGAGATGTACTATCTGAACGTCATGGCAGGCCCGCTGCGCAAATGGCGCTTCAAGGCCGATCCGGCAGTTGAATGGATCATGGAACGCGACGCCTGATCAGCGTCCATTCCTAACGGAAATGAAACCGGCCCGAATTTTCGGGCCGGTTTTCTTATGGCTGGCGCACGGACAACTGGCATATTAGTATG
The DNA here is from genome assembly GCF_900108225.1 of Thalassococcus halodurans. Taxonomy (GTDB): domain Bacteria; phylum Pseudomonadota; class Alphaproteobacteria; order Rhodobacterales; family Rhodobacteraceae; genus Thalassococcus; species Thalassococcus halodurans. The sequence goes on from NZ_FNUZ01000001.1 coordinate 476,927, forward strand.
CGACTCATCTGCTCAGGGGGAAGCCATGAAATACGCCATCGTCGGCTGCGGATCGCGCCATTCCATGTTCAGCGAAAGCCTGACGTTCGACTACGGTGACCAGCATGAGCTGCTGGCCCTCTGCGACAGCAACAGCCACCGACTGGGGCTGGCGGCCGAGTTTGCGTCCAAACCCGGAACGAACGGTGTCGCCACCTACGCCGCAGACCAGTTTGACGCGATGATCACCGAACAGAAGCCGGACACCGTGATCATCGCCACGCCCGACTACCTGCACGCTGATTATATGGTGCGCGCATTCAGAGCGGGCTGTGACGTAATCTGCGAAAAGCCGATGACGATTGATCTGAAGTCTTTGAAACAGATCACGCAGGCGCAAAAGGAAACCGGTCGTCAGTTGCTGGTCGCCTTCAACTACCGCTATTCCCCTGCCCGCACCCAGATCAAAAATATCCTGTCTTCGGGCCAGATAGGCGAGATCACCGCCGTTGATTTTCAATGGCATCTGGATCGCGTCCATGGCGCCGATTATTTCCGCCGCTGGCACCGGCACAAGGACAATTCCGGCGGTTTACTGGTACATAAATCCACACACCATTTCGATCTGCTCAACTGGTGGCTGGATGCGGTGCCCACCCATGTCAGCGCATCTGGCAAGCGCGCGTTTTACACGCCCGCCATGGGCGCGGAGTTAGGGCTGGACGGTCGTGGGCCACGCTGCGCCACGTGCGCGGTTGCCGAACGATGCGACTTTGAACTGGATATGGATGCGGACAGCAAACTCAAGGCGCTCTATCGCGATGCCGAAGGTGAGGATGGCTATCACCGCGATCTGTGCGTTTTTGACGACGACATCGGCATCGAAGACACGCTTCAGGCCCATATCCGCTATACCACGGGCGCGACGGCGAACTACACGCTGACCGCCTATTCCCCGTGGGAGGGGCTGGAAATCAGGTTCCACGGGACCAAGGGCCTGCTGACCCACAAACATGTCGAAACCCACGGCGTGTTTGGCGGCGAACGGGCGCACGCTGGTAAGGACGATGTTGAAACCATCCTGCATCTGGCCGGAGAACGGCCCCGCGCCCTGGACGTGCCTGCAGGGGAAGGACATCACGGCGGCGCGGACCCAATCATGCTCGGATACATCTTTGATCCCGACGGGATGGAGCCGGACTCGTATGGCAGGTCATCAAACCATGTGGCTGGCGGCTGGTCTATCCTAACCGGTATCGCCGCGAACCTGTCGATTGAAACCGGCGCGCAGGTGGACATCGGCCATATGCTGGCAGCCCACGAAATCGATCTAAAATAGGGGAAAGGTCAGTTGAGCAGCGGCTTGCTGTTCTTGCTGTGGCGCATCGCGATCTTGCGTCCGATGCGACCCGTCGCCAAGGGGCGTGCGGGCAACGTGTCGTAGTCTTGTTCGGCCAGTTCAGGGAACAGGCCCAGAATTTCCTGCCGTGCAAACGGGTCCACGGCCTTTAACGCTTCGGGCCCAGTGAACAGGCTTTCGGAAATGGCCCCTGCCGAGAAAACCAGTTCGTGGTTATCGAACAGGAAGTGCACATACTCGATCATGGGCTGGGGCCGCAGTTCAACGCCATTGATCCCGACAAGATGCTTGGCAGGCACCAGAATTTCGCCATCCCCGCTGACACGTTGGGCAATTTTGGAGGACACGAACATCCGGTGCTGCGGGGACACCAGCAGATCCCGATCGTTGTTCAAGACCCCCCGTTTCACAAGCACCGGCGCGAACCTGCTGTAAGCAGGCACCTTGCGCCGCCCGACCCAGCGCACCGTCTGAAACCCGTTGTCTACCGTCAGGACACGATCACCAACGCACAGGTTTTCGACCGCCACCTCGCCTGTCATTGTGGTGATCGGCGTGCCCGCCGCAAAGCAGATGATGTTCGTGTTCTCAAAGGTCAGAGAAGACGCATCAACCGTTGTCCCGCCATCCTGAATAACCAGTCGGCCCGCTTCGTCCAGAACGCCATCGCCCAGATCGGCGCGCATCCATGCCAGCGGGTTGGAATAGGTCTGACCCGGATTGGCCGCATTCCATGCAGCCAGAGTGGTGTCGTTATAGAAGGCCGACAGATCGACGAAGTCGTTGTTCGTCTGATCCGCATCGCCGATGCCCGTCGTGGTATCGAAGTCGGTGATCAGATCAGCTGTGCCATCGGCAATAAATGTGTCGGCTCCGGCACCACCGGTCAGCGTATCCGACCCGTCACCGCCATCCAGTGTGTCAGATCCTGCACCGCCGCTCAGGGAATCCGCGCCAGAGCCGCCGTTCAGGCTGTCGGCGCCGTCGTTGCCAACCAGCGTATCGTTTCCGGCGTCGCCAAAGAGCGTGTCATTTCCGGTGCCGCCCTGAACGCTGTCTGCACCATCCCCAGCATTCACCTGCCCCGCCGTATTCGACAGTGTCAGCGTGTCATCAAAGGCAGAACCCGTCAGGTTTTCGAACCCGCTGATCGTGTCGCCCGCAGCATCCCCACCAGACGCCGTGTTCGTCGACAGATCGACCGTGACGCCTGCGCTGCTGCCGGAATAATCCAGCGTATCGGTGCCATCGCCTCCGCTTAGGGAATCCGCGCCAGCGCCACCCTGAACGGTGTCATCCCCCGTACCAGCCGTCAGCGTATCCGCACCCGACCCGCCCCTCAGGCTATCGCTACCTGCGCCTGCATCGACGTTCATGCTGGCCGTGCTGAGCGAGCCGTCTACCGTGTCTGCGGAACCGGTGAGCGTGAAGCTTTCAATCTCGGAGAAGGTCGCAACATCCGACCCGGATGTCAGGGTACCCGCCTCATCTCCGGTAAAGGTGACGTCGACCCCATTCAGGGTGATGCCAGAGGCATCGATCAGATCGGTTTCGCTGTTGTCGCTGTCTTCACCGCCTGTGATCAGGTCTGTGCCGAAGGCATCATACAGAAAGACCGTATCGCTTCCGGTGCCGCCCAGCATCGTGTCGTTTGCAGCGCCGCCATAAAGCTGGTCGTTTCCAGCGCCGCCATCTAGCGAGTCATTTCCGATGTCACCGGAATTGTCGCCCCACAGCGTATCGTTGCCGTCACCACCAAGCAGTGTATCACTGCCATCCTCACCCATGAGGACGTCGTTGCCGGTCCCACCATCCAACAGGTCGCCTGCGTCCCCGCCGTAAAGGAAATCGTCGCCGCCTTCGCCATAGAAGGTGTCCGACCCCGTTCCATCGCCGCTGCCCGGCATATCGTCGATGGTATCGCTGCCTTCACCACCGTAGGCGACGTCGTTGCCGGAATCCGTGACGATTGAATCGTTGCCATCGCCACCACTGACCGAGTCATCGCCCGCTTCACCATAAAGCGTGTCGTGCCCGGTGCCGCCGGAAATGATGTCGTTCTCGGTGCCACCGTAGACCAGATCATCGCCCGCGCCTGCGATCAGGGTGTCTGCGCCAGCGTCGCCATAAATGGTGTCGTTGCCGCCCGACGATTCCGCCATTTCGACGACAGATACCTCGCGTACCAAACCGTCTGTCGTGGTCGAGTTCGTCGATGTCGTGTTGGTGATGACAATCGTCGACGTCGTTGAGGTCGCAGAGAACTCAAAAGTGAAGGTCTCAATTGTACCGTCTTGGACCGTAACCGTTTCGGTCGCGACAACGGTACCAGTGTCGTCCAGAATATCGATCTGGAATGTGTGGTTTCCGACGCCTGCCTGAAATTCCTCAAGCGTGATTGAGGTCTGGTAGCTGCCGCCTGCCGTCGTCGAGAAACTCTGCTGGATCGAGTCCCCATAGACGGTTTCATCACCGGTGTTAAAGCTGGCGGATCCGATGTCGAACAGAACACCGCCATTGCCCGTGGGGTCATTGTACGTCCAGCCTGCACCACCCGAAGAAAAATCTCCGTTGGTCAAAAGCTCGGTAGAGGTCGCGGATAGGCCGTCGCCGACGATATAGTCGTCGCCCGCCCCGCCAGACAGCGAATCCGCGCCATCGACACCGGTGTAGGCCGTTTCGTTCAACCCCGTTGAAATGATCGCAACGCCATCATCCGCGTCACTGGCAGATACAAGGATGCCGCCCTCGACATCCATCGACTCTGAATCCAGCAGTTCGGCACTGCCTTCGGCGCCGTCGGGCGACGTCGCGACCTGCGTCAGGGTCACCGTTCCGTCAGGGTTCACCGTGACGGTGTGATATTCCAGCCCGGGCTGTTCGCCACCGATTACAAGCACACCGCCTGAATCGGTTTCGAGGTAATCCATCGTCGAAATATCAGTGACGATGTTATCAACATGCCCGACGAGCGTTAGGTCGTAGGTGCCGTCATTGTTAACCGTGTCGGCATCGATGCGGAAAATGGCGACGTCGTCGTCGGTGCCGCCAACGAACAGATATGTTTGTCCGTTAATTTCCGCAAAGGTCCCGGCATCAACGTCCCACAGACCCGTCTCGATTGGGCTAACCAGATCGCGCCCAAGATTGTTGCCCTGCGGATCCGTCTCGCTTGCACCGGCTTGGTCATCGCCACGGGCGTTCTGGAAAGTAAGCTGACCAGTGCCGTTCAGCGTCCAAAGCGAGATACCGTTTTCGTCACCGCCAGCGATGACAAAGGTTTCGCCCGAGCTGTTGGTGAAGCTTTCCAAGAGCGACGCAGACTGAGCATCGCCGTTGTTGAGATAATTTTCGCCTGCCCCGGAACTGTCGTATTCAATATCAGTCTGGGTCAGCGACCCGTCAGTATTGATCTGATACGAAATAAGCGCATCTCCGGTCGAACCGGACAAAGCAAGCAGATAGGGTTGCCCACTCACCTCGGCGATGGACAGTTCCTGAATTTCCGTGACACCGGTCAACGGAGTAAGCGGCGTTAGGGCACCGCCAATAGAGATTTCAGCAACACCGATCGCGTCGTAAAATTCCGCCGCTGAATAGACATACGTCGACCCGTTACTGAGCGTAATAGCAGCAAGCGCCTCGACATCGTTGTACCCGTAAGGATTCGTTGCCTCGGTAATCGTATCGATCTGCCCGCCAATGACACTGCCGTAAGTCGCCGACGTCGGATCGTTGTCGACCTGATAAGACGCAATACCATCAGACGATGACGTGCGTTCGGACGTGATCAGGATCAAGTCGCCGTTGGCCAGTGTGACCAGCTCGACCGCGCGGGTGTTCCAGGTTTCGGTCCCACCCGCATCCTGAATGTTGTCGGTGTTCGTCGGGTTCAGTTCGCCGTAAACCGAACCATCGGCCATATCGCCATAGATCGTGTCGTTCCCGATCCCGCCTGTGACCGTATCGTCGCCACCTGCGGCCTCGATATAATCGGCGCCATCATTGCCAACGATGGTATTCGCGCCAGCATCAACCTGATCGCCATTCGCATCGCTATAGCCGGCCTTGATGACATCGTCACCTGTCGTACCATCGACCGTACCATCGATATATTTTGCATCGATCCGGTCGGCAGCGATGTTGCCATCTGCCGTAATCAAGGCCGTCAGCGTAATGGATTCAAGCGGTTGCTGTTCAAGCACCCACTGCTTGTCTTCGGCCCCGACCATGTGCGGGACAAGGTACAGTTCGCCCGTTGTCGTCTGGACCAGCTTGACCTCGGCCGTGGCCGTAGTCCCATCAACGTAGGTTACAGTCGCCGTATAAACTGCAAGACTATCAAGCGTGTAGGTCGTGCCGCCAATCGACACCTGATGATTGGCAAGGTCGTTGTTCGTCTCGTAGGCCGCGACGGCTGAAATCTGGGATAGAGTATAATTTTCGTTATATAATGGGTCAGCAGTCGTGCCAAAGGTGCTGCCGACCAGAAGGCCGGCATCTTCAGCAAGGTTGTTACCTTCAACCGGGTCAATCGACGCGACGGTTCCAAGGTATAGGACTGCAAACGTTGTCGCCATATCACCACTCGGCGGCCCGGCGCCGGAACGCAGGACAAGGTTTCGGGGATCGCGCCTCAGCGTTTCCGCAAAATCGCGTTATTATTGTTGTGCCCCCGCTTCCCAGACAAAGAGCACCTCAACCAACGGCTGGGTGGTGGATACGTTTAGAATCTTAAAGGCGAGCCGGGCCTGCAAGAGTCTGGAAGTAACTGGAAAATCCAGACAACTTTTGATTCACCAACCACTTTTTTCACCTTTCAAAATCGCTTCGCCATAAGCCGAGCACGAAAGGGAGCGCATGCAAATTGCGCGCCAGACCAAGAGTTCGGCGGCCACGGTGTCGTGGTAGGGATATCAATCGTTCATCTGCGTTTCTGGTGGAAACGGCAGGAAGCGTAAGACAGGCTCAGCCGCGCGAAATTCAGGTAAAGCTGTATCTTACGATGACCAAAAGGGATCTTCTCCCCTGAGGGGAGGGCGCTTCAAAGGTTGCAATTCCTGATGGATATTTACACGGAAAAACAGAACGTTTTGTTTCCGACAAAGGCAGGGATCATGTCCGTTATTGGGGGATGAAGTGGGATTTACCCCACCTCGCCCACGCGGAAATCGGGGGTGCCTGACCGGTTGATGACCGTATCGACATTAACCATGTCATTGCCGCGCGCCCGGGCGATGGCGTCGGCCTCGCTCATACCATGGTCCAGCCACCGCTGGATCAGCCGCGTTTCCAGCACGTCGCGCGGAACTTCCAAAAGAACGGTCATGTCGAACATCGACGCCAGCTGATCCCAAGGCTTGTCTTTCAGCAAAAGGTAGTTGCCTTCCGCCACGATGATCCGCGTCGTCGGTTCAATCCGTCCACCATTCGGAACAGTGCGATCCATTGAGCGGTCAAAGGTCGGATAATCCACCGTGTCCTGCGTGCGCACGTCAGACAGCAGTTTGCCGAACGCCTCGGCATGAAAGGTTTCAGGAGCACCTTTGCGTGGAAGAAGACCCAGTTCGATCAGGTCGGCGTTGTCCATATGAAACCCGTCCATGGGCAAAACCGCAGCGATATCGCCCAACCGGTCAACAAGCGCCTCGGACAAGGTGGATTTTCCGGCGCCCGGAGGCCCCGCAACCGCCACAACAAACCGCCCGTCGCCAGTGGCGCGGTCGGTGATTTCCTTGGCCAGTTGTTCAACAGAAATCGAAGTCATCGTTGTCCCGTTCGTCAAAAGGGGCAGCCCAATGGCCTGCCCCAGCGCCTGTTACATGTGACGTTAACTTACACGATTTTGGCCGGGGTCAAGCCGCTAGATAGGTTTTCAAAGCGGCAGTCATGCCCTCGGCCCAGATCAGGCGTAGCCATTTGTCGAAGGCTTCGGCAAAGCGCGGCTCGTTCGCCAGATCACCATAGAACTGGTCCTGCGCGATCCATTTCGCCGGATCATCCTTCGCAGCCTTCGCTGCCACTTGCAGATCGGTCCAGAAGGGGTCATTCGGCTGGATCGTGCTGCCGTCTTCGCGTGTGCCTTCGCACATGCGGGCCCAAGCGGCTTCGGTCAACGCAAGCCCTTCAATCGGGGTGCCAGCGGCCAGACCATCGCGGATGGACGGGATCACAAACCCCGGATGGCGCGAGGATCCGTCGAACGCGACGCGACGCGTGGTATCGACGATACGCGGGTTGGCAAAACGGCTTGAAATCAGTTCGACGTAAGACTCGGGCGTGCGGCCCGGCACGGGGTGCACGTGCGGAACGATTTCGTTCAGCGCGACCTTATTGAAGAACGCCGCGATTGCGCTGTTCGACATACAACCGGAAATCGTCTCGATCCCGAGCACCTCGGCCGCGCCCACGATGATCTGGTGACCGCCGTTCAGAATGCGGATCTTCATCATCTCGTAGGCATGCACATCGTCGGTAAAGACCGCACCCGCCTTATCCCAGTCGGGGCGACCGGCACAGAAGTCATCTTCGATGATCCACTGACGGAAGTTTTCGTGCGTCACCGGTGCTAGGTCTTCGATACCCAGTTCATGCGCCAGAGCGATCTCGGTCGGGCCGGTGGCGGGTACAATGCAATCCACCATCGAGTTGGGGAAACTACAGTTCGCATCAATCCAGTCGGCAAGATCCGGATCGGACAGACGGGCCAAGGACACGACAGTCTGGCGCAGGATAGCGCCGTTGCCTTGCAGGTTGTCACAGCACAGGCCGGTGAAGGGGCCAACGCCGGTATCACGCCGGATTTTCAGCGCCGCCGCCATCGCGCCAAAGGGCGTTTTCGGGGTCGTCGGATTTGCTGCATCATGCTGGATATCAGGATGGTTTGCGTCGAACGCCTTGGTCACCGGATCGATATAGTAGCCGCCTTCGGTCACAGTCATGGCGACGATCCGGATGTCGGCCTGCGCCATTCGCGCGATCAAGGGCGCGTTATCGGCAGTCACCGGAACGAAATCGATCATGGCGCCTGTCACTTCGGCGGAAATGCCCGACGGGTCCAGTTCGATCAGGGTGTTCAGATAGTCCTGTTCCAGCAATTCCAGACGACGGGTTTCATCGTTCGGACGCACGCCTGCGCCGACAATCGCCCAATCCAGCGCCTGACCGTTTTGCATCAACCGGTGCAGGTACCACGCCTGATGGGCGCGGTGGAAATTGCCCAAACCGATGTGAACGATGCCCGCCGTCAGCGCGCTTCTGTCATAGGTCGGAACCGCGATGTTCGCAGGCAGATCAGACAGGGTTTTATTATTGAGTTTCACCATAGAGGGCTCCAGCATTCCACCGTCCATCAACTCATCCAGTTTCCGCCGTCGACCCCGAAGGTCTGCGCGACGACGTAATCTGCTTCTTCAGTGGCCAGAAAAACCGCCATTCCGGTCAGGTCTTCTGCGGTGCCCATGCGCCCGAAAGGCACGGCTTCACCGACTTCTTTTTTCTTCTGGCCCAGAAGTTTGTTTTCGTATTTCGCAAAAAAGGCATCGACCCCGTCCCAGTGTTCGCCGTCGACCACACCGGGTGCGATGGCGTTCACGTTGATGCCGTTCTTGATCAGGTTCAGACCTGCCGACTGGGTCAGGCTGATGACAGCCGCTTTGGACGCACAATAGACACCTACCAGCGCCTCGCCACGGCGACCGGCCTGGCTGGCCATGTTGATGATCTTGCCCTTGATGCCACGGTCGATCATGTGGCGCGCAACGGCCTGCATCATAAACAACGTGCCCGACACGTTGATCGCGAACACGCGGTCGTAATCCGCGCGGTCGATTTCAACGATTGGGGCGGCGGTAAAGATCGCGGCGTTGTTGATCAGGACGTCGATCTGGCCGAATGTATCTTCCGCTGTCGCGATCGCCCGATCGATGCTGTCCTGATCGGTCACATCCAAACGCACGAACGCGGCTTTTTCACCCAGTTCCTTCGCCGTTTCAGCACCACGGTCCGCATCGATATCGGCAATGACCACCTTGGCACCTTCGCGCAAATACGCTTCGGCAAAGGTGCGCCCAATCCCTCGGGCCGCACCTGTGATCAGGGCCGTTTTTCCTTCCAGACGCTTCATTCGATCCGAAGCCCTTGCGCGTCAAAGCGGTGCAGGTGCTGCAGGTCCGGCGTCAGCATGACCTTGGCGCCGTACTTCAACGACAGTTCGCCGCTGGCACGCACTGTCAGGGGCTTTTCGAAAGCCGGACAGTTGATGTGGAAGAACGTATCAGAACCCAAATGTTCGGACACACCAACCGTGCCTTCCCAATCACCGACTTCCGTCGAGATCGTGATGTGCTCGGGGCGGATGCCGATGGTTGCCGCGCCGTGCTTAGCGGCCTCGGCACCTTCCAGAAGGTTCATAGTGGGGCTGCCGATGAAGCCCGCAACGAATGTGTTGCGCGGCTTGCGATACAACTCCAGCGGGCTGCCGACCTGTTCGATCACACCGGCCTGAAGAACAACGATTTTGTCCGCCATAGTCATCGCTTCGACCTGATCGTGCGTCACGTAGATCATGGTTGTCGACAGACGTTTGTGCAGTTCCGAGATTTCCAGACGCATGCCAACGCGCAGCGCCGCATCAAGGTTGGACAGCGGTTCGTCGAACAGGAAGGCCGCAGGTTCGCGGACAATCGCACGGCCAATGGCCACGCGCTGACGCTGACCACCGGACAACTGGCCCGGACGACGATCAAGGTAATCGGTCAGGTTCAGAACCTTAGCCGCGTCTTCGACACGACGGTTCTGTTCAGCCTGATCCAGCCCCGCCATCCGCAGCGGGAAGGCGATGTTCTTGCGCACCGACATATGCGGGTAGAGGGCGTAGGACTGGAACACCATGGCAAGACCACGTTTCGCAGGGGGCACTTCTGTTGCGTCCTGACCGTCGATCATGATGTGACCGCCAGAGACATCTTCAAGACCCGCAATCAAACGCAGAAGGGTGGATTTACCGCAGCCCGACGGACCGACAAAGACAACGAATTCACCGTCTTCGATTTCCAGATCCAGCGGAGAGATAACCTCGACCTCGCCAAAGCGCTTGGTCACTTGTTTAAGATGGATTTGTCCCATGTCTACGTTCCTTATTTGACCGCGCCGAAGGTCAAGCCTCGGACAAGTTGTTTCTGGCTGAACCATCCCATGATCAGGATCGGGGCGATCGCCATGACCGAAGCCGCACTGAGTTTCGCGTAGAACAAGCCTTCAGGGCTTGAATAGCTTGCAATGAATGCCGTGAGAGGAGCCGCCTTGGCCGCTGTCAGGTTGAGCGTCCAGAAGGCTTCGTTCCAGGCAAGGATCACGTTCAGAAGAAGTGTCGATGCAATGCCGGGGACGGCCATGGGCGTCAGGACATACATCACCTCTTCGCGAAGTCCCGCGCCGTCCATACGCGCCGCTTCAAGGATTTCACCCGGAATTTCCTTAAAGTAGGTGTACAGCATCCAGACGATGATCGGCAGGTTGATCAGCATCAGAACGATGACCAGACCAATGCGCGTGTCCAGCAAGCCCAGTTTGATGAAGCCGATATAGATCGGGTACAGAACACCCACCGCCGGCAGCATCTTGGTCGACAGCATCCACATCAGGATACCGCGGGTCCGTTTGGATGGCACAAAGGCCATGGACCAAGCCGCAGGAACGGCCACCAGAATACCAAGAAGCGTCGAGCCGACAGCAATCGTGACCGAGTTCCAGAAGTGTTTGAAGTAATCCGACCGGTCCTGAACTGTGGCGTAGCTGTCCAATGTCCATGCCGATGTCAGCACTTCGAACGGGGCCTTGATTGCATCGCCTTCGGACTTGAAGGACAGCACAAAAATCCACAGGATCGGGAAGAAGATGATCAGTCCGACCGCCCATGCAAACAGCGTGTTGATCGTCTTGCGTTGTGTTGTGATAGCGCGTGCCATGATTTCAGTCTCCTCACGCGTCCAGATTTTTGCCGACGATGCGGATCAGGAAGGCCGCGACGATATTGGCTAGGATGATGGCGTAGACACCGCCCGCAGATCCAAGCCCGACGTTCTGGCTTTCAAGAACACGCTGGAAGATCAAATAAGTCAGCGTTTTGGTGCCAAAGCTGCCTGCGGTGGTCACAAAGATTTCCGCAAAGATCGACAGAAGAAAGATCGTCTGGATCAGCAGAACAACTGTGATAGCGCGCGACAGGTGCGGCAGGATGATAAAGCGGAAGCGGCTGAACCAGCTGGCGCCATCCATTTCCGCGGCTTCGATCTGTTCGCTGTCCAGCGACTGGATCGCGGTCAGCAGGATCAGCGTCGCAAAGGGCAGCCACTGCCAGCTTACGATCATGATCAGCGATGGCATCGACGCCTGACTAAGCCACTGGACCGGTTCGGCCCCGAAGGCCCGCCACATGTAGGCGAGAAAGCCGTTCGTCGGGTCCATGAACATGTTCTTCCAGACCAGACCGGACACGGTCGGCATGACGAAGAAAGGAGCAATTACAAGGATGCGAACAACGCCCTGTCCCCACATCGGCTGATCAAGCAGCAGCGCAAGCAGGACACCTAGGAAGATTGTGATGACCAGAACGCCACCGACGATGATCAGGGTTGTCGCAACTGCCGGCCAGAACGAACTGGACGACACAAAGCGCGTGTAGTTTTCAAATCCCACCCATCCAAGGTCACCACCGCGCAGCGGCAGGTATTTCTTGAACGAGAAATAAAGGGTCATTGTCAGCGGCACGAGCATCCAACCGAGAAGTAGGATCACCGCCGGGGCCATCATTATTCTGGCTGCGGACTGTGAATGCTGGGTTGCCATAGGCACACCTCCGTTGTTGACGGGATTACCGTCTCAGATGCGGATGCAACTGTACAAGATTTTAGGTAGAGAAAAGTTGGGGGGCAGACTTGCCGCCCCCCAGTCCCGTAGGGAGGGAGAATTAACGGTAGCCTGCGGCTTCCATTGCGTCGTTTGTCAAAGCTTGTGCCTTTTCCAGCGCTTCGTCGATCGACTGCTGACCAGCGTAGACTGCCGAGAATTCTTGGCTCACTTCAGTCGCGATGCCTGCGAATTCCGGGATAGCTGCGAACTGAACACCAACGTAGGGCGACGGCTCTACTGTTGAGTTGTTCGGATCAGCCGACAGGATCGAGTCCAGCGTCATCTGTGCGAACGGAACTTCCATGTAGTTCGGGTTTTCGTACAGCGATGTACGTGCGCCCGGAGGTACGTTTGCCCAACCTTCTTTGGAGGCAACCAGTTCAATGTAGTCAGTGGATGTTGCCCACTCGATGAACTCTTTCGCTGCGCCTTCTTTCTGTGTGCCTGCCGGGATCGCAAGAGCCCATGCCCACAGCCAGTTCGAACGCTTGCCCAGACCGTTGTCAGGCGCCAGAGCGAAACCAACGCTGTCTGCAACAGTCGAGTCGTTCGGGTTTGTCACGAAGGATGCCGCAACTGTCGCGTCGATCCACATGCCGCACTTGCCCTGTTGGAACAGCGACAGGTTTTCGTTGAAGCCGTTGGTCGCGTAGCCCGCGGGGCCGGATTCGTTCATCATGCCGACGTAGAATTCCAGCGTGTCTTTCCACGGCTGTGTGTCGAACTGTGCGTTCCAGTCCATGTCGAACCAGCGTGCACCAAACGAGTTAGACATCGCTGTGATGAACGCGCCGCCTTCACCCCAACCGGCTTTGCCGCGCAGGCAGATACCGTTGATGTCGTTGTCGCGGTCTGTCATCGCCGCTGCTGCTTCGCGGACGAAGGACCATGTCGGTGCTTCCGGCATTTCCAGACCGGCTTTTTCCATCAGGTCTGTGCGGTACATGATCATCGAGCTTTCGCCGTAGAACGGTGCCGCATAAAGCGTGCCGTCGTGGCTCAGGCCGCCTGCCATTGCGGGCAGGATGTCATCGACGTTGTATTCCTCGGACAGATCGTCCAGCGGGACCAGCCAGCCGTTCGCACCCCAGATCGGCGTTTCGTACATGCCGATTGTCATGATGTCGAACGCACCGCCTTTGGTGGTGATGTCTGTTGTAACACGCTGACGAAGAACGTTTTCTTCCAGTGTAACCCACTCGACCGTGTGGCCGGTTTTGGATGTGAAGTCATCGGTCAGACCCTGCATACGGATCATGTCGCCGTTGTTCACTGTCGCGATTACGATGTTTTCCGCGTAGGCGGCGGAACCTGCGATCAAAGATACCGCAGTGGCCGTACGAAGTACGCTACGAAGTTTCATTCTCTTCCTCCCTAGAATGAAGTTGCCCACCCAAGATAGAGCCACGACTTTCTTCACGTCAATATTATTTTTAACGCGCGTAAAGAAAAAAAATAAACCGCGAAAAAATATGAACTTACGCAGACGCGCGCATGATCAACTCCCCATCCAGCAATGTTGTCGGACGTTCTTCCAAACGCTGCTCCGATTCGATCATCGACATGACGATCTCGACGCTACGCGTCGCGATCAGGTCGTAGTTGTGTGAAATGGTTGTTAGCGTCGGACATGTATAGCGCGAGAACGGGTGGTTATCGTGCCCCGCGACCCGCAGCGAACAACCTTCAGCGTGACCTACCTTAACACCTAGTTCGTACGCGGCAGAAAGAAAGCCAATGGCCAGACGGTCGTTCGAACAGAAGACAGTGTTGGTGCTCAACTCTTTGTTCGTAATCGCGCGTTTGGCTGTTTCGTACCCGATTTCTTCCAGATTCCAGCCCTCGCCTTCAGCCTGGATCAGTTGCGGCGTGTGACCAAGACGCTCCATCGCAGCAAGATAGGCATTGCGGCGCTTGATGGCGTTCGGGTTCGGCGGTGTACGCATCTCGAAAAACACCGGCGGTTCGCCCGTCCGGGTCAGGTATTGGATCATCACGTCGGTCGCCTGAACATTGTTGTGGCCGATGAACGCCTCACCTGCCCCTTCGATGTTCGAGTCAAAGTTCACAGTCGGCACGTTGTCACAGAAATCCATGATCGCCTGTCGGTCTGACGTCCGTCCCAAAGGTGCCAGCAAAACAGCCGCCGGCTTGATCTGACGCAGCGCCTCCAGGTTCGACACCTCGAGGTTCGTATCACCGTGCGAGCTTAGCAAAATCGGGCGAAAGCCTTCGGCGATGACCAGAGTTTCGATCCGACGCGCGATTTCAGCAAAGAACGGGTCCGCAAGGTAAGGCACTATGATGCCGATGTTTTTCGTGAGCTTGCGGTTCTGGTTCACCGCGAAAATGTTTGGTCGGTAGTCATGATGCTCAAGCGCCGCTTCGATCTTGGTGCGGATCGAAGCCCGAACGCTTTCGGGATCGTTGAAGTATTTCGAAACCGTGGGGCGGGACACACCGCTAAGCGCTGCAAATTCTTCCATATTACGGATTTTGGAGTCGCTCATCGGGTCGCGCCTTTTAAAATTTTCGCTATTTTTACATAATATTTCCGCGCGCAAACAATCAATGATTTCCTGAAAATTCACTGATGGAAAAGGCCAAGGCATATGCCATAGCGCGCCGTGAACCATTGGAAAAACGCGACGTTTCATGTGGCTACGCAGCGAACTTCCGGAATCGATCTGCCTGTCTCCACGCATTTACAGATCAGGACTGCGCGACCGTTACCAAACCGCAAACCACAAACGGCACCAACTCCGCAGGGCATTGGTAAAGCTATCAAATTTAGGATTGAGTGGCTGGGGTGGTAGGATTCGAACCTACGGTACACGGTACCAAAAACCGCTGCCTTACCGCTTGGCTACACCCCAACTGGCGGGCTACTTACGACGAGCCTGACTTGGGTTCAAGTGCCGAGTTCAAAAAACTTTCGAAAATTGAGCAAGTTCTTTTCAAGAGCCTTCCCGCCTCTCGGATCACAGTTGCAATGCGGCCAAATTCTTATGCGTCAAGTTGCGAACACGGCCTGCCCCCGCCCCGCGTTCTTGGCGGCATAAAGCGCGGCATCTGCCATCTCGCTAAGGCTTTCCATAGACGATACCTCGCCTCCTTTATGGGAAACGATCCCGATGCTGGACGATATCTTTGCCGAGATATCGCCAAAGGGAATCGGAACCTCGATTTCATCAATCATTTTCCGCGCCAGACGGCCCAGCGCGTCCTGACGGATCATGCCGGGGCAGACGATCACGAATTCGTCGCCGCCGATCCGCGCGACCGTGTCATTCCGTCTGACGTTGGACACGAGGATCTTGGCAACCGCCTGCAAAACCGCATCGCCTGCCGCGTGCCCGTGTGTGTCGTTCACCGCTTTGAAGTAATCGAGATCAAGATAGATCAGCGCAAATTCCTGATCCCGCAGTCGCTCTAACACCACATCCAAAGCGCGGCGGTTTTTCAGCCCCGTCAGGGTGTCGGTAAAAGCCTGCTCTTCTGCAGCGATCCGTGCTGCTTGCAAGCGCTGGTTCAGTTGGCGTGATGCACTCATCGCGGCGGATTTCGCCTCGATCACGAAAAGCATTTCAACGGTCAGATCGGTGGGGGAAAAATCTGTACTGACAAGGCGATGCTCGGTCACCGATTGAGCCACGGCAAAACCAAAAGACGTATCCAAAATGTATATATTTTTATCGCCTCGCGCCAGAACGCCCGTCAGTCGTGTTTCAACCGCGCCCTTAGCCTCCAGACGCAATTTCCGCCCGAGAACTTTGGGCAAATCCGCAGCGCCCGAAATCCCCTTGGGTCGACTGAACGCCACGACATCAAACACAGATTGCCCAACGACCGATGTATCCCCGAAAACCTTGGTCAGGGTCGGGCCGACGTGAAGGATGATCCCCTGATCATCAAGCACCGCATGCATCGGAAGAAGCTGATCTAGCGCGCCGCAACAGTCCCTGTTCATGTCGCCCGCCTTTCAATTACGCCTAGTTCAAAATTGTTGCCGGATGCATAGGCCGCTTCGATCAGTTGAACCGACACCAGAGAGTGACCTTCTGTCTGATCCTGCACATCCATCAGAACCAATGCGCCGTAGTCATCGGCCATGGCCCGTAGCAGACCCAACAGAACATGTGCGGCGTCACTGGCGAAATCGTGGACACAGTGCAGTTCGTAGAGGCCCAGTGATTTCTCCTCGACCTCGAGCTGAGGCAGGATCAGATCCGGCACAGCCAGCCGCGCGCGGTCTGGCAGATCGTCGAAGGCATTCAGAAAATCCAGAAAATCGACACCTGAAAACCGCAGCAAGCGCCGCGGCACACCGCAGTTGGGATGTGACACCAGATATGTGCCCAAATCCTCAAGCAAGCTGTCTTTGGGTTTGCTCAGATAGTCAACCGCCGCATTCAGAACGTCACTTGTGACCTGAGCAGGATAGCTCAGCATAGCTTCGAAATTCTGAATGTCTGTCTTGGCGTTTCTGGCAATCGCCGCCCAAGCCGCAGGTCCATAGGTATCCAGCAAAAAATGCTGGAGCGTTTTGTTAATCAGCCCATGCATGTCGAATCCTCTTTGGATCAGAATGCACCGCACCGCTTAACAGAGACCAAACAGTTAAAAATGTGCCTTTTCGTTTGGGTCGGACCGCAACCAATCTGGCAAATGGCCGATGTGGTCCAGAATGACATCGGCCAAATCAGACAGCTCATCCGTTCCTGCCACACCGGTAAGGACACCAACAGACACCATACCAGCCGCCCGCGCCGCCATAAGATCGTGACGACTGTCACCGATCATGGCTGTTTGTTCTGGCGGACACCCGATCTGCTGCGCAAAGGCCAGCAAAGGATCGGGATCGGGTTTGGCACCATATCCGCTGTCGTATCCGGCTACGAAATCGAACATCTCGTGGACACCAGCGGCTTTAAGATGGGCCAAGGCGCCCGCTTCGCTGTCATTGGTCATGACGCCGGTGGCGATGCCCATGTCCTGCAACTGCCCCAGCAGTTCGGGCAACGGCGTAGCAGGCACCAATGGCGCGACCGCCACCCGTTCGTCGAGATGGCGGATCAGGGTATCAAACGTCCACTCGGGCAGATGCCTGAGCAGGATCGACGTCGCTTCGGCCTGCGTGCCTGCGATGATGGGGCTGTCGGGCTGCATCTTGCGCGTGTCCAGATCAAACCGCGCGTCGTGGGCCATGGCTTTCAGGACATCGTCACGTCCCTTCGCAAGATCGACGAGGACCTGATGGGTCCAGACATCCCATGTTGCCCTGAAGTCGAACAGCGTGCCGTCCTTGTCGAACAGAACCGCCTTGATCCGCGTGGGGTCACTCATGTCCAGTGGACCTGCTCTCCGCCCGGCAGCATCGCCCGCGCCTGAACCGGCACGTCATAAGGAAGGCCGACATCGTCGCAAAACGACACAACCCAGCGGTCATCCATTAACAGAAACTCAAGCACAGAGCCCTGAAAGGCCGCGTCCGTCAGACCTGCGCGGAAGTCGGCTTCGCTTGCGCCGGTCGAGCCTAAAAACACAGGCAAAAGTTCATCATTTCCGGCCAGCCATCCCATAGCCTGAACGCCGATTGTTTCCGCTGCTTCACGAGACACAGACATATTTCATCAATTCCGAAAGGGTTTCTTAACCTAAGTCACTAAAGACTGACTCAATCGCCCTGTGCAACCATCAGGGCCCAAGTCTGCTAAAGGAGTTGCGCCATGTCCGGGCGTATCCTGATTATCGATAGCCTTGCCGTGAACCGTATTATCCTGCGGGTCAAACTGTCTGCGGCGTTTTACGAGGTATTCCAGGCGGAAAACGCCAGACAGGCCAAGCGCGTTCTGCAGAACGAGCAGATCGATCTGATCATCGCCTCGGACGGTCTGACAGATGTGGACTTTGAAGGTCTGCAAAACACCCTGCGCCAAGGGGTGAAAACACGCCTTATGCCGCCAGTGGTTTTGATTCAGAAGGAAAACGATCAGGCCAGCCGGACCAAAGCATTGAAAAAGGGTGCGCAGGCGGTTCTGCCGCGTCCTGTCGACGAATTGCTGTTGCTGGCGCACATCCGGTCTTTGCTGCGCAATCGCGATGCCGAACTGGATTTGGGGCTTAAGGCCGAAACGGCGCAGGATTTGGGTTTTGAAGAACCCAAAGTGCAATTCGATCACCGCCAAGTGATCGCAGTGATGCGTGACAAGAACCAGTCGGATCTGAAAAAGAGCTTTGCTGCTTTGGATGGCGAAACCCAGTTTTTCCGGTCAGACATGCTGCTTCGCAAAGCGGCGAAAACCACTGATCTTTTTGTTTTGTTCGAAGATGCGGATCACCCCGGATTGGGCCTGTCTTTGATGGCAGAACTTCGGTCGCGCACGGAAACGCGGCACGCGGCAATCCTGTATATTGCTACGGAAACGCAACGGAATGCTGCCATTCACGCGCTTGATCTCGGGGCGAATGACGTCATGATCGGCTTGACCGATATGGCCGAGATGACGGTCCGGATGAACGCGCTTTTGGAACGCAAGGCGTTGCACGATTGCCTGCGCACCAAGGTCCAGACCGATCTGAAGGCTGCGATCGTTGACCCCCTGACAGGCCTGTACAACCGGCGCTATGCCCTTCCGTTGATGAACCGCCTTCTAAAGGCGGCCACAGCCGCGAAAATGCCGCTGAGCGCGATGATTGTGGATGTGGATTTTTTCAAAAAGATCAACGACCGGTTCGGCCATGCCAACGGGGATCGTGCCTTGGTCGAAGTCGCCAAACGCCTGCGTGAACACCTGTCGCCACAGGATGTGATCGCGCGGATTGGCGGAGAAGAGTTTCTTGTGATCCTACCGAAAACCAACATGAAACGCGCGATCCGTTCGGCCGAACGTCTGCGCGCAGGCATGAACAGCGGCCCGATCCAATTGTCCGAGGCATCCGCCTATGTCAGCATCAGCATCGGTGTCACAACCAGCCTGAATGCCTATGGCGCAACCGCCACCACGGTTCTGGAAGAGGCTGACAACGCCCTTTATGCGGCCAAATCAACAGGCCGCAACAAGGTCGTTCACGCCAAGGCTCAGGGTTTGGGACCGTACCGGTCGCCCTTTTTGCCGCGCGAGCGGAATTCGGAAACTTCCTCGGCCAGCCGGTCGGCATAAGCCGCGCGCTCGGCAGGGGTTTTGGTTCCCAAGTACTCGACCATCATCTGGCGACCACGTTCCTGCAGCGATTTCGAACGCTGGTGTTGACGTTCAAGTACGCTGGTCAGTTCGGCCTGATTGAATTCCGGCTGTTTCAGCAGATCGACAACGTCCTGATAGTCCTGCAACGCCAGTTCACGCATTTCGGGCGACGGTTTGCTGTTTTTGAAAAACTCGCGCCCCAAAGCACGGCGGTCCTCTTGCGAAAAGGCGCGCAGATACAGGAACGGACCATCCGGCGGGGGGCGCCGGCTGAATTCACGCGGACCGGAGTTGGCAAAGAAGAACGTCGCCATCGCGCCCACAATCAGCAGGTTCAATGCCAGCGAAACCACCAGCAGAACCCGCGTCCAAGGGAACCGTTTCGGCTTTTCCTGTTGTACATCAGACATCTTTTACCCTTCCAACATCGCCAGTTCGAACCCGGTGACCGGATCAAACAAATAGTCCGAAACAACCGCCCCGTCCTGCCCCAAGACCTGCGCCATCGTATCGCTGACAGCCGTAGGCGGGTTCAAACCGATCCAGACACCGGTCAACGTCGCAGCACTTAGACCCGCCAAGGCAGGCCAGCCCCCGACCGCGCCCATAATCTGGCTCCAGACGGACTTTGGCGCGCTGGCAGCAGCGATCTGAGCACGGCGATCCGTTTCCGCCTGCGCATCTGCAATCATGCGCGCCATCAGCCCGTCCGGCACCACCGGCGCGGATTTCTTGGCGTCGTCAAAGAACGCTTCCAGAAAGTCGTCATTCTCCGGCGTGGTCATAGCCCAACTCCTCGCGCTTGCGGGACAAAAGCGCCGTCAAAGCGCGCTTTCCCCGTGCGGTTAAACTTTCGACTGCTCGCGGTGTGATGTCCATGATCTGGCCGATCTCGGGGTTCGAAAGCCCGTCGATGTGGCGCAGAACAACCGCCTGTTTTTGTCTGTCCGGCAATTTGTCCAATGCGTTTTGCAACGCCTCGTGCCGTTCTTTTTGCTCCATCGTCTCAACGACCGAAGCACTGTCGTCCGCCATTTCAGGCAGATCATCAAAATTCGTCGTGCGCCGCTTGCGGATACGGTCGATGCACATATTGGCCGTTACACGATACAGCCACGTGCTGACCTGTGCCTCGCCACTGCGCCAGTCCGGTGCGATCCGCCAAAGCTTGAGCATCGCATCCTGCGCCACATCTTCGGCCTCGGCCCGATCGCCCAACAGCCGCATGGCGTGGGCAAACACCCGACCCGCATGCCGCAGGGTCAAGGCTTGGGCCGCCGCCTGATTGCCCGAAGCATAGGCGGCAAGAAGATCTTCGTCGCTTTGATCTGTCATAAGGTCCAGCGGCACTTAGTAACCTTTACGCCTATCCTGATCTGCAAAGGCGGGCAATGTCGGGCGGAGGGATGAGGTTTCCGCCCGACATGAGGTATTAGAACTTGCCGTGACGTTCGCCGCGGCCTTCGCCCATACCTTTACCTTTGCCGAAACGCTTACCCATTTTGGACTGCAGATCGGCGATTTCCTCTTCGGTGATCACGCCATCGCTGTTGGCATCGATACGGTCGAACATCTTGGCCGGACCCTGACGAGCCTCAAGCTCTTCAGGCGACAGCTTGCCGTCTTCGTCGGCATCCATACGTTCAAGCATACGCTGCGCGCGCTGCTGCATGCGCTCGGACTGCGGCTGTTCGAAACCTGCGACCAGTTCCTCAAGCGAAACAGCGCCGTCACCGTCGGTGTCCATGCCAGCGAAACGGGCTTCGCCACGGGCTTCGAATTCCTCAAGGCTGATCTGGCCGTCGCCGTTGGCGTCGATTTCAGAGAAGTTGAACTGCGGACCCTGATGGTCGCCGCGCGCTTGTGCGTCGCCTGCGAAACCACCCATCGCCACTGCTGTTGCCAAAACTCCTGCACCGATAGCTGCAAACTTCATGTTTGTTTCCTTCCAGTTCTTGTTTCAACACCGGTCCGTTGTGGCCGGATATGCAGGTCAAACGGGCCAGCTTCGAATTTCCGTCGAAAAAAGTTTGGACTTCGGAAAATGGTGGTGGATTGCTTGGCAGTATAGAAGCGCAAGCGATCCATTCGGAGACGTAAGGCGCAACTGGCCTAAATGTGCCCAGAGTGGATCATCTGGGTTTCACATAATCGGCTTGGAAACCAAATTTGACGGCTCGTTCGAGCCCATTGTTGCACTATGCGCTCTTGGGTAATTTCGTTACGAGGGCTAGGGGTCGACCCGAAATTTAACTTATCAGATGGAGCTGTAAGATAGACGATGTTGGGACTGATTGCGGTCGTGGGATCATTAGTCTGCTCGGGTATCTGGCTATCCATGCTGTTTTCCGGGAAAAAATCAGGTCTGATTTTTGGTATAAGCTTTGAAACTTACATGTTCTGCAGCATAGGTTGCGCTGTTGTCGCCACATTGCTGCTCCGTCTCGGCATTTGAGTCCGTGTGTTCTTCGTCAAACTAGCGAAACTGATCGAAAGTCCACTTCGTCCGCACCGCTGACATTAAAGCTTTCGTCCCCAATTCAATACCGCTACCCGCTCCATTTGCGACATCCGGACGCAAGGGCGGTTTGACACCTTTTTATTACCCCCTTGCTTATGCAAATTGACGGCCTCAACGAGGTGACTGATGTCCGAAACAGATCAACAAACTGAAGAACGCCCGACGCTGCCGGCCTTGCTTAAGGGTTGGCGCCGGAAATGCCCGAATTGCGGGTCCGGCCCTCTTCTGAGTGGCTATCTGAAAGTGCGCGACACGTGTCCTGTGTGCCGCGAAGACCTGCATCATCACCGCGCGGATGACGGGCCCGCCTATCTGACACTGCTGATCGTGGGCCACCTGATGGCGCCTCTTCTGCTGTTTGTCTTTGAAACATGGCGCCCCGAGCCGTTGACCCTGTTCACCATCTTCGCCGTTGGATGCAGTGGACTGTCGCTCTATCTTTTGCCAAGGTTGAAGGGGATGATTGTCGCCTTCCAATGGGCAAAACAAATGCATGGGTTCGGCGAGTCTTCGTGATCTCCGGACCACGGAGTGAATATGACCGAAACCAAAGACGTCCCCATTCGTGACGCCTCGACCGTTATTGTGATGCGCGACAAGGCCACGCGCCCGCGCGTCCTGATGGGGCAACGCGGGGCCAAGGCTGCGTTCATGCCGAACAAGTTCGTCTTCCCCGGCGGTGCCGTGGACAAAGGCGATGCGCATATTCCACTGGCCAATCCCCTGGCTGACGGCTGCCGCGCCAGACTGGCCGAGGATGCTGCGCGCGATATGTCCGGCGCATTGGCCGCCGCAGCCATCCGTGAGCTGTGGGAAGAGACCGGTCAAATCCTGGGCCAGATGGCGGCATGGACCGATCCGGTGCCGGACGACTGGATTGATTTCGCCAACCGTGGCTACCTGCCCGATGCCTCTGCCCTAAGCTTTGTCTTCCGCGCTATCACCCCGCCGGGACGCCCGCGCCGGTTTGATGCGCGGTTCTTTCTGGTCGATGCGGATGCACTGGCCAGCGATCCCGATGATTTCGATGCGGCTTGCGACGAACTCAGCCACTTGCAATGGGTGCCTGTAGACGAAGTGCGAAAGCTGGATATGCCATTCATCACCGAAGTCGTTCTGGCCGAAATCGCTGCTCGAGCGACGGATGACAGCGTTCCGGACTCTGTCCCGTTTTTCAAAAACAACGACGAAGCCAGCCTGTTCCTGCGCCTGAACGGGCGACCGATGACTGATTGAAGCAATTGAAAAGCTGAAACAAATAAGGCCCCGATCCGAAGATCAGGGCCTTTTTCATTTCGATAAAGATCGAAATTAAGTTCAGACAGCTTTCTTCAGGGCGTCGACCAGATCGGTGCGTTCCCACGAAAACCCGCCATCCGCATCAGGCGTACGGCCAAAGTGGCCATAGGCGGCTGTGCGTTCGTAGATCGGCTTGTTCAGTTCCAGATGCGTCCGGATACCGCGCGGGGTCAGGTCCATCACCTGCGGAATGGCTGCTTCGATTGCAGCGGCGTCCACCTGACCTGTGCCGTGTGTATCGGCATAAATCGACAGCGGCTTGGCCACACCAATCGCATAGCTCAGCTGGATCGTACAGCGATCGGCCATGCCAGCCGCAACAACGTTCTTCGCCAGATAGCGCGCAGCATAGGCCGCCGAACGGTCAACCTTGGTCGGGTCTTTACCCGAGAACGCGCCACCACCGTGGGGGGCTGCGCCGCCATATGTGTCCACGATGATCTTACGGCCTGTCAGACCGGCGTCGCCATCCGGCCCACCGATCACGAAGGTGCCTGTGGGGTTCACCCACCATTCGGTTGCATCTGTGATCCAGCCTTCGGGCAAAACTTCGCGGATGTAGGGTTCAACAATCGCGCGGATGTCAGCCGAGCTTTGGCTTTCGTCGGCGTGCTGTGTGGACAGAACGATGGACGATACGCCAACCGGCTTTCCGCCTTCATAGCGGACAGACAGCTGCGATTTCGCGTCAGGGCGCAGCAGCGGTTCCTGACCGGATTTGCGGACCTCGGCCAGACGACGCAGGATCGCGTGGCTGTACTGGATCGGGGCCGGCATGAGTGCGTCTGTTTCGTTGGTTGCGTAACCGAACATAATGCCCTGGTCGCCCGCGCCTTCATCACCACGTTCGCCTGTCACGCCCTGCGCGATGTGCGCGGACTGTTCGTGCAGATAGTTGGAAATCTTACAGGTCGCGTGATGGAACTTGTCCTGCTCGTACCCGATGTCTTTGATACAGGCGCGCGCGATGTCGGGGATGCGCTCCATGTATTCCGCCAGTTTGGCTTGGTCTGTCAGACCAACTTCGCCACCGATCACAACGCGGTTTGTCGTTGCGAATGTTTCGCAGGCTACGCGCGCCAGCGGATCTTCTGCCAGTAGGGCATCGAGGATCGCGTCAGAGATGCGGTCACATACTTTATCGGGATGGCCCTCGGAAACGGACTCCGAGGTAAACGTATAATTGTCACGAGACATAGGAAAAGTGCTCCATTAGGTTTCGCTGCCACGCCAGGAAGCCGTTGTGGCAGGTGTATGTCGTTGCGCTACGCCCTTGTTATGGGCACGTCAATGAGAATTAGAGCGCGCGCGCAACGCGCCAACCAAGGTGAGTCCCAATAGCAGCACAAGCAACGGAACGTCACCCGAACGCGCATAGACCGTGTCGTTCAAAGCTGCGGGCAAAGGTACATCGATGTACCCCGCCTGCCCCAGATCGATGGAATCCACGATACGTCCCTTGGCATCAATGACCGCCGAAACGCCAGTATTGGCGGATCGCAGCATCGGCAAACCCTGCTCAATCGCGCGCATCCGCGCCTGTGCCAGATGCTGGTAAGGGCCGGACCACGTACCAAACCACGCGTCATTTGTGATCTGGATCAGCATATCAGGGCGGCTGCCCCCTGTTTTTGCATGCTGGGGAAAGACGGCCTCGTAGCAGATCAAGGGCAATGCTTTGCCCAACGGCCCCAAGTCCAACAGGCGCGGCCCTGGCCCTGCGGAATAGCCGCTGGCCGCACGCTGCGCCAAACCGCCCACGTTGATCCGCGCGAAAAGATCGGGGAACGGCATGTATTCCCCGAAGGGCACAAGGTGATGCTTGTCGTAAACCGCAGAGGTCTGGCCGCTGGCATCCTGCAGGATCAGGGAATTGTAATACCGCCCGTCGTCTTCGCGTTGGATGCCGACAATCATTGGAACCGGACCTGCGGACTGCGACACAACGCCAAGCGCTTCCTCGGCGTTGTTCAGCAACATCGGCATCGCTGTTTCCGGCCAGATGATCAAATCAGGACGTGGTCCAACCTCGGTGAAGGACAAAAGCCGGTTAAAGAACACGGGGATCATGTCGCGCTGCCACTTTTGATCTTGCGGCGCGTTGGGCTGTACCAGTCGCACGATCTTGGGCGTGCCCTCTTGTGGTGCGATCGGGCGGTTTTGCAGATACACGCCACCACCGATCAGTCCGATTGCCAGCGCAATTGCCGCCAACCCCAAGGGCAACGCACGGGTGCGCGACACCTCTGAGGCAAGCCACGCAATCGTCAGGGTCAACAGCGTCAGCCCATGGGGCCCGATCACTGCCGCCCATTGCGCGCCAATCGTCGGTGTCCAGACATAGCCGACAAGCCCCCAAGGAAAGCCCGTCAGAATATAGGCGCGCGACAGTTCTGCCAGCGTCCAGAGCGGCACAACCAACCACCGCAAACCAGAGGATGCAGCCAGCCAGAAAGGCATGGCCCAGAATATCGCAAGACCAGCCGCGATCAGCACCAAGGCGAACGGGGCCATCCAGCCTGTGGTCGCGGCATCAACCTGAAACGGGTTCACAATCCACGTCAGGGACGTCCCGAAGTATCCAACACCAAAGGCCCAGCCGATCCAGCCTGCCTGTCTGCGGCACACTTCAGGTGACAACATCAGGAATGGAACCAGCAACGCAGGCAGGGCCAAGCCTGTCAGGTCAAAGGGCGCCTGCCCCAACCCAAAGGCCACGCCCGCCAAAAGCGTGATCACCAAACGAAGCCTGAGCGACAGGCCCCGCATCGGCGCGAAAAGGTCACTCATTCGGGGCTGCGCTTGTGGCGTCTGCGCCTTGCTTGCGGCTGTTCACCGTACCGGGCGCACCCGGCATCCGGACGCGCAGGCGCTTGATCCGCCGCGGATCGGCGTCCACGACCTCAAACTCGATCCCGTCGGGATGCGGCACCATTTCGCCACGGGCCGGGACACGCCCTGCCAACATGAAGACAAGGCCACCAAGGGTGTCGATCTCTTCTTCATCGATTTCTTCGTCTTCGGTCAAAGACATGCCGATACCGGCTTCGAAATCAGACAGGGGCGTTTTGGCCAGAGCCAGATAGGTGCCGGTCTTTTCCTGCCGCCAGTTCTTATCTTCTTCGATGTCGTGTTCGTCTTCGATCTCACCGATGACCTGTTCGATCAGGTCTTCGATGGTCACCAGACCATCAACACCGCCGTATTCATCAATGACCAAGGCCATATGTCGGCGTTCGGTCTGCATTTTCGTAAGCAGAACACCGATCGGCATGGAAGGCGGCACGAACAAAAGCGGGCGCAATACATCTGCCAGATTAAAATCTGTTGTCTCGCCGTTAAAGCCGTGAAGAAGCGCAAAGTCCTTCAGATGGACCATGCCAATTGGTGTATCCAACGTGCCCGTGTACACCGGCAGTCGGGTCAATCCGCTTTCACGGAAAATACTTACCAGGTCTTCTTTGGAAACGGTGTCCGGTACGGCGATGATATCTGCCTTCGGCACGCTGACGTCTTCGACGCGCATACGGCGCAGGTTCATCATGCCGTGTGTCACCGGAGCAGGAGCCGCAGTCGGGCTTCCATTTACGACGGTATCGTCGTCCGAATTTTCTGAACGTGCTCCGAACAAACGGCGGAGAACGCCCACGCTGGTCTTGTTTTCACTGGTCTGCTGCGCGCCCTGCGCTGCATTAGACGACCCGTCGGTTTCGCCCATCTCTTTCCTGTCCAAAATGACGGGATGCCCCGCCGCTTTACGAATATGGGTCGGCTATACCCATTTTGCCAAGTATGGAGGTTTCCAAACCTTCCATAAGCGTGGCGTCTGCGTCACGGATATGGTCATAGCCCAACAAATGTAAAACCCCATGAACCAACAAATGTGTGACATGGTGCTCTAATACATTTTCGGCTGCTTCCGCTTCTTTTTTACATACCCCAAAGGCAATCGCGATATCGCCAAGGTGTTCTGGCATAAGCGTGTCAGGCTCTGGCGGCATATCAGGATCGCCGCCGGCGTCCTCTGCTCCAAGCTCCCATGCGGGCCAGCTTAGCACATTGGTGGGCGTCGGTTTGTCGCGGAAATCGGCGTTCAGTTCTGCGATTTTGGCATCGTCACAGCCCAGAACCGCGATCTCGTAGCCTTCGGTTTCCATGCCCAGATGCTGCAAGGCAGCCGTAGCCGCGGCTTCGGCCAATCCTTCAAGATCGACCACATCCCATGCCTCGTCCTCAATGATCGTATCGGTCAGCATATGCGCTCCATTCCTGACGCACTGCTGACCTGCCCCGACAGATCACCCTTGCGCGTTGTCGGCTGCCTCATACGCTTCAATGATGGCGGCGACCAGCGGGTGGCGCACAACATCTTTGGATGTGAAGTAATTGAAGCTGATTTTGGGAATGTCTTTCAGTAGCTTTTCGGCCTCGGCCAGACCAGACGGCATGCCGCGCGGCAAGTCGATCTGCGTGCGGTCGCCGGTGATCACCATCCGCGATCCTTCGCCCAGACGGGTCAGGAACATCTTCATCTGCATTGATGTGGCGTTCTGCGCTTCGTCCAATACGACAAACGCGTTCGACAGCGTCCGACCGCGCATAAAGGCCAAAGGCGCGATTTCGATGATCTTTTCTTCGCGCAGCCGTGCAAGCTGTTTGCCCGGAAGGAAATCCTGCAACGCATCGTAAAGCGGCTGCATATAGGGATCGACCTTGTCCTCCATCGCACCAGGAAGGAAGCCCAGCTTTTCGCCTGCTTCCACAGCAGGACGCGACAGGATGATCTTATCGACCAAACCGTTGATGAACATGTTCACGCCGACAGCAACAGCCAGATATGTCTTACCCGTACCCGCCGGACCGATCCCGAAGGCCAGTTCATTGTCGAACAGCGCCTTCACATAGGCCTTCTGTGCCTCGGTGCGCGGCTCGATCAGCTTCTTGCGGGTTTTGATTTCGACACGACCGCCACCGAACATTTCCAGCTGGTTCACCGGCTCGGTGTCCACAGCGGGTTCCGCGCCAAGGCGGAATTCGCGGTCAATATCCTGACTTTCGACGTGCTTACCCTGCTCCAGTCGTTCGTAAAGCGTCTGCAAAACTTCAATCGCTTCGGCCTGCGGATCTGCTTCACCGAAAACCGAAAGCTGGTTACCCCTTCGTAAGATCTGAACGCCAAGCCGTGTTTCTATGTCCGTCAGATTGCGATCAAATTCACCACAAAGCTCGATGAGCAAACGGTTATCTGGAAATTCAATGGTGGCTTCGGTCAGGGTGCCTGTTGTCACGCATGTCTCCTGTGCTGCGACTCGAATTAATCATCCCAAGGGTCGGCATTGATAGCAAGCGGCAGAACCCCAAAGACATATAGTTTTGAAATAAAAAAAGCCGCACGCAGTTTCCTGCGCGCGGCGATTAGGCATATGCAGGACGCGATCAGAGCGCGTCACCGATGATAGAGGTCGACCCGCCTTTGAAATCGCCGGTGGCGATTGTCGGCGGTGCAGTACCGGAACAGACCGGCTTGCCGAATTTATCCAGACGCGCCGACAGGTAGCCCTCGACACCATCGTCGATGATCCAGTGGTCACAGCCATTCGGGTCAACCCAGATACCGGCCTTCAGCTGGCTCAGGTCCTTGGCATCCGTGCCGCGGTCGATGCTTTTGTCAGGGCCGTACTGGCCGCCTTCGGTCAGGCCCAACTCACAACCAGAAACCAAAGCCGCAGCACCAAGCATCAGGGCAATCTTCATGAATTTCATTTCGTGCGCCCCTTACTGAATGCAGATGATTTCGACACGGCGGTTCTTGGCCATGCCTTCTGTGGTGCCGTTGGTCGCGGCAGGCATGCGTTCGCCGTAACCACGTACGTCGATGATTTTCGCGCCGACAGATTTGCCAACAGCAGCAACCGCATTCGCGCGGTTATAGCTGAGGCGCATATTGTATTCGTCAGACGCGCGGCTGTCGGTGTGACCCGCGATGATAAAGCCGATGGCTGTGGACTGCTGGAAAAACTCTTTCAGACGGTCACGGCCACCCGCGCTGATGCGGTACTTGTTTGTTGCAAAGAACTGATCCGAGTTCAGAACACCGCAGACGTTGCCACGACGGCATACCGGGATGCCTTTGCGCGTCACGTGGGGCGTCATGTAGCCTTCGACGCCGTCATCCATGACCCAGTGTTCACAGCCATCGGGATCAACCCAGATACCGGGGATGTATCGTTCGCCAACGATTGTCCGCTTGTTTTGCGTGGAAATGATCGCTGTTCGCGCTGTATCGACACCGTCTTCCGCCTTTACGGCTGTCACAGGTGCCACGGCGAAAGCAATCGCCAGAGCAGCCCCTGAAAATACGGCGTGGACTTTTTTGATAAGACTGTCCGCCACGGCCTTTGTTCCTTAAGTACTGTTTCCCCAGAGCGTCTTTGCGACATTGTGCGAAGACGGCAAACCTATTGTGGGGTTCAGTTTACCAAGAAATCAGGCCCTGTGAAGAAAATTCCACCAGATATTGACGCCAAGCCGCGCAATAATACTAATTTCGGCCAAGCCGTTAACGATTTCCGGCGGTCATATTTGGTTTTGATGTGCTGACGACAGGCAAAGCCCGTCAGATCAGCACGCCAGACAGCGAATTCGGACCGCTGTTGATAATGCGGACTTTGCGCAAATCACCGGGGTTCAGACCATCTGCCGTGACATGGACGGCATGCAGGTACTCCGACTTGCCCACCATCTGTCCCGCCTGACGACCCGGCTTTTCGAACAGAACCGACACCTCACGCCCGACCATTGCATCCTGCAATTCGCGTTGCTGCTGCGACAGAAGCGCCTGCAAACGCTGCAGACGGTCGTTCTTTTCATCTTCCGGCACCTGCGGGCGCTCTGCTGCGGGCGTGCCCGGACGGGGCGAGTATTTGAACGAAAACGCCGAACCGTATTTGACCGTCTTGATCAAGTTCAACGTGTCTTGGAAATCTTCTTCGGTTTCCTCGGGGAACCCGACGATGAAGTCACCGGACACATGCAAATCAGGGCGTGCTTCGCGCAGGCGCTCCATCAGCTTGATATAGCTTTCGGCGGTGTGCTGGCGGTTCATCCGCTTCAGGATCTTGTCCGACCCCGCTTGTACCGGCAGATGCAGATAGGGCATCAGCTTGGAACAATTGGCGTGTGCCTCGATCAGGTCGTCGTCCATGTCGTTCGGGTGCGATGTGGTAAACCGGATACGCTCCAGCCCATCGATATCGGCCAGCGCATAGATCAGGCGCGCAAGGCCCCAATCCCCGTCGGTGCCCGCGCCGTGGTAGGCGTTGACGTTCTGCCCCAAGAGCGTGATTTCCCGCACGCCGCGTTCGACCAGATCCCGCGCCTCATCCAGCACACGCGATGCAGGGCGGCTGACCTCGGCGCCGCGGGTGTAGGGCACCACACAGAACGCACAGAATTTGTCGCAGCCTTCTTGAACCGTCAGGAAGGCGGTCGGACCGCGCGATGCTTTGGGCCGCGATTTCAGGTGCTCGAACTTATCCTCTTCGGGAAAATCCGTATCCAAAGCACGCTCGCCGCTGCGCGCCTTGGCCTCAAGTTCGGGCAGGCGGTGATAGCTTTGCGGGCCGACAACCAGATCGACCATCGGCTGACGGCGCATGATCTCTTCTCCCTCGGCTTGGGCCACACAGCCTGCAACACCGATTTTCAGATCAGGCTTTTCGGCCTTCAACCCTTTGTAACGGCCCAGTTCCGAGTACACCTTTTCCGCCGCTTTTTCGCGGATGTGGCAGGTGTTCAGCAGGATCATATCCGCGTCATCGGGCGAATCCGTGGGCACATAGCCTTCGCCGGACAGCGCTTCGGACATACGCTCACTGTCGTAAACGTTCATCTGACAGCCATAAGTCTTGATATACAGCTTTTTTGGCGTGGTCATTGCAGAGGCTCCGGCAAAGGGTTTGGGCAGCGGGGATATATCAGAATAGCCCCTGCTTGCAATGCAGAGGAATTTAACCGATTCTGCGCAAAAATAGTGTACCGAGCAGCATGCGTTACGACAGTCTTGAAAATTTCCTGACCGATGGCAAAGACGCCCTACTAAAAGGGCCGATCGCGATGGTTTTTGCCGAGGACGATGTCGAGATCGACACAACGATCCGGCATCACCAGCAAAGCGGCTTTGACCAGATTCTGGTTTTCATGTCACCGATGTTTGATCTGGCGCCCGACGTGGCCGACCGCGTTCAACGCATCGATTACAACACGACACAGGAATATTCCGTCCAGAAAGCGGTGAACAAGATCATCGCTGCCGCCCCCGGCATCTGGATGTATTACTGCTATAACGCTGAATATCTGTTCCACCCGTTCTGCGAAACGCGCACCATCGGCGAAATGCTGACGTTCCACACAGAAGAACGCCGCGACGCGATGCTGACCTATGTGATTGACCTTTACGCCGATGACCTTGGGCAGTTTCCCAACGCCGTGTCGCTGGACCACGCCTATATGGACCGGTCTGGGTACTACGCCTTGGCGCGGCACGACGAAGAAAACCACAACCACCCGAAAGAACGCCAACTGGATTTCTTCGGCGGTCTGCGTTGGCGGTTCGAGGAACACATTCCCACCAAACGCCGCAAGATCGACCGCATCGCGATTTTCAGGGCCAAACCCGGCCTGCAACTGCGCCGTGATCACACCTTCAACGATGAAGAATACAACACCTACGCCTGCCCGTGGCACAACAACCTGACCTCGGCCATCGTGTCATTCCGCACAGCGAAGGCGTTGAAAAAGAACCCCGGGTCTACCTTCGATATCGAAAGCTTTACCTGGCACAATTCAACGCCGTTCGAATGGCATTCGCGGCAACTGCTGGATTTGGGGCTGATGGAACCCGGTCAGTGGTTCTGAAAACCGCCTGACCGGTTCTGATCTTACAGGTGATCGTACTGGGGCATACCCAGAACGTGGAAACCACCGTCCACACGGATGATTTCACCGGTCGTGCAGGCACCGGCATCGGATGCCAGATAAACCGCCGTGCCGCCAACCGCCTCAAGCGTCGCGTTCGAGCCCAAAGGCGCGTTCTGGTCTGTGTGCTTGTACGTCTTGCGCGCACCACCAATCGCCGCACCGGCCAGCGTTTTCATCGGACCGGGCGAAATGGCGTTCACGCGGATGCCTTCTGGCCCCAGATCGTTCGCCAGATAGCGCGTCGCGGATTCCAGCGCCGCCTTCGCCACGCCCATAACGTTGTAGTTCGGCGTCACGCGGGTCGACCCCATGTAGGTCAATGTCAGCAGCGTGCCGCCATTGTCCTTCATCATCGGGTACGCGCGACGCGCCACGTCGATAAAGCTGTAGGCCGAGATATCCATCGAGTTCTTAAAGTTCTCGCGCGAGGTGTTCAGGATACGGCCCGTCAGTTCGTTCTTGTCCGAATAGGCAATCGCGTGAACGACGAAATCCAGCGTATCCCAGCGGGCGTTCAACTGTTCGAACGCAGCATCCAGTGACGCATCATCGGTCACATCCACATCCACCATGAAATCCGACCCAACGGATTCCGCCAGAGGCTGAAGACGTTTGCCAAAGGCCTCGCCCTGATAGGTAAAGGCAAGCTCTGCCCCCGCTTCGGCACAGGCCTTGGCAATGCCCCACGCAATCGAGCGTTCGTTGGCCACGCCCATAATCAGCCCGCGTTTGCCGCTTAGTACACCTGACATAACTTGCTTACCTATCTTGCGCTGCGCTTAACCGTTGAAGCGGCTGAGAACCATGGAACCGTTCGTGCCACCAAAGCCGAACGAGTTTGTCATGACAGAATCCAGTCCGGCGTTTTCCACCAGCGACGTCGCGATTTCCTCGGGCTTCAGCGCGGGATCCAGCGTTTCGATGTTGATCGACGGGATGATGAAGTCATGCTCAAGCGCCAGCAGGCAGTAGATCGCCTCTTGTGCGCCTGTGGCACCCTGGCTGTGGCCTGTCATCGACTTGGTCGAAGATACCGGCGGCGTGCTGCCGTCACCAAAGACACGGCGGACCGCTTCGATTTCGCCCACGTCGCCCACCGGCGTCGATGTTCCGTGTGCGTTGATGTAGCTGACTTTGCGACCCTCGGGCAGCGTGGACAGCGCCAGACGCATCGCACGCTCGCCGCCTTCACCGGACGGGGCCACCATGTCGGCACCATCGGATGTGGCCGCATAGCCGGTCACTTCTGCGTAGATTTTCGCGCCGCGCGCTTTCGCGTGCTCAAGCTCTTCCAGAACGACGATACCGCCGCCGCCACCGATCACGAAACCATCGCGGTTCGCATCAAACGCGCGCGAGGCTTTTTCAGGCGTGTCATTGTATTTGGACGACATCGCACCCATCGCGTCGAAAAGGCAGGACAGCGTCCAATCCAGTTCTTCGCCGCCACCTGCAAACATCACGTCCTGCTTGCCCATCATGATCTGTTCAGCCGCGTTGCCAATGCAGTGCAGCGAGGTGGAACAGGCCGATGTGATGGAATAGTTGATGCCCTTGATCTGGAACGCAGTCGACAGGTTCGCACTGACGGTGGAACACATAGTCTTCGGCACCGCGAACGGCCCGATCCGCTTGGTCGCGCCGGATTTCAGAACAGTCTGATGCGCCGCCAGCATCGCGCTGGTGGACGGACCGCCGGAACCGGCAACAAGACCGGTGCGCGGGTTCACGATGTCGCTTTCTTCCAGACCGGAATCCGCAATCGCCTGTTCCATCGCTATATAGGCATATGCCGCACCCGGCCCCATGAACCGTAGTGTCCGCTTGTCCACATGATCGGCCACATCCAGCTTGATGTTGCCCGCGATCTGGGACCGGAAGCCATGCTCTTTCATGTCTTCATTTGCGGTGATGCCGGATTTTCCCGCTTTCAGAGAAGCCAGAACTTCTTCGGCATTGTTCCCGATGCTCGAGACAACCCCGAGACCTGTAACGACGACACGGCGCATGACGCCTCCCTTTGTATTAAGCTCATGCCTATGTAGTGCACCCACGCCCAGAGCCGCAAGCCCTTGAGGCCGTTCGGACATCGCCCGGCCAGCACTTTGGTGTGGCTAGACGCCAAGGGGCGAAACAAAAACGGCGCCGCGGCTTGCGGCGCCGTTTCTATATTTTGGATCAGAAGTTTAACCAATCACCGCGCCATCTTCGCGCCAGACAGCCACAACAGAAGACCGCGGCTTGCCTGCACCATCGGGCCATTGGCCGCCGGGGTGCTGGACACCGACAAAGGCCACTTTTTTATCAGCGGACCAGCACAGGCCGGTGACTTCCGCGCCATATGGCACCGTCATGAACCGCAGGATTTCGCCGGTTTCGGGATCACCAACAAGCATCTGGTTGTTCCCCATGCCTGCAAATTCACCCTCGTTCTTGTAGTCGCCGTCAGTCTGGATCCACAGCATACCTGTGCTGTCAAAAACCATCCCGTCGGGCGAGTTGAACATGTTGCCGGCATTGACGTTGCTCGACCCTGCATATTCATTTTCATACACGGTCGGGTTACCCGCCATGACGTACAGGTCCCAAGTAAACGCCGTGTCTGCGTGGTTTTCGTTCGCTGGCATCCAGCGGACGATCTGACCATAGTTGTTGGTTTCACGCGGGTTGGGGCCGTTTACCGCTGTGTCATCGCCACCGGCATTCGGTTTTACACCACGGTTCTTGTTGTTGGTCAGCGCGCAATAGCTTTCGACCTTCACGGGGTTGGATGCCACCCATTCCGGACGGTCCATGGTTGTCCCGCCAGCAGCCGAGGCCGCCATTCGGGTGAAGCACAGGATTTCCGCAGCATCCATGCCGGTCGTTTCCGGTGTAAGCGCCAACCACTCACCGGACAGGTCATCATTGAATTTCGCCACATAAAGCGTGCCGTCGTTCAAAAGGTCACCGCCATCTGTGCCCTCTTCCCAAACACCGTTCGAGACGAATTTATACAGATACTCTCCGCGCTCATCGTCGCCCATATAGACAACCACACGGCCGTCTTTCGCATGCACCATGGATGCGTTTTCATGCTTGAAACGGCCCAGCGCGGTGCGCTTTTTCGGTGTCGATGTGGGATCAGCCGGATTGATTTCCGTCACGAAACCATGGCGATGCGGTTCGTTCGGTTCGTTGGAAATATCATAGCGGGGGTCAAACTTTTCATAGGCATAGCGGCCTTCACCACCGATGCCGTAGCGTGTGTAGCCTTCCCCTTCAGGCATTTTGCCAGTCGCACCAAAGTAGCCGTTAAAGTTTTCTTCGCAGGTTAGATAGGTGTTCCAAAGTGTACGCCCGGAACCACAGTTGTTCATCGTGCCCTTTACGGTTTTACCTTCCGGATCTGCATTTGTCTGAACAAGGGCGTGGCCTGCCAGCGGACCTTCCAACGCCATTTCGGTTTCATGCGTAATACGGCGGTTCAACGGACTGTCTTTGACAACGACATAGCCTTCGTCTGCCTTGGCGATTTCCATGACGGTAACGCCTTGCAGGTTCTTCAAAAGCTTCACTTCATCCGCGTTCTGCGGAATGCCTTCGGATGCGGCAGGCAGGTTGATTTTCGGGTTC
The DNA here is from genome assembly GCF_900108225.1 of Thalassococcus halodurans. GTDB lineage: Bacteria > Pseudomonadota > Alphaproteobacteria > Rhodobacterales > Rhodobacteraceae > Thalassococcus > Thalassococcus halodurans. The sequence goes on from NZ_FNUZ01000001.1 coordinate 512,778, forward strand.
ACGTATTCCGAATTCACGGTGATGACTTCTTTGCCATCAACCTCGAACAACTCCATGCCGTCGGTGTTTTCGCCGAACACTTTGTCCGACATCTCGACCGAGACACCTGTTTCCGGATCATATGCGCCCTCTGCTTCGGACCACAGGGCATCGCCCCAACGCACCAACACTTTAGATTTGTACCCTTCAGGCACATGCACAGCGAAATCCGTGGCGATATCGATCGGCTCAAATGCAAATTTGCCGTGGCCACCGGCACGCGCGGCAGTGGTCGACGAAAACAGGCCAGTTCCGAAAACGGCTGCGCCGGAACCAAACGCCAAGGCGCCACCCAAGAAGCCACGGCGCGAGATTGCGGCATCCACAACCGCATCGAACTGGTTTTCGTTAGGGCGGGGATCACGAAGTTCGTCAAAGTCATCCCATGACATGTCTACGTCGTGCTGATCGGTCATTGTTAACTCCCTACTGGATTAGCTGGCGGAGCGGCACAGGATGACGCCGCCCCGATGGGTGCCGCATGGGTAGGAAGTCTATGTATCGAAATTATAACAATTCTAGATTGCACGGAATTTACTTGTGGATAATTCCACGTCGGGCAATCTCTTTCGCCCTTAGAACAAGAAAGGCCGCCCAATTTCGGGACGGCCCTTTACTAGAACAATTCTTCGGCGATCTCAGCTTTCCGACAGCGCGACCTTCATGTCGGTGACCTGATAGATCACCTCGCCATCCGCCTCGACGATGCCATTTGCAACACCCATGGTCAGGCGGCGTGTCTGGATCGCCTTGGTGAAATCCACCTTGTAGGTCAGCATCTTACGGTCAGGGCGCACCATACCGGTCAGTTTGACCTCGCCCACGCCCAGCGCATAGCCGCGCCCCTGCCAGCCTCGCCAGCCAAGGTTAAAGCCGGTCAGCTGCCACAGACCGTCCAGACCCAGACAACCGGGCATGATCGGGTTGCCGGGGAAGTGGCACTCGAAGAACCACAGATCAGGTGTGATATCGAACTCGGCCACAACGTGGCCTTTGCCGTGCAGACCACCGTCGCCGGAAATTTCGGTGATGCGATCCATCATCAGCATCGGCGGTGCTGGCAATTGCGCGTTGCCTGGGCCAAACAGTTCGCCCCGCGCACATTTCAGAAGATCGTCTTTATCGAAGCTGGTCGGAAAGTCGGCCATGCGTCGCGCACCCCCAAGCAAGTTTGTCGTTTCACGCCCTCTATCAGAGCGACAAGCGACCACGCAAGCCTTTGCACGACCAACCGCCGCGCGTTGCGCTTTGCGGCTTTCGCCAGCAAAACATTTGAATTTCCCCCCATGAACACTTTATATGTCCTATAGTTGAAGAAAGCGGAGCCACCTTACCAATGGACGGCAGCATCGAAAAACGTGGGGCAGACTGGCTGGCAGAGGGCGGATTGCGTCCGACACGGCAGCGGCTTGCCCTTGCCGAACTGCTTGTTGGCGATGGACAAAACCGTCACGTCACAGCCGAAAGCCTGTTTGCCGCGGCACAGGATGACGGTGCGGGCGTTTCTCTGGCGACAGTCTACAACACGCTGCGCGCCTTCTGCGATGCGGGCCTGATGCAAGAGGTCACGGTCGACGGCTCCAAAAGCTATTTCGACACAAACACCCACGATCACCCCCATTTCTATTGGGAAGACGACGGGTCTTTGACGGATGCCCCTGCGGATCAATTGCAGATCGCGCATCTCCCGACGCCACCCGAAGGCGCAGAGATCGCCAGCGTCGATGTGGTCATTCGCCTGCGCCGGAAATAATCCGAGGCGCTAGGCGCCAACCCAAACTTTTTTCAGTGTCAGGCCGTCACTCAGGTGTACGGCCTCGAATTTTTGCCCTTTGGCAAAACAGCCCAGATCTTCACGGCCAATCGTCTTGGCGGGGCGCGATGTTGCCATCGACAGCGCATCAGCCAGATCGAAACCAAGCCCGACGACGTTCCGGACCGCCGTGGGCAAGTCCAGATCCGCCCCCGCCAGCGTGCCATCAGTCAACGTCAGCTGACCATTCCGGCGCAGCACCTGCCGCCCCATCAGATCAAAGCTTTCCACGTCCGTGCCAGCAGGCGACATCGCATCACTGACCAGAAACGCGCCCTGCCCTTTGGCGCGCAGTGCTGCGGTCAGGGTCGCAGGATGCACGTGGATCAAATCCGCAATCAGCCCGCAAGTCACCTGCTGGTTCGACAACACCGCCCCGACCAGACCGGGTTCGCGGCTGTTCAGCTGGCTCATGGCGTTGAACAGATGGGTGGCCATGGACGCCCCCGCTGCGAATGCCTGCTCTGCCATTGCACAGGCGCAGTTGCTGTGCCCAAGCGAAACCCTGGCCCCTGCCCCGGACAGCGCTGCAATCTGATCTGGTGAAACACTTTCGGGCGCGACGGTGATCAACAAACTGGGCAAACGCCCCGCCGCGTCGCACAGCAAGGCCAGATCGTCTGCATCCATAGGCCGGATCAAGTCGCGATCATGCGCGCCGCGTTTCACAGGGTCCAGATGCGGCCCCTCAAGATGCAAACCAGCGATCCCGCGCATACCCTGCCGGCAAGCTTCATCTACCGCTTCGATGGCTGCTTCGACCTTTTCACGGGTGTCGGTGATCAACGTTGGCAAAATACGCGTCGCGCCCAGGCTCGCATGCGCCGCGGCCATGGTCTGCAGCGCTGTTCTATCCGGCTGATCATTGAACAGAACGCCGCCACCGCCATTTACCTGCACATCGACGAAACCGGGGCAAAGAATGCCGCCGCCCAGATCGGTGATATTCACGCCCGGCACATCAGCAGCAGGAACGATCGCCTCGAAACACCCGTCCGACAGCAGAACAGCCGCGTTTTCATAGAATACCGTGCCGTCAAAAACGCGGGCGCCTGTCAGTGCTGTTTTGGTCATAACGCGCCCCTCGCGAACCGTTCCGCCAGAATAACCGCGCCCGCCAAGCCGTCACCTTTTGGCGGTACCAGCGATGCGCGGGCGTCTGGCGGCAGATAGGATTCATAGGCGTCAGCTAGCCCCCCAGTCAGGCACAGCGCATCCCCGCTCTGCCATCCCAGATCAGACAGCGCCTGCATAATCAGACCTTTGCCCTCCGAAAGGATGCCCAGCGCGCCACTGTCCGACGCCAAGTCGGCGTCGGTCACACGCGGCGCGAGCTTTGCGAAGTCAGCAGGTGTCATTGTGCTGGCGGCCAAAATGATCCCGCTGCGCCCGCCGAATTCTTCGAAAACCTCATGCAGGAACGCTGACTGTTCTGTCCGACCATCTTCCGCCATCAAAGCGCGGGCCAGCAAAGCCCGTCCGATCCAAGCACCCGATGCTTCATCACCCAACGTTAGCCCGTAACCGCCGATATGACGCACCTGCCCGCCTCTAGACCGCGCAAAGAACGATCCCGTTCCCAATGCCGCGACATAGCCATCAGCACCATCCAAGGCCCCGACAACCGCCGCCATGCAGTCTTCCTGAACAACGACCCGCGACAATGGCAAGGCGGCTTCGACAGAGGCCTGAATGCGGGCGTCAATCGCGCCTGCCAGTGACACGTAGCAGGGCAGGTCGCGGATATCGGCATCAGACTGATCCGCCAGCGCGGCAATCGCCTCGCGCAGGCACTCTTGGGACCGGTCCAGATGCGAAAAAGCATTCGCCCCGCGCCCACGATACTCAAACTCGCGCCCGTCCAGCCTAAGAACCGCCCGACAGTTCGTGCCGCCGCAATCTATGGCAATATGCTGATCAAGATGATCCGAACTCATCCAAAGCCGCCCTACAGTTGCAAGGATTATCGCGCTTTTCGACTAACACACGCACCCTGCAATTCACTAGTCCGATATTGGATCACGCAACCCTTCGGGCACGGCATCGCGCGCGCCAAACCTACAGCGCGCTGATTTGTTTGAAGCTGCTTATTTCCTAAAGGTGCAGTTTCACATCCTAAACCCGCTTCGAACAACTGGATTTGCCGGCTCAGCGGGGGCTGAGCCATGTTCAACATGTTCGCGCCGCGGGAAGAGTTTCTTTCCTAGGCAACCGCCGCGAAATTGCGGACGTCACGAACTCAAATGATCTCGTCCTCGTCGAACATGGGATCATCACCCAACTGGGATTCTAGGTCTTCGACCGCGCCCTCGGCTTCGGTCATGGAATTGACCCGACCAATATGGAAAACAGCATCCCCTTCGTTGACGATTGGCATAACCGCCCGTCCAACGATGATACCGGAAAACGGAGCAAGAATTTCTTTCTCTTTCACGCCAAAAGGATCCGATACAGCGCCCAAAAGTTCGTCTTTTCGGACGAAGGACCCGTCGGCTTTGAAGATACGCAAAAGCCCTCCCATGGGCGCGCGTACCCACTTGCTAGAGGGACAAAATTGCGGCGCGCCTTTTGGCTTGGCAAGGCCACGACGTGAAATCATGCCTTGATGGTTCATCACGCGCAAAACCCCGGCAACGCCTGCGCGGGTTGTAAATTCATCAAAACGCAGCCCTTCGCCGCCTTCAAATAGCAAAACTGGCTTGCCGATGTCCTGCGCAGCCTGCCTTAAAGAACCGTCGCGAAGCGGAGATTTCATAACCACGGGCGCTCCAAACACCTCGGCCAGTTCCTGCATCACGGCATCGCCCGGTGAGATACGAACCTGAGGATAGTTTGTTCTGTGAATGGCAGCCGAGTGCAAATCGATGCCAATGTCTGAACGCTCAACAACCTCGGTCAGAAACCGATTGGCCAGTCGCGCCGCCAGCGACCCTGTTTCATTGCCAGGGAAGCACCGATTCAGATCGCGGCGATCCGGCAGGTATCGCGAATGATTGATCAAGCCATAAGCGTTTACGATAGGCACCGCCAGCAACGTACCCTTCAACGTCTTCAGGGGCTTTGACGCCAACACACGCCGAATGATTTCGACGCCGATGACCTCATCCCCGTGAATACCGCCGCTGACAAAGATCACCGGACCCGGAAGTTTGCCGTGCACAACATGCACGGACATCGAAATCGGAGTATGATCCGACAAGACGCTGACCGGAATATCCACCGTTTTGCGGGTTCCCGGCGCAATGTCCTCGCCAGCGATGTGAAACGCTTTGACCTTAGGCATCAGCCACGGCCTTTGGTACGTGTCGAGCCTTTCGAATGGTTCTTTTCTAGGAACTCAATCATCTTTCCAGCGATATCCAGACCGGTGGCTTTTTCAACACCTTCAAGGCCCGGAGACGAGTTCACTTCCATGATCACCGGACCGTGGTTGGCGCGCAGCATGTCAACGCCGCAGGCATTGAGGCCCATGGATTTCGCCGCGCGAATAGCAGTCGCTCGCTCTTCCGCACTAAGCTTGACGACCTGCGCAGAACCACCGCGATGCAGGTTAGAGCGGAATTCGCCTTCGGCACCGGTACGCTTCATTGCCGCGATGACCTTACCACCCACGACAATCGCGCGGATGTCCGTGCCACCTGCCTCTTTGATGAACTCCTGAATCAGGATGTTTGTGTTTGTTGCGCGGAACGCTTCAAAAACGGATTTCGCGGATCGGTTGGTGTCTGCAAGAACAACACCCAAGCCCTGTGTACCTTCAAGCAGCTTGATCACCAGCGGCGCATCACCGGCAAGCTTCAGGACTTCTTCGGTCTGCTTTGCATCGTGAGCAAACGTCGTGACAGGCAAGCCGATCCCATCGCGCGCCATCAGCTGCATCGAACGAAGCTTGTCGCGCGAGCGGCCAATAGCAACACTTTCATTCAATGGGTAAACGCCCATCATTTCGAACTGACGAAGGACGGCTGTACCGTAAAACGTAATCGATGCACCGATCCGCGGGATTACTGCGTCATAGCCAACAAGTTTCTCGCCGTTGTAATAAATTTCCGGCCTCCGCGACGCGATATTCATGTAGCAGCGCAAGGTGTCGATAATATCGAGCTGATGGCCACGTTCCTCTGCAGCTTCCTTCAAACGCTGGTGCGAATAGAGTTTGGCATTACGAGCCAGCATCGCAATTTTCATTAGGTTTCCTTTCGTCGTGAAAAGGGAGGTCTTTCAGAGACCAGAAAAGTCTTCCGCGTGTGGACGGCAATCGCGTGATTTTTGAGCGCGGCTCGTCCGATAATCATCGGAAATGTCATGTTGGTTCGATCAGCAAGCGACACGTCGATTTTCCAGGTCCGGTTCCCGAACCGCGCCAGCGTTTTGACGACCAGGCGTTCTTCGGGAATGCCGCTCGTATTCTTGATTTCCCGAATATGAACGACCGGTGCTTCAACTGTCCGGAAGCCGACTTTCGGATTGTCCCAGTCAGGAAGCGTTTGAAAACGCACCCACTCGACACCGTCGTGATCAAAAAGCTCGATGTTTTCCGCATGAATAGCAGAGGTTCGCGCCCCAGTGTCCAGTTTGGCTTTCACCTGATCCAGGCCAAGTTCCGGAAGGCCGATGTACTCCATCCACCCGAACAGTGTTGCAGTCAGCTCTTTGGTTGTTTTCTGAGGAGTGGTCTTTGACATTAGATTACCCACGGCTCAATCAAGGCTATAAAACTGTTCACGAATAACACTCTACCATTTCACCAACTGCGCCCCTAAGCGGTCACCCTCACAGGTGCCGATTCTTTAGTGTCGCCACCAATTATGCCGGAACAAGTTTTTGGGCCCCGCCCTTTTCAACCGGGAAATACATTGGAAGTTCCCACAGCCGCTACGGGCTGGTCTTGCCCAGCATTTCGGGCACCATTGATGTTTTCTTTATCCAACATGCAATACCCAAAATTTCCAATCCCTCTTTACCTAGACAATTTTTTTTCATCTATAGGCAAAAATAAGTTGGATTTACGATGCAGCACGATGAGACGGCGGAACGGCTTCAGCAGCTTTACGCAGAATCTTTCGGCGGCAAGGCTTCGGGGCGCTACCGAATCCCTGAAAAGCTGTTGAAAGAGATGATGGGGCGCAAGCGGCTCTATCCAGAAGACAGAATAGCTTTAACGCGCGCCCTGTTCGAACGCGGCTTTGTGCTCATTGATATGGACAGTTTTTTTGTCGTGATGAGCGCCAACTCATTTGTGAACTACAGGCGCGTGGGAAAAGAAGCCCTAGAAACAAAGAACTAGTTTCTCGGTACCCAACGTCCCGCTGGTCTGGCACAACCGCACCACTCAACATCCCTCCGCAATCGCGAAGGTCGCGCGACGAGCTTAACCTTAAACACTCTCCTGACATCAAAATGGGGGCAACGCGCCTGCGTCACCCCCGTTAATAGCTTTCGTATTGGGGCAGATCAGGCAGGGACCGGCGACATCATTGCTGCGCGCTCGACCGCGCGGGCCTGATCCCCTACCGCATCCGCCGTCAGCAGCGATGGTTGGAAGCGGAGGGTTTCGACGTCGGTCACACCGATGAAATCCAGCCACCAGTCCAGATAGGTCGAATGGAAATCCGCCCCGTATTTCGCGGGCGCACCGGGCGCATAGACGCCAGAAGTGTAAAAGACCCGCGCCGTTTTGCCCTGCAATAGGCCGCTGTACCCATTCTCGGGGTCGAAACCGAACAGCAGGCCCGGCTGGGTGATGATGTCGATATATTGCTTCAGCTTGTAAGGAATGCCGCCGTTCCACATCGGTACGGACAGCACGTATTCATCGGCCTTGATGAACCGATCTGTCACAGCGACAACTTGGTCCCAAGCGGTCTGGCGCGGGCTGTCCATGTCGCCCACACCGAAGAATGTCATTTTCGCCGCCGCCTTGTCCCCATCGAATTCAGGCAGGTCGGCGCGCCACAGATCAAGATACTCGATCGTCACATCAGGCTCGGCCGCCTTCCGTGCGGCAAGATAGGCCTCGGCCAGCTTGCCCGATTGCGAATTTTCGCCTCGGGGCGAGGCCGCGATATACAGGATAGTTGTCATGTTTTCAGTCCTTTCAGTGGGTTGGAGTGTGTTGGAAAACGTCGAGCCTGTGGCCGCCCCTTTGACGTCGGGGGCAGCGGACGCACCGCCAGAGACCAGCGACCGGAGCGCGCGCAAAAAGTTGGAAGGAGATATCGGCATCGGGAACCCTTTATAACCATCTTAAATTCATTTGATGGTTACCTAATACCCCTCTAAATTACTTTTAGACAGTTACTTGTTCGTGAGTTTCCGTGAGCCATCATAACTGGCTAAATGCCGTTACTTCGGTTATGAGTATTGATCATTCCAAGTGACCGGACCCGCTTCACCATGACCGATGCGCCCCGCCCAGCCCCGTTTTTCGTAGGCGAACACCCCGCTCTGGATTTCCTCAATTCCGTCGCACAGCCCCGCAGCGTGCTGTATGACTGGCTTGAAACAGGTCAGGATCTGCTGGACTGGATGGCGGCAGCACAGCTTGTGACCGACAAAGAAGTTGCCGTTTTCCGCAACACCGACAGCGCCGCCGCCCTTGACGCCGCGCGCGCAGAAATCGTCGCCTTCCGCGAACGCTTTCGCGCCTTCATCGCATCAACGGCAGGGGTGCAGCCGACAGATGCGGCGCACCCAATGATCAAGGAAATCAACGCAATTCTCGCGCGTGGGGTAAGGACCCAGAACATCAAAGCGACCGAAGGGCGACTGACCCTGACCGAACAGTTCACCCTAAAGGCCCCTGCCGATCTGATCCTGCGGATCGCGTCCGCCGCCGCGCATCTGATCACGCAGGCCGATTTTCATCATGTCCGGAATTGCGAAGGCCCAACCTGCACGCTGTATTTTCTGGACGTCAGCAAGAACCACAAACGCCGCTGGTGTTCGATGGAGGTGTGCGGCAACCGCGCCAAGGCCGCCGCCTATCGTAAGCGCTGATAGGGTCACCAACCCCGACAGTGACAGGCTGTCTCGCACAGGGTAGTCTCGCTTTGATTATGATTTTGCGACCGACCTTATGCCTTCCATTTCGATTGTTCTCACCCAGTATTTCGCAAATGCCGCCGGCTATGAGTTGAAGGCAGACGGGTCTCTGATGCAGGGCGCCACGACGCTGCTGAAGGCAACCGTTGATCGCGGGCGGATTACAGCCAACGCACACTACGACATCCTTGGCCTTGTTGCGGAAAACGTTCCGGATCGCGCCTCGCTGTCAGTGCGCTATGCGAAGTCGATCAACTTCGACAAGGTCGGCAGCCTTGCCTTGGCGTGCAAAGCGGCCCCGACAGTTCATGGCGTTCTGGAACGTATGGCGCGGTATCAGTCGCTGGTTTCAGACAGCGTGCGCTACGACTTGATCCCGCAAGGCAGGTCAATGTTTTTGCGTCAGCAGGTTCTTTTGGGGCATGGCCCCGGACTGGTGTTTTCACCCGAAGCAGGTCTGTCAGCCATGTATTCGGCGATTGATCAAATGGCCGCAGACAACGTCACACCCGAACGCGTGACCTTCCGGCATGATCCCCCGCGGGATGCGCTGGCCTTCAACGATTTTTTCGGATGCGATATCGAGTTCAACGCAGACGCGGATGGCATTCTGTTTTCTCAGGGCACGCTGAAGGCCGAAAACAAACTCGGCGATCATGCGCTGTCCGAGTTTCTGACAAAGCATCTGGAAGAAGAACTGGAACAAATAGGGTCTTCCCCGTCTCTTGTTCGGGACACAAAAGAAGAGATCGGCAAGCACCTGAGCGAAGGCCTGCCCAAAATGGCGGATGTCGCGCGCGAACTGGGCTTTAGCGTGCGGTCCTTTCATCGTCGTCTGTCAGACCATGGCGTGAACTTTCAATCCCTTGCAGAAGAAACACGACGCGAGATCGCGCTGGGGATGCTTCAGAACGAAGCCCATACATTCTCTGAAATCGCGTTTCTCACAGGTTTTTCAGAACAAAGCGCCTTCAATCGCGCGTTCAAGCGCTGGACGAACCAGACGCCTGCAAACTACCGCAAATCGCTGACGCCCTGAGCGGGCTTTTGGCCGGATGGGTCAAGAGGCTGGCAGCAGCGGTCAATATCGTGATGCCCGTTCCAGCTATGAGATGTTCATCAATCTCAATCAGCCGGAGGTCATCATGAAAGCCCTTATCATCTGTTCCGTTCACGCGCTGTGTGACATTGCCGAGGTCGAACGGACCGCCTGTAATCTTGCGTTTAGAAAACGCGGCGTGCCTGCAATCCTTTCGAAACAGGACCAATCCAAACTCATCTCTGAAATGACAATGCTCGGCTTTTTGTCGCAGCTTCCGGGCACGGCGAAACAGCGTCGGGATTTGATCGAATGCTATCTTGATGTCCTGAACGACGCGGTCTGGAGCACGTCTCTGGAACCGCTTGAAAGCCTTGTCACCGCCTTGCGCTATCCCCTCGGGGTCACGCGTCCGACAGGGTTTCTATCGGATTACCCCATTCTGACCACCAACCTTATCCGATCCTCTGCGTTGGTCACCAACGCGACGCGGCTTGGTGTGATCACTGCGCCCATCGAACCAACCTATGCACAATGCGTGGAAAAAGGTTTGCTGGAAACCGCGGCTTCGCTGGATGTCGCGCCCTGTGATGTCGAAGTGCTGGTATCACACGCACGCGATTTCGCGGTGGCCAAGTCGCTGGGCATGGCACCCCGATTTGTCGATGAACCATGGACAGCGACGGACGTGGTGGCAGGCATGCAACCGACGCACGGCCAAGCCGATTTCCGATATGCGTCCTGATGTGCATCCCCGAACCCGTTTCAAGCGCGAAATTTCAGATAGAACCCATCGTTCTCGCCTAACCCGATTTATTCTTCTAAGCTGCCCACGGGTCCTGAGTTTAGGATGGTGGGCAGTACATGGACATCTTCGTTGCGGCTTTGCTGCCCATGGCGGTTGTCTTTATCATGTTCAGTCTGGGTCTGGGCCTGACGCCTGCGGACTTTGCCCGTATCGCTCAGCGCCCACGCGCGTTCTGCATCGGGGCGCTTAATCAGATCGTCATGCTGCCGCTGATTGCCTTCGGCATTATTCTAGGCTTCGGATTTACCGGAGAAACCGCTGTTGGGCTTATGATCCTTGCCGCCTGTCCGGGGGGCGCGACAAGCAACGTCATAACCAAGCTCGCCAATTGGGACGTGGCGTTATCGGTGACGTTGACAGCCGCCTTCAGCCTGACCTGCGTGATCACTGTCCCGCTGGTTCTGACATTCGCGGTCACGTACTTCATGCGCACCGAAGCGCCCGAGATCGACATCACATCGACAGCGATTACCGCCTTTCTGCTTACCGCACTTCCCATCACCGTTGGCGTCGCCCTGCGCGCGTTTACACCAAAGGCTGCCGCAGTCATCGACCCACCAGTGTCGATGGCCGCGACCCTACTGTTCATCGCCGTGATCGCAGGCGCCATCGCGTCGAACTGGCAGATCGTGCGCGACAATTTCGCAAGTCTCGGACTGGGCCTGATTGCGATGGTCGCCGTTGTTTCTTTTGTATCATTCGCCCTGTCGCGCTGGCTTCAAGCCACTGATCGAGAGGCGAAAACGATCTCGGTTGAAACCGGTGTTCAGAATGGCGCGCTGGCGCTTGCAATTGCTGGTCTTCTTGTGCCTGACGGCCCCATTTTCAACGCCTACGCGGTTCCCGCGGCTCTTTATGGTGTCGTTTGGCTGGGAAGCGCGCTGCCCGCGTTTCTTCTTCTGGCGCGCGCCGGAAATACCTGACACAGCCCCAACGCAATGTTTGGCCGCAACGGTCAAAACCCTGTCCGTCCCGGTCAATACCCCGGCTGACCGGAAAACTATCCCTTGGACATCACTTCAACCAAGGGAGTTTTTCAATGCGATACCTGACAACAGTTTCCGCCATGGCCTGCGTTGCCGTTCTGACCATCCCCTCTCCTCTGACCGCAGCAGGGGACCATGCCCACAATCCGGCCAATACGATCTCGACGGATGTCGGCCACCCCGACAGCTTTCGCCACTTTGCCCCTGAACTTCCTGCAATGCAGGCGCGTATTCCCGAAGCGAACACCGAGTTCGGACTTCATGTCAGCGAAATCGAACCCGGTCTCTTTTTTATCACAGACTTCATCTATCAATCTGCGTTTCTAGTGACCGATGAAGGTGTGGTTGTGTTCGACGCACCGCCCAGCTTTGGTGACCGGCACCGTGCCGTGATCGAGATGTCCGCGCCGGGCGTGCCGATCACGCATTTCATCCTCAGCCACAAACACGCCGACCACAACGGCGGCGGCTACGCTTTTGGTGACATTGAAGGGCTGACCGTCATCGCCGCACAAGCCAGCGCAGACAGTCTTGCGGCCAATCCTCTTCGCGGTGTCCTGAAACCGAACCAGACCTTTGACGAAAGCCTGTCGCTGACAGTCGGGGGCGTGCCGATTGAACTGCAAACCGCCAATTTTCACGCCAACGACACCGATGTGATCATACACCTGCCGCAACAGAAATTCCTGATGGCGATCGACACGATCACGCCGGGCGAAGCCCCCTTTATGAACTTCGGCGCGACCAGCAATCTCGAAGGCTACATGGCAGGGTTCGACACGTTCCTGTCCTATGACTTCGAACATTTTCTGTCGGGCCACGTCTCGGTTCTGGGGAAGCGGCAAGATGTCGAAACAGCCCGCGATTACGCGTTTGATGTGCGCGATACGGTCTATTCTCTTTGGCCCAGCTTCCTTGAACGCTTTGGCGCGAACATCGATCTGACGGGCTACCAGAATGGAAACCTTGCCTACCGGATGACCATGGAAGACGTGCGCGATGAATGCGCAGCCCAGATCATTGATCGCTGGGAAGACAAACTGTCCGTCGTCGATCTTTGGGCCGACAGCCACTGCGAAACGGTCGTCCTGCACGCAATCATGCACTGAAACGCGGATCAGGCAGCGCGACACGCATTCGCCACCCCGCCTGATCGTTCTCATCACTTAAATCGGGGACATTCCCATGACATTTCTTCAAAAACTCGCACTCGGCATTGCCGGACTCACCGCCTTCGGGATCGGAAGCTTTATCCTAACCGCCCCGCAGGCATTCTACGCCAGCTACGGCATCACACTTGGTTCCGACGCCAGTCTTCTCAGCGAATTGCGCGCGCCCGCCGCTGGTCTGGCAGCACTTGGCGCCGTGATGCTGGCAGGCATCAAAAGTCCGACCCTGCGCCCGTCATCCATAGTGGCCGCATTCATCGTCTTCCTCGGCTTTCCCGTGGGCCGCATTCTGGGCCTTCTGATCGACGGCGTTCCTTCTGACGGCATCCTCGCGGCTTTGGTTCTCGAACTAGCCATCGCGGCCTTGTGCCTGTTCGCCTTTCGGCGGGGCACGGGCCACGCCGCATCATCCCACATGACACACAAGACCAAAAGGATTTGATCCATGCCCCCCTTCGTCTTTTTCCTGATACAGCTTTCCATCATTGCCTACGCCCTTGTTGCGGGCGTCTTCCTGGCCTTTTCCGATTTCATCATGCGGTCACTGGCCACGACCAGCAGCCAAGGCGGCGTCGAAGCCATGCAAGTCATCAACCGCGAAGTGTTCCGCTGGGTTTTCATGACGCTTTTCATCGGCATGGCGCCCATGTCTTTGATCATCGGCGGCTATGCGTGGGCAAACCTGAGCGGCCCGCCCGCTTTGCTGATCATCGCGGCAGCGGCAGTCTACCTTGTCGGCTGTTTCGGGGTCACCGTTGTCTTCAACGTCCCCATGAACGAAGCGCTTGCCCGTATGGAGCTGAGCTCGGATGCAACGCGGGCCTACTGGTTGCAAACCTACGTGCCGCGCTGGACGTTCTGGAACACGGTACGAACAGTCGCGTCGACCACATCCGCCGCGCTTTTGCTGTTCGGGCTGCTGTGGCTTACGCAATCACAAGCGCAGCAAGCATGATATCAAATGCAAATCGGGCAGGAGACATGCGTTTCGGATTAAAACGCACGGGTCGGCGGCGACGCCGACCCAATCCGGACATTTATGGAAGGGGCCTCAATGGTCGGTGTCAGTCCTTTCCTGCAAGGACCCCAGAAGACCAAAGCGATGCCCCATCGCTTCAAAATCTTGAAACGAGGGTTTGCATGACAGACGCATCAGCCTGAATAATCCGCGTCCGAGACCTTCTCTAACCATGTCACCGCTTCGCCGTCGATTGCCTCTTGAACGGCGATGTGGCTCATGGCCGTGTCTGCGCTCGCGCCGTGCCAGTGTTTCTCGCCAGCGGGAAACCAGACCACATCGCCCTCGGACACTTCTTCGACGGGGCCGCCTTCGCGTTGCACGCGGCCGCGACCGAAGGTGATGATGATCGTCTGGCCGGCGGGATGTGTGTGCCAAGCGGTGCGGGCGCCGGGTTCGAAGGTGACATGGCTGCCAGTGGCTCGGCCCGGGTCTTCAGCCTGAAACATCGGGTCGATGCGCACGGTGCCGGTGAACCAGTCTTCTGGCCCTTTCATGGAGGCATTGCTGCCAGAACGCGTGATCTTCATTGGGTTTCCTTTCAGAGCTTTGTAAATCTGTAAGTGAGCCTCGGTCCGCCGGGCTGTCCATAGGCCAGAACGGCGGTCAGCATGGCGAAGGGTTCGGTGTAGCGGCCCGTCGCTGGCCCACCCGCTTCGAGCGGTTCAAAGCCAGTGTCCTTGATGAGTTCGGCGGCGATGGTCTTGGCGTCCGCATCGCGACCGTACATGACGACTTGCGGCGGTGCGGCGGGTCGCTGATCGCGCACGGGGGCAAAGGCTTCGGACGGCACTGTGTTGAAGCAGTTAACAAAGCGGGCCTCGGGGCGAACCTTTTCCAGCTCTTCGGCACCAGAGGTTTGCGGGCCAAGGACAAGTGTCTCATTGGCTTCGTCCAATGGCACACAGCAGTTCAGAACAATCTTGCCCGCGAGCGGCCCAGCCTGATCAAGAACATCATCGATGCGTGTCCAATGGACGGAAAGAAGCACAGCATCGGCGCTCTCGACCGCGTGGCGCAGCGCGGCCCGATCCGGAGCGGCGCTTCCGCCGGTTTCCTGCGCCAACCGTTCAAGCTTCTCGACGGAACGGGAATAGCAGAACGTGACGTGATGGCCCGCGGCGGCCCAGCTTTTGCCGATAGCAGCGCCCATGAGGCCTGAACCGAGGATGGTGAGTTTCATTTCAGTCTCCGGAAAGCGGCGCGCGGAACGGCCCCACGCGCCATAGTGAGTTATTCAGAGCGGTTGGCGAAGACCTCTTTCGCAACCGGCATCGCGGAAAAGACGCGCGGCCAGCCAGCGTAGAAGGCCAGATGCGCAAGCATCCCGCCGGCCTCTTCTTGAGTCAGGCCATTGTCCATCGCGCGGTTCAGGTGAAAGGTCATCTGCTCCGGCTGCCCTGCAGCAATGAGCCCCGCGACCGTGATCATCGAGCGGTCCCTCGGCGCAAGGTCGGGGCGCAGCCATAGGTCCCGAAACAACATCTCTTCGGTGTAATCCACCACGCCCTGACTGACCATGCCATAGGTGTCTTGCACCATCGTCTGGCGCGCGGCCTCGGCCTCTTCGTCGAGCGGTAGCAGCTCTGGCGAAGCGCCCGGCAGGTCCGCTGCCGCGATACCGCGTTCGGCAAAGACCGGAGCCATGGCCTTCGCCGCGCCGGTGGCATTGCCCCAACCGGTATAAAAGGCGAGGTGGGTGATGGTTTCGGACAGCTCGGCCGGGGTTACGCCCGCGTCCAGCGCCAGCGCGGTGAAGGTGTCGAGCTGTTCTGCCTCTCCGCGCGTGACCATTGCGGCAAAGGTGACGAGGGACCGGTCGCGCATCGACAGGCTTTCGGCGTTCCAGACCGTTTTGGTAACATTCGCACTGTAGTGTTCCAGTGCGGGCGAGACGGCAGAGACGGCGTCAGGCACAGTCGTGCTGACATCCTGAGCGGTGGCGGTAGTGCCCATAAGGGCAACAGCAGAGGCAGCGAGGTGGCGTTTCATCGGGAACTCCTTCCTGTTCGGTTGACTAACAAACAGGTGGGGCGTTTTCGACTTCGGTTAATGCGCTGGTGTTTCAGGCCACTGATGAGGAAACTTCATCAATTAGGTTCACGCAATGCATCCAGCACCACCTGAAAGGCAGAAGACGATCGCTGGCGACTTGGGTAGTAGAGGTGAAATCCCGGAAAGGACGGGCAGTAATCATCAAGGCAGGTCATCAAAGCCCCGCTGTCCAGATGGGGCTTGGCCAAGCGCTCGGGAACACAAGCCAAGCCATGCCCGTCTATCGCCGCGCGAAGCACGGAATTGATCGTATTAAAGGTCGCCTGCCCTTTAACCTTGACGTTGATCTCGTTGCCCTCCGCGTCCTCAAACTCCCACGCGTAAAGCGCGCCGTGGTTCGACAGGCGCAGGTTGATGCAGGCGTGTTCGGTCAATTCCGATGGCTCTTGTGGCTCTTTGCAAGCGGCAAAGTAGGTGGGGGCCCCCACGCAGATCATCCGCTCATCTGGGCCAATGCGCATGGCGATCATGCCTTCGGCGACCTGATCGCCATAGCGCACCCCCGCGTCGCAACGCGACTGCGCCAGATCGGTATATTCGTACTCCATCACCAGTTCCACGTTCACGCCGGGATGTTTTTTCAACATTGGTGACAGTTTCGGCCAGAGGATCGACTCGATCGCATACTCAACCGCAACGATCCGTACGGTTCCGGTGGGCTCATCCAGCGTATCATTGAGGGCCTGCAGCCGGTTTTCGATGCGTTCGAAGCATGGGTTGAGCGTGGCCAGCAGATCTTCGCCCTCTAGCGTCGGGGCCACGGAACGGGTCGTCCGGGTCAAAAGGCGCAGCCCCAGACGCTGCTCGAGGCCCTTGATCGTATGAGACAGCGCAGATTGCGAGACATTCAGCCGTGCGGCGGCACGGGTAAAGCTACGCTCTTCGGCAACAGCGGCGAAGGCGATGAGGTCGGTTATATTCTCGCGGATCATGGGGGCGGCGGCGGCCTTTGCTGGAAGGGTCATTTCTACCTCCATGATATATGTAGTATGCTCATGAGGTCGACGGATTATTTCCGCCAACCTCATATATTAGGCGGGTGTCAGCCGCCATATTCTGCGTCCGTCACGTGTTCACCCCAAGTTACCGCGCTGCCGTCTTCGCTGCCTTGAATCGCGTAATGCGTGACAGATGTGGTTTCTGTCGCCCCATGCCAGTGCTCGACACCAGGCGGGCACCAGACCACATCACCTGCCTCGATGATATGCTTGGGTTGACCACGTTCCTGCGTCCAGCCGGTGCCGTGGGTCACGACAAGCATCTGACCGACCGGATGGGTGTGCCAAGCCGATCGCGCACCGGGCAAAAAGGTCACTTCGCCCGCGCTGACGCCCGCCATCTTCGGTGCAAAGACCGGCGAGACATAGACTGTTCCAGTGAAGGTTTCCGCCGCACCGATCTGGCCTGTGCGGTCTTGGTGATGCGTGATCTCGACCTGCTGAGCGCTCAGCGCAACGGGGGCAAGAAGTGCGGTGGCGAGGATGAGATGTTTCATGGTCGTCTCCTGTTTTTCTGTGCCCCTTACAGACTAGGGCCCGCGCATCAGGCCATCATGGCCGCAAAGCAGGAGACGGAGATGAGCGGAATTCATCAATGAGACCCGCCAGCATTGATGAGTTTCACTCACCTCTCCTATCGAAATGGCGGCATTGTCCCGTTTTGCTCATGAACCAAATGAAAACTAACGGGCCACTCGCCCTTAAAGCGCACCTAACCGAACAGGACAAAAGCTATGCAACTGAACGTCAATGGAACGACCCACAATGTCGATGTGGACGAGGACACGCCGCTCCTCTGGGTGATCCGCGAGGAACTGGGCCTGTCCGGTACAAAATACGGTTGCGGCATCGCGCAGTGCGGCGCTTGCACCGTGCTGGTCGACGGCGTGGCGACGCGCTCGTGCGTGACACCTGCCTCTGTCGTGGCCGGACAAGAGATCAAAACGATCGAGACCGTGGAAGAAACCGACATCGGCAAGCGCGTCGTCGAGGCGTGGGTCGAGAACCAAGTGCCGCAGTGCGGTTATTGTCAGTCCGGTCAGGTTCTTGCCGCAACTGCTCTGCTGACCGAAACGCCCCAGCCCACGGATGAAGACATCGAATACGCGATGACCAACCTCTGCCGCTGCGGCACCTACAACAAGATCCGCGCTGCCGTGCGCTCGGCATCGGAGGCGTAAGTCATGGGAATCGCTGACATGCTCAAGGCCAAGCCCGTCAATGTCTCTCGCCGGGGCTTTCTTGCCGGGGCTGGGTCGCTCGTGCTTGCAACCACTCTTCCCGTGAAACCCGTTCGCGGTCAGGAGGCATCCGACGCGCCCGCTGTGCAGGCCTTTATGGAATTGCGCGCTGACGGCACGGTCCTGCTCAAAAGCCCCTTCATCGAAGGTGGTCAGGGCGTCTACACCGCCATGGCCCAGATCGTGGGCGAAGAACTCGACCTTGATCCCTCGCAATTCACTGTCGAAATCGCACCGCCCGGCGGGCCTTTCGGCATCATGGGCGGCTTTCGCATCACTGGCGGCAGCGCCTCGACGCGCTCGTCTTACATGCTTATGCGCCGATTGGGCGCCTCTGCCCGCGCCATGCTCTTGCAGGCGGCAAGCGATGGTTGGGGCATTCCGGCTGCGCAACTGACCACCGAGCCGGGCGCTGTTCTTGGCCCCAATGGCGAGCGCGCCGCGTATGGCGATCTGGCCGCGATGGCAATGGACCTCGACGTGCCCGCAGATGTGCCGCTGCGCGATCCAACTACTTTTCGTTACATCAAATCCCCGACCCCGCGCATTGACGTGCGCGACAAGTCCACCGGGCAGGCAAAGTACGCCATAGATGTTGAGGTCGAGGGAATGCTTCTTGCCGCAGTCCGGCATGCGCCGCGACTGGGCATGACGCCCTCTGCCGTCACCAACCAGTCCGAAATCGAAGCGATGCGCGGTGTGCATTCGGTGCATATGCTCGACGGTGCTGTGGCCGTGGTAGCCGAGAAGTTCTGGCAAGCGCGCAAGGCGCTGGATGCGGCACGGGTGGATTGGACCGACGGCGACGCCCAATGGCCGATGCCTACCGATTTTTCCTCGCAAGGTTTCCGCGATCAATTGGCCAATGCCACGGGCGACATCGCCACTGTCGAAAACACAGGCGATGCGGCCTCGACGCTGAACAGCGCTGAGACTGTGATCGAAGCGACCTATGATGCGCCCTTTGTGGTCCACGGCCAGCTTGAGCCGCCTTCGGCCACCGCGCGGTTCAACGAAGATGGCACGCTCGACCTTTGGCTGCCCAACCAAGCGCCAGAACAATTCGCGGGCCGCGCGGCGGAAGCGGCGGGGATCACGCCCGATAAGGTACAACTGCATTCGCAGGTCCTGGGCGGCTTCTTCGGACGGCACTTCCTTTACGAGACCGCGAACCCCTTCCCGCAGGCAATCGCATTGGCCAAAGCCACAGGCCGCCCGGTCAAGTTGATCTGGTCGCGCGAGGAAGACTTCCTACGCGACGCGCCGCGTCCGCTGGGCCTTGCACGGTTCAGGGGCTCAGTCGGGCCGAACGGCCCAGAGGCGCTGGAGATCGAGGTCGTAGGTGAAGGGCCGACAGGCCGCTGGTACGGCGCGCCTGCAGGCAACGACCCTTCTGCTCACGAGGGCCTCTCCGGCAAGCCCTATGCTATCGGCAACAAACAGATCGGTCAGATCTATCTGCCGAACCCGGCGGTGATCGGCTATTGGCGGTCGGTTGGCCATTCGATGCATGATTATATGTACGAAAGCTTTCTCGACGAGATGGCCGAGGCTGCTGGACTTGATCCTTATGAAATGCGCCTCTCTCTGCTAGAAGGCTCTCCGCGTCACAGTACCTTGCTGCAAGCGGTCGCAGAACTGGCAGGTGGATGGCAGCCGGGGCCATACGAAGTGGACGGCGTCCAGCGCGCCCGTGGCGTCGCCATGGCGTCTCCCTTCGGCTCCGAAGCCGCCTCCATTGCCGAAGTCTCGCTTGATGGCGGCGAAGTGAAGGTGCATCAGGTCTGGACCGCCATTGACCCCGGACAAATCGTCAACCCCGCCGTGATCGAGGCGCAGGTGCAGGGCGCGACGGCCCTTGCCGTGTCACAGACGCTGGTCGAAGAACTCGTCTATGAGAATGGCGAACCCACCGCGCGCAACTTCGATATGTACCCTATCCTGCGACCCGACCAGATGCCGGAAGTCCACGTGCGCATCATTGAGAGCGGCGCTGAGATGGGCGGTGTGGGCGAGCCGGGCCTTCCGGCTGTCGTCCCCGCGATTTGCAATGCCGTGGCGCGGCTGACTGGTCAGAGGGTGCGCAGCCTGCCACTCTCCAAACATGACTTCAGCTAGAATAGGAGCGGGGGCTGTCACGGCCCCCGCATTTCCATCATGATCCGACATTTCCTTATAGCCGCCTTCTCTGTCCTGCTTCCCGCGGCGGCCTTCGCAGAAGATACCAAAATGCACGTCACCTTCGATCTGGGCCACACAACGCTGTTTGCCACCCTCGATGACACCCCCGCCGCTCGCGACTTCGCCGCCATGCTTCCGCTTACGCTCACGCTCTCGGACTACCACGGCATCGAAAAGGTCGCTGATCTTGGCAAACGTCTCGACAGCACGGGCATGCCTTCAAGCTACACACCGCAGGCGGGCGACATCACGCAATATGCGCCATGGAAGAACCTTGCCCTGTTCCTGAAGCCATTCCAGAACTCCAACGGATTGGTGAGACTCGGCCAGTTCGACGGAGACTTCTCGGCGCTGCACCAGCCGGGCGAAATCGAAGTCACGATCTCGGCTAGCGACTAGCGGTGGCGATGTCTTCACAGATTTTCAAAGCCCTGAACGACGAAGGGCGCCCCAACCGGAGCGCCCGACTTGGTCATCTTAGCCGGATCATTTGCCCGAGAACACAGGGAACATAGAAGCCTCGCCGTAGTCTTTCGCGGTGATGCCCTTGAGTGTCTCCATGTCTTCGGCCGAAATCTCAAAATCCACTTCGGCATTGGATGACATATGCGCGGGATTGCCAGTTTTCGGCAGCGCGAGAATGTCCTGCTGTAGCAGATAGCGGATGCAAAGCTGCGGCACGCTTGCGTCGTATTTCGCTGCGATTTCCTTGATCTCGGCGTTATCCAGAATCGCGCCGTGGCCAATGGGCGAATAGGCTTCGACCAGCATCCCATTGGATTTTGCGTAGTCGATCAGATCAAACGGCGTGTTGCCCACATGCGCAAGAAGCTGCAAGATCATCGGCTTCACGGCGGCGTTCTCAAAAAGATTGTCGAGGTCGGGCTTTTGGAAATTCGACACCCCGATGGCGCGCAGCTTGCCTGCCTCCAGCGCCTCTTCCATCGCCTTCCACGCCGCTAGGTTGCCTTCGAAGAAGCGGTCCTCGCCTTCCCAGTCCTGCCAGGGTTTGGGGCTGTGGATAATGAAAAGGTCGATGTAGTCGAGGCCCATGGCCTCCAGAGAAGCGTCGATGGCAGCCTTGGCTCCCTCGTAGTCCTTGATTTCGGCAGCCAGCTTCGACTGCACGAAAATCTCATCGCGCGGGACGCCCGACGTGCGCACACCTTCGCCCACGCCTCGCTCGTTGCCATAGGCCTGAGCCGTGTCGATATGGCGATACCCGATTTCGATGGCCTTTCTGACGGCGTCAGCGGCAACATCGTCTTCGATCATCCACGTACCGAGCGCAAGTTTCGGGATGGCAACGCCGTTCGGCAGGGTCTGTGTCTGGTTCAACACCATTTTGTTCTTCCTTCTTTCCAATACTGCAGGAGCAGTCGTCTGACACAGAGCTAGTTCCTTCACCCACGCAGGATAATCGCGACCTTGTGCAATCCACTGATGAGCGGAAATCATCAATGCGGAAGAACCCGGTCACCAAAGCGGATCAGCGCTACTTCACCCGGGATGACGAGGTATATTCGATCACGCTTCGTGACCCGAATGCTGATGACGCAGGTCCATGGAGCACATGGCAGGGCTTAGTTCGCAGGTTACACGATGCAGGGATTGACCCACTGGGCGGCAGAGGCGGCGCTCATGGACAGGTCTATTTGCATGCAGACACTGATCGAGCCTTACCCTAAGCAACTAAGATCACGACAAACAAACCGGCGCAGGGCAATAACCCTGCGCCAGTTTGCGTTAGACCCTCCGCTGCCGGAAATCAGCCACCGGAAAACCTATGGTGTGATTTCTGAAAAACTTGCGGTGGCTGACACCATTTCTTCAGAAATTTATCCGCACTTGGAATGACCGCAGCTTGCGCAGGTCATGCAGCCCTCGACCATGCGCATGTCGAATTGGCCGCAGGACGGGCAGGCCTTGCCGCGGGGCGCATCTAGGTTCACGACGGCGGCTTTGGGGTCTGATTTCAGGCCCATACCTTCGCCTTCAAGGAAGCCTATGGCGATCAGGTGCTGTTCGATCACGCCGCCGATCGCCGCCAGAATGGAGGGGATGTATTTGCCCTTCACCCATGCACCACCGCGCGGATCGAAGACGGCCTTCAGTTCTTCCACCACAAAGCTGACATCACCGCCGCGACGGAACACGGCCGAAATCATGCGCGTCAGGGCCAGCGTCCATGCGTAATGCTCCATGTTCTTGGAGTTGATGAACACTTCGAACGGGCGGCGGCGACCGCCGACAACGACGTCGTTGATGGTCAGGTAGATCGCATGTTCGCTATCGGGCCATTTCAGCTTGTAGGTCGCACCCTCAAGGCTCTGCGGGCGGTCCAGCGGTTCGGACATGTAGACGACTTCGGCGCCATTTTCCTCGGCCTCGACCAATACCGGCTTTTCGCTGGACTTGGGTTCGCTTTCGCTGACCGACAGGACCGACCCTGTGACGTCATTCGGACGATAGGTGGTGCAGCCTTTACAGCCTGTCTCGAACGCCTCCATGTAGACGTCTTTGAAGGCCTCGAACGAGATATCTTCGGGGCAGTTGATGGTTTTGGAAATCGACGAGTCGACCCACTTCTGCGCGGCGGCCTGCATGCGCACGTGATCCAGAGGGGCCAGTGTTTGGGCGTTCACAAAGTAATCCGGTAGATCACGGTCGCCGAATTTTTCGCGCCACAAGCTGACCGCGTAATCCACGACTTCTTCTTCCGTGCGCGAGCCGTCTTTTTGCAGAACCTTGCGAGTGTAGGCGTAGGCGAACACCGGTTCGATCCCCGAGGACACGTTGCCAGCATAAAGCGAGATCGTGCCCGTCGGCGCGATCGAGGTCAGCAGCGCGTTGCGGATGCCGTGTTCGCGGATTGCGTCACGCACGTCGTCATCCATGTTCATCATGTTGCCGGACGCCAGATACTTATCCGCGTCAAACAGCGGGAAGGCACCCTTTTCCTTGGCCAACTCGACCGACGCCAGATAGGACGCGCGGGCGATCTGCTTCAGCCACGCTTCGGTCTGTGCCGCTGCGGTCTCGGACCCATAGCGCAGACCCAACATCAGCAGCGCATCCGCAAGACCCGTGACACCCAGACCGATACGGCGTTTGTTGCGCGCCTCTTCTGCCTGTGCCTCAAGCGGGAAGCGGGACGCATCGACCACGTTGTCCATCATGCGTACGGCGGTGGCGACCAGTTCGTTCAGCGCCTCTTCATCCATTTGCGCGCCGTCTTCGAACGGGTTCGATACCAGACGGGCAAGGTTGATCGAACCTAGCAGGCAAGCGCCATAGGGCGGCAGGGGCTGTTCGCCACAGGGGTTGGTCGCGGCGATGGTTTCACAATAGCTCAGGTTGTTCGCGTTGTTGATCCGGTCGATGAAAATCACGCCCGGTTCGGCAAAGTCATAAGTCGACTGCATGATCTGGTTCCACAGATCGACCGCCTGGACGGTTTTGTAGACGACACCGTCAAATTGCAGGTCCCAGGACTTGTCTGCTTTGACCGCTTCCATGAACGCGTCGGTCACCAGAACCGACAGGTTGAACATGCGCAGGCGGGCCGAGTCAGACTTGGCCGTGATAAAGTTTTCGATGTCAGGATGGTCGCAACGCATCGTCGCCATCATCGCGCCACGACGCGACCCCGCCGACATGATCGTGCGGCACATCGCATCCCACACGTCCATGAAGGACAGCGGGCCGGACGCATCCGCCGCCACGCCCGCAACAGGCGCACCCTTGGGCCGGATGGTCGAGAAATCATAGCCGATTCCGCCGCCCTGCTGCATGGTAAGCGCCGCTTCTTTCAGCATGTCAAAGATGCCGCCCATGCTGTCGGGAACGGTGCCCATAACAAAGCAGTTGAACAGCGTCACGGTACGGTCTGTGCCCGCGCCTGCGGTGATCCGGCCAGCGGGCAGGTATTTGAAATCTTCCAACGCGTTGAAAAACTTGCCTTCCCAATGCTTGGGGTCTTTTTCGACGCTGGCCAGCGACCGTGCGATGCGGCGCCATGTGTCTTCTACGGTGGTGTCAATCACTTTGCCGTCGCCATCTTTCAGGCGGTATTTCATATCCCAAATCTGCTCGGCAATCGGGGCGGCAAAGCGTGTCATCGCATATATCCTGTGTCATCGGCTGGAAGGACCCACAAATTAGGCGACTGGCCCGCGTGGGTCAATGATGCTGGTGGCCAAATGTTAATGAATTCTTGCGACCCATCTTGTCGCTGCCATCAGGTGGCTTATTGTTGGGGCATGCCCAAGTCTGCCCTGACCCATCTGATCAAACTAAGCGCCGGTTCCGAAAGCGTGGATACGCTGGCCGAATGGCAGGCATCGTCCGCAGCAAAAGGCGCCGATGGCCTTCCGCGCCACGTCACCCGCATGTGGCCCAAGCGCGAGGCCGAGATCATCGACGGCGGGTCGATCTATTGGGTGATCAAGGGGCTGATCCAGTGCCGCCAGCGCGTTCTGCGGCTGGACGAGGTCACCGGTTCGGACGGCATCCGCCGCTGCGCCATTGTGCTTGACCCTGACCTGATCCGCGTGAACCCCGCACCGCGCCGTCCGTTTCAAGGCTGGCGCTATCTGGCACCGGCAGATGCGCCGCCCGATATGACCCAGACACGCCAGAACGAAGACACCCTGCCCCCTGAACTGGCAGGTGCCTTGGCCGATATCGGCGTTCTATGAATTCCTGCACAGTGGCTTTGCATTTTCGAACGGGCCCGTGGTCTGGTAATCCCTGTCCAAAAGCATAGTCTTTGTCCAAACCATCAATTCCAAGGACACTGCCATGACCTACACTCCCCCCGAAGTCTGGACGTGGGACGCCGAAAGCGGCGGCACCTTCGCATCGATCAACCGCCCCATCGCCGGTGCCACCCACGACAAGGAACTGCCCATCGGCAAGCATCCCTTCCAGTTGTACTCCATGGGCACGCCGAACGGCGTCAAGGTCACCGTTCTGTTCGAAGAACTTCTGGCAGCAGGCCACAAAGACGCCGAATACGACGCATGGCTGATCCGCATCGGGGACGGTGATCAGTTCGGTTCGGGCTTTGTCGATGTGAACCCGAACTCGAAAATTCCTGCACTGATGGACCGCTCGGGCGATGAACCGATCCGCATCTTTGAATCCGGTGCGATCCTTCTGCATCTGGCCGAAAAATTCGACGCCTTCCTGGGCCCCAAAGAACAGCGTGCCGAAATGCTGTCATGGCTGTTCTGGCAAATGGGCTCGGCCCCCTATCTGGGTGGCGGCTTTGGCCACTTCTACGCCTACGCGCCCGAGAAATTCGAATACCCGATCAACCGCTTCTCGATGGAGGCAAAGCGCCAATTGGACGTGTTGGACCGGAACCTTGCCGACCGCCAGTTTATGATTGGCGACGACTACACCATCGCGGACATGGCGATCTGGGCATGGTACGGCAACCTTGCCTTGGGCCGCGCCTACGATGCGGGCAAGTTCTTGGACGTAGAAAGCTACAAGAACGTGCAGCGTTGGGCGAAAGAGCTTGATGCACGCGAACCGGTGAAACGGGGCCGTATGGTCAACCGTACCTCGGGCGAGCCGCACGAACAGCTGCTGAACCGCCATGACGCGTCTGATTTCGATACCAAGACCCAAGACAAAATCGGCTGACCACACCGGCGGCTGACAAACAAAAAGGCGCTGGAAACCCCAGCGCCTTTCTTTGTTTGAACCTGTAGGACTGCTTACTTCAGCGCGCCCATCACGGCTGCAACTGCATCGCCGCCGTCTTTGGTTGTCACGCCGTCCAGCCAGCCTTCAACAACCGCAGGGTTCGCCGCCAGCCATGTCTTGGCCGCGTCTTCTGCATCTTCACCGTCATTCAGGATCGCGCCCATGATCTCGTTCTCCATCTCGAGGCTGAAGACGAGGTTGTCCAGCAGCGCGCCGACGTTCGGACATTCAGCCGCATAACCGGCGCGGACGTTGGTGTGCACAGTCGCACCACCAAGGTTCGGACCAAAGTAATCGTCGCCACCTGTCAGATAGGTCAGGTCATAGTTTGCGTTCATCGGGTGCGGTTCCCATGCAAGGAACACGATCGGCTCGTCACGATCGACCGCGCGGCCAACCTGTGCCAGCATCCCCTGCTCCGAGCTTTCGCGCACGTCAAAGCCGTCCAGACCAAAGGCGTTCGCTTCGATCATATCAAGGATCAGGCGGTTGCCGTCGTTGCCCGGCTCGATGCCATAGATGTAGCCATCCAGCGCATCTTTCTGCGCGGCGATGTCAGCGAAATCCTTGATGCCAAGCGCAGCACCAGAAGCGTTCGTCGCCAGCGTGTATTTCGCGCCTTCAAGGTTGGTTTTGATCGACTCGACAGTGCCCGCGTCCAGATAAGGGCGGATGTCGGCCTCCATCGTGGGCATCCAGTTGCCAAGGAAGATATCGATGTCGCCATTGGCCAGCGATGTGTAGGTCACGGGCACGGACAAAACCTTGGTTTCGGTGTCATACCCCAACGCGTCCAGCACAACCGAGGTCGCCGCCGTGGTCGCGGTGATGTCGGTCCAACCAACATCGGAAAAAGTCACGCTGTCGCAAGCCGCGCTTGCCATACCAGCGGATGCGCTCAGCGCGATCAGGGCAGTAAGGGTACGTTTCATGTTAGTCTCCCGTTGCTTATTCTTTTGATCATGGCCGCCATCGTGGCGGTTTTGACTCGCGAGTCAACCAAGATTGACTGACGAGTCAATTGCAGGTGGCTTTCCGCTACCATGTCCAGCGATGATTATAGCATCGTGACACAATCGCAGCAGCGATTCCTTGTCAGACACCCAGAGTGTTGCAGAGCGTTTGCATGATCTCGCGGTTTTCGTCGCTTTTGTCCGACAGACGACTGCGGAACAGCGTGGCCTGTGATTTCAGAACCGGCGGCTCATCCAGAATTTTCAGATGGTTCGCCCGCAGCGTTTCGCCCGTGCTGGTGATGTCGGCAACCGCTTCTGCCGTCAGGTTCCGAATTGTGCCTTCGGTCGCGCCCTGGCTGTCGACCAACTGGTAATCCGCCACACCGCCCATACGCAGGTAATCCCGCACAAGACGGTGGTATTTCGTGGCAATCCGCATGCGGAAGCCGTGTTTGGCGCGGAAGGCGGCTGCTGCCGCGTCCAGATCGTCCAGCGTGTCCACATCGACCCAGCAGGCGGGAACCGCGATGATCAGATCGGCGAAACCAAAGCCCAGCTCGGCCAGCGGTTCGACCTTTTGGTCCCACTGCACCAGCTTTTCGCGCACCAGATCGGTACCCGTAACACCCAGATCGATCCGCCCTGCTGCCAGTTCGCGCGGAATTTCGCCCGCAGACAGCAAGACCAGTTCGACGCCATCAACACCGTCAACCGCGCCGGAATATTCACGTTCCGATCCGGTCCGCGACAGGGTCACGCCCCGTTCGCCGAACCAGTCGAACGTCTTTTCCATCAACCGCCCCTTCGAGGGCACACCAAGCTTGATCGTCATGACTGTGCCTCGCGGACCTGCAACAGGATATCTGGGCGAATGACGCCCCCCACGGCGGGAATGCTTTTGCCCTGCCCCAAACGCTGGGTCAACGCGTCATAGCGACCACCGGAGGCCACGGGCGGCAGATCGGGACGCGCCTCGGAATAGAAGCCAAAGACAAAACCGTCGTAATATTCCATCGAGGTGCGGCCATAGCTGGCTTCAAAGTCCAGCGTATCCACGTTAACCCCACGGGCCGCCAGCGCATCGCAGCGGCGGGCAAAACGATCCACCGCTTGCTCCATCTCGGGCATATCCACGGCGATATCGCGCAGATTAGCCAAGGCGTAGGGGCATGTCTCGGACACCTTCAGGACCTCGTCGATCATATCGACCTGATCCTGCGAAATCGGCGGCTCGGCAGCATCAGCGCGCAGCGCCTCAATCCGGTCAGCAATCTCGACCTCGGAACGAAGTCCGATCACCGGCACGCCAATGTCCAACGGATCAGACGACTCAAGCAGCGCCTTGCGCGTCTGCGGTACGGCACTGCGGCCCGAATAACGATCCATCAGCGCGCGGAACCGGCGCGGGCGCCAGATGTGGCGCAGCAAAGCCGCACGGCGCTGGGGCGATGTTTTCAGGCTGGACACAGCGGCGGTCAGAATGCCCATATCGCCGGTTGCCGCACGCAGGCCTTCCCCGCCCAGCGTTTCAGCAAATATAGCAAAAACCTCGGCATCGGCGGCTTCGGGGTCGGTGCGGTCAAACACCTCGTATCCGGTTTGCAGATACTCGGAATCGCGCTCGGGGTTTTCCTCCTGACGACGGAAAACCACGCCCGAATAGGTGTAGCGCGCAGGCTCGGCCCCGTCGGCCATGTGCATCTGCACGACAGGCACGGTGAAATCAGGGCGCAGCATCTGTTCGCCGCGTGCGGGGTCTTGCGTGACATAGGCACGGGTGCGGATGTCTTCGCCGTAGAGATCCAGCAAGGTTTCCGCCGGCTGCAACACCGCGCAATCAACAGGCGTCGCGCCTGCCTTCTCGAACGCCGCGCGCAGGCGCAGCGCTTCGCTGTTGGCTTTCAGTGAACTCATGACTGGCTGTCCAGAATTTCACGCACCTTCGCAACCAACTCGCTGCGCGGCACCTCAAACTGGGAGGGACGTTCCTTCCATTCCTCAAGCGTCGCGTTCTCGGCGATCTTCGCACCAAGGATCAGGTCCTTGATCTGGATAACGCCACGCTCTTTCTCCTCGCCGCCTTCGATGATGGCGACGGGCGAGTTGCGCTTGTCCGCGTATTTCAGCTGGTTGCCAAAGTTCTTGGGGTTACCCAGATAAACCTCGGACCGGATGCCTGCATTGCGTAGTTCCGCCACCATCGTCTGGTAATCCGCCATACGGTCGCGATCCATGACGGTGACCACAACAGGCCCCGTCACCTGACCACCCACACGGCCTTTTTCACGCAGAGCTGCCAGCAGGCGATCCACACCGATGGACACACCCGTTGCAGGCACCGACTGACCGGTAAAGCGTTTGACCAAATCGTCATAGCGCCCGCCACCGGACACCGACCCGAACTGGCGCTTGCGGCCTTTTTCGTCGAAAATTTCAAAGGTCAGCTCGGCCTCGAACACCGGACCGGTGTAATAGCCCAGACCACGCACAACGGACGGATCGATAAGGATACGGTCGTCCGCATAGCCTTGCGCGTCCAGCAGCGTCGCGATGGTTTCCAGCTCATCCACACCTTCGGCACCCACGGCGCTGCGGCCAATGGCGGCGCGCAGGTTCGACAGGGTTTCAGCGGCATCCTTGCCACCCGATGTCAGGAAGGCCAGCACAGGGGCCGCCTGATCATCGGACAGGCCCACGCCGTCAATGTAGGCACCAGATGCGTCCAGACGGCCCTTGCCCAACAGTTCGCGCACGCCGGATTCGCCGACCTTGTCGAACTTGTCGATGGTCCGCAGCACGTCATCGCGCTGCGCGTCATCGGTCAGGCCCATGGTTTCCAGAACACCGTTCAGAACCTTGCGGTTATTGACGCGCACCAGATAGTCGCCGCGCGGAATGCCCACGACTTCCAATGTGTCGGACAGCATCGCGCAAATTTCGGCATCGGCCGCAACCGACGGCGCGCCAACGGTGTCGGCGTCACACTGATAGAACTGGCGGAAACGGCCCGGACCCGGCTTTTCGTTGCGCCAGACAGGACCCATCGCATAGCGGCGATAGGGTTTCGGCAGATCGTTCTGGTGCTGGGCGTAAACCCGCGCCAACGGCGCCGTCAGGTCATAGCGCAGCGCCAGCCAGTCGCCGTTGCCATCGTCGTCAGACTCTTGCCACGCGAACACACCTTCGTTCGGGCGGTCCACGTCTGGCAGGAATTTACCAAGCGCTTCGACCGTCTCGACAGCCGAGCTTTCCAGCGCCTCGAACCCGTATCGATGGTACACTTGCGCGATCTTGCCGAGCATGTCAGCACGTTCGGTGACTTCAGTACCAAAGTAATCGCGGAACCCTTTGGGCGTTTCCGCCTTGGGGCGAGGTGTTTTTTTAGGCTTGGCCATGGTGTCTTTCCAGCGGTCAAATGCGTGGCCTCCCTTAGCCGCTCCGGTGTCTCGGGGCAAGCAAGAGGGCTGGCAACTGGCGTGTTACACAACTATGTCGCAAACATATGACGGGAGAAACGCAATGACTCAGCCCAACGACGCCATGGAAGAACGGCTTGCCCACCTGATCCGTCAGGTCGAGGAACTGTCCGATGAGGTCGCCCGTCAGTCGCGCGAAATCGACACCCTGAACCGCCGTGTGGCTATGCTGATGATGCGCGAGGCCGAACGCGAATCTGAGGGCGCCGGCGGTGTGGTGATGGGCGACGAACGCCCCCCGCATTACTGATCAGAAAGGCTGATCAGCGCGACGCGATATCAATCGCGGCGACGTCACCGTCATACAGCAACGCGTTCGTCCATGACGAACTGCCAGTGTAGTTGGGATAGATCGTCAGGAACACGGCCATGCGGTCCAGCTTGGCCAACGACGATCCACAGGGCGTGCCCTTGCCCACACCACAGACCTTGCGCTTGACCTTTTCATACTCAGCATCGGCTGCTGTGTAGGGCTGGATTTTGCTGGGCAAACCATAGCGCAGCTGTTCGTGCATCTCGACTGACCCGAACACCGCAAGTGATGCGGTGAACTGGCGCGCGCAGCCATCATCAAAGCCCGTCACATACCAGTTGCGCGGGCCTGTGCTGCTAGGCTTGCTGTCATAAAGTTTGTACTTCGCACGCCCCGTTTCCGGATGCTGCGCGACCTCTTTGGCGAATTTGTTGATCGGCGCACCGCAGAGACGCGCCATTTTGCCCATCGGAACGGTTTCGTCCTTGGTCACTTCGGACACGGCGGCAGACGCGCTGGATTTCGAACTGCCCCCACCGCCAAGGAACCCACCGAACAACCCAGCACGACGCGGCTCTTCAACCTCAAGCGCGGCTGTTTCAACCTCTTCGACAGGTTCGGCGACCGGTGCTGTGTCTTCAACGACTTTGGCAACCTCGGCTTCGGGTGCCGCGACAGGGTCTTCTTGCAGGCCAGAGCCATTGGAATTCCCGCCAAAGATCGCGCCGAACAATGTGCGTTTCTGCGCGGGTGCGGCTTCGGGTTCGGCGACATCAGCCTCAACGCCCAATGCGGCCACTTCAACAGGCTCCACACCTTCCAGCGGCTCATCCGTGTTTTCAGCAACCTCGGTTGCCTCCGGCGCTTCGGTTTCTTCAATCGGGGGCAGGCCTTGGGCCTCGCGCAGCGCGGCGGTTACGTCATCGGCAGCGACATCAACCTTGGCATCATCAGCCTTGCGGCGGAAGAACCCCAAAAGGCCAGCGTTCGGCGTTTCGTCAGAGGTTGCGACAACGGAATTGCCCAGCGCGTTTTCGCCGTCCACCGCCGCGTCATCTGGCAAAGCGCCCGCTGTCTGCGCATCCTCGGCCAGTTCCACATCGCTTAGGCGGCTAACCTGTTGCAATGGATCCTGACTGCAACCGGCCACGGCGACAACTGCTGCGACGACCAAAACGGATGGTTTCAAAGGTGATCTCCCGAGTGCGCTTTGCAGTGGTCTAACGCAAATCCACGCCATCACGCCAGTGGTTTCCCACAGCCAATACGACCATAGGCCAAGGCTTGCCTAGAACTCCTGCACCTCAAGGATGCCGTCCAGCGACTTGATCGCGCCTTTGATTTCGGGCGACACGGGGAACTCTTCGTTCAGGTCGATCTCGACCTCGCCGGGCAGCCCTGCGTCGCTTAGAAGGAACTTCACAGGGCCTCGCGCACCCCGCGTGGCATTGGCCGCCGCCTGCGACAGAACCGAGGCGACGTTGCCAACAGCCGACGGGTTGTCGATGAAAATCTTCAGCCCAGCACTGCCCGCATCGGCAACCACAGCGTCGACAGGACCAACGGACCGGCCCAGCAGTTTCAACTGATCGCTTTCCATCGTCGCCTCGACCGTGACGACAACCTTTGAACCGGTCTCAAGGAATTCGCGCGATTTTTCCAAGGCTTCGGAAAACAGCGTGACCTCATAAGCGCCGGTCGGGTCGGACAACTGGCAAAAGGCAAAGCGGTTGCCGCGCGCCGATTTCCGCTCCTGACGGCCCGCAACGGTCCCTGCCAACTTCGCCACCAACGGGCCGCCCTCGGCCTTTTTGGTGACCTCATCAAGCGTCATGATACCTTTGCGCTTCAAGGGTGCCATGTAGTCGTCCAGCGGATGGCCGGACAGATAGAAGCCCACAGCGCGGAATTCTTCTGACAGGCGTTCCGCAGGCAGCCAGTCGTTGCAGGGCGCAAGGCGCGGTTCCGGCAGGTCATCGCCCGCTTCGCCGAACAGCGACACCTGATTGGACGCTTTCTGTTCGTGGATCGCCGCCGAATAGGCGACCAGCGCATCAAGGCTTTCGAACACGCGGCGGCGGTTCGGATCAAGCACGTCAAATGCCCCTGCCCGCGCCATCATTTCCAGCGGGCGCTTGCCCACACGTTTCAGATCAACGCGCCGCGCCAAATCGAACAGGTTCACGAACGGCTTGTCGCCGCGTGCATCCACCACCATGCGCATCGCGTCCGAACCCACGTTCTTCAACGCGCCCAGCGCATAAACCAGTTCGCCGTTCACAACATCGAACGTCGCCTGAGACCGGTTCACACACGGCGGTACCCACGGCAGTTCAAGCCCCTTGCGGACCTCTTCGAAATAGATCGCAAGCTTGTCCGTCAGGTGGATATCGCAGTTCATCACGCCGGCCATGAACTCGACCGGATGGTTCGCCTTCAGCCAAGCGGTCTGGTAGGACACCACCGCATAGGCCGCCGCGTGGGATTTGTTAAATCCGTAGTTCGCGAACTTCTCGAGAAGGTCGAAAACCTCGCTGGCTTTCTTGGGATCAACACCGTTTTCGCCCGCGCCCTTTTCGAACTTGGGGCGTTCGGCGTCCATCGCCTCTTTGATCTTTTTACCCATCGCACGGCGCAGCAGGTCGGCGCCGCCAAGGCTGTAACCCGCCATGACCTGCGCGATCTGCATAACCTGTTCCTGATAAACAATAATCCCTTGGGTTTCTTCAAGGATATGGTCGATCAGCGGATGCACGGATTCGATTTCGCGAAGGCCGTTCTTGACCTCGCAATAGGTCGGGATGTTCTCCATCGGACCCGGACGATACAGCGCCACAAGGGCAACGATATCTTCGATACATGTGGGCTTCATGCGCTTGAGCGCATCCATCATGCCCGAGCTTTCAACTTGGAACACAGCGACCGTTTTGGCGCGGGCGTACAGTTTATAGGTCGGCTCGTCGTCCAAGGGGATCAGGTTGATCTGGTTTTCCCCGCCCTCGGGCGGCGCATAAAGCTCTGTCCCGTCAGCGGCCACATGCAACGGACGCCCCGATTTCAGGATCAGATCAACGGCATTCTGAATGACCGTCAGGGTTTTCAGACCCAAGAAGTCGAACTTGACCAGACCCGCCTGTTCGACCCACTTCATGTTGAACTGCGTCGCGGGCATATCGGACCGCGGATCGCGATAAAGCGGCACAAGTTCATCCAGAGGACGATCCCCGATCACAACACCCGCCGCGTGGGTCGATGCGTTCCGCAACAGCCCCTCGACCTGCTGGCCATAGGTCAACAGACGGTCCACGACCTCTTCGTTTCTGGCCTCTTCCCGCAGACGCGGTTCGTCCTGCAAGGCCTTCTCAATCGAAACAGGCTTAACGCCCTCGACCGGGATCATCTTGGACAGACGGTCCACCTGCCCGTAAGGCATCTGCAAAACACGACCAATGTCGCGCACCGCCGCCTTGGACAGAAGCGCACCAAAGGTGATGATCTGCCCGACCTTGTCGCGGCCGTATTTTTCCTGAACGTAGCGGATCACCTCTTCCCGACGATCCATGCAGAAGTCGATGTCAAAGTCAGGCATCGAAACACGTTCAGGGTTTAGAAAGCGTTCGAACAGCAGGCTGTAGCGCAGGGGATCAAGGTCGGTGATGGTCAGCGCATACGCCACCAGCGAACCCGCGCCAGAACCACGCCCCGGACCTACCGGAATATCGTGGTCTTTGCCCCATTTGATAAAGTCCGCAACGATCAGGAAGTAGCCGGGGAAGCCCATGCCTTCGATGATGCCAAGCTCGAAATCCAGACGTTCCTGATATTCCTCGGGCGTCACAGCATGGGGGATCACGGCCAGACGCGCCTGCAGACCTTCATTCGCCTGACGACGCAGTTCTTCGACCTCGTCATCAGCGAACTTGGGCAGGATCGGATCGCGGCGATAGGCCATAAAGGCACAGCGCTTGGCGATCTCGACGGTGTTTTCAATCGCTTCCGGCAGATCGGCAAACAGCGTCGCCATTTCCTGCGGCGTTTTCATGTAATGCTGTGCCGTCAGACGGCGGCGCGGTTCGGACTGGTCGACATAGGTGCCTTCGGCAATACAGATCAGCGCATCGTGCGCCTCGTACATATCCGCCTTAGGGAAGTAGACATCGTTGGTCGCGACCAGCGGAATATCCATGGCATAGGCCATTTCGATCAAACCGCGTTCGGTCTGCTTTTCCGTCTCGGGCAGCCCGTCTTCACCGGGATGGCGCTGCAATTCCACATACAGACGATCACCGAAGATCGCCTTGAAGCGCGTCATCAACTCTTCTGCTGCCGGACGCCCGCCTTGCATCAGCAACTGGCCAACCGGACCTTCCGGACCACCCGTCAGACAGATCAGGCCCGCGCTGTGTTGTTCAAGCTCGTCCACCGTGACGTGTGGAAGTTCCCCATCCGTGCGCAGATACAGGCACGAATTCAGCTTCATCAGGTTTTCATAACCGGCCTCGTTCTGGGCCAGCAAAACGACGCCAGCGGGATCACGCGGGCGTTCGCCCTGTTTCGGCGCGGCAAAGCGCAGATCGACCTGACAGCCGATGATCGGCTGAATGCCCGCGCCCGCAGCCGAGACGGAAAACTCCAGCGCCGAGAACAGGTTATTCGTGTCCGTCACCGCAACGGCGGGCATCTCCATCGCCTCGCAGAGACCGGGCAATTTCTTAAGCCGCACGGCCCCCTCAAGCAGAGAGTATTCCGTGTGCACGCGCAGATGAATGAATCGGGGATCAGCCATGACGCCACACTATGTTGTGGTGAAGGTGGGGGGAAGTCCCTTATCGACCCCGCAGCGCGTCAAACCGAATGCCCGAAAAACAGGCAGAAATTCCTGACTGCACGGAAATGCGCCAAGATTTTCCTTGCCAAACAGGAACTGGCGCTTCTAGCGTAGGTGTCGATCTAATTGCCTGCGCATCTTCTACGCCGCATCGAAGTTGTGCTGATTTGGGCTCTGGGTAACGCGGCGGGCTTTTCACATGACAATCGACTTTCTTCTGAACGGAGAGAGTGTTTCGCTTTCGGACTTGCCGCCGACAACCACCCTGTTGGACTGGCTGCGCGAAGACCAAGGCATGACTGGCACCAAAGAAGGCTGCAACGAAGGCGACTGCGGGGCCTGTACCGTCATGGTCACTGACCAAAGCGGATCGAAGGCGCTGAATGCTTGCATCCTGTTCCTGCCGCAACTTCACGGCAAAGCGGTGCGCACGGTCGAAGGTATCGCCGCCCCCGACGGCACGCTGCACCCGATGCAGCAGGCCATGGTCGACCACCACGGCAGCCAGTGCGGTTTCTGCACGCCGGGTTTCGTCGTTTCGATGGCAACGGCGCACAGGAATGGCGACACCGATTTTGACGACGCGCTTGCGGGCAACCTGTGCCGCTGCACCGGCTACGCCCCGATCATCCGCGCCGCCGAAGCCGCCAAAGATGCGCCCGTTCCAGACTGGCTGAACGACGACCTGCCGAAGGCCGCCGCCAACAGCCCCGAAACGCTGGACGAACTGGCCCGCGCCTACGCCGCCAACCCCGATGCCACGCTGATCGCTGGCGCGACGGATGTGGGGCTTTGGGTGACCAAGCAAATGCGCGACCTGCCCGCGCCCATCTTCCTGAACCGCTGCCGCGATCTGCAACAGATCGAAGACACGGGCGATGGCCTGCGCATTGGTGCGGGCGTGACGATGGATCGGGTTCTGAAGGCGGTTCAGCCGCTCTACCCGTCCTACGCCGAAATGATCCGCCGCTACGGTTCCGCTCAGGTCCGCAACGCCGCCACCATCGGCGGCAATATCGCAAACGGATCGCCCATCGGGGACAACCCGCCAGCCCTGATCGCCTTGGGCGCAACGCTGCACCTGCACCACGTCGTTGGCGCGCGCGATCTGCCGATCGAGGATTTCTTCCTCGACTACGGCAAGCAGGACCGCCGCGCGGGCGAGTTGGTCGCAGGCGTCACCATCCCCCATCAGCCAGACCGACTGAAGGTCTACAAAATCTCCAAACGGTTCGATCAGGATATCTCGGCCCTTTGTGGCGCGTTCAATATCACGGTCGAAGATGGAACAGTCACCAACGCCCGCATTGCGTTCGGCGGCATGGCAGGCACCCCGAAACGCGCATCGCACGTCGAGGCCGCTTTGACAGGCCAGCCGTGGACATTGGACAGCATCGCGATGGCCGACGCAGCATGGTCAGCGGACTTCACCCCCATGTCCGATATGCGCGCAAGTTCGGACTACCGTCTGACCACCGCAAAGAACCTGCTACACCGTGTATATCTTGACTATACAGGCCAATCCTCCAGCGTATTGGAGGTGCAGCCATGAGCGTTGCAAAACCCCTTCCCCACGAAGCGGCCAAACTGCACGTCACTGGTTCGGCGCATTACGTCGATGAACTACCCACCCCGCGCGGCACCCTGCATCTGGCCTTTGGTCTGTCCGACATCGCCAGCGGCACGATCAGCAACATGGACCTATCACAGGTCCGCAGCGCCAAGGGCGTCGTAGACGTTATCACCGCCAGCGATCTGGACAGACCTGCGGATTGTTCGCCCTCCAACCACGACGAACCGCTGTTGTCCGATGGCACAATCCACTACCTCGGCCAACCGTTATTTCTGGTCGTGGCTGACAGCCATCATGCCGCCCGCCGCGCCGCTAGATTGGCCAAGATCGACTACACCAAAACAACCCCGATCCTGACCATCGAAGACGCCCTCGCCGCCAATAGCCACTTCGAAGAGGGCCCGCGCATTTGGGAAAAGGGCAACACGGCCCAAGCCCTTGAAACCGCACCTCATATCGTCGAAGGCGAGATCGAGATGGGCGGGCAAGAGCATTTCTATTTGGAAGGTCAGGCCGCCCTTGCCCTGCCTCAGGATGATGGTGACATGGTCGTCCACTCATCGACCCAGCACCCTTCGGAAATCCAGCACAAGGTGGCCGATGCCATTGGCCTGCCGATGCATGCTGTGCGCGTTGAAATCCGCCGGATGGGCGGCGGGTTCGGCGGCAAGGAAAGCCAGGGCAACGCATTGGCCATCGCCTGCGCCTTGGTCGCGCAGAAAACAGGCCGCGCCTGCAAGATGCGCTATGATCGTGACGACGACATGGTGATCACCGGCAAACGCCACGATTTCCGCATCACCTACCGCGCAAGCTTTGACGAAACCGGGCGTCTGCTTGGCGTGGATTTCAAACATTACACCCGCTGCGGCTGGGCGATGGATTTGTCGCTGCCTGTCGCGGACCGCGCGATGCTGCACGCCGACAACGCCTATGATCTGCCGAACGCGCGGATCGAAAGCCACCGCCTGCGCACCAACACCCAAAGCGCCACGGCCTTCCGGGGGTTCGGCGGCCCTCAGGGCATGCTGGGGATCGAACGGGTGATGGACCATGCCGCGCATCAGCTGGGCATGGACCCGACAGAGCTGCGCCGCCGCAACTACTACACCGATGGCGACACGCCACCTAAGCAAACCACGCCCTATGGCCAGCAGGTCGATCATTTCCTGCTGAACGCGATGACCGATCAACTGGCGCAATCGGCCGATCTGACGGCGCGCAAAGCCAAGATCGCCGAATGGAACGCCCAGAACCCGCACCTGAAAAAGGGCATCGCCTTGACGCCGGTGAAATTCGGCATTTCGTTCACGCTGACGCACCTCAATCAGGCGGGCGCGCTGGTGCATGTCTACCAAGACGGGTCGATCCGCATGAACCACGGCGGAACGGAAATGGGCCAAGGCCTGTTCCAGAAAGTCGCCCAAGTCGCCGCCAGCCGCTTTGGCGTGCCCATCGAGATGGTCAAGATCACCGCGACCGACACCGGCAAAGTGCCCAACACCTCGGCCACGGCGGCCTCGTCGGGCAGTGACCTGAACGGCATGGCCGTCAAAGCCGCCTGCGACACCATTCGCGACCGTATGGCAGCGCACCTGGCCGACCTTCACCAAACTGACGCAACAGAGGTCAGCTTTGTGGGCGGCCGCGTATCGGTCGGGTCAGCAGAAATGTCGTTCTCCGAAGCCGCTAAACTCTGCTACGAAGGCAGGGTCAGCCTTTCCGCCACGGGCTTCTACAAAACGCCGAAACTGGCGTGGGACCGGATCGCAGGTCAGGGACGACCGTTCCTCTATTTCGCCCATGGCGCGGCGGTGTCCGAGGTCGTGGTCGACAGCCTGACCGGCGAATACCGCATCCTGCGTACCGACATCCTGCACGACTGCGGCCACAGCCTGAACCCAGCGCTGGACATCGGCCAGATCGAAGGCGGTTTTGTCCAAGGCACAGGCTGGCTGACCACAGAAGAACTGGTTTGGGACGACTCTGGCCGCCTGCGCACCCATGCGCCCTCGACCTACAAAATCCCTGCGTGTTCGGACCGCCCCGACATTTTCAATGTCACGCTGTGGGACGGCGAAAATGCCGAAGACACCATCTATAAATCCAAAGCCGTAGGCGAGCCGCCCTTTATGCACGGCATGTCTGTCTTCTTTGCACTCTCCGATGCCATCGCCCAATTCGGCCAAGGATATCCGGCACTTGACGCCCCTGCCACACCAGAGCGCGTACTGAAATCCATTCAAAAGGTGCGGGGATGAGCTTTGATCTGACCGCCCTTTCCGATGCCGTGGCCAAACATGGCCGCGTCGCCCGCGTGGTCGTCGCCGAAGTCGCCGGATCGGTCCCGCGCGAGGTTGGGGCCGCGATGCTGGTCTGGGATGGCGGGCAATCGGGCAGCATTGGCGGCGGACGGCTGGAATTCGAGGCTGCGAAGACCGCCTTCACCCATACCGGCCTAAGTCGCCACGCCCTTGGCCCCGATATGGGCCAATGCTGTGGTGGACGGGTCACCTTGCTGACCGAACACTTTGATGCCGCCAGCCTGCCGCCGCTGTCAGACACTGTGATCGCGCGGGGCGATGGCGCTATGCCACTGGCCGTCCATCGTCTGCTGGATCGCACCCGTGCACAGGGGATCGCGCCGGAGCCTCAGCTGATCCAGGGCTGGATGGTCGAACCAATCACCGCCCCCCGAAAACCCATCTGGATATGGGGCGCGGGCCACGTGGGCGCCGCACTTGCCAACACACTCGCGCCGCTACCCGACATGGACGTGACCGTGGCCGATACCGCGCCTGACAGATTCTCTTTCCCGTTGGCGGATCAGGTCACCAAACTGCCTGCCGCCGACCTGCCCCGCCTTGCCGCCCACGCACCCGAGGAGGCCCGCCATATCATCGTGACCTACAGCCACGAGATTGATTTACAGCTGTGTCACGCGCTTTTGGCGCACGAGTTTGCCTTTGCCGGATTGATCGGTTCTGACACAAAATGGGCCCGCTTTCGCAAGAGGCTTGCAGGCTTGGGACATACGGATGCACAAATAGCGCGCATTTGCTGCCCAATTGGTCAAAAATTGCTTGGGAAACATCCCCAAGCCATTGCGATCGGTGTGGCCGCGCAGCTAGTTGAGACGCTGAAGAAAAGAGATGGTGAAACGTGGCAGACCCGCTCCTTAGGTTGACTGGCCTGACCAAGGCCTACCCCGGCGTGATCGCCAATGATGATGTCAACTTTGACATCGGCGAAAACGAGATTCACGCCTTGCTTGGGGAAAACGGGGCGGGGAAATCCACGCTGGTGAAAATGATCTACGGTCTGGTCAAACCCGACCGTGGTTCGATGGTCCTGCAAGGACAGGACTATACGCCTTCTGAACCGTCCGAGGCCCGCCAGCGTGGCGTGGGCATGGTTTTTCAGCATTTTTCCCTGTTTGACGCGTTGAACGTGGCCGAAAACGTCGCCCTTGGCATGGAAAACCCGCCCAAGACCCGCGAACTGGCCGAACGTATCCGCACCGTGTCCGAAGAATACGGCCTGCCGCTGGACCCATCGCGCATCGTGGGCACCCTGTCCGCCGGTGAACGCCAGCGGGTCGAGATCATCCGCTGTCTTTTGCAAGACCCCAAGCTGTTGATCATGGACGAACCCACCAGCGTTCTGACCCCGCAAGAGGTGGATATCCTGTTCCAGACGCTGAACAAGCTGCGGGCCGAGGGCACGTCGATCCTGTATATTTCGCACAAGTTGGAAGAAATCCGCACGCTTTGTGACACCGCAACGATCTTGCGTTTGGGCAAAAAGGTTGCGACCTGCACGCCCAAAGACACATCTGCCCGCGAACTGGCCGAAATGATGGTAGGCGCAAGTTTTGCTACGCCAGAGGCACGCCAAACCACACTGGGCGAGGTCGCACTGAAGGTCGCAAACCTGTCCCTGCCCGCTCCCGGTGCGTTCGGCACCCCGCTGCGGGACGTGTCGCTGTCCGTGCAACGGGGCGAAGTGTTGGGCATCGGCGGCGTTGCAGGCAACGGGCAGGATGAACTTCTGGCCGCGCTATCGGGCGAACGCCTGTCGCCTGCGGGCAGTATTGAACTGCTGGGCACAGACGTCAGCCGCCAAGGCCCCATGGCCCGCCGCGATGCTGGCCTGCTGTCCGGCCCCGAAGAACGCCTTGGCCACGCCGCCGCCCCGAATATGAGCCTGACGGAAAACGGTGTCCTGACCGCCGCACGTCGCGAAGGGCTGTTGAAGAACGGCTTTATCGACTGGGCCGCCGCCAAGGACTTTACCGAAAAGGTCATCAGCACTTTCGACGTCCGCACGCCCAGCGCCAACAC
Source organism: Thalassococcus halodurans (assembly GCF_900108225.1). Lineage (GTDB taxonomy): Bacteria > Pseudomonadota > Alphaproteobacteria > Rhodobacterales > Rhodobacteraceae > Thalassococcus > Thalassococcus halodurans. The sequence goes on from NZ_FNUZ01000001.1 coordinate 554,316, forward strand.
CGCCGCACGGGCACTGTCCGGCGGCAACCTACAGAAATACGTGATCGGCCGCGAGATCATGCAGCGCCCCGAGGTTCTGGTTGTGAACCAGCCCACGTGGGGTGTGGATGCCGCCGCTGCCGCCGCGATCCGTCAGGCGATTCTTGATCTGGCTGCGAACGGTGCCGCGATTGTCGTCATATCGCAGGACCTGGACGAGTTGATGGAAATCTCGGACCGCTTTGCTGCGCTGAACGAAGGGCGTCTGACCGATGCCGTGCCGGTTGCTGGCCTGACCATCGACACCATCGGCCTGATGATGGGCGGTGCCCAAGATATGGAGGTGGCCCATGCGTAACGCCATGTCCCCCACATCCACCCGAGGTGCCGCATGATCCATCTGGAAAAACGCCCGCAGCCTTCGCAGGTTTGGACTGTCATTACTCCTGTTTTGGCCGTCATTTTGACGATGATCGTCGGCGGAATGATGTTTGCCGCCCTTGGCAAACCTCCGCTTGAGGCGATCCGCACCATTTTCTGGGACCCGCTGTTTCACCCGCAATTCGCCGGATATTCGCGGCCACAGTTGCTGGTGAAGGCCGGTCCGCTGATCTTGATCGCGATTGGCCTATCGGTCGGCTTCCGCGCGGGCATCTGGAATATCGGCGCGGAAGGGCAATACATCATGGGCGCGATTTGCGGCGCGGGCGCTAGCCTTGCGCTTTATCCGTCGGACAGCATTTTGCTATTCCCGATGATGGTGATCGCAGGCGCGCTGGGCGGTTGGGCGTGGTCCATGATCCCCGCCATCCTGAAAACCAAGTTCGGCACCAATGAAATCCTTGTGTCGCTGATGCTGGTCTATGTGGCCGAATCCATTCTGGCCTCGGTCTCGTCCGGCTTGCTGCGCAACCCCGATGGCATGGGCTTTCCGGGCAGCCGCAACTTTCAGCAATGGGACGCGGCGGCGAATAAGGAATTAATCGCCAACACCGGCATGCACTGGGGCGTCGTCTTTGCCCTTATTGCGGTCATCGCCGCCTATGTTCTGTTCGCCCGCCACATCCGCGGTTTCCAGATCCGCCTGTCGGGCGAGGCCCCCCGTGCAGCCCGCTTTGCTGGCGTGAACCCGAACCGCATCGTGATCTTCTGCCTTGGCACCGCCGGTGCGCTGGCCGGTCTTGCCGGTCTGTTCGAGGTCACAGGCCCCGCTGGCCAAATCAGCATCGACTTCAACTCGGGCTACGGCTTTACCGCGATCATCGTAGCCTTCCTTGGCCGCCTGCATCCTGTGGGCATCCTGCTGGCGGGTCTGCTGATGGCGCTGACCTATATCGGCGGCGAACTTGCGCAGCTGATGCTGGGCGTGCCTGGCGCGTCGATCCAACTGTTCCAAGGGATGCTTTTGTTCTTCCTTTTGGCGACAGATGTGTTCACCAATTACCGTATCCGCTTCGGTCAGGGGGCAGCATAATGGACCTCAGTTCGATCAACCCTGTTCTACTTGTCGCGTCGATCATGGTGTCGGCGACCCCGATCCTTTTGGCAGCCATCGGCGAAATGGTCGTTGAACGCGCAGGCGTTCTGAACCTTGGCGTCGAAGGCATGATGATCACAGGCGCAGTCGTGGGCTTTGCCGTGGCTATCAACACAGGCAACCCGGCGCTTGGCTTTGCGGCTGCGGCTTTGGCCTCGGCCGTCCTATCGCTCAGTTTCGGGGTGCTAACCCAGCTTTTGCTATCGAACCAGGTGGCCACGGGTCTGGGCCTGACGCTTGTGGGGTTGGGCCTGTCGTCGCTGATCGGCAAACCCTATGAGGGTATGAAATCCCCCACCCTGCCCAAACTTGATATGGGTTTTCTGTCGGACCTGCCTGTCGTGGGCCGTATGCTGTTCAGCCATGACCTGATGGTCTACCTGTCGCTGGCGCTGGTCATCGTCGTCTGGGCGGTTCTGAAATACACCCGCATCGGCCTGATCCTGCGGGCTGTCGGCGAAAACCACGATGCCGCGCACGCGCTTGGATATAAGGTCGTGCGCATCCGCATGATGGCGATCTTCTTTGGCGGGGCCTGCGCTGGCCTTGGCGGCGCGTATCTGTCGCTGGTGCGCGTGCCGCAATGGACCGAAGGCATGACCGCAGGCGCAGGCTGGATCGCGCTGGCGATTGTCGTCTTTGCCTCGTGGCGCGCTGGCCGCGTGGCCATCGGCGCCTATCTGTTCGGCGGCGTCACCGTGCTACAGTTGAACCTGCAGGCTGCTGGTGCTGCTGTTCCTGTGGCGCTGCTGTCCGCATCGCCCTATCTGATGACCATTCTGGTCCTTGTCTTTATTTCTGCCCGCGGAGCCCACGGCGCACCCGCCTCGCTCGGCAGGCCATTCCACGCCTCGGCCTGAGGCAAAACTATAAACCAACCGGGAGAACCGAACATGAAACGCAGAACACTCCTTGCCAGCGCAGCGGCCCTCAGCCTTGCCGCAGGCAGCGCCTTTGCCCAGGACAAAGTCAAGGCAGGCTTCATCTATGTGGGCCCCGTCGGCGACGGCGGCTGGACCTACGAACACGACCAAGGCCGTAAGGCGGTCGAGGCAGAACTGGGCGATGCAGTTGAAACCGTCTATCAGGAAAGCGTGCCTGAAGGTGCCGACGCGGAACGCGCGATCACACAGATGGCGCTGTCGGGTGCAGACATCATCTTCACCACATCCTTCGGCTACATGGACCCGACAATGAACGTTGCGGCCAAGTTCCCGGACGTGAAGTTCGAACACGCCACAGGCTTCAAGCGCGCCGATAACGTCAGCGTTTATTCCGCTCGCTTCTACGAAGGCCGCGCCATTCAGGGCCACATCGCGGGCAAGATGACCAAGACCAACAAGGTCGGCTACATCGCGTCCTTCCCGATCCCCGAAGTTATCCGCGGCATCAACTCGGCCTACCTGCACGCCAAGAAAGTAAACCCCGACGTCGAATTCTCGATCGTTTGGGCCTACACATGGTTCGACCCCGCGAAAGAGGCTGACGCCGCCCGCGCGCTGATCGACAACGGCGCTGACGTGATCCTGCAGCACACGGACTCGACCGCACCGCAGGCCGCCGCGCAAGAGGCTGGCAACGTGATCACCTTCGGTCAGGCCTCTGACATGGCTGAATTCGGCCCCGTGCCGCGCGTGTCCTCGATCATCGACAACTGGGCGCCCTACTACATCGATCGCGTCAAAGCGGTCATGGACGGCACATGGGAAAGCACCGACACATGGGACGGCATCAGCACCGGCATGGTCGGCATCGGCGAGATTTCCAGCGCGGTCCCTGCTGACGTGAAGGCCGAGGCACTGGCACTGAAAGACGCCATCGCTGCGGGCGAATACCACCCGTTCACAGGTCCGATCAACAAACAGGACGGCACACCTTGGCTGGCAGAAGGCGAAACAGCCTCTGACGGCGATCTGCTGGGCATGAACTTCTACATCGAAGGCCTGACAGGCGACGTGCCGAACTAATCATCGGATCACATCCGAAACACCAAGCCCCGCGCCAACCAGCGTGGGGCTTTTTTGTTGGCAATCGCCGTCCTCCGAATGCGCAAGAAACGGGTCGCAGTGCTGCGCCACCAAGTCCTAGATATCTCTCTCCAGCCGGAGGTGCCGAAATGACCCAAACTTTTCTTGCGCTCATTACATTTCTATTTCCTCTGGCCTACAGCCCCGGCCCCGGAAACGTTTTCTTTGCTGCCAACGGCGCCTACTTCGGCTTCAAGGCCACGATCCCCGCCAACACCGGCTATCATCTGGCCACCTTCGCCATCACAGCGGCAATAGGCTTCGGATTTGTCGCCGCCATGGATTTGGTGCCGCAGATTTTTGTCGCCATGAAGCTTGCCGGGTCGGCCTATGTCCTGTGGCTCGCGTGGAAACTGTTCACAGCGGATGCTCTGAACGACCGGCAAACGGCGCGCCCCGCCACGCTCTGGGATGGTATCATCCTGCTGGTTCTGAACCCCAAGGCCTATGTCATCATCGCCCTGATGTTCACCCAGTTCCTGACCAGCGACACAAACAATCAGACAGGCACGGTCCTGTTCATCACGGCGGTTTTCACCCTGAACAATCTGATCGCGTTCTCGCTCTGGGCGCTCTTGGGCGACCGGATCGCCAAGGTATTCCACAGCCCCCACAGCGCACGCAGGCTCAACCGGGCCTTCGGCGCAATCCTCGCCGCAGTCGCCCTCTGGATGCTTGTTGCCTGACGCCCGCCAAAGGCACCAAACCCGAGGGTCCGGCCAAAGGCCGCGGCCCGAGACAAACCTGTGCATGGGCCATCGGGCCCGCGCCCCTTTGGATCACGCCTGCACAGACCCTCTGCAAAGATAGCGGTTCACGTTATCGGAAAACGCACTACTCTTTCCCCAAGCGGAAGGAGACCCCATGCAAAAGATTCAAACCCAAGGCGTCCATCATATCACCATCATGGGCGCGGATAGGCAGACCAGCATCGATTTCTGGGAAGGCGTGCTGGGCATGCCCTTCATCTTCGACCAGCCCAACCTCGACAATCCCGACGAAGGCCATCTTTATTTCGATCCCGGCGACGGGCGGCTGATCACCATTTTCACCAACGAAAGCCGCGAATCCGTCCACGACCGCACCCCGACCGATGCGGGCTGTGTGCATCATCTGGCGCTCAATGTCTCCAAAGCCAGTTGGAGCCAGGTGGTAAAACGCCTTGATGCCCGTGGCATTCCCCACTCCGGCCCCAAGGATCGCGGCTTTATGGACTCGATCTATTTCAAAGACCCACTCGGCTTTCTGATCGAACTGGCCTGCTACCGGTTCGAACCGCCCGAAGGCTGCCGCCATGCCGACGTGATGATCGAAGCCCACCGTATCCGTGTGGAGCGCGGCGACTATAACATCGGCGAAGAACATCTGGCCGACGCCATCGAATTGCTCGTCACCCGCACGCAGCAGTCTTTGTCCGATGACCGCAGCCCCAAAGACCCGTATAAACGCGGCTGACACCTGACACGGGGGACACCGATGACCGACCTGACCACCGCAAACGGCACCGCCGTGCCGCGTTTCGCCTTTGGCACGATGCAATTCGGCGGCAAGGCCGACGCCACCCAAAGCGCCGAGATGTTCGATGCCTGCCGCAACGCGGGTATCACCCATTTCGACACGGCTTATGTCTATACCGGCGGTCAGTCGGAAACGATCCTTGGTGGGCTGATCAAGGATTGCCGAGACGACCTTTACATCGCGACCAAGGTCGCCATGGAAGGCCCCGCCACCCGTGCCAACATCACCGCGCAATTCGACACCAGCCGCACACGGCTTGGGCTGGATATGATCGACCTGCTTTATATCCACATCTGGGACGATGACACCGATCTGTCGGAAACATTCGAAACGCTGGCCGAGCTGCAATCCGCAGGCAAGATCCGCCACATCGGCGTGTCCAACTACGCCGCGTGGCAGGTGATGAAGGCCCAAGCCGTGGCGCAAACTTTCGGCACCCGCATCGATGTGCTTCAACCGATGTACAACCTTGTCAAACGTCAGGCCGAGGTCGAACTGCTGCCCATGTGCGCCGATCAGAACATTCAGGCCGTGCCCTATTCGCCCCTCGGCGGCGGTCTGCTGACCGGCAAATACGTGGCCGGTGAAACAGGCCGGCTGACCGACGACGAACGCTACACCAACCGTTACGCGGTGGACGAGATGCACAAGGCCGCGGCGCGTCTGGTCGAGATCGCCAATGATCTGGGCACCTCGCCTGCAACGCTGGCTGTGGCGTGGGTCGCGGCTCATCCGGCACAGCCTGCCCCGATCCTGTCGGCGCGGACTGTCGAGCAACTCCAGCCATCGCTCGCCGGTATGACCTTCGACATGACGCCAGAAATCTATGCTCTCCTGTCCACGATTTACCCGACGCCCGCCCCCGCCACGGACCGGCTGGAAGAGGCCTGATTGACCACCAACATCACCCCACGCACCCTGCCCGACAGCCTGCAACGCTGGTTCGACGCGAAAGGCTGGTCGCTGCACCCGCACCAGCAAGCAATGCTGGAACGGGCCGAAAACCCTGCGCTGTTGCTGATCGCGCCCACGGGCGGCGGCAAGACCTTGGCGGGCTTCCTGCCGACATTGGCCGAATTGGGCACCGACCCAGACGCGGGTCTGCACACGCTTTACGTCAGCCCGCTCAAGGCGCTGGCGTCTGACATCAAGCGCAACCTCGGAACCCCGATCGAAGGCGCAGGCCTGAACATTCGAGTCGAGGATCGCACAGGCGATACGCCCTCAAGCCGCAAGAAACGCCAACGCGCGGACCCACCCCATATCCTGCTGACTACGCCTGAAAGCCTTGCGCTGCTGACCAGCTACGAAGACGCGCCGCGCATGTTCAAAGGGCTGCAGCGCGTGATCGTGGATGAAATCCATGCGCTGGCCGAAAGCAAGCGGGGCGATCAGTTGATGCTGGCCTTGGCACGGCTGCAAACGCTGTGCCCTGATCTACGGCGCGTCGGGTTGTCGGCGACCGTGGATGACCCGCAGCAAATCGCGCATTTACTCGCCCGCCATCCAGACCCTTGCGACATCCTTCTGGCCGATCCCGGCCCTGATCCTGACATCCAGATGCTGGTCACGGACGAGGCCCCGCCATGGTCCGGCGGCGGCGCGAAATACGCCATTCCGGCGGTGTTGGAGCAGGTCAAGAAACACAAGACCACGCTGATCTTTCACAACACCCGCGCACAAGCCGAGCTGTTCTTTCACAACCTCTGGCTCGCCAACGAAGACGCGCTGCCCATCGGCATTCACCACGGGTCACTGGACCGTGACCAGCGCGAAAAGGTCGAGGCCGCGATGGTGCGCGGCGATCTGCGGGCGATTGTCTGCACAGGCAGCCTTGATCTGGGCATTGACTGGGGCGATGTCGATCTGGTCATTCAGGTGGGCGCGCCGAAAAACGTCAAACGTCTGGTCCAGCGGATCGGGCGGGCCAACCACCGCTATAACGCACCCTCCAAGGCGCTTCTGGTGCCTGCCAACCGGTTTGAGGTGGTCGAATGCATCGCCGCGCTTGAAGCCGTGAAGGCGCATGATCTGGACGGTGACACGCGCGGGGCGGGACCGCGTGACGTGCTGTGCCAACACATCCTGATCGCCGCCGCCAGCGGGCCGTTCGATGCCGACGCGCTGTATGCCGAGATGACAAGCGCGGGGGCCTATTCGGACCTAAGCCGCGCCAGCTTTGACGCGTGTCTGGATTTCTGCGCCACGGGGGGCTACGCGCTGCGGGCCTATGACCAATGGCAGCGCATCCGCCAGCGTCCCGACGGTCTGTGGGAACTGCGCGATCCTCGGTCTGCTGTGCGCATCCGGCAGAACATCGGCACCATTCAGGACAGCGACACGCTCAAGGTCAAATGGCGCGGTCGCGGTGGCGCGCCCTTGGGCGAGGTCGAAGAGGGCTTTGCCGCCTCACTGACCCCCGGCGACACCTTTCTGATCGGCGGGCAGATCGTGCGCTACGAAGGGCTGCGTGACATGGTCGTGCAGGTCACGCGCGATGCGAAAAAGAAACCCAAGATCGCGACGTTCATGGGCACGAAATTCGCGACGTCCACTCAGCTGTCACAGCGTATACTCAGGATATTCCAGCAAGACGACTGGCCCGCCCTGCCGCCCCACACCCGCGACTGGCTGCACCTGCAGCGGGACGTGTCACAACTGCCGCAGCCGGGCCGACTGCTGATCGAAAGCTTTCCGCATGACGGACGTGAACAGTTGGTCGTGTATGGGTTTGCGGGCCGCAACGCGCAGCAAACTCTGGGTCTTTTGTTGACCAAACGGATGGAGGAAGAGGGACTGGCCCCAATGGGCTTTGTCGCCACGGACTATGCCACGCTGATCTGGGGGCTGGATGCGGTGACAGACCCGCGCCCGCTGTTCGATCTGGAGCGGCTTGAAGCCGGTTTGGACGGCTGGCTGGCGGGCAATGCGGTGATGAAACGCACCTTCCGCGCCTCTGCCACGATTGCAGGGCTGATCGAACGACAGGTGGGCGGCCAGCGCAAATCGGGCCGGCAGGCGACGATGTCATCTGACATCCTGTACGACACGCTGGTGCGCTACGACCCCGACCACCTGTTGCTGCAAATCACGCGGGAAGAGGCGATGCGCGGCTTGGTCGACTTCGACCGGATCCGCGACATGTGCCAGCGTGTGGGCGACCGGATCGACCTGCTGCGCCTGACCCGCGTCACGCCCTTGGCCGCGCCCTTGTTCCTTGAACCCGGCCGCGTGCCGATCAACGGAGAGGCCGACGAACGCCTGCTAGAGGAAGAGGTCACACGCCTGATGGATGAAAGCGGGTTGAACCAGATCGAGGTCAAACCAAGCTGGCGCGTGCCTTACTAAGCGATTGCCAAAGCGTGCCGCCTGAGGCATGAACAAAGCATGAACCACCATGCCTTCACCTTCAACAATGCAGCACTTTGCGCGCTGGGATCAGGCGCGCTTTTCTGGCCCGATCAGCGGCTGTTGGTGGTGTCCGATCTGCATTTCGGCAAATCCGAACGGCTGTCGGCGGTAGGTGGCGCGCAACTGCCCCCTTATGACACGCGCGATACGCTGACACGGCTGGAAGCAGACCTTGAGGCGACGGGTGCGCGGCAGGTGATCTGCCTTGGCGACAGCTTTGACGCGCCGGATATCGGAAGCGCGCTGCCGCAAGAGGAACTGCTGTGGATCACCCGTTTGCAGGCAGGGCGGGATTGGGTGTGGATCGAGGGCAACCATGATCCGGGGCCTGTGGGGATCGGCGGCACCCATGTCAAAGACCTACAACTGGACCCGCTGGTGTTCCGGCACATTGCGACCGTTGGGGCCACCTGTGAAATATCGGGGCACTATCACCCCAAGGCCCGTCTGCCACTGCGCGGGCGTTTGATCAGCAGGCCCTGTTTCCTCGTGGACAAGGACAGGATCGTGATGCCGGCCTATGGCACCTACACCGGCGGTCTGCGCAGCGACAGCGCGGCGCTGTGTGGATTGATGGCACCCGATGCCATGGCGATCCTGACCGGTAAGACACCGGCCGCCATCCCGATGCCCCGCGCGGCCCTTGCCTAAGTCGTTGCCCCGTGATCCAGTGCGGGCATGGAACAGATCAGACAGAAAATCCGCGACAGCTTTGCCCGCCAATCCATGATGGGCACCTTGGGTGCTGAATTGGGCAGTATCGAAAAAGGCCGTGTCGAGATCACCGCGCGGATTGGCGACCATATCCGGCAACAGCACGGCTATGCCCATGCGGGGCTGACCTTTTCCATCGGGGACAGCGCGGCGGGTTATTCGGCGCTGACCGTGATCCCCGAAGATCAGGAAGTCGTCACCTCGGAAATGAAGATCCACCTGCTGGCCCCTGCCCGCGGCACATCCTTGATTGCGCGCGGCAACGTTGTGAAAGGCGGACGGCGTTTAGTGATCGTGACGGCGGATGTTTATGCGGTGGAGGACGGGCAGGAAACCCACGTGGCCCTGCTGTCAGGAACGATGGTGCCTGTGCCAGCGGGGTAAGATTGGGACGAACGGCATCTCGTTTTGCCGTTAAAATTGGCTCGTCGTATGGACATAGCCCCAACTCAGGCCCGCGAACCTTTGAGCCGCGTTTATTAAGGATCGTTGAAGGCAGATTGGCACCTGCCTTCTGATCAATCACTGGGCTTAGGCCGCTTTCACCAAGGCAAACCCGATGTTTGCGCCATGGCCCAACCCATAGCCCAATTGGATCATCAACTCAGCCATCGGTTCAAGATAGCGGGCATTGCTGAGCGGCCCGCTTTCAATCGCGACCAACCCCAAACCATCGATGAATGACACAACCTTTGCCAGTGCATCCGCATCGTTTCCTGCAACATAGACGGGAACCGGAGACGCAACCCCTGCGACCTGCCCCTTTAGAAGATCGGCAAACACAGTGTTGAAGGCTTTGACAACCCGCGCCCCTGGCACCATGTCGGCAAGCACCTCGCCCGCCGAGGTTTCATGCCCGATCGTTAGGCTCATGTAGTCCGGAGCAAGCGGGTTGGTGACGTCGATTAGCACCTTCCCATCAAGCGCATCTTGAACTTCAGCGTTGCCCAATATTTGCTTTGCGGGACCAAAATGAAGCGCAAGAACAACCAGATCTGCGTCGGCTATGGCGGCAACTGCATTTCCATCCTGCCCCACAACAGTAACATCATGCCCTGCTTTTCGGCTGAGTTCGGCGATAGGCGCGCCCATATTTCCGCGACCTAGAACGGTTACTTTCATCACTCTTCTCCATTGTTGCGATGTTGATAGCCAACATGTAGCGACAGACGGATTGGCATTCTTTCCGCTTTATGCCATTCAATATGGAATTTCTGCCAAATCAGATTGTGTGAAACATGCGGATAGATCCGGACCGGACTGCAATGCAGATATTCGTTCTGAAAGAACGCTATCTGCACATCCGTGTCCCCTTTCACCGCCATCGCCGCGCCCAGCTTATTCATGTCAGCCAAGGCACGCTTACGGTGGCAACACAGGCACACCAATGGACAATTCCGCCTCAACGGGGGGTGTGGATTGCGCCGGGAACAAAACATCGCATCACGTCTGGGACACCCTTTGTCCTGACCACGTGCTACATCGAACCCGAGCTTTTTGGTTCCCAGCAAGAAGGGATCGTCGCGATTGATGCGCTGACACACGCGTTACTGCCCGAAGTCGCAGAACTTGGGTCAGAATGGTCGGCCCCCGAGGCCAAGCGCCTTGCCGCAGTATTGCTGGACAGGCTTGCTGCCTTGCCAACCCCCGATGTGGGCTTACCTATCGCGTCAACAGGCCCCCTGCTGCGATTGGTGCAAACACTTTTGGACAATCCGGAAACGCCTGAACCGCTGTCGATCCTTGCGCCGAGAGCAGGGCTCAGCGAACGTTCGGCAGCTAGACAATTCAAAGCAGAATTCGGCATGTCATTTGGCGTGTGGCGGCGTCAACTTCGCCTGCAAACAGCGCTTGCGCGTCTTGGCGAAGGACTGTCCGTTACTCAAACGGCGTTTGAGGTCGGATACAAAGACGTGTCTTCATTTATCACCGCGTTTCGGGCCCAATACGGAGCGTCGCCCGGTCAGATTTTTCGCGATCATGCGTGAAAAATTGCGGCGTTCGACAAAGTGGGGAACCTTGGGGACGATCAACCGATGGCAAATTGGAGCTATGTCGGACCAGACGAAAAGCTAGCGGGACCACCAAGGCCCTTCGCCATCGTCGTCACCGAACTCATCATCAAAATAAAAGTCGCAGTCTAGGGTTACACCGAAATAGGCTGCGGTTGCGAAGTGCCCAGATGCTATTTGAAACTTGTCATGGCGCGTGTTGAAGACGCCCACACAGGAAACGCCGCGTTCCATATAGTCGGGCAATCGGATGATCTGTTCGCGGTGAACCGAGAGGCGGCGCCACAGGGCTTTGAGATGATCATCTATTGGTTTTCCATGTTCGACACCGCTGAGCATCGTCCACCGCGAAAAATCGTAGGTTCCTTTGTTTGAGGGACGTGCATCACCTTTTGACCAACAACGCCCGTCGCCTGCCATGCCCATGAGGCTTTCGATCTGATCGAGTGGGCCGGAGGATGTGATTGTGAAATAGGCGTAGCTATCACGCTCGGCTGACATCGGCTCGCTCATTTGACCACAGCCTTTTTCAACAACATTCGCCCCTCAAAGCACGCTCTCGATATGCGCCCAGATGGGTTGGTGGGGGATGTGCAGTTGCAGGTCTTCGCCCAGCCGCAGGTGGCCGGGCCGCTCTACCCAGGCGGTGATGCCGCGTTTGCCCCGTGCGGCGGCGGCAAAGCGTTTGCCGAAGCCTTCGTGTTCGCGCTCAATCTCGCGCGCGGGGAAACCGCAGGGGCGGTTTTCCATGTCGACGACCAGCATACCGCCATCGGCCAGTTGCAGCCGCGATGACGGCGGGATGTGCGAGAAGTTGGGGATGCCTTCGACCACCATCGTCGCGCCCAGCCATTCCGGCGCGATTTGGGTCATGCCCATGGCCTCGGCGATCTGCGTCAGTTCCTCGGCCGAGACGATGGAGAGTTGCCGGACGTTCCGGATTTCCGTTCCGCGCGGGTACTGCTTCAGAAGACGGCTGCACGACGGGCGGTTGATGCCTGCGTGGCTGTCAGCGGCGACACCCTCCCATGTCAGTTCCAGATGGTCACAAGGGGCCGAGCGGATGCTGTCGGGTGTGGGTGTGACGGTGCCCAGCCATGTGGTGCGGGCGTTATATTGCGTAGGCTTCAATGCGGGCATGAGACTGCCTTTGGAAATGCTTAGACTTGGACCGTAATAAACAAGCGGCGGAACGGGAACAGAACCGATCCGGTGGGGCCCTTAGGATAGGCTTTGCCGATCACGGCCTCGTAGGCGGCGATCAGTTTGGCCTGTTCGTCAGGGTCCAGCGCCTGCAGGATCGGGCGGGCATAGGTGCCTTCGGTAAAGCGACGCACAGGGTTGCCTTCGCCGTCGGGGGCCAGTTCCTGATAGTATTCGGTTTCCCACAGGGTGACTTTACCCAAGGGGGCCATCAGCCGGTGGTATTCCGCAGGCAGCAGGATGCCCGGCTGTTTGCTGTGATCCACTCGACCGGGAAAAAGTTCATCCACCAGTTGGCGCCACAGCCGGTGCGACGGGGCATTGCGCTGGTGGGGCAGTTGCACCGCCAGATAGCCGCCCTTGGTCAGCATGCCCGCCAGTTTGGGGAACAGCGTGGTGTGATCCGGCAGCCATTGCAGCACCGCGTTGGAAAAGATCAGCGCGGGGGGCGTTTCGGGGGACCAATCGGCGATATCCATTTCCCGAAGTTCGGAATAGACGCCGGACAGTTTGGCGTGGTGCAGCATGGCAGGGCTTGAATCGATGCCGATCAGCGGGCGGCGCAACTGGCCAAGCGCTGGCCCGACCTCGCCACTGCCGCAGCCCAGATCGATCACGTCGCCTTCGGGCAAAGGCCCCAGAGACCGCATCAGATCCAGCGCGGGGCGCAAGCGTAAACCCCGGAATCGTTGATAGACTCCGGGGTTCCAATCCATATCTGCAGATGTGTCCATCATGCTGTGGGTTCAGGCTCCAGCCCGGCATCGCCGGACGGCTTGGACTTGGGTTTGGTTTTCGGAACCGCAACAAGGCTTGGCTTGTCGTCGTCCTTATCCGTATCCGCGTCGCCATCGTCCTTGTGCGGCGGTTCGCCGTTCATGACGCGTTTGATTTCGTCACCAGTCAGCGTCTCATATTCCAGAAGACCCTGCGCCAGACGTTCCCACTCATCATTCTTTTCGGTCAGAATGTTGAAGGCACGTTCGTAAGCTTCCTGAATGAAGCGTTTCACTTCTTCTTCGATCAGCTCTTTGGTGTGGGCGGAAACCGACAGACCAGCGGTGTTGCCGCTATAACCTTCGTGGGCTTCGGAATAGTCGATGTTGCCGACCTTGTCGGACATACCCCAGCGCAGAACCATAGCACGGGCCAGCGCCGATGCCTGCTGGATGTCGCCAGCCGGACCGTTCGACACATTGTCAGCACCGTACTTGATGATTTCCGCAGCCTTACCGGCCATGGTCATCGCCATCTTTTCCTCGCACTCGGAACGGTGCCAGTTCAGACGGTCGATTTCCGGCAGGGACACAACCATACCCAGCGCACCACCGCGCGGGATGATCGTTGCTTTATAGACCGGATCACACTGCGGCAGATGCATGCCGACAACGGCGTGGCCTGCTTCGTGGTAGGCTGTCTTTTCCTTCTGGTCCTGCGTCAGAACCATGGAACGACGTTCTGCGCCCATCATCACCTTGTCTTTGGCGTTCTCGAAATCGACCATCGTAACAAAGCGACGACCGACACGGGCAGCCATCAGCGCAGCCTCATTCACAAGGTTTGCCAGATCGGCACCCGAGAAGCCTGGCGTACCGCGCGCGATGATGCGCAGGTCGACGTCGGGGCCAAGCGGTGTCTTGCGTGCGTGCACGCCAAGGATCTTTTCGCGGCCTTTCAGGTCGGGATTCGGAACGGTGACCTGACGGTCGAAACGGCCTGGACGCAGAAGCGCGGGGTCAAGCACGTCACGACGGTTGGTCGCCGCAACGATGATCACGCCTTCGTTCGCTTCAAAGCCGTCCATTTCAACCAGCAACTGGTTCAGCGTCTGTTCGCGTTCATCGTTACCGCCGCCATAGCCGGAACCACGGTTACGACCCACGGCGTCGATTTCGTCGATGAAAACGATACAAGGCGCGTTTTTCTTGGCCTGTTCAAACATGTCGCGGACGCGGGACGCACCCACACCGACGAACATTTCAACAAAGTCGGAACCCGAGATTGTGAAGAACGGCACGCCCGCTTCGCCCGCGATTGCGCGCGCCAGCAGGGTTTTACCGGTACCCGGAGGGCCCACCAAAAGCGCACCCTTGGGGATTTTGCCGCCCAGACGCGAGAATTTCTGCGGGTTGCGCAGGAATTCAACGATCTCTTCCAGCTCTTCCTTGGCTTCGTCGATGCCTGCCACGTCGTCAAACGTCACGCGGCCATGCTTTTCGGTCAGCATCTTGGCCTTGGATTTGCCAAAGCCCATCGCGCCGCCACGGCCACCGCCCTGCATCCGGTTCATGAAATAGACCCAGACACCGATCAGCAGCAGGAACGGCAGAAGCGAAATCAGGAACGACTGGAAGCCCGACTGTTCCTGCGCCTCGGCGCGGAAAGGAACATCGTTATCCAGCAGAAGCTGGGTTACTTCGGCATCCTGCGGTTTGATCGACACGAAGTCAGTGCCGTCAGATGTGCGGAAACGGATCTGTTCACCGTCGATGGTGACGTTGCTGACCGTGCTGTCCTCAACCGCCTGCACAAAGTCCGTATAGCTGGCATCCCGGCTTTGCAGGGTAGACCCGCCGCCAGAGAACAGGTTGAACAGTGCTAGGACGAGCAGAAACAGAACGACCCAAAACGCGATGTTGCGTGCGTTGCCCAAGGCAAATCTCCTAAAGTCAGATTGCCGGGTGCATAACATACCCGGGTTGGGCTTAACATAGGGATTGGTCAGCCCGGTTCAATGCGAAAGAAAGTCTTGGAAAGACTGTTGTGCCCTTAATTCAAAGCGAATTTCCGCTTCCTCAGGGCGAAACGCCGCAGTTGCCAGCAAATTCCCGCCCGGATCGAACAAAGCAGGCAAGGATAGTGCCAAGCGATGCGGCAGGGTTGCCGTCGCCTTATCCGCGATCTGCTGCCAGCCTTTTTGCCCTAGGGGTGCAATTTTCGATTCTTCGGGCGTCTGCCCAATCAGGTGCCAGCGGCCGTCCCATGTTTGGGTCGGTGTGCAAGTCAGATCGGCCACAGCGTTCAATTCACGGCATAGGAATAGCGCGTCTTTGCTGGCGATGATGTCGACCCCGCCCAGCGTTCCCCCGCCCCCAGCCAGCGCTCGATCCAACAGCCCGTCCAACGCATCGGCGCGGGGTTTGTAGGGTTGATTGCCGATCCACTGGATCGCAGCCGCCAGAATGCGCAGTTGCGTGTCACGTTCGACAGCGGCAAACCCATCGCGGTCCAGACGAAGCGTTCCAAGGGTTTCAGAGCCGATACGGCTGAAAACATCTGCCGCGCGGGCCTTCAACGCCACCTGTGCGCGGGCCAGTCGGGCGGCGGTGTCAGACAGAGTTTGAACGCTGATCCCTTCGGCCTCTAGCGTCCCCATCAATTGGCGCATCCGCACGCGATCATAGCTTCGGTCTTCGTTGGTGGGGTCATCCGCCCAAGGCACCTGCAATACGCGGCAATAATGGCGCAGGTCTTCGCGACGCTCGCCCAGCAAAGGCCGCACCACGCGCATGTCCCCGACCTGACGGATCGCCGCCATGCCGGACAGCCCATCCACACCGGACCCACGCGCCAGACGCATCAGCACCGTTTCCGCCTGATCATCTGCTGTATGGGCAAACAGAACATCGCGCGTATCCCCGCGCCAGTCGTTGATCAGCCGCAAACGCGCGGCGCGGGCAGCGTCCTGAAGATTGCCGCTGTGATCCCAGCCTGTCCATTTCAGCGTATCATGCGGCCAGCCAAGCGTGGCGCATTCGGCGGCAACCATCGCGGCCTCGTCGGCCGCTTCAGGGCGCAAGCCGTGATCCACCGTCACCACCCGCAGCTTCACGCCCCAGTCGCGCGTCCAGTTGTGGGCCAAGGCCAGCATTGCCATGCTGTCGCCCCCGCCGGACACGGCCAGACCGATGGTATCGGGGAAATCGGGGCCAAGAAGCTGACCCATGGATTCGGCAAACCGCTCTTGCAGAGACGGCGCGTCTGTCACTGGCAGTTCAGACCTGCGCGCGACGTTGCAGCATCCTGCGCAAAGGGGCTGTCGGGAAAGCGCGACGGCACTTCGGCCAAGGTCACACAGGCCTCGGTCACGCTGCCCAAGGTGGCCAGCGACACGCCCAGACGCCACAGCGCTTCGGGCGCGATGGCGCTGTCGGGATAGCCAGAATAGGAATTCAGATAGGACCGCGCCGCGTCACGGGTGTTGCCCAGCCCGTCCAGCGCGCGACCGTGCCCCACCAAGGCAGCCGCCTCAAGCGGGCCACCGGGATAGGTTTCGCGGAAGGCTGCGAACTGGTCCGCAGCCGCCTGATATTCACCGTTCTCCAACGCAGCTTCGGCGCGGCGGAAATCCTGTTCTTCACTGGCGGCCAGTTGCACCGACGGGTCCGTCAACGGCAGGTCATGCCCTGCCACATCCGGTTCGGGCGCGGGCGCAGGGGCCGGTGTGGGCGCAGGGGCCTCGCCGCCAATCGGTTTGGTCTGACCCAGATTGCCAAGATCGCAACCCGGCTCGACCTCGCACACGCGGAATTCCAGATCGCCGATCCGGTTAGTGCCGTCGGTGACGACCTGATCAATGCGGAACTGCATTTCTTCGGTCCGGTTCGTCAGGCGCTGAAGCTCGGCCTCGATCGCGTTCACACGATCCAGCGTGCTGCCCGACACACCGACGGTGGTGCCGCCGGTCGTAGACAATTCGCGTTTCAGCTTTTGCAACTCGAACGTCAGGACAGAAAGGTCCTGACGGATATCGGCCAGCGTAGACGTATCCTGCGCCATGGCCCCACCGGCCATAAACCCAAGAAAAGACGAAAGAAGTACAGCCCGCTTGATCATGGTTTAGCTAAGCGATCCGATGGAAATGACGGTCACGGCGCGGCGGTTCTTAGCATAGCATGCCTCTTGCGAACAGACCTCGATCGGGCGTTCCTTGCCGTAGGACACAAAGCGCAAACGGTTCTGCGCGACGCCCTTGGCGACCAGATATTCCATCACTGCGTTCGCACGACGCGCACCCAGTGCAAGGTTGTATTCCCGTGTGCCCTGTTCGTCGGCATGGCCTTCGATCACAGCCAGATAGTCGTTGTTGGTCATCAGCCACTGCGCCTGACCGTCCAGCACGCGCTGCGCTTCGGGCGACAGGGTGGACTGGTCTACGGCGAACAGCACGCGGTCACCGATGGTCTGGTTGAAATATGCGGGCGAACGGGGGTCGTTCGCGCTGCCGGGGATGATACCCTGATTGATGCCTGCGTTGGCATCCATGCCGGCGCCGTTCATGTCGTCAAAGCGATCGGCGCGCGTACAGGCGGTTGCGCCCAGCAGGGCAACCATCAGTGTGGCGTTGATAAGCGTTTTCATGTGTTCTGTCCTGCTCGTTTCGGCCGGAATTTATATGGCCTGATTGTCTTGGTCAGAAATCTAGCACAGCCAATTGCCGTTGGGAATCCTTGCCGAACATTGTCGGCAAGGCCCTGCCAGCACAATCCTGTGAGGATATTACCCTGATCCGTTTATTGCAGCGGGCCCCAGCTCGGGTCCGAGCCACCTGCCGGTGTTTGCACCCGCTTCAGGTTCCGACCCGAAATATCGACGGAATAAAGCGCGGATGAGCCGCTGGCGCCTTGGGTTTCGCGGGCGAACATCAGCACACGACCGTTAGGCGCCCATGTGGGACCTTCATCAAGAAACGACGCGGTCAGAAGGCGTTCTTCCGACCCGTCGGTGCGCATCACCCCAATGTGGAAGCGGCCCGCGTTCTGTTTGGTGAACGCGATCATGTCACCACGGGGCGACCAGACCGGCGTGCCATAGCGGCCCTCGCCAAAGCTAATGCGGCGCGGCTCACCGCCAGAGGTAGACATGATGTACAATTGCTGCGTACCCGAGCGGTCGCTTTCGAACACGATCTGCGATCCATCGGGCGAAAAGCTGGGCGCGGTTTCGATGGACGGGCTGGTTGTCAGCTGTGTGATCTGACCCGACCCGATGTCCATGCGGAACAGATCGGTGTTGGACCCCGTAGTCGCGGAATAGATCAGGCTTTGGCCATTCGGCGCGAAACGGGGTGCAAAGCTCATCATGCCGCCTTGGGCAGGCAGGATACGGCTTTGGACATCGCCGACGTTCAGCACGTGAATGCGCGGCTCTCCTGTCTGATAGCTGGTGTAAATCACGCGCGACCCGTCCGGCGAAAAGCGCGGTGCCAGAACAATCGCGCCCGAGCCTGTCAGATACTGAAGGTTCGCACCGTCGTAATCCATGATCGCAAGGCGCTTGGCGCGCTGGTCCTTGGGGCCGCTTTCCGACACGAACACCACGCGGCTGTCGAAATAGCCGGTTTCGCCCGTGATGCGGGAATAGACCTGATCGGCGACCTTGTGGGCCATGCGGCGCACACCATCGGCGGTGCCGACAAACTGCATCCCCTGCCCGACTTCCGCGCCCGAGAACACGTCATAGACGCGGAATTTCACCACCAACTGGCCATTGGCATTCACATCGGCCGCACCTGTGATCAGCACCTGCGCGTTGATCGCTTTCCAGTCGGCGAATTGAACGGGGCTTTGGAAACTGGTGATCTGGCTGATGTGCGCCTCGCGCGGGATTTCACGGAACAGCCCTGTGCCTGTCAGGTCAGATGACACCACCTGGCTCAGTTCCTGCGCGAAATTCTGGGCTGCGGCGCTTTCGGCGACAAAGGCGGGGGCCGCAAAGGGCATCGGTTCGATCACACCTTCGGTGATTTCGATCCGCAAAGGCTGGGCCGAGCTGGCCGCCGGTTGAAACAGCAGACCAACGGCCATGACAGCCGCCCCCAAAGTGCCGAGCTTGAAAACGTGACCGAGACCTAACATGGCAAGCCTTTCCAAAGTGCTTTGTCGTTCAACTAGGGTTCAACGCTACAGCGACGGTGCCGCAAAGCGTGGTGTAATTCGAGTGGGAAAAACATTGCGCATTGCGCATATGTGCCCCGTATGATGCTGCGCCGATCATCTTAGACGCATCCCCGACGGATCAAAGACCATCTCGATCTCTTTCCACTGGGCGTATTTTTCAGCCGGCAGGTCATAGCCATCTCCCTGACAGCGCAGGATCGCTCGTTGGGCCGCTCGGAAGGCCGTATCGACTGCTGAGCCGGCTCCGCCAGAGGACGAAACCATCCGAATGGAATCGGCCACGACACGACCTGTGTCCTCCATCTCCATTCCGACGACGACGGTGACGTTGGCAGATTGCGATCCCACATCGATCACCCAACAACGCTGAACGGCAACGCGCAGCGCGTCTTTTTCGCCGCCCGTCATGGGCGGGCCGACCGGAAGGTCAGGTTCAGGCGTGGTGGTGCCACCAGAGAGAGCCGAGGCGACCGCATCGGCCACAGCGTCCGCCAACGGATCAGCGGCAGGTTCCGGTGTGGTGGTCGCGGTTTCAGTCTGGGCCGGTTCCGGTTCAGGCGCGGGTGCGGGGCGGTTCGGACGCGCTTGCGGGCGCACGGATGCCGTCGGCGAACCCGAGGGCTGTTCGGCCTCGGTCACGATCTCGGTCGTGGTTTCTTCGGGAGCGGTGGCCTCTTGCGGGTCCTGTTCGACAGCCGTGTCGCTGGTGGCGTCCTCGGTCACAGCCTGCTGGACCTCTTCGCCAACAGGGGTGTCTTCGGGTTGCGGCGCAACGGGTTCAGCCGCCACACGCGGCGCAGGGCGCGGGACCGGACGGGTGGACCGTTCGGGCGCAACAATAACCGGCGCGGGGGCAGGTGGCGTCGGATCGACGACCTGCGGCACCGGATCGGGCTGCGGCACCGGATCAGGTTGCGGAACAGGTTCAGGTGCGGGTTCCGGCGCTGGCGCAGGTTCGGGGGCCGGTGTCGGCGTGGGCGCTGGTGTAGGCTCGGGTTCCGGCGCGGGGGGCGTCGGTTCCGGCGTAGGCTCGGGTTCCGGCGTGGGCGGCGCTTCGACGTCTACCGTAGCTTCGGGCAAGGCGGCAGGCTGGGACAGCGCTGCGAACTCTGCCTCGGACAGGATCGACACGTCGGCCACTTCGACCGGATCGGGGTTGGGCCGGAACAGGTCGCCGAACAGCACAAACAGCACAAGTGCCGCGTGCCCTGCCGCCGATATTTTCATACCCGTGTTCATGCCGGAAAACCTCAGTTCCCCGCCCCGTCAAGCGTCGGGCCGCCAATATCCGTGACCAACCCGATAGACGAAAATCCGCCCGCATTCAGCGCGCCCATGATCTGGGCCACTGTTTCATACGGAACCGAGCCATCCGCGCGCAGATACACTCGGTCGTCCGCCCGCTCTGTCGCAATTGCGCGAAGGCGGTTGACCAGATCGGAGCGGTCCACTTCGGTCGTCTGGATCATGACAACGCCACTGGCATCAATCGTAACGGTCAGCGGTTCTTCGTTGTCCGACGGCAGCGATGTCGCCGCCGTTTTCGGCAGCTCAACCGGCACGCCAACCGTCAGCAAAGGTGCGGCCACCATGAAGATGATCAGCAACACCAGCATCACGTCCACGAACGGCGTGATGTTGATTTCCGACATGGGACGGCTGCTGCCGCCACTGCGCCGGCGACGTCTGCGGCTTCCGCCGCCTCCGCCAGAATTGACAACCCCTGCCCCCATGGATCAGGCGTCCAACTGGCGCGACAGGATGGTTGCGAATTCGTCGGCAAAGGCCTCGTACCCGCCGATGATGCGGTCGCTGTCGGCAGACAGCTTGTTGTAGAACACAACCGCCGGGATCGCGGCCAGAAGGCCCAGACCTGTGGCCAGAAGCGCCTCGGCAATACCGGGGGCGACGACGGCAAGGTTGGTGTTCTGCTGTTGGGCGATCTCGATGAAGGCATGCATGATGCCCCAGACGGTACCGAACAGACCAACGAAAGGCGCGGTGGACCCAACGGTCGCCAGAACCGGCAGACCGCGTTGCAGGTCTTCGGCCTCTTTCTGGATGGCCACATCCATCGACCGGTCGATCCGCGCCTGCGCACCTGCAATCAGCCCGCCGTCCTGCCGGTGCGATCTGCGCCATTCGGTCATTCCGGATGCAAAGACCCGTTCGGAATGACCAGCGGGTTCAGGCCCGATCTGTTCATAGAGTTCATCCAGAGGCTCGCCCGACCAGAACGCGCGATCAAAGGCTTCGGCCTCGGCGCGTGCTTTGCGGTAGCTGATCATTTTCTGGATGATGATGGACCAGGACCAGAAGGATGCCAGAACCAGCATCAACATCACCAGTTTAACAGTCAGGGTCGCGCGCGCAAAAAGCGCCCACATGGAGAAGTCGATCTCCTGTGCCAGCGCAAGGGTTTCTGTTTCCATTAGCCTGCTCTTTCCAACTCAAGCCTCTTTCGGGCCGTTAATTGCAGGCAGGAATACAGGAATACGAGAGATAAAGCCAACACATTGGCGAGAGCGGCTGTAATCAGTGCAGTTGCAAGCGGATATTTGCCGGAAGGCGTGCGGGATGGCCCGACAGGCTGACGCAGACAATCGTCACCTCGGCCTGAAACAGCAGTTCTTCGTCGCGGCGGATTTCCTGATGCATGATCAGACGCGCCCCTGTGACGGCGCGTGTTTCGGTGTGCACCGTCAGGCGATCATCGAATTTGGCGGGGTGCAGATAGTCAGCCTCGACGCGGCGCACGGCAAAGACGATGCCGTCTTCATCCCGCATTTTCAGTTGGTCGATGCCCAGTTGCAGAACCCAGTCAGACCGCGCCCGTTCGATATAACGCAGGTAGTTGGCGTAATAGACGATGCCCGCCATGTCCGTGTCTTCATAGAACACGCGCACCGGAAATGTGTGTGACATGGCAGACCCCCTAAACCGTTGTGACGCACCCTAAGCGCGCGGTGTGACAGTCGCAAGACGACTAGGCCGGGCGATCTGCCTGAAGGCGGGCGAACAGGCGCAGCGCATGGGACGGATCCTGCGCCATCGACGGCAGGATCGGGTCGTAGGCCGCGCGCAGCAGACCGGCGATGTCGGGGCGCAGGATCACCGCGCCGTTTTCCACCTGCCCCAAAGGCGAGCGGTCTTTGAACGCGGTGTCGGACCACAGCAGCATGGATTGCACCACCTGCGACAGCGCCAACGTATCGGCAGGCACCGCGGACAGGTTCTTGTCCATCCGCAGGAAGATGAAACAGGCCTTAATCGCGCCATCTTCGTCAAAGCGGAAGATGCGGTACTGGTTGGCGTCGGCCTTTTCCAGACGTTCGACCAGCGGCTTCAGATCGGGGATCATCCGGTCAAGGTCGGGCACTTCGGGCAGCTCGGACCAGTCACGGAAAAAGAAGACCATGACGTTGGCGCCCAGTTCGGGGTCCGTTTCGGCCATCTTGTGACCGGACAGGGCACAGACGGCCTCGAACGCGCCTTTGACGACAGACAGGGTTTCGTCGGCCACGCCGAACACGATCGGGGATAGCGGACGCCCCCAGCGCGCAAACAGAAAGCTGCCGTCGCTGCGGGTGAAATGGGCTTCGATGTCTTTCGGATCCATTGCCAAACCTCTGCCTTTGGGCGTTGGCGGCGATGTCGCATTCTTGGGGCCGAAGGGCAAGGGTCGGCTATTTGCCGAACAAATCCGTTTGCCCCGCAGGTTTCGGCATCGGCAACCCCAGATGCGCCCACGCCTTTTGCGCCAGCATCCGGCCACGGGGCGTTCGCTGGATCAGACCCTGTTGCAGCAGGTAAGGTTCAATCACCTCTTCCAGCGCATCGCGGCTTTCGGACAGGGCGGCAGACAGGGTTTCGATCCCCACAGGCCCGCCCGCGTAGTTTTCCGCGATCAGCGACAGGTACCGACGGTCGGCACCGTCCAGCCCCAGTTGATCAACGCCAAGACGGGTCAGCGCGTTATCGGCCAGTTCGCGGGTCACAACACCGTCGCCTTCGACGATAGCAAAGTCCACCACGCGGCGCAGCAAACGGCCCGCGATACGCGGTGTCCCGCGCGCACGGCGGGCGATTTCGCGCGCGCCGTCGGGATCAGAGCGCACGCCCAGCTTTTCAGCGTTGCGCGACACGATGTGGTTCAGCTCTTCTACTGTGTAGAACTGAAGCCGTGTCGGAATCCCGAAACGGTCGCGCAACGGCGTGGTGAGCAGGCCCAAACGCGTGGTCGCCCCGACCAGCGTGAAAGGCTGCAATTCGATCCGCACGGTCCGCGCGGCGGGGCCTTCGCCGATGACCAGATCAAGCTCGAAGTCCTCCATCGCGGGATAGAGCACCTCTTCCACCGCCGGATTCAGACGATGGATTTCGTCGATAAACAGAACATCCCGCGCCTCGAGGTTGGTCAGGATCGCGGCCAGATCACCGGCCTTGGCCAGAACCGGCCCCGAGGTCATGCGGAAGTTCACGCCGAGTTCCCGCGCCATGATCTGCGCGAGTGTGGTTTTGCCCAATCCCGGCGGGCCGTGGAACAGCGTGTGATCCATCGCTTCTTGCCGCTGACGGGCAGATTGCAGGAAAACGCGCAGGTTTGCGCGCGCTTCGGCCTGACCGACAAAATCATCCAGTGTCTGCGGGCGCAGGGCGCGGTCGCGATCCTCTGGCAGCGGATCGGGGCGCAATGTGGGATCAGAGTCTTGCATATCGTGCCCTTAGGATTTCGGAGCCAGCAGTTTCAGCGCGGCGCGGATTAGGGCGGATGTGTCCGCCTCCGGGTTTTCGCCAGCGGCCTGCGCCACAGCGCCCGCCGCCTCACCCGGAGCATAGCCCAGATTGCCAAGCGCCGACAGCGCTTCGGCCTGCGCGGATTGGTTGGGTTTCGGCTTGGGTGCGGCTTTGGGGGCTGGTGCAGCGGGTTCGATCACCGCGTCATCCTCGGGCAGGACGGGGGCCGCAGTGGGTTCGGACGTGCCCATGGCCATCACAGCAGGTGCCTTGTCCTTAAGCTCATTCACAACGCGCTGCGCGGTTTTCGGGCCGATGCCCTTGGCCGCTTTGACCGAATTCCAGTCACCCAAAGCAATCGCGCGGCTGACGCCATCGGGGCCAAGTGTGCCCAGAATGGCCAGCGACGCCTTCGCACCGACGCCCTGCACGCTCATCAACAGACGGTGCCATTCCTTTTCCACCAGCGTTGGAAAGCCGAACAGCTGCAAAAGGTCTTCGCGCACCAGCAGGTCGGTGAACAGTGCCACCGCCTCGCCCACACCGGGCAAGGACGCCATCACACGATCCGAGCAATAGACAACATAGCCCACGCCACGCACGTCGATCAGAACGTGATCCATGGCCTTATATTCGATACGCCCTGCAATCCGGCCAATCATGCCGCACCCCCGACAATCTTGGGCGCAGCGGGCGCCCGCATGTAATACGCATGACAAATCGCAATCGCCAAAGCATCGGCTGCGTCCGGACTTTCGATCTGGACGCCGGGCAACTGCATTTTCACCATGTGATTGATCTGGTTCTTATCGGCATGGCCGACACCCACCACGGTTTTCTTGACCTTGTTCGGGGCATATTCCCCGATCTCCAAGCCAAACTGCGCGGGCACCAATACGGCAATCGCCCGCGCCTGCCCCAGTTTCAGCGTTGCGACCGCGTCCTTGTTCACAAAGGTCTGTTCGACCGCCGCCGTTTCAGGCGCGTATTGCTGGAAGATACCAGTCAGTTGCTGATGCAGCGACAAAAGACGCGGGGCCAGATCGCCCGCCGAGGTGTGCAAAGTGCCGTTGGCCACATGGCGCAAACGGACGCCATCAGCCTCGATCACGCCCCAACCGAGATTCCTTAACCCCGGATCAATGCCGATTACCCTGATCACTGCCGCCTCTCATGTGCTTTTGGATGAAGTAGCACGAAAGGAGAACATTCGCCAAGCGCAAAGCGCGCGTCGGCAAATTGCCAAGACGCCTGCCAAGACAGCAGCGCAAAATGACAATCCGTATCGTCACTTTGTATTTTCGTAAATATTTCTGTTACTTAAGCGTGATGCTGCTATGCAGAAAATGCATCTGGGCTATGCAAAATCTCGGACTTGTTGGTTTACAAACTGCGCAATATTTGGGCGGCAGACGAATAAATACCCCCATAAAATCAGCATCCGGAAAACCATCATGGCTTTTTTTGACACAACACGCACTTCACTCGCCCCGACCGGCCTTGCCAACGGCATCGGCTCGCTTTTCGTATCCGCGTTCGGCACAGCCAGCCACTGGAACGACGTCCGCCGCACACAGCGCGCCCTGTCGCAGCTGTCTGACCGTGAACTGGAAGACATCGGCCTGACACGCGCCGACATCGCAAAGGTCGCGCGCCGCGCCTAAGCCCGCCGCGCCTTTGGGGGGACGCAAAAAGCCCGCACTCTGGATAAGAGTGCGGGCTTTCTACTTGAATGACTACGCTTCAGAGAATGTTGGAGAACACACTCGCTAACTGAGAGGTTACCGGGTCGGGTGCCATAATGAACGCGCCAACCTTTTCAGCCAGATTTCCGCCGGCCAGTGAATCGACATGGCTAAGGTAATCGACCTCGCCAAGATACGTCTGAAACAGAACCTTCATGCCAAACAGAAATGCCATGAAAAACACGAATGGACCGCGCATGGACGTCGTGGAAAGAACCGTGGGTTTTTGAATGAAAACCCCGTTTTCGTCCACTTTCGTACGATAGCCAAAAGCCATTTTTCGATGTTTTTTTCGCACCTGTTTATGGCGCTTTGCAAATGCAGCAGCACTATTTTGCATCGTTACCTCGAACCAACGGTCCCCACCGCCTGTTGGATTTAATTAAAATCCTAATCGGGCAGAAGTGCGGCTGGATTCAGGCAAATACGCGGATGCTCAGCCCTTATCGGCTTTAATCAAGGTTAACGTTGTCCACTCGCCGATTTCCTCGCGGAAATGCACAACCACCCCGTGTTTGCTGTACTCATCCACAACTTCATCCGCCTGTTCATTCAGGATTCCGGACAAAATCGCATAGCCACCGTCCTGCAAGTTTTTGCCCATATCAGGGGCCAAATCGATCAGCGGAGCCTTAAGGATATTGGCGAAAATAAGGTCGTAGGGCGCTTTATCCTGTAGCGCATCTGCACCAAATCCAGCGGCCTCAAGACAGTTCACACGGCCTTCCAGATCGTTGGCGCGCACGTTGGCCTCGGCCACTTCTACGGCCACTGCATCAATATCGGACGCCAGAACCGTTTCCGGCCAGACCCGCGCCGCTGCCATCGCCAGAACAGCCGTACCACAGCCGATATCCAGCACGTTCTTGCAGCGCACGCCTTCATTCAGCAGACGGTCCAGACCGCGCAGACAGCCCTGTGTCGTGCCGTGATGGCCGGTACCAAAGGCCATCGCGGCCTCGATCAACAAGGGTTCCGCGTCGGCGGGCACCTTGTCGGCATCGTGGCTGCCGTAAACAAAGAAACGGCCCGCTTCGACCGGCACCAGTTCGCGACGCACTTTGGCGACCCAATCGGTGTCGGGCAGTTCCGACACCACAAAGGGTTTCGCACTGAAGGCCGCCGCCAGCAAAGCCAGTTCCGCGTCATCGGGTGCTTCGTCTTCGAAATAGCCGCCCACTTCCCAGATGCCTGCACCGTCTTCGATTTCGAACACGCCAACGCCCGTGGGTTCAGGCCAAAGGTTTTCCATCGCGCGACCCAATGCCTCTGCGCCTTCGCGCCCTGGAAGGGTGGTGAATGCGGTGTAGGTGGTCATGGCTTTGGCCCTTTACGGTCAAGAACGGTTTCGCGGGCTTCTTCCACGCCGCGCAGGTTTTCGCAAGCGCCGCGATTATTCCGCAGGCGCGGGCAGCGGGCGCGACAACACGGTTTCACGACCCGGTTCCGGATGACGCGGGATCAACAGCGCAAGGCCGAGAGAGGTCAGCGCCATGCCGGATGCCATCAGAAACACCAACTGCGGCGATTGCAGCCAAAGATAGCCCAAAAGCGCAGGCAGGAAGACCGCTGCGATGTGATTGATGGTAAAGGCCACCGCCGCCGTTGGCGCGATATCGCCCGGATCGGCGATCTTCTGGAAATAGGTTTTCAGCGCCAAGGCCAGTGCAAAAAACAGGTGGTCCAGCACATACAGAACCGCCGCCAGCACCACGCCCCAGCCGAACCAGTAGATACCGCCATAGGCAAGGAACACGGCAGCCAGACCCACGTATTCAAACACCAGCGCATTGCGTTCGCCGAAACGGTGCACGGCATGGCCCATCAGGGGGGCAAAGATCATGTTTGCGATTAGGTTGATCAGATAAAGCGCCGTAACTTCGTGCACGTCAAAACCAAAGCGTTCGACCATCATGAAGCCCGCAAACACCACAAAGATCTGGCGGCGCGCACCGGCCATGAATTGCAGCAGGTAATACAGCCAGTACCGACGACGCAGGACGAATTTCTTGACCTGCGGATTAGGCGCTTCGAACTGAGGGAAGGCCAGAATGCAGTAGGCCACAATGACAATCGTCAGCCCGCCCGACGCGAGGTAGACGAAGTTGTAGCTTAGATCTAACGACTCCCACGTCATCACGATCAGCACATAGGCCACCAGCGTCGCCGCGGACGCGGCAGCCACCAGTTGGCCCAACACCTGCGGCGCGCGGTTTTTCGGCAGCCATTGCAGCTGCAAAGACTGGTTCACCGTTTCGTAATAGTGAAAGCCGATCGACGACAGCATGGTGATCGTCAGGATACCACCCATGGACGGGAACCAAGCCGTGACCGCCGTCGCCGCCCCCAGCATCAACAGCGCGACCATGGCCAGAACCTGTTCCCGCATAAACATGATCACGACAATCACACCGACTGCCAGAAACCCCGGAATTTCGCGAACGGTGTGCAGCCAGCCGATGTCAGAGCCGTCGAAATCGCCGACCTCGATGACAAAGTTGTTCAGCAGCGCTGACCATGTCGAAAAGCTAAGCGGCATGGCAATCGCCATGAGGAACAATAGCGTGACGGGCCGCTGCCAGAATGGCAACGTGCGGGCGTCTTCAAGGGGAACAATACGGGCCATGCGTTTGCTTTACGCCGATTGTTGCCCCTTGGCGAGTGCTGAAATTCAGCCCGAGAAGCGGTAATTCACATCCGCAAAGCTATCGCGCGGGAAGCCGTAGAGAAAGCGCAAACCATCAGGACCTGCGACAACATCATGTTCCGCATTTTCAGGGATATAGAGCGCGATGCCGGACGACAGTTCGTGTGCCACGCCATCGATTGTGACTATGCCTGACCCGGACAGACCGAAGTAGAACTCGGACGGATCATGGCGGTGTGCGCACAGCGTGCCTTCAGGACCGAATTCAGCGACCCCCAGGACCATGCCGGATGTCTGCGTGCGGTCAGCCGAAAATAGCGTGCGCCAAAGTACCGTGCCAAACGCAGGGTCTTCGCCGCCCTCAAGGGGCGCATGCGCCGCATTGGACACGACTGGCATTGCCGCCATGACCGCTGCGAAATCGGTTTCGACTGTGTGTACCTCGCCTGCCGGCATGTCGACGACGGGCATATCTTCGTTGGAATAGTCCATGCCGCATCTCCCATTGCAGCGTGAATTGTCCAAACAGGCTAATCGAATCACGACGTGTCGCACTTGCCTATGTGCGACACGTTTTTGTCGTTTTGAGGCTCAGGCCCGGATGCGCCAACCGGTGCGGAAAATCCACCAGATCACGCCCATGCAGATGACGGTAAAGCCCCCAATCGCCAGAAGGCTGACAAAGATCGGCACATCGGCCAGCCCGTAGAATGACCAGCGGAAGCCCGAAATCAGGTAGACCACTGGATTGAACAGGGCGACCGTCTGCCAGAACGGCGGCAGCATCGAGATCGAATAGAACGCCCCGCCAAGGAAGATAAGCGGCGTCACGACCAACAAAGGCACCAGTTGCAGCTGTTCAAAGTTGCTGGCCCAGATGCCGATGATGAACCCCATCAACGAAAAGCTGAGACAGGTCAGCAGCAGGAACGACAGCATTGCCAAGGGGTGCGCGATTTGCAGGTCCACAAACAGCGCGGCGGTCCCAAGGATCACGATCCCGATGAACAACGCTTTTGTCGCGGCGGCCCCGACAAAGCCCATCACGATTTCAAGGAAATTGATGGGGGCCGACAGGAATTCGTACATCGTCCCGATGAATTTCGGGAAATAGATGCCGAAGGACGCGTTGGAAATCGCCTGAGTGATCACCGACAGCATCACCAGACCCGGCACGATGAACGCCCCATAGCTGACACCTTCGACCTGATCGATGCGGCTGCCGATGGCGGCGCCGAAGACCACGAAATAGAGCGATGTCGAAATGACAGGCGAAATAAAGCTTTGCGCAAGGGTGCGGAAGAAACGCGCCATTTCGAACTTGTAGATGGCTGCGATAGCGGTCCAGTTCATGCCGCGTCCTCCTTGTTTCCGGTGTTGTGGACAAGGTCGACAAAGATGTCTTCCAGCGACTTCTGGCGCGTCTGAATATCGCGCACGCTCAGGCCTTCGGCGGTCAACGCGGCGATCAGGCGGGCGATGCCTGTGCGTTCCGCGGCGGTATCATAGGTGTAGACCAGCGACGCGCCGTCATCACACAGGTCCAAATCGAAGTCGGCCAGCGCTTCAGGAAGCTCCGACAGCGACTGCTGCAATTCGATGCACAGCTGCTTCTGCCCCAAACGCTGCATCAGCGCGTCTTTTTCCTCGACCAGCAACAACTGCCCGCCCGAGATCACACCGATCCGGTCGGCGATGGCTTCGGCCTCTTCGATGTAGTGGGTGGTCAGGATGATGGTCACGCCATCGGCGCGCAGTTCTTCGACGATCTCCCACATGTCGCGACGCAATTCCACATCGACGCCAGCGGTGGGTTCATCCAGAAACAACACACGCGGATCATGGGACAGCGCCTTGGCGATCAGCACGCGGCGCTTCATACCGCCGGACAATTCGCGAATGGCCGAGTTGCGTTTGTCCCAAAGCGACAGGCGGCGCAAAATCTGTTCGATGCGCGCATCATCGCGCGGCTTGCCGAACAAACCACGGGAATAACGCACCGTGTTGATGACCTTTTCAAACGGTTCAAGGTTGATTTCCTGCGGCACCAAGCCAACCATCGTGCGCGCGGCACGGTAGTCGGTGATCACGTCGTGACCACCCACACGGACGTGCCCGCCCGTCGGCGTCACCAATCCGCAGATCGTGGAAATCAGCGTGGTCTTGCCCGCGCCATTGGGGCCGAGCAAAGCCAGAATCTCACCCTTTTCAATAGTCAGAGTGACACCTTTCAGCGCCTCGAAGCCGCCATCATATATTTTTCGGACGTCATCGATTTCGACCATTCCAGTCATACGCCACCTCACTTTCCAGACGCGCACTCTACCAATGCTTAATCCTTTAGCAATGCGCACTAACGCAGAGCTAACGTGCATTTCGGTTTAGTCGTTCCAGACAACAAACATTAACAGACGCATGACGACAGAGATTTATACAAACCGGCCAGCAGCTGGGATCGCGCTTGTGGTTATCGGTATCATCGCGATTTCGATAAACGACATGCTGGTCAAATGGTTATCAGCGGACTACCCGCTGCATGAAATCATCGCCATACGGTCCTTTATCGGACTGGCGTTGATCCTGGCCTTTCTCCGATTTGACGGGGGGCTAACGTCACTGCGAACGCGCACTCCGGTGATCCATATCCTGCGCGGTTTGTGCATCGTGATGGCCAACCTGACCTTTTACGCCGCCGTCGCGGTCATGCCCTTGGCGCAGGTCACAGCGCTTTTCTTTGTGGCGCCCCTGTTCATCACTCTCCTGTCCGTGTTCTTGCTAAAAGAAGCGGTCAGCGCCGCCAGCATCGTAGCGGTTTGCGTGGGATTTCTGGGCGTTATGGTGATGCAGCGCCCATGGGGCTCGGGCGAGACCGACACGCCGACGCTGGTCTTTTTCCTGCCGATCATGGCTGCGTTTCTTTACGCCCTGACCCAGACACTGACGCGAAAACTGGGCCTGACAACGCGGGCCTCTGCGATGGCGGTTTATACGCAATCGATCTTTCTGATCATCTGCGCGTCCATGTTCCTTATGGCGGGCGACGGGCGCTTTGCCGCAAACACCACGAATGAAAGCCTGCTATTCATCGTCAAACCGTGGATCGTGCCCCCGGCAGAGGACCTTTTGATCCTTGCGCTGCTGGGCGTTCTATCCGCCATCACGGTGTTCACCCTGACGCAATCCTACAGGCTGGCCAAAGCCGCCATCATCGCACCATTTGAATATATCGGCATGCCGCTGGCCATCCTGTTGGGGTGGCTGGTCTTCGGCGAATGGCCCACGATCGAGGTCTGGATCGGCTGCGCCCTGATCATCGGCGCGGGGCTTTATGTTCTGGCACACCAGAAAGCCAGGCCGCGCCCCCACCCAAAGTCAGCACCTGAGCGCGGCTTACATGCCGCGCACAGTGTCGATCATCAACTTGACGTTTTCAGGGTCCGCATCCGGTGTAATGCCGTGGCCAAGGTTGAAGATGTGCGGGCCGTTGCGGAAGGCTTCGACCACACGCTTGGTTTCCGCCACCAGCGCATCGCCGCCTGTCACCATATGGGACGACGCAAGATTGCCCTGCACGCAACCCGACACCTGAACATGCTCGGCGGCCCATTCCGGCGTAACGCTGTCATCAATCGCCACACAGTCGGCACCCGTTGCCTGATGGAAGCCGATGTAATGATCACCCGCCTGACGCGGGAATGCGATGACCGGCAGGTCAGGGAAACGCGACTTCAGTTCAGAGGTGATAATCCGCGCCGGTTCCTGCGCGTATTTGATGAAATCGTCACCCTTCAGCGACCCCGCCCAGCTGTCGAAGATTTTGACAACCTCGGCACCGGCCTTCACCTGCTCGGTCAGATAATCGATCGTGGATTCCGTCAGGCGGTCGATGATCTTTTCGAACAGCGCACGGTTTTCTTCTTTCATTGCGTGGGCCGGCCCCTGATCCGGCGTACCCCGACCCGCGATCATATAAGTAGCTACCGTCCAAGGCGCACCGGCAAAACCGATCAGCGTGGTTTCCTCGGGCAGCTCGCGGCGCAGGATGCGCACGGTTTCGTAGACGGGGTTCAACGTGTCGTGGATCATCTCGCCGCGACCCAGCTTGTCGAAATCCGCATCCGACGTGATCGTCGATAAACGCGGCCCTTCGCCGGTCACGAACCACAGATCCGCGCCCAGCGCCTGCGGCAGCAACAGGATGTCGGCAAACAGGATCGCCGCGTCGAACCCGTAGCGGCGGATCGGCTGCAGCGTAACTTCGGCCGCCAGTTCGGAGTTGTAGCACAGCGACAGAAAGTCGCCCGCCTCGGCCCGTGTTGCGCGGTATTCCGGCAGGTAGCGACCCGCTTGCCGCATCATCCAGATCGGCGGTGTGGGCAGCGTTTCGCCTTTCAGAGCGCGCAGGATGGTTTTGGTCATGAGGGCCTCCTAAAGTGTTGTGACCGTGGTCCAATGTCCGTCCCCACATGTCAAGGCCGGTTGTCAGCCCGAAATGACGCAGCTAATGCTGTCGCATGAACATTCAGCTACCGACTCCCGACAGCCCGCTTCGTATCGGCACCCGCGGTTCGCCGCTGGCCGTGGCGCAAGCCCACGAAACCCGCGACCGTCTGGCCGCCGCCCATGATCTGACCCACAACTGCTTTGAAATTGTGGTGATCAAGACGACCGGCGACGACCGCAGCCTGATCGACGCGGATCGTCCGCTGAAAGAGATCGGCAACAAAGGTCTGTTCACCAAGGAAATCGAAGAGGCGATGCTGGACAGCCGCATCGACATCGCGGTCCATTCGTCCAAAGACCTGCCCACAGTCCAGCCTGACGGCCTGATCGTCGATTGCTTTCTGCCCCGCGAAGACGTGCGCGATGCGTTTATCTGCGAAGACTACGACACGATCCACGACCTGCCCCAGGGCGCGGTTGTGGGCACCTCGTCGCTCCGCCGCCGTGCACAACTTCTGCACCGCCGCCCCGATCTTCAGGTCGTCGAATTCCGCGGCAACCTGCAAACCCGCCTGAAAAAGCTGAATGACGGCGTGGCCTGCGCGACCTTCCTTGCGATGGCGGGCTTGAACCGCCTGCGTATGGACAGCGTCCCGAAACGCGCAATTTCGCCTGACGATATGCTGCCCGCCGTGGCACAAGGCGCAATCGGCATCGAACGCCGCGTCAGCGACGAGCGCGCCAAGGCGATGTTGGATGCGATCCACGACGCGGACACCGCCACACGGCTTGACGCGGAACGCAGCTTTCTTGCTGAACTCGACGGCTCTTGCGAAACGCCCATCGCGGCGCTGGCGGAACTGGACGGCGACACAATCACCCTGCGCGGAGAGGTCCTTCGCCCCGACGGCACCGAGGCCATCGCAGACAGCCTGACAGGCCCCGCAGAAGACGCCGCCACCATCGGCCGGACGCTGGCCAAATCGCTGCTTGATCGCACGGGCCCCGGTTTCTTCGACTGGATCGAAAAACCAACCGCGTAACGCGCCTGCTGACATGATTCCAATTTGCACCTGACAAAGCCCCGATCACATCTGTGGTCGGGGCTTTCTGTGCACAACGGCATCCAGAATATCCGGTGTTTTCACGGAAAAGTAGGCGTTTAGACACGCGAATCCGACGCGTTTTTCGGCGGAATACCCCCAAAAGTATCGGGTATTGCGCCATACCTTTCCAAAGGCCGCTTTCACGCACAGAGTTTCGCTGGGGAACCACCACTACACCACTTGATCACCACGCAGGAAACACACGCTTTTCCTGTGCCGGTCGAAGTTTGTCTGCGCGGAGGAGGCGCACACTTATGGACGGAAACACCCGGTTGCACGATACGCCTGATTGGATCGCGAACATCACAATCCAAGAGTTGGAAAATAACCCGTATCCTTTTTACGAACGCCTGCGGAAAGAAGCCCCTGTTGCCTTTATTCCGGCACTGGGACTTTACATCGCTTCCACCAAGGAAGCCTGTCGTGCGATCGCCAAGGATGGCGAAACATGGGGCGGATTTATCTCGCCTGCGGGCGGGCGCACGTTTGGTCATCCCAACGTGCTGAACGTAAACGGACCCGAGCACAAAGAACTGCGCTGCATGGTCGATCCGGCGCTTCAGCCGCGCGCGGTTGATGGCTATGTCGAAGACCTCGTTCGCCCGATTGCCCGCCGTTACGTCGAAGCCATCGAAGACAAAGGCGCGGCCGATCTGGTCGCAACCTTCTGCGAACCGGTCAGCGTGCGCGCATTGGGCGACTTGCTGGGCCTGCAATCCGTCAGCTCGGACAAGCTGCGCGAATGGTTCCACAAGCTGTCGGTATCCTTCACCAATGCGGCCGTAGACGAAAACGGCGATTGGGCCAACCCCGAGGGCTTTACACCGGGTGACGAGGCACGTGCCGAAATCCGCGAAGTTGTCGATCCGCTGCTGGATAACTGGGAAAAGAACCCCGATGACAGCGCCCTGTCGCACTGGCTGCATGACGGTATGCCCGAGGGCAAAACACGCGACCGCGAACGTATCTACCCGACGCTTTTCGTCTTCCTGCTAGGCGCGATGCAAGAACCCGGTCATGCCATGGCATCGACCATCGCGGGGCTTTGGACCAACCCCGAACAGTTCGAACGCGTCATCGACAACCCGAAACAGATCCGTCGGGCGATTTCCGAAAGCCTGCGCTGGACCTCTCCGATCTGGTCGGCTGTGGCACGTCAGGCGAAAAAAGACACCACTGTTGCGGGCGTTAATCTGCCTGCCGGTTCGGTGGTGATGCTGTCCTACGGATCGGCCAACCACGACGCCAACGACTATGACGCGCCGTCCAAGTTCGACATGGATCGCAAACCGGTGCCACATATTGCGTTTGGTGCGGGCCCACACGCTTGTGCGGGCACCTACTTTGCCTCTGAAGTCTGCCGGATCGGGCTGGAAGAACTGTTCGAAACCATTCCCAATCTGGAACGGGACGAAACCAAGGAAATCGACTTCTGGGGCTGGGGCTTCCGCGGCCCGAAAGAGCTGCACGCAAAGTGGGAGGTCTAAGCCCTATGGCGTTCAAGATTTCTTTGAACGATGGCGAAAGGTCCGCGCTTGCGAGTGCGGACCAATCCCTGCTGGATGCCTTTCTTCGGGAAGGCATCTGGCTGCCACACAACTGCACCCAAGGCACCTGTGGCAGCTGCAAATGCCGTGTTGACGCCGGATCGTTCGATCATGGTGGATCGCCTTTTGAAACGCTGACACAGGAAGAACGCGACGCGGGCATTGTTCTGGCCTGTCAGGCCCACGCGCAATCCGACATGCTGATCGAACCGCTGGCCGAGATCGACGACAGCGTCACCCATCATCCGATGCGCGACGTGTCAGGCCGGATTGCGGTGCTAGAGGATATCGCCCGCGACACCCGCCGTCTGGTGATCGAACTGGACGCCGAGATGCCGTTTCTTGCGGGGCAATATGCCGAACTGAACGTGCCCGGCACCGATGTTTGGCGGCAGTATTCCATGGCCAACGCGCCGTCCGAAACGCGAGGCCTGGAATTCCATATCAAACGCACGCCCGGCGGTCTGGCTACGGATGGATGGCTGTTCAAATCTGCGTCCGTTGGCGACCAAGTCAATATGAAGGGCCCATTGGGCAACTTCGGCCTGTTCGAAGCGCAGGACGACCCCGCCATCCTGATTGCGGGCGGAACGGGTCTGGCACCGATGAAATCCATTGTGCTCCATGCGCTTGCCCATGATCTGATCCCCGAGATTTTCCTGTATCACGGCGGGCGCGGTCAGGCGGACCTGTATGACGTCGAGTTTTTCCGCGCGCTGGATGCCGAACACCCCCGCTTCCATTATCGTCCCTGCCTGTCCGAGGAAGCATGGCAGGAACGGTCCGGCATGGTGACCGATTGCGTGCTGGAGGACTTCAGCAGTTGCAAGGGCATGTCGGCCTATCTGTGCGGCCCGCCCGCCATGGTCGACGCTGCTGGCAAAGCGCTGAAACGCCGCCGCCTGCCGCCCCGCCGCACCTTCAAGGAAGAATTTACAGAGGCCGCCAAGATCGCGGCGGAATGAGGAGAACAACATGCATACACTGATGGTGCTTTACGGTCAGCCGACAGATCCCGAGGCCTTCCGCCGCTACTATACCGACACCCACCTGCCGATTGCGCAGGCCCTGCCCGGGGCAAAGAACCTGCGCTATACCCTGAACCTTCAGGGACCAGAGGGCGCCGCGCCATTCATTGCCAAGTTCGAAGCCGATTTCGACAGCGCAGAGGCGATGGGCGCTGCTTTGGCCTCGCCCGAGGGGGAGGCCGCCAAAGCCGACACCGCGAATTTCGCCACAGGTGGTTTGGAAATCCTGCACTACGCGTCGTGATCCGGCCCGAGAGGCGCCGCCCGCGACCGAATAAGCGCGCTAAGTAACAAATGTCGGATCGGCTGACCCGATCCGACAGCTTTATTCAGGGACGCGGAACGTCAGGCTGGCCCAGATGGATTCCCAAGCAGCATCGCCTTCTGCCTGAACCTCAAGCTCGCGTAACAGCACGGAATCCACCAGATACTCGACGCCTGCCTCAACCGGCAGGACAACGCGGCCCTCGGCATCTGTGCGGTACTGGCTCACAACCACCTCATCGCCGGACCGTGCAAACAGCTCGACCTGTTCGTTCGCGCGCGGCGCGCCCTGATACAGAACGCGCACCGGAAATCCGGCACTCAGATCATCGGTATAAGGGTTGGCTTCTGCCACGATCTCGATCTCAAGACCAACCTCGCGGTCCGCGCCCTGCCCGTTTCCAACTGCCACCAGCGATTTGCCAAAGCGAGTATAGCTTTCGCGCACCTTCTGACCCGACAGGCCACGTTCTTCCAGACGATCCAAAGCCCAGGTGAAATCCTTGTGCTTGGTGAAATTCACGAATTTCTCAAACTCGTTGTAGGTCAGATCATAGGCACGGGTCTGGTGCACGATGACAGCCAGCCCTTCCTGCCCGACCGCCATATTCATCGCAGGCCGGTCGCCAGCACGACCTTCAACTGCCATCACCTCGTCGCCCATGACCACGTCAAAGCGGGTAAAGTTCGGCGGGATATAGGCGTAGGATGAGCCTTTGAAATTCTCGCCCACCCGTAGATGGACAAGGATCGGTTCATCTGGCGCGACGCGGTAGGTTTCGGGCGAAATCCAGAACTCATGTGCCCACAAAGACTGCGGCAAGGCCAAAGCCAACCCCAGTAACATTCCCCGCCATCGCGCCATTATGCTTACTCCGCTGAACGGCAAACCTGCCGTTGATGTCCCAGACCTTCGACGGTCAGCTCCATCACATCACCGTCTTTCAGGAACATAGGCGGGTTTTTCCCCATGCCCACCCCGGGCGGTGTGCCTGTGGCGATCACATCGCCGGGCATAAGCGTCATGAACTGGGTCAGATGCGCGATGATCTGCGGCACTTTGAAGTGCATCGTGTTGGTCGATCCATCCTGCTGGATTTCACCGTTCACCGAACAGGTCATCTTCAGATCATGGGGATCAGCGACCTCGTCCTTGGTCACCAGCCACGGGCCGATGGGGCCGAATGTATCGTGGGATTTACCCTTCAGCCACTGACCAGACCGACGCATCTGGAAGTCGCGTTCGCTGACGTCATTCACAATGCAGTAGCCTGCGACATAATCCATCGCGTCCGCTTCGGACACGTATTTCGCCTTCTTGCCGATAACAAACCCCAGCTCGACCTCCCAGTCGGACTGAACCGAGCCGCGCGGGATTTCGACGGTGTCATTCGGGCCGGTGATGCAGGTGATGGCCTTGGAAAACACGATGGGCTCTTCGGGCAGTTTCGCGCCAACCTCGGCCGCGTGATCCACATAGTTCAGACCAATCGCCAGAAACTTGCCGACCTGACCGACGCAGGGGCCAAAGCGCGGGTTGCCATCCACCAAAGGCAGGCTGGCGGGGTCGACTGCGGCCAGTTTCGCCAGACCGTCATCTGTCAGCACGTCACCCGCGATGTCATCGACAACACCGCTCAGATCACGGATCGCGCCGTCCGCATCCAGCAAACCCGGCTTTTCCGCGCCACTTTCCCCATAGCGTACAAGTTTCATGGCTCTTATCCTCCCGTATGAACTTTGGGGCAAGGTAGCGACCTGTCGGAAAGATACAATCCACCCGATACGTTGTCCGGACAGAAAGGCTTAACCGGTCTTCAGCTTCTTCTCGAACTCGCGGGCGAAATCGCTGGCGCGGGCGCGGAATTTTCGTTGGACGGAACTGCGGGCCAGCTTGATCGACTGCACAAGGATACGCGCCGACAGTGTCTTGGGCTTCAACGTACAGGTAATGCTGACGCGTGTGCGGGACCGCGACAGGGACAGGCATTCCAGATCGGTGATCACCGTCAGACCGGCCGAGGTGCTTTGGAACTGCATCGCGTTCGGGCGGTCAAAGCGGGTCAGCGTGATTTCGGCCTGACGCGTTTTACCACGATAGCGGAATTCCGACGCCCAGCGCATGCCGACAGTGGGTTCATCAACCTCGTCAATCCGGCGCACATCGACGCCGCGGCGCAGGATCGCACGTTCGAATTGCTCAAAGTTGCTCAGGCCGTCGAAAACCTGCTCCAGAGAGCCTTCGATATCCTCTTGTGCGGTGATTTCCACGGTGCCTGCTCCAACTCGTTATTTTTGCGCGATATTGTGCATCAATCCATGCGATCCGCAAGCCAATTGCGCAACAGGAACTGGGCAATAGCGCCGCGTCGTGCGGGCAAAAGCATGGGGTTCTCACCTGCGAATGAGGCGACCAATTCCTCTTTCGTGACCCATTTGGCGTCTTCCAATTCGTTCGGGTCCAGATGGATTTCGGTCGTTAAAGCCTCGGCGTGGGTGCCGAACATCAGTGAATTCGGGAAGGCCCAAGGCTGCGAGGCAACATAGCGCACCGCGCCCACTTTGACGCCGGATTCCTCGAACACCTCGCGGCGGGTCGCTCCTTCGATGGTTTCCCCGGGTTCAACAAAGCCCGCTAGGCAAGAATACATACCCTCGGGCCAACCGGGCGAGCGGCCCAGCAGGGTTTTGTTGCCGTGAGTGACCAGCATGATCGCAACCGGATCGGTGCGCGGGAAATGCGGCGCGCAGCAGGTGCCGCAGTTGCGCTGCCAACCCGACATGCTGATATCCGACGGTTCGCCACAGCGACTGCAGAATTTATGCGTCCGGTGCCATTCGCACAGGGCTTTCAGGGTCGCGCCGATCTCGGCCTCAAGCGGCGTCAGGCGCGTCATAATCCGGCGCAGTTCGGCAAAGCGCGCACCTTCAATGTCCGGATGCACCTGTTCGGTTGCATCAATAAAACTGCCCATGGCCGAAGCGTCGAGGTCCTCGGGTTCCCAGACAGAGGCGTCATAGCCGAACAAAGCCGTTTCGCCGTCGCGGCCCAGAAACGTCTCAGGCCAGTCGGCCTGAATGGCTGGGTGATCGGTCGGAAGCCGCATCAATGCCACGTCTGGGTCGCCCGTGACCAACAGCTTGCCGCGCCAGATGATCACCGCACGTGCATTTCCAGAGGCGCGCAGCGGGTCCAGCAACTCGGGCTTGCCACGCAATTCGGCAGCGCGCTCTAACTGGCCACCGCCAAAGGTCACCTCTTCTGAAATCTGCATCGCCCTGCCTCCGTCGTTTTTTTTGGTAGGGACAGACATGACAGCGCAGGGGGTAAAATCAAGGACTTTGGCTTTTTTGATCAAAGCGCCCGCCCGTCCCATCGCATGGAATGACAACAGGACCTTGCGAATCCGGTGCGGCTTTACTATGTGCATCAGCGAGAGGTTGGCGCGGGCGAGCGCCTCGCCAACCCGGTCAGGTCCGGAAGGAAGCAGCCGTAACGAGCCCCGCTTGGGTCGTTGTCCAGCCTCTCACCTTATCCCTTTTTTCGGATCAGTCTTCGTGCCGCACAAACTGTGCCGGTGCGCGCGGTGCTGACATGGCCCATTCCATCTGTTCGTCGGTCTCGACCGCCTGCGGGTGGATCGCGCGCAACTGGGCCAGCGCATCATCGGGCGCGATGCCAGATTCAATCATCAAACGCAGCGCCACCATACCGGACCGGCCACAGCCGCCCTTACAATGAACCACGACACGCCCCTTGCCCGTCAGCGCCTGACGGGCGGTTTGGGACACGCGCGGCCATTCGCGCATGAACGCCTCGTCCGGCACGCCGTAATCGAGGATGGGCAAGTGTTCCCATCGCGTGCCGCTTTCCTGAAAATCAGCGCCGATATGTTCCGCCCCAGCGGCTACCATTTCGGCCATGGTCGTCAGCGATATCGCGTAAGACGGCTGGAGATCGCGCAGGTGCTCGATGTCGGCCTCATACACACCATTCCGACCAGGCAATGAGCTTGTGGTCAGGATACCTCCACCGACGGGTATGGCGTGTATGGTGCTCATCTTCAGCTCATAAGCGGTCAGCGTTAAAGGTGTCGCAACTGCGCATGTCACCGGATTTGTAGCCCGTCGCAAACCAGCGCGAGCGCTGTTCGCTGGTGCCATGTGTAAACGTGTGCGGCTGCGGCACACGCCCTGCGTTGCGTTGAAGCGTATCGTCCCCGATCTGGCGGGCGGCGTTCAGTGCCTCGTCGATATCACCCGGCTCTAGCAGACCATCGACGTAATGCGCCCAGACGCCCGACAGGCAATCAGCCTGCAGTTCCAGACGCACAGTCAACGCGTTTGCGGTGACCTCGTCGGATTGCTGCCTCAGACCGTGCACTTCGTTCAAAATCCCAAGCTCGTTCTGGATGTGATGCGCCACTTCGTGGGCCACCACATAGGCCGCTGCGAAATCGCCGCCAGCGCCCAATTGCTGCGCCATGGTCGCGAAGAAATCCGTGTCCAGATAGGCCTTTTCATCCGCAGGGCAGTAGAACGGGCCGGTCGCGCCGCTTGCACCGCCACAGGGCGACTGGGTGACGCCGGAATACAGAACCAACTTGGGTGGGGTGTATTCTAATCCTGCCTGTTCAGGCAAAAGAACGTCCCAGACCTGTTCGGTCGTTCCCAACACCTTAGCGGTGAAATCACCTGCACGCTGTTCGGCGGCGGTCAGTTCGCGCGGCTCGGACGATTGCGGCGCGGCCGCCTGTTCAAGGAAGGGCGACACGTCAATGCCCGCGAAATAGCCGATGGCCAGAATGACCAGCAGGCCAACACCGCCAACACCGGCCTTGCCACCAGCACTGCTGCGGCGGCGGTCTTCGATGTTCTGGCTACGGCGCACATTTTTAAGACGCATACGGACCCTCGAAACTAAACTCGTTCGAGCGATGATACACGCTGTGGGGCATTGGTTAAGTGGGAATTAACCAATTCGACTATCACTGCCCACTTTAGTATGCCTGTGAACCTTAATCGCGACGCGATGCGCGGGGGTATGTGCCCAGAATTTCCAGCATGTCGGTGAAGTAATCCAGCTCTTCAAGCGCAAGTGCGACGTGCGGATCGTCCGGATGGCCTTCGATATCGGCATAGAACTGAGTCGCCGTGAACGACCCGCCGACCATATAGCTTTCCAGCTTGGTCATGTTCACACCATTCGTCGCGAATCCCCCCATCGCTTTGTACAAAGCGGCGGGAATGTTGCGCACCTGGAAGACGAAAGTCGTCATCATGCCGTGTTCGCCACGACGTTTCATGTCGGCTTCGCGCGACATAACAAGGAATCGGGTCGTGTTGTTGCCTTCGTCCTCGATGTGGCGCGCCAGCACGTCCAGACCGTAGATTTCACCGGCCAATTCACCCGCAAGCGCGGCCATCTCGGGGTTTCCACGCTCGGACACGATCTTGGCAGAGCCGGCAGTATCTGCGCCAGTGATCCGCGCGATGCCGTGTTCTTTCAGGAAATTACGGCACTGACCCAACAAAACCGTGTGGCTCATCGCCTCTTTCACGTCGGTCAGTTTTGTACCGGGCAAAGCCAGCAAGTTAATGTGAACACGGACAAAATCTTCTTCGATGATGTGCAGACCGGACTGCGGCAACAGCGAATGGATGTCGGCCACGCGACCGTAAGTCGAGTTCTCGACAGGCAGCATGGCAAGCTCGGCTTCACCGCTGCGGCAGGCTTCGATTGCGTCCTCGAACGTGCGGCAGGGCAGCACGTCAAAATCGGGCCGGGCCTGCCGGCACGCCTGATGTGAATAGGCACCAAGTTCGCCCTGAAATGCGATGAGGGGTCTGTCAGCCATGCTTTTTTCCGTCTAACTGCCGTAAATGGGCGATTGGTCGCGGCTCTTACACCTTGCCAGCGGCGAATGGAACCAATAGATACCGCGCCGAAACGCTTACCACGAGGGAATTGCGACCCATGCTTGACACAATGACGTTCACAAAGGTGATTGGCGGCTTCTGCGGAGCGCTCTTGATCTTCCTTCTTGGCAACTGGGGCGCGGAAATCCTGTACCACGTCGGTGACGACGGTCACGGTGAAGAGCATGCTGCTGCCGGTTACCCGATTGAAGTCGCAGAAGCAGGCGAAGGCGCAGAAGAAGAAGCACCCGCTGATTTCGCCACAGTATTCGCATCCGCCGACGCTGGCGCGGGCGAGAAAGTTTTCGGCAAATGCCGTGCTTGCCACAAGCTGGTTGAAGGTGAAAACGCAGTTGGCCCGTACCTGTACGGTGTTGTCGGCCGCGCAACTGGCGCTGCTTCCGGCTTCAACTACTCCG
Source organism: Thalassococcus halodurans (assembly GCF_900108225.1). Taxonomy (GTDB): domain Bacteria; phylum Pseudomonadota; class Alphaproteobacteria; order Rhodobacterales; family Rhodobacteraceae; genus Thalassococcus; species Thalassococcus halodurans. The sequence continues at coordinate 597,471 of NZ_FNUZ01000001.1, forward strand.
GTGCTCTGGCCGCTGCGACAGACGCATGGACACCTGAAGCGCTGAACGCCTTCCTGGAAAATCCTGCTGGTTACGCACCGGGCACAACAATGTCCTTCCGCGGCCTGCCCGATGTCGAAGATCGCGCAAACCTGATCGCGTATCTGGACGGCACAGACGGCTAATCAGCCCGACAGCTAGAATTTCAGGAAAGGCCGTGGACCCGCTCCACGGCCTTTTTCTTGTGCGCCGATGACAAGAAGATCACAGATACGCAACTTGATAGTGGCTATTCCATGCCCATAACATACATTCGTAACAGGATCAGTCTTACCCGGAGGACACTAGATGACGCTTAAAAGCGCACGCCACCTCATCCCCGCCAAATCGCGGGAGCAGTCCGCACCGCGCGCCAAAGCGATCGCCATCCCGACCTTAGCCATCAGCCGCCGCTGGCTGTTCGCCAGCGCCTTTGCCATCGCGTCGGTTTTCGCGGCAGAGCGGCTTTGGGCGCAAGAGGCGCAGGACGGCGTCATCAAATCCCACGGCATTTCGTCGTTCGGTGAACTGAAATACCCTGCGGATTTCAAACACTGGGACTATGTAAACCCCGATGCGCCGAAGGGCGGTGAATATTCGACATGGGCCTTCGGCACCTTCGACAGCCTCACGCCCTATATCCTGAAAGGCAACGCAGCCGCAGGGGCCACCGTTTTTTACGACACGTTGATGACCGGCAATCTGGATGAACCGGATTCGATGTACGGTCTGGTCGCCGAAAGTGTCGAATACCCCGAAAACCGCGAATGGGCGATCTTCAACCTGCGCCCCGAAGCCAAGTTCCGCGACGGATCGCAGGTCACGGCACATGACGTGGTGTTTTCCTTCGAGAAACTGTTCAACGAAGGCCAGCCTTCCTACCGCGTAGCGTTGAAAGACTTTGAAAAGGTCGAGGCGCTGGATGATTTCCGCGTCAAATACACCTTCAACCCCGAAGGCCCGCTGCGCGAATTGCTGATGACAGCCGCCGGCCTGCCGATATTTTCAAAGGCCTATTACGAAACCCGCGACTTCACCGAATCCTCGCTGGAACCGCCCATGGGGTCGGGCCAGTACGAATTGCTTAGCGTCGATCCCGGTCAATCCGTGGCCTACAAACGCCGCGATGATTACTGGGGCAAGGACCTGCCGGTAAACGTCGGTCAGAACAACTTCGACGTCATCAAGTTCGAATACTTCGCCGATTACACAACCGCGTTCGAGGCCTTCAAAGCCGGCTCCTATTCCTATCGCGAAGAATCCCTGTCGAAGCTTTGGGCCACTTCCTATGACTTCCCCGCCATCGACAAAGGCTGGGTCAAGGTCGAAACGCTGCCCGATGGCCGCCCGTCCGGCACGCAGGGCTTCTGGTTCAACCTGCGCCGCGACAAATTCAGCGATCCGCGCGTCCGCGAGGCGATCGGTCTGGCGTTTAACTTTGAATGGTCCAATGAATCGCTGTTCTACGGTCTCTATGACCGCACAGACAGCTTCTGGGAAAACTCGGGCACCTTGCAAGCCGAAGGCATGCCGTCCGAGGCCGAACTGGCGCTTCTGGAACCCCTTCGCGCCGACCTGCCGGAAACCGTATTCACCGAACCTGCCTTTGTCCCTGACGTTCAAAAGGCCGAAGATCTGGCCGACCGTCGCGCATTGCGCAAAGCGGGCAAGCTGCTGGATGACGCCGGTTGGGAAGTGGGCGCCGACGGCATCCGCGAAAAGGACGGTGAAAAGCTGACCATCCAGGTGCTGAACGACAGCGCGTCCTTCGACCGCATCATCAACCCGATGATCGAAAACCTGCGCCGTCTGGGGATCGAGGCCGATGCCACACGCGTCGACGCCGCTGAATCGCAGGAACGCGAAAAGAATTTTGATTTCGATATCGTGACACAGCGTTTTTCCATGTCTTCGACACCGGGTGACGAGTTGCGCACGATCTTCGGCTCGGAAACCGCCAACACGCCGGGATCGGCCAATATGGCGGGTATCGCGAACCCTGCGGTGGATGCGCTGATCGAAAAGATCGCCACAGCCGAATCCCGCGAGGAACTGACCGTCGCCACCCGTGCGCTGGACCGGGTACTGCGTTCGATGCACGTCTGGATCCCCCAGTGGTACAAAGGTGCGCACAACATTGCCTATCTGGACATGTTCGCGCGCCCCTACACTGACACGCCTCCGCCATTTGGGATGGGCACTAGTTCGATCTGGTGGTACGACGAAGAAAAAGCGCAGGCTCTGAAAGAAGCTGGCGCATTCTAAGCGGGCAGTAAACGCACCATGGGCGCATATATCCTACGACGGCTGTTGCTGGTGATCCCCACCCTGTTGGGGATCATGATCATCAACTTTGCCTTGGTCCAATTCGTCCCCGGCGGGCCGATCGAACAGATTATCGCGACGCTGGAAGGCGAAGGCGATGCCTTTGCCGGTTTCGCAGGTGGCGGGGGCGAGGCCTCGATGGGCAATTCAGGCAACGACGAATATGCCGGAGCCCGTGGCCTGCCGCCCGAATTCATCGCCGAGCTGGAAAAAGAGTTCGGCTTTGACAAACCGCCCGTGGAACGGTTCCTCGATATGCTGTGGAACTACATGCGCTTCGATTTTGGTGAAAGTTACTTCCGGTCGATCAGCGTGATCGATCTGGTGCTGGAAAAGATGCCCGTGTCGATCTCGCTTGGCCTGTGGTCCACGCTGATCGCCTATATGGTGTCGATCCCCTTGGGCATCCGGAAGGCCGTCAGCGACGGGTCGTCGTTTGATACATGGACGTCGGCAGCAATCATCGTGGCCTATGCAATCCCGGGCTTTCTGTTCGCGATCCTGCTGCTGGTTCTGTTCGCTGGCGGATCGTACCTGCAAATCTTCCCGCTGCGCGGCCTGACGTCGGACAACTGGGAAGACCTGTCCTTGCTGGGCAAGGTGGCCGATTACTTCTGGCACATCGCGCTGCCTGTCATCGCCTCGACCATCTCGGCCTTTGCGACGCTGACACTGTTGACCAAGAACTCGTTCCTGGACGAGATCAAAAAGCAATACGTCATCACCGCCCGCGCCAAAGGTCTGGCGGAAAAGCAGGTTCTGTACGGTCACGTTTTCCGCAACGCGATGCTGATTGTGATCGCCGGTTTCCCTGCGGTTTTCATCGGCGTGTTCTTCTCGGGCAGCTTGATTATCGAAACCATCTTCTCGCTCGACGGCCTTGGGCGTCTGGGGTTCGAGGCCGCTGTCGCCCGAGACTATCCGGTGATCTTCGGTACGCTGTTTATTTTCGGCATCATCGGCCTTGTCGTCGGCATCTTGTCGGACCTGATGTATGTACTGGTCGATCCGCGCATCGATTTCGAACGGCGGGAGGGCTGATATGAGCATTGACCCGAACCCCGCGAACGTGGTGCCCGAACCGACACCTGGCACGCCCGTTGCCCCCGAACCGCCGCGTGGCCGTTTTGCCCTGTCGCCGCTGAACCAGCGCCGCTGGAACAACTTCAAGAAAAACCGCCGCGCTTACTGGTCGCTGTGGATTTTCGCGATCCTGTTCGGCCTGTCGCTCTTTGCCGAGTTTCTGGCGAACGACAAACCGATCATGGTCAGCTACCGCGGCGAAATCCGCATGCCTGTATTCAGCTTTTACGCCGAAACCGACTATGGCGGCGATTTCAAAACCGAAGCCGCTTATCGCGACCCCGAGGTTCAGTGCCTGATCCTAACCGGTGGTTTGGTCGACTGTTTCGACGAACCCGACGACCTGATCGCCTCCGCAAAGGATGGAACGATCACGGACGCTGACTTCCAGAAGGGTTGGATGCTCTGGCCGCCCATCCCCTACAGCTACAAAACCCCTGTGGACCGCCCCGGCGCGGCACCGCTGCCGCCCAACAGCCAGAACTGGCTGGGCACCGATGACACCAAGCGTGATGTGGTCGCGCGTGTGATCTATGGCTTCCGCCTGTCGATCCTGTTCACGCTGATCGTAACGGTCCTGTCGTCCGTCATCGGCATCATTGCGGGCGCGGTACAGGGCTATTTCGGCGGCTGGGTCGATCTGATCTTCCAGCGCGTGATCGAGATATGGAGCGCGACGCCGTCGCTTTATATCATCATTATCCTGTTCGCGATCTTGGGGCGAAGTTTCTGGCTCTTGGTGTTCCTGACCGTCCTGTTCGGCTGGGTTGCCTTGGTGGGCGTTGTTCGGGCCGAATTCCTACGTGCGCGTAACCTTGAATACGTCCGCGCGGCCAAGGCGCTGGGGGTATCCAACCGCACCATCATGTTCCGCCACATGCTGCCCAACGCGATGGTCGCCACCGTCACCATGCTGCCGTTCATCGTCACCGGCACGATCTCGACCCTCGCAGGCCTCGACTTCCTCGGCTTCGGCCTGCCGTCCTCGGCACCGTCGCTGGGCGAGTTGACGCTGCAGGCAAAACAGAACCTTCAGGCACCGTGGCTGGGCTTTACCGCCTTCTTCGTGTTCGCGATCATGCTGTCGCTTCTGGTCTTCATCTTTGAAGGCGTGCGCGATGCCTTTGACCCCAGAAAGACGTTCTCATGACCAATATTCTGGAAGTCCGCGATCTGAAGGTCAGCTTCCGTCAGGACGGCGCCCTGACCCATGCGGTCAAAGGCGTGTCCTTTGACATCCGCAAGGGCGAAACTCTGGCCATCGTCGGTGAATCCGGTTCGGGCAAATCCGTCTCGGCGCTGTCCACCGTATCGTTGCTTGGTCCCGCAGCCGAAGTTTCGGGGTCGGTAAAATACGACAATCAGGAAATGATCGGGGCCGATGAAAAGATGCTGCGCAAGGTGCGTGGCAACGACATCAGCTTTATCTTCCAAGAACCGATGACGTCCCTGAACCCGCTGCACACGCTGGAACGCCAGTTGGGCGAAAGCCTTGCGCTGCATCAGGGTCTGATCGGAGATGAGGCACGCGCGCGCATTCTGGACCTGCTGAACCGCGTCGGCATCCGCAATCCGGAAAGCCGTCTTGGGGCCTATCCGCACGAACTGTCCGGCGGGCAGCGTCAGCGCGTGATGATCGCGATGGCGCTGGCCAACCGGCCCGACCTGTTGATCGCGGACGAACCCACCACGGCGCTGGACGTCACCATTCAGGCGCAGATCCTTGAACTTCTGGCCGAGCTTCAGCGCCAAGAGGGCATGAGCCTTTTGTTCATCACCCACGATCTGGGCATCGTCCGCAAAATCGCCGACCGCGTCTGCGTGATGAAGGCGGGCGAGATTGTCGAAATGGGCCCCACGTCCGAGATTTTCGACAACCCGCAGCACCCCTATACCCAGATGCTGCTTTCTGCCGAAAGCAGTGGATCGCCCGAACCCGTCGAGCCCAACGCCGAGGTCGTGGCCGAAACCAAGAATCTGAAAATCTGGTTCCCGATCCACAAGGGCCTGCTGAAACGCACTGTGGGCCATGTGAAGGCCGTCAACGATGCGTCGATTTCCGTTCGTGCTGGCGAAACCGTCGGGATCGTGGGCGAGTCCGGATCGGGCAAAACGACGCTGGCACTGGCCATCATGCGGTTGATCCAGTCCGAGGGCGGCATCACCTATCGCGGCCAGAACGTGCGCGACTGGTCGACCAAGGAACTGCGTCGGTTACGCTCGGAAATGCAGATCGTGTTTCAGGACCCCTTCGGATCGCTGTCGCCGCGCATGACGTGCGAACAGATCATTGCCGAGGGGCTGGGCGTGCACGGCTCGCCCGATGGCCGTTCAAAACGAGACCATGTGATTGAAGTGATGACCGAGGTCGGGCTGGATCCTGCCACGATGCACCGCTACCCGCATGAGTTTTCCGGCGGCCAACGGCAGCGCATCGCCATCGCCCGCGCCATGGTTCTGCGCCCCCGTCTGGTGGTGCTGGATGAACCGACATCGGCCCTGGACATGACCGTTCAGGTGCAGATCGTAAACCTGCTGCGCGACCTGCAGCGCAAGTACGATCTGGCCTATCTGTTCATCAGCCACGACCTGCGCGTTGTTCGCGCGATGTCGCATAAGGTGCTGGTGATGAAGCAGGGCGATGTGGTGGAAATGGGCACGACCGAAGACATCTTTGACCGCCCCCAAACCGCCTATACGCAGGAACTGATATCCGCGGCCTTCGGCCCCGCTGTCGCGGCGGAATAGCCCCTACTTGGCCTTGAACAAACGGACCGGCGCGGTGAACCTGCGCCGCTTTTCCTGTGTCTCGGGCGTGGGTTGGGACACATCGTGGGGGGCGATCCACGGGTCTTGGGGCAGACGTGTGGCGACGTGAATGCTTTTTGCAAGAATACCTAACATGGGAAACTCCGTTCAAATGTGGTGATGCAGATTCCTTCCCACATTTGACGAAACCAATCGAATCAGGAATTTTAGCCATATGTAAGCTAGGATTTCATATGGACTGGTCTTCCCTTCCCCCTCTGGCCGCATTACGGGCCTTCAGCGCCTATGCCGAAACCGGTTCGGTCAACCGCGCGGGCGATGCGCTGAATGTCAGCCATGCGGCCATCAGCCAGCAACTGCGCGCCTTGGAAACGCACCTTGGCCTGCGTCTTTTGGAACGCAACGGGCGCAGCATGACCCTGACGCCTGACGGCCATCAACTGGCCCGCACGCTGGCCGAAAGCTTTGACCAGATCAGCCAGACCATCACCGCCCTGACCGGCGCGGATGATGCACGGCCTTTGCACATCGCCACCTCGCCCAGCTTTGCCGCCAACTGGCTGATGCCACGCATGGGCAACTTCACCGCCGAGCATCCGGAATTCGACGTGATGATCTCGCCCAGCCCCGATCTTGTGACTCTTGAACCCGGCGGCGTGGATGTGGCCATCCGCTATGGCGAAGGGGGCTGGAAGGGCGTCGATAGCGAACCGCTGATCAGATCGCCCATCACTGTTGTTGCGGCCCCGTCACTGGTGGGCGATGGCCCTATCCCCAGTCTCGAAGACCTGGCCAAGCTGCCTTGGATTCAGGAACTGGGCACGACGGAAGCCACCCAATGGCTGGCCAGTCACGGCATCCAGAACGCCCGCATCAAAGGCATCGTCGTGCCCGGCAACCTGATGCTGGACGGGCTGAGGAACGGCCAAGGCGTGGCGGTAACCACCTATGTCGCCATCAAGGACGATCTGGAAAGCGGACGCCTGCGCCTGCTGCACGAAGAACGCCCGAATGCAGGCTATCATATCGTCACGCGCCCGGCCGCGCACAGGCCCGCGTTGAAGGCCTTTCTGAAATGGCTGCGTCAAGAAGGAAAAATGGCGTCGGAGTAACCCCCGACGCCAGCCCTACTGTCCCCATTATTGGTTTTATTAGCTGGGCCCTATCATAAAGCACGTGACCTGACGCGCTTGCAGTCGGCGGCACGCAAGGTCCGCCTGTTCACGGGTCATGCCCATGAAATTCGCATCATGCCCCTGCGTGCGGCTGACAACCTTGCGCAGGCTTCCGTCCAGTGTCGCCATCTCCGCCAGTGCGGTTTTCAGCAACATCTTTTCGGCGGCATATTTGGTGGTGAAGCGCCCCACGTTGATCCCCCAATGACGTCCGCCGGATGTGGAAATACGGCTGACAACCTCGGCATCCTTTTGGGCCACCTTGGGTTTCGGGGTGGGCTTGGTCGTGGCTGCGGCCAGAACAACGTTCTTTGGACGCGAAACGGGTTTCACCGATGCAGCAGGCGCTGTGGCCGTCGCCGGAATGGACGCGGCGGCAACCTGTTGAATTTCGGTGACTTCGACCTTCTGCGCCTCTTGCAGCAGCGAATTGATGTCGTCCTTGACCTCGGCCACCAGTAGCGGCGCATCGGGGACAGGGCGCATCTGTGGGCGCAGGCTGGTTTTCACCGACGGTGTGACCACACGAATGGTTTTACCACGCGCGCGAGAATCGGTCTGGCTGGCCGACGCGATCTGTGTGCCGCCACCGGTGCCTGCATTACCGTAGTAGCGCGGTTTGCCCGGACGGTGCAGCGCAATGCGGCTGGGCGCTTTGCGGAACCCAAGATCCAGCAGCTTTTCGACCTGCGCGTTACGTGTCGCAGTGGATTTGCCGCCGAACACGGTTGCGATAATCCGTTCGCTGCCCCGTTCGGCAGAGGCCACAAGGTTGAAACCGGCAGCACGGGTGTAGCCCGTTTTGATGCCATCAGCGCCTTTGTAGCTATCCAGCAGGCGGCGGTTGGTGTGCGATACTGTGCGCACGCCTGCATCAGCCGTCTTGCGGCCGAACAGGTTATAGTATTCGGGATAGTCGTACAGCACGTGGCGACCCAGAATGGACATATCACGCGCGGTCGACAGGTGGCCGGATTCGGTCAGACCATGGGCGTTTTTGAACGTGGTCCGCGTCATGCCCATTTCTTTGGCCGTGCGGTTCATACGACGGGCAAAGGCCGCCTCGGACCCCGAAATCGCTTCGCCAATCGCGGTTGCGGCATCGTTGGCGGATTTCACCGCAGCGGCCCGCACCAGATAGCGCAGCTTGATCTTCTGCCCCGCACGCAGCCCCAGTTTCGAGGGCGGCTCGGACGCTGCTTTTCGGGAAATAGTCACCAGCGTGTCCATCGACAGCTCGCCGTTCTCGACCGCTTCGAACGCAATATAAAGCGTCATCATTTTGGTGAGGGAAGCAGGGTGCAACCGCGTGTCGGCGTTTTCGCTGTAGTAGACCTTGCCCGTTCGCGCATCCATGACCATGCCCGCGTAGGGCGCAGCCATCACGCTTAGTGGCAAGACCACCAAAAACCAGAATGCGGTAAATACGAATAGGCCATAGTGGCCCGTGCGCCTGCGCCGTCCCGTCACGGTTCTACTCTCTTCTGCCTCGATGCCCCCGAATTTTTTCGGTGAGCGTTTTATTGATTATCAAAATGATAGCACACGAAAGTGATCTAATAAAGCCTTCATTTTTATAGTATTTTTGACACCCGAGGCCGTCAAAAATACGACATCTAGCGGCTAAGTCCCTGCCCCACCACTAAAAGCGCGATTGTGGCAAAATCTGGGCGCAAGGGCCGGCGACGATCAGCCGATCGCCTTGATCAAATCGGGCAAGGCGCCCAAATCGGCGATTTCGTGATACTTCGGGTGCTCGGGCGCGTCGGCATGTTCAAAGTCCCACGCCAGATCATGGGGCACAAAAACGCCGTGGCTGCCTGCCTCAATGGCCGGTCGCACATCGCTTTTCATCGAATTCCCGACCATCATCGCGCCCTCGGCCCCGCCGTCATGACCCGCGAAAATGCGGGCATACACATCGGGCGTTTTGTCGGACACAATCTCGACCGCATCAAAGAAATCGCCCAAGCCCGATTGCGCCAGTTTGCGTTCCTGATGCAGCAAATCACCCTTGGTGATCAGCAAAATCCGATGGCTTCCGGCCAAGGCTTCGACCGTTTCTTGGGCATGTGGAAGCAATTCGATCGGATGCGCCAGCATGTCGCGGCCCACATCGATCAGCTCTCGGATCACCTCGCCCGGCACTTTGTGATCGGTCACGTCCAGCGCGGTTTCGATCATCGACAAAACAAAGCCCTTTACCCCGAACCCATAGTGCCCAAGGTTGCGTTTTTCAGCCTCATACAGGCGTTTTGGCAAACCATTTGCATCGGTATGGTCACGTAGCAATTCGGCGAATCGTTCCTCGGTCAGCTTGAAAAACCGCTCGTTATGCCAAAGCGTATCGTCGGCATCGAAGGCAATTGTGGATAGATTCACCATCTTCAAGCATCTTCCCTTGGGATAGGCCCCTTTTCTCGGGCGTGAACAGGGTTATATAGTCACCTCAATTGATAAGCAGCAACACAGCTCCCCACACCGAATGACCGATATCTCCAATCTAGCGACATGCATGGCCTCGGGCCCACGCCAACCGCAGGACGGTGATGGCGACTCGTCCGTTGTGGTCGACGTCAAACCCAAAACCAAACGTCCGCCTTTGTACAAAGTTCTGTTGCTGAACGACGATTACACGCCGATGGAATTCGTCGTGCAGGTTCTGGAACGGTTCTTTGGCATGACGCACGCGCAATCGTTCGAAATCATGCTGACCGTTCATAAAAAGGGCGTCGCTGTGGTTGGTGTCTTCAGCCACGAGATCGCCGAAACCAAGGTCGGCCAGGTCATGGACTTTGCCCGCCGGCACCAGCATCCGCTGCAGTGCACCATGGAAAAGGAATGATCCGCCTGACCGGCTGGATCCTCTGATATGGCAACCTCACGCTTAGCTTTTGCGGCCGATACCGGCCTTCTGTCGCTTCCGGATGATGGCGCTATCGGCCTGTTCGGCGCGACTGCGGACAGCGACCTGTCCTTTGTTCCCAAAGACCGCGCGCAGGTCATCCAGCGGAACTATCCCGATCATGCGGGACTTGCGCGCCGTGGGTTTGACTGCACTGTTGAGGCAACCGGTCCCTTCGCCGCCGCCATCGTCACCCTGCCCCGCGCCAAGGCCTATGCCCAATCGCTGGTGGCCGAGGCCGCAGCCCTGACCAAGGGCGGCACGGTCTACGTGGACGGGGCAAAAACCGACGGCGTCGATACGATGCTGAAGGCGCTGAAAAAACAGGGGCTGGACGTTACGCAGGCGTCCAAGAACCACGGCCGCGTCATCGCCTTTACCGCCGATGACCGCCTGAGCGGCTGGATCGACACTGAACCGAAGAAGAACAAGGACGGCTTCTTTACACAGCCCGGCGTGTTCTCGGCCGATGGTGCCGATCCCGCGTCTGTTGCGCTAGCTGCTGCATTGCCCGCGAAACTGGGGGGCCGCGTGGCCGATCTGGGCGCAGGCTGGGGCTATCTGGCGCAAGCGATCCTGACACGCGAAGGTGTGACCGGTGTCACGCTAGTCGAGGCCGATCACGCCGCGTTGGAATGCGCCAAGCTGAACGTCACGGACGACCGCGCCAGCTTTGACTGGGCCGACGCGACCCAGTGGGAAAACAAGGAATACTTTGACAGCGTGGTCATGAACCCGCCGTTCCATACCGGTCGCAAAGGCGATCCGTCGTTGGGTCAGGCCTTTATCGACACCGCCGCGCGGGTGCTGAAGCCGACAGGCAAGCTGTATCTGGTGGCAAACCGCCACCTGCCCTACGAACAAACGCTGGAAGCGCGCTTTAAAAACGTTGCCGAAATTGCGGGCGACCGTAGCTTTAAAATTGTCGAAGCCAGCCATCCCACTCGCCAACGGCGATAACCACCGCTAACCTGCGCCAAAATCATCGGAGTTGATGCATGAGTTTTTCGATCGAGGGCAAGACAGCCATCGTGACAGGCGCAGCGAACGGCGTCGGTTTGTCCATCGCCCGTCACTTTGCCCGCAAAGGCGCAAATGTCATGTTCGCCGATATGGACGAAGCGCGTCTTTGTGACGAAGTGGGAGAACGCGAAGAGGCCGACAACATCCGCTATTTCGCAGGCGACCTACGCGAACGTCTGACGCTGGCAAACCTGCTGTCGGCCACTTTGGACCAGTTCGATCGCATCGACATCCTTGTGAATGGCAGCCGCCAGATTCTGCCGACCGATCCGCTGGATATGGACGACGAATCCGTTGAACGGCTGTTGTCGCAAAACATGACAACCGCACTGCGCCTGTCGCAGATGGTGGCCAAGCGCATGATCAAACAGGCCGACGGACGCGAGGTGGAGACAGCCGGCGCGATCGTGAACCTGTCGTCGATTGCGGCCCGCCGCACGCACCCCGATCTTCTGGGCTATTCGATTTCCGCTGCTGCGATGGACCAGATGACGCGCTCTTTGGCCGTGGCCTTGGCCCCGCATGATATCCGCGTGAACGCGGTCGCCTTCGGCTCGCTCATGTCCGCCAGCCTGAAAGACGCGCTGAAAGAACATTCGGAATACCGCGACACCATTCAGGAACATACGCCCATGGGCCGGATCGCGTCACCTGACGAACTGGTCGAAGCGGTGCAATTCCTGTCATCGGATGCCTCGCGCTTTATGACCGGCCAGGTCGTCACCGTGGATGGTGGCCGCACGCTGGTTGATGCCGTGGGCGCCCCTGCGCACTAAGTCGCGGGCCGATCCACACCCTTCGGGCTTTCCACCTGCTGTGACCTTGGCTAGACAAGACCCAAGCAGAAGGAGCGCCCGATGACCAATGACCTGATCCAAGAACGCGACCGCGCCAGCGCATGGTTCCGCACATTGCGCGACCAGATTGTTGCAGCCTTCGAGGATCTGGAAAAAACGCACGCCACAGGCCCCCTGTCCGATCAGGCCCCCGCGACGTTCGAGGTCACGGAAACCAAGCGTAAATCCGATGACGGATCAGACGCAGGCGGAGGCTTGATGAGCGTCATGCGCGGCGGTCGTGTGTTCGAAAAGGTCGGCGTCAATGTCTCGACCGTTTATGGCACCCTCGGGGAACGGGCGCAGATGGCAATGGCCGCGCGCAAGGGGATTCCCGGTATGAAGGACGACCCGCGGTTCTGGGCGTCCGGCATTTCACTGGTGGCCCACATGCAGAACCCGCATGCCCCCGCCGTCCACATGAACACCCGTATGTTCTGGACACCGCACGCATGGTGGTTCGGCGGCGGGTCCGATCTGAACCCCTGCATCGAATACGACGAAGACACCGCGCACTTCCACGCGACGCAGAAACAGCACCTCGACCCCCATGGCGAGGCGCTCTACCCCGAGCTGAAGGCATGGGCAGATGAGTATTTCTTCGTCCCCCACCGTGGCCGCGCCCGTGGCGTTGGCGGCATCTTTATGGATGATCGATGCACCGATGATTGGGAGGCGGACTTTGCCCTGACCCAAGACATCGGCAAAGCCTTCCTGCCCGCCTATCTGCCGTTGGTCGAAAAGCGCCGCGTGCAGGATTGGACGGATGCCGACAAAGACGCGCAGCTGGTCCATCGCGGGCTCTATGCGGAATACAATCTGGTCTATGACCGTGGCACCAAGTTCGGTCTGGAAACCGGCCATGATGCCAATGCGGTCCTGATGTCGCTGCCGCCCTTGGCCAAGTGGGTCTGACCCCTAGACCAGACGCCATTCCCCCGGCTTCAACGCCCCAAGGTCCCAATCCCCCACCCGTGCCCGCACCAGACGCAGGCACGGCAGGCCCACATGCGCACACATGCGGCGCACCTGACGGTTGCGGCCTTCGGTGATGGTGATCTCAAGCCACGCGTCCGGCACAGATTTCCGATAGCGCACAGGCGGGTCCCGTTCCCACAGGTCCGGCGCGTCGATCAGACGTGCCTTGGCGGGACGCGTCTTGCCGTCTTTCAGCGTGACACCGTTTTGCAGCTCATCCAGTTGTTCCTGCGTTGGCGTGCCTTCAACCATGACCAGATAGGTTTTGGGGCGCTTGTACTTCGGGTTCGAAATCCGCGCCTGTAGCGCGCCATCGTCGGTCAGAACCATCAACCCTTCGCTGTCCCGATCCAGCCGCCCTGCCGGATAGACGCCGGGCAGGTCGATGTAGTTCGACAGCGTTTCACGCTCGGACCCTTCGGTGCCTTTGTCGGTGAACTGCGACAGCACCCCATAAGGTTTGTTGAACAGCACAATCCGGCGGTTCTTGGGCTGAACGTGCTGCTTGCCTTGCGGGCGCTTCTGATCACGCCCTTGCGGACGGCTCTGCGGGCGCGAATTGGCACGGGGGCGCTGGCTCATGCCTCACCCCGTTTGCTTGCGAAAAACGTTTTCAAAAGATCCTCGCTATCGGCGGCGGCAAGCCCGTCATAGACCTCGGGCACGTGGTGGCATTGCGGGTGCGCATAGACCCGCGCGCCTTGCGCCACACCACCCGATTTCGGGTCACTTGCGCCGTAATACAGCCTGCGAATGCGCGCGAAGGAAATCGCGCCTGCACACATCGGGCAGGGTTCCAGCGTTACATAGAGATCATGATCCACCAGCCGTTCCTGCCCCAGCGCATCACAGGCAGCGCGGATGGCCAGCACCTCGGCATGGGCGGTGGGATCGTTCAGTTCCCGCGTGCGATTGCCGGCCTCGGCCACCACAGCACCATCGCGCGCAACGATAACAGCACCCACGGGCACCTCTCCGCGTTCAGCGGCGGCGCGGGCCTGCGCAAGGGCGCGGTCCATGTGGGTAGGCTTGCGGGTCATGGACACGCAGATAACGGGTTTCGCATCCGGTGACGAGGGGGCTTAGTCCGCGCTGTCCATCCAGATCGTAACGGGCCCATCGTTCAACAGCCGCACTTTCATATCCGCGCCGAACTGGCCGGTTGCTACGTCCAGCCCTTCTTGGCGAAGGCGATCGGCGAAATATTCGTACAGACGCTCGCCCTCGGCCGGTGGGGCCGCCTGCGAGAAACCGGGTCGGTTGCCGCGCGATGTATCGGCAGACAGGGTGAACTGGCTGACGACCAGTGCCGCATTGCCGCTGTCCTTGACCGACAGGTTCATCTTACCCGCGTCGTCCTTGAAAATCCGCAGCTTGCCGATCTTGGTGGCAAGGCGGTCTGCCTCGGCCTCGGTGTCGCCCTGCATCGCGCAGACAAGGATCAACAGGCCCGCGCCGATCTCCCCGATCACGTCGCCATCGACGGTGACCGACGCCTCGGATACGCGTTGAAGAAGGATCCTCACAGCTCGCTCCGCCACGGCGGGTTGGCACCAGCCCGCGACACGGTGATCGCTGCAGCAAAGGTGCCCAGACGCAGCGCAGGTGTCAGCGCATCCTGATCCGCCGCTGCCAGCGCGTCACGGGTCAACAGGCCCGCTTCGTCCAGACCGGCCAGAAGGCCCGCGTTGAACGTATCGCCAGCGCCGACGGTATCGACGACCTCGGCCTTTTGCGCAGCTACGCGGAACGTGCCATTGGCTGTGACCGCATCGACGCCTTCCGACCCGCGCGTGACCAGAACCAGCACGGCACCGCCGTCGATCAACTGTTCGGCAGTGACGCCGATCCATTCCATATCTTCGTCCGACACTTTGATGATGTCCGCCTGCGCCAGCATCTTGTCCAGACGCGCGCGGTAGCGGGGCTCATCCGTGATAAAGCCGGGGCGGATGTTCGGGTCGATCATGATGACACGCTTGCCGGCCTCGCGCGCGCAAAGCGCGGCGTAGGTGTCTGCGGCAGGTTCGGACACAAGGCTGATCCCGCCAAAGAACACGGCGTTTACATTGTCGCTGAGCGTCGGCAGATCGCCTTCGATCAGCATCCGGCCAGCGGTGTTTTCATCGTAGAACGCATATTTCGCGTGGCCATCGGTCAGCGTGACAAAGGCCAGCGTCGTGGGCCGGTCGCTGCGCGCGGCAAAGCTTGCGTCCACGTGGGACGCTTCCAGAACCGACACCAGTTGTTCGCCAAACAGATCGTTCGACAGCCCGCCAAAGAAGCCGACCTTGGTGCCCAGACGCCCCAAAGCAATCGCCGTGTTGTAGACCGCGCCGCCAGCGTAGGGGGCAAAGGACGGTTCGCCGCCGGTGCTTTCGCGGGGCAACATGTCAATCAGGGCTTCGCCGCAACACAGGATCATCTGGGGCCTCTTTTCGTCGGATGTTAGCGCCAACAGTCCTTAAATGAGCGCCCTGCCTGAGTCTACTGGTTCATTGCATAGAAATAGCCGACAGCCGCCGCCACGATCAGCCCGAGGATCACAGCAAAGGCGATTTTCCACGCCGACCATGGGCGTTCGCCCTGAACACGACCCGTCTGGCCATTCACAACAAAGCGGTAGGTCTGGCCGCGATATTTGTAGGCCGCCAGCCACACGGGCAGCAGGACATGCTTGAACGTCACATCCCGCACGGTAGTGTCCACACTGCTGATACGCTGCCTGTCGCCGCCAATGTCGAACTTGATGTCCCGTTCAATCTGACGATCCATGATCTGCCGCGCCTCGACAAAGCCGTCGTCCAGTTCGACAGTATAGGCCTCGGCCCTGAAACCCGCCAGAAACTCGGGGCGGTAGGGTTCAAGCGCGGTCATATCCCAAGGCTGAAGCGCGTCGGTGTATTTCTTGGGCAAGGACCGCGAGGCCAACACCAGTACATCATCAAAGAACCGCGCCACACGGCCCGACACAGGCCGCCAGCGGATTTTCTGAACACGCACGGTTTCGGATTTTCCGTTCCGCATCACAGTGCGATTTTCGTAATAGACCGTGCCGCGCTGGCCGCGATAGGACGATTTGGTATCCGCATCGAAGGTCCAGTAAGGCACATAGATGCCCTGCATCTTGCGCCCCTTACGGGCATATTCAGCAAGGCCATTGGGCGCGAACCACAGACCACCTAACCAGTCGGTCATCGCGCCACGTGCGGCATCTTCGGTCAGAACAAAAGGCATCACTGCCTTTGGCTTGATATGCCTGTCCTCGCCTGTGTCGGTGACAAAAGGCGTCGCACAGAACGGACATTCCTTGGCCTGAACATCTGACGCAATTTCGACCGATGCCCCGCAATTTGGGCAGTTGGACACGCGGGTAATTTCCATTTCTTGCGCAGGCAACTGATCACGCACAGCCTGCTGGAAATCCAATTCGCGAATGCCGCCTTCCCACGGACCCGCGTGGGCGATGGGTTCTTCATGACCACAGTGATCGCAGTGCAGGGCACCTTTGTCTGGCGCATAGCGATAGTCCGCGCCGCAATTTTCACAGGGAAAGCGGTGCTCTTCCACGGGGGCTGCCTGCGCCTCGGGGAACGGGGGCGGCGGGGGTGGTTGGGTCATATCGCGCCTTTGGTGCGGTCGTCAGTCTGTTCGTCGTCCTGGGGGGATTATGCACCCGGAGGCGGCGGCGGCATAACGGTAAAAAGCTGCGCCAGTTCGGCCACGTCCTCGGCCCGTTTCCAGCCGTCCTGACCGGCAGTCCAGACATAGGTGTCACGGGCCAAGCCACCCTCGGTCGCCATACGGCCCAGACGCGCCTTGGAGAACGGCCCCGATGTTTCGCCGTTTTCTGCAATGTGCCAGACGTGTTCAACTGGCGGCGGAGGAGGTGCAACGGGGGCGGGGGCAGTCTGCTGAACAGGGGCAGCACCCCACGGACCCTGACGCATCGTCTGCGCGCCCATGGCCATGCCCAGACCAGCGCCGATACCTGCGCCCATGCCTGCACCAGCACCGCCCGTGTTCTGCGCAGCAGAGGTCATCGCCTCGGCTGCGGAATACTGGGTGAACGTGTTCAGATCGCCCGCAATACCCATCGAGCTGCGCTTGTCCAACGCGGCCTCAACAGCCGAGGGCAGCGAAATATTCTCAATATACATCTCGGGCATGCTAAGCCCGTAAACCGCCAGAACCTGCGATACCTGCGCTGCCACCAGCTTGCCCAGATCGGCAGTATTGGCCGCCATATCCAGCACCGGAATGCCCGATGACGCCAGAACGCGGCTGGCCTCTTGGACGATGATGTTGCGGATCTGATAGCTGATCTCGTCCATCGTGAATTCGCCGTCGGTGCCCACGATTTCGGTCAGGAAGCGACCGGGATCGGTGACCTTGATCGTGTAGGTACCATAGGCCCGCAGGCGGATCGGGCCGAACTCCGGATCGCGCAGCATGATCGGGTTCTTGGTGCCCCACTTCAGATCGGTAAAGCGGTTGGTCGAGACAAAGTAGATCTCGGACTTGAAGGGCGACTTGAAACCGTGATCCCAGTGCTGAAGCGATGTCATCACCGGCATGTTGTTGGTTTCAAGCATATACAGGCCAGGTGTGAACACATCGGCCAACTGGCCTTCGTGCACAAACACAGCCGCCTGCCCTTCGCGGACTGTCAGCTTGGCGCCGTACTTGATTTCGTGATTGTCCCGTTCGAACCGCCAGACCATCGTGTCGCGGGTGTCATCGGTCCAGTGGATAACGTCGATGAACTGACCGCTCAGAAAATCGAAAATCGGCATGGTCAAAAACTCCTGTTTTTAGCTCGGGCCAACACTGGCGATCTGGTCGCCGGTCAGTCGCGGGGCAAGGCGGCGCACAATGGGCATCGCCTGTTCGGGTGTCATGCCCGGCGTCAGCGCCGGATCATACAATATCTTCAACAGATACTCGTCATGTGTGGTGAGTAATGCAAATTCGTCGTCATCGTTAAAGATCGACGGCCGCGCGCGGGGGCTGTCGTTGGCAAGCCCCAAACCTTGCGCGATCTCTTCGTGAATGCAGGATTTCATCAGCAAAGGCGGATGTTCCGCACGGATCAGCGCGATGGCCTGCCCGTAGGCATAGCCGCCCGGCTGGTCCGAAAACGCGATCACAAGACAATGGATCGAGCGTGGCAGGGTTTGGAACACAGACAACGACGCACGGTCGATATCCGGCACCAGTTCCTGAATGCGCGGCAGCATCTGGTTGCGGTCATCTTCGCCCATGACCAAGACGTGGAAGTTCGCATTGGCATCCGACATCGAAATCGAATGGCCAGTCACACGTGCAAGCCGCGAGACATAGCGCGAAACGGTGCCCTTTTCGCGCGCCTTCTGGTCATCCGAGACCGAGGCCCCGAATTCGACAGACACGCGCACAGGCTTGGCCCATTTCTTGATCCGGCCCGTCGAACTGGATGACGGGCGAAGGCCCGCACCGCGTTCGTATTCTTCGCGGATGGCGATGGCCTCGAAGTTCTGGATCAGGGTTGTGTCGGTGATCGGCGTATCCGGCCCACCGCCATCGGTGCGCATCAGCCCCTGCCCCACAAGCGAGGTTTCGACCTTGCTGTAGTACGCCGCCAACTCAAGGCTTCTGGCTGAGGGTTCTTTGGGGGCCACGACCACGGGCTCGGGTGCGACCGGCGCGACCTTGGTGGGCGCCGGTGCTTCTTGTTCAGGTGACAGAAACGGATCGGTACAGGCGGCCAAGGCCAACAAAGACCCAGTCGCAAGCCACTTACCAATCCGTTCCATCTTCATACAGGTCAGGCTCCGGGAACGGATGTTCCGGCGTTGTCGCCCGTGCCAGTGCGGCGCGCTTTGGCAGAGGCCAGAGTATCGCGCAGTTCTGCTTCCATCTTTTTCAGCTCTGCCTCGGCCTCGGAACGACGGCGCTTGCCTTCGTCCGCGATCTGCAGGCTTTCCTCGATGGTGCCGATCAGGTCTGCGTTCGCCTGCTTGACCGCTTCGATATCGAAGACACCGCGTTCCATTTCTTCGCGGATCATCTTGTTGCTGTCGCGCAGGTTTTTCGCGTTCGATGTCAGCAACTCGTTGGTCAGGTCATTGGCCGAACGCACAGCTTCTGCGGCTTCGGCAGAACGCTGGATGGTGACCGCTTGCGCCAGCTGGGTTTCCCACAGCGGCACAGTGTTGACCAAGGTCGAGTTGATCTTGGTGACAAGGCTCTTGTCATTTTCCTGAACCATACGGATCGACGGCAGCGACTGCATTGTGACCTGACGGGTCAGCTTCAGATCGTGAACGCGGCGTTCCAGATCGTCACGCGCGGCACGGATGTCACGCAGTTCCTGCGCTTTCATCACCTGATCATTCTCAGCGGCAGCCTGAACTTCGGCCTCTTTCGCGGGGATGACTGTTGTGTCCAGTTCCGCAAGTTTGGCCTCACCGGCTGCAATATAAAGCGCCAGTTCATCGTAGAACTGCAGCGTCTTTTCATACAGCATATCAAGCGACTTGATGTCTTTCAGCAGCGTATGTTCGTGCTTCAGAAGGTCGTCTGTCACCTTGTCGATCTGGCCCTGCACTTCTTCAAAGCGGGCGGTGAATTTGGCGAAAGGCGCGGCGCGACCCAGCAGTTTTTCCCACCATGTACGCTTCTTGCGCACGTCCAGTTCGGACACCGAGAAGCCGCGGATCGTTGTCACGATACCGCGCAGGCTGTCACCTGCCGGGCCAACATCTTTGTTGCGGACGCCAGTCAGCATCGCCTGACTGATTTCCTGCAATTCGGCCTGCGCGGCCGAACCAAAGGACACGATGGATTGCGTGTCGGACATGTCCAACTCGTCCATGCGGCTGCGAATTTCTTCTGCAACAGGCGCGTCGGCGGTTTCCAGTGCGACCAATTCATCGGCTTTCTTTGGCTCGGGCAGCAGTGCCTCCGAGACTTCTTTAACTTCGGCTAGGGCGGCTTCGGCCTTGGCTCGGACTGTATCGGACATCAATAATTCCTTCCCATCAAGAATTCGGCCCCCGGTCGAGCCTGACACCTTCGCGCTGCAAACGATCACGCAACACATCAATTTCCACGGTCAAGTCACTGTTGGTGTCCAACAGCAAAGCTTGCGTTTTCTTGCCGAAACTTTCCTCAAGATCGGTCAAAAGCATCATAAAATCGCTTCGCGCACTGGTATCGCGGGACCGCGTATAGATATCGGCGAACTTCACCGCCGCATCACGGGCCCCCATCAGATAGACGCCAAGGTACTTGCGCGCAGCCGTCAGATCGCGGGGATCGTCCTCGACCGTGCGGATCAGTTTGCGGGCAGATATCTGGAAACGTTCGACGCGGCCTTCGACCTGACGGTCACCGGAACGGCGCGCGGCCTCAAGCATCGAGGTCAGATATGCCTCGGCCTCATCCACAACGCGGGCGACGCGATCCTGCTGAAATTCGTCGATATGTTCGGCACCCTTGGCTTTCAACGGATCGATCCCGAAGGCCGCGATATGCAAGGCAAAGGCGCCAACACCATAAATCAGCGATCCGATCAGGCCGGCGTCATGCGTCATCATCGCGCCAACGGTGCCCAGACCACACAAAATGGCCGCAGCGATCTTGCGCGGCACCGGCGGGCGGGCGATTTTGCGTTCGTTATAGGCCGCCTGCGCTTTCAGACCTTCGCGCAGCAAAAACGCACCAAAGACCCAGATGGCCGCCGCGCCAAGACCCAAAGCGAAATCCGTCGCGCCACCCTTCAGCGACGAAAAGGCCAGAACGATGGCAGGCACGAACATCACGTTCGACCGCGCACCCACAGGTGTTACCCGTGCGCCTTGAAAACCGCTGCGTTCAGAACCGGAGGTCGAGGATGATCCATCGGGGCTGTATTTGCCGCCATACCGCTTTGCCATGCCTTAAAATCCCCCGATCGAACCGGTGGCGGCCCCAAAAAGAAGCACGATAAGCAAAACAAAAGAAATCTTCTGGATCGTAGCGCCCGACAACATAGCCCCCAATCGTCGTATCACGCATTAAACTTAGGTGATCCGTTACGGGCTTGCTAGGGGGAATACCTTTGAGAACGCGGCATTCTTAGACGATTTGCAGAAAGTTCACAGACCGCGCCAAAGGCGCTGCCCGATCAAATGCCGTGACCTTTCATGCGATCAATCAGCAGGTCCGCATCAAAGTCAATCGCACCCTCGTCGCTTTTCATGCGCAGTTTGCGGACGTGGTTTTCGAACGCGTCACCCAGCGCCTGCATGCGTTTGGTGAACCGTTTTGCCGTCGAATGGCTATCAGCGGTCCAGCCACTTTCAAGGGCGTCAACCTCGGCACCGATCAGGGTCAGGATTTTCTCCAGCGGTTGCTGGATTTTGGTGATGTCCTGACCGGATTGGCCGAAGGCGCGCAATACCCGCAGGATCGCACCGTGCAGCGCTTCGATTTTGACGGACAGATCGGGTTCGTTGAAGGCCGAGACACGATCAGACAAGTCCCGCAGACGGTCATCGGTCGACACCAGCAGGTGGCGGGCCGCGCGTTCTGCCATCAGTTGCGGATCATCCAGCCCTTTGCTGCGCAGCGGGTCGATACCGAAGGCAAACAGCGACAGGATCGCCGCCAACCCGCCAAGCATGACCGGCACCTTGATATCCGTCATCTCGCCCATCGCGACGACGGCAACGAACAGACCCACCAGAAGCGATCCAAGGATCAGAGCCGGAATGCGCGGGGCACGTGCGGCGCGCCGTTCCTGATAGTGCGCCTTGGCGGCAGCGCCTTTCACCAGGCACAGAACCGCAACGCCCAGAATGGCAAACTGAATCAGGGTAATCACCAGCGACATCAGCGTGGCTTGCAGCAGTCCGAACATCAGCGGACCGGCAGCCATGACCAACAGAATGATCAGATCATAGCGATCATTCGTGCCTTTGGATGTGTGACGATGAAAACCGATATCAGCCATGGGCCACCTCAGATGTACGCAAGACCGAAGATCAGGACCCACAGGCCGCCAAACGCCAGACCGGACAGCAACCGGCCGCGTTCCAGCGACGCCTGGAATTCGTTTCGCAGCATCGCATAGGCGTCTTGTGCAAAGACACGCAGGTGGGATGCCACCAGAAGGATTGTGATCAGAACGATGGTATATGAAAGCAGTGTTATCATGCCCCCAGATTCACGGCCAAAGGCGGCGAAATCGGGGCATCTGCTTGGAAAAAGCGGGAAAGCTTTGCGACGTTATCCGCGCTTTTTAGGCGACCGGCTGTCTGATTTGGGTCCGCGTTTCGGCTTGGCCCCGCCAGTGGCCGGACCATCCGAACGCCCCTTTGCGCCAGCGTAACTCTTTCGTGCGAAAGGTTTTTTGCCGCTATCGTCATTCCGACTACGGCGCTGGACCTTGGGTTTTTCCGGCGCATCGCCTTCCAGACCCAGCTGATCGCGGACAATTTTTGAACGCACTTCCTCGACCGCGCCCGATTTCAACTGACCCAATTGGAAGGGTCCGTAGGAAACGCGGATCAGGCGATTCACCTGAAGGCCGATATCGGCCATCGCGCGACGGATTTCGCGGTTCTTGCCTTCGCGCAGCGCAACCGTCAGCCACGCGTTCGCGCCCTGCTGGCGGTCCAGCGACACAATCATCGGCTGGAAGTTCTGGCCATCAACCGTGATGCCTTTGCGCAGGGGCGTCAGCATATCGTCGGTGGGGCGGCCGTTCACACGCACGCGGTAGCGGCGCAGCCATCCGGTCGAGGGCAGTTCAAGCTTGCGTTTGATGCCGCCATCGTTGGTCAGCAGCAAAAGACCCTCGGAGTTCAAATCGAGCCGCCCGACAGTCATCACGCGGGGCAATTCTTCGGGCAGGTCATCAAAGATGGTGGGACGTCCCTGTTCATCCTTGGTCGTTGTCACCAGACCCGTCGGTTTGTGATAGAGCCACAGCCGCGGTTTTTCCGGCGCGCCGATGGGGTTGCCGTCAACGGTGATCTTATCTGCTTCGGTCACGTTCAAAGCGGCGCGGTCGATGACCTTGCCGTTCACCGCAATGCGGCCTTCTTCGATCATACGTTCCGCTTCACGGCGCGATGCAACGCCCGCGCGGGCCAGAACTTTGGCGATTCTATCGCCGGGGGGTGTGGATGTGCTCATACGCCCGCCTTACAGCGGATCAGGGCCGCGCGGAAGGGGCCTTAGGGTTCGCGCAGCGCCTCGCGTGTTTTGTAAAGCGGCTTGAGCAGATATTGCAGAACCGTCTTTTCACCGGTCATCAGCTCGACCTGCGCCTGCATGCCCGGACGCAAATCGATCATCGACTGACGGTCGGACAAAGACATCGGATCAACGCGAACGGTGACCTTATAGTGGGACTCGCCATCAGGATCGCGTTCGTCCTTGAACGTATCGGCCGAGATCACATCAACGCGGCCTTTGATCGTGCCATAGATCGTATAATCATAAGCCGACAGCTTGATCGTCGCTTCTTGGCCTGGACGGATGTTGGCGATGTTTTCCGGCGCGACCTTAGCCTCGACCAGCAGTTCTTCTTCGATCGGGATGATCTGCAAGATTTCCTCGCCGGGGCGCACAACGCCGCCGATGGTGGTGATCGACAGTTTGTTCACCACGCCACGCACGGGGCTGACCAGAACGGTCCGTTGCAACTGGTCGGTCGATGCCTTCAGGTTCTGCTTCAGCGTCGCCAGTTCTTTCAGCGTTTCGGAAAACTCCTCGGCGCGGGCCAGTTCAGTCTGGGTGACGATCTCGTCGTGTTTCACCTTGGCATCGGCATAGGTTTTACGGGCCTGCGTGACCTCGATCAGCGCGACAACCTTGTTGGAATAGAGGTTCTCCATCAGCTTCAGCTCGGTCGCGGCCTGATCCAGGATGCGTTTCGCTCCGTCACGGCGCGATACGAAATCCTGCTGACGCGCCCGCAAAAGCGACCGTTCGGACGCAAGGATCGCAGGGTTGGATTCGGCGAAAATTGCGGGGACGTCAAAGTCTGACGCCCCCGCCAGTTCGGCCTCGAGTCGCAAGCGGCGTATCTCGAGGGCGGTGATCTGATCTTCGATGTCGTCCACCGAGGACTGGAACATCGTGCCATGCAAACGGGCCAAAACGTCGCCCTGCATGACTTCTTCGCCTTCCTTCACCAACAGGGCCGACAGAATGCCGCCCTCAAGGTTCTGGATGATTTGCGGGCGTGACGACGACACGAATTCGCCATCCGCCCGCACAATCTCATCGACCCACGCAAAGGACGCCCACAGGATAAACGCCCAAACAGAGATCGCGGACAGCCAGATGGTCAGAGACGGGCCCTTCATCTTGGTTTCGATCTGCGCGTTCAGATCGGTCATGCCCATTGTCATGGTCGTTACCCCTTTTTCCCGCCAGCGGCGGCGCGTTGCAGGTGATCAAGCACCTGATCGCGGGGGCCGTCTACGGTCATGCGACCGCCGTTCAGAATAAGTGTACGCGTCGCCAGCGACAGGATCGGCACGCGGTGCGTGGCAATCACAGCCGTCCGGCCCGGCAACCATTTCGCAAGACGCGAGATCAGCGTTTTCTCAAGCGTCTGGTCCAGCGCGGCGGTCGGTTCGTCCAGCAGCACGATTTCAGGATCCTGCAGCCACAGACGCGCCCAGCCGATGCTTTGGCGCTGACCGACAGACAGGCCCGAGCCACCGTCACCGATGGGCATGTCCAGACCTTCGGGATGCGCTTTGACGTATTGGCCAAGCCCCGCAAAATCCAGCGCGTGATACAGGCGGTCGTCGTCCGCTTCGAGCATCGACAGATTCAGGTTATCGCGCAGCGTGCCCGCAAACAGCCGCACGTCCTGACCCAGATAACCGATGGAGCGGCGCAGGTCGGTCGGGTCGATCTGGCTGATCTCGACCCCGTCCAGCAGAATACGCCCCTCGGTCGCGCCATAAAGACCCGACAGCAGTCGCAGGAAGGTCGACTTGCCCGCACCGTTTGTGCCCAGAATGGCCAGCGACTGACCCGGCTGAATGCCAAGCGCGGGAATATCCAGCGCGGCGTTGCCTTCGCCATAGGCGTAGGTGACGTTGGTCAGTTCGTACTGGCCGCGCAGCCGTTCGCGGCGCAGGTATTTGCGCGTCGCGCTGCGGTCCTGTTCGGACTCGGCGATGGCATCCAAGCCATCCAAAGCAGTTTTGACATTGCCCCAACGCGACATGATGCCGGACAATTGGGTCAACGGCGCAAGCGTGCGCGAGGTCAGGATACCCGTCGCGATGATCGCGCCGACGGTAAAATCACCCGCGAACACCAGATAGGTGCCGGTGATCACCGCGCCCACATAGGTGCCCTGCTGAATGGCCTGCGCCCAGAAGGTCAGGTTGGCCGACAGTTTGCGCTGTTCCGATGTCTTGACCGATTGCACAGCGGACATTTCCGTCCAGAGACGACGGAAGCGGTCTTCGCCACGGGCAGCTTTGATGGTGTCGAGTTCTGCCACAACCTCTTGCAACAGACGGGCCTGTTTAGTGCTGGCGCCCTGCATTTCGCGGGTCAGGCGCATCATCCGGCGTTGCAGCAGCAGGCCCGGCACGACCATCAGGATACCACCCGCGATCAGAACCCAGACAACGCTGCCCGCAATCGACCAGACCATAAACAAGAACAGGAAGATAAACGGAAGGTCAGCCACAGCCCCCACGGTCGAGGCGGTAAAGAATTCGCGCACAGACCCGAATTCGCGCATGGCCGAGAATAGCTGCGACGGCGAACGTGCGGCGATTTCCGAACGCATCCCCAACAGGCGATCCATCAGCAACTGCTGCACGCCCATCTCGATCTGCCGCCCTGCCCCGTCCAACAGTTGCGCACGGGCCGCTTTCAGGAACCCTTCCAGCAGCAGTGCCATCGCGGCACCGGCGGCAAGCACCCAAAGGGTGGCCTCGGATTGATGCGGGATCACGCGGTCATAGACCTGTAGCGAAAACAGCGCGACCGCGACGGCCAGCATGTTCGCCACGAAAGAGCCAATCGCCACCTCGCCGAAATGGCGGGAAAAGCGGCCGAACTGGCCCCAGAACCAATGTTTCTTTTCGTTCAGACCGGCGTGGATTTCGCTCAGCCCTTCGATCGGCGCATCGCCACGCAGGATGATGCCGCTGAACACAGGGGCAAACTCGGCCACCGGCACTTCGCTGCGGCGGTCTTTGACGCTGTCGTCATAGACGGTCAGCATCGATCCGCTTTGCGACAGAACCAGAACGATCTGGCCCGACGTCATCAACGCCAGCGCAGGGAAATGCGCCTTGGTCAGGCGGGTGGATTTCTGCGCCTCGGCCACAAGACCGGCGGCTTTCATGCCCGCCAGCAGCGCCTCGGGGCCATAGCTGTCGTCTTTGCCGCGATGTTTGGTCAGCGCGTCCAGAATATCGGGAATGCGGCCTTCGATGCCCTTTTGGCGGGCAAACAGCCGGATCACTTCGGCACGGGCGCGTGCCTTATCACTGTGCAGGGGCGCACGACCGGGTTTGTTGGCCACAGCCTCTGACATGGTGTTCAGATGCTCTCGGGCCTTACCGGCCATGGCGATGACCTGCTGCGAGTTCAAATCCGATCCCCCGAAGCAAGCACACCTTGAAGCTCGGCGATCCGAAGCTCGGCCCGTGCGGCTTTGTATTTGACCTCAAGCGCGGTTTCGAGCGCGCGGATGTATGTCTCGTAGACGCCGACAACCTCCATCACCTTACGCTGTCCGCCGTCATATTGCTTTTGAAACAGATCAAGGTTGGATTTCGCCTGCGTCACCAGCGATGACGCTTCGGCACTCTGGCGTTTGTAGGCCTCGTATTTGCGGACCAGCGACGCCATTTCACGGTTTGCATCCTCGCGCGCCTCGGACACACGGCGTTCGGCGGTGTCTTTGGTCAGTTCGATGGATTCCAGCGTGGCCATGGTGCCAAAGCCGAAGCCCTGATCGGCCTGTACGTTCAGACCGCCGCCTGTGTTGCCGTTCTGATCAATGCTGGCTTGCGCACCCAGTCCGGGCAGATGGCTGGCGCGGGCGATGCGGGCGTTTGCCAGCGCGATGTCGCGGGCGGTTTCAGCCTCAAGCACCGAAAGCGGTTCAGCGGCCACGGGCGCGGCACCCAGTTGCCCGATACCACGGACATCGTCCATCGGGCTGGCGGACATGGCGTTCAACTCGGCCAGCGCGGTTTCCGCATCTTCCTGCGCGGCGCTGCGCTTGGCTTTCAGATCCGCAAGTTTCTGCTGGATCACATTCAGGTCGGACATGTTGGACACGCCACCTTTGACACGCTGGTCCATGATCCATTCGAAATGGTTCAGATCGCTCAGTGCGGCATCATACTGCGCGGTGGCTTCGCGGCCTTCGGCGGCTTTCAGATAAAGCCCAATGGCATCAGCCACGCGTTTGTTGCCGTCGGTGGACATGGCAACAGCGGCAGCTTCGACCTCGGCCTGTGCCAGATCACGTTCGGCGCGCTTGCGGCCATTGTCGAACAGCACCTGATTGACGACGATTTCGGCCACCAGATCACCCAGCGATGTCAGAGACACGCGCGGGCCCAGCGTCGGAAGCCAGTTCCGGTCAGCGGCCTTTTTGCGCAGGATCGCAACGCGAAGCTCGGCTTCGGCCACGCGGGCATCAGAGGCCAGAACACCGGACGCCACCGTGGCGTATGGGCTGCCTGCCTGAAGGATGCTGTGACGCGCTTTCAGATTCTGGATGATGGGGGATGTTTCACCGTCTGCCTGCACAGACGCCTGCCCCACCAGTTGGTCGTTCGGTCCCGATGCGAAACGCGATGCGGTTTCGGGGGCCGTGGATTTCAGACATCCACTTAATAGAATTGTACTCGACAGAAGCACGATGCCTCTGCGTATTGCCGCCTGCCTCATTGGTCTGTCCCAGTTTTTTTTATGATCATTCCCGGCGCATTGCCCGTGCGCCGGGAGGTCTTAGTTTGGGGATCAGATGACAACCTGAGTGATATCGTCCTCGATACGGACGGTTGCTTCGCCCAGGGTGAAGATGTTGAACCCTTCTCCGTCATTGCCGTGCGCGGTTGCACCGGTAATGGTGATCTGATCGTCAACACCGCCCGTGATGGTCAGCGTGTCTGTGTCAGAGTTCAGAGCAAGGATTTGTGCCTCGGTGATGGTCAGTTCGCTGTCTTCGGCGAACTGCAGATCGATGGTTTCGATCTGGTAGTCGCCCAGCGTATTTGCCAGCGCATCGGTCATGGTGACTTCGGACGTGGTTGTGTCGTCCAGCACCAGATAGGTGCCTGATGTGTTGCCCGCATCATCTGTGCCGGTGATCACAAGGTGCGATCCGTCCGGTACGTTCTGAGTAAAGGCATAGCTGGTTTCATTCAGCGGCTCGCCAAGGTCGAACGACATGTTCGCGACCTCTTCTACGGTGCCCGCGTCAGTCACGTGGCTGACCACAACATCGTCTTCGGTGGTTTCGATTGTCACACCGCGCAGACCTGTGTGGTCACGAGTGTAGCTTTCGACCAGCGGCGAATTCGGCGCATCGGTGTCGATCGACAGGGTTTCCGTGATGGAACGGGTGTTGCCCGCCGCATCCGTCGCCTCGATCAGAACCGGCAGATCGAAGGTGCCGCGCGGGATGTCCGCAGACGCCAGATCGACGCTCCAGTTGCCGTTTGCATCGACAGTCGCAGTGTGTGTCACGCCGTTGATCGTCACCTGCACGGTGGACCCGCGTTCTACGGTGCCGGTCAGGGTCAGACCTTGCGACGCTTCTGCTGCGTTGACCACGCCGTCCCCGGCGATGAATTCGTTGGTGCCTGTCAGCGTGTCGACCAGCGTATCAACCTGGAAGGTCTGCGTGGTCTGCGTGCTGTTGCCCGCCATGTCGGTTGTATTGATCACAGCCGTGGTGGTGTAGGTGCCTGCCGGAACCTCGCCCGCCGCAAAGGCCACGGACCAGTTGCCGTTCGCATCAACGTTGGCTGCGCGTGTCACACCTTCGAACGTCACGGTCACAGCCGCGCCCGGTTCGGTGGAACCGGTCAGGACGATACCGTTGGACGCTTCGGCACCATTCACGATGCCATCGCCTTCCACCGGATCGGTCGAAACGCTGAAGTTCTGCACCTCGGTATCGATGCTGACGCTGTCGGTACGGGTCAGAGTGTTGCCTGCCGCGTCTGTGATGGTCGCGGTGATCTGTGCCTCATACGTGCCTTGCGGAATTTCCGAAGACAGGAAGTTCGCGGTCCAGATGCCTTGCGCATTGGTCATCACGTTGCGGCTGACGCCACCCAATGTGACTGTAACCATCTGGTTCGGATCGGATGTACCGGTCAGAACCACGCCATCCTGCGCCTCGGCGAAGTTGACGACATCGTCGCCTTCAACCGGTGCGGCGCTGATGGTCAGGCGACCTGCGTCTGTATCCACAGCAACCTGCTGGCTGATTGTCGATACGTTGCCGGCAGCGTCGGTTGCCACGGCGGTCAGCGTGTAGCTGCCTTCGCCTGCGGGCATTTCGCCTGCGCCAAAGCTTACTGTCCATGTACCATTCGAAGCCACAGTCGCCGCACGGTTCACGCCGTTGAAGCTGACCATGACGGTGCTGCCCGGCTCTGTTGTGCCCGACAGGGACATGCCTTGCGACGCCTCAGCCGCGTTGACCACGCCGTCCGCACCACCCGGTGCGCCGTTGATCGCAAAGTTGCGCACCAGCGTGTCGACATCAACTGTGCCGGATGCTGTGGCCGTGTTGCCAGCCGCATCGGTCGACACCGCTGTAACTGCAACCGTCTGTTCGCCCTGCGGAATTTCCGACGCAGGGAAGTCAACCGACCAGCTGCCATTCGCACCCACAACTGCGGGGCGTGTCGCGGACCCGAAGGTGACCATCACGGACGACCCCGGTTCGGCAGTGCCTGTCAGGGTCACGCCGTCAGTGCGCTCGGTGTTGTTGATGACACCGTCGCCTTCGACGCCTGCGGTCGAAACCGTCAGGCCGGTGGTTGTGTCCAGATGGAATGTATCTCTCGCCGTGGCCGAGTTGCCCGCCAGATCTGTCGAGGTCGCCGTGACAGTGATGTCCTGCGTGCCTTCGGGCAGATCAGAGGCGGCAAATGTCACGCTCCATGCGCCATTCGCACCAACTGTTGTTGTGTGCTCGACACCCAGAATGCTGACGACAACGGTCGCACCCGCTTCGCCTGTGCCCGAGAAGGACACACCATCAGAACGCTCAGCTGCGTTGACGATATCGTCGCCTTCCACAGCTGTGGTCGAGAACGACAGCGAGGTTTCGGTGTCGATACGAATCGTGTCGGTGATGACGGTGCTGTTGCCCGCCGCGTCCGTCGCGGTGATGATGATATCCGCGTCGTATTCACCACCCGGCAGTGTGGTTTCGTCGATGGTGACCATCCAGCCACCATTCGCATCCACTGTCGCGGGGAAATCTGTGCCGCCAACTGTGACAACCACGGTCGAACCCGGTTCAACCTGACCGCTCAGAACAACGCCACCTGCGTGGCCATCGCCGTTGATGATTTCGCTGACGGAAACCGTGCCGCTTTCGACCTCGACCGCGGGGGCGGTGACATCGATGCTGACGCTGGGGCCATCCAGATCGACAGAAGAACCGTCGGGCTGGTTGACTGTAACGTCGACTTCATAGTTGCCATCGGCAGGGAATGCGTCGCCGGTAAATTCGGCTTCCCACGTGCCTTCGTCCGTGGCTGTCGTTGTGACGGTTTCCTCGCCAATCGTGACGATCACTTCGGAACCCGGTTCAGCCGTACCTGTGATGACAACTGTCTGTGTGTCATCGCCGTAAACTTCGCGCGGAACGTCGACGTCATCCACTGTCGGCGTGATCATCGAGCTGCCGCCACCCGAACCACCGCCCGAGCCGTCATCATCCAGAAGCGACGCACCCAAAAGGGCCGCACCACCCGCAGCCGCAGCCGCCGCAGCACCACCGCCACCTGCCAGACCTGCGCCCAGCAGACCGGTCGCCAACATGCTGACCTCTTCTTCGGGCTGCACGTCGTTCGCGATCATCGCGTAGTCGGACGGCGATACGACCGCCGGTTCTTCGACAAAGATCAGATCATCTTCAGGGGACCATTTACCCCATGTTTCTGTGGGGCCGTACTGGGCCAGCAGAATGCCGCCCTCGGCCTCGACGAACTGGACCGAATTCAATTGGCCTTCGGCGCTCAGATACAGCGACACAGGGGCGCCATTGCCGAAATAGCCGTCCAGAACGATCACGCGGCCATCGGCCAGAGTGATCAGAAGGTCGTCGCCCGCACGGTCATAGCCACGCAGGTTTTCTTGTTTGATATTGATAGAAATTTGGTCGCCACGGTCGACAGGGATTACAAAACCATCACCATCACTACCCACGGTACCCATCTGCACCGCACCCGCAGGGGTACGGATCGCATAATCGATCGCGTTCATTATAACACCGCCGTTGCCTCAATCGACGACTTTTCGCCGTCATATTCTTTTATGATTTCATCCGTACCTTAATTTCGCCTCATTCTCCAAGGGAAAATGCGTCAGGAATTATCAATAGTGACAAATTGCAACGAAAGTTGTTGTCAAAATCCAACACACGCATCACAGCTTTGGAATTTCTAACCAACTGGAAAAAAACAAAATTTTTCCGAACGATATTTTCAAAGCCTTTATTTTCCTGATCTTTTACCCCATCGCGCCCTGCCGCTGCCGCCAACCCACACTCGAAAGTTAGGTTCTTTGCCGAATGCGCCGCGTTTTCGCATCACCGCGCGAAAAAATCGCCTTGGCGACGGCCATTCGCACCCTAGGTTTCGACAAGTCATTGGCTTTGCCGCGAAACGCAGGTAACCGAGGGCGCGCAACAATATGCAGATGACACGACCGACGATGACCCAAAGTTTTGATCCGTCCGAGGAAGATGGCCGCCTGTTCCGCAATGCTCTCGGGCAGTTTGCGACGGGTGTCACCATTGTGACCTGTGATGCGGGCGACGGACCTTTGGGGATCACCGCAAACAGCTTTTCATCGCTGTCTCTGGATCCACCGCTGGTGCTGTGGTCGCCGGCGAAACAGTCGTCGCGCTATCCGTTCTTCGCAGCAGCCTCGCATTTTGCCATCCATGTGCTTGCGCATAATCAGGCAGACCTGTGCACCGGATTTGCCCGCAACGGCGATGCCTTTGCTCAGGCCGACTGGCTACGGAACGCGGACAACGTTCCTTTGATCAACGGCTGCCTTGCGCGCTTTGAATGCCAAACCGAAGCCTGCCATGACGGTGGCGACCATACCATTATGGTTGGCCGCGTTCAGCGTGTCAGCATGGGAACCGGCGCGCCGTTGATGTTCCATGCGGGGCGCTACGGGCAGTTCAGCGCGGACTAAACGTCAGGAGGCGTTCAAAAGCTTGCGGATAACGGGCTGTTTCTTGGGCTTATCCCGCAAGGACAGCAACAATTCTGCCAGTTCCGGTTCATGCACGCGCTTGGCCGCTGCTTTCAGGCTGAACCAGCGGCGTTTACGTTGGTGACGCTCTTTCCAGTTCCGCTTCAGCTTATCCACGATCATCGGGTACACACGCACCACACAAGGCAGCGCGGTCTGATCCTTCAGGATTTTATCATAGCGGTAGGTGCCGATCATCTCCTTCGAGATACAGCCCACGGCGCCTGCTTCTTCCAGCGCTTCGATCTCGGCGGCGGACCACGGCTTTTCATCGCTCATTTCCCAGCCTTTGGGCATGACCCAACGCCCCGTATCGCGTGATGTGACCATCAACACCTTTAGGGTACCGGAATCGTCCCAACGAAGGGGAAGGGCTGCGATTTGCATGCCGATTGTGCGTGCCATCTGACGAACTTTTTTGATTATGATTTTGTGCCTGTGATCCCGTTTATATGCCAAATCAAGCATAATTTCCATGCCCAGTGACAAAATGTGCCTATTCCGGCCGCATCTGCACCTTTAGCAGGCCCGCCTGGATCGCGTCAAAAACGGGCCGTGGGGTCAGGACAGACACCACGTCAGCAGGGTTGCATCCGTCACTGACATAGCCGTCGTCTGTCCACATCTTCACGATGCCATCGTGTCGGACCAATGCACGGCCCGTGGCGTCAGTGAAAAAGACGTTGTCTGGTACATCCGCAAAGCGTGCGTCAAAGGTGTTCTGCCGCCCGTTCACGTCACGCCGAAACCTGTGCAGCAGCGCGTCAATCTCGCCCGCTTTGGGGTTGGGACCAAGTTCGGGGCAGACCTGTATCATGGACTGTTTGAACGCCAGATAGTCGGCCCGCCTGCATTCCGCGCAGGGGCGATGACCGGCGGCATAGGCCGTGGCTTCGTCCAGAAAAAACAACTCGGTGTAGGACCGCGGCGCCATGATCTGGCGCTGGCGGTTTTTGAACTGCAAAACGCAAGTGATCCACGCTTTGTGCGTCCAACGGCGGCGGCCAAGCTGGCCGTGATCATCGTGCAGGATACCGCGATTGCCCATGAACGCGCCGCGCTGCGGGATCGCAACGATATCGCCAAAGGGCGTGACGCGGTTTTGTCTAGGCTGGCACATAGCGGCCAGCCTAGACGGGTTTCATCAAGGCACCAAGGCGTCTGGCAGGTTCTGATAGCACACGGGCCGCAGGAACCGGCGGATGGCCAATGTGCCAACCGACGTCGCACCGAAATTGGTCGATGCGGGATATGGCCCACCGTGAACCATCGCATCCGCCACCTCGACCCCCGTGGGGAAGCCGTTCGCCAACACGCGCCCAGCCTTACGCTCCAGCACCGGCATCAGGCATCCGGCCAGATCCATGTCAGCGTCATCCATCTGAAGCGTCGCTGTCAGTTGGCCCTTAAGCGCACGCGCCACTTGGGCCATTTCGTCGATGTCCTTGACCCGCACGACCATGCCCAGCGGGCCGAAAACCTCTTCATCCAGATCGGGGTTCTCCAGCCATGTCTCGCCCGTTGTTTCCAACAGCGCAGGCGTGCCTTGTCGCGCGTCCGCGTCTGACGACAAATGCGTGGTCACCCCCGCCGCCGCCATCATATGATCGCGTCCCGCACAGAAGGCCGTTGCCATGCCTTCCGTCAGCATGACCTGCGGCCCCACATCGCCCAAGGCTCCTTTGGCCGTCGCGACAAAGATGTCCGCATCCGCGCCATCCACCATCACGACCACACCGGGGTTGGTGCAGAACTGCCCTGCCCCCATGGTCAACGATGCCGCCCAACCTTCGGCCATTGCCTGACCGCGCGCGGCCAAGGCGTTGGGCAAGGCAAAGATCGGGTTGATCGAACCAAGCTCACCAAAGAACGGGATCGGCACAGGACGCGCGGCGCAGAGATCAAACAGAATGCGCCCGACCTTCAGCGATCCGGTAAAGCCCACCGCCTGGATCAACGGATGCTGCACCAGCGCCGTGCCGACATCGGCCCCGACACCATGCACACAGCTGAACACGCCCGGATGCTGGCCGGTTTTCTGGATCGCGGCATGGATTGCCTCGACGATAATTTCCGTGGTGCCCGGGTGCGCAGGATGGCCTTTGACCACCACTGGGCAGCCAGCCGCAAGCGCCGCCGCAGTGTCACCCCCAGCCGTGGAAAAGGCCAAGGGAAAGTTCGATGCGCCGAACACAGCCACAGGGCCAATCGGGCGCTGCACCATTTTCAGATCGGGGCGCGGCAATGGCTGACGATCGGGCAGCGCCACGTCATGGCGGCGATCCAGATAGTCACCCTTCAGGATGTGATCGGCAAACAGGCGAAGCTGACCGGTGGTGCGGCCCCGTTCCCCCTGCAAGCGCCCCTCGGGCAGGCCCGTCTCAGCGCATCCGATTTCGGTGATCTGCTCGGCCCGTGCTTCGATTTCATCCGCGATGGCGTTTAGAAAATTCGCCCGTTCTTGCGCGGTGGTCGCACCATAGCTCCAGAACGCGTCTTCGGCGGCCTGACAGGCCTGATCGACCAGCGCAGGTTTGCCGTCAAAGAACGTGAACCCGTCGCCCGTGACAGGCGTCGATGTAAATGTGGCCTCGCCGGCAACCCAGTTGCCCGCGATCAGATGTTTGCCATGGGGTGTGAATGTCATGTGACGCTCTCCTTATTTTCCCCATTTCAGGGCAATCAGATCCATATCACCGGCCAGTTGCAGCAGACGTGCGCGCGTCCGGTCGGACATGGGTTTCAACGGATGGCGCACGTAGTCGGACCCGATCACGCCGCCTTCTTTCATCACCACCTTGCAGGCCCGCAGCCCGCACTGGCGGTTTTCGTGGTTAATCAGCGGCAGGCAGCGCGTCCAATGGGCAAGCGCGGCCTCTTTGTCCCCCGCCAGATAGCTGCGAATGATCTGGCCGATGTGTTCGCATTGCAGGCCCGAGGTCATGGTGCCGGTACAGCCCGCATCCAGATCGGCCAGCAGGGTCGCGGCCTCTTCCCCGTCAAACGGGCCTTCGATGGCGTCGCCGCCGGCCTCGATCAGCGCGGCAAGTTTGTCGGCAGCAAAGGGCATCTCCATTTTGAAGTACCGCACTTGCTCAAGCTCTTTCGCCATGCGCGTCAGCAAGGGCACCGACAACTGGCAACCGGACAGCGGCGCGTCCTGCACCATGATCGGGATGTCGATGGCATCGGATACCGCTTGGAAATGTTCGTAGATTCCCGCCTCGGCCGGAACCAGACCCACGCCGTGATAGGGCGGCATCATCATCACCATCGATGCCCCTAGCGCCTGCGCCTGTTTTGCACGTTCGACCACGATGCCTGTGTAGAAATGGCTGATGGTGACGATCACAGGAACACGGCCCGCGACATGTTCCAGACTGATCCGCATCAGCAAAGCGCGTTCTTCGTCGGACAGCACGAACTGTTCGGAATAATTCGCAAGGATACAGATCGCATCAACGCCCTGATCGATGATGCAATCAAGAACACGGCGCATACCGTCCTGATCCACAGTGCCATCGTCATGAAACGGCGTCGGCGCGACGGGAAGAATGCCTGTCAGGGGGGAAGTGATCATGTCTTGGTCCTAGTCGTAAAATGGGTCGACGATTTTGCGGTGGCCCAGAAGGAAAGCATCGGCCACATGGCGCATCGGTTCGAAATCGGTGTCGCAGGCGCCGGTCGCCAACAGTTCAGCCATACGGGCGTACAGGCGCGGGTATTCACCGGACAGCGCCGCAGCACTGGCGCTGTGTTCCTGCCCGTCAATGAACATCCTGCCGCCGCCTTCGTCCAGCAACAAGGCGCCCGCGTCGGTCACGGCCTCGATCTGCCAAATCTGGTCGTCTTCCTGACGCCAGTCGAAATCGGCACTGACCTTGGCCCCATGCGGATGCACAAAGTCCAGCGCGGCGGCGATCGGGCCTTGTTTGTTTTCCGGCACTTCAAGCGTTGCGTTCTTCAGGTGCAGCTTATCCGGCAGGATTTCCGTCAGGATCGACAGCGCGTTGATACCAGGATCAAAAACACCCAGACCACCCGGTTCCCAGATCCAGTCCTGACCGGGGTGCCAGCGGCGCACATCTTCTTTCCACGTCACCTGAAGGCGTTTCAGCGATTTGTCTGCCAGCCACTCTTTGGCCGCGGGCACCATCGCCGCCGCGCGGGAATGCCATGTTGCGTAGAGCGTCAGGCGCTGCGATTGCGCCAGTTCAGCCAGCTTTTCGCATTCCGACAGCGTCGCGCCGGGTGGCTTTTCCAGCATGACATGACGACCCGCGCGCAACGCGGCCTCGGCATAGTCAAAACGCGGCACTGGTGGCAGGCAGAGCGAGATGACGCGGATATCGGGGCGCGCCTTCAGGAAGGCATCGAAATCCGCGTGGCTTTCCACGCCCTTCACTTTGCCACTGCGCGACACGGTGGCGGCAAGGTTCCAGGCGT
Source organism: Thalassococcus halodurans (assembly GCF_900108225.1). GTDB lineage: Bacteria > Pseudomonadota > Alphaproteobacteria > Rhodobacterales > Rhodobacteraceae > Thalassococcus > Thalassococcus halodurans. The sequence goes on from NZ_FNUZ01000001.1 coordinate 634,520, forward strand.
CTGACGATTTCAGGGCGGGCACGTGCTGGTCCAGCGCGATTTTCCCGATCCCGACAAGGGCGATATCGATCAATGGCTGTCCTTTCCTACGGCGTTTCCGCGGCATCCTTTGAGGAACGTCAGATCGGCACCGGTATCGGCCCCTTCCACATGTTCCTGATGCAGCCATGCGTAACCGGATGTCGCCCGTTCATGGTGCGGCGCCCAATCGGCCAGACGTGCGGCCAGTTCGGCATCGGGGATATCCAGATGCAGACGGCGGGCTGGTACGTCGACCTCAATCATGTCGCCAGTTTTCACCACGGCCAGCGGGCCACCGGCGGCAGCTTCGGGCGCGGTGTGCAGGATCACGGTGCCATAGGCAGTGCCCGACATCCGCGCATCCGAAATACGGATCATGTCCGTCACGCCCTTTTTCAGAACCTTCGGCGGCAGGCCCATGTTTCCGACCTCGGCCATGCCGGGATACCCCTTGGGCCCGCAGTTCTTCAGCACCAGAATGCTGTTTTCATCCACGTCCAAAGCGTCGTCATTGATCCGCGCCTTGTAGTCGTCGATATCTTCGAAAACGACCGCAGGGCCGCGATGCACCAGCAGGTGTTCAGACGCGGCAGACGGTTTCAGGATCGATCCCTTCGGCGCAAGATTGCCTTTGAGCACCGCAATGCCACCCTGCGCGGTCAGCGCGCGTTCAACAGGCCGGATGACGTCTTCGTTCCAGTTCTTGGCCTCCTTGACCTCATCCCAGATGGCGCCACCCGATACGGTTAGAGCATCTTTGTGGAGCAATCCGTCTTGACCCAACTGGCGCAGGACCACGGGCAGGCCACCGGCATAAAAGAACTCTTCCATCAGGTATTCGCCAGAGGGCTGAAGGTTCACAATCGTTGGCACATCGCGCCCGCAGCGGTCCCAATCATCCAAAGTGAAATCCACCTCGATCCGGCCCGCAATGGCCAGAAGGTGCACCACCGCGTTGGTCGATCCACCAATCGCGCCATTGACGCGCACGGCGTTTTCGAAGGCTTCTTTCGTCAGAATATCGGATGGCTTCAGATCGTCCTTCACCATCTGCACAATCCGCCGCCCCGACATCTGTGCCATCACACGGCGGCGGCTGTCGACCGCAGGGATCGCGGCATTGCCGGACAGCGCCATGCCCAACGCCTCGGTCATCGACGCCATCGACGATGCGGTGCCCATGGTGTTGCAGGTGCCTGTGGAACGGGTGACGGCGGCCTCGGCCTCAAGGAAATCTTCCTGCGTCATCTCGCCTGCCTTCACGGCCTCGGAGAACCGCCAAAGATGCGTGCCCGCACCAACGCGTTCGCCTTGGAACCAGCCGTTCAGCATCGGGCCGCCAGTGACCACGATCGACGGCAGATCGACGGACGCAGCCGCCATCAACAAGCTTGGCGTGGTCTTGTCACAACCTACCATCAGCACGCAGCCGTCCATAGGTTGTCCGCGGATCTGTTCCTCAATGCTCATTGCGGCCAGATTGCGGAACATCATCGCCGTGGGGCGGAAGGTGTTTTCGCTGGCGGAAAACACCGGCACCTCGACGGGAAAGCCGCCGGCCTCCCAGATGCCTGCTTTCACCTTTTCGGCCAGTTCATTCAGGTGACCGTTGCAAGGCGTCAGTTCGGACCATGTGTTCAGGATGCCGATGATCGGGCGACCGTCGAACAGGTCTTCGGGGTAGCCCTGGTTCCGCATCCATCCACGGTGATAGATGCTGTCCCGCGACGTGCCTCCGTACCATTCCTGACTGCGCAGACGACGGGGCCATTTTGCTGGTGTAAATGCCATATTATGCCTGCTTGGATTTGTTGTAGACGTCGAAGATCACAGCGGCCAACAGCACCAGACCCTTGATCATCTGCTGATAGTCGATGCCGATCCCGAGGATGGACATACCGTTGTTCAGAACCCCCATCAGGAAGGCCCCCACAACCGCGCCGACGATCTTGCCGACACCGCCGGACATGGACGCACCACCGATGAACACCGCCGCGATCACGTCGAGTTCCAGCGCAAAGCCCGCCTTGGGCGTGGCCGAGTTCAGACGCGCGGCAAAGACCATGCCCGCAATCGCAGCCAGAACACCCATGTTCACAAAGGCAAGGAACGTCAGACGTTCGGTTTTCACACCCGAGAGCTTGGCCGCCTTCACGTTGCCACCCAGCGCATAGATGCGGCGGCCTGTGACGGTGCGTTCGGTGAAGAACGCATAGAGGATCGTCAGAACACCCATGGTCAGCAGAACATTCGGCAGGCCACGGAAGGTCGACAGTTTGAACAGGATAAAGACCAGCGCAAAGGCGATGATGCCGACACGCGCCCAGAAGAAGGCTTTGGGTTCGGTTTCCATCCCGTAGGCGCGGTTCTGCGCGCGCTTTTTCATCTCAAGGTACAAGATCAGGCAGGCGGCGATGATGCCGGATGCAAGCGCCAGCATATTCACGCGGCGTTCTCCCAGGAAACCGGCGATGGTTTCGCCCAGCCCAGCAGGGAAGATATCGGGCACAAAGCCGTTGGCAATCATCTGGAATTCACGCGGGAACGGGCCCAAAGACTGGCCTTCCAACAACCACAGCGACGCGCCGCGAAACACCAGCATCCCCGCCAAGGTCACGATGAAAGACGGAATCCCCCAATAAGCGACCCAATATCCTTGCGCCGCGCCGATCAAGCCACCGGCGATGATACAGACGATCATCGTCACGCCGGTGGATTGTTCGAATTGCACGATCATCACAGCCGCCAAAGCGCCGACAAACCCCATGACCGATCCGACAGACAGGTCGATATGTCCCGCCACAATGACGATCAGCATGCCCAACGCCATGATGACGATATAGCTGTTCTGCAGCAGCAGGTTCGTCACGTTTACAGGCTTTAAAAGGGTGCCGTTGGTCACGATCTGGAAAAACGCCATGATCGCGATCAGCGCGAACAACAGCCCGTATTCCCGAAGGTGACGCACCAGATAGGCACCGATCCCCGACGCCTCTGATCCTTGTGCTTTGCTATCCGCAAGTTCCATCCCCGATCCCTTCCCTAGTCCGTTACGATCAGCGACATGATGGCTTCCTGACTGGCCTCTTCGGCTGTCAGTTCGCCCACGAATGCGCCTTCGTTCATCACGTAAATTCTGTCACACATGCCCAAGAGCTCGGGCATCTCGGACGAAATCATCAGCACGCCTTTGCCCTGCGCGGACAGTTCGTTGATGATCCCGTAAATTTCAAATTTCGCGCCTACATCGATGCCGCGCGTCGGTTCGTCCAGAAACAGAACCTCGGGCTGGGCAAACAGCCATTTCGACAGCACGACCTTTTGCTGGTTGCCGCCCGACAGGTTCACAACCCGCTGGAACACACCCGGCGTGCGGATGTTCAGCGCTTCACGGTACCGTTCGGCCACGCGGGTTTCTTCGGCCTCATTCAGGATTTGCCCGGTGGCCACACCCTGCAAATTGGCAAGCGAGATATTGCGCTGGATCGTTTCATCCAGCAGCAGGCCCAGCGCCTTGCGGTCCTCGGTCACATAGGCCAGCCCCGCATCGATCGCGCGGCTGACGGTGCCGGTGTCTACCGGCGTGCCGTTCATTTCGACCTGACCGGAAATCTTCTGCCCGTAGGATTTGCCAAACAGGCTCATGGCCAGTTCGGTGCGCCCCGCGCCCATCAGGCCTGCCACGCCCACAACCTCGCCCGCGCGGACGGTCAGGTTCACGTCGCGGATCACCTGTCGGTCGGCATGCAGCGGGTGGAATACGTTCCAGTCCTTCACCTGCATCAACACATCGCCCGCCCGACGTTCGCGCGTCGGATAGCGCTGCGCCATGTCGCGGCCCACCATGTGGCGGACGATCCGGTCTTCGGTGATTTCGTCCTGACCGGCGATCATATCCGATACAGTCGCACCATCCCGGATCACGGTGATCTTGTCGGCCACACGGCGCACTTCGTTCAGCTTGTGACTGATGATGATCTGCGTGACGCCCTGCGCCTTCAGTTCCAGCATCAGGTCCAAAAGCGCCTGACTGTCGGATTCCGACAGGGCCGCTGTGGGTTCGTCCAAGATCAACAGACGCACTTCTTTCGACAACGCCTTGGCGATTTCGACCAATTGCTGTTTGCCGACGCCCAGTTTGTCGATCAGCGTACCCGGGGCTTCGCTAAGCCCTACCTTCTTTAGCAACTCCATCGTCCGGCGGTCGGTTTCGCGCCAGTTGATGACGCCGCCCTTGGCACGTTCGTTGCCCAGAAAGATGTTCTCGGCAATCGACAGCAGGGGCACCAGCGCCAGTTCCTGATGGATAATGATGATGCCGCGCTCTTCGCTATCGGCGATGCCCGCGAATTGGGCCTGCGCGCCATCGTAATGGATTTCGCCGTCATAACTGCCTGCGGGATAAACCCCTGACAGGACCTTCATCAACGTCGATTTGCCTGCGCCATTTTCCCCGACAAGGGCAAGGATTTGTCCCTGTTCTACGGTCAGATCCACCTGATCCAGGGCTTTGACACCCGGGAATTCCTTGGTGATCCCGCGCATTTCCAGCAGCGCAGCCATAGTGCTGTCCTTCCTTCAATCACCCCCCAGGGCACGACCGGTGTTGGGGCCGGACGCACCATGGGGAGAAACCTGTTTTGGTTACTTCAGCTGGTCAGCGGTGTAGTAACCGGAACCGAGGATGACCTCTTCCCAGTTCGACATGTCCACCGACACCGGCTCAAGCAGGTAGGACGGCACGATCTTGACGCCGTTGTTGTACGTCGAGGTGTCGTTGATTTCCGGCTCGCCACCTTTCAGCAGCGCCTCGACCATACCCACAGTCACACGCGCCAGTTCGCGGGTGTCTTTGAAGACGGTCGAATACTGTTCACCCGCCAGCATGGATTTGATCGAACGGACTTCGGCATCCTGCCCGGTGACGATCGGCATTTTCAGATCGCCAGAGCCATAGCCCACGCCCTTGAGGGACGAGATGATGCCAATGGACAGACCGTCATAAGGCGCCAGTACGCCGTGCACTTCGGCATCGGTATAATGGGCAGACAGCAGGTTATCCATGCGTGCCTGTGCAACCGCACCGTCCCAGCGCAGGGTGCCAACAGTGTCCATGCCCATCTGGCCGGATACGATGTTGATCTCACCACTGTCGATCAGCGGCTGAAGCACGGACATCGCGCCATCATAGAAGAAATACGCGTTGTTGTCGTCGGGCGACCCGCCGAACAGCTCGACATTATACGGGCCATCGCCAAAGCGTTCTTTCAGACCATCGACAAGGCTGCTTGCCTGCTGAACGCCCACTTTGAAGTTATCGAATGTCGCGTAGTAGTCGACATATTCGCTGTCACGGATCAGGCGGTCATAAGCGATGGTTTTGATGCCTGCGAAATGCGCGTTTTCCAACGCGTTGGACAGCGTTGTGCCGTCAATCGCCGCGATGACCAGAACGTCGACCCCATTGGTGATCATGTTTTCGATCTGCGCCAGCTGGTTCGGGATATCATCTTCGGCATACTGCAGGATGGTGTCATAGCCAGCTGCTTCGAACTGTTCGACCATCGAGTTGCCGTCGGAAATCCAGCGCGACGAGGATTGGGTCGGCATCGCGATGCCAACGGTGTCAGCCATAGCCGCAAAGCCTGTCAGAGCCAGAGCCGAGCTGGTGAGCAATAGTTTCAAATTCATTTGGTTTCTCCTCCCAAGTCCATGACCACGCCTTGTCCGCATCGCTGGTCCCTCGCTCGGGTCGCGGGCGACTCGGCCCACTTCAGCGGTGCTGCGCGTCATGGCGGGCAATTTATGCCTCGCAGTGCATACCTGTAAAATTGACTAATGGGCATTTTGCATACCATAAGTGTTATGCAGATTTCAGGACGCCCCATGCAGAACCTTAACCGCATCAAACCCAAGCATCTCGAACTGATGCTGAAGATCGACGAAACCCAGCAGCTACAGCTGGCGGCACGGGCCGTCGCCATTTCGCAGCCCGCCGCATCCCGCATTCTTGCGGATCTCGAGGCGCAATTGGGCAGTGACCTGTTCATCCGCCACCCCGCGGGGATGGAGCCGACGCCCGCGGGTCGCATCCTGCTGCGGCACGCACGCGTGGTTGTATCGGAACTGGGCACCATGTGGGATGAGCTGAACCACCTGCGCTCGGGGTCTTTGGGCGACGTGCGTGTGGGCGCGGTTACCGGCCCCGCTGTCGGGTGCCTGATGCCCGCCATACAAAGCATCCAACAGGACTATCCCGATCTGCGCATCTCGGTGGACGTCGCCCCCTCCGCCACGCTGTTCCGCAAATTGGAAGAGGCGCACTATGATTTCATCATGGGCCGCACCACCCCCGGCTACAAACGGACCGAGTTCCGCTTTCATCCCGGACGCACCGAAATCGTGTCGCTGATGGTGCACAAATCCCATCCCCTTGCCGGACAGGACCCCGTCGATCTGGCCGAACTGGCGGCCTATCCGTGGGTGATCCAGGAAGAGGGCTTTCCCATCCGCGAAGCGATCGAGAACGCCTTTCACAACAAGGGCGTTTCCGGCCCCAGCCGTGTGTTGAACACCTCGTCCCTGATCATCGCCCTGTCGCAAGTCGCCGAAGGGCAGGCCATTTCGCCCCAGACGAAAGAGGTGATGACGCTCCTGACCTCGCAGGAGATCGGCGCGAACCTGACCGAGTTGAAGACCAGCGCACCGGTGGTGGTGGCCCCCTACTTCGTCATTCAGGATTCACGCCGAAAACTGTCCCGCGCCGCAGAGCGGGTCCTGCACGAGGTACTGAAACGGATGTAACCGGATCAGATCGGGTAATGGACCGGACCGTCCTGCAATGTGATCCAGCGCAGTTCGGTAAACTCGGCCACGCCCCAGACACCGCCAAAACGGCCATAGCCCGATGCCTTGATGCCACCGAACGGCATTTGCGCTTCGTCGTGCACGGTGGGCGCGTTGACGTGGCAGATGCCGGATTCGATCCGCTTGGCCACAGCCATCGCCCGCATCACATCCTGGCCAAAGACCGCCGCCGACAGCCCGTATTCGCTGCTGTTGGCGATGCCCACGGCTTCGTCCACCGACCCTGCACGAATAACCGAGGTTACGGGGCCAAATGCCTCTTCGGTATAAATGCGCATTTCCGGTGTCACATGATCCAGCGCGACCGCATTCATGATGGTCTGATCGCCACCGCCACCGATCATGACAGCGCCCTTATCGACCGCATCCTTGACCAGATCGCGCACACGGTCCGCCGCGCCTTGGTTCACCAGCGATCCCAAAGGCTCGATCCCGTCGCGGGGATCACCCGCGCGCAAGGATTCCACCTTTTTCGTGTAGGCTTCGACAAACTTGTCGCCAATGTCACCCACTGTGATGATGCGTTCGGTCGACATGCAAATCTGGCCTTGGTTCATGTACCCGCCAAAACCCGCCGCCGCGACGGCCGCGTCGATGTCTGCGTCATCCAGAATGATCATCGGGGCCTTACCGCCCAGTTCCAGCAGCGCAGGCTTCAGGTAGCGACCGCAGAGCTCGCCAATAATCTTGCCCACGCGGGTCGAACCGGTGAAGTTCACACGGCGGATCGCGGGGTTCTTAACCAGCGCCTCAACAATCTGCGGCGCGTCGTTCGGATCATTGGAAATCGCGTTCAGCACACCGGCAGGGAAGCCCGCCTCGGCCACCGCTTCGACCACCAGCGCGTGAACGCGGGGGCACAGTTCGGACGTTTTCATGACAACCGTGTTGCCGCAGGCCAAAGGTGTAGCGATGGACCGCACCCCTAGGATCACCGGCGCGTTCCACGGCGCCATCGCCAGCACAACGCCCGCAGGCTGACGGATCGCCATTGCCAGTGAACCCGGACGGTTCGACGGGATGATCTCGCCCTTGATCTGGGTGGTCATTGCAGCCGCCTCGACCAGCATGTCGGATGCCAGTTTGACGTTGAAACCGGCCCAAGCCTCGGTCGCCCCAAGTTCCTCTTTCATCGCGGCGATAATGTCGCCTGCGCGGGCCTTCAGGTTTTCCGCCGCTGCCAGCAACTTCTCGCGCCGCACACCGGGCGAGGTCGTGGACCATTCGGGAAAGGCCTGCGCCGCTGCATCCACTGCGCGGTCCACATCGCTCAGGCTGGCCGCCGCCGCGTGGGTCACAACATCCCCTGTAATCGGGTTCGACCGCGTGAACTGTTTTCCGGTCTCGGACGGGACGAATTCACCATAAATATAAAGGTTCAGATCAGTCATTTTACCCAGTTCTTTCGTTGGATTAGGAAACAGCCCCGCCCAAAAAGGCGCGGACAACTTGTGGGTCGTTTTTCAGGTCTTCGGCCTTGCCGGACCCGATGATGCGACCGGATTCGATCAGATAGGCGCGATCCGCCAAGGCCAGCGTCGCGCGCGCGTTTTGTTCGACGATCACAATCGTCAGGCCCTTGTCGCGGATGCCTTTCAGGGCGGCGAAGACCTCTTGCACCACAATCGGGGCCAGCCCGAGTGATGGCTCGTCCAACAACAACAGATCCGGCGACGACATCAGCGCACGGCCAATGGCAACCATCTGCTGTTCACCGCCTGACATTGTGCCCGCGATCTGGGTACGGCGTTCGGCCAGTTTCGGGAACAGGGCAAAGACCTCTTCCTGCAACTGGTCCACCTTGGCCCGCGCCCGTTTCGGGTTCGCCCCAAGCAATAGGTTTTCCGCCACAGACAGGCCCGGAAAGATGCCGCGCCCTTCAGGAACCAGCGCAATGCCGTTTTCCACCAGTTCATGCGGCGAGCATTTGGTCAGGTCCAGACCGTGATAGTCCATCGTCCCAGACCCGATCCGCACACGACCCCCGATGGCATTCAGAAGCGAAGACTTCCCCGCCCCGTTCGCGCCAAGGATCGCCACCATTTCATGATCGGTCACTTCGATCGACACACCATCCAGCGCGACGTGGCGGCCATAGCTGACGGTCAGATTTCGAACGTTAAGCATCTGCACTGTCCCCCAGATAGGCCGCGATCACGCGCGGGTCGTTCAGGGCCGATTGCGTCGCTTCATCGGCAATCAAACTGCCCGAATTCATGACGACCACACGCGGGCACAGCGCCCGCACCGCCTCCATGATGTGTTCGACCATCAGGATGGTCAGGCCGCTTTGGCTCAGTTCACGGATCAGGGCGATGCCTTGGGCCAGTTCCGTCGGGTTCAGACCTGCCAGCCACTCATCCAGCAACAGAACCTCGGGCTCGGCTGCCAAAGCGCGGGCCAGTTCAAGGCGCTTCTGGTCGATGTAGGTCAGCGACCCGGCATTTGCCGTGGCACGGTTGGCCAGACCTACACGGCTCAGCGCCGTCATAGCCGTATCCTTCGCCGCCTGCCCCCAGTGGGATTTCGCGCCGAAAACCGCCGTGATCATCACATTTTCCATCAGCGACAGCGACGGCAGAATGCGCACCAACTGGAACGTCCGCGCCACCCCCGCGTGGGCGATCTGATCCGCCCGTTTGCCGGCCAGCGACACACCGTTCAGGCGGATGTCACCGGATGTCATGGGCAACGCGCCCGAGATCAGGTTGATCAACGTGGTCTTGCCCGATCCGTTCGGCCCCAAGAGCCCGAGGATTTCACCCTGCTCCAGCGAAAACGACACGCCGTCCACCGCCGTCAAACCGCCGAATTTCTTGGTCGCTTTGTCGATTGTCAGAAGGCTCATGCCGTTTCCTCCTTCTTGCCACGGCGCAGGCCTTCGATCCCGGCTAGCACACCGTTCGGGAAAAGGAAGACCACACCGATGAACAACGCACCAAGGAAGATCGGATAGACATCAGGGAAATGCGCCGACAGGTATTCAAAGGCCAGAAATAGCGGGATCGCGCCCAGTGCAGGCCCCCACAACCGGTTCGCCCCGCCGAACAACGCCATGATCACGGTCAGGAAACTGACGGTCGGATTGAACACAATCGCGGGTTCCACATAGACCCAACGGGGCGATGCGATGGCACCAGCCAGCGTCAGGATCGTGGCAGACAGCACAAAGGCCATCAGCTTCATCCGTGCCAGCGGGATACCGGAATGGGCCGCCACAACCTCATCATCGCCGATCACGCGCAGGGCCAGACCCAGACGGCTGCGATTGATATAGGCGGTCAGGCCAATGGTGATCGCGGCCAAACCCAGCATCTGCCAATAGATGCCACGCGCGGTGATATCGACAAAGATATAGCGCCCCAGCGTGCCGTAGATGTTGATCTCGTACCATGTGATCAGCTGGCGGATCAGTTCGGCCAGACCGAAGGAAAAGATCACAAAGTAAACGCCTGCCAGCCGCAGCGTCGACAGCCCCACAACCAACGCCATGGTCGCCCCCACGCCTGCTGTGATCAACAGGATCATCGGATAGGCCATAACCTCGTTCAGCATGGCGACGACATAGGCGCCAGCCCCGTAAAACGCGACGGTGGCCAGCGAAACATAGTGGGTCGGGCCCGAAAACATTGCCCAGGCCGAGGCCAGCGTGACATAGGTCACCATGCCGATCAAGAGACCCAGCGCATAGTCCGAGGCCACGAAAGGAACTGCCGCCAAAAGCGCCAGAGCAACGGGATAAATCACGTATTTCATGGCTCAGGCCTTTCCGAACAGGCCTTGGGGCCGGAACAGCAAAACCAACAGGAAGATCGCGAATGTCGCCGCCAGCGTCAGACCCGGATCAATGGCGGTCGCCACAAATGTTTCGACCAGCCCCAGCAACAGACCCGCCGCCAGCGCACCGCCCACGTTGCCCACGCCGCCCATGATCACGATCACCAGCGCCTTCATGGTGAACACCACGCCTCCGCTTGCCGAAAACGTCTGGTACATCGCCACGGTCGCCCCCGCTGTCGCGGCCAATGCTGTGCCCAAAGCAAACCCCTGACGGGCAACCTTATTCACATCCAAACCCACCAAAGGCGCGGATGTCGGCGTTTGCGCCACGGCTCGCAGTGCAAGCCCCCATCGTGTTGTCGCCAACGCGATCACAAGCGCACCGCCTACGACCACGCAGATGCCCAAGGCGATCAAGCGGTTCAGCGCGACGGTCACGCCAAAAATCGTCACACCCTTATCCAGATAGGAAATCGATGTGAAATTCGGGCCAAAAACCATCAGCAGCGCGCCCTGGATCAGGAACAACAACCCGAAGGTCGCAAGGATCGAGTCCACATCCAGCTTACCCCCGCTGGACCGCGCCACCAGCGGCTTCATCATCACGGTGTAGAGAAGGCTGCCAACCACATAGCCAACCGGCCCGATCAGCGCGACTGTCAGCAAGGGCGAGATGCCAAAGCCCTGCATCAGCGCCACAAGGATAAAAGCCGCCGCCAGCGTCAGTTCGCCGTAAGCAAGGTTCATGATGCGGGCGATGCCGTATTGCAGCGTCAGCCCCAGCGCCAGCAGCGCATACGTCCCGCCGAGCACAAGCCCGAGGATAAGGATCGTGACAAACATAAAGAAGTTTTCCTTGGAACCATGGACCGCCCGACAGGTCAGGCGGACCACATGTTTCAGTTCAGGTGATTACCATTCCGGCTTGGGAATAACGGGGGCCGCAGCGCCCGCTTTGTCCGCCGGACCGACGCCTACAAAGGCACCGTTCTGCCACTGACCCACAGTCCACAGATCGCGCAGCTGGTTGTCCTCCAGCTTGACCTGACCGATCACCGTATCGAACGTGCCGCTGGACAGATCCGCTGCCAGATCACCATGATCCAGACCGACGCGGCCAATCGCCTGTTCCAGCATCTCAAGCGATGCGAAGGTCACGGCACTGGCCCAGCTGTCCGGCGGGTTGCCGACAAAGGTGGTGTGGGCGTCGAAATAGGCTTTGACGCTGTCGCTGGTGCCATCAACACCACCGATCGCCATCACGCCGTCGGCCTTGCCGTCCGCAATACCCGGATAGATCGGGAACGCGCCACCGACAGAGATGTAAAAGACCTTGGGGTTGAAACCCATCGCCTGCGCGGTTTTGGTCATGCCAAAGCTGCCCGGCGGGTAGGAGAACGCGACAAAGCTGTCTGCGCCCGATGCCTGCGCTTCGGACATGATCGCGGCAAAATCGGATGTGCCCAGCGGATAGCTTTCGTCATAGACCAGTTCGAAACCGGCCTCTTCGAATGCAGGGCGCGCGCCCTTGATCAGGTCGATGCCGAAACCGTCGGCAACGGACACCGCCGCGATCTTGTTGTTAATCGTGCCTGCGTCACGGGCCTGTGCCAGAACATCGACCAGACCGGTCGCATAGTCATGACCACCGCCCAGCATCCAGAAGCTACGGTCCCAACGGGCTGCGAATTCTGGTGCCTTGTCTGTCACCGCCGTCACCGCCAGTTGCGGATAGCCGAAGCGCGCCATCAGCGGTGCAATCGCAAGGTTCGCGCCCGTGCCCCACGGCGGCAGGATCAGGTCGACCTTGTCCTGCGATGCCAGACGTTCGATCGCGCGCACCAGATCTTCGTTCGACGACCGGTCGTCATATTCGACCACTTCGATCATCTTGCGCGACCCGTCGGGCATTTCGATGCCGCCTTCGCCGTTCACCTGATCCACCCAAAGGCGGTAGTTCGGCACGGTCGAAATCCCCGCACCCGTCGCGTTCGGGCCGGTCAGGGCCACCGCATAGCCGATGGTGATTGTGTCGTCTGCCGCAGTCGCGTGACCCGCAGTCATGAAGGACGCCGCCGCCACCGCGAACGCCGTCGTGCACGCCTTGGCGTGTTTGAATAGATTAACCATGTCTCCTCCCAAGAGCCTTATTGGACCCGCCCCCACACTTCGGGCGCAGACCATTCAGCAGGCGAGCTGATCCTCGCCGTGGAAAAGCTTAGGCGAAGGGATTAAGTGCAAGATATGCACTTATGAGAGCATTATTTGTATTTTTGCTGGATAGAATGGGTGAAAATCAGTAGCCACAAGGCATGAAAGCGTCGAATCCGCCCCAACCTACCCGCCGCGCAAGACTGCAAATTCAGGACATTCGCAGCCCCCTGACGCGCGTCGGCGTGACGCTGGCTGCGGGGACAGCGCAGTTGGTTCTGCTTCACGGAGGGCGGGTCGAGCTGCGTGACGGCGGCCTTCCGGAACGCGAAGAGATCGACGGACCGCGTCTGCTGTGGCTGCCCGATGGCAACGGCGGCGAACTGTCGATTGCAGGCGGCACCCGCGCGACGATCCTGTCGATCCCCGAACTGGACGTAATGAACGCCCTGCCCGCCACGCCCTTGGGCGAACGGATGCGCAAAACCTTTGCCCAAGCCCTGTCCGCCCCGCTGGAACGCGACGGTCAGGTGGCGCAGCTTGTTCAGGGGCTGTCGCGGGAATACGGGCTGACTGAACCGGGCGCAGAACTATCGGCGCAATACTATCTGTCGCTAATCTTGATCCACATCTGGCGGCAGGTACGCACCGATCTGGTCGCGCACGGCCATTCGCCACAGGGTCTTGTGGAACGGTTTATGGCACTCGCCAGCCAGCGGATGCGCGAACATTTGCGGGTGTCGGATTATGCCACGGCGCTGAACGTCACCCGCGACAGGCTGGGCACCGCCGTGCGCCGCGCAACGGGAAAATCACCGCAGGGCTATCTGCATCAACTGCTGATCCGCGAGGCATCGGAACTGCTGTCGAACACCGGCATGCCTGTCAGTCAGGTGGCCTACCGGCTGGGCTTTCACGACCCTGCGTATTTCACACGGTTCTTCATCCGTCATCGCGGCGAAAGCCCCGCCAAGTTCCGGCGGACGGCCCGCATCCGCCGTTTGGAAGGCGACAAATCCTATGCCGCGTGGCCATAGGACCCGCCGCCAAAAATCTTAGCCGCGACCGCGATAGGGCGGCACGCCTTGGTCGGGAATCCAGACGCTTTCCGGCTGCGGGCCGGTCTGCCAGAACACATCAATCGGGATGCCGCCGCGCGGATACCAGTAGCCGCCGATACGCAGCCAACGGGGCGACAGGAAGTCGTTCAGACGACGCCCGATGGACACCGTGCAATCCTCGTGGAACGCGCCGTGATTGCGGAACGAACCCAGATATAGCTTCAGCGATTTGCTTTCGACCAGCCAGTCACCCGGCACATAGTCGATCACCAGATGGGCAAAGTCGGGCTGACCTGTCATCGGGCACAGCGATGTGAATTCCGGCGCGGTGAAGCGCACGTTGTAATCCACGTCAGCCTGCGGGTTCTGGACGCGCTCAAGCTCGGCCTGATCGGGATCGGTCGGCAGCACCGTGGCACCGCCAAGCTGTTTCAGATTGCTGTAGATACTATCAGACATGGACAGTTCCTTTCGGGTCAGACGCCGCGTTTGTTGCCCCAGACAAGGACATGAAGCTGCGGCAGAATGCGGGGGGCAAACCAGCCGTCACCGGTGGTTTTTTCGATCAACTGACGCAGCCGGTCGGTCGCGTCTTCAAGGTTCACTGGCAGATCGGGGTCTACCTCGAGGTTGCCGGGTTGCAGATAGAGCGGCATCTCGGGATATCGAGCAGCGGCCTCTTTCGCCCAGACGTAATCGGTGTCGTCAAAGATGACGATCTTCATCACCGCCTGCCCGCAGCCTTTGGACATCTGCACGCAAGCATCGAACTTGTCCCAATCCACGGTTTCGCCGCTGGACGGCGGCTTGGGGCTTAGGACAAGCGTATCGAGATCGGCAAACCACGGCTGCGACACCGACCCTTGGGTTTCGCAGGCAAAGCGATACCCTTCGACCTTGCCCAGCGCGATCAGCGGGGCAAAGTCCTGAATGGCGGGGTTGCCGCCCGAAATCGACACGGTCAATGGGCGCCCGCCAGACAGGCGGCGCACCTCGTCCATCACGGCATCATCACTCATGGGCAGCCACGTGTGGCGATACTGGCTGTCCACCGCATGCAATGAATCACACCAGCTACAGCGATAGTCACAGCCGCCTGCCCGCACGAACACCGTGGCCTCGCCGATCAGGGCCCCTTCGCCCTGAACCGTCGGCCCGAAAATCTCAACGATGCGCAGGGTCATGGCCGGTATTCGGCCCATGTCTTGGGCGTCTCGGACACTTTCACCGCCGACGTCTCCGGCCAGCGCGCGCGGCACCAGTCAAAGAAGTGCTTGGCCATGTTTTCCGCCGTCGACGGCACGTCCAGCACATCGTTCAGATGGCGGTGGTCAAACGTGTCGTCGATATAGGTCTTGAGCGGTTTGAGTTCGTGGTAATCCCGCACGAACCCGTCCTCGTTCAACTCGGCCGCCGCCAGTTCGACCACAACGATATAGTTGTGCCCGTGCAAACGCGCGCACTGATGATCGGCGGGGAGATGCTCCAGTTGGTGCGAGGCCGAAAAGTGGAACTCTTTCGAAATGCGGAACATTACTTGGCCTCCGCATTTGCGACGGCCTGACGCCAGAAATCAGGGTCCTCATAGACCGTCGGATCAGTCACGCCCGCCAGATCAAACGCCTCGCGCCGTTCTACGCAAGTGCCGCAGCGACCGCAGTGGTGTTCGCCACCCTTGTAGCAGGACCACGTCCGGTCAAACGGCGTGTTGTGCTTGGCCCCGTCGCTGACGATGTCGGCCTTGGTGCGGTGCACGAAAGGTGTCCACAGGCTGACGTCGGCGTACCCGTCCAACGCAAAGCGCTGCATCTTGTCGAAAGCCTCGACAAAATCGGGACGGCAATCGGGGTAGATAAAGTGATCGCCGCCATGCACAGCGGTCGCCACCGCCTGATCACCATTCGCCGCCGCGATCCCGTAGGCCACGGTCAGCATGATGGCGTTCCGGTTCGGCACCACGGTGATTTTCATGGTTTCTTCGGCATAATGACCATCTGGTACGTCAATTTCATCGGTCAGCGCCGATCCGGTCAGCGCCGCACCCACGGGGCGCAGGTCGATAACAGTGTGCGGCACGCCCAGACGCTCCGCAGCTTCGGCTGCGAATTCCAGTTCTTTCAGATGGCGTTGGCCATAGTTGAAGGAAACCAAACGGGTCAGTTCCCGCGTTTCCGCAGTGATATGCGCAAGCGAAACGGAATCGAGTCCGCCCGAGCAGATGACAAGTGTCTTCATGATCTAGTCCTTGTTTTTTAGACCGGGTAGGCTGCGACCGGTTCGTCGCGGCATATAGAGAAAGCCGTATTACGACGCAATCACCGCGCCGTGGATTTTTCCACGACGCGGCGTTCTCTGACGACACCGACTGGGATGAAGGGGCGGTCCGCGACCGCCCCGAAAGATCAGCTGTTGGCCAGCGCCTGATAAACGGCGGTTTCGAAATCCATGTAGCCGGTGAAGGACTCGGGATCGCCGAACGGCAGGATCTGCGTCGCCCAATAGCCACCGACGCCATTGGCGCGGTCGATCCAGTAGAAACAGTTCGCTAGACCGGCCCAACCGATGGCACCGGCGGGGCGGCCTGTCGGGGCCTCTTCGGAATTGACCATAAAGGTGTAGGACCAATCCTTGGCCAGCCCCGGGAAGAACTCAGCATCATTGGACAAAGACGGGATCACGCCGGGCAGCATCGTCACCTTTTGCGGCGGCACCAACGCCCCTTTGACAGCCCAATCCACCGTTTCCGGCTTCAGCACGCGGCCATTCGGGCCAGCACCGTCGTTCAACCACATGCGGATGAACTTCATGTATTCCGGCACCGAGCCATAAAGGCCATGACCACCCATGTGCACCTCGGGGTCATCCGGCAGGGCGAAATCGTCCATCGGGGTCAGGCCGCCGTCTTCGCCACGGGCGTGGATGGTTGCTGTGCGCGGCTTCATGTTGTCGGTGCGGGTAAAGGCAATGTCCGTCATGCCCAGCGGCGCAAAGACACGTTCCGCCATAACCTCGCCCAGACGTTTACCGCGAATACCTTCGACAACCTGACCGACCCAATCGATGTTGGTGCCGTATTCCCATTTCTCACCGGGATCGAATAGCAACGGCGTCTCAATGGAGGCGCGGCTTCCGGTCACAACCGACGGCTGGCCATGCTCTTCGGCCAGACGCTTGTAGTCTTCATTGAAGAAGTCATAGCCAAAGCCCGCCGTGTGCAACATCAACTGGCGTGTGGTGACATCGGATCTCGGCGCGCGTAGACGCGGCTGGCCGCTGTCATCAAAGCCGTCGATCACTTGCAAATTACCGATGGCAGGCGCGTATTCCTTGGCTGGTGCATCAAGGTCCAGCAGCCCGTCTTCCACACATTGCAGCGCGGTCGTCCCCGCAATCGCCTTGGTCGTGGAAAAGATGGCAAAGACGGTGTCTTCCGTCATCGGATCACCGCCAATGCGCCGTTCTCCGGATGCACCGGAATAGATGTCGCCGTCGCGGTCGGTGACCATCGCCACAACGCCGGGAACACGGGACGCGCCGCTGGTCAGGCCGTTCAACACACTGTCGCAACGCGATTTGATATCGGATGTAATCGTATCTTTCATGTGGTTCCTCCCTAGAACTCGTGCGGCACAGGGTACGAGCGCGCGGGCCCACGCGCTGTCCGGCATCGGCAGGCGCTGTCCGGTTTCGGAAGGAAAATATCAGTGACGCGCAGCGCCCCCTGCCCGCAGCCGTGTTTGCGACGGCAGTTCACCAAACCTGTCGCGGTAGCGCCCCGCCAGCGCCCCGAGATTGCTAAAGCCCCAATCCACAGCGATCTCGGACACGCTCAGATGGGCAGGCGCGGTTTCCAGATCGGCGCGGAATCCTTCCATGCGGCGCGCCGCCAGAAAATCGCGCGGGGAAATGCCGCGAAACCGTTGGAAGCCACCCGACAGCGTGCGCGCTGACACACCTACGCGCTTGGCGACATCGCCCACGGTCGGCGCATCCCGTGCCTCGGCCTCGAAAATCTCTTCGGCGCGGCGCACATATCCGGGGGCCGCCGCCCGCGCGCCGCTTTCCAGTTTCACGCCGGCCCGCGCCGCCCAGTGGCGCAGAAGTTCGACGCAAAGCACCTCTTCGATATGACGGGCCAGCGCCGCATCGGCGGCAATCGTGCCTGTCCGCGTCAGTGCCCGCGCCGCATAATCCAGCAAAGACGGCCACGCAGTGTTCGGACCGCCGAACTTCACCCGACTGGTCCACAGCGTGTCATCGGGGACAAAGCCGAACCAGCGTTCGGCGGTATCGGCCATCACCTGATGCGGGATTGTCAGGTTCAACTGCATATGATCCGGATCGCCCTCGAGCCAGTAATCGGTGCGCGAACAATCCACGACAAAGCTTTCCCCTGCCCCCGTCGAAACAGGCGCACCGTCCGACTGATGGTTCAGCGCCCCGCGCAGGGTGTTCAGAACAAGGATATTGCCCGCCTCGGGATCGAACTGATCCAGAAAGATGCCGGTCCCATAGGAAAACCGCGTCATCGTCACGCGCCCCGCCATAGCCGAAATCATCGTGGCGTCCGGTTTCGAAAACCGCTCCAGCGGCCGCACCTTGTAGGGCATATAGACCGTTTCACAAAAGGCCTGCACCTCGTCCCAATCGGTCGAGCGTGTGGCATCGTCATGCGGGATGGGTGCCCCCACCGAATCCAGAATCAAAGCATGTTCCAACAAAACCCCGTTCCTCCACCGCGATCTCGTAGTCGGGGGATGCTAGCACGGATTTCGCGCTTTTGGGGTATTTCTGACGTCCCGCGACCGCACCAAAGGTCGCGGATCGTCTACACTGGCGTCACTTTCAGCGGCACGGACAGCGGGCCGTACTCTGGCCAGCGCGTCATTTCGATGTCTCCGACCACGGTCAGCTTCACCGTTTTCGATGTCAGCTGGCGCAACACTTCTTGCAGCAAAAGCCGCGCAAGGGGCGCACCGGGGCACATGTGTGGGCCACGACCAAAGGTCAAAAGATCGCGGGCAGGTCGATCCAGTTTGTATTCATGCGGGTCATCAAAAACCGCCTCGTCGCGATTGGCCGATGTAAAGACAATGGCGACCGCCTCACCTGCCTTGATGGTCTTTCCGCCAAGGTCCGTGTCCTGCCGCGCGGTGCGGGCGAACCCGCGATAGGGCGTGTAAAGGCGCAGCAATTCCTCGGTCGCGTCGTTCACGCGTGACGGGTCATCGCGCAGGTCCTTGTGATGATCAGGGTGCCGTGCCAGATGGACCGCCATCGATCCGATAAAGGTCGTGGGCGCGATGATCCCCACCAACAGAAACTGCCGCAGCGCCCCGAGGATCAGATCATGCGCCAAAGGCTCGCCATCTACCCGAACCGCCAACAGATTGGCCGTCGGGTCGGTGTCGGGATCACGGGGATGGGCGATGCGATCCGCGATCAGCGCCTCGGCAATGCCGTACAGTTCATCCGATCGGGCGCGCAGTTCCGGCATGTCCTGCCGCTGCAACGCCATGTTGAACGCAGCACCCACAACGCGAATACGTTCGGCCTGATCCGGCGCGAGGTTAAAGAATTCGGCCAGCAGAGCGATGGGCAACTGAAAGGAAAAACCGGCACAGATATCGCCGCCGCCATTGGCGATCCACGGGTCCAGAAACCGCGCCACCATTTGTTCCACCCGAGGCTCCCACGCCTTCAGGCGCGACGGGCTTAGAAATCGCAGGATCGCGTTTCGGTAGGGGATGTTGTCGGGCGGGTCCAGATGCAGCGGCGGGCGTCTTTGCGTGGTGGCCACAGGCGGTACGACGTTCTGAACGGTGGTGGTGAACAGCTTCCAGTTTTCCAACACCTCGCAGGCATCGGCATGGCGCGTCACCGCCCAGAAGCCCCCCAGATCGTTCGACCATGCAACGGGGCAATGGCCTCGCAAATGGGCGAACTGGGCGTGGGGGCAGTCGAAATCCTCGGCTTCCGGCAGGGTGAAATCGTCGGGTCGCGTCATGCTTCGCCCCGCAAGTCCAACGACAGCGCGCTGATGCCGTATTCCGTCCATCGCGCCCAAACTGGCGTGCCGGCCACGGCCAAACCCGGCACAGACAACAAGGCATCCAGCGTGATCCGTGTTTGCAGTTTCGCCATCGCCAGCCCAAGACACATATGCGGCCCGATGCCAAAGGCCAGATGACGGTTCGGGCTGCGATCAGGCACAAACTCCATCGCGCGGTCAAACACCGCCTCGTCCCGATTGGCCGACAGGAAATTCAGCGCGACAGGGCAGCCTTTGGGAATATCCACACCACCCAGCGACGTGTCCTTGGTCGCAACCCGCACCAGCGCCTGATTGGCGGGGTAGTAGCGCAGCAGTTCTTCGATAAACGGTTTCCACGCGGCTGCATCCCTGCGCAGCAAAGCGACATGGTCGGGATGCGTCGCCATGTGCCACGCGACCGAGCACATGAAATTGCGCGGCACCACATGGCCGCCGATCAGCATCAGACGCACCATGCCTGCCAGTTCCTCTTCGGTGTAAGGCTGACCGTCGGGCGTTTGGGCGGCAAGGCCGCTGACGATATCGGTTTCCGGATCGCGTGGGTTGGCCAGACGGTTATCCACCAGTCGGATCGCAAAGCCGTCCACCTGTTTGGACAACCCGCCAGCCGTGGTCAGGTCTTCTCCCTGCACGGCCTCAACATAGGCATGGCTGAGCCGCCCGATTTCTAACGCCTCTTCAGGATCAAGGCCCAGCAGGATGCCCAAGGCCCCTTGCGTGAAGGGTTCGGCAAACCCACCCGAGAAATTCGCGGCCTCGGGCGTTTTCAGCAGGTCTGTCATCAAGCGACCTGCCAATTCACGCAGCGCGGGTTCCCAGCTGCGGACTTTGTTTTCCTTGAAAAACGGGTTCAGCCCCTTGCGATAGCGGTCGCTTTCCGGCGGGTCCTTTTGCAGCGGCAGACGCGGCAATCCTTTGCGCGGGGACGACGGGATCACCGTCATCTTGGTCGCTGTGAAGGTTTCCGGATCGCGGCTGGCTGTCATGACATCATCGTAGCGCATCAATGTATAGAACCCGCCCCATTTGTCCGACCACGCCACAGGCGCCATCTGCCGCAGACGTTCCTGCGCGGCGGGGTAATTCGCCTGCGTTGCAGGATCGGACGGATCCCAATCGCAGGTCATTGCATCAACAGGTTCGGAAGCCACAGGGAAATCTCCGGTATGTAGGTGATGAGGATCAGGAAGACCGCCATGATGATCACGAAAGGCACCATGCCGCGCACAGCCTCGGACATCGGCGCCTTGGCAATGGAGGACAAAACAAACAGGTTCAGCCCGATGGGCGGCGTCAGGAAGGCGATCTCCATGTTCACGATCAGAACGATGCCGAAATGAACAGGATCAATGCCCAACGTCGACAGCACCGGCAGAACAATCGGCGTCACGATCAGCATGACCGCGATGGCATCAAGGAACATGCCCAGAATGATCATCATGACGTTCAAGGCCAAAAGGAACTGCCAAGGTTCCAATTCGCGCGCGATGGCGAAGTTGACCAAGGCCGTGGGGATGCCGGAACCGGTAATCCAGTGGGCGAACAGCAGCGCGAACATGACGATGAATGTCACAGCCGAGGCCGACTTCATCCCTTCGGTCGCCATGGGAAAAACATCGCGGAAGGTGACTTCTTTATAGACGCAAATCGCCACAAGGACCGAGGCGATGGCGGCGACGCCTGCGCTTTCGGTGACGGTTGTATATCCTGAGTATATTCCCGCAAACACCGACAGCGGGATCGCCACGGCAGGCAAAGCGCGCAGGTTTTTGCGGATGAATTCCGAGGTGCTGGCCCGCTGGCCTGATGCGTATCCCTTACGCCGTGAATAGAAGATCACCCAAGCCCCCAAAAGCGCCGCTTGCAACAGGCCCGGCACGACGCCTGCCAGAAACAGACGCGGCACGCTTTCTTCGGCTATCAGCCCGTAGAGGATCATCGACAAGGACGGCGGGATCAGGATGCCCAGCGTGCCTGACGCACCCACAAGGCCCAATGCGAAAGGCCGGTCATAGCCGCGCGCCACCATTGCGGGGATCAGGAAGGTACCCATGGCCATGGCCGTCACAACAGACGATCCGCTGATGGCCGCAAACAAGGTGGTGGCAATGACCGCAACCAACCCCAGACCACCACGGAAATGGCCGACCCATGTTTCCGCCGCCTCGATGATCACACGGGCGATGCCACCCTTTTGCATAAAGGTTGCCGCCATGACGAAAAACGGCACCGCAAGGAACGTGGTCGAGTTGATGCCATTGATCGAATGCGCGGCGGCATCCATCAGGGGGCGGCCCTCGGTCGCCAGCATCAACAGCGCCGCCAACCCCAGCGACACGAAAATCGGCGCGCCCAGTGCCATCAGCACCAGCATCCCGCCCAATCCGATCAGAGCCTGCATATCAAAGCTCCTCGGTTTCGCGCAGGTGGACGACGCCGGAAAACGGGCGTTGGCCTGACAGGATCATCAATGCGACACGACCCAAAATCAGCGCCATGCCAACAGGCAGCGCCAGAAAGACCGCATAGGCCTGTGGCACCCGCAGGCTTGACGCTGATCGTTCGTCCAGCAGCAAAGCAAAGGAATAGGCCTGCCAGCCGTAGACCATCATCGCGGCGCAGAATGCTGTGGCGACGCCGGTCATGGCCCACCCGATCACTGCGCGGGTGCGCGGTGAAAAGCGCGCCAGAAACACTTCGGTGTGCAGATGCCGCCCTTCTGCCACAAGCGACGAGCCCGCCAGAACGGTGGCCCAGATGATGCCGTATAAAGCGACCTCTTCCGCCCAGTCCACGGAATAGGCGGGGGCAAAGGCGCGTACCGCAGCGCCGCCCAGAAAGACCAGCAAGGCCGCGATAATGCATAGCCCGATTAGGACTGCTTCAATGCGCGTCCAGATGGTAAGGATTTTGGTGATCATGCCTGTATGTACCAATGATCGCGCTGCCCTGATTGCATAGGACAGCGCGGCATTTTCAGTTGCCTGTCAGGGCTGCTTGGACGCGGCTCACAAACTCGGCGTCCATGCCGCCATCGGCAACAATCGCATCCTGCGCGGCGGTCATCCTTTCGCGCATGGCCTGAATGGCTGCCGGATCCGGATCATGGTAGGTGACGCCGTTGGCCTCGTTCACAGCACGTGCATCGGCCAATTCGTTGGCCGCATAGTCGCGCGCCCAGCCCACGGTTTCTGACCATGCCTCTTGAATGATCGCCTGATCTTCTGGGCTGAGTTTCTCAAGGCTCGCCTTGGACATCAGCGGAATATACACGCCCCAGCCCGCGTTGTCGGCGAAGGCGTTGTCTATGCCTGCTTCCCACAGCTTGCCGCCCTTGATGGTCAGGTCGGTGACCGACCCCAGACCGTCAATCTGGCCTTGCGTCAGCTGCAGCACAATCTCTGAACGCGGGGTCGCCTGTGGCGCGGCGCCCATTTCCTTCATGATCGCGACGACAACAGGGCTGGGCGGCGTGGCGAGTTTGACGCCGGTAAGATCACCATAGGTCGCAACAACCTTGCCAGCTGTGTAAGCGGAATTGTTGGGGGCAAATTCGAAATGCCCGCCATCCGGAACAACGATGCCTTTTTTCGCAACCATGCCCCAAAGTTCATCGCCCAAGGGGCCGTCCAGAATGGTGCGAACGTCATCGCGGGTTGCGCCAAAGAACATCGGAAGCGTGATCACCGACAGGTTCGGTTCAAACCGGCTGAGCGTGGGGGACGCCTGAATGGACATGTCCAACGCACCCGACGCCAAGGCGCGGATCGCGTCGGCGGATTTATAAAGCTGTGCGGCAGGAAAGACCTCGACCGTGATCGCGCCGTTCGATTTGGTGGCAATCGCTTCGGCCCAGCGTTCAGCCGCAAGGTTGCGCACGTGGCCCGGCGGAGTTTCCACAGACAGGCGCAATTCGGTGGCCATCGCCGCGTCGGCGGCACAGACGGTCAGCGCGGTCAGCGCGGTCAGCGCCAGCGTTTTGAAAAGGTCTTTCATCATGTCCTCCCGGAAGGAGCGGCTTCTTTGGCCGCGTTCATTTTGAACTGTTGGTATGTGACGCGCTTTGCGGTCATCCTTATTATTAGTTCATTTAGTGAACTATATTGCGATTCTGTCAATGGTGTTTTTGGCCATGAAAAATTGACGAATTAGAGTATCAGGCGCCGATCCTCCGTTCTGAATCATATTATTCGTTCAAAAACTGGAGCAGTTTTCGGGGCCCCAACCGCTTTACGAACCGCATATCGCAAGGCTATTGATAAAGCCGGAACTCAGGACAGGAGGCACCGTGACCGGCCACAACACCAGACCACCCAAGGGCGATGATTTTGGCATCCTGTCGCGGGATCTGCCATTTATGGCGCGCACATTACAAAGCCTGCTGCGCCCCGAAGGCCATGCCATCCGTCAGGCACTGGACCTTGAGGCCGGTGTGATCGGAGTGCTGTCGGTGATCTGGCTGAACCCCGGTATTTCGCAAAACGATCTGGCGACATCCGTCGTGCTGAAAAAATCCGCTGTGACCGCAGTGGTCAAGCATCTGGAAGAACGCGGGTTGGTGGCGCGCGAACGCAGCCAACAGGATCGCCGCCAGAATGCGCTGACCCTGACTGCAGACGGGCATACGTTGATTGCGAAAATTCGGGAACACACCGAGGCGCTGAATGATCGCCTGTTCGAAAACGTGTCGGCGGCCGAGCGCGAGACGTTCTTTGCGGTGATGGATAAGGTCGTTCAGAACCTTTTGACCGGATCGGATCGTTAAGCACCCGATCGGGATGACCGGCCCAGCGCGCACCGGGCCGGAGAAATCTTAGTACACTTTGACCAGACGAAACTGGGCCACGCTGTTGTTCTGGAAGCCACCATCAACATTGATGTCTTTGCCCAGCATGCCCTGCACCTGAACCGTCGGGCTGACGAAGTGGGTGCCAAAGACGCGCAACTGGTCGCTTTCGGTTTTCAGACCGCTTTCGAGGCCATTTACCGTCATGTCGCCACCGCGCTTGCCGGAATAGCCGATCGCCAGCGATGTGGTCGGGCCCCACTGTTTGCGCAGCATGGCCTGCATCTGCCAAGACGGATCGCGCTTGTACTCGACGCCGTCCACGGTGCTGTCGGCCTTGATCGCGACATCCAGAACGCCGTCAAAATACCAACCGCCACCAAGGCCCTGGATCAAACCAAGCTGAGGTGTCAGCGTGGTGGTGCCTTCGCCGATGCCGATCTTACCGGGCTCGAAGTTGCCGGTGGGCAACGTCGCAAACAGCGAGAAGCCAAGCGTCGTGCCGGTCTCGGGGTTATCGGGTTGAACGGGCCAGACTGTCAGGCCCATGGTCGTGTCACCAAGGCCGTTGGTGACCTCTTGTTCGACCCCGCCGATGTCGGCCTCAAGGCTGGCAAAGGGCATGACCAGATGGAACGCGGCAGGCATGCTGCCCAGCTCGAAGAAGTTGACGTTGCGCAGGATGACAACGTCGCCTTCCAGCTTCGACGACGGAATTTCGTTGCCGTCGATCTTCAGTGTATCCGAACTGAGGTGCTGCCAGTACACCATCCCCAGATTGGTGCCGCCCGGCAGAATGGTGTAGTCCCCCGGACCGACGTCGATGGCCTGCGCAGGCCCGGCCAAGGCAAGTGCGGTCGCCGCCGCACCAAGGGTGTAAGTGATCTTCATTTAGGTCTTCCTTCATTATGATGCCGAAGATGGTGCGATCCGGTTCCAGAAGGCTTTGGTACGTGCAGGCAAAGCCCAGCCTTGCGGCAAAGCGAGGGCCTTGCCGGTGTCTGGTTTTCTGGTTTCCGAACCGCTGAGACAGGCACAAAAGAACCGGTCGCGCCGAAGCCCGTCAGTTGCTTTTTTGCTGTGTGTCTGGATGGATGTCAGCGCAGGACTGCGCTGTTAAACCGGTCAGTCCGGATGTGATGTGTTTGGCATTGTTGTCCTCCCTCCGGCTGTCCCTCACCGATACTCGTAAAAACTGCGCGGCCCTCCCGCCGCACATTTCGACATTACGTAAGGCACTCATTTAAACAAAAAATATTTGGACAAATTTCGCGTAGTGAAATTAGAAACGCGAAACGGCGCGGTTTCCGAATATCCAAGATATGGTGCAATACCCGCAACAGTCGCCAAGGCCCGTTGGGGCCGGAAACGGCGCGATTTTGGTGGCAAATCGGCAACGCGAGGATTCGGTATTGGGCCGATACCGTGGGCGTAAAACCATTAGGCTGCGGGCTGTTCATCCAACTGGCGGGCGTTGGCCAAGGCGCCCTTTTCGCAGGCCGTCACTGTGGCGCGCAGCTGCTTTTTCAACGCCGCAACATCCACATTGGCGCGGGCGAAATAGGTGACCCCCAGTGTCCCCACAAGTTTCGACCCCATGCGCAGTGGCAAGGCCAGAGAATGGGTATCGGGCTGGTTGCTGCCCGCACGTTCCCCGAAACCACTGGCGCGGGTCAGGGCCACCACGGACTCGGCCCGTTGCGCGATCGCGGTGGCCTCTTCTGCGCTTGAGGCAGACTGCTGTAACAGCGCGACCAGATGGCGGCGTTCTTCTGCGGAACAGAAGGCCAGATAGGCGCGGCCATGGGCAAAATCCAACAAAGACATGCGTCTATTGATGGCCGAGCCGTAGTGCGCAAGGGGGCTCATGGGGATGGTGCTGAACCGAATGACCAGCGCATCGACGTCCAGCGTTGCCAAGGCCGCGGGCCAGAGGGTGCGCCGCGTCAGGGCCTCGGCCTCTTTCCGGACAACGTCGAAAACCTGCGGAAGGCCGTGATACCCTGCGCCCAGTTTGGCGACCTGATCGGTCACGCTATAGCCCGCCTGCCGCCCCAGTTTCTGGACATATCCCGCCCCCACTAGGGTTTCGAGCAGCCGTACCACTGTCGGCGCGGGCAGATCGGTTTGTTCGGCCAAATACTGCACTTTGACGACCGGCGCGCGGTTCATCAGCTCCAGAATTTTCAGCGCCCGTTCGACGGCGCGTACGGTCTTTTGGCCGGTTGTTGTCATGGACAGAAAGGTAAAGGGTTTCCGCCTTCAACAAAAGCGCGCATTGATCAGTGCGCGGCGCTCATCAGCACCACACATTAGCCAAGTGCGATTTACTGCAATCGGCTCAAATCTGCCCCAAATACTGATCCCAGAGGTTGTTCCGCAGAACCAGATCGGGGTCCAGATACCGCTTGGCTTCGGCGAAGGCGATGCTCCATGGGTAGACACGTTTGAACTGATCCAACGTCGCATGCGGGCGGTAGGGCAGATAGTAAGCCCCCTCAATATCCGCGATCCGGTCGATCAACGCGCGGGTCATGCGGGTCATGTCGGCCTCGGCCCGTTGGTTCAGTTCCTGACTGAACGACATCACCGCCGCGATGCGGGGAACAGGGGCGTAGGACAGCAGGCTGTTATCATCCGTCGCCACATAGCGCAGGGTCACGTTCAGGAATTCCTGATAGGACGCTGGAATGACATCCTGACAGGCGGTCAGGAAATCGTTGAACCGGTCAAAGCCCACGAAATATTCATGCAGGATATCGGTGCGATCAGGGTTGCGATCGGCCAGCGTCGCCACCGGTTCGTTGATCAGCGAATTGCGCGTGTAGGGACCGGACCTAAGAGCGGGGCCGACGCGTGTTTCGTTAAACCAACGGAAGGATTTGAAAGGCTCGTTGCCCAGTTGGGCACGGTAAATGCGGCTTGCCAGATGCGACATGATCCCTGATCCGGACGCAGGCGGCAGATCATCCTGATCTTCGGCCTCGCGGAAGGTGGTCAGCATGGCCTTTTGGAAGAACGTCGCGCGTTCAACGTTCAAGCGCCCAAAGGCCATTTTCACGGTCGGATCGTCGACGGCTGTCTGAAAGGCCTGGGCGAACCCCGTCGCATCAAGCAGTTGGAAACTGGGCACAAGACGGGTGTTTTTGACCATCTCGACCTCAAGATCGACGATCACACCAACCAATCCGTAGCCACCCATCGCCATATAGAACAGATCACGGTTTTCATCGGGCGAACAGGTCACCAGATCACCTGACGCCAACACCATGCGCACCGACCTGACGGTTGATCCCATCGGCCCAAAGGGCACTGCCCAGCCATGGGCGTTGACCGAATAGGTCGCGGCCACGCCGAAGTCGTGGTTCGATTGCATGACCTTGGGCGACCAGCCTTGCGGGTCCAGCGCGGCGATGACTTCGGACCAGCGGGCACCGGCGTGCACACGGTAGGTTTGCGCATCGCTGTCGATCTCGACCGCGCCGTTGTCGAAGGTGATCGCAGTGCCATCGCGCGGGATCGCCTGAGCGCCCATCGAATGACGCGCCGCGCCTACGTTCAGGGGGCGTCCTTCGGACTGCGCCTCGGCCAGTTCGGCGCGGATTTTTTCGACCAAGACATCATCTGCCGCGTCGTTCAGGATCAGATGCTTTTTGATCGGGGTCGCGGACAACCCGCTGGCATCGTTCAGAAACCCCTCGCCCGAGGGTGCTGGCATCGGTTTTGTGCCTGCATAGACCGGAAGGTTCGGGCGCAATGCGCCGGACAGGCCGTACCCCGCAACGCCCCCCAAACCCACAAGCGCCGCGCGGCGTGTAAATGTCTTCATCTGTAAACTGCTCCTGCCCGTTAGGCTCGCGTCCTCAATGGACTGCGGCCTTAAGGGCTTTTCAAAAGAACGGGTTGCAAACCCATGGTATCAATCAGCCAATGCCAGCATCATCATCGCCTCTTGGCACAGATAAGCCGTGGCCAAAATATCCTCGGGCGCCTGATGTGTTTTCAGGCCCTCAAGTCGGTCCGCCAGAACCAATAGCTGCCGCGCCTCGGCCCCTGCGGCAAGGCGGGCAAGTGTGTCGGGCTGAAGATGGCGGCACTGTTCGGCCAGTTGCGACAGGACCTGCGCCGGAAAAGCGGTCTGCAAGGGTGTCCCGCTGCTGCCGGTCAGGCGCTGGAACCCCTGCAAAAGCCCCGCTTTGGCCCGCGCCAGCGCGCTTCCCGCAGGCAGATCGCGGAACTTCACATCGACGGCCTCTACGTCCCCCAGAGACGACAGCAAAAGCGTGACTGGTTCGTGTATCAGATCGTCCCCGACAACCGAGGTCAGCACCAGCAATGCCACCGCGCCGGGAAATTGTGTGTGCAATTTTGCAAGACGCGGGCGGTCATCAGGCGTTGCTGTCAGATCAAGCGTCTGGCCCACGGTATCGGTGGCCTGCCAGACATAGCGCTGGCTGATGTCGTCGAACTGGGGTTCTGAAATGCTGTGCGGCAGGATGAGCGATGGCACGGGCGCGGCTGCACGGCGCAGGCCGGTGCCCATCCGCACCCGCAAATCGGCGCGCAAATCGGACCAACGCCGGATCAGGGCCGGACTGTTTTGAACATCGGACGTCCGCAATGGCTGAATGTCTTTGGCCCGTGTTTTGTCACCGGTCGAAATTTGTCCGTCTTCGGCGCACAGCGGATTTTCCAGCACCAAAAAAGTTCCGCTAAGTCGGGACGCTGCGGGCGTACCCCACAGCGGATTTGAATAGGCTTGATAGGCGGTAAAGGCCAAATCCATGCCCGCGCCTCGGGCGACCGTTGCGCTTCTATGTTCGCCGGTTTCCTGATCCAGAAAATAGGCGGTCAGGCCGCGCGCGCCGTTGGGGGTGGTCCATCCATGCAGACCCAGACACATGAGCGTCATATCCGCGACAGGCTGATAGGACCGGCGCGCCTGCCCCAACAGATCGGTATCCTCAGGACAAAGCCGAATGGCCCGCGCCAGTGCATAGGTCCGCGACAGCGCGGCCAGAAACCGCCCACCTTCAAACCGGACATCACCGGCTTCGGCCCAGCCCGCTTGCGTGGACAGGGTCATCAACTGGCCCATCAGACGCGGCGCGGATTGGACCTTGGCGGATATGGCGAGGTCCAGAAGACGTTCTTCGGCCAAAACGGCAGAGCCATGGAAAATCTGCCCGATTGCCTCTTCCAGCGCGCGCAGGATCGCATCCATCGTTTCGCTGTCGGGCGCGGGCGCAGCGCTCGGGCTGGCCAATGGCGCATCCCGAGCGACACCTGCCAAGTCACGCAGCGCGATCGCCCCTGCCGCAACGACAAGCCGTTTGCGTGTGGCTGGCCCCTTATACAGCGCAGCCTTCAGGTCTTGGCCTGCGACAAAGGTCACTGTCGCCTCGGGTGATGGAAAGCTTGCTTGGGCATTGCCGCCCCGCTGGTCGACATGGGCCGTCGCCGCCAACACAGCAGCGCCGTCGAAATCCGCCCCTGCAAACTTGCGCAGCTGATCGGCGGTCAGGCCCGCCAGCCAGTCCGATGCGCTGACAGTTGGGGCCTCGGGCGTCGCAGGTTCTGCATCCGTCGGTTCCGGACTGTCTCGCAGCGCCAGAACCGCCGTCAGGATATGGCTACACACGCCAGTGGCCGGGCAATCGCAGGTCGCGGTCTGCGGTCCGCCCGCTGGGATCGTGACGGTCTGCCCGCCGGTCTGTACTCCTGCCTCATCGTCGTCAAAGTGCAGGACCTGCGCGTCGGGCACCGCCTTTTGCGCGCGCCGCAATAGACCCTTGTTGGCCAAAGCTACCAAGGCGTCATCATCGAACGAGGTGATCAGGGCGCGCAGGCTCATTCCATCACCCCCGCAAGCCATTGCGCCAGTTTGTCCGGCGTCATGGCGGCGATCTTCATGCCAAGTCCAGCCAGACGGCCCGCGATCTGCGCGTCCATATAGGGATCGCCCAGATCATCCAGCGCCGACAATCCGATCATGCGCACCCGCGCCTCGTTCATGCGGGCGACCGAGCGATAGAGCCTGCGGGGGCTTGCGCCTTCGGCAAAGTCGGAAATCAGAACAAAGACCGTGCGCTCGGGCGTGTCGATATAGCGTTCGGAATACTCCACCGCCTGCCCGATATCCGTGCCGCCCCCCAGTTGCACAGATAGAAGCGTGTCCAGCGGATCGGTCAGCTTTTCGGTGACATCAATGATCGACGTATCAAACAGAACCATCGACACTTTGACCCCCGGCAGGCCCGACAGGATCGCCGCCATCACCGCCGAATGGATGATGCTGTCGGTCATCGACCCCGACTGGTCAACGCAAAGGATCACCGACCACGGCAGACGCCGCCGTTCACGGGACACAAAGCGCAGATCGTCGGCGATGATGCGGCCCGTGTCCGGATCGTAGTTCTTCAGATTGCGCCGCAGCGTGCCACGCCAGTCGAAATTCGCCGCCGACGCGACGTGGGACCGTTTATAAGGATTGCGGCGACCCGAAAACGCGCGCTGAACGTCTGATTTCAGACGGCGCATGATGTCTTGGATCACCGCATCGGCCACCTGCCGCAGCTTGTCCTTCACTTCGGGCTTGGCACGGCCATGAAAGCTGAGCAGTGTTTTCAGAAGGTCCTGATTGGGTTCCAGATTTTCCAGCGTCTTGGGATCATCCAGCAGGTCCGACAACCCGTAGCGGTCCAGCGCGTGATCCTGCAGCACCTCGAACACCGACTGCGGAAACAGCTTGCGCGCGGACCCCAGCCAATCCAGCGCCTTCATCTGGGTCGGGTCCAAAGTGCCGGGGCCTTTGGGACGGTGCAGCCCGCGCTTGTCGTATTCGCGGCCATAGAGGTAGTCCAATGTCCGGTCCATGCGCACATCAGACTTGGACAGACCGCCCATCTGCCGTTCCGCATAGCGCCCCAGCGCGAGCCGCCAACGCCGTTGGATGTTCGAAGGATCGTCACTCATGCCCCACCCCCGATAATCCAGCCGTCCAATCCGTCAGCCATAAGTCCTGCGCGCAATTCTGCATCCACCTTGGCACCCAAGGCGGCCTCGGACGCGTCCACATCGTGAAAATGCGCGGTATAGCTGCTGGCCGATCCGCCGTGTCTGCGGGTCAGGGCCGCGGCCACCAAATCGGCCTCGCGCGGGGACAATGCGGACAGGGCAAGGCGCAGATGGGGCAGCAGTTCAAGAAACCCGTCATCCGTCACGCCGTTCAGAAATTCATCCAGCGCGTCCAGCACCCCATCAACGGTCCACAGCAGGGAAGGCGAAATCGCCAACACACCCCGCAGTCCAGCCAGCCGCGTCGGCAAATCCGGCGCGCTGCCGTTCAGTTGCGCCTTTAGCAAATCAGGCAGGGTGTGATCGGGTTTGCGGCCGGCATCCACCGCAATGGCCGTGATCGCGCCCAGCAGTTCCGGCGCAGGATCGGCCAGCGCCGCACGGTCCAGCGCATCGTCAAACAGGGTTTTGTCCAGATCATCGCCTTCGAACCCGCGCATCAGTTCGGACACAAGCCGCAGCGCATCCAGACAGGGCTGGATCGCATCGTCACGCATGTTTGGCAGGTCATCACAGAGATAAATCATGCGGGCAAAGGCCTGCTGCATGACGCTTGTGATGTCCAACCCGTCAGGCAGCGACAGGGGGCCACGCGATGCCTCGATCCCGTGCAGGGTGACCATCGCCTTGGCCGTGTCGGCGAAATCGGCGGATCGGCTGATGGCCCCCTCGATTTCGGTCAGGAAACCTGTCAGCTCGGTGCCCAACCCCGCCAGAAGCCCCCTTTTGAACATGGTCAAAAGCGCAGGCAGATCGTCGGCGCGTCCGTCCTTGGCCAGCGCCTGACGGTCTGCGAACAGTTTGGCCAGACAGGCGGCGGGTACCGTGTCACCGTGAACGGCGGCCTCGATCAACTGGCCCTCGACGCGGGGCGACCATGCGTACTCCCAGCGCTCGAACAAGAGGTCGGTCTGTTTGGCGTTCTGGAAATCCGGTCCGCCGCTGCGGGTCGCAAAGCCGCTGTCCAACACGGCCATCGCATGGGCAAAGCGGGACGCGGCCAGATGGGCGAGTTTGCGGCGGATGTCGAGACTGCGTTCGCGCCGCCGTCCGTCGGACACATCAAACCGGTGCGCACGGGCGCGGGCCATGGCGTCGGCCACGATGGGCGGCTGGCCGGCAGCGTCGCTGACATCGCCCAGCGCATGACCGCGCAGGTATTCGGTGAACCGTTCCCGCCAGACATCCGATCCGCTGTCTTCGCCCTTTAACAGCGCCGAGGTCAGACCGTCGAACAGATCATACCGCAGCGCCCCGGGCCGTCCGCGCAACCGCGCGAGCGTTTCCGCGCTGCGCAGCATTTCGACCTGCGCCGGAACCGAAATACCATGGCCGTCGCCGCGCATTTTATGGGCGAACTCTTGGGTCAGATCATGGGCAAAGGCCTGCCAGTCCGGTGCTTGGCCGCGCGCGTCGGCATGATCCCAAAGCGACTGGTAATAGGCAGGCTGGGGCAGGCCCGCGCCATACCCCATCAACGCATCCATATCCTTATAGCCGTAGCGGATCAGATAGGATGCGGCATCGGATTTGCCCCCTGCCCGCGTTTTGCCTGCCGTCGTCACAGGCTCTAACAAGGCCGCCGCATGAAACCCGCCGATCACGCAGACCACGGGGCCTGCGCCATCGGCCAGCACATCCCGCAGGCAGGCGGCCATGTGCGCCTCGCGGGCATCATCATTCGTGACATCGAACTGATCACTAGGGGTCGAGGCACGCAGGGCGGCGCAATAGGTGCCCACGTCTTGCAGAAACCCGCGCCAGTCGGGGTCGCCCAAACGGGTTTCGAACAGATGATCCCAAAGCTCGAACCCGTCGCGGCATCCCAGTCGGTCACTGAGCGCGCGGATGTAATCCCCGCTGTCAAACGCCTGTTCCTGCACCAGCGACTGTGGGCCTTTTTGATCGTCGTCACGGCCCTGCATCTTGGCGTCTGACCCAAGATCGATGAACCGCACCTCGGCCCCGATGGCGGCCCCTTCGCGCAGGGCGATCCATTCCGGCGAATGGGCGCAGAACGGGTAATAGGCTGCCAGACGCGGGCCGTCTTTCTGGTCAAGCAGACTGGCCGCAGCGACAGGCGGCACCGTGTCAGGATCCAGAAGATGCGGGATCAGATGCGCAAGATCATGGGGCGCTTCGATCATCACGTGGGACGGGCGGAGGTCACGGATCATAGCCCGCACCGCCCACGCGCAGGCGGGCGAATGGTGGCGGATCGGGGCCAGATACAGGCCGGTGTCGGGCTGGAACAGCCTGTCCCGCACCCGATGGATCAGCGCCTCATCCCGCATGGGTTTGCTGCGGGACTGTGATCATCCGTCGTCCTTGGCGGCCTTGTGGAAGGCGGCCCAAGCGCGGCTTGTCCGGCCACGGGCGCGGGCGATCGTATCGACATAGGCGCGCAGTTTGCGGGCGTCTTCGGCGTCATCCTTGAACACGACACCCCGCAATTGCCGCGCCACATGGGCACCGGTCGGGGCATCGCCGGACAGATAGCTGGCATCCAACAGCGCCCCATGGGCGACGTTCACCGCCTCGGCCGTGGACATGACCGATTTCGGCTGGGCGACCACAGCACCGTCCGCGGCCCGCCCTGTGCGCAGGTCACGAAAGACCGATACGACGACGTCCAGAACATCCTCGGGCAAATCGGCCTTCATGTCGTATTCGGCCATGCGGTCGCGGACCTGTTTGGCGATCAGTTCCTTTTCAAAGGCCGCATCGGCAATGGGGGCGACGGTTTCGAAATTGAAGCGGCGTTTCAAAGCGCTCGACATTTCGTTCACACCCAGATCGCGCAAGTTGGCGGTGGCAATGACGTTAAAGCCGCGCTCTGCCCGCACCTCGCTGGCGGCACCCAGTTCAGGCAGGGCGACCGTCTTTTCGGACAACAGAGAGATCATCGCATCCTGAACCTCGGGGGCGCAGCGGGTCAGTTCTTCGATCCGCGCGATCTGGCCGTTCTGCATGGCGGTCAGCACCGGCGACGGGATCAGCGCGCGTTCGCTGGGTCCTTCGGCCAGCAACAGCGCATAGTTCCAACCATAGCGCAGATGATCCTCAATCACGCCTGCGCTGCCTTGGACCACCAGACGGGACGTGCCGCTGATCGCTGCCGCCAGAAGTTCGGACAACAGCGATTTTGCCGTGCCCGGTTCCCCCACAAGCATCAGCCCCTGATGACCCATCAGCGCGACGATGCAACGATCAACCAGCGGGTCATCGCCATAGAATTTCCGCGACACATCCAGCTTGGGATCGCCCAGAATAAACCGGCGCACGGCGCGGGGGGACAGCGCCCAACCGGCAGGTTTCGGATCGTTATCGGCGTCGCGCAGGCGGGTCAGTTCATCCGCATAGCGCAGTTCTGCCGGAAGCCGCTGGGCGGTTGTTACGTCGGTTTTCAAATCCATGGCATCTTCTTCATCCATTCGGGATCATAAGAGCCCTTGGCCACCATATCCCGATAATCGTTCCAGCATTCCGACAGCAACACGCCGGGCACCTCGCCCAAGGGCACAGCGCGCCCGCGGCGGCCTTTGCCCATGATCTTGTGAAAGCTCAGGTACATCTGTGCGGCGGCGACGTTTTCCTCGGGCAGGCAGTTGCCCGAGAACTCGATCACCGCGCACAGACCGGCGCTGCGGAAGTTTTTGACGTATTCGTTGAAATACCCGCCATCCAGCGCCTCGCCCCGTTCGTAGCCCAGTTTCGAGGCCACACCACGGAAGGTGAACGTGTCGGTCACCCAGCCATGGCGATCCTTGATCTGGGTTTCCTTTGGCATGTCGCCTTCGACGGCCAGCAAGGGCCGACCGAATTGCGCGAACAGTGGTTTGACCTCGTAGTCTGACAGATGCGTTTTCCACGCCTCTGCTGCGCCATCAGGCAACAATGCGCCATGCGCCAGCCGGATGTTGGCAAAGCTTTCCGGATCAACCTCGTTATCCTCGGCATCGACATAGTCACCTTCAGCGGTCGGGCGGAAGGCGGTGATCGCATTCCCGTCCCCATCAACGCCCAACCAGATCACGCGTTCCGTCAGGCGGCCCATCAAGGGATGATCGCGGAAATCGCGCTGCCAGTCCGACACCGGCCAGACCCGTTCGGCACAAAGCGCCTCGTACAGACGTTCGCCCTGTAGGGTCATGACCTGCTTCAATTCCCGCTTGGACGCGGACAACTGTTTCTTGCTGGCTTTGGTGTTGTCATCATCGCCCGCAGGCAAAGCCTTGATCGGCTTGCCGTCGGGGTTGAAGGCCACCAGTTTAAAGTCGTCGTCCATCCGCGCGAAATAGGGTTTGGCATCGTCGCCAATGGGCAATTCCAGCACGCCGTCATCATTCAGACCTGCCGTCGGGATGGTCCGGTCGGCCAGTTCATCCAGCGACCAGTTCCGCGCCTCGGCCACGCCATTGACCAATTCACCCGCATAGGCCTGCACGCCCTTTTGTTTCAGACGGGTGGCTGCGGAAATCACGATCTGAAGCGACAACGGATCACCCTTGGCCGCCAGCACATCCAACAGCGCGGACGCCTGCGACGTGCGGGATCCGTGCTGCTTCAGGTAGGTGCGCACAACAGCCGCGCCATGAGCGGGGTCGATCTGTTTGGCCAGACCCAGAATGCCTTTGGTTGCAGCGCCTGAGTTCAGGTAGTTGGATTTGAACCCGTTGAACAAATCGCGATACGCGCGTTCGCGGGTGTAGCCTTCGATCCAGCGGCTATTGTATTTGAAATTGTTGTCTGCGTGCTTCTCGGCATAGGCGTGCGCCTCTTCATCCGGCGGGCGCTGAGTGTCGTAATCGATCCATGCATCAAAGACCCACGTCGACAGGGTGCGCGCGCTGTCGGGGGCCAGCTGATCCAGATAGATGTCGAACAGTGCATTCCCGCCCGGTTGCTTCAACTTGTTGGCAAGGAACAGCCACGCCTTGATCACCTCGGGCGGCACCTTTTGCCCGCCTTTGTATTTCAGCGCGGGCATGTGATCGCTGATCAGCCAGTCCAGCTTATCGAACTTGGCCTTTTTCAGAACCTTTTCCGCCTCGGCCAAAAGCGCCTTGGGGCCGACGTAATCGGACAGCTCGACCCCCAGACGCGAAAGCGCCGTCAGGATGGCCGCGCGGGCCAGATCGGACTTTTCTTTCTTAAGTCGTGCCTTCAGCGGTTTCGCCGCACCTGTAGCCCCCAGATCAGCCAGCCATTCGGCGGCACCTGCGCGCACATCCTGACGGGTATCTTCCAGCAAGGCGATGGCGCGCTCTTCCAGACCGGGCGCGCCTTTCAGCATCTCGCGGGCAAGGGCACGGCCCGTTTTGCCGGTCCCCGTGGCCAGTTCCAGAAGCGGGCCATAGTAGCGCTGGGGCGTTTTCGGCAGCAGGTTCAGAAACTGCACCGCCAGCAACTTGCGCGGCGCAGGTTCGCCGGGCGGGCGCATGCCGAAGGCTTCGTCGAACAAATCAAAGCTTTCAGCCAACAGGGGCCAGAGCGCATCGCTGTTCAGATCGGCGATGTCGTAATAGGTCCACTCGCTCGCCAATTCGGAACGCAGCAGATCGCCGGGTTTGATTTCGCGCGTTTTGCGGTCAGCCCATGGGCCGTAGGTCACTGTTTTGTTGGCGACATTCATCGCCTCAAGGTGGCGATAATCGGCGTTTTCGCTGTTTACGTAATTGACCAAAAAATTCTGGGCCGCGGACCAGCCGCTCTGATTAAACGCCGCGCTGAAACCGCGCTCCAGCACGCTGGCACACCGCAACGCGCGTTTCGGTGCCATGCGCGACAGTGCCTCGGTCGTCCAACTGTCCTTCAGTGTGTGCTGAATCAAAGACACCAATCGACGGCTTTCTTTGGAATCCAGATCTTCGGGGTCACCGTTGAAGATTTTGATGATTTTACCCGCAAGCGAGGTGCTGATCGGTTTAGGGCGATAGCCCCGCCCGCTGCGATTGGCATTGCGCCGCTCGATTTCTTCGTTTTCTTTTTCGATCAGCTTGATCAGGTCGGCCTTATCGTCATCGCCAAACCAGATGTCCGGTTCGGAGGCCAGTGGTGCCAACGGCGGAATATCAACGCGGGTGCCATCCAGAGCGATGTAGCCGGTGTTGTCATCGCCATCTTCGCCGGTGGACGCCTGCGTGACCAGATCAACAGCCAACGCGCTTTCAATCGACGCCTTGATGCGGGCGGTTTTTTCGGCTGGCAGGTGATCGCGCAAGACGTTCAACGCCGCTTCGGAACGCATCCCGGCCAACAGATCGACCATCGCCCCCCGCACGGCCACTTTGCCATTGGTCAGCATGTCTGTCGCCATTGGTAGAACCTCGGCCTCGGGCTGCGCCATCAGCACGTTCACCGCCATTTTGCGCACGGCTTTGGAGCTGTCAGCACAGGCCTCGACCAGATAGGCTCGGGTGTCGGGGTGATTGAACATCTCCCATCGCTCCATGGCGGCGATGGCGTTCACCTTTCCCTCGGCAGCCATCCGGCGACCGGCCTCTAACAGGGCAGGTACATTCTGTTTGGCAAAGTCCGAGAAATCGAAAATCTTGGTCAGGCCACGGATATCATCGCGGCTGGCCCAGCGTCCGTCGTCGTTGAACACCACATCAAACAGATCGACAGCCGAACCACCCGCAGCCACGCAAATCTGCGCCGCAAATTCGGGCGACAGTGCGCAGTCCTTGGCATCGATCATTTCTCGGGGCCACCTGTTGGTTTGCTTGATCAACCCCTGCCCCGCGTTCGCGAACAACACCCTGAGCGGTTGCGGCACGTGTTTGGTGCCAACCAGAAAGTCGCGCGCTGATCCCATGGCAGCTGACAGCACCTCGCCATAGCGTGCCATCACCTCGGCGTCGTGCGCCTGCCGTGCGATATAGTTCCAGCGATTAATGGTGACGGCGTCATTGCTATACAGCCGGTCCAGTTCCAGCGTCTTGGCGACATCGACATTGGCAAGCGTAGACAGAACCGAGCCTTCGTCACCCCGCCCCACATAGGCAATCGCGGCGTCGCCCAAACCCTTTTGCACACCATTCAACCGCTTGAGATCCATCCCGATCGGGCCGCCAAGCAATTCATTTTTCGAAAAAAGAGACAAAAGTTTTTTCACCGGAACGCCCTGAATACATTTCACAATGCAACAAGACTCGCACGGTCACACGCACAACCCAAGAAAAATTTAAGAAACAATCACTCAACTCTTACCGGTTACCGCAATTCATCAACTTTCTCCGAAGCGGGACCTAGCAACCTATGGGTCAGGAAACGCAAACTCGACATATGAAAGGTAGTGATCCGAACCCTGATCTTTCGGCGAATTGATCACATCGGCCTTTCCCGTGCGCAATTCCCAGAGTGCCTTTGACACCAAAATGAAATCGATCTGCGCCCATTCATCAACGCGGCTACCATCTGCCTGAGGTCTTTGCCAAACGTGCGTATCCCGCGGGCGTCGCGAAGCAGAATGCGGCGCGACATCAGCCTGCTCAATCAATGTCATCGCGTCTGTTAGCCCCAGTGGGTTGCCAGCCCCAACAAGCGGCGCAAGGGCGTCACTGTCCGAAGTATCATTCAGGTCTCCCAGAACTACGAAACGGTCGTTGTCGATATCTACGGCACGCGACACGACATCCACTACCTTTTCCGCTTCCGCTCTGCGCTTTACTGTATTGAGAGCTTGCCGCGCCTCATACTCGTCAGGGTCTTTGAACGGATCTACACCTGTGTATTTTGACTTTAAGTGGCAAATGAAAACTGTCAGCAGGACCTCTTGCTGCGCTTCATCCATGATTTCAATTTGCAAACAATCCCGACCGAAACGATGCAAGCGCCCATCGCCGCGTCGGAATTTCTCGTACTTGTGGCTTGTAACTCGCCCGATGCGAAACCGCTTCGAACACAGTAGAGCCAAGTCTATTCCACGTGGGTCGTTTGACGGCTGCGACACAACGCCTGTTTGCGCCCCATATTCCGGCCCGACACTTGCCTGAACAAAATCCAGCAATGCGCCAAAGTTTTCGATTTCTTGCAGCCCAACGATATCGATTGCCCGACCGTCTACGCCATTTTCCCGAATACGGCTTGCCACATCAAAGGCGTGTGCCCTCGATTTGGGGCTGCTTCGAAATCGCCCATACATGTCATCCCCAACAGAATAGGGATCATCAAAACGGTCGAATAAATTTTCAACGTTGTAGGTTGCGATGCGAAATGGTCTGGCCATTGAAGATATCCAATCATGATAATGTCAGCGTTAAAATTCTTTCTGATAGGCGTTTCGGAAGCTTAGCTCGTCAAAAGTGGCTCGAAACGAACACCCACAATTGTCAGGCCGCAGAAGAAATGCGGCCTGATTTTTATGCGACTGGCACAGAGCGTGCCGGCTTACTCCGCGTGACGTGCGGGACGGTCAGCGTTCCCGCGCGGGCGATATGTTTTTCCAGTGTCACTGGGCCAGACGTTTCAGTGTGTGGCAAAGGCAGAGGCCCAGACATTTGCGCCGTGAAATCAGCACCTGCTGCAGCGTTTAGCACCATAATTCGACTGGCGGCGGGTGACGCGCCACTGGTGCCTGACAAATGTGTACCCGAACCACTTCGCACACCAATCGATGCTGTTCCCGCCAATAGTTGGCTTTTATCAGACACGGCCGCATAGGAGGTCGCCGCCCCCCAATGGCCTGTTGTTCCATCGCCCTTCAGGGTCAAACCGCTAGCTCCGCTATACCAGCTGACTTTGCCGTTTGAGGCCGTGTAACCGGCAATTCTTGTGACATCGGGTGACGACGCAACGCCATTCATCCCGCCGTAGCCACGAATGAACCCAAGAGTTTCTGAATACTGTCTCAAGGGATGCTTGGGGCTATCGTTTTCCGTGTCATTCAGATCGACCAGCCTGCTTTGACGGCCCCCTGTATTCAGCATCGCAGGATCATCATCACGATGAACCCAGACGTTGATCTGCTGGTTTTCGGCAAGAGGAACACCTGAATTCTGGTGAACCTCGATGCGCCAGTTGCCAGAAGGCGCACGGCGGCTTTGCCCCCGAGTACTGATCGTGGGGATCAGCGCCACCATCACGCGCCAACGAGACCCGCGGTGCAAATCGACAGACAACTGACCAATGTTCTCACCTTGCATCTCAAGCTCAGTGAACCGTCTTGGGTCGCCTCGACCTTTGATATCAGTGTCGTCGTCCAGCGTTTCGTCGGCGCTGATATCGATTACTCCACCAGCCGTCAGACTGTACCCAGGCGGAGGAGTGACGGACACGGTATACCCGTCAGGGTCCATGCCCTCTGGTAGCCAGATCTCTAAGTAGCTTGAGGTGCGGTCATCTGGAAGAAGCTTCCATTCAAAGGCATATGATCCGGTTGCAATATCCGCACTGGTGATCTGCCCATGCATCGCGTGGGCAAAGTTGTTGCCCGTAGGCATGACAACCGCCGTTTTCGGCTGAAGGCTTTTGCGATCTTCCAAAAGCTCTTGGATAGCCAGTTCCATTTCCGACTTACCGTCATGGCGGCTTGCGCTCCAACCATATGAAAAGTTTACGACCAACGGCAGCTCTTCGGGATCGTCAGGGTCCGTTGAGTATTTTTCGGCAATCGCCCGGGCCCGGTTGAAAATGTAGTGCAAGGCGCTGAGCATATACATTTCCTTGCCAAAGCCCGACGTGTCCCAAGCAATTGTGTTAGGCAACTGCACAGCAATAATCTGAATATCGTCGCCCATTTCATGGCTAGACACGCGCATGTCATTGCCTGCGCACATGCCCGCCACATGGGACCCATGCGTCGCATGGCGCCGCAAATGCGCACCCAGTTCGGCAATTGCTGGGTCGATGGCGCCGGACATCCGGTACAGCAGATCTTCGTCATCGCCCGACGCCGCCCGCAACGCGTTGATGTTGCCATTCATCAACTCGCGCCCAAAAGGTACAGCGCTGTGCGTGTCCGCTTCTGCTGACTGCAGCCAGATGTGGCTTATCCGGGTTTTACCATCACCATCCAAAAACGCTCGGTGCGCAAAAGGAATCCCATCATCAATCACACCAATGATCGCCTTGGGCCGAGTGGAGGGGACAACCCAATCTTCCATATCGCAGTGGGGACTATAGTCCGGCGACCATGCCTCGGGTGCGATAGGGAAATTTACCCTGAAACGCGGTTTTACGCTGTCTGATTGCGGCGTTGACCTGACCTTTCCCAACATGTCCGCAATACTCGAGTCCTGAGCACGCGCTGATCGTCTGGCGTTTGTAGTCGCATCATGAAAGGCAAAAGGCGTAACAGACGGCGTGCGGTTCAGCGGGTTCCACAAGGGCGGCTTTCGGATGATCAGATCGGGGTCGTTTGGAAACTGATCCCCACCTTCCAGCAAAGCCGTGAAATACACAGAGTTTTCTTCACTGATCGCCGGAAACGCATAGGGACGTCCGAGTTCCTCGGAAAATACCCAGCGTTCGTAGGGACCGGTATACCTGTCAATTCGTTTTGAGGGGGCTCTCTCTAAATACATCCGTCATGCCCTCTGCTTTTCTGCAGCGGCTTCTGTCCAGAGCCACTCAAATGTCTGGCTAGACGACATAGTGAATGCTGCGCCCTCGGTGAGGCCATGATTTGAGGCCAGCGCCGCATCCTTAAAGTCATGATCGAAGAAATCAGAATTTCCGGCAACAAAGCTCAGGGACGGGGTCGCAGTTACAACACCGCACCGTTTTAAGATTGCGCGTCCGACGCTGACCCCAAGTGTCGCCCCTGCCCAACTGTCGATGGGATAATGCACGCCAGCGACGGTCCGATTGACAGCAATCCGTTCGGCCAATCCGCGCAGAACTTTCAATCGACCGTCAGAGTCAGCCAACGACTGCCACGTAGTGACCAACTCGGTCAGAACCGTTAGCGCGGCATATGCCTCGGTCGCGTGTGCCGACGGGAAGCTGCCGTGGCCCGGCGTCGGGATCATAGGCAGGATGCGGCCATCCAACTGATCAGGGCGGCGTACGGCCAGTGCATGTTTTACCGCCATAGCGGCATGAGCAGCCAAGACCTGCGTTGCGGTCAGCAGTTCGAATGTTCTCTTATGCTGACCTGCGTGAAGACCAAGGATCATTGAAAAATACGCTGTGGGAAAACCCAACTGTGAAATAATTTCAGCACTTCGATCAGGCCGCAGGTCAGCGTAGTCCAATACATGCTGGCACTGATCCCGCAACAGCGCTTCATCGGGCCGAGCAAGTGTTACGGCATCTGTTCCCTCAAACGTGAGTGTAACAGTTTTAGCCGCGTCATCTGTGCGCCAATTCATATCGCGCAAGAAATCGGACACATATAGCGACCCGCGCACCCATGCCGCTGAACGACCAAGATTGTCGGGATCGTTAAAATTCAACTCTTCCGTTGCGCCTAAAGCGGCATTGCCTGCCAGATGGCGCAAAGCTTCTGCTGTGATCTGCAAGCCTGTTGTGGTTGTTCCGTCATATCCACCAGGATCTTCTGCGCCTAAAAACCCCCCAAGACCCGTTCCAAGGCCACCCAAGCCACCAAGACCCCCAAGCCCGCCAAGGCCACCCAGTCCTCCGAGACCTCCCAATCCACCAAGGCCGCCAAGTCCACCCAATCCACCGTACTGACTCATTAATTTATCCCCCTAAATAGAGTTAAGTAATGCCCGAAGCGGTCAATGCTTCGATGACCCGCAGACCGGCCTTATTGCCAGCCGACGGGTGGTTCCGTTTGTATTCATCGATGTTGAAGCTCGGATGGAACCGCACCAGCTCTTGCGCTGATTTCCGTGCTTCTTCTGCGCGTCCCAAAAAATGTAGGGCTGTGGTACGCGTGCGCAGGGTCGACAGGTGACGATCGTTTTTCGCCAGCGATCTTTCCGC
Source organism: Thalassococcus halodurans (assembly GCF_900108225.1). Classification (GTDB taxonomy): domain Bacteria; phylum Pseudomonadota; class Alphaproteobacteria; order Rhodobacterales; family Rhodobacteraceae; genus Thalassococcus; species Thalassococcus halodurans. Next base: position 678,216 of record NZ_FNUZ01000001.1, read on the forward strand.
GCGTAGTAATGCTTCTTCAAAATTCTCGGCAGCAATATAAGCGCTGCTTGCAAGGCTGTCGTAGTAGTAGCCGAACGGGTCAATCGGCGACAGACATTGCGCAGTTTCCGTCGCTTTGATCGCGGCTGCCCCTTCATCCTGGAATGCCATTAGGGTGCCGCGCAACAACCACGACAAGGCTTCATTGGGGTTCACGTCCAAAGCCGCGTTATAGCGCTGCTCGGCTACACCCATATTTTTCAACAGGTTATTGTGTGCAAACCCATCAATGGTCAGGCTAAAGCTACAGTTTGAATCTGTATCCAAAGCCCGAGCCGTGCAATCAAGAGCCTTCTGAGTATCGTTGGAGCGTTCAGTACTGAAGCCTTTGAACACACTCAGGACATACCATTTCGCTAACCACGCATGGGCAAGCGATACATTGGGCATTCGGCTGCAAGCTTCTTCTAGATAGGCACGGGACGACACGAAATCCCGCATCGGCGTACGGTGCATCAGTGAAACACCAGCGAGGATCAATTGATGGTCCTCAATCATCGGCAAAGGCCGATCCTTGACGTAATCGATGGTACTGTCAGCGATAGAGCGACCTATCGCTTGAATAACATTGACCAGCCGTGCCTGTAGCTGGTCCGAGAAACTGTCTGCGGGACAACTAAAGTGCCTGTTCCAAAGGATATCCCCGCCACGCGCATCGATAAAATCGAAATCAACGATCATTTCGCCGCTACGTTTCCGAAGCGTTCCGGTCACAACATAATCCACGTCCAACGTGTCTCGAACGGACACCAGATCAATAGAACGTTGCGCCATTGCGCGACTAGACAGATGGGAAATGACGCTAAGCAAGTTGGACCGCGACAAAGACCTGCAAGCCTCTTCCGCGACCCAGTCAGCCATCACACGCATATTCGGATCAGTATCAAGCACGGCCAACGGCAAAACCGTCACCCTTGGACGTGGGCGCGTATGAGCCGCTTCAGGCGTGGTCGGGAAAAGGTTCAAGACCGCTTCCGGAGACTTCCGGATTTCGTCAACCCAGCGTGTAAACTGAGGCGCTGGAATGTTTAGATCATCAAGAAACATCCCGTCGCGCGGAGATCCGAGCAGGCGCACGTAGTCCATGTTGATTTCGATATCGCGGTTGGTGGGGCGGATAAACCGATCAAAATCATCCCCCAGAACCTTACGCATATCCGACAAGGCACGTCTAAGATTTTGGTGCCCGCTGTCATAACCTGCGTGCCCCCAGAGCGTTTCTTGCAAAAATGTCCGTGATCGCCGGCCGAACGGGGCCGTGACCAAAAGGGCAACGATCGCACGCTGCTTTGCGCTTTTTATCTCGCACGCAGGCCCGCCCGTTACGCGCACCAGACAAGTGCCGAACAATGATATTTCCAACAATGAAGACACACCCAAATTCCTATCCTTAGGGAAAGGTTAACACTCACCCCTCGCGTGAACCAAGGCTTTCACACTTTATTCACGCACGCTCGCGGCGACGGCATCCTAAAGTGGGGGATGTGAAGTTTGTGAAGGTTACAAAAGGACAAGCAGGATGCCGACAAACAGTCCCAGTTCTCAGATCGAAGACCTGGTCGACTTTTTCGGGCGCTGGCCCCGCATGCGACAAGAAGCAGTCAGTCTGCGCGAGGACCCTAAATTGGCCCCAGAACAGGCGACAATGCTTGAGTGGATGATTTTCGTGATAGATCGGGTCGGCCCTGCGGACCTGGATCACCAAGAAGGATCAAATTTATGATCAATGAGTCTCAATTTTTGCGGTGGGCACCAGTGGAACCAACTGCATGGTCGCGCATCGCATATGGGCGCCGGGTAACCTATGTGTCCGAAGGCGGCACGTTGTCGACCTCGGTTCGCAGTGTCAATTCAGGCACCGCACTGTATCTGAAAGCCACGATCGAAGGCCGGATGCTTGTTGAAGTGTATGCAAACGGCAAGCAGATCTACGATGAACTTGTGGCTCATGACGAATTGGACTGTTTTATCAAAGTGCCGAAGACCACCCTCAATGTCCAAACAGATATCGAGGTTCACTTCATCCCTGCGACCACAGGCGAAGTACGCATTCTTCGGAGTTATGAATTGGTCTGTACAAACAACACGTTGAACAAGGCCATTGTCGAACGTCAGCAGGCATTGAAAATTCCTGCCTGAGGGATTTCGCTCCTTTAAATCATTCTGGCGCAGCCTCCCCTCCCGCTTTTATCGGGCGCCAGTTCAAGCCGCTTCGGTCCTGCCGAAGCGGCCTTTTGCCTTTCCCCAGGCGCGGGAAACAGACCACTTCTGCAGCAACTAACTCCACAGCAACGTAGCGGGAAATTCGGCGAAAAGGGACCTTCCCTTAAAGAGCCGCAAGTTTACTGTGAACGTAGATAAAACGATTATTTTTCGACTGAAAATTCTGAGAGGACGGCGTTGCAGCAACCGAGAAATGTTCAGACGGAAAGACCAATTTGCTCGGAACAACATCCACCGCCCGCGCTGATAGCCGATCTTCCAACGCTAGCGTATGCAGAACGTCGACAATCCGTCCGGCGGCAATTCCCGACCTGCGGGTAGCACGGCATGCCCGTCATTAAGGCAACCCAAACTGCGCACCGCCTTCAGGATCACGAATTCGCAACGCATTTCACCCCACCGCCTACTGAAACGTGCTGTGAATGTTGGACGATGTTTCCAGCAGGGTCTTTTCGATCTTGGCGCGTTGTCCAGCAAATCTGGACGACGGCACAGGAACGGAAATGGCATGCAATTCACCGACCCAATCTGTGAAGGCAAAACCGATCGCGGACACGCCCGAGGAATGTTCATCAAGGTCATAGGCAAGCCCCGTCGCGCGGACCTGGGCCAGTTCCTTCAGCAAAGACGAGATGTCTTTTTCAACGCCGTTGCGTGTCCATTCGTTTTTGATCAGCTTGCAGGCCTCATCTTCGGGAAGCTGCGCCAGACAGGCTTTGCCATTCGCGGTGGTCGTAAGGGGAAACACCTCGCCCACCTTTGACACGGTCGTCAGCCGGTGTGTTCCCGGCACCTGATCCAGAAACACCATCCCGATGCCGCGCATGACGGCAAGGTCGGTGGTTTCGCCTGTCTTATGGGTCAGTTCGTTCAGCAGAAGGCGGCAATGTTCGACGATGTTGTACTGCGCGGCGCTGGCCAGCGCGCTAAGTTCCGGACCAAGGATCAATCCGCGGCCCTGCGGTGCGGTGATGACGAAATGTTCGTCCATCAGGGCGCTGGTGATTCTTTGTACCGTAGAACGGGCCAAACCGACCCGCTGTGCGATTTGCCCAAGGCTCAATCCATTCTTTTCGTCCTTTAAGGCACGCAGAACAGCAGCGGCCCGAGAGATGACCTGAATACCGGACTTTCCATTTTTTTCTTCTGTTTCAGACATTTGCAAAAACCCTTCGCCGGTACTGCAAGCTTAAAGCCATCCTTCATTGCGACCATTGATGTACCGCGATGCGATGCATGTCAACCGCATGGTGAACTTTTTTCTTGACCGCGATACGATGCGGCTGCATCACTTCTCGGGACAGGTGGGAGGAGCCACCCTGACAATCTGAAACACAAAACGCCGGGATTCCGGCGAACAAAGGAGATGTGCCAAATGGTTGAAATTCGCGGCATCGAGTTCCAAGGGAACACCGACAACGACATGGGGCTGGAGTTCTACAACCTGAGCCACCGCTTTGGTTTCCAGAACCCCAACTGGCCGTATTTCGAAGATACAAAGATCGAACGTATCCACTACATGGCCAAATCTGGCGTTCTCAGCCAGCGGATCACCACAACCATGCACGCGACCACGCACATCGACGCGCCTGCGCACGTGGTTCAGGGCACACCGTTTATCGACGAAGTTCCGCTGCCGCACTTTTTCGGCACCGGCATCGTTGTGTCGCTGCCCAAAAAGAAATGGGAACCGATCACAGGTGAGGATCTGGAAAAGGCCTGCGGTCACGCGATCCGCAAGGGCGATGTTCTGATCATCAACACCGGCTGGCACAAACAGTACGAAGACGGCGATTACTTTGCCTACTGCCCGGGCTTTGTGGCCTCTGCTGGCGAATGGATGGTGGAAAAAGGCGTGAAGGTTGTCGGGCACGACACGCAGGCCAACGACCACCCGCTTGCCACAGCAATCGGCCCGCAGCGCAACGGTCCTCTGCTGCCGCATCTGGCGGATGAGTACAAAGAATGGTCCGGCGGTCGTGACTGGAAAGACGACTTCCCCGATTGGGAACCGGTCCACAACATCCTGTTCAAGAACGGCATCATGGGCATCGAAAACGTGGGCGGCGATCTGGACGCGGTCACAGGCAAACGCTGCACATTCGCCTTCTTCCCGTGGAACTGGGACCGCGGCGATGGCTGTATCGTTCGTCTAGTTGCGATGATCGACAAAAGCCAGAACTTCCGCATCGACGCTGGCGAAAGCTTCTAAGGCTTTCCGTGCGGGCTGCCCGACAACGGCGGCCCGCGACTTTCAAGACATGGGGAGGATGTCATGAAAAAACTTCTGTGTTCCTTGGCATTTCTGGCCGCGTCACCGGTCTCGGCCCAAGTGGTGCTGACGCCGGATATCGCCGAGGCTTTGCCTGCCTTGGGGTCCGAGCTGTCGCGCGAAATGGTCGGTGGAACCATGAAGCTGTACGGCCCCTTGCATGCTGCCGACACCAATGACGGGCTGAACGTTTCAACTGATCAGGCCTATGGAGATCACGAGCGGCAAAAGCTTGATGTCTATGCCCCTGAAGGCGCGTCCAATTTACCTGTGATGGTCTTTGTGCACGGCGGTGGTTTTGTCCGTGGCGACAAGGGCGGTGCCGCAAATATCGGCCGCTGGTTCGCGCGTCATGGCGTTGTGACGGTGACCCTGAATTACCGGTTCGCACCGGAAAGCACGTGGCCCTCGGGGGCCAAGGACGTGGCGCTGGCGCTGGATTGGATCAAGGCGAACATCGCGGGGCTTGGCGGCAATCCGGAACGCATCGTTCTGTCAGGCAATTCCGCCGGATCGATGCATGTGGCCGATTATACGTTCCACGAAGATTTCCAGAATGAGGCTGACGGCGTTGTCGGCTCGATCCTGATTTCCCCTCCTGCCGTTGACCTTATGGGCCGCGAACTCGATCCCGCGCGGGACACTTTGTACTACGGCCCCGACGGCGACCGCGCCGCGCAGTCCGTGGTGAACGCGCTGGACGGTCGCACCCTTCCGGTGATGGTCGCCTACGCCGAGCATGAGCCCGCCATGATCATCGACCAGACCCGCAAACTGATCACCGGCCTGACCGACCGCAACGGTCGTCTTCCGCTGGTCGTGGGGGTGGCGGGTCACAACCACATCTCAATCGTCGAACACATCGGCACTGCCGATGAATCGCTTGTCCATGAAATGCTGAACTTTGTCGGCACGGCGGGCGATTAAGAAAGGACTTTTCCCATGCATATCAAGCGCTTCAATGATGCCGAACCCTATGAGGCCCCGAACCACTGGGGCGTGTCGGGCCTAAGGCTTCAGGGTTTCGAAGAAGGTGGACCGACGAACCAGTGGGTCGGCTTTTCCCAGTTCCTGCCCGGTGGCGGCGCAGGTCCGGATTCGACCCCGTTTGAAAAGGTTTACGTCGTCCTCGAAGGCGAGATGACCATCGAATGGGACGGCAAGACCGACGTTCTGCGCGCGATGGACAGCTGTACCGTTCCGCCCGGCCTGATCCGGCGCATCGAAAACAAATCGAACCACGTGTGCAAAATGCTCGTGGTCATCCCCTACCCCCCAAAGGCCTGACCCATGCAATCAATGACAAATGCACTGTCCATGTTCGACGTCAAAAACAACGTCGCCCTGATCACTGGCGCGTCTGGCGCCTTCGGAATGGTCGCCGCCCGCGTTCTTGCTGGTGCCGGATGCAAGCTGGTTCTGGTGGCCGGAAATCAGGACGCGCTGGACGAAATCGCCGAGGAATGTCGCGCGATGGGCGCTGATGTGACTACAATCAACACCCGCCCGACGGACGAGACAATCTGCAACGATCTTGTGGCGCAGGCGGTCGAAGCCTACGGAAAACTGGATATTCTCGTCGTCGCCTCGGGGATGAACCGCGTCGCGCTGATCAACGACATGACGCCGGAAACATTTGAATCTGTCATGGATGCGAACGTCACCCAGACGTGGCTTTTGTCCCGTGCAGCGGCAGCCCAAATGAAACAGCAGGGCTATGGCAAGATCGTCTTGGTCAGCTCGGCGCGCGGCTTGCTGGGCCACCCCGCCGGATACACCGCGTATTGCGCGTCGAAATCGGCCACTGACGGCATCACCAAGGCGCTTGGCTGTGAACTGGGCGCGTCCGGTGTGACCGTCAACGCCATTGCCCCGACCGTGTTCCGGTCACCGCTGACGGCATGGATGTTCGAGGACACCGAAGAGGCCACCAAGGTGCGCAACGGCTTTCTTGCGCGGGTGCCGAAAGGCCGGTTGGGCGAACCCGAGGATCTGGCGGGTCCCTTGTTGTTCCTCGCGTCCAAGGCGTCCGATTTCTACACCGGCCACATTCTGTATGCCGATGGCGGATACACGGCGGGCTGATGATGGACACCACCGCACATCATATCGCTGTCATCGGCGCAGGGCTTATGGGGCACGGGATCGCCCTAACTTTTGCCCGCGCAGGCCATCGCGTTTCGATCACCGATCCGGTGCCCGAAGCGCGTGAAACGGTCACCGACCGGATGGCGCAAAGCATGGCCGCGATGGGCGACGCTGACACGTCGATTGCCACAGCGCTGAAACTGATCACGATTGCCGAAACCACGGCCGATGCGGTGAAAACAGCAACCGTCGTGTTCGAAGCCGCGCCCGAGAAAATGGCGTTGAAGCAGAAAATCTTTGCCGAGATCGAAGCCCATGCGCCCGAGACCTGCATTCTGGCGTCGAACACGTCGGTCATGCCGATCACCGAAATCATGTCGGGCCTGCGCCTGCAAAACCGCGCGCTTGGCACCCATTGGTGGAACCCGCCCCACATGATCCCGCTGGTCGAGACCATCCGCACCAAGTGGACCGATCCAACCGTTGCGCAGACCATGTTCGACCTGCTGGAGGGGGCCGGAAAAACGCCGGTGATGGTTGCAAAGGATGTTCCCGGTTTCATCGGCAACCGGCTGCAGCATGCGCTGTGGCGCGAAGCGATCAGCCTTGTTGAAAACGGCATTTGCGATGCCGAGGCAGTGGACACCGTGATCAAATCCAGCTTCGGTCGCCGGTTGGCCGTGCTGGGCCCGTTGGAAAATGCCGATCTGGTCGGCACCGATCTGACGCTCGATATCCACGAAAACGTGCTTCACGACATCGAGGCGCGCCAAGGCCCGTCGCCCTATCTGCAGCAGCTTGTTGCCGAGAAGCGGTTGGGAATGAAGTCAGGCGAAGGGTTCCGCAAGTGGACCGAGGCAGAGGCGGACGCCGTGCGCGCCCGCGTCGCAAGCCACCTGAAGAAACTTGAAAAAATCTTGGAATAACGAACCGCCGGTTGGAAGATCGGCACAGGGAGGAAGAACCATGAATAAGAAAACAGCCATAGCTCCAAACCGCCGTGCGTTTCTTACGGGCGCAGGTGCAGTTCTTGCCAGTCCGGCGGTCCTGACGGCCACACGGGCCTATGCCGCGACACCCACCCTCCGCGTCGGACACGTCAGCCCGCGCACCGGGCCGCTGGCCGGTTTTGCCGAAGCGGACGACTTTGTTCTGGCGGGCATCGAAAAGGCCTTTGCCGGAGGGATCGAAAACAACGGCAAAAGCTGGAACATCGAGATCATCTCGAAGGACAGTCAGTCCAACCCGAACCGCGCCGCCGAAGTTGCTGCCGATCTGATCCTTGGCGACGAGGTTGATATCATCGTCGCGGCCTCGACACCGGATACGGTCAACCCTGTGTCCGATCAGGCCGAGGTAAACGAGGTGCCCTGCATCACCACCGACTGTCCGTGGCAGCCCTATTTCTTTGGCCGCAACGGCGTGCCCGGCGAAGGGTTCGCATCGACATATCACTTTTTCTGGGGTCTCGAAGACGTCATCGGCGCGTTTCTGGATATGTGGGGCAAGTCTGGCGTCGCCAAGACGGTAGGCGGCTTGTTCCCGAACGACGCGGACGGCAACGCCTGGGGTCATCCGGAATTGGGTCTGCCCAAACCGCTGGCGGCAGAGGGCTATAACCTGATCGATCCGGGCCGCTACCAGCCGCTGTCTGATGATTTCTCGAACTACATTGCCGCGTTCAAGGATGCGGGTTGCGAGATCGTGACAGGCAACATGATCCCGCCGGATTTCGCGACCTTCTGGTCGCAGGCCGCGCAACAGGGCTTTAACCCCAAGGTCGTGACCATCGGCAAGGCGCTGCTGTTCCCGTCGGTGATTGAATCGCTTGGCGAACGCGGCGATGGCCTGAGTTCCGAGGTCTGGTGGTCGCCCAACCATCCCTTTGCATCCTCGCTTGACGGGAGCTCGGCCAAAGATCTGGCCGAAGGCTATACCGCCGCATCAAACCGCCCGTGGACACAGCCCATCGGCTTTAAGCACGCGCTGTTCGAAGTGGTCGCGGATGTGGCGCGCCGCGCTGACGATCTGGAAGACCCCGAGGCCATCGTGGCCGCCATCCAGGGCACCAATCTGGACACGATTGTAGGCAACGTGAACTGGGCCAACGGGCCGATCAACAATGTCACCAAGACGCCGCTGGTTGCGGGCCAGTGGCAGAAAGACGGCGACGCGTTTGACCTGAAAATCGTCGCCAACTCGGCTGCCTCGGACATTCCGCTGACCGGCGACCTGAAATTTCTGGCCTAAAAGAAAAGGCGCGGCATCATGGTGCCGCCCCTTTTTCCAAGTGAGGACGGTATGACCGCCATTTTACGACTGGACCATCTGAGCAAGTCTTTCGGGGCTGTGACAGTGGCCGATGCGCTAAGTTACGAGGTCGCCCAAGGCGAAGCTCTGGGCGTGATCGGTCCGAACGGCGCGGGTAAAACCTCGATGTTCAATCTGATCACGGGCACCTTCGGCCCCGACAACGGGCGGGTCTTCTTTGACGGCAAGGACATCACCAACATGAGCGCGGCCAAACGCAGCCACGCCGGTATCGCCCGATCGTTTCAGGTGCCCCAACCGTTTTCCGGCATGACCGTGTTTGAAAATGCCATGATCGCAGCCACCCAGTCGGCGGGTCTGCACGGACACGAGGCCGAACGGTTTTGCCTTGAGGTTCTGGAACAGACCGAACTTCTGCCAAAGGCCAATGTGCTGGCAGGCAGTCTGACCCTTCTGGAACGCAAGCGGCTTGAAATGACCCGCGCGCTTTGCGCCAAGCCCAAGCTTTTGTTGCTGGACGAAATCGCCGGTGGCCTGACCGAGGCCGAGTGCAAATTCTTGGTGCAAACCATCAAGGATATCCACGCAAGCGGCGTTGCGATCATCTGGATCGAACATGTGGTTCACGCCCTGATGGCTGTCGTTGACCGCCTGATCGTGATCGATTTCGGCAAAAAGATCGCCGAGGGCGAACCGCAAAAGATCATGGAGAGCCCCGAAGTGAAAGAAATCTATCTCGGGATCGAAGCCGATGCCTGAGCCCATTCTGAACATTCAGGGGCTGAAGGCCTTCTACGGGGATTTTCAGGCGCTCTACGGGGTCGATATGTACATCGAACCCGGCGAGGTGCTGGCAATTATCGGTGCCAACGGCGCCGGCAAGACCACGTTGATGCGGTCGGTCACAGGGCTTTTATCAAACGGGCCGGGCCAGATCCATTTTCAGGGCAACGATATCAGCCAGCTGCGCGCCGACGAAGTGGCGATGCAGGGGCTGGCCATGGTGCCCGAGGGGCGCCAGCTTTTCCCGTCTCTGACGGTCAAGGAAAACCTGATGATCGGTGCGCAGGTCGGGCGGCAAGGCCCGTGGAATCTGGATGCGGTCTATCGGCTGTTTCCGATCCTTGAGGAACGCAAAGATCAGGCTTCGACATCGCTTTCGGGGGGGCAGCAGCAGATGGTCGCGATTGGCCGTGCGCTGATGGCGAACCCCGACCTGATCATGTTCGACGAAATCAGTCTCGGGCTGGCACCCATTGTCATCAAGGACATCTACGCCGCCCTTCCGGGCATCATCAACGGCGGCATGAGCGCGATCATCGTTGAACAGGACATCGCTCAGGCGCTGAAAGTTTCGTCGCGTGTGTACTGCCTGCAAGAGGGCCGCGTGTCGCTGGAAGGCGCGTCAGACAAGGTTTCGCGCGAGGAGATTTCCCGCGCTTATTTCGGGATCGAATGACATGGATTGGGTGAACGCAATCGTACAGGGCACCTTGCTGGGCGGATTATATGCGCTTTTTGCAGCCGGATTGTCCCTGATTTTCGGCGTCATGCGGCTGGTTAATATCGCGCATGGCGACCTGATCGTCATGGCGGCCTATCTGGGTCTGACTGTCACGGCGACGGTCGGGCTCCATCCGCTGGCGGCCTTGGCAATCGTGGTGCCTGCTATGGCGTTGATCGGCTATGTGCTGCAACGAGGGCTGCTGAACCAGACCCTTGGCGAAGACCTGCTGCCGCCCCTGCTGGTCACCTTCGGCCTGAGCGTGATCCTGCAAAACGGTCTGCTTGAGGTCTACACCGCCGATCCGCAGAAGATGGATGCAGGCGCGTTGGAAACGGCCAGCATCGCAATGGGCGGGCTGACGCTCGGGGTGTTGCCGGTTCTGACCTTTGCCATCGCCGTCGCGGTGATCTGGGCGCTACAATGGACGTTCTATCACACCGCCGTCGGGCGCGCCTTCCGGGCCGTGTCGGACAATCAGGACATTGCCCAACTGATGGGCCTGAACCGTCGCCATGTTTTCGGACTGGCCATGGCACTGGCACTGGGTGTGACGGCGATTGCGGGCATCCTTCTTGGTATCCGGACAAGCTTTGATCCGTCGATCGGCGGCGGACGCCTGATTTTCGGCTTCGAAGCCGTGATTATCGGGGGCCTTGGCAATCTCTGGGGCACTTTGGCAGGCGGCGTGATCCTTGGCATCGCGCAAACCGTGGGCGCCAAGATCGATCCCGGTTTCCAGATACTCGCGGGCCATCTGGCCTTCCTGATCATCCTTGCCATCCGTCCGAACGGCCTATTCCCGAGGATCGCAGCATGAGCTTGCAGAACTACTCCGTCACCCGCTCCTCAAAGGCTGCACGTGTCGCCGCCGTTCTGGGGGCACTATGTGTGATCCTGCTGATATCGGCTCCGTGGTGGGCCGGTCGCGCCGAAATGCGCCTGTTGGGAGAGCTGTTCCTATACCTCGCGCTGGCCTCGCTCTGGAACCTGATGGCGGGCTACGCCGGACTGGTTTCAGTTGGACAGCAGGCCTTTGTCGGGTTTGGCGGCTATATGTTGTTTGCTCTGACCATGTTTGGCGGCCTGCACCCCTTTGCGGCCATCGCGCTGGCAGGCGTTCTGGGTGCGCTGGTGTCCGTGCCGGTCGCTGTCCTGATCTTCCGACTTCGCGGGGCCTATTTTGCCATCGGCACGTGGGTCATCGCCGAAGTGTTCCGGCTGGGGTTTGCACAAGTTTCGGCATTGGGCGGCGGGTCCGGATCGTCTTTGCCAATGGCCATCGTCAAATCGCTGGCCTCGAAACGCGATATGCGCGAGGCGCTGAGTTATTGGTTGGCTTTGGGTGCTGCTGTGCTTGTCGTGACCTGCGTCTATCTTTTCCTGCGCTCGCGCCAGGGTCTGGCCCTAACCGCCATACGCGACAACGAACTGGCCGCGAAAAGCCTTGGCATCGATATCTGGCGGACGAAGTTCACGGTCTACGTCGTCACCTCTGCTTTGACCGCGATGATCGGCGCGCTGATCTTTCTGCAAAAGCTGCGCATCTCGCCTGATGCCGCGTTCAGCGTCAACGACTGGACGGCGTTTGTCATCTTTATCGTGGTGATCGGTGGCATCGGAACCATCGAAGGCCCGATCATCGGAACGCTGGTGTTTTTCGCGCTGCGCGAAACGCTGGCCGATCTCGGGACGATCTACCTGATCGTTTTGGGCATCGTCGCCATCGTGGTGATGCTGAAAGCCCCCAAAGGGATTTGGGGCCTCATTCGAACCCGCTTTGATCTGCAACTATTCCCGCTGGGCTATCGCGTGATTGCCCCGAAAGACGACAAGGAAGCCTGACCCATGGCACGTCAAAAGAAAACCATCATCACCTGCGCCATCACTGGGGCCATCCATACACCGACCATGTCGGATGCGCTGCCCTACACCTATGATGACATCGCCCAGCAGGCGATTGATGCCGCCGAAGCCGGTGCGTCGATCCTGCACCTGCATGCGCGCAACAACGAAACCGGCGCGCCTTCGGTCAATCCGGACGATTTCGCGCCCTTCCTGCCGCGCATCAAGCAAGCGACAGATGCCGTGGTCAACATCTCGACGGGCGGGTCCCTGACGCTGTCCATTCAGGACCGGATCACCCCTGCCAAAACCTTCAGCCCCGAGATGTGTTCGATGAACATGGGGTCGATGAACTTTTCGTTCCATCCGTTGGCAAACCGCTACAAGGATGGCGATTGGAAGTTCGACTGGGAAAAGGAATATGTCGCGGGCTCGGACCAGAACATCTTTCGCAACACCTTCCGCGACATCAAAGAAGCCGCCGACACGCTGGCCCCGCATGACATCAAGTTCGAACACGAATGCTATGATGTTGGGCACCTGTATAACCTGAAATTCTGCATGGATATCGGGCTGTTCAAAGCGCCGATCTTTATCCAGTTCATCTTCGGCATTCTTGGCGGTATCGGCCCCGAGGTCGACAACCTGATCTTTATGAAACGCACCGCCGACCGTCTGTTCGGGGACGACTATCGCTGGTCGGTTCTGGGTGCAGGCGGCGCGCAGATGTCCTTGGCAACCACGGCCAGCCAGATGGGTGGCAACGTGCGCGTCGGGCTGGAAGACAGCCTGTTCATTTCCCGTGGCCAGCTGGCGGAAAGCAACGCGCAGCAGGTGGCCAAAATCCGGCGTATTGTCGAAGACCTCGGCAGTCAGGTGGCCACACCCGACGAAGCGCGCGAGATACTGGATCTTAAGGGCGGCGATAGGGTGGCGTTCTGATCACGCGTCAGTCGCGCTCTGCGCATATGCGAAAACATGGCGAAGGCCGCCGGTGACACTCACCGCCGGCCTTTCTTTTTGTTTTTCCAGAACGGAGGCACATCGCCCGCCATGATGCAGCCGTACGGATCGATGAAGTCCTCGATCTCGGCCAGATCATAGGATTTGATCTGCGCCACAACGTTGTCCGCGCTTTTGTAGCTGGACGGTAGTTCCGACGCATCGACCCCACCGGCATGGAAACGGACGTCCAGACCTTCGGTTTCCGCCTTCAGCATCTGCTCGGGCGTTACCGACCCCATCCTACGCTTATGTTCGGACCGCGAGAAGTTTCGCCCAGCGCCGTGCGGGCTGAAGCCCAGCCCGTGATCCGCATCCTTGCCACGTACAACCAGTACCGGTTCGGACATGTTCAGCGGGATCAGGGTCAGACCCGTGGCATCCTGCGCGTAGTCATGCCAAGCAGGGGTCGCCCCCTTGCCGTGGTAGAACAGATCACCCCGTTTGAAGACGAAGTTATGTTCGTTCCAGAACCGCTCGCCCACGTCGCCTGCGCGCGCGGCTTCAAGCGTCGCCTGATGGATCGCGTTATGGTTCGCCTTGGTCCACTTCCGGATCAGCTGCAGCGCGTCCCAATAATCGCGGCCTTCCTGCGTGTCAGCCGGAATCCACGCGTTCTGTTTGCGTGTCTTTGGTGACAGTTCTTTCCGGAACCGTTCCGCCACCGCCATGCCGTTCTTATACAGAACCGCGCCCGGCCCACGCGACCCGTGGTGGGTCACGATCGCCGTCCGTCCGGTTTTCCGCGACCGACCGACAAACAGGAAGTGGTTCCCGTCCCCTTGCGTACCCATATGCTCCTGCGCCATCCGCAGGGACTTGGGGTTGTTCAGAAACGGGTTTTCACGAAACGCATCCAGAAGCTTCAGAGACGTCGTGAACCGTTGTCCCTGTGGCCGTCCGCCCGGTCCGAAATGCGTCACCGACTGCGCGGCATCCAGCACCGCTTTCGGGTCGGCATTGCCAAGATCGGTGATCATCACCGAACAACAGATATCTGCCGAATGCATTCCCGGATGGATCGCGTTCCGCGCTGCGGCCACACCACCGACCGGAATGGTCCCGACCGGCCCTGCCGGACAGGCATCGGGCATAATCGCACCAGCTTCGATCGTTGGCGTTTGCATCAGCGCAGCCATCGTTTCGCGGACCTTCAGAACGTTGTCTTCCTCGTCCGGATGGGACACGTCGATGTTTTCATGAAACGCAACAGCGCCATGTGCGTGCGGGTCCATCGTCGGCACGACCGGAGGGATTTCGCCCTCAAGCTCTTGCCGGATGCGCACCAGACCAAAGCCTTCGGCGCGCATGGCATTCGCCCGCGTCAGCAGGTCCGGAAATTGTTTGCCTGGTCGATGCCCCCATTCTTTCAGATGGTCGCCAGTCACAGGATCAAATGTCATATCTTCAGTCATAATCTTCACTCACATATTTACCCTGTCGGGGCGACAAGGCGGTCACAAACCGATTTTTCCGCCACCGGAGTACTCCGGACTGGATTTGAACCAGCACAACACGGTTCCCCATGTTCCCCTCTCGGGGGCGTCTACCTGTAGGTCTGTGGGCATTCGCCCCTTTGGGTCTTGGCCCCGGCGACAAAGTGGGAAGAAACAGTTTGGGAGGCCCGCCCCGCATCCGAATGGGCAGATGCGTTTTCCGTCTGGGCGCCGGCAAGGAGGGGAGTTGAACCCGCTCGACCGATCCCTGGTGTGCCATGTAGTTCCTTCAGCATTCGCCGGGGAATTCCTTTCTATTCGTTTCAATCAGGGTCCGGGGGACAAGTGTTTCGTGAGAGGCCTTTCGGCGATCGTTCCATAGCGATGTACTCCCACGGGCATTCCCCCGGAAAAATTCCGTCTCGACGACAAGTGTTTGGTGAAACGTCCTGCTCTACCAGACTGAGCTACGTGGCCATAGTTGGCGGCCACGACGGGATTCGAACCCGCGACCCGGGAAGTAACAGCTCTGTAGTTCCACCGGCATTCGCCGAGATTTTTGCGTTTAAAACAGACACGGCGGTACGAGGTCCCGCCCATGCCAGAGAGCGCCCGCAAGAGTGACGGAGTCGAACCGCCAAGTTCCTCTGATCGTGCCCCCGCCATGCCCGCATTAAATGCGAAAGTCGTTCCTTTTTCCTTCGTTTCGGTTGGGTCAGGCGGACAAATCTGTATGTGAGACAGCAGCATTGCTTAAATGAGTAGTAGTCCCACAGGCATTCCGCCTGACCCTATGTTTTAGACGTCGATCTTCTCGATCTCGCCAACCCAGTGGTCCGGATTGGTCTGACCTTTGGCAAAGGCTGCGATCTGGTCAAAGACCGCATCCGAGAAGCCGCCGATGTTCAGCACGTCTTCACGTGTCTGCGCCTGCGTCGTTCCGAATGGCGCGATGTCGATGCAGACCAGTTTGGCCTTCGGGTTACGACGTTTGATCGTTTCCCATTCCTGCAACATCGCCGTCCCCCGACCCCCGGCGCGGGCATCAACCCACGATTGGTTATCGGACACGAACACCACCAGGTCCGGCGCGCGGCCCCGTTCGTTCAGCCACTTCAGCGGCGCGGAACAGTTTGTGCCACCACCACCCATCGCGGCCAGACGCTCGGCGTTGGTCAGGATCGTGTCGCGCGGCTCCAGACGCACATCACGTACGTCGAAGTCGAACGGCAGAACCTGACATCCGCGGTTCACGCGCTGGAAAGACGCTGCCACCAGCGCCGCCACATCCACGTGGCGGACAACCGAAGTCGCCCCCGGACGATGGCCTGTCACAGCCCAAGTCATCGAACCGGACACGTCCGGACACACAACGACCTGGCCATCGATCTTCGGCACGTTCTTCACGGCGACTTCCATCGCATCGTGCAGAGCGTCCACGATCTTGCGCGGCATATCGCCGTTCACGTTTTGCGCCGCCACCATCAGCTGGTACGGAAACGCGCGTGCTTTGACGATCGCGCCCGGTTTACGCAGCAGCTTTGCAACGTGATCCACATTCTTGGCCACGCCGAAAACGCCGTGACGCTGGAACGTGTTCAGGTTCTGGCGCACCATCTGCCACGACCCGTTACGCGCAAGACGCGCCCACTGGGCCGAAGACAGGTTCAGCTGCGTCAGCATCTGGAACGGCACATCCGGCATCGGGCCTTTGCCCGTTTCCTTGAACGCCATCCAGTCCTGCAGGACCTGCGGCAGCCGTGCCACATCGCACGGCCGCCCGACGATCCAGGCAAACAGTGCCTCTCGTTCGGCCGTAGCCGGTTTCGGGTGCACCATTTTGATCACGTCAGCCAACGACGGGTCGTTCCCGATATTGGCATACAGCAAAGCCCGATCAGAGGCGGTGTTCAGCCAGTTGCGCACCATTGCCTTCGGTGCAGACCCCAGCGATTTACGCCCCGTCTGACCGGAACGGATGACCTGCACAAAGGTGCGCAGCATCTTGCCGTTATCGACCACACGGCCAAAGGCCGCACGGAACAGAACCGGATCGCGCCGCGCCAGAACCGCCAGCAGCACAGCCGGCATGTCCTTCATGTAGCCCGACTGGCGGGCGTAGATCGCGGCTTGCGCCAGGTAGCGCGGCTCGACGGACTCGGCCACATCCAGAACGTATTCCAGTTCTTCCTGCGGCGTCTGATAGAACATACCCCCGAAAGTGCCGGTAACAGCGACCTGCGCAAGGGCATGCGCATCGGAATAAGCGTAGGCCGGTGCCCCGTGGGCATTCGTCGACGTCGCTTTCGGCAGCAACCGGCCTTTCATCGATGCAAACACGGATTTGTTCGCCATTTCTTCGTTCCTCATTGGTTGTGGGAATGTTTTGACATGACCGCCGCACAACCAGAACGAAAAAATATTTTTTAGCTAAAATATTGATTTTAAATAGCAATATAGGCATTTGCGAAATTCACTGCCCACAATTAGTATCCATATTTATCTTTATTTATAAAATTGGATAAGCCATGCGAAACGTGGTCATCGGATTCCTCGGAACAAAGCTTGATATGGGCAAGAAACGGCGGTGGAAGCCGACGCCCAGCCTGACCGGCCATGACCATTTTCACGTCGACCGGCTGGAATTGCTGTATGACTCGCGGTTTTTGCGGCTGGCCAAGCAAATCCAGCGCGAGATCGAGGAAATCTCACCTGAGACCGAAGTTCTGCTGCAGCAGCTTGATCTGAAGGACCCGTGGGATTTCCAAGAGGTCTACGGCAAACTGTTCGACTTCGCCCGCTCCTACGGCTTTGACGAGGACCGCGAACGCTATCACGTGCACCTGACAACAGGGACGCACGTGGCGCAGATCTGCTGGTTCCTGCTGACCGAAAGCCGCCACATCCCTGCCCGCCTGATCCAGACAGGTCCCCCCGGACCGGATGACGACACACCCAAGTTCGACATCATCGATCTGGACCTCAGCCGCTATAACGCATTGCAGCAACGGTTCGACCAATTGTCGCGCGAATACAGCGACCAACTGAAAGGCGGGATCGAGACGCGCAATGCGCAGTACAACGATATCATCGACCGGATCGAACTGATCGCCAGCAATTCCGACGAACCGATCCTGCTGCTTGGTGAAACCGGAACAGGCAAGACCGAACTGGCGGAACGCATTCACAGCCTGAAATTGGATCGCCGCCGCCTTAAAGGACGTCTGGTTCATGTGAACTGTGCAACGTTGAACGGCCCCGATGCCATGGCCACACTTTTCGGACAGCGCCGTTCATACCTTGGAACGGCGGGCACCGAACGCAGCGGACTTCTGCGCGAGGCAGACGGCGGCGTCCTATTTCTTGACGATGTGGACGAGTTAAGCCCGAACATGCAGTCCGTACTGCTTCACGCGATTGAAACAGGGCGGTTCTATCCGCTGGGGTCCGATCACGAAATCTCAAGCCGGTTCCATCTAATCGCCGGTGCCAACCGTGATCTGCGCAGCCTTGCCGCCGCGGGGCAATTTCGCCCCGACCTGCTCGCCCGTCTGAACACGTGGAGCTTTACCCTGCCCCCGTTACGCAGCCGGACCGAGGATATCGAGGCAAATCTGCTGCACGAACTGGACCGTTGCGAACGGAATTTGGGTGTGCACGTCGGCTTCAACTCGGACGCGCGCAGCCAGTATCTTGCGTTCGCCAAAGACCCCGCCACACATTGGCCCGGCAACTTTCGTGATTTTTCCGGATCAATCCGCAGGCTCTGCACACTCGCCCCGCGCGGCAGGATCACCCGTGCCATGGTGACATCCGAAATCGACATGCTGCAAAGCGACTGGTCTTCGGGCCAATCCAACGACGATTACAAACTGGTCGCCGACGTGATGGGCGACGGCGCGTCGGATGTGGACCCTTTCGACCTTGTGCAACTGGCCGAAGTGATCCGCGTATGCCGCACATCCTCAAGCCTGAGCGCCGCGGGCAGAACCTTATTTGCGGTATCCCGCAGCAAACGCAAAACCCAGAACGACGCCGACCGACTGCGGAAATACCTGAGCAAATTCGGATTGGAATGGGGCGCGTTTTAGCGGTTGGGGCAACATACATCGCACCCACCCCTAGATAGCCACGCAAACTGGCCAAACTGCGTTAGATCAGCTTCCTCAATGCCGCCTGATCAACCTTTGAGGCATGGCGTTTGTCCATCGGGATTTTTGCGACGATCTTGACGCTTTGAATTCCCAACTGGCCCGCTTTTTCGCGCCACCCATCTTGGTGGCAGTCGTCGCCCTCGATGACCAAACAGGGCTGATCACCCTTGGCCGACAGGGCGCACCGCGTCACGCCCTCCCACCCGCGCGCAGCGACCTCGACCGAGAACGGGAACACCGGTTCCCCGTTTACATAAACCTCGGACCCCACGCGCCCCAGCAACCAGAGCCGCCCTTGGTCATCGAAATACCCCGCATCCCCTGTGCGGTGCCAAACAACCGCGCCATCATGAATTTTGTTTTCCGCGTCATGCTTGGGGTCCAGATATCCGCTGTTCACATGCGCACCCGCGACCTGAATTTCGCCCTCAACGATCCGGACATGAATATCGTCGACCGGATAACCGACAAGCAGCCCCTTGCCCGACATCATGCTGGTATGATCGTCCGATGTGACCTCGTCCGAATTGAGGTGCGCAATGGGCTCGGCTTCGGTTGAGCCATAAACGCAGACGATCCGCAGATCGGGCGTCCCCGTTTTCAAACTGGTTACAAGATCTGGAAAGACGGGACCACCGCCTGTAAAAACGGTGTGGATTGGTGCCGTGGGTGTCACTTTCGCCAGCTTTTCACACAGAGACGGCGGCAATAACGCGCGCGATACATTTTGGCGGGTGACCCACTGTTCAAGCTGCCCAGCGCCAAGGTCCGCCAAACGCGACATTTTCCAGTTCGGCAGAACAGAGGTCTGACCGCTTGCGATGTTGATCAGAACGAACACCGGAAAGGCCACAAGATCACGCTCGGGTGCTGTGCTATGCAGAAGGGGCGCAATTGCGTGATGTTGGGCCGAAAGAAACCCATGGCTGCGCGGGATCGCTTTCGGCGCGCCGGACGTCCCCGAGGTGAAAGAAATCAACGCAATGTCAGCGTCTTTCGGGGAAGGTAAGTCCAGTGGATCACCGTCGAGAACCTGAGGCCGCAAATGGCGCAGCGACCACAATTCCGGCAAAGCGAATTTCAAAAGGCCATAAAGGCCCGAGCTGCAAAACGCAGACACATTGGTAACCTTGGCCGCATGACGCAAGCCCGCCAGCCCCATCGCAGGCTCAGGAAGCACAACCGTCGCCCCAAGTGACCAAAGCGCCGCAAGGCTTGCGTAAAGGTCGGCATCCAGTTTCATCGCAAGCAACACGCGGTCGCCTTGCCCAATCCCGCGCGCCTGCCATGCCCGCGCGAACCCGTCTGCGCGGTCTTTGAGTTGCCTGAAGGTGGTTTCCTTCCCCGTGCCATCGACAATCGCCACCCTGTCGGGATGGCGCGCAACCGCATCGGCGAAATCACGCAGAATGCTAGTCATCCAGCTTCAACCCGAACAGCCCGTAGCGGCGAAACACATCAGCCCCCTCGGCCGCGCTGCGCAGCGCCGACAGGTTATCATCGTGGATCAGCGCGTGGATGGCGGTGTCAAATCCGTTCACAGCCGCCGTCTTGTGAAACGTATATGCCAGATGTTGACCCGCCCCTTTCATAAGGCTTGCATAGGTCTTCAGGATGACACTGCTCGGCTTCGGCCCCTCGGCGTAGTTTGGCGTTCCGAACAAAAAGCCCACCAGCGTTTGATCCAGCCGTCTGGCGAAAAGAATAAGCTCGCGGTTCAGCATGGGCACGATGGGCATATACATCGCAAGAAACGCGTCCCGGGTAATGGGTTTGTAGAAGGCATTGTTGGCAAATGCCTCACAGGACAGTTCGAACACCTGACCGAACAGCCGTTCGGGATCTGTGCCGTCCCAGTGTTCGATCTCGAAATCCGTTGTGGCGGCCGGTGCGGTTTTAGCCGCTTGTTCCAGCGGAACACGGGCCGAGAAATAGCTGCTGATCTCGGAAAAGCCCGCCTCTTTGAACACCTCAAGCGCATCGGGCGTGTTCTTCGGTTCGAGCAGGAACGCGGGGCTTTCATCGGTTTGCGTCACGAAACGGTAGCTGTGCCACGTATCGCCGTCCATCGGGCCGATGATGTGCGTGATGCCATTGTCGCGAATACAGTCGATTGCCTGCTGCAAAACAGCCGCGCCGCCTTCTTTTGTTTTGCACGCGAATGCGCCTACGGCGGCGGTTGGTTTACCGTCCCAAACAGGGCCATCAAGATAGACTGTAATCTTCGCCCCATCAGCGCGGAAACTGTGCTGCGTCATGTGAAAAAACCCGAATAGTCGATTGAATAAAGATAGGTGGCCAGAGGGATCGCAAGCGATAGCAGTGTCAGCTTTAACACCCGCGCCTGCGCAAAGGCCTGTGGCACAAGCGATGGCACAATTGTCGCCAAGGCTAGGCTAGCGATCGTGACAGACCACATCGGTCCGTTCCAGTTTGCAGGGTCGGGATTGAGACCGATCACCAGGAAACGCACCACGCAAAGCGCAAGCACAATGGCCGATAAAATGACCACACGGGCCAGAGTGCTGCGGGGCGTCACAGCGATGACGCACAGCCCAACCATCAGCCCCATCGCGGTCATCCCGTAAAAGGAAACAGCATTCCATCCCGTCGCATTGCCCAGCGTCAGCCAGCCGATACTGACCAAAGCCAATGCTGCGACAATATCCAGATCTGGAAATCTGCTGCTGCAGGGGGCGGCGGTGCGGCTCCATGCGTGTGCGGCAAGAACAAGGATCGGAACCAGAGCGTTTTGAACGGCCGTCACGGCAAGAAGCAGAAACACGGTGATCACGTAGACCCGCGAGGCGTGATTGGTCAGTCCGATTTTGGGCGAGATGGCTTTGAACGCAACGATGCTGAGAGCAAACGTAACCGCCAGCATGGCCAGTTCCTGAAGCGGGTTTGCTGCGTGGACAGACAGAAAAATCAGCAGCCCCAACGGCAGAAAGAAATTGTCAAACCCACGCCAGCTTGCCGCTTCGACCAATGTGCCAAAGCCCGCAACCATCAAAGACAACACGATGATATTCATGGGTGCGAAGGGGGTCATAAGCATCAGGCACAGCATCGAGATCACCAGCGTGATGACAAAGAAAACAACGCTGCCTTCAATGCTTTTGTCACCGTCTTCCACGCGGAAGAACCGTTTTCCATAGGTGCTACCGGCAAGCGCCGCAGCCGCATCGGCAAAGGTCAGAACCGCAATCGGCAAGACATAGAGGTAAAGGTCATCTCCGGCCAGAAACAGGCAGAGCCCCACGGAAATCGCCAAAAGCAGATCGCCATAGGACTGCCTCTCGACCCCGTGCAACGTCCCGCCCAGTTTCGAATTCGGCAGGCGCAGCACCATCATCACAATCAGGGTGACCCCAACCAGCGCATAGACAGGCCAGCGATCCGGAAACAGCCACGGCAGACTAAGCGCATAAAGTCCGGTGCCGACATGTACGAGCTTGCGCTGCACCTCGGCACTGATCTGCCACTGGGTCGCCAGCCTGCGCACAATCGCCATCATGCCTAGCAGCGCGGCGACCGACCCAAGAGCCAGAGCAATCTGGAAAACCGGACTCAACCGATCACCTCTTCGACAACGAAATCCGAATAGAAGAACGCCTTGTCCTCTGCTTTCAGGCGGTCTTCGACGTCGCCTAGCGTTTTGACCCGGGAAGAATAAACAGGCGGCACACGGCGTGGCGCCATCATGTTCCAATAGACCAAGCGAGCTTTGGGGGCAGACGCGCTCAGGATGCTGCCATAGACCTGCGTGAACACCTCGGGCGACATGTACTCAAAGATATCAGACAGGTTGAAGCCGTCGGCCTTTTCTCCGGTCGAAATGAACGCCTCTAGCGATCCGGGCCGAATGTCGATCCGGTCAAGGCGCGCTTTGATGGTGTCAAAATGCTCTTCTCGCCAAGTCATGGGCAGGGCAACCCCATGGGTGCCTTTCATGATCCAGTGAAGGTAGGGGTTTTCAGCTGGATCGCAGTCGGCCGCGGCATGACGAATTCGGCGGGCAACGTGCTGGGCGGGGCTGCCCTCGACATGATCGAAGAACGCTTTGTCCCGACCCATCCGGCCCATCACAAAACGCGAGAAGAAGGCGTTCAACAGCAACCGCCAGCGCCACGTATTAAAGCGTTTATCGAGGAACACCTGACGGTCGGCTTTCGGCCTTGAGACAAAGATTGCGTCAATTGTCTTTTGCGAATGGACCAGCGGCAACAAACGCGTGCGGAAAATCCGGAAGTAGCGTTCAAATTTGCCGACGCCCCCAGCCCCGTGCTGTTCGACCTCTGGGGTCAGCGCCTCCCAAAACGCGCGGGTTTCGTCATCCAGACCAGTCAGCGCTTTCGGCAAAAGGGAAGCGCGCTGACTGCTGGGCCGCGCGCCCATCAGTTCAAGAAACTCGGGATGGCTGAGGTTTCGAAACGCCCCGATCCGCAGGTTCAGGCAGGCAATCTGTGCCAGAGACAGGTCCACAACAACGACCTTTTTGGGGTCCAGCGTCAACATCGCCAACGCATTGTCCCCTGCCGAGCAGATCGACACTAATGTCCCCCCAGCACAGTCGCCAAGGCCTTGGGTCAAGACATCTGCGTCCTCCCAAAGCTGGGCGTATCGGATATGGTCAAAAGCTGCCTTGGCTTCGATTTCAGACGTCTGCATCGCATCGCTCCACTTGGCCCGTGGCCCCATCGACAGAAATCATCTCGCCGTCAGAAATCCACTGCGTCGCGCCTTTCAGACCCACAACACAAGGAATGCCCAATTCACGCGCCACAATCGCCGAGTGCGACAGAAGCGACCCTCGTTCGACAACAATCGCCGAGGCGTTCGAAAACACCGCGATCCAACCGGGGTCGGTATGGCGCGCAACCAGAATATCACCGGGGGCAAGCGCTTCGGTTCGTGGATCGCGAATGACACGCGCACGGGCCTTGACCTGACCGGCCGAGCACCCCGTGGCGGTCCGCTGTTTTGCGGCGTCCCGTTCGACAGGCGTCTCCTCCCAAGTCGGAGCGATTGCCGGACCTCGCAATTCGATGCGCTCTGGCGGGTCAGGACGAAGCGCTGCCGCCGCGTCCTCGGCTTTGCGCAACTCAACCAAGGCTTTCAGGTTCGGCGACAAGCCATAACCTTCGACCGCCCCGAGGACTTCTTCGGTGGTCAGAAAGAACACATCGCGCCGCGAGGCCAACAGCCCGCGCGCTTCGAATTCCCGTCCCAAAGCAAGAAACACTCGGCGGGTGTAGCCAAAGATGCGCGTGCGCTCGAACCGCAGATTTTCACGATCCCGAACACGGGCCTTGGTCCATGTGATGATCCATTTCGCGCAGACCCGTTTGATCGGGTTCTTAGGAAATAGCTCGTCCCAATCGGGATCCCGCGCATCATGACTGGCAACAACGCCGCGCGATGCACTGGCCGCGACCGCCTGAAGCAGGCTGGTCGGATCCTCGCTCAGCGGAATGCTTTCCAGCTTCAATTCTTCGGTGCAGCGGTCACCGAACTTTTCAAGGTAGAATCGCACCTCTTGCGCGATTTCAGGATGTACACCGAGCGCGCCTAATCCCTGTTCGCGCAGCGCGTCGGCAATCCCTGCATCACCAACCATCTGCCCCATTCTGGCAATGCGCTGTGCAGGTTCAGCGGAAATAATATCGCCCTGACCGATCATGACATCGTTGTGCAAAACCAGCCCTTCGGGCCCGAGCCACTTTTCCAATAGATTGCGCGACGCTCCGAAGGCAATCATGCACAGAAAGTCATTTACCAGCGGCGCGTCCCACCGGTCCAGCAGCGTGCTTTCGATCCTGCGATATTCAGCCGCCAATGCCGTTGGGCCTGCCGTTTCAGTGTCAAACCCACCGTCCAGCGCGGCATTCAGCCGGTCGTAAAACCGTGCTCTTGTCTTAGGCAGCCTAGCCGCTTGCCAGAGAAGACCTGCGCCGACTTTCACAAGCTTCAGGTATTCCCGCACACGCGCAGCCCCTTGTGCGGGCGGGGGGCCGATGGCGCTGGTAACCTCTTCCGGCATTGGGGTGGAAACCCCCATCATCGTCTCCATATAGGCGCGGTTTAACGAAAACCCCGGCAGCAAAGCCAACGCCCGATACCAGTTCACCAGATTATAATAAACGCGCCCATCGACCCGCCCCAGCATGTTGCCGAAAACAGCAGAGTTCATCGCGATGGTTTGATCAGACACCCCCAAAAGCGACACGAAGGCCCGATAAACCCGTGCGTAGACATGGACCGCAAAAGAATAGGTCAACGGGCCGACCATGCCCGGATAACTTTCAACGATGTTCGAGTTGTCAAAGATCGTCAGCGATGTGTCCGGCTGCGGTTCGGGCAACAGCGCGGTCGTAATGGGCCGCGATTGCAGAATATGCAGCCCGTCCGCATCAAAGGCCCATTCGATGTCTTGTGGCGCACCAAATCTGGCTTCGGCCTTGCGGGCAAGATCGGCCACGTCCTGTGCCTGTTCTTTTGTCAGAACCTTGGGGTCTGAAGGCCCGCTTACGGTTGCGCCCACGCGCCAATCTTCACCATCCTCTTCACCCGACACCAAACGTTCACCCAAGCCATCAATGGCCGAGATCACAACCTGCCCACGCTGACCGGTCACAGGGTCAGCTGAAAAGGCAACACCGGCAGAGACCGCATCAATCATGCGCTGCACGATAACAGCAGGTCCTTCAGCACTGCCGCCGGATTTGACCGCCCGATAGGTCGCGACGGTTTCCGAAAACCCCGATTTCCAGACTTGCATGGCCGCCTGCCAGACATCCTTGGCCGCGACATTCAAAACCGTGTCGAATTGGCCTGCATGACTGTGCTCTGCCCCGTCTTCCTGACGCGCCGAACTTCGCACCGCGAATGGCCCTTCGCCCAAACCGGCAATCGCATCGTCCAGACCGGCGACCGAATCATCCGTCTCGAAGGCATCGGCGCGGATGACGAAAAAAGCGGGCGGATTAAACCCGAACCCTGAAAGTCGCGACAAGGCAACGGCTTTCCCACCGACCTCATGGACATGCAGCGCCGCGTCTTGGGCAACGATGTGAGACATCAAACCACCCTCAGCAAAACGGGTAAAAATCCGGCAATCGCATAACACGCAAAGACCCAAAGCCCCGCGATTGTATCCATGCGCTTTTCGGCCCTATCAGTCGGGGATCGCGCGTAGCGGGCGGCGGACAGCAGACAGATCGCCACGCCAATTCCACCCAACGCGGCGCTGATCCAAAGAACGCCGGTCGCCGCACCCACGCCAAGAAGTAAGGCGTATGACAGCAGCACGCAGCCTCCCCAGATGCGCGCGGCTTTTCGTGTGCCCCACAGCACTGAATAGGTTTCGACCCCTGCAATCTCGTTTTCAGGCGACCAGAGTTTCCGCCCGATTTCCAAGACGCACCCATTCACAAAGGACAAAGCGAGAAAGAGCGACAGGCCCGATGCAGGCCCACCGAAGGGCAGCCATTCCAAACCGGTCAGCAATAGATCGATCAGCGGCATGATGGCCATGTGGCTTAGAAGGTAGAGCACTGGTCGCGCCTTGAGCCACTCGGCGACGCCGAACTCTGCCGTCATTGCCCCGAGCCAGAGCCAAACCAAAGCCAACAGCCACAATGCCGGTGGATGCCAAAGCCACGCGGCCAGCGCAGTGATGGGCAGCGACACCAAACCAAGCGAGATGATCAGGCGCAGCGAAACCAGCCCGCGCGGGATCGGGCGGTCGGGCCGGTAGCGCCGGTCGTCCTCTAGGTCTTTGTATTCATCGCAAACGCGCATCTGGAAGAACAACAGCATCGCGATGACAAAACCGGCCAGATAGCCACCCCAATCGGGCAATGGCCGGCCGGACAATTCTGCCGACACAGAAAGGCTGGCTGCGGAAAACACCGCCAATAGCGGCGCGGTCTTGAACAGCGGGAAGCGTTCTTTCTGATAGATCCAGAGTGCGGACAAACTCATCTTTTGCGGGCCAAATTTTCGTGTGCGCGCGTGAAATGCCCCGCCGCAATCGCGGCCACGATCGAGATTTCACCACACAGACATGTCGCGACTGCGACCTCGGCCAAGGCGGCACCGTTGCCGGCGCCCTTCAATCCCAGAACATTCAAACCCGCGGCCTGACTGGGCAAAGAGGTGCCCCCGCCCACCGATCCCACAAGGATGTTGGGCATGGTGACCGAACAAAACAGATCATCGCCACGCGCTTCCATTCGGGTGATGCCCATCGCGCTTTCGGCGACGCATGCGGCGTCCTGCCCTGTGGCAATGTAGAATGCCGCCAAACCGTTTGCGAAATGCGCCTGCGCCCCTAGCTGGCCGGATAGATGCGAGCCCAGATTGGCAACCTGACCATAATCCAGCATCGCCTTTACGCTTGTGCCCAACGTCTTTTCCACCACGTCCGCAGACAAGGTGACAGACGCGCTGACCTTACGGCCGCGTCCAGTCACCAAGCCCAGAAAGGACGCTTTCTTATCGCCCGAGAAATTGCCTTCGATATACCATGCCTTCATGGCGATCGGGCAGCGGGCTTCGATGTCCTCGCATAGGGCATTGGTGGCGATAGTGACCATGTTCTGGCCCGCGGCATCCCCAGTCGTATAGCGGCACACCAGAAACACGACGTTATTGTCGATCATCGGCTCGACCGAAACCAGTTTGCCGAAACGTGTGGTGGCTTCGGCAGCGGCCTTGAGCGCGTCAATCTCCCTGACCACCCATTCAACAAACAGGCCCGCGTCCAGAAGGCCTTCAAAAACGAAAGCGGGCGTGCGGATGACGCCTTCGTACAGCAACGCGGTGCTGATCCCTCCGGATTTCGTGGCGGCATAGGCGCCGCGCGCATACGAGGCGACCAAAGCAGCCTCGGTTGTGGCCATGGGGACGTGAAAATCGCCATGCGCATTCAGTCCGTTGATCCGCAACGGGCCGATGATACCGACAGGCATTTTCACGGTGCCGATGAAGTTTTCGATATTCGCACTGAACTGACCCGGATCGGCCATCGTGATCTGGTCTGCAAGCGCGTCTTGATCGTCTTGCGATGCGGTCGCGCGCAACCGTTGCCAGTATTTCGCGACCGACCCGGCGCTGGCATTGCGTACAGGGCGCAACGTCGTGAATTCCGCATCGCTTGGCAGCAAGCGTTCTTGCAAAGGGGCATTTTGGAACCGTCTGCGAATTCTCGCCAACATCTCAACAATATGCGAGGGAATGGTCATGAGCCGGCTCCGGCTTTACTTACAATATTTTGCCGTATCAATATGTCGCTACACCTTAGATTGTGCAACAGACACGTATGAGCAGAAAACTTAAGCATCGCTGGAGTATAAGTCATAATTACCTGACTGGCATCACCTTTGGAAAATGGTGTCAGTTGCTGGCCGAGAACCATTTTCAGATATCGCCCGCCTATCTTCATCGTGCTGCTGTGATTACCTTGGCCAGCCTGTCGAATTCAGCCTGCGCCGCAGTTGAGACTTTGCGTTTTGGTAAGGCGATCAAACAGGCGGAAAAGCCGAAAGCGCCCTTGTTTATTCTGGGGCATTGGCGCAGCGGCACGACCTTGCTTCACGAACTTCTGGCGCAGGACAGTGCGCAATTCCAGTTCCCCAATACCTATCAGGTCGTGAACCCCTACACATTTCTGACCACCGAAAATTTCACGACCCGCATGTTTCCTTGGCTGGTCCCTGAAAAAAGACCCATGGACAACATGGCGCTAAAGTTCACGTCACCCCAAGAAGACGAATTCGCGCCTTTGCTGATGACGCTGACGTCGCTGTATCTGGGCACCAGCTTTCCCCGACGCATGGAACACTATGATCGCTACATGACGTTCCGCGATGTCGACCGGACCAAAGTCGAGGCGTGGAAAGCCGCCTTCGTGCAGTTCTGCAAGAAACTGTCCCTGAATGACGACCGAACTTTGCTGATCAAGTCGCCGCCGCACACGGCCCGCATCCGCACAATTCTGGAAATGTTCCCAGATGCACGGTTCGTCCATATCCACCGCGACCCGTATCGGGTGTTCCAGTCGCAGCGGCATTTCTTTGATACGGCGGGGTGGTACACCTATCTGCAAAAACCCGACATTGACGCGATTGACGAAGGTATCCTGCAGCGACACGAGGTCATGTACGACGCCTTTTTCGAGGATCTTCCGTTGATCCCAGAAGACCGTTTCATCGATATCCGCTTTGATGATCTCGAGTCTGATCCGGTCAATGAAACCGGCAAAGTCTATGCGCGTTTGGGATTGGAAGGCTTTGCAAGGTTCAAGTCGGAACTGAGCCGCTATGTTGATGCGCTCAAAGGCTATCAGAAGAACAGTTTCACCGATCTCGATCCTGCCACCAAAGCGATTGTCGCAGATCGCTGGGCACGCAGCTTTGACCATGGAAACTACCCCAAATGACGCGTGCGCCCGGCCCTGAAGGCAGCATCCTTTGGGGATCGCTCTCTGATTTCAAAGCGGATTCTTTGGGGTTTCTGTCCGACGCTGTGCGCGATCACGGCGACATCGTGCGATTACGGTTTGGACCGATCACCGCCCATCTGATCAACCGGCCCGAATATGTCGATCATGTCCTGTCGCGGCAGGCCTCCAACTACGACAAAGCCACCCGCAGCGCAGACCGGATCGCTGCCACAACAGGCAACAGCCTGCTTTCGGCCGATCAGGTCGCATGGAGCCGTCACAGGCAGCTGATCCAGCCAGCCTTTCAACCGTCCTGTTTTCAAAACATCGGACTTGTCATCGACGCATTGGTCGATCCCATGCTGGAACGATGGCAGCAGACTAAGGAAATCGATATCGTCGACGAGATGATGCAGCTCGTCATCGCCATCGCGATCAAGACCCTGTTTTCGTCCGACATCGATCCAAAGAAAATCAACACCGCGCTTGAAACGCTATTGGCCGACACGTGGCGCCGGATCGAAGCTTCTCTCGACGCATCGATGATTTCCCCGCGGCTGCACCGACCCGCATTCAAGAAAGCCGTGGGTAAGATTGACCAGATCGTTTTCGATCTGATCCAGACCCGCCGCAGGTGTCAGGATCGCCCTGATGATGTGCTGTCCCGATTACTGGCTGCGCACGAAGCCGACGGCGAGATACAGCTGAACGACAAAGAGCTTCGCGATGCGACTGTCACGCTGTTGCTGGCCGGTCATGAAACCACGGCGAATGCCCTGTCATGGGCGTTCATCCACGCATCCAACGGGTTCGAGACAGCCGAGCCTGCACA
The DNA here is from genome assembly GCF_900108225.1 of Thalassococcus halodurans. Taxonomy (GTDB): domain Bacteria; phylum Pseudomonadota; class Alphaproteobacteria; order Rhodobacterales; family Rhodobacteraceae; genus Thalassococcus; species Thalassococcus halodurans. The sequence continues at coordinate 708,329 of NZ_FNUZ01000001.1, forward strand.
TATCTTTTCCGAAGCGATCCGGCTTTATCCGTCAATCTGGATCATCGAGCGCCGCGTCATTCGCGACGACATCATCGGAGGATACCATATTCCCCCTGGCAGCTCGGTTTTGATATCGCCTTACCTCTTGCACCGGCACTCAGATTTCTGGCCCGAACCTGACCGGTTTGATCCATCGCGTTTCGTTGGGGATCAGCCACGCCTGCGCGATGGCTATCTGCCCTTCGGTCTTGGGCCACATCGTTGCGTCGGGCTTTATCTGGCCAATAAGATTGCAGCCCATGTGATTGAACGCGTCTTCGCCCGCTTCAGGTTGCGCCTGCTGCCCGACCAACAGATTGGTACGACGCCCGGCATCACGTTGCGCCATACGGGACCGGTCAAGATGGCGGTGGCCTGTCATAGCCCCGGCTGATTGCGGCCCGTTGTTTTGAGACGAATTGACACAAACTGCACCCACAGCCGCATCGAAGGCCCGTTGCCGCTGGTGTCGCAAAATCCTGTGCCCTACCCTCTGATTATTCGGACAAATTTGCAGGACGGAACGCGTTTCCCAGTCCTGCGGCAGGAGAATACGTTTATGTCCCAAGACCTTGTGGATGCCATCGCCGAGCAGGAACGCCGGCTTGTGCTGGATCATTTTGACGAAGATCTGGCCTTCACCCTCGGATGCGCGCTTCGCGAACACGCGACTGCCTCAGCGGCTCCTGTTTCGATCGAGATCAAGTCGGCAGCCCGCCGATACTTTTTCACCACACTGTCAGGCGCCACACCTGAGAACGAAGATTGGGGCCGCCGAAAGGGTAATACGGTTCTGCGGACGTTCAAATCGTCGATGCGGGCAGGATTGGAATACGGTCTCGAAGGTCGCGAACAGTGGCCCGATGTGGGGCTGCCGTATAGCGATTTCGTCATCCACGGCGGCGGCTTTCCGATCACTGTAAAAGGTGTCGGCGTCATCGCGGCGATTGGTGTGTCCGGCCTGCCCTCGGTCGAAGATCATGAGATGTCCACCGCCATCCTTGCGGATCATCTCGGCCTGACAGGCATTGCCCTGCCCGAGGTACTGAAAATCTGAACAGATCGGCGGGATCGGGTGCTTCAAGCGTCCGACCTGAAATTCAGCTCTGATTTTCTGAAAAACATCGTCAGATCAACGCAACAGGCTAAACGGGTAAACGCAAGGACAAGATTTTGGCCCCTCAACAACACGCCATAACCCATGACTGAAACGTCACATCCAACACGTGTTCATTTGTATGGGGGGATCAAGGTGGCGGACCGAGGAGGATTCGAACCCCCGACCCCTTGATTCGTAGTCAAGTACTCTATCCAGCTGAGCTATCGGTCCGTAGGGCGTGCATCTAACGGTGCCTGCGAAGGAGCGCAAGTCCCTATCCCAGAAAAATCCAATAATTTTTGCATGGCCCGACTTGGCTAGGCGACCGAGCCCATCGGCAGGCGGATTTCGAAGACGGTTCCTTCTGTCACGTCCTCATCCAGCATCAGAAGCCCGCCGTGCCCACGCGCCAGCTCGGCCACGATAGCAAGGCCAAGACCAGCCCCACCTTTGCGCACTCCGCCTTGGAACGGCTGGAACAGATGTTCTTTGGCTTTCGACGGTAAACCCGGACCTGTGTCGGACACGCGGATGACCCATCCGTTGTCGTCGGCGCGGCCTGACACCGAAATCTCACCCGGCTTTCCCGATCCGACGATGGCCTGCCGCGCGTTACGCACCAGATTCGATACCATGCGGTAAAGTTGTTCGGGGTCTGCGCGGACGGTCAGCGATGCAGGCACATCCGACGACAGTGACAGATCATGGTCACCGATGGCCAAGCGTTCGGCATCCAGCACATCCTCGACCAGTTGCGACAGGTTGAACAACGTCAGGGACGGTGCGGGCTCTTCGGCCTTACCAAAGGCCAAGGTGCTTTCGCACAGGTTCACCGCGCGGGTGATCGAGTTCACCAGTTTCGGGGCCATGCGTTTGACCGACGGGTCTTCTGACATCTCGATCCGGTCGGTGAACAGCTGCGCCGATGTCAGAATGTTCCGCAAGTCATGGCTGACACGGGCAACGGCCCCGCCCAATTGCGCCAGACGTTCTTTCTGTTTCAGAGCCTGCGTCAGTTGCTGCTCCAACGATTGAAGCGCTGTTTCGGCCTCGCGCAGTTCACGGACCGAGGCGGTGGGCGTGATGATCCGGTGCGCGTCTTCCGGTGCGGCGGCATAGCGTTGCATCTGATGCACGACGCCCTTGATCGGCTTCACCAGCAAACGACGCACTGCAAAGAACAACAGCGTAGCCGTCACGACGGAAATCACGGCCGATAGCCACAGAATGCGCAATCCGTAGTCGATCATCGCGGCGCGCAGTTCGGCGGTCAGCATCGTGACCTCGATCAACAGGCCTGCATCGCGCAAAGGGTTGCCGATGACGCGAATGACACGCGGTTCTGTATCAATCAGGCGGACCATCGCATCGCGGATCAGAACCGCTGCGCTGGCGTCACGTAGATCAAAGGTTTTGTGCACCTGCCCCGGCATGGGGGCAGACAGAACAAGCTGCCGTGCCTCGTCCCGTCGCAGCACCACGTTGAAAACGCCCGCGTTCAACAGCAGCTCTTCTTCCAGATCGGCGTCGATCATGTCGTCGGCCAAAAGCGCCAGCGACGCGATCTGGGCGCGCTCCAGATGGCCCAGCAAATAATCCTCTCGGAAACGGGCGATAGACGGCACGAAGATCAGCACTTCTGCCAACATGACAAAAAGCACCGTCAGTACCAGAAATCGGCCGGAAAGAGAGTTCAACATCAGGGCCTTTACGTCAGAACCTTAGGGCAACCAGCGTTGGACCAGTCGTACCACACGCTTAACCATCGGGCTTTCAAAGAGTTTCGGTGAAAAATAGGTACCCGCAGCGCGTTTGTTAAGCTCTCCGTAGGTGGGATACGGAGAAACCATGCTGGTGATGGCGCGCATCTTCAAATTATTGGCCAATGCAAAGGCCCAAAAATTGATGTGCTCGCCCGCTTGATGGCCTGCAATCGACGCGCCAACGGGGCGGCCTTTGTGGATCATCACCTTGATCAGGCCCTTGGTGTGGCGTTCGGCCTGTGCGCGGTCGTTGTGGTTATAGTGGAACCGCACGACGTCCAGCGCATCGCCGTGTTTTTCTTTGGCCTGCGCTTCGGTCAGACCAACCTGCGCCAGTTCCGGATCGGTGTAGGTGGCCCAAGGGATGTGGTCGGTTTTGGCCTTGGCGGGCAGACCGAACATGGCGGATTGCACCACGACGCCCGCGTGATAGCCCGCAACATGGGTGAACTGCAGGCCACCAGCCACATCGCCGATGGCATAGACCTTGGAATTTGTCGTCTTCAGCTTGTCATCGACCTTGATGCCTGTGCGGGTGGTTTCGATCCCCGCCTTCTCCAGATCGAGTGACGCGGTATTCGCCTTGCGCCCGACAGCGACCAACAGATGGGTGCCTTTGAAGACACGGCCTTCCTTGGTTTCGACCTCAATCGCGCCTTCAGCACCGCGGATTTCCGAGGCCGTGGCATCCTCAACAATCTCCAACCCTTCGGACCGCAGATTATCCAGTACGACCGCAGCCATTTCCGGATCGTCCTTGCCCAGTGCCTTGGCCCCTTCCAGAACCGTCACCTTGGACCCGAGCCGCAAATGCGCCTGCGCCATCTCCATACCGATGGGGCCGCCGCCGATCACGATCAGTTCTTTCGGCAATTCGCGCAGGTCCCACAGGGATTCGTTTGTCAGGTAAGGCACGCTGTCCAACCCCGGAATGGGCGGCACAAACGGGGACGACCCTGTCGCAATCACAATCCGGCGGGCCGTGATAATGTGATCGCCCGCCTGCACCTCGGTATCCGAGATAAAGCGCCCTTCTTCTTGAATCACGCGCACGCCAAAGCCTTCAAAGCGTTCGACACTATCCATCGGCGCGATGGCATCAATGACCGACTGCACATGATCCTTGGCCGCCGCATAATCGACCTGCGGTTCCACAGGAGTGATTCCGTATTGGCCAGCGGTCCGCATCGCGTGGGCCGTTTTAGCCGACTGGATTAGCGCCTTGGACGGGACACAGCCGTAGTTCAGGCAATCGCCGCCCATCTTATGGCGTTCCAGAAGCACCACATCCGCGCCCATCTGCGCCGCGCCCGCCGCAACAGACAAACCGCCCGATCCGGCACCGATAATCAGCAGGTCACATGAAATCCGGTCCATATCTTACAGCCCCTTTTTGCCACGAAGGGCCTTGAGAATCATGGGTAGCGCGGCAAGCGCCGCCAGACCCAGTATCGGGAACAACACATGAGGTTCGAAAATGATCCCGAGATTCGGCGTTTCACCGCGGGCAAAGACCTCGCCCAGCCCTGCGCCGACCGATGTGTAGACCACCGTGCCGGGGATAATGCCCAGAAATGTCGTGACCGCGTAACGCCACAGCGGCACGCCCACAAAGGCAGGCACCAGATTCGCCACAAAGAACGGCACAGCAGGCACCAGACGGATCAGGAACAGCATGGACCATTCGTTTTCATTGATCCCCTGCTTGATCTTGTGAATCACCCCGTCGCTGGCCTCCATTCTCGCGGCCAGCTTTTCACCAAGCCCCCAACGCGCCGCCTGAAAGATCGCGATTGCGCCCAAAGTGGCGGCTGTAATGTTGAACAATGCCCCCGGAAACGTCGCGAACAGAAAGCCGCCTGTCAGCGTCGCCACCGTCGCGCCCGGCAGGGAAAACGCCACAATCGCAACGTAGATGAGTATGAAAACAAGGACCGTCAGCACATAGTTCGCATCGCGGAACGCCAGCAGCGCCTCGCGGTTTTCGCGCAATGTATCAAAGGTCAGATAATCGCCCAGCGTAGCATATCCTATCGCGGCCACCGCCAGAATGATCGCCAAAGGCAGGTAACGCATCACGCCTTTGGGTGCAGCGGCGGATTGTTCACTGGACTGTTTCACTGGCACGGCTTTCTGTTTTGGATAGACTTCGGTCATTGCGGATGTCCTGCGTTGTGTGCCACAGACATGCGCATTGAACCAAGTTTGCGACAGGCTTCTCACAACCCGTTGAAGTCAGGTGACAGAAACGGCGGGAATCCTTGGGTTTCATGTCACCTTTGAAACATAAAACCCGCATTTCGGGTCGAAATGTTGCAACAAGTGGCATTTCCACGTTTGACTCGGGCGGAAACACCCCCTATAGCGCGGGCTTCATAGGATACACGGCCCCTCGAATTCCATCGTCCGGGCCCAACAAACGGAGACGGAGCGATGTCGAAACGCACTTTTCAACCTTCGAACCTCGTGCGGAAACGCCGCCACGGCTTCCGCGCACGCATGGCGACTAAAGCAGGCCGCAAGATTCTGAATGCCCGCCGCGCACGTGGTCGCAAGAGCCTGAGCGCGTAAGCTTTTTCAGGCGATCGAAGAATTGGCACCGCCGAGGGCCCCTGTATAGGGAACACGCCTTCGGCGGTTTTGCCGTTTCTGGGGCACGGACTTTGTGGAAACCTTCATGGAAACACTGACCAAACGCGCCGATTTTCTGAAAGCTGCCCGCGCCAAGCGTCAGGGCACCGCTGGCATGTTGGTTCAGGCCCGCAAGCGTGAAGATGACGGCGACGGGATTCGCGTGGGCTTTACCTGTTCCAAGAAGGTCGGCAATGCCGTGGCCCGTAACCGCGCCAAACGCCGCCTGCGCGAAGCGGCGCGCGCGGTTCTGCCCGCAAAGGGCGTCGCGGGTTATGATTACGTGCTGATCGGCAAGGCCGGTGCCACCGCCGAACGCGAATTCGAAGCGCTGAAGGGCGATCTGGCCTATGCGCTGAAAAAGCTGCACGCAGGCAAATGACCCTCGGCGCGCGCATCTTTTCCCTTCCGGTTAAGGCCTACCGCCTGATCTTTTCCCCGTGGGTCGGCCACAACTGCCGCTACCAGCCCACCTGTTCGGCCTACGCCTTGGAAGCTTTGGAAAAACACGGTGCAATCAAGGGCGGCTGGCTTGCCGCACGACGCATCCTACGCTGCCATCCTTGGGGCAAAAGCGGCTATGATCCTGTGCCCGCCCGCAAAGACGATTGATCAACTGATTTCGTTCTGTGCCGTTTGTTGGTTAGACTGGACCAAACACAGGATGACCGAATGAAACCAGCCAGCCTGATCGCCAGCCTAGCCGCGGTTTTCTGCGCCACGCCGTCCCATGCGGACGACGTCGCCTTTGTCGAGGCGAACATCCTGTCGATCTTTTACCACGAGCTTGGCCATGCGCTGATCGATACCGAAAACCTGCCGATCTTCGGCCGCGAAGAAGACGCTGCCGATATCTTTTCGATCTTCTTTATCGACGCAACCTTCAAAGAAGACGCCGCCATCGCGGTTGCCGCCGATGCCGCGCTCGGGTTTCGCGCAGAGGCCCGCGAAAACGGCGGTGATGTCGCGTGGTGGGGCCTGCACAGCGCCGATCAACAGCGATTCTACACAACCGTCTGCGTCTTCTACGGCGCCAACCCCGACGAACGCGGCCACCTGATCAAACAATTCAACCTGCCTGAAGAACGGGTCGAATCCTGTCCTTCGGAATATGATCAGGCAAACCACAGCTGGGGACACGTTCTGGATGTGCTGAGCATTGATGAACCATCCGACACGTTGGTCTACAGTGGCGATCGTGGGGATGATGCGTCGCTCACCGAACAGATCATCGCTGAAGAAGTCGATTTTCTGAACGAATACTACGCCCTATCGCACACCGTCACGGTCAGCATCGAAGACTGCGACGAGGCGAACGCCTTTTACGAACCCGAAGACCGCACGATCATCATGTGCTCGGAATTCGAAGGCTACCTCTTTGACCTCGCGGAAAAGCGATAACCTATGGCCCTTGCCCCAACGCCAAAGCGGACGTAAAGCAGCCCCATGCTTGATGATGCCGACGATATCCACCCGCTGTTCTACGGCGCCCCTAAAACGACCGAGTTCAAGAAGCTTCGGAAACGGATCGTGCAATATACGCGCGAGGCGATTGAACAGTATGGCATGATCGAACGCGGCGCGCGTTGGCTGGTCTGCTTGTCAGGCGGTAAAGACAGCTACACGCTGCTGGCGGTTCTTTATGAACTGAAGTGGCGCGGTTTGCTGCCTGTGGATCTGTTGGCTTGTAATCTTGATCAGGGCCAGCCCGGCTTTCCTGCGACAGTCCTGCCCGAGTTCCTGAAAAAGATGGATGTGCCCCATCGCGTCGAATATCAGGACACCTATTCGATTGTGGTGGATAAAGTCCCGCAGGGCCGCACCTATTGCGCGCTTTGTTCCCGCCTGCGTCGTGGCAACCTCTACCGCATCGCGCGGGAAGAGGGATGTTCCGCCGTCGTACTGGGCCACCACCGCGATGACATTCTTGAAACCTTTTTCATGAACCTGTTCCACGGTGGCCGCCTTGCGACGATGCCGCCGAAACTGGTGAACGAAGAAGGCGATCTGTTTGTCTACCGCCCGCTTGCTCATGTGGCCGAGGCCGACTGTGAAAAGTTCGCCAAATCAATGAACTACCCGATCATTCCCTGCGATCTTTGCGGATCACAGGACGGGCTTCAGCGCCAGCAGGTAAAGCAGATTCTGGATCAGTGGGAAAAGAATTCGCCCGGCCGCAGGCAGGTCATGTTCCGGTCGCTGATGAACGCGCGGCCCTCGCATTTGCTGGACCCCAAGCTGTTTGATTTTGCAGGTCTGACACGCGACTTGGGCGAAGTTACAGAAAATCCTCAGGAAATCCCGAAACTGCGTTAACCGACCGGTCACGAATAGCGCCCTAGCCTGCCACAGAACAAAATGGCAACAGGGATTCGGGAATGTCGCGATCAGACCACCGTGCATCTTCGGGAAAACACGCATCTGGCCAGGCCAGCGTGATCTCCGTGCCGATGCTGTTTGCGACAGCGCCGGGGCTTCTTATGATCGGCCTTTGGTTCGGCGGCCAGGCGACGTTGGTCGCTGCCGCCTTGGCCTTGCCCTTCGCGGTTTTGGTCAGCACGCGGCGCGGCGCCATGTCGGATTTGTCTGTCCTTCGCAAATACGGCGAGGTGATCGAGGTTTCGCAGGCCGAACATCTGCTGGATGACCTTGTTCAATCCGCCAGACAGCAGAATCGCATCGCGTGCTGTTACATGATCGATATCGACGGGCTGCGCGCCATCGCGTCGGACTTTGGCGAAAAACCGGCCCGCGACGCGCGGCGCATCTGCCTGTCGCGCATCCGAGGCGTGCTGCGCGAAAATGACCGTGTGTTCCGCATCGGGGACAGCCGGTTTATCGTCCTGCCCAGCCTTGCCGTCGATATTGACGCCGATGGCGTGCGGTTTCTGGGCAAACGTCTTCAGGACGCCATCGAGGATCCGATCAATGTTGATCACGGCTCGCGCTTTCTGGGGGCGTCCATTGGTGCCGCCGCGTCGTTCCAGCCGATCCCCGCCATTGATGGCAGTCACTTCATGGATGCGGCCACGCTCGCGCTCGAGGACGCAAATCGCCATGGTGGATCGACGGTGCGCTTGTGGTCGAAATCCCTGCGCGCAGCGGATGAAACGCGCTGCGCTGTCCGCACCGAACTCTCTGAGGCATTGGTCAACGGTCAAATCCAGCCGTGGTTCCAACCCCAGATCTGCGCCCGCACGGGCAACCTTTCGGGGGTCGAGGCGCTGGCACGTTGGGTTCATCCCACACGCGGCATCATCATGCCCGGATCGTTCCTTGAAAACATAGAAGCTGCGGGCAGCTCTGAACTGTTGGGCCAGATCATTCTGGAAAAATCACTGGACGCGATCAAAGCCTGGGATGCAGCGGGCTACCACGTGCCGGAAGTCTCGGTGAATCTGACCATGGATGAACTCCGCAACCCTGACATCGCCACCAAACTTCAACGCGCTCTGGACCGCGCGGGCCTTGAACCCGAAAGACTGGGCGTCGAAATTCTGGAAACTGTGATCACCGATAATTCCGATGACGGCATCCGCGAAAACGTCATCCGCATCGCTGATCTGGGCTGCCGCGTCAGCCTTGATGATTTCGGCACCGGCCATGCCTCGATCCGCGCGTTGCGTAAACTGCCCGTGCATCGCCTGAAAATCGACCGCAGCTTTATCACCAACATGGAGCAGGATACCCACCAACAACGCATGGTCGCGGCGATCATCGGAATGGCCAATAAAATGGGGCTGGAAACCCTGGCCGAGGGTGTCGAAAACCTGTCGGAGCAAAGCCTGTTGGCGGACATGGGGTGCGAACATTTGCAAGGTTTTGGCATCGCCCGCCCCATGCCCGCCGACAAAATCCAGCGCTGGATGACGGAACGTCTGTCCGACACCGCCGAAACCGCGCAGTCACCGCAGCTGCGCGACCGCCCCTAAGACGCAGACCAAAACCGGCAATTTCCAAAGATTCCCACGAAAACTGGCGTGTTTGCCCTTAAATTCCGCGATTGCGGCACGATGTGAACGGGAATCGGGTTGACCTTGGACGACGACGACTGTTGAACCCATGCAAGTTTAAAAACCAAGGGTGGCAGTCCCTCATGGACGATCAGAACAAGAACCTCATCCTCGCGACAGCGCTCAGCTTTATTGTGATCCTCGTATGGTTCCTGCTGTTCCCCCCGCCGGAAGCAGAGCCGACAGATCCCAACGCCCCTGCCGTGACCGAAAGTGTCACAGAAGGCGGCGTTGCGAACACACCGACCGCAGTGGCAGGCGCCAGCGAGGTGCAGAACACCGAAGCCGAAGAGGCCAACGCGCCCCGCATCGACATCGATACGCCCCGTCTGGCTGGCTCGATCTCGCTTCTGGGTGGCCGGATCGACGATCTGCAACTGAAGGACTACCGCGAAACGCTGGAAGATGGCTCGCCCATCGTTCACCTGTTCAAACCCGTTGGTGAAGAAAACGCGTTCTACGCGCTTCACGGCTGGGCACCGGGCAGCGGCCTTGGCATCGATGACGTTCCGGGCCCGAACACGGTCTGGACACAGGCCTCGACCGGAACGCTGACACCTGATGCGCCGGCGGTTCTGGAATGGACAAGCCCCGCAGGCCTGCTGTTCCGTCGCACCATCGCTGTTGACGACGACTTCATGTTCGACATCACGCAAGAGGTAGTCAACGAAGCGGCTGGCACTGTCGCCCTTGCGCCTTATGGCATCATCGCACGTCACGGCGAACCCGCTGACGCCAAGAACTTCTTCATCCTGCATGAAGGCGCAAGCATCATGGCGGACGGCGAGCTGACGGAAATCGGCTATGGCGATATCGTCGATCTGCCGGTTGTTCCGTCCGAAGGTGCGCAGGCCGAAGTTCTGCAGGTTACCGAAAACGGCTGGATCGGCTTTACCGACCACTACTGGATGTCCACGCTGATCCCTGAACCGGGCAGCGCGTTCCGTGCGGCGTCGAAATACAACGCAACCCGCGACATCTATCAGACCGAAACCGTTCTGCCGACAGTTACAGTCGGCGCGGGCCAGACAACCGAAGTCACCACACGCCTGTTCGCCGGTGCGAAGGAATGGGAAACGATCCGTGAATACGAAAAAGCGGGCGTTGACCGCTTTATTGACGCGATCGACTGGGGCTGGTTCTTTTTCCTGACCAAGCCGATCTTCTGGGTTCTGCACGAGCTGAACAAGCTGATCGGCAACATGGGTGTGTCGATCATCGTGCTAACGCTGATGATCAAAGCCATCCTGTTCCCGCTGGCCTACAAATCCTACGTCTCGATGGCCAAGATGAAAGAGCTTCAGCCCGAGATGGAGAAGCTGAAGGAAAAGGCGGGCGACGACCGTCAGCAGCTTCAGCAAGGCATGATGGAGCTTTACAAGAAGAACAAGGTGAACCCTGCCTCCGGCTGTCTGCCGATCCTGATGCAGATCCCGATCTTCTTCTCGCTCTACAAAGTGATCTTCGTCACGCTGGAACTGCGTCACGCGCCGTTCTTTGGCCCCTTCCAGGACCTCAGCGCGCCGGATCCGACATCGATTTTCAACCTGTTCGGCCTGCTGCCCTGGGGCGCACCCGAGGCTGGTTCGATCGTTGCGCTGATCTTTATCGGTATCCTGCCGCTGCTCTTGGGTATCTCCATGTGGCTGCAGCAGAAACTGAATCCGGCCCCCGCCGATCCGACACAGGCCGCGATCTTTGCGTGGATGCCGTGGGTCTTCATGTTCATGCTTGGCGGTTTTGCATCGGGTCTGGTTGTGTACTGGATCGCGAACAACACCATCACCTTTACCCAGCAGTACCTGATCATGCGGTCGCAGGGGTACACCCCCGACGTGTTCGGCAACATCAAGTCGAGCCTCAAGCTCGGCAAAGGTAAGGACAAGGCCTAATGGGACGCGTTTCCGCGCTTTGGCGCTATCCGATCAAAGCGGTCGGTCGCGCAAGCGCGGACCGCATATCCTTTGAAGCTGGCAAAACAACACCGTGGGACCGCGTTTGGGGCATCGCCCACACGAACGCGGTCTACGAAGGCGACGGCTGGCAGCATTGCCGCAACTTCATTCGCGCGGCGGGATCGCCCAAGCTGATGGCTGTCTCTGCACAGCTGGATGAAGACGCTGGCACAGTCACACTGTCCCACCCAGATCGACCGACGATCACCGTCAATCCCGACCAGGACCAAAACACGTTGATTGATTGGGTCGCCCCGCTGGTGGCCGAAGGCCGCCCTGCCCCCTCATCGGTCTACCGCACAACGCGCGGCATCACCGATTCACGCCTTCAGTCTATTTCGGTTGGCAATCTGGCCTCGCTTCGTGCGCTGTCTGACAAACTGGGCCGCCCCGTGTCCGAACACCGGTTCCGTGCCAACGTCTGGCTTGATGGCCTTGCCCCGTGGGAAGAATTCGACTGGGTCGGCAAGGACATCACCATCGGCGACGCAACGTTTGCCGTCCGCGAACCCATGGAACGCTGCCGCGCGACCGAAGCCAATCCTGACACCGGCGAACGTGACATTGCCACCTTGGCGCTGCTTCAGACTTGGGGCCATCGGGATTTCACGGTAAACGTCGAATGCACCCAGTCCGGCACCGTAGCAATCGGGGATGAGATTTCGCTATGACACAACTCCCGTTCCCTTTGGCCGAAGAGCCTGACGAACTGACACTGGAAAAAGCACGCAAGCTTTTTGCGGGTGGCGCCGACTTTCTCAAAGGCGTTGTCGCCATGGACGGCCTGCCGCCCGACGACCGGATCGAGGTTTGCTTTGCAGGCCGTTCGAACGTTGGCAAATCCAGCCTGATCAACGCACTGACAGGTCGCAAGGGTCTTGCCCGTGCGTCGAACACGCCGGGCCGGACGCAGGAAATCAACTACTTCACGCTGGGCGATGAACGCTTTCTCGTCGACCTTCCGGGCTATGGCTATGCCAATGCGCCCGTTGCTGTCGTCGAAAAATGGCAGCAGCTGTTGAAGCGGTATCTGTCAGGCCGTCAATCCCTGCGCCGCGCCTTTGTGCTGGTGGATTCGCGCCACGGCATCAAGGCCGTCGACCAAGAGATCATGAAGCTTCTGGATCGCAGCGCGGTGACCTTTCAGGTTGTGCTGACCAAGGCAGACAAGATCAGCGTCAAAGACCGCGAGAAAATGCTGGTTCAGGTCCGCGAGAAGCTGTCGAAACATCCGGCGGCCTACCCTGAACTGGTGCTGACATCGTCGGAAAAAGGATACGGGATTCCGACGCTGCGCAGCATCATTGCATCGCTGACCTAAGACGCGCCCCTTGCACCCAACATCGCCACGTCCGATAACCGCCAAAGAACCCTTTGTGCGGACCAAAACATGAAGACGCAAAAAATGAACGCTAACTGGCACGAAACAGCACGGACCCTTTCCGAGGCGCTCCCCTACATGCAGCGCTATTCCGGCGCGACGGTCGTCGTAAAATTCGGCGGCAATGCGATGGGCGACGCCGAAGCCATGGCCACATTCGCCCGCGATATCGTGCTGATGAAGCAGGTTGGCGTGAACCCAGTGGTTGTCCACGGCGGCGGCCCCATGATCAACGAGATGCTGGATAAGCTTGGCATCAAGTCGGAGTTCGTGCGTGGCAAGCGTGTGACCGACAAAGCCACGGTTCAGGTTGTCGAAATGGTGCTGACCGGTCTGGTCAACAAGCGCATCGTGCAGGCGATCATGGATGAAGGTGGCCGCGCGGTTGGCCTGTCGGGCAAAGACGACGATCTGATGGTCTGCGAAGCGGATGATCCCGAGCTGGGCTGGGTAGGCCGCCCTGTTGAAATGAACGTGCAGGTGCTGCGCGATATGATGGACGCGGGCATTATCCCCGTTGTGGCCCCCGTTGCCACAGGCCGACTGTCTGAAGAAACGTTCAACGTGAACGGCGACACAGCCGCAGGTGCCATCGCTGGCGCGCTGAAAGCGGCGCGGCTTTTGCTGCTGACCGATGTGTCCGGCGTCAAGAATGCGGCGGACGAGGTTCTGACAGCGCTGACGCCCGAAGACGTCCGCTCCATGACCGAAGAAGGCGTGATCGCAGGGGGCATGATCCCCAAAACGGAAACCGCCCTGAAAGCGCTGGAAGAAGGCGTCCGTGGCGTTGTTATCCTTGATGGTCGTGTTTCGAACGCCTGCCTGCTCGAGTTGTTCACAGCCCATGGCGCAGGCTCTCTGATCCGCGAAAAAGACCTGCCCAAATACACAGCGCAGGAATGACTCCAGACGCGTTGGATCAGGCGGCACAGGCTGCGGGGCTGCGCCTGCGCGGCATGTTTGCCCCTGATCCCGACGCGGTTCTGCCCGAGGGCACGGAAACTCTGGTCCTTCTGGGGCCGGATGAGCCGCGTTTCTGGCCATTATTCGCAGCTTCCGATGAATATCGCACAGGCGTCGCCGATCCGATGGACGCGTGGTCCAAGCGGGTGATCGGTGCGTTGGCCCATGACTGGGGTGGCTCTGCGATCTTCCCCTCAGACGGCCCGCCGTGGCCGCCCTTTATCAAATGGGCCACCGACTGCGCCGAGGCGTGGGAGGCCCCTGTCGGCCTTTTGGTGCACCACCACGCGGGTCTGTTCCTGTCGTTTCGGGGAGCCATCGCCCTGCCCTTTACCGTTACGCGGCCCGACGCCTTCCAACACCCCTGTGATACCTGCACCGACCAGCCCTGTGTCACCGCCTGCCCTGTGGGCGCGATGGGGCCTGGACAGCCTTATGATGTGCCGCGTTGCAAAACCTACCTGCGCACAGACGCCGGCCAGAACTGCCGCGAAGACGGCTGTCTTGTCCGCCGTGCCTGCCCCGTTTCACAAGAATTTACGCGTCACCCCGAACAGGCCGCTTTCCACATGCGTGCCTTTCTGGGAAACTAACCGAAACCAAGGGGACGAGGTATGAAACGACTGATCCTGATGCGTCATGCAAAATCCGACTGGAAAATGGATCAGCCCGATTTCGACCGGCCTTTGAACAAGCGCGGCCAAGCCAGCGCGACAGCCTTGGGCAAATGGCTGAAAGACAATGATCTGCACCCAGATGAGGTCCTGTGTTCGCCGTCGGCCCGCACCAAGGAAACCTTGCAGCGCTTGGATATACCCGATGCGCCGACGCATTTCCCGAAACCGCTGTATCTGGCCGAACGCGCCGATCTGCGCCATGCGCTACAGGCGGCGACGGGCGACACCGTTCTGATCATCGCGCATAATCCGGGCATTGCCTACTTTGCATCGGACATCGTTGAAGAAGCCCCCAACCATGACCGGTTCGAGGACTATCCGACAGGCGCAACGCTGGTGGTTGATTTCGACCTGAACAGCTGGATCGATTTCGACAAAGGAACGGTCAAAGACTTTGTCGTGCCGCGCGAACTGACCTAGCCCGCGCGGCCGATACTGATTACCCCACTACAGGGTACTCGTTACCGGAAACCGGTTACTGAGCTGTTATGACGGTCATCACCAGTTCGCCGTCGACACGTACGGGGCCGTCTTCTTTGGCACCCAATGTGTATTCGAAGATGCCTGTGCTCATGCCACCGTCTTCACCGTGGATCATCAGCATCAGCTTGTCACCAGCAGCGACGTCTTCTGTCAGGATCGCGGCGACATCGGCGTTCTCGCCCTTGCGCAGCGGGGCGTGGCCAACCACGGGACCGGGCTTCATATCGTCGCCTGTGCGGTGAACAACCAGCCAACCATTCTGGCTCGCGACAACGTTTTCCGCGCTTACGACACCATTTTCAACGGATTGATCCATGGCATCCACGGTCTGCATCGCGTGGCCACCTGCATAGGCTGCACCTGTAAAACCAGTCAACAAAGCGGCGATCATTGCAAATTTCATTAGTAAACTCCTGTGTACTTTTCCCGGCCACCATCGGCCGGCTGTACCCAAGACACGGGAGCCCGCGGAAAAGAGTTTCAGAAAAAATGAAAAAGTTTTCTCTTTAATTTTGGTGGGTCGACTTGGAGCCAATACATGGCACTCAAATTAAGGTGACATGTGCCTTTCTTCGTTGTCCGCAAAAAGGCCTTTGCTTAACTGGCAGGATATTCAGATCAAGTGGGCATTCAGTTGAAGCACGACATTACGTTTACAAGATTAACCGAGATTGATCCGACCGAGATCATTCATCACATGTCCGATCCTCGTGTGGCAGAGCATATGCCCCTTCTGACTTTTGAATGGGATGAGCGCGCCACCGCGAACTTTGTCACCGCTAAAGAGGCGTGCTGGCACCGAGATG
This sequence comes from Thalassococcus halodurans, assembly GCF_900108225.1. Lineage (GTDB taxonomy): Bacteria > Pseudomonadota > Alphaproteobacteria > Rhodobacterales > Rhodobacteraceae > Thalassococcus > Thalassococcus halodurans. The sequence continues at coordinate 724,121 of NZ_FNUZ01000001.1, forward strand.
GCCTTGGACACTGGGCAATATTGGATAACGGCCAATATGTCGGGTGGGGTGGTTTTCAAAAGGAAGGGGATGAGTGGGATTATGGACTTGTGCTCAAGCCTTCTGCTTTTGGGTTGGGATCCCGCGTGTCAAGAAAAGCAATCGAGTTTGCTAAAGCCGATGATCGAATTCCGTTCATAACCTTTCTGCTTCCACCGTCGCGCAAAAACCTCGGCGCGCTCAAACGGCTTGGTGCCACCTTTGTCACCGAAATCACCTATGACGGCTCGACGTTTCTGAAATACCGGTTGGATACCGCGTGACGTCTTGGCCCCAACAGACACGAAGTTAGACACACCCAAAAGAAAAATCCCGGCAACATGTGCCGGGATTTCTGTATTGTTTGACGTGCCGGTAAAGGCGCGTGCAGATCTTTGGATCAGTGACCCAGGATCTGGCTGAGGAACAGTTTGGTCCGTTCGTTCTGCGGGTTATTGAAGAACTCTTCGGGTTCGTTCTGTTCCACGATCTGGCCCTGATCCATAAAGATCACGCGGTTCGCCACCTGACGGGCAAAGCCCATCTCGTGCGTCACGCAGAGCATGGTCATGCCCTCTTCGGCCAGTTCGACCATGGTATCCAGAACCTCTTTGATCATCTCGGGGTCAAGCGCCGATGTCGGTTCATCGAACAGCATGATGCGCGGACGCATACACAGCGAACGGGCGATCGCCACACGCTGCTGCTGACCACCGGACAACTGGCCCGGATACTTATTGGCCTGATCGGGGATCTTCACCTTTTCAAGGAAGTGCATCGCCGTTTCTTCGGCTTCTTTCTTGGGTGTCTTGCGAACCCAGATCGGAGCCAGCGTGCAGTTTTCCAGAATGGTCAGGTGCGGGAACAGGTTGAAGTGCTGGAAGCACATGCCAACTTCGGACCGGATCTTGTCGATGTTTTTCAGATCCGATGACAGGACCGTGCCGTCCACGGTGATCCGCCCGCGCTGGTGTTCTTCCAGCGCGTTGATGCAGCGGATCAGGGTGGATTTACCGGAGCCTGACGGGCCCGCGATAACGATCCGTTCGCCACGATAGACGGTCAGGTCGATATCCCGCAGCACGTGGAACGTGCCGTACCATTTGTTCATTTTCTCGATTGAAATCGCAACTTCATCCGAGACGGTCATTTGAGTTTGGGCAGCTTCAGTCATGGTTGCCTCCTTAACGATGGTCCGTGTTGAGCTGCCGCTCAAGCCACTGGGAATATTGTGAGATACCGTAGCATGTGATGAAGAACAGGAAAGACGCAAAGCCCAACAGTTCCCAATACACGCCGTTCCATTCAGTCGACGCTAGGATCGGTCCGCGGATCATACCGACAAGATCGAACATCGAGATAACGGAAACCAGTGTGGTGTCTTTGAACAGACCAACCGCAACGTTCACGATACCCGGGATCGAAATTTTCAGAGCCTGCGGCAGGATGATCAGACGCATGGACTGCGCATAATCAAGGCCAAGGCTGTCGGCGGCCTCGTACTGACCTTTCGGCAGTGCGGCCAGACCACCACGGATCACCTCGGCGATATAGGCCGATGCGAACATGGTGATCATGATGATCACGCGCAGGATCAGGTCAAAGTTCGTACCCGGCGGCAGGAAGTAGGCCAGAACCACGCTTGCTACGAACAGCAGGGTGATCAGCGGCACGCCGCGGATGAACTCGATGAAGACCACGCAGATCCACTTGATGAACGGCATGTCCGACTGACGACCCAGCGCCAGCGCGATACCGAACGGGATCGACAAGGACACACAGACCGTACCCAGGATCAGGTTCAACATGAACCCACCCATGTCACGGGACGGAACCGCCTCCATTGCCAGAACGCCTTCGACCGGGATCATGCCTGTCAGCCACCATGTGACCAAGGCACCGGCGATCCCGCCGAAAAAGCCCATCGCAAAGCTTTGCGCGACGTATTTGCTGTAGACAATGTAGCCCACACCAAAGCCGACCAGCGCAAAGATAGGCACAAGGATCGAACCGCCCCAGATCAGCCAGTAGGCCACAAACGGGTAAAGCGCGGTAAAGATCAGCATCTGACGCGGGAACGTGTTGTAGAACAGCACGGGCGCGATGGCGACGAACAGCAGAACAAAGGCCACTGTCGGGCGCCAGTACAGATGGTTCGGATATTTGAACCCGAACAGAAGCTGGTTCCAACGTTCAGTCAGAACAGCGAAACAGCCGCCTGTCTGACCATCCAGAATTTCACGGCAGGCGCGAATGGATGGCGCATCCCAGATCCCGTTCAGAAGCCACGGAAGCAGGCCGGACAGGATTGCATAGACGGCATAAAGCGCGATCAATGTCAGGATGCCGTTCGGAATGTTCGAGAACATATTCTCGCGCATCCATTTGATCACCCCGCGTTCCGTTGCCGGCGGCTCTTGCTCGGGCAACATGGATTCACGCACGAAGCGGATTGAATGCTGGTGTGTGTCGGACATATCAGCGCTCCTTCAGCTTCATTTTCGAGTTGTAGATGTTCATGATGAACGAGATCGCGAGGCTGATCGCCAAATAGAACGCCATCAGCAGCAGGATCGCTTCGATCGCACGGCCTGTCTGGTTCAGCGTGATGCCGCCCAGTGTGCCTGTGATGTCCATGTAGCCGACCGCAATCGCCAAGGACGAGTTCTTGGTGATGTTCAGGTAGTTGGAAATCAGCGGCGGAATGATCACGCGCAGCGCCTGCGGGAGGATCACAAGGTTCATGATCCGGCCCGGACGCAGACCCAAGGAGGCAGCGGCCTCGGTCTGGCCACGGCTGACGGCCTGAATACCGGCACGCACGTTTTCCGCGATGAAGGCACCTGTGTAGATCGCCAAGGCGAACCACAGCGCAATCAAGGACCCGAGAATGTTGATCCCACCTTTAAAGTTGAAGCCCGCCAGAACCGGCATTTCCAGCGAAATGGGCTTGCCCAGAACGAAGTATGTCAGCAGCGCAGGCACAAACAGGATCGCCAGCGTCGGCCAGCCTGTCGGCAGCATTTTACCTGTCGCATACAGCAGCTTGGTTGCGTAGCGGCGATAGGCAAAGACCCCCACGATGGACAGCAGGAAGACGATGACAACCGCCATACCGCCGCTTTCCAGCACGGGCTTCGGGATATAGACGCCGCGGTTTGTGAAGGCGACCGCATCGAACCACATGGACGCTGTTGCGTTTTCACCGCGGAAGTCACGCGGCTGCGGAAGAACTGCGGTCATCACCGTAAAGATGATGATGATCCAGATCAGAACCGGAACATTCCGGAACGCTTCGACGTACACCGCCATAAGTTTGCTGATCAGCCAGTTCTTCGACAGGCGCAAAACGCCCGCAACCACGCCGATGATCGTCGCGGTCACACAGGCCAGAAACGCAACAAGAAGCGTGTTCAGAACCCCGACAACCGCCGCCCGCCAATGGGTGGATTGGGATGAATAATCGATCAGTGTCTGGTTGATGTCGTAGTTCGACGTCTCACCCAGAAACTTGTAGCTGATGTTCAATCCTGCGGCCTGAAGGTTTTTGACCAGATTGTAGCCAAGGAAGGAAAACAGCGCGATCACGCACAAAAGCGCAATGAATTGGAATGTGTAAGACCGGTACCGCGTATCGTTCAACAGCATTGATAGCCGGAACGACTCGCGAGGCGGGTCGCTGAGCGTTGTCATAATGGTATCCCTGAGATGCCCGGCGGTCATTAATCCGATCGGTAAGTCCGATCATCTGCCCCCGGTTTTGACAGTGTCCCTAAACGGGAAAAGAGCGCAGGTTTCCCTGCGCTCTTTTTTAGGTCTTAGCGGAACGGCGGTGCGTACAGCAGACCACCATCTGTCCACTGTGCGTTCAGACCACGCGACAGCGCGATCGGAGTGTTTTCGCCGATGTTCTTTTCGAACAGCTCGCCGTAGTTACCACCCGCTGCAATCGCTGCTTTGCCCCAGCCAGCGTCCAGGCCGATCATCTCGCCCAGGTTGCCTTCTGTGCCCAGCAGACGGTTGATTTCGGGGTTGTCTGTGCCTGCGGACAGCTCTTCGATGTTCGCAGATGTGACGCCCAGCTCTTCAGCTGCGATCAGCGCGTTCAGAGTCCAGCGAACGATGTCGCCCCAGTCGTTGTCGCCGTGGCGAACAAGCGGGCCGAGCGGCTCTTTGGAAACGATTTCCGGCAGAACAACGTGGTCACCGGGTGCTTCGAACGCGGCACGTGTCGCAGCCAGACCGGATGCGTCAGTCGTGTAAACGTCACATGCGCCAGCCAGGTACTGCTGCTGCGCTTCGGCGTTTGTTTCGATCGGAACCGGTGTGTATTCCATGTTGTTCGAACGGAAGAAGTCCGCCAGGTTCAGCTCGGTTGTTGTACCGGTCTGAATGCAGACAGTCGCGCCGTCCAGTTCTTTCGCGGACGATACGCCCAGCGCCTTGGGAACCATGAAGCCCTGACCGTCGTAGTAGTTTACGCCTACGAAATCGAACTTCAGGTCTGTGTCACGGCTGAATGTCCATGTGGTGTTACGTGCCAGCATGTCGATTTCGCCGGACGCCAGCGCTGTAAAGCGTGTTTTGCCGGTTGTCGGAACGAATTCGACAGCAGCCGGATCGCCCAGAACAGCAGCAGCAACAGCGCGGCAGACGCCTACGTCAAAACCGTCCCATTCCCCGTTTGCATCAGGAGCAGCGAAGCCAACCAGACCTGTGGTCACACCACAGTTCAGCTTGCCGCGCGCCTTGACGTCATCAAGTGTGGCCGCACCAGCAGCACCGGCCGCCAGGCCAGCGACAGTCAATGCGCCAAGAATTACGGATTTTTTCATTTTTACCTCTTCCTGTTTGGCCCGTCCCTTCATGGAACGGTTCAGTGGACCAAGTGGCCCATAGGATTCCAAAGCGGTTTGATCCGCTTAGTGGGAGAGAGTTTGGTCGGATTCCGTTTAGAAGGTCAAGGCAAAGGCTTTGACCAGCTGCTCAAAAGTCATTTTTCCCGAAAATGCCGCTTTTATAATCCGTTTGAACCGCGACTTAAGTGTATAAAGCGCAAAGCATCTTCGAACGAGCGTTTCTTAACCTGTTCAGTAGCTTGCGCCTCTTCGTCCTCGCCCCACTGTTCGATTTGCCAGTTTTCATCGACGCGCGACGCGCTCCAGATAGACGAGGATTCGGCCCACGAACGTTCCGCCGCGAATCCCAAAATCAGCGATCCGGTCAAGGAAACAAGGTCATGAAAGGCGGTCAACTCAAACGGGTCAAAGGCGTGAACAGCTTCCGACAAACGGGTCAAAGAGGCTGCATCCTGACCCGCATGGATCACCCCCGTCCGGGGCTCAAGCTTGGCGCCCAGCGCCTCTTCGGCCCATGCCAGATAGGGATCCCAAGTCTCGGCCTGACGCGCCACCAGCTCTTCGGGACTGTCGGCGCGGTAGCATAAAAGATCGCTGTCGCCATAGGCCGCGATCATATCGGCAACTTCGGCATGCTGGATGCGCACCTTATCAATGGCGGCATTCGCACTGCGGGTGACAGGCATGGTGTTCGGGTCGATTTTATCGGTTTGCGCCTGCCATTCTTCGGCAATTGCCTGCGCCATCGCCTGTGTCGGCAGGATCAGCGGCGCTTTGGCTGGTGTTTTCACCGCGCGTTTGTCCAGCAGAACGGTGAAGCCACCATCCGCATCGGTGACAGTTGCATCGGTCCAGAAACGTTTCGGGGCCCATTCGCTCATGTTCGGTCACTCCATATCGCGTGAACCAGTTCGGGCAGATCCTGCACGCGCGCGGCGATGCGGTCTGCGGCGCTCAAACTGGCGGGGCTGTGATAGCCCCAAGTCACACCAAGCGCGGCAACGCCTGCCGCCTTGGCCATATCCATGTCAAAACTCGTGTCGCCGATCATCACAGCCTGTTCAGGCGCAACACCGGTTTCCGCCAGCGCGGTCATCACCATCGACGGATGCGGTTTCGACGGATGATCATCGGCGCATTGCTGGGTCACAAACAGATGCCCCATCTGGTGCCCGTCCATCAAACTGACCAAACCGCGACGGGATTTTCCGGTGGCGACCCCCAACAGCACCTCGGGCTGGCCATGCAACGTATCCAGCACATCGCGGATACCGTCGTACAAAGGCGACGATTTCTGCGTGCCACCCGTGGCCCGCAGGCGCTGATACTCTGTCTTATAGGCCTCGACCGCCGTCGAAATGCTGGCATCATCCACGTCAGGTGCCAGTGCGCGGATGGCCCGATCCAAAGACAGGCCCACAATACCCAGAACCGTCTGGCGTTCCGGCACATCCAGACCAATCGCCCCGAAAGCAGCCGTCATCGAGGCAAGGATATCGGCCTGGCTGTCCACAAGGGTGCCATCCACATCAAAGATGACAAGCCTCAGGTCCATGGTCATTCAATGTCCTCGAACGGATCGGCGGGCACATCGCGCACATCCCACTGCACATAGTCCCACGTGCGGGTCATGTGTTCGGGCAGCGGCGCTGTGATCACCAGACGTGCGCCCGTCACCGGATGCACCAAAGACAACGACCGCGCGTGCAGGTGCAGTTTGCGGCTGATTTCGCCACCCAACTGCGCGCCCCATCCATCGCCAAGGTTTTCCTGACCCGAGCCACCATATTTACCGTCGCCAATGATCGGATGCCCCATCTCGGCCATATGTGCGCGCAACTGGTGCGTCCGGCCCGTGATCGGAACCAGCGCTACCCAAGCCGCACGTTTCGCAAGACTAGTCAGAACGGCATAGTCGGTGGTGGCGTGTTTCGCGCCCTCAACCTCGGTCACGCGGTTGGGGTGGACGCACAGCATCTTTTCGCCTTCGCCACCCTTGCCGTGACCCGGAGCCTTGACCAGACCATAGCGCACGGTGCCCATGGTCGGGTGCGGCACACCTGCGACGGCGGCCCAGTAAATCTTGCGCGTGTCGCGGGCGCGAAACGCCTTGGTCAAATCGGCCGCAATCGCGCGGGTGCGGGCAAGGATCAGAACACCGGATGTGTCCTTATCCAAACGGTGCACAAGGCGCGGCTTATCCTCAAACCCGAACTTCAGCGCTTCGGCCATGCCGTCTACATGGCGCGTCTGTTTCGACCCGCCCTGCGTCGGCAAACCCGGAGGCTTGTTCAATGCAATGATATAGTCGTCACGATAGAGGACGCAGGACTGGATCAGCTTTGCATCTGCATCCGACACCGTGGGCTTGGGCCGCGATTGGACCTCGCCCGCGTCGGGGATCGGCGGGATACGTACCTGCTGACCGGCCTCGATCCGAGTGTTCGCCTTTACGCGACCACCATCAACGCGCAGTTCACCCTTACGGCACATCTTTTCGATGCGGCCTTGGGCCAGATGCGGGAACAGCCGCTTCAGATAGCGATCAAGACGTTGCCCTGCGTCGCCATCGGTTACGGTCAGTGTTTGTACTCCGCTCATGCGAATACTCCTCGTGACAGGATCATACCTGCCGCCAGCGCCAGAAGCGACAGGACCACCGACATGGCCACATAGCCAGCCGCCAGCCCGATCGCGCCGCGCTCATACAATGCCATCGCGTCCAGCGAAAAGGCCGAGAAGGTCGTGAACCCGCCCAGCAATCCCGTCATCAGAAGCGGTGCGTACCGCGTCGCGCTCAACTCAGCCAATGCAACGACCAGAACACCCATCAGGAAAGACCCGACGATGTTCACAGTCAGAGTGCCCCAGGGAAAGCCATGCCCCATGACCCGAACGGCAGCCATGCCGGTCAGATAACGTGCAACAGCACCCAAAGCGCCACCCAGCGCCACATATATAAGGTTCGCGACCATCCGCGCGGTCTGTCGCGGGAACGGCTTATTGTCAAGCAAGCCATTGCCAGCGCCCGCGCCGTAGCTATCATCTGCACCAAACAGGAGAGCGCTATGATCACCCGTCGAAACATGCTGCTTGGCACCGCCTCGCTGTCCGCGCTTCCTGCGTTGGGAAACGCCACGCAACGGGATGTGCTTCGGGCCTCGGCAATTCGCCAACGCATCGCGCCTGAACCCTATGCGGAAACAGACCTCTGGTCGTTCGGCGGCAGCTTTCCGGGCCGCACGCTGCGCTACAAACAAGGTGAGCGTCTGTCACTTGATTTGGTGAACGATCTGCCAGCCGCAACATCTGTTCACTGGCACGGCATCCGCATCGACAACGCGATGGACGGCGTTCCCGGCCTGACGCAGCCTGCCATTCCAGCGGGCGACACGTTCACCTATGACTTTGCCCTGCCTGATGCGGGCACCTACTGGTACCATTCGCACCTGCAAACCGTCGAACAGATGGAGCGCGGTCTGTACGGCGCGTTGATTGTCGATGAAACCGATGCGCCCGATGTGGATCGCGATATCGTTCTGGTGCTGGATGACATCCGCTTTACGGATGAGGCACAGGTCGACCCCGAATTCGACGGTTTCTTTGACCGATCCCACGGCGGGCGCATCGGGAACGTTGCGCTGGTCAACGGCAAGATCGACGAAAGCTTTGACGTCAAACGCGGTGATCGCCTGCGGCTGCGCCTGATCTCGGCCGCGAACGCGCGGATATTCGAACTCAGTTTGCAAGGGATGTCGGCACATGTGGTTGCCTATGACGGCATGCCCCTGATCGCTCCGCAGCCGGTGACCGAAACCTTCCCGCTGGCATCGGCGCAGCGCATGGATCTGATTGTCGACATCACCGACGACAGCGATGCCTATCTGATCCAGTATGAACGCGACGGCGGCTATGCGGCTGTCCATTTCAACGTCAGCGGCGGAAGCGATACAACACGGCCCACGCCCGATGCCCTACCTCCAAATCCCGACTTCCCGATTGATCTGGCGAACGCCGAGACGCTGCCCATTCTGATAGCGGGCGGCGCGATGGCTGGACTGGATCACGCTATGTATAAAGGCACGCGTATGACGGGCCGTGAACTGGCGCAGGAAAACATGTTCTGGGCGCTGAATGGTCAGGTCGGGCGAACCGATACGCCGATGATCACAGTTTCCAAGGGCCAAACCGTGCGGATCGGCATGGCCAACGACACCGCCTTCCCCCACGCAATGCACCTGCACGGCATGCATTTCGCCCAAGTTCTGGCGGACGGCACCCTTGGCCCGCTGCGCGACACCATTCTGATCGAATCCCAAGGCCAGATCGAGATCGCCTTCAACGCCCATAATCCGGGCGATTGGCTGTTCCACTGCCATATGCTGTCGCATCATGCGGCTGGCATGGGCAGCTTTATTCGTGTCATCTAACATTATCCTTGCACCGACTCAGCAGCGGTGCAAAATTTGATCAAATAGTCAAAACTTCGGAGCCCGATCATGGACGGTACGCTTTCCGCCAACGACATTTCGCATATCGTCACCGCTGACCGCGAACATGTCTGGCACCACCTGAGCCAGCACAAACCCTACGAGACGACTGATCCGCAGATCATCATCGAAGGCAAAGGCATGCGCGTTTGGGACCAGAAGGGTAAGGAACACCTTGATGCGGTGTCCGGCGCGGTCTGGACAGTGAACGTGGGCTATGGCCGCGAAAGCATCGCCAAGGCAGTCTATGACCAGCTGATCAAACTGAACTACTTTGCCGGTGCCAAGGGATCGGTCCCCGGTGCGATCTTTGCGGAAAAGCTGATCGACAAGATGCCCGGCATGTCGCGTGTCTACTATTGCAACTCGGGGTCCGAGGCGAACGAGAAAGCGTTCAAAATGGTCCGCCAAATCGCGGCGAAACGCTATGGCGGCAAAAAGCACAAGATCCTCTATCGCGACCGCGACTATCACGGCACCACAATCGGCTGCCTGTCGGCGGGCGGTCAGGATGAACGAAACGCACAATACGGCCCCTTTGCGCCCGGCTTTGTCCGCGTGCCGCACTGCCTTGAATACCGCGCCTTCGAACAGGAAGGCGCGCCGATCGAGCACTACGGAGAGTGGGCCGCTGACCAGATCGAAAAGGTGATCCTGCGAGAAGGCCCCGAAACCGTGGGTGCGCTTTGCCTTGAACCGGTCACTGCAGGTGGCGGCGTGATCGCCCCGCCCGAAGGGTATTGGCCCCGCGTTCAGGAAATCTGCCGCAAATATGATGTGCTGCTGCATATCGACGAGGTCGTCTGCGGTGTCGGCCGGACCGGCAAGTGGTTCGGCTACCAGCAGTACGGTGTTCAGCCCGACATGGTCACGATGGCCAAAGGCGTGGCGTCGGGCTATGCGGCAATCGCTTGCCTGGTCACCACCGAAGGCGTCTTTGACATGTTCAAAGAAGACGCCGCTGACCCTCTGGATTACTTCCGCGATATCTCGACCTTTGGCGGCTGCACCGCTGGCCCCGCCGCCGCGATCGAAAACATGCGTATCATCGAAGACGAAGGCCTGTTGGACAACACCACCAACATGGGTGCCTACATGATGGATCAACTGCACGCGCTGAAAGACAAACACGCCGTGATCGGCGATGTACGTGGCAAGGGCCTGTTCCTTGGGGCCGAACTGGTGTCGGACCGCGACGCGAAAACGCCGATGGATGAAAAGCGCGTCATGGCCGTGACCGCAGACTGCATGGCACAAGGTGTGATCATCGGCGCGACCAACCGGTCGGTTCCGGGCTACAACAACACGCTGTGTTTCTCGCCTGCGCTGATCGCAACCAAAGACGACATCGACGAAATCATCACGGCTGTCGACAGCGCCCTGACACGGGTTTTCGCGTAGATTTTTCTGCGCAGAAACCTGCAGCATAATCGCCAAAATGCTGCGCAGCATAAATTGAAATGCTGCGCAGCATTTTTTTCAATTTGACTTAATATTTCATAGCATTCTCAGGACAATTCTTACCCTTTCGGATAGGTCCCAGATATTATGGACCTGTCGCGACACGTGGGGAGTCGGCGGCAGAAAGAAGCCAAATTAAAAGGTAGCCGATATGTCATTTCACTCAGTCGCGCAGAAGAAGGTAAAGCACCTCATCCACGGCAAACCCCATTATACCATCGCACCGGATTGCACGGTCCAGAATGCCGCCAACCTTATGAAAAAGAAGAATATTAGCGCTCTTTCCGTGATGCAGGACAAGCAGCTTTCAGGTGTGGTTTGCGAACGCGATATCGTTCATGGCTGTCTGGGTTCTTTGGATATGGACCCGATGACAACGCCGGTGTCCCAGATCATGACGACCCCGCCAATCACCGTCGATAAGAACATGACGTTGGGCATTACGGCGGTCACAATGATTGAAAACAACATCCGTCACGTGCCGGTCACTGCGGGGACAAAGGTACTCGGATTGATTTCAATCCAACAGATCGTAGAGGAGTTCAAAATGGGTGTCGAAAGCTCGATCGCGGGCCAGCTTTTTGTTGCAGCATAACGCAGCATTTTTCTGCGCAGCATCCAACGAAAAAGCGCGCCGCAAATGCGACGCGCTTCTTACTTACCAAAGACGGGAACTTAGCCGTTCACTGCGTCTTTCAGAGCTTTCAGCACGGTTACTTTAACCTGCTTGTCAGCTTCCTTTTTGAACTGTTCACCAGTTGCGGGGTTGCGAACCATACGCTCAGGACGTTCGCGAACATAAATCTTACCAACGGAAGGCACGGTCAGCGCGCCACCTGCGGCGACTGTTTCGTGGATCAGGTCAGTCAGACCGTCCAGAGCTGCGCCAGCAGTTTTCTTGTCACTGCCCATTTTTTCGGCCAGTGCCGCCACCAGCTGGGTCTTTGTCATCGGCTTAGACATTATAGGTCTCCTTTTTGGCCCAAATCTCTAGGGCATGTGTCGCAGTAATTAACAGCATATTGCGGTATGACACAACGATTAGCAGGCCAGTAACCGCAAAAAACAAGGGGTTTTTTGCCTTTTTCACCCCTTTAGAGGAACGCTGTTTCGTCGAAGCTACGCAACTTCCGGCTGTGGATGCGAGCCAAGGGCATTTCGCGCAGCAATTCCATCGCGCGAATCCCGATCATAAGGTGCCGAGATACCTGCGTTTTATAGAAATCCGACGCCATACCGGGCAGTTTCAGTTCGCCGTGAAGCGGTTTATCGGACACACATAGAAGCGTCCCGTAAGGCACACGGAACCGGAAGCCGTTCGCAGCAATTGTAGCGCTTTCCATGTCCAAAGCGACGGCGCGCGACTGGCTCAGGCGCTGCACCGGCCCCTGTTGGTCGCGCAATTCCCAGTTCCGGTTGTCGACAGATGCCACCGTACCGGTCCGCATCACGCGCTTCAGCTCATAGCCCTCAAGCTGGGTTTCTTCGGCCACAGCCTTTTCCAGCGACGTCTGGATTTCCGCCAAGGCCGGGATCGGCACCCAAACCGGCAGATCGTCGTCCAGCACCTTGTCTTCGCGCAGATAGGCGTGGGCCAGCACGAAATCCCCAAGGCTTTGCGAATTGCGCAGGCCGGCGCAGTGGCCAACCATGATCCACGCGTGCGGGCGCAGAACGGCAATATGGTCGGTCGCCGTTTTGGCGTTCGACGGCCCCACCCCGATATTTACCAGTGTGATCCCAGATCCATTCGCCCGTTTCAGGTGATAGGTCGGCATTTGCGGCATCTTGGGCGACGGCGGCAGTTCGACGTCAGCATCGGTGATCGTCGCGTTGCCGGTCGACACAAAGCTTGTGTAACCGCTGTCCGGATCGGCCAGCATGCGGCGTGCAAAGGCCTCGAACTCGCTGACGTAGAACTGGTAGTTGGTGAACAGAACGTGGTTCTGGAAATGCTCGGGGTCGGTGGCGGTGTAATGCGCCAGACGGGCCAGCGAATAATCCACCCGCTGCGCGGTAAACGGCGCAAGGGCCGCAGCACCATCGGCGGCCGGCTTGGCCAAACCGTTCACGATGTCATCGTTTGTGGTGTTCAGGTCCGGAACATCAAACACGTCGCGCAGGGTGAAATCAGACGCCCCTTCCTGCGGCACCGCCATGTCGGAATAGGCCGCGACGGCAAAGTGCACGGGGATCGGCGTATCAGACAGGCCGATTTGCACAGGCACGCCGTGGTTTTTCACCAAAAGCTCGATCTGCTGCTCCAGATAATTGCGGAACAGATCAGGGCGCGTCACCGACGTCGCATGCACACCCGGTTGCGAGACGTGGCCAAAGCTGAGACGGCTGTCGACGCTGGCGAAGGTCGTCGTCGCGATGCGGATTTCGGGATAATAGGCGCGGTACCGGACACCGGGATGGCCGCTTACCATCGCCTTGGAAAAGGCATCGACCAGATAGCCAACGCCCGCCTGATACAGCTCGACCAACCGATCCACCGCCGCCTTGGCATCGTCAAACAGCTCGGGCGCTGCGACATCAGGCGTTTCAATTTGTAGGGTGGCTTGTTGGTCCTGCATCTTTTCCTCGTTTTTATAGATGCGCGAAGGTGACACCAAAGTAGGTGTCGTTCAAGCGCGGCAACGCATCAAAATCGACGTTTTCTGCTGCATTTTCGCATTTAAGCGAACTTCCGCACCGTCAGTTTGCGTTCGCTTGCGGCAAAGGCCTTTTCTTTTTCAACGCGACAGGCGACGGTCCCGCGCAGGGATGAATGAGGGATACTATGGAACAGAAAACCGCTCTGGTGACGGGCGCGGCCCGTGGGATTGGTCTGGCAACAACAAAACTGTTTCTCGAGGCGGGCTGGTCGGTTGTCATGGTCGACCGCGATGCCGAGGTTCTGCAAAGCGAAGCTGCGGCACTGGACAACGCCACAGCAATCGTCTGCGACGTGTCTGATCCGCAGGCCGTTGACGACATGGCTGCCGAAGCGGTGGCGATCAACGGGCGCATCGATGCGGTTGTGAACAACGCAGGTGTGGCCGATTTCGGGCCTATCGAGGAAACCGATTTCGCCCGCTGGCGGCGCGTGATGGAAACCAATCTGGACGGCGTGTTTCTGGTATCTCAGGCGCTGATCCCTGCATTGAAAATAACCAAAGGGGCGCTGCTGAACATCGCGTCGATCTCGGGTCTGCGGGCGTCAACGCTGCGGGTGGCCTATGGCACGTCCAAAGCCGCCGTGATCCAGCTGACCAAACAGCAGGCGGCGGAATTGGGCGAATATGGCATCCGTGCCAACTGTGTCTGTCCGGGCCCTGTGCGGACCAAGCTGGCGATGGCTGTGCACAGCCAGGACATCATCGACGCCTATCACGACGCGATCCCCTTGAACCGCTACGGCAGCGAACAGGAAATCGCCGAAGTGATCGTCTTCCTGTGTTCGGACAAGGCATCTTATGTCACAGGCCAGATTGTGGCTGCTGACGGCGGCTTTGAATCCACAGGTGTGGGCCTGCCTGCCCTGCGCAAATAACCCATAAAAAAGGGCCGCCTGAAAAGGCGGCTCACTGTTCGTTTTGGCGTTCCGTTACTGGATGCGCTGGCCGTTCGCGATGACGTGGCCCTGTTCGTTGATCTCAACCGTTGTGGTCACGCTGTCATCACCCGCCGGAATTGTGAACATCCCCAGCATCATGCGCGCGCCCATAAGGTCGTCGGGGCTGATAAAACCAAGTTCACCCAGCTTATCCAGCACAGCGTTCGCACCGGTCAGGCCCAGCGCGATCCGGCCTTCGGGGCGCGGCACGCCATCAAAGGTTTCCATATCCGAATTGTCGAAGGTGAAGCCACCCTCGCCCGTCAGCTCGGCCCCCAGCACATTCACACGCAAACGATCCAGCGAAAGCGACCGAATTTCACCGGGCGCCTCGTTGGTGTTTTCCAGCGCTGCCATCGCCTCGACATCAAAGAAATCCAGCTCGGACATGACATAGCCGCTGACACCCAGATCAAGCGTCATCGGATCGCGCGGCAGGGCGGCCTGCGGATCGAACATGGCCCAGATCATCTCGGACATTTCCAGATCGGCCAGCGTCAGACCCAAGTTGAACATCTGCTCTTCCTCAGAGGCGACAATAGGCATCTTCAGGGCGAAGGCCGAATTGCCGACCGAATAGGACAGCGGCATAGGAACGTCTGCCGTCATCAACTCCGTTTTGGTTTCAGCCGCTTTTCCCTCGATCACCATGCCTTTGTTGGACACGGACAATTCATAGTGACCACCGGCCGACGAAGTATTGAATGTACCGTCGCCTTCGGTTTTCGACGTGAATGTCCCGATCATCGTGCTGGACGCGAAATCCATCAAGATGCCGCCGCTCATGCCTGCATTAAGGCTGGCCTGCATATCGTTAGGGTCAACGCCTTCAGGCATGTCAGAAGACAGTTTGACGCTTGTATCCGTCATCGACCCGCTGAACGCGCCGGTATCACCGGTTTCGGGATCGGCGAAATTCATCTTGTAGGTGATGTTTTCCGCAACGATGCTTTCCGCAAGCTTGTTAAAGCCTTCCTCGGACACTGTCGTCGCGGTGCCGGACACGCCGTCCATATTCAACAGGAAATACGCCACGTTGTTCCCGATCGAGACGCCGTTGATCGCCAGATCGGTCAGCTCGATCGCAATGCCTGCACCTTCGAACGTATACAGCATGTCATTGGGTGCGCCGGATGCGATGATGGACACGTCATTCAGACGGTAATCCAAGGCGATATCGACCGGCGGCTCGTCTGCCGGTTTGACCTGCACGCTGATCGGCATCGAGTCGGGAAAAGCCATGCTAACCGTGCCATCGCCCAGATCGGTCAGAACGACCTTATCGGCAGAAAAGCTGAAGCTGCCTTCTTCTTCGGGGAAGGCCATCGACAGAACCATGTTGTCGATAACAAGCGTGTCACCCACGCGGGTTTGATCCCCCGCCATCTGGTAACCATAGGCTTCGTAGTATTTACTCATGTCTGCCCAAACGTCTTCCGGGGTGACATCCGCAAAGGACACCGCAGGTACAGAGAATGATGCAGCCGCCAGACCGCAGATCATAAATTGGCTGAAACGCTGGTCATAACGCATGGTGGATCCTTTCCGAAAAGCGACAAACGAATAGCTTTAGGGTCAACCGCCGGACGCTGGGGGTCAAGGGGCTAGACCGCAAGATATCGGCTAGATACCTATTTCATTCATAACTGAAAGGAGTTGGCATGGATTTGACGGGAAAAGTGGTTCTGATCACGGGTGCCAGCCGCGGAATCGGCGCAGCCGCCGCGCGGGAATTCGCCGATGCCGGTGCAAAAGTGGCCTTGGTTGCGCGTGGCGCGGACCAAATCGCTGATCTGGCAGGTGAAATCGGCGAAGACGCCGTTGCGATTCCCTGCGATATCTCGCGCTACTGGCAGGTCGAGCAAGCCATCGAAAACTGCATCAAGGCATTCGGTCGTCTGGACGTTCTGATCAACAACGCAGGCGTGATCGAACCGGTCTCGCATCTGGCCGAGGCCGATCCTGATGCGTGGGGTCAGGTCATCGACATCAACCTTAAAGGCGTCTTTCACGGCATGCGCGCGGCGCTGCCGGTGATGCTGGAACACGGTGGCGGTACGATCCTGACCATCGGGTCTGGCGCGGCCCATGGCCCGGTCGAAGGCTGGTCGCATTACTGTTCGTCCAAGGCAGGCGCACTGATGCTGACCCGCATGGCCAACAAGGAATACGGCGACAAAAACATCCGCGCGATTTCTCTGTCGCCCGGCACGGTCGCCACCCAGATGCAGAAGGAAATCAAAGCCTCGGGCATCAACCCCGTCAGCCAGTTGGACTGGTCCGATCATATTCCGCCGGAATGGGTGGCCAAGACATTGGTGTGGATGTGCGGCTCTGACGCAGACACATTCCTGGGCGATGAGGTATCTTTGCGCGATCCGGATATTCGCAAAAAGGTTGGCGTTGCATGATCACCGTAGAAGACAAAGGCGACCTGCGCATCGTCACCATCGACCGTCAGGATAAGGCCAATTCACTAACCGCCGAAATGCTGGAACAGCTGGCCATTGCGGCCGAAGGTGCGACCGACAAACATGCCTTTATCCTGACAGGCGCGGGCAAGGTGTTTTCCGCCGGCGCCGATCTGGATGCGGCCAAGGCCGGCCTTGCTGTGTCGCCCCTGTGGGAACGCCTGTCGGGGGCCATTGCCGCCCTGCCCGGCCTGACCATCGCCGCGCTGAATGGTACGGTGGCGGGCGGCGCGATGGGGATGGTGCTGGCCTGTGACCTGCGCATCGCCACGCCCGGAACCAAGGTGTTCTATCCGGTGATGAAGCTGGGTTTCCTGCCGCAACCGTCTGACCCGAAACGGCTGGCCGCAATTGCGGGGCCGTCGCGGGCCAAGATGATCCTGATGGCGGGCCAGAAAATCACCGCGCAAGAGGCGCAGGTTTGGGGGTTGATCGACAAGATCGTCGAGCCCGAAGAGCTGATGACAACTGTGGATGAGTTGACCGCCGATGTGCTGGCAGCAAAAATCGATCACGTGCAGGGCATTAAGCAACTGATCTGAAATTTGTTGTGATCAGCTCAAATCACTGAAAATGTAGGGGTAACCCAAATTCTGCAGCAATTTCACGCTCAGGATTTACGGGCAAAAAGGCGCGTGCTTTCCCCCTGACATATTCCGTGGTTTTGTTTTCTTATGACCTTACTGAACCCGGTTAGCCAAACTTGCGAACCCGTTTTCGTCAATGCACGGCCCTATCCCCAACCGGACACCGGCCGCCACCTATCCTATCCCTCTGGTGGCGGCCATTTTTCTGAAATGATTTCACATTGCCCGACGCGCCCTTTTCTTCCCTGATGCCCGCCGCGACGATCCCGCCAGAGGATGGCGCGCGCATTCTGTTTTTCAGCGGCGGCACCGCGTTGAACGGCATTGCACGGCAATTGAAACGCTATACGCACAACAGCGCCCATCTGATAACGCCCTTCGACAATGGCGGCAGTTCCCAAGTGCTGCGCGCGGCCTTCGACATGCCCGCTGTGGGTGACCTGCGCAGTCGTCTGATGGCCCTCGCGAACGAGGACACGCCGCATCAACGGGCCATCTTTTATCTGTTCAAACATCGCCTTTCTGCGGATGCGACCAAGACAGCACTGCAGGCAGAGCTTCGTTCATTCGTCGATGCCTCGCACCCGTTGATGCAAGATATCCAGGGCCCCATCCAATCCGAGGTCTTGGGACTGCTGCATGACTTCCTGCACATTGCGCCTGACGATTTCGACTACCGCGGGGCAAGTGTCGGCAACCTGATTTTGACCGGCGCCTATTTCCGCTGCGGACGGCAGTTGGCACCGGCGATCGAACAGATGGCGCGACTGGTGGATATCCAAGGGCGGGTGCGCCCGATTGCGGACGTCAATCTGCATCTGGGCGTGGCGCTGGCGGATGGTCAACTGGTATTCGGGCAACGTCATTTCACCGGCAAAACAACCACCCCGATCAGCGCCCCGATCCGACGGCTGTTCATCACCGACGGCGCGCAAGAGGTGCTGCCCGCCAGCGTTGCCCTGAATGCTGAAAACCAGACCCTGATCGCCAACGCCGATGCCATCTGTTTCCCGCCCGGTTCGCTTTATTCCAGCGTTATTGCGAACCTGCTGCCTGCCGGCGTCGGACGCGCCGTGGCGCAAAGCGGTGCGCGCAAGGTCTATATGCCGAACCTCGGACATGACCCAGAGGCCCTGGGCATGACGCTGAGCGATCAGATCACCGCCCTTTTGGCGCCGATGATGTCCGACACCCTCGACACGCTTTCGGCCCGCCAGTTCATCACCGATATCCTGTGCGATCTAAGCGTCCCCCAACAGGACTGCGACGCCGTTGCCGAACGCTTCGGGATCGCCTGCCACCGCCTGCCGCTGGCATCCTCAAATGCGGAACGTTACGATCCGCAGACCGTTTGCCAGACCCTGATTGGCATGACCTCGGACACCGCGCGAAACACGGCCGCCGCAATACCCGTCGCCTGAGAATTGGCGGCCTTGCACAGCAGGCTTGCAGACTCACCCAAGCTTGCGTATACGACCCCCAACAGCGGCGCGTCGGCCTCGGTCGAAGCTCCACCGGGAAACATCGACGGGCCGCGCGCCCGTTTTTTTGTGCCTGAACGTCAGGCCCGTTAGAATAAGGATACCGGAAGCTTAATGAGCGACCTGATTGCCAAAACGTCCATGGACCAGCGGCTGGCCAGCATCGTGGGCCCTGTCATCGAAGACATGGGATTCGAACTGGTGCGTATTCGCCTGCAAGGCGGCAACACGCCCCTGCTGCAAATCATGGCCGAACGCCCCGAAGGCGGCATCGAAGTGGATGAATGCGCGCAGATTTCCACGGCTGTGTCTGCGGTTCTGGACGTAGAAGACCCGATTATCGACGCCTATACCCTTGAAGTATCGTCCCCCGGCATCGACCGCCCGCTGACGCGCATCAAGGACTTCGAAACATTCGAAGGCTACGAGGCAAAGCTTGAGACACAGGAACTGATCGACGGCCGCAAACGCTTTAAGGGCGTTCTAGCTGGCGTCGAGGACGGCGAAGTTCTGATCAATATTACAGAAGGCACTGTCGGCCTTCAGTTCGACTGGCTGGCTGATGCCAAGCTGGTTCTGACCGACGACCTGATCAAAGAAATGCTGAAAGCCCGCAAGGCGCAGGGCTTTGACGAAACCGAGTTTGATGACATCGTGGCCGACGACGGCCAGAACGAGGAGTAAGACCCAATGGCCATTACCTCTGCCAACCAGCTTGAGCTTTTGCAGACCGCCGAAGCGGTTGCACGCGAAAAGATGATCGACCCTGCGCTGGTCGTCGAAGCGATGGAAGAAAGCCTCGCGCGGGCTGCCAAGTCGCGCTACGGCTCGGAAATGGACATCCGCGTGTCCATCGACCGCAAGACAGGTCGCGCCACATTCACACGCGTCCGCACCGTCGTCGAAGACGAAGAGCTGGAAAACTATCAGGCGGAAATGACCGTCGAGCAGGCCAAGCAGTACATGGCAAACCCTGCCGTGGGCGACCAGTTCGTAGAAGAGGTCCCGCCGGTCGATATGGGCCGTATCGCCGCGCAATCCGCCAAGCAGGTCATCCTGCAGAAGGTGCGCGAAGCCGAACGTGACCGTCAGTACGAAGAATTCAAAGACCGCGCAGGCACCATCATCAACGGTGTGGTCAAGCGCGAAGAATACGGCAACGTCATCGTCGACGTGGGTCGTGGCGAAGGTATCCTGCGCCGCAACGAAAAGATCGGCCGCGAAAGCTATCGCCCGAACGACCGTATCCGCTGCTACATCAAGGACGTGCGCCGCGAAGCGCGTGGCCCGCAGATCTTCCTGTCGCGTACAGCGCCCGAATTCATGGCCGAGCTCTTCAAGATGGAAGTGCCGGAAATCTACGACGGCATCATCGAGATCAAAGCCGTTGCCCGTGACCCAGGTTCGCGCGCCAAGATCGCCGTTATTTCCTACGACAACTCGATCGATCCGGTCGGTGCCTGTGTGGGTATGCGCGGTAGCCGTGTTCAGGCCGTTGTAAACGAACTGCAGGGCGAAAAGATCGACATCATTCCGTGGAACGAAGACGTTCCGACATTCCTTGTGAACGCACTGCAGCCCGCAGAAGTGTCCAAGGTTGTTCTGGATGAAGATGCCGAGCGTATCGAAGTTGTTGTTCCCGACGAACAGCTGTCGCTGGCCATCGGCCGCCGCGGTCAGAACGTGCGTCTGGCATCGCAGCTGACCGGTCTCGATATCGACATCATGACCGAAGAAGAAGAATCCAAGCGTCGTCAGGCCGAATTCGAAGAGCGCACCAAGCTGTTCCAGGCCGCGCTGGACGTGGACGAATTCTTCGCCCAGCTACTGGTGTCCGAAGGCTTCACCAACCTCGAAGAAGTGGCTTATGTCGAGATCGAAGAACTTACCGTCATCGACGGTGTGGACGACGACACGGCAACAGAACTGCAGGCCCGTGCCCGCGACGTTCTGGAAGAGCAGGCACAGCGCGCACTGGCACATGCCCGTGAACTGGGTGCCGACGACAGCCTTATTGAATTCGAAGGCCTGACACCCCAAATGTTGGAAGCACTGGCAGAAGACGGCGTGAAAACGCTGGAAGACTTTGCCACATGCGCCGACTGGGAACTGGCAGGTGGCTGGACCACCGACAACGGTCAGCGCGTTAAGGATGACGGCATTCTGGAAAAGTTCGACGTCTCTCTGGAAGAGGCACAGTCCATGGTCATGACCGCCCGCGTTCTGCTGGGTTGGGTTGATCCGGAAGAACTGGAACAAGGCAACGAAGACGAGATCGACGAAGATGCGGTCGAAGCTTCGGAAGACGAGGCGTAAACCCACGTGACACGCGGTGGAGCACATAAAGACCGTTCTGACGGTCCCGAACGGAAATGCATCGCCACAGGCGAGGCTCAGCCGAAGTACGGGTTGATCCGTTTCGTTGCGGGACCAGACGGCCAGATCGTTCCTGATCTGGCGGGCAAATTGCCCGGTCGGGGCTTTTATGTTGCGTCTGATCGCGCGGCGTTGGAAAAGGCCGTTAAGAAAAACCTGTTTTCTCGGGCCGCCAAACAGCCCGTGAAAGCGCCCGACGATCTGGTGGATATGCTGGAACCCATGCTGGCCCGCCGCGTTGTCGAACTGATCAGCCTGGCCCGCAAATCAGGCAATGCCGTTGCGGGCTACGAAAAGGTCAAAGACTGGCTGCAAAAAGAAGAGGCCGAGGTACTGATTCAGTCCTCCGACGGATCTTCTCGGGGGAAGAGCAAACTAAGTACCCCGCACTACGGCAGTTACATCGGTTGGCTCACCTCGGACGAGCTGGGCATGGCCTTTGGTCGGGAAACTGTGATACATGCCGCGCTTGGCGCTGGCGGACTCACGAAACGTGTTGTAGAGGATGCCCAACGTTTGAAGGGCCTACGCGTCGGAACGTCCGATGCAAAGACGGCGGCAGGGGCTGCCGGGAAGGATAAGAGAGCTTCATGAGCGATAACGACGGTAAAAAGACTTTGGGTGTACGTGGCGGCGGGCCCCGTTCGGGGAACGTCAAGCAAAGCTTTAGCCATGGCCGGACCAAGAACGTCGTGGTGGAAACCAAACGCAAGCGCGTTGTGGTGCCCAAAGCGGGTGCAGGCGCGGCTGGCAAAGGTACTGGCTCGGGCAGCAACGCAGCAGCAGCCGCTGCAGCGAATGCACGACGTCCCGGTGGCATTTCCGAAGCGGAAATGGAACGGCGCCTGAAGGCGCTGCAGGCTGCGAAAGCCCGCGAAGTCGAAGAAGCCGCTCAGCGCGAAGCCGAAGAAAAGGCCCGCGAAGAAGAGCGCAACCGCCTGCGCGCCGAGAAAGAACAGAAAGAGCGCGAACAGCGTGAAGCCGAAGAGCGCGCACGCGCCAAGGCCGAAGAAGAAGAACGCGCACGCATCGCCGCAGAAGAGGCCAAGAAAGCCGAGCGCGCTGCAGCAGCCAAGCCTGCCGCAGCCGCCGCGCCCAAAGCCGCGCCTGCCGACAAAGCCGGTGCCCCTGCCCGCACAGGCGCAGGTGCAAAACCGGCACCCGCAGCGCCGCGCAAAGCCGAGCGTGAACGCGAAGAGCGTGGCCGTTCGACCCGTGGTCGCGACGACGGTGGTCGCCGTGCTGGCAAGCTGACTCTCAACCAGGCGCTGTCTGGTGAAGGTGGCCGTCAGAAATCCATGGCCGCGATGAAGCGGAAACAGGAACGCGCCCGTCAGAAAGCGATGGGTGGCAACGCTGTCCGTGAAAAGGTCACGCGTGACGTTCAGCTGCCCGAGGCAATCACGGTTGCCGAACTGGCCAACCGTATGGCCGAGCGCGTGGCAGACGTTGTCAAATCGCTCATGCAGATGGGTGTGATGGCGACACAGAACCAGACGATCGACGCCGATACAGCGGAACTGATCATCGAAGAGTTCGGCCACAAGGTAACCCGCGTTTCCGACGCGGACGTCGAACAGGTCATCGAACAGGTCGAAGACAGCGAAGACGATCTGAAGCCGCGTCCGCCGGTCGTGACCATCATGGGCCACGTCGACCACGGCAAAACATCGCTGCTGGACGCGATCCGCAACACCAAGGTTGTCACTGGCGAAGCCGGCGGCATCACGCAGCACATCGGTGCGTATCAGGTCACAACCGACTCTGGCGCGGTTCTGTCGTTCCTCGACACACCCGGCCACGCGGCCTTTACCTCGATGCGTTCGCGCGGTGCCCAGGTCACGGACATCGTTGTTCTGGTGGTTGCTGCCGACGACGCCGTCATGCCGCAAACCGTCGAAGCGATCAGCCACGCAAAAGCGGCTGGCGTTCCGATGATCGTTGCGATCAACAAAATCGACAAACCCGCCGCGAACCCGACCAAGGTGCGCACCGACCTGCTGCAGCACGAAGTTGTTGTGGAACAGATGTCCGGTGACGTCCAAGACGTCGAGGTTTCCGCGCACACCGGTCAGGGTCTGGACGAACTGCTCGAAGCCATCGCGCTTCAGGCGGAAATCCTTGAACTCAAAGCCAACCCCGATCGCCCTGCCCAAGCGGCTGTGATCGAAGCCAAACTGGACGTAGGTCGCGGCCCCGTTGCTACGGTTCTGGTTCAGAACGGCACACTGCGTCAGGGCGATATCTTCGTCGTAGGCGAACAGTGGGGTAAGGTCCGTGCGATGGAAAACGACCGCGGCGAGCGCGTCAAAGAAGCAGGCCCGTCCGTTCCGGTCGAGGTTCTGGGTCTGAACGGCACACCCGAAGCGGGCGACGTTCTGAACGTGACCTCTACAGAAGCACAGGCGCGCGAGATCGCGGAATACCGTGCTCAGGTCGCCAAGGACAAACGCGCCGCTGCCGGTGCCGCCACAACGCTTGACCAGCTTATGCAGAAGGCGAAAGACGATCAGAACGTGGCGGAACTGCCCATCCTGGTCAAAGCCGACGTGCAGGGCTCTGCGGAAGCCATCGTTCAGGCGATGGAAAAGATCGGCAACGACGAGGTTCGCGTCCGCGTTCTGCACTACGGTGTTGGCGCGATCACGGAAACCGACGTGGGCCTGGCCGAAGCATCCGGTGCGCCGATCATGGGCTTCAACGTCCGTGCCAACGCATCCGCACGCAACACCGCCAACCAGAAGGGCGTCGAGATCCGCTACTACAGCGTCATCTATGACCTCGTGGACGACGTGAAAGCAGCCGCATCCGGCCTGCTGTCCGCAGAAGTCCGCGAACGCTTTATCGGCTATGCGAAGATCAAAGAGGTCTTCAAGGTCACAGGCGTTGGCAAGGTTGCAGGCTGTCTGGTCACAGAAGGCGTTGCCCGCCGTTCCGCAGGCGTCCGCCTGCTGCGCGACGACGTGGTTATCCACGAAGGCACGCTCAAGACCCTCAAGCGCTTCAAAGACGAAGTGGCCGAAGTCCAGTCCGGTCAGGAATGTGGTATGGCGTTCGAAAACTACGACGATATCCGTCCCGACGACGTCATCGAAATCTTCGAGCGCGAAGAGATCGAACGCAAACTGGACTGATCCGGTTGATATAAAAACAAAAAGGGTCGCCTCAGGGCGGCCCTTTTGCTTTTGGGGCAAATCAGGCAA
The DNA here is from genome assembly GCF_900108225.1 of Thalassococcus halodurans. Lineage (GTDB taxonomy): Bacteria > Pseudomonadota > Alphaproteobacteria > Rhodobacterales > Rhodobacteraceae > Thalassococcus > Thalassococcus halodurans. The sequence goes on from NZ_FNUZ01000001.1 coordinate 748,668, forward strand.
CGCGAGCAAAAACTGCCGCCTCAACGTTTCCCACGCTTTGAGTTCGCATTGTCGCAGCGAGTGTCACATTAGAGCCCAAATCTACCAATGCATTGCCACCCAGCTAAGGTCGGCTTACGGTTAGGGAATTACTTTGGGTAGACTTTAGAGGGCGCAAATTTGAGAACCAAGATTAGCCTGTGCAAAGCTTGTCGGCATAGTCCAACTTCTAAAAACTGTTCAAAGTGCGGAGGCAATGCTGCGCACATTCGGTTACCAAGTTTGTACGACGTAATGAAATACATTGGTGGGGTATTAATAGTTTTGGCCCTCCTGCTTTGGTTCGCAATCGAAACAATATTATAGAAAAGAACCTGTTAGCCGCCATTCGTACAAAGAATATGATTGGCAATTCTGTCCCACACAGCGAACGCTTAACCAGCCGCCCCAAACAAAAAGGGAGGACCGTCGTCCTCCCTTCTGTCTATCTGGAAGATAGTTTGTTCAGATCAGGCGCCGATGGGCTTGCCTGTGAAAAGCTGTTGCCCCACACGGACGATCATGCGGCCGTCGGCCCATTGCGCCAATAGCGCATACGTGACCTCGTCCTACCGGAACATCGGCGGCCTTGCGTCGACCCACGCTCCGTTTTCTTTGGCAGATCGCACCGCTGCATGCACCGCCGCCATGGATCGCAGACCGGCCTCGGCGGTGGGCAGGCCATCGCGGGTTTCCCCAGCAATCGCATCGGCTAGATCGCAGTAGATGTTGGCCACGGCCAAGGGAAAGCCCTCGGGATGGGCGATCGCCACGCGTGACAGGCGTTGGGCGTCGGGGTGCAGGCCGCCTTCGCCCTTTTCGATGATCTGTGTGCGGCCGCCGACGGGGGTGTAGATCAGCTGGTTGGGCTGTTCAGACGCCCAGCGCAGGCCGCCCGTTTCGCCGAATATCTGGATTTCGAACCCGTGCTGTCGCCCGATGGCCACCGAAGATGTCCAAAGCCGCCCGACCGTGCCGCCAGACATGCGGAAGTTGACCATCGCGTCATCTTCCAATTCACGGCTGGGGATCGTCGAGGCAAAGTCGGCTGACAGGGTTTCCACCTCGTCCCCGACGATAAAGCTGGCCATGTGCAACGCGTGGATGCCGCAATCGGCGAACTGGCCCGACACACCGGCCATCGCCGGATCATAGCGCCAGCGAACGCGCGGGTTGTCCGCATCTGTGGCGTCGCCATGATGCCCGTGGCTGAAGTTTGTCACCACCAGACGCACCTTACCGATTTCGCCCAGCCGCACCATGTCGCGCGCCTGCCGGACCATCGGATAAGCGGAATAGCAGTAATTCACCGCACAGATCGCATCGCTTTTCGCAGCGATCTTCTGGATTTCTTCGCCTTCCTCGACGGTCATGGTCATCGGCTTTTCGCAGAGCACGTTAAAGCCAGCCTCAAGGAAGGCCTTGGTAATCTCGAAATGGGTCGAGTTCGGTGTCGCGACGGTGACCAGATTGATCCGGTCGGACCGATCTTTTTCGCCTGCCAGCATTTCCTGCCAGTCCCCATAGGCGCGATCCGCCGCCAGCCCGAGGCGTTGGGCATATTCGCGGCCCACGTCAGGACGGTGATCCAGAGCACCGGCCACAAATTCAAACCGCCCGTCCGCCAAAGCACCCAACCGGTGCGCAGGTCCGATCTGGCTGCCTTCGCCGCCGCCAATCATGCCCCACTTCAGTTTAGCCATTCCAACGCCTCCTTAGGAAAAGCCGATAGATTTCAGATAATCGCGGTTCTTGCGCGCATCGCCCACGGGATCGGGGTCAAGTAGCGGATCGCAGTCCTGTTCGACCGTGCACCAGCCATCGTAGCCCGACGATTCCAGCAGTTCACGCACCGCCGGAAAGTCCACTTCGCCCTGCCCGAGATTACAGAACATCCCCTGCCCGCAGGCATCGTAGAACCCGATCCGGTTTTCGATCACATGCGCCTTCATATTGGGATCGGTGTCTTTGAAATGAACATAGGAAATGCGATCCATGTGCCGCTTCATGAAGGCCACCGGATCGAAGCCCGCATAGCTGTGGTGGCCCGTGTCGAAGCAGATTTTCAGCAGGCTTTCGTCGACTTCGTCCAGCAGCCGCTCCAGTTCTGGTTCAAAGTCCATGAACCCCGCGGCATGGGCGTGGATGCTGACAGTCAGGCCATACTCTTGGGTGCCGATGCGCGCGGCCTCGGCGAGACGGTTCCGCAACCCGTCCCATTCAGAGGCGATAAGCTGTTCAGCCTCATTCGCCCGCCCTGCGGTGGGCGCGCGGCGTTCGGAAATCGAGTCGATCAGCACCAGATGGTTGGCCCCATGCGCGGCAAGGGAACGGGCCGTGCGATGGGTGGCATCCTGAACGTCGTTCCATGCCAGCGGATCGTGAAACGGGCGGAAAACAACGCCACCGATCAGTTCCAGATCATGTTGGGCTAGGGCATCGCCCAGCAACACCGGATCTTCGGGCATAAAGCCCACGGGCCCGAGTTCGATCCCCTTGTATCCGGCCTCGGCGCATTGCTGCAGAACCGTTTCCCACGTGGGGTTACGGGGGTCATCGGCAAACTCGACACCCCAAGAACAGGGGGCATTTCCGATCCTGATCGCCATTGCGCCACCTCCCCTTAGAAGTCGCTGATATCCTGCCAGGCACGGCTTTCGTGCGATGCAAACGCTGCCGAAATAATCCGGTTCACCTCATGCCCGTCTTTGAATGTCGGCCACATCGACTTGCCTTCGGCGATGGCCGTCAGGAAATCCTTGGCTTCGATGATGATTTGATCCTGATAGCCCGTTCCATGGCCCGCGCCCTGACAGAACGGCAGGTAATCAGGATGCGCCGGACCCGTCAGGATTTTGGTGAAGCCGCGCTGTGCCTCTGGACCTTCGGCCTTATAAAGCCACAGGGCATTCTGATCTTCCTGATCAAACCGGATCGCGCCTTTGGTGCCAGTGATTTCGTAAGCGTAACCCATCTTCCGCCCCGTCGCGACGCGTGAGATGTACAAATGCCCCATCGCGCCGTTTTCAAAGCGGCACATCATCTGGGCCTGATCATCGTTCGTGACAGCACCGCCTGTGCGCTGGGCGTGGACCGTTTCGACCTCGGCCATGACAGTTTTGATCGGTCCCATAAGAGCCAATGCCGCGTTGATCATATGGGGGGCCAAATCGCCCATGGTTCCATTTGCGCGGCCCGTTGCACGCCATGTGGCTGGTATTTCGGGGTTGGCATAAAAATCTTCTGTGTGTTCCCCACGGAACCACGTGATGTCGCCAATCGCACCTTCGGCCAACAGTTGACGGGCGTACTGGCTGGCGGGGGTGCGGATATAGTTGAAGCCCACCATGTTGACGATGCCGGACGCCTCGGCCGCGGCGACCATGGCGGCGCTGTCTTCTAATGATGCGCCCATCGGCTTTTCGCAGAACACAGGCTTGCCCAGCGCAAAGGCCGCTTCGGCGACGATGCGGTGTGTGCTTTGGGGTGAGGCGATGACAACGGCATCGACCTTGGGGTCGTTGACCAGTTCCTTCCAGTCGCTTGTTGCGCGGGAAAATCCATAGGCCGCCCGATACCGTTCCGCGCTCTCATCCGAGGTGGCGCAGATCATTTCCAGACGCGGGCGCGGCTTGGTATTGAACACGGCACCCACCGCCGCCATCGCGACAGAATGCGCCTTCCCCATATAGCCGCCGCCAAGAATGCCTATTCCGATTTCGGTCATTCTGCGCCCTCCCCTGCTCAGATTTCATTTGCAACCGGTTGCAAAATTCATATCCTGAGGTCTACCGTCACGCAAGACGCATTTACAGATCGTAAGAGGCCAAGATGGACAGGCTTTTCGAAAAGATCAGAGGCAACCGCTTTGTGGTCTTTGGCCGCGCGGGGATGGACCTGTTTGCGCAAGACGTCGGCGTCAAAAGCGAGGACGCCGAGGTGTTTCAGGCCGATCTGGGTGGGTCGTCCGCTAACACCTGCGTTGGCCTGTCCAAACTGGGCAGCGGCGCCGCGCTGGTCACTTCCGTTTCGAATGACGCTGTGGGACGGTTCTGTATCAACCGGCTGAAACACTACGGGGTCAGTAACGACTACATCCGGTCAATTGACGGGGAATTCCGCACGTCGCTGGCGGTCTACGAAAGCCGGACCGAGGATTTCCAGAATGTCCTTTACCGCAACGGGGCCGCCGATTTTCAGGTGACCGAGTCGGATGTCGATCAGGTCGATTACACCCGTTTTGACGTGGTGCTGGGTGCCGGAACCGTGTTCGCCTCTGAACCCTCGCGCAGCGCGACGTTCAAGGCCTTTGCCAACGCCAAAGCCGCAGGTCTGCCGATTGTCTTTGACATCGACTACCGCCCCTATTCTTGGCCCTCGCCCGAGGTTGCATCCGACGTTCTGACCCGCGCGGCAGAGGCCAGCGATGTGATTGTCGGCAATGATGAAGAGTTCGACTTCATGGCAGGCGGCGCGGGCAAAGGGCTGGCGATGGCCGAAGACCTGGCCACGGCAGGCAAGCTGGCAATCTACAAAATGGGCCCCGACGGCGCGATCACCTTCTGGTCTGGCCAGCGGATCAGAACCGGCGTCTATCCAACCCAAGCGATCAAACCGGTCGGCGCGGGTGACAGCTTTCTGTCCGGCCTGTTGGCGTCGCTCGCGGCAGGACACGATCTGGAATCCGCCATTCTGCGCGGATCAGCCTGCGCCGCGATCACCGTCAGACGACCGGGCTGCGCACCCGCCATGCCCACCACCGAAGACCTAGACGCATTCCTGCGCGACCACCCCGTTCCGACGCAACCCTGAGGAAGACCCCCATGCATATCGCCCCCTACGACAATGCAAACAAACCCATCGTGGATGTAGAAGACAACCTTGTCCCCCTGACCTATTTCAACATCGTCAAACTGACCAAGGGCGAGGTGTTCGAATATCAGGTCCAAGGTTATGAAACCTGCGTTGTCCCCGCGACTGGAACCGTGGATGTCGATGTGGACGGTGCGGTTTACACGCAGCTTGGCAATCGTGGCGAAGATGTCTGGGATGGTGAACCGGAAGGCGTTTACGTGCCTGTCGGTGCCAAGGTGCGTCTGACCTGTGTTTCGGACAAAACCGAAACCTTCATTGCCGGTGCGAAATACGACAAGGTTCTGGAACCCTTCGATGTGCGGGCGGCTGATCTGGACGTGGTGCAATACGGCTCGGACGACACCAAAACACACCGCAAGATCAAACATATCCTAGGCGCCCATCACCACGACAAGGTGGGCCGTTTGCTGGTCAGCGAACTGTTTACCGTCGGTGCCGGCGGATGGTCGGGTTTTCCCAGCCACAAGCATGATACTGACAGGCTGCCCGACGAAACACGCCACGATGAAACCTATAACTTCCGGTTCAAACCGAACTACGGATCGGGACTTCAGATGTTGCAAAGGGTCGATAATGAACCGGGCGATGCCTATCACATCGTGGACGGGTCCACCGTGCTGATCGACAAGGGCTATCACCCCTGCTGCGTGCTGCCGGGGTACGAAATGTATTACTTCACAATCCTTGGCGGGCTCAGCCAGCGGTCGTTGAAACAGTATTTCCAGCCGACCCACGCCGAACAGCTGTATTCGATCCCCGGCATTATGGACATGGTGGCCAAGTTCAAATGACCGTCGCCACCCTGTCCGAGGTGCTGCAACCAGCCCTGCGCGATGGCTATGCCGTGGCGGGGTTGGTCGTGCTGGGATGGGAAGATGCCCGCGCCTTCGTAACCGCCGCCGAGGCCGAGCGGCTGCCGGTGATCCTACAGGCCGGTCCAGCATGCCGCGCCCATACGCCCCTGCCCATTATAGCCTCCATGTTTCGGCATCTGGCAGAACACGCCAGCGTGCCGGTCGTGCTGCATCTAGATCATGGCTATAGCCGCGAGGAATGCCAGATGGCGTTGGATCTGGGCTTCACATCGGTCATGTATGACGGTTCCCGCAAACCGCTTGAGGACAATATCGCTGAGACCGCAGCGATTGCCGAAATGGCCCACGCGGCCGGGGCATCCTGCGAAGGCGAGATCGGGTTTGTCGGCTATCACGACGGTGCCGCGTCAAAGGGCACTGACCCCGCCGAGGCCGCGATTTTCGCCGAACAGACGGGCGTGGATGCCATGGCGATTTCGATCGGAAACGTGCATCTGCAATCAAGCGCCAGCAGCACGCTGGACGAAACGCGTCTTCGCGACATTCAGGCGCTGACCGGCGTTCCGTTGGTGATCCACGGCGGATCGGGTGTGCCAATGGATCAACGCCGCGCCTTGGCCGGAAACTCGAACATCTGCAAATTCAACATCGGCACCGAACTGCGCCAAACGTTCGGAAAAGCGCTGCGCAACGCGCTGGACAGCGACCCGAATGCTTTTGACCGTATCGAAATTTTGAAACAAACCCACGACCCGCTGGTCACGGCAACCCGCCGTATCCTGCGCAATCTGAAGCCGGATTAGGCGCTGCCCCCTTCGGCAGACAGCATATGCGGCGACACGCCCAGCGTGGACAGCGCCGCGCTCCATTTCAGCACATTGGGCGTGCCGAAAACCAACAGCGGGTCGGCATCACAGACAAGCCAGCCGTTCTGGGCCAATTCGCCCTCAAGCTGGTTCGGGCCCCACCCCGCATAGCCCAGACACATAAGCTTTTCCTGCGGACCTTTGCCTTTGGCGATGTCTTCCAGAATGTCCAAGGTCGCCGTCATGTGGAAATCTTGGTTCACCTCAAGCGTCGTCACAACCGACGTGTAATCAGGCGAATGCAGCACAAATCCGCGCCCCGTTTCGACAGGGCCGCCGAATTGCACCGGCATATCCACCATGTCTGGCGTCACTTCGATATCCAACTGATCCATCAGTTTTTTCAGGCGGATATCCTTGCTGGGTTTGTTGATGATCAACCCCATGGCCCCATCATCCGAATGGGCGCACATGTAGATGACGCTTTGTAGAAATCGGGGATCGCCCATGCCCGGCATGGCGATCAGCAGCTTTCCTGTCAGGCTCGTGTCTTTCAACTGATCAGACATGTTCTGCTCCGATAATCTGCTACCAGCATGGCCGACAGCACCCCAAGGCGCAAGGCCCGTTGCCCGATTGTACGACGTGTCACAGTTATCACGGCTTCGTGCCTTCGCTTAGTCGTGACTTTTCATTTCAGACCGAATGCCCACATCTTAGCCGACATGAAAAACAAGATTCTGACATCGGCTTTGGCCCTTATGACCTTGGGCTCTGCTGCCACGGCAGCGGACCTGAGCAATATCGTTCAGGCCGAACTGCGACCCGGTTGGCGCAAGGCCGACGGCACCCATATGACCGCGCTACAACTGACGCTGGCACCGGGGTGGAAGACGTATTGGCGCGCGCCCGGCGATGCGGGCATTCCGCCCAGCTTTGACTGGTCGGGGTCGTCCAATATGGAATCCGTTGGCATCACATGGCCCACGCCCAAGGTGATGTACCAAGCTGGAATGCGGTCGGTCGGCTATTCCGATCAGGTCGTTTTCCCGATCCAGATCACGCCCTCTGCCGACGGCGATATTAATCTGAACGCCCGCGTTGATTTGGGTCTGTGCAAGGATATCTGCCTACCGCACAGCGTGACCATCCGCGCGACGCTCACGGCGGATACGACCAAGCCCGATCCGGTGATCGCAGCCGCGCTTTCCGACCGCCCGTTTTCGGAAAAAGAGGCAGGCGTCGGCAAAGTCACCTGTGACATCGCCCCAAGCAGCGACGGTGTCACCCTGACCGCGCGCATTCCCATGGCGGACAGTGGCGGCAAAGAAGAAACCGTGATTGAAACCTCGAACCCGATGATCTGGGTGTCCGAACCGGATGTCACACGTCAGGGAAAAGAGCTGATCACCGCAGCGGATCTGTCCCATGTCGAAGGCAAGCCCTTTGCGCTGGATCGCTCGGGCATTCGCATCACCGTTCTGGGCAAATCCTACGCGGTCGACATCAAAGGCTGCGACGGCTGATCAGGCGCGTTTGCGCCTGACCGCGATCAAGCTTCCTGCCACGATATAAGCCACCAAGGCCAAGACCGCCGCGCCTACAACAAACAGCGCAAAGGCCATTTGCAGCGACGTGACCTGTGGGAACATCTGCACCAGCGGGCCAGCCATCGCTCCGTTCACGGCGAACGCTCCCAGTGTCGCCGCCAACCACGCCAGCAGAACCGCCACACCCGCCAAATACGCCGCACGCACCCGCGCCACGCGGAAACGCAGACCATGCATCAACGCGGTTTTGGCACGGCCAAAGTCCTCGCCAATCGCAATCAGCGCCGGCACGACCAGAAGCACCAGCACCATGCCAAAGCCCAGACCATAGCAAAGCGTGACAACAGTCGGCTTCAGGAATTGCGCCTGCGACGAGGTTTCATAAAGCAGCGGCGCAAGGCCCAGAACCGTTGTCAGCGTGGTCAGAAGAACAGGGCGCAAACGGTCGGCTGTGCCGTCGATAATGGCTGGAATGATCCCACGGTTTTCGGCGTATTCGTCGATGGTCGTCACCAGAACAATCGAGTCGTTGATGATGATCCCTGTCATCCCCAGAAAGCCGACGACCGTGAACATACTGGTCGGAATGTCCCAGATCGCGTGACCATAGATCGTACCGACCAGACCAAACGGAATGATCGCCATCACTACGAAAGGCCGCGACCAGCTGGCAAAGACCCACGACAGGACAAGGTAAATCCCCAGCAACACCAGCGTCAGACCCGTCATCGCATCGGATAGGAATTCACCCTCTTGTTCGGACAATCCGGACAGGCGAAAATCGACCTGACGGGTGCTGGCGATGGCGGGCAGAATCTCTTCCTCCAGCGCCTTCATGATCTCGTTGGCGCGTTCGGCGTTGTCTTCGGAAATGTCGCCGGTGACGGAAATCAGGCGGATGCCGTTTTCGCGCCGGACTGTCGAAAATCCGGTCCGGCGCTCAACGTCCACGATGTCACCAAGGATCACGTAGTTACCGTCCGGCGTACGCAGTTGCGTGCGTTCCAAGAAGTCCGCCGTCAGTTCGCTTTCCGGCAGTTCCACGCGGATCGAGGCAGACCGCGATCCATCGGGATATGTCGCGGCCTCAAGCCCGCCCAGACGTGCGCGAAGCGTTGTGCCCAGACTGTCGATATCAAAGCCCAGCGCCTGTCCCTGCGGCGTCAGATCAAGGATCAGTTCCTCTTTGTCATAGCTCAGATTGTCTTCGACTGCCGATACCTCGGGGAAACGCAGCAGCGCTTCTTTCAGGTCTTCCGAGGCCGCCTTAAGAACCGCCGCGTCCGCACCGTAGAATTGCACATCCAGCGCGTCACCGCCGGGGCCCGACCGCCAGCCACGGAAGCTGACCGTTTCAGCCAAGGGGTGGTTCACGACCTTGTCTTGCAGTTCGCCCACAAAGGCGAAACTGGAATAGGGGCGTTCGTCTGCGTCGATCAGTTCGATGGAAATCGAGCCAAGCTGTTCGGGGTCTTTGCTTTCGGTGCCAGACAAGCCGCGACCGGCGTTGCCACCGATTTCCGCCAGCACATAAGCCACCGGATTTTTGCCATAGCGTTCTTCGTATTCCGCGCCCAGCGCCTCGACCGCGCGCTGCATTTCGCGCATCATTTCGATGCTGTCGTCGCGCGTCGCCCCCGGTGCCATGGCAAAGTTGCCTGTGACCGACGAATTCTCGGGCGCGTTAAAGAAGCGCCAGTTCACATCACCACGGATCAGTTGCGACGCCTGCGAGGCCAACAGAACAATCGACGCCGCCAGAACAACGTAGCGGCCCGCCACGACTCCAGCCATCACACGGCGGAAAATGTTATCGCGGAACCAACGGAAACCACGGTTCACAACACGCGACGGCAGGTCATACCAGTGTTCCTTGCCGGTGTGCTTCAGGGCGTGGGACATGTGGTTGGGCAGGATCAGAAAACATTCCACCAGCGATGCCAGCAGCACCACGATGACGGTGAACGGAATGTCTTTGATCAGGTCACCGAACCGCCCACCAATCGCGACCAGTCCGAAGAACGCGATCACGGTCGTCAGCGTGGCGCAGAACACGGGCAAGGCCATACGTCGCGCAGCCGTTTCCGCCGCCTCGACTGGTGACAGCCCGCGCCGCGCCAGATGATCGGCGTGTTCGCCCACGACAATGGCGTCATCAACCACGATCCCCAGCGTGATGATCAGCGCGAAAAGCGAGATCATGTTGATCGTGATCCCGAACCCGTACATCAGCGCCACAGCCGCCAGCATCGCCGTAGGGATACCCGCCGCGACCCAGAACGCGATGCGCGCGTTCAGGAACAGGAAAAGCAACAAAACGACCAGCGCCAGACCGGTCAGACCGTTGTCCAACAGGATGTTCAGACGCCCTGTGATCTGTTCGGCGCGGGTCCGGATCAGATCGATTTCGGTGCCAGCAGGCAGTTCCGCCTCAAGCTTCGCCGCGACCTCTTCGACCGTGCGCTGGATGCCGATGGCGTCGCCACGGGCGTTACGGTCGACCCTTACGGAGATCGCAGGGTTTTCGCCCACGAAATAGCTGCGTTCGCGCGTAACACCTTCGACAAAAACTGTGCCCACGTCGCCGATGGTCAGCTTGGTGCCATCTTGGTTCGAACGTAGAACGATCCCCTCAATCTCTTCAGCGCTGCGCTTTTCGGTGCCCGTGCGGATACGGGCGTTGGCCCCTTGCACTTCGCCTGCGGGATCGGCGTCGACCTCGGCCGCAATGGCCGCTGCGATTTCGCGCATGGTGACGTCATAGGCGATCAGGTTGGCCGAGGGCACTTCGATGATCGTGCGCGGCGCGGCCACCCCGCGAATGGTGGTCGAGGTCACGCCCTCGACAAACAGACGCGCGACGAATTCATCGGCAAACCGCGCCAGCTGATCCGCACCGACAGGGCCGGTGATCACCACGTCCGTCACACGGTCAAACCACGTCGACCGCCCGATTTCCGGCTCATCCGCATCGTCGGGTAGTTCCGTCACCGCATCCACGGCTTGGCGCACATCATTGGCGGCGCGGGCCATGTCCCAGTTGGGTTCGAATTCCAGCTCAATGCTCGCCACGCCTTCGCGGGATCGCGAGACCGAGCCTTCGACGCCCTCAACAGCCAGCAGCACAGGTTCAAGCACCTGAATGATGCCGGTATCAATATCCTCGGCCCCTGCCCCGTCCCAGCGGACGCTGACATCGATTTCGTCGATAATCACATCGGGGAAAAACTGCGCGCGCATGTTCGGCATGGCGAGCAAACCAGCCGCCAACATCATGACCAACAGCAAGTTCGCCAAGGTCCTGTGACGGGTGAAGTAGCTGAACAATCCGCCCGTTCTGGCCGAGATCTGACGCGCCATGATCAGCCCCCGATCCGCGCTTCGATACGCTCGACGACTTCAGCGGGGACTTTGGGTTGCGACAACTGCGCCAGCACACGTTTCTTGGCCTCTTCCGGCATCCGCCCGTTGCCTTCAACAAAGGCCACCAGTCGGGCGCGGCGTTCCTCGGTCAGTTCAAGCAGTGTGGGTTCCGCCGTGGCGTTTTCTCCAGCGGGCGCCAGAGTGCGGACTTTAATCCCTTCACCCAGCAAGGGCGTCCGTTGCGCCACGATCTGTTTGCCTTCCAGTTCAGGCGCACGCACCAAAACATCGTCACCCTGACGGCGCATCACCTGCACGCTGGCCGAGATCAGGCGCTCTTCCTCGCCAATCACCAGAACCGTGTCATTGCCGTCAACCGCCGTGGCAGGCAGGCGCACCACGTTGTCAAGCGCCGGTTCCTGCACGCTGACAGTTACAAAATCACCCGGGCGGAAGCTGGGGGCGCGGTCCATGCGGGCATAAACCACACGGCCCGTCTGGCCATCGCCGGTCGAGGCCGCAACGCGGTCAATCCGCGCCTGTGCTTCGATATCGGTGCCGAATACGTCCAGCGTGACGGTCACATCCGCCTTCAACAATTGGCCATTGTCATCCAACAGACGCGCATAGGCCTGAGTAGATACGCGAAAGGCCACCTCAAGCGCGTCGGGGTCCACCAGACTTGCAATCTGTTCGTTCGAGGACACCAAGCGCCCTTCGACCACCGTCACATCGCTGAGCGTACCAGAGAACCCCGCGCGGATTTCGGTGTCGGCAAGGCTACGTTCCGCCTCGGACACCGCCAGTTTCGCGCGTTGCACGGTGGTTGCGGACTGATCCACGCGGGCCTTCGCCTCGGCCAAAGACTGACGGCGCTGGATCACGGTCACGCGTGCGCTGGATGCCTGTAGTTCGGCTGTTTCAACAGCGGCAGCAGTACCAACACCACGGTTTTGCAAATCTGTCTGACGCTGGAACGCCTTTTCATAAAGCTGCGCCTGTTCTTGGGCCGCAGTCAGATTGTCCTGCGCCAGAACAACGGCGTCTGCGGCTTCGCGGGCCTCTGCCTCGGCGTCGTACAAATCGGATTGCGCGCGTTCCAATGCCGCTTCGGCATCTGCGGGATCGATGCGCGCCAGCAATTGCTGATCTTCGACATGCCCGCCTTCGACAAAGCCATCCGCCAATTCGACAATCCGCCCACCGGCACTGGCGCGCAGTTCCAGTTCGCGGCGGCTTTCGACCTGACCGAAGGCGGTCAGCACAGGCACCTCGCGTCCTGCTGTGGCGGTGACCACATTGACGGTAAACACACGTTCCCGCGCCTGCGGCACGCGCGGCTCTTCGGACATACGGGTCTGCACGGCGTCGCGCACTGTCGCAGCGGCATAAACCAAGAGTCCCAGCGTAGCAGCCAGAAGAAAAAGCCCCGTCAGGCTTTGACGCAGAAAACGCATAGAAACCGATCCTTAAGCAGGCGACACAGATGCCATAGATTTAGGACGCCTAAGCCAAACGCAAAGACGTACATAGTCCAAGGTTATACGCAGGTCCGGATTATTTCCGTCGCAAATGTTCGTCGAGTCGCGGAAAAATCTCGACAAAGTTACAAGGCCGGTGCCGGAAATCGAGCTGTTTGACCAGAATTTCATCCCAAGCGTCCTTGCAGGCACCCGGACTGCCGGGCAGCGCGAACAGGTACGTGCCATTGGCAACGCCACCCGTGGCGCGGCTTTGAATCGCGGATGTGCCGATCTTTTGCATGGAAATCATTGTGAAAACCGTGCTGAACGCATCGATTTCCTTTTCATAAACATCGCGGTGCGCCTCGACCGTGACGTCGCGGCCGGTCAGACCAGTGCCGCCAGTGGACAGGATCACGTCAATCTCGGGGTCGGCACACCATTCGCGCAGCTTGGCGGCAATCTGGTCGCGTTCGTCCTTGATGATATCCCGCGCGGCCAATGTGTGGCCCGCTTCGGTCAAACGCCCGACCAGCGTGTCGCCGGACCGGTCATCTGCCATTTCGCGCGTGTCGCTGACCGTCAGAACGGCAATGCGCACCGGAATAAAGTCGCGGGTTTCGTCAATTCTGCTCATGTCTTTTTACCCTTTTAGGCGCGCCTGAATGGCTTGCAGGTCGGCCCATGCTTCGCGTTTGGCCATCGGATTGCGCAGCAGGTATGCGGGGTGGAACATCGGCATCACAGGCAAGTCCCACGCAGTCGCCCAATTCCCACGCAACCGCGTGATCCCGCGCTGACCCAACACCGCCTGCGCCGAAATATTGCCCATCACCACCAGCAATTCAGGTTTTGCCAGCGCGATGTGCCGTTCAAGAAACGGCTTCATCATGGCAATCTCTTCCGGTTTTGGGTCGCGATTTTGCGGCGGACGCCACGGCATCACGTTGGTGATATAGGTTGCCTGATCACCGTCGCGGTCACGGCCCATACCGATTGCGGAAAACATCTTGTCCAGTAGCTGCCCGGCGCGCCCGACAAAAGGCCGACCTTCGCGATCTTCGTCGCGCCCCGGCGCTTCGCCGATGATCATCACGCGGGCGCCCGCCGTTCCATCGCTGAACACCAGATTGCGCGCGCCGCGTTTCAGATCGCAGTGTTCGAACGCCGCCATGGCAGCCTGCAGCGCGGCCAGATCGCCAGCGGCAGATGCAGCTTCTTTCGCCTCGGCCACCGGATCGACCTGCGGCAAGGCAACTGGCGCGACAGGTTGCTGGGGCTGGGATTTCGCTGCGGCGGGCTGAGTTGCGGGAATCTCAAAGCGATTGATCGGCGTTTCGCAAATGGCCTCGGTCGCGCCAAGTTCCACCTGCCACTCCAAAAGCGCACGGGCGCTATGCCAATCCAGTTCCGATTCCATGGCCGGACCTTACACGTGGCAGCGCCCCGCCGAAAGACATCCTCGATCCCCTTGCCGCAACCGCGCGACCTGCCTATAACCGCCGCGATCTTTCCGAGGAATTGCACATGCGTTTCGACCAGCGTCACCTTCTGGGCATTGAACCCCTGCGACCCGATGAAATCACGACGCTGCTGGATCTGGCTGACAAATACGTGACGCTGAACCGCCAGCGCGAAAAGCGTTCCGGCGTGCTGTCCGGTCTGACGCAGATCAACATGTTCTTCGAAAACTCCACCCGCACACAGGCCAGTTTCGAACTGGCGGGCAAGCGCCTAGGCGCGGACGTGATGAACATGGCGATGCAGGCCAGCTCGATCAAAAAGGGTGAAACACTGGTCGACACAGCGCTTTCGCTGAACGCGATGCACCCAGATCTGCTGGTTGTGCGCCATCCCCATTCCGGTGCGGTCGATCTGTTGGCGCAAAAGGTAAACTGTGCCGTTCTGAACGCAGGTGACGGCAAGCACGAACACCCCACTCAGGCGCTCTTGGATGCGCTGACGATCCGCCGTGCCAAGGGCCGGTTGCACCGCCTGAACATCGCGATCTGTGGCGACATTTCGCACAGCCGCGTGGCGCGGTCGAATATCCTGTTGCTACACAAAATGGAAAACCGCGTGCGTCTGGTGGGACCGCCCACGCTGATGCCGTCGGGCATCGAACACTTCGGGGTCGAGGTTTACGACGATATGCGTGAAGGCCTGAAGGATGTGGACGTCGTGATGATGCTGCGCCTTCAGAAAGAACGTATGGACGGCGGCTTTATCCCGTCCGAGCGGGAATATTATCACCGCTACGGTCTGGACGCCGAAAAGCTGTCTTATGCGGCGGATGACGCCATCGTCATGCACCCCGGCCCGATGAACCGTGGCGTGGAAATCGACGGTACCATTGCCGACGACATCAACCGCTCTGTTATTCAGGAACAGGTGGAAATGGGCGTTGCCGTGCGTATGGCCGCGATGGACCTGTTGGCCCGCAACCTGCGCGCCCGCCCGAAAGAGGTGATGGCATGACACAGATGGAGATCAAATCCTCTGAGAGCGGAATCACCCGCGTGTTCCACATCAACCTGCCACCCGAGGCGATCGAACGGTTCACGACACAGGCAGGCACGGGCGAATGGCCGTTGCAGTACGCCTTGGGCGCGACCAAGCTGAGGAATTCGTTCGTCGAGGTCGTGAACCTGCGCGATCTCGGGGATATGCCGCTTTCGACCTACCTGCGGCAGGGATATGAACTGACAGGCGATGACCTGAAGCTGTCCGCGCGCGAACTGGATTCGCTGACGGGTCATGTTCTGGTCCTGCCCAGTCAGGCCTTTGACAACACCGCACAGGTTCTGACCATCGGCATGCCGCTGCGCTGGGTCGGCACGTTTGAGGAACCCGGTCGCAGCAAAGCCAAAATTCCGCTGTCCGCCCAAAGCGCCAAGGGCGTTCTGGAAGGCGCGCTTGGCCAAGCCGGTGAAAGCACAGGCCGTTCCCGTCTTTTGACCCTGATTATGGCTGGCTTGGCCATTCTGATCATCGCCATTCTGGCGCTGGTTCTGTTCTAATTGTTTCGATCGCACGGACCCTGACCATGACCGCCACACTGATCAAAAACGCCCGCCTGATCGACCCCTCTGCGGATACCGTGACCGAGGGTGGCGTGCTGATCGGGGATGGCCGCATCACGGCGGTTCTGTCCCTGTCCGAGGCAGAAGACGCGATCAGCCGCGTCCCGCAGGAAAACGTGATTGATGCAGGTGGTGCCTGCCTTGCGCCGGGGATCGTTGATCTGGGCGTGAAGGTTTGCGAACCGGGCGAACGCCACAAGGAAAGCTTCAAGACAGCCGGTCAGGCCGCTGCCGCTGGCGGCGTGACCACGATGGTCACACGTCCCGACACCGATCCGGCCATCGACAACCCCGAAGTGCTGGAATTCATCCGCCGCCGTGCGAACGAGGTGACGCCGGTCAACGTCCGCCCCATGGCTGCGCTGACCAAGGGCCGTCAGGGTCGCGAAATGTCTGAAATCGGCTTTCTGCTTGATGCAGGTGCCGTGGCCTTTACCGATGGCGACAACGTCGTCACCGACACCAAGGTTCTAAGCCGCGCAATGACCTATGCCCGTTCGCTGGGTGCGTTGGTGATCGGCCATCCGCAGGACCCCGGCCTGTCCAAGGGGGCGGCTGCGACCTCGGGCAAGTTCGCATCGCTGCGTGGCCTGCCGGGTGTGTCACCTATGGCGGAACGCATGGGGCTGGATCGTGATATCGCCATCGTCGAAATGACCGGTGCGAAATACCACGCCGACCAGATCACAACCGCCCGCGCCCTGCCCGCGCTGGAACGCGCCAAGGCCAATGGGTTCGACGTGACCGCAGGCACGTCCATGCACCATATGACACTGAATGAACTGGATGTGTCTGACTACCGCACGTTCTTTAAGGTCAAACCGCCGCTTCGCGCCGAAGAGGACCGTCAGGCCGTGATCGACGCCATTCGCAGCGGGTTGATCGACACGATTTCATCGATGCACACCCCGCAAGACGAAGAAAGCAAACGCCTGCCGTTTGAAGAGGCCGCATCCGGTGCCGTCGGTCTGGAAACCATGCTGCCGGTTCTGCTGCGCCTGTATCATTCCGGCGATCTGGAGCTGCCGACACTGTTCCGCGCCCTATCCCTGAACCCCGCCAAACGGTTGGGTCTGGATTGTGGTCGTCTGGAAAAGAACGCTCCCGCCGACCTGATCCTGTTCGACCCCGACAAACCGCTGATCCTTGACCGTTTCAAGCTGAAGTCGAAGTCCAAGAACACCCCCTTCGACGGTGCACGCCTTCAGGGTCGCATCCTGCGTACGCTGGTGTCGGGCGAAACTGTCTACAAGCTCTGATCCCGCAACGCTGCGTCGCTTGCGGCGCGGCCATTTGCCGACACATCTTCTGTGCTTGGCGGAAACGTGCCCTGCGGGTAAACTCTCGCAAAATAATCGCAAATGAGGCGAGTGCCATGCCCGCAATCGAGACATCCCTGCCCCTTCTTCTGCTATTGGGCGTCTTTGCCTACCTGCTGGGATCGGTGCCCTTCGGACTGGTTGTGACGAAGGTCTTTGGCCTTGGCGATCCACGTCAGATCGGGTCGGGCAATATCGGTGCAACAAATGTTTTACGGACAGGCAGCAAATCGGCTGGCGCGCTGACGCTGTTACTTGATGGAGCAAAAGGCGCGGTAGCTGTTCTGATTGCACGCGCCGTTGCTGGCGAAGATGCAGCCCAACTGGCCGCCCTCTTGGCATTTATCGGTCACTGCTATCCGGTCTGGCTCAAGTTCAAAGGTGGTAAGGGTGTTGCCACTTTCCTTGGCGTTCTGCTGGCTTTGGTCTGGCCCGTTGGCCTTTTGGTTTGCGCCACATGGCTTGCCGCGGTTGCGCTGACACGGATTTCCAGCATGGGCGCACTGGTTTGTGCCTCAAGCTCGACCTTGTGGATGCTGCTTCTGGGCCGCGGAGAGGCGCTGCTGCTGGGCATGATCCTGACGCTGATGGTTTTCTACCGCCACCGCGCCAATATCTCGCGGCTACGGGCTGGTCAGGAACCGAAAGTCGGTCAGAAATCCTGATCCAACAGGTTGCTGACCGCTTTTGCGACATCGTCCACATGGCTCATGGGGGCCATATGACCAGCACCTTCAATCACCTGATCCCGCGCGTTGGGCAGCACCTGATCCAACCCCTGATGGACGGCCTGAATAACAGGGGCGGTTTCAGACCCGCGTAGAAGCAGCGTCGGCATTGTGACCTTTGCCAGCGCGTCAGGTTTCAACACGCCGGCCCGATCATCCATCAGCGCGGGGTTGCTGCCGAACACAAAGGCCATCTGTTTCGCCATCATATCGCGCACCGGCTGGGGCGTCTTTTCCCAAGGACGTCCGCCACCCCAGATCGAGGTAAACAGCCGCGCGGCCTCTAGCCCGTCGCCTTCGTGAAACTTGTTCCGCGCATGGGACGCCTGTTCGAAATGGTCGTCAAAGGCCTGAACCGACACGATCTTGGCCGCAGCGAACAGAACGGGTTCAATCAGGGTCAGCGTTTTCACCTTATCGGGAAACATCTCGGCCAGACGCAGCGCAATCGTGGCCCCAAAGCTGTGTCCGATCAGATGATCGCCGTCCTCCAACAGACCCGCAGCGATATTCGTGACCTGATCGTGTACATCGCCGTCCAAGGGAACGCCTGCGCTCTTGCCATGCATCGGCATATCAAAGCCGCGCATCGTCAGACGATCCCCCAACAGGGGTTCATATGCGGCCCAGAAACCGGAATGGCCCAAGGCACAATGCAGGCACAAAGCGCCTTCCGGCCCCTTCCCGAAGGAGCGTGTAAAGATCGTTGGTTCAGTCACAGTCTATCCGTTCACAAGTTACCCGACAGGTGGGCGTCCAGATCTGCCAGACGGTCCTGCCCCCAGAACCGCTGATCGGTGTCGGTTACATAGAACGGCGCGCCAAAGACGCCGCGATTGACGGCCTCTTCCAGATTGGCCGCGTATTCTTCGGCCCCGACCAGCAATCCGCTGTCGGCAAGCGACGGATCAAAGCCGGCCGCGCTCAGACATGCGCGCACCACCTCGTCGTCGGCGATGTTCTTTTCCTCGGCCCAGCAGGCCCGCATAAAGCTGTGGGTCAGCGCGCCCAAATCGCCACCACCCGCCTTTTGCGCGGCGATGATGGCATAGGACGACGGCGCCATGTTGGTCGGCCAGTGCATCGGTTGCAGGTTGAACGGCTTTTCGGCCTTCGCCGCCTGACGCTTTAGTTCCTGCGCGCGGTATTCCTGACGGCTGGGATGACGATCCTTTGGCGGGGTGCCACCAGTGCGCCCGAACAGCGCGATGATGTCCAGCGGCTTATAGGTGATTGTCGCGCCGTGTTTGTCTGCGATTTCTTCCAGTCGCTGGCCTGCGAGATAGGCATATGGCGACAATGTCGCAAAGAAGTAATCAATATGGGGCACTTTTCGTCCTCCTCTGCGGGTTCGCCTTTGCCACACGGGTGCGCCGTGTTAATCGACGCGCACTCTGACGAATCGTTAATCCGGAGACAAGCCCAATGCCTGCCGTCATCGAACCCAAACTTATCTCTGGAAACGCGAACCTGCCGCTGGCGCAAGCCATCTCGCGCCGTATGTCGCTCTATCGCGGCATGAGCGTCGGTCTGGTCGACGCCCGCATCGAACGGTTCAATGACCAAGAAATTTTCGTCGAGGTGTTCGAAAACGTCCGTGGTGAAGACATGTTCATCATCCAGTCGACGTCGAACCCCGCAAACGACAACCTGATGGAGCTGCTGGTTATGGCCGACGCGCTGCGCCGGTCTTCGGCGGCACGCATCACCGCAGTGATCCCCTACTTCGGCTACGCCCGTCAGGACCGCCGCACAAAGGCACGTACACCGATCACAGCCAAGTTGGTTGCCAACATGATGGTGTCGGCTGGCATCGAACGCATCCTGACAATGGACCTGCACGCAGCGCAGATTCAGGGCTTCTTCGATATTCCGGTGGACAACCTTTATGCCTCGCCGATCTTTGCTCTGGACGTGCTGTCGCAGTTCAAGGACGGTCTGGAAGACGTGATGGTTGTGTCCCCCGACGTGGGCGGCGTGGCCCGTGCCCGTGAACTGGCGAAACGTATCAACGCACCGCTGTCCATCGTCGACAAGCGCCGCGAAAAGCCCGGTGAGATCGCCGAGATGACTGTCATCGGCGACGTCAAAGGCAAGAAATGTATCATCGTGGACGACATCTGCGACACGGCAGGCACGCTCTGCAAAGCGGCCGAGGTTCTGATGGAACACGGCGCGACCGAGGTGCATTCCTACATCACACACGGCGTTCTGTCCGGTCCTGCGGTTGAACGCATCTCCAAGTCAGTCATGAAGTCGCTGGTCATCACAGACTCGATCGAACTGACAGAGGCAGCCAAGGCCGCGCCGAATATCCGCGTTGTCCCGACAGCCCCGATGTTCGCCCAAGCGATCCTGAACATCTGGAACGGTACATCGGTTTCGTCCCTGTTCGAGACAGAAACACTGGGCCCGATCTACGAAGGCATCCTGTAAGTTTTAGATCTTGATCTAATCGAAGAAAACGGGCCCCAGCGGCCCGTTTTTTTACAGCAGCAGCTCGAAGTCGTCTTCGTTCGGCAATTCGCCAATCGCCATCCAGCTCATCCGGACGCGGGCTACGCGGGTATCACCCCACGTGCGAAAGACCAGTTCGAAACCGGTAGTGTCCACTTTTTCGGCCACAATATCGGCACGCACGTTGGCGTCCGAGTCCATGTCCCACAGCGACAGGGTGACATGAACTACGGGCGTTGACCGGAAGCTTTCGGAAAAGGCGATCCACTTGCGGCGCTCACGGGCTCCGGATCCGGTCCACATGTCGCCACCGGTCGCGAAATCGGAGAAAAGCTCAACATTGCCTTGTTCGACACCGACAGAGTTGCTGCGCATTCGCTTCATGCAACCGATACTCCTTTATCTCTGTTGTACTTAGACAAATTGGCCGTAAAGAGAAAAGCCATTTTGTACCCTTCGCATCAGGATCAGGCTTACCTAAATGCCCAAATTTCCGTCACGTGGTCAATTTGACGCCTACCGAATGGCCACCAAGCGTGTTCCAGTGCCCTGCACACACCTTGCCCCCTTCGACTTTCGCAAAATTTAAGAGACGCGAAGACTATGGATCAGGACCTGCGCATTCTGGTGGTCGAACCGGACCCCGAACGAGCCCACTCTATTATCGACGCCCTCAC
Source organism: Thalassococcus halodurans (assembly GCF_900108225.1). Taxonomy (GTDB): domain Bacteria; phylum Pseudomonadota; class Alphaproteobacteria; order Rhodobacterales; family Rhodobacteraceae; genus Thalassococcus; species Thalassococcus halodurans. Next base: position 769,822 of record NZ_FNUZ01000001.1, read on the forward strand.
TGCTGACGGGTGGACCAATCTGCATGTCGTCGGCGATGTGACCGCCCTTGATCGCAAGATGAAAACGTTGTCGCCGGACATCGTATTGATCGATCTGGCGAACCCCGATCGCGACACGCTGGAACATATCAGCATGGTCAGCGACGCCAAATCGCGTCCCGTGGCGATGTTTGTCGACAAAACCGATGACACAATGACCCAAGCCGCAATTCAGGCGGGGCTTAGTGCCTATGTTGTCGACGGACTTCATATGAACCGGATCAAACCGGTGATCGAAACGGCCATCGCGCGGTTTCAGGTCATGCGCAAAATGCAGACCGAACTGGACGCCGCCAAACGCGCGCTGGCAGATCGCAAAACCATCGACCGTGCGAAGGGTCTTATTATGAAAGCGCGCGGCATTGGCGAAGACGAAGCCTATGCCCTGCTACGCAAATCCGCGATGGATCAGGGGAAAAAGGTGATCGACGTCGCGCAGGCCCTCGTGACCGCATCGGATTTGCTGTCATGAGCGCAACACACCTGAATTGCGGATACGTTCCGCTGATCGATTCTGCCCCGCTGATCATCGCGAAAGAACTGAACTTTGCAGCCGAAGAAGGTCTGGAACTGACACTGACACCGCAGCCGTCATGGTCGGCGCTGCGCGATATGCTTGCGCTTGGGCATCTTGAAGCGGCCCAGATGCTGGCGCCGATGTCTGTTGCCATGTCGATGGGCTTGGGTGGACTGTCCGCTCAGATCGACGCGCTGATGGTTCTGTCGGTCAATGGCACGATCATCGGCGTTTCGCAGGATATGTCCAAAGCGATGGGCGATGTGCCCTTTGCTGATCCCACATTAAACGCCGAGGCGCTTTTGGCCGCGGCCAAAGGAAAATTGCGCGTTGGTGTGCCCTTTCCGTTTTCAATGCACCGGCTGCTGTTTGAATACTGGCTGTCAGATAAGGCCGCCGAAGCAGGGATCGAGATCGAGATTGTCACCACCCCGCCGCCGCGTATGGCCGATGCGCTGGAAAACGGTCTGGTTGATGTATTCTGCGTCGGCGAACCCTGGGGCAGTGTCGCTGTTGCGCGCGGCGTTGGCCGCCTGATCCTGCCAAGCTCTGCTATCTGGCAGTTCGCACCGGAAAAGGTTCTGGCCGTGCGCCATGAATGGGCGAACGAAAATCCCGAAACCTGCGGCGCACTGATGCGCGCTATTTATAAAGCGGCGCGCTGGCTGGATACCGGTTCGAACAAGCCGCTCGCCGTCGACATTCTTAGCCGCAGCGCACATCTGGATTTGCCGGACACCGTGATCGACCCTGCGATCAGCAACTCGCTGTCGCCTGACATGGGCCTTCCGGGCGAACACGTCGAAAACTTCCTGATCTTCAACCGCCATGCCGCCAATTTCCCGTGGCGCAGTCAGGCCGCATGGATCGCGGCGCGTCTGAATGCCGATGCAGAGGGAATCGAAACGGCCAAGAAAAGCTTCCGCTCTGATCTGTATCGTCAGCACCTAAGCACAATTGGGGCCGATATGCCCGGCGCATCCGAGAAACTTGAGGGGTCAATGCGTCACGCGACAGCCGTTGCATCGACTCGCGGGCACCTGATTCTGGGGCCTGACGCATTTTTTGACGGCAAAATCTTCGACTCAGGTCAGGAAGTTTGACTATTTTTTAGGCAATTTCTGCGATGCAGCAGAATCTTGGCAAAAAAACGGGAACCTTTGTTGAGCCGCACCCGGCCTTCATAGAATGTAGTCACAGGGCATAGACGCCCACGACTTTCCGGTACCGACGTAGGCACCAACACATATCCGAGCAAAGCCGCTCGTCTGTTTGATGACATCCTCCCCGTCATCGCTCAGACGCGCGGCTTTTTTCTTTTCCCGGCCCTGATGGCCAAAACGACAGGACGTCTAATGAAAAAAATTCTTTCTTACGCTCTTGCTTCAAGCATGCTGGTGGCCCTGCCCGCCAGCGCCGAGATGCTTGATCTGGAAAAAGACGAGCTGACCTTCGGCTTTATCAAGCTGACCGATATGGCACCGCTCGCTGTAGCATATGAAAACGGCTATTTCGAAGACGAAGGCCTGTTCGTTACTCTGGAAGCACAAGCAAACTGGAAAGTTCTTCTGGACGGCGTCATCGACGGTCAGTTGGACGGCGCGCACATGCTGGCTGGTCAGCCTCTGGCGGCGACAATCGGCTTTGGTACAGAAGCACACATCATCACGCCGTTTTCGATGGACCTGAACGGCAACGGCATCACGGTTTCCAACGAAATCTGGGAACAGATGAAGCCGAATATCCCCAAAATGGACGATGGCCGCCCGCAGCACCCGATCAGCGCCGAGGCACTGGCACCGGTTGTTGAGGACTACAAAGACCAAGGCATCCCGTTCAACATGGGCATGGTTTTCCCTGTTTCCACACACAACTACGAACTGCGCTACTGGCTGGCCGCAGGTGGCCTGCACCCGGGTTACTATTCGACAGAAGACATCTCTGGCCAGATCGGCGCGGATGTTCTGCTGTCCGTAACACCTCCGCCGCAGATGCCGGCCACGCTCGAAGCGGGCACGATCTTTGGCTACTGCGTGGGTGAGCCGTGGAACCAGCAGGCCGTATTCAAAGGCATCGGTGTTCCGGTCGTCACAGACTACGAACTGTGGAAGAACAACCCCGAGAAGGTATTCGGCATCACCGCAGAATTCGCGGAAATGTACCCGAACACCACAGCAGCCATCACCAAAGCGCTGATCCGCGCGGCGATCTGGCTGGATGAAAACGACAACGCCAACCGTCCTGAAGCGGTCGAAATCCTGTCCCGTTCCGAATACGTGGGCGCAGATTACGACGTGATCGCGAACTCGATGACCGGCACCTTTGAATACGAAAAAGGCGACGTTCGCGAAGTTCCCGACTTCAACGTGTTCTTCCGCTATAACGCGACATACCCGTTCTACTCGGACGCGATCTGGTACCTGACACAGATGCGCCGCTGGGGCCAAATCGCCGAGCCGAAGTCCGACGAATGGTTCATCGAAACAGCCAAGTCCGTTTACCGCCCCGACATCTACCTGAACGCCGCGCGCATGCTGGTTGATGAAGGTCTGGCAAACGAAGCTGACTTCCCGTGGGACAGCGACGGCTTCAAGGCTCCGACACCTGCCGAAGATATCATCGACGGCATCGCCTATGACGGCAAAGCGCCGAACGCCTACCTCGACAGCCTGCCGATTGGCCTGAAAGGCGAACAGATCGTCGTTGGCAGCGAAATCAAAGGCTAACCCTCACCTCTCCCTGTTCCCCCTGCAGACTATCGCAGGGGGGCCTTTTCTCTCCCCTTCTCTCTTTCCAACCTACCTGATCACAGGACACTCCTAATGACCGCCATTGATCCTGAAGTCGTCGACGCAGAGGCCGAAGCCCGCCGTGCCCGCCTCTTCACCCGCATCAACAAAGCTGACGCTTGGTTTAGCGCCTTAGGCCTGTCTTGGGTCACCCCCATCCTGCGCGCTGTCGCCGGTGACAATCCCGGTGCCCAAGCGAAAGAAATCTGGCGCCTGCTGGGCGTGCCTGTTCTGGCTATCTGCGCATTCCTCGTTCTCTGGGGCAGCCTTGCGCCCAAAGTTCAAACATCGCTCGGCGCGATCCCGGGGCCTGCTCAGGTCTGGGAACAGGTGATCAATCTGCATGAAGACGCCGTTCGCGAAACCGAAAAAGAAGCCGCGTTTTACGTGCGTCAGGACGAACGCAACGCCAAGCTGATCGCAAATGGTCAAGAAGATAAGGTCAAAGAGCGCGTCTACACAGGCAAGCCGACCTACTACGACCAAATCTGGACCTCGATCAAAACCGTTTTCTTCGGCTTCCTGATTGCATCTGCTGTCGCGATCCCGCTGGGTATCTCGGCCGGTCTGTCCCAGACAGCCAATGCTGCGCTGAACCCGCTGATCCAGATCTTCAAACCCGTTTCCCCGCTGGCATGGTTGCCGATCGTAACCATGGTGGTGTCCGCCGTTTACACAACAAACGACGGCATGTTCTCGAAGTCCTTCCTGATCTCGGCCATCACCGTGACCCTGTGTTCGCTGTGGCCCACGCTGATCAACACCGCACTGGGTGTGTCCAGCATCGACAAGGATCTGGTGTCGGTTTCCAAGGTTCTGAAAATGAACACATGGACCAAGATCACCAAGCTGGTTCTGCCGTCCGCCCTGCCCCTGATCTTCACCGGTCTGCGCCTGTCGCTGGGTGTTGGCTGGATGGTTCTGATCGCCGCTGAAATGCTGGCGCAAAACCCGGGCCTTGGCAAATTTGTCTGGGACGAATTCCAGAACGGCTCTTCCCAGTCGCTGGCCAAGATCATGGTTGCGGTCTTCACCATCGGCATCATCGGCTTCCTGCTTGATCGGATCATGTACGCGATCCAGGCCGCCTTTACCTTCACCAACAACCGGTAATTTCCCATGGCTATCCTGAAACTCGATAACGTTTCCAAAGGCTTTGGCGAAGGCACCGCCGCCACCGAAGTTCTGAAGAACATCAACCTTGAGGTCGAAGAGGGCGAGTTCCTTGTCCTTCTCGGCTTCTCGGGAACCGGCAAAACAACCCTGATCAACCTGCTGGCTGGTCTGGAAACTCCGACAACCGGTTCCGTCACCTTCAAGGGCGAGCCGATCACCGGCCCCGGCCCCGAACGTGGCGTGATTTTCCAAAGCTACTCGCTGATGCCGTGGCTGACAGTCGACGGAAACGTCGAACTGGCGGTCGACTCGGTCTTCCCTGATCTACCCAAGGCGGAAAAGAAGGCAAAGGTCGATCACTACGTCAAAATGGTTGGCCTGAGCCACGCCAAGTCCCGCCGCCCTGCGGAACTGTCCGGCGGTATGCGCCAACGTGTGAACGTGGCCCGCGCCCTTGCGATGAACCCCGAGGTTCTGCTGCTGGACGAACCGCTGTCGGCGCTGGATGCGCTGACACGGGGCAATCTGGCCGATGAAATCGTGTCCATCTGGGCCGAGGAAAAACAGACCTGCGTTCTGATCACCAACGATGTGGACGAAGCCATTGTCATGGCCGACCGCATCATCGCGCTGAACCCTGACGGCACTTTGGGCAAAGAATTCAAGGTCACTCTGGACCGCCCGCGCGAACAAACCGCGATGAACCACAACGAGACATTCAAAAAACTCCGGATGGAAGTCACGAACTACCTGATGGACGTGGGCATCGAGGCCAAGGCAAAATCCGAGGGTTCGAAACTTCTGCCCGACGTCACCCCGATCCACGGCGTTCCTGCGGCGGTTGCCCAAGCGACCGAAGGCATGATCGAAGAACGCTTCCTCGACTTCTCGCAGCTGCACAAAGTGTACCCGACGCCGAAAGGCCCGCTGACCGTGGTCGAAGACTTCGATCTGAAGGTCAACAAGGGTGAATTCATCTCGCTGATCGGCCACTCGGGCTGTGGTAAGTCCACAGTTCTGACAATGGCCGCTGGCCTGAACAGCATCTCTAAAGGCGCGATCAAACTGGATGGCCGTCACGTCGAGGGCGCAGACCCTGAACGCGCCGTTGTGTTCCAGTCGCCCAACCTGTTTCCCTGGCTGACCGCCAAGGAAAACGTCGCCATCGGCGTGGACAAGGTATACCCGCGCGCCAGCCTGGCCGAGCGTCAGGACGTGGTCGAATACTATCTCGAGCGGGTCGGTCTGGCTGACTCGATGGATAAATCCGCATCTGATCTTTCCAACGGGATGAAACAGCGCGTCGGCATCGCCCGCGCCTTTGCCCTGTCCCCCAAGCTGCTGCTTCTGGATGAACCATTCGGCATGCTGGACAGTCTGACACGTTGGGAACTGCAAGAGGTTCTGATGGAGGTCTGGTCACGGACCAAAGTCACCGCGATCTGTGTCACCCATGACGTCGACGAAGCCATTCTTCTGGCGGACCGCGTTGTCATGATGACAAACGGGCCACAAGCGACAATCGGCAAGATCACAGACGTGAAACTACCGCGTCCACGCACCCGCAAAGCTCTGTTGGAACACCCTGACTACTACACGTACCGCCAAGAGGTTCTCGATTTCCTCGAAGAGTACGAACACGGCGCAAAGCCGAAACCAAAGCCACAACCAACAACTATAGCAGCGGAGTGAACTAATGAACGAAAACCAGATTGATATGATCCAGGCCAGCTTTAAAAAAGTGGCCCCCATTTCGGACGTCGCAGCCGGTATCTTCTATGCCCGCCTGTTCGAAATCGCCCCCGAGGTGAAGCCTATGTTCAAAGGCGACATCAACGAGCAGGGCAAAAAGCTGATGACCACGCTTGGCGTTGTCGTCAACGGACTGAAAGATCTGGATAAAATCGTTCCGGTTGCTCAGCAGCTTGCGGTTAAGCACATCGATTACGGTGTGAAGGCAGAACATTATGCACCCGTAGGCGAAGCGCTGATCTACACGCTGGACAAAGGTCTGGGCGATGATTTCACGCCTGAACTGAAAGCCGCATGGCTCGAAGCCTATACTATCCTCTCCGGTGTCATGATCGACGCCGCCTATTCCGACAAGATCGAAACAGGCGCGGCGGCAAATGAGACCACTCCTGCAAAACCTTGGTGGAAATTCTGGGCATGACTAAAAAACTCGTCGTCATTGGGGCCGGTATGGCCAGTGGTCGGGCGCTCGAACAACTGTTCGACGCCGCTCCCGGCGAATATGACGTAACCCTCTTCAACGCCGAACCCCGCGGTAACTATGACCGCATCATGTTGTCCCCCGTTCTTGCAGGGGACAAAACATACGAAGACATCGTGATCCACGATTCTGCGTGGTACGAAGAGAAGGGTGTTACCTGCCGTTTCGGTGAAAAGGTCGTTGCAATCGACCGTGACGCCAAAACGGTAACGGCTGCCAATGGCGACGTGTTGCCCTACGATAAACTCTTGTTCGGCACTGGTTCGAACCCGTTTATCATTCCCCTGCCAGGTCACGATCTGGAAGGCGTGATTGCCTATCGTGATCTGGAAGACACCGAACGGATGATGTCCATGGGTCCCGACAACAAGGTTGTTGTGATCGGTGGCGGTCTGTTGGGGCTGGAAGCTGCGGCTGGTATGGCCGCACGCGGTGCAGACGTGACTGTGGTCCACATCATGGGTCACCTGATGGAACGTCAGCTGGACGAAGCCGCAGGCTACCTGCTGCGCAAGGCGCTGATGGACAAAGGCATCACCGTCAAATGCAGCGCGAATTCCAAAGAAATTCTGGGCAAAGACGGCCATGTCCGCGCCCTTCTGCTGGACGATGGCACCGAACTGCCCTGTGACCTGCTGGTCATGGCGGTCGGCATCCGCCCGAACGTCGCCTTGGCGGCCGAGGCCGGTCTGGCTGTTGGCAAAGGCATTCATGTAGACGACCAGATGGTCACCTCAGACGCCGACATTCTGGCCGTTGGCGAATGCGTCGAACACAACGGGGCGATCTTCGGCCTAGTTGCGCCGCTTTACGATCAGGCCAAGGTGGTCGCCAAAACCCTTCTGGGGGAAGAGGCGCAGTATGTTCAGAAAGAGCTATCCACCAAGCTGAAAGTCACCGGCTGTGACCTGTTCAGCGCGGGCGACTTTGCCGAAGGCGAAGGCCGCGAAGACATCGTCTTCCGCGATCCGTCGCGCGGCGTCTACCGCCGTCTGGTCATCGAAAACAACGTGGTCGTTGGTGCCGTGATGTATGGCGACACCGCCGACAGCAACTGGTTCTTCGGCCTGATCCGCGACAAGACCGATATCTCGGACATGCGCGAAACCCTGATCTTTGGCCCCGCCTTCCAAGGGGGTGCCCAAATGGACCCTTTGGCAGCCGTTGCAGCCTTACCGCGTGATGCGGAAATCTGTGGCTGTAACGGCGTCTGCAAAGGGGACATCGAAGATGCAATCGCCGCCGGTTCCACCGATCTGGCCGCGATCCGTGCCACAACCAAGGCGTCGGGTTCCTGCGGGACCTGCACGGGTCTGGTCGAGCAGGTTCTAGCGGTCACGCTGGGCGATGACTTTGTCATCCCAACAAGCCAGTCGATCTGTGCCTGCACCGACATGACGCACGAAGACGTGCGCCGCATGATCAAGTCGCAGGAACTGAAATCGATGGCTGCGGTCTGGCAGGAATGCGGGTGGAAAACACCTTGCGGCTGTCACGTGTGCCGCCCTGCCCTGAACTTTTACCTGCTGGCCGACTGGCCGCTGGAATATCAGGACGATCCGCAAAGCCGCTTCATCAACGAACGCAAGCACGCGAACATCCAGAAAGACGGCACCTTCAGCGTCGTTCCCCGGATGTGGGGTGGCATCACCACGCCGAACGAACTGCGCGCAATCGCCGATGCTGCGGACAAGTACAAAGTGCCGACCGTTAAGGTCACAGGCGGTCAGCGTATCGACCTTCTGGGTGTCAAAGGCGAAGACCTGCCCGCCATCTGGGCCGATCTGAACGCCGCTGGCATGGTTTCGGGTCACGCCTATTCCAAAGGCCTGCGGACGGTCAAAACCTGCGTTGGCACCGATCACTGCCGCTTTGGCACCCAAGACAGCACCGGTCTTGGCATCAAACTGGAAAAGGCGCTTTGGGGGTCTTGGACACCGCACAAGGTTAAACTGGCTGTGTCCGGTTGCCCGCGCAACTGCGCCGAAGCGACCTGTAAGGATGTGGGCGTGATCTGTGTGGACAGCGGCTATCAGGTCAGCGTCGGCGGTGCCGCTGGTATGGACGTGAAAGAAACCGAACGTTTGGTCGATGTACATTCCGAACAGGAAGCAATCGACGTGACCGTGGCCTTTGTTCAGCTTTATCGCGAACACGCCAAATATCTGGATCGCCCCTACAAATTCATCGCCAAGGTTGGCCTTGATTGGGTCAAGGAACGCGTTGTCGACGATCTGGAAGAACGCAAGGCGCTGATCGAACGGTTCGAACTGTCCCAGTCCATCTACCGCAAAGATCCTTGGGCGCAGCACGTTCAGGACAAAGCGCAAACTTACCAGCCCCTGGCTGATCTCGCACTGGAGGCCGCAGAATGACCAACTGGATCGACATTGCCGCGCTAGACGACATCCCGCGCCGTGGCGCGCGGGTTGTCAAAACCCGCCAAGGCTGTGTTGCAGTTTTCCGCACCGCCGAGGATGAGGTTTACGCCTTGGATAACGCCTGCCCCCACAAGGCAGGCCCCTTGGCCGAGGGCATTGTGCACGGTTCTTCCGTCACCTGCCCGCTGCACAACTGGGTCATTTCGCTGGAAACAGGTCAGGCACAGGGTGCTGACGAAGGTCAGGTGCAAACCTATCCGGCCAGCGTTGAAAATGGCCGCATCCTGCTGGATGCCGCGTTCCTGCGCACACGTCAGGTGGCTGCCGAATGACGCTTACACGGACAACCTGCCCCTACTGTGGTGTGGGCTGTGGCGTGCTGGCCGGTGCGGATGGCACGATCAAAGGCGATCCTGACCATCCCGCCAACTTTGGCCGCCTGTGTTCCAAGGGATCGGCCCTTGGGGAAACCATTGATCTCTCGGGCCGCCTTCTGGCCCCTCAGATTGGCGGCGAACAGGCGGACTGGGACACAGCGCTTGATCTGGTGGCCTCGAAGTTTTCCGAAGCCGTGCGTGAACACGGGCCGGACTCGGTCGCGTTCTACGTCTCGGGCCAATTGCTGACCGAAGACTACTATGTCGCCAACAAGCTGATGAAGGGTTTCATCGGTTCGGCGAACATCGATACGAATTCCCGTTTGTGCATGGCTTCGTCCGTGGCTGGCCACAAACGCGCCTTTGGCACCGACACCGTGCCGAACACCTATTCCGATCTGGAACAGGCCGATCTGATCGTTCTGGTGGGGTCGAACACCGCGTGGTGTCACCCTGTCCTGTTCCAACGCATCGCAGCAGCCAAGGCCGCGCGCCCGTCGCTGCGCGTGATCAACGTCGATCCGCGCATGACGGCAACCCGCGATATTGCCGACATGCACCTGCGCATCCGCCCCGATGGCGATGCCGCGCTGTTCAACGGCCTTCTGGCGCATCTCGTGGCAAACGGCCACGTTGATGCGGACTATGTCGCTGCGCATGTGAACGGCTTCGACGCCGCCGTGGCCGAGGCGCAGGCCAGCACCCCCACCGATAGCGGCCTATCCACTTCCGAACTTGATGCGTTCTATCGCCTCTGGGCCGGTACCGATAAGGTCATGACGCTGTATTCCCAAGGCGTGAACCAGTCCGTCTGCGGCAGCGATAAGGTTAACTCGATCCTGAACTGCCACCTTGCCACCGGCCGTATCGGCAAAGCGGGCTGTGGCCCCTTCAGCCTGACAGGCCAGCCCAACGCCATGGGCGGACGCGAGGTGGGCGGCTTGGCCAATATGCTGGCCAACCATCTGGATATCGAAAACGCAGATCATCGCGACGCTGTTCAGGGTTTCTGGGAAAGCCCCACGATCTGCACACAGGCCGGTCTGAAGGCTGTCGATCTGTTCAATGCCTGCGCCGACGGCAAGATCAAGGCGCTGTGGGTCATGTCCACAAACCCCGCAGTATCGATGCCCGACGCCGATGGCGTGGCCGAGGCGATCCGGAATGTGCCCTTCGTCGCCGTCAGCGATATCATGGCCCGCACCGACACTGGCGATCTGGCCGATGTTTTGCTGCCCGCCACCGGTTGGGGCGAAAAGGACGGCACGGTCACCAACTCCGAACGCCGCATTTCCCGCCAGCGCGCTTTCCTGCCCGCGCCGGGTGACACGCGCCCTGACTGGAAGATCATCAGCGACGTGGCTGCCCGCATGGGCTGGGCCGAGGCGTTCAACTACGAAGGCCCTGCGGATGTCTTTGCCGAATATGTTGCGCTATCCGACGCGGCCAGCGGTTTTGCCCGTGATCTGGACCTAAGCGTTTTCGCCGACGTGGACTATGCCAACATGATCCCGCGCCAGTGGCCTGACAATGACAGCCGTTTCTTTGCCGAAGGGCGTTTTTATCACGCCGACGGCAAAGCAAAGATGCTGCCTATCACGCCACCGACCCCCATCGCGCACACCGGTTTCCACCTGAACACAGGCCGTATCCGCGACCAGTGGCACACCATGACCCGCTCGGGCAAAGCGCCGAAACTGGGCAGCCACCTTGCCGAGCCCTATGTCGAGGTGAACCCCGCCGACGCAGCTGCCCTTGGTCTGGGCTTGGGCGATCTGCTGCGCCTGCAATCGAACGAAGGCCGCGCCACGTTCCGTGCTTTGGTCACCGACCGCGTCGCCAAAGGCCAGCTGTTCGCGCCGATGCACTGGACCCGTCAGAAATCCAGCAGCGGCACGGTGAATTCGCTTGTCACCCCCATCACTGATCCGACCTCGGGCCAGCCCGCGCTGAAAGCGGGCAAGGTCAGCGCGGAACGCATGGATGCCGCGTGGTACGGTTTTGCCGCATCAACCGTCGAGATGGAGCCAACGCGTCCCTACGCCGCCATCGCGCGCACAGAGACCGGCTGGCAGGCGGAAGTCGCGGGCATGAAATGCCCGACCGACTGGGTGGCCGAGGCCCGCACCGTGACTGGCATCGCCGAGTCAGAGGTTGCCATCCTCGAAGATCCCGTGACGGGACTTGTCCGGATTGCCTTATATTCAGGCAAAGTCCTTAAAGCGCTGTTTTTTTCAGCACTTGAGCCGGTGCAACTGTCGCGCCGACATGCTATTTCTCTGGTGGGTACCGAAACCGCGCCCATGACTGCCTTGGCTGGCCGCAGCGCTGCTGATCAGCCGGATCCCGGACCAACTGTTTGTGCGTGTTTCAGCGTTGGGCTGAACACACTGCGCGATGCGGTTGCGAACGGGGCCAACACAGTCGAAGCGCTGGGGGAGGTTACCTGCGCAGGGACAAACTGCGGGTCGTGCAAACCAGAGCTTGCAGCATTGATTGCCAAAGCTCGCCCAGCAATGGCGGCGGAATGAGCCTATCAACATTTGTACGTATAGTTGCCCGAGGAAAAGGTCGCGCACGCGCTCTGACCTTTGAAGAGGCACATGCGGCAATGACCCTGATCCTGACGGATCAAGCCGAACCCGAGGCGGTAGGAGCCTTGCTGATGGTTCTGCGATTGCGCGGAGAGGAGCCGCAAGAGATCGCCGGATTCACGCAGGCCTTGCGCGACCATGTGTCGGGCAGCCTACCGCCTGCCGATCTGGACTGGCCCAGCTATGCCGCAGGCCGCACCCGTGGTGCGCCGCTGTTTCTGCTGTCGGCCCGTCTGGTCGCGCAAGCGGGCTACCGCGTGTCGATGCACGGCTGGAACAGCCACCAACGGGAAGAGGCCGACGTGCGCGCCGCGTTGGATGCCGTTGGCCCCGACGTGATTTATTCCCCTCTGGAACAGCTGTGCCCCGAGGCATTCCGCCTTCTGCAATTGCGCGATACCTTCGGCCTTCGGTCCTGCATCAACACGGTTCTGCGCATGTGGAATCCGTCGAATGCACCCGCCAGCGTTCAGGGCGTGTTCCATCCGTCCTATCGCGGCCTTCAGGCGCAAGCCGCGCAGATGATGGGCCAAACCACCCTGACCGTGATCAAAGGCGGCGGTGGCGAATTCGAACGCAATCCGGCCAAGGACATCACCCTGTTCGGTCTGCGCGGCGGCGAACACATCCAGATCACCACGCCCCCGATCCTTGATGAACACCGCCGCCTGCACGAGGCAGATGAAACCGTCGACATCATGGCGTTGTGGGACGGATCACTGATGAACCCGTTCGCCGAAGCGACGGTGATCGGCACAGCGGCCTTGGCCCTTTGGACGCTTGGCGCGGCGGCCTCGCCCGAAGACTGCACCACGCTGGCGCAATCCCTTTGGGACAAAAGACACGACACACAAAGGATCTCGGCATGAAGACCTTCCCCATGTTCCTGCAAATGGCCGGGCGCCGCGTCACCGTTGTCGGTGGCGGGGAACAAGCCGCGCAAAAGGTGCGTCTGCTGCTGAAGACCGAAGCGCAGATCATCGTGCATGCCGACGACCTAGACCCCGAATTGGAAGGTCTGCGCGACGAAGGCAAAATCACGCAAGCCAGCGCTGTGGTCACGCAGGCCGATTTCACCGACCGCGCACTGGTCTTTATCGCAACCGGTTGCCCCGGCGCCGATGCGGCCTCGCACGCGGTGGCCAAGGCGGCTGGCGCTGTCGTCAACGTGGTTGACCAGCCCGACCTGTGCGACGCGATTACCCCGTCCATCGTTGACCGTGACCCTGTCGTGGTCGCCATCGGCACCGAGGGCACAGCCCCCGTTCTGGCCCGACAGATCAAAACCAAGATCGAACAACAGCTTGAGCCCCGACTGGGTGATCTGGCCGCTTTGGCCGGTCGCCTGCGCGATCTTGCTGCCAATCGCCTTGGCCCCCGCGACCGCCGTGATCTGTGGCGCTGGGTGTTCAATGGCCCCGTGCGCAACGCACACGCCCGTGGCGCAGAACGTGACGCCGCCAAACAGATCAAAACCGCCATCGAAACCGGCGAATTCAGCCGTGAGCAAGGCGGCAGTGTCGCCTTGGTTGGCGCAGGGCCCGGCGCGAAAGACCTAATCACTCTGCGTGGCGTCCAGCGCCTGCAAGAGGCCGATATCATCTTTTACGACCGCCTGGTTGATCCCGACATTCTTGAACTGGCCCGCCGTGATGCGGAACGCGTTTATGTCGGCAAAGCACCCGGCAATCACAGCTGGCCGCAAGACAAAATCAGCAACATTCTGGTGTCGGCTGCCAAGCAAGGCAAACGGGTCGTGCGTCTGAAATGTGGGGATCCGGGCATCTTCGCCCGCGGTCTGGAAGAGGCCGAGGCGTTGGAAGCCGCCGGTATCGCCTTTGAAATCGTGCCTGGCGTCACTGCGGCCACCGCAGCCTGTGCCGCCCAAAACCGGTTCCTGACAGAACGGCAGGAAATCGATGCGGTGATTATGACCACAGGCCGCACAGCGACAAACGATGGCCCGCCTGAGTGGCTGTCCGAACTGCGCCCGGGCACGCGCGTGTGTCTGTACATGGGCGTTCACAGCGCGGTCGAGCTGCAAGAACATCTTTTGAAAAGCCAGTATGTCGATCAAATCCAGATCGAAGTCGTCGCCGAAGCGCAAACCGATCGTCAAAAGACCGTGGACTGCGGCGTACGTGATCTGATGACCGCCTTGGCCGAAAATGAGATCACCGGCACAGCGATCCTTTCCGTGGTGCTGCGCAAATCTGCTGCAGCCGCCGCCAATCCGCCGCTGCGCCTGATCGACACCGCATCCTGACGGGATAAGGCGACGCACCTGTTCCCAGCGTTGCCCCAAAGCAAAAGCCCCGGCGCATCAGCGACCGGGGCTTTTGTTAATCTGTATCAGACCGAAATCAGTCGTCAGCCGTCAAACCGATGTGGCCACCGATGTTGACCATGTCGGACAGCAGCTTGGCTGCGTCGTCGACGGGGCCCGGTTCGTTTTCGAAGACTTCCTTCGCCTTACCGTATGCCTCTTTGGCCTCTTGAACCAGTTTGTTGAATGTTTCCTGGGTCATCTCTGCCATCGGCAGAGCGTTTTCCGCCAGAACGGAAACACCTTCGCCCAGCTCCGCGAAACCGCCGGTGACGACGAATTCTTCGGTGCCCGACGTTGTTTCAACGCGCAGGATGCCCGGACGCAGTGTCGTGATCAGCGGTGCGTGGTTCGGCATCGCTGTCATATCACCATCAGCACCCGGAATCTGGACCGACGTGACCTCAGCCTGCATCAGCCGCCGTTCGGGGCTGACTAGGTCGAATTGCATTGTCTCAGCCATGTGAGCCTCCTTGAAAGCAAGGGGGAGCTTGATTGCACCCCCTGCCTCTAGTCACGGGTCTTAGGCTGCGTCTGCAGCCATCTTCTCGGCTTTTGCGATCACTTCGTCGATGCCGCCAACCATATAGAAGGCGCCTTCCGGCAGGTGATCGTATTCGCCAGCAACAACCGCTTTGAACGACGAGATTGTGTCTTCCAGAGCAACCTGAACACCGTCAGAGCCTGTGAAGACCTTCGCAACGTCGAACGGCTGCGACAGGAAGCGCTGGATCTTACGTGCACGAGCAACTGTCAGTTTGTCTTCTTCCGACAGTTCGTCCATGCCGAGGATCGCGATGATGTCCTGCAGCGACTTGTAACGCTGAAGGATACCCTGAACGTCACGAGCAACACCGTAGTGTTCTTCGCCAACGATCTGCGGGTCCATCAGACGAGAGTTGGAGTCGAGCGGGTCAACAGCCGGGTAAATACCCAGTTCCGAAATCGCACGGGACAGAACGGTTGTCGCATCGAGGTGCGCAAAGGTTGTCGCCGGAGCAGGGTCGGTAAGGTCGTCCGCGGGAACGTATACGGCCTGAATGGATGTAATCGAGCCGTTCTTGGTCGATGTAATCCGTTCCTGCATCGCACCCATGTCTGTCGCCAGTGTAGGCTGGTAGCCCACCGCCGAAGGAATACGGCCGAGCAGAGCCGAAACCTCGGAGCCCGCCTGAGTAAAGCGGAAGATGTTGTCGACGAAGAACAGAACGTCTGTGCCGGACTGGTCGCGGAACTGTTCAGCCAGTGTCAGACCTGTCAGGGCAACACGTGCACGCGCTCCCGGAGGCTCGTTCATCTGACCGTAAACCAGGGCCACCTGCGATTCCTGCAGGTTGTCCGGCTTAATAACGTTGGATTCGACCATCTCGTGGTAAAGGTCGTTACCTTCACGAGTACGTTCACCAACACCCGCGAACACGGAGAAGCCCGAGTGTACTTTCGCGATGTTGTTGATCAGTTCCATGATGAGAACGGTTTTACCAACGCCCGCACCACCGAACAGACCAATCTTACCACCCTTCGCGTAAGGCGCGAGAAGGTCGATAACCTTAATACCTGTTACCAGGATTTCGGATTCTGTGGACTGTTCGTTGAATTCCGGCGCGTCTGCGTGGATCGGACGGTATTCGTCAGCGACAACGGGGCCACCTTCGTCAACCGGCTCACCGACGACGTTCAGAATACGACCCAGGGTCGCGTTACCAACCGGAACCGAGATCGGTGCGCCAGTGTCTTCTACTTTCTGACCACGAACGAGACCTTCGGTCGCGTCCATAGCGATGGTACGTACTGTGTTTTCACCGAGGTGCTGAGCAACCTCGAGAACCAGCCGCTTGCCGTTGTTGTCTGTGGTAAGTGCGTTCAAGATCGCCGGAAGGCTATCTTCGAACTGCACGTCAACCACGGCGCCAATGACCTGGGTCACTTTGCCTTGTGCGTTTGCCATGTTTCGTCTCCGGTTCTTAGAGCGCTTCGGCGCCCGAGATGATTTCGATCAGTTCGTTCGTGATGACGGCCTGACGTGTGCGGTTGAATTCGATCGTCAGGTTGTCGATCATATCGCCCGCGTTCCGTGTCGCGTTGTCCATCGCGGACATACGCGCGCCTTGTTCAGAAGCCGCGTTTTCAAGAAGAGCAGCAAAGATCTGTGTCGCGACACCGCGCGGCAACAGGTCTGCCAGAATTTCTTCTTCGGACGGCTCGTAGTCATAGAGCGTGGAGCTCAGATCAGCCTCGTCGCCTTCGAACTTAGCAGGGATAATCTGCTGAGCTGTCGGGATCTGGCTGACGACGTTTTGGAACTTGGCATAGAAGATCGTCGCCACGTCGAACTCCTCATCGTCGAAACGCTTGAGGATGTCGATTGCGATGCCTTGTGCGTCAGCGTAGGTCACGTTTTTCATCTCAGTGAGATCGACGTGACCGATGAAGTCGCTGCCAAAGTCGCGACGCAGGGCGTCACGGCCTTTTTTGCCGACAGTCAGGATTTTCACCGTCTTGCCTTCGGACTTCAGTTTTTGCGCGTGGGTACGAGCCAGTTTGGAGATGTTCGTGTTGAAACCACCGCACAGACCGCGTTCGGCCGTCATAACGACCAAAAGCTGTACCTTGTCGCTGCCCGTACCGCTGAGCAGTTTGGGCGCGCTGTCGCTTCCGCCAACCGCGGCCGCCAGTGCACCCAGAACGGCGTTGAACCGTTCTGCGTACGGGCGGGACGCTTCGGCAGCATCCTGCGCGCGGCGAAGTTTCGCCGCGGCAACCATTTGCATGGCCTTTGTGATCTTGCGGGTCGATTTGACCGACTCGATCCGAGTTTTTAGGTCCTTGAGATTCGGCATTGCCTTATCTCCCCCTTACGCGAAGTCAGCGGCGAATTCGTCCAGAACGGCCTTAACTTTGTCTGCGGCATCGCCCTTGATCTTGGGATCTTCGTTTGTGATCCAAGCCAGAAGGTCTGCATGCTTGTTGCGCAGGAAGTTCAGCAGCTCTGTTTCGTAGCGACCAACATCCTTCAGCGCGACCTTGTCGAGGTAACCGTTTGTACCTGCAAAGATGATGCAGACGATTTCCGAGTTGGTCAGCGGCGAGTACTGCGGCTGCTTCATCAGTTCTGTCAGACGCGCACCACGGTTCAGCAGCTGCTGAGTTGCGGCGTCAAGGTCGGAACCGAACTGGGCGAAGGCCGCCATTTCGCGGTACTGAGCCAGCGACAGTTTAACCGGACCGGCAACCGAGGACATCGCTTTGGTCTGAGCGGACGAACCAACGCGGGAAACCGACAGACCGGTGTTAACCGCAGGACGGATACCCTGGTAGAACAGTTCTGTTTCAAGGAAGATCTGGCCGTCGGTGATCGAGATCACGTTGGTCGGAATAAATGCCGAAACGTCACCACCCTGAGTTTCGATGATCGGCAGAGCTGTCAACGAACCGTTGCCGTGATCGTCGCCCATTTTCGCCGAACGCTCGAGCAGACGCGAGTGGAGGTAGAAAACGTCGCCCGGGTAAGCTTCACGGCCCGGCGGGCGGCGCAGCAGCAGGGACATCTGACGGTAGGAAACAGCCTGCTTGGACAGGTCATCATAGATGATCAGAGCGTGACGGCCGTTGTCGCGGAAGTATTCGCCCATCGCTGTCGCTGTGTAGGGTGCCAGGTACTGCATCGGCGCCGGATCGGACGCTGTCGCTGCAACAACGATCGAGTACTCGATCGCGCCTGTTTCTTCCAGTTTCTTCACCAGCTGAGCAACTGTGGAACGCTTCTGGCCAACCGCAACGTATACGCAGTACAGCTTTTTGCTTTCGTCGTCGCCGGCGGCTTCGTTGTAGGACTTCTGGTTCAGGATCGCGTCCAGAGCAACAGCAGTCTTACCTGTCTGACGGTCGCCAATGATCAGCTCTCGCTGGCCACGGCCGATCGGGATCATCGCGTCAACGGCTTTCAGGCCAGTCGCCATCGGTTCGTGAACCGATTTACGCGGCATGATGCCCGGCGCTTTAACATCCGCAACCGAACGCTGCTTTGCTTCGATCGGGCCTTTGCCGTCCAGCGGGTTACCCAGACCGTCTACAACGCGACCCAGCAGAGCTTCGCCCACCGGAACGTCCACGATCGAGTTTGTACGCTTAACAACGTCGCCTTCTTTAATGTCACGGTCAGAACCGAAGATAACAACACCAACGTTGTCTGTCTCAAGGTTCAGTGCCATGCCGCGAATTCCGCCGGGGAATTCGACCATTTCACCGGCCTGAACGTTATCAAGGCCGTGAACGCGGGCAATACCGTCACCAACGGAAAGCACACGACCCACTTCGGCAACTTCGGCTTCTTGGCCAAAGTTTTTGATCTGCTCCTTTAGGATCGCAGAAATTTCGGCTGCTTGGATACCCATTTATCCGACCTCTTTCATTGCATTCTGGAGGGAGTTGAGTTTCGAGCGGATCGACGTGTCGATCATTTTCGAACCCACTTTAACGACAAGACCGCCGATGAGTGCTTCATCAACGGTCGCATTAATCTTCACATCCTTGCCAACCTGCGCTTTCAGCGTTTCGGCAAGTTTCTTGGACTGAGCGGCGGTCAGCTTCACGGCAGATGTGACATCCGCTGTTACTTCGCCTTTGTGCTCGGAAATCATGTCGCGCAGGCTGGCGATCAGCGCCGGCAGCACGAACAGACGACGCTTGGATGCCATCAGGCCCAGCATATTCGTCACAATATCGGTAAGTCCCATTTTCTTCGCGACAGCAGTGATAGCCTGCCCTTGTGTGTCGCGCGAATAAACAGGAGAGTTGATCAGGTCCCGCAGATCATCACTGTCTGCAAGGGCCGCCGCCAGGGCATCGACATTCGCTTCGAGCGTGCCGATCGCGTTTTCTTCCTTGGCGATGTCGAACACGGCTGCAGCATATCGGTCTGCGATGCCGGAGGAAATCGAAGCTGATTCAGACACGTCCATCCTTCCGCTAACAAGCCCCCGTGGCCCCGTTTGAAGGGGACCCGAGAGCGGTCAAGCTGTCCTGACGACTTTGCCAAGACAGTAAAATCAGCGCGGATGTAGCAGAGCATCCCCCACCTAGCAACATGCTTAGAGGCTTAAATGTGACCTAACGTGCCATTAGTTCCTATGTTAACGCTAAGGGTGCGACCATGTGCGCAGGGCAAACGACCTAGATTCAACAATTTTCCCCTTGCACAGTGATTCTGCACTGCCGCGAAATTTATTCTGACCCTAGACAAATGTCTGTGTGATCACAAAACGAGGGAATCGCTTTAAACGGGTTTCGCCGCGTTGGCCGGTTTCGGTGACAGCACATCCAGCGGGTTCAGGACCCGTGCCGCTTCGCCCACGCCACGCGGTCGCGGCGGATAGCGCTTGGACGCCCGTACCACCATCACGCCACCTGCCATCACCGCGGGCACCGATCGTCCGATCTGTTCCCAGACCGGACCGGTCTTCATCCAGAAGCGGCGCGTCGACGGCGGTTGATACAACAGCGACGAATGGGTGTTCGGCAGAAAGTCGTGATAGCGAAGCTGCGTTTCCAGCTGACCCCGCGAATAGGGCCGCCCATAGCCGAAAGGCGTGCGATCCGACCGCGCCCAAAGCCCGCTTCGGTTCGGCACGATAAACAGCGCCTCGCCCCCCGGCCCCAAAACGCGATAGCATTCATCCAAAACCGCCGTCGGGTTCTCGGATGTTTCCAGCCCGTGCATGACCACCAGCTTATCGACATGCCCCGTTTCCAGCGGCCATTGCGTTTCGTTCGACAGGACCGACACATTCGGCATGCCTGCAGGCCAGTGGATCACACCCTGCGGCGCAGGCATCAGTGCCACAACGCGCCGCGCCTCTTGCAGGAAAGGGCGCAGCAACGGGGCCGCAAAGCCGAAACCCGCTACGGTTTGCCCATGCACATCGCTCCAGAATTCGCGCACATGCGTCCGGATCACCTTTTGCGCCGCACGGCCCAAGGCGTTGCGGTAATAAAAACTGTGAAGATCACGGACATCTAGGTGCATTGCAGTGTCGATCCTGATGCGGTTGACTGGGGACACTTTTACAAAGCGCGCAAGGAAAGACCATGCCTCTTGAAATCGTGACGATCCCCTGCCTGAGCGACAACTACGCTTATCTGGTCAATGGCCCCGACGGCGTGGCCCTGATTGATGCACCAGAAGCCGGACCGATTATCGCAGCTCTGGAAGAACGCGGCTGGTCGCTGGGCGTTATCATGATCACGCACCACCATCACGATCACGTGGGCGCCGTGGCCGAGTTGAAAGAGAAATACGGCTGCATGGTCATGGGCCCCGAGGCCGAGAAAGACAAACTGCCCCCGTTGGACTTTGCCCTGCCCGACGGATTTTCCGGCGGAAATGGCGATGGCCTGTGTCAGGTGATGTCCGTGCCGGGCCACACGCTGGGGCACATCGCTTATTATTACCCCAAGGCGAACGCCATCTTTACCGCAGACAGCCTGATGGCGCTGGGCTGCGGGCGTCTGTTCGAAGGCACGCCGGAAATGATGCACGAAAGCCTGTCCAAACTGGCAGCCCTGCCGCCGGAAACGATGATCTACTCGGGCCACGAATATACAGCGTCGAACGCAAAATTCGCGCTGACTATTGAACCGGACAACGCTGATCTTATTTCTAGATCTGAGGCCATTGCCGAGGACCGGCGCAACAACAGGCCCACTGTTCCTGCATCTCTTTCGCTAGAACTTGCTACCAATCCGTTCCTGCGCGCCTCGGAAATGTCGGTGCGTCGCCAACTTGGCATGATTGATGCCACCGATACGGAAGTGTTCGCTGAAATTCGCGCGCGGAAGGATAGTTTCTAATCCGTATGGTCAAAAAACGCGCTATGAATAAGATTGTGAGCAAAAGAAATGCAGTTTTCACTTGAAGGTCCACAGCAATCGACCAAACTTTAATACCAAGAGGCAATGCTGAGGCGACAGTCACGGCGCAGACAAGAGGAGCACTCCAGTGCCTTCATTCTCAAACACCCTAGAGCAGGCCATCCACGCAGCGTTGGCATTGGCGAATACACGTTCCCACGAATTCGCGACTCTCGAACATTTGCTGTTGGCATTGATCGATGAGCCCGATGCAGCACGGGTGATGAAGGCCTGTGACGTAGACACCGAAGAACTCCGGACAACTCTGGTCGAGTTTATCGACGACGACCTGTCGAATCTGGAAACAGAAACAGAAGGGTCCGAGGCTGTTCCCACAGCCGCGTTCCAGCGCGTGATCCAGCGCGCCGCGATCCATGTCCAGTCTTCGGGCCGGACAGAGGTCACAGGCGCGAATGTTCTGGTCGCAATCTTTGCCGAACGCGAATCCAACGCGGCCTACTTCCTGCAGGAACAGGACATGACCCGCTACGATGCGGTGAACTTCATCGCGCATGGCGTGGCCAAGAACCCTGCCTACGGCGAAAGCCGTCCGGTCACAGGCGCCAGCGACGAAGAAGAAACCGTTTCTGCCGACACCTCAAACCCCGGCGAACAGAAAGAATCCGCGCTGGCGAAATACTGCGTCGATCTGAACGCCAAAGCACGCAAAGGCGACGTTGATCCGCTGATCGGTCGCTCGGGCGAAGTTGAACGCTGCATTCAGGTGCTGTGCCGCCGCCGCAAGAACAACCCACTTCTGGTGGGCGATCCGGGCGTGGGCAAAACCGCCATCGCCGAAGGTCTGGCACGTAAGATCGTCAACGGCGACACCCCCGAGGTGCTGTCGAACACCACGATCTATTCGCTTGATATGGGCGCACTTCTGGCGGGCACACGGTATCGCGGGGATTTCGAGGAACGCCTGAAGGCTGTTGTCACCGAACTGGAAGAGCATGAAGACGCTGTTCTGTTCATCGATGAAATCCACACCGTGATCGGTGCGGGTGCCACATCGGGCGGCGCAATGGATGCATCCAACCTTCTGAAGCCCGCGCTTCAGGGTGGCAAACTGCGCACCATGGGCTCGACCACTTATAAAGAGTTCCGTCAGCACTTTGAAAAAGACCGCGCCCTGTCGCGTCGTTTCCAGAAGATCGACGTGAACGAACCGTCGGTTCCGGACACCATCAAGATCCTCAAGGGCCTGAAGCCCTACTTCGAGGAACACCACGGCGTGAAATACACAGCCGAAGCCGTGAAAACGGCAGTGGAACTGTCTGCGCGTTATATCAATGACCGCAAACTGCCGGACAAAGCGATCGACGTGATCGACGAAGCGGGTGCCGCACAGCACCTGCTGCCCGACAGCAAGCGTCGCAAAACCATCGGCCCGAAGGAGATCGAGGATATCGTGGCGAAGATCGCCCGCATCCCCCCGAAAAACGTGTCGAAAAGCGATGCAGAGGTTCTCAAAGACCTCGAAAAATCGCTCAAGCGCGTGGTCTTTGGTCAGGACAACGCCATCGTGGCGCTGTCGTCCGCAATCAAACTGGCGCGTGCCGGTCTGCGTGAACCTGAAAAGCCCATCGGCAACTACCTGTTCGCCGGACCGACCGGTGTGGGTAAAACCGAGGTCGCCAAGCAACTGGCGGACACACTGGGCGTGGAATTGCTGCGTTTTGATATGTCCGAGTACATGGAGAAACACGCCGTTTCCCGTCTGATCGGTGCACCTCCGGGCTATGTAGGCTTTGATCAGGGTGGTCAGTTGACCGATGGCGTTGATCAGCATCCGCACTGCGTGTTGCTGCTCGATGAAATCGAAAAAGCGCACCCCGATGTCTACAACATCCTGCTGCAGGTCATGGACCACGGCACGTTGACAGATCACAACGGGCGCACCGTTGATTTCCGCAACGTGATCCTGATCATGACATCGAACGCAGGTGCCGCAGAGCAGGCGAAGGCCGCAATCGGCTTTGGTCGTGATCGTCGCGAAGGCGAAGACACAGCCGCGATCGAACGCACCTTCACACCTGAATTCCGCAACCGTTTGGACGCCGTGATCAGCTTCCAGCCGCTGCCGAAAGAGGTCATCCTGCAGGTCGTCGAAAAGTTCGTGTTGCAGCTTGAAGCCCAGCTTCTAGATCGCAACGTGACCATCGAACTGACCCGTCCGGCCGCTGAGTGGCTGGCTGACAAGGGCTATGATGACAAAATGGGTGCGCGTCCGCTGGGCCGTGTCATTCAGGAACACATCAAAAAGCCGCTGGCCGAAGAACTGCTGTTCGGCAAGCTTCAGAAAGGCGGCGTGGTGCGTGTTGCGGTCAAGGATGGCAATCTGGATCTGCAACTGTCCGGCCCTGAAAAACGTCGCATTTCGGGCAGCAAGCCCCCGCTTCTGACCGCCGACTGATGCGCGCGACATATGTCGCTTTGATTTGCGCCTCTGCCGTCCCCGCGATGGCAGAGGCGCCGTTTCTTCAGCTACCGCTTGATTGCGTCTATGGCGAAACCTGCGTGGTCGAAGATTACGTGGATGCCGATCCAACCGACCGTCAGCACGATTTCACCTGTGGCCTGAAATCACGCAACGGGCATCGCGGCACGGATTTTGCGCTGATGTCGGATGCCAAACTGGCTGACAACGTGCAGGTGCTGGCCGCCGCCGATGGCATTGTTCAGGTCACCCGCGATGGCGTTCTGGACCAACCCTACACCGCCGCCATCGCCCCGCAGCTAAAGGGCAAGGAATGCGGCAACGCCGTTCGGATCGGGCACCCGAACGGGTATCAGACGCTCTACTGTCATCTGAAAAAGGGCAGCATCGCGGTTCAAACCGGCGATGCGGTCACGGCTGGAACACCCCTTGGCGCCGTCGGGATGAGCGGGCAGTCAAACTTCGCCCATCTGCATTTCACGGTCCTGAAGGACGGTCAGGTTGTTGATCCGTTTTCGCCCACACCAAAGGACACCTGCGGTTGGGATGGAGAAACGCTGTGGCTGACCGACCTGCCCTATTCGACCACCGGCCTGTTCACCGCCAGCTTCACCACGTGGATGCCGCGCATGGCGCATGTGCAATCCGGTGCCGCGCGGCGGGTTGATGCGACGCCACAGGATGATCTTCTGCTGTATGGTTTTGCCTTCTACGCGGAAACCGGCGACCAGATGACGTTCGAGGCAACAGGCCCCAACGGCCCCATTTTCGCCGACACCGTGACCATCGACAAAGGCCAAACGCAACTGTTCCGCACGTTCGGACGCAAGGCCCCTGACGGCGGCTGGATGCCCGGCGATTACACCGGCACGGTAAAGCTGACCCGCGACGGGCAGGTTCTGGCCATCCGCAATGCGCAAATCCGCATCGAATAGGCGGCTTACTTTTCGGTCAGCTTCAACTCGATCCGCCGGTTCTGGGCACGCGCCTCGGCAGTGTCATCGGTATTGATCGGCTGATACTGGCCAAAGCCGTTCGCCGACAGGCGATCCGGCGGGATGCCAAGGAAGTTCGACATAAAGCGCACCACCGACAGGGCACGCGCCTGCGACAGTTCCCAGTTATCAGCGAACTGACCGAAACCGGACAGAGGGATGTTGTCGGTATGGCCATCAACGCGGATCACCCAATCGATCTCGGGCGGGATATCGGCGGCGATGTCGCGCAGGATTTGCGCAATGCCCGCGATCTGGCGCTGACCCGCTGGTGAAAGTTCTGCACCACCTGGCGGAAAAAGAACCTCGGATGAAAAGACAAACCGGTCGCCTTCGATCCGCACCCCATCCCGTTCACCAATCAGTTCACGCAGACGCCCAAAGAATTCGGACCGGTAGTTCGCCAGATCAGCAGCCTCGGCTTCAAGCCGCTTGCGCTCGGCTTCTTCCAGCTCGCGACGGCGGCGCTCTTCTGCGGCAGCACGGGCCAACGCAGCATTCAGATCGCTGCCCAAGGATTGCAGCTGGACCTGAGCGGCAGCATCGCGCGCCTTGGCATCGTCAAGAATAGCCTGCAGCGACCCAAGCTGTTCCCGCAGCGCGGCCACCTGCTGGTTCAAAAGCTCTGCTTCTTTCTGGGCGGCCGTGGCGCGAGCGACTTCTGTACTGAGTTCAGACTGCGCCGCAGCCAGCAATGCAGCCTGTCGTTCGGCCTCGGACATCGCTTCTTGTGTTTCGGCATCCGCAGCCAGTTCTGCGGCCAGAGCCGCCGCCAGACGCTGACGCAATTCTTCTTTGCTGCCAGACAGTTCCTCTTGCGTGCTAAGGGCGGCAGCCAGTTGGGCGCGCAAGGTTTCTTCGGTTGTGGTCAGCTTGGCCTTTTCTGCCAAGGCCGCAGCCAGTTCTGCACGAAGCTGTTCTTCGGTCGCGACCAATGTTGTTTGTGTGGCTTTCAATTCCGCCAGCTCGCGCCGCAAGTCATCTTGGGACAACTTGGTTTCTTCAAGATTGGCCAACGCGTTGGCCAGCTGAGTGCGCAATTCCTGCTCGACCGCGTTCGCCGTTTCCTGTGACGCCAACAAGGCGTCCAAACGCTGTTCAAGGTCCGTGACACGTTCGCTTTCCTGACGGCGCGCCAATAGCGCAGCAGTCAGGTCGCTGGTCAGATCAGCCTGTGCTGAGCGTGCCGCCGCAAGCAGGGTCAAGGTTTCCTCCGCCTCTTTGCGCTGCGCTTCCAGTGACAGGGTCATGGCGGTCAGCTCTGCATCCGCCTCTTCCAGCCGTTTGCGCAGGGCGGCGGCGGCTTCGGCTTCGGCAAGGCGCGCAGCCTCTTCTTCGGTCAGCGAGGTGTTCAGGTCATCGACCTGCCCGGACAACTGACCGATCCGCGTTTCGGCATCCGCATTCTTGGCCTCAAGATCGGCGATCAGGGCCTCTAATGCCTCGCGTCGCGCGGCTGCAAGGCGGGCGGCTTCTTCGCCTGCGTCAATCTCGGACCGCGCCGCCGCCAAGGCAAGGTTCAGCGCGTCGCGTTCATCGACCAGCGCCGCGCGGGCGGCGTCGATTTCGTCTCGGCTGGCGATCAAATCCGATATCCGCGCATTCGCCGCGTCCTGATCCGCCAAAAGCGCAGCAACGCGATCCTCGAACTCGACAATACGGGCGGCTGCGGCCTCAAGTTCCGCCGCTTGCTGGTCGCGCGTCGCGGTCAGGGCGTTGATGATGGATTGGCGTTCGGCCAGTTGCGCTTCGCGGTCGACCAGCGTGGCGTTCAAGGCCCCCAGCCGGTTTTCCAGCGCAGTGTTTTCCTGCTGCTCCATGCCCAGCGCGGCGGCCAGTTCCGCCAGTTCGGCCGACAGCACATCCAACTGGTCCGATTGCCGTGACAGTTCGTCGGCCTGACCCGTGATGGTTTCCCGCAGCACGAACTGGATCACCATAAAGATGGTCAGCACGAACATCAGCACCAGCAAAAGGCCGGTCATCGCATCGACAAAGCCAGGCCAGATCGAGGCCTGAAACCGCTGTCCGCTGCGACGGGACAGTGCCATGGCTTAGTCTTCCTGCCGCAGAGGCCGTACAACAACCTTCTGCGGCTTGGCGTTCGCTTCAGCCTGACGTCCGATGCGCGTCAGGATGCGGTTCAACGTGGCCAGATCGGTGCGCAGTTCCGCCATGCTTTCCTGACGGCCCGCTGCCATTTCTTCCAGAATGCGCAGCATCTGAACGTCGATCGACCGCAGGCGCATCCGGCTTTCGCTATCAAAGCCATCTTCAGCCTCGCGGTTCTGCAGAACCGAAATCAGACGTTCCTGACCTTCGGCGATGCGCATCATCGCGGTGCTGGACGGCGCGGTCGCCTCGATGCGTTCGGTCAACCGTTCGACTGAATCGGCCAATTGCCCAAGGCGCGCTTCGATTTCCGAGCGGCTTTCCTCGGACCGCGCGAACAGCATCTGCATGCTTTCCATCTGGTCCGCGACCTGCTCTAGCGCCATCGCCGCGCCGGACATCTCATCCGTGCCTTCCGCCCCACCATGGGACAGGCCGATGCGGGTGATCGACGACAGCCATTCCTCAAGTTCACGGTAGAACCGGTTCTGGCCGTGGCCCGCGAACAGTTCGAGCAAACCAACCACCAGCGACCCCGCCAGACCCAGAAGGGATGAGGCAAAGGCCACGCCCATACCGCCAAGCTGGCTTTCCAGTCCGGTCATCAGACGCCCGAACAGTTCGCCCCCTGTTTCGCCCTCTTGCGGAACAAGGCTGCGGATCGTGTCCACCAGCGCAGGAACGGTGGTGGCAAGGCCATAGAACGTACCCAAAAGCCCGAGGAAAATCAGCAGCGATACGATGTAGCGCGTGATTTCGCGGGCTTCATCAATCCGCTGTGCAACGGAATCCAGAATGGACCGGCTGGACGTCGTGGTGATCTGCATGCGCTGGCCACGGGTCCGCAGCAGCGCCGCCAAGGGCGCCAACATCTGAGGGGCGCGCGCAGCAGTCGCCACGTTGTTACCCCGCGCAAACCCTTCGATCCAACGGACCGAGTTCACAAGCTGCGCCACCTGCCAGAAACAGGCCAGCACGCCAACAATGAACACGAAAAAGATGAACCCGTTCAGGTACAGGTTCTGTTCGAAGACCGGCAGAACACTCGGCAGGGCCATCACAAGCCCGAGGGCAGACAGTCCTAGCGCCGCCAGCATCATCAGGATCTGGCGGATCGGTTGCGAAAAATGCGGCTCGGCCTCGAGGTCCGGCTGATCCATAAGACCGCTCCTGACACGTTTGTATTTCGTCAGGAAAACCCTAGCGGGCAATTTTTAACAAGCCAAGCCTTGTGCGCTAAGTGCCCGAACACGTTCATCCAGCCATTGCAGTTCTGCATCGGGAATACCCAAAACGCGCAACCGGTCCACCGTGTTGTGCAGGTATTCCGTGTTGGGGCCACGTCCGCCGACCGCTTTGGCGATAATCTGTGCCTGCTCTTCCAACGGAAGCCCGCCGCAGTACTGGTTGTGATCCGCGTCAATCACGTAAGTGACGGCGGACACGGTGCTGCCATCGGCCAAGGCGATATCGCACATGCGTTCAAGATAGGCCGACGACACCAATTCGCGTTCGCGCAGATATTCCAGCGTCTCTTCGGTCTTGTCCGGATGCGCCGCCAGCGCCAGCCCGTGGCATTCCGCCTGATCTTCGGCATCCAGCGCCAACACCAGACCAGGGTCTTCAGCCGTGCCACGGTGATGGATCGACCGCATGCAAAAGCTGCGGCGATACCCCGACAGGCGCGCAGGGCGCGTGTCGACCACCTCGAAACCGGGGTTCCACAAAAGCGATCCGTATCCGAAAACCCAAAGGGTCATGTTCACTGGTCCTTGTCCGTTTGGCGTTATATCTACCAAAGCAGATCGCGCGAAAAGGGGCCGAGTGATGAAGAAGCTGTTATTTGTAATTGTCGCTGCGGCACTGGCGTGGTCGGGCTACTGGTTTTTTCAGGCCAACGCGCTGAAAACCGCGATCGATGACTGGAAGGCACGCGAAATCGCCGCCGGTCGTGATGTCAGCTTTTCCGATGTGTCAGTTGCAGGCTTTCCGAACCGTCTGGACACAACCTTTACCGATCTTGTGATCGCAAACCCCGACTCGGGCTGGTCATGGAGCGCTCCGCAGTTTCAGATCCTGCGCATGGTCTATAGCGACCGCCAGATGATCTTTGCCTTCCCGAACAGCCAGCAGATTGCGAACCAGTCCAACGACTGGACAATCACCAGCGAACGCCTGCTGGCCAGCTTCCGACGTGACGGGGATGATGCGCTGATCCGGTTTATCGCCGAAGCCCCGTTTCTGAACATCAAAAGCAGCGACGGCACATCCACGGCCTTGGCCGCTGTGAACTTTGCCATCGAGCAGACCGATGTCGAACCTGGCCTGTATCGCGCGATCCTGTCGGCGGATGCCGCCGCCCGTTCGGACGAGGCAACGGTCGATGGCCTGACCGCGCAATCCGAACTGCGCTTTGCCGCCCCCCTGACACCGGGCAAGGACCGCCCCGCGATCCAGCAGATCAACCTGAAGTCCGCCGAATACGGGCTTGGCGATACGCGCATCACACTGGATGGCGAATTCGACGTGGACAAACGTGGCCGCCTGACCGGCGATCTGGCGTTTGAAACCGAAAACTGGCGCGCATTGTTGGAACAGGCGCAGGACGAATGGGGGCTTGGCCGCGACGGCGTGCGGTTCCTGAATGACGTGCTGACGCTTGTCGCCTCGCTTCAGGGCAACCGTGACCAGTTGAACGTCAAACTGCGCCTGAACAAAGGCGTTGTGTCGCTCGGGCCCCTGCCTGTCGGTCAAATTCCCCCGATCCCGCAGCCCTAAGGCCTTGCTCACCGGCGGTTTCCCGACAAGGATGACGGCAAGATACCGGAGAGTTTGATGACCGACGCCTTGCAGCACCGAATTGAGGGGATGCGCGATGATCTGATCACGCTGACGCAGGATTTGATCCGCATTCCCACGCTGAACCCGCCGGGCGAAAACTATGTGGCGATTTGCGATCTGCTGAAACAACGCCTGTCGGCCAAAGGCTTTGAAACCACTCTGATCCGTGCCGAAGGTGCGCCCGGCGATTGCGAAAAATATCCCCGCTGGAACATCGTCGCGCGGTATGAGGGCACCAAGCCCGGCCCTTGCGTGCATTTCAACGGCCATACCGATGTGGTCGAAGTTGGTGCAGGCTGGACCTATGATCCTTTCGCCGCCACGCTGGACGGCGACCGCATCTACGGGCGCGGGGCCTGCGATATGAAGGGCGGGCTGGCCGCTGCGATCATCGCCGCCGAGGCATTTATTCAGGAACATCCCGACTTTGCCGGTGCCATCGAAATCAGTGGCACAGCGGATGAGGAATCCGGCGGCTACGGCGGTGTCGCCCATCTGGCGCAGGAGGGCTGGTTTGATCCTGCCCGCGTGCAGCATGTGATCATCCCCGAACCACTGGGCAAGGATCGCATCTGTCTGGGCCATCGCGGCGGATGGTGGGCAGAAATCGAAACCAAGGGCGAAATTGCCCATGGATCGATGCCTTTCTTGGGTGACTGTGCGATCCGGCATATGGGCGCGGTGTTAGAGCAGTTCGAAACCACGCTGTACCCCGCCATGGCCGCACGGCGCACCGAAATGCCGGTGATCCCCGATGGCGCGCGGGCCTCGACCATGAACATCAACGCCATTCACGGTGGCCAGCCGGAAGAGCCCGAAGACAGCACTGCCCTGCCCGCCCATTGCGTGCCAGACAGCTGCCGCATCACCATCGACCGCCGCTTTCTGGCGGAAGAGCCGATTGATCAGGTCGAAGGCGAAATCCGTGACATTCTGGACGGGCTAAAGGCCAACCGCCCCAAGTTCGACTATGAACTGCGCGAACTGAACCGCGTTCTACCGTCGATGACCGACGAAGACGCGCCTGTGGTCAGCACCGTCAAAGCCGCGATTGCTGAAACCCTTGGCCAAGACCCCAGCTTTGTCGCCTCGCCCGGCAGCTATGACCAGAAACACATCGACCGGATCGGTAAACTGAAGAACTGCATCGCTTACGGACCCGGCGTGCTAGAACTGGCGCATAAGCCGGATGAATGGATTGGCGTCACCGACATGATCGATAGCGCCAAGGTCATGGGCCGGACGTTGGAAAAGCTGCTGCTTAGTTAACCGCGATAACGGTCATAAAGGGCGGTAGTCCGGCGGTGGCCCGTATGGCCCGCCTCCTTTGCACTTCACCGCAATAGCATCTTCGCCGACGAAAAAATATCCGTTTGACTGTGTGTGGATGGAAATCAGTTCGCGGGGAGTTTCCGCGGTTTCAGTGGTCATTTGCACAGCCTCAAGCAATGACAACTGGTCGCGAGAGCCGGCAAGCTGATAGAAATTCGCCGGTAGGAAAAGCTGCCCTGACATTACCGGCCCAGAAACTGTCATTATCGGCTGCGATATAGACATTTCTATCGTTCTGTCCTTGCCTGTGCGCAGCGTCAGCACCTGATCATGATCTGATTTGTGCACATGCGCCACGTCATCAGCCAAGACATTTCTATCAGCGTCGCAGGCGAGAATACGATCGCCTTGCCCAACCTCTGCGATTTTTCGTGTGGATCCATCGGCCATCCAGATCAGCGTATCCGGCGCCAGGCAACCATGCGACACCGGCGGATCCTGTTTGTAGATGTAGTGATGTTGGACGCCGACAGGATGTTCTCTGACATGCCTTTCGATTATTCCGGCAACGTCAGCAGGATCAACGTAAGCACCGATAAAAGTGTAGGGATGCCCATCGCTTTTGCAGTAAATCGCGGTTTTCGTAGACGCTTTGTCGCCAGATTTATCCGAAGCCATTGCTTAATTCACCTCATGCTTTTGGGGGCTCCCGCCCCTTCCCAAGCTGTCGCTCGTAGTCTTGGGCGGACGAAAAGCCTTGGTCACAAGGGATCGTCACAACCATAAGATTATCTGTCAATATTAAACCGCGATATTGTCGATCAGACGCACGCCGTCGATCCATGCGGCAGCAAACAGGCGCGCGGGTTCGTCAAGCCGTTCCATCAGACGCAGGTTCAGCTTGGCGCGCAGATCAAGGTATTCGACCTCGGTAAAGCCTGCGGCCAGAATGTTGGCGGTGGCCTCTTCCAGCGCGGGTTTCAGCGCGCGTCCTGCGTTTACCTCATCCGCCAGTTTCTGCATCTGGGCATAGAGCACAGGCGCTGCGGCGCGGCCGTCTTTGGTTAGGCGAGCGTTGCGCGAAGACAAAGCCAGACCGTCGTCATCGCGAATGGTCGGACAGCCCGTAATGTCGATCGGAATATCCAGATCGGTCGCCATGCGCTTCACGACCTGAAGCTGCTGGAAATCCTTTTCACCGAAGAACGCCTTATCGGCACCGGTTTGCAGGAACAGCTTGGACACGACCGTCGCCACACCATCAAAATGGCCTGGACGATGCGCACCGCACAGAACGTCAGTCAGCCCTTCAACCGAAACGGTTGTCGCGAAACCCTCGGGGTACATCGTTGCGCCATCTGGCACATAGATCGCGTCCACACCGAAGGGCGCCAGTTTCACGGCGTCGTCCTCTTCGGTACGGGGATAGTTCGCCAGATCCTCGGCCGAGTTGAACTGCTTGGGGTTCACGAAGATGGTCACGATCACCCGATCCGCGCCCGCTTTGGCCGCTTCAACAAGGCTCAGGTGACCGGCGTGCAGCGCACCCATGGTCGGGACCACGGCCACACACTCACCTTTGGATTTCCACTCGGAAACAGCCGCGCGCAGGGCGGGCAGGGAACGAATAATAGGGGCTGTCACGTCAAAGGTTCCTATGACTTCTTCGCAGGGGCCTGATCGGCAAAGACATGCTCCGGCCCGGGGAATGCGCGGGCGCGGACGTCTTTGGCGTATTCTGCAATCGCCTCTTCTGCGCCATGGCCCAGTTCGGCGTAGCGCTTGACGAATTTGGCTTTAAACTTGGTGAACAGACCAAGCATGTCATCAACCACCAGAATCTGGCCATCACAGCCAGCCGAGGCACCGATCCCGATTGTCGGTATATGCACCTCTGCCGTAACTTCGTTCGCGAGTTTTTCCGGCACTTTTTCCAGAACGACAGCAAAGGCACCGGCATCCGCTACGGCCTTGGCATCTGCCATCAGGGCATCACCTGCCGCGCCGCGACCCTGCACCTTGTAACCGCCCAGTGTGTTGATCGATTGGGGCGTCAGGCCGACATGCGCCATCACAGGCACACCGCGCGATGTCAGAAAGCGGATGGTTTCAGCCATCGCAACGCCACCTTCCAGCTTGACGGCACCGGCCTCGGTTTCGGCCATCAGACGGGCGGCATTGCGGAACGCCTGCTCGGGGCTTTCTTCGTAAGATCCAAACGGCATATCGACGACCATCATCGCCGATTTCAGACCACGGCGCACGGCTTTGCCATGCATGATCATCATGTCCATCGTCACGCCCAGCGTCGATGGCAGACCGTGCAGCACCATTCCAAGGCTGTCACCCACCAGAACAAAGTCGCAATGCGCGTCCATCCATTCGGCCATAGGGGTGGTGTAAGCTGTCAAACTGACGATCGGCGTGCCGCCTTTCATGGCACGGATATCATCCGGCAACGGGGCCTGTTTGCGTGCGGTGGCGCTCATTCCGGGTCTCCTCCGAACCAGTCACTGCGGCCTGCAATAACATTTGCGCTGCGATTGCTAAAGCCCTGTTAGCGCCAGCGGCACTTCCGCGACGCTGCGTCCCGCCCAGCGCACACCGGTTAGACCTATGTAAACATTGAATTATTGCAACCCAAGCCACGAAGTGTCGCAGACTATCGCACATGCGGCATTGCAGCATCGGAGTGGGCAAATCCACGAAATGCCGCCCCAGCGGATCGAATCCAAACAAAACCTTTACCCGGTACTCTTGTTTCACTCCGGTCCAGAGCTAGGACAAATAGAAGGGGACGCTCAGCATGTGTGAGGCTGATGTACCGACTGAAGACAATTCTTGCCCTTGTGTGCTTTGCAACGGCGACTTCCTCGGTATTCGGCGTGGTGAACAGTCAGTTCATCTATGCTGTTGGGCCTTCTTTCTTTGACGAATTCGTATTCGAGAAATACGCAATTCCTGAGCACTGGAACGAATACCTCAGGGTCTCGGTTGCAGGTTTCCAAGCGGCTTGGTGGATGGGTCCGCTTCTCTCCATTCCTGTCTTTGTGATCGGCTTTGCCCTGATCGAAAACCAGCGCCGGCTTTTTTCCGCTGGCTGGCGCGCAATCGCTTTGGCTTTCTTCATTGCATTGACGGGCAGCCTGTTTGGCTATCTTCTGGCTTATGCGGTTGTTCCCGACGATCTGGTCGCGCGCGAGAAGGGCTATTTGTACGCCTCGACGATGTGGACAGCCGTTTACTGGAGCGGCGCAGTGTCGCTTCCGGTGGCATTATGGCTGATGTTTCTGGAAGGGAACCCGGCCGACTGACAGACCAAACGGGAGGGGTCTATGAAGCTGGCAGGGAAAAAAGCGATCGTCACAGGCGGCGGATCCGGGTTCGGCGCAGGGATCGTAAAACGGTTTCTGGAAGAAGGCGCGCAGGTGCTTGTGGCCGATATCAATCTGGATGCGGCCAAAACCATCGCTGACAACGATCAGGCCATCGCCTGCCATGTGGATGTGTCCAAAGGCGACAGCGTCAATGCGATGATCGCCACGGCCATGTCCGATCTGGGCGGCGTCGATATCCTGATCAACAACGCGGGCATCACCCATCTTCCCGCCCCCATGG
The DNA here is from genome assembly GCF_900108225.1 of Thalassococcus halodurans. GTDB lineage: Bacteria > Pseudomonadota > Alphaproteobacteria > Rhodobacterales > Rhodobacteraceae > Thalassococcus > Thalassococcus halodurans. The sequence goes on from NZ_FNUZ01000001.1 coordinate 804,381, forward strand.
AAGAGGTCAGCGAGGACGATTTCGACCGCGTCTTTGCGGTGAATTGCAAATCCGTCTACCTTACCGCCCGCGCCTTGGTCCCGCATTTCAAAGCCGCCAGTGCTGGCTGCATTCTGAACATCGCCTCGACCGCTGGCGTGTCCCCCCGCCCGCGTCTGAACTGGTACAACGCATCGAAAGGCTGGATGATCACAGCCACCCGCGCCATGGCGGTGGAACTGGCCCCCATGGGCATCCGCGTGAACGCGCTGAACCCTGTGGCGGGCGAAACGCCGTTGCTGTCCAGCTTCATGGGCGAAGACACCCCCGAGATGCGCGCCAAATTCCTGTCGACCATCCCCTTGGGCCGCTTTTCCACCCCCAACGATCTGGCGGCGGCGGCGACGTTTCTATGCTCAGAAGATGCCTCGATGATCACTGGTGTCTGTATGGAGGTCGATGGTGGCCGCTGCATCTAAGGCTGGGCCGCGCAATCTGATCACCGACGTCGCGGGCCTGTCTGTCGGCAACGCACAAGACGATGGTCTGAAATCCGGCACGACGGTGCTGGTCTGTGATGAGCCCGCGGTTTGTTCCGTGTCCGTCATGGGCGGCGCACCGGGGACACGCGAAACCGATTTGTTGGAGCCTGACAAAACGGCCCCCGGCGTGGATGCTTTGGTTCTATCCGGCGGCAGCGCCTTTGGCCTTGCCGCAGCGCAGGGCGTAATGGATGCGCTTCATAAAGAGGGGCGCGGCTTTCCGGTTTTGTCGGCCCGCGTTCCGATTGTGCCCGCGGCGATCCTGTTTGATTTGCTGAATGGCGGCGGGAAAGACTGGGGCGACAACCCCTATCCTGCTTTAGGGGCACAGGCCCTTGCCGCTGCGTCAGATACGTTTGCTTTGGGCAGCGTCGGTGCAGGTACCGGCGCACAAACCGCGCAGGTCAAAGGCGGCTTGGGATCGGCATCGATGGTGGTCGATGGGATCACCGTAGGCGCCTTGGTCGCCGTGAACCCCATGGGTTGCGTCACGACGCCGTCCGGCCAACATTTCTGGGCCGCGCCTTTTGAAATCGGGGATGAGTTCGGCGGTCTGGGCAGCGAACCTACCCAAGGTCTGCAGGACCTGCAGCCAAGCGCCAAGTTCTCCGCCATGGCCGGTCTGGGCAACACCACCATCGCAATTGTCGCGACCGATGCGGTCATCACCAAAGCGCAGGCCAAACGGCTGGCGGTTGCGGCGCATGACGGGATGGCCCGCGCGATAGTCCCGTCGCACAGTCCGTTCGACGGCGATCTGGTGTTTGCCTTGGGTACCGGCAAAAAGGCGCTGGATACTCCGGATATACAGCTGGCCGCGCTCGGCCACGCCGGATCAGTCTGCCTTGCCCGCGCCATCGCCCGCGCGGTGTGGGAAGCGACGCCCGCCAAGGGCGACACGCTACCCACATTCCGCGAAACGTTGGGCTAGATCAGCGCAGCTTTGGTGGCTTGTCCGGATCCATCCCCGGCGCCGACGGTGCCACAGGCTGCGGCACCTGCGGTTCGGGCAGGTCAAAGCGCAACCCCACGCGTGCCAAAGATGCCGCCGCAGGATCGTCATCCTCCAAGAAAGCCACGTCCAGCGCGCCTGCCTCGATGCCGGAAAACACCAGCGCTTCGTTGATGGCACGGGCCAGAGGCGCCTGGGCACCGGCACGGGCGCCCGTGATCCCGAGGATATGGCCGCGCGACCCGTCATCATAGGTCACGCCCGCAAGATACGCCTTGCGCGCCAGACCGGTGGCGGTGCTGAGTTTCGTGTCCAGCGCCGTGATCAGGATTTCGGGTAGGCCTTGCGGCGCGCTGAATTCAGACGGGCGTGCCTCGGCCTCTTGCGGGCCTTCGGTCAGGGTTTCGGCCAACCAAGCGACACCTTCGGGCGGGATCAAATGCGACGATGGCGCGACCTCAAGGTTCAGGCCAAGGCCAACCCCCTGCCCCGCCAAAACGCCCGCGATGACGCGGCCGGATAGGGCCGCATAGGGCGCGATCTTACCCACGAATTCGGCCAGCCGTTCTTCACGGTCGAATACCAGCACGAAACTCGCGTCGGTCAGTTCAAACACCTCGGGGTCCAGCACTTCGCCCTCGGCTTCTTTCTTCAACAGCAGAAACAGCTCTGAATCCGCCAGTCGTTCATAGAACCGCAAGCGCGCAGCGTCGTCTTGCGGCGCGGCCTCCATGGCGGCGAATGCATCATCAAGGGGTGTCGTCTCGGCCATTCAGAACCTCCTTCACGCGGGTCTGTAGAGCGGGCAGCGCATCGGTTTCGAACCACGGGTTTCGTTTCAACCATGCGGTATTCCGCCAGGACGGATGGGGCAAGGGCATCTTTTCCGGCATTTGGTCACGCCACGCGAAAACGCGGTCGGTCACAGGCTGTGTGCCACCCAAATGATAGCGGTGCGCATAGCCGCCGACGATGACCTGAAATTGCAGATCGGTCAGGGTTTTGAACACCCGATCGTGCCATGTTTCGCCACAGATCGTCGGGGGCGGCAGATCGGCCCCTTTCGCGTCATAGCCCGGAAAACAGAACGCCATAGGCACGATGGCAATCACGTCCCGGTCATAAAACGTGGCGCGATCAATGCCCAACCAGTCGCGCAACCTGTCGCCGGATCGGTCGTCAAAAGGCTTGCCGCTTTCATGCACCCGCAGCCCTGGCGCCTGCCCCGCGATCAGCAAACGCGCGGTCGGCCGGAACCACGCGACAGGGCGCGGGACGTGGCGCGATGCGGTCACGCGGAAGCGATCAGCGCACAAACGGCAAGTGGTGATTTGATGCAGCAGGTCATCCATGGGCCAAGATGTAGGGCATCCGCGCCCGAGCCAAAAGCCACGTTCATTTCGATAACTTTCAAAATAAATCTTGGCAGATGCCATCATTTCGACAATTCTAGAAATATCGAATCATCAGAGGTGATCCATGACGCTGGCACATGACCCCGACATCGGGCTGGAAATCGCGGCTTCGACCTTTGCGGCGCTTGGGTCGGAACAACGCCTGAACGTGCTGCGCACCCTGGTGCGGGCGGGGCCTGAGGGGTTGTCGATTGGCATGTTGGGCGACCGGACGGGTGTGGCGGGATCAACCCTGACCCATCACCTGAAAATTCTGGCGCAGGCGGGGCTGGTCAAACAAACCCGTTCCGGCCGCAGCATTATCTGCGCCGCCGTCGCCTATGACGAGGTGCGCGCCTTATCCGAGTTCCTGCTGAAAGAATGCTGCGCCGATTGCGCAGACGGAGGCCACAGCCATGACTGATCTAACCGCCCAAATCGCCCGACTGCCCCGTCCGGGCAAGGCATGGATCGCGAGTCTGGGCTTGCTTTTGATCGTCGGCATTCTGGACCCATCTAACCTGTGGCCGACCGTCGAATTCGCCGCCGGCGCGATCTGGCATACCCTGCCGTTCATCCTGTTTGCCGTGCTGGCAGTGGCCTACCTGAAGGCAACAGGCTCGGAAACTTTGTTGGCCAAGGCCTTTGAGGGCCGCGAAACGCGCATGATCTTTATGGCGGCACTTCTAGGGGGCCTTTCACCCTTTTGCTCGTGCGAGGTTATCCCCTTTATCGCCGCCCTTCTGGCCGTCGGTGCGCCACTTAGTGCGGTTATGGCCTTCTGGCTGGCGTCGCCCTTGATGGACCCTGCGATGTTTCTAATAACCTCGGGCACATTGGGCTGGGATTTTGCCATCGCCAAAACCATTGCGGCAGTGGGTTTGGGCCTGCTGGGCGGGTTCGGCGTGATGGTCTTTGCGCAATCGGTCGTGTTCCGTGATCCACTTCGGGAAAAGCCGCAGGTGGGTGGCTGTTGCAGCGCCAAGAAACCGTTCCAAGGCCCACCTGTCTGGAAATTCTGGCCACATGAGGACCGCCGCGACACGTTCCGTGAAACGGCAGTTGAAAACGGGCTATTCCTGCTGAAATGGCTGACGCTGGCCTATGTGATCGAAGCGCTGATGATCCACTACGTCCCCGCCGACATGATCGCAGGTATTCTGGGGGGCACCGGCGTCTGGCCCATCGTTATGGGCGCTGTGATCGGCGCGCCAGCCTATCTGAACGGCTACGCCGCTGTGCCGCTGGTCGACGCGCTGCTGACCCAAGGCATGGCACCGGGCGCGGCAATGAGCTTTGTTCTGGCCGGTGGCGTCAGCTGTATTCCCGCCGCAATTGCGGTCTGGGCGCTGGTGAAACCGCGTGTGTTCGGGGCCTACCTTGGCTTTGCGTTCGCAGGCTCTCTGATTGCCGGGCTGGCTTGGGGCGCCTGGGTTTGGGCGTAACGCCTTAGTCCACCGCCAGCCCCTCTGGCACGATCAGACGGGTTTCGTACCGGATCAGCCGCGCGATCTGGCGCAGGTGATCGCGACGGAAAGCCACGCAGCCTTCGGTCGGGTAACCGGCACGGCGGCGTTGGTGCAGGAAAATCGCCGATCCACGCCCCTTTTCTGCGTAGGGCCAGTTCCAGTCGGTCAGGATCACGATGTCATAAAGCGGATCGGCGCGGCGCAGTTTTTCGTGGCTGTAGGGATAAGGCGCGCGGACCATCTGGTTGTAATCCTCGTGCCCCACATCGTCCGACCACAGATCAGACGGCCCGATGGGCACCGCCCAATCCGCAGGGCGCGCAATGCGGTCGGGACGATACAGCATGCCGACAATCCGGTGTTCTCCCGCAGGGGTCGCGCCGTCGCCTTCGCGCTTGTCGCGTTTGACGGCCCCCTTGCCGATGGAACAGGGCCACAGACGCCCGCAAAACCGCAGCCCCTGCCGCGTCAGAACCATATCGGTGGGCTTCATGCGGCGTCTTTCTGCGTTAGGTGCGCCATCACATCGGCGGCGATTTCGTAGCTGTGCACGCGGGCTTTGTGATCGTGGATATGGCCCGACAGGATAACCTCATCCGGCTGGTAGGTATCGATAAACGCCTTGATCTGCGCCTCGACCTGATCGGGTGTGCCCACCGCCGACACGCGCTGCGCATCGTTCACGCCCGCCAGATATTGGGGTGGCACCACGTCTTCGATCCGGTCCACCGGATAGGGCAGCTTGCCGGGTTGGCCGCTGCGCAGACGGTAGAACGCCTGCTGCATCGAGGTGCGGATGCGGATCGCCTCGGCCTCGGTATCGGCGGCGATCACGTTGATCGCCATCATCGCGTGCGGCTTCGACAGGGTGTCGCTGGGTTTGAATTTGTCACGATAAACACGGAACGCCTGATCCAAGGCGGCGGGCGCGAAGTGCGAGGCAAAAGCGTAGGGCAAACCGAAATGCGCCGCGACCTGCGCGCCGTATAGGGACGACCCCAAAATCCACAAAGGCACCTCGGTCCCCGCGCCGGGATGGGCGTTGACGGCAGCCGCAGGATTGAGCGGGCCGAGCAGACGCTGAAGTTCGGCCACCTCGTCAGGGAAGCGATCAGCGCGTTCATGGGTCACGCCCATCGCCTGCATCACCGCGTGGTCACCCCCCGGCGCACGGCCAAGGCCCAGATCAATGCGGTTCGGGTAAAGCGTGGCCAATGTGCCGAACGCCTCGGCCACAGCCAAAGGCGCATGGTTGGGTAGCATGATGCCACCAGCGCCTACGCGGATCGACTTGGTCAAACCGGCCACATGGCCGATCAGAACGGCCGTCGCCGCCGAAGCGATGCCCGGCATGTTGTGATGTTCCGCCAGCCAATAGCGGTGATAGCCCCAGCGTTCGGCGTGCTGCGCCAGATCACCGGTGTTGCGCAGCGCGTCAGCGGCGTCTGAACCTTCGGGAACTGGGGCCAGATCAAGCAGCGAATACTTCATCGCGATCTCCTTTGTCCTGAAGCTATGCATGAACGCGCAAGACGCAAGGCCGCATCAACGCAGCCCCAGCGTTGCGTGTTACAGCATGTGGCCCGACTTGGCCGCTTTCGTCGCCAGATAGCGGGTGTTGTGTTCGTTTTCGCCTACTTTCAACGGCACACGTTCGGCAACCTTGATCCCGCAGTCTTCCATACGCGCGATCTTGGCCGGATTGTTTGTCAGTAGCCGCACCTGCGACACGCCGAGCTTGCCCAAAATCTGCGCGCCAAGGCGGAAATCGCGTTCGTCATCTTCAAAGCCCAGACGGTGATTGGCCTCGACCGTGTCGAATCCCTGATCCTGAAGCGCATAGGCACGCATTTTGTTCGCCAGACCGATGCCGCGACCTTCCTGATTCAGGTATAGCAGAATGCCTGCGCCCTCAGACCCCATCGCATTCAGCGCGGCGTTCAACTGGGGCCCGCAATCACATTTCAACGATCCCAGCAGATCGCCCGTGAAACACGCCGAATGAAGACGGGCCAGAACAGGCTTTTCCCGATCGGGGCGACCGATTTCGATGGCGTAATGTTCCTCAGACCCATCCTCGGGCCGGAAAATATGCAGGCGGGCGTTTTCGGCGGCACGAAGCGGCACGCGGGCCGAGACGACATGATCCAACGGGCTGAGCGCCTCAAGATGCGGGGCGGCGGCAGTGGCATCGACCAAAGACAACGCATTATCGGCGGCAAAGGCCACGCCATCGGCGACAGGGACGACAACCGCGGCAGGCAACAGACGCGAGGATTTGCACAGGGTAATCGCAAAACGGTGCAGAGCTGCATCGCCCTCACGGCGCGAATTCAACGGCCCCTTCATCGGCGTGGCCAGATCATCCGCTGGATCAGCAATGCTATGCACCCAACGAAGGCTGGCATCCGCTGGCAGAACGACACGCGCGATGTCGCCATCATAGGCTCGCGCCTTTAACGTCTGCGCACGGCGGCCCGTGATAGCCAGATCGGCAGGCAGCCCCAAGGCCAGAACATCGGCCAACCGCGCAGGCGCAATGGTTTCCGCCGACAGCACCAAAGCAGCGCCACTTTCCCCTATCAGAACGATCCCCACCCCCATGCGAAGATCAGCACGCGCACGGGCAAGTGTTTCAGTCAGGTCAGGAGAGAGCGTCATATCGGGCCTTCTAATTTGCGGAAGCCGCCTGCATTTGTAACAATTGGCCTTCGTTTACACGAGGACGTGAAAGACTTGCAGCAAAACTTGCGCAACCGCCACAGCGATCACATTTTCGTTTGAAACCACGGAGGACCACAATGGCCCAACTGAAAAATATTCTGCTGGTCGATGACGACGAAGACCTGCGCGAGGCGCTGGCCGAGCAACTTATTCTGACCGAAGACTTCGAAGTATTCGAGGCCGAAGACGGTGCCAGCGCGCTGGGACGCGTCAAGGAACAGCACTACGACCTGATCATTCTGGACGTCGGCCTGCCCGACACGGATGGTCGCGAGCTGTGCAAACTGATGCGCAAGCAGGGCGTGAAATCGCCGATCCTGATGCTGACGGGGCATGACTCGGACGCGGACACGATCCTTGGTCTGGATTCCGGCGCGAATGATTACGTGACCAAGCCGTTCAAGTTCCCTGTGCTTCTGGCCCGCATCCGCGCGCAACTGCGTCAGCACGAACAGTCCGAAGACGCGGTGTTCCAGTTGGGGCCGTATTCCTTCCGGCCAGCGATGAAGCTTCTGGTGACAGAAGACGACCGCAAGGTGCGCCTGACGGAAAAGGAAACCAATATCCTGAAATTCCTGTACCGCGCGCCCGACGGCATTGTGGCACGGGATGTGCTTTTGCATGAGGTGTGGGGTTACAACGCGGGCGTCACAACGCACACGCTGGAAACCCACATCTACCGCCTGCGGCAGAAAATCGAGCCCGATCCGTCGAACGCGCGTCTTCTGGTTACCGAAAGCGGCGGTTACCGCCTTGTGTCATAGGACACAGATTTTTGGGGTGATTAATGGAACTTTTAAAGTGTCCGTTGGTTACCCTGACAGTTCCCTTCGCATGTGAGGGTCATCACATGCACCCCTCCCTGTTGGACTGACCCGGGCAAGCCCCGGGTCTTTTTTTCCGGAGAACTAATCCCACACGTCAAAATTGCAGAAATCGGCTGTTCCCTCTTGAATAGGAGCAGTTCCCAGACTCTAATCCGTTGGATACTCGATTATTCAATTATTGGATTATTTATGGCCAATTCTTCGCCTTGGAACGATGACCTTCTTGAGTTTTCAAAGATCGGCTCAACTTTCACGAACCTCATCAAGTCTCTGGACACCGAAAAGTTATCTCAATTGAGGCTGGGTTTGGTCGCGGGAAGACGTTTTTTCGAAAGGCATGGGCCCAGCAACTTAGAGATGCAGGTGAAAATGTAGTTGAAGTTGATGTCCAACTTTCAGACCACTCCGGCGACCCGATCGTCACATTGCTTGGCGCATTGGTCGACGCGATCCCTAAGAAAGATGCATCATCGGCTCAAAAGGCTTTTGCCTCAGCAAAACACATCGCAGCGCTCGGTGCCAAAAGTGCAACTCGGATAGTGTTGCGTTCTGCCGCCGACGAAGTAATTGATGCTTTCACAGATAGTGCGACTGATGCCCTAGGCGATTTTGATCATTTGAACGATGTCATCCAAGATTTCGGAGACAGTCTATCCAAAGCCGCCGGAAACCTGATCGCGTCCCAAATGGCCGCAGAAAAAATTCGGAAAATTGAACTTCCCGAACACATACAAACCCTAAGAACTGCCATCTGCGAAGGGTCTGATAGCGAACAGGTGGTTGTCATAATAGACGAACTGGACCGCTGTCACCCTGATTACGCATTGGCATTCCTTGAAGCCACAAAGTTGATTTTTTCTCAATCAGGCTTTGTGTTCTGTTTAATGGTAAACACTGAACACTTGGAAAACTTGGCCAATCATCGCTTTGGGCAAACGGAAGGCGATGAAGCATACCTTGAGAAATTTGTTGATATTCGACTCAAACTTGAGCCATCCAAAGAAGCACTAGCATCAGCGGTATCTCAACTTGTTCACAAGCTACCGGCAAAAAGACTATTTTCAGAACAAGCCGCGTTTTCATTGGAAAGCGCCGCTAAACTAGCAGTTAACCTGACGCAAAAAACCGGGATTGGAATGCGAAAAATCGAGCGCATTCTTCTCAGAGTCGAAATGGCATTGCGGTGTTACCCTGACCAATACTTCGACATACCACTGCTTATATATCTAGCATTCGAGAACACATTAGATTCGAAGATTTCTACCGATGATCTTCCGAGAGCATCACTTACACCAGAACGCGCCCAAAACTTTCTATTGGATCGATCATTAGCTTCTGAAAATCCATTAAGTGAAAGGCCAGAGTCGCAGATGATGAGAGTAATTCGCGACGATTTTCCTGAGCTTCTCGAAATTCCGAGAGAGCGCTTCAAATTCCCAGACGATAGGGACTACTTCGACTGGGCAAAAGTGTTTGCATTTTTGGCTCCTCACTACATTCCCAGTCACCAACATGCGCTAAACGCGGTGGCAGAACTTTTGGTCGAAGCTGAGTAAAAAAGCCCCCGCAAAACTGCGAGGGCTTCTTTTGAGCGTTGGAAGGGCGGATTATTCCGCGTCTTCTTTTTTCTCTTCTTTTGCGGCTTCTTCGCCGGTCTCTTGGTCAACGACCTTCATCGACAGGCGAACCTTGCCGCGATCGTCGAAGCCCAGCAGCTTGACCCACACTTCCTGACCTTCTTTCAGAACGTCGGACGGGTGGTTCAGGCGGCGGTTTTCGATCTGGGATACGTGTACCAGACCGTCGCGCTTGCCAAAGAAGTTCACGAAGGCGCCGAAGTCGACGATCTTCACAACTTTACCTTTGTAGATGCCGCCTTCTTCCGGCTCTGCCACGATCGAATAGATCATGTCATAGGCCTTTTTGATGGCCTCGCCGTTCGGGCTTGCGATCTTGATCACGCCGTCGTCGTTGATGTCGACTTTCGCGCCGGAGGTTTCCACGATCTCGCGGATGACCTTGCCGCCGGAACCGATCACTTCACGGATCTTGTCGGTCGGGATCTGCATGGTTTCGATGCGCGGCGCGTGGACCGAGAATTCGGACGCTTCTGTCAGCGACTTGGCCATCTCACCCAGGATGTGCATACGGCCCGCTTTGGCCTGAGCCAGAGCTTTCTTCATGATCTCAGGCGTGATGCCTGCAACCTTGATGTCCATCTGCAGCGAGGTGATGCCGTTTTCGGTACCAGCCACTTTGAAGTCCATGTCGCCGAGGTGATCTTCGTCACCCAGAATGTCTGTCAGAACGGCGTAGGAACCGTCATCTTCCAGAACCAGACCCATGGCCACACCGGCAACCGGTGCCTTCAGCGGAACGCCTGCGTCCATCATGGACAGCGAGCCACCACAAACCGACGCCATCGAGGACGAACCGTTGGATTCGGTGATCTCGGATACAACGCGGATTGTGTAGGGGAAGTCTGTCGCCGCCGGCAGAACCGCCTGAAGCGCGCGCCATGCCAGTTTACCGTGACCGATTTCACGACGACCCGGCGAACCAACGCGACCCACTTCACCAACCGAATACGGAGGGAAGTTATAGTGCAGCAGGAAGTTCGAACGGAAGTTGCCGTGCAGCGCGTCGATGATCTGTTCGTCATCGCCGGTACCCAGAGTGGTCACAACCAGACCTTGGGTTTCGCCACGTGTGAACAGCGCGGAACCGTGTGTACGGGGCAGCAGGCCTGTTTCACAAACGATGTCACGCACTTCGTCCAGCGCGCGGCCGTCGATACGCTTGCCTTCTTTCACAACTGTCGAACGCAGAACTGTGGATTCCAGCTTTTTCAGCGCAGAGCTGAGGTTCGCATCGGCCAGTTCTTCTTCGGACAGCTCAGCCTTGATCGCTTCTTTGGCAGCGGCAACAGCGGCAACGCGCTCTTGCTTGTCCAGAATGCTGTAGGCGGCTTTCATCTGGTCTGCACCCAGCGCGCTGACGCGCTCGTACAGGGCAGAGTAATCCGGCGGTGTGAATTCGAACGGCTCTTTCGCGGCATCTTCGGCCAGATCGATGATCAGGTCGATAACCGGCTGGATCTGTTCGTGCGCGAATGTCACGGCGCCCAGCATTTCGTCTTCGGTCAGTTCGTACGCTTCGGATTCAACCATCATCACGGCGTCTTTGGTACCGGCAACGACAAGGTCCAAACGCTGTTCAGGGTTGTTGCGCAGCTGATCCATATCCTCAACCTCAGGGTTCAGGATGTATTCGCCGTCAACATAGCCCACGCGGCAGCCCGCGATCGGGCCCATGAACGGTGCGCCCGAGATGGTGAGGGCAGCAGAGGCCGCGATCATCGCAACAACGTCGGGGTCGTTGACCAGGTCGTGGCTCAGAACGGTACACATCACCAGAACTTCGTTTTTGAAGCCGGGAACGAACAGCGGACGGATCGGACGGTCGATCAGACGCGCAGTCAGCGTCTCTTTTTCCGTCGGACGCGCTTCGCGCTTGAAGAAGCCACCCGGTACTTTACCGGCAGCATAGTATTTCTCTTGGTAGTGAACGGTCAGCGGGAAGAAATCCTGACCTTCTTTTTGCGTCTTGGCAAAGGTCACGTTCGCCATGACCGAGGTTTCGCCAAGCGTCGCGATGACTGTGCCATCGGCCTGACGGGCAACCTTACCCGTTTCCAGTGTGAGCGTTTCCTCGCCCCACTGCATTGTTTTCTTCGTAACGTTAAACATCAGCGTTTCCTGTATGGGAGCGCTCCCGGCCCTCCGGGTCTCCCGTTTGAATGGCGGCCCCATTGCCGCCGACCCCTTCAATCTTTTCATGCGCCGGGGTCAAAGCGTCACGTCTCAGATGGGCGCCACATACACGACTTTGCGGCATATTGAAAGCCATTGCGCGTTTGGTGGGCGACCCAAAAAAACGCCCGCCTGAAACCAGACGGGCGTCCTGAATTCCGATCAGATCGGATTGGCTTAGCGGCGGATGCCGAGTTTGCCGATCAGGTCTGTGTAGCGAGCTTCTTCTTTGCCCTTCAGGTAGTCCAGCAGCTTACGGCGCTGAGCAACCAGTTTCAGAAGACCACGACGCGAGTGGTTGTCTTTCTTGTGGGTTTTGAAGTGCTCTGTCAGCGTTGTGATACGGCTGGTGAGGATCGCAATCTGTACTTCCGGCGAACCTGTGTCGCCTTCTTTGGTTGCGAATTCTTTCATCAGACGCTGTTTTTCTTCAGCTGTAATCGACATCGGGGTCTCCTTCAGAGTTAAGGGTTATGGCGCAAGCCGGGATGTCGTCCAGCATGGCCCGTGGAGCACAACGGGTCCCAAGAACCCGAAGCGATGCGCGCGTATAGGTCGATTCCTATACAAATGAAAGGAAAATGTGGGTTGCGACGCTAGACCCCGAAATCGCCCGCCAGCGTTTCAGGTGCCAGAACGATGTCGCTGACAAGGGGGGCCTGATCGGTCGGCACGGTACAGGCGATATCCCCGTTCAAAAGGATATTGGTGATCGCCGGATTGTTCGCATCCTGTTCGATGCTCAGTTCGGGTTCGACGCCTGCGGTGTCGTCAAACAGAACGATGATCTGGTCTTCGGTACTATCGTAATCCATGAAATGCGCCGCTGCTCCGGTATCTGTGGCGTCCATGACAAAGCTGTCCGCCCCGTCGCCACCGGACACATAATCGCCCTGCCCGGCGACCAGCGTATCCGCGCCGTCACCGCCATTCAGAAAGTCGGTATCCGCATCATCGTTGCCATAGAGCACGTCATTGCCCCATGCGCCGAACAGCGTATCGATGCCTTCGCCGCCGGACATCGTGTCATCGCCTTCGCGACCCATCAGCGCGTCATTCCCCGTGTCACCATTCAACACATCATTACCCAGACCACCGGTCAGGCTGTCATCACCCGCACCACCTGAAAGACTGTCATCACCAGCGCATCCCTGCAGGTCGTCATTTCCATCGCCGCCTTCGATCCAGTCGCCGTCATCCTGACCTGCCATGGTGTCATTGCCATCGCCACCCGTCAGAAGGTCGCCGCCCGCGCCACCGCGTAGGACATCGTCGCCCGCGTCGCCATCTATCGCGTCCGCACCGTCGCCGCCATCCATATGATCGGTTTCCGAACTACCGGTCAGATCATCTGCGCCGTTGCCCCCGCCGATGATCCATCCACCTGCGCCAGTGGCCTGAACGTCGCCGTCTTTCTTATCGTCAGACAGGTCATCGGCCAGCAGATCATCATCGGCGTCGCTGTCTTCATCAGGCATAGGCAGCGTGGCCAACATCGCTGTCGACCCCAACACCATCAAACCCAAGAGACCCGATAAAAGAAGCATGTCCAATCCGCCACTGTTCAACCCGAACCAACACCAATCCGGTGAGTTAAGGCAAACACCTTCGGATTCCGTGGTTAATGATTTCCTGCATAGCGCGTGCCAACGGGCCAATCCTCGGGACGGGTTTTGTAGGACACATAAAGCGGGTGCCGCGGATGGCCGTCTTTGGTCAGGCCAAGGTGGGTCATTGGCCCCAATTTTGCGGCCAGATCGACGGCACGCCCCAGATGCGCACCATGCACACCCCACGCGGCGATCGTGGTGCCTGCAAGGTCATGCCACTGCAACAAAATCTGGTCATTGGCAGGGCCAACCGGATCTTTCGCCTTTTTCAGGTCCTCCGGTTTGGTGGCACGGAAGGCAAACAGATTAGCAATCATCACGCCGCCGAATCCCATGTCACGCGCACGGGTTTCGCAGCGATGGATTGTGGGGTCATTCTTTAGCTCGGTCGCCGTGGACGGGTTGAGCATAATGAATAAAACTTGAGGGTTCTCGGCATTCCAGACGCGGCGGAGGCCATAGCGGTACCGTTCGCATCCGCTGTAAACCGCCATCGATTCGGTGCCGTCTTGGGCCTGATGGTGGCGTTCGATCAGTTCGGATTTTGCCCCGCGTCGTGCCAGCGCCCCGCCCCTTAGTCTGCTTCGACAAACACCCGCGACGGATGCAGTTCGCCCGCTTTGAACCGCCCAACCGCGATGGGCGTGCCATTCAAAGATGCCCAGCATTCTTCGCCGTATTCGACATCCGATGCAATCACGACCGCCGGATTGCCATTGCGAAGGCGCGTGGCGGACTCGGGCGGACAGGTCACTTCGGGCAGATCGGCCAGACCGACCTCGATCGGCAGCAGTTTGGCATCCAGTTCGGGCGTTTTTGCCAATGCGTCGATCTCTTCAATCGACAGACCGTCTTCGACCTCGAACGGGCCGGACCAGATACGGCGCAATTCGCGCACGTGACCAAAGCAGCCCAAAGCCTGCCCCAGATCGCGGGCAATCGAGCGAACGTAGCCGCCCTTGCCACAGGTCATTTCCAGCGTGACGTGGTCCGCATCCGGGCGTTCCAGCATGATCAGTTCTTCGACCCACAAGGGGCGCGCGGCCAGCTCCATCTCTTCGCCATCGCGGGCGCGTTTGTAGGCGCGTTCACCGTCGATCTTTACGGCAGAGAACTGCGGCGGCACCTGCATGATGTCGCCGACAAACTGATGAAGCGCCTCTTTGATCTGATCGTCCGAGGGGCGTTCATCAGAGGATGCGATCACTTCGCCTTCGGCATCATCTGTGTTGGTCGCTTGGCCCAGACGCACGGTGAACCGGTAGGCCTTCATCGCGTCGGTGATGTAGGGAACCGTTTTGGTCGCCTCGCCCAGCGCCACCGCCAGAACGCCCGTCGCTTCGGGGTCAAGCGTGCCTGCGTGGCCCGCCTTTTTCGCGGCCAGCGCCCAGCGCACCTTGTTCACAACAGCGGTCGAGGTGATGCCAGCGGGCTTGTCCACCACCAGCCATCCAGAAATATCGCGACCTTTGCGTTTCCGTCCCATACGACCTGCCTTTGAAAGATACGGGCAAAAGATAAGGGCGCCCGCCTAGCCCAGCGAATGCGCCCTGTCAATTCATCCCGAAAGGACCAAAGGTTCAGTCGAGAACGCGCGCCTCGTCCCGCAGCATGACGGGAATTCCGTCGCGGATCGGGAAGGCCAGATTGGCGGCCTTGCTGACCAGTTCCTGCTTTTCCGCGTCATATTCCAGACGGGTGTGGGTTTCAGGGCAAACAAGTGATTCAAGCATACGGCGGTCAAAGACCTGTGGCGCGTCAGTCATTGCAGTATTCCTTCTGTCGCGCCGCCACGCAGCGCGTATTCGATCAGGGTCACCAGAGTTTCGCGCCGTTGTGTCAGCGATTTCGCCTCAAGCAAAGCCTGTTTGTCTTCGGGATCGAACTCCAGCAGCATCGAAAGCGAGTTGATCAGCAGTTCGTCCTCGGCATCTTTCAACGTATCCCAGTCGGCAGACAGGTCCATCGCATCGAAATACCGATCCAAGAGATCAAGGAAAGACGACCGATCAAAACTGACATCACGTTCGGTGCCATCCAGATCGGGCGAGTAATTGTCCCAAGACACCTCGCAGCGTCGATAGGGTGTGAACCCTTCGACTTCATCACGCACTTCGAACCGCGACACACCTGCCAGTGTGATCATGTAGCGGCCATCTTCGGTTTCCGAGAATTGCGTCACACGACCCGCACAACCGATGTGCTGCAGGCCGAACTTATTGCCCGAAGCATCGCAGGGCTGAACCATGCCGATCAGGCGCGACGGCGTTTTCAGCGCGTCATCCAGCATCGCCAGATAACGGGGTTCAAATAGATGTAAGGGAAGTCGGGCGCGCGGCAGCAGCAGCGCACCTGGCAAAGGGAAAACCGGGATGATGTCCGGCAGGTCTTTGATCCGTGTCATATAAGACGAGGTTAGCCCAAAAGCCGGTTTAGGCAAATATCATCGAACTGAGTTTCCGACGTCCGTTCAGCACGATAGGATCGTTCGGTTTCAGAGCGTCGAAAATGGTGAAAAGCTGTTCTTTTGCGGCACCATTATTCCACTCGCGATCCTTGCGGAACAGTTCAAGCAGGGTTTCCACCGCCTCTTCTGTCTGACCGTTGGCATTTTGCGCCTGCGCCAGATCAAGACGGGCCTGAAGGTTGTCCGGCTCAGCTTCGACCTGCGCCATCAGTTCGGCCACGGGGCCCGCGTTGGCGGCCTGCTTGGCCAGCGTCAGTTGGGCGTGCGCAGCTTCCAGTTCGGGGCTTTGCGAAATCTCGGCAGGGGCGCCGTTCAGGATGGCTTCGGCCTGTTCGACCTCGCCCACCGCCAGATAGGCGCGCACCATGCCGCCGTAGGCCGCTGCGTTGTTCGGGTCTTCGCCAAGAACCGCTTGGAACACCTGAACCGCGTCGGTGGCGGCACCCTGTTCCAGCATTTCCTCGGCAGCCGCGATTGCGTCATCCAGACCGCCAGAGGCATCGCCACCGGACGCCTTGACCAGACGTTCGATGAAGGCCTTGATTTCGGACTGTGGCACCGCGCCTTGGAAGCCGTCCATCGGCTGGCCCTGATAGAAGGCGTAAACCGTCGGGATCGACTGGATTTGCAGCTGGCCCGCGATGGCCTGCGCCTCGTCGACGTTGACCTTGGCCATCTTCACGGCACCTTTGGCGTCGCGTACGGCCTGTTCCAGCATCGGACCAAGCGTTTTGCACGGGCCACACCACGGCGCCCAGAAATCAACGATGACGGGAACGTCGCGGCTGGCTTCGATCACGTCTTTCATGAAGTCGCGCTCTGCGACGTCTTTGATCAGGTCCTGATCCTGAGGTTGCGCTCCGCCCAGTTCAATCATCACGCGCCCTTTCGCGAATATCCCAAAGTTACTGCCTTACATGGCCGTCCTGCCCCTATCATGCAAGGGGCAGCACTGTCGCGCTTACACGTCGAAGGTTGCAAAGACCGGTGCGTGGTCAGACGGTTTTTCCCAGCCGCGCACATGGCGCAGGATTTTGCTGGAATGGCCTGCGCTGGCGATATCAGACGTGGCCCAGACGTGATCCAGACGGCGGCCCTTATCCGCTGCATCCCAGTCGCGGGCGCGGTAAGACCACCAGCTATACAGCAAACCTTTGGGAATATCGGCGCGGGTCACGTCGACCCAGTTGCCTGCATCCTGCACCTGAGCGAGGTGTTCGACCTCGACCGGGGTGTGGGACACGATCTTCAACAGCTTCTTGTGATCCCACACATCATCTTCGCGCGGGGCGATGTTCAGATCGCCGACCAGAATGGATTTCTCGGGCTTTTCGCTATGAAACCAGTCGCGCATGCCGGTCAGGTAATCCAGCTTCTGGCCGAACTTTTCGTTCTTTTCACGGTCCGGTTCATCACCACCCGCAGGCACATAGAAGTTGTGGATCGTCACACCGTTTTCCAGACGCCCCGCTACGTGGCGGGCATGGCCGAGGTTGGCGAAATCCTGATCGCCTGCATCCTCGATCGGCAGCTTCGACAGGATCGCAACGCCGTTGTAGCCCTTCTGACCACGCGCAACCATGTGGTTGTAGCCAAGGGCACGGAACTGCTCCATCGGGATCTTTTCGACGGGGCTTTTGCATTCCTGCAGGCACAACACGTCCGGTGCTTCTTCGGACATCAGTTGCGCCACGATGCCTTCGCGCAGACGGACCGAGTTGATGTTCCATGTCGCAAGGGTAAAGGGCATCCGAGTTCTCCTGAATTTGTCGGGCGGAGAATGCCCAGATCGGCGCGGTTTCCTCAACCCGAAAACAAACAAAACCCGCCAGACACGTTTGCGTCCGACGGGTTCTTATCAATCAAGCCAGCAGTCTTACGACGGCAGCTTGGCTGTGCGCAGATACGGCAGAACGGTTGTGAATTCGCCGAACTTTTCTTTGGCGTCCTCGGCCGAGACGGTCGCCGGAATGACAACGTCCTGACCAACCTGCCAGTTTGCCGGTGTGGCGACGGTGTATTTGGCCGCAGTCTGCAGACCGTCCAGCGCGCGCAACACCTCGGCAAAGTTGCGGCCGACGTTCATCGGGTAGGTCATGGACAGTTTCAGTTTCTTGTCCGGACCGATGATAAAGACGGAACGCACGGTCGCGCTGTCGTTCGGTGTGCGGCCATCGGGCAGATAGGCTTCGGCGGGCAGCATGTCGAAGGCTTTGGACAGTTCCAGACCATCGTCCGCGATGATCGGGAAGCCAGCGGCGGTGCCAGCAACTTTCTCGATATCGCCTTTCCACTTTTTGTGGTCTTCGACGCCATCAACGGACACGCCGATCACCTTGGTGTCGCGCTTTGCCCATTCGTCCGCCAGCTGGGCCACTGCGCCGAATTCGGTTGTGCAGATCGGCGTGAAATCCTTGGGGTGCGAGAACAGGATCGTCCAGTTGTCGCCAATGAACTCATGCAGAGTGAATGTGCCGAGGTCGGTTTCGACCTTCAGATCAGGTACGGTGTCGTTAATGCGCAAGGACATGTGAGTCTCCCTAAAAAATCTGCGTTGTGTCTTACCTAAGGGTTTCAATTTGGGAAAGAACCCCCAATGTTGCCGCAGGGGACTTGCAATAGCTGCAAGGCAGAGGCAAGAATTTGATCAAATTCACATAGCGCACCGGTTGCGCAGGGAGGTTTCAGGCATGGACCATAAGAAATTCTACATCGACGGCGCATGGGTAGACCCGATTGAAGGCCGCGATCTGGATGTCATCAACCCGACGACAGAAGAGCCTTTCGCAACGATTTCACTGGGTGGTCAGGCCGATACAGATGCAGCCGTTGCCGCCGCCAAGCGTGCCCTGCCCGGTTGGATGGCAACCCCGCCGGAAGAGCGGATCGCAGCGGTAGAACGCCTGCTGGCCGCCTATAAGGCAAAGGCCGAAGACTTGGCGCAGGCCATGAGCCAGGAAATGGGTGCACCACTGGATCTGGCGCGGCGCAATCAGGTTGGCGCAGGCATCTGGCATCTGAGCGGCTTTCTGAAAGCCGCCAAGGATTTCAAATTCGAAGAGCCTCTGGGCGATCACGCCCCGAATGACCGCATCATTCACGAAGCCGTCGGTGTTGCCGCGCTGATCACGCCGTGGAACTGGCCGATGAACCAGATCACGCTGAAAGTGGGCGCGGCGGCTGTGGCGGGTTGCACGATGGTTCTGAAACCTTCTGAGGAAAGCCCGATTTCCGCGATGGTCTTTGCAGAAGCGATGCACGAGGCAGGCTTCCCCGCCGGTGTGTTCAACCTTGTAAACGGTGACGGTGTCGGCGTCGGGTCGCAACTTTCGGCGCATCCGGATGTGGATATGGTCAGCTTCACGGGCTCGACCCGCGCAGGCAAACTGATTTCAAAGGCCGCGGCGGATACGTTGAAGCGCGTGCATCTGGAACTGGGCGGCAAAGGCGCGAACCTGATCTTCGCCGATGCGGACGAGAAGGCCGTCAAACGTGGCGTCCTGCATATGATGCAGAACTCGGGTCAAAGCTGTAACGCGCCGTCGCGTATGATGGTCGAAGCGCCTGTATATGATCGCGTGGTAGCCGAGGCTGCCGAAGTGGCCGCGAAGGTCACTGTTGGTCCCGCATCCGAGGAAGGCCGCCACATCGGCCCTGTCGTGAACCGCACGCAGTGGGACAAGATTCAGGGGTTGATCCAGACAGGCATCGACGAAGGTGCGCGTCTGGTCGCCGGTGGTCCCGGATTGCCCGAAGGCATGAACAAGGGCTTCTTTGTGCGCCCGACAGTTTTTGCCGATGTCACACCTGACATGACCATCGCGCGCGAAGAGATTTTTGGCCCCGTTCTGTCGATCATGAAGTTCGACAGCGAAGAGGAAGCTTTGGAAGTTGCCAACGACACGCCCTATGGCCTGACGAACTATGTGCAAACCGCTGACGGCGCGCGGCGCAACCGTCTGGCGCGGCGTTTGCGGTCGGGCATGGTGGAAATGAACGGTCAGGACCGCGCGCAGGGATCGCCCTTTGGCGGGATGAAGCAATCGGGCAATGGCCGTGAAGGTGGTTACTACGGTCTGATCGACTTCCTTGAGGTCAAAGCTGTGTCCGGTTGGGACAGCGACGAAGCCTGATCCGGCGGAGTGCTGCGGCGTACCGCAGCACACAGTTTAGCCTCGGCCAGAAGGCCTCGGGCGGTTCCCCTTTCAAGGCCCCTAGAACGGGGCCTTGACGCGGAACGTGTGGCCCTTGCCCCCATCGGGGTGACTGATGCGCAATTCTTCGGCGTGCAACATCATGCGCGGGTAATCCTGATATGTGTCGGGCGTATAAAGCGGGTCGCCCAGAATGGGGTGGCCGATGAATTTGGTGTGCACCCGAAGTTGGTGGCTGCGACCGGTTTTCGGGAAAAGGCGCAGGCGGCTTTCGGTGTCGCTTGACTTCATCACCCGCCAGTCGGTTTGCGCCGCGCGCCCGTTTTCGTAGTCGATCATCTGCAAGGGGCGGTTCGGCCAGTCGACGCCGATAGGCTGGTCCACTGTGCCGGTCTTTTCCTCGACCTTGCCGTGGACGCGGGCCACATAGGTTTTCTTGGTCGTGCGTTTTTCAAATTGCTTACCGAGGTGACGCTGCGCATGAGGTGTCAGGCCGAACACCATCGCGCCGGATGTGTCGCGATCCAGACGGTGGACCAGCAACACCTCGGGGTAGATCGCTTGCAGACGTGTGATCAGGCAATCCGCCAGTTCGGGGCCCTTCCCCGGTACCGACAAAAGGCCCGAGGGTTTGTTGACCACCAGAATTTCGTGATCGGCATGGACGATCTCAATGTCGTCCTGCGGAGGGTTATAGGGGGTGATCGACATCAGACGATTTCATGTCCTGCGGCCCGCAGACGCTCTGCCACCGCCGCGATGTGGGCCGGACCTGTTTCGCAGCACCCGCCGATAATTGTCGCGCCGCGGTTCACCCAATCCATGGCAAAATCGGCGTAGCGTTCGGGCGTTATGTCATCGCGTGGATGAAGCGCGTCGACCGTGGGGCTGTCTGTCAGGAACTCTTTGGTGATCTGGGTGAACGCATTTGCAAAGGCGCCGACAGGCAAACCAGATGGCAGGAGTTCGTCGATGGCTGCTGCCATCGCCTCGGGCGCGGAACAGTTGGCCAGTAATGCGTCTGCGCCGGACAGTTTGGCGATCTCGGATACAGGTTCGCCCGAGCGGAGCAGACTGCCGTCTTCGTCATCCACCGTCACTGCCAGCCAGACGGGTTTGCCGCAGCCCAGAGCCGCCTCAAGCGCGGCTTTCGCGTGGGCGACCGATGCGACCGTTTCGAACAGGATCAAGTCGACATGCGGGGCCAGAGCCGCCACCACGGGTGCATATTCGGCAACGCCGGTGGCATGATCCGGGAAAATGTCAGGCTGATAGGACGCGCCGAGCGGTCCGATGGCACCAGCAATCCGGCCGGAGCCGTGCTCATCACGGGCGGCCTTGGTCTCGGCCAATGCGGTGGCGCGCAATGGGCCCTCTTGATCGGCAATACCGGCCTTGACCAAACGATCCCGCAGCAGGGCGTAGGTGTTTGTCGTCGCAATCGTTGCGCCCGCCGCAAAGTAATCGGCGTGGATTTCCTGGACCAGGCCGGGGTGATCCACCATCACCTGCGTGGCCCAAAGGGGGGTGGGCGTGTCGCCTGTGCGGTGCAGCAACTCTTGCCCCATGCCGCCGTCTAAAAGCGTGATTTTTGCCATGTCAGACCTCAGTGAACCTGTCGCGCCCTACCCTTTCACCAGACGTAGCGCAAGCATGGCAAAAACCACAGAGGCAATGCGGTTCAGAACAATCGCACGGCGCGTCATCGCGCTGGCAAACCAGCCGCCCAGCGCGCCGTAGGCCGAAGTGACGAAAAACCCTGTTGTGATGAACATCGCGCCTAGTATGAGCATCTGCGCCCAAACAGAGCCGCGTGCGGGGTCTGCAAACTGCGGCAGGAAGGCCAATACGAACAGCGCAACTTTCGGGTTCAGCAGATTGGTGATCGCGCCTTGGCGGACGGCCCCCAGAAGGCTGGCCCTGCCTTGCGCTTTCTTTGTTTGGGGGTCAGCAGTCCAGGCTTGCCATGCCAGCCACAAAAGGTAAGCCGCGCCTGCATATCGCAGAATGTCGAACCCCAAGGGATACGCCGCCAACAAGGCCGCCACGCCGAAGGTCGCCAACAGAACATGGCCCATCGCGCCTAAGGCAACACCGGCGGAAGCCGCAACACCTGCGCGCCAGCCACCACGGGTGCCCGAGGCGATGGCGAACATCACATCCGCTCCCGGTGTCAGGTTCAACGCGATGCCAGCGGTCAGAAAGGTAAGGATGGTTGGCAGATCTAGCATGGTCAGTCCTTTTGCGGCAAACCGTCGGCGATGTCGTAGTAGTCGCCCTTGTCAGCAACGAAGATGTGCTTTTCCAGCGTGACACCCGAGGGCCCGTCTACGGCGCCCAAGGCAAAACTGATCGTGTCTTCGTCATGCGCCTTCCAGAACAGGAACGATCCACACCGCGGGCAGATGCCGCGTTTGGCGATATCTGATGCCTCGAACCACGTGACCGGCCCTGTGATGGACAGGTCGCCGTCCGAAACCTGCGCCGAGGACCACGCATAGCCCGACATTTTGCGGCATTGGGTGCAGTGGCAGACCGACATGCCCTTGGGCGTTCCGGTTACGTCAAACGTGACATCTCCGCAGCAGCAGCTTCCCTTAATCATGCCTTATCCCCAATTGAAAATCGTGGCCGCCAAAGCGACGCCATATAAAATGAAACAGGACGCCAGAACGCGGCGCACCACTGTGTTCGCAACCGCACCCATGGCCGCGCGTCCCAACACTGCGCCCAAGGCGGTGTAGCCGCAATAGCTGAGTGCAGTGATGACCAGCGCCGTCGGCACAATCGCCGACATCTGCGCCATGATCGGCACGTCCGGCTGTACGAATTGCGAAAAGGCGGCAAGGTACCCCGCTACGCTTTTCGGGTTGATCGTGGCGATCATAAAGGCACGGACATAGATTGATCCAGCGGCAGGGGCTTGGGTGGCCAAGGGTTTGTCCGCCGCGCGCCAGTTGCGGACACCCAGCCAGATCAGCACTGCCGCGCCGAGCAGCTTGGCGATCAGAAAGCCTGTCGGTGAGTGGGTCAGCAGCGCGGTGATACCAGCTGCTGACAAGATCAGGAACAGCAGCGCTTGGGTCAGAATACCCAACACGCCCCAAAGCGCGCGGCGGAACCCGAGGTTCATACCGTTCTGGATGCAGTTGACCGCATTTGGACCGGGCGAGGTGACAAAGACGACCCAGAAGGCCGCAAATATCAGCCAGCCCTCAAGACTCATGTCGCATTCGCAAAGGTTGCGGCCAGAATGTCGGTCAGGGCATCTGCGTCATCTTGGGTAAAGGCGGCGGGTTGGTCGCTGTCGATGTCCAAAACGCCCAGCAACGTGCCCGCAGAGTTCCAGACCGGCAGAACGATTTCGGACCGCGTCGACGATGCGCAGGCGATGTGGCCGGGGAAGTTATCGACGTCATCGACCAGTTGCACCTGCCCTGTCCGCGCCGCCGCGCCGCAGACACCACGCGAAAACGGGATCACAAGACAGCCGTGGCCACCCTGATAAGGCCCGATCTTCAGAACTTCAGGCTCGGTCACGCGATAGAACCCAGTCCAGTCGAACCGGTCGTCCGCATGATGCAGCTCACAGGCCACCGTTGCCATCAGGGCGACTGTGTCGGTTTCGCCTTCGGCCAAAGCAGCAATGGTTTTCGACAGTTCGGAATAATCAGCGCGCATGGGAAGTCCTTCTACTTGGCCAAGGCGTAGACCCGCCATCGGCCAAGTGCAAGATCACGCGCGGTCGTCTTTCGGCGATCCCATCACCACATAGGATGTGATCGTATTGATCTGCGGAAGCGTGCCCAGAATATCGGTGTGGAACACCTTGTAGGCGGCCAGATCCGGCACCTCGACCCGCAGCAGGTATTCGACCGATCCGGTGATGTTGTGACACTCCCGCACCTCGGGCGCACGTATCAGCGCACGCTCAAACGCCTCTTGGCTGGCCTTGGTGTGGCTGTTCAGACCGACAGTGATATAGGCGACAAAACCGACGCCCATCTTTTCCGCAGATAGCGTTGCACGGTAACCCGTGATGGTGCCGTTCTTCTCAAGCGCGGCAACGCGGCGAAGGCAGGCCGAAGGCGACAGCCCCACCCGTTCGGCCAGCGCCAGATTGCTCAGCCGACCGTCGCGACGCAATTCTTGCAATATATTTTCGTCGATTCTGTCCATTATCGATATTTATTGCAAAACTTTTTACCAAACCGCAATCAACGCAATTCAATGCCACAAAATCTAGGGCAATCATTGCGCCATGAACTACGATCTTCTTCCCGCCCTCTTCGCCTTTGCCCTTGTGACCGTGATCACACCGGGGCCGAACAACCTGATGCTGATGGCGTCCGGTACAAATTTCGGCTTTCGCCGCACGATCCCGCATATGCTGGGTGTTGGCTTGGGCTTTCCGACGATGTGCTTTCTCGTCGGGTTGGGCGTGATGAAACTGTTTGATCTGTGGCCCATGTCCTACACGGTTCTGACCGTCGTTTCGGTGCTTTATATGCTGTATCTGGCATGGAAGATCGCCAACGCCGCCCCGATGGGCGACGGCACGACCGAGGGCAAACCTCTGACCTTCCTTCAGGCCGCGTCGTTCCAGTGGGTCAATCCCAAGGCATGGTCCATGGCGCTCTCTGCAATCACGCTTTACGCCAGCGGCCGCGATATGATCTCGGTCCTTTGGGTGGCGGGGATGTATGTGCTGTGTTCCTGCATATCGACCACCAGTTGGACGGTTCTCGGCACCGGCATCCGCCATCTGCTGGCCAATCCCATGCGGTTGCGCATTTTCAACTGGTCGATGGCCGCGCTTCTGGTGCTTTCGCTGGTGCCAGTGTTGCTGAACCAATCCTGAACGGTTGCAAAGTAGGCGACGCAGGGTCATATAGCCGCAAGACCAAGATGGGGCCTATACATGCATTACCTCGACTTTGAAAAACCGCTGGCAGAAATTGAAGGCAAGGCTGAAGAGCTGCGCGCAATGGCCAAGGTCAATGAGGAAATGGATATCGAAGCCGAGGCAAAGGCGCTGGACGCCAAAGCCGACGGGCTTCTGAAAGACCTGTATTCCAAACTGACACCGTGGCGGAAATGTCAGGTGGCGCGCCACCCCGAACGCCCCCATTGTCAGGACTATATCGAAGCCCTGTTCACCGAATACACGCCGCTGGCAGGTGACCGGAACTTTGCCGACGATCTGGCCGTCATGGGCGGCTTGGCGCGGTTTAACGACCGCCCCGTGGTGGTGATCGGCCATGAAAAAGGCAAAGACACCAATTCCCGCCTGAAGCACAACTTCGGCATGGCCCGTCCCGAAGGCTACCGCAAAGCGATCCGTCTGATGGATATGGCCGACCGTTTCCGCCTGCCGGTTGTGACGCTGGTCGACACCCCCGGCGCCTATCCGGGCAAAGGCGCAGAAGAGCGCGGCCAGTCCGAGGCCATCGCCCGCTGCACGGAAAAATGCCTGCAAATCGGCGTGCCCAGCGTGACTGTGATCACCGGTGAAGGCGGGTCCGGCGGTGCTGTCGCCTTTGCCACCGCGAACCGCGTCGCGATGCTGGAGCATTCCGTCTATTCGGTGATCTCGCCCGAAGGCTGCGCCTCGATCCTGTGGAAGGATGCCGAGAAGATGCGCGAAGCCGCCGAAGCGCTGCGCCTGACCGCGCAAGACCTGCACAAGCTGGCTGTGATCGACCGCATCATCAAAGAACCAATGGGCGGCGCCCACCGCGACAGCGAAAGCACGATTGCCGCTGTTGGCGCGACGATCGCCGCGATGCTGGCCGATCTGGAAGACAAAAAGCCGGCGGACCTGATCAAGCAACGCCGCAAAAAGTTCCTGGATATGGGCAGCCGCGGTCTGGCCGCCTAAGCAAAGTTCACCAGACTACAAAACAAAAGGGCTGCACGATGGGCAGCCCTTTTTCGTATCGATGTCGCGGTGATTATTCCTCACCGGCAACGCCTCGATAGACCAGTTTTCCTGCACCAACGGCACCTTTCGCGGCAAGCTTGGTCGCACCGGATGCCACATCAACGGTGTTGTCGATCACCTGGTTTGTCGAACAGGCCGACAGGCCCAGAACCAATGCGACAGCGATAGCTTTGCGTGCGGAAAATACAGTCATCAATTTCACTCCTTCACCCAACGTGGGTTTCTCTGGCGCGGCGCGTTTCGATCTGCACCTTGGCCGTTGAGAGATAGATAGGCGCTTTCATCACAACAGAAAAACGAATAAGAAATATGCTTAACCAGACTATTTCTTATGGATATGCGATATGGACATCCAGCTGATCCGAACCTTCCTTGAAGTCGCCGCAACAGGGTCTTTCGTGAACGCCAGCGACCGGCTGTATGTCACCCAGTCCGCCGTCAGCCTGCGGATCCAGCGCCTTGAGGATTCGCTTGGCAAACAGCTGTTCATCAGATCCAAGGCCGGTGCGGAACTCACCTCAGCAGGCCGCGAATTCGAACGCTACGCCCTGTCGCTGATCAAAATCTGGGAAGAGGCCCGCCAGCAGATCGGCGTGCCTGAGGGGTACACCAAGTCCCTGACCATCGGCGCGCAATATTCGCTGTGGCCCCGCCTGGGCTTCCGCTGGATCGACCAGATGCAGGCCACCATGCCTACCCTGAATATCCGCGCAGAACTTGGGATGCCCGATCGCATCACCCGCTTTCTTGTTGAAGGCGTGGTTCAGATCGGCCTGATGTATAACCCCCAATTACGCCCCGGCCTGTCTGCCAGCAAGGTTCTGGAAGAAGAGCTGGTTCTGGTCGCATCCTGGCCCGCCACGCTGGATGAAATCCCTGAAAACTATGTCTTCGTCGATTGGGGCCCCGAGTTCCTGCACGCCCACGCGCTGGAATTGCCCGATCTGACCAACCCCGGTTTGACCCTGTCACTGGGCGCGATGGCTGCGGATTATATCGTGAACCGGCGCGCGGCCGCCTACCTGCCAGCGCGCTATGTCAAACGCTATCTGGACGAAGGGCGTCTGCACCTTGTTCCGGACGCACCGATGTTTCCCTATCCAATCTGGTCCGTCTGGCGGGATGATCTGGACGAAGAAATCCGCACCACCGCAGAGCTGACGCTTACCACGGTCCAGTCTCAGATGGACGAACTTCAAAACGCGGTTCTGGATGATTTGAACGACATCAGCAGCGGCGACAGCATCGAAGTGCTTGGGCATTCGGACGAATTTCGCAAACATAAGTAAAACTCGGATTATACCTAATTATTTTGAATTTTTCTTGGCGAAAGTCTTTTCCTACATCAGTCCCAGCAGAAATGCTCCCGGCCGATCCGGTCGGGGCAAGCTTTTGTTGGGAAAGGAAAACCAATGAAAAACAAAGCGACATTCACCACAAGCGCCATCGCGCTCATCGCCGCCATGTCGGCCACAGCCGCAAGCGCTCAAACACTGATCGGCCGCGACACAGTTGCGGAAGACCGCAACGAAGACCTCATCGAAGCCATCGAAGATGATGCCGAGCGCACACTGGACCGTTTCGGCAACGAAGGCCGCCCGCAAGGCTTCAACGGCTCGTTCGCCCTGCGCGGCATTGCCGAAAGCGGCAACAACGAAAGCGTCAACCTCGGCATCGGTTCGGACATCAACTATGTCTGGGGCCAGAACGGCATCGAGCTGCAGCTGAACTACGCCTACACCGATGACGATGACTCTGATCCGGAAGAAAGCCTGTACTATGGTCTGGAATACACACGCGATTTCAACCCCGTCACATTCGGCTTTGCCAAAGTTCAGGGCTCGGTTGACAGCGCAACAGACGCACAGTTCGAAACAGACACATTCGTCAGCTTCGGCGCCGGTTACCGCATCTTCAACGAAGCCGACCGTCAGTGGTCTGTTCAGGCCGGCCCGGGCTACCGCTTTGCCGAACTGAACGACGTGACAAAAGGCGACGTCAGCGAAGGCGCGTTTGGCCTATCCTCTGACTTCGCCCAGAAACTGACCGAAACTGTCGCGCTCACTGCGGACACAGACGTGATCTGGTCTGAATCGGACACCGTGGTCTTCAACGATCTGGCGATCAGCGTCGCTATGACAGACGCTCTGTCGCTGCGCACAAGCTTGCTGACCGAATACCACACCGAGCCCGGCACAGCGAAACACACCGACAACACCTTCGGCGTCTCGCTGGTCTACTCGTTCAACCAATAACCCCAACCCTTATGAAAGCCGGAGGCAGAAACACTGCCCCCGGCACACTCCCGAGCAGCTGTTTCATCTGTCATGAAATACTCCGGGGTCCGGGGCGGAGCCCCGGTCAGGCACCCGTCACACCAGACGCGCACCACAAGGTCATTGCACCTGCTACGAAATTGCGGGATTTTGAGCCTATCGCCGACATTCCCCCGCGCGGCTGAAAGGACCCAGAATGACCGATACGCCGCCCCTGCCGGACTTCGACCTTTACGGTTTCACACCCTACAGGCTGGCCGTCGCGGCGAAACACACCAGCGAACAACTTGCCCGCCAGTACCGCGACCGCTTCGGCATCTCGATCCCCGAATGGCGCGTTCTCGTGCACCTTGCCCACTCAGGCAACACATCCGTGCGCGACATCGAAGCCCGCGTCGCGATGGAAAAATACGAAGTCAGCCGCGCCGCCAAACGCCTGCGGGAAGCGGGCCTGATCGAACGCAAGGAAAACCCCGAAGACCGCCGCCTGATCATCCTGTCCCTCACAGTTGAAGGCCAAAAAATGATGGCTGAATTGCTCCCCATGGCCAAAGCCCATCAGGCCGAATTGGAAAAACGTCTGGGGGATGCGTTCAAGCAGTTGGAAGCAGGGCTAGAGGCGCTTTTGAATGAAACGAAATGAGCGCTGCCTTATTTCGGTCAATCACCATTTTATGCGCTAATTGACGGCACTGTGCGATGCAGCCAAAGTCAGCTTTTAATTTACACTGAAAGTTCTTCGATGCGCCTGATCCTTTGCCACAAAAATTTTAGCTTTCCCAAAAGCGTTCAGATCCCCGAGGAGACTTTCACTTTTCTATGCTGGGAAGACTTTTCCGTTGGGCCACTCGGCGATTGGATAGATCTGACCGAGTTCAGAAGATCAAGGGAAGCATTCTGGAGCAAATCAACTGGCTCTGTTCTGCCTGACGGCAGTGCAATGCCCTACTTCGTTTGGACACAAATCCTTCCAAAATTCGATTTGGTCGAGATGCATAAGAACGGGATTGATATCGACGATGCAGCTCTGCCTCTTGAGTTTGACGATGCAGCGCCCGTCGCGACGGAAATTGAAGTTTGGCGGGATCAATCCGTAAATGGCGTAATATTTCAATGGTACTTGAGCGCTCTCCTCCCAACGATGGGAATTGATCTGAGCAATGTTTCAATTTGTCTGTTCCCACAGGCTAATTCTGAAAAGTTTACGGAAAAGTTCTGGTCGGAAATGCTTTGCGACATGCCAAATCGCGCCTATCCTGCGAGGGCAATAAGTTTGTCGGATTGGCAGAAAATGTTGCAGTGCTGGGAGGCTATTGCAAATTTACCTGATCCAATTGACGCATCCTTGCATAAGACCTCGGATAAACATGCGCTTCAGGTATTTGAGGTCATGAGAGGTCGTCAACCTGACGCTTTGACCGGATTGAATAACATACAAACCCGCATTTTGCGGGCCACATCGGTTGATTGGAAGAAAATGGCACGGTCGATAGGCGATGCCATGGTCGCGGGCGGCAATGTCGACGATCACGTGCCGGTCAACACATTAGAGGCGACGTTAAACGAAATGGCAAAGATGCCCCACCCGCTGATCGAGAAAAGAGGTGTGGGTCCAATGCACAAATGTGATGTGCGTCTAACCGCTCAAGGGCAACGAAAACTAAGGCAGATAGGCGAAAATATCTGAACGGCAGTTAAGGCCCGAGACTGCTGATATAAAGCGGCCATCACTCCAAAAGAGGAGAACGCTGGTTTCTACAAAAAAAGGGAAGATTGGTGGAGCCTAGGGGGATCGAACCCCTGACCTCTTGCATGCCATGCAAGCGCTCTCCCAGCTGAGCTAAGGCCCCATCATGTCAGTGCGTCGCACTGTGCGGCGTCACTTACGAAAAGCCACGGGCAGGATCAAGCGTAAATCGCCTGCCCGTGACGAAAATCTTTAGTCTTCGTTGTCGTCCGCGACGTCAGCGATTTCGTCCAGCGAGACGTTATCGTCGTCATCGTCGTCCAGTACATCCTCGTCATCGAGGTCCAGATCGACATCATCTTCCAGTACATCAACATCATCTTCGTTGTTGATGTCAGCTTTCATCTTCGCGCCATCGGCGGCGTCGGCTGCAATCATGCTGCGCTTGCCGGTGTCGATTTCCACGACTTCACCGGTATAGGGGCTGACGATTGGGTTGCGGTTCAGGTCGTAGAACCGTTTACCTGTCGTTGGGCAGACGCGCTTAACGCCCCATTCTTCCTTGGGCATGGGAAGTCCCTTTCAATCCTGTAAGTCTTGAGACAATCAGGGCCACCTGCCATAAGGTGACAGCCGTGTCAAAGGCTTTGACAGCATCACGGGCCCTGTGCCTGTTTCGGAGACCGATATGGGCCTGATTGCGCTTGAGGGCAACCCACCAATTCCCGTTATTTTGCGGCGTTCGGCGCGGGCCAAGCGAATCTCGTTGCGGCTGTCTTCGCTGGACGGGCGCGTGACGCTGACACTGCCCCGTTCTGTCCCCGAAGCCGAGGGAATCGCCTTTTTGCGGGCGAAAGAGGACTGGCTGCGCGGGCATCTGGCGAAACAGGTGTCGCATGTTGCCATTTCCGCCGGCTCCGTGCTGCCTGTCGAAGGGCGCGACTTAACACTGCACCCTGCGCAGGGACGCAGGATAGCGGTGGAAGACGACAGGCTTTTGATTCCCGGTGAACCGGATCGCATGGCCACACGGGCGCGCACCTTTCTGAAGACACTGGCGCGCGAGCGGCTGGTCACCGCATCGGACCACTACGCGGGCCTTCTGGGCAAGCCCTATAGCCGCATCACGCT
This sequence comes from Thalassococcus halodurans, assembly GCF_900108225.1. Lineage (GTDB taxonomy): Bacteria > Pseudomonadota > Alphaproteobacteria > Rhodobacterales > Rhodobacteraceae > Thalassococcus > Thalassococcus halodurans. The sequence continues at coordinate 835,349 of NZ_FNUZ01000001.1, forward strand.
GCGCGATACGCGGTCGCGGTGGGGGTCGTGCAGCAGCACCGGCGGGCTGTCTTATTCGTGGCGACTGATCCTCGCTCCACCTGATGTCCTGCGGTATGTGGCCGCGCATGAGGTGGCGCATCTTGCTGAAATGAACCACTCGGATAGGTTCTGGCGCGTGGTAGAAGAGCTGTACGGTCCATGGAAGGAACAACGCAACTGGTTGCGCCAAAACGGGCCGCGTTTGCACGGCTACCGTTTTGACGATTGACCTTGTTCTAATTTGTGATCACAAAATAGCCGATGCTGCCACCTGTGTCCGATCCTATCCGCCAACCGGCCCGTCAATCCGACGCTGCAACGTCGGCGCATGACCGCGTGTATCGCGGCCTGCGGTCGCGCATCATGTTCGGACAGATGGCACCGGGTGAATCTTTAACCCTGCGCGGCATTGGTCGTGATTTCCATTGTTCCATGACGCCTGCACGCGAAGCGGTCCATCGGCTGGTGGCCGAGGGCGCATTGCAGATGTCGTCATCGGGCCGCGTCGCCACGCCCGAACTATCAGGTGAACGGATCGAAGAGCTGGCATCGTTGCGCGCGCTTCTGGAAGTGGAACTGGCCAGCCGCGCCCTGCCCCGCGCCCACATGGCGCTGATTGAGCGTCTGCAAAGCATCAACAACGCGATCACCGAGGTCGTGTCGAACCGCGATGCGATGGGCTATATCCGCGCCAATCTGGAATTCCACCGCACGCTTTACCTGCGTGCGCAGGCCCCAGCGATGTTGGCAATGACGGAAACGGTCTGGCTTCAGCTGGGGCCCACAATGCGCGCGCTTTATTCGCGTCTGCGTCGGTCCGAGGCCCCCTATCAGCACCGCCTGATCATCGCAGCCCTGAAAGCAGGCGATGAACCGGGCCTGCGGTTGGCGGTACGTTCGGATGTGACCAACGGGCTTAAGATGCTCGCTGATCCCTAGGCTGGCACCTGATCTGGCCGGGTCCACACCAAACAATCATCATCGACATATACAGAAATCTGGAACCTTTCCGGATTTTCTGCGTTAACGTCTGATCACACATCCGGTCGCCTTGCCTGCGAAACCGGAACAAACACAAGGGGCGACGGCCCCGACAACCAGAGGCACACTAATGATCCGCAGCCGCATGCGCGCATTGCACCCCGTTCGCTTTTTCCTGATTTCCGCTTTTGTCACGATCTTCTCGGTGCTCGCTGGGACGGCACAGGCACAAGGCCTGTCTCTTGGCATGGATACGTCATCATCCTCGAATGAAAGCAGTTCCGAGGGCGGTTCGGAAAACGGAGCCCTTCAAAGCCTGCTGGACGTGTTGCAAGACGATGCAGCACGCGCTGAGCTGATCGAGAAACTGGAAACGGTGGTTAATGATGGTGCGCAGGCCGCAGATGACGCTGCAGACACTGTCGCAGACGCCGTAGAAAATCAGGAATCCATCGGCACCCGAATCGCGCAGTTCACGCAGGCCACGGCCGAGACAATCGCCGCCCGCGTGACCTCACTTTATGACACGCTGACGGGGTCTTCCGGCGTTCTGCGCGGCCTGACGCGCGTTGATACCGATGTGCTTTGGCAAGCGGTCCAATCGCTGTTTCTGGTCATCATCATCACAGTCGCCGTCTTTATGGTGCTGCGTCGCCTGATGATGCCCTTCTTCCGGTCCATGGGCGAACGCGCCGAACACCGGAACATTCTGCACCGTGCTTTCCTGTTCCTTGGGTCGACCTTTATCGATGCGATGATTGTCGTTGTGGCGTGGGGCATCGGCTATGCCATTACGCTGTTGGCACTGGGTGAAACCGCCCAGATCGGTTTCCGCCAGACATTGTACCTGAACGCCTTCCTGATTGTTGAGCTGATCAAGGTGGCGATCCGTTCGGTGATCTCACCCTCTGCTGGCGGCTTGCGCCCTGTGAACCTGTCGAATGTCGCAGCCAAGCGGATCAACCTGCACAGCAATATCGTGGTCTCAATCCTGGGCTATGGCCAGTTGCTGGTGATCCCGATCATCAACCGCAATGTGGGCTACACAGCCGGTCTTGCGGTGTCAGCGCTGCTGTCGTTGATCGTGCTGTTCTATGTCGTTTTCCTTGTCATCTATCACCGCGACACAGTGGCCAACTGGATCGCGCGCCGGATGCTGACGGAAACCTACGAAGAAGAAACCGACGACGCGCCGAAGCAGTCCGAAAAGTACCGCCTGCGCGGCGTGTTCGGCACGCTTGTCCGCAGCTGGCACTGGTTCGCCCTGATCTATCTGGCCGTGATGTTTACCGTCATCGTGTCCAGCCCGTCTGACGTGGTGGTCAGCTATCTTGCCGCCAGCGGTAAGGTCCTTCTGGCCGTGCTGGTCGGTTCGATGATTGTCAGCGTAATCGGTCAGGCAATGCTGCGTGGTATCAGCCTGCCGGATGACATCAAAAGCATGCTGCCGACACTAGAGCCGCGCCTGAATTCGATCGTACCGAAAATTCTGCTGGGCCTGCGCATCATCGTCACGATTGCTGTTTTGGCCTACGCGCTGAACATCATGGGCCTGACGTTCATCGGATCATGGCTGTCGTCGGCATCCGGTCTGCAGTTCTCGGGCGCACTGGTGTCGGTGGGTATGATCCTTCTGGTCGCAGCGGCCATCTGGCTCGCGTTCAACTCTTGGCTGGAATACAAACTGAACCCCGATTACGGCCGCGCGCCGACGGTGCGTGAGAAAACACTACTGTCCCTGCTGAAAAACGCGTTCTCGATCGCGCTGTTCGTTCTGACCGCGATGTTCTGCTTGTCCGAAATCGGCCTGAACATCGGGCCGCTGATCGCCTCTGCCGGTGTTCTCGGTCTGGCGATTGGTTTCGGTGCGCAAAAGCTGGTTCAGGACATCATCACAGGTGTCTTCATCCAGTTCGAAAACGCCATGAACGTTGGTGACGTTGTAACAGTAGGTGGCACCACCGGTACGGTTGAGAAGCTGACTGTCCGCTCTGTCAGCCTGCGTGACGTACAGGGTGTGTTCCATATCATCCCGTTCTCGTCGGTGGACATGGTGTCGAACTATATGCGCGAGTTCTCATACTTTGTCTGCGACATGGGCGTGGCCTACCGCGAGAACGTCAGCGACGTGAAGAAGGCGATGTTCGATGCCTTTGAAGAGCTGAAGTCGGATCAGGAAATCGCCAACGTCCTGCTGGGCGATCTGGAATGGTTTGGCCTGAACAGCTTTGGCGACAGCGCCATCGTTTTGCGCGCACGGATCAAAACGATCCCTGGCTCGCAGTGGTCCACAGGCCGTGCCTACAACGAAATCCTGAAGCGTATCTTCGACGAACAGGGCATCGAGATTCCGTACCCGTACCAGACAATAGTGTTTGGCGAGACGAAAGAAGGCGAAACCCAGCCAATCCGCCTGTCGCCCCCGTCCGAGGACAAGGACGAAGGCGCCAAAGTGGAGCGCAAGGAGCAGCTCGATGCACCCTTGGCGGAAGATGCCGGAGATACAAACGGAGACAATCCAGACGGCGGCGTCGACCGCTAACGGATCCCTTTAAAAAAGCGGAACGCGAGGCTTTCACCTCGCGTTCTTTTTTGTCTCGTCCTTCGCCTCCGGCTACGTCCTCGGGCTGGCGCTGACCCCCATGGTATTTTCTGCCCGGAAATACCTCGGGGGAATTGGCCGCAGGCCAAGGGGGCAGAGCCCCCTAGCCCTTATCAGCCGTCGACGCGGATCGTTGCGTTCTTCGGATCGTACGGGCTGTCCTCGGTCACTTCGGCATCCCAAAGCTCTTTGAACAACCGCACCTTCAGCTTGGTGCCCGGCTCTGCCAGTTCCGGTTTAACATAGCCCATACCGATGGACTTGCCGAAGGCCGCAGACCAGCCACCGGATGTCAGACGACCCACACGTGTTCCGTCCTCTGTGTACAGCGCCTCGCGGCCCCATGGATCCGCGTCCTCGGGTCCATCGATCAGAAGCGTCACACATTTGGAGCGGATGCCGGTTTTGACCATCGCGTCCTTGCCGTAGAAATCCTTGTCCAGATCGACAAAGCGGTCCAGTCCGGCCTCGAGCGGGGTCGCATCGCGGCCCAATTCGGTGCCGAAGGCGCGGTAGGATTTTTCCTGACGCAGCCAGTTCTGAGCGCGGGCACCGACCAGTTTCAGGCCATGCTTTTCGCCCTCTTTCAGCAGCAGGTCCCAAAGGTAGTTCTGCATTTCGATGGGGTGGTGCAATTCCCAGCCAAGCTCACCGGTGTACGCCACACGGATCGCGTTGACGGGGCACATACCCAGTTCGATCTGACGGTAGGACAGCCACGGGAAGCGTTTGTTGGACAGGGCCGTTTCCGGATCAGCGTCCTTGATCAGACCTTTCAGCAGATCCCGCGCTTTCGGGCCCGCAAGGGCGAAGACACCGTATTGCGATGTCACGTCCTGAAGATTGATGCGGCCGAACTCGGGCTCTTTGTCTTCAATCGCCTTCTTCAGATAGTCCTGATCGTAGGCGTGCCATGCACCTGCCGAGACAAGGTAATAGTCGTCCTCGCCTTCGCGCACGATGGTGTATTCGGTGCGCGTGGTGCCTGCGCTGGTCAGAGCGTAGGTCAGGTTGATGCGGCCAACCTTGGGCAGCTTGTTGGTGGTGAACCAGTCAAGGAACGCTGTCGCACCCGGACCGCTGAGGCGGTGCTTGGTGAAGGCCGTTGCGTCGATCAGGCCCACGCCTTCGCGGATCGCCTTGGCCTCGTCTGCCGCATACTGCCACCAGCCACCACGGCGGAACGAACGTGCGTCGTGGTCAAAGTTGTCGTCTGCATCCAGCGGACCGTAGTAGTTGGGGCGTTCCCAACCGTTGACCACGCCAAACTGGGCGCCCTTTGCTTTCTGACGATCATAGGCCGGGCCTGTGCGCAACGGGCGGCAGGCGGGGCGTTCTTCGTCGGGGTGGTGCAGGATGTAGACGTGTTCATATGCTTCTTCGTTTTTACGAGCAGCATATTCGGTCGTCATCCAGGACCCGTAGCGTTTCGGATCAAGCGATGCCATGTCGATCTCGGCTTCGCCTTCGACCATCAGCTGGGCAAGGTAGTGACCTGCGCCGCCAGCAGCCGTGATCCCAAACGAAAAGCCTTCGGCCAGCCACATGTTGCGCAGACCCGGTGCCGGACCGATCAGCGGGTTGCCATCAGGGGTGTAGCAGATCGGGCCGTTGAAATCGTCCTTCAGACCCACCGTTTCCGACGATGGAATACGGTGGATCATAGACATGTATTCTTCTTCGATCCGGTCCAGATCAAGCGGGAACAGATCGGCGCGGAAGCTGTCGGGGACGCCGTATTCAAAGCACGCCGGTGCATTCAGTTCGTAGGGGCCAAGGATCCAGCCGCCGCGTTCTTCACGCACGTACCATTTCGCGTCGGCATCGCGCAGAACGGGGTGCTGTTCGTTGCCCGCTTCGCGATAGGCCAACAGGGCCGGATCGGGTTCCGTCACGATGAACTGGTGTTCGACCGGAATCGCGGGGATCTTGATGCCAAGCATTTTGGCCGTGCGTTGTGCGTGGTTGCCTGTGGCCGTGACCACATGTTCTGCACTGATGACGGTTTGTTCGTCGGACGGCACAAGGTTGCCGCCCTTTTCGACCATCTTGGTAACTGTCACGTCCCAGTGGTCACCTTTCCACTCATAGCCATCAACCTGCCACTTGCGTTCGATGGTCACGCCACGCTGGCGCGCGCCCTTGGCCATCGCCATGGTGACGTCGGCAGGGTTAATATAGCCATCGGTCGGGTGATAGATCGCGCCCTTCAGGTCTTCTGTGTTGACCAGCGGCCACCGTTCTTTGATTTGATCGGGCGTCATCCATTCGTACGGAACCCCAACGGTTTCTGCCGTTGTTGCATAGACCATGTATTCGTCCATGCGTTCGTCTGTCTGCGCCATACGCAGGTTACCAACCACAAAGAAGCCAGCGTTCAGGCCGGTTTCTTCCTCAAGCGTTTTGTAGAACTTGATCGAGTAATCGTGGATGTGGGTCGTCGCGTAGGACATGTTGAAATAGGGCAAAAGGCCCGCAGCATGCCACGTCGAGCCTGAGGTCAGCTCGTCGCGTTCCAGCAACATTACATCAGACCAGCCCGCTCGGGCCAAATGATATGCGATGGACGTGCCGACCGCACCGCCCCCGACAACAAGCGCTTTGACGTTGGTTTTCATACCCGAACTCCTACTGTGTTGCGGAGACCTTATCGTGGCCGCCCAAGCCAAAGTCGCGTTCCCACGACAGAACACAAAGAAAATGCGACATGAGGCGAAAAACGACACCGTCAGGACCCGTTGGTGCCGCTCAGATTCGTTCAGGCCTGCCAACAGCAAGGGCATGGGCGACCTGTTTTGCCCAATTGCGGCAGATTCACGCTGATCGGCCTGTCTTCGGGCCTTTTATCGGCGCATCGGCATCCCTATAAGAACCAAAACCCGCATCGGCAGAGTCGCGGGTCACTGGCCTTTTGGGGATACGGGAATACGATGTTTGGACTGGAAAAACTTCTGGGTGCCTTTGCGGCGGACATGGCCATCGACTTGGGCACAGCAAACACGCTGGTTTATGTCAAAGGCCGCGGTGTTATCCTGTCTGAACCGTCCGTTGTCGCCTATCACGTCAAGGACGGCGTCAAAAAGGTTCTGGCCGTTGGTGAAGACGCCAAGCTGATGCTGGGCCGGACACCCGGATCGATCGAAGCGATTCGCCCTATGCGCGAAGGCGTGATTGCCGACTTCGACGTTGCGGAAGAGATGATCAAGCACTTCATCCGCAAGGTTCATAAGCGTTCGACATTCTCCAAACCCAAGATCATCGTCTGCGTGCCCCACGGTGCGACGCCGGTTGAAAAGCGTGCGATCCGTCAGTCGGTTCTGTCCGCTGGTGCCCGCAAGGCCGGTCTGATTGCCGAACCGATCGCTGCGGCGATTGGTGCGGGCATGCCGATCACCGACCCGACCGGCAACATGGTCGTCGACATCGGCGGCGGTACAACCGAGGTTGCGGTTCTGTCGCTGGGCGACATCGTTTACGCCCGTTCCGTCCGCGTCGGTGGTGACCGCATGGACGAGGCGATCATTTCCTACCTGCGTCGCCAGCAGAACCTGCTGGTTGGTGAATCCACCGCAGAACGCATCAAGACATCGATCGGCACCGCGCGTATGCCCGACGATGGCCGTGGCTCGTCCATGCAAATCCGTGGTCGCGACCTGCTGAACGGTGTTCCGAAAGAAACCGAGATTTCGCAGGCCCAAGTGGCCGAGGCGCTGTCCGAACCGGTTCAAGCCATTTGCGAAGCGGTCATGACCGCGCTGGAAGCAACCCCGCCGGATCTGGCGGCAGACATCGTTGACCGTGGTGTGATGCTGACAGGTGGCGGTGCGCTGCTGGGCGATCTGGACCTTGCACTGCGCGAACAGACCGGTCTGGCGGTGTCCATCGCGGACGAAAGCCTGAACTGTGTGGCCTTGGGCACCGGCAAAGCGCTGGAATACGAAAAGCAACTGCGCCACGCGATCGACTACGACAGCTAACGCGGCAACCATCAAAGGGGCGCTGTATTGGCTAGGGACCGCAATTCAGAAGATTACACAGGACCGCTCAAGCGGCTTTTGCTGGCGCTGTTCGTCCTGTTTCTGATCGCGCTGTTTCTGTTCTGGCGCATCGATTCCCCGCGCGTGGAACGGTTCCGCGCGCAGATTGTCGATGCTGTCGTTCCCAACATGGACTGGGCCATGGCTCCTGTCACGGCGGTGGTGAAAATCGCCCGTGATTTCCGCAGCTATCAGCAAATTTACGATCAAAATCAGGAACTTCGCCGCGAACTGCGCCAGATGACGGCGTGGAAAGAGGCCGCAGTCCAACTGGAACAGGAAAACGCCCGCCTGCGCGATCTGAACAACGTGCGGCTTGATCCACGGCTGACCTATATCACCGGTGTTGTGATTGCGGACTCCGGCTCTCCCTTCCGTCAGAGTGTGCTGATCAACGTAGGCTCCCGCGACGGGATCGTGGATGGTTGGGCGGCGATGGACGGCATCGGCCTTGTCGGGCGCATATCGGGTGTGGGCGCGAACACAAGCCGCGTGATCCTTTTGACCGACGCGACCAGCCGCATCCCTGCGATCATCCAGCCCTCGGGCCAGCGCGCCATCGTGACCGGCGACAACAGCTCGGCCCCGCCCATCGACTTTCTGGAAAATCCCGATCTGGTGCGCCCCGGCGACCGTATCGTGACGTCCGGCGATGGCGAGGTCTTTCCCCCCGGCTTGCTGATCGGTCAGGTCGCAAAAGACCCCGGCGGCCGTCTGCGCGCGCGTCTTGCGGCAGACTATGAGCGGCTCGAATTCCTGCGCATCCTGCGGGACCACGGCGCGCGGCGCGTGCGCGAACCATCGGCCCTGATCCTGCCCGAAGGCGACATCAGCGCCCCCATCGAGCCGACCGACCCTGCCGAGGGTGACGGACAATGATCGACACGGCGACATTGCGTCTGTGGTGGATGCGGTTTCTCTATGTCGCGATTTGCCTGATGGTCATGTTCTTTGACCTGCTGCCATTAAACTCGCAGCCTGACCGCATCTCGGGGCCTGATCTGATCACGGCCGTGACCTTTGCATGGGCCATCCGCAGGCCAGAGTATGTGCCGGGTCTTTTGGTGGGTTTTGTCGCCTTGCTGGCGGACTTTGTGTTGCAACGCCCCCCCGGTCTGTGGGCCGCGCTGTTGGTGGTTATGACCGAAAGCCTGAAACGTCAGGATCGCAGCCAGCGCGAACCGCTGTTTTCGATCGAGTGGCTAACTATTGCCGTCAGCGTAATCGTGATGTTGGTCATCTACCAAATTGTCCGTCTGGTGTTTATTATCGAACCAGCGGGATGGACGCTGATCACCACTCAGGCAGTGATGACAATCGCCGTTTATCCCGTTGTCGTGCTTCTGTCCCACTTCTTATTCGGGGTCAGACGCGGGAACCCGAGGGATTCAGATAAACTGTCACACGCCCGATGAGACGAACGCCAAAGGATACAGCGGCCAGCTTCCGCAAGATTTCCCGCAGGGGCATGATCCTTGGCGGGCTACAGGTGGGCTTTGCCGGTTTGCTTGCGCTGCGTATGCGGCATTTGCAGGTGGATCAGGCGGATGAGTTCCGTCTGCTGGCCGAAGAAAACCGCATCAACCTGCGTCTTTTGCCTCCGTCACGCGGACAAATCTTTGATCGTAATGGCCGCGTTATTGCTGCAAACGAACCGTCCTACCGGATCACCTTGGTTCAGGAAGATGCCGGAGACGTCGACGCCGTTATCGCACGCCTGTCGATGCTGGTTGAACTGGACGAAGACGAATTGAACCGTGCTTTGACCGAAATGAAGCGGTCCGCGCCGTTCCTGCCGGTCACCATTGCGGATCGCGTAGGCTGGGACGCGATAAGCCGCGTTGCCGTCAATGCACCCGCCCTGCCCGGCGTCACGCCCGAGGTCGGTCTAAGCCGGATTTATCCCAACGCTGATATCTATGCACATATTGCGGGCTATGTGGGCCCCGTGTCTGAACGCGACCTGAACCGCTACGAAGACCCTGATCCCGTGCTGCGCATTCCGCGCTTCCAGATCGGCAAGGTCGGTGTCGAGGCAAAATACGAAGACATGCTGCGTGGCCGCGCCGGTGCCAAGCGGGTTGAGGTGAATGCCGTTGGCCGCGTGATGCGCGAACTGGATCGTCGCGAGGGCGAAGCAGGTTCTGATCTTCAACTGACCATCGACACGGATTTGCAGGACTATGTGCAGGCCCGCTTGGGCGAGGAAAGCGCATCGGTCGTGGTGATGGATGTGGAAACCGGCGACGTGCTGGCCTGTGCATCGGCACCGACGTATGACCCGAACAAATTCGTGCGCGGTATTTCGGTTGCGGATTACGCCGTCTACCGCGACAACGAAAAGCGCCCGCTTGCGTCGAAAACCGTGCAGGACGCCTATCCGCCCGGGTCCACCTTTAAAATGATCACCGCGCTTGCGGCGTTGGAAGCAGGGGTCATCACCCCATCCGAGACTGTTTATTGCCCGGGTCACCTTGAGGTCGGCGGACGCAAGTTCCACTGCTGGAAACGTGCGGGCCACGGTCACATGAACCTTGAACAGTCGCTGCGCGAAAGCTGTGACGTCTATTATTACGATCTGGCGCTGAAGGTCGGCATCGAAAAAATCGCCGACATGGCCCGTCGTTTGGGACTTGGCGAAACCTTTGATTTCCCAATGTCGGCAGTGACCAGCGGCCTTGTTCCGGACAAGGCGTGGAAACTGCGTGAACGGGACAGCGAATGGGTGATCGGTGATACGGTCAACGCGTCTATCGGTCAGGGCTTTGTCCTGTCGTCACCTCTGCAGCAGGCCGTCATGACAGCGCGCATCGCCACGGGCCGTGCGGTCGAGCCTCGGCTGATCAAATCGGTGGACAGCGTTGAGTTGCCGTCGAAAGGCGGCGCATCGCTCGGGATCAACGAAAACGATCTGAAACAGGTGCGCAAGGCCATGTATGCCGTATCGAACAACCGGCGCGGCACGGCCTATAAATCGCGGATCATCGACGACACTGTCCGCATGGCGGGGAAAACCGGTACATCGCAGGTGCGCAACATCACCGCTGCCGAACGGGCGCGCGGCGTGACACGCAACGAAGACTTGCCATGGGAACGGCGCGACCATGCGTTGTTTGTGGATTTCGCCCCCTACGACAAACCCAAGATCGCGGTTGCTGTCGTGGTCGAACACGGCGGCGGCGGATCGACCGCTGCGGCACCGATTGCCCGCGACGTGACCTTGCAGGCGCTGTTCAAAGGCACCCCCCCGCTTGAGGCCTACCCGCAAGGCGACCGCAGCCGGATCAAGGCCCAGCAGGAACGTCTGGAACGCGAACGCCGCGCACGGCAAGAAAGCAATCCGGGCCGCGCATGAGCTATTTAGAGTATTCCGTCAAAACCACCCCAAGCGGTTGGCGCAAGGTTCTTTACCTGAACTGGCCGATCGTGATCCTGCTGACAGCCATCGCCTGCGTTGGGTTCCTGATGCTTTATTCCGTGGCCGGCGGGTCGTTTTCACCTTGGGCCGAGCCGCAGATGAAACGCTATCTGCTTGGCCTCGCGGTGATGTTTATCGTGGCGCTGGTGCCGATCTGGTTCTGGCGAAACATGGCTGTGGTGGCCTATCTGGTGTCCCTGGCCCTGTTGCTGGCGGTGGAATTCTTTGGAACCGTCGGTATGGGCGCCCAGCGCTGGATCGACATCGGTTTTATGCGGTTGCAGCCATCGGAATTGATGAAGATTGCCTTGGTGATGGTGCTGGCCGCCTACTATGACTGGCTGCCCATCAAGAAGACGTCCCATCCTTTCTGGGTCCTGTTGCCCGTTTTGATCATCCTGTTACCAACCGGCATGGTTCTGACCCAACCCGACCTCGGGACAGCGCTTTTGCTGATGATTTCGGGCGGGTTGATGATGTTTTTGGCGGGTGTCCACTGGGCCTATTTCGGCGGCGTCATTGCGGCGGGGATCGGCACGGTCGCCGCTGTTTTTGAAAGCCGCGGGACCGATTGGCAGCTGCTGAAAGACTATCAGTACAAACGGATCGATACCTTTCTAGACCCGTCACAGGACCCGCTTGGCGCGGGCTATCACATCACGCAAGCCAAGATTGCGATGGGGTCCGGTGGCTGGACGGGGCGCGGGTTTATGCAAGGCACACAGTCGCGCCTGAACTTCCTTCCGGAAAAGCATACCGACTTTATCTTCAACACGCTGGCCGAGGAATTCGGCTTTATCGGCGGGTTTTCCCTACTGGTTCTGTACGTGCTGATCCTTGTGTTCTGCGTCATCTCGGCCCTTCAGAACAAAGACCGGTTTTCGTCCTTGCTGATCCTGGGCGTTGGCCTGACCCTATTCCTGTTCTTTGCGGTGAACATGTCGATGGTTATGGGCCTTGCGCCGGTTGTGGGTGTGCCCTTACCGCTGGTCAGCTACGGTGGCTCGGCCATGCTTGTTCTGATGCTGGCCTTTGGCCTTGTTCAAAGCGCCCATATCCACCGCCCGAGGTAATCCATGACATTGACGATCCAGTTCGCCGCAAATTCCGCCCAATGGGAGGAATACGAACCACTTTTGCGTGACGCACTGGATGCTCGGGGACTCGACTATACACTTTCCACCGACGTTCCGCCGGATCAGGTGGACTACATCGTGTATTCGCCGGATTCCAAGGTGAAGGACTTTACCCCATTCACGCGGCTGAAGGCTGTTCTGAACCTATGGGCGGGTGTTGAAAAGGTTGTCGGAAACCAGACGTTGACCGTTCCCCTTTGCCGGATGGTCGATGACGCGGGCCTGACCCAAGGCATGGTCGAATGGGTCACGGGCCACGCTCTGCGCCACCATTTGGGGATGGATGCGCATATTCAGAACCCCGATCATAAGTGGACGCCCAAGCCCCCGCCTCTGGCGCGCGAACGGAAGGTTGCGATGCTTGGCCTGGGCGAGTTGGGACAGGCCTGCGCGGCGCAACTGGTGGCGCTTGGGTTCGACGTGCACGGTTGGAGCCGTACCGAGAAATCGGTCAACGGTGTCACCTGCCACCATGGCAATGACGGGCTGATAGATGCCCTGACCGATGCTCAGATCATCGTGTTATTGCTGCCGGACACGCCCGCCACGACCAATGTGATCAATTCGAACACGCTGGACCTGACAGCCAAGGGCGCGTTCCTGATCAACCCCGGTCGCGGCCCCCTGATCGATGACGATGCGCTGATCGCTGCCTTGGATAGCGGGCAGATTGCCCACGCCACGCTGGATGTGTTCCGTATAGAGCCGTTGCCGCAGGACCATCCGTTCTGGGCACATCCGCAGGTGACGATCACACCGCATATCGCGTCGGCGACACGTCCTAAAACAGCGGCACAGGTCGTGGCCATGAACATTCATCGTAACGAAACGGGCGAGGGTCTGCTCCATGTGGTGGACCGCACCGCCGGTTACTGATAGCAGCGCGCCAAGCCAATGGAGAATCCCATGACCTTCGACCGTTCCATCAAAATCGCCCCGTCCATCCTTGCCGCCGATTTCGCCAACTTCGGCGCAGAAATCGATGCCATCGAAGCGCAGGGCGCTGACTGGATCCACGTTGACGTCATGGACGGTCACTTTGTGCCGAACATCAGCTTTGGCCCGACCACTTGCGCCGCGATCCGCCCGCACATCAAAACCGTCATGGACGTGCACCTGATGATTGCTCCGGTTGATCCCTATATCGACGCCTTCGCACAGGCCGGTGCTGACATCATCACCGCCCACGTCGAAGCAGGCCCCCACATCCACCGCACGCTGCAAGCGATCCGTGCGGCGGGTTGCAAGGCTGGCGTCGCACTGAACCCCGGCACCCCTGCCGAGGCGGTTGAACACCTGCTCGACCTGACCGATCTGGTCTGTGTGATGACAGTGAACCCCGGTTTCGGCGGTCAGAAGTTCATCGACATGACCAACAAAGTACGCAAGCTGCGCAGCATGATTGGCGATCGCGAAATCCACATCGAAATCGACGGTGGTGTTGATCCGACCACAGCACCTTTGGTGGCCGCTGCCGGTGCCGATGTTCTGGTTGCAGGCTCTGCCGCATTCCGTGGCGGGTCGGTCAGCAACCCTGCGCCTTATGGCGACAACATCCGCGCCATCCGCGCGGCGGCAGAAGGCGCGCTGTAAGCCGCGCCTTTACCGTTTGCGGTAGCGGAAAACACCTGTTCCCTTGGCGATCAATTCGCCTGTTTCATCCTTGACGGTGGCTTCGGCGAAAAAGGTGGATTTGCCCCCACCTGTACGCCAGCCTTCGCCGATGAACGTCTTGCCCAGCGGGCGGGACAGGTACTGCACGTTCAACGACAGCGTCAGCGCCATTTGCTGCACGTCGGGATCGCCCGTCCAGCAACCGGCATAGCCCATGACTGTATCCAGAAGCGACGCATGCACGCCGCCGTGCGGGTTGCCGTGGCGGTTCGAATGCACATCTTCCAGATCAATCTCGAACCGCGCATAGTCTTCTTTCCAGTCCACCATGCGCATCCCCAGATGGGCGGCGAAGTTATAGGGCGGTTCGTGAAAACGCGGGTCGAGTTCTGTCATCAGGCGCGGGCCTCCAGCCCCATTTCGGCAAAACGGGGCACATAAGCCCCCAGTCGTAATGCCTTTTCGGGGTTGGACGCATTGCCGTCAAGCGCACGTTTCTTCACGCCTTGCAGGATCGCCGCCATACGGAAGAAAGCAAAGGCAACGTAGTAGCCGAAACGCTCGGGCCGGTTGATGCCGCGCATCTGGCAGTACAAGTCCACGAACGCATCATCCGACGGCAGGCCCAGCGCGGCCCGATCCACACCGGCAAGGCCGCGGCCCTCAGGTCCGACAGGCATCTGCCACTGCATGATGACACCTGCGAGATCGGCAAAGGGATGGCCCAAGGTGGACAGTTCCCAATCCAGAACAGCAAGGCAATCGGTACCGTCCTTCGCGAACAGCATGTTGTCGATGCGGTAATCCCCATGGACAAGCGTGCGCTGGCCGTCGTCTTCGGGCATCTCGGCACCCAGCCAGTCGATCAACGTCTCCATCGCGGGAATGCTGTCGGTTTCCGACGCACGGTATTGCTTGGTCCAGCGGGCCAGTTGGCGTTCGTAATAGTTTCCCGGCGGGCCGTAGTCAGACAGGCCGACCCCCTCCAGATCGACAGAATGGATCGCCGCCAGTACGCGGGCCATTTCCGTAATGATGGCCTCTCGTTCGGCGTTGGTCGCCTCCGGCATCGACGGGTCGTCGATATTGCGGCCCTTCACGTGCTCCATCACGTAGAACATCGATCCGGTGACAGCGTCGTCTTCACATAGCGCCAGCATCTGCGGCACCGGCACATCTGTATGCGCCAGCGCGCTTTGGACGCGGAATTCACGGTCCACCGCGTGCGCCGATTTAAGCAACACACCCGGCGGTTTGCGGCGCAGAACGTATGACCCCTTAGGCCCTTCCAATAGGAACGTCGGGTTGGACTGGCCCACGTCGAACTTTGTCGCCGCCAGCGGGCCTTCAAAGCCCGCGACGTTATCGGACATCCACGCAGCGACGCTGCTTAGATCAATGTCCGCCATCAGACGTTGGCCTGCGTGTATTTCCGCAGCTCCGCCCGCGCGACCTGACGACGGTGGACCGCATCGGGGCCATCGGCGAAGCGCAGCGTGCGTACGTGGGTCCACATATGGGCCAACGTCATATCCTGCGAAATACCCTTGGCCCCGTGAAGCTGCATTGCTTCATCAATCACCTTACCGGCCATCAAGGGTGCGATGACCTTGATCTTGGAAATCCACGGCTGGGCCGCGCGCACACCAGCGCTGTCCATCATCCACGCCGCTTTCAGGCAGAGCAGACGGGCCATTTCGATCTCCATCCGTGCGTTGGCGATGATGTCATAGTTCGCACCAAGCTCGGCAATCGGTTTGCCGAAGGCTTCACGCGACAGGCCACGGGTACACATCAGTTCCAACGCCTTTTCGGCCTGACCAATGGCACGCATACAGTGGTGGATACGGCCCGGCCCCAGACGGCCCTGAGCAACCTCGAACCCGCGCCCTTCGCCCAGAACGATGTTCTTGGCAGGAATGCGCACGTTGGTGAACCGCAGGTGCATGTGACCGTGCGGGGCGTCATCCGCTCCGAACACCTGCATGGCGCGCAGCACTTCGATGCCCGGCGTGTCAGCATCCATCACAAACATGGTGTGACGCTGGTGTTTCGGCGCATCTGGGTCGGTGCAGGCCATCACGATGTACAGCCCGCAGCGCGGATCGCCCGCGCCGGAAATCCACCATTTGTCACCGTTCAGCACGTAGTCATCGCCATCGCGACGTGCCTCGAACGCCAGTTGGGCTGCATCGGACGACGCCACATCGGGTTCCGTCATCACATAGGCCGACCGGATATCGCCGTTCAAAAGCGGCACCAGCCAGCGGTCTTTCATCCACTCTTCGCCGTAGCGTTCCAGCACTTCCATATTACCGGTGTCCGGCGCGTTGCAGTTGAAGACCTCGGCCGCGATGGTGACCTTGCCCATTTCCTCGGCCAGATAGGCGTATTCAACTGTGCTCAGGCCATAGCCACGGTCACTGTCTGTCAGCCAGAAATTCCACAGCCCGCGTTCCTTGGCCTTCGCCTTCAGCCCGTCCAGAATTTCCAACTGACGGTCTGTATGTTTGAACCGGTCGCCCGACGGGTGTGTTCCGACCTCGGCGTGGAATTCAGCATCCAGCGGGGCGATTTCGTTTTCCACCATATCGCGCACCGCTTCAATCAGCGGGCGTACCCGATCCGTGATCCCTAGATCCATCACACATCCTTCCTTTTGAAATAGGTCAGCCAATCGGCGACCACTGACGGCTTTTCACTGCCTTCGCACGTGATGCTGACATCCCAGCGCACGCGGGCAGAGCCTTCGTTCTCTTCGATTTCCGACATTTGAAAGCGCCCTTGAACGCGGGCGCCCACAGGGACCGGCGCGATAAACCGCACACGGTCAAATCCATAGTTCACCGAAACGCAGTCAGCGGGCAGATCGGGCAGCACATCGTACGACATAGCCGACAGCATCGACAGCGCCAGATAGCCATGCACAACGGCCCCATCAAAGCCCGCCGCGCGGCCCACGTCAGGGTCCAGGTGAATGGCCTGCCAGTCCTCGGTCACATCCGCAAAGGCGCGCACGCGGTCCTCGGACATTTCGTACCAGCGGCTTAATTTCGGTTCGGGGCTTGCGAATAATTCAGCGAACATCAGGCAGCACGTAATCCGTAAATTGTTGGCGCAGGGTCAGTTTGGAAATCTTGCCCGTCGCGGTCAAAGGCAGACTGTCGACGAACACCATGTCATCGGGCAACTGCCACTTGGCGACATGCTGCAACATCATGTCGTGGATTTCGGAAAGCTCGGGCTTTTCATCGCCCGCAGGAACCACAACCAGCAAAGGCCGTTCGTCCCATTTCGGATGGGCAATGGCGATCACCGCGCAGTTGGCGACCTTGGGATGCGCCATGGCGATGTTTTCCAGATCGATTGACGAAATCCATTCGCCCCCCGATTTGATCAGGTCCTTGGACCGGTCCTGAATGGTCAGGAAGCCCTGCTCATCAATGCTGGCCACGTCGCCAGTGCCGAACCAACCCTCGGCATCAATGGCTGCTGCCGTCGCCTCGGGATTGTTGAAATAGCCGGACACAATGGTGTTGCCGCGTACGAACAATTCGCCAACGGCCTTGCCATCATGGGGAAGCCGGTTGCCGTTATCGTCGACGATTTTCAGTTCGACCCCAAAGACGCGACGCCCCTGTTTGGATTTCAGGTCCATCTGCGCCTCGAAGGGAAGGTCTTTCATCGACTCAGACAACAGCCCCTGCGTACCAACAGGGCTCATTTCCGTCATGCCCCACGCATGGCACACCTCGACGCCGGATTTCTCGAACCCTTCAATCATCGAGCGCGGCGCGGCAGAGCCGCCGACCACAACCTGCGAGAAACCTTCTGGATTGCGGCCGCGTTTGTCGATTTCGGCGCGCAGGCCCAGCCAGACGGTCGGGACGCCCCATGCCGATGTGACCTTCTCTGCGTCCATCAGATCAAACAAAGACGGCCCATCAAGGTTCGGCCCCGGCATCACCAACGACGCGCCCGTCATCGGCGCCGAATAGGGCAAGCCCCACGCATTGACGTGGAACAGCGGTACAACCGGCAGAATGCGCCCGCCTTCCGTCAACGATTTGCTGAGCGCGATCGAGATCGAAAATGCATGAAGAACCGTCGAACGATGGGAAAACAGCGCGCCTTTCGGGTTGCCTGTGGTGCCGGATGTATAGCACAGACCCGCCGCCGTATCCTCGGGCAGTTCAGGCCAATCGAAGTCCGCAGATTCATCCGCGATCAGGTCTTCGTAACACAGCAAATCCAGTGTGCTGTCCGGCATATGGGCCGCATCGGTCATCGCCACCAGCTTCATCCCCGAAGGCAGCTTATCTTTTAGCGCCTCCAAGATCGGCGTGAAGGTTACGTCAAAGAACAACACCTGATCATCTGCGTGGTCGATGATATACAGCATCTGTTCTGCGGACAGACGCGGGTTGATCGTGTGGCAGACCGCCCCCATGCCCGAAATCGCGTAGTACAATTCGAAATGGCGATACCCGTTCCACGCCAAAGTCGCGACGCGGTCGCCAAGTTTGACCCCCAGACGCGCCATCGCATGGGCCAACTGCCCTGCGCGCGCATAGGCTTCGGCATAGGTTTCGCGGTGGATGTCACCCTCGGTTCTGGCCGAAACGATCCCTGCGCCCGGATGCGCGCCCGCCGCATAGCGCAAAATCTCGATAATCGAGAGCGGCTGATTCATCATCATTGCCTGCATCTGGCCCTCCCCTGCCTTCTGCAAATCTTCGTATACAATCTGAACGCGGCTTTCGCCGCCGTGCAACAGCAAAGCTGCCGTGACGTAACGAAAGACACGAAAGAAACGTCTGTATCCGCGACCAATGGCCTAACGGCGCACAACAATTTTGTATTTTCTGTCCACAAATACCTCCGCCGGAGGCATCCCGCCCACGGGGCCTTAGCCGCGGCCGATATAGGGCATCTTGGTTGCCATCACGGTCATAAACTGAACGTTGGCATTCAGGGGCAGGTCCGCCATCAACGCCACGGATTTCACCGCTTCGGCCACGTCCATCGTGGCAGGTTCGGCAATGCCCTTGGCACGGTTGGTTTCAATGATCCCTTCCAGCAGATCGGTGCGCGCATTGCCGATGTCAATCTGACCGCAAGCAATGTTGTATTCGCGTCCATCCAGACTCAGGGATTTTGTCAGGCCCGTGATCGCGTGTTTGGTCGTGGTGTAGCAGACCGAATTTTCGCGCGGCACATGGGCCGAAATCGACCCGTTGTTAATGATCCGTCCCCCCATTGGCGATTGCGCCCGCATCAGACCGAACGCCTCACGCGCGCAGACGAACATGCCGTGTAGATTCACGCGCAGCACCTGATCCCAGTCATCCAGTGACACTTCGTCGATCGGTGCGGCAGGGCCGAACAGACCAGCGTTGTTAAACAGAACATCGAAACGCCCAGCGCTTCGGGCGAAGGTGCCGAATTTCAGATGAATAGCGCGGGCATCGGTGACGTCCGCAGGCAAGACGACCGCATTGTCCCGACCGCGCGCCACTTTTTCCAGTTCTTCCTCGCGCCGCGCCAAGAGCCCGACAACCCATCCCTGAGCCAGAAAATGTTCAGCCACCGCGCGCCCGATACCGGAACTTGCCCCCGTCACGAGAATGGATTTTGTCATATCAAATCAGTTTCCTGCTCAAGCGTCAGTGCCGCTGCTGGAGCACCGCGCAAATCATCGACACTCAGACCTTGGGACGGGCGCGACAGCCTGTTGCGCACCACCCAATAAAGCCGCCCCGAGGCCCGCGTGATTGCCACATACGCCAGACGTTTCCACAATGGCTGACCTGCTTCTGCCCGCCCCATGCGGGCGGCGGCATAGAGGTCGGGCGCAAACACCTGCACCTCTTCCCACTGTGACCCTTGCGCCTTGTGGATCGTCACGGCTGCCCCGTGCAAAAACGTGGCCCCCATACGGGCAGCGTAGGGAATAAACGGTTCTTCTTCATCAGGTTTTTCGATCTTCACGATCGAGGCGGCGGAAACTTGCGGGTCTTCTGCGCCCATCACATGCAATCGCGAAAATCCCGGCTTGCGACCAGGCCCGAGGTAGACGACCTGCGCACCCTTGATCAGGCCGCGGGCCTCAAGATCCAGTCGCTTTTTGCGATGCTTCAGGGGCAGTTCGATGCCGTCGCAGATCAGTGGCTCGCCTTCCAGCAGTTCGGTTTCAGGCGCACCATAGACCGACCGGAACGCATTGATCAGGCGAATGCGCGTGGCGTTGCGCCAGACCAGCACCGGAGAGCGGGCCATTAGATCAACCTCGACCCTCTGGCCCCAGACAACGCGATCGTCCTTGCGGGCGGTGTCTTCGACCATCCGTTCGAAATCTTCGAAACTCAACTGCGGATCGGCCAAAGCATGGGCCAGATCAAGGATCGGGTTATCGGCATCCTGCCGGTGGATGCGCTTTAACTCGGTCTTCTGAACATCCGCCAGTTTGTCGAACACCATCGTGCCCGACTGATTAACCGGCGCCAACTGGGCCGGATCACCGAACAGAACAAGGTTTGGAAAGATATCACGCAAATCGTCGAACTGCCGGTCATCCAGCATCGATGCTTCGTCGATAAAGCCGATGTCCAACGGGTCTTCGCGCCGCTTCCAGCCGGTGATGAAATCAGAACCCCGCAGACCGGCAGCCGCCAATGCAGCAGGCACCGATTTGTGCAGTTCATAAGACGCCTTGGCGCGCTCCAGCGCCTCGTCCGAAAGCTCTTCCAGTTCAGGGCGTTCGTCATTGCCCATCAGCCATTCGGCGATGCGTTCGTATTCGGGGTCATACACGGGCGTGTAGAGAATGCGGTGGATCGTTGTCGCGGGCACGCCGCGCATGCGCAAAACACTTGCCGCCTTGTTGGTTGGGGCCAGAATGGCCAGTGTGCGCTTTTCCTTGCGGCGGCGGCTTTCGTAATCGCCCGACACGACCTCGATCCCTGTCGCCTCAAGCGCCTTGTACAGCTCTGCCAGCAAAAGCGTCTTACCCGATCCGGCCTTTCCCATAATCGCGCGGATCTGGTTCTTGCCCTCGGGCGCAGGCAGAACCATGCCGTCGACCAGATCAATACCCGCCCCCCGCAGCATGGCTGCGATGGCATCATAGGCATCTGCCTGATCGTCGGAAAAGGATACGGAAGTCAGTGTCATGGCGGCACCCTATCCGCTGGGATTCAGCGCCGCCAGTAGGACAGCCGGAACAATCGCTGCTCCGGCTGTTTTTTATCAGAAGTTGATGCGCAGACCTGTGCGGAATTCTGTCCCTTTCAGGATCAGAGTGTAGTTGCCAGCATCACCGCCAAAGAAGTTTTCGATATCCACGTCAGCCTTACCAAAATCAACGTAGCGCGCTTGCGAATACAGTTCGAAACGCTGGTTTACGGCATAGCTTACGCCAACGCCCACGTTATAGGCCGAATTGCGCACATCTTTGGAGCCATTGACCACCCCATCATCCACGGAAACTTCATACTGTGTCGTACCGAAGCCTAAACCGCCGAAAAGGGTAATTTGGTCTGTTGCCTGAAAATCGACATAGGCGTTCAGGAAGGCCGCTTTTTGGTTTTCAATCGCCAAATCATAGAAGAATTCCGGGTTAGGGCCGCCCGGGAAGCTGCCGGTTACGAAATCGGCGTCGTTGTATTTGGTCAATTCAAATTCGACGCGAACTGTATTGCGTTCAGACAAACGCGCGACTTCTGACAAGCCAAAAGTCAGGCTGCCCGTTGTACGGCTGTCTTTGTTGGAGCAAATACCTGCGGTCTCACAATTTTCGTTTTTGAAACCGCCTTCAATATTGAAGCCACCGCTTTCCACCGAACTCGTCGCCGAGCCAAGCGCCAAGCCCGCATACATATTGGAGAAATTCAGACCTTCAGCAAAAGCTGCAGTCGAACCTGCGATCAGTGCCGCGACGGAAATTCCGAGAACCGATTTCATTGGTAAGCATCCTTAAAAGCCAGATAAGCCCCTTAAAAATCATACCAATTCCGTTTTACCGGCGCAGTACGCATCCCCATTCGCAAACTAAAGATAAGCAGTTTTATCATTACCGCACCGACATATTTACGATGCGGCAATCTATGGATGTGAAACCGATCACCCGACCATCCGCAAAGCTGTAGGCGCCGAGCCGAACGAATGTTCGAACCATTTACGAATCGTATAGGGCGAAATCCCTGCGCTTGCCGCCACCTTTGCCTGCGCCTCGGGCGTGAACTCCCACAATCCAACGCTAATCCGGCTGCGACCTTCACCCATGCTGCCCAAAACCTCGGGCGATGATCCGATGCGTTTGTAGATGCGGACCATGCGGGCGTCGAACACGCCGACATAGTGGCTGACGTTCATGTTTTTCATGATCTCGCCGCCTGCCAGCATCAGCGCGGCCGCTGTGCCCGGACAGGTTTCGCGCGCTAGGCAGAACCGCGTACATTCCCAAATCAGGGGGCTTTCGATCGTGCCGCCGCCGATGATGTCGGTGAAATGTTCGTTCACCATCGTCCGGCCCGTCGTTGGCAGCAGACGCATGGAGCCACCGTGCGTTCCGTCGGGGCGTTCCCAGATTACATAGAGCGGGTTCAGATCGTCGTATTCATCGCGCTCTTCGCCGTTTTCATCGACCGTCACTTCCCAGCCAAGGCGGGTGTGAAACTGGTCGGCGCGATCCTTGAACATGGTCGCCAGAAGCTTCGGATAATCTGCAAGTTGGTCTGCGTATAGAAATCGTATCATCTGCGTTCTCCCGTTGGATGAATGCAGGCTGATATGCAGAGACTAATAAGGGTTAACGCGACCGAACGGTCAGATAACGATCAGTCCACGATGCAACGCACGCGCAACCGCATGGGTCGTGTTCAAGGCGCGCAATTTGAACCGCGCGCTTTCGATGTAGGCACGTAAGGTGTGCTCGGAAATCTGAAGGGTGTTCGCCACCTGACTGCGGGAATGGCCCGTGGCCAACAGTGTCAAAACATCGGTTTCCCGTGGCGACAGGTTTGGCACGGCCTCTGGCTGCCTGTCGGGTTCGAGCGTTAATGCGGACTGGTTAAAGAAATGCGCGATCAGGATCAGGTCACGCCGGTATTGTTCGGTGAAATCGGACCATTCTGTATCGCTGCAATTGTGGCTAAGCGTGAAAACCGCAAACTGGCCGTTCGGGCCACGGATCGGAATGGAAAAGCCCTGATTGCCGATCCCGTGTTCAACAGCATCGCGATAAAAGGATCGCGCGGCCTTGGATGACCAATCCAGTTGCTTCCAGTCGGTCGGATGAAACCGTTGCGAACACCCCTGCACCACCGGATCAATGCGCAGGTAGTTTTTCTGAAGATAGCGCGACACCCAATCTTCGCTGTAGGTGCCGACACCGTATTGTTCACCGTTGGAATTCACCCAGTGATAAACGATGTGGTCGACCCCGAATTGGTCGCGCAAAGTTTCGATGATTGATTGCAGATCCTCAGCCGAGGCGGCTAGTTCCAACCTCGACAGGGTTGTATCCGAAAATGGCGTCAGTACTGCGTGGCCCACTGTGGGTCCCTTTTCCCTTTGACGCCATTTCGACATGCGCAACCATTTTCGCGTCTTCCAGCTGCTCTGCCAGCAACTGAAGGGCGTTGGTTCGTGCGAACGTTTGCAGGTCCGTGAGAACGTCAATTATCCAATCATTCTTCATGAAAGAGTCATCCCCAATTAGTTAACAGTTCGTTAATAACAACTATAACACGAACCGAAAAATCACATAATTCGCGAATTCTATCCCCCCAGAAATAGCGGGACTGCGATTTCCTTACCTTTGAAAAGTAAAAAAACAGAAAAAAGCCCCCGCCACCTTGATGGGTGACGGGGGCTGTCGTGTCAGACGGGGAGAGCGCTGACTTACGAGCGAGCCTCGAGAGCTTCTTCAAACGTGCGAAGACCTGTCTTCGGAGCCTGAACAAGAACGGCCATGTTGCCCGGCTTGTGTTCGTTGTTCATCATCTTCATGTGCGCATCCGGAATTTCGGCCCACGGGAAAACTTCGGACATGCAGGGGTCCAGACGGCGCTCGCACATCAGGCGGTTTGCCGAAGCGGCCTGCATCAGGTTGGCAAAGTGCGAACCCTGAAGACGCTTCTGGTGCATCCACATGTAGCGAACGTCGAAGGTACAGTTAAAGCCGGATGTACCCGCGCAGATCACAACCATACCGCCCTTTTTCACGACCAGAGTAGACACCGGGAAGGTTGCTTCGCCGGGGTGTTCGAACACCATGTCAACGTTGTTGCCTTTGCCGGTGATTTCCCAGATCGCTTTGCCGAACTTACGGGCTTCTTTCAGCCACGTGTTATATTCGGGGCTGTTCACTGTGGGCAGCTGACCCCAGCAGTCAAAGTCCTTACGGTTGATAACGCCCTTGGCGCCCTGATCCATAACGAACTGACGCTTGCTTTCGTCCGAAATCACGCCGATCGCGTTCGCGCCAACTGTGTTCGCCAGCTGGATCGCATAGGAACCCAGACCACCGGACGCACCCCAAACCAGAACGTTCTGACCCGGCTTCAGTTCGTGCGGGTGGTGACCGAACAGCATGCGGTATGCTGTTGCCAGTGTCAGCGTGTAGCAGGCGGACTCTTCCCAAGTCAGGTGCTTGGGACGCGGCATCAGCTGCTGCGCCTGAACTTTGGTGAACTGAGCAAAGGAACCGTCGCCAGTCTCGTAGCCCCAGATACGCTGGGAATCAGAGAACATCGGGTCGCCGCCGTTACAATGTTCGTCGTCGCCATCATCCTGGTTACAGTGGATGACAACCTCGTCGCCAACCTTCCAGTTCTTGACCTTGTCACCTACGGCCCAAACGATGCCGGACGCGTCGGAACCAGCGATGTGGTAATCTTGACCGTGCACGTCGAAGGGGCTGATCGGAACACCGCGGCCGGCCCAGACGCCGTTGTAGTTAACGCCAGCGGCCATAACCAGAACCAGCACTTCGTGGCTGTCCAGCTTCCATGTGTCGACAACTTCTACCTGGAAGCTTGTCTTGGGGTCGCCATGGCGTTCGCGACGGATGGCCCATGCGTACATCTTTTTCGGCACGTAGCCGAGCGGGGGCATTTCGCCGATTTCGTACAGATCTTTTTCCGGCGCGTCGTAGTCCGCGATGCTGGTTTGCGTATCCAGAGCCATAGGAACCTCCGTCTAGTTGGTTATGTCCACATATGCCGCGATGCAGAATCGCAGCTGATACAGGGGAAATATCGACCGCCGCGCAACATTTCAACAAGATTTAAGGCTATATTGTAATTTTATGACCCCGCGGATGCAGAAATTTATGCTGCGACCGCAAACGCCCCGGCAACTTCAACCATCACTTATCGGGATGGAATTTCCATAAAATTCAGCAAGTTGCACCTTATCAGGTTCGATCAAATAGCCGTTTTCGGTGGAGGCGATCACTTTTCGACGCAATAATATTTCAATCCCGCCGCGAACAAATGACGCAACGTTGCCCAGCTGCGACCCAAGCTGCATCTCAGCCGCTTGGATCAGTTCGTCTTCCGTCAGTATTTCGGATTTCAGAAGTTGCTGGCACACAAACGGCACCGGAAGGACGGGCAGTGCCTCTTTTATGCGATCCATCAAAAGCGCGCTCAGGTCTTCGACCGATTTGTCCGGACAGGTATTCAACGCCAAAGGATCGCCGAAACGCACGGCCACACGGCCGAACCTTTTGTAACGGCCAGTCAATTTCAGCCAGACCTGATTCACCACGAATCCAAGTCCCTTAAAGACAGACGACCGGAACCGGCGGTGGCCTTCGGATGCAGCATTGATCAGAATCGTATCTTCAAGCACCCGATCATAGTTCAAAGCGACCGGCACAAAGACGACGGGCGTTCCCGTTTCGCGAGCCCCTTCGCTGATGTACTTGAGCAGACCAAGCTTCGGCGGGGCCAGTTTGCCATCCAGTGACAGGCCGCCTTCGGGATAGATGCCTTGCGCAACGCCCCCTTCGATCGCCAGTTGCACGTACCGTTCCAGCACCTTGCGATACAAAGCCGTGCGCGACTTGCGCCGGATAAAGTAGGCACCCATCGCGCGGATCAACCCCGAAAGCGGCCAGATCCGCGCCCATTCCCCCACCGCATAGGACAAAGCCGAACGATCCGCGGCCAGATAGGTCATCAACACATAATCCATGTTCGACCGGTGGTTCATGACAAAAACCACGGTGGCATCGCGGTTCACATCACGCAGATGACTTTCGTCCCGATAGCTGACTTCGACGTCATACAGAAAATGCGACAACGCCCGCGCCGCACGGATCGCCACTCCGAAATAGGCGCTGGCTGAAAAGGCTGGCACGATTTCACGGGCATAGCTGCGGGCCTTTTCAAAGGCCACGTCCTCACGCACGCCTTCCTCGTCAGCATACTCAAGGATCGCACGGTTGACCGCAGGATCATAAAGCAAGCGCTGGATCAGGTCATAGCGGCGCGTCAGTTTGAACGGCTGGATCGGTGTCTCAAGCCGTTCATTCAGCCGCGCAACAACGCGCTCCATTCGGCGCCGGAAAAACCAGCGCACCGATGGGAACAGGAAATGAGAGGCAAACGTCACCCCGGCAAAAACAACGATCAGAAAAAAGAGCCAAAAAGGAATCGTAACAGGATCTGTCATGCCGGAACCTTGGCAGCGCCCGAAATACCGGACAAGACCTATAAAGACGGAACGGCATTTCCGAAAATACCGCCGAAAGGCGAATTGCCTTTGGGGCAGTTAAACCCGAAACTATTCTGGTCGGCGCTGCTCTGCGGCAAAAAACCCCAACTTGCCGCGATGCAGCGAATTGACACCGCCACATTCTTTCGAATATCCACGATTGTGCGCAATTTTGTTGCTGACCCGATTCACGTCCTAAAGGTGCCCTATGACTGACACGCCCGCCGCTCAGACCAAAGACAAACCTTGGCTGATCCGTACCTATGCTGGTCATTCGACTGCAAAGGCATCCAACGCGCTGTATCGCGGCAACCTTGCCAAGGGTCAGACCGGCCTTTCGGTGGCCTTCGATCTGCCGACACAGACAGGCTATGACAGCGACCACATTCTGGCGCGTGGCGAAGTCGGTAAAGTAGGCGTGCCTGTCTGCCATCTGGGCGACATGCGCACCCTGTTCGACCAGATCCCGCTGGAACAGATGAACACCTCGATGACGATCAACGCGACAGCCCCGTGGCTGCTCGCGCTCTATATCGCTGTGGCCGAAGAACAGGGCGCGGACGTGTCCAAGCTGCAAGGCACGGTTCAGAACGACCTGATTAAGGAATACCTGTCGCGCGGCACCTATATTTGCCCGCCGAAACCGTCACTTAAGATGATCGGCGACGTGGCCGAGTACTGCTATAAAAACGTTCCCAAGTGGAACCCGATGAACGTCTGCTCGTACCACCTGCAAGAGGCTGGCGCGACACCGGAACAGGAACTGGCCTTTGCCTTGGCCACCGCCATTGCCGTTCTGGACGAATTGAAACCGCGCGTACCCGCAGAAGATTTCCCACGCCTTGCGGGCCGTATTTCCTTCTTTGTGAACGCTGGCATCCGCTTTGTCACCGAGATGTGCAAAATGCGCGCGTTCGTCGATCTGTGGGATGAAATCCTGCAGGAACGTTATGGCGTCGAAGACCCGAAATTCCGCCGTTTCCGCTACGGCGTACAGGTGAACTCGCTCGGCCTGACTGAACAGCAGCCTGAAAACAACGTCTATCGTATCCTGATCGAAATGCTGGCCGTGACCCTGTCGAAAAAGGCCCGCGCCCGTGCTGTCCAGCTTCCGGCATGGAACGAAGCACTGGGTCTGCCGCGCCCGTGGGACCAGCAGTGGTCTATGCGCATGCAGCAAATCATGGCGTATGAAACCGACCTGCTGGAATACGACGATCTGTTCGACAACAACCCCGCCGTTGACCGTAAAGTGGCCGAGCTGAAAGAAGGCGCACGCGCCGAGTTGGCCAACCTTGGCTCCATGGGCGGCGCGATTGAATCGATTGAATACATGAAATCCCGTCTGGTTGATTCCAACGCAGACCGCCTGAACCGCATCGAAAAGCAGGAAACTGTCGTTGTGGGCGTAAACCGCTGGACCGAAGGCGAAGCATCGCCTCTGGTTGGCGAAGACGGCGGTATCATGGTGGTCGATCCGGCTGTTGAGCAGGAACAGATCGCCCGCCTGAACGAATGGCGCGACGAACGCGACAGCGCGGCTGTCGAAGCGGCACTGGCCGGCCTGCGCGAAGCGGCGTCCAACGGCCAGAACGTGATGGAGGCGTCTATCGCTGCAGCCAAAGCAGGTG
Organism: Thalassococcus halodurans; assembly: GCF_900108225.1. GTDB lineage: Bacteria > Pseudomonadota > Alphaproteobacteria > Rhodobacterales > Rhodobacteraceae > Thalassococcus > Thalassococcus halodurans. Next base: position 863,515 of record NZ_FNUZ01000001.1, read on the forward strand.
TCACCACCGGTGAATGGGCAGGCGAGATGCGCAAGATTTACGGCGAATACCGTGGCCCGACCGGCGTTTCAAAATCCGTTTCCAACAAAACCGAAGGCCTGGACGATATCCGTGATGCGGTAAACGCAGTTTCGGATAAATTGGGCCGCCGCATGCGTTTCCTTGTCGGCAAACCTGGTTTGGACGGTCATTCGAATGGCGCTGAACAAATCGCCTTCCGTGCCCGCGATTGCGGAATGGAAATCGATTACGAAGGCATTCGTCTGACACCGACCGAATTGGTCCGCGCGGCGCAGGAAAACGAAGTGCATGTCGTTGGCCTGTCCATTCTGTCCGGTAGCCACATTCCGCTGGTCGAAGATATGATGGCGCAAATGCGCGATGCGGGTCTTGGCCACATTCCGGTAATTGTCGGCGGCATTATTCCGGATGAAGATGCAAAACGTCTCCTCGAAATGGGCGTTGCAAAGGTCTACACACCCAAAGATTTCGAATTGAACACTATCATGATGGATATCGTCACGCTGGTTGATCCGAAGTCTATCGCAGCCGAATAATCACCTTTACGGTCCACATAATTCACCCCTGCAACTTAAAGGTGCGGGGGTGACACATAATTTTTGCATTTGACACGAAATCAGTTTGTATTTGACCTTGCATTTCACCCAATCTTTCCGAATTTTGGCGGGGGAAATGGAGGCATTTATGGATATTGACTTGGAATCCCTGTCCAAACAGGAATTACAAAAGCTTAAAACCGATGTCGAACGCGCATTAAAAACGATCGATAAACGTCGTAAAGCCGAAGCGAAACGTGCTGCAGAAACTGCGGCGAAAGAATACGGTTTCTCATTGGATGATTTGGTCGGCGCAGATGGCAAGTCTGTAAAAGGTGTTGCGAAATACGCAAACCCTGCTGACGCAAGCCAGACCTGGACAGGACGCGGTCGCAAACCCAACTGGGTGATCGAAGCGTTGGAAGCGGGTAAATCGCTCGACGATCTCGCTCTGTAAGATGACTGTGCATATCGGCGCTGCGCCGGGCGACATAGCAGAAACCGTTCTGTTGCCCGGAGATCCCTATCGCGCAAAATGGGCAGCCGAGACTTTCTTGGAAAATCCGCAACTTGTGAACGAAGTGCGCGGAATGCTTGCCTATACGGGCGAATGGAAGGGCAATCGTGTTACGATCCACGGGTCGGGCATGGGTATGCCTTCGCTGTCGATTTATGCGAATGAACTGATTCGCGACTACAACGCAAAGACGTTGATCAGGATCGGGTCTTGCGGCGGAATGCAGGACAAGGTGAAAATCCGCGATATCATTCTGGCAATGACAGCCTCCTCAATTTCGACACCGTCTTCTGGCATTTTCAAAGAATTCAATTTCGCACCGCCTGCGGATTGGACTTTGTTGAAGAATGCTGTGGCCGCCGCAGAAACACGTAAATCGAACTACCATGTCGGCAGTATTTATTCCTCGGACGTTTTTTACGATGAACGCCCCGATCTGAATAAAGAAATGACCCGCCACGGGATTCTGGGCGTCGAAATGGAAGCCGCCGAGCTTTATAACCTTGCCGCCCGCTATGGTGTTCGCGCGCTCGCTGTTCTGACCGTGTCTGACCACCTATTAACCGGCGAAGCGCTTCCCTCAGAGGACCGCGAGAAAAGCTTTGGCGATATGGTGGAAATCGCGCTTGAGGCGGCTTTCACCTAAACCATCCGGAAAACGCTGATTTTATCGCCCGTGGCTTCGATCATACGAATTTACGGGCGGTTCCTTCCAGTTCTCGATAGTCCCGCTGAGTATATCAATCGCCAACGGATAGCAGGCCGCTGCGTCTGAACTATGCTCGGACGAACAATCCCCACCGGGGCAGGCGCTAATCGCGCCTAACAGGTCAATCTCGGCCAGAAACGTCAAAGTATCACCCGGCCGTACAGGGCTTGCCTTCATAAAGTATTGCCCGGTGTCCCGCGTAAACCCGGTGCACATAAAGACGTTCAACACGTCATGCACCAAAGGTTCGGCGTCTTTCAGAGATAGGCCCGTGTGGTCCGCCAACGCGCGTGTCAGGTTCGAATGGCAGCAATTGTGATACTGATCGCCGGACAAAAGATTGGCCGTGTAGGGATCGCACCGCGTTCCGATGACGTCGTGAACCGATCCGCCGAAATCATCAATGCCGTACCAATCCAACGAATCCTGCACGACCGTCGCAATGGGGCGCAGAGCAGGAAAAGACGACCACAACCGGTCGCCTGTGGTGACATGCGTACCGTGCAGCGCGCGGGTTTTGCCGGAATAGAACCGTTCGGTCAGATCATGCAGGTTCCACAGGTTTAAATCACCCACCTGCGGACCATCGACGGATCTGATACGGAAAAACTGTCCTGCCTTGACCGTGAACGACGCCGCTTCGCGCGGCGCGGCAATCACGGTTTCAATCACCTCTGCCCCATCAAGCGCCTGAACCCATTCGTCGATGGGCACTTCGGGCAAGGTCGTGTTGGGATAACAGATAACCGGCTTAATCGCGCGGCGGGCGTTGGCGTCTTCGGGTGGGGTGGTCACGGGTGGCTCCTGTCAGAGCCACCACAGGACAACCATCCCACCGAAATTTCAAGACCGGATCAGAAGGTCAGATGACGACCACATCCAGCGGCGGGAAGCCGTTGAAGCCAACCGATGCATAGGTCGACGTGTAAGCACCGCAGTTGCGGATCGCGACCTTGTCGCCGGATTTCAGGCCAACAGGCAGTTCCACCGGACGGCGTTCATACAGAACGTCAGCCGAGTCGCAGGACGGACCAGCCAGAACACACGGTGCGAACGCTTCGTGGTCACGCTGAGTTGCGAACTGATAGCGAATAGCTTCGCCTTCTGTTTCCGCCAGACCCGAGAAGCGGCCGATATCCAGATAGACCCAGCGGTGCAGGTCGTTTTCGGATTTCTTGGACACCAGAACGACCTCGGCTGCAATTGCACCTGCTTCTGCAACCAGACCGCGGCCCGGCTCTGCCATAACGCGTGCAACGTCGCCAAAGCGTGCCTGAACCATCTCCATGACCTGACGGGCATATGCCTCGGGTGCGTCGATGGCTTGGCCGTAGAACGCAGGGAAACCACCGCCGATGTTCAGCAGGTCCAGCGCGTGACCTTCGGATTTCAGGTTCGCCCAGACAGAGGCAACCTGATCCAGAACATCACCCCACATTTCGGCGCGGCGTGTTTGCGAACCGACGTGGAAGGACAGGCCAACAGGCTTCAGGCCCAGTTCTTTGGCATAGGCGAACAGCGCAGGCGCTTTGTCACCGGCGCAGCCGAACTTGCGTGTCAGCGGCCAGTCTGCCTGACAGTTTTCAACGATCAGACGGATGTAAACCTGTGCGCCGGGCGCGTGCTCGGCCAGCTTTTCCAGTTCTTCTTCCGCGTCGGCCGCAAACAGGTTGATGCCAACCTCATGCGCCCATGCGATGTCGGATACTTTTTTGATGGTGTTGCCAAAGGACACCTGCTCGGGGCGTGCGCCTTGGGCCAAGCACATTTCGATTTCCACGCGGGACGCAGCATCGAAGTGCGAACCAAGACCAACCAGCGTGTGCAGGATTTCCGGCGCAGGGTTTGCTTTGACCGCATAATGGATATCGGCTTGACCCAGACCTGCGCGCAGGGCGCGGAACTGACGGGCCACACGATCTGTGTCGATGACCAGTGTCGGACGATCAAAGCTGTTCGCGAAGATGTACTCTTCGACACGGGAACGGGAAATATCTTTCGGGGCCGAGAAATCGGCTACGTATGCGTTCATGGTCATCTCCAATAGACCCGGCTTTCCAGCCGACCAGTGCTTTCAGAGACGTTACCGTCGCTACGTAACCGTGGGCGTGCCCAGTGGGACAGAGGCGCGTGCGTTGGCGTCTTGAAACGCCATATCGTTCCTCTGCTGATTCATTTCAAGAAGTTTTTCGCATCACGATGAATTTTTATTTTGATCAAATTCACCCTTATTTTTAAGGCATTCCGTAGGTGTTTCCCCGCGCTTTCCTTCGACGACCGCCCCGCATTGCACACAGGACCAGCGGCTGCCGGTGTCATGGCGAAATTCACGCCACCGGCACTGTCGCGTGGACCGGTTGGAAAAGACCGCGATCAAGACAAAGGCTATGATCAGCCCGAGAACGACCAGCATGGCACCTCAGCAGTGTGTTGCATAAATGCTAGACCGACCGCCCCGCCGCGCGGCCCGAAAACAGGCAGCCGCCAAGGAACGTGCCCTCTAGCGCGTTGTAGCCGTGATAGCCGCCTCCGCCGAAACCTGCCACCTCTCCGGCTGCGAAAAGCCCGTCGAACGGCGTGCCGTCGGCGCGTAGGACCTGAGCATTCAGATCGGTGTGCAAACCACCTAGCGATTTACGCGTAAGGATATTCAGGCGTACCGCGATCAACGGGCCATGGGCGGGATCCAGAATGCGGTGCGGCTTGGCCGTGCGGATCAGTTTATCACCGCGATAGGCGCGCGCCTGTCGGATGGCGGTGATCTGCGCGTCTTTGGCGAACGGGTTTTCGATCTGTGCATCCCGCGCCTCGATCTGTCCACGCAGGTGCGCAGCATCCAGCGGCTGATCTGGCGTGATCCGGTTCATGCCCTCAACCAGTTGGTCCAGCGTTTCGGCCACGACAAAATCGGCGCCGTTTTCCTTGAACGCCTCTACCGGTGCTGGCGCGCCTTTCGCCCCGAGCCGCGCCTTGATCACCTGCAACCACTTGCCCGATGTCAGATCGGGGTTCTGTTCGGACCCCGACAGCGCGAATTCTTTTTTGATGATACTCTGGGTCAGGATGAACCACGAATGCCCGTGGCCCGTTTGCAGTATGCGCTTCAGCGTACCCAAGGTGTCAAAGCCGGGCATGAACGGTGCCTCCATCCGGTTGCCGAGCGCATCGAACCAAAGCGACGACGGACCAGGCAGAATACGTATACCGTGATTGGGCCAGATCGGATCCCAGTTTTGCAGGCCTTCGGTGTAATGCCACATCCGGTCTTCGTTGATGGCCCCTGCCCCGGCGGCCTTGGCGACCTCGGTCATCTGGCCATCCACATACTCCGGTACACCCGCCACCATCTTGGCTGGCGGTGTGCCAAGCCGATCCGTTGGCCAGCGTTTGCGCACCAGATCATGGTTGCCACCAATCCCGCCCGACGTGACCACAATTGCGCCAGCCTTAAGCGAAAAGCCACCCACGATATCGCGGTTGGTCGACGCGCCGCGCACAGCGTTGTCATCGCGCAGCACGTCGCCCGTTACCCCCGTAGCCGCACCGTTGGTCACATCCAACGCCGTCGCGCGATAGCGATGTTTTAAAGTGATCCGGCCCGCCTTCACATGCTCTTGGACACGCGCAACGAACGGCGCGATGACGCCCGGCCCTGTGCCCCACGTGATGTGGAAACGGGGCACTGAATTGCCGTGCCCATGCGCCAACGCGCCGCCACGTTCCGCCCAACCAACCACGGGGAACCAACGCATCCCCAGCCCGCGCAGCCAAGGACGCATGTCACCTGCTGCGAACTCCAGATAGGCTTCGGACACCTTGCGGGGGTTTTCATCCTCGGGGCGGTCAAACTGGGCGCTGCCCATCCAGTCATTCCGCGCCAAGTCCAGACTGTCACGGATGCCCATACGGCGTTGTTCGGGCGTGTCAATCATGAACAACCCGCCAAGCGACCAGAACGCCTGCCCGCCCAAAGACTGCGGCGCTTCCTGATCCAGAAGCAAAACCTTGCGCCCGCGGTTCGCGGCCTCGTCCGCCGCGACCAAACCGGCCAGACCGGCCCCGATGACAATGACATCCGCGTCCATTCTGCCCTCTCCCCTTGGCATGGTCACAGCCTGCGCGGGGGAAAGGGGGGCTGTCTAGTCTGCCGTTGGGGCAGGCTCCTTGTCCTGGGGCTTCCTGGCGAACAAACCGGCCGAACGATCCGGACCGTACCAGTCCTCGTTTCGGGTAAAGTACATGGTCGCCGCCAGCGCCCCGAAGGCCAGCGTGGCACCGGCCAGCAGCGCAAAATCAGCCGACCACAGGATCAGGTAAAGAACGGCGTACAGCACAACCAACAACGCAAACAAAACCCAGCTACGCCGCCCCAACCCAAGGCCCGTCCAGCCAAAGAACGTCAGCAAGCCAATCGTCGCGGCCGAGGCAAGGATATAGGCAGGCGTAAAGCCCATCTGTTCGGCGTAGGCGACCATCAACAGCACAAAGATCGATTGCGCCAAGCCAATCAGCAGGTACTGCACCGGATGGGCAGGACGCTCGGTTCCCTTTTCGATCAGCAGAACTGACAAGAAGGTCAGCGCAATAAACAGAATGGCGTATTTCGCCGCGCGATAGGATTTTTGGTAGAAATCATTCACCTCGATCAACTGCACGCCAAAGCTCATCCTGTTGCGCAGGTTATGGGAATAATCCTCGCGCGTGATTTGCGGCAGGGTGCGCGCCAGATGCGGGATGGTCCAGGACGCTGTGAATCCTTGATCCGTAATTTCAGAGCTATCGGGCAGGAACCCACCGACAAATGCCGGATCGGCCCAATCAGATGTCATACGCACAGTGGTCGACCGCCCGACGGGTCCAACCTTGAACGACTGAGCCCCGTTCAGGCCGATCTTCATCGCGTATTCGCCACGTGCTCGCGGATCGCCAACCTCTGCCAGAATGCCTGCAAAGCGGTCGGTTTGGGCCATTGGCTCTAACCGGGTCTCAGTACCGTCCACCAGCAACTCTGCATCGCCCCGAAGCGCGGCATTGTTGGACAGGTTCAGAACCATGACAGTTTTGTCCCACTGGATTTCTTCATCGCCACGGGTCGCGTCTGCGATCCGGTCCTTCGGGAAATCAAAGGCGATCTGGACATCGGCCTGATACACCGGAACCTTGAAAATACCGCGATATCGGATTTGCGTCTGGCTTTTAAATGTCAGTTCGAATGTGTCGGGGTAAACGATGATCGGCTCTCGGTTGACCTTGGTTTGGCGCGTCACCGAACGCACGTGGGGCTTGCCGTCAGGCCCGATCACGTCGACGCCGGTCGGGGCATCCACAACTGCTTCTGCGCTGATTTCAGTGATCGTTTCCTCAACCGGGATGGACAGGTAGGGACCCGAGATCACCTGCTCTCCGCCCCATTCCTGACCCACATTGATCAGCGTATTCCGCGAATAGGCTTTGCGGTCCTGCACGACGCTCGACACGAAAAACATCGGGATGAACATCAACAGGGTCAGCAGGCTGACCATCAAAAACCTAAAACCTAATGAGCGCTTCATAAATGCCCCTCCAAATGCAGCGACCATGCACGCAAAACGGGAATGAAAGCAATCAGGGTATTCCGCCGTTCGGACGGCGAAAGCAAAACACCCCCGCAATTTCTTGCAGGGGTGTTCAGAATAATATCGCGGATCAGATCAGAGCTGGCGTTCGACCATCAGCTTTTTGATCTCTGCAATCGCCTTGGCGGGGTTCAGACCCTTCGGGCAGGTCTTGGCGCAGTTCATGATGGTGTGGCAGCGGTACAGTTTGAACGGATCTTCCAGTTCGTCCAGACGTTCGCCTGTCGCCTCATCACGGCTGTCGATGATCCAGCGATACGCGTGCAGAAGCGCTGCCGGCCCGAGGTAACGGTCGCCGTTCCACCAGTAGGACGGGCAGGATGTCGAACAGGATGCGCACATAACGCATTCGTACAGACCATCCAGCTTTTCACGATCTTCGATCGACTGGCGCCATTCTTTTGCGGGGCGGTTTGTTTTGGTTTCCAGCCACGGCATGATCGACGCGTGCTGCGCATAGAAATGCGTCAGGTCAGGGATCAGGTCGCGGACAACCGGCATGTGCGGCAGCGGGTAGATTTTGACGTCACCCTTTACCTCGTCGATGCCATAGATACAGGCCAGCGTGTTGATGCCGTCAATGTTCATCGCGCACGAACCACAGATACCTTCGCGGCACGAGCGGCGGAAGGTCAGCGTGGGGTCGATCTCGTTCTTGATCTTGATCAGCGCGTCCAAAATCATCGGACCGCACGTATCCATATCTACGAAATACGTGTCGACACGCGGGTTTTCACCGTCATCCGGCGTCCAGCGGTAAATCTGGAATTTCCGCAGGTTCGACGCACCTTCGGGCTTGGGCCACGTTTTGCCGGTGCGGATCTTGGAGTTCTTGGGAAGTGTGAATTGAACCATGAAGAATCCCTCTAGTGCATCTGTTCATGTACAAAGTTCATCTCACGTCTTCAGCATTGTGTACCAAAGAGTGAGTGACTTTTTTCGTTCGACCAAAAGTCAGTTGAGCAGCGCAAATATCCGTATACCGTCTGCCAACAAGTATAGCTTGCGTCAGTCGCAAAAGGTGCTGCGCAATCGACCTGATTCCGGGTTGTGGAATGTTCTTACAACTCCTTCTCAACTTAGAGAACAACGGAGTATCGAAGTTTTCTTCACGCGTGCTACCATCGAAGCGAACGCGCGATGCGCGATGCGAAATAGGAGAAATTGGGGTGTTTTCCATCGCCATAGCAACTAGTCTTTCCGAACCAATTTTTCTGGGACCGCGCTTACAGTACTCGAGCGCTCGATCAATTCTAAAACCAAATTGTTCCGCAGCATGTGTACCGACGGTGACGCAAAACCTGTCATTTAATCCACGACCCGTCTGCCAGTAAGGGGTGAAAATTCGGCTCGTTTCATCTTTTACTGCTGCATCGAAAACGTCCGCTAAACTATCGTGGTAGACAAGATCGGGACGGACAAAGGCCACGATATCCGGATTTGACGCCAAGGCTTGTTGAGTAACCTTCCGAAGCGAAAATAGCTGTTGGCAAAGATTGGAAATCGAACGATTTTCGTCTTTCCAAGAATCTCCGAAAGTGATCAGTTCCTCGAATAAATTAGTAACCGGGGGAATCCCGGGTTGATCGACATCCAGCGTCTCATATGTCAACCAGTGCTTCTCGTCAGGATCCAGCTCGCCAAACTCTCCTGATCGCGGATTATCGATTTTCGTCTGCTCGAAGTAATGAGCATGAAGCGAAACGTTGCCAACGAGTTTTGCTGGCTCAATTACATTTTTTTGAATGCTTGGGTAGGTCAACCGAAGCGAACGCGGTATTCCAAAAAAGCAGATGGCAATATGCTTTACCCGATCACCCTTTTCTTCGACTATCCCTTTCAAATTCGACTCCCCAGCAGCAACTGACCCGCTGCAACGCCGAGGCATTGGACCGTTTCAGGTTTCTGCAAAATTCCGGACACGATTTGCACCGTGGATTCCGTGGGGCCTGTTACGCTGTCGGTTGCCAGCGCCAGGATTTGAGTCGAGTTGGCGTTGTCGATCACGCAGTTCACAGCCGGTTCCAGCGGAAGGCCGGGATAGCGCTCTACCAGAACCTTGGACGTGGCAGATTTGGCTGCGTTCCGGGCAAACTCGTCCTTCTGGGCTGTGGTGCAGCCCAGCAGAGACGTGATCGCCAAAAGAACGACAGCCAAACGCATTAGAACGTCCGTGCCTTGGGTGCGATGCGCTTCAGTTCGATGCCGCCATCGGCCTCGGCTGTGAGCGGATCAAGTACGACGGGACGATACGACAGATCAACCTTCGCACCTTCGACGCGGCTGATTGTGTGGACGCGCCAGTTTTCATCGTCACGTGTCTGGAAATCTTCGTGCGCATGGGCGCCACGGCTTTCCTTACGTGCTTCCGCACCAACGATTGTTGCCATCGCGTTCGGCATCAGGTTGGTCAGTTCCAGCGTTTCCATCAGGTCCGAGTTCCAGACCAGCGAACGGTCGGTCACCTTCAGGTCATCCATTTTGCCCGCAATGGCTGTCATCTTCTCAACGCCTTCGGCCATTGTCTTAGCTGTACGGAAGACGGCGGCGTCGGCCTGCATTGTCTTCTGCATTTCCAGACGCAGGTCAGCTGTCGGGACACTGCCGTTTGCGTTGCGGATGCCGTCAAAGCGGTCGAACACTTTGTCGACCTTGCCAGCATCGACCTTGCGGGTCGCTGCATTGCGGTCAACAACTTTACCGGCGCGGATCGCAGCGGCGCGGCCAAAGACCACGAGGTCGATGAGCGAGTTCGAACCCAGACGGTTCGCACCGTGAACAGACGCACAGCCCGCTTCACCCACGGCCATCAGGCCCGGAACAACAGCGTTCGGATCTTCTGCGGTCGGGTTCAGAACCTCGCCCCAGTAGTTCGTCGGAATGCCGCCCATGTTGTAGTGAACCGTCGGGATAACCGGGATCGGTTCCTTGGTCACGTCAACACCAGCAAAAATGCGTGCGGATTCGGAAATACCCGGCAGACGCAGGTTCAGCGCCTCTTTCGGCAGGTGCGACAGGTTCAGGTGGATGTGATCACCGCCCGAGCCAACACCGCGACCTTCGCGGATTTCCATTGTCATACAGCGGGAAACGTAGTCACGCGGGGCAAGGTCTTTGTACTGGGGCGCATAACGCTCCATGAAACGCTCGCCTTCGGAGTTGGTCAGATAACCACCTTCGCCACGTGCACCTTCGGTGATCAGACAGCCTGCGCCGTAGATACCTGTGGGGTGGAACTGAACGAATTCCATGTCCTGCAGGGGCAGACCGGCACGGGCCACCATACCGCCACCGTCACCGGTACAGGTGTGTGCGGATGTCGCGCTGAAATACGCACGACCGTAGCCACCTGTGGCCAGAACGACCATCTTGGCGTTGAAGACGTGCATTGTGCCGTCGTCCAGCTTCCAGCAGACAACACCGGTGCAGGCACCATCGTCGTCCATCAGCAAGTCGATGGCAAAGTATTCGATGTAGAACTCGGCGTTGTTCTTCAGCGACTGGCCATACAGCGTGTGCAGGATCGCGTGACCGGTCCGGTCCGCCGCGGCACATGTCCGCTGAACCGCGGGGCCTTCGCCGAATTCGGTGGTGTGGCCACCGAACGGACGCTGATAAATCTTACCTTCTTCAGTACGCGAGAAAGGCACACCGTAGTGTTCCAGTTCGTAAACCGCTTTGGGCGCTTCACGGGCAAGGTATTCCATCGCGTCCGTGTCACCCAGCCAGTCAGAGCCTTTGACGGTGTCATACATGTGCCACTGCCAGTTGTCGGGGCCCATGTTGGACAGCGACGCGGCGATACCACCCTGTGCCGCAACTGTGTGCGAACGGGTCGGGAAAACCTTGGTCACACAAGCTGTGCGAAGGCCCTGTTCCGCCATACCGAGAGTTGCGCGCAAACCTGCGCCACCCGCACCAACCACAACAACGTCGTAGTCATGCGTTTCATATTCATATGCAGCCATTAGTCAGATGCTCCTATCGCTCAAAGCGCCAGACGTGCGATGGCAAATACGCCAACCGCCGCCGCGCCGTAGCTGAGGCATGTCATACCGAGGATGAGGATTTTCTCCCAGATGCCGTGGACGTAGTCCTCGACCAGAACCTGGAACCCATCGTTGAAGTGCTTGAAAGCGACGATCATTGTCAGTGCGGCGATGATCGCGGGGAAGGGACGCGCAAAGTAAGCGGTCACTTCTTCATATGTGCCACCCAGCGCGGGGCCGAATGTAAAGACAAACAGCGGGATCAGGATCAGAAGGCCAACAGACGACACTTTCATCGACCAGAAGTGATGTGTGCCGGACTTGGCGCTGCCCCAACGGTTCGCGCGTTTGCGGTCGGTCATATAAGCCATGTCAGTCTCCTTACACCACGATTACGGTGAAGATCGTCAGCACAACCGAGCCGATGATCAGCGCGTAGCCCAGCGTATAGGCCGTTTCCAGATCAAGCCCGACGGCGTTGTCCCAGATCAGGTGACGTACGCCACCCAGCAGGTGATACCAAAGCGCCCATGTGGACAGGAACAGCACCAGATCGCCGAACCAGCTTGTGACGAAAGCGTCAGCGTAGGCGAAATATTCCGGCGATGTTGCCGCTGCCAAGAACCACCAGACGATCATCAGCATAGCAACGATCAAAGCGTTGCCCGTGATGCGTACGAAAATGGAGGTGATCGAAGTCAGCTGTGGGCGATAAATTTGCAAGTGCGGTGAAAGCGGGCGGTTGCCCCGGTTCACGTCGGCCATGGCGGTGTCCTCTTGGTTCCTTGCCAGCGTTCTAGTCGTTTTTTACCCAAAGTCACGAGTCCGAAACGCATGTTAGCGCTCATTCGTCGCGGATTTTTGCTGCGCACGCAGCATTTGTGATCACACCGCCAAGCAATGTGATCACAAATCCGTTTTAGGTATCGTCCTAGACGTTAACGACAGCACCAGTAGATTTCTGATTGCTGCCTTTGAACTTTTTTATACTGGAATCAGCGCCCAGTAGTCCAAGTCCAGAAGAACGCCCGGCAGATATTTGCCGTCTTCGCCCTTCAACTGTCCCGCTTCGCCGGACTTTGTCGCCACCAGACGCAGACGCAGGGCACCAACGCCCGGCGCGCCGGTTTCTGCTTTGTCCAGAACTTCGGTCCATGCGCGGATTGTATCGCCCGAGAAGCACGGGTTCGCGTGGGCGCCTGCGTTCAGACCCGCGATCATCTGCGCGTTGGCCAAACCGTTAAAGCTCAGGGTGCGCGCCATGGAAATGACGTGACCACCGTAGATCAGGCGCTTACCGTCTTCGCGCTGGGTGCCGTCGAAGTGTACCTTCGACGTGTTCTGCCACAGGCGCGTCGCCATCATGTGTTCGGCTTCTTCAACGGTCACGCCATCGACGTGGTCGATGACCTCGCCCACTTCGTAATCGCCCCAGCGGTGTGGCTCGCCCGCCAGTGTGAAATCATAGTTGGTGAAATCCAGACCTTCGGGGATGACCAGATCGGACACGTCCAGCGCGGATTTCAAATCAGGCACAACCGTCTCGGGCGCTTTCGCCTCCAGATCACGTTTCTTGACCATGACCCAACGGACATAATCGAGAACGCATTCGTCCTTCTGGTTATAACCACGGGTGCGGACCCAAACGACGCCTGTCTTGCCGTTCGAATTCTGCTTGAGCCCAATCACTTCCGACGTCGAACGCAACGTGTCACCGGGCCAGACCGGCTTGAGCCAGCGGCCTTCAGCATATCCAAGGTTCGCGCGGGCGTTCAGCGATACGTCGGGCACGGTTTTGCCGAACACCACGTGGAACGCTGCCAGATCATCCAGCGGGCTGGCTGCCAGACCACAGGACTGCGCAAAGGCATCCGACGAATAGAGCGCATGACGCGCAGGATAGAGCGCATGATACAGCGCGCGTTCGCCCTGACCCACAGTCCGCGGCACGGCGTGTTCAATCACCTGCCCGATTGTGTAGTCCTCGAAAAAACGCCCTGCATTGGTCTTGGTCATGCGCTCAATCCCGTCTTTCATTATTGCTCTCCAAGCTTCAGGTCAGGGGTGTATTCCTTTCCCTCGACCTCTTTGATCACAGCCTGTCCGCAGCGCATGACACCGTTTGCAGCGTCAAACGCATAGGTCGGATCGCCGTGCAGCTCCCAGCCTTTGTTCAGGGCCGCCGTGACCTTGTGACAGAACTCGGACGTGTCATCCGAGGACAAAAATCTGTAAAGTTTCATAATCTTACCCCGGGAACGGCCAAACGCCGAGCCATGCGTGGATGCCCGTGATCACGGCGAACATGACCAATGTGATAACAACCAGCAAAACGTCTTTCTTGGCGTTCCCCGGTTCGGGACGATCCCAGTCAGAGTTCTTGTTGATGATAACGACTTCGGCCACGGCCCAAGCCAGCATGCTGCCGAACAGGATGATCGACGCCAGATCGCCATTCACCAGAAGGTGCGCAACCGCCCAGATTTTCACTGCCGTCAGTTGCGGATGACGCATCTTGCCACGCAAACGACCGGTGGTCGCGCTCATGCCGTAGACAAAGACGGCGATCAGCATCAACAGGTTGTTGATGTGAACCATAAAGCTGGGTGGCGTCCAAACCGAGACAAACGGCGCGGCGCGATAGCCCAGAACAATGAACGCAAGTCCGAGAAGGATCAGAACCGCGACAATGCCGCGGCCCGGGGTGCCAAGTTTGGCACGGGCATCGGGGGCCAATCGTTTAAACAGATGGGCCAGCGCCCAAAGCGCTATGCCGATGACTAAAAGTGACATGGTTTACTCCGCTGCAATCTGATTGATTGCTTCGGCTTGTGCCAGAACGCGGCGTGCTGTGTCTACGTGCAGGTTTTCAACGATACGACCGTCAACAACGGCAACACCCTGACCTTCGCGCTGCGCGGCTTCAAAAGCAGCGATCTGGCGGCGGGCAAGATCGACTTCTTCCTCGGACGGGCCGAAGACTTCGTTCGATGTGTCGATCTGCGCAGGATGGATCAGCGTTTTGCCGTCAAAACCCATATCGCGGCCTTGCGTACATTCAGCGCGCAGACCTTCTTCGTCTTTGAACGCATTATAAACGCCGTCGATGACCGTTACGCCATAGGCCTTGGCGGCCAGAACGCACAGGCCCAGCGATGCCATAACAGCAACGCGGTCCGGCGTTGCGCGCGCACCCAGATCCTTGACCAGATCGTTGGTGCCCATAACCATGCCTTCAAGCATCGGATGTTCGGCAATTTCGCGGGCGTTCAGCATGCCCATCGGCGTTTCCATCATCGCCCAGATGCGCAAATCGCCCGTGATTGCTGCAAGCGCATCCAACTGAGCGGCGCTTTCGACCTTGGGCAGCAGAACCGCGTCGCAGTCCATTTTCGCCACAGCCTCGGCATCGGATTTGCCCCAGATGGTATCAAGGCTGTTGATGCGCACGATACGGTAGCGATGACCGAACCCGCCCTCTGCCAATTCGCGTGTCAGCGTTTCGCGTGCGTTGGCCTTTTCGTCGATTGCAACGGCATCTTCGAGGTCAAAGATGATCGCATCTACAGGCAGGCTGCGCGCTTTGTTGATCGCGCGATCCTTGGAACCGGGGATGTACAGAACTGACCGGAAGGGGCGTGGCAAGGACATGGCTGCGTCTCCTTTACGAAACAAAGTTGCGTATCAACCTTCATTTTTCTTAGAAAACTTCAAGAGAAATTTGCCGCGACGCAGCAAAAAGGTATACCAAAGTCCACTAAACGCAGCGTTAATTAAATCTCAGGACTTTCTGTCAGACGCTACCATTCGCCGGTCATGTTCCCGACCGGCTGTTTTGGGAGGATCTGACAGATGAAACTTCGAGTGATTCTTTCGGCTGCCTTGGCGATTTCCGCTAATTCAGCCGCCGCACAACCCAACTGCGGGGATCGGGCCCGCGTGATCGATCATCTTCAGCAACGGTTCGGCGAAACGCAGGTTGCCGTTCAATGGCACGATGATCTTTCGGTGGTCGAAGTGTTCCAGTCCGCGCAGACGCAGACATGGACAATTCTCAGAACCCAGCCGAACGGGCTGACCTGCCTCATTGCCAGCGGACTAGAGGCCGAGTCGATTGCCACACTGATGGGTAACCCCTCAACTTAGGTCAGCGCATCCCAGATCAGCTTGGTGCCCGTGACGGTCAGAAGCACGTAGGTCAGGCCAAAGAAGAACCGCTCGGACACCATGTTGTGCGCTTTGACGCCCACCCAGGTGCCTACAATGGCGAACGGGATCAGCGCCGCGGCCATCAACAATGTCTCTTTGGTAAAGATTCCCATCGCGGCGTAAAAACCGGATTTGAAAAAGTTGATCGCCCAAAAAACAAGCACGGTTGTCGCCTGATATTGAAGCTTACCCAGACCCCGCCCCAACATGTAAACCGCCGCAACCGGACCACCGGCATGGCTGACGAAACTGGTGAAGCCCAGCACAACGCCCGAAACGACGCCGGTCTTCATACCCATCTTGCGATGCCCGAGCGAAACCACCCCTAACTTCAACGCAGATTGCCACGCAACGAACAGCAGACAGACCAGCCCGATCATAATTCTGATCATGTTAGCATCGGCGTATTGGTAGAAAACTGCCCCAGCCAGAACCCCCGGAACACCTGCGTAAATCAGCACCTTAGCTTCGGGCCAAGACCATTTCTTCCAGTACGCCGGAAGGCTTGCGACGTCGATCAACATCAACAGCGGCAACATGATCCCCAGCGCCGCGCCTGGTTCCATTGCAATTGCAAGAATCGAAGAACTCGCAAAGGCCGCGCCCGAGCCAAACCCACCTTTCGACACGCCTGCAAAGAACACCGCAGGCGCCGCTACGGCAAAAATAGTCAACGTCAGAATTTCCAAAAGGGATTCCTTTAAATTAAGGTTTTTCAACAGGTTTATCGCTAACATCCGTCGGGTGGTAAAGCATCAAAAGACACCGCCGCACCGCAGCACACTTGCGCAAAACGGATCAAAGGCTTAGCCATGCGGCGAAATTCAACCAGTGGAGAGATTTCCATGGCCAGACCCAAGATCGCGCTTATTGGTGCGGGACAGATCGGTGGTACACTTGCACACCTTGCAGCAATGAAAGAACTGGGCGACGTCGTATTGTTCGACATCGCAGAGGGCACACCGGAAGGTAAAGCGCTTGATATCGCTGAATCCGGCCCGTCCGAAGGTTTCGACGCATCGCTGAAAGGCACACAGGACTACGCCGACATCGCAGGCGCAGATGTTTGCATCGTAACAGCCGGTGTTCCCCGTAAGCCGGGCATGAGCCGTGATGACCTGCTGGGCATCAACCTGAAGGTTATGAAATCCGTTGGCGAAGGCATCCGCGACCACGCGCCGAACGCATTCGTTATCTGTATCACAAACCCGCTGGACGCGATGGTTTGGGCTCTGCAGCAGTTCTCGGGTCTGCCCGCGAACAAGGTCTGCGGCATGGCCGGTGTTCTGGACAGCGCGCGCTTCCGTCACTTCCTTGCAGAAGAATTCAACGTGTCCATGAAAGACGTCACAGCCTTCGTTCTGGGCGGCCACGGCGACACAATGGTTCCGTCCGTACGTTACTCGACAGTTGCAGGTATCCCCCTGCCCGACCTGATCGAGATGGGCTGGACCACTCAGGAAAAAATGGACGCTATCGTTCAGCGTACACGTGACGGCGGTGCCGAAATCGTTGGTCTGCTGAAAACAGGTTCCGCGTTCTACGCTCCGGCGACATCGGCGATCGAAATGGCCGAAGCCTACCTGAAAGACCAGAAGCGCGTTCTGCCTTGCGCCGCATATTGCGACGGCGATCTGGGCGTGAAGGACATGTACGTTGGTGTTCCGACAGTGATCGGCGCCGGCGGCATCGAGCGCATCGTCAACATCACGCTGAACAAAGCCGAGCAGGAAATGTTCGACACATCGGTCAAAGCCGTTCAGGGCCTGGTCGAAGCGTGCAAAGGCATCGACCCGAGCCTCGCATAAGCGTCAGCTGACACCAAATTTCAAAAGGCGCGCAGACTGCGCGCCTTTTTTTGTGCTAAGGTTTCAGAACACCCCAAAAAGGAATCGCAAACCACTTGCGCATATTTTGTGATCACACAGTAAATGCCTGTGATCACAAAATGGATAAATGCATCCATTTTTTCCTATCCAAGTATATTTTTACTCCAAACAAGCATTCTCTGGCCGTTATAGCGGGGAACAACCGCAGCAAAACGGGACGGAGACTTATGAACATCCACGAATATCAGGCGAAAGCCCTGCTTCGCAGCTATGGCGCGCCGGTGTCCGATGGCCGCGTGGTTCTGAAGGCAGAAGATGCCAAAACCGCCGCAGGCGAGCTTGATGGCCCCCTCTGGGTTGTAAAGGCACAAATCCACGCCGGTGGCCGTGGTAAAGGCAAATTCAAAGAAGCCGAAGCTGGCGAAAAGGGCGGTGTCCGCCTGGCCAAGTCGGTTTCCGAGGCTGCCGAAGAAGCGAAAAAGATGCTGGGCAAGACACTGGTCACACACCAGACCGGCCCCGCAGGCAAGCAAGTGAACCGCATCTACATCGAAGACGGTTCCGACATCGAACGCGAACTGTATCTGGCCCTGCTGGTTGACCGCGTCACATCGCGCGTTTCCTTCGTCTGCTCGACAGAAGGCGGCATGGACATCGAAGAGGTCGCCGCATCGACCCCCGAAAAGATCCTGTCGTTCAGCGTTGATCCCGCAACAGGTTACCAAGCATTCCACGGCCGTCGCGTTGCATTCGCGCTGGGTCTGGAAGGCGCGCAGATCAAAGAGTGCGTCAAGCTGATGGGCATCCTCTACAAAGCCTTCATCGAGAAGGACATGGAGATGCTGGAAATCAACCCGCTGATCGTCATGACCGACGGCAAGCTGAAGGTTCTGGACGCCAAGCTGGGCTTTGACGGCAACGCGATCTACCGCCAGCCGGACGTTGCCGAACTGCGCGACGAAACAGAAGAAGACCCGAAAGAGCTTCAGGCCTCCAAGTACGACCTGAACTACATCGCTCTGGACGGCGAAATCGGCTGCATGGTGAACGGTGCCGGTCTGGCGATGGCCACAATGGACATCATCAAACTGTACGGTGCCGAGCCTGCAAACTTCCTCGATGTAGGTGGCGGCGCCACCAAAGAGAAAGTGACCGAAGCGTTCAAGATCATCACATCCGACCCGAACGTCAAAGGCATCCTGGTCAACATCTTCGGTGGCATTATGCGCTGTGATGTTATCGCCGAGGGCGTCGTTGCCGCGGTTAAAGAAGTAGGTCTGGAAGTGCCGCTGGTGGTTCGTCTGGAAGGTACCAACGTCGAGAAAGGCAAAGAGATCATCAACACCTCTGGCCTGAACGTTATTGCCGCCGACGACCTGAAAGATGGCGCACAGAAGATCGTGAAAGCGGTCAAGGGCTGATCATGCGACGCGGCGCAACGATACGTCGCGCCGCCGCACAACAGTCAGAAGCATGAACAGTTAGGGTCCGGCAACGGTCCGGACCTGCCAGACAACACAATCAGGAGACTCCGACATGGCAGTCCTCGTAGACGAAAATACAAAAGTGATCTGTCAGGGCCTGACCGGCTCGCAGGGCACATTCCACACCGAACAGGCCATCGCGTATGGCACAAAAATGGTTGGCGGCGTGACACCGGGCAAAGGTGGTCAGGAACATCTGGGCCTGCCCGTGTTCAACTCGGTCCACGAAGCCAAGCACGTCACCGAAGCCAACGCATCGGTCATCTACGTTCCCCCGCCCTTCGCGGCTGACTCGATCCTTGAAGCGATCGACGCGGAAATGGAACTGATCGTCTGCATCACAGAAGGCATTCCGGTGCTGGACATGATGAAGGTACAGCGCGCGCTGGAAGGCAGCAAAAGCCGCCTGATCGGCCCGAACTGCCCCGGTGTCATCACACCTGACGCCTGCAAAATCGGCATTATGCCGGGCCACATCCACAAGCGCGGCACATGCGGCGTTGTTTCCCGCTCGGGCACCCTGACATATGAAGCGGTCAAGCAGACTTCGGATCTGGGTCTGGGCCAGTCCTCGGCTGTTGGTATCGGCGGCGACCCGATCAAAGGCACCGAGCACATCGACGTGCTGGAAATGTTCCTGGCTGATCCGGAAACACAATCGATCATCATGATCGGCGAAATCGGCGGTTCCGCCGAAGAAGAAGCTGCTCAGTTCCTGGCCGATGAAAAGAAAAAAGGCCGTTGGAAGCCGACAGCCGGTTTCATCGCGGGCCGCACAGCGCCTCCGGGCCGTCGCATGGGCCACGCCGGTGCGATCGTCGCAGGCGGCAAAGGTGGTGCCGAGGACAAGATCGAAGCGATGAAAGCCGCTGGCATCGTCGTCGCAGACAGCCCCGCAACACTGGGCGAAGCTGTTCTGGAAGCGATCAACAAGGGCTAAGGCCCCGTGGCGTGCCGGAACCGGCGCGCCAACCACACGTTAATGGCAAGGGCCGGTGACGATCGGCCCGAGCTCGACAATATCAGGCAGGGCAAAATCGCCTGAAACCCGAGGTGCACCAATGACCGACCAAAGCCCCAACGACGTTTTCCATGCCTCAAGCTTTATGCAGGGGCACAATGCCGAATATCTGGAGCAGATGTACGCGCGCTATGCCAACGACCCCAATGCCGTTGACGAAGCGTGGCAGTCCTTCTTCCAGCAACTCGGCGATGATGAGATTTCGGTCAAGAAAGAAGCCGACGGCCCCTCTTGGGCGCGCCGCGACTGGCCCCCTGCACCGGGCGATGACCTGACAGCTGCCCTGACCGGCGAATGGCCCATGCCCGTCGCCCCCGCCGAGGCAAAATCTGCCGGTGCGAAAATTCAGGACAAGGCGAAATCCGCCGGTGTGTCGCTGACCGATGCCGAAGTGCGCCGCGCCGTTCTGGACAGTATCCGCGCCCTGATGATCATTCGCGCCTACCGTATCCGTGGCCACCTTGCCGCTGATCTGGACCCGCTGGGCATGCGCGACACATCTGAGCACCCCGAGCTTGATTACAAATCCTACGGCTTCACCGACGCCGATCTGGATCGCCCGATCTTTATCGACAACGTTCTGGGTCTGGAAATCGCGTCGCTGCGCGAAATCATTTCCGTTCTGAAGCGTACATACTGTGGCACGTTCGCGCTTCAGTACATGCACATCTCTGATCCCGAGCAGTCCGCATGGCTGAAAGAACGGATCGAAGGTTTCGGCAAGGAAATCAAATTCACCCGTGAAGGCCGTAAAGCCATTCTGAACAAGATGGTCGAAGCCGAAGGGTTCGAAAAGTTCCTGCACGTCAAATACATGGGCACAAAGCGTTTCGGCCTTGATGGTGGTGAATCGCTGATCCCTGCGATGGAACAGATCATCAAACGCGGTGGCGCGTTGGGTGTGCGTGACATCATCATCGGTATGCCCCACCGTGGCCGCCTGTCGGTTCTGGCCAACGTGATGGGCAACCCCTACCGCGCGATCTTCAACGAATTCCAAGGCGGCAGCTTCAAGCCCGAGGATGTCGATGGTTCGGGCGACGTGAAGTATCACCTTGGTGCATCGTCCGACCGCGAATTCGACGGCAACGAAGTGCACCTGTCGCTGACAGCAAACCCCTCGCACCTCGAAGCGGTG
Source organism: Thalassococcus halodurans (assembly GCF_900108225.1). GTDB lineage: Bacteria > Pseudomonadota > Alphaproteobacteria > Rhodobacterales > Rhodobacteraceae > Thalassococcus > Thalassococcus halodurans. The sequence continues at coordinate 884,583 of NZ_FNUZ01000001.1, forward strand.
AACCCCGTTGTTCTGGGTAAGGCCCGCGCCAAACAGGACCAGTTGAACGACGCCGAGCGCACACAGGTTATGCCTGTCCTTCTGCACGGCGACGCGGCCTTTGCCGGTCAGGGCGTTGTGGCGGAATGTTTCGCGCTGTCCGGTCTGCGCGGTCACCGCACAGGCGGCACAATCCATATCGTTGTGAACAACCAGATCGGCTTTACCACTGCGCCGCACTTCTCGCGTTCGTCGCCCTACCCGACGGACAACGCGCTGGTGGTTGAAGCCCCGATCTTCCACGTCAATGGTGACGACCCCGAGGCCGTGGTGCACGCCGCCAAGGTCGCAACCGAGTTCCGTCAGAAGTTCGGCAAAGACGTTGTCATCGACATGTTCTGCTACCGCCGCTTTGGTCACAACGAGGGCGACGAGCCCATGTTCACCAACCCGGTGATGTACAAAAAGATCAAAAAGCAGCGCACAACCCTGACCCTGTACACAGAACGTCTGGTCAAAGACGGCCTGATCCCCGAAGGCGAAATCGAAGACATGAAGGCCGCGTTCCAAGCGCACCTGAATGAGGAATTCGAAGCCGGTAAGGTGTTTAAGCCGAACAAGGCCGACTGGCTGGATGGCCGCTGGTCGCACCTCGACAAGCAAAAGCAGGGCAAATACCAGCGCGGCAAAACGTCGATCAAGGAAGAAACCATGCAGCAGATCGGTCAGGCTCTGACCACTGCGCCCGATGGTTTCCCGACGCACAAAACCGTCGCGCGCTTGCTGGAAACCCGCAAGAACATGTTCGACACCGGCAAAGGGTTCGACTGGGCAACTGCCGAAGCGCTGGCATTCGGATCACTTCTGACCGAAGGCTACCCTGTTCGTCTGGCTGGTCAGGACTCGACCCGTGGTACGTTCTCGCAGCGCCACTCGGCCCTGATCAATCAGGACACCGAAGAACGCTACTACCCGCTGAACGCCATCCGCGAGGGTCAGGCCCGCTACGAGGTTATCGACTCGGCGCTGTCCGAATATGCGGTTCTGGGTTTCGAATACGGCTACTCGCTGGCAGAACCGAACGCGCTGACCCTGTGGGAAGCCCAGTTCGGCGACTTCGCCAACGGTGCGCAGATCATGTTCGACCAGTTCATCTCGTCGGGTGAATCGAAATGGCTGCGGATGTCCGGTCTGGTTTGCCTTCTGCCGCACGGCTTTGAAGGTCAGGGCCCGGAACACTCCTCTGCCCGCCTTGAGCGCTTCTTGCAGATGTGTGGTCAGGACAACTGGATCGTTGCGAACTGCTCGACCCCTGCGAACTACTTCCACATCCTGCGTCGCCAGCTGCACCGGTCCTACCGTAAGCCGCTGGTTCTGGTGACACCGAAATCGCTGCTGCGTCACAAGCTCTGCATCTCGGAAGCCGAAGACTTTACATCCGGTTCGTCCTTCCACCGCGTCCTTTGGGACGATGCGCAAAAGGGCAACTCGGACACCAAGCTGGTTGCAGACGACAAGATCAAGCGCGTCGTGATGTGTTCCGGCAAGGTCTACTTCGACCTTCTGGAAGAGCGCGACAAGCGGGGTCTGGACGACGTCTATCTGCTGCGTGTGGAACAGTTCTATCCGTTCCCGGCCATTTCCTTGGTCAAAGAACTGGAACGCTTCCCGCAGGCCGAAATGATCTGGTGTCAGGAAGAACCCAAAAACCAAGGTGCATGGACCTTTATCGAACCCAATATCGAATGGGTTCTGGGTCGCATCAAAGCGAAACACCCGCGCCCCCGTTACGTGGGCCGCGCCACATCGGCCTCGCCCGCAACAGGTCTGGCCTCCGCTCACAAAGCCCAACAAGAAGCGCTCGTCGATGAAGCGCTGACGATTGAAGGATAAGAACATGACCACCGAAGTGCGTGTACCCACACTGGGTGAATCCGTAACCGAGGCAACCGTTGCGACATGGTTCAAAAAGCCCGGCGATACTGTCGCTGTGGACGAAATGCTGTGCGAACTGGAAACCGACAAGGTCACTGTAGAAGTCCCGTCGCCCGCCGCTGGCACACTGGCGGAAATCGTCGCTGCCGAAGGTGAAACAGTGGGCGTTGACGCGCTGCTGGCCAACATCTCGGAAGGTGACAGCGCTGCAGCACCCGCACCGGCCAAAAAGACCGAAGCCAAAGCAGACGCCCCTGCGGCATCGGGCGCATCGGTTGACGTGATGGTCCCGACGCTGGGCGAATCCGTATCCGAAGCAACCGTTTCGACATGGTTCAAGAAAGAAGGCGAAGCGGTCGCTCAAGACGAAATCCTGTGTGAACTGGAAACAGACAAAGTCTCTGTTGAGGTCCCCGCACCCGCCGCTGGCACCCTGTCCAAAATTCTGGCTGGCGAAGGCACAACCGTCGAAGCAGGCGGCCAGCTGGCCGTGATCGCAGAAGGCGCAGGCGGTGCAGCCGCACCGGCCGCCAAAGAGGCAGCAGCGCCCGCAGGCGACACACAGTACAGCACACCCGCAGCGGGCTCTGGCCGTTCGGACGTCGAAGATGCGCCCGCAGCCAAGAAAGCCATGGCCGAAGCAGGCATCAGTCGCGATCAGGTTCAGGGTTCGGGCCGTGACGGTCGCGCCATGAAAGAAGACGTGGCACGCGCTGTTGCGGCGGCCTCCTCGGCCCCTGCCGCAGCCGAGGCACCCAAAGCGCCGCGCGCACCGGTTGCTGCGGACGATGCTGCTCGCGAAGAACGCGTCAAGATGACCCGCCTGCGCCAGACCATCGCGCGCCGCCTGAAAGACGCTCAGAACACAGCCGCGATGCTGACCACCTACAACGAGGTCGACATGACCGAGGTGATGGCACTGCGCAACCAGTACAAAGACCAGTTCGAGAAGAAGCACGGTGCACGTCTGGGCTTTATGTCGTTCTTCACTAAGGCCTGCGTCCACGCGCTGAAAGAAGTGCCCGAAGTGAACGCCGAAATCGACGGCACAGACATCGTGTACAAGAACTTTGTCCACATGGGCATCGCGGCAGGTACACCGCAGGGTCTGGTTGTTCCGGTTCTGCGTGACGTCGACCAGAAAAGCTTTGCCGACATCGAAAAAGAGATTGCCGAAAAGGGCAAGCGCGCCCGCGACGGCAAACTGTCCATGGCAGAAATGCAGGGCGGCACCTTCACCATCTCGAACGGTGGTGTCTACGGCTCGCTTATGTCCTCGCCGATCCTGAACCCCCCGCAGTCCGGTATCCTCGGCATGCACAAAATTCAGGAACGCCCGATGGTCGTGAACGGTCAGATCGTGGCCCGCCCGATGATGTATCTGGCACTGTCCTACGACCACCGTATCGTCGACGGCAAAGGCGCCGTGACCTTCCTCGTGCGCGTCAAAGAAGCGCTGGAAGATCCTCGTCGTCTGTTGATGGATCTGTAATCCGAATTGACGTCCTCGCGATTACGCGGGGGCGTCACCTCTCCGTTTTCAGGAAAACACATCATGACCCCTGAACTTACGGCCCTGACGCTTGCTGCACTTCTTCAGTGCGTTCAGTTCGTCATCTTCGCGATCCCCGCAAATCTGGAATTGGGACCGGGCTATACAACGTCCGCCCGTGATCGTGCGCCGTCGCGTGAGATGTCCGAAAAAACCGGCCGCCTGCAGCGCGCCATGAACAACCATTTCGAAGGCTTGATCCTGTTCACCATCGCGGTGCTGGTGATCACCTTTTCCGACAAGGGCAACGCCATCACCGCAGCATGTGCGCTGATATACCTCGTTGCCCGGGTGCTATACGTGCCCGCTTACTATTTTGGCTGGCGTCCGGGCCGGTCACTTATCTGGATGACCGGCTTTGGGGCGACCGTGATCATGCTGATCATGGCCCTGCTCTGAGGCCTAACAAGACACGCTAATTCCTCGGGGGTGGGACCTGCCACAGGCGCAACCATCACCGCCCGTTCAACGAAAGGATAACCGTAATGGCACAATATGACGTCATCGTAATCGGCGCTGGCCCCGGTGGCTATGTGGCTGCGATCCGCTGCGCACAGCTGGGTCTGAAAACCGCTTGTGTGGAAGGCCGCGAAACGCTGGGTGGCACGTGCCTGAACGTGGGCTGTATTCCGTCCAAGGCGCTGCTGCACGCCACGCACCAGTTGCACGAGGCCGAGCATAACTTTGCCAAAATGGGCCTGAAGGGCAAATCCCCCTCTGTCGACTGGCCGCAGATGCAGGCCTACAAAACCGACGTCATCGACGGCAACACCAAGGGCATCGAGTTCCTGTTCAAAAAGAACAAGATCGACTGGCTGAAGGGCTGGGGGTCGATCCCTGCGGCGGGCAAGGTCAAGGTTGGTGACGAAGTTCACGAAGCCAAGAACATCATCGTCGCGACAGGTTCCGAAGTTGCGACCCTGCCGGGCGTCGAGATCGACGAAGAAACCGTTGTATCCTCGACCGGTGCGCTGAGCCTGAAAAAGATCCCCAAGAAGATGATCGTCATCGGTGCCGGTGTTATCGGTCTGGAAATGGGCTCGGTCTATTCCCGTCTGGGCGCAGAAGTGACCGTGATCGAATACCTCGACACGATCACACCCACCATGGACGGCGAGGTTCAGAAAACCTTCCAGCGTATCCTGAAAAAGCAGGGCCTGAACTTTATTCTGGGCGCAGCGGTCCAGGGCGTCGAAGCAATGAAAACCAAAGCCAAGGTCACCTACAAGCTGAAGAAAGACGACAGCGAACACACCGCTGATGCAGACGTCGTTCTGGTCGCAACAGGCCGCAAACCCTACACCGACGGTCTGGGCCTTGAGGCACTGGGTGTCGAACTGACAGATCGCGGCTTTGTCAAAACAGACGGCCACTGGAAAACCAGCGTCGACGGCATCTACGCCATCGGCGACGCGATCGAAGGCCCGATGCTGGCGCACAAAGCCGAAGACGAAGGCATGGCCGCGGCAGAAGTTATCGCAGGCAAGGCCGGCCACGTGAACTATGGCGTGATCCCGTCGGTCATCTACACAAGCCCCGAGGTGTCGTCGGTTGGCAAAACCGAAGAAGAGCTGAAGAAAGAAGGCGTCGACTACAAGGTTGGCAAATTCTCGTTCATGGGCAACGGCCGTGCGAAAGCCAACTTTGCCGCCGACGGTTTCGTCAAGCTTCTGGCCGACAAGAAAACCGACCGCATCCTTGGTGCACACATCATTGGCCCGATGGCTGGCGATCTGATCCACGAAGTCTGCGTTGCCATGGAATTCGGCGCCTCGGCCGAGGATCTGGCCCTGACCTGCCACGCACACCCGACCTATTCGGAAGCGGTGCGTGAAGCGGCCCTGGCTTGCGGCGACGGCCCGATCCACTCCTGATCTGCTTCGTAAGGCATGAAAAAACCGGCCGCCCCCAAAAGGGCGGCCGGTTTCCATTTAGCTAGGCAGGCAAGTTTAAGTTTTGCTAGGTACGAAAACCCCTGCAGAATTCGTGCCATCTTGCGGACCAGCACCAGAAGGCCCACCCGGAGGCGGGCCACCAGCGCCGCCCGGCATGCTTGCAGGCACAGACACCGCATCGGAAGCAACGCCGACAACCAGCGCAGCATCATAGTATTCCGGCTGCTCACGCACCGCAGCATAGGCCCCTGAACCGGCCTCGGACGCGATCCAGTCATTGCTGTTGGTCGTGTCCCGTTTGGCTTCGCGGTTGTTATAGGGCGTGACGGACTGGAACAGGTATTCCGACAGCGCGTCGGGAAAGAAAATCTGACTTGTCAGAAGCGTCTTTTCATCCAGATACACCTTGTAATGGATGTGCGTCGTCCGCCCCCGATACCAACCCGGATAGATCGTCTGGAACGTCACGGTGCCATCCGCCTTGGTCATCTGCGTGCCACGCAGGAACACCTGATCGGATGTGTCCAACACACCATCACTGCCCTGATTGGCATAACCGGAATAGTTGCCTTCCGCGTCGCAATGCCAGACATCGACGCGCGCGTTTTCGATCGGTTGGCAATCTGCCGTCACCACCTGCATCTGCAACCGCATCGGAATGCCCTGACGGTCTTCCGTAATGTCCGCACGCACCAGATTTTCGTCCAGATAATACGGACCTTCAGTGACCTCTGGCATGACCATGCACACATTGGGCGTGATCAACCCGATGGCCTGTGCCTGGGCACGGGCGGATGACGGGAAAGCACCAATACCAAGCGATGCGATCGGCGATGCGGCCAAGGCTCCAAGCACGTGGCGGCGGTTTACTAGGGACACGACGATAGCTCCTGTTTGCTGTCTGTCTTTAACAAACGTGCAACAGCAAACGTTCCGTCGGGAAAATGGGAAAAAAATTAAGCACGCGCCAGAATACCCCATTTGCACAAATACACCTGCGCAAAGCTCATATACCCGTAATAAGAGAAACAACTTGGCTGCGCCCACAACCTCAAGCATATTTTCCGAAGCAGCGGCGGTTTTTGGATACCCTTCGCATCTACGCAAAGGGACGGGCGGGGCATCCCCGTCTATTAGACTGACCTTAGCAAACACGGCACAACCGCATCTGGGCGTTGCCCAGTATGGGTGGTGCAAAACCGAGACAGGCAAAAACCGTTCGTTGCGCCCGATTTAAACGTTATGAATAGAAACGAAGTATCACTCAATCTGGCCCGCAGCATCACCCGCGGTGAATGGTCGAAAGAGTTCATAAATTCCAATCTCTTAAGGCGCCTTCCGTCCACCGTTCACAAGCTCGTTCCAGCCATTTCAGAGGATCTTGTTACAGAACTCTCCGCCAGATATGCGCCAACCGAAAAATACGTTGCAGAACATCTGTTATATGACCGGAATTTCGAACGCATTTACCGCTATTGCGCCCGTAAAGGGATATGGCCAACTCCGGATTTAAGCCCACCCGTCATGGCCCCAATTCCGGCTTTTCAGAAAATAGATTTGCCACAGATTCCCACATTATCCGCATTGGCCGAATTTCTATTCCTGACACCGGAACAGCTTGAATACCTCGCGGACCGAAATGGCCGGCACGAAGAGCATGGCGATATGGCCGTTAACCATTATCACTATGTTTTGAAGCCAAAACGGACGTCAGGCCATCGGCTGATAGAAGCCCCCAAAGAGCGTCTGAAAGCCATCCAACGGCACATCCTGCGCAGCATTCTGGACAAACTTCCGACACATCCCGACACCTTCGGCTTTGTCAGGTCGCGCAACTGCCTTCAGGGCGCAAACCGACACGCTGGCGAACAGGTGGTCCTGCGTTTCGATCTGAAAAACTTCTTCCCCTCGATCAGCGCTGGCAGAATTTTCGGGCTGTTCAGATGTCTGGGATATCCCCACAATGTGGCTGTGGACCTGACCGCGCTCTCAACCACCAAAACCCCGGCCCGCGTGCTCGAGCGGCTCTTTTATCCGGACCGTGGCCTCTACAAAACAACACATCTGCCCCAGGGCGCGCCCCTGTCCCCCGCCCTCGCCAACCACGCAGCCTTCGGTCTGGATCGCAGACTTGCAGGATTGGCGAAAAGGCTGGATGCCAACTATAGCCGCTATGCGGACGACCTGACCGTCTCGGGCGACCACACAATCACATCCAATCTGCTGCGCCTTGTCCCGCAGATCATCAAAGACGAAGGCTTTGCCCTGAACACATCCAAAACCCGTGTCCTGCCGCAAACCACCCGCCAAACCGTGACTGGCATCGTCGTAAACGACCACCTGAATATCGACCGCAAAACGTTCGATCACCTCAAAGCCGTCATTCACGCCTTCCAAAAGGAAGGCGACCATCGTCTGTCCGACCCCGCCTTCCGCGCCTCCCTCGAAGGAAAAATCGCGTGGGTAGAGGCGATCAATCCCTCCCGCGGACAAAAGCTCTGGCGATTGTTGGACAATGCCGAAAAGCCATCCTAAGGCCGCTCAGCCCAGATGATCCACTTTTTCCAAATGCTGCGCCAAGCCTGACACCGCCTCGATCCAGTCTGCGACCTGCTCTGGTGCCTCGGGCGCGGCGTGGACGCCTGCGGCGAACCGACCGTCCAACACGTCACGCACTGCCATTGCCACCGGCATCGACACCAGTCGGGCCATCGCCGATCCGCGTTCGTCGCCCCATGCGTCCATGACATAGGTCTGGTGCCATGTGGTTGTGTCGCCCTCTTTCGCTTCCAGCGACACGCACATCACAACCCGATCCGGTTCACCGTCATCATATGCGTGATCATTCCAAAGCTGCTCCGACATCTCGCGCAGGCGCGCTTCACCTTCTGGGCCGGACAGCGTTTCAATCTCGTCGAACAGGGGCTTCCACGCATCCGCCCAGCCATCCAGTCGCAGCGTACCGCGAACGAAATCCCTGATGGTCCAAGCCGGATCAAAGTTATAGGCCGCAATGAACGGCAGGCTGTCGCGGTTCGGGTAGACTTCGAACTCCTCTGCCTCTGGCAACGGCGCCTCGTAGCGGGACAGGGCATTCCATGGGCGGTCGACGTTCCATTCCTCGAACGCCTTGATCGACTTGGACGGCGATTTCAGCGCACGCAGCACGCCAAGGGGCGACCAACTGAATTTATAGCGGAAATCGTTGGCAACCTTCGGCACCCCACCGCAATAGGACGTAAAGCTGAGCGACGTTTCGTCGTTGTGTACCCCTGACGCGCGATAGGCCGCGACCAGATCGTGGGCAAACAAGTGGTCGATACCCGGATCAAGGCCGACCTCGTTTACCAACGACAACCCCAGTTCCTTGGCCTTGCCGTCCAACGCCTGCATCTCGGGCGAGATGTAGGAGGACGACACGAAATGCGCGCCCTTTGACAGCGCCAGTTCGGCCAAGGGCACATGCATATCTGCAGGAAGCATCGACACGATGACATCACCTGCGTTCAGCTCAGCAGTCAGCGCCTCGACTGTAAACGCAGCGATACGGTCGGTCAGGTCGCCCACGGCCTCTTGGGCCTTGGGCACGGTTCTGTTCCAGACCATCACGTCTTGGCCGTCTTCGATCAGCTTCCGCAAACCGGGGATCGCCGACAGGCCGGTTCCGCACCAATGAATAGTCATGCTGTCACCTTTCCGATGTGGTCTTCAAACAGGTCTTTCGCGCGCGCCCAGACACCTTGGTCCAGTCGGTCGAGTGTGGACAGATGCGGCAGCAACTGACCTGCGAAATCATCCGAGCTTTCGGCAGGCAGCAGCGACGGCAGGTTGTCGATGGCAGTCACATACAGAACCGGATCATCGCAAACGCGCAGCGCGGGTTCAGCCCAGCTTGTGGTGCGGTCATAGACCTTGATCGGGCTGAAATCGCTGTCGGGATCACAGGCGATATCGCCGATGACCGACAGTTTGCGATCAGCTGTCAGGGAGTCCGCAGGTACAAACACCGGTGTTCCGGGACGCGCCAAAATACAGTTCAGGAACAGGTCATGCTGCAGGATTTCGGGGAACGGCCCGCCGCTGGCAGTTTCGGCCATGTCCCAACGGGTCACATCCACGCCCATCGCCGCACACAGATCAGACGCCCCTGTCCCCACACGGCCCAGCGCGCCGATGACAATTGCGTTTGGGCGATCAGAGCCACAGGCATCCAGGCGCGCAGACAGGTCCGCCCGCAAGGCATCAGAGGACGCATAAGTGCTAACAGGTCCCGCAATCCCGCCCTGTTTTTGCGCAGCCCAGCACATCAGCGAAACAGCCGCCCCCGCATAACCTGCCCAATAGCCAAATGCAGCGACACGCCGCCCGTCGGGGTCTGTCAGGTATTCCAGATCATAAAGCGTGCCGCCGCCTGCCTTGAACCGCTTCAACAGACGCTGACCGGCGGGTTGGCCCTTGTAGGCGTGACCGAACAGGATGTGCCGGTGACGCAGGGGCGTGTCCTCTTCAGGCAGTTCTTTCAGACCGAAGATGATCGCATCCTCGGGCGCGTCGGGCCAAGATGCCTCTGGCACGATGGTCGCACCGGCATCGCGATAGCCGTCAATCGGAATGGCGCGCTGGCTGCCTTCTTCGACCGTAAGGGTAAAGCCCTTATCAATCAGGCTTTTCGCGCCTTCCGGCGTCAGGCCAACACGTTCTTCATTCGGGCGGGTTTCGGCGCGCAGCCAGAGATGCGTCATCGCAGCGATCCTTTCGGTCTTTTGCGGGACGCTAACGCGGTTCGCCCTGGGCTTAAAGATGTGTTCTGGACAGTCTTCGTTCGGGGCTGTCCAGATGCGGACATGCATTGAACTGAACCGGTGCCAGCGCCGACGGGAATTTCTGCAGACGGTGCACCGACGTGTTTTCAATAGACAGACACAGATGGGCCATTGCCTCAAGATCCAGACGCATCGTGACCATCATTGCCATGCCGATCAGCCCGCCTGAAGTCACGACCAGCGCGGGTCCTTCGCCTTCGGAAATCTCGGCCAATGCATCCTGCGTGCGATTGCGGAAATCATCAAAACTTTCCGGCGCACCTTCGATTTTGCCATCCCGCCAATGGGCGAACATTTTCGGCAGGTGACGCACGAATTCTTCCCGCTCACCCGGCAGGGGCACATTGTGCTGTTCTTCGAAAAGCGTGGCGAGGGTAAAGTATTCAACCTCGTTCAGGCGTTCATCGACGACCGGTTCGCTGGTAAATTCCATATCCATCGCCTGCAGCGTCTGACGGTGCCGCAGCAGCGTGCCGGAATAGGCGCGGGCATAACGTTCGTTGGAATTGCGGAAGTAACCGCCAAGCCATGCCGCCTGCTGATGCCCAAGATCGCTCAGCCGGTCATAGCTGGCTTCGTCACGCGCAGTCGTGTTTGCCTGACCGTGGCGGACAAGGGTGATCTGGGACATGGGCCTGCTCCTGTTTTGCGGATTGGGTAGCCGCTGGACTGACGGATGAAAAGTGAAATTGCGGTGACGCCGCGCCACGCACCCGTTTTCCACACCCCACCCCGATACGCACCCCAACCGCCCCATTTCTTGCGTTTTGACGCCTATAGGAAACACCGACGCCGTGTTTTCTAGTCAAGGAGTCGGAATTGCGCCTGAATACGAAGGCATGCGATTGTATTTCTAGCCCGAGATTTAGGGAGGCATTGCCATGTCCGACACCATCCGTTTCATCCTTGATGGAGAAGAAGTTGAAGCCCAGAAGGGCGACACCATTTGGGAAGTTGCGAACGGTCGCGGCCTGAAAATCCCGCACCTGTGCCACCGCCCCGAGCCCGGTTATCGCCCCGATGGCAACTGCCGCGCCTGCATGGTGGAAATCGAAGGCGAGCGCACGCTGGCCGCGTCCTGTATCCGTGAACCGCAGGAAGGCATGGTTGTCACCACACAGTCGAACCGTGCGAAAACCGCGCGCAAGATGGTGATGGAGCTGTTGGTCGCCGACCAGCCGGAACGCGAAGTCGCGCACGACAAATCCTCGCACTTCTGGGATATGGCTGATCTGAACGGCGTCACCGAAAGCCGTTTTCCGTCGATGGATGCCGAACGCATTCCGCTGCTGGATGACAGCCACGTCGCGATGCGCGTGAACCTTGATGCTTGTATCCAGTGTAACCTTTGCGTCCGCGCCTGCCGCGAAGTTCAGGTGAACGACGTCATCGGTATGGCGGATCGCGGCCACGATGCGTTTCCCGTGTTCGATCTGGATGACCCGATGGGGGCCTCCAGCTGTGTGGCCTGTGGCGAATGCGTTCAGGCCTGCCCCACCGGCGCTTTGATGCCTGCCAGCATTCTTGATGACCAGCAGCAAGGTGATCGCAACGATTTCGACAGCGAAGTCAAATCGATCTGCCCGTTCTGCGGCGTGGGTTGTCAGGTGTCGATCAAGGTCAAGGACGACAAGGTCGCCTATGTCGAGGGCATCAACGGCCCGTCGAACGAAGGCCGCCTGTGCGTGAAGGGCCGCTTCGGCTTTGACTATATCCACCACGGCCACCGCCTGACCAAACCGCTGATCCGCCGTGACGATGCCCCTGAAAAGGGTCTGAACGTCGATCCGTCCAACCCGTGGACGCACTTCCGCGAAGCGACGTGGGAAGAGGCGTTGGATTTCGCCGCCAAGGGCCTGGTCGATCTGCGCTCTTACTATGGCGGCAAATCCGTTGCCGGTTTCGGTTCGGCCAAGTGCACGAACGAAGAAGCCTACCTGTTCCAGAAACTGATCCGTCAGGGGTTCAAGCACAACAATGTCGACCACTGCACGCGCCTGTGTCACGCATCATCCGTTGCGGCGCTGATGGAAAACGTGGGCTCGGGCGCTGTTACGGCCAGCTTTAACGAGATCGAAAACGCCGACGTGGCCATCGTGATCGGGGCCAACCCGACCGAAAACCACCCTGTTGCCGCGACCTACTTCAAACAGTTCACAAAACGCGGTGGCGAACTGATCATCATGGACCCGCGCGGCCAGAACGGTCTGAAGCGGCACGCGGCTTATAACCTGCAGTTCCGTCCGGGTATGGACGTGGCGCTTTTGAACGCGATCATGAACGTGATCGTCGAAGAAAAGCTGTACGACCGCCAGTATATCGAGGGCTTCACCGAAGGCTTCTTCGAATTCCGCGAACACATCCGCGCCTTCACGCCCGAGCGTATGGCCGAGATTTGCGGCATTGACGCCGAAACGATCCGGAGCGTTGCGCGCACCTTTGCTGATGCCCGCGCTGCCATGATCTTCTGGGGCATGGGTGTGTCGCAACACGTCCACGGCACAGACAATTCGCGCTGCCTGATCTCGCTGGCGCTGCTCTGTGGCCATGTGGGTCGTCCGGGCACTGGTCTGCACCCGCTGCGTGGTCAGAACAACGTGCAAGGTGCGTCTGACGCAGGTCTGATCCCTCACGTGATGCCCGACTATCAGTCGGTGGCAGACCGCGAGGTCCGCGATCTGTTCCGCCACATCTGGCGCGGCACCGAGATCGAAGAAACACCGGGCCTGACCGTGGTCGAGATCATGGACCGTGTCTATCGCGGCGAAATCCGTGGCATGTATGTGCTGGGTGAAAACCCCGCCATGTCCGACCCCGATGTGGATCACGCCCGCAAGGCGCTGGCCAAGCTGGATCACCTTGTGGTGCAGGATATCTTCCTGACCGAAACCGCAAACTATGCGGATGTGATACTGCCCGCCTCGGCGCTGCCGGAAAAATCGGGCACCGTGACCAACACCAACCGTCAGGTTCAGATGGTCCGCCGTGCTGTCCCGACACCGGGCGAGGCCCGCGAGGATTGGGAAATCGTCGTGGATCTGGCCCGCCGCATCGGTCTCGACTGGGATTACGACGATCCGCGCGAAGTGTTCGACGAAATGAAGATGTCGATGCGGTCGCTGCACCACATCACATGGAAACGTCTGGAAACCGAAAGCTCGGTCACATACCCGTGCAACGGCCCCGAAGATCCGGGTCAGGCGGTTGTGTTCGGCGATGGCTTCCCGCGTCGTGCTGGCCGCGCCAAGTTCACCCCTGCCCGCGTGACCCCGCCTGCCGAGGCACCGGATAAGGATTTCCCGATGGTGCTGACCACGGGCCGTCAGCTGGAACATTGGCACACAGGGTCGATGACCCGCCGCGCCACGGTTCTGGATGCGGTCGAACCCGAAGCAAACTGTTCGATTCACCCCGCAACGCTGCGCCAGATGGGCGTCGAAGCGGGCGGCCGCGTGCGGCTGACCACACGCCGTGGCAGTGTCGAGATCATGGCCCGCGCGGATCGCAACGTGGCACCTGACATGGTGTTTCTGCCCTTCGCCTATGTCGAAGCGGCGGCCAACATCCTGACCAACGCCGCTTTGGACCCCTTCGGCAAAATTCCCGAGTTCAAATACTCGGCTGTGCGCGTCGAAGCGGCGGACCAGCCAGCTCGGGTTGCAGCGGAATAAATTCTGTAAAATCAGAACACTTTAACGGCGCGACCCAGGTTGCGCCGTTTTCTTTTGCCCAACTCGGACGCGCGCAAAGACCCTGTTGCCCGCGAAACACCCCGCATCATTTCGAGGAATCAACAGCCGTGCGTTTAACTGGCCGCTGGTGAAACACGCCGTGTACGCCCTGTTTTTGAACAAATTGCCGTAGCGTCAATAAGGACTTAACTGTCTGATAAAAAACAATTCTGCCTTTTTTCAAAGACCAAATTTTTTAAGGCATGAACGCAGGGCTTGACCAAAAAAGAAACGAGCGTTCATATACGTTGGCTACCATCGCAAAGATGGACCGCGCGAGGAGGGCGCGGAGCACAATAAAAATGTTCGCTCTGGAAGAGCGTCCGGGAGGAATAGATTTTGTCGACAAGCCTAAAGGGCGCAGAGGGTCTGCGCTCTATCCCTGACTTATTGCGTCGAAACAAGCAGGCCTTTGGCTCTGCTCCGGCCTATCGAGAAAAAGAATTTGGCATTTGGCAGACCTGGTCATGGTCTGAAACCGCCGATGAAATCGAAGCAGTTGCGCTGGGTTTGCTGGAATTTGGTATCAATGAAGGTGACTTCATTGCCGTCATCGGCCGCAACCGCCCGCAACTGTACGGGGCCATGGTCGCCGCGCAGATGGTCGGCGCGATCCCTGTACCGCTGTACCAAGACGCTGTTGCCGAAGAGATGGCCTATGTGCTGGATCACTGCGGCGCGCGGTTCGTCTTTGCCGAGGATCAGGAACAGGTCGACAAGGTGATCGACATCCAGGATCGCCTGCCCGGTTTCGAGCGGATGATCTACCTCGATCCCCGTGGCCTACGGAAATACGATCACAGCGCGCTGAACAAGTACGACGACGTTGTCGCCTCTGGCCGCGCTGCACGCGGAACGCTGGGTGCCGAACTGGAACGCCGCATCGCTGCGCTGGATTACGACACCACCTGCGTGATGCTGTACACCTCGGGCACAACCGGCAAGCCAAAGGGCGTTGTTCTGTCCAACCGCAACATCATCGAAACGGCCAAAGCGTCGTCTGAATTCGATGGCCTGCGTCAGACAGACTCTGTTCTGGCCTATCTGCCGATGGCATGGGTTGGTGACTTCATCTTCTCGATCGGTCAGGCCTATTGGACGGGCTTCTGCGTGAACTGCCCCGAAAGCGCCGATACGATGATGACGGACCTGCGGGAAATCGCGCCGTCCTACTATTTCGCACCGCCGCGGGTTTTCGAAAACCAGCTGACGCAGATCATGATCCGGATGGAAGATGCAGGCCCTTTCAAAAAGCGCATGTTCAAATACTTCATGGATCACGCGCGCAAAGTCGGGCCGAAGATTCTTGATGGGGAATCTGTCGGCCTGATGGACCGGCTGAAATACGCGCTTGGCGAATTCATGGTTTATGGCCCGCTGAAAAACGCGCTCGGGTTTTCAAACGTCCGCGTGGGTTACACAGCGGGCGAGGCGATCGGCCCTGAAATCTTTGATTTCTACCGCTCGCTCGGCATCAACCTGAAACAGCTGTACGGCCAGACCGAAGCATCGGTGTTCATCACCCAGCAGCCGGATGGCGAGGTGCGTTCCGACACTGTGGGCGTTCCGTCCCCCGGCGTGGAAATCCGCATCAACGAAAACGGCGAAGTGTTCTACCGCTCGGCCGGTGTGTTCGTCGAATACTACAAGAACGCCGAAAGCACGGCTGACACCAAAGACGCCGAAGGTTGGGTAGCAACAGGCGACGCGGGCTTTATCGAAGAAGATACCGGTCACCTGCGCATCATCGACCGCGCAAAGGACGTTGGCAAAATGGCTTCGGGTGCTCTGTTCGCGCCGAAGTACGTTGAAAACAAGCTTAAGTTCTATCCGAACATCCTTGAAGCCGTTGTTTTCGGTGCCGGTCAGGATCGTTGCTGTGCCTTCATCAACATTGACCTGACGGCGGTGGGCAACTGGGCGGAACGCAACAACATCGCCTATGCGTCCTATCAGGAACTGGCAGGCCACCCGAAGGTGCTGGACATGATCCAGAGCCACGTGGAAGAGGTCAACGCCAGCGTCGCGCAGGATGACATGCTGTCGGCCTGTCAGGTGCATCGCTTCCTGGTTCTGCACAAAGAACTGGATGCGGATGACGGCGAACTGACCCGCACACGCAAAGTGCGCCGCAAGATCATCGGTGAAAAGTTCGAGGACCTTGTGAACGCTCTCTATGGCGGGGCGGACAGCATCTATACCGAAACCGAAGTGACCTACGAAGACGGGCGCAAAGGCAAAATCACAGCGACACTCTCGATCCGCGACGCGAAGGTCGTTCCGGTCGAGATCAAACCGCTGGAGGCAGCCGAATGAGTTTCCGAACGTGCTGCGCATCTGCGCCAGCCCGCCCGTTTTACCAGTGGTCCCAGACTGAAATTCAAGAAAAGCAGGGGGTGTCTTTGTGAAGGATACCGAAGGCTATGTAACCGAAGACGGACGCCAGATCGGCGGCGTCTTGATGGAGATGCAGAACATCACGCTGCGATTTGGCGGTGTTGTTGCGATCAACGACATTTCGTTCGACATCCGTGAAGGTGAAATTCGCGCCATCATCGGCCCGAACGGCGCTGGCAAATCGTCGATGCTGAACATCATCTCGGGGTTCTACACCCCGTCCGAAGGTCAGTTGATCTACAAAGGATCGCCGCGCCCGCAGATGAAACCCTACGAGGTCGCCCGCATGGGCGTTGCGCGGACGTTCCAGAACATTGCCCTGTTCGAAGGCATGACCGTGCTGGACAACGTCATGACGGGCCGTCTGACCCATATGAAATCCGGCATCCTGTCCCAGGCCGTATGGTGGGGCAAGGCGCGGGACGAAGAACTGGCGAACCGTGAAGTCGTTGAAAAGGTTATCGACTTTCTGGAAATTCAGAACATCCGCAAAACGCCGGTGGGCCGCCTGCCCTATGGTTTGAAAAAGCGCGTGGAACTGGCCCGCGCTTTGGCTGCGGAACCATCGCTTTTGCTGCTGGACGAACCCATGGCGGGCATGAACGTCGAAGAGAAAGAGGACATGTCCCGCTTTATCCTCGATGTGAATGACGAATTCGGCACGACCATCGCGCTGATCGAACACGACATGGGCGTGGTCATGGATCTGTCCGACCGCGTGGTCGTCATGGATTACGGCAAGAAAATCGGAGACGGCACCCCCGACGAGGTGCGCAACAACCAAGATGTGATCGACGCCTACCTTGGCGTGGCGCATTGATCGGAGGCTTTCTCGAGATGTACAAATATACGATAGAACCGTTTCAGGAAATGTTCGCAGCGCCGGACTTTCTGTTGCAGGTGCTGTGGGAAGGTCTGGTTTCAGGCATCCTTTACGCCCTGATCGCGCTGGGTTTTGTTCTGATCTTCCGCTCAAGCCGGATTTTCAACTTTGCCCAAGGTATCATGGTGGTGTTCGCCGCTCTGACACTGGTCGGCCTGCATGCCATGGGCGTGCCTGCATGGATTAGTGTAGGCCTGACGCTGGTGGTGATGCTGATCCTAGCGATCTCTATTGAACGGGTGGTTCTGCGCCCGCTCGTCGGGCAACCGGATATCATCCTGTTCATGGCCACCATCGGCATCACCCTGTTCCTGATCGGCTTTGGCGAGATCATCTTCGGTGGTGAAAACAAGGTCATGATCACCGAAGAACTGGGCATCCCCACAGACAGCTTTGTGCTTGAGCCATGGGGCGGCCTGCTGATCCTTGAACAGAAAGACATCACCGCTGTGGCTGTGGCCGCGCTGTTGGTGGCTGGTCTGCTGCTGTTCCTGAACAAGACCCGTATGGGCCGCGCGATCCGCGCGCTGGGGGATGACCACCAAGCGGCGCTGTCGGTGGGCATCTCGCTTCAGACCATCTGGGTTCTGGTGTGGTTCATTGCTGGTATCATCGCACTGGTGACAGGTATCGCATGGGGTGCCCGTGCAGGCGTGTCCTTCGCGCTTGAGGTCATTGCCTACAAGGCGCTGCCGGTTCTGATGCTGGGCGGTCTGGAATCGATCACCGGTGCCATTATTGGCGGTCTGATGATCGGGATGCTGGAAAAGCTGTTCGAAATCTACTGGGGCCAGCCGTTCCTTGGCGGTAACACCGAAACGTGGTTCGCCTTTGTGCTGGCGCTGATCGTGCTGTTGTTCCGTCCGCAGGGTCTGTTCGGCGAACGTATCATCGAGAGGGTGTAGCGATGCACACCCTCACCATTTCAAAGGGTCAGGATTTGCGATCCGCAAGAAAGGTCCCGGCGCTGTTTTTGGCTGCTGCCAGAACGCCGACCATCTTGTCGCGCAAACGCACGGGACGGCGTGTGTTGGGTACCCACTGCGGCAGAACAGACGTCTGTCTGTCGCGGTCGAACCCGATGTCCGCCTCTGCCTCGGATATCAAACGTCGCATCCGTGTTTCAAACTCGTCCGACATGACCCTATCTCCTCCTGAACTCGGCAAAGTAATTATATTGCGCGAAATCGAAACTTCACACAGTATTGTTTCGCGATCAATATATCCGAATTGCTACATCCGTAATTTTGCAACAGCTGTGCCAGGCTGTCGCAGCGCAAACGCGGCTCAGCAGAGCCGGTTCCTATAAAAACGGAGCGAAACGAAAATGTTTTACCGCACTGCTGGTCAGTTCAAGACAAGCTACAAAGCCGATCAGGCGCTGTTCCCTGTACGTCAGGACGCCATTCTATTGATGGTCATTCTGGCCTTTGCATGGGTTGTCTTCCCGCTGACGGCCTCGGAATTCACGTTCCAGACACTGCTGATTCCCGTTCTGATCTACGCTCTGGCGGCAATGGGCCTGAACATCCTGACAGGCTTTGCCGGTCAGTTGTCACTGGGCACCGCCGCGTTCATGGGGGTCGGGGCCTATGCCTGCTATAAGCTAATCACGATCTTCCCGTGGATGAACCCGATCGTCGCGATCATGTTGTCCGGCATCTTCTCGGCAGGGATCGGTGTGGCTTTTGGCATTCCGTCGCTGCGGATCAAAGGCTTCTACCTTGCCATCGCCACGCTGGCCGCGCAGTTCTTCCTTGTCTGGCTGTTTGAAAAATGGGCCTGGCTTTATAACTACAACGCCTCGGGCGCGATTCAGGTGCCGAATATCGAAATGGCAGGCGTCTGGATTTCCGGCCCGCAGGCATCGTCCATCACGCAATATTACGTGGTTCTGGCCGTTGTCACGATCATGACGATCCTCTGCATCAACCTGACCCGCGGCACATTGGGCCGGACGTGGAAAGCGACGCGCGATATGGACATCGCCGCCGAACTGATCGGCATCAACCTGATGAAGTCCAAACTGACCGCCTTTGCGATCTCGTCCTATATCGTGGGCGTGTCCGGTGCGCTGTTCGTCTTTATGTGGCGCGGCGCGGCGGAACCGAACCTGTTCGACATCCAGCTGTCGTTCCGCGTTCTGTTCATCGCCATCATCGGCGGTCTGGGATCGATCATGGGCAACTATCTGGGCGCGATCCTGATCGTTGGCCTGCCGGTTGTCCTGAACATCGTGCCCTCGGCTTTGGGCATCCCGATTTCTTCTGCTACGGTCGAACATCTGAACATCATGATCGTAGGTGCTCTTATCATCTTCTTCCTGATCATCGAACCACACGGCCTGAACCAGCTGTGGCGCCTGATCCGGGAAAAGCTGACTATCTGGCCCTTCCCGCACTAACGCGGGCAGGCCCCACAAAATGAACGACCCGAAAACGGGCGACATCCTTATCCATTGGGAGGAAACCATGAAGAAACTACTGAAACTCACCTCTGCCGTGGCGTTGGGCGCGGTTCTTGGTACGGCGGCGGTCGCCCAAGAACTTTATGCTCCGAACCTCGCGTACCGGACAGGTCCGTTCGCGGCGACAGGTATCCCGCTGATGAACGGTCAGGCCGACTACCTGAATATGCTGAACGCACGTGATGGCGGCATCGGTGGCATCAAGATCAACAGCGAGGAATGCGAAACAGGCTATTCCACGGAAAAAGGCGTTGAGTGCTACGAGAAGACCAAAGCCAAAGCCATCGTGACCCAGCCGTGGTCCACAGGCATCACGCTGCAGGTTCTGCCGAAAACAAACGTCGATGAAATCCCGATCCTTGCACCTGGCTATGGCTTCTCGCCGATGGCAGACGGCAAGGTCTTCCAGTGGGCGTTCAACACACCCTCGGGTTACTGGGATGCGGCATCCATGATCCTGCAGTACCTGCAGGGACAGGGTGACCTGAACGGCAAGAAAATCGCCTTCCTGCACCTTGACCACCCCTATGGCAAAGAGCCCCTGCCGCTTCTGGAAAAGAAAGCCGGCGAAATGGGCTTTGAACTGGTTCCGATCCCGGTTGGTCTGAAAGAAATGCAGAATCAGTCTGCACAGTGGCTGCAAATCCGCCGTGAACGTCCCGACTACGTCGTGATGTGGGGCTGGGGTGCGATGAACGCCGGTGCGATCACCGAAGCGGTCAAAACCAAGTTCCCGATGGAAAACTTCATCGGCGTCTGGTGGTCAGGTCACGATGCTGACGTGAAAATCGTCGGTGAAGCAGGCAAAGGCTATAAGTCGATTTCCTGGTCGTTCCCGAACCCTGATGCGCCTGTCATGGCAGACATCAAAAAGCACGTCGTTGATGCGGGCCTGAGCCAGTCGAACGAAGAAGAAATGTCCGGCGTCTTCTATAGCCGCGGCATCATCATCTCGGCCATTCTGGCAGAAGGCATCGCGGCCGCTCAGGCAGAATTCGGCACAGCCGAAATTAACGCGTCGCAGCTGCGCTGGGGTCTGGAAAACATCAACATGACCGAAGAGCGTATCGCCGAATTGGGCCTGGACGGCATGGTTCCGCCCTTCTCGACATCGTGCTCGAACCACACAGGCCATTCCGGTGGCTGGATGCTGGAATGGGACGGCTCGAAGTTTGTGAAAGCATCCGATCACCTGATGCCCGACACATCCGACTATGCCGAACTGATCGCGACAAAAGCCGGCGAATACGCGGATGCGAACGCTCCGTGGCCGACAAACGACGCCTGCGAAGGCTAAGTTGATCATCCCACCGGCGGCATCCCTGTCGCCGGTGGATTTCAGGAATTTTCAGACAGAAGAAGCGCCATGCTGGATGCATCTCCGACCAAAGACACGCTGCTTGAGGTCAACAATATCGAAGTGATCTATAACCACGTCATTCTGGTTCTGAAGGGCGTCAGCCTGACAGTGAAAGAAGGCGGCATCACAGCCCTTCTGGGCGGGAACGGTGCGGGCAAGACCACAACGCTCAAGGCGATTTCGAACCTTTTGCATTCGGAACGTGGCGAAGTGACCAAAGGCTCCATCCTGTATCGCGGCGAAAAGGTGCA
The DNA here is from genome assembly GCF_900108225.1 of Thalassococcus halodurans. Lineage (GTDB taxonomy): Bacteria > Pseudomonadota > Alphaproteobacteria > Rhodobacterales > Rhodobacteraceae > Thalassococcus > Thalassococcus halodurans. The sequence goes on from NZ_FNUZ01000001.1 coordinate 905,856, forward strand.
GGAACTTGATCCTGCCGCGCTGGTGAAAAAGGGCGTTATTCAGGTGATGGAAGGCCGTCACTGTTTCGAACACCTGACCGTAGAAGAAAACCTGCTGACCGGCGCCTATACCCGCCGCGACGGCAAGGGCGCGATCGATGCGGATCTTGAGATGGTCTACAACTATTTCCCGCGCTTGAAAGAACGCCGCAAATCGCAGGCGGGCTATACATCGGGCGGGGAACAGCAGATGTGCGCCATTGGCCGCGCGCTGATGTCGCGTCCCGAAACCATCCTGCTGGATGAGCCGTCCATGGGTCTGGCCCCGCAGTTGGTGGAACAGATTTTCGAGATCGTAAAAGCCGTCAACGAAGGCGAAGGCGTGTCCTTCCTTCTGGCCGAACAGAACACCAACGTCGCGCTGCGTTATGCGCACACAGGCTACATTCTGGAATCGGGCCGCGTCGTGATGGAAGGCACCGCCGAGGCGCTGCGCGAAAACCCCGACGTGAAGGAATTCTATCTGGGCATGTCCGAGGAAGGCCGCAAATCCTTCCGCGATGTGCGCAGCTACCGCCGCCGGAAGCGTTGGCTGAGCTAAGCCTGTCCGGGTGCCTTGCCGCCCTGCCGACCACATGATTGCACCAACTGAAAAGCGATATCACCACCCGTGATATCGCTTAACTTACGAAAAAAGCCCCAAATGGGAGACATGGATATGACCCAAGACCTTGAACACCGCACAGCCGATGAACGTGCCGCCGATCTGGCAACGGCGCTGGCAGCGCAGATTGCCAGCGCGCAGGCCCTGTCCGGCTATGCCGCGCTGTCCGGCGTGGATGCGTCCTCGGTCACAACGATGGCTGATCTGGCCAAGCTGCCTGTTCTGCGGAAATCTGAGCTTGTGTCGGCCCAATCCAGCACGCCGCCCTTGGGTGGGCTTGCGGGCCCTGTCAGCGGCTTCAGCCATGTCTTCCAGTCCCCCGGCCCGATCTATGAACCGGGCAACATCGACGGCGACTGGTTCCGTCTGGGCCGTTTTCTGAAAGCCGCTGGCATCGGCTGCGGCGACGTGGTGCAGAACTGCTTCGGCTATCACCTGACACCGGCAGGCATGATGTTCGAAAGCGGCGCGCGGGCGGTTGGCGCAACGGTCCTTCCTGCTGGCACTGGTCAGACAGAATTGCAGGCACGCGCCGCCAAGGATGTGGGATCAACCGCCTATGCTGGCACGCCGGATTATCTGAAGGTGATCCTTGAGAAAGCCGATGAGATGGGGCTCGAGCTTGCCATCAAGAAAGCTGCCGTTTCGGGCGGCGCGCTGTTCCCGTCGCTGCGCCAGTACTACGCCGATCGCGGCATCGCCTGCACCCAGTGCTATGCCACCGCTGATCTGGGCCTGATCGCTTATGAATCCGAGGCGATGGAAGGCATGATCGTTGACGAAGGCGTCATCGTGGAAATCGTCACACCGGGCACTGGCGATCCTGTGGCCGAGGGCGAAGTGGGCGAGGTTGTCGTCACCACGCTGAACCCCGATTACCCGCTGATCCGCTTTGCCACCGGCGACATGAGCGCCGTTCTGGCAGGCCAAAGCCCCTGCGGCCGCACCAACACGCGGATCAAGGGGTGGATGGGTCGTGCGGACCAGACAACCAAGATCAAAGGCATGTTTGTGCGCCCGGAACAGGTCGCGCAACTGGTCGGAAGTCACGACGCCATCGACCGTGCGCGGATTGTCGCCACTCGAAATGGCGAAATGGATGAAATGATTGTGAAAATTGAGACCAACCTCTGCGATCCAGAGGCTTTTCAAGACGCAATTGTGGCCGCTTTGAAGCTGAAAGGTCAGGTCGAACTGGTGGCTCCGGGGGAACTGCCGCGCGACGGGATCGTTATTGAAGACATACGCAAATACGACTGAGGACCGCATTGGGCGGTCAGAGTTGGGGGAAATATGAGAAAGACCATTCTGTCCGCCGCTGCCCTTCTTTGGGGCACAACGGCCATCGCCGAAACCGACATGCTGATTGTCGGCAATGCCGGAAGTTCCGTCATGGATCGCTTCAGAAGCGGCCAGTCGGTCGAGGATCTGACCGATCAATACAGTGCCTTCGGTCAGGTGGTTTCCGTCAAGGATGCCGAGGCCGATGACATGAGTCGCGCCGCGCTGCGGTTTCTGACGCAGTCGGACAGCGAAACAGACATGTCGGCTGTCATGCTGACGGGCCGTTTTGTCACCACGGGTGGCGAAACCTACCTTCTGCCGTCCACTGTCAGCAGCAATGTCGACATCACCGTCGCACTGACCGAGGGCCTGCCCCTGTCGCCGCTTCTGGCAGAACTTGCACAGCATCCAGGTCAGGCGCTTCTGATGATCGGCTCCGAAGATTTCGAACTACAGAACACGCGCCTTTTGACTGTTGGCATCGGCACCCCCGATCTGCCGCAAGGCGTTACGATGGTGACTGGCACGCCGACGGATATCGCAGGCTTTGCAGCATCCCTGCCCCGCCGATCAGTTGTGCGCTTGGCCGACTCGTCGGATCTAAGCCTGCGCGGCTATGTGCCTAGCGATCTGACCTTCTTTGAAGAAGAGCGTGAAACGCCTGAACCGCAGGTCATCGAAGTGACCTCGACCGACGCAGACGAGGCGCTTTGGGCCAAAGTGTCGGCACGCTCCGATCTGCAAGGCTACGAAGACTACCTGTCGGCCTTCCCTAACGGCCTTTATGCCGATCAGGCCCGCGCCCAGATTGAAGAGATCAAGGCAGAACCCATGCGCGCGGAGCGTCTGGCAGAAGAAGCCCTGAACCTGTCCCGCGATCAACGCCGCGAAATCCAGCGTGATCTGACCCTGCTGGAATACGAACCCCGCGGAATCGACGGCATCTTTGGCCCTGGTAGTCGCGCAGCGATCCGTCGTTGGCAGGAAGCAAACGCATTCGAAGTCACCAGCTATCTGACCCGCGAACAGATCACCCGCCTTGGCGCTCAGGCCGACCGCCGTGCTGCCGAGCTTGAAGAAGAGGCCCGCCAGCGTCAGGCAGAACAGGAACGTCAGGACCGTGCCTATTGGCAGGAAACCGGCGCCTTGGGCGATGCAGCAGGCTTCCGCGCGTATCTGAGCCGTTACCCTGACGGCGTCTATGCCGAGGTCGCGCAAGAACGCCTTGCCGCAATCGAGGCCGAAGCACGCGAACAGGCCGCTGCGCAGGATCGGGCTGCGTGGGATACAGCCGCGAACGCCGACACGATCGAGGCCTATCAGGACTATCTACGCGCCTTCCCGCAGGGTGCCTTCGCAGACGAGGCCGAAGCCCGAATCGAAGCGCTGCAAATCCCGTCGGACGAACGCCGCGCCATTGCACAGGCCGAAGCACAGGAAGCTGCGCTGAACCTGCCGCAAAGCGCACGCCGTCTGGCCGAGGCGCGCCTGAAGGAGCTTGGCCTGAAACCGGGGTCTGTGGACGGCACGTTTGACGACAAAACTCGCCGCGCCATCCGCCGCTATCAGGAAGCTCGGAACATAACTGTGACCGGCTATCTTGACCAACAAACGGTCGTGCGCCTTCTGGCAGGCAGTCTGCTGCGCTAAGCAACAATTCATCACATGACAAAACGGCCCGCAGATTGCGGGCCGTTTTTCTATTCCCCAAACAGCAAAAAGCCGCCCGATGGGCGGCCTTCGCTATTTCAACACTGATTTTGAAATCAGCCCTGGCGTGCTTTGAAACGACGCTGGGTTTTGTTGATCACGTATACTCGGCCCTTACGGCGCACAACGCGGCAATCGCGATGGCGGTTTTTGAGCGAGCGGAGCGAATTCTTGACCTTCATGGGTCTTCTCCTGTTTCGCGGCGCATCGCTTGCGCCCTTGGGTTGCCTAGTGCCTCAGGGCTATGGCCCGAAGCGGTGAATAATCATGGTGGGCGGTACAAGGTTCGAACTTGTGACCCCTACGATGTCAACGTAGTGCTCTACCACTGAGCTAACCGCCCTTACCGACTGGTCCGATCGTGCCCCATAACGAAATGGGGCGCGGATACCCGCGCCGGTGGACGGGTCTATAAAAGGAGTCGCGGGAGGGATCAAGGGCTTTTGGACAGAGAAAAAATCGGCTTATGTTTTGGCAGAGGAGAACGAATGCCAAAAGTCGCGTTTCATGTTTATCGTCCAGAGGTTCTGACGTCTTGTGTGGTGTTCGCATCCCCGCATTCCGGACGCGATTATCCGTGGTCCTTTATGCGCCACACGATCCTGAATGATCACGAGATTCGGACATCGGAAGATGCCTATGTCGACCGTCTTTTCGACAGCGCCCAGCAATTCGGCGCGCCGTTCATAAAGGCAGGCGCACCGCGTGCCTTTGTCGATCTGAACCGCTCGGCCGAAGAACTGGACCCCGCCCTGATCGAAGGCGTGCGCCGCGTGGGCCACAACCCGCGTGTGGCATCTGGTTTAGGTGTGATCCCCCGGGTCGTATCGAACGGACGGGCGATTTATCGGGGCAAATTGCCTATGGTCGAGGCAGAACGCCGGATCGCCCTTTATTGGCGGCCCTATCACGAGCAGCTGAAAAACCTTCTGGATCAGTCACATAAAGAATTTGGCACGGCTATCCTGATCGATTGCCATTCGATGCCACACGAGGCCGCAGCCGGTGCAAAACGATCCAATGGCACAAAGCCCGACATCGTGATCGGCGACCGCTTCGGCGCCTCTGCCGATCCTGATCTGGTGGATCGCATCGAAGCGGCCTTTACCTCGGCCGGATTGAACGTTGCGCGCAACACGCCCTTTGCGGGGGCGTATATCACCCAGCATTACGGTCGTCCGTCGCGTGGCCAGCACGCGATCCAGATCGAAATCGACCGCTCGATCTATATGGATGAAAGCAGCATCCGCCCGAACGAAAATTTCGGGGCCTTCCGGCAGTTGTTGCGTGGCGTGACCGCTGAAATCGCCGCGCTTCAGCCCCGTGGGTCGCAACGGCTTGCCGCTGAATAACCGCGCGCTGATTCGGGATCAGAACAGCGCCTGTAGCTTTTTGCGCAACATATCTGCATCGGAAATGTGCAAACGCACCGGCAGGGTCAGAACTTTCTGCCTGAAATCCGCGGGCAGACGCACCGCATCTTTTTCTGTTGTGACCAGTTGCGCACCCAGCATCCGTGCTTCGGTTTCCAGTCGCGTCATCAGGGAAGTGGTCAGCGGCTGGTGATCTTCCAACGGCTCGCTTCGCAGAAGGTTCGCGCCAAGATCGGTCAGCGTGGCAAAGAATTTTTCGGGGTGTCCGATACCAGCAAAAGCCAATGCATCCAGACCGTCCCAATCCATGCCGGTCTGCAACGGTTCTAACGCGCCGGTCAGATGGGGCACTGGGATTTGATCCTGCCACAACTCGGCAAAACGTTCCTGCGCCTGCGGCCTGCCAATCGACACCACGACATCGGCGCGCGTCAGGCCAGCGGCGACGGGTTCGCGCAATGGCCCTGCGGGCATACACCGCCCGTTCCCGAAGCCTTTGACGGCGTCCACAACGATGATCGAAAAATCCTTGGCCAGACCGGGGTTCTGGAACCCGTCATCCATGACAATCGCCTGCGCACCGGCAGTTTCGGCTGCTTTCGCGCCCTCTGCGCGATTGCGCGACACCCAAACAGGCGCGAAAGCCGCCAGAAGCAAGGGTTCGTCGCCCACCTGATCGGCGGTGTGGGTACGCGGATCAACCGCGACAGGGCCAGTCAGTGACCCGCCATACCCGCGCGACACCACATGCGCTGTGATGCCCATGTCGGACAGCAGTTGCAAAACGGCGATCACAGTCGGTGTTTTGCCCGTCCCCCCTGCGTTCAGGTTGCCCACGCAAATCACAGGGATGGAGGCCGTATAGTCGGCGGGGTTGGCAACCCGCCGCGCCGTGGCCATAGCAGTCAGCTTGCCCAAAGGGGCCAACAGGCGTGCGCGCAGGGCCGGGGCATCGGGGGCGCTATCCCAGAACCTTGGCGCGCGCATCACGCGTGATCCTTTTGCACAAAGCGGTCGATACAGTCCTGCACGGTTTCCACAATCTCGTCTGCCACCATTGCGCTGGACGATACGATATCCCATCCCGCATGCGCCATGGCCGCCGCCCGATCCGGCGCGAGCAGTTGCGTCACCGCACCGGACAGTGATTCCGTATCGCGCACGATCCGCGCCGCGCCTGCATCGACAAGGCGGCTATACGCCGCCAGATGCCTGCCGACGTTCGGCCCGTAAATGATCGCAGTGCCCAAAGCTGCGGCCTCTAGCGGTTCGCTGCCGCCATGGCCTGCCGAAATCGACCCGCCCAAGAACACCAACGGCGCAAGCCTGTACCACAACCCAAGCTCATCCGAACTTTCGCACAGCAGAACCTGAGTGTTTTCATCCAGATCATCGCCCTGATCCCAGCGGCACACCCGAAGGCCGCTTTCCTGAGCGACCTGATCGCAGATCACGCCGTCATCCTCGGTTTCAGGAACAAGAAGCAACAACAAGCGATGCGCAAGGCGCGTGGCCTTGTCATGCGCGGCCAGAACAGTGGCGCATTCATCATCGCGCACACGGGCCGCCAGCCACACGGGCCGCCCATGGATCAAGCCGGTAAGTTCATCCAGTTGCGCCTCGTCGTATTCCAACGGCGCTGGCGTTTCCGTCAAACGCGATCCCCGTCTGATCCTTTCGGGGTCAACACCGGCACGGATCAAACCGTGTTCGCCGGCCTTGCCGATGCAAAACAGGCGATCAAACAGCTGCAACACCGCCCCGCTGCTGTCGGACAACCAGCGATGAACCGGCGTGTGGAACTCGGTCTCTTCGACATTGAACAACACAAGACTGCATTGTCGCGCGTGCGCTTCTGTCAGCAAGGCGGGCGGCAGGACATCGCCGGACCAGACGCAAACCGCGGGCTTCCAATACGACAGGAAGGCTTCGACATCGGCTGCATTTTCCGAGGGAAGAGGTTCGACCTGTTCTGTGCAATTGCGCCAGACGCCGGTGCGAATGATCTGCAGGTCAGGCTGTAGCTGCTGCAAACGCGCGCCGATGGTGTTCAGCGCGCGCATATCTGTATCGACAGTCGCATGAAGCCAGACAACCGGACCCGACCGGCGAACGCCGATGCTGTGCCAGCTGGGTTGGCCCGACAATCTTCCGCGTGTCAGCGCCAGATAGGCCTTAAGCGTCAGCGACCTCTTGGGCAAAGTTAGCCCAGTTCCTCGGTCGAAGAGGCGGCTGCTTCTTCGTCACGCAGGCGATGCAGGTGTGCGATGTAGTAACGCATGTGCGCGTTATCGACAGTGCGGTGTGCTTCGGCTTTCCACGCGTCATACGCGGTATCGTAGTCGGGATAGATTCCGACGATGTGGATGTTATCGACATCCTTGAAAACGTTCTTTTCCGGAGTGACCAGTTCACCGCCAAATACAAGGTGAAGTCGTTGCATATCCTGTCCTTTTCGGAGGGTAGAGAGGCAGGCGCGACCCTAGTGATCACACCCGGAAGGTCAAGCTAACAACGCAAAAAGCCGGCAGAAGGGCGATTCGGAAAATTGAACAAAAAGTCAGGAATTCCGGAATTGCCGAACTATCCTTTCGGATAGTATTTTGGTTTCAGTACTTAAAGACTCTCTATGACCTAAAAATTTTCATTAAGTTTTTCTTTGGACGTTCGCCCAAAGAAATTACCGTCTTTGAGTGACCTCTCCCCAAATCTGATCCGGTGCTGCAACGATTCCGTCAGTGTGGGCCTCTGCGCTGTTGAAATGTAAGGTCTGACCGGACTGATCGCTGACTTTTGCACCGGCTTCGGCGCAGATGATTGCACCGGCGGCAATGTCCCATTCCCAGCTTTTGCGGAAGGTGAACATTGCATCGAACCGGCCCTCTGCCACCAGACACAGCCGATACGCAATGGATGGGCGGTGATGGCGTTTGAACGTCGGGATGCCCTGCGGCCAGTGATCAGGCTCCATGTTTTGCTTGGTCGCCAGAATGTTCGCACCCTGAAGCGAGGTCGCGTTCGCAACGGAGATCACCTGCCCGTTCAAATGCGCGCCCGCCCCTTGCGACGCTGTATAAAGCTGATCGCGCATAGGCACGATCACCGCACCGGCCACGACCTCGCCGTTTTTGGCAACGGCCATCGAATGCGACCACGTCTTTTCGCCGTTGATAAAGCTGCGCGTGCCGTCGATCGGATCGACGATAAAACAATACTCGGACGTCAGCCTGTTCGGGTCTTCGGCGCTTTCCTCAGACAGCCAGCCATAGTCCGGACGGGCAGAGCGAAGGATGTCTTCCAGCACCTCGTTCACCGCCAGATCGGCAGCGGTGACAGGCCCCTGTCCGTCATCCTTTTCGCGCACGTCCAACGGCCCGCCGACAAACCCGAGGGATGTTTCGGCAGCGGCGCGGGACGCACGGATCAGCAGTTCAAGATCATTCTCCGGCAAGCGTCATGCCTTCGACTAGCAGAGACGGCACCACGCGGCTTAGCCACGGACGCGCATCATTCGCGGGGATCAGGGTTTTCAACATAGCAGGAAGCGACCCTGCAATTGTCACGCCAGACACCGGATAAGCCAGTTCACCGTTTTCTACCCAATAGCCTGCAGCACCCCGCGAATAGTCGCCTGTGTTGGGGTTGATCGTGGCCCCGATCATCGAAGTCACCAACAGGCCGGTGCCCATATCGCGGATCAGATCTTTGCGGGTTTTGTCGCCTTGGGTCATTTCAATGTTCCAAGGGCTGGGCGACGGTGCGCTGGATGTGCCGCGTGTCGCGTTTGCCGTACTTTCCATGCCCAACTTGCGCCCAGTGGCCAGATCCAGCGTCCATCCCTGCAGCACGCCATCTTTGACAATCGCGCGTTTCTGCGTTGCCAGACCTTCGGCATCGAAGGGGCGCGAGGCCATTTTGCGCGGCGCATGCGGATCTTCCAACAGGTCGAAACCTTCCGGCAGCACCTGAGTTCCCATCGCATCCAGCAGCCAAGATGACCCGCGCGCAATGGCACCGCCGTTCACCGCCGACAAAAGATGCCCGATCAAGCTGGACGAAATACGTTCGTCATACAGAACCGGATAAGCACCGGTTTTCGGGCGGCGGGGATTCATCCGTTCCAGCGTGCGTTTCGCGGCGGTTTGGCCGATCTCTTCGGGGCTGCGCAGGTCGGATTGAAAGATACGGCTGTCACCGTCGTAGTCGCGCTCCATCTCGGTGCCAGTGCCTGCGATCGCGATGCAGGAAATCGAACGGGACGACCGTTTGTAGCCACCGGAAAACCCGTTGCTGGCCGCCAGATGCACATTCGACGACCCATAGCCCGCCGAACATCCGTCAATCTGGGTGATCCCGTCGACGGCAAGCGCCGCCGCCTCGGCGCGGATGGCGTCCTGTTCCAGATCGGCAGGGGCCGGTTCGGCAGAGGCATCGAACAGCTCCAGCGCCTCTACGTCGAAATCCTTGATGATCTGGTCGGCGTCCGCCAGCCCGATATAGGGATCGTCGGGGGCCTCTTGCGCCATGGCGACCGCGCGTTCCGCCATCATCGCCATGGTTTCAGGGCGCACATCCGATGCGGAAATCGTGGCGCTCCGCTGACCCAGAAGAACACGCAGGCCGATTTCCACGCCATCCGAGCGTTCCGCTTGTTCCAGCTTACCGTTACGCACATCAATACTGATCGACGTGCCATCCACGGCCAACGCATCAGCCGCGTCAGCACCGGCCTTTTTCGCGGCCTCAAGCAGTTGCTGTGTCAGGTCGGAAAGATTGTGCGCCATCGCGGTTTTGCCTTTTTGCTGCCTGTCCGAGACCTAGGGCCATGACAGCATTGGCGCAAGTCTATTGACCCAATCGGATCAACGCCAGCGGCCCAAGGGCGGCCTAAACCGCCCGTGGGACTGATATTTATTCGCAGAGATAACCCAAGCTGACCGCACCCGCGCTGACGGCTTCGACCGTCGCAACGCAATCGCTGCCGTCCAGTTCGATCTTGCTGCCACCAGTATAGGTTTCAAGCGTCAAGCCGTTCACGGCAAGGCGCGCGCTGTTGGTCTCGGTGTCGACACCAGAGACATAGATGCGCGCAGCGCCGTCGCCCAGAATGGCGGTTTTGCCGATGCCATAGGTTTCAGCATTGCCGCTAAGCGCAACTTTCTCGTCCGACGCGCCTTCACCACATGCTGCGGACAGAACGGCATGGCCGCGATCTACTGCGTCCAGCGTGATCTGGCAGTCGTCAACCTTTGTAGACCCGCCCACAGCCAGCGTTTTAGCAGACCCGTTCAGGGACAGCGCCACGGCATTGTCATCAACCCGCGACACGAACGCCCGCACGGCACCATCGTTGAAGACAGCGGTCATACCTGGCGTGATGCCTTCCGGTGCGGCCTCAACAGGCGACGATCCCGCAACAGACAGCGCGCTCAGCTGTTCGCCAAGGCTGGCTGCGGTGCTTTCCAACGATGTGGCCACATCTGACGACAGGGTTTCGATTTTGGAACCAAGCTCGGACACAGCATCTTTGGCAGAGCTGGCGCTGACCGTTTCTTCTAGCCCGTCCAGACGTTCAGACAGCCCGTCCATCTTGGCATCCAGATCACCCACCAGCTTGGCCAGAGATTCATTTGCTTCCGCGCTCGGGGCCAGCTTTTCGCTGATGGTGTCGCCAATTTCGCTGAGTTTCGGGGCAGAGGGTGCCGCCACAATCCCAAGACCGAAGCCGATCAATGCAGATACCAAACCCGTGGCAATTACTTTCTGATCCAATGTCTCCTCCTTAAACAAAGACGATCATACTGCGGCTTATGCCGCTTGGGTCCTAGCAGACCCGATTCTGAACGGGGGAGAAACACAAAAATACGCCATCGGGGTCAGATGACGCATCTTGCAAGGGGTCGCCTAGTTTTTAGGTTCGACCACACCGACAATCGGCCCCAGATACCAGCCACGATCCGAGCGATCCAGCGAAGGCGCATGGATACGGGACACATTGCCATCAAGGAAAAGCGCGTTCGGCAGTTTCAGTTCGTCGCGAAACAGGCGCCCGAATTCATGGAACGTGACAGAGCGGTCTGAAATCGCGAACACGGCCTTTTTGCCGTCTTCGGTCGTGCCCACCCCGTTCCGGATATAGCGCGACGTGCTGTCGACCAGAAACCGCGGGTGCAGTTTGCCATCAATCACCAGCATCGGACCGGACTGGGTCGCATAGCGACACTCGGGCCGGTCTTCGTTGTATTCCAGCGTTTCGATCACGCGCACGCTGTCGCTCTGGATGCACAAAACACCATTCGGCAGCATACCGAAATTGCCCGGCCCCGCATTGGGGATCACGCGCATCTGCTCTTTGCCGTTTTCGATGTAGTGGCCAACTGGGCTGCGATCGTCGTGGTACATGCCCGCGTTCATCGCAAAGCCAAGCTGTTGGCCCTTGTCCGACAAGGCCGCGTTAATCGAACTGAAATGCCCAAAGCGTTCGCCATCTTTGTCGTTCAGAAAAAGGCGCAGATCGTCCGCCTCAATATCGACCTCACACAGGGTGAACGGCAGCTTATCAAAGGTGATCTCGCGACACTCCAGCGCCAAGGCCGCCCCTGCCGTCAGGGACAGCGACGCAAGTATAGCGATGAAAGCCGTCAGGTTGCGAAGCACGTCAATCGTCCAGATCGCGACGCACATTTTCCTGCGAAAACAGCCGGCGCGTTTCGTCGAGGCGGTCAAAGGTTTCGTCCAGACGGAAGCGCAGATCAGGCGAATACTTCAGCGTCATATCCTTGGAAATCGCGCGGCGCAGTTCGGCCTTATTGCGGGCCAGCAGCTGGCACACGTCTTCCTGCCCCTTGCCGCCCAAGGGAACAACATAGGCGGTTGCCACTTTTAGGTCAGGCGACACTGTCACTTCGCCCACGGTGATGGACATGCGGTTCAGATCGGGGTCGTGGATGTCGCCGCGCATCAGCACATCGGAAAGCGTCCGGCGAATAAGTTCGCCGACCCGAAGCTGTCGTTGGCTGGGCCCAGGCCCGTCGTGGAATTTGTTTTTTGCCATGTGACCCACTTATGCCGTTACCAGTGCTTTGCCAAGCGCCCCGTCCCGCGATATGAGGGCGGAACCTTGCCGATGAAGGAGTGCCCAGAATGAGCGATTTGCCAGGTGTTGTCATTACAGGTGTGTCCGGCCGTATGGGCCAGATGCTGGTACGCGAAGTTCTGGCCAGCGAAAAGCTGCGTCTTGTTGGGGCCATCGAACGTACGGGCCACGATTGGGTCGGCAAGGATCTGGGCGCAATGATGGGCGGTGCCGATATGGGCGTGACCGTCAGCGATGATGCTGCCTCTGCCTTTGAGGGTGCGAATGCCGTCATCGACTTTACCGCGCCTGCTGCGACGATTGCCTTTGCCAAGGCCGCTGCCGCCGCGAAGGCCGTGCATGTTATCGGCACAACCGGTTTCTCTGAAGACGAATTGGCAGAGCTGTCCAAAGCCGCGCAGGGCGGCGTCCAGATTCGCGCGGGCAACATGAGCCTTGGCGTGAACCTGCTGACGCAGCTGACCAAAAAGGTCGCCGCCGCGCTGGACGAAGACTGGGACATCGAAGTGATCGAAGCCCACCACAACCGAAAGGTCGACGCGCCTTCCGGTACGGCACTTATGCTGGGTGAAGCCGCCGCTGAAGGGCGTGGCGTCAAACTGGCCGACGTATCCGACCGTGGCCGCGATGGCATCACGGGCGCGCGCAAAAAGGGCGACATCGGCTTTACCGCGATTCGCGGTGGCGACATTGTTGGCGAACATGACGTTCTGTTTGCTGCCGCTGGCGAACGCATCGTCCTACGCCATCTGGCAACCGATCGCGGTATTTTCGCCCGTGGCGCATTGAAGGCGGCGCTTTGGGGGCAGAACCGCGAACCGGGTGAATATGACATGCTGGACGTGCTGGGGCTGTAATTAAGCGAATCTCAAGTTTTTGTGATAAAATGAACCAATCGGGGGTGGGAAACGTTCACAGCACAAGTATGTGTTGAGGAGGATCGCCATGACGCCCCCGAAGTTGTTTCAAATCACAACCTTGATTGCCGCCATTTTCGGCAGTGCTGCCTACGCGGAACGATCAACCGTTCAGGACAAGCAGCAGTTTCTGAATCTTGTCTCCGGCAAAACCCTGCAGCGCCCCTTGGTGTCGCTGGTGGTCAAGCCCTCTGGCACCATCACCGGCAAAGGCGCGCTGCGCGAGGTCAAAGGCCAATGGACGTGGAAGGACGGCTATTTCTGCCGGACGCTGTACTGGGGTGGCGATGATCTGGGGTATAACTGCCAGCTTGTCACCTTTGACGGGCGCAAGCTGACCTTCACAGCCGATCAAGGCGCAGGCCAGTCGGCTGCATTTTCGCTCCGCTAAGTGGATCAGAAATCGACAGCGATTCCCTTTTTCTCCCAATCGCCATAGCGCACGGGTTCAGGGCCTTTGCGGCCACCGAGTTCTGTAGGGCGGGGATTCGCGGCTTCTTCGGCCTCGGCCTGCGCCCGGCGTTCGGCGGCTTCGGCCAATGCGCGCTGCGCGGCTGGCGGCAAATCTTCGATCTTACGGTCGTCCGAGGATGTCTCGTCACTCATGTCAGGCGTTTCCTTGTCTGATGACCCTTGATATACGCGCCACTTGTCGCGGGGCAAGGACCCCACCAGACCGGAGTGCGCAATGAACAAGACCCCTTCCCCCCGTGAAGTCGCGGTAAACCTGCTGGATCAGGTGCTGGGCGAAGAACGTTTGCTGTCGGAACTGACCGGCGCACCCCGTTTTCAGAAACTGCCCCCCGCCGACCGCGCCGCCGCCCAGCGCCTTGCATTGGATACGCTGCGGGGCCTTGAACGCGCCGACCGCATCCTGAAGCCGTTCCTGCGCAAACAGCCGCCTTTGCGGGTTTTGAACACGTTGCGTCTGGCGACCGTGGAACTGTGCCAGGGCGGTGCGGCCCATGGAGTTGTGAACGACGCCGTCGATATCGTCGCGAAGGGCAAGAAGACAGCCGGTCTGAAAGGGCTGGTGAACGCCGTCCTGCGTAAGGTCGTGACCAAAGGCCCCGAAGAATGGGAAAAGCTGCGCATCCCGCGCCTGCCGAAATGGCTGCGCGAACCGCTGGTTATGGCGTGGGGCCGTGAAGCGGTTGCCGAAATCGAGGCCGCGCATTTCGCAGGTGCGCCTTTGGATCTGTCTGCACGTGGTGATGCCGAACGTCTGGCCGAAAAGGTTGGCGGTGAATTGCTGCCCACAGGATCGGTGCGCATCCAAGGCCAAGTGCAGGTCAGCGCGCTGGCAGGCTATGACACAGGCGCGTTCTGGGTGCAGGATGCCGCCGCAGCTTTGCCGGTCAAACTGTTGGGCGACGTGAAGGACCTGCGCGTGCTGGACATGTGCGCAGCACCGGGCGGCAAAACGCTGCAACTGGCTTCTGCCGGTGCGCATGTCACCGCTTTGGACATTTCCGAAAACCGCATGGCGCGGGTGCAGGAAAACCTGACGCGTATGGGTCTTGCTGCAGAAATCGTTGTGTCCGATGCGCTGGACCATTCGGCCAAACCCTACGACGCGATCCTATTGGATGCGCCCTGTTCCGCCACCGGCACCATCCGCCGCCACCCGGATCTGCCGCATGCCAAAACGGGCGACGGCATTATGGAACTGATCGGCCTTCAATCAGCGATGATCGACAAGGCGCTGGACCTGCTGAAACCCGGTGGCACGCTGATTTTTTGTACCTGTTCGCTGATCCCGGACGAAGGCGAGGTTCAGATCGAAGAGGCGCTGGAACGTCATCCAAACCTGACCGTAGATACGCCCCTGCCCCAAGGCATCTCTGCGGAATGGAAAAGCAGCGAAGGCGGCATTCGTCTGCGGCCCGATTACTGGGCAGATCGCGGCGGCATGGATGGGTTCTATATGGCCCGCCTGATCAAAGCGGCGTAATCGCGCGCCATCCCGCCAAGACTGTCAAATCGACACGCATTCAAAGGTGACTTTGAAGGTCAACGCAGGTATCTTCTGCCACAATCACACGCCGAAGTGCGGGGTAAGAGGCAGGGTATGTCGATTTTGGAACGCTGGACCGACAGGCGCACGCGTCTGATGAACCGCTTTCACGCGCGTCGTGCGGCGCGCGCAGCGGCTGCGACCGGCTTTCAATCCAATCCCGAACCACGCACCGTCGGCAGTTTCGCCCGTGGCCGTCAGTTGGCCGCTGGCAACCTGATGTTCGCAGGCCACCTGATCGAAGCACCCAAAACAGTGCTGTGGGATATCATCCCCCCCGATCAGGCGTTCGAAGAAGAAACGCACAGCTTTGCATGGCTGGACGACATGGCCGCCGTGAGCGAACTGCACACCCGCAAGGCCGCGCAGGAATGGGTCTGGGGATGGATCGAACGCTATGGCGATGGGTCGGGCCCCGGCTGGTTGCCCGAACTGACAGGCCGCCGCATGATCCGCCTAGTCCACCACGCGCTAATGCTGCTGCGCGGGCGGAATGCGGAACAAACTGAACAATTCTACCGCGCCTTGGCGGCACATGCGCATTTCTTGTCGCGCCGCTGGCACGCGACACCGGCTTGCCTGCCGAGGATCGAGGCGCTGACCGGTCTTTTGTATGCGGGCCTGTCGCTTCAGGGCATGGACCGTTTTGTTGAACCCGCGCGCAAAGCACTGGCACAGGAATGCGCCCGTGAAATCGATGCGGACGGCGGGATCATCACGCGAAACCCCGAAGAACTGCTTGAGGTGTTCACTCTTCTGACATGGGCGGCGGCCGCCTTGGAAGAAGCGGGCAAGACCGTCGACGACGATCTGCGCAACGCCATCCAGCGGATTGCCCCCATCTTGCGCTCGTTGCGCCATTCGGACGGCGCGTTGGCCCGTTTCCATGGCGGCGGTCGCGGGATCGAAGGCCGTCTGGAACAGGCATTGGCCGCATCCGGAGTGCGCAAACGCAAAACCGACGGGCTGGCGATGGGATTTGCCCGTTTGTCGGCAGGCCGCACCAGCCTGATCATCGATGCAGCGCCCCCACCGGTAAAAGAGGCATCTTATAATGCCCATGCCTCGACCCTTGCATTCGAACTGACATCGGGGCGCAGGCCGCTGATCGTGAACTGCGGTTCCGGCGCGATTTTCGGTGAAGAGTGGCGCCGTGCAGGGCGCGCCACGCCGTCTCATTCCACGCTCTGTCTGGACGGCTATTCCAGCGCGCGTCTTGGCAAGGAAAGCAATGTACGCGGTGCCACCCGCGAAATGTTGGAAGACGCACCAAAGACAACGCCGACACAGCTTAGCCTCACCAGCGATGGCGTGCGGTTTGAAGGCGGGCATGACGGTTACGTCAGCACCCACGGTCTGACCCACGCCCGCATTCTGGAAATGACGTCCGACGGGCGCGGCGTGGCGGGCGAAGACATGTTGCTGGCCATCGATCCGCCGCACAAAGCGACGTTCGACACCCGCATGAACGCCACTTTGCTTGAGGGAATCCCCTTTCAGATTCGTTTTCACCTACACCCCGAGGTCGATGCAGAACTGGATTTGGGGGGGACTGCAGTCTCGATGGTGCTTAAATCCGGTGAAATCTGGGTCTTCCGGCACGATTCAAAGGCCGAATTGACCATCGAACCGTCAGTTTATCTGGAAAAAGGCCGTTTGCGGCCCCGTGGCGCACAACAGATCGTTTTATCCGGCCGCGCAATGGAGTATGCGACCAGCATCCGCTGGTCCCTTGCCAAAGCGCATGACACCGCGATCGCGATACGTGACGTTGGAGAGGTAGAGGCGGAAGAACCGATCTGAACCACAGTGGAATCCGAATGTCCGATCTTCATCCCGTCCGCCGCGCCCTCCTTTCCGTTTCTGATAAAACCGGTCTGATCGACCTCGCTAAGGCTCTGTCCGAGCGCGGCGTCGAACTGCTGTCCACAGGGGGCTCTGCCAAGACCCTGCGCGACGCTGGCCTGACCGTAAAAGACGTGTCCGAGGTCACCGGCTTCCCCGAGATGATGGACGGTCGCGTAAAAACGCTTCACCCGATGGTTCACGGCGGCCTGCTGGCGCTGCGCGATGACGAAGGTCACGTGGCATCGATGAACGAACACGGCATCGGCGCGATCGACCTGCTGGTCGTGAACCTGTATCCGTTCGAAGCGACCGTCGCCAAAGGCGCGGACTATGCCACAGCGATTGAAAACATCGACATCGGCGGCCCCGCGATGATCCGCGCCGCAGCCAAGAACCACAAGTTCGTCAACGTGGTTGTCGACGTCGAAGACTATGACGCGCTGCTGGCCGAATTGGATGCCAACGATGGCCAGACATCTTACGAATTCCGCCAGAAACTGGCTCTGACCGCCTATGCCCGCACCGGTGCTTATGACGCGGCAGTGTCCACATGGATGGCCAACGCGCTGGGCGAAACATCGCCGCGCCGCCGTGTGTTTGCTGGCACGCGGGCCCAGACGCTGCGCTATGGTGAAAACCCCCACCAGTCCGCATCATTCTATGTGGATGGCTCGACCCGTCCGGGCGTCGCCCACGCGGAACAGCTTCAGGGCAAGGAACTGAGCTACAACAACATCAACGACACCGACGCGGCCTTTGAACTGGTCAGCGAGTTCCGCCCCGAAGATGGCCCCGCCTGCGCGATCATCAAGCACGCGAATCCCTGTGGCGTAGCCCGCGGCGCGACACTGGCCGAAGCCTACAGCCGCGCGTTCGACTGTGACCGCACATCGGCTTTCGGCGGCATCATCGCCCTGAACCAGACGCTGGACGTGGAAACCGCCAAGCAGATCACCGAAATCTTCACCGAAGTCGTCATCGCCCCCGGCGCGGACGAAGCGGCGCGTGAAATCTTTGCGGCCAAGAAAAACCTGCGTCTTCTGCTGACAGAAGGCCTGAGCGATCCGGCAGCAGCCGGCCTTGCGATCAAGCAGGTGACAGGTGGCTATCTGGTACAAGACCGTGACAACGGGCGCGTTGATCAATGGGAACTGAAAACAGTGACCAAGCGCCAGCCCACACCGGAAGAGCTGAAAGACCTGCTGTTTGCATGGAAGGTCGCCAAGCACGTCAAATCCAACGCCATCGTTTACGTCAAAGACGGCGCAACCGTCGGCGTCGGCGCAGGCCAGATGAGCCGTGTTGACTCCACCCGCATCGCCGCACGCAAATCGCAGGACATGGCCGAAGTCATGGGTCTGGATACACCGCTGACACGCGGTTCGGTCGTCGCCTCTGACGCGTTCTTCCCCTTCCCCGACGGTCTTTTGACCGCCGCCGAAGCAGGCGCCACAGCGGTGATCCAGCCGGGTGGTTCGATGCGTGACGACAAGGTGATCGAAGCCGCGGACGAAGCAGGCCTTGCCATGGTCTTCACCGGCATGCGCCACTTCCGTCACTGATTTCAGCGACCATTCTACAGACGGGCCGAGGAGCAATCCTTGGCCCGTTTTGTTTTGTGACAGTTGATGTGACTTTCGCTTATTCCACGGATTCGCTAGACAGTGGGCAAACAAAGAACAGGACACCTCATGTCAGAGGCGCGTAAGAGCAGGCCCTTTAAAACCGTCGCCATCGTGGCGCTGATCGTATTTGTGCTGGACCAGCTTTCCAAATGGCTGGTGGTGCATGTCATGGGCCTTGCGCAAAAGGGCGCGATCGAGGTGTTTCCGCCGTTCCTGAATTTCCGCATGGCGTGGAACTACGGCATCAATTTCGGACTGTTTTCCGGCCAGCAGGATATGACCCGCTGGATTCTTATCGCCGTAGCCATCGGGATCGTTCTGTTCGTGCTGGTCTGGCTGCGCCGTGATCCCCCCGGTTTCTGGGGTCTGGTCTCGGGCGGGATGCTTGTGGGCGGCGCTATCGGCAATGTGATCGACCGTCTGGCCTATGGCGCGGTCGCGGATTTCCTGAACATGTCCTGCTGCGGGATCAACAATCCCTTTGCTTTCAACGTGGCCGACATCGCGATTTTTGCAGGCGCGCTCGGCCTTGTGCTGTTCCCTGCCTCAAATAGCACGCGCCAAGGGAAAAACGCATCGTGACCTTGCATTCGAGTTCGGATACTGCTGTCTTTGACGGAACTGGAGGGTGGCAATGATCAAGTCACAGGTTTTGATCGCGGTTGCGCTTGTGGCACTTGGTGCCTGCAGCAAACGCGGCGACGGAGAAACGAACCTACGGGATCTGCGGCTGAACCGCGGAGCCCCCGAAGAGTTTGCTATTGTTCCGCCGAAACCGCTTGAAACACCGCCCAGCTACGCTGAACTGCCCCAGCCGACCCCCGGTCAGGCAAACCGTACCGATGCGACACCGCTGAAAGACGCCGTTGCGGCCCTTGGCGGCAATCCGGCAAGTCTGGATGCGTCGGGCGTTCCGGCCTCTGACACCGCACTTCTGAGCTCGGCTGCACGCTTTGGCACACAGGCGAACATCCGTGGCGTGCTGGCTGAAGAAGACCTTGCCTTCCGCAAGCGCAAGTCGATCTTCAACTGGAAACTGGTCAAGGACGACGAATACAACAAAGCGTATCGTGGTCAGGCGCTTGATCCGTATCTCTGGCTGCGTCAGGTGCGCAAACCGGGCAGCAATGTCCGCACACCGTCCGCTCCGCCTCAGCAGTAAGCGTCTTGGCAGTCATGCCATCCGGAAATCATACAAATCAGTAACGTTGCTTGAAGTCTCGGGCAGCCGCCGTAATTTCTTTGTTTAAAGGACTTCAGGGAGAACAATGATGCGTAGACTGGCCACCGCTTGCGTTGCCTTGGTCACATGGGCCCTGCCTGCCCATGCCCAAACCATCGACGACTACGTAACGACCTTCACCTTGGACAACGGCATGGATGTGGTCGTGATCGAAGATCACCGCGCGCCGGTCGTCACCAACATGGTGTGGTACAAAGCCGGTTCCGCCGACGAACCGCCCGGATCGTCTGGCGTCGCGCATTTTCTGGAACACCTGCTGTTCAAAGGCACCGAAACGCTGGCACCCGGCGAGTTTTCGAAAACCGTCGCGGCAAACGGCGGCACGGACAACGCCTTCACCAGCTACGATTACACCGGCTATTATCAGCGCATCGCGGCAGACCGCCTAGAGCTTGTCATGAAGATGGAGGCGGACCGTATGGTCAAACTGCAGTTGGACGAGGCCGACATCCTGACGGAACGCGATGTGATCATCGAAGAACGCAACACGCGCACCGAAAACGATCCCGGCGCGTTGTTCGGCGAACAGCGCAACGCGGCACTGTATCTGAACCATCCCTACGGCACCCCGATTATCGGCTGGCGCCACGAGATGGAGACGCT
Organism: Thalassococcus halodurans; assembly: GCF_900108225.1. Lineage (GTDB taxonomy): Bacteria > Pseudomonadota > Alphaproteobacteria > Rhodobacterales > Rhodobacteraceae > Thalassococcus > Thalassococcus halodurans. The sequence continues at coordinate 926,215 of NZ_FNUZ01000001.1, forward strand.
AAACCTGCAACAGGCGCTGGCCTATTACGAAAAGTTCTATGCTCCCAACAACGCGATCCTGATCGTCGCGGGCGACGTGCTGCCCGAAGATGTGCGTGCACTGGCCGAGAAATACTTTGGCCCCATCCCCGCCAATCCCGAACTTGGCGACCGCGTCCGTCCGCAGGAACCGCCACAAACAGCCGAACGTCGTCTACAATTTAAAGACCCCCGCGTGGCGCAACCCTATGTGATCCGCTCGTACCTTGCGCCGGAACGTGACCCGGGTGCGCAGGAAAAGGCCGCCGCGCTGTCACTGCTGTCCGAGGTTCTGGGCGGGGGGCAGACATCGGTTCTTAGCAAAAAGCTTCAGTTCGACACGCAGACCGCTGTCTACGCGGGCGCGTTCTATCGTGGTCTGTCCTATGACGACACGTCCTTCGGTCTGATCATCGTTCCGTCCGAAGGTGTGACCCTGCAAGAGGCCGAAGATGCGCTTGATCAGGCGGTTGCCGAGTTCCTTGAAGAAGGCATCGACGACGAACAACTGGAACGCATCAAGTTCCAATTGAAGGCCCAGCAGATCTACGCGCTGGACAACATCGAAGGCATCGCGCGCCGCTATGGCTCTTCCCTGACTGCCGGTCTGACTGTGGAAGACGTTCAGGCATGGCCCGACATCCTTCAGGCCACAACCGAAGAAGACATCCTTGCCGCCGCACGCGAGGTATTCAACCGTGATGCATCCGTCACCGGCTGGCTGATGTCCGACACAGAGGTGACGCAATGAAACATCTGATCACCCGCACACTCACAGGCGCGCTGGCCGGCATCGCTACTTACCTGCTGCCCGTGGGTGCCATGGCTGACGTGGACATTCAGGAAATCACCACCGAGGCCGGTTTTCAGGCGTGGCTGGTCGAAGAACCCACCATTCCCTTCGTCTCGCTTGAACTGCGGTTCGAAGGCGGTGCATCGCTCGATCCAGAAGGCAAGCGCGGCGTGACCAATCTGATGGTCGGCCTTCTGGAAGAAGGCTCTGGCGATCTGGACGCACGCGGCTTTGCCGAAGCGCAAGAGGCGCTTGCTGCCTCCTTTGGATATGACGTCAGCGATGACAGCATCTCTGTCTCGGCCCGTTTCCTGACCGAAAACCAGACCGAGGCGATGGCGCTTTTGCGCGAAAGCCTGATCAACCCGCGCTTTGACCAAGACGCGATCGACCGCGTTCGGGCACAGGTGATCTCGTCAATCCGCTCGGACGCCACGGACCCCGACACCATCGCTCGCAAAGCGGCCTCGGCCAAGCTTTACGGCGACCATCCCTACGCCACGATGATCGACGGCACCGAAGACAGCGTCACAGCCCTGACCCGCGATGACCTGATCGCAGCGCACAAAGGCACCATCGCCAAAGACCGCATCTACATCGGGGCCGCAGGCGACATCACTGCTGAAGAACTGTCCAAACTGATCGATGCGCTGCTTGCAGACCTGCCGGAAACCGGCCTTCCCCTGCCCCAAGACGTCGATATCACCACAACAGCGGGCATCACCGTTGTGCCCTTTGACGTGCCGCAATCCGTGGCGCTCTTCGGACATCGTGGCATCCCGCGCGACGATCCGGATTTCTTTCCAGCCTTTGTCCTGAACCACGCATTCGGCGGTGGCGGATTTGAATCGCGCCTGATGACGGAAGTGCGCGAAAAGCGTGGCCTGACCTATGGCATCTATTCCTACATCCTGAACAAACGCCACGCCGATCTGATGATGGGCCGTGTGGCATCCGCCAACGACCGCATCGCCGAAGCGATTGACGTCATCAAGGCAGAATGGGCCGAGGTCGCTGAAAACGGCATCTCCGAAGAAGCGCTGGAAGAGGCGAAGACCTACCTGACAGGTGCCTACCCGCTGCGCTTTGACAGCAACGCGGCAATTGCAGACATCATGGTCGGCATGCAGTTCATGGGCCTGACACCTGAATACATCACCAGCCGCAATGACCGCGTCGACGCTGTTACGATGGATGACATCAAACGCGTCGCCAAACGACTGCTGCTGACGGATGAGCTGCACTTTGTGGTGGTCGGTCAGCCCGAAGGGTTGGAAAGCACCCCGTCCCAATAACGCCAGAACCTGCGTCCAAGGGTACCAAACCCGAGGACGCAGGCCAACGGCCTAAGGACGAGATTAACCTGCGCGGCGCAGCCGCACAATCGGATCAGGAGTTGTCCAGTTTCGGCGACGCGTGATCCAGCACCAGTTCCGCATCCGAAAACTTGAATGGTGACCGGACACCGGGCACACCATCAGGCGAAATCTGCATGCCCCGTGCCTGCACTTGCGGATCGGCAAAGACTTCGGCCATGTCGTTGATCGGACCGGCGGGAACGCCTTGTTCCTCGCAAGCGGCCAACAACTCGGCCTTGCTCATCTTTAGGGTCGCACCGTTCAACCGCTCGGTCATTGCTTCGCGGTTCGCAATCCGGTCCTGATTGGTCAGAAACTCAGGCGCTTCGGCCATGTCATCCAGGCCAAGCAAACGGCACAGACGCTGGTACTGGGGATCGTTGCCTGTGGCGATAATGATGTGGCCATCCGCGCAATCGAACACCTGATAGGGTGTCAGATTGGGGTGATAATTGCCCGTCCGCACCGGCGGCGTACCCGTTGCCAGATAATTCAGCGCCTGATTGGCCGTTACACTCACACCGGTGTCCAGCAGCGACATATCAATGTGCTGACCACGCCCTGTGCGACCGCGCTGATGCACCGCTGCCAGAATGGCTGTGACCGAGTAGATACCTGTGAAAATATCGGTGGTCGCGACGCCCGCGCGCTGTGGCTGGCCATCGGGTTCTCCGGTGATCGACATCAAGCCGCACATGCCCTGAATGATATAGTCATAGCCCGCGCGATGCGCATAGGGGCCGTCCTGACCGAAACCGGTGATCGAACAATAGATCAGGCGCGGATTGACCTTGCTCAGGCTGTCATAGTCCATGCCGTATTTGGCCAGACCGCCCACCTTGAAGTTCTCGATCAGGATATCGGCATCACGCACCAGTTCGCGCATGTACTCCTGACCGTCCTTGGACGCCAGATCGACCGTGACCGAGGTTTTGCCGCGATTACACGAATGGAAATACGCCGCCGAGGTCTGGCCGTCGTGCTCAATGAACGGAGGTCCCCAGCGACGCGTGTCGTCGCCGCGCGGTGCCTCGACCTTGATCACTTCCGCACCAAGATCCGACAGCGTCTGACCGGCCCAAGGGCCGGCCAGAATGCGTGCCAGTTCGATAACCTTCAGCCCTTCAAGCGGGCCCTTCGGTGCCGAAACGCTCATTCTTTGGCAGCGATCTTTTCGTCCAGAGTTTCTGCAAACTCGGCATAGCTCATGTTGGAATAGGGTTCGCCGTCGATCAGGAAGGACGGCGTCGACTGGATGTTATCGCGCTCGGCGTTTGCCTGATACCATTCCACCAGCGACCGAATGTAGTTGGCGTCTGTCAGGCAGGCTTCGACCTCGTCCTGCCCAATACCTGCCAGCTTACCGATTTTGCGCAGCTCATCCGCAATCGCGCCGTCGCTACCTGCACGGGCCCATTCTTTCTGACCCTTATAGATCAGGTCGGTGATACCAAAGAATTTCTCTTCGCCACCACAACGCGCAATCAGCGAAGCCCAGATGCCGTATTTGTCAAAGTACACTTCGCGGTACACGAACTTGACCTTGCCGGTTTCGATGTAGTTCTTTTTGATGTCATCGAACACGTTGGTGTGGAAGTTCGCGCAATGCGGACAGGTGTAGGATGCGTATTCGATGATCTCGACCGGCGCATCTTCGGCGCCCAGCACCATTTCCACGATTTCTTTGGTCTCGGCATTGGCCTCTTGCGCCATTGCCGCGCCGGGAACGGCGAATTGGGATGTGTTCGTGCCGCCGCCCTGCGTCAGCAGAAAACCACCGCCCAGGACCATACCCGCCGTCAAAAGGGCGATCGGGAAGATGCGTTTCATAGTCAAACCTCTTTCATAGAAGCAGGGCTTAGCCCTGTTGTTGTGTTCTGGATAAAACGTTCGTGGCCAACCTTTCAAGCGCTGCCCGCAAATCGTCGTTGGTGACACCCATGGCGGCGGCTTGGGCTTTGGCGCGCGTGGCCTCATCGGGCACAGGCGCAGTCGGCTCTTTCGGGGCGCGGTGCTGGAACGAAACACGGCCCTCGGAAAATCCTGTCGCAGCGGTTTGCGTCACGCGGATACGTGCAATTGCGTTATAGCCGTAGATCGCATTCACCCGTTCGCGCAGCTTTTCCTTCTGCATTTCAAGCAGCGGAGCATTCGCGCCTGTGGTCAGCAACGTCAGCGTTGCGCCCATTCCGTTGCGGGCATAGCTGACATCGACGGGGCGGCTGATTGCGGCCATATCTTCGCCCGCGATTTCGGGCCAATGGGTCAACACACGTGTCTGGGCAAAACCACGACTTTCGGAAACCTTACGAATCTGCGCCTGCATCAGGCTGCTGGCCAGCGTCACTTTGCGTCTGCGCGGACTGTTGTTCGCCATGGGTTGAATCCTCTGCTCTGACGCTATTGTAGTGGTCCAGCGGCGGGCAACCAACCCGCATTCTTTGTCCTTCGTTCAAAGGCTTGTCAGTTATGCGTGAACGCGCCGATAGCAGCGCCCTTTTGGAATGGTATGACCGCCACGCGCGGGCGATGCCGTGGCGCGTGCCGCCCCATGATCGCAAGGCTGGCGTCGTGCCCGATCCCTATCGCGTCTGGATGTCGGAAATCATGCTGCAACAAACGACCGTTGCCGCCGTCAAAAGCTTTTTCGAGGCGTTCACCCAACGCTGGCCGACCGTTACCGACCTTGCCAATGCAGAAGATGCCGATGTCATGGCCGAATGGGCGGGACTTGGATACTACGCGCGTGCGCGAAACCTGCTGAAATGCGCACGGGTCGTAGCAAACGACTATGACGGCAAGTTCCCCGATGATCACGATACGCTTCTGACCTTGCCCGGCGTTGGCCCCTACACGGCAGCCGCGGTGTCCTCGATCGCGTTTGATCGGCCCGAGACCGTGGTGGATGGCAACGTCGAACGCGTCATGGCGCGGCTTTACGATGAACACACGCCGCTGCCCAATGCCAAACCGATCCTGACCGAATATGCCCGCGATCTGACGCCCGACGAACGCCCCGGTGATTATGCGCAGGCGGTGATGGATCTGGGCGCAACGATCTGCACACCGCGCAATCCGGCCTGCGGGTTGTGCCCGTGGCGCAAATCCTGCGCCGCTTGGGAAAACGGCACCGCTGCAGAACTGCCCAAGAAGGCGCCCAAGAAACGCAAACCGACGCGGCACGGCATTGTGTACCTCGCCCGCCGCATTGATGGCGCGTGGTTGTTAGAACAGCGCCCTGACAGCGGTTTGCTCGGCGGGATGTTGGGTTGGCCCGGATCGGACTGGGGCGATGACCCGTCCGAGGCTGCGCCCATCCGCGCCGAATGGAAGACCCTGAACGAAGAAGCGCGCCACACCTTCACGCATTTCCACCTGCGTTTGACAGTAAAGACCGCGCTGGTGCCGCTGGATCGCGAACCGTCCACGGGTATGTTCATTGAGGCCGATGACTTTGATCGTTCGAACCTGCCCACGGTGATGCGCAAGGCCTATGATCTTGTCGCTAAAGGCAAAACTTAACTGCATCGCCTGACGTTTCGTCAGCAATTTACCCACAGGTGCAGACATTGCCGTCGAACATGCTAGAATCGGGTCAACATGGTTGTTTGAAGGTCCGGTCATGGCTGATCAATCCATCCCACCCGTTGCCCGCAATTTCGGTTTTCTCAGCGCGCTTCCGTTCTGGATTTCGCTTGGGCTGATACCATTGGTCTGGCTTGCGGCCACGCAAGGCGGCTGGTGGCTGGCCCTGCCGCCTTTGGTGACGTGGTACCTGTTCAGCGTGCTCGACCTGGTGCTGGGCCAGAATATTGAAAACCCGGACCCGATGACGGATGAGTCAAAGCTGTTCTGGTACAAGCTGATCACCATGATCTGGGTGCCTTTGCAGGTTCTGACGCTGTTCGGCCTGCTGTGGTACGTCACCCGCACAGATCACCTGACCACAGGCGAGGCATTTGGCGTATTCTTTGGCGTGGGCGTCCTGACGGGCACCATCGGCATCAACTATTCGCACGAGTTGATGCACCAGAAATCGGCCTTGGAACGTCGACTCAGCGACCTGCTTCTGGCGATGGTTCTGTATTCGCACTTCCGCTCAGAACACCTGCTGGTGCATCACCGCTATGTCGGCACGCCGCGCGATCCAGTGACGGCGCGCTACAACGAGGGCTTCCACCGCTTTTTCCCGCGTGTGCTGGTGCAATGCTATGCCTCGGCTTTCAAAGCCGAACGGGCGATGCTGGCGCGCAAGAACCTGCCGTGGACGCACCATAAAAACCCGTTCTTCTATTACTGGGGCCTGCAAGCGATCATGCTGGCAGCGTCCTTTGCCATCGGCGGCTGGTTCGGTGTCGGACTGTTCCTGTTCCAAGCGTTCGTGGCCGTCTGGCAGCTAGAGCTTGTGAACTACGTCGAACACTACGGTCTGACGCGGAAACATCTGGGGGATGGTAAATACGAACATGTCAAACCCCAGCATTCGTGGAACGCGCCATATCTGGCGTCCAACTGGCTGTTGATCAACCTGCAACGCCACTCGGACCACCACTATAAACCCGACCGACGCTTCCCGCTCTTGCAGACCTATGACACGGTCGAAGCGCCCAAGTTGCCCTACAGCTATCCGATCATGACAATCGCGGCGATGATCCCGCCCGTGTGGAAAAAGGTGATGAACCCGCAAGTTCGCGCATGGCGGAAAAAATTCTACCCCGAGATAACGGACTGGCTGGCCTATAACAAAGCAAGAAACCCAATGCCCAGATAGGCCGGGACGTGAAACCACGTTTGTTCAGGCTGGTTTCCGAACACCCAAAAAACAAAAAACCCGGCACTAGGCCGGGTTTCTTTTTGATCCTGTCGAAGACTGCTTAGTGCAGTTTCGAACCGACTGTCGCGATTGCGTCGTCGATCAGTTTCGCCTGATCTTTCGCCGCTGTGTTCTTGCTGACGATATCTTCGGCAGCTTTTACAGCAACGGTGATCGCAGCGTTGCGAACTTCTTTGACAGCGCTTGCTTCGGCGGATGCGATCTGATCTTCGGCTGCGGCCAGGCGGCGTGCAACAGATGTTTCAAGATCGGCTTTCGCCTGTGCTGCTGTGGCTTCGGCGTCAACCTTGGCCTGTGCAACAATACGCTCTGCCTGTTCTTTGACTTCCTGCTGCTTACGCTCGTAGGAGGCCAGAAGGTTCTGGGCTTCTTCACGCAGGGCGCGTGCCTCGTCCAGATCCTTTTTGATGCCTTCGGCGCGCTGGTCCAGCAGTTTGCCCAGCATGCCGGGTACTTTGAAGTACACCAGAACGCCAAGGAAAATCAGGAACGAGATCAGAACAACAAAGTCAGTGTTGCGCAGCGAAAAGAAAGGACCCGAAGCAGCGAGCGCGGGTGTCGCGCCCATCATAGCTACAGATGCAACGGCAAGTGTCTTACGCATGTCGTTACCCTTTCAACCGGTTTGTGACCGCAGCGTCGATGTCGGCTTTGCTTGCCGAACCACCCAGCGCCGATACCAGCGCTTCTGCTGTGTCTTTGGCGACCACTTCCACGTTCTCCATTGCAGAGGCGCGGATTTCAGCGATGGCCTTTTCAGACTCAGCCGCTTTCGCAGCGATCTTGGCGTCGGCTTCGGCCTGTGCGGCTTGGCCTTGTGCCTTGATGTCATCACGAGTTGCCTGTGCGATGGCTTGCGCCTCGGAACGGGCATCTGCCAGCGCCTTTTCATAGGCAGCTTCGGCATCAGCAGCCTGAGCTTTCAGGTCTTCTGCCTTGGCAATGTCGTTAGTGATTGTGCCCTGACGTTCCGCAAGAACCGCCGCGATACGCGGCAGCGCGACGCGCGACAGGACAAAGTAGATCACGACCAGCGTGACCAGAAGCCAGAAGATCTGGTTGCCGAAGGTAGAAAAATCAAGCTGGGGCATACCCGGAGCTTGAGCCGCACCTGCAGCGTCTTGTGTTTCAGTCGCCATGTCGTCGTCCTCTCCGTCGGACCTATTCGTTTACTACGGGCGATGCCGGTTGCCGGTACCGCCCGCGCGTAAGGATCGGTCGGAGATGCTTAGACGGCGAACATCAGCAGCAGAGCAACGAGGAACGAGAAGATCCCCAGAGCTTCCGCAAACGCGATGCCGATGAACAGTGTAGCTGTCTGCGAAGCAGCAGCGGAGGGGTTGCGCAGAGCGCCGGCCAGGTAGTTGCCTGCAACGTTGCCCACACCAACAGCCGCGCCGCCCATGCCCATGCATGCCAGACCCGCGCCGATGAATGCGCCCATTTGTACGATATCGCCTTCCATGTCTTCTCTCCTTACGATGGAATTAGTTCGATTGGTTCAGTTGGATGCGCGCGAGGTGCCCCGCACGCCCCAGCATTAGTGATGCGGATGCAGCGCGTCTTTCAGGTAGACGCAGGTCAGGATCGTGAACACGTAGGCCTGAATGAAGGCTACGAGGATCTCAAGACCGTACATCGCAGTGATTGCGAGGATCGACAGCGGTGTCACAACAAGGCCGATGCCTGTCGAAATCAGCACCATCGGTGCGAACGCTGCGAAAACTTTGATAACCGCGTGACCCGCCATCATGTTACCAGCAAGACGGATCGAGTGGCTGACGGGGCGAACGAAGTAGGAAATCACTTCGATCAGCGCAAGAACGGGGCGCAATGCCAGCGGGGCCGAGCTGACCCAGAACAGGCTCAGGAAACCTGCGCCGTTTTTGACAAAGCCCAGAACAGTAACTGCTACGAAGACCAGCATCGCCAGAACCGCGGTAACCGCGATGTGGGATGTGGGTGTGAACGCGCGGGGCAGCAGGCCCAGGAAGTTCGCGAACACGATGAAGATGAACAGGGTCATGATGTACGGGAAGTACTTGACGCCGTCTTTGCCTGTGACGTCTTCAACCATCTTGTAGATAAAGCCGTAGGCCAGTTCCGCGATCGACTGTACGCGGCTGGGGATGATCGCGCGACGCGAGCTACCGACAACCATCAGGCCGATCACACAAAGAACTGTGATGATCATCCAAAGTGTCGAGTTTGTCACCGTGAACATGCTAACGGGGCCATCCCCCATCAGCGGTTTTACGATGAACTGATCCATCGGGTGGAATACCAGACCACCTTCGTCTGCGCCGTGCGATTCAGTCGCCATCGCCTTCCCTCTCATCCATTCTGGCCGTTTCAGCCAGTTTCTTCTCTTGGAGCTCTTGCGCCGAACGGAGCATTGTCTTCACGCCCGCGACGAACCCCAGCAATGTGAACAGCACCAGGAAAATGGGTTTGGTCCCAAAGAGGCTATCCAGCCCCCATCCCATGCCGAAGCCGATCAACAGACCGGCAACTAATTCGATCACCATCCGCCATGCCAGATCGGCTTGGGAATAGGATTTATCCTGATGGCGTTTCGGCGGTTCCTTGGCCTTTTTGTAGGCTTCGATCCTGGCTTCGAGATCTTCGAGCTGCCGTTTTGGATCGTTGTCGGTCACGCAAAATGCCCCAATCGGAATTTGCCCCGTTGCTAGGGGTACGGCGCGCCCGAGTCAAGCGCGATGACCGACAGCGTAAAGCGCTGTATTTTATGAATTATTTTTCACGCCAGAGTCGAAAAACACTATGTCGCAGGGGGTCAAATGCCCGTTTCGGGGGTGTTTTCTATATTCAACCTTGTGGTTGACCTTTCCCGCGCAACGGCGCTTATGGCCTTTATGACCGCCGATCTGGACCTTGTCTTTGCCGCACTGGCCGACCCCACCCGCCGCCGCATCCTGTCGATGCTGCTTGAGGATGATATGGCGGTCACGGACGTGGCGGAACCGTTTGATATGTCGCTGGCTGCGGTTTCCAAGCACCTGACCATTCTGGCGCAGGCGGGACTGATTTCTCAGGAAAAGCGCGGGCGGGTAAAATGGTGTCAGCTTGAACCCAACGCCCTGCGCGATGCCAGTGTCTGGATGCAGGGCTTTGGTCAGTTCGAACCCGTCAATCTGGACGCGTTCGAACGGTTTCTTGAATCCGAGATCAGCCCGCAGACCGACGCCGAGTGATCAGCTGATCAGTTCGGCAGTGTATTCTTTCAGATGTTTCAGGAATGCCTGAACCTTGGCCGTGCGGTGCAGGTCGACGTGCGTCACCAGCCACAAGGGCACGCGCCAGTCTTCCAGAGGCGGCAGGATTTCGACCATATCGGGTCTGCTTGTTGCCTCGCGCACCGACATAAACCCGATGCCTGCGCCCTCGATCACCGCTTCTTCCAGCACACGCTGGTCGCTGCTGCGGAACACGATCTGTTCGGCGGGCACATTAGCGCGCAGCCACGCATAGAACGGCGCACGGCTTTCGGCGTTTTCATGGCTGACGAACTGATGTGACTTCAGCTCTTCGGGCGACCGTGGCTGTCCGTATTTGTCGACATAGCTTTGCGCCGCATACAGCCCGATCGACACATGTTTGAATTCCTGCACCACGTTGTCGGGCTCATTGGGGCGCCCGCCAGCCCGAAGCGCGACATGTGCCTCTCCATACTCCAGACGGAACACACGGTCGTCCGTCAGGTAGCGCACAATCACATCGGGATAGGCATCGCGGAAGGATTTCAGCGCCGGCACAATCGCGGGGGCAAAGTTGATCAGGGATGTCACCAAAAGCTCACCCGACACGCTCGCGCCACGGCCTTTGATGCGCCCGACAAGCTGGTTGAACTGGTCATCCGTGGCCTGTGCCACACGCAGCAGGTCTTCGCCCGCCTCAGTCGCGGTATAGCCACGCGCATGACGCTGGAACAGTTTGACGCCCAAGCGCGTCTCGAGCGCGTCGATATGCCGGATCACAGTCGCATGGTGGACCCCCAGAACATCCGCCGCGCCGCTGACCGTTCCCAGACGCGCCACCTGAAAGGCGGTTCTGATCTCATCCCAATTGTCCATCATCTTACCTGTGCTGTGATTCACATAACCTGTGTAAAGGTGGAAGTTGCGTGTATTTTTGCAAGTGCCATTTCTAGGAAAGACCGCAAAATCCACCAAGGACCCACGAAATGACACACACATTGCTTCGCATCGATGCCTCCGCCCGCCGCGATGGCTCGGTTTCCCGCCAACTGACGGATCAGATCATCGAGAAACTGACACCAGACCATGTGATCGCCCGCGATCTGGCAAATCCGCTGCCCCACGTGAACGAGGCTTGGATTTCCGCCAACTTCACCCCCGTCACCGACCGCAATGACGAACAACATAAGGCGCTGGAACTGTCCGACACGCTGATCGAAGAAGTCCAGCAAGCCGATACCATCGTGATCGGCGCGCCCATCTATAACTTCGGCGTCCCCGCAGGCCTGAAAGCTTGGATCGACCTCGTCGCACGTGCTGGCGTCACCTTCCGCTATACCGAAGAAGGCCCCGTTGGCCTGCTGACCGGCAAACGCACGATTGTTGTCGTGGCATCAGGCGGCACAGAGGCCGGTTCGAACTACGACTTCGCGACAGGTTTCCTGAAACACGTTCTGGGCTTTATCGGCCTGACCGACGTTGAGTTTGTCACCGCTGACAAACTGGCGCTGGACGCAGAAGGCACAATTCGCCAGGCGCAGGAACAAGTCGACCAACTTGCCGCTTGATACAGCTGGGGGCAGTCTCCCTCCTGCCCCCGAACGTATTAATCTGGACGGACCCGCGCGGCGGTTTTGTTGGCGAAGGCTTCAAGGCGGTCGCGGCTGGCCTCTTGCGTGTTCACGATGCCGGCGACCACGGATTCTGCATAGGCCGCATCCAGAGCCGACATGTTTTGCATGTGGCTGATGGCCGAACAGATCGCAAAGTTGGACAGCGGCGGGTTTTGAGCCGCCGTGCGGGCCAGTTCCATCGCCTTAGCGTCGGTGTCGCCGTCGATAAGGTACTGACACAGCCCCACATCAACCGCTTCCTGCTGTTTATAGACACGGCCTGTCAGCATCATGTCGATCATTCGCGCCTTGCCGACCAGATCGGCCACGCGGATTGTGGCACCGCCGCCCGTGAACAGGCCGCGTTGTCCTTCGGGCAGGGCAAAGTAGGTGGACTGATCCGCCACGCGCACATGGGCAGATGAGGCCAGCTCCAGACCGCCACCGACAACAGCGCCTTTCAACGCCACGATCACCGGAACGCCACCGTATTCCATCTTGTTGAACGCCTCGTGCCAGCGCAGACAGACGTGCATGAAGTCTTCAGGGCGCCGTTCTTCTGTGTGGTGTTCCACCAGATCAAGACCGGCGCAGAAATGATCGCCCTCGGCTGCCAGAACAACAGCCCGCGCGCCCATGCGCGGCAGTTTCGAGAAGACCTCGATCAGTTCTTCGATGGTGTCCGCGTTCAAGGCATTCCGCTTTTCCGGACGGGACAGAACCACACGGACAACGCCGTCTTCGGTGCCGGTGACCTTCAGATATGTCAGGTTGAACTGTTCAAGTTTTGCGATGTCCATCCTTGCTCCTCCCGATGCGATTTCGGGCACTCTGTGAGGTGAATGAACGATTGTCCATATAGGACGTTGGGAAACTTCCTTCGAAAAATTTCGTTTTCATGATGGGATAATCGAATTTAAAAGACCCGATTTTCAGATGCCGCGCGATCCGGGAATCGACCGCTACGCCGGTGCGTACAACCATCGCAAAATGCGCGGCGGGTCCAAATGGTCGATGCATGCCTATGGCTGCGCGATTGATTTCTATGCCGAACCGAACGGGCTGCGCACCCGTTGCCCGCAGGCCTTGTTTTGCGGCACTGATTACAAGGACTTCCTTGATATCATGGAAGCCCACGAATGGCTGCCTGCGATCCGCCTGTGGGGTGCGGATGCGATGCACTTCCAAAGGGCGCGCATTTGACCGCTTCCCTTGACTCTGAGCCATATTCAGACTAACCGCGACCTAACTTTCCGGAAGTGCCAAAGCTTCCGGTCCCATGGGCCTTGCCCGGGATCGCCCTCCGTCAGCGCGTTGCGCCCACGGGGGCGCTCGTCGTTTGGTCGATTGGGATTTGCGAAACAAGACGCCCGCCCCCACCTTTCGGGGACAACAGACAAGACCGGCATAGGAGGCCGCGGACATGTTTGAAAATCTTTCCGAACGTCTTGGTGGCGTCTTTGACCGCCTGACGAAACAGGGCGCACTGTCCGAAGACGACGTCAAAACAGCCCTGCGCGAAGTGCGCGTTGCCCTGCTTGAGGCTGACGTTTCGCTTCCAGTGGCACGCCAGTTCATCAAAGCGGTCGAGAAAAAGGCCACCGGCGCGGCGGTGACCAAATCGATCACGCCCGGTCAGCAGGTGGTCAAGATCGTCCATGACGAACTGATCGCAACGCTGGCAGGCGAAGGTGAACCCGGCCAACTGCGCGTCGACAGCCCGCCCGCCCCGATCCTTATGGTCGGTCTGCAAGGTGGCGGTAAAACAACCACCACCGCCAAGCTGGCGAAACGTCTGAAGGAACGTGACGGCAAAAAGGTTCTGATGGCCTCGCTCGACGTCAACCGTCCTGCGGCGATGGAACAGCTGGAAATCCTTGGTAAGCAGATCGGCGTCGATACGCTTCCGATCGTCAAGGGCGAAGACCCCGTCGCCATCGCCAAGCGTGCCAAAACCCAAGCGGGCCTAGGCGGCTATGACGTCTACATGCTTGATACCGCTGGCCGCCTGTCCATCGACGAAGAGCTGATGGCACAGGTCGAAGCGGTGCGCGATGTCGCGAATCCGCGTGAAACGATCCTTGTTGTGGACGGCCTGACAGGTCAGGACGCCGTCAACACCGCCCAGAACTTTGACGACCGTATCGGTATCACCGGCGTTGTCCTGACCCGTATGGACGGTGATGGTCGCGGTGGTGCGGCGCTGTCCATGCGTGCGGTCACCGGCAAGCCCATCAAGTTCGTCGGTCTCGGCGAAAAAATGGACGCGCTGGAAACCTTTGAACCCGACCGTGTCGCGGGCCGCATCCTTGGCATGGGTGACATTGTTGCGCTGGTTGAAAAGGCGCAGCAGACCCTTGAGGCCGAACAAGCCGAGCGCATGATGAAGCGCTTCCAGAAGGGTCAGTTCAACATGAACGACCTGCGCATGCAGCTGGACCAGATGATGAAAATGGGCGGCATGGAAGGCATGATGTCCATGATGCCTGGCATGGGCAAAATGGCCAAGCAGATGGAAGGCGCGGGCATTGATGACCGCATCCTGAAACAGCAGATCGCCCTGATCAACTCCATGACCAAGAAAGAGCGTGCGAACCCGCAGCTTTTGCAGGCCAGTCGCAAGAAACGCATCGCGGCCGGTGCCGGCATGGAAGTGTCCGACCTGAACAAGCTTCTGAAAATGCAGCGCCAAATGGCGGACATGATGAAGAAGATGGGCAAAATGGGCAAAGGCGGCATGCTGAAACAGGCCATGCGCGGCATGTTCGGTAAGGGCGGTATGCCCGCTGGCATGGATCCGTCCCAGATGGACCCCAAAGCGCTGGAAGCGGCGGCCAAACAGATGGGCGCGAAAATGCCCGGCGGTATGCCCGGTATGCCCGGCGGCATGGGTCTGCCCTCTGGTCTGTCCGGTCTGGGCAAAAAGAAGTAAGCACTCATGCCCGCCCCCACCCTTCATACAGAGCGCCTGACGCTCCGTGGCCATGTGATGGCTGATCTCGACGCGCTTTGCGATTTGTTCGAGACCGACCGCGCGGCCTATATGGGTGGGCCGATCCCGCGCAAAGAGGCATGGCGCTGGATGGCGTCCGAGATCGCCATGTGGGACCTGATGGGTCACGGCGCATGGGGCATCGACACCAAGGAAGGCGAATTCCTTGGCCAGATCGGTATCCTGAAGCCACCGCATTTTCCCGAGGCCGAAATCGGCTGGACGCTGTTGGAGACTGCCGAAGGCAAGGGCTATGCATCCGAGGCCGCGCAGGCGGTTCTGGGTTGGGCCAAGGATCAGGGCTTTGAGACCTTGGTCAGCTACATCGATCCGTCAAACGACCGTTCTATCGCGCTGGCGACCCGTCTTGGCGCATCGCACGATCCCAAGGCCGCGCTGCCGAAAGGCGAAACAGCAGACGACACCGTCGTCTATCGCCACACATTGGGGGTCCTGCAATGAGCCTGACACCCGCACCGCGCCTTGAAACGGATCGCCTGATCATCCGGTCTTTCCACATGGATGATTTCGACTCTTTCGCCGAATTCCACGCCGACCCCGTGCGCGCCCCCGGCTTTGGCGAAGTCTACACACGCGACCAAAGCTGGCGCTGGTTTGCCTGCAACATCGGGCACTGGCACATCCACGGTTACGGCTACATGACCGTCGAAGACAAAGAAACCGGTCGCCCCTGTGGCATCTGCGGTATCTGGAACCCCGAAGGCTGGCCCGAACCTGAAATCGGCTGGGTCGTCTATGAAGCATTCGAAGGCAAAGGCATCGCCTATGAAGCCGCCGTGCGGGTCCGCCGTTGGGCCTATGAGGAACTGGGCCTGAAAACCCTGACCTCGAACATCCTGTCCTCGAACGACCGGTCGCAGGCCTTGGCCACACGTCTGGGCGCAAAATACGAACGCACCTACCACAACGTCCACATGGGCGAAGACCAGCTGTGGCGTCACCCCGGCCCCGACGAGGTGCTGGCATGACACAGATGATGCTGAGCGCGCCCCGACTGGAAACCGAACGCCTGATCCTGCGCGGCCCCGAGGAATCGGATTTCGACGCGGTAAAGGCCTTTATGGCGTCCGAGCGCACCAAATACATGGGCGGCAAGTCCTCCAGTGAATGGGAAATTTGGCGCGGCTTCCTGGGTTCTATCGGTCACTGGGCCCTGCGTGGCTACGGCTTCTTCACTGTGCTGGACAAGCAGGGAAACCGCCTTGGTCGTGTTGGTCTGCTCAATCACGTGATGTGGCCGGAACCCGAACTGGGCTGGCACATGTTTGATGGCAGTGAGGGCAAAGGTTTTGCCTACGAGGCTGCCATGGCGATCCGTGATTGGGCCGCGAAAGAGCGTAAGCTCGACCGCCTGATTTCCCAGATCCACCCTGATAACGTCCGGTCTATTGCCTTGGCCGAACGCATGGGCGCGACGCTGGAAAAAGAGACCACTCTGCTGGGCGATCCCTGCCTGATCTACCGCCATCCTTCTGTCGCAGGGGGTGCCGCATGATCGACCGCACCATTACAACAGACCGCTTGGTCCTGCGCCCGTTCCGGCCCGAGGATTGTGCAGGCTACACCGCCTATTACACCGGGCCACGCACACAATTCGTGGGTGGTCCCGTCAGCTGTGCCGATGCAGCAGCCAAGTTCTGCGCCATGATCGGCCACTGGACGCTGCGCGGCTTTGGCCGCTTTGCGATCTGCCGCAAGGGCGCGACGGAAATGCCCATCGGCCATGCCGGCCTGATGCAGATGGACCTGCTGCGCGCCCCTGAAATGACATGGACGCTGTGGAGCGAAGAAGCTGAAGGTCAGGGCTATGCGCGCGAAGCCGTAAAGGCACTCTGCGATGATGCCGAGGCGACCTATGGCTTCAAAACCCTGACCGCGATGGTCCATCAGGACAATGACCGCTCCATCGCGATTGCCAACACCTTGGGCTTTGTCGCCGATCCGTCGACGCCTGCGCCCTTCCGCGAATACCGCGTGTTCCGCCGCACCTCTGACACAGAGGCCGCCGCATGCGCGTGACCCTGACACCCTTGAACCCGAAAGGCGCCCTTGATGTCTGACACAACATCCCAAGACGACGTCGCCCGCGCGGCCGAACTGCTGAAAGAACACCGCAACAGCATTGACCGGCTGGATGCGATCCTTGTCTTTACGCTGGCCGAACGGTTCAAGCACACACAAGCCGTGGGCCTGCTGAAAGCAGAGCACGCGCTCCCTCCTTCCGATCCCGCGCGCGAAGAAAAACAGATCGCGCGGCTCGAAGATTTGGCGGATCAGGCCGATCTCGACCCTGAATTCGCTAAGGCTTTCCTGAACTTCATCATTCAGGAAGTCATCCAGCACCACCAGAAACACCAATCTTGATGGGCCACAGCCCCATCGCCTGAACTTCGCCATTCAAAGGAGAAAACCAATGGCTACAAAAATTCGTCTCGCCCGCGGCGGTTCCAAAAAGCGCCCCCACTACGCAATCGTTGTTGCAGACAGCCGCATGCCCCGCGACGGCCGTTTCATCGAAAAAGTCGGCACATATAACCCGCTGCTGGCCAAAGACGACGAGCGTCGCGTTGTCATGAACGTAGAGCGCATCCAGTACTGGCTGGGCCAAGGCGCTCAGACAACTGACCGCATCCAGCGTTTCCTCGAAGCCGCAAACCTGGCCGAGAAGAAAGAGCGCAACAACCCGAAAAAAGGCACACCGGGCAAAGCTGCTCAGGACCGTGCAGAAGCAAAAGCTGAAAAGGCGCGTGAAGCAGAAGAAGCTGCAAACGCACCGGCAGAAGAAGCAGCCGCAGAAGAATAAACCCTTCTGCCTGTTTCAGGCTTTCGAACGGCGGATCAGGAAACTGGTCCGTCGTTTTTTATTGGGTGTCCGGTATTGTCGCGCATCGACGACGCGCGCGGCGGCCTACGGCCTTTGCGCCGCGCTTTCCAAAAAAATCTACCCCGAAGCGGACAATGCCGCCAAACCATTGCCCTTGCCCCTGAACCCGCGCTATTTGAAACTCAACACGGCCTGAGGGACACACCATGAGCGACATGATCTGCGTAGGGGTAATCGGCGGCGCCTTTGGCGTGAACGGCGAAGTGCGCATCAAAAGCTATACGGCCGATCCCGAAGCCATCGAAGACTATGCGCCCCTGCAAACCGAAGACGGCAGCAAGACCTTCGACATCCAGATCACACGCGGTGTCAAACAGGGCTTTGCCGCCCGCCTTAGCGATGTGCGCACCAAGGAAGAGGCCGACGCCCTGAAAGGCGTGCGCCTGTTCGCCCCGCGTGATCGTCTGCCGAACCTGCCCGACGACGAATACTACCACGCCGATCTGATCGGCCTGTCTGTCTATGACACGGGCGGTCAGTTGATCGGCAAGGTGCGCAATGTGCTGAACCACGGCGCGTCCGACATTCTGGAAATCGCGATCGACGGCAAAAGCGGCACGACATTGCTGCCCTTTACCCTTGCGGCTGTTCCGACCGTCGATCTGACCGCCGGACGCATTGTTGCAGATCCGCCAGATGGTCTGTTCGACGACGAATAAACCATAAAATCCGCAGCAAAAGACCCGTTTTAGCCACAATCATCCCGTATGAATCGGCTGAAAGTTATTGAGGTTTTTTGGTGCGTCGTTTTTGCATTCGCGGTGTTGTGCTGGGGATAGCGGTATTCCCTGCCGCTTTTCTGTTGTCGCTGGCAACGGAAACTCGCGTTACGTTGGTGCAAACGGTGGGCGCATTCGGCCTGATCGCTTTCTTTTTCCTACTTGCCAGCGTCGCCATCCATTTTTCGTCGCTAAGCCGGAAACGCCATGCGACCACACCCGAAGACCCGCAGCCCGTCGCCCTTTTGACAGGCCGCGCCCGACGGGCGTTGCAGGCCACTTTGCCGCCCGTGGATGAGCAGCGCCAAGCGGTTGATCAGCACCTTCAACGCCACGGCACCATCAACACCCACGCGGTGTTTGGCAAAGAGCCCGAAAGCCGCGACAGCGCGATCACCCGCGTTGTGCGCCTGATTGCCGATACGTGGCACGCGCCGACGACCGCGCAAATGACCCCCGATCAGGTCACCGATATCTTTGTGCTGGAAAAGCTGCTGCGCGCATCGCCAGAAGAGGCGGGCGCTTTGGCGCAGATGTTCCGCGATCCGTCGCGCGTTCTGGAAATCCGCGACCAGATCGCCGCCTTGGCGCGGCAGCGGGCGCAATACGAACAGCAACGCGATGCGTTTTC
This sequence comes from Thalassococcus halodurans, assembly GCF_900108225.1. Lineage (GTDB taxonomy): Bacteria > Pseudomonadota > Alphaproteobacteria > Rhodobacterales > Rhodobacteraceae > Thalassococcus > Thalassococcus halodurans. The sequence continues at coordinate 945,296 of NZ_FNUZ01000001.1, forward strand.
CGCCAGCTGGACGCTGTGGCGGACCCAAACGGTGAACCTGTCGCCTTTGTCCCTGATCGACGATCTGGCCGCCATGGCGCACCCTGATCCCGACCTTTGGCACAAGGTTATCAAAGACCACGACCCAGACGATAAAACCCAACGGGACGCTGCCCTGTGGTGTGCCCTACAACCCGATTGCGACCGCGCCTCTGTCGCGTTGTTTCTGGCGCGGATCGCTGCGCAATCAACGTTGGTCTATGCCGCCGAAACGGGTGATCGCGTCTATCTGGACGGTGTTCATCAAGTGATCCGACAATGGAACGAGGCGATGTATCAGCACCACGACCTTGCCCTTGATCCACCCGAAGCGGTTCTGGACGCTGCCAAGGATTTCCATCAGGCGCTGGCGGATGTGGCGGACATTCTGGAACAACCCGAATGGCCCATGCCCAAATCCGCGTTCACCGAATACGCGGGCCGCATGCCCCTGCCACGCAGCGCGTGGGATATTGCAGACGGCGGGCTGATGCGGAAACCCGTGGTTAGCGACTATATGATCTGATCTCTGACCGTTGCCTTTTGCCTTCGCCCGCCAAGGGCGCTAGAGAACGGCGCAAACACCCTTAACCGCAGTCAGGTGGCCCCATGTCCAACCCTTCCCGCTCACTCGGACGCAAAAGCATTTCAGTCAGCCTGAAACCCCGCGACCTGATGGCCGAGCGCGCTGATCTGCACAATGTCTGGAAGGCGCAGGTGATCACCCTGATGCCCGAGGCCTTCCCCGGCATCCTTGGCGAATCTCTGACTGGCCGCGCCCTGAAAGACGGGCTGTGGCAGCTGGAAACCGTGCCGCTTCGCGAATTCGGCGAAGGCAAACACCGCAACGTCGATGACACGCCCGCAGGCGGCGGCGCGGGTATGGTCCTGCGCCCCGACATCATGGGCGCCGCCATCGAAGACGCCCGCCAGCGCATGGCACCGGGTGCGCCGCTGATCTATCTGTCTCCCCGTGGCCGCCGGTTTGACCAATCCATGGCACGCATGCTCAGCGAAGGGCCGGGCATGACGCTGATCTGTGGCCGGTTCGAAGGTTTGGACCAGCGTGTGATGGATCATTACAACGTGGTCGAGGTGTCTTTGGGCGACTTTGTCCTGACGGGCGGAGAGCTCGCAGCACAGGCCTTGATTGACGCGACGGTTCGACTTATACCGCGCGTGCTTGGGAATCAGGCATCCATCGAAGAAGAATCCTTCTCGCACGGATTGCTGGAACATCCCCAGTACACCAAACCCGCCGTCTGGAATGGCCGCGCGATCCCTGACGTTCTTCTGTCAGGACATCACGCGAATATCGCTAAGTGGCAGCGGGCTATGGCCGAAAGGCTGACTAAAGAACGACGACCTGACCTCTGGCGGGCTTATTGTGCGAACCACGATAGGGACCCGGATGAAGACCAAGAGCTCTGAGGACGCGCACACCTTTGCGGAACAAACCGCAAGCAAAATAGGAGAAGGTCAGATGGATCTGATCGCACAGCTGGAAGCAGAACAAATTGCTTCCCTCGGGAAAAACATTCCCGATTTCAAAGCCGGCGACACCATTCGCGTAGGCTATAAGGTGACCGAAGGTACGCGTACTCGTGTGCAGAACTACGAAGGCGTTTGCATCAGCCGTAAGAACGGCAAGGGCATTGCCGGTTCGTTCACCGTTCGCAAGATTTCCTTCGGTGAAGGCGTGGAGCGTGTGTTCCCGCTGTTCTCGACAAACATCGAGTCGATCGAAGTTGTCCGCCGTGGCCGTGTACGCCGCGCCAAGCTGTACTATCTGCGTTCGCGTCGTGGTAAGTCCGCGCGTATCGCCGAGGTCACCAACTACAAAGCGCCCAAAGGCGCCGAAGCGTAAGGAACCGGCGAGATGAAAAAAGACATCCACCCCGATTACCACACAATCACTGTCAAAATGACAGATGGTTCCACTTTCGAAACACGTTCGGTCTGGGGCAAAGAAGGCGATACAATGTCGCTGGAAATCGACCCGACAGCACACCCGGCATGGAACGGCGGCTCGTCCCGCCTGATGGACCAGGGTGGTCGCGTTTCCAAGTTCAAAAAGAAATACGAAGGTCTGGGCTTCTAATTCAGCTCAACCTTATGGTTACGAAAGGCCCACGCATTTGCGTGGGTCTTTTGTTTTGGGCGGTATGGTTTGTGAATTAGCCGACGCTGGGACGTTTGAACAAATCACCGTAAACTGGAATAATAGGCCAGTGATCTACTCCCCTTCCGGGTTCGTAAGAGAAAAGAAGGTACACGCTCCGGATACTCGGATGAGGCTCGATTTTTTCACCTGAAATCCACGCCCCCGCTTCATTCGAATTCAGCCAAGTCTCACCTGTGTGAATGAGCAAAACATCGATTCCCAATTCTGCTTTTTGGTACTTTTCGCCCTTCTTGAAAATAAGCTGGCGCAACTTCGAGAGCAGCCTCTCTCTGGACCATTGCATGTCCAAGAACAATTGGCCCGCGAATGGCGTTTCTCCCTTCATAGCCCTCTTTTTGTGTTCTTGCTCAACTAGCTGCACGAGTTCGACATTCAGTTTTTCGCCTCTTACCGAAACGAAGAAATCTGGCGGGTCATTTGGATTCATTTGTGGCGCATCCACCTGGACTCCAAACTCCGCAGCCATCGAACTGCGCCATTCTTCAATAGTGAAAGTCTCAACACGGCGTTTGTCGTCGCTGGTCTCGTAATTGAAAATGCCGGCGTATCCACTGCCTTTGTTCACGATGCGAACCCATCGGTATAAACGGTCATTTCCGTCGCTTCCGGCCATCGATCGAACTCCGCTCCCCAAAAATACACGAGATTATAAAGGACTCAAAACGAGACTATCACAGTTAACAAGCACACCCTTTCGTTTCCGCGGTCGCGATACCTTAGACCCTCACGCAAATATGCAGTGATCCAGTATCGCCCCTATGGCAGGGTTTCCTTCATAGGACACAATCGGGGGCGGCATGGGGATCATAAGACGGATACGCCTGTGGGGCACGCTGGTGCTGGCGTCGATGCTGTTGGTGGCTTGTGCGCTTCAGATCAGCCATTCGACCGATACCGCGATCCCTGCCCGTCCCGCCGACAGTCTGCGCGTCGCGACCCACAACGCCCATTACATCATCCTGTCCAAGGAAACCGGCGCTTGGTCGGTCGCCGATTGGAACGAACGCGCCCCTGCGATGGATGCCGCCTTCAAGGCGATGGATGCCGACATCATCGCCTATCAAGAGATGGAGAGCTTCTCGGGCGGGGATTCAGACGATGTCAATCTGGCCCGCAGCTATCTGGCCGACCGCAATCCTGATTACAGCATCGCGGCCATCGGCGACTGGCGGGAGTTTCCGTCGACCCAGCCGATCTTTTACCGCAGCGCGCGGCTGACCCTTCTGGACCAAGGCTGGTTCTTTTTCTCGGACACGCCCGACGTGATCTATTCACGCACCTTCAACGGGTCTTGGCCAGCATTCGCCTCATGGGCCGAATTTCAGGACCGTCAGAGCGGCAAGCGGCTGGCTGTTATGAACCTGCATTTCGAATACAAAAGCGCGTCGAACAGGCTGCAATCGGCGGCGCTGGTGGTTGCCCGCACAGCCCCCCTTGCCGCCCGCAACGATGCGATGATCCTGCTGGGCGATCTGAACGCAGTGGCCGGGTCCGAGACGATGGAAATCCTTGAAACCGTAGGCTACCGCTTTGCCCCCGTTGATGGCGCGACCTATCATATGAATCGCGGCATGAACCTGTTTGGTGCGATTGACCACATCGCCACCATCGGCGCGGTAGAGCCCGTCAATACGCCTGTCATTGTCCAACAAAAGTTCGCAGGCGACTGGCCGTCAGATCACTATCCTGTCCTGATGGACCTGCGTCTGGCCCCCTGAAACAGGGCAATTCGGTTGTGGCCCTGACGCCCCTATTTTTTTCGCGTTTCGCCGCAAAATTGCACCACGCTTTTCTTGCCGAGGTCCACAAGATACCGTAGGTGGCAAAGCCCGCAGGCAAACATGCGGATATAAATGAGGGACGGCAAGTGGCGCATATTATAGTTGTCGGAAACGAAAAGGGCGGTGCGGGGAAATCGACGGTTTCCATGCACGTTGCAACGGCCCTGTGCCGCGCGGGGCATCGCGTGGGCGTCTTGGATCTGGACCTGCGCCAGCAAACCACCGGCAGCTACATCCGGAACCGGAAGAAGTTTCTTGAGGCAGAAGGGCTCGATCTGCCCAGCCCGATCTATCAGGAATTGCCCGAGATTGATCAGGCGTCGCTCCAGCCCGGCGAAAACGTCTATGATCACCGCCTGTCCGCCGCTGTGGCCAAACTGGAACCCGAAACGGACTTTATCCTGATCGACTGCCCGGGGTCGCACACCCGCCTGAGTCAGGTCGCCCATTCGCTGGCCGACACGCTGATCACACCGCTGAACGACAGCTTTGTCGATTTCGATCTGCTGGCCCATGTGGACTCGATGGGAGACAAAATTCTCGGCCCGTCGGTCTATGCCGAAATGGTCTGGAACGCGCGTCAGCTGCGGGCGCAAGCCGGGCTAAAGCCCATCGACTGGATCGTTCTGCGCAACCGGCTTGGTGCCCAGAACATGGTGAACAAGCAAAAGATGGAAAAGGCGCTGGAACGTCTGGCCAAGCGGATCGGTTTCCGCATCGCGCCGGGCTTTTCCGAACGTGTTGTGTTCCGTGAACTGTTCCCGCGTGGTCTGACGCTGCTTGATCTGAAGGACGTGGGCGTCAAACAGCTGAACATCTCGAACATCGCGGCGCGGCAAGAGCTTCGTGATCTGATCAAGGAACTCAACCTGCCGGGCGTCGAGATCAACTTTTAAATAAGCCCGAATAGTTTTTATCGTGGTTCTCGGTCGCAACGAGAGCCGCGATGAAGATCGCGTAGACGCCTTTGACACAAGCGTAGACCGACAGGACAATCATCAAAATCCAAGCGTCGCGTTCGTTGCCAAGTGTTGCGGTCAGCGCCGCCATCGCCAACCAGAACACCCCTGAAAGCGCCATCATCCCGCGGCCATCCAGTGTTCTGCTGAAAAGGACGGCACCCAGATTGCCCAAACCGGCCAGCCCCATCGCTGCCGAGATGAACAAGCCAGCCTGATCAAACGGGATCGCCGTGCAGATCGCCAGAACGCCTGACGCAATCAGGGCCATCACACCAAAGCTGTAGATTTGTGTCATCGACCCCCAAAGGACCGGAATGTACCGCGCGTGCAACACCACGATAAGACCCGCCATTGCCAAGGACAGTGTTGTTACGAACGGGCTGAACGACCAATGCCAAGACACATCGCTTAATAGAAGAATACCTGCGACAGCCATCAGCCATCCGTATCCGATCAACGCCGCAAAACCGCGTTTCGTCCCTTGCTCGGGCGGGTTCTTTTTTGAATTGTTTGTCACTATCGCGATCCCCTACCGGAAAAACGAACAAAAAATGTCTACAATCAAACCGGCCCCGCGTGACAGAAACTGCCGCTAGGGATGTCGCGCAAAAGGTCGTCAAGTTACCGTACGAAACCACGCGCGACAAAGCCGATCAGGGCGTTTAAAAATCTTTACGCGCGCCAAACCAGATCGGATCACACAAAATTTAAGAAAATCGCAGGCACAGCCCGAAGGCCGTCGTGCTTGCCTTCAGTTAAGTGCTTTGCCTAGGGTTTGAACCAGCGCACTCTGCCAGAAAGGCCAGCATATGCCCGCACCGATCAACCAGTTCAAACAGCAGCTATTGGCAGGGACCCGCACCGTTGGGCTTTGGATGGGATTTTGTGATCCCTACGTGGCAGAATTGGTCGGCAAGTCCGGTTTCGACTGGGTGGTGATTGACGGAGAGCACACGCCGAATGACATCCCGCTTTTGACACGGCAGCTTCAGGTGCTGGATCCCCTGCCGACCTCGGCGATCGTGCGGCTGCCTGTGGGGGATGTGAACCTGATCAAGCAAGTGTTGGACGGCGGGGCGCAGACATTGCTGATCCCGATGGTGAACACAGCCGAACAGGCAAAGCAGCTTGTCGCCGCCATGCGCTACGCGCCCGAGGGTATCCGGGGCATGGGCGGGGCGCTGGCCCGCAGCACGAACTTCGGGCGCGATGCCGACTATGTCGCGACAGCCAACGATCAGATGTGCCTGCTGGTCCAGATCGAAACGCGCCAAGGGCTGGAAAATCTGGATGAGATTCTGGCGGTCGACGGGGTAGATGGCCTGTTTGTCGGCCCTGCTGATTTGTCCGCCGAAATGGGATACCCCGGCCGCCCCGATGCCCCCGAGATGCAGGCATTGATTTCGGAAACGCTGGGCCGGATCAGGGATGGAGGCAAAGCGGCGGGTATCATCGACTTCAGCGAAGATGCCGTCACCCGCCATTATGCCAGTGGCGCGCAGTACGTGGCTGTCGGCGCGGATATCACCTTTCTGTCACGCGGCCTGCGCGATCTGGCAACGCGGTGGAAAGATCAGGTTTCGGCCTTCGATTAACCGCCTGTTTACCATGTGGCGGCAGTCTGACGGCTATGAAGCGGTCTCTCACATTCTGCTTGCTGCTTGCAGCCTGCAACACCCCCAGTCAGGGGTATTGGGGCGCTGACAAAATGCAGTTCACCGAAGGCGGCATGCGCTTTACCGCCTATCGCAAAGGCAACCTGATCGAAGTTCTGCGCACCTCGCCCGAGGTGTTGCCGACCTTTCCGCAGGTCGCCTTGCGCGCCGTTCCGGGCGTTGAGCGCCTGACCGGATGCAAGGCTGTCTGGGCCGAAGGGGATCAGGCCCTGATGGAGATGGGGCTGTCCTGCGACGGGGCCAAAGCCCCGAAACGCAAACGCCGCCCAAAGACGCTTTATTGCGATATTGTCACCGGACCGGCGCGTGATGGCGTGACCTATGGTGATATGCGCTGCGAAACTGGCTAAGACATCATCACCCCTTGATGGATGCCCAATATCTTGTGGATAACCCGCCGATACCAGCCAGATGATGCGCAAAACGTTTGACTCAGCGCCTTTCGGCCCCGCAAACTTGATGAATATCAGGAATCGGGGTGCCATTTGCGCTTTTCGCGACTCAAACTTGCAGGCTTCAAAAGCTTCGTTGATCCGACGGATCTGGTCATTGCCGAAGGGCTGACCGGTGTCGTGGGCCCGAACGGATGTGGCAAGTCCAACCTGCTTGAGGCGCTGCGCTGGGTGATGGGCGAAAACCGCCCGACCGCGATGCGTGGCGGCGGCATGGAAGACGTGATCTTTGCCGGTGCCTCCAGCCGCCCTGCCCGCAACTTCGCCGAAGTCACGCTAACCATCGACAACTCTGACCGGCTTGCGCCTGCAGGGTTCAACGATCAGGACCAGCTGGAAATCGTCCGCCGCATCACCCGCGATGTGGGGTCTGCCTATAAGGCCAACGGCAAGGATGTCCGCGCCCGTGATATCCAGATGTTGTTTGCGGATGCGGCCACCGGTTCGACATCGCCCGCTTTGGTGCGTCAGGGCCAGATTTCGGAACTGATCAACGCCAAACCCAAGGCGCGCCGCCGCATTCTGGAAGATGCTGCTGGCATCGCGGGTCTCTATCAGCGCCGGCACGAAGCCGAGCTGAAGCTGAAGAACACCGAAGCCAACCTGCTGCGCGTCGATGACGTGATTGAACAGCTGGCCGGTCAGCTGTCGCAATTGGCCCGTCAGGCCCGCCAAGCCGCCCGCTACCGCGCGATTGGCGAAGACCTGCGCCGCGCCGAAGGCATGCTGCTGTATCGCCGCTGGAAAGAGGCGGACCTGACCCGTGCCACCGCCGAAGAACAGCTACGCACCCGCCTGACCGACGCCGCCCGCGCCGAAGCCGCCGCGCGTGAGGCCGCGAAGCTGCGCGAAACGCAGGAAAACGCCCTGCCGCCCCTGCGCGAGGAAGAGGCCATCGCCGCCGCCATTCTGCAACGCCTGATCGTTGAACGCGATGCGCTGTCGGAACAGGAAAAGCGTGCGGCGGAGACCATCGAAACGCTGAAACGCCGCATCACCCAGTTGACGCAGGATATCGACCGCGAAGGCGGGCTGAACCGCGACGCGGGCGAAACCATCGAACGGTTGGAATGGGAAAGCCGCGAATTGGCCAAGGCCAGCGAAGGCCATCAGGACAAGCTCGACGCCGCGTCTGAAGGCGCAACAGAGGCCGCCAGTGTTCTGCAAGACCGCGAAGCCGATCTGGGTCAGCTGACCGAAGACGTCGCCCGCCTTGCCGCCCGCCACCAGTCTGCGCAGCGTTTGTTGGCCGACACGCAGAAAACGCTGGAACGCAGCGAAACAGAATCGCAGCGTGCGCGGGATGCGGTGGAAGAGGCCAAGGAAAAGCTGGTCGAACTATCCGACACGTTGGAAGCCGCCGTTGAGGCCCGCGAAGCCGCGCAGGAAATGGTCGACCGCGCCGATGCCGTTCTGACGGAAACCGAAGCGCAGCGGTCCGAGACGCAATCGCGCGAAGCAGACGCCCGTGGTGAACGATCCGAGGCGGAAGGCGAACTCAGCGCACTGCGCGCCGAGGTCACGGCCCTTGCCCGCCTGCTGGAACGCGACACGGCTGAAGGTGGCCAGATCCTTGACCGCCTTCAGGTGGAACAGGGCTTTGAAAAAGCGCTGGGTGCGGCACTGGCCGACGATCTGCGCGCGCCCGAGGTTGAGGCCGACGGCCCCTCTGGCTGGACCGTTCTGGCAGCTTACGACACCGAACAATCGCTGCCTGCGGGCGTGACATCGCTGGCGCAACACGTGTCTGTCCCCGATGTTCTGGCCCGCCGCATGAGCCAGATCGGCCTTGTCGACAGCGACGACGGCGACCGCATCCAGCCGCTTTTGAAACCCGGTCAGCGCGTGGTCAGCCTTGAAGGCGACCTGTGGCGTTGGGACGGTTACCGCGCTTGGGCCGAAGACATGCCCTCGGCTGCTGCCCTGCGTCTGGAACAGCTGAACCGACTTGAGGCGCTGAAACAGGAAATGGCCAGCGCCACCGCCCGAGCGGAAGGCGCGATTGCCGCGCATGAGACACTGCAGAACCGTTTGGCCGAACTGAACCGCGCCGATAAATCCGCGCGCGAGGCGCGTCGCGAAGCCGAACAGCGCCTGACCGATGCCACCCGCGCCCTGAACCGCGCCGAAGCGGACCGGTCCGTGGCCGAGGGCCGCGTAGAAAGCCTGACTATGGCGGTTGCCCGTCACGAAGACGACGCCACCGAGGCCCGCAAACAGGTGACCGAAGCGCAGCGCGCAATGGGTGATCTGGACGATCTGGACGCCGCCCGCGCCAAGGTCGAAGACGTCAAAATGACAGTCGAAGCCGCGCGGATGACGATGATGGCCCGCAGATCTTCGTTCGACGAACTGCGCCGCGAAGGCGAGGCTCGTACAGCCCGCAGCCAGCAGGTCACCAAGGAACTGTCCGGCTGGCGCCACCGTCTGGAAACCGCCAAATCCCGTAGCGCGGAACTGGAAGACCGCCGCGCCGCAGCCGAGGATGAGCTTGTCGATGCGTCCTCCGCACCCGAGGAAATCGCCGAAAAACGCGCCGAAATGGCCGACGCGATCGAGGCGGCAGAAGAACGCCGCTCCGCCGCCGCAGATGCCTTGGCGCAGGCGGAAACCATCCTGCGCGAAGCGGTAGCGACCGAGCGCGATGCGGAACGTCTGGCGTCCGAGGCCCGCGAATCCCGCGCTGGTGCCGAGGCCCGCGCAGAAGCCGCGCGCGAAGCCGTTCAAACCGCCGCCGCGCGCATCCGCGAAGAACAGGAAACCACGCCCGACAAGCTTCTGGAACAGCTTGATGCCAACCCCGAAGACATGCCGCCGTCAGACGAGATCGAGACACAGGTCAACAGCCTGAAACGCCAGCGCGATGCCTTGGGCGCGGTGAACCTGCGGGCCGAGGAAGACGCGATGGAAGTCCAGGAAGAACACGACACGTTGCTGGCCGAAAAGATCGATCTGGAAGAGGCGATCAAGACCCTGCGCACCGGTATCGCCAGCCTGAACAAGGAAGGCCGCGAACGCCTTCTGACCGCGTTCGAGCAGGTGAATTCGAACTTCACACTGCTGTTCCGTCACCTGTTCAACGGTGGCGAGGCGAACCTAGTTATGGTCGAAAGCGATGACCCGCTTGAGGCCGGTCTGGAAATCCTTTGCCAGCCCCCGGGCAAGAAGCTGTCGACCCTGTCGCTGCTGTCGGGTGGGGAACAGACCCTGACGGCGCTCGCGCTGATCTTTGCGGTGTTCCTGGCCAACCCCGCGCCGATCTGTGTTCTGGACGAGGTCGACGCGCCGCTGGATGACGCGAACGTCACGCGTTTCTGCGACATGCTGGATGAGATGTGCCGCCGCACCGACACGCGCTTCCTAATCATCACGCACCACGCCGTCACCATGAGCCGCATGGACCGCCTGTTCGGCGTGACCATGCAGGAACAGGGCGTCAGCCAGTTGGTGTCGGTGGATCTAAAAAAGGCCGAAAAACTGGTCGCCTGAACCGCCTTACAGACGGTTCAAAAGCGCCGGTGTCGGCCACGCGTCGGCAGGCATCCCCAGTTTTCTTTGCACATCACGCACCGCCGCACGCGTACCCGCGCCCAAGATGCCGTCGATATCCCCCACGTCGTACCCACGCTGTGCCAGCTTTTGCTGCAACTGCTTCATCTGCGCACCGTTCAGGCCGGTCGCTGGGTTGCCTGCGTTATAAACCGGCGCACCATCCAGACGGGTGGCGAAATAGGCGGCGGTCAGAACGTAGGTAAAGCTTTGGTTCCATTCGAAATAAACGTTGAAGTTCGGATAGGCGATAAAGGCCGGTCCACCCACGCCCTGCGGCAACAGGATCGACGCCCGCAGCGCCGGATTGCCCAGTTTGCCGCTGCGCGGCTGAACGCCCATCTTGGCCCAGTCCGAGACCGAGCGCACAGTGTGCAGGCCCGCGTCATAGGGATCAAACCCGGCGGGCAACACGACCTCTTGCAACCACGGCTGGCCTGCTTGCCAGCCCAAGGATGACAGCATCTTGCCGCCGGACATCAGCGCATCAGGGGCGGATGTTTTCAGCGACACATGCCCGTCGCCATCGCCATCGACACCGTTTTCGATGATATCCTCGGGCAGCATCTGAACCATGCCGATTTCGCCCGCCCATGCGCCGGTGGTGGTCGCGGGGTCGAAATCGCCGTGTTCGAACAACTCAATCGCCGCCATCAATTGCGGGCGGAACAGTTCGGGACGGCGGCAATCATGCGCCAAGGTTGCCAAGGCATTGGCAGTGTTGAAATCCCCCTGAAACGCGCCGTAGTCGGTTTCAAACGCCCAGAAGGCCAGCAAAACACCGCGCGGCACGCCATAGACCGCTTCGATCCGGTCAAACACAGCATCGTATTTGCGCGACATCGAAATCCCGCGATCAATGCGGTTCTGCGAAATCAGCTTGCGCGAAAATTCAATGAACGGCGTCTGGAAGATACCCTGCTTGCGATCTGCCGCCAGCACCGCACTGGAAGGCGCGACAGTGCGGAAAAACCGGTCCACTGTGGCCTGCGAATGGCCGCGCTGCATGGCTTCGGCCTTAACGCCCTGAATGAAGGTGCCAAAGTTTCCGCCGCATGGAACAGACTGCGCCATTGCTGCGGTGGGCAGAAACAGACTGAAAGCGATGTTACGTAAAAGCATAGGACCCTCTATTTTTGGCTGTCCAACACCCTAGCGGATGGCCCATAACCTGCAACCGAACTGATCGTTATCGGCGGACTTCCCCTAGGGGGACCGATGATGCTCGTCTTGAATGGTAACTTCGGATATGTGGAATGAATGGTAAAAAGGCATTCAGTTCTCGGATGAAAGTTCTGGTCGTCGAAAGTAATCAGCCGCTTGCCGGGATTTGGCAAAAGCACCTTGAACGCCACGGCGTCGAGGTCGTTCTTGCGTCTGGGTATGACGATGCCACCGACAATCTGCGCGAAGCGGATTTCAATGTTCTGATTCTGGATGCCGCACTTGAAGACGGCAGCGCGCTGTCTGTGGCCGATTTCGCCAGCTACCGACGCCCTGAATGCGACGTGATCTTTGTCAGCAAGAACAGCTTTTTCTCGGACGGGTCGATTTTCAAGCTATGCGCCAATGCCCGCGCCCATGTGTCCAGCGCGACAAAGCCCGAAGACCTTGCCACGATGGTTCTGCATTACGGTCAGCGAAACAGCTGATCAGCCACGCCCGTGGGGTGACATCAGATCAAGTTCCGGCCCGATGGGCACGATCCGGTTCGGATTGATGGTGTCGTGGCTGTAGTGATAGTGCCGCGTGATGTGATCAAAGTTCACCGTCTCGGCGACGCCGTCCCACTGGTACAGTTCACGCAGGTAGCCCCAGATATTCGGATAATCCACGATCCGGCGGCGGTTACATTTGAAGTGACCGTGATAGACCTTGTCAAAACGGATCAGCGTCGTGAACAGACGCCAGTCGGCTTCGGTCACACGATCACCCATCAGATAGCGGTTTTCCGACAGGATGCCTTCGATCCAATCAAGGCTTTCAAACAGCGGATAGACAGCCTCTTCGTAGGCTTCTTGCGTGGTGGCAAAGCCCGCTTTGTAAACGCCGTTGTTCACGGTGTCATAGATGCGCGCATTGACGGGTTCGATGGCTTCGCGCAGGTCTTCTGGCCAGAAATCCTGTGTGTCACCCGTAATGCCGTCAAACGCACTGTTGAACATGCGGATGATTTCCGAGCTTTCGTTCGACACAATGGTTTCGCGTTCTTTGTCCCACAGGATCGGCACGGTCACGCGGCCTGACATGTCGGGCTTGGCTTTCAAATACACATCGCGGGCAAAGGGCAAGCCGTACAGCGTGTCGCCGGTTGACCCGTCAAAATCTGTGTCAAAGGTCCAACCGTCACCCAGCATATCGGGATGAACAACGGACACGTCGATCAGGTCGGTCAGGCCCTTCAGCGCGCGGAATACCAGCGCACGGTGCGCCCAAGGGCAGGCAAGCGACACATACAGGTGATAACGACCTGCTTCGGCCTTGAACCCGCCCTCACCGGATGGCCCCGCGCTGCCGTCGGCGGTGATCCAGTTGCGGAACGCCGCTTCGGATCGCTTGAATTTACCACCGGTGCTTTTGGTGTCGTACCACTTGTCTTCCCAGTTGCCGTCTACCAACAGGCCCATTCTTACATCCTTCCATTTCGTTGGGATGCAATCTAGGCCATTTGCAAAAATGAACAATCGCACGGATGCGCAGGCTGTACCTGCGCACGCGCACAGACGGCTATTTACGCCAGTGTGTCGGGACGATGATCAAGGCGCCGATAGATGCCGCGATGGCATTCGCACCGGGCGAGCCAAAGCCGATGCGGAACATGATCGTGACGAAGTAGAACAGAAACGCCCCGCCCACACAGATGATGATCGAGGGCAAAACGCCATTGCGGGTAAAGCCTGTCCGCTCGGATGCGTAGCCAACGATGCCCGCAATAACGACGGTGCCGATCAGAACTGGAAACATGGCTTATCCTTCACCCAACTGCGTGCCCTTGGGCACGGCGAACCCCCGCAGGAACACATCGGCATCTTGCGCCGCCTTGCCTGCCTTCTGCAAGCGTGTCAGCGAGACAGCCCCGTCGCCACAAGCGATTGTCAGCCCATCATCCAGCGCCACGCCTGCATCTCCTGCCCCTTGAGCCAGCTTTGAACCCAGCAGTTTGACGCGCTCGCCATTGATCAGCGTCCATGCACCAGGAAAGGGCGACAGGCCGCGGATCTGGCGATCCACCTCGGCCGCAGGGCGGGACCAGTCGATGGCCGCTTCGGCCTTGTCGATCTTTTTGGCATAGGTCACGCCGTCTTCGGGTTGGATGTCTGACGTCAGCGACGGCAGTTTTTCCAGCGCCTGGACGATCATACGCGCGCCCATGTCTTGCAGACGGTCGTGCAGTTCGCCGGTGGTTTCCGTCTCGCCAATCTTGGTCGCCTCACGCAGCAGGACAGGTCCGGTGTCCAGCCCCGCGTCCATCTGCATGATGCAAATTCCGGTTTCTGCATCGCCCGACATGATCGCCCGATGGATCGGCGCCGCACCGCGCCAGCGGGGCAGCAGGGACGCGTGGATATTCAGACAGCCGTGTTTCGGCGCATCCAGCACCGCCTGCGGCAGCAGCAAACCATAGGCCACAACAACCGCCACATCGGCGTTCAGCGCGGCAAAGTCTGCCTGCTCGTCTGCGCCCTTCAAAGACACCGGATGGCGCACGGTCAGGCCCAGCGCCTCGGCCCGTGCGTGGACGGGTGTGGGGCGGTCTTTCTTGCCACGGCCTGCAGGGCGCGGCGGTTGGCAGTAGACGGCGGCGATGTCGTGGCCCGCGTCAACCAGCGCATCCAGCACCGGAACCGAGAAATCAGGCGTACCCATAAAAACAACGCGCATGTTCAGCCCACCCTTTTTCTGTTCAACCGGATCAGCGCGCCAGTTTGCGCGACTTCTTCACCAGCATATCGCGCTTCACCTTGCTCAGGTGGTCGATATACAGCTTGCCGTTCAAATGATCGATCTGGTGTTGCACGCTGGTGGACCAAAGGCCCACGAAATCGCGCTCTTCCATCTCACCCTGCTCATTCATGAACCGCACCGTCACAGCGCGCGGGCGCGAGATTTTGGCGGAGACCCCGGGCAAGTTCGGCGATGCTTCTTCATGATCGCGCAGCTTCACGCTGGCATGCAGGATTTCGGGGTTCGCCATACGCACGACCTGCCCGCGTTCCTCGGACGCATCCACAACGGCCAGTCGCAGCATCACACCGATTTGCGGCGCACCCATTCCGACACCGGGCATTGCCTCCATCGTGTCGACCATGTCCTGCCATGTCGCGCGGACCTCATCCGTGATCTCGGTCACGGGGTCTGCGACCGTTTTCAGACGTTTGTCAGGATAAGGGATACAGGGGCGGACGGGCATGTCATTTCCTTGTATTCTGAAAATATACCTCGATCGAACAGCGCCTTACGTCCGCGCCAGTTCGCGCTTCAGCTTAACCATCTTACGGGTGATCAACTGGCGTTTCAGCGGCTTGAGGTAATCAATAAACAGCTTGCCGTTCAGGTGATCGATCTCGTGCTGGACGCAGGTCGCCCACAGCCCGCCAAAGTCGGCCTCTTGCGGGTTGCCGTCCTTGTCGATCCACGTGACCGTCACATCCGCAGGGCGCGTCACCTCGGCGAACTGGTCGGGAATGGACAAGCAGCCCTCTTCGTAGACGTTCAGATCGTCCGACGATGCCTTGATCTCGGGGTTGAACATCACGATCGGTTTAGCATCGGTCGTGTCGTCTTTTTCGCAATCCAGAACGATCAGGCGCTGAAGCACACCGATTTGCGGCGCAGCCAGACCGATGCCCGGCGCGTCGTACATGGTTTCCAGCATATCATCGGCCAGCGTGCGGAGATCGTCATTGATGTCCGTAATCGGGTCACAGACCTTTTTCAGACGCGGGTCGGGATGGATCAGAATAGGGCGTTTCATGCAGTGTGATGTAGGCGATGGGGCTTGCGGGCGCAACTGCGCTTCATTCGGGGTTGCGCCTGCCATCCATCGGGATAGCCTGCGCACCAAATCCACCTATGAGGACAGATATGACCAGCCGCTTTGACGAAATCATCGACCGTGTAGGAACGGCTTGCGCCAAATGGGACAAGATGGAAGCGCTTTATGGTGTTTCGCCCCAGGAAGGTCTGTCGATGTGGGTGGCTGACATGGACTTCCGCCCCCCTGCCGTTGTGCAGAAAGCGGTCGAGGATATGGCCGCGCATGGTGTCTATGGCTATCTGGGCGACGAAAGCGCCTATCGCGCAGCAATCCAGTGGTGGATGAAAAACCGCCATGGGTGGGATGTTCCGGCAGACGCGATTTTCTCGACCCACGGGTTGGTCAACGGCACGTCGATGTGCCTCCATAGCTTCACCCAACCCGGCGACGGTGTGGTCCTGTTCACCCCCGTCTACCACGCCTTTGCCCGCGTGATTAAGGCATCGGGACGCGAGGTGGTGGAATGCCCGCTGGCGATGGTCGATGGCAAATACCAGATGGATTTCGACGCCTACGATGCGCAGATGACCGGCAACGAAAAGATGGTCATCCTGTGTTCGCCCCATAACCCCGGTGGCCGCGTCTGGACGCGCGAAGAGCTTCAGGGTGTTGCCGACTTTGCCAAACGCCATGACCTGATCCTGGTTTCCGACGAAATCCACCATGACCTGCTGATGCCCGGTCAAACGCACACTGTGATGTCTCTGGTCGATCCGTCCATCTCGGACCGGCTGGTGATGATGACGGCGGCGACCAAGACGTTCAACATCGCGGGCAGCCACGTGGGCAACGTGATCATCGAAGATGAGGCACTGCGCGCGAAATTCGCGGGCCAGATGGCAGCGATGGGCATGTCGCCCAATTCGTTCGGCGTCTTCATGACGACCGCCGCCTATTCGCCGGAAGGGGCCGCATGGGTGGATGAACTGGTCACATATCTGGATGGCAATCGCCAAGCCTTTGATGAAGCGGTCAACACGATTCCGGGCGTTACATCGATGCCGATGGAATCCACCTATCTGGCATGGGTCGATTTCCGCGACACCGGCATGAGCGCCGAGGAAATAAACAAACGCGTTCAGGATGGCGCGAAGATCGCCGCGAACCACGGGCCGACCTTTGGCCTTGGGGGTGAAGGATTTATGCGTTTCAACTTTGCGACGCCACGGTCGCGGGTGATTGAGGCAGGGGAACGTCTGAAGGCGGCCTTTGCCGACCTTCAGTAACCGTCACTGGCGCGGCGGACGCGATTTGTAGACAGGTAGGCTCCAACCAAAGCGGATGGAGCCTGCGCGCAACACGAATGTCGAAGCGCCGCACACCAATGCCGCGATCAGCGCCGATGCGCCCAGTTGCGTGGACACAGACGTGCCCAGCGCACCGACAAAGGCGCAGGTGACGTAGAGCTGGCCCTGTTTCAGTACCAGAGGCACCTCGTTCGCCACCACATCCCGCGCCAAACCACCCATACAGCCGGTGATCACGCCCATCACCACCACAATGGTTGCGGGCGCATCCACCGCCACTGCAATGCCAGACCCCGCCGCCACCGCGAAAGACAACGCGGCCGCATCCAGCCATTCCAGCACGGTGTAGCGGCTTTCCAGCATATGCGCGGTGAAAAACACGATCACAGCCGTTGCCGCCGCGACGAACAGATAGGTCGGGTCTGCAATCCAGAACACAGGGTTCCGATCCAACAGAACGTCGCGAAACGTGCCGCCGCCGACCGCTGTCAGGCTGGCCAGAAACACAAAGCCGATGATGTCCAACTGCGCCCGACTTGCCACCAGCGCCCCCGTGGCCGCAAAGACCAGGACCGAGCTGTAGTCAAGTATGGCGAAGAGCGTCATCCGGTACTTTTCTTCGATTTGAAGGGCGCCATCCCAGCGCGCGCCAGTTCATCGGCGCGTTCGTTTTCGGGATGGCCGGCGTGGCCTTTGACCCATTCCCACGTCACATCGTGACTTGCCTGCGCCTCATCCAGACGCTGCCATAGCTCGACGTTTTTCACGGGCTTTTTGTTGGAGGTTTTCCAGCCATTCCGCTTCCACCCGTGGATCCAACTGGTCACGCCGTTTTTCACATAGGCGCTGTCGGTGACGATGGTGATCGGGGAAGACCGGCTCAGGCTTTCCAGCGCGCGGATCGCGGCCAGCAATTCCATCCGGTTGTTGGTTGTCTCGGGCTCACCACCGGAAAGTTCCTTTTCCTTAACAATGGTTTCGCCGTCCATAGCGCGCAGCAGAACACCCCAGCCCCCCGGGCCGGGATTTCCGGAACATGCGCCGTCGGTATATGCAAAAAGTTCTGGCATGGTCTGATGGGGTAAGCCACGCACACCCCGCGCCGTCAAGCCCTGCGTCGCCTAGATGACAACCGTCAGCAGGCAGGCCACGACCAATGTGGTCAGCAAAACGCGCAGCTGCATCCACCATGCGGGTGCCAGCCCCCAGCGCCAGAAAGTGAAATCAAGGCCCAGAAGCGCGATGAAACCCACGATCAGGTTGATCGCCGCAGACACAGGTCCGCCACCCACCATGAAGAACGCCCAGAGCGCAGGGAGAGCCGACAGCGCATAGCCCGTGGCGGCCATGGAGCCATCGGCTTTGGTCGAAAAGCCCCACAAAACACCGGACATGAAAGCAAGGATCACAGTGCCGTAGGACAGTTGCACATAGGGCCCGATGAACCGCGGCCCGAGTGTTTCCAGCGTCAGCGTCACAGCCGGATCGGAATAAATTGTCAGCGCGCCCCAGATGAACGGAAGCACACCAGCAAGGCCAAGCAGCAAGGCGGAACGGGGGATTTGTGTCACGTCACTGTCCTAAGCGTTGTTCTGGTCAGGATCATAGGGCAAAAACCGCCCCGTACCAATCACTCAGGCCGGTTCGCGCAACACGCGGGGCACCTTGAATTCAACGTTTTCCTTGGCCGTTTCGACCACCTCGACGGTGGTGTCATACCGGTCGCGGAAAGCATCGATTACTTCTTGGATCAGCACATCAGGCGCTGATGCACCGGCTGTCACGCCAACTGTTTTGATCCCGTCCAAGGCGCGCCAGTCGATATCTGTGGCCCGCTGAACCAGCTGCGCATAGGCACAGCCTGCTTTGGATGCGACTTCGACCAGACGCTTGGAGTTCGACGAGTTCGGCGCACCCACAACCAGCAGCGCGTCACACTTGGGCGCGACAGCCTTCACCGCCTCTTGGCGGTTGGTGGTGGCGTAGCAGATGTCTTCTTTGTGCGGGCCCACGATGTTCGGGAACCGGTCCTTTAGCGCGGCGACCACATCGGCGGTGTCATCAATCGACAGTGTGGTCTGCGTGACATAGGCCAGTTGATCGGGATCACGCACAATCAGGCCCGGCACATCATCAGGTGTTTCGACCAGCAGCACTTCACCGTCGGGCAACTGCCCCATGGTGCCGATGGTTTCGGGGTGGCCTGCGTGGCCGATCATCACCATCTGCAACCCGTTTTCCGAATGGCGCGCAGCTTCGATATGCACCTTACTGACCAGCGGGCAGGTCGCATCGACATAGACCATCTCGCGGCGCGCGGCCTCGGCCGGAACGGCTTTGGGAACGCCATGGGCCGAAAAAATCACAGGGCGATCTGCCGGGCATTCTTCCAGCTCTTCGACGAACACGGCCCCTTTGGCGCGCAGATCATCCACCACGTATTTGTTGTGAACAATCTCGTGCCGCACGTAGACAGGCGCGCCCCATTTTTCGAGCGCCATTTCCACGATCTTGATCGCACGATCCACGCCCGCGCAAAACCCGCGCGGTGCAGCAAGATACAGAGTAAGGGCTGGCTTGTTCATGGCGTCTCCTTCGGGCAGACAGGTATGCGATCAGGGGCGTTCGGTCCAGTACCTAGGGCGTTTTCATTGCGCTCACATGGGTGTGACTTGCCTTCCACCAAGGGGAAGGTTGCATCTATACTTCAAGCCAAAGGGAGCCATCATGATACGAGCCATTCTTCTAGCTACAGTTTTGCCTATGTCTGTCTCGGCGCAGGGCATCTTTCCCTATCAGGATGCCGAGCGCGTCGCGAACGGGAAGATCGTGTATGAAAACAATTGCGCCGCGTGCCATGGCGCAAATCTGGAAGGCGAACCTGATTGGAAATCGCGCGACGAAAATGGCTTTCTCCGCGCGCCGCCGCATGATGAAACTGGCCACACGTGGCACCACCCCGACATGCAGCTGTTCGCTATTGTCGCGCTTGGGTCCGAGGCCGTTGTCGGGAACGGATACAAATCCCGCATGATGGGCTTTCGCGACATCCTGACAGAACAAGAGGTTCTGGACGTCATGGCCTATATCAAAAGCACATGGCCTGAAGAAATTCAGGAACAGCACAACATGATCAACGCCCGCAGCCAGTAAGGCCTAAACGACCTGCGCCGTCAGCCATGCAAGGATGATGAAGCGGCCTGTTTTGGCGATGGTCACAAGCAACAGGAACAGCCAGACGGGCGTGCGCATGATCCCTGCGATGACAGTGAAGGCGTCACCCAAAGGTGCCCAGCTTAGCAGCAGCGTCCAGACACCGTATTTGCGCCACCATTTGCGCGCACGTTCGATCTGGCTGTCGCTGACCGGAAACCAGCGTCTGCCGCGATAGCGTTCGAAGAATGTGCCAAGGAAATAGTTCAGGACCGAACCCAGAATGTTGCCGAAGCTAGAGACGGCAATCATCACCCAGATCGGGACGGTTCCTGCGGCCTGAACGGCGACAAACACCACTTCCGACTGGAACGGAAGAATTGTAGCCGCCCCGAAGGCGGCTACAAAAAGCGAAACTAGCGATGTTAAGTCACCCATAAAGCACCCAGACCTTCATCCCTAAGGTCCGGGCGTTATGGTCTTAGCCGGCTGCGCTTGCAACGTCGAACTCACGTTCGTTCGACTGTTCGCGGGGCGGGCGGCCGATGACGTCGCGCAGTTCATCAAGCTCGATGAAGTTATCGGCTTGGCGGCGCAGTTCGTCAGCGATCATCGGGGGCTGGCTGCGGATTGTCGAAACAACAGATACGCGAACGCCCTGACGTTGCAGGCTCTCGACCAGCGGACGGAAATCGCCGTCACCCGAGAACAGAACGATGTGATCAACACGCGGAGCAAGCTCCATCGCGTCGACGGTCAGTTCGATGTCCATGTTGCCTTTGACTTTCCGACGACCTTGGGCGTCGGTGTATTCCTTGGCGGGCTTGGTCACCATGGTAAAACCATTGTAGTGAAGCCAGTCTACAAGCGGGCGGATCGGTGAATACTCGTCGTTTTCCAACAGCGCAGTGTAATAAAACGCGCGCACCATTTTACCACGACGTACAAACTCCGTTCTCAAAAGCTTGTAGTCAATGTCAAAACCCAACGCCTTGGCTGCTGCGTAGAGATTTGACCCATCGATGAACAGCGCCAGCCGTTCGTCTTTGTAAAACATAAAATGTCCTTTCAGTGAATTGCCAGCGCCAGATAAGAAGTGAGTGAAAAAAACTGACACTAACAGACTTTATACAATGTATGGAGCGATCCTTAGGATCAACCCTTGCGAACGTTCAAAAAAGGATAGGTCCTTACTCAAAATGGAGCAAGAAATTCTAATCGCCTTAGGCGCGAATCTGCCTCAGTCACACAACCGACCTTCGGACACTCTGAAGGCGGCGATCACCGCTATCGGGCAAAGCACGTTGACGTTGAAAGCTGTTAGCCGCTTCTTCAAAACCCCCTGCTTTCCACCCGGCGCCGGACCGGATTATGTCAATGCTGTCATACGGTTACGAGCAGGCAAAGGGGAAAAGGCCAGTCAAATTCTCGCTATTTTGCATGAGATCGAAGAGGAATACGGCCGGACTCGCGATGTACGTTGGGGCATGCGGACGCTGGACCTTGATCTGCTAAGCTACGGAAATCAGGTGGCTCCTAGTCGAGACGATTATCTGTATTGGCAGCAGCTTCCGGCGGATGAACAGACCGTGCGCGCACCCGAATCGCTTATCCTGCCGCACCCCCGAATCCAGGACCGCGGGTTCGTGCTGGTGCCTGCGATGGATGTGGCCCCGGACTGGTGTCATCCGGTGTTGAAGCTGACCATATCCCAGATGTGTGCTGCACTGCCGCAAGAGGTACGAGATGAAGTGGTGCCGATTTGACCGTTATGCCACCTTGCCATTCGGCCTTTGGCGCGTTAAATGTGCGCCTTCTGACAGAAATCCATATGAATGGAGACCTCCATGGCCCGCGTGACGGTTGAAGATTGCGTTGACAAGGTACCTAACCGGTTCGAGCTTGTTATGCTTGCTGCACATCGTGCGCGCGAAATTTCGGCGGGTGCTCCGATCACTGTGGACCGCGACAACGACAAGAACCCTGTCGTTTCCCTGCGCGAGATTGCAGAAGAAACCCAGTCTGCCGACGAACTGCGTGAGCGTCTGATTGAATCCAACCAGACACAGATCGAAGTTGATGAGCCTGAAGATGACGCAATGGCGCTTCTGATGGGTGCAGAGCCGGACAAGCCGCAAGACGACGACATGTCCGAAGAGAAGCTGCTCCGCGCACTGATGGAAGCACAAGGCGAAGGCTAAGGTCCGCTTTTTGCGGGCCGGGTTAAGGAATACTGGCGCATGATCGCGGCCGAAGACCTGATTGCACTGGTCCGCAATTACAATCCCAAGACCAACGAAGCATTGATCCACGCGGCCTATGATTATGGCCGCGAGATGCATGAAGGGCAGTTCCGTCGTTCTGGCGAGCCCTATTTCACGCACCCTGTCGCCGTCGCCGCCATCCTGACCGAACAGAAACTGGATGACGCAACGCTGATCACCGCGTTGCTGCACGACACGATCGAAGACACCAAATCGACCTATGGCGAAGTGGCCGACAAGTTCGGCGACGAAATCGCTTCGCTGGTCGATGGTGTGACCAAGCTGACCAACCTTCAGCTGTCGTCGACCGAGACCAAACAGGCCGAAAACTTCCGCAAGCTGTTCATGGCGATGTCCAAGGACCTGCGCGTTATTCTGGTGAAACTCGCCGACCGTCTGCACAACATGCGGACGATCAAGGCGATGAAGCCTGAAAAGCAGCAGCAAAAAGCCCGCGAAACCATGGATATCTACGCGCCGCTGGCTGGCCGCATGGGTATGCAGTGGATGCGCGAAGAGCTTGAGGATCTGGCCTTCCGCGTGCTGAACCCCGAGGCGCGCGCGTCGATCATCCGCCGCTTTATCACGCTGCAGCGTGAAACCGGCGATGTGATCCACCGCATTACATCGGACATGCGCCACGAGCTGGACAACGCACATATCGAGGCAGAGGTTTTTGGCCGTGCGAAAAAGCCCTATTCGATCTGGCGCAAGATGCAGGAAAAGGACATGGGCTTTTCCCGCCTGTCCGACATCTATGGCTTCCGCATCATCACCCGATCCGAGGCCGACTGTTATGCCGCCCTTGGTGTGATCCACCAGCGCTGGCGCGCGGTTCCGGGCCGGTTCAAAGACTACATCAGCCAGCCTAAATCTAACGGCTACCGGTCGATCCACACCACCGTGTCGGGCCGCGACGGCAAACGGGTCGAGGTTCAGATCAGAACCCGCCAGATGCACGAGGTTGCCGAAACCGGTGTTGCTGCGCACTGGTCCTATCGCGACGGTATCCGCGCACAGAACCCCTTTGCCGTGGATCCCGCCAAATGGATCGCATCGCTGACCGAACAGTTCGACGCAGAAGAAGACCACGATGAGTTCCTCGAAGCGGTCAAGCTCGAGATGTATTCGGATCAGGTGTTCTGCTTTACGCCCAAAGGTGACGTAGTGAAGCTGCCGAAAGGCGCGACACCGCTGGACTTTGCTTATGCGATCCACACGCGGATCGGTGCGGCCTGTGTGGGTGCCAAGGTTGATGGTCTGCGCGTACCTTTGTGGACACGTTTGAAAAACGGCCAGTCGGTCGAAATCATCACCGCCCAAGGCCAGACACCGCAGGCCACATGGCTGGACATCGCCAAAACCGGCAAAGCCAAAACTGCGATCCGCCGGTCGCTGCGTGAAGCGAACCGCGAACGTTTCATCAAGCTGGGTCAGGAACTGGCGCGTTCGGCGTTCGAGCATGTAGGCAAGAAAGCGTCGGACAAGGCGCTGGAAAAAGCGGCCCGCACATTGCGCCTTGAAGACCGCGAAACGCTGCTTGCCCGTCTAGGCAGTGCTGAACTGACATCGCGTGAGGTCATTCAGGCAGTTTACCCCGATCTGGCCCCGAAAGATGACGTTCAGGTCGACACAGAACGCGCCGTTATCGGTCTGACCCCCGGTCAGGGCTTTACCCGTGCGCGATGCTGTCAGCCGCTTCCGGGCGAACGGATCGTGGGCATCGCCCAACGCGGCAGTGGCGTGACCGTTCATGCCATCGATTGCGAGGCGCTTTCGGAACTCGAAGACCAGCCGGATCGTTGGTTGGATCTACACTGGGCAGACGGCACGCATCCTGCAGCTTATGACGTGACCCTGATTTTAACGATTGGTAACGATGCAGGCGTTTTGGGTCGGATCTGCACATTGATTGGCGAACGTGGCGCAAATATCTCGGATCTAGAATTTTTGGATCGTAAACCTGATTTTTATCGGCTTCTCGTCGATATAGACCTGAGCGACGCCGAGCATTTGCATTCGGTTATTTCCGCGCTCGAAGCGGAAAGTGATGTTGCCTCGATCGAGCGCCGCCGCGACGCGACACTGTTAAAGCCATCGGTCCCTACCGAATGAGGCACGAGGAAGGATAGAGTTTGGTCTTTAAGCGCCGCGACAGGCAGCCGTTATATCAACGGGCTCTCCGTGCGCTCTGGCCAAAGGGTGGCTGGGCGCGTGCTGCGCGGTACATCAAACACCGAATCCATCGTCTTCCCGACCCCCCCGAAAAAATCGCACGCGGCATTTTTGCCGGTGTCATGACCACTTTCACGCCTTTCTACGGCTTCCACTTTTTCTTTGCGTGGATTCTGGCGCTTGCAGTGCGGGGTAACGTGGTTGCCGCGCTTCTGGGCACGTTCTTTGGCAATCCGCTGACCTACGTGCCGATTGGCGTGATTTCGATGAAGACCGGCTATTGGATGCTGGGCATCGAACGCGACCCTGAAC
Source organism: Thalassococcus halodurans (assembly GCF_900108225.1). Classification (GTDB taxonomy): domain Bacteria; phylum Pseudomonadota; class Alphaproteobacteria; order Rhodobacterales; family Rhodobacteraceae; genus Thalassococcus; species Thalassococcus halodurans. The sequence goes on from NZ_FNUZ01000001.1 coordinate 970,108, forward strand.
ACCACGGATCACTTGGGAAAAAATTCATACGGGCTGGTCAGGATTTGTGGGACAACCTGATGTCTCTGTTCACCGGCGCGTCGCCCGACTGGACCGATCTGGCGATTTTCTATCGCGAAGTGTTCTACCCCTATCTGGTCGGCGGTATTGTTCCCGGCATCATCACCGGTCTGGTGGCCTACTACCTGTCCGTCCCCCTGATCCGCGCTTATCAGAACCGTCGCAAGGGTGCGCTGAAAGCACGCTTGGCCAAATTGAAAAAACGGGCTGACGAGACACTGTCATCAGACTAGGTTCACCCTGAACAGCGGGAGCGAACAGATGACCGAATTCAAAGGCAAATTGCGGCTTGGCGTGAACATCGACCACGTCGCCACGGTACGGAACGCGCGTGGCGGGGCCTATCCCGATCCGGTGCGCGCGGCCAAAATCGCCGAAGAGGCCGGCGCTGACGGAATCACCGCTCACCTGCGCGAAGACCGCCGTCACATCATGGACGCCGATATCGATGCGCTGATGGAGCAGCTGAGCGTTCCGCTGAACTTTGAAATGGCCGCGACAGAAGAGATGCAGAAGATCGCCCTGCGCCACAAACCGCATGCGGTGTGCATCGTTCCGGAAAAGCGCGAAGAGCGGACCACCGAAGGCGGGCTTGAGGTTGCGCGCGAGGAAAACAAGCTGGCCCATTACATCGCGCCGCTGCGTGACGCTGGTTGCCGCGTGTCGATTTTTATCGCCGCCGACAAGCGCCAGATCGAAGCCGCCCATCGCATCGGGGCCGAGGTGATCGAACTGCACACCGGTGCCTATTGCGATTACCACGCAGAGGGCCGTTTCGACGAACGGGACAAGGAACTGGCCGCGCTGACAGAGATGGCGGCCTTTGCCGACAGCCTGGGGCTCGAGGTGCACGCCGGTCACGGCCTGACGTACGACACGGTCACGCCGATTGCCGCCCTGCCCCAAGTGATGGAATTGAACATCGGCCACTTCCTGATCGGTGAATCTATCTTCCGAGGCTTGGCCCCCGCGATCACGGAAATGCGCCGCGTGATGGACGCGGCCCGCGCATGATCCGGTTCGCGGCACTGGCCGCCGCCTGCGCGATGGCAGGTGCGGCCTCGGCCGAGCCTGCGACGCTGTCCGAATGCGACGGTTTCACGGCCAGCGCCCGCAATCTGATGATGCCGCCATCCGAAAGCATCCGCCAGTTCGCCAATGGCGCAGTGCGCTTGTACTGGCTGGATACCGTAGAACCCGCCTGCTGTTCGTCGCACCTGATGGTGATCCAGCCCGCGCCGAACGACCCCTATGAGATGTGCACGCTTGTCTCTGCCTCGGAAAACCTGGGCTTCGGGGGCATGGACCTGTCTGGTGCTGCGGCGAACTACGAACCGACCGTTGGCCTGACAGTCAGCATTCCCGTCAATGTCTGGGAAGGCGACGGCCCTGACCCTGCGACGCTGTATGTGGTGATCAACCAGGGCGCAGGCACTGTCGAAACCGAGGTCGTTCAATGATCTTGGGGATCGGCAGCGATCTGGCCAATATCGACCGGATTCAAGGCACGCTTGACCGCTTTGGCGACAGGTTCCGCAACCGTGTGTTCACCGAAACCGAACAGCGCAAATCGGAATCCCGCGCGGATGTGGCAGGCACCTACGCCAAACGCTGGGCCGCAAAAGAGGCGTGCTCCAAGGCGTTGGGCACCGGCCTTCGGATGGGGATCAGCTGGAAAGACATGGCCGTGTCGAACCTGCGCACGGGCCAGCCCGTGATGGCGGTTACCGGTTGGGCCAAAGAACGTCTGGATGAGATGACCCCCGAAGGCCATGAAGCCATCATTCACGTTACCCTGACCGATGATCACCCTTGGGCGCAGGCCTTTGTGGTGATCGAGGCGCGGCGGATCACAGCGCCATAGAGGCGCAGCAGCTCTAGCAACCTTGACTTCACCATGCCTGCCCCGCAAGAAGCCAGCGACCTAATCGACGAGGAAGCCAAGTCATGACAACCGAGACCAAATCAGGCGGATTTCTGGAAACCGTCAAAACGGTCGTCTATGCACTGCTGATCGCGGGTGTCATCCGCACCCTGTTCTTTCAACCGTTCTGGATCCCGTCGGGGTCGATGAAAGACACGCTGCTGATCGGCGACTTCCTGTTCGTGAACAAAATGGCCTACGGCTATTCCTATGCATCCTGCCCGTCGATTTATATTCCCAACTTTGGCATCGACATCGATGCCGAGGATGTCTGCGGCATGTTCGACGGCGACAACACACGTCTGTTCGGCAGCGAACCCGAGCGCGGTGATGTGGTGGTCTTCCGCCACCCTGTGACGGGCCGCGACTTTATCAAACGTCTGATCGGTCTGCCGGGTGACAAGGTTCAGGTGCGCGAAGGTCTGGTCTACATCAACGACGTCCCGGTCGAGGTCACACCCGACGGCACGTTTGAGGAAACCGCCGCGCCCCAAGGCCCCCATGCGCTGCGTCCGCGTTGTGCGAACGGCCCTGTCGGTGATGGCGGCGTCTGCATCAAGCAGAAATTCGTTGAAACCCTGCCAAACGGTGTCAGCCACAGCATCCTGAACATCGGCACGCAAGGGTCCGATAACACCCCCGTCTACGAAGTGCCCGAAGGCCATTACTTCTTCATGGGCGACAACCGCGACAACTCGTCTGACAGCCGTGTGCCGACCATCGCGAATGGCGTGGGCTTTGTGCCGTTCGAAAACCTCGTCGGTCGCGCCGACCGCGTCATGTTCTCGTCTGCGGGCAGCTCGATGCTGTTCTTCTGGACATGGCGGGGGGATCGTTTCTTTAAGGCGATCCAGTGAAACGCTCGGCCGAAATAAGCGCGCTTGAGGGCCGCATCGGCTATGAGTTCAAGCAGGTCCAGCTGTTGCAGCGGGCCCTGATCCATTCGTCCATGTCCGGCCCCAACCGCGAAGACAACCAGCGGCTGGAATTTCTGGGCGACCGTGTTCTTGGCCTTGTGATGGCCGAAGCGCTTCTGGACAAGGACAACAAGGCAACCGAAGGCCAGCTGGCCCCGCGCTTTAATGCCTTGGTGCGCAAGGAAACCTGCGCCGATGTCGCGCGCGAGTTCGAATTTGGCGAAGCGTTGAAGCTTGGCCGATCCGAACGCCTGTCCGGTGGCCGCCGCAAAATGGCGCTGTTGGGCGACGCGATGGAGGCGGTGATTGCAGCCGTCTATATGGACGGCGGGTTTTCCGAGGCCAAATCGCTGGTCCTGCGGTTGTGGGGCAAACGGATTGATTCCGTCGAAGAAGACGCGCGCGATCCCAAAACCTCGCTTCAGGAATGGGCCCAAGCCCGCCGCATGCCGCCCCCCGCCTATATCGAGGTGTCCCGCAGCGGCCCCGACCACCAGCCGGTCTTTACCATCGAGGCACGTCTGGAAAACGGCGAAACCTGTCAGGCGACCGCGGGCAGCAAACGACTGGCGGAACAAGCCGCCGCAAAGGCACTGCTGGAACGGTTGGAAAAGTCCTGAGCCGGCCGATCTAATCCCTTCATCGAGGTCACAGTAGCTGGGGCCTGAAAGAATAAGGGCAGCCATAAAGGCTGCCCCATTCCAAGATCTTCATGCGGCGCGGGGAGAAGGGTGCGCCGCATTTCTTAGCGGCCGTTTTCGGCACGCCACTTTTTGAAGATCTCAAGGTTTTCTTCCTGTGTTGCAGGATAAAGACCGATGATCGTCGCCCCGCCTTTGACGCGTTCCACGACAAAGTCTTCGTAGGCTGTCATCTCAACCGCTTCATCGGCGATCTCGTCGGCGATTTCGGCAGGGATCACGATAACGCAGTCTTCATCACCCACGATCACATCACCGGGGAATACCGGCGCGTCGCCACAGCCGATCGGGCCATTGATTTCGATCGCTTCGTGCAGCGTCAGGTTTGTCGGGCTGGACGACTGTGTGTGGTAGGCGGGAATATCCAGTTCGCCAATCGTTGCCGCATCACGGAAGCCACCGTCAGTCACGATGCCAGCACCACCACGGACCATCAGGCGTGTGACAAGGATATCACCCGCAGACGCGGCGCGCGCATCCTTGCGGCTGTCGATGACCATAACGTGGCCTTCGGGGCACTGTTCGATAGCAACGCGCTGGGGATGTTCCGGATTGCGGAATTCGACCAGCTGGTTGCGGTCTTCGCGGGCCGGCATATAGCGCAGCGTAAAGGCCGGACCGACCATGTTCACGCCTTTGCCTTTGACCGGATGCACGCCCTGAATGACCTGATTGCGCAGGCCGCGTTTGTACAGCGCCGTGGCAAGCGTCGCGACGGAGACACCCATCAGCTTTTCGCGGGTTTCCTGTTTCATTTCTCGGTTCTCCTCGACCGTCGTAATCGTTGTGTGGCTTAGGCCAGATCGTCTGGCAGAATGCTGGCGGGCAGGTTCTGGTAACAAACGGGGCGCAGGAAGCGACGGATCGCCAGCGTGCCGACCGATGTCGCACCAAAGTTGGTCGAGGCAGGGTAAGGCCCACCGTGAACCATCGTGTCAGCCACCTCGACCCCTGTTGGGAAGCCGTTGACCAACACGCGACCAGCCTTGCGTTCCAGAACGGGCAGCAGGCGGCGCGCCAGATCGGTGTCGCCCTCATCCATATGCATGGTTGCTGTCAGCTGGCCTTCAAAGCCACGGGCCAGCGTTTCCATTTCTTCCGGACCAGACACACGCACGACCAGACCAAGTGGGCCAAACACCTCTTCACCCAGAGCATGGTCCTGCAGGTAGTTTTCGGCGTCTGTTTCATACAGGTTCGGGCTGGCGTTGCGGCCTTCGCTGTCTGTGACCAGCACGGGTTTCACCGCGTTGCGGCCATCGAAACGGGTCTTGCCGTCTTTGTAGGCCTGCGCGATGCCGTCTGTCAGCATGCACTGCGTCTGAACACCTTTCAGCGCTTCGGCGGCGGCACTGACAAAGGCGTCGCCTTCAGCACCTGTTTGAACCACCGCGATACCCGGGTTGGTGCAGAACTGGCCTGCGCCCATGGTCAACGATCCGGCCCAACCTGTACCGATATCCGTACCACGCGAAGAGGCTGCGTTCGGTAGAACGAACATCGGGTTGACGGACCCCAGTTCACCAAAGAACGGGATCGGTTCGGGGCGCGCGGCGCACAGATCGAACAGCGCACGGCCACCGCCCAGCGAACCGGTAAAGCCCACGGCCTTGATCAGCGGGTGCTGAACCAGCGCGGTGCCCACGTCACGTTTACCGCCCTGAATCAGGCTGAACACACCGGCTGGCATGCCACAGGCTTTGATCGCGGCATGAATGGCTTCGGCCACGATTTCACCGGTGCCGGGGTGGGCCGAGTGACCTTTGACGATAACAGGGCAACCAGCGGCCAGCGCGGCGGCGGTGTCTCCACCGGCGGTCGAAAACGCCAAGGGGAAGTTCGATGCACCAAAGACAGCCACAGGGCCAATCGGACGCTGCATCATAAACAGTTCGGGGCGCGGCAAAGGCTGACGATCTGGCAGCGCCGCGTCATGGCGACGGTCCAGAAATTCGCCGCTACGGATGTGCGATGCGAACAGGCGCAGCTGGCCCGTTGTGCGACCGCGTTCGCCTTCAAGCCGTGCGGCGGGAAGACCGGTTTCCGCGCTGCCGATCCATGTGATCTGCGGGCCGCGTGCCTCGATCTCGTCTGCGATTTTGTCCAGAAACGCAGCGCGGGTTTCGCGCGATGCATAGCCGTAGGTCCAGAAGGCGTCTTCTGCCGCTTGGCAGGCCTGATCCACCAGATCGGGTGTCCCGACCGAGAAATCAAAGGCGTCGCCAGTCGCAGGTTCGGAAGCAAAGGTCTGTTCGCCCGCAACCCAATTGCCCGCGATCAGATGTTTGCCGTGCGGCGTGAATGTTTCATCAAGCATGTCTTAAATCCTTTTTCAGATCAGGCCGTTGGCCTTTAGGAAATCACCAAGTTGGGCCTGCTGTGTGTCTGTCAGCGGCCAGGCCGATGGCGGGCGGGTCGGACCACAGTCCTGCCCCAGCGCCTGAAGCGCCGCCTTCACACCGGTCACGTTGGTGCCATTCATTTCTTCGGCGCGGATATCTTCGAACGCGCGCATTTCGCGGATCAGCTGGTTCGCGGTGTCATAGTCACCACCATCCAGTGCTGCGTGGATCGCCACCGACCGTTCCGGCCAGACGTTGATCAAACCCGAGGTAAAGCCGCGCGCGCCGACCGCGTAAAGCGGCGGGGCCCAGACCTCGGCCAGACCGCCGACCCAAACGATGGACGGATCGCAGGCTGCTTTGGCCTCGGCTAGTTTCAGGGGGTTCGGGGTCGCCCATTTGACGCCCTTCACACCGGGGATGGCGCAAAGATCAGCAATCGCTTTGGTCCCGATGGCATCGTTGCGCAGGTACAGCATCATCGGCAAGCCGCCAGAGGCATCGGACACGGCCTTGACGTAATCAACCGTGCCGCGCGGGGCCACGAAGGGATCCGGCGGCTGGTGGATCATCAGCGCAGACGCACCGGCATCAGCCGATGCTTTGGCCAGACGGCAGGCATCGCGAATACCACGGCCAACGCCCGCCAGAACCGGCGCGCGGTCGCCGACCATGCCGCAGACCTCTGTCGCCATGGTGACAGCTTCGTCCGTGGTCAGCGCATAGAATTCGCCCGTGTTGCCGTTCACAACAGGAATATGCATGCCCGCGCCCAGCGCACGGTCGATAATCGGGTTCAGTTTCGACGGGGCGATTTCGCCCGCGTCATCATAAGGGGTGACCAAGATGCCGGAGATACCGGTCAGGGTCTTATCAAGATCATGAGCCATCTGCGGTCTCCTCAGAAAATATCGGGCTCGCCTGCGACCTTGCCAAAGCCGCGTTCGAGGTAGTCAAAGTCACAACCCTTGTCGGCTTGCAGAACGTGTTTCGAGAACATCCAGCCATAGCCGCGTTCGAAACGGGGTTCGGGCGGTGTCCAGGCCGCGCGGCGCTTTTCCAGCTCTTCTTCATCGACCAGCATGTCGAGCGTCCGGTTCGGCACGTCCAGTTTGACGATGTCACCGGTTTTCAATAGCGCGAGCGGACCGCCGACAAAGGATTCCGGCGCAACGTGCAAAACGCAGGCGCCATAGGACGTGCCGGACATCCGCGCGTCGGAAATACGCAGCATGTCACGGTGACCCTGTTTGATCAGCGCCTTGGGGATCGGCAGCATGCCCCATTCCGGCATACCCGGACCGCCCTGCGGACCTGCGTTACGCAGAACCATGATTGTATCCGGCGTGACTTCGGCGTTTTCGTCGTCAACGAAGGCCTTCATTTCGGGGTAGCTGTCAAAGACCACGGCCGGGCCTTCGTGCTGGTAGTATTTGGGGTTGCAGGCAGCAGGTTTGATCACCGCGCCATCGGGGCAAAGGTTGCCGCGCAGCAGGGCAAGCGAGCCTTCGTGATACACAGGGTTCGACAGCGGGCGAATGACGTCGTCGTTATAGACCTCGGCCCCTTCAAGGTTTTCACCCATCGTTTTGCCGTTCACTGTCATACAGTCGGTGTGCAGGCGTTCCTCAAGCTGCTTCATCAGGGCGCGCAGACCGCCTGCATAGAAGAAATCTTCCATCAGGTAATCTTTGCCCGACGGACGCACGTTCGCGATCAGTGGCGTGGTGCGGCCCAGCGCATCCAGATCATCCAGCGTGAAATCAACGCCCGCGCGACGCGCCATGGCGATCAGGTGAACAACCGCGTTGGTGGAACAGCCCGTGGCCATCGCCGTGATCGCGGCGTTCTGGACGGCTTCGCGTGTCACGATCTTGTCCGGTGTCAGTTCCTCGCGGACCATATCGACGATACGGCGACCGCAGTCTGCCGACATCCGCTGGTGGCCCGAATCGACGGCAGGGATCGACGACGCACCTGGTAGCGTCAGACCCATCGCATCGGTGATCGCCGTCATGGTCGAAGCCGTGCCCATGGTCATACATGTGCCTGCAGAACGCGCGATGCCGCCTTGGATACCAAGCCACTCTTCGTCGGTGATATTGCCCGCGCGGCGTTCGTCCCAATATTTCCACGCGTCCGAGCCGGAACCGAGGATCTTGCCCGCATAGTGGCCGCGCATCATCGGACCGGCAGGTAGGTAGATCATCGGAATGCCAGCGGTCAGCGCGCCCATCACCAGACCCGGTGTAGTCTTGTCACAACCGCCCATCAGAACAACGCCGTCAAACGGGTGCGACCGGATCATTTCCTCGACTTCCATGGCCAGCATGTTGCGATAGAGCATCGAGGTCGGCTTGGTGAACGATTCGTCGACAGACAGCGACGGCATCTCAACGCCCAGACCACCGGCCTGCGCCACGCCGCGCTTCACATCCTGCGCGCGTTCGCGGAAGTGGCTGTGGCACGAATTGATCTCGGACCATGTGTTCAGAATGCCGATAATCGGCTTTCCGCGGAACTCTTCTTCGGAAAAGCCCAACTGCATCATCCGCGAACGATGGCCGAACGACCGCAAATCATCCGGCGCGAACCAGCGGTCGCTCCGCAATCCCCCGGCAGGCTTTTTGTCCGACTCTGACATGATCGATCTCCAAATGACGCAAATTTCTGACACTTGTGTATGCGCATACATAAATAAACGTCAACGCGAAACAGCAGCGCGGGACGCAACAATTATTGAATTAAAACTTTGCTTGACAGGTATAGTCGAGTCGTGATCAACAAAAATGTATGCGCATTCATTTACGCATCCGGACGGGTCCCACACACCCGAAACCTGATCTTTCGCCGCATCGCGGCCCTTGGGAGGAAACCATGAAACTTACACGCAGAACCCTTCTTGCTGCCGTATCGGCAACAGCGCTTCTGGCGCAGCCGGTCACAGCATTCGCACAGGACCTGCCCCGCAATATCCGTATGGTGATCGGTTCGACATCGACCGGCGGTGACACCTACCAGAACTCGGCCATCGTTGCCGAAGCGCTGTCCGAAAAGCTGGGCGTGAACATCAAAGTCGACGCCGTCGGTTCATCCGAAGGCTTTAAGGCGCTGAGCCGTGACAAGCGCGGCACAACCATCATGATCTTCCACGATCAGGCGTATCTGGGGAACCTTTATGGCCGTCAGGGCTATGACGATCCGTTCGAAAACTACGCCGTTGGCCCGACCGTCGCGATCAACCCGGGCAATGCCTATCTGGTGCCAGCAAACAGCCCCTACCAGTCGATGGAAGACATCCTGAAAGCCGCTGAAGCAGGCACAAAGGTTCGCGTGGCGATCCAGCCGGGCGGCGTGTCTGAAATCGGTTTCTCGGCGATGAAAAACGCGGCCAAAGTGCGCGCACCGGGTTCCGAGGAAAACATCGTCGCGGTCAACACCGGTTCGCAGTCTGACAAGAACCAAGCGATGTGGGACGGCCTTGCAGACGTGATCAACGGCTCGATCCAGGCGAACGAACAGTTCACACAGTTGTCGGCAGACGACCAGAAAGCCATGCGCTTTGTCTGGATCACAGCGCGCCCCGCAACCTTGGGCCAAGCGCCTGAGGCAGGCATGGGCGGCACCACACGTGACGACATGCTGGCATATGCCAGCCCGCAGACAAGCGTGACACTGGACGGCACCGAAGATTTCACCTTCGACAAGGAATTCTTCATGCTGTTCAACAAAGACATGGATCCGGCCATCGCGGAAAAGATCGACACAGCCCTGAGCGAGATTTTCGCAGAAGGCGCCATTCAGGAACGCCAGAAAGCGTCGTTCTTTATTCCGAACTATCTGTCCATCAAGGATGCGAACGAGCATCTTCTGAAAAAGCGTAACACCTACGGCAAGGTTATCGCGGACATCACCGGCGAATCCTGATCCTTGATCAGGTGAAAATCAGGTCCCGGCCGGGTTTCTGGCCGGGGCCGTTGTGCTTACTTTCAGGGAGGTAACCATGGGTCAGCTTACCCAGGTCACGATCGATTTCGAAACGTCCCATCTGCTTTTCCCCACTATCATTGCCTGCGTGCTTGGCCTGCTGGGTCTGGCCATCGTGATCCGTGATCGCGCCAAGATCGCGACGGCTGGCACATATTGGAGCGGGATTTGGCAGAGCATGGACAAGCCCCGCTTTCTTGGCACGATCGTGCTGACCTTGCTGTACTTTTCCCTGATGGTTCCGGTGGGCGACATCTGGCCCAACACAGGCCGCGGCTTTCTGTTCTGCTCCATCCCGTTTGTGTTCCTGACCGGCCTTCTTTTCATGCACGAGCGGACGATAAAATCGATCCTGCCACTGGCTGTCGTGTCGCTCGTCGGCCCTGTTTTCGTGTGGTGGCTGTTCACCTACCCGCTGTTCCTGACCCTTCCCTGAGGCGCAAAGTTCATGTTCGAGATCCTTACCCCCATGTTCCTGTCGCTGATCGTTGGCGGCACTCTGATCGGCATCATCTTTGGCGCAATCCCCGGTATGACCGCGACCATGGCTGTCGCCGTATGTTTGCCGCTGACCTACTCGCTTGGTCTGGAAAACGGTCTGGCGCTGCTTTTGGGCCTATATGTCGGCGGCATTTCAGGCGGCCTTGTGCCCGCGATCCTGCTGGGCATTCCCGGCACGCCATCGTCGATTACCACCACCTTTGACGGCTACCCCATGGCCAAAAGGGGAGAGGGCGAAAAGGCGCTGCGGATCGGCATCGTGTCGTCCTTTGTGGGCGGCATCATCAGCCTTGCGATCCTGTGGCTGTTTGCACCCACGCTGGCGGACTTTGCGATCAAGTTTTCCTACGTTGAAAAGTTCCTGATCATCTTCTTTGCCCTGACCGTCATGGCGGCGCTGTCCTCGGACATGTTGCTGGGCATTTTCTCGGGCGTACTGGGGATTTTCGTGGCGCTGATCGGCACCTACGACATCACCAAAGGCGGCAACGGCAACATGCGCCTTGTGCCACCGGGAACGGAATACTGGCTCGACAGCGGCTTTTCCTTGCTGCCCGTTCTGATCGGCCTGTTCGGCTTAGCGGCCATCCTTGAGCAGGCAGAGATTGGTGTTCCGAAGGGCCATTCGCTGGACGAAATCGATGTGGGCAAAAAGTCCGGCTTTTCGTTTTCGATCTTCAAAGGCCAGTCCGTAAACCTGACACGCTCGTCGCTGATCGGAACATTCGTGGGCATTCTGCCCGGCGTTGGCGGCTCTGCTGCGTCGATCATTTCCTACACCAACGCCAAAACCTTTTCGAAGACCCCCGAAAACTTTGGCAAGGGCGAACCCGCAGGCATCATGGCGTCGGAATCCGGCAACAACGGTCTGACAGGTGGTGCGTTGGTGCCCCTGTTGTCATTGGGTATTCCGGGCGACTCGACAACGGCCTTGCTGATCGGGGCGTTCACGCTTCAGGGCATTCAGGTGGGTCCGCTGTTTATCGGCAACAACCCCGGTACGTGGGATGCCATGATCATCGCTATGCTGATCGCCAACATCGCGATGCTGGTCATGATGTATGTGGCGATCCGCTACTTTGCGCTGGTCGTGACCATCCCCAAGCACATCCTGTTCCCAGTCATCCTGATGATGTGCGTGATTGGCGCTTATACGATCAACTACGGCATCATGTTCGATGTCTGGACGCTGCTAATCTTTGGCCTGTTCGGCTGGCTGGTCGTGAAGCTGAAACTAGAGGTCGCGCCTTTCATTATCGGCTTCATCCTCGGGCCCTCGGCCGAAGTCTATTTCGTCAAAAGTCTGGAAAGCTTCGGCGACGTCACGATCTTCATCACCAAAAGCTGGATCGCGGTTGTTCTTTGGCTGTTGATCATCGGATCGGTGACTGGGTCGATCATGTTGTCGCGGCGTGCGAAACAGAATGCAGCGACCAGCTAAATCTTGTATTCGGGGGCGGAAATCAGAACTATATCGCTCATGGATCAGACAAAAGACACCCGGCCCGAGGCCAGTGAAAAGCGCCAGCGCGGCGTCACAATGGAGACCGTCGGCCGTATGGCCGGCGTGTCTCAGGTTACGGTGTCGCGGGCGCTGAGCGACCCGTCCAAGGTCTCCGCCAAGACGATGCGCAAAATCCAAGACGCCATCGCGGCGACCGGCTTTGTGCCGAACGCCATCGCGGGGGCGCTTGCGTCAAACAAAAGCAAACTGATCACGGCGCTGGTGCCGTCGATCACCAACATCGTCTATTCCTCGATGATCCGGTCTTTCAGCCTGCGGATGCGGGAAGAGGGCTATCAGATCTTGCTCTCTGAGACCGGATTTGACCCCGAAGACGAAGAGGTCGCGATTGCCGCCCACCTGTCGCGTCGCCCGGATGCACTATTGCTGACAGGTATCCATCATTCGGCACAGGCACGCCGGATGCTTCTGGCCTCTGGTCTGCCGGTGGTCGAGGTTTGGGATTACACGGATTCCCCCATCGATATGTGTGTGGGCTTCCGTCACGCCGAAACGGGCTATGCCGCCGCGGACTATGCGATCGAGCGCGGCTACACCAAGGCCGCCACCATCGCGGCAGGTGACGAACGCGCGCTGCGCCGCAAGGATGCTTTCAAATCCCGCTACGAACAGAAAACAGGCAGCTCGGTTCTGGAAATGAACTTTGAATCCAACGCGACACTGGCACGGGGCCGCGAAGGGCTGGCGGCGCTGTTGGACAAGGGCTTTGACACCGGTCTGATCTTTTGCAGTTCGGATATTCTGGCCCACGGCGTGATTATCGAGGCCACAGCACGAGGCATGCGCATCCCCGAAGATGTTGCCGTGATCGGTTTCGGCGATCAGGAATTCGCCGCAGACGTCGAACCGTCGATCACCACGATCAAGGTCGACCGCGAAGCCTTCGGCAGCGCCGCTGCCGATGTGTTGCTGGCGCGCTTTCACGGGGAAACCGTCGAAGAGCCGGAAATCGACCTGGGATTTGAAATCATCCGCCGGAAATCTGCGTAACGGGTTACAGGCCGCATGAAGCCCGCAGAATACTAGCGCTGGCACATATAAACCAATTAGGCTAAAGGCGACGCTTCACTAGGAAAGTAGCACCCATGAGCACACGCGCAGGATTTGTCGCCCTGATCGGAGAGCCGAACGCAGGCAAGTCTACACTGACCAACCGCATGGTCGGTGCCAAAGTGTCTATCGTCACCCACAAGGTTCAGACAACCCGCGCCCGCATCCGTGGTGTGGCACTGGAAGGTGACGCGCAGATCGTGTTCGTGGATACCCCCGGCCTGTTCAAACCGCGCCGCCGTCTGGACCGCGCAATGGTGGCTGCGGCTTGGGGCGGTGCTGCGGATGCCGATATCACTGTGCTGCTGATCGAGGCTCATCGCGGCATCACCCAAGGCGTCAAAGCGATCATCGAACGCCTGAACGAATTCGAAGGCAAACAGCGCGTTGCGCTGGCCATCAACAAGATCGACCGCGTGAAGGCCGAAGAACTGCTCGCGCTGTCCAAAGCCATGAACGAAGCCTTCCCGTTCGAGCAGACCTTCATGATCTCGGCTGAAAAAGGCCACGGTGTTGACGGTCTGAAAGAATGGCTGGGTCAGGAAATGCCCGAAGGCCCGTGGCTGTACCCCGAAGACCAGATTGCCGATCTGCCCATGCGCATGATCGCCGCGGAAATGACCCGCGAAAAGCTGACCCTGCGCCTGCATCAGGAACTGCCCTACCAACTGACGGTCGAAACCGAAAGCTGGGAAGAACGCAAAGACGGATCGGCCCGCATCGACCAGATGATCTATGTCATGCGCGATGGTCACAAGGGCATCGTGCTGGGCAACAAGGGCGAAACGATTAAGGCGATTTCCAAAGCCGCCCGCGAAGAGCTGGAAGAATTCCTTGGCCGTCGCGTGCATCTGTTCCTTCAGGTCAAGGTCCGCGAGAAATGGCTGGAAGAGGCTGAGCGTTATTCGGAAATGGGTCTGGATTTCCGCGACGGCGACTAAGGTGGCGTCATGACACCCAGACTGACCGCCCGCTTTTGGGTCGATGCCTATCGCCAGCGCCTGTCGCTGCTGAATATTCCCTGTTTTGTGGTGGCCCACGGCGACGACACTGCCGGTGCGGTGTTGGTCAAGCTGTCCACGCTGGACGGTCAGGCCCGCGCCTATACCCGCACCTTCGATCTGATGTCAGGTGATCGCGTTTGGGCGGTTTTGTCGGAAGGCGACGAATACGCCGTGGATGAAGCCATCACCAAACAGCGCAGCTTTGACCCCGATCTTTGGGTTATCGAAGTTGAGGATCGCGAAGGGCGGCATCTGCTGGATGAGGACGGCCTTTCGTAAGCAGCTTCGCTAAGGCGATCATGACAATGCCGCCAACAAAGAACGCCGCGCACAGACCAGCCGACCAACCCGCAACGCCCATCCAGCCGGACTTTTCCGGATTTAGGAAGAAGTAGGGGTATCTGCCGTCAAACGCCCCCCGTCCCAAGGCATAGACCACATAAAGCGCAGGCCACCCAAGCCACGACAGCCCGTCAACAAAGCGCAGGCCCGCCTTCGGTGCGAACACCAGCCACCAGAGCACGTAAGATACGGGCACGAAGGTGTGCAGGCCAAAGTCCGGCCACCAATCGATGCCGGACAGGTCCCGCGCCAGCAGCAGGTGATAGACGATGCCCACAATCGCAATCCACAGCGCAACAGCTGCTGTCCAGAAAGGGGCCACACGACGCCCCGACGCCACCCAAAAACACAGGCCCGCCAGCATCAGGTTGGTCAGGATCGTGAAGTACCGCAACAGACGCCAGAATTCGGCCAGAAACGTCCGGTCGGGATAGGCCGACAGGCTGATCCACATGTCCAGACCGATCGAGCCTACAGCAAAAAGGCCAATCAATCCGGCTGTGATGCGGGCAATCGCTGACATGGGTCCTCTGAATCGGTGGTTCCTGAACACTCACATGGGTTGAATAGGCGAAATTTCATCCCCTTTGTGAATGACCTCGCGTCAGAGACTTGTCGCCATGCAAAACGGGGTAAATAGTGCCGCAATGGAATGGCGCGACACTGGGATATTGCTTTCGGTCAAACGGCACGGCGAAACGTCGGCCATCCTGGATGTTTTTACCAAAGACCATGGCCGACACGCAGGCGTTCTGCGCGGGGCATCGTCACGCAAGATCGCAGCCGCGCTTCAACCGGGGTCCGATCTGGACGTCAGTTGGCGTGCACGGCTTGAGGATCACATCGGGTCTTACACGATAGAACCCGTGAAAACCCGCGCAGGTATGGCGATGGCCAACCGTCTGACGCTAGCCGGGCTGAACAGCGTGATGGCGATCCTTGCCTTTGCGCTGCCCGAACGGGAAAGCCAGCTGCGGCTCTATAACGACACGGTCCTGTTGCTGGACCTACTGGATCACGCAGATGTCTGGCCGCTGGCCTATCTGAAGTGGGAACTAGCCCTGCTTGAGGAATTGGGCTTTGGACTTGATCTAAGCGAATGCGCAGCCACGGGACGGAATGACGAACTGATCTACGTCTCGCCCAAAAGCGGGCGGGCGGTGTCACGTCATGGCGCGGGCGAATGGGCGGACCGCATGCTGCCCCTGCCCCCTGTTCTTGCAGGAAAAGGTCACGCGCCTGATGACGAAATCCTGTTGGCCCTGAAAACTACGGGCCATTTTCTGGAAAACAAACTGGCGCCCGCGCTTGGGTCGAAACCGCTACCGTCGGCCCGCGCGGCGTTTATCGACCGTTACCACCGTCATTGCGGAACCCTGCCGCAAAGTGACGCCAAACCGGAATAGGCCTATAGACGGGCTTCCGCCTGTCTCCGAGACGCGCTAGGGATGTTTTTATGATGTGGACTGTACCCAATATCCTGACCATGCTCCGGCTTCTGGCCGCGCCCGGCATTGCTGTCATGTTCCTGTATTTCGCGCGTCCTTTTGCAGATTGGTACGCACTGGCGCTCTTTGTCGGCGCCGCCATCACCGACTGGTTCGATGGTTATCTGGCGCGCAGCTGGAAACAGGAAACGAAACTGGGCGCGATGCTGGACCCGATCGCCGACAAGGCAATGGTGATCATCGCCTTGATGGTCATCGTTGGGTATTCGTCGATGTCGCCTTGGCTGGTTCTGCCCACAACCGTCATCATGTTCCGCGAAGTGTTTGTCTCGGGCCTGCGCGAATATCTGGGGGACACGGCGGGCACATTGAAGGTCACAGCCTTGGCCAAATGGAAAACCACAGTCCAGATGATCGCCATCGCCGTCCTGTTTGCCCAAGGGGTGTTCGAACACTATCTGGGAATGTCGGTGATGGGCATGGACGAACAGATCGTCGAAGGCATTCTGAACGGCAGCATCACGGATGAAATCGGTCTGTGGTGGAAGAAAATCGGCATGATCTGGACAGGCAACGCGGGCATCGCCCTGTTGTGGATCGCAGCTGCGCTGACACTGATCACAGGTTGGGATTACCTGAACAAAGCGCTGCCACATCTGTCGGAGGAGACATGATGGACATTCTTTATTTCGCTTGGGTCCGTGAACGCATCGGCGTGCCGCGCGAAACGGTGACGACAGAGGCCAAGACGGTAAACGATCTTGTGCAGGAACTGATCGCCAAGGAAGAACGCTATGCCGCAGCCTTCGCTGATATCTCGGCGCTGCGCGTGGCTTTAGATCAGGACCTGTCCGACTTTGACGCCCCGCTGGACGGTGTGCGTGAAGTGGCCTTCTTCCCGCCGATGACAGGCGGCTAACCCATGAAGATCGTCGTTCAGGAAGCTCCATTCAATTTCGCCGCCGAGGTTGAAGACTTCGGCCAAGGCCGAGCCGATATGGGGGCGATTGTCACCTTTACGGGCGTGGTGCGCGACAATGATGCTGGCGATCTGGATGCGATGGAGATCGAACACTATCCCGGCATGACACAAAAGGCGCTGGAAAAGATCGCATCCGACGCAAGCGCGCGTTGGGATCTGGGCGACGTGCTGATCATCCACCGCTATGGACGGCTTGAGCCGGGCGAAAAGATCATGATGGTCGCAACGTCGTCGCCCCACCGCAAAGATGCCTTCGAGGCCGCTGATTTCCTGATGGACTACCTGAAATCCCGCGCGCCGTTCTGGAAGAAAGAACATACCGGCGGCGATGCATCCTGGGTGGATGCGAAAGACTCCGACGAGGACGCGCTGAACCGTTGGTAAGCGGCGCGGCTTCGCCGCACAGGTCATCTCGTCCTTGGCCTTTGGCCTGCGTCCTCGGGTTTAGCACTCTGATCACAGGTATTTTCTTTCCCCAAATACCTTGGGGGAATTGGCCGTAGGCCAAGGGGGCAAAGCCCCTATAAATCCAGCAATTCAGCCGCCAGATACGCGGGTCGCATCAACAAACGGCGGCTTTTGCCCAATGGAAACCTGCGCGGTTCTTTCGCCATAAGCGCCGGAATATCTGTGCTGTTGCCTGCGATCAAATCTGCGGCCAGCTTGCCAGAATGGCTACCCATCGCGACGCCGTTACCGTGGTACCCGAAGGCCGCGAACATGCCCTTCATCCCCGAAACCGGCCCGACGTAGGGCGCAAGCTTGGATGTCAGGCACAGCAGGCCAGACCATTCGTGGGTGATCGGCACGTCGGACCATGCCGGAAACAGGCGATGGAAATTCTCTCGGATTTTGCGGGAAATCTTGGTCTGTTCGCGCGGCGTCGCCGTCAGGCCACCCCGCATACCGAACAGGAACCGACCACCTGGCAACATGCGGAAATAGTGCAGCATCGTGCGGGTGTCGTAGCACATCTGCGACGACGACCAGCCCTGCGCCTGCTTTTCTGCATCCGTCAAAGGATGCGTCAGAATGATAGAGGACTGGACCGGCATCGTGCGGGAGGCCAGCCAGTCTGGCACGTCCTCAGACGAATAGCCGTTGGTTGCGATAAGAACCTTATCGGCCTGCACCTGCCCCGGTGCCGTTTTGCAGATCCAATGCCCGTTTTCCTCGCAGATACTGTCGCAGGGACTGTTCTGGAACAGCCGTGCGCCTGCGGATTGGGCGGCAATCGCCAGCCCCGCGTGGTACTTTCGCGGGTTCAGGGCAAAGCCGATCGGCAGTGTCAGCGCCCCATAAAAATCACCGCCAATTCCCAGCCCTGCCAGATCGAATTTACTGGCAAATTCAGGTGTCACGCCATAAAGCGTTTTCTGTTCGATCGCGTGTTTCTGAAGGCCCGCAAAGGCCCGCGCATTGTGGGCCAGAAGCGTTTCGCCATCGCTATGCACATCCGCGTCGATCCGGTGGTTTTCCAGAATGCCGCGAACGGTGTCCACCGCCGCGACCTCGGTTCTGACCCAATCGCGCGCGCCCTCCGGCCCGTGTTGTCGGGCAATGGCGCTATTGGAAAGTTTCGATCCGCCAAGGCAGCAGAACCCGCCATTGCGGCCCGACGCCCCGTAGCCCGGCGTTTCGGCCTCTAGCACGACCACGTCCATGCCTGCCTGCGCCAGATGCAAAGCCGCCGACAGGCCGGTGAAGCCCGCGCCGATGATCACGACATCCGCGCGGGTGCTGTCCTCCAAAACGGGCCAGTCCATCGCAGGCACCGTTTCCGCCCAGAAGCATCCCTGTTGCGGGCCGTAGGCCGCGGGTTCGTAAAGGCGTTTCATCCCGTGGCCTGCGCAGCCGCCTGTTCGTCCCTCTGCTGTGCAACAGCCGACCGTTTCGACAGGATCGACGCGGTGATCACGCCAACGGTCACCACGCTGATCATAATCGTCGAGAGCGCGTTGATCTCGGGGCTGACGCCCAGACGCACCGCCGAGAAGATCTTGATCGGCAGGGTCGTGGCCGACGGGCCGGTGGTGAAGCTGGCGATGACCAGATCGTCGAGCGACAGGGTAAAGGCCAGAAGCCAGCCGGAAATCACCGCAGGCGCGATGATCGGCAGGGTCACAAGGCGGAACGCCTGGAAGGGTGTGCAGCCAAGGTCCAAAGCGGCCTCTTCCAGCGATTTGTCAAAGCTGACAAGGCGCGAGGAGACGACGACCGACACATAGCACATGGCAAAGGTTGTATGGGCCAGAACGATGGTGAACACGCCACGATCCAGACCGATGCCGATGAACAGCAGCAGCAAGGACAGGCCTGTAATCACCTCGGGCATCACCAGCGGCGCATAGATCATGCCAGAAAACAGACCCCGCCCCATAAAGCGCCCTGCGCGGACCAGAACGGTCGCGGCCATCGTGCCCAGAACCGTTGCCAGAACCGACGAAAAGAACGCCACACGGATTGTGACCCAAGCGGCATCAAGGAAATCTTCGTTCTGAAGAAGCTCTCCGTACCATTTGGTGGAAAAGCCCGCCCAGACAGTGACCAACTTCGATGCGTTGAAGCTATAGATGACCAGAATGACCATCGGCAGATAGAGGAACGCAAAGCCCAGTGTCAGCGAAGTGGCGTTGAACCATGAAAAACGTCTCATCCCTCGGCCTCCCGCTGAAGCTGCTGGTTGCGCTGGAACAGCACAATCGGGATCACAAGGATCAACAGCAGGATGATCGCCACCGCAGAGGCCACCGGCCAGTCGCGGTTCGAGAAGAACTCTTCCCACAGAACCTTACCGATCATCAGCGTGTCAGAGCCGCCCAGAAGCGATGGGATCACGAATTCACCGATGGTCGGGATGAACACCAGAAAACAGCCCGCGATTATGCCGCTTTTCGACAGCGGAATGGTGATCAACCAAAAGGCCGACATGCGCGAACAGCCAAGGTCCTCGGCCGCTTCGATCAGGGAATCGTCCATCTTTTCCAGCGCGGCATAGATCGGCAGGATCATGAACGGCAAATAGGTGTAAACGATGCCGATATAGACGGCGGTGTTTGTGGACAGGATTTTCAGCGGCTCGTCGACGATCCCCAGAAACGACAGGAACTGGTAGAGCACGCCCTCGGACGCCAGAATGCCCATCCACGCGTAAACGCGGATCAGGAAAGACGTCCAGAACGGCAGGATCACCAGCATCAGCAACGTCGGGCGCCATTCAGGGGCCGCACGTGCCATGCCGTAAGCAATCGGATAGCCCACCAGCAGCGTCAGAACCGTCGAAATCAGCGCGATCTTCAGGGACGAGAGGTACGCTTTCCAATAAAGCGCATCCTCGGTCAGGAAGACGTAGTTTTCGAAATCAAGCTTGGACAGCAGATCCTTGATCCCCTGCCAGCCAGCCGAGAAATCCAGCGTCGGGGCATAGGGCGGGATCGACAAGGCGTAGTCGGACAGCGAGATTTTCAGAACGATCAGGAACGGCACCAGAAACAGCGCCAGAAGCCACAGGTAGGGGACCGCGATCAGGGTAAAGCGACGCATGCCCCTAGCCCTCCAACAACACGCCAGCGGTTTCGGTAAACGTCAGCCAGACGCGGTCTTCCCATGTGATATCGCGGTTCGCCAGACGACGGGTGTTGGCGCTTTGTGCCTTGATGATCTGGCCGTTACCGACCTTGACGTGGAAGGTCGAGATGTTGCCGAGGTAGGCGATATCGATGACCTCGCCTTCCAACAGGTTGCGGCGGTCTTCGGGTTTCTCTTTGGAGATGGTCACTTTTTCAGGGCGGATCGCAAAGCTTATCCGCTCGCCGGATGCGACGGGTTTTTGCGCAGTGCCCCAAATCGCAGGCTGCCCTTCTGCCCAGTCGATACGAACGCGGTCGCCATCGGGTGTGGCGTTGCCTTCGATGATGTTCACGTCACCGATAAAGTCGGCGACATAGACGGAATTCGGGGCCTCGTAGATATCAGCGGGGGTCGCGACCTGCACAAGGCGGCCTTCGTCCATCACGGCAACGCGGGACGCGACAGTCATCGCCTCTTCCTGATCGTGGGTGACGATCACAAAGGTCGTGCCGGTCTTTTCCTGAATGTCCATCAGCTCGAACTGCGTTTCTTCGCGCAGCTTTTTATCCAGCGCGCCCAGAGGTTCATCCAACAACAGAAGCTTGGGCGATTTTGCCAGAGAACGGGCCAAGGCCACGCGCTGACGCTGACCACCGGAAATCTGATGCGGTTTGCGTTTCGCGAATTTGCCCAGCCTCGTCAGGCGCAGCATTTCTTCGACACGGGCCGCGATGGCATCCTTGTCCTTGCTTTCGCGCTTGAGGCCAAAGGCGATGTTTTCCCAGACCGACAGATGCGGGAACAGCGCATAGCTTTGGAACATCATGTTCACAGCGCGTTTGTTCGGCGCGGTTTGGCCAAGGTCCTGTCCCGACAGACGAATGGTGCCCGATGTCGGCGTCTCGAACCCCGCCAGCATCCGCATCATCGTCGTTTTCCCGCATCCCGACGGCCCCAGAAGGGCAAAGAACTCGCGTTCATAGATGTCCAGGCTAAGGTCGTCGATCGCGGTGAATGTTCCGAACTTTTTGGTGACGTTCTGAAACTGGATCAACGGCTTTTGGTTCGGGTCATCCCAAGGGGCAAAGACCTTTTGGTTCATGATCAGTCCAATACTGCATAGAAAAACGGCGCGCCCCGTGGGACGCGCCGCAAACAGGCGTGGTTAGACGCCGGATTTGATCTCGGTCCACATACGGGTGACCGTGCGCTGCAGGCGCGGGTCGTAGGGCGAGAATGTATAGAGGTTTTCCAGCGTGGCTTCGTCCGGATAAATCGCGGTGTCGCCGATCACGTCCTCGATCAGGAATTCCTGAGACGCTTTGTTGCCGTTGGCGTAGTAAACATAGTTCGACGCCGCCGCCATGTTTTCCGCGTCCATGATGAAGTTCAGGAACTTGTGCGCGCCTTCGGGGTTCGGAGCATCCACCGGAATGGCCATCTGGTCGAACCACATCAGAGCACCCTCAGAAGGTGCGTTATAGGCAATCTCGACGCCGTTTTCGGCTTCTGCCGCGCGGTCGCGGGCCTGAAGCACGTCACCGGACCAGCCGAACGCCACACAGATTTCGCCGTTCGCCAGTGCGTTGATGTATTCCGAGCTGTGGAATTTGGCCACGTAGGGACGCACCGCCTGAAGAACCGGCTTGGCCTTTTCGATGACATCCGCATCCTTGCTGTCGGGATCTTCGCCAATATAGGCGAGAGCCGCCGGGATCACCTCGGTCGGGGCATCAAGGAAATGCACGCCGCATTCGGCCAGCTTTTCCATGTTCTCGGGGTTGAAGATCAGATCAAGGCTGCCGATCGGGGCATCTTCGCCCAGAATTTCCTGAACCTTGCCAACGTTCACACCGATACCCGTGGTGCCCCACATGTAGTTGATCGAATACTCGTTGGCGGGGTCATACTGCGCTGTGCGCTCTTCGATGACCGACCACAGGTTGCCTTTGTTCGGCAGCTTAGAGGCATCCAGTTTTTGGAACGCACCCGCTGCGATCTGGCGCTGAAGGAAGCTGCCCGTGGGCACAACCACGTCGTAACCGGATCCACCGGCCAGCATTTTGGTTTCAAGAACTTCGTTGGAATCGAAGACGTCGTAGACCAGCGTCAGGCCGGTTTCCGCCTCGAACTTTTCAAGAAGGCTTTCGTCGATGTAATCGGACCAGTTGTAGACCCGCACTTCTTCGGCACCGGCGACCCCGGCGACCAGCGCGGTTACGGCGGTCATTGTCATCAGCTTGGTTTTCATCTGTGGCTCCCAGTTGGATACGAGGTCTTTCGCCCCGGCTGTCTGTGAATTTGATCAAAAATATTCAAACAGAGCAACAAGAAGATGTTTTCATGACGTTCAGACCCATGCAAGATAGACAGAACAGGCGACATAATGCGGATGATTTGATGAATATTCAGGCAGAGCAAAATCAAGGCACAGCCAAGGCAGGTTTGCCAGTGCACGAGACGGTTTACCGGTCGTTGCGCGACATGATTTTGTTCGGCGAATTGGAGCCCGGACAGCCGGTGACCATTCAGGGCCTGACCGAACATCTGGATGCCGGCATGACCCCTGTCCGCGAGGCGCTTCGCCGCCTGACCGCCGCTGGCGCGCTCGAGTTTATGGGCAACCGCAGAATCATCGTTCCGGTGCTGAACCGCTCCGCGATTGATCAATTAAAGACGGCTCGTTTGGCGCTAGAGCCCGAGTTGGCGGGGCGTGCGACCGCGTTGATTAAAGACGAAGATATCGTTGCCATGAAGCAGGCTGACGACCGCCTGGACCGCGCCATCGCCCGTGGCGATGTGCATGGTTATCTGGTCGAAAACTACCTGTTTCACAGCCACCTGAATGCCGCCGCGCAGGCCCCGATTCTGCAGGGTATGGTCGAAGGTCTGTGGCTTCGGTTTGGCCCGTCGATGCGCGTTGTGTGCGGGGTGATGGGCACCAGCAGCCTGCCCGATCTTCACAAAGACCTGATCAACGCCTTGGAATCAGGGGATGCGGCAGCGGCCTCAAAGGCGATGGCCGAGGACGTGAAACAGGGTATGGATCAGATGCTTGCCGGAATAAGCGATTCGATTGACACAGAATAATTTGATCATATTCTAGTGGGCAGTCGCCATTTTGATCGAAAGGCCCCCTGAAAATGGTCCAATCCCCGAACCTGTTGCCCACCGCCGAACTTCAGGCGCGTGACGCCGCGCACCACATGCACCCGTTCACGCACGGTGCCGAGCTTGGCAAAAAGGGTGCGCGCATTATCACGTCTGCAGATGGCTGCTGGCTGACAGACAGCGACGGCAACCGGATTCTGGATGCGATGGCGGGCCTTTGGTGTGTCAACATCGGCTATGGCCGTCAGGAACTTGTCGATGCCGCCGCGCGCCAGATGCAGGAACTGCCGTTCTACAACACCTTCTTCCAGACCACCCACGTGCCGGTCATCGAACTGGCCGAACGTCTGGCGCAACTGGCGCCCGGTGATCTGAACCATGTTTTCTTTGCATCGTCCGGCTCTGAAGCGAACGACACCAACCTACGAATGGTGCGCACCTATTGGGAGATGAAAGGCCAGCCATCGAAAAAGGCCATCATCTCGCGTTGGAACGCCTATCACGGGTCGTCTGTTGGTTCAGGTAGCCTTGGCGGCATGAAAGGTATGCACGCCCAAGGCGGCATGCCGATCCCCGACATTCATCACATCGACCAGCCCAACTGGTGGTCCGAAGGCGGCGACATGACGCCGGAAGAATTCGGCATTGAACGCGCCCAGCAGCTTGAAGCAAAGATCAAGGAACTTGGCGCGGATAACGTGGCCGCGTTCATCGCCGAACCCGTTCAGGGCGCTGGCGGCGTGATTGTACCGCCCGACAGCTACTGGCCGGAAATCCAGCGTATTTGCGATAAATACGACATTCTGCTGATCGCGGATGAGGTGATCTGTGGTTTTGGCCGCACCGGCAACTGGTTCGGGTCGCAAACCATGAACATCAAGCCGCACATCATGACCATCGCCAAGGGCCTGAGCTCGGGCTACCTACCCATCGGCGGGTCGATTGTCTGTGACGAAGTGGCCGAGGTCATCGGTTCGGGCGAATTCAACCACGGCTACACTTATTCGGGTCACCCTGTGGCCTGTGCGGTTGCCTTGGAAAATCTACGCCTTCTGGAAGAAGAACAGATCATCGACACGGTCCGCACCGAAACTGCGCCCTACCTGAAAGAAAAGTTCGAAAGCCTGACCGATCACCCGATGGTGGGCGAGGCCAAGATCGTTGGCATGATGGGATCAATCGCGCTGACACCCGACAAAGCCACCCGCGCGGCGTTCGCGTCCGAGGCTGGCACTGTCGGCTACATCTGCCGCGAACGGTGTTTCAGCAATAACCTGATCATGCGCCACGTCGGCGACCGCATGATCATTTCGCCGCCGCTGGTGATTTCCAAAGGCGAGATTGACACATTGATCGAACGCGCACTCCTGTCGCTGGACGAAGCGATGGCCGAGGTTGAAAAGCAGGGCCTGATGGTCGCTGCGACGCGTAACTAAGAAACTGGCGGGTCAGCCCTGAGGGGTCAGGCCCGCCTTTCGCGTTTGGCCACGCTTCAGGCCCAGTTTGCGTTCGCGCCAGATGATCAGAACGCCCGCCGCAATCACGACGCCCGAGCCTACCAACGTGTAAACCGTCGGCACCTCGGCAAAGACGACATAGCCCAAAACCACCGCAAACAGCATCGACGCATAGTCAAACGGCGCGACCACGCCTGCCTCGGCATAACGGTAGGCGGATGTCAGCAGGATTTGCGCAAAGCCGCCAATAAGACCCGCGCCGATCAGCATCGCGGCCTCTTGTGCGGTGGGCATGACCCACCCGAAGGGCAGCGTGAACAGCGACAGGATTGTTGCCGTCAGCGAGAAGTAGAACACGATCGCGGATGTTTCCTCGCGCCCGGCCAGGCGGCGGATCTGGATTTGTGCCAACGCGCGGAACACAGATGACAGCAGCACCACAACAACCCCGATCATCACGGCACGATCCAGATTGTCGACGGACAATAGCGGCCACAGGATGATCAGAACACCCACCAGACCAAAAGCAACCGCCCCAAGCCGGAACGCGCGCACGCGTTCGCCCAACAGGAAGGCCGCAAAAACTACGGTCAGAAGAGGTGCGGCAAACCCGATGGCCGTCACCTCGGGCAACGGCAACATGCCAAGTCCGGTAAAGGTGAACCCCATCGCCGTCACACCGATCAACCCGCGCCACAGATGGCCCATGGGGTTTTTCGTTTTCAGACCTGTCTTCAGATCATGACGCAGCAGCAACCAGACAATGATCACCGGCATCGCAAACAGCGACCGGAAAAACACCGCCTGACCCGAAGGGATGTTGTCCGAGGCCGCTTTGACCAGCGCCGCCATTACTGTGAACAGCGCAACTGATCCGAGTTTAAGAAGAATTCCGCGCGTAGGAGACATGGGTTACCTGTAAATCCGCAGCGCCAACGTGATGTCAGATTGTCGCAGGGTCAATCCCGTTGCAGTGCAATCGCGCACTTACATCAGTGATTTACATGGTTTCCACGCAATGGCGACGGAACGCGCGCTTCAGCATATCGAGTTCTTCGCGAAGCAACGCCATTTCAACGCGGATGTCATCCGCCAGAACATCCCCGCCCATCAGCGTGAAAGACCCCAGAACCTGCGACGTGCCTGTATCGTGCAGCAGGAAGGTAAACACACCATCGCCCACGGCAAAATCCGGCACCGGCACATCGACCAGCCATTGGTTGGTTTCGTCCGTTTCAATGACATTCACGCCGTCTACCGCAATATCCAACACGGTGACCGAGATTTGCGGCGGCGGGCAATCCTTGCCCTCGCCCTGAAGGCTGCCCTGCCAGACGCCATCTTTGAACCGCAGCTTGGTCAACTTGTAGGTGCTCATCGCTGATGTCCTTTACAACTCGGCTCGGGGGCGACGACTGAATGTCAGGTCGCGCAGGGTGACTTGGTTCATTTCGGGGCCTTCAAAAATCAGGTCCAACCACAGTTTCTCGACGCGCTTTTCGTTCAGCTTGGTGTAGGCAAGGTCAAATTCGACCATGACTTCCTTTTCGTGCAGCGGCAATTCACGCACGACCTGTTCCACGTTTGGCCCGTGCTTGATGTTCAGACGCGCAAAGATTTCGATGGGTTTTTCCATCTCAAGGATCGTATCCAGACGGATCAGGTGACGGCGCTTCAGGCCCTCGGCAGCCTCAGGCGGCAAGTCCAGCGCCAGCGACAGATAAGAACCGTCAAACCGGAACACGTCCAAACGTACGCCGAATGCTGCAAGATCAGCCTCACGCACGTTGCGGATCTGGCGCAGGGTGATTTCGGACCGTGCGCAATCGTGGAACATCGTCGCTTCACGACCCAACATCGCCTTGCTTTCGACCGAAGCGATGCCCGGAGATGGCAAGGGGCCGCTCCATAACTCGGGCCGCCAAGACCAATCGGCGTCATGGGGTTTCGGAAAGGATTGGTTGCCGATGGCCGGCAAGGCCAGCCTCCCGTCTGCGTAGAAAATCAGGGAATCGATATGACGTTTGATTTCTCGCGCCTGCGCACGCTGTTTGCGCAAATCCCGCAGATCGGCAACGGTGGCCTCTTTCGCCAGCTTGGCCCAGCGCCGGACGGACCGTTTGGTCAAAATCCGGCTAAGAAATCCGATATCTTCGGCCATACGTCAGGTCGATCTCTCTGGGCCGGCATTCCGGCAATTGTTCACAAAAACGGGTTAACGCACATCGTTAAGTTTACGCGCGTTAGCTTACGGGCAAGTACGAGTCGCGATCAAGAGCTTGATTCGTCGGATTTTTCACGACTTGCGTTTTTGATCGCTTCTACGACCGTTTCCAGAAAGTCCGCGCCGTCGCTACCGGCAAGATGACTTCCTTCTGGAAGGTACATAGCCAAGCTTACAAGGTGTTCGGCCCGAATAAACGCCGCGCGCCAATAGCGGTCTTCGCCATCGGAAATCAGCGCTTTCCCACCGCCAGCCAGTTGCACAAAGACGCTGCCATCACGTGTTTCGGACTGTTGCAGGGTGCCACCCGCCAAAGCTGCAATTGTTTCCGCACTGGGAACAGTTGCTTCGTCCTCACGCGGGCCGACTGTGACAGTGACAAGCAACGCCGGAACCCGCGGGCCGGTCGCGCCGTCCGACAGGATGTTGCAACTGGCAATCATGGCAAAGCCGCTGTTGCCACGCTTTTCGACCGTAACAGGATCTACGCAATAGCCGCGCGGGCCTTGGACAACGACATCGCCACGCGCCAAAGCCGTCCACACCATAGGCGCACCAGCGGCACGGGCTTGACGTTGTGCATCGTTCTGAGGGGAAGACAGGGCGGCCAGAAACCCGGGCGCACCGCCGCCGGTTCCTGTGGTGCTATCGCAGGCCGCAAGACCCGCGATAGCCAGTATCATAAGCGCTTTGCGCAGCACTGGATCACAGATCCATGTAGATGTGCTTTTCTTCCTTGGCGCCCGGATGCGTGACCGCACCTTTGTAGGTTTCGCCGACCAGCTGCGCGTACTTCCAGAGGGCACCGGACGAATAGATCGTCTCTTTCGGGCCCTTCCAGCTTTCTTTGCGCTTGGCCAGTTCGTCGTCGGACAGCGCCACGCTGATTTCACCCTTGATCGCGTCGATGGTGATCACGTCGCCATCTTGCAGCAGGGCAATCGGACCGCAATGCGCGGTTTCGGGGCCGACGTGACCCACACAGAAACCACGGGTCGCGCCCGAGAAACGGCCGTCTGTGATCAGCGCCACTTTCTTACCCATGCCCTGACCGGACAGGGCCGCTGTGGTCGCCAGCATTTCGCGCATACCCGGGCCGCCTGCGGGGCCTTCGTTGCGGATGACCAGAACTTCACCTTCTTTGTACTGGCGCGCTTTGACGGCTTCGAACGCGTCTTCTTCGCATTCGAACACACGTGCCGGACCGGTGAAGACCTGCTCTTCGGTAGACATGCCTGCGACTTTTACGATCGCGCCTTGCGGGGCAAGGTTGCCCTTCAGGCCGACAACGCCGCCTGTTGGTGTGATCGGCTTGTCGATCGGATAGATGACCTTGCCGTCCGCTTCGCGTTCGATCTTGTCCAGTTCTTCGCCGATGGAATAGCCCGACGCGGTGATGCAGTCTTCGTGGATCAGACCCGCTTTGCGCAGCTCCTTCATCACAACCGGAACGCCGCCTGCCTCATAAAGGTCTTTCGCGACATAGTTGCCGCCCGGCTTCAGGTCGACAAAGTACGGCGTGTCGCGGAAGATTTCGCAGACGTCATCAAGGAAGAAGTCGATGCCTGCTTCGTGCGCAATGGCGGGCAGGTGCAGACCAGCGTTGGTCGAACCACCTGTACAGGCCACAACACGCGCCGCGTTCTGCAGCGATTCCAGCGTGACGACGTCACGGGCACGGATGTTTTTCTCAAGCAGATTCATAACCGCCAGACCGGACGCAGTCGCGTACTGGTCGCGGCTTTCATACGGCGCGGGCGCACCGGACGAGTTCATCAGCGCAAGGCCGATCGCCTCGGACACACAGGCCATGGTGTTCGCGGTGAACTGACCACCACAGGCACCAGCAGACGGACACGCCACACGCTCCAGCGCGGACAGTTCTTCGTCCGAGTTCTGGCCCGCCTGGTGACGGCCAACAGCCTCGAACACGTCCTGAACGGTCACGTCCTTACCCTTGAACCGGCCCGGCATGATCGAACCGCCGTAGATGAAGACGGACGGCACGTTCAGACGCACCATCGCCATCATCATACCCGGCAGGGATTTGTCACAGCCGGCCAGACCGACAATCGCGTCATAGCAGTGGCCGCGCATTGTCAGTTCAACGGTGTCGGCAATCGCTTCGCGCGATGCCAGAGACGAACGCATGCCTTCGTGGCCCATCGCGATACCGTCGGTCACGGTGATCGTGGTGAATTCGCGCGGCGTGCCGGAACCCTCTTTGACGCCCAGCTTAACAGCCTGCGCCTGACGGTTCAGCGAGATGTTACAAGGCGCTGCTTCGTTCCAGCAGGTTGCAACACCAATCAGCGGCTGGTGGATTTCATCTTCGCTCATGCCCATCGCGTAATAGTACGAACGGTGCGGCGCGCGGGCCGGACCCTCGGTTACGTGACGGCTGGGCAGTTTCGTCTTATCGAAGGGGCGCTTTAGCATGGTATCCTCCCGCTGGAGCGTGAACTTTCGCACCGGAATACAAAAGCGCCCCTAAGTTCACAAGCGTGATGGTGCAGATCAAACGGCCCGTTGATCGGTTTTCCACGGTTTATCGCATTTGACCCGCCATTGACGCAGGCTGGCAAACCGTCATTTATGCTGCGCATGTTCAAATCATACGCCCCTTACGAAGTGTTGGCCGCGCCCGGTCGGGAAAAACCCGAAATCTGGCGGCTGGTTGTTGGTATCGTGTTGTGCCTGATCGTCATGATTGCGGGCCAAGGTATCCTGATTGCGATCTATGGTTTTGCCCTTGGCAGTCATGGAGAGGCCATGATGCAGATGGGGCTGCTGGACACCCCCGGCGCGATGATCGCTGCTTTGCTGGGGATTGCCTGCTTTATTCCCGGCGTGATGCTGGTGCTGCGCTGGCTGCACAAACGGCGGTTCTGGGGTGTGATCGGCGATCCGGTCCGCACGCTTAAACTCGGCGCGCGCGTTGCGGCCTATGCGGCTGCTATCCAGTTGTTGCTGATGCTGCCCGCTGTGCTTTTTGCCGAAGAAGAGTTGATCCTGAACACACCGCCGATGCTGTGGCTGGTTCTTCTGCCGATTGGCGCGTTGGTGGTTCTGCTTCAGACCTCGGCCGAGGAAATCTTTTTCCGCGGCTATATCCAAAGCCAGATGGCCGCCCGTTTTCAAAGCCCGATCATCTGGATGGGCATCCCCGCGATCATCTTTGCCATCGGGCACTACGCGGCCGTCATGTACGGCGACAATGCAGCGATGGTTGCCGTCTGGGCTGGCCTGTTCGGCCTTCTGGCTGCCGACCTGACCGCACGCACAGGCTCGCTTGGTCCTGCGATGGGGTTGCACTTTATGAACAACGCGCTGGTGATCCTGTTCGTGTCCATGGATGGCCCGATGTCCGGCCTGTCGCTTTACGTGCTTCCGTTCAGCGCACAGGACGCAGAAGAGGTTGCCAAGGTCATGCCATTGGACTTTGTCGCCCTTGGGGTAAGCTGGCTGGCCGCGCGGGTCGCTGTGCGCGCGTGATTGCAATTCAGGCGTCGCAGGCTTAAGTGACGCCACGACACTGACGAACGGGGCACCCGATGAACTGGATCAGCAACTACGTCCGCCCACGGATCAATTCGATCTTTTCGCGCCGCGAAACGCCGGACAACCTTTGGACCAAGTGCGACGAGTGCGGAACCATGTTGTTCCACCGCGAACTGTCGGACAATCTGAACGTCTGCAGCAACTGCAACCACCACATGGGCATCACGCCCCGTGCGCGGTTCCAGGCGCTGTTTGATGGCGGTGTGTTTGTCGAAGTGGACGTACCCGAACCGGTCGCTGACCCGCTGCATTTCCGCGATCAGAAGAAATACCCTGACCGCATGAAATCCGCGCAAAAGAACACCGGCGAAAAAGAGGCGATGCTGGTCGCGACCGGCGAAATCGGTCGCACGCCGATCGTTGCCGCCGCGCAGGACTTTTCGTTCATGGGCGGCTCCATGGGCATGTACGTCGGCAACGCGATCATCGCCGCTGCGGAAGAGGCCGTGAAACTGGGCCGTCCGCTGGTTCTGTTTTCTGCCGCCGGTGGCGCGCGTATGCAGGAAGGCATCCTGTCGCTGATGCAGATGCCGCGCACGACCGTTGCAATCCAGATGCTGCGCGAAGCGAACCTTCCCTACATCGTTGTCCTGACACACCCGACCACAGGCGGTGTGACCGCGTCCTACGCGATGCTGGGCGACATCCAGATTGCCGAACCCAACGCACTGATCTGCTTCGCGGGCCCCCGCGTCATCGAACAGACCATCCGTGAAAAGCTGCCCGAAGGCTTCCAGCGTGCGGAATATCTGCTGGATCACGGCATGCTGGACCGCGTGACCGACCGTCGTGAAATGCGCAAGGAATTGATCACGGTTCTGCGCATGCTGATGGACATGCCACCGCCGGTCTGGGGCGATCTGCCTGCACCGACCGACACGCCGGAGCTTCCGGCGCCTGACGCAGCTGGCGAAAAATGACGACAGGTTCGGACGCCATCCTTGAACGGATGATGGCGCTGCACCCCAAGGTCATTGATCTGACTTTGGACCGCGTCTGGACGCTGCTTGAAAAGCTGGGCCATCCCGAACGCCAGTTGCCGCCGGTCATTCACCTTGCGGGCACCAACGGCAAGGGATCGACCCAAGCCATGATCCGCGCGGGTCTTGAGGCCGAGGGAAAGCGCGTGCACGCCTATACCTCGCCCCACTTGGCGCGGTTTCACGAACGTATCCGTTTGGCGGGCGAGTTGATCAGCGAAGAGCATCTGACCGAGGTGCTGGACGAATGCTATGTCACCAACGGCCCTGATCCGATCACCTATTTCGAAATCACGACCTGCGCCGCGCTGCTGGCCTTTGCCCGCACACCTGCGGACTATGTGCTTTTGGAAACCGGTCTGGGCGGACGGCTGGACGCGACGAACGTGGTTGAAACACCCGCGCTGACGATCCTGACGCCGATTTCGATGGATCACGAACAATTCCTTGGCAACACCATCGCCAAGATCGCAGGCGAAAAGGCGGGCATCATGAAACGCAGCGTGGCTTGCGTTGTCGGCCCGCAGCCCGATGAAGCGCTTGAGGTGATCGAGGCCACCGCCGCACGCCTTGGTGCGCCTGTCATTGCGCAAGGCCAGCACTGGCATGTCTGGGAAGAACGCGAACGCCTGATCTATCAGGATGAAACCGGCCTTCTGGACCTGCCCCTGCCGGTTCTGCCGGGTCGCCACCAGTACGAAAACGCAGGCGCGGCGCTGGCCGCTTTGCGCCACCTTGGTTTTGGCGAGGCCGCGTTCGAAGGCGCGATGACCAATGCCCAGTGGCCCGCACGCATGCAACGCCTGCGCACCGGTCCGCTGGTTGAGGCCGCGCCGCAGGTGGAACTGTGGCTGGACGGCGGGCACAACCCCGCTGCGGGCATTGCGCTGGCCGACCACCTTGGGCGTTTGCCGAAACGCCCCACCCATCTGATCTGCGGGATGCTGAACACCAAGGATGCCAGCGGTTACATGACGCCCTTGGCCAAGGTCGCCAATAGCCTGACGGGCGTGTCGATCCCCGGCGAGGCAAATACGCTGAGCGGCGAGGATACCGCCCGTTTTGCGTCCGATGCCGGTATGCCCGCCAGCACCGCCGACAGCGTGCTGGACGCGCTACAAACGATCACCGCGCAGGACCCACATTCAAGGGTGCTCATATGTGGGTCTTTGTATCTGGCGGGGGCGATCCTGCGCGAGAACGGGTAAAACGCCCTCAAGCCTTGAAAAAACGCCATTATATTGACGAAATGGCGTTTTTACCCCTATATATGGCGTAACAAAAAGTACCGCGCCTGTATTGCGGATTTCGAGGACGAGTAGATGCGGAATTTTCTCTGCCTGATGGCCGCGATGGCCTTCTTGCCAAGCGTGCCTGCGCTGGCGCAGGACAGCGCCATCACCCCCGATCTACCCCGTTTTGAAACGAACCTGTCCGGTCTTGCTGTGTCGATCACACGGTCCGGCCCGAACTGTCCGCCCGCCTGTGTCGAGCCGCTCTACATCATGGACGGGGTCGAAACGGTTGCGGAACTGGATGTGATCGAATTTCTGGATGTAACCGCCAGCAACGGCACCGGCCTGTTGGTGGATACCCGCGCGCAATCCGATTTTGCCAAAGCAACCCTGCCCGGCGCTGTCAGCGTGCCAGCGGCGACCGTTTCGCCGGAAAACCCCTATCGTGGCGATCTGTTGGCGGCACTTGGCTTTAGCGGCCAAGGCGGATCGGCCAGCACATATACGCTGCTGGTGTTCGATCAGAACGCTGCATCGCCTGAAGCGGCGCAAGCGGTTCGCGATCTGGTTCAGGCGGGCTACCCTGCCGATAAAATCCTGTACTATCGGGCCGGCATTGACGGCTGGACGGCGCTGGGGCTTTCGACCCAGCCTGGAACATAGGGGGCCTGCAGATGATCCGCGCCGCGCTTTACTTCATCGGATTTGTCGCCGTTACTGCTGCGTTGATCTTCCTTCAACCAGCCGCCAAAACGTTTGACGAGGCACCGGTTCAGGCCGTGACCCGTAATGAACCGGACCTGACCGCAATCACACCGGCCTTTGACGCAAGCGGCGAACGCCGGATCGTGGCCGAGATGGTGGATGCCACAGACACCGCGCCAATCGCCGTTGATCTGCCAGATGTCGAACCGGTTTTGACAACGCGTCAGCCCATGCCGCCCACCGCAGACCCCAGCGACATGCGTGCGCTGACATGGGACACCGTTGCACGTCTGAACGCCGCGACAGGCCGTGACGCGCCCGCGGGCCGCCCCGGCAGCCTGCTGCATACGATCATCAAACGATCGGTCGCGGACGCAGGCCAAGGCGGCACTGTCCAGCGCTATGTGGTCAAGCCCGGCGACAGCCTGATCAGCATCGCGCAAGCCATCTATGGCGACGCGAATATGACCGGTCCGCTGTATGCCGCGAACCAGTCTTTGCTGTCCGGACCCAACGATTTGAAGGCCGGACAGACGCTTATTCTGCCAAATCGCTGAGGTCTGAGTGCCACTATATGTGGCTTATCAATGGCTTGTTAGTTAATTGCCTTGACGGCAATACTAAATATTGACGGCGAATCGCATTAGTCGCTATGATTCGCTGGAAAGGTGTCAGGAATTACAACGCGTACACCTTCGAACGGGGACGAGCATGACCAGAAGACTGCCTTCATACCAAGGCTTCTTGCCTGATTGTACTTACGCACCCGTTCCGTTTTCCGCTCTTACCTTTGCGTATTCCGGCCAATCCCGATTTGGCCGGTCTGCGGACGATCAAGACTTTCCTCAATAAAACGACAGGCACGTCAGAAACTATCAAGAGCAGCAAACTTCAGGGGTCCTTCGGGACCCCTTTTTCTTTGGCACTCAGGCGTCGTTGCCCCATGTTTCGGACTGCATTTCGCGCAGACGGCTGGCGGTGCGTTCAAATTCAAACGCGCCGGTGCCTTCAAGGTACAGAAACTCGGGCTCGGCTGCGGCGGTCACGATCAGTTTGGTGCCTGCCTCGTACAGCGCGTCAATCAGCGTCACAAAGCGTTTCGCTTCGTTGAAATTGCTGCGCCCCAGTTGCGGCACGTTTTCAAGGATCAGAACCCGCACCGTTTCCGCCAGCTTCAGATAATCCGCAGGACCAAGCGGTTTGCCGCAAAGATCAAAGAACGACACACGCGCGACACCGTTGGCAAAGCGCGGCAGTTCAACCTCACGCCCCTTAACCGTCAGTGTCAGCGTGCCTTCCTTGCCACCTGACAAGTCCTGCCAGATCGATTCAATCGCCGCACGGGATGCTTCATTGGCTGGCGAGAAGTAGCTTTGCGCACCTTGCAGGCGGTCCTGCCGGTAATCCTTGGCCGACACCAGTTCATGCACGACCATCTGTTCCTTCAGAAGCGCGATGAAGGGCAGGAACAGCTGCCGGTTCAGGCCGTCTTTGTACAAATCGTCGGGGATGCGGTTGGATGTCGTCACCACAACGCAGCCCGCCGCGAAAAGCTGCTCGAACAGTCGGCCCACGATCATCGCGTCGGCGATGTCGGTGATCTGCATTTCGTCAAAGGCCAGCACCTTAACCGCGTCAGACACCGCCTTGGCCACCGGCTTGATCGGGTCCTCGGTGCCCTTTTCGCGTTCGGCATGAACGCCCGACTGGATTTCCTGCATGAAGGCATGGAAATGCACACGACGCGCAGGCACATCCAGCGTTTCCACGAACATATCCATCAGCATGGATTTGCCGCGACCGACGCCACCCCACAGATACAGCCCCTTGGGCGGTGGCGGGGCCTTGCGGAAAAAGCCGCGTTTGACGGGCTGGTTCAGTTCATCACGGATGCGGTCGAACTGGGGGATCGCCGCCAATTGGACATCATCCTGCATCAGCGCGCCGCTTGCGACACGCTCTGCGTAAACCTCGGCCATCGACTTAGACATTGGGTTCGCCCTGCAGACCAAGGATCTTGCGGAAGGTCGTCCAATAGCCCGGAAGGCGCGGCGGTTCGTTCAGTTCGGCCAGCGCCTCTTCCTGCCAGCGGGGCATCCGGCGGGCGACGAAATCGCGGCCCCAATCCAGATAGGCTTCGGCATCGTCAGGGCGCAGGCGGCAAGCCGAGCCGACCAGACCGACCAGCGTTTCCGGCGCGGAATACCATTCGTCCTGAATGCCCGTGACCTTCTTTTGAAGGAACGGCCCCACAATCCGCATCAGGCGTTTCTCTGAAAACAGCAGCAACATTCGACCCATTTCTTCGCGCGTGTAATGGATCAACGGCGGAAATGTATCAAAGAATACCGCCTTGCCATCGATGATCGCGAAATTGCGGATCGACGGGTGGAACCCGATGCGCGTGTCAAACTGGTCGGCATTGTTCCAAAAGGTCGCGATCACATCGCCCGCAGCCTCCATCATGGCCAGCGTTTCGACCTGCGTGCCCGTCTGCATCAGGGGCCGCATCAGCGACGGGATGGGCAGCGCCTCTTGCACAATCACGGGAATGCGCGCGCCGTCGATGTCGAGCAGGTGAAACTCGGTCTCGGGCAACGGCACACCGGCCTTCAGCAGTGCCCCGACATAGTCGTCGTGGCAGACCTTCAGACGGTCCAGGGCCGCTGGGTTAGACAACCCGCGATAGACCTTGATCACGCGGTCCGCCAAGGGGCCGCTTTTGGGCTGGAACGGGGTGCAGAAATAGCCAAGCTTGGAAATCGGCTTGCCGCGTGCATCGCTGTCGGCACGGATCACATCGCGCAGCGCATCAAGATCGGTCATGGGCACCCTCGTTGAAAACTTGTGCCCCGTTTACCGCGAAGCCCAAGGGGGTGCCATACCCCTAAGGCCTATTGCGCGGATGCTGGACCATGCGCGCCACGGCACCTAAGATCGGCGCATGGAAAAGAACCCTATCAACCCCACCGATGACGACGCCCGCGCACTGGCCCGCGATCTGATCGGCGCGGCCCGTTTCGGCGCGTTGGGGGTGATTGATCCGGACACAGGCAGCCCCATGGTCAGCCGCGTGGCCGTGGTGCCGGATCAGGCAGGTCTGCCTATGTCGCTGGTGTCGGACCTGTCGCACCACACCAAAGCACTCAAGGCTGATCCGCGTTGTTCGCTGCTGTTGGGCGAACCGGGGGATAAGGGCGACCCCCTAACCCATCCGCGCATCACGCTGATGGCCACGGCCCAGTTCATCCGCCACGGCGATCCTGAACACGAAAAACTGGCGGCGCAGTTTCTGCACCACCAGCCCAAAGCCAAGCTTTATATCGGGTTCGCCGACTTCCAGATCCTGCGCTACGATATCAGCGCGGCGCATCTGAACGGCGGGTTTGGCAAGGCCTTTGTGCTGACGCCCGACGACCTTGCCCCGACCCGTTAGTCCATCCGGATCAGCGCGTTGATGTCGCCCAGAACAGGTTCCGGGAAAATCACATGCACCTGATTGTCCGCCGCCCCCTGCAGGGTCGAGGTATAGGGCATGAACCACTCACTGACATTGGCCGCGTTACGCAGTCGCGAGCGGAAGACAAGGCTGTCCACCTCGGTCGCATAGCCATCAAACGGCAGTTCGTTGCCCGTATCCAGGACCCACGTATCCGCATGGCTGTTCTGGTCATGGCTAACCAGCAGCGGGTTTCGCGACGCGTATTCTACGTTGTGGAACGTGTTGTTCGAAAAGCTCAGGCGCTTCATGCGATTCAGGTCTAGCGGCGCATAACTGTCATCGACGCGTTCGACCCGATCAATCTTGCCTCCTGATGACCGAAAGGTATTGCCGGACACGTTCATGCCATTCACGAAATGCCCGCTACCGAACGGTTTGACCACAATATAGCTGAACCACGGCGCGACGTTCGAACACAGGAACACGTTGTCCGTAATTGACAAGCCCGCAAAGCCGAAGCCCGACACAAAATCCGGCTCAGGTTCCCGTTCGTTCGTCCATTCCACAAAACAGTTGTCGATGTAATT
Organism: Thalassococcus halodurans; assembly: GCF_900108225.1. GTDB lineage: Bacteria > Pseudomonadota > Alphaproteobacteria > Rhodobacterales > Rhodobacteraceae > Thalassococcus > Thalassococcus halodurans. Next base: position 1,007,763 of record NZ_FNUZ01000001.1, read on the forward strand.
GCCAGAAATCTGCGTGTTGCACGCCCGCAGCGCGACCACGATGCCAGCAGAACGGATACCATCCGCCTGTTCGTCCCCTTGGAAGAAATGGTTGCCCGAAATCAGACCCTGCGCCCCTGACATCACAAGGAAATGGCGAAACTGCGAGGCGCGACAATCGCGGATTTTCACGTCATTGCCGTTGGTGTTGATCGCAACCGACTGGCGGTTCTGCGTCAGCTCGCCACCTTCGTGGCTGATGAACTGGCAGTGCTCGACCAGCATGCCCTGACAGCCTTCACCATGGCTGGAAATGCCGCGATGGGCGGGGCGGTTAAAGACACAGTTGCGGATGTGCATGACCGTGCCGCTCGGGGCCAGCAGAACGCCGTTCGCCACCGTGCTGCACTGGAATTCGATGTCATGCAGCTGGAACACGTCCAGACGGCTGAAACCCGAGAAATCCAGCATGTATTTGTAACGCGTAAACGTATAATTCTGCGTGCCCACCGCATCGGACAGCGGCTGGGACAGGGTGATTTCCTGCGCGGATTCGTCCTTGGACTTCACATAGATTTCGCGCCCGACACCGGCCCCTTCGACCAGCGAGCCCACCGCGATATTGGCAATGTTGGTCACACCCGTTAGCCGCGTCTGGTTCGCCGCAGAGTAGGTCGCGATCGACGTCACCACATCAGGATCCCACGCCGCGCCCGAATTGGCCTGCAACTGGCCATTCCGGATAACACGACGCTGGGCAAAGCTGTCACGGTTCGGCACCGCCGCCTGCACGTCCAGCGGGCCGGACAGCGCCACGCGACGCCCGCACATATCCAGACTTTCATGGTCCGAGTTGTTCATCAGCGCCTGAATGGCCTTTTTCAGACCGGTTTCTTCGTCGCCGAACGCATCGATATAAGCGGGCAGATTGTAGCTTTTGGTCAACGACAGGATCGCTGTGCTGGGCATCGTCACGGTGCCCTCAAACTCTGCCCGATTGTCCAGCGTTACGCTTGATCCAAGGAAATAGGTGCCCTTCGACACCAGAACCGTGCGCCCGTCAGCGGCGGCATCTGCGGCCTCGAACGCAGCGGCATCGTCGGTGATACCGTCACCCACCGCACCGAAATCGCGCACATCGACCCAGTTCATCATGGTGCGCAGGAATACACTGGTGACATCCTCGATCTCGATGTCGTCAACGCGCACAATGCCACCGGTCGGACCGGTCAGATCAATGCCGAAATGGCCGTAAACCGGTTGCGGACCCCAAACCATATCAACGCCAGAACGATTGCCTGCACCCACGATGGCCGTCACTTCGACGACATCGCCATAGCTGGTCAGCGGTTTGGCCGGCCCCACCTGCACAACGGACGCCACATTGGCCCCGTTCGCATCGCCAGCCCAAGCGGCGATCTGCACGTTGGGCAGATTGCCCGCAATCGCCTTCACCCGCGCCGTCACACGCAGATAGCAGCCGGGCAGCATCGGCGTCTGCCCCATGTAACGCAGCTTCTGTGTCGCGGTTGTCTTGATGATCTCCAGCGCGCCGCCGAAGTCCTGATCTGCGGGCACAAATGACGCGCCAACCACGTTTGCGTAGGTATCCGATCCCGGAGTGCCGTCGCCGCTCGACCAGACACCCAGACCCGCCGAATACGGGGTCGGCATCAGCACCACGCCATCTGTAACCGCCTTGTTCATGTCATCCCTTTCCTATGCGCTTGGGCACGGCCCAAAACGGGGCCATTCGCGAAAGGGTGTCTCAGGTTTTCGGTTAAAGCGGCTTTGGACCTACGTCACGGTCCCCGTTGCGCACAGGCCTCAGGCGGCCACGTCCGGCGCAGGGATCAGCTGTACGCCCGCAATGCGCCACTGCCCGCCAATGTCCTCCATCGCGTAGTCCAGCACATGCAAACGGCCTTCCTGATCTGTGACGATCACTTGCTGCCACAGCGTGCCATCAATGGTGCGTAACGGACCAAACCGAACGCCAGCCGGACGCCAGACCATAGGATAGCCGCGACGCACCATCATTCCGAAGTTGTCCGAGTTCCGGAAAATCATCTGGATGTTCGGGGCCGCGTAACCAAACGCAGTGTCGAAATCATCCGCCTCAAAGGCGGTCATCTGATCCCGAATGACGCTTTCAATCTCGGGGTCCGGCAGCATCTCGGCCCGCACGAGCGTGGTCAAAGCAAGAAATGCCGGTATCAAAAAGGCCAAGATGCGCATGCCGAAATCCTCTGCGTGGTTCCAGTATGCAAAGTGAAGTAGCTCAGAGTTACAAGTAGACAAATACCGCTCAAACTCAGGTCAATATTCACGAGTTTTCGGCCACAGATGCTCGCCCTATGTACTTGTAGACATATGCATCAAATGCAAACCTTGAAAAAATAATGCCTTTTTCCAGATTCATGTTGGTCGGCCCCCACGGTTTTTCTACCGTCTTCGTCTCCTTTATCTCATACTTTGGCAAACCCTTTCGACCAAAGACAAATCGGCTTCTGAACAATTCATCATAAATTGTTGCATACTCAATTTCGCCAAAAACTCCCAATCCATGTTCGCCTATGTCCAATTCTCCACAGTAAGCTTTATCCACTTGCTCCTTTTCAAAATCGGTAATTAGGTAAAATTCAGAACTCATCAACTGATCTGGGCTCACTCCACACCACGGCCCGCGAAAACCATCTTCAAAGACGATTTCATCCCAAGAATTTTTCCGTTCTCCTGGTTGAGGTTCATTGTGCTTGTATGCGAAAATGGAAATCCGCATTCGATACCAGACAACTGGCGTCTGGCCGCAATTCTTAACCCATACCTTTACTCTTGGTTTGGACCTTGTGGCGCCGCCCCAAAAGAATTCCAACTTGTCTGCATGTAAATACGCCCGACTTTGAGATTCCCCAATTCGTGTTGTTTCACGAGCCATGCGTTGTGTCGCCCACAACGTCAGCAGCAAAAGCACCGAGGCGATTATTGAGAAGAGAGTCATGATCCATTGAGCCGCCGTATCACGTGTCTCAACAAATCCATTCCAAAAACATAAAGGCGTTTTGCGAACCTCTTCGGATTGTACTTGAGTCAATTCTCCGTCTGCACACATCACTCCAAAAACTGTGAAATAGAGCACAAACAGAAATGCTGCACTGATGCCCGCGATCAAACCGAGTGCAAAGTAACCGCTATCGTTTTTCCAAAACATGTTAATTGAAGAGCCCGATAAAAAAGAGTGATTTAGTCTCGAACTACCGATCCCAAAATATGCATCCAATGCCTGACACCCTCTCAACAAACGAAGGGGCTGTCACGGTATTTCGCTTTTGCAAAGAAAAAGGCGGGGTCGCCCCCGCCTTCAGCATTCCAATTGTCGGACCAAATCAGCCCAGTTCGCCGTTCAGACCTTTTTCAATCAGGGCAACGGTTTCCTGCACGCCGTAAAGCGCGACAAAACCGCCGAAACGCGGGCCTTGGGACGCGCCCAACAGCACTTCGTACAGCGTTTTGAACCAGTCGCGCAGCGGGTCGAATTCGTGGTCCTTACCAACCGCAAAGACAAGGCTTTGAAGCGTTTCGTCATCGGTCGCACCATCATGCGCGGCCAGACGATCCGCCAGATCACGCAGCGCGGCGGCCTCTTTTTCGGTCGGGGCGCGATATGTTTTGCCCGGCTTCACAAAGTCTTCGTAATACTTAATCGCAAAGCCAGCCGCCTGATCCAGATCGGGGTTCGCCTCGGGCGACGCATCAGGCGCATAGCGGTTGATAAAGCCCCACAGCGTTTCCTTGTCCTCGGCACCCGATACGGACGCAAGGTTCAGAAGCATCGCAAACGGCACCACCATTTTGGATTCAGGCACGTTGCCGGAATGAATGTGCCAGACAGGGTTGTTGGCCTGCTGCTCAGGCGTCTGACCCGGGAAGGCGCGCAGTTGCTGGTGGTATTCATCCACCGCTTTGGGGATCACATCCCACCACAGACGTTTGGCTGTCTTGGGCTTTTGATACATGAAGTACGACAGCGATTCCGATGCCGCATAGGTCAGCCATTCGTCGATCGACAGGCCGTTGCCCTTGGACTTCGAAATCTTCTCGCCCTTGTCATCAAGGAACAGTTCATAGGTGAAATGCTCGGGCTTCTTGCCGCCAAGGATTTCACAGATTCGGTCGTAGATCGGCGTGTTGGTGGAATGGTCCTTGCCGTACATTTCGAAATCGACATCCAACGCCGCCCAGCGCGCGCCAAAGTCCGGCTTCCACTGAAGTTTGACGTTGCCGCCTGTGACAGGAAGCGTCCATTCCTTGCCGTCTTCGTCGTCAAAGGTGATCAGACCGTCCTTTGCGTCAACGTTCTTGATCGGAACATACAGAACGCGGCCGGTTTCCGGATGGATCGGCAGGAAGATCGAATAGGTCTGCGCCCGTTCATCCCGCAGCGATTTCAGCATCACGGCCATGACATCGTCATAGCGCTCGCAGGCGCGCAAAAGCACCTCGTCAAACTGGCCGGATTTGTAGAACTCGGTCGCCGAATAGAATTCGTAGTCAAAGCCGAAAGTGTCCAGAAACCGCTTCAGCATCGCATTGTTGTGGCCGCCAAAGCTGTCGTGCGTGCCGAACGGATCGGGCACGGATGTCAGCGGCTTTTGCAGATGTTCGTGCAGCATCTCTTGCTGCGGTACGTTTTCAGGCACCTTCCGCATGCCGTCCATATCGTCTGAAAAACAGATCAGACGGGTCGGAATGTCGGAAATCACTTCAAACGCGCGACGAATCATCGTTGTGCGCGCGACCTCGCCGAACGTGCCGATGTGCGGCAAACCCGACGGGCCATAGCCCGTTTCAAACAGAACGTGGTCCTCGGGTGTCTTCGACGATTCCACCCGTTTAAGCACCCGACGTGCCTCTTCAAAAGGCCAGGCCTTTGACTTCATGGCAGCGTCACGGAATGCGGACATCGGTTTTCTCCTGTTTGCGCGGCAGGCCGCCACACGGGGTTTCAGCGTGCGCTACCTATTGCGGCAACGATGCAGCGTCAATATTTTGCAATTGCAGAACACCGAATGAAAGCAAATGACGCATGTCTGACAACATCGAACACCCGCTGAGCCCGCAGGACTGTCTGGTCGCAATCATGATCGCGATTTCCGCATCGGATGAAAACATCCGCACAGCTGAGTTGGTCAAAATCCAAAGCGCCGTAAACACCCTGCCGGTCTTCGAAGACTACGACAGCGACCGGACCAAGCTGGTGTCCCAAACCGTGTTCGATCTTTTCGATCAGGAAGACGGGCTTGATGCCCTGTTCGGCCTTGTCCGTGACAACCTGCCGGAACGTCTGTTTGAGACCGCTTATGCGCTAGCCTGCGATGTCGCGGCGGCGGACGGGTCATTGGCCGAAACCGAGCTGCGCCTGCTAGAAGAAATGCGCTATGAGCTGAACATCGACCGTCTGCACGCGGCTGCCATCGAACGCGGCGCGCGCGCACGTCACCTGCGTATGTGATCTTTTGCAACGCCACTCTTTCCGTTTGGATGATTGACCTTCCCTGCTCTGGCGCGCAGTGTCGCGCCGTTCCGGGAGGGTCCTCATGTCGAAATCTCAAAGCATCTTCACGCCTGTTCTGATCGCAGGCGCACTGATCATTCTGGTGTCTTTCGCCATTCGCGCCAGCTTTGGCGTGTTCCAGATCCCGATTTCCGAAGAATTCAACTGGCCCCGCGCCGAATTTTCGCTGGCCATCGCCATCCAGAACCTTGCCTGGGGCATCGGCCAGCCACTGTTCGCGGCCTTTGCCGAACGGTTTGGCGACCGTAAGGCGATCTTCCTTGGCGCAATCTTTTATGCAGTGGGCCTTGTCCTGTCGTCCTTCGCTGTCTCACCCGGTGCCATCCAGCTTCTTGAGGTGATGGTAGGCTTCGGTGTCGCGGGTACCGGTTTCGGCGTTATCCTTGCGGTTGTTGGCCGCGCCTCGACCGACGCAAACCGATCCATGTCCCTCGCCATCGCGACAGCGGCTGGCAGCGGCGGGCAGGTCATCGGCGCACCCATTGCCGAATGGATGCTGGGTTTCATGAACTGGAGCGAGGTCTTCCTGATCTTCGCCGCTGCGATCCTGCTGGTGCTTCTGTCCCTGCCTATGATGCGCGCACCGGTTCAGCCCAAGGCAGAGGTTGATGAAAGCCTGCGCAAAATCCTTGGCACCGCGCTGCGTGATCCGTCCTACGCGATGATCTTTATCGGCTTCTTTTCCTGCGGCTATCAGCTGGGCTTTATCACGGCCCACTTCCCTGCGTTCGTCACCGAAATGTGCGGACCGATCCAACCGGGCGGCGTGCTTCACACACTGGGGATCACCACCACTTCGGCCCTCGGCGCGGTTGCGATTTCCATGATCGGTCTGGTCAACATCGGCGGCACGCTTTTGGCGGGCTGGGCAGGCAACCGCTACAGCAAGAAGTACCTGCTGGCAGGCATCTACCTGACACGCACCATCGCCGCTGGCCTGTTCATCATGATGCCGATCACCCCCACAACAGTCATCGTCTTCTCGGTCGTCATGGGTGCCACATGGCTGGCGACAGTGCCCCTGACGGCAGGTCTGGTCGGCTACATCTTTGGCCTGCGCTTTATGGGCACGCTTTACGGCATCGTGTTCCTGTCCCACCAAATCGGCAGCTTCATCGGCGTCTGGCTGGGCGGTCGTCTGTACGACATCTATGGCGACTACACGCTGGTCTGGTGGGTTGGCGTGGGCGTTGGCCTTCTGTCGGCGATCATCCACCTGCCCATCCGCGAAAGCCGTTCGCCCGCGCTGGCGCAGGCGTAAGCCAGACTATTCGTCTGACAAATCAAGCAGCGTGGCCAGAACTTCGGCCACCTCTGCGGGATGGGTGTAGGGCACACCGTGACCTGCACCATCAATCACCTCATGGATCGCGTCGCGGTGCCACTGCGCCAATTGTCCCAGCGCATCAATCGGGATTGTCTGATCGTCCCGCGCCCAGATCGCGTACACGGGCAAAGGAAGCTTGGCCAAGGCCTTGAACAGCTTCGGCCCAGGTTTGCGCAGCGACCCACGCAGGCTGGATAGAACCGCCCGCAGAAATCCCCGCCGGTGCAATTCGCCCTGCTGTTGGTCGATAATATCGCCCACCTCGGGGTGTTTCGCCCGTTCGGCCTCGGTCGCCTTAAAGAACGCGTTCGGGAACACCATGTCGAACAGCCAATCACCCACAAAAGGCCAGTTCATCGCCCATGCGATCACCGGATGAAAATTGATCAGCATCCCAGCAGGGGCCAGCAGCACCAACTGGCGCAACCGGTCCGGATGGGCCACGGCAAAACGCGACGCGATCACGCCACCCATCGAATAGCCCAGCAGGGTGATATCATTCCTGACCTCAAGATGATCCAGCAGTTCCTCAAGCTGGTTGGCAAAGAATTCGGGCGTCTGCGCACGACGGGATCGGTCCGAATACCCGCGTCCGTACAGGTCATAGACCAGCACCCGAAACCCGAGGTTGCCCAACAGCGGCGCAATCCTGTCCCAAACAAACGACGGCGTCGTCAGACCATGCACACAGACCAAAACAGGTCCACGCACTCGCCCAAGCCAGCGGTAATGCGTTGTGCCGGATTTCAGCTTGGCAAACGATCCCGGCGCCGATTTCCGCATTCGCCGTCCCACCGGTTTGCGCCACCTATCCCTGAAAAACGGGATCAGCGCGATGCTGATCAATATGATCCACAGCCAACCGGTCATGCGCCGTTCCAGCAATCCAGAATATAGCGGCTGGTCATCAAATCCAGATGCGCGCCACCGCCGTTTTTGAACAACGTGATGTCATCATCCGCGCGATTGAACGAGGCCAGATCGTAGTAATCAGCCAGCACATCGGCCCGCGTGATCACGCCCTCGGACAGAGGAATTTTAAGCTCACCGATATGATCAATCGTCGTGTCAAAGCTGTCGACGAAGATACGGGCTCGCTTCAATGCGACATCATCCGCCTCTCGCATATCCGGACGATACGCCCCGATCAGATCGACGTGCTGTCCGGGACGCAGCCATTCACCACGCAACACCGGCTGTGTCGACATAGTCGCGCAAGCCACGATATCCGCCTGCCCCACGGCCTTCTCCAAATCCGTCGCGACAGTGACATTGCCAAACCGCACTGCCGTCTCTTCGGCGCGCGATGTTGTGCGGTTCCAGATCGTGAACTGCGCATCGGGGAACCCCGCGCCGTAAGCTTCGATCAACGACGCAGCGACTGTACCCGCGCCAACGATCAGAATGTTCCGGCTGTCCGCCCGAGCCAAACGTCGCGCGGCCAACAAACTGTCGCCTGCTGTCTTCCACTTGGTCACCAGATGGAAATCGATCAGCGCCTGCATCATGCCGTCCTGATCGCTCATGACACAGACCGCGCCGTTCACCCCTGGCAGGCCCAGCGCGTTGTTGCCCGGAAAGATCGTCGCCGCTTTGGTCGCGATCCCCAGACCATCGATCCATGCCGCGCGGCTAAGCAATGTGTCGTCGCCACGATACAGAAAGCTGTCCGACACTTCCGCCTTAGGCAGGTCGTGCCCCGCCGCCAACGCATCGGTCAACGCGATCCAGTCCAGTCGCGCCTCGCCCTCGGCAAAGGGAATCACCGTCGGACCGCTCATTGCGCTTGCTCCTCGGTCAACAAACCATCCGCCACCAACCGCTTGGCAAAACCTTCGGGCCCGTCAAACAAATGCCCCTGCCAGCCCCGCGCCACTGCCGCCGCGATGTTTTCGTGGCGATCATCTGCGAACAAAAGACCTTCGGGCGGAACACCGCAATCAGCCTCGACGGCGGCGTAAACCTCGGCATCCGGCTTCGCCATTCCCATGTAACCCGAGATATAGCGCCGATCGAATTCCGACAGAAAAGGGTACACGGGCTCGGCCAATTCAAACGTGCCGATTCCGAAATTCGACAAGGCAAACACAGGCACGCCGTTCCCCTTCAACGCCCGCAGAATACGCACGGAATGCGGAATGTCCGGCCCGGCGATATCCAGCCAGCGATCATGCCACATCATGACCTCATCGTGCCAATCGGGGTGCTTGGCTGCGCAGTCGGCAATAGTCGTTTGGAAATGCCCGCCCCGATCCACAAGGTCGTTGGCGTAATGCAGGTCGACGCTGGCAAACAGGTCTTTGCGACGGGCCTCTCCGATCTCGGCGTCAAAGAACCGTTCGGGCAACCATTCGATCAGAACGTTGCCGATATCAAAAACCACGGCCCTAGGCGTCATCCGTCAAACTCCTTTAAGCGCGGCCCGCATTTCCCGTTCCAGCGCATCCAGAAACCGCGACCTGTCGGCCTTGGTGAACCCGCGCCCACCGCCCTGTCGAAACGGGTCAGCGGCGCGCAGATCAGCCATCAGATCACGGGTGGCCAGCGCCTGACCGACATTTGCCTGTGTCAGCGCCTCGCCATTGTGTTTCAGAACCCGCGCACCGGCTTCGACGCATTTCGCGGCCAGAGGGATATCGCCGGTCACAACCACATCCCCCGCACCACAGCGGTCCGCGATCCACATGTCTGCCACATCGGGGCCTTCGGGTACGATAACATGTTCGACCAAGGGGTTGCGCGACGGGCGCAACCCACCGTTCGATACCACCTTCATCGGCACCTTATGACGGGTCGCGACACGCTCGGCCTCTTCCTTGACCGGACAGGCATCCGCATCGATGAACAGGGTCGTCATGCCAGCCTCAGGTATACAGCGCCTCGGCGTGGAAGGTGACGTGATCTTCCATGAAGGACGAGATGAAGAAATAGCTGTGGTCATAGCCCTTCTGCATCCGGAACAGGCCTTCCTGACGGCGCGCCATCATGGCATGTGCAAGCGCCTCGGGGCGCAGCAGATCAAGGAAGTTGTCCGACGCGCCCTGATCAATCAGGACAGGCCCATCAAAGCCCACTTCTTTCATCTGCAACGACGCATCGTGCTTGGCCCACTGGCCTTTGTCTTCGCCCAGATACGCACCCAGCTGTTTCTTGCCCCAGTCGCTGGCCGTCGGGTTCGCAATCGGCGCGAACGCGGACACCGATGCAAAGCGATCCGGATGTGCCATGGCGATGGTCAGCGCACCATGGCCGCCCATCGAATGGCCGGTGATCGACTGACGATCCATATCCAGTTCGAAATTCCGGCCCAAGAGCGACGGCAGTTCGTCTGCGATATAGCTCCACATCTTGAAATTCGAGGCCCAGGGGTTTTCGGTCGCGTCCACATAAAAACCCGCGCCCTTACCCAGATCATAGGCCTCGTCATCGGCGATGCCTTCGCCGCGCGGGCTTGTGTCGGGGAAGACAATCGCGATGCCCTGCTCGGCGCACCACTGTTGGGCTGCCGCTTTGGTCATTGCGTTTTCGTGGGTGCAGGTCAGACCCGACAGATACCACAGAAGGGGCACAGGGCCGCTCTTGGCGTCTTCCGGCAGGAACAGGCCAAAGGTCATGTCACATCCACAGACCTCGGACGCGTGTGTGTACACACCCTGCACACCATCAAATGACTTGTTTTCGGATACCGTTTCCATTGCCCTAATCCCCTCGAATTGCAGTTACCAACTGGCTAACGAACGGGGGCCGATGCAGCAACCTTTTTCCCGTCAGTAGGCCGTGACCCACGCGATGACAGCAGACACCGTAAAGATGCTGAGCGCAGTCGAAATCAGGATGGATGCAGACACCCGTTGCGGGGCGACGCCATAGTGCTGCGCCAGAATAAATACGTTCCCCGCCACAGGCAAAGCCGCAGCCGACACAACAACCGCCGCCAGATAGGGATCGACAGGAAAAAACAGATAAGCCCCCGCCGCCACAAACAGCGGATGCAGCACAAGCTTACAGAAACTCAGCCAACCCGCGATTTCGATCCGTTCTGCCGATTTACTGGCCAGCGACGCGCCGATGGCAAACAACGCACCCGGCGTCGCGGCAGCGCCAAGGATCGACAGGAATTCATTTGCAGGCACCGGAATAGGCAGGCTTAGACCCGACACAATCAGGCCTAGCGTGATCGACACGATCATCGGGTTTTTCAACAAACCCACGCCCACGGTGCGGAAAATCTTGGGGCTCATGCTGCCTTCGCGGGAGCCGACCACAAGGATCACCAGCATCGACGAGAAGACGATCAAATCAATTGCCAGCACAAGGATGATCGGGCCAATCGCTTCTTGCCCCAAAAGCAGCGCCAGCATCGGCACGCCCAGAAATCCGGTGTTCCCGATAGCCGCGCATTGCGCCTCGATCGCCGCGATTTCCACCGACGCACCGCGCCAGAACGCCACCGCCATCGCCACACCATAGGCAAAGGCCGTGCCCCATAGATAGGCCGCCGCCAAACGCGGATTGAAGATTTCCGCCATCGACAGGTTTGCCGAAAACCTGAACAACATTGCCGACAGGGCAAAGTAGAAAACGAACTTCGTCAGATAGGCAGTCGCCTCTTCGGTAAAGAACCGCGTGCGTCCTGCGCCATAACCCAGACCGATCAGGGCAAAAAACGGAAGCGTTTTCAGGAAAATCTCAAACATGTGATCGTGTTAACATGACGCTAGGATAGGTCAATCTGCCTTCTGCCCTAAAAGATCGACATAACCCGCTCTAGCGGCTTCTTTCGCTTGGCCACCGCAGGAACAGTTGCATCGTCTGCCGGATAGCCTACCGGCAGGATCATCACCGCCTTTTCCCGTTCAGGCCGACCACACATTTCGGGCAGGAATTTCATTGGATTGGGCGTGTGTTCCAGACACACAAGCCCCGCGTGATGCAGTGCCGCAATCAAAAACCCTGTCGCGATCCCCACGCTTTCCGGCACGTAGTAGTTCTTATACCGCTCGCCATCGTCATTCACGCCCCAGCGTTCGGCAAAGACCACGATCAACCACGGTGCGGTCGTCAGATGCGGTTTGTCCACGCCCGTCCCGATGGGTTCCAATGCAGAAAGCCATTCGTCACTGGCGCCGCCGCCATAGAACTTGCGCTCTTCTTCTTCCGCCGCTTCGCGGATGCGCGCCTTCATCTCGGGGTTCCGGATGGCCGCGAAATGCCAAGGCTGGTGGTTGGCCCCCGACGGCGCACTGACCGCAGCCTCGATACAGGCGCGAATAACTTCTTCGGGAACATCCCTGTCGGAATAGTCGCGCACCGAGTGGCGTTTACGCATGTAATCGCGAAATGCGGTCGAGGCCGCGATGGCATCGACCTCGTCCAACTGCACACGATCCGGCAGCGGCAGCGCCTGATACGTCACTTCGCCTTTTTTATACATTGCGGGCCTCCCAATTCCTCAGAAGGCATTTGTTCCCCGCAATTCAGGTGCCGTCAACCTAGCCTGAGCCGATCAACACACCTGCCGCGAAGACAAGCGCGCCACCCAGAACCACCTGGAATGCCGCACGGAAGAACGGGGTTTCCATGTATTTGTTCTGGATCCAGGCAATGGCCCAAAGCTCGACAAACACCACGACAAAGGCGGTCAGCGTCGCTGTCCAGAAATGCGGGATCAGATAGGGCAATGCATGCCCCAACCCGCCAACGGTGGTCATAACGCCGGATGAAATCCCCCGTTTGAACGGCGATCCACGTCCCGAAAGCTGCCCGTCATCTGATGCAGCTTCGGTAAAGCCCATCGATATACCCGCACCCACAGACGCGGCCAGACCGACCAGAAACGTGGTCCATGTGTCCTGTGTGGCAAAGGCCGTCGCAAAGATCGGCGCGAGCGTCGAAACCGATCCGTCCATCAATCCTGCCAGACCGGGCTGGACCCACGTCAAAACAAACTGCCGCTTGGCGGTTTCCTTTTCCGTGTCCAGCTGTTCCTCGCCCAGATTGGCTTCGGTCAGATGTTCGGCCTTGTCCTGATGCCCAGCCTCTGCAGCAGCCAGATCGCCCAACAGCTTCCGTGTCGCGGCATCCGTGCTGTTTTGAGCGGCGGCCAGATAGAACCGTTCGGCATCCCGCTCCATCAAGGCCGCTTCTTCGCGGATGCGTTCGAGACCAAGGTTTTCAACCAACCAAACAGGGCGTCGCGCATAATAGCCCGCCACATGTTCACGGCGGATCAGGGGGATCACCTCGCCAAATCGTTCGCGATGCAGTTCGATCAACCGGCGACGGTGTTCGTCTTCTTCCTCGGCCATGCCGTCAAAAATCTTGGCGGTATCAGGAAAATCGGGACGAAGCCGTTCCGCATAGCTGCGATAGATGCGGCCGTCATCCTCTTCGGAGGAAATCGCAAGAGCGATGATTTCCTGTTCACTCAGATCTTTGAAATGCCGCCGCTGTGCGAAAAAGCGCATACCGAGCCCCCAGCTTAGATTACTTTGACCGTATGATTTTTAAATTTGCCCGCAAGTCAAAAAAATGAACTGATCAGTTCAGAATCATATTGAAACTAAACTGATCGGTTCATATTAATAAACCATACAGTTTAGAAAGGAATCGATATGATCCGCCCCGCACTTACCGCCATCATGCTTTTCGCCCTTACTGCGCCGGCCTATGCCAACTTCCCGTCCCCGATCCCCTCGGATATCTGGTGGCCGCAGGACGGCGCGCCCGTCGTGACGCAAGATAAGGGCGGCATTTGACCGACTTTCCCCTGTTCTGCTTGTCCCATCTGAACCGAACAGTTTATACTGAAGGTCCGGTAAGGGGATGAACATGGACGGCACAGAGCCTCAGGCCCGCAAGGGTCGCAAATACGATCAGGTTATCGCAGGTGCCCTTGAAATCTTCCTTCGGGATGGCTTTGAGGGTGCAAGCGTCGATGACATCGCCAAAGCGTCGGGCGTGTCCAAGGCCACGCTATACAGCTACTTCCCCGACAAACGCTTTCTGTTCATGGAAGTCGCGACATCGCAATGTCTGCGCCAGGCTGACGACGCGATCCTGACGATCGACCAGTCGCGCGACCCTGAATACGTGCTGACCCGCGCTGGTGTCAGTCTGCTGGGCATCCTGTTCTCGAAACTCGGCCTGCAAACCTTCCGCGTCTGCGTGGGAGAGGCTGAACGCTTTCCCGAACTGGCCCATGAATTCTACCGCACCGGCCCGATGCGCCTGCGCGGCGAATTGATCAAGTATTTCGTTAAGGCGATGGCCCGCGAAGAACTGGTCATTCCCAACTGCGAACTGGCCGCCGATCAGTTCGGTGAACTGTGCAAAGCGCGGCTTTGGCCCGAATTCCTGTTCGGCATCCGCAACAGCGCAACCGATGCTGAAATCCGCGATGTTGTGGACGAAGCGGTTAAGACATTCCTTGCCCGCTACGCGGCCAAGTAATCACAGCATCTTGTACATGACATAGGCATCGACCAGCCCATGTTCGGGGTGGTTGAAAGCCTTTGGCAAAGTGCCGACCACGTCAAAGCCAGCCCGTTTCCAAATATCCACCGCCCGCGTGTTCGTAGACACCACGAAATTGAACTGCATGGCGGTGAAACCCATCGATTTCGCGGTCTCTAACGCATGGGCAAGCATCTTGCGGGCGATTCCTTTGCCACGCGCGGCGGGGCCGGTGACAAAGCCGCAGTTGCACACATGCCGCCCGCCACCTTTCTGGTTGGGCGTCACATAGTAGGTGCCCAGAACCTGCCCGTCACCCTCGACCATGAACACAGTACGCGGTGCGCCGGTCCAATAGGCCAAGGCGTCTTCGCGGCTGATATCGGCGTCGATCGTATAGGTGTCGCCCGCGCGAAACGTCGGCTCTAACACAGCCCACAGCGCGTCTGTTTCGGCCTGATCGTCAAAAAGAAAGGGGCGGATGGTGACCGCCCCTTGGGATTGCTCTATCATAGCACTGGCCCTGTCATGCGGTGTTACCAAAAGGCGTAGCTTTCGGTGATCCCGCCCGCAAGGGCGCTTGGCTCAAAACTCCACGACGGCGCGGATTGATTTGCCTTCGTGCATGAGATCGAAGCCGTGGTTGATTTCGTCCAGCGACAGCTTGTGCGTGATCATCGGGTCGATCTCGATCTTGCCGTCCATGTACCAGTCCACGATCTTCGGAACGTCGGTCCGGCCCTTGGCACCACCGAACGCCGTGCCCTTCCAGACGCGGCCCGTGACCAGCTGGAACGGACGGGTCGAGATTTCGGCCCCCGCAGGTGCCACGCCGATGATGATCGATTCACCCCAGCCCTTGTGCGCGCATTCCAGCGCCGTGCGCATCACGCCCACGTTGCCTGTCGCATCGAACGAA
>NZ_FNUZ01000002.1:2500-1005817 GCF_900108225.1 Thalassococcus halodurans
ACTATACAGTGCACCATGTCCACATCGACAGATGTGGGCGGGAAAGTATGCTTTTGATCCGGAATAGAGGTGCTAGCTGAACCAGCATGGCGCCGTGATAGACCTTCGGGCCTGTCTCTTTCTGGATCAAATCAAGCGCGAGAAGGGCGTTTGGTGAATGCCTTGGCAGTAAGAGGCGATGAAAGACGTGATACTCTGCGATAAGCCATGGGGAGCTGAGAATAAGCTTTGATCCATGGATTTCTGAATGGGGCAACCCACCTGAATGTTTGTTATTATTGCCTTTCGGGGCAGCTAATAACAGGCATAACCAGGTACTTATAGACTGAATACATAGGTTTATAAGAGCAAACCCGGGGAACTGAAACATCTAAGTACCCGGAGGAAAGGACATCAATAGAGACTCCCCTAGTAGCGGCGAGCGAACGGGGACCAGCCGAGTCCTGAGAGTGACCAGAACATGTTGGAAAGCATGACCATAGTGGGTGACAGTCCCGTATGGGAAGCTCAATGGAACGTATTAAGTAGGGCGGGACACGTGAAATCCTGTTTGAAGATCGGAGGACCACCTCCGAAGGCTAAGTACTCCTTACTGACCGATAGTGAACCAGTACCGTGAGGGAAAGGTGAAAAGCACCCCGACGAGGGGAGTGAAACAGTACCTGAAACCGAACGCCTACAATCAGTCGGAGCATCCTTGAGATGTGACGGCGTACCTTTTGTATAATGGGTCATCGACTTGGTCTATCTAGCAAGCTTAAGCCGTTAGGTGTAGGCGCAGCGAAAGCGAGTCTTAATAGGGCGTCGAGTTAGATGGATCAGACCCGAAACCGAGTGATCTAGGCATGACCAGGATGAAGGTAAGGTAACACTTACTGGAGGTCCGAACCCACACCTGTTGAAAAAGGTCGGGATGAGTTGTGCCTAGGGGTGAAAGGCCAATCAAACTCGGAGATAGCTGGTTCTCCGCGAAATCTATTTAGGTAGAGCGTCATCCGAATACCCCGGGGGGTAGAGCACTGGATGGGTAATGGGGCCCCACAGGCTTACTGATCCTAACCAAACTCCGAATACCCGGGAGTACTAGATGGCAGACACACTGCGGATGCTAACGTCCGTAGTGGAGAGGGAAACAACCCTGACCTACAGCTAAGGCCCCTAATTCATGGCTAAGTGGGAAAGCAGGTGGGACGACCAAAACAACCAGGAGGTTGGCTTAGAAGCAGCCATCCTTTAAAGATAGCGTAACAGCTCACTGGTCTAAATAAGTTGTCCTGCGGCGAAGATGTAACGGGGCTCAAGCCATGAGCCGAAGCTTAGGATGCCGTAAGGCATGGTAGCGGAGCGTAGTGTGACATAGTCTCATTCCTCCTTCGATCCTTCGGGATCATTGGAGGAGAGAGGCTTTCTGTGAAGCCGGGCTGTAAGGCATCCGGTGGAGAGATCACTAGTGAGAATGATGACATGAGTAGCGACAAAGAGTGTGAGAGACACTCTCGCCGAAAGTCCAAGGGTTCCTGCTTAAAGCTAATCTGAGCAGGGTAAGCCGACCCCTAAGGCGAGGCCGAAAGGCGTAGTCGATGGGAACCAGGTTAATATTCCTGGGCCAGATGGAAGTGACGGATCTCGAAGGTAGTTCATCCTTATCGGATTGAATGGGCTGCTTAGATGTCCCTGGAAATAGCTCCATCATTAGATCGTACCCTAAACCGACACAGGTGGACTGGTAGAGAATACCAAGGCGCTTGAGAGAACGATGTTGAAGGAACTCGGCAAAATACCTCCGTAAGTTCGCGAGAAGGAGGCCCGGTTCCTAGGCAACTAGGGGCTGGGGGCACAAACCAGGGGGTGGCGACTGTTTATTAAAAACACAGGGCTCTGCGAAGTCGCAAGACGACGTATAGGGTCTGACGCCTGCCCGGTGCCTGAAGGTTAAAAGGAGGGGTGAGAGCTCTGAATTGAAGCCCAGGTAAACGGCGGCCGTAACTATAACGGTCCTAAGGTAGCGAAATTCCTTGTCGGGTAAGTTCCGACCTGCACGAATGGCGTAACGACTTCCCCGCTGTCTCCAACATCGACTCAGCGAAATTGAATTGCCTGTCAAGATGCAGGCTTCCCGCGGTTAGACGGAAAGACCCCGTGCACCTTTACTACAGCTTCACACTGGCATCAGGCACAACATGTGCAGGATAGGTGGTAGACTTTGAAGCAGGAACGCCAGTTCCTGTGGAGTCATCCTTGAGATACCACCCTTGTTCTGCTTGATGTCTAACCGCGGTCCGTTATCCGGATCCGGGACCCTGTGTGGCGGGTAGTTTGACTGGGGCGGTCGCCTCCTAAAGCGTAACGGAGGCGCGCGAAGGTTGGCTCAGAGCGGTCGGAAATCGCTCGTTGAGTGCAATGGCAGAAGCCAGCCTGACTGCGAGACTGACAAGTCGAGCAGAGTCGAAAGACGGCCATAGTGATCCGGTGGTCCCAAGTGGGAGGGCCATCGCTCAACGGATAAAAGGTACGCCGGGGATAACAGGCTGATACTGCCCAAGAGTCCATATCGACGGCAGTGTTTGGCACCTCGATGTCGGCTCATCTCATCCTGGGGCTGGAGCAGGTCCCAAGGGTATGGCTGTTCGCCATTTAAAGAGGTACGTGAGCTGGGTTTAGAACGTCGTGAGACAGTTCGGTCCCTATCTGCCGTGGGTGTAGGATACTTGAGAGGAGTTGCCCCTAGTACGAGAGGACCGGGGTGAACGATCCACTGGTGGACCAGTTGTTATGCCAATAGCAGTGCTGGGTAGCTATGATCGGACAGGATAACCGCTGAAGGCATCTAAGCGGGAAGCCCCCCTCAAAACAAGGTATCCCTGAGAGCCGTGGAAGACCACCACGTCGATAGGCCGGAGATGTAAGTGCAGTAATGCATTCAGTTGACCGGTACTAATGGCTCGATAGGCTTGATTTGATCCAGTAAAAGACAGACCCGTCTATTTACTGCTCAAAAGCATACATCCCTACACACATACTTGACTTGGTTATCGCTCTTAATCAGAGCGATTGAGGTTTTTACTCGGTTTGGTGGTCATAGCACGAGCAAAACACCCGGCTCCATTCCGAACCCGGCCGTTAAGTGCCGTCGCGCCAATGGTACTGCGTCTTAAGACGTGGGAGAGTAGGTCACCGCCAAACCTAGCAAAAACCTCAAAACAGTGTCTCTCACAAACGATGAATTCAGACAATAAGCACCACGACATTGTCGTTGGTGCTTTTTTGTTTTTGAATCACTGGAAATTTTGGCTTTAACACGGGCTTTGAGGCATCAATTTTCCGCAATGAAACCCCGTTAAGCTGCAAAGTAATCGGGAAATCTTTTCTGATAGGTCAGGACCCAATCATCTGGCTTTTCCAGATGCTGTCTTAAGGCTGCCACCGCGCGGGCTGCATCGCCGCTTTCCAACGCATCTGTAACATCGACGTGCCCTTGCAAAATAAGGTCGAGTTGTCCGGACGAGTGGGTTTGTAGCCGCCTGACACGATCAAGATCCGATGTGCGGGACCGCATCAATGAATGCAGATCGCTTCTGCCCAGGGCGTCGAACATCAAGAAATGAAAGTATTCGTCCAGCTCCTGAAACTGTCGAAGCTTGGCCGTATCGGCGCTTACAGACCTTTGTGCCTCGATAACGGCGCGCAACTGGGCAAGAAGAAACGGCTGTGGTGTAGTCGCCAACATGAGGCAGACTTCAGTTTCTAAAGCGCGTCTTAGGAAAAGCGCTTGTGAAATTCGATCGTGATCAATGTGTGTGACCAGTGTTTTGGACTGGGGGTATATTTTGATCAGGCTGTCTTGTTCCAAACGTTGCAGCGCGTCGCGTAGGGGCGTCTGGCTGACAGCGTAGTGTTTTGCCAGTTCCGCACGGGACAGCGACGTACCGGGAACAAGCTCGAGCGACAGAATACGCTGCCGCAGATCGTCATAGATTCGGCCCGAAGCTGCGGGTAGCCCCGATCCTCTGCCTTGCTGCATGGCATTCAGTGCTGATTGTAGAAAGCTGTCCATACGATTGAAATCTCACAATTGTTTGTGTGTCTTATAGCGTGATTTTTACGCTGATTGACCACCTGTTTTAACTAATATATTAGTGCATCAAGTTGAGCGCTAGAAATTTTGACCGCTGTTCGGGGGGAGCATCATGGATCAGATCGCCAATGTATATGCACCACACGGATTGCATTTGGTTGCAGGCCAGTGGGTCGACAGTCCGCAGAGGTTTGAGTCCGATCCGGCAGAAGGGCAGCCTCATAGTTTCGCGGTGGGTACGCGTTATTTGGTGGATGCGGCAGCAAAAGCCGCGAGCGCCGCTTTTCAAACCTACAGCCAGACGTCGGCACGCCAACGGGCGGCGTTCTTGCGGTCGATCGCAGATGAGATCGAAGCAAGAGCATCCGCGATCACGCAGATCGGGATGCAGGAAACCGGTCTTCCAAAAGCGCGGCTGGAAGGGGAGCGCGGGCGCACTGTCCATCAGCTTCGCCTGTTCGCTGACCATATTCAGGATGGTGCCTGTTTTGACCGGCGCCACGACCATGCATTGCCGGACCGCCAGCCATTGCCACGCCCGGACATCAAGATGATCCAGCAACCTGTTGGACCGGTCGCGGTCTTTGGTGCATCGAACTTCCCTTTGGCATTCTCTGTTGCCGGCGGCGATACCGCGTCGGCCTTGGCTGCAGGCTGCCCTGTCGTGGTTAAAGGGCATTCGGCCCATCCCGGCACCGGTGAAATTGTTGCTGATGCGATCTCTGCTGCCGTAGTTTCTACGGGCATGCCGAAGGGCGTATTTTCTCTGATCCAAGGGGGCAAGCGGGATGTGGGCCATGCCCTTGTTCAGCATCCGTTGATCAAGGCAGTGGGATTTACCGGTTCGCTATCAGGCGGGCGGGCGCTGTTTAACCTTTGTGCGGCGCGCCCCGATCCCATTCCTTTCTTCGGCGAATTGGGCAGCGTCAATCCGATGTTCCTGTTGCCAAATGCTGCACGGACGAATGTGGAAAGCATTGCAGAAGGCTGGGCTTCCTCCCTGACAATGGGGGCGGGCCAGTTCTGCACCAATCCAGGAATTGCCATCCTGCCAAATGAGCAGCTGCAAACCTTTGCAGACACAACGATCAAGGCACTGTCCAAAGTCGCGCCCCAGACCATGCTGACCAGCGGGATCGCAAGCGATTATCACGATAGGGTCGATCACGTAAAACACGGCGACAATGTCGATGCCCATCTGGATGAAACAGGTGTCGGGCGATCCGTGTGGCCAACCCTGTTTTCCGTCAAAGCGACCGACTGGATTGCCCAGCCGACCTTGTCAGAAGAAATCTTTGGGCCCTTTGGCTTGATCGTCACGGTCGAAAGCGATGAACAGATGCTGGACGTCGCGCAGAACTTTGTCGGACAGTTGACCGCCACCATGCATCTGACGGATGCCGATTTGCCTTTGGCCAAATCCTTAACGCCTATTCTGCAGCAAAAGGCGGGGCGCATTCTGGTGAATGGCTTCCCGACCGGGGTCGAGGTCTGTGACGCGATGGTTCACAGCGGGCCATATCCGGCCAGCACCAATTTTGGCGCCACCAGCGTCGGGACCTTGGCAATCCGCCGGTTCCTACGGCCTGTCTGCTTTCAAAACATGCCGGACGCATTGCTGCCCGCCGATTGGCAGCAGGACGTCTGACCTTTCATACAATCTCAAAACTTAGGAGAGCCCTTAATGATCGTCCCAAATGATCTGCGCGAAATCATTCGACACGGACTGTTGTCCTTTCCCGTGACGCCGTTTGATGATCAAGACAACGTTGCGAAAAAGCCGTTTCAGTCGCACCTTGAATGGCTGTCTGCCTACAAGGTTGCGGGCCTGATCGTTGCGGGGGGCACGGGGGAAATGTTCTCGCTGTCGCCGTCAGAAATCGTAGATGTGGTGAAAGCCGCGCGCGAAGTTTCCGGCGATGCGCCTGTGATTGCAGGCTGCGGCTACGGTGTCCGGATGGCCTGCGATCTGGCACGTGATATCGAAGCTGCCGGTGGTGATGGCATTCTGTTGCTGCCCCACTATCTGGCAGAAGGGCCGCAGGATGGTGTGGCAAACCGCATCCGTGCTGTGTGTAAGGCAACTAACATGGGGGTTATCGTCTATAACCGCGGGGCATCGCGCGTATCCGCTGAAACTCTGGCACAGCTGGCCGATGAATGCCCGAACCTGATCGGCTTCAAGGATGGCACCGGCGATATCGACACTGTGCGCCGTGTGACCGTGACAATGGGCGATCGTTTGTCCTACATCGGCGGGATGCCCACACATGAACTCTTTGCTCAGGCGTATCGCGGGGCAGGGATGCCGACCTATTCTTCGGCAGTGTTCAACTTTGTGCCGGAAACCGCGTTGGAATTCCACGCGGCATTCATGGCTGGTGACGACGCCAAATGTGAAAAGCTGCTGACAGACTTCTACTATCCCTTCGCGAAAATCCGCGATCGGAAGTCCGGCTATGCGGTGTCCGCGATCAAGGCCGGTGTTGCCCTGCGCGGCTTCGCGACAGGCCATGTGCGCGCGCCCCTGACCGACTTGACCGAGGAAGAGCGTGCCATGCTTCAGGATCTGATCAAGGATCGCAACTAATCCAGATCAGGCGTGCCGGAAAGCCAGCGCGTCTGTCACCCGTTGGCTTTCCTAAGCAGATCACGATAGCGCGAAAGACTGCCTTCTAGGTGGATTTTCATCGCCTCTTCCGCGCGGGCCGGGTCACCGTCAATGATCGCGTCAATGATGCGCATATGTTCGTCCACCAGTTCCGTGTTAGGCTTATATGCACGCGGTGTCCCACTGCCTGCTTCAAGTTCGACACGTGGCACGATGCCTGGCCGGATCAAGGCCAGAAACTCGGGAAACCGTTTGTTCTGAGTAGCTTGAGCAATAGCGTAGTGAAAAGCGAAGTCGGCCTCGCGGGTGTTGCCACCGTTTTCATATTCCGCTGAAACGGCTTTGTTTGCCTCGACGATTGCATCGATCTGTTGTGCCGATCTGCGGGCCGCGGCCAGACCGGCCGCGCGAATTTCAAAGGCGGATCTGAGTTCGAAAAGTTCGATCACGCCCGAAAGGCGTTCCATATCCAGATCGGAAAAAGGCTGCGAGCGTCGGGCATTCGCGGGATCAAGGGCGAACACACCGGACCCTTTACGGGCCTCCACCAGCCCTTCAGAGCGCAGCAATCCAAGCGCTTCTCGTACCACTGTCCGGCTGACCGAATGGGCACGGGTCAGCTCGGATTCACTCGGCAGTCGGTCACCCGGTCTGAAGTGGCCGTTCTCAATTTCGCGACGCAACTCGTCGGCAATCATCACGGCCCGTGTACGGGCGGGATTCGGGGGGGCTGCCGTGTTTGTCATCGCGCTTGCCTCGGACATATGTGCACCTTTCGGCTTTCTGTACGACAGGATGATAGCCGAAGTCTTGGCGAAAAGGCCAGTATATTCAGGGCGTAGTGGGTATATGCGCATCCTACTGCAGAAAACTTTGGTGTTTTTGTTGACTGGCTTCGAAAACATGTCATATGAATCTGTTATACAGATAAATGGACTGCCCGACGTCGAAGCGGGAAAAGGAGACACTTGTGATCATTACTGCAATCGATGTTTGCGTCTTTCGGCATAAAACCCGCCGTCATTCTGACAGCGCGGGCCATGCCCATCCCGGACCAGAACACGACGTGTCGCAGGCAATGGTCAC
Organism: Thalassococcus halodurans; assembly: GCF_900108225.1. GTDB lineage: Bacteria > Pseudomonadota > Alphaproteobacteria > Rhodobacterales > Rhodobacteraceae > Thalassococcus > Thalassococcus halodurans. The sequence continues at coordinate 10,273 of NZ_FNUZ01000002.1, forward strand.
AATCCGCACCGAAGACGGGCATGAGGGATACAGCTTTTGTCCGCCTGAGGTCGCACGCCCACATGTAATTGATAAGTATGTCAAAAAGGTTCTGATCGGACAGGACCATCGCGACCGCGAACGCCTGTGGCAAGAGCTTGCGCACTGGCAGCGTGGATCAGCAGCACAACTGACAGACCGGACGCTTGCCGTGATTGATTGCGCATTGTGGGATCTAGCGGGCCGGACGCTTGGACAACCTGTATACAAGTTGATTGGGGGCTATCGCGACAAGGTGCTGGCCTACGGGTCCATCATGTGCGGAGACGAGCTTGAGGGTGGCCTTGCGACACCCGAAGACTACGGACGCTTTGCCGAAAAGCTGGTGGCGCGGGGTTATAAGGGCATCAAGTTGCACACATGGATGCCACCCGTCAGCTGGGCACCCGATGTAAAAATGGACCTGAAGGCCTGTGCAGCCGTGCGCGAAGCGGTCGGTCCCGATATCGCCCTGATGATCGATGCCTTCCACTGGTACAAACGGACCGAGGCGCTGGAGCTTGGGCGGGGTCTTGAAAAGCTCGGGTTCGACTGGATCGAAGAGCCGATGGATGAGCAATCGATGTCATCTTACCGCTGGCTGTCTGACAATCTGGACATCCCTGTGATCGGTCCTGAAAGCGTGGGTGGCAAACACTGGCATCGCGCGGAATGGATCAAATCCGGTGCTTGCGACATCCTGAGAACCGGCGTGAATGATGTGGGAGGGATCACACCTGCGCTAAAGACCATGCATCTGGCCGAAGCCTTTGGCATGGAATGCGAAGTTCACGGCAATACGGCGATGAACCTGCATGTCGTGGCAGCGACCAAGAATTGCAAATGGTATGAACGGGGCCTTTTGCACCCGTTCCTCGAATATGACGACGGGTTTGATTACCTCAAATCCTTGTCTGACCCGATGGATAGCGACGGATTTGTTCATGTCCCCGACCGACCTGGTCTGGGCGAGGAGATCGATTTTGACCTGATCGAAAACAACCGCATCCGCTGAACGATCACACGCTTTTAACTCAAGGGGAGGAGACCTTATGAATAAGCTACTTACGGGGATTGCGCTGTCAGCGTTGCTGGCGGCCACCCAGCCCGCATTCGCCGAAACGCCGGATGATCAACTGATTGCGGCCTTTGACATGACAAACGTCCTGACGATGGATCCCGCCGCCATCACCGGCGGCGAAGCTGTGCAGATCCTGAACAACGTCTATGACGCGCTGGTCGAATTGAACCCGAAAACCAAGGCCCTACAGCCCCGCTTGGCCGAGCGTTGGGAAATCGGCGAAGACAACCTGTCGGTCGTGTTCCACCTGCGTCAGGACGCGAAATTCGCCTCTGGTAATGCGGTAACAGCCCAAGATGTAAAGTTCAGCTTTGACCGCCTGATGACCTTGGGGCAGGCGCAGTCTTCGGGCCTGAGTTCGCGTGGTTTCACGGCAGAGGGCATCGACGACCAATTTCAGGTGATCGACGATCACACCTTTAAACTGGTGATGCCCCAAGCGGGCGACCCCAAAATGATCCTGATGTATCTGGCGCAGGCGGGGGTCGGTTCGATCCTTGATAGCAAGCTGGTGATGGCCAACGCGGGCGATGATAACGGGCAGGCGTGGCTAACCAACAACTCTGCCGGATCGGGGGCGTTCGTTCTTAATCAATGGCGCGCGAATGAGTTCGTGATCCTACAACGCAATGACGCGTTTTGGGGTGAAGAACCTGCCATGAAACGCGTGTTGATGCGCCATCTTCCGGAAAGCCAAAGCCAGCGTTTGGGGCTGGAACAAGGTGACATTGACGTGGGCTTCAGCCTTGCCGCGCCGGACCTGAAGGCGTTTGAAAACAACGACGCCATCACCGTCGAAACCGTCCCAAGCGCCGGTTTCTACTACCTTGCCGTATCGATGGGCGATGAGAAATTCGCAAACCCGAAGGTGCGTGAAGCGCTGCGGTATCTGATCGACTACGATGGCATCAATGGTGCGATCATGCCTTACTTCGGCATCAAACGGCAGCGCGTGATCAACAGTTCGGCCTTCGCCGCACTGCCCGATCCCGGCTATACCTTGGACGTTGAAAAGGCCAAGGCGCTGCTGGCCGAAGCGGGCTATCCCAACGGGTTCGACACGACACTGCGCGTGATTTCCACGCAGCAGTTCCTCGACTCTGCGACCGCCATTCAAGGCACGTTGGCACAGGCGGGCATCAATGCCGAAATCATCACCGGCGGCGGCGGCCAGATTTACGGTGCGATGCGCGAACGGAACTTTGAACTTCTGGTCGGTCGCGGAGGCGGCGGTCAGCAACCGCATCCGGACAGCAACCTGCGCGCGCTGGTCTATAACCCGAACAACAGCCAAGAGGCTGGCCTGACAAACTTCCAAAGCTGGCGGACATCCTATCAGGACGCAGAGCTGAACGCCCTGATCGAAAGCGCGCTGGTCGAACGGGATGAGGCCGCGCAGTCAGAGCAATACGTCCAGATCCAAGAGATGATCGACGACAAAGTCACCGCGATCCAGCCGTTTTCAGAACGCGTTGTGACGGCGGCCTATCAGTCGGACGTGTCGGGGGTGGTGATTGATCCTTGGGTGTCGCGCTTTGAGGATGTCGTGAAAAACCGGTAAACAGTTTTCTCCCGACGGGAAGGGCGCATCTTGCAAGAGATGCGCCTTTTCTATTGCGGTGTTGGAATGTCGGGTTGAGGGCGGAACGAGTGGAAAATACTGACGCTGGCCGAGTGTCCGGTTGGGGCTCATTTGCGACATTCGCATTTTATCCCACAGCATCGGCAAGCTCTCACTGTAAGATGAGGACACTCTTGACGTGTGGCATCTCTTCCGACATTTAAATGGCTATGTTCGGGAACCAAAACATCACTGATCGACGCCGACGCCGCAGCCAAGCGGCGGCTTCTCGGGCTGCGCATCGGTCATTGGCTTTTGGAGTGGTATCCGGTCTTTCGTAGATACCGCCGACGGAGCACCTCCGATCCGCGTTCCTGAACCCCCGCAGCCCTCGGCTCCGGGGGCTTTCTTTTTCCCGAACCATGAAAGGACAATCCCATGAGTATTCGCGTCGGCATCGTCGGCATCAGCGGTTTTGGTGGCGGCGAAGCTCTTCGCCTGATCGCAAACCACCCTTCCTTTGAGCTTGTTTACGCCGCGGGCGAAGGCAGCGCGGGGACCCCGCTGATCAATCGTTACCCTGGAGTGCCGCACAAGCTGGCTGGACTGGTGATCGAGAAATGGGATCCAGAGTCACTACCCGACCTCGACGTGCTGTTTGCCTCGCTACCCACCGGCACATCCGCGGAAGCATTGGCACGCGTTCCAGACAGCGTGAAAATCATCGATATCGGCGGTGATCACCGCCACGTCGACGGATGGACCTATGGTCTGGCGGATGTCTGGCCGGAGCAGATTAAGGGCGCCACCCGGGTCGCAAACCCCGGCTGTTTCCCGGTGGCAACCCTGAACACGTTGGCGCCTCTGCTGACGGCCAAGCTGATCGAACCTGGCAACATCGTGATCGACGCCAAGACCGGCATTTCCGGCGCGGGCCGGGGCGGTGGTAACAGCAAATTCGGCTACGCGGAGACGAACGAGAACCTCCAGCCCTATGGTTTGCTGAGGCACGTCCACATGCCCGAAATGGAAAAAACGATAGAAAAGATGAGCGGCGGCAGCGCTGCAGGGCTGGTGTTCACTCCGCACCTCGTGCCGATGACCCGGGGCCTGCTTGTCACAATCTACTGCCGAGGACGGACAACGACCGAGCAATGCCTCGACGCGGCCCGCAGCTGTTATGCCGACCGTCCTTTCGTCCGGGTGACCGACCAACCGCCACAGACCAAATGGGTGAGTGGCTCCAACCTTTCGCTCGTCAGCTACGCCGCTGACCCGGAACGAGAATTGGTTATCGCAATGGGAGTCGTCGACAATCTCGGAAAGGGCGCGGCTGGCCATGCGGTGCAGAATGCAAACCTGATCTGTGGTTTGAGCGAAACCACAGGTTTGGAGGGCGCGCCCGTCTGGCCGTGAGGCCGTGGTCAAGTCCCTCCGGCGCTGTCGCTCGCATCATCGCGAGCGGCAGCATTGTCCCGCATAACGACCAAATAAGACTGCCTCTGTATAGCCTATTCCAAAGAGAGGTCTGCGCTGTAGATGATTGGGCTCCGGCCTTGTCAGGCAGGAGCCATCCATGACTTCAGATCAAGCCGCGCCTTCATAGGCCAAGCTGGCAGCGATCAGTTCCTGTGCGTAGGGCGCCTTGGCTGATCCGTCCAGAATGGCCGTGCGGGGCAAGACTTCTACGATATGTCCGGATTTCATGACTGCAAATCGGTCGCACATGTGATCGATGACCGCCAGATCGTGGCTGACCATGATGTAGGTGAAGCCTTTTTCGTCGCGCAGTCGCACCAGCAGGTTCAGGATTTCCGCCTGCACCGACACATCCAGCGCCGAGGTGGGTTCGTCCAGAAACAGGACATCCGGTTCAAGGATCAAGGCACGCGCAATCGCGACGCGCTGGCGTTGCCCGCCAGAGAGCTGATGCGGGAACCGGTCAAGAAACGACAAAGGCAGACCGACGTCCGTCATGGCCTGTTCCATCCGTTGCTGTTGGTTATCCAGACCGTGAATACGCAGTGGCTCGGACAACGTCGTGCGGATGGAATGGCGCGGGTGCAGCGATCCGTAGGGATCCTGAAACACCATTTGAAGCGTGCGGCAACGCTCCATCGCAGGCATGTCTTTCACAGACTTCCCGCCGATCCGCGCCTCGCCGTCCCACAGATTGAGCAACATCGACGCACAGCGCAAAACGGTCGATTTTCCAGACCCGCTTTCGCCAACCAGACCAAAGCACTCGCCAGCCTCGATCTGAAAGCTGACGGCAGGCAAGACGGTGACTTTGCCAAAGGTGATCGACATGTTTTCTACTTCGAACGGCTTCATAGCGTGGCCTCCGACAACCAGGATGGATCGCGGTCAAGAACGGGTAGGGGTCGACGTGGCCCACCGATGCGCGGCTGCGCCGCAAGAAGCCCGCGGGTATACGGGTGCCGCGCGTGATCAAGGTCCTTGGCGTCTAGCGTTTCCACGATGCGTCCGGCGTACATGATCAACACGCGATCACAGAAATTCCGGACAAGGTTTAGGTCGTGACTGATCATGATCAGACCGATGCCGCGTTGTTTGACCAGATCGTCCAGAATGCTCAGCACCTGCAAGCGTACGGTCACATCCAGCGCCGAGGTCGGTTCGTCCGCGATGACAAGTTCGGGATCGGTCAGCAGCATCATGGCAATCATGATCCGCTGGCCCATGCCGCCTGACACTTCGTGCGGGTAAAGATCATAGACACGTTCGGGATCGCGGATTTGCACCGCCTCCAGCATGGCGATTGCTTTCGCCTTTGCATCTGATTTCGTGGTCGAAACATGCGTCCGGTAAGCTTCGGCCACCTGATCGCCGCAGCGCTGGATGGGGTTCAGCGAATACTTCGGGTCCTGCAGGATCATCGACATCCGTGCGCCGCGCAGCTTCAGCATTTGCTTTTCCGACGCGTTCAATAGGTCGACGCCCGCAAAGCTCATCCGGTCAGCCTGCATCGTCGCATCAGGCAGAAGGCGCATGATTGCACGGCCAACTGTTGATTTACCCGATCCGCTTTCCCCAACAATTCCAAGGCGTTCTTGGCCAAGGGTAAAGCTGACGCCGCACACTGCAGGGGTGGGCGCGTTAGGATAGCGAAGGGTCAGGTTCTGTATGTCCAGAATAGGGTCAGCCATGATTATCTTTTCGTCATTTGTTTGGGATCAAGGGCGTCGCGAAGGCCATCGCCCAACAGGTTGAAGGCAAGGCTGACGCAGAGGATGGCGAGGCCCGGAAAGGTCACGAGCCACCAGCTGTCGATCATATAGCGTCGGCCTGTGGCGATCATTGCGCCCCATTCCGGCATGGGCGGCTGTGCGCCCAAACCCAGAAATCCCAAACCAGCGGCTGTCAGAATAACCGTCGCCATGTTCAACGTCAGGCGGATCAGAACCGACGGCAGGCACATAGGAACGATGCTTTTCCAGATGATCCGTGCGGGCGATGCCCCCTGAAGTCGCGCGGCCGAGATATAGTCAGCCCCCCGAAACGTCATGGTTTCTGCGCGGGCCAAGCGGGCAATTGGTGGCCATGCCGTCAGCGAAATTGCGATGATCGCGTTGTTCAGGCTGGGGCCGAGCGCGGCAACGAACGCCAGCGACAGGATGAGCGAGGGGAAGGACAAGAAGATGTCGGTCACCCGCATCAGGACGACATCGGTCTTGCCGCCGAAATAGCCGGCAACTGTGCCTACAAACAGCCCGATGGGGCCGACTGTGATTGTCACCAGAAAGATGATGGTTAGCGTAATTCGTGACCCATGGACAATCCGCGCAAAGATGTCTCGCCCAAGCTCGTCCGTGCCAAAAAAATGCGCGGCGCTGGGCGGGGACAACGTGTTTTCCAGGTTCTGCATGTAGGGATCATGCCCAGCGATCAGCGGGGCAAAGATCGCCGTCAGGATCAGCAAGGCCAAGACGACGATGCCAAAGGCCGAGGTCGGGGATTTTAGCAGGAACGTCAGGATATTGATCGCGGTCTGAACGCTTTGACTGCGCGGGCGTGCGGTAGTGGCGCTGGTGGAAGATCGGGCGGTTTGATGCGACATGCTCATCGTGTCCTCGGATCGAAAATGCGGTAAAGAAGGTCGGACAGGATATTCAGGGCGATAAAGATCACGCCCACCACAAGGACGCAGGTCATGACGGCGTTCATATCCCCGATCAGTAGGTTCGAGGTCAGGTATTGGCCAAAGCCCGGCCAAGCGAACACCGTTTCAATCAACACTGCGCCTTCGAGCAGTGCTCCGTACGCCAGCGCGATGATCGTCACCAACTGAACCCGGATGTTGCCAAAGGCATGACGCCAGATGGTTTGGCGGTTGCTTAGGCCCTTCACGCGGGCGGTTGTGACGTATTCCTGACCTAGCTGGTCCAACATGAAGCTGCGGGTCATTCGGGTGATGTAGGCTGAGGATGAGTAGCCCAGCAGCGATGCAGGCAGAACGATGTGGTTTAAGGCCGATCGGAAAACATCCCATTCCTTGGCCAACACGCTGTCGATCAATAGGAAATTTGTCTTTTCAGGTACCAGTCCGATGTAGAACTGGCTCATTCTGCCAGAGCCTCCGACCCAGCCCAGTTGGGCGTAGAACACCAACAGGGCAATCATCCCTGTCCAGAAAATTGGCATGGAATGACCCGACAGGCTGAACACCCGAATAAGGTGATCCGGCCAGCGATCTTTGTGCACCGCCGCCATGACGCCTAAAGGAATGCCCAGTCCGGCCCCGAAAATGATCGCAAAGGTCGCAAGTTCGATAGTGGCGGGCAAAACATATAGGATATCATTCAAAACGGGTTGGCCTGTGCGTATCGAGGTCCCGAAATCTAACGTGGCCACGTCTTTCAGATAGACAAAGAACTGTTCCCACATGGGCCGATCCAGCCCGAGCTGGCGGTACACGGTTTCATACACCTCGCGCGTCGCGTCTTCGCCGACAATCGCGCGGACCGGATCGGTGGGCATCACCCGTCCGATCACAAAGGTCAGTATCAAAAGGCCGAACAGGGTCACTGCAATCGAGCCGATCTGGCCTGCAACTCCCCCGATACGACCGCGAATTAAGTCGGGCATTCGCGTTCTCCTCCTCTGCAAGCGTGATGGGGAAGCCCGCATCACCTTGCGGTACAAATCTGTTATACAGGTTGAAGAGAGTCAAGACAGCATCCCGAGATTTCCAAATTGTGAATGCGTTCAAAGTTGCTTTGATTGCTAAAGGTGCCTCTTTGCTGGACTTCTAAGGTGAACTGATGCCAAGTATTCCCAATTGATTAAGGAGGATAGGATGGCAGACGGGTCATTTGCAGTTTTGATGCTGATTGCCGGATTGACGGATATGACGTTCAATCATTGCGGCACGGAAACTGGCTGCTTGGGCAAAGCAGAGGTCACTCCCCGCCTTTCGCTGGCGCTGGGCGAGGTCATGGAACGCAATGCCATCGAGGAAGACGAAATCTATTTCCGCTATGACTTGGGTCATAAGCGCGGCCCCTTCGGCAATGCGTTTGGAGTCTCGGTTTCGGAAAATGGCGCGACATGGGTGGGGTTCGGCACCACGTACAAAATGGATTTGGGCAATTCGCCGATCTACACCGAACTGCATTCCATGCCGGGTCTCTACTTTGACAATGGCGGGTTCGATCTGGGTGGACCGATTGCGTTCCGGTCCGGCATTGAAATCGGGTATGAGGCGCCGTCTGGCTGGCGCATGGCACTGAGCTATGATCACCGATCCAATGCCGGAATTTACGAGGACAATCCGGGGATCGAATTGATGCAATTCCGGATTTCGATGCCCACGCGCTGAGGAACAGGCAAGGTGTAAAAAAATGGCGCCGCCGAGATGCTCGGGGCGCCAATTTTATTTCGTGTGGAGTGCCTTAGCTCAGTTCGGGAACACGCTTCCAAGCGGCAGGGCCGGTTTTGTGGATCGAGTTGCCTTTGGTGTCCACGGCAACCGTCACCGGCATGTCTTCGACACGCAGCTCATAGATCGCTTCCATGCCAAGATCCTCGAACGCAACAGGCTTGGCCGCCTTGATCGCCTTGGACACAAGGTAGGCCGCACCGCCAACCGCGATCAGATAAGCCGCTTTGTGCTTGGCAATCGCTTCCAGCGCGACGGGGCCACGCTCGGCTTTGCCGATCATCACCTTCAGACCAGTGTCAGACAGGATACGGTCTGTGAACTTGTCCATACGGGTCGAGGTCGTCGGGCCTGCGGGGCCAATCGCCTCGTCACCCACGGCATCCACCGGCCCGACGTAATAGATCGCACGGCCTTTCAGGTCGACGGGCAGGGACTCGCCCTTATCCAGCATGTCGATCATGCGCTTATGGGCCGCGTCGCGGCCGGTATAGAGCGTACCGGACAGCAGCAGTGTCTGACCCGGTTCAAGCGTTGCGATGACATCGTCATCCAGCGTGTCCAGATCGATCCGGCGGGCATGGGCGCTTGCCGCGTCCAGCAGGATTTCCGGCCAGAGCGAGATGTCCGGCGGCGTGAATTCCGCAGGGCCAGAGCCATCAAGCGTGAAATGCGCATGACGTGTCGCCGCGCAGTTAGGGATCAGGCCAACGGGCAGGGATGCGGCGTGTGTCGGGAACGACCGGATTTTAACATCCAGAACGGTTGTCACACCGCCAAGACCCTGCGCACCGATGCCCAAAGCGTTGACACGTTCGGCGATCTCGAGACGCAGCTCTTCGGTTTTGTTCGATGGGCCTCGGCGGATCAGATCGTGCAGATCAATCGGCTCGGACAGGGCCGCTTTGGCCAGCGCCATCGCCTTGTCCGCGTTGCCGCCAACGCCGATCCCCAGAATGCCAGGGGGGCACCAACCGGCACCAAGCGTTTCCACGGTTTCAACAACCCAATCCGCGACCGAACCCGACGGGTTCAGTGTCGTGAATTTGGACTTGTTTTCAGAGCCGCCGCCTTTGGCCGCGACTTCCACGTCGATTTTGTCGCCAGCGACCATTTCAACGGTCAGCATACAAGGCGTATTGTCGCCCGAGTTCTTGCGCTGGCCGAAGGGGTCAACCACCACAGACGCCCGCAGCGGGTTCGTGTCACGCAGATAGCCCTGACGGGTGCCTTCATCACAGATCTCTTGCAGGGACCGTTTGAAGTCTGTCTTGGCTTCGACGCCGTATTTGATGTGGATGTTGGCAGCACCAGTGTCCTGGCAAATCGGACGGCGGCCAATGGCGCACATGCGCGAGTTCACCAGAATTTGGGCCATAGCCTGCTTTGCGCCGGGGTTTTCTTCACGCTCCCAAGCTGCAGACATCGCGCCAATGAAATCGGATGGGTGGAAATACGAAATGTACTGCAGAGCCTCGGCAATGGAGGCAATCAGGTCATCTTCGCGGATCAGTGTCATTTCGGGCCTCTTCGATACGGCGAATCTGGGTATGTACTGTACCAGCTTGGGCCTCAGGTACAGTGTGAACGGCTAATACAACGCGGTTTTGCCCGATTTTCTAAGGGATTTTTGCCGGAAAGGCCGCGAAGGCGGGCAGAAGCCGGTCGACGGTTCCCGAGTTTTTACGAATAGGGAATCGTAGGCGGCCTTCCCATGACGGCGGTGGTTTCCGTCATGGGAAAAATGTTAGCGTTATCTTACAGGTTAAGCAGCGCGATCGCATTTTCACGCCCGACCTTGGCGCGTTCTTCGTCGGTCATCGGCGCAGCATCAAACCAGTCGCCTGCCTCTTTGGGGCGTTCGAACGGATAGTCGACCGAGAACATGACACGATCCGCGCCAATCGCATCAATCGCACAGCGCAGCGGTTCGTCCGAATAGACGCCAGCAGTGGTGCACCAGACATTGCGTTTAAAATATTCCGATGGCTTCATCTCTAGCCGCATGTCGCCACGGTTCGAAATCTCCCACCGGCTGTCGAAACGCCAAAGTTGGTAGGGCAGGGTTTCACCCATGTGCCCCAGAACCAGCTTTGCCTTGGGAAAGCGATCGAATACGCCGCTGAACAGCACGCGAAGCGCGTGGTTGCCTGTCTCGACGGTCCATGACCACACAGGCCCCCACAGTTCGGGGTGGTTGTGATACATGAAGGGCACGTCTGGCGGATTGTTGGGGTGAATGTACAGCGGCACACCCAAATCGGCGGCCCGTTCCCAAACCACGGAATAGCGATCATCATCCAGATAGGTGCCGTTCGAGCAGCCGTTGATCATGGCCCCCGACATCCCCAGATCACGCACGCAGCGTTCCAGTTCGTTCGCCGCCTCGGTCGGGTCCTGCAGCGCGAGATGGGCAAAGCCGCCATAGCGCGTCGGTGTATCGGCGATCTTCTGGCCAAGGAAGTCGTTCACCTGTTTGGCCATACGCACGGCAGTCTTCGTTTCCGTTTCCGCCTGCACACCGGGGCCAGCCAATGACAGAACGGATTTTTCGATCCCGATCTGGTCCATAGCGCCAAGGCGTTGTTCGCCGAAGTCTTCAAGCGCGTCACGGGCTTTGCCGAACAGGGCGGGGCTGATGTTGATTGCCGTCTTTGACCAGTAGTCGACGAAATCGGGGTGCATGAAATGCTCTTCAAGAGCGATCTTCTTGGTCATGTAGTCCTCTGGGGTTTTAGAAAAGCAGATTGGGTAGCCACAGCGCTATTTGCGGAAGCGCGAACAGCAGGGCCACAAGGATGATGGGGGCGATCAAAAACGGGATGATCGACCGGAAAAGCCGCGCCATATCAAGCGTCTGACTTTGTGCTTTGATGATGAACAGGTTCATGCCGACAGGCGGTGTGATCAGGCCGAGTTCGACCAGAACAGCCACCAGAACACCAAACCAGATCGGGTCGAAACCGTAGCCTTCGACGATGGGCAGGAAGACCGGAACGGTGATCAAAACCATGCCGATCCCTTCCAGAAAACATCCCATCACGATGTAGATCACAACGATCAGGGCCATGATCAGAAACGGCGTCAGTTCCGCAGCCATAGCAAGTTCCAAGAGCGTGTCAGGCAGTCGGGTTTGCACGATGAAGGTGGCAAACAGCTTGGCACCGATGATGATCAGGAACAGACCGCAGGAAATCCGGACCGAGGCTTGGATCGCATTGACCAAGCCGGACCAATCCAATGTGCGTCGCAGAAAGCCGATCAGGATCGCACCGAAGGCACCGACAGATGCGGCCTCATTCGGGCTGAAGATACCGGCATAGATCCCGCCGATCGTTGATACGAACAGCAGAATGAAATGCCATGGCTTCAACAGGGCTTTCACCCGTTCCAACGCCGACGGCTTCGGTTGGTTTTCGGCATCCACCGCGCGTCCGGCCAGAACCCATGCAACGACAAGGTACAGCAGCAAAAGCACTAAGCCCGGGATCATCGACGCCGCGAACAAGCGGGCGACCGAGGCTTCGGCAATTGAACCGTAGATCACAAGAATGATAGACGGCGGGATCAGGATGCCCAGCGATCCACCCGCAGCGACCGAGGATGCGGCATAGCCTTCTTCATATCCGGCATGACGCATCTCGGGCAGGGCGATCCGTGTCATGCTGGCGGCGGTTGCAACCGACGATCCGCAGATGGCGCCAAAAGCCCCTGACGCCGCGATGGACGCCATGGAAAGCCCACCGCGCAGCCCTGAAAGCGCGACGCGCGCAGCCTGAAACAGATCACGTGACATGCGTGACCCTGATGCAACCTCGCCCATCAGAACGAACAGCGGGATCACGGACAGCGGATAGGACGAGGCAAGGTCAAAGACACCGGTGCCCGTAACGAATTTGGTCATGGACACGGAATTCAGAATCGAGTTTCCGATGATCCCGCAGGCCGCTAAAGCCAGCCACACGGGTTGGCGGGCCAGAAGCAGGGCAAACATGATGCCGATGCCGGACAGGCCCAAAGCAAAAGAACTCATATCCGCTCTCCGCTTTCAGGCTGGTTTTTGAGGCGGGCTGCCAGCAGGGCCAGAGCGGCCCAAAGAATGCCGAACAACCCGACAAAGGCCACGGCCCAATAGCTCCAAAGCGGCAGACCCAGTTCCAGCGAACGATCGCCGTAAAGCCAAGCGTCGCGCGCTGGGCCCCACATGGACCACCCGATAAAGAGGAACGCGCAAAAAGCGCCCAGTGCCGAAATGGATTGAAGCACGCGCAATACGCCTGCGGGCAGAACCCTGTCGAACAGGTCAATCACGATATCAGCGCCCTGTAGGATCACAGGCGCAATCCCGAACATGACCATGACCAGCAGCGCGACACTGACAAGGTCATAAGTGCCGCGCACCGGGGTGTTGAACAGAAACCTCAGCGCGACATCGGCGACGGTCACCAGCATCATGGACGCCAAGGCAAGACCGGCCACGAATTGCATCGCGCCAAGCAGTTTGTTCGTAAAACTCCTGAACATCATAAACTTGGTCTATTTGGTGTAGGCGTTCAGGAAGTCGGACACCGGAAGCCCGCTGGCTTCGGAGGCTTGGGTCACTTCTTCCACGACCGACGCCAGAGTTTGACGAAGGCTGTCCAGTTTGTCCTGTTCCAGCGCTAAGACCTGTACGCCGCCTTTTTCCATAAAGGCACGGCCTGCGCCTTCGCCTTTGTCCCACATCGCACCAAAGGCTTCTGCACGATCAGGCCCTGTTGTTGCGTCGATCAGGGCTTTGTGTTCGTCGCTCAGGCGATTGTAGGCATGATCGCCCATCACAACCGAAAAGCTTGCGCTGGCGATGCCGGGTGTCAGGGTGAAGTCCGATACGGGTGCAAGATCAAAGGGGATCGTTGCTTCGAACGGGAAGGTCGCGCCATCGACGACACCTTTGGCCATCGCATCTGCGGTTTCCGCAGGCGGCACCGGCACGGGCGATGCGCCCATCGCTTCGATGATCTTCTGCCAGACAACGCCCTGATAGCGAATGCGTTTGCCTTTGAAACTTTCCAAGTTGCTGGGATCAAAACCCTTTACGTGGAACATCAAGGGTGGCGTCACGGCCATCCACAGAACGCGCGTGCCTGCATGTTCCTCGGTTAGATAGTCGGGCGCCAGTTCTGTCAGGCGGCGCGATGTGATCGCACTGTCCGATCCTGCCGAAGGGGCCACCAGCGGCAAACCGGCCAATTCGCTCAGTGCAAATCGACCCGGCGTTGCGCCGTGCAGAACAACAGAAACGTCCGCACCACCCGAGCGAACCAGATCAAACTGGCGCGGGGGCGGGGCCAACTGGCCTGCGGGGAAAATCTCGACGGTCAGCTCGCCATCGGTTTTGTCAGACAGCTCTTGGCCCCATGCCTCTAGCATGCGGTTGAAGGCGTGTTTCGGCGGCAGGAACGTCGAAACTTTCAACGTTTCCGCGATGGCGGTTTGCGACATCAAAAGTTGAATTGCGGTGCCTATCGCAGCAACTCTGGCGATCTTTAAAACTGTCATTTTTTCCTCCCGAGAACAGTTTTTCTTGTCCTTTGAAGTCAGCTTGACAGTCGGTTTTCTATTCGTCCAATAATGAAAATTAAGAAATCAATTCGGTTTAGTTATGAAAATAGACCCGCGACATCTGCGTTATCTGCGTGCGATTGACACCCACGGAACGTTCATTCGCGCCGCGGAAGCCGAGGGTATTTCGCAGCCCGCCCTGACCAACAAAATCGGAATTCTTGAACAACAGCTTTGTGTTACGCTGATCGAACGCGGCCGGTTCGGTGCGCGCCTGAATGCGTATGGTAAGCTGCTGCTTCGTCACGCACGGGCGATTGACGCGGTGTTGGGGCAGGCCGTCAGCGAAATCGAATTGGCCCAGCAGGGGCAAAGCGGGCCTTTGATCATCGGGGCAACACCCATTTCGATGATCGAGCTGATCCCCAAAGCGCTCGAGACGCTGGACAAGCAAAACGCAAGCCTGCGGGTGTCTGTGATCGAAGAATATGACGATCTGCTTCTGGATAAGTTGCATGCAGGCGAGGTGGACGTGATGATTGGCGGTTTGCTGGTTGATCAATTGACCCCTGACGTGGCGGCTGATCCGTTAATTTCCCTACCGCTCGAAGCCGTCGTGGGCAGGTCCAGCGCCCTTTGGGATCGCAACGAAGTATCGCTGGCCGAGCTGTTGGAACATTCCTGGGCCTTGCCCGCATCCGGCAGCGTGATCCGAAGCTACGTGGACGCGATTTTCGTGGCCGCTGGTGAATCGATGACCAATCAGTATTGGACGTGCACCGGTTTGCACGGACTAAAATCCATGATCCGGAAAACCGAACGTGTCAGCCTGATGCCCGGTCACGCGTTCCGCATCGAAGCCAAAGCCGGAGAACTGAAAGGGCTGCGTCTGACTGATCCCACCAGTAGCCGGAAGCTCAACCTTCTTAGGTTGAAACACATCCAACTCCCGCCCTATGCCGACCTGTTCATCGACGCGCTACATGCCGCGGCGGAAGATCACGTTTGGGTCTAGGCTGGCCACAACGCTGATCAAAACCAACCAATGATCGTGTCGTAGGCATAAAGCCCCAGATACGCGAGCGCGATGTTGTAGAAGATATTGCCAACAGTCAGCGGCAGGATCGTGCGCCAGTATCCGTAGCCCCCCATGCTAAGCGACGCGACGACGAAATCGTTCGAAAACGGCGACACCGTTCCATAGGCCACAAGGGCAGGGGTCACAAAGCGGGGGTGTTTCAGCAGGTATTCTGCAAAATGGTCAATGGTCGCCACAACACGCGGCGGAAGGCTGTCTTTGACCTGTTTGCCGATCAGAAACATGGTGCTGTCGCCCAGCATCACGCCAACAGCCGTGCAAACGCCAAGCGCCACCGGATCAAGCCCGCCTACGGCAAGGCTCATCAAAACAAAGTGGTAGGGAATGCCGGTGAAGGTCGTGAAGCCGCCGATCATGCCCAAGGCGAACATTAGCACATAGGCGTTATCGCTGCCGACCTTGTCGATGATTGTGTCTGCCGGAAAGCTGGCCAATGTGAACGAGATCGCCAGATAGACGCAGATCACCATGGCGGTTTTCAGGATAGCGGAACGGCGGGGGTGGGCCTTGGCTTCAGTCATTTCAGTTCAGGGCCCTGAATGACGCGCAAGCCGTCAACCTCGAACAGCTTTTCACCAATGAACTCACCGCGTGTCATGACATGCTGGCCGACGCTCAGATCGCTCAGGCTGTCCAGATCAAGCAATATCGCATCGGGCGGAACGATCAGGTGGGTGGTGATGCCCCGCACATCGCGAATGTCCAGACTGTCCTCGGCGACCATTGTGATCTGGCCCGCAAGACGGTGAAAACTGTTCCGCGCCTGCATGATCAGAAAAAACACAGACACCGCAGTAAAGAAGGCAGCAATGGCGAGCCCGAAAAGGATCGTCTTCTTCGCCGAATATGGCTTGTGATGCTTTTTCATGGCGGTGTGCGGCCCGTGGAAATGCAGATGTGCGGTTTGCTATCTTTTCACTGATACCGAAGCGCGCTGGGCTTTCATAGCGGCACTTCGCGGGTGTGCTTGATGCGGCGCAGCGCAAAGATCGTGGATGTTCCCGCAACGCAATCAAGTTCAAGAAGTCTGCGCATCAGGATGGCTTCGAAATCCTCGATGTCGCGCACAACCATGTGCAGCATGTAGTCCCATTCGCCACTGACGGAATAAACCTCAAGGATTGACGGCTCGGCGTCGACCGCGCGCTTGAAGGCTGCGCGCGCGTCCTTGTCCTGCGATTTCATTCTGACCTGACAGTAAACATCCATCCCGCGCCCGACCTTAGCCGGATCGACAAGGCGCACAGGCGGGCCGATCACGCCGCGCTCTTCCAGCGCACGGACGCGCCGCCAAACGGTCGCAGACGAAGTGTTTGTCGCGGCAGCAAGGTCCGCAACACTGGCAGAGGCGTCACGTTGCAAAATCGAAAGAAGTTTTGCCTCTACTTCCGAGACTTGATCTGAACTTGCCATGAATTGGTCATTCCTGAATTAAATAAATCAAAATATGCCCGAAGGCTGATAAGGTTGAAAGCCTTTTTCACACCGCATGCGACAAGCTTTTCCCGAGGACATACGACCCGAGGAGGCCCGCCATGACCGACCAAACCCCGATCCTGCGTGATTACGCCTTATCCGATCGCTACACCAAGACCACAGGACGCGTGTTTATGACTGGCACACAAGCCATCGTTCGCATGGCGCTTGATCAGGCACGGCGTGACAAGGCCGCGGGTCTGGATACGCGGGGCTATGTTTCGGGATATCGCGGATCGCCGGTCGGGGGGATTGATCTTGAAATCGGGCGAAACGCGGATCTGGTCAAAGATGCGGGCGTCACGTTCCTTCCCGCCGTGAACGAAGAGTTCGGGGCCACACAGATGATCGGCACCCAACAGGTGGAAACCGACCCGCACAAGACATGCGAGGCGGTCTTTGGCCTGTGGTACGGCAAAGGTCCGGGGGTGGACCGTGCAGGCGATGCGCTGAAACACGGGAATGCCTATGGGGCCTCGCCCAATGGCGGGGTGCTTGTGGTGGCAGGGGACGACCATGGCTGCGTGTCCTCGTCCATGTCGCACCAGTCGGACGTGGCGTTCATGAACTTTTTCATGCCCGTTCTGAACCCTGCGAACGTGGCCGAATTCCTGCCATTTGCAGAATGGGGCTATGCCCTGTCGCGCTTTTCTGGAATGTGGGTTGGCTTCAAGGTGATCTCGGAAACGGTTGAATCCGGCATGTCGTTCGAACTTCAGCCGGATCGCGCCTTTGTAACACCGGACTTCACCCCGCCCGAGGACGGTCTGCATTACCGCTGGCCCGATCTTCCGGGGCCGCAGATCGAGGCGCGGTTGGAGCATAAGAAAAACGCCGTCATGGCCTTTGCCCGCGCCAATCCCATTGATCGTGCTGAATGGGGCCACATGGCGCGGTTCGGCATCGTGACGACGGGCAAGGCGCATCTGGATGTGCTTGAGGCACTGCGACTGTTAGGCATCGACAAAACCCGCGCCGCCGCGCTGGGCATCGATATTTACAAGGTCGGCATGGTCTGGCCGCTGGAACACGAAGGCGCGCTTGAGTTCGCGCAGGGCAAAGATGAGCTGCTCGTGGTCGAGGAAAAGCGCGGCATCATCGAAAGCCAGCTCAAAGAGTATTTCTATGATTTTCCGGGCCGCAAGCCGCGACGGATGGTGGGCAAACGCGACGAAACAGGCAATCGCCTGATCCCGTGGACGTCCGAACTTGGCCCCGTGATGCTGGCACAGCATATCGCCGACCGGCTTGAACGGAATTCTGTCGATCTTGATCTGGTTGATATCGCCGCAAAAATCACGCCCGAACCGCATCCGATCAGCGTTTCAGGGGCAACAAGGACACCGTATTTCTGTTCGGGCTGTCCGCACAATACGTCCACCAAAGTCCCCGAAGGTTCGCAGGCATTCGCGGGGATCGGGTGCCACTTTATGGCATCGTGGATGGGGCGGAACACCACGTCGCTGATCCAGATGGGCGGCGAGGGGGTGAACTGGGTGGCGCGGTCGCAGTTCAACGGCAACCGCCACGTGTTCCAGAATTTGGGCGAGGGGACCTATTATCACTCGGGCTCGCTTGCTGTGCGTCAAGCTATCGCTGCGGGCACAAACATCACCTTTAAAATCCTGTTTAACGATGCCGTGGCCATGACAGGTGGCCAGCATGTGGACGGGCCGATCACGGTCGAGGCGATTGCGCGTTCGGTGCTGGCTGAGGGGGCCAAGCGCGTGGTGATGGTCAGTGATCAGCCTGAAAACTTGCCCAAGGTGGACGGCGTGCAGGCCTTTCACCGCAACGAAATGGATCGTATCCAACGAGAGTTGCGCGATATTCCCGGCACCACGGTTCTGATCTATCAGCAAACCTGCGCGACTGAAAAACGGCGCCTGCGCAAACGTGGCAAGATGGAAGATCCCAAGCGGTTTGCCGTGATCAATCCTTTGGTTTGCGAAGGCTGCGGTGATTGTTCGGTCGAGTCCAACTGCCTGAGTGTCGAGCCGTTAGAGACCGAATTCGGGCGCAAGCGGAAGATCAACCTTAATACATGCAACAAGGATTTCACCTGCCTGAACGGCTTTTGCCCCAGCTTTGTCACCGTCGAGGGCGCAAGTCTGAAGAAAGGCGCGCAACGCGGTGAGGCTGCGTTCGAACGGCTAAGCAAATCCCTGTCCGCGCCGGAGCAGCCGACGCTGGATACTCCGTGGGATATCGTCGTGACGGGCGTTGGCGGTACGGGGGTTGTCACCGTGGGTCAGCTGATCGCAATGGCGGCCAACCTTGAGGGCAAAGGCGCGTCGGTGCTTGATTTTATGGGCTTTGCGCAAAAATTCGGCCCTGTCATCAGCTATATTCGCATGGGGCGCGATGCACAGGAGGTCAATCAAGTGCGGGTCGAGCCGGCAAGCGCGGATGCATTGATCGGCTGCGATATCGTCGTCAGTTCCTCGCCCAAGGCGTCACAAACCTTCCATTCAGGTACACGGGGCGTTCTGAACACGGCCGTCATGCCGACAGGTGATCTGGTCCAGAACCGCGACGCTGACCTGAATGCCAAGACACGGCTTGATGCCATTGCGGCGGCAACCGGTAAGCTGGGTACACTCGATGCCAACGCGCTTTCCGAGGCGCTTCTGGGCGACACGGTTTTTGCAAACGTTATGATGCTGGGTGCGGCATGGCAGGCGGGATTGGTGCCGCTGTCGCTGAACGCCTTGATGCGCGCGATTGAACTGAACGGCGTCAAACCCGACCTGAACAAACGCGCCTTTGGCTGGGGACGGATCGCCGCCGAGGACGTAAGCGCCGTGAACGAAGCGGCAGGGTTGGTCACGCCTCCGATCCAGACTCTGGATGAACAAATTGCCCGTCGCGCGACGTTTCTAAGCGAATATCAGGATGATGCTTGGGCCAAGAGCTTCCGCGAGATGATCGCCAAGGTGCAGGCGGCCGAGGCCCGTGTGTCCGGCGCCGCAGGTGATCTGACAGCAGCCGCGATGAGCGGTTTGTTCAGGGTGATGGCCTATAAGGACGAATACGAAGTTGCCCGTTTGCACATGGCCACAGGGTTTTTGACCAGCCTGAAAGACCGGTTCGAGGGCGACTTCACCGTTAAGCACCACCTCGCGCCCCCGATGTTACCCGGAAAAGACGCGCGTGGGCGACCGTTGAAGCGGGCCTTCGGGCCGTGGATCAGACCCGCGATGCGGGTCCTGGCCCATGGCAAGCGCTTGCGCGGTACCGCGTTCGACCCGTTCGGCTACACCGATGAGCGCCGTCTGGAACGCGCGTTGATCACAGAGTATCGCGCGATGCTGGATCGTTTGATTGCCAATCTGAACGAAACCAACATTTCGCAGGCGATTGACGCGGCGGGCTTGGTCAATGAGGTCCGCGGCTTCGGCCCCGTCAAAGAACAAGCCGCGAAATCGGCGCTTCAAGCGATACAGCGCGTGGGCTGATCAGACAGCGACGCCGGACCCGAAGGATCCAGAATAACGGGACGTATCTGAAACTGGCGGACAGCAAAGAGGAGCTGCGAAGGCCTCGGCCGCTGCGGGGTGAGTCGCGGTCAGCGCCCGACCGGTTTCAGATCTTCGAACCGTTTACCGGTTGTGGTGAAGTATTCATCCTCATCCCAGAAGCCGATCAGGATACCGCTTTCTGCGGCCATTTTCTGGCGGGCAAGTAGACTGGGTGTTGCGGTGATACGTGTATGGTGGCGCGTGGCCCAATCCAGAAGGGCGGCCTCCATGCGGGCGCGCACTGTGATGTGTTCGGCATCCGTCGAACCACCCAGATCGGTCAATTCGGATGGATCGGTTGCAAGATCAAACAGCACCGGTCGGAAGCCTTCGCAGCGGATGTACTTCCAGCGGCCATCAAAGATCATCTTGGTATGGGCGTCTTCCTGTCGCTGCTCAAGCGTGCGGGCCATGTCGGACCAGTGATAGTCATGTTCACTGATGGCATATTTACGTGAAAACCCTTCGGTGCCGTGCAAAAGTGGCGTCAGATCGCGGCCTTCGATAATGTGTGGTTTCGGGGTGCAGCCAAGCGCTGACATGAACGTTGGCGCAAGGTCGATCATCTCGATCAGAGCATCCGAAACGCTGCCGCGTGT
Organism: Thalassococcus halodurans; assembly: GCF_900108225.1. Taxonomy (GTDB): domain Bacteria; phylum Pseudomonadota; class Alphaproteobacteria; order Rhodobacterales; family Rhodobacteraceae; genus Thalassococcus; species Thalassococcus halodurans. The sequence goes on from NZ_FNUZ01000002.1 coordinate 31,074, forward strand.
GGCGTCTGCTTCGGGGCGTGGATCGGCGATGATCAGGGGCACTTTCACAGCCATCTCGTGGTAAAAGTCCTTATCCCCCATCCAGTGATCGCCCATGTAATCGCCATGGTCGGACGTGAAAACAACGATGGTATTCTGAGACAGCCCCTTTTCGTCCATCCAAGCGAACAGTCGGCCCAGATTGTCGTCCAGCTGTTTGATCAGCCCCATATAGGCGGGGATCACATGTTCGCGGACATGATCGCGTGAAAAGCTCTTGCAGACGCGGGCATCGTGATAGGCCCTCATCAGCGGATGATCGGTGTCCCGTTCGGCGGTGGACCTGACGGGCGGCACGATATGACGTTCATCGTACATGTCGTGATAGGGGGCAGGCACGATATAGGGCCAGTGGGGTTTGATGTAGGACAGATGACACATCCATGGCCGTCCATCCGCCGTTGCCTGTTCCATGAAATCCATGGCGCGGTCGGTCATATAGGCGGTTTCCGAATGTTCTTCGGGGACATTGGCCGCCATCCGCGAATTCTTCAACAGCCAAGCCGACAGTAGCTCTCCGTCGTCGTCTTTGCCTGAATTTGCGAAGTCTTCCCACGGGTTGTCCGAGTCGTACCCATGCGCGACAAGATAGTCGTCGTAGGCTGACCATTGCTGGCGGGGGCTATCGGGGTGCAATCCGTCGTCCCGTTCGAACACTTCGAAACCGCATTCAGAGGCGCGTACGCCGATTTCGCTTTTGGGATCAATGCCCAGCCAAGCCATACCTTCTGCATCAGCGGCCATATGGGTTTTGCCCACCAGAACGGCGCGCGCTCCGGCCTCGCGCAGATGATCGCCCAGTGTCGGCTCGCCAATCCGCAAAGGCATGCCATTCCATGTTGAGCCGTGGCTGCGCACGTAGCGGCCGGTATAGGCCGACATGCGGGATGGGCCGCAGACCGGCGATTGAACGTAGGTGTTGGTAAACCGCACGCCGCGATCTGCCAGCGCGTCAATATGCGGGGTGTGAAGGTGCGGGTGGCCGTAGCAGCTGAGATAATCGAACCGGAGTTGATCCGCCATGATCCAGAGAACGTTAGGTTTGTCGGTCATTCAGCCGTCTCCTGATTCAGGATTTGATCTACAGGGATTTGAAGGAACTCTTCGAACCGGTCCAAAAATCCTGTGAATGTCCGGATTTCTTCGTCGGAAAACCGCTCGCGCAGGGCTGCACGACGGCGGGCCATTATGGGGGCGGCGGTCTCATAGGCGCTGCGGCCTTCGTCTGTTAGCTCGACAATGGTTTGGCGTCCGTCTTCTTCAGACCGCTCCATCCGCACATATCCCTTGCGTTTCATATCGGGCAGGGCGCGGCTCAGTAGTGAATGATCGGTGCGCTGGATCGTTGATAGGTCGCGGATGGTCATGGGGCCTGCTTCGTGAAGGTCCCACAAGGTGCGCCATTCAACAATCGACAACCCGCCGCCGATTTGCAGCAATTGCTGACCTTGCTTGCGCGACGTCGAATAGACCGCAGGCAGGCGCGAGAACACGTTCAGGTCTTCGCGGTTCTGCCTGCGTTGAATTCGATCACGATCGATCTTTGAATCCAGGCTCATATGTCTCCTCCGATGGGTCTGATAAGACATGAAAAAAAATTACGTGACAAGTCATATAATTTCTGCCAGCGTGAAAAGGCTCGCGTCCGTCAGGGCGCGGCCGCCTTTGGAGGAAGGTGCAAAAGTTAGGGAGGATTCCATGATCAGACAGACCATTCTCGGTGCTGTGCTGGCTGCTGCACCGCTTGCGGCCGCGGCGCAAGCGACGCTGACCGCTGAGACCACCACGCCGGGTTCGACCCCGCATTACATCGACACCACGCTGGCCGCCGTTCTGGACAGCGCAGGGGTTGCCAACCTGCAGATCACCGAAGGCGCGACGCTGACCAACTCTGTTCAGGCGGTCGCCGAAGGCCGTCTCGATATGGCTCCGGCTCCGCTGATCCTGCCGTTCCTTCTGTCTCGTGGCATCGGTCCCTACAGTGGTGTCGGTCCGGAGAAGGGCGCTGAGCTGGCCTCGAACATCCGTGTGTTGTTCTTCAATGCGGGATCGGCCCAGATCTTTGGCTATTACAACAGCAACCCTGTTGAAGACGTGCGAGACCTTAGCGGTAAGCGTATCTGGAACGGCCCGCCGCGTGGTGCTGCCCTGACATCGGGTCGGGCGATGATCCAGTTGCTGAGCGGGCTGAAAGACGGCGAAGGCTATGAAGGCATCCAGAACCCATGGCCTGACACGGTGTCGAGCATCACAGGCGGTGGCGCTGATGCATGGACCATTCCGGAAGGTCTGCCCTCGGGTCGGCAGATCGCGATTGCGGCGGCTGGCGGCATCACCATCCACGACGTTCCCTCTGACCTTTTAGCCAGCGAACTGGGTCAGCAGATCATGGCTGCTCCGGGGCACGCGCCTTATTCCGTGCCAGTTGATGAGGTCCGCAAGGCCTATGAGGGCAACGACATCACAATCGTGACGGATGACGACAGCTTTGACAGCTTTGCTACGGCCTTTGGCCAGATCGTCTCGGCCTCAATGGACGAAACGTTGGTATACGATATCACCACAGCCTACCTCAAAGGGCAGGAACGGTTCCTGACCAGTTCGCCACGCGGCCCCTTCCTGATGATGAGCTTTGGCGACCTTGATGGGAAAAGTCAGGGTGCTTGTGGCGCGGTGCAGATCAAAATGCATCCCGGTGCCATTCGCGCGTTCGAAGATGCGGGCCACACCGTCGCGGATTGCCTGCGTCCGTAACACGCTTTCAGGGGCCGCCACGTGCGGCCCTTTTTCATAAAGTGACACACCATGACTGACACCACACCTTTGTCCAAGCCGCTGGGCCAGCGGATTGCCTTCTGGCTTGCCCTGATCCTTGTTGTTGTCGGTATGGTGAACACCCTGCCGGAAATTCCCGGCCTTCAGGATCTGGCGCGCGACCTAACAGGGCGTCCGTTCTTCCGTGTGTCCAACTTCCCGCCAGAGTATTTCTACCCGCCTGTTTTTCTGTTGATGATGCTGATCGTCGCGCTGGATTCCAGCGTGTATCGGGCATGGCGAGAAGAGCGACCGAACATCGCGTGGCTCGGATTTCTGCTGGATGCCGGTCTGATCCTTGCCGCGTTTCTGGCGGCCTTCGGTTATCTTGTCGAAATTGACTCGATCTGTCTGATCGACCAGATCACCGGCGAACGCGCCCGCCTTATCCAAGAGGCGGCGGAACGCTCGGCAGGCGTCATTCCCGGTATTTCGTTCGAGGCCGAAGTGCCCGCCTGTCAGGCCCGCTTCGGCATCTGGATTATTCCGCTGTTGTTCACGATCATTACGCTGTTTTTCCTCTACAATGTGCGTGTCTGGGGGCTGCCGTTGGTGGCCGTGGCGAGCATCGTGGTGATCTACACGGTCGGAACCGCCCTGATCTGGGTGTTTGATTTGTCCGACAACAGCTTTCTGCTGACCAAGCTGGGCGCCGATGGCGGCGATGTCACGGCGGCGGCGATACAGAAGGCAACCAACGTCTTTATCACGCCCGACGGTTTCATGGGCCGCTTCATGGAAATCGTCGTCAGTCAGGTCTTTCCATATGTCATCCTTGGCGCGCTTTTCGGGTCATCTGCTGGGGGCACGTCGCTGATCAAGCTGGCGGTGATGAGCACGCGCAGATTGCGCGGCGGGCCTGCCCATGCGGCTATCGTATCGTCTGCCATGTTCGGCACGATCACCGGCGGTCCGGTGACGAACGTGCTGTCTACGGGACGGCTGACCATTCCGATGATGCAGCGCAACGGCTTTTCGCCGCAGTTCGCAGGCGGGGTCGAGGCCGCAGCATCATCCGGCGGGCAGATCATGCCACCGGTTATGGGCGTGGCAGCCTTTGTCTTGGTTGCCCTGACTGCGGTTCCCTATGACAAGGTCATCACGGCGGCGTTTCTGCCCGCGATGTTCTTTTTCTTTTCGATCTTCCTTGCCGTCGTCTTTCAGGCCCGCCGCGAGAAAGTCGAACCGATGCGTGACATTCCCGACGACCTTTTAATGAACAAACAGGACTGGTTGAACCTGATCATCATCTTCGTGCCAATCATGACGATCCTGTTCCTGCTTCTGGGCAACAAGGACGCGCTGGGCGGCAGTTTTCTGGCGTCGATCCTGCCTGCGGGTGTGATCCGCACAATTACCAATTCGACTGGCGACGCGGTGTCAGCCGGTTGGTGGGCCGTGGCGGTTCTGTTGCCGCTGCTGTTTCTGGATCCGTCAACGCGCGCAAAACCATCACGGGTTCTGATGTCGTTGGCGGACGGGGGCTTTTTGTTGTCGCGACTATTCCTGCTGTTGTTCGCGGTCTCGATTATTTCGGCGTTTCTGAACGAAAGCGGGCTGACCGGCGAACTGACCCGCGCTGTGACTTCATGGCTCGAACAGGCGCAGGTGATTTCGGTCTTTGGGTTCGAAATTCACATTGTCGGTGGCGTTTATCTGATGCTCGCGCTGACATGTGCGATGTTGTGCGCGATCCTGCTGGGTATGGGCATGCCAACGGTTCCGGCCTATGTGAACGTTGCCTTGCTGTTGGGGCCGCTGTTGGCCAATCTCGGGGTCAGCTTTTTCACCGCACATATGTTCGTGTTCTATTTCGCCGTCGCCTCGGCGATCACCCCGCCGGTGGCGATTGCGGCTTTTGCTGCGGCCTCTATCACCCGAACCGAGCCGATGCGCACAGGCTTTGCCGCCGTCAGGGTTGGCATCGTGATGTTCACGATCCCCTTTGTATTTGCTTGGTATCCCGAACTTCTTCTGATCCAAGAGGCGGTGACCATCACCAGCGAAACGGGACAACGGGCATTGATCGAAGGGTATACGGGCCAGATCGAATGGGTTGCCCTTGGATGGCTGGCTGCACGTCTGATCCTTGCGTTGTATCTGATGGCATCAGCGCTTGCGCGGTTTGATCGCGGTCCGATGGCGCGATGGGAAATGTTCCTGCGGCTGGGGCTAGCTCTGCTGGTTCTATGGAAGTCCCCGACGATCATGTGGATCGGCATCGTGCTTGGGCTTGGCCTGATCATTTTCCATGCGTTGGCCGCAAACCATCAAGGTAAACGCGCGGTCGCATCGTGATGTCAGAAACAGGGCAGGGCACCTAGCCAGCGACGGCGCCTTTCATGACCACATTGGCATAGCCGTCATGGATGACGCGACTCATGGCATCACGCGCATCCAGCTGCGCGCCCGAAGCGATGGCCGATACAATGGCGCGGTGCCTTTGGGCGACGGTCTCTCGACGCTCAGAGAAGTCGCCGATGTGTTCTGCCATGAACAGCGAATAAAGCGCGGTCTGCACCAGATCGCCCAGCGACTGTAGGAACCGGTTTCCAGACAGGCGCAGAACCTGTTTATGGAATTCGTAGTCAGCAAGCGCAAAATCGGTGCGGTTGTCCGCTGTAGCCAGCCGGTCGCACAAGGAGTTCAATTCATCCAGGTCGACCTGATTGACACGTCCCGCGGCTTGCGCTGCGGCCGCCGGTTCAAAGATCATGCGGATTTCGTAAAGCTCTTCGTAAAAACGCGTCGGATTGCGGGCTGTCGCGTGCCAGCGCAGAACGTCTTCATCGAACATGTTCCATTCGTCCGCAGGGCGTACATGAGTGCCGACCTTGGCCTTCGACTGGATCATGCCCTTGGCAATCAGTGTCTTTTTTGCCTCGCGCACCACGGTGCGTGACACGCCGAACATCTCGCATAGATCAGGATCAAGCGGGATCATTGTTTCGGCAGGGTATTCGCCAGCAACGATGGCGCGGCCAAGCTGGTCCACCACGAAGGCCGTGTGATTGGACGCGCGTTCCGCCCCTGCGCCGCCCGCTGTGACCAATGTCATGAGAGAGCGGCGGAACCAGTCGCTGTGCGTTGCCGAGCCCGAGTTGCTCTTTTCTCTGCCGCCCACGTCAGTCCTTTCTGCAGGAGGATGAATGCAAACAGCAGTCCTCCAATTACGATTTTGGTCCACCAACTCGACAGCGTGCCGTCGAAGACGATGTAGGTCTGAATCAGACCCATGATGAGGATGCCAAAGAATGTCCCTGCGACAAAGCCGTATCCACCAGTTAACAGCGTGCCACCGATGACAACAGCCGCAATGGCATCCAACTCGACCCCGACAGTGGCCAGCGAATAGCCCGCCGACGTATAGAGCGAGAAGACGATCCCCGAAAGCCCTGCCAATCCACCGGAAACTGCGTAAATTCCGATGGTGGTGCTGGCCATCGGTACGCCCATCAGACGCGCTGCCTGCTCACCACCACCCAGCGCATAGACGTTCTGGCCAAAGCGGGTGCGGTGCGCGGTGATGATGCCAACTAGGAACGTAAGAACCATCAGACCACCAATCAAACGGAACCGTGCGCCGTCGATCTTCCAGTAGAGACCTTGAAGCATGTCGTAGAATTCATGCGTGATCGGCACGCTTTCGGTGGACAGAACATAGGCCGCGCCGCGCGCCAGAAACATGCCCGCCAGCGTCACGATAAACGGGGGCATTTCCAGATAGTGGATCGTTGCGCCCATCGCCGCACCAAACCCAGTCGTTAACGCCAAAACCAAGGCAAAGGCTACCAGCGGATGAAGCGAGGTGTCGCGCAGGATCACAGCCAGGAACACGCCGGTGAAGGCAATCACCGATCCGATCGACAGGTCGATCCCGCCGGACAGAATAACAAAGGTCATGCCAACGGCAGCAATTCCCAGAAACGCGTTGTCCGTCAGCAGGTTCGCCACAACCCTGAACGATAGCATTGCGGGGTAGGCCGAGGCGCAAAGCGCATAGGCCACAATAAACGTCGCCAACGTGATCAGAAGCGGCAGATGCGTGGAGCGGATCATTGGGCAGCCTCCTTTTCGGGACGTTGTCGGACAAGAGGATCGGGCTGTGGCTGTGGGCCAGAAGCGCGGAGCATGTAGATGTAGTTTCCGATCCTCGGGCTCTGGATCACAAGGATGCCAAGGATCAGAAGCGCCTTGATCACAAGGTTGAATTCCGGCGGAAGGCCCGACAGCAGGATGACCGAATTGATGGACTGGATGATCAGCGCACCTAGAAGAGAGGCGACAATAGAAAACCGGCCACCGAGCAACGAATTGCCACCGATCACGACCGCCAAGATCGCGTCTAGTTCCAGCCATAGACCTGCATTGTTGGCGTCCGCGCCCTTGATATCCGCGGCAACGATCACGCCAGCAAGTGCTGCGCAAAGTCCGGATACGAGATAAACGCAAACCAACAGCACACGGCTGTTAATCCCCGCAAGACGAGAGGACCGTTCGTTGATCCCGATGGCCTCGATTAGCATACCCAACGCCGTACGACGGACGCCGAATGTCACAAGGGCCCCAAGCGCCAGCCAGATCAGGATCGGGGTAGGGACACCAGCAATCGTGCCCGCGCCCAAGTTGATCAGGCCCGCGTTGTCAAACGTCAGGATTTTGCCTTCGGTCACAAGCTGCGCAATCCCGCGTCCGGCCACCATCAGCACAAGCGTTGCCACGATAGGCTGGATGCGCAGCACCGCCACCAGAAACCCGTTCCACAATCCGCACAGGCCGCCAGCCAGCAGCGCTGCCAACAGGGCCGTTCCCCAACTGTGTCCATCAACCACAGTCGCTGCCGCCACCGCGCCGGCAATGGCCATGACCGCGCCAACCGACAGGTCGATCCCTTTGGTTGCAATCACAAGCGTCATGCCGATGCACAACAACGCGACCGGAGCGCCGCGGTTCAGGACGTCGATCAGATTTCCAAACAGCCGCCCGTTGCGGAAATCGATATGGAAGAACTCGGGAAACACCGCCACGTTCAGCGCCAGTGCCACCGCAAGGATGACAAGCTGGGGCATGATGCGTTTGAAAACGGATGGGCGTGGTCCGACGGTGGGCTGGGTCATGCGACCTCCTCCGTGGCGATAGCGTTGATGATATTGTCGGGGGTGATTTCGTCGCCAGCCAGTTCCCGCACCTGTTTCCGGTCACGCAGAACGATGACGCGGGTGGAATAGGCCACCAGTTCCTCAAGCTCGGACGAGGCGACAAGCAGGGCCATGCCATCGGCGCGCAACTGTTCGATCAATGCGATGATCTCGGCGTGGGCGCCAACGTCGATGCCTCGGGTCGGTTCATCAAGGATAAGAAAATCGGGATTTGTAGCCAGCCACCGCGCGAGAAGCGCTTTTTGCTGATTGCCGCCCGACAAAAGCCGGATAGGCATATCAAGCGACGCGAGCCGGATATCCAGCGCCCGGACATAGCTTTCGGCGATTTCCTGAACCTTCGCGCGCGGGATCGGCCGCATCCAGCCTTGGCGCGCCTGAAGCGCAAGTATGATGTTGTCGCGCACCGACAAGTCACCGACGATGCCGTCCACTTTGCGATCTTCGGGGCAAAGCGCGAAACGATGCGCCACCGCATCCCGCGGGTTGGTCACGCCAATTTCTTGTCCGCGCAGCATGATCTTGCCTTGATCTGCGGGCACCACGCCAAAGATCAGATTGGCTGTTTCCGTTCTTCCGGACCCCAGCAAACCGGCCAGTCCGACAACTTCGCCTTCGCGGATATCAAGAGAGAACGGCGCGATCATCCCGCGTTTTCCAAGGTCCTCGACCTCGACCAGCGTCTTGCCTGCAACGCCCACATCACGGGCTTTGACACGCGCCTCAAGCTGGCGGCCCAACATCATTGTCACGACATCATGCTGCGTGACCTCGGCCAGCACACATTCTCCGATTACGCGACCGTTGCGCAGGATCGTGGCGCGGTCCGAAATGGCAAAGACCTGATCAAGAAAATGCGTAATAAATACAATGGATAATCCGCGCTTCTTCAGCTTGCGGATCACCCCGAACAGAAGTTGCACTTCGTCATGATCAAGGCTTGCTGTCGGCTCATCGAGGATCAATACTTTGCCAGACATCTCAACCGCGCGCGCAATCGCGATCACCTGTTGGATGGCGACAGAATAGGCGGTCAGCGGTTCGGCGGGATCAATCTCTAGCCCGTAATCCTGCAATACCGCGCGGGCCTCGGCGTTCATGCGTTTGCGTGCTATAAAACCGCCGCGCATGGGCTGACGACCAAGAAACAGGTTTTCGGCCACGGTCAGGTTGGGCAGCAGGTTGACCTCTTGGTATACCGTGCCGATCCCCAATCTCTGACTGTCTGCGGTCGAGGCGGGTTCGACCTCGGTTCCGTCCAGCATGATCACACCGGCGTCGCGCCGGTAAGCCCCTGTCAGGCATTTGATCAGTGTCGATTTGCCAGCGCCATTCTCACCCAAAAGCGCGTGCACTTCGCCGGGCATAAGGCGCAGTTCGACATCATCCAACGCGATCGTGCCGGGGAAAAATTTCGATATGCCCCGTGCATGTAAAACGGGCCTGTCCGATGTGGAAATATTTGTCATACAGGGGACCTTATCCGCCAAGGTGCGGTCTGCCTATGGCCGTCGAAAAGCTGCCGGACGGAGGAGCGTCGTCCGGCAGAGGACCGGGCGCTATCAAAACGCCCGGAACAAGACGCTCGTATCAGTAGCCGAGGTCTTTTTTCATGTTGAAGATCGCCTCATTGTCATCCGCGCTTGTGAACAGCTTGGACTCTGTCTGGATCCATTTTGCAGGCATTGCGCCACTGGCCAGATAGGCTTCCAGTGCATCAAGCGCGGGGCCAGCCATGTTCGGCGTCAGTTCGATTGTGGCGTTCATTTCGCCTGCGGCGATGGCCTTATGGGCATCAGGAACGGCGTCAATGGCGACGATCTTGATGTCTTCACCGGGCTTCAGGCCGGCCTCTTTGATCGCCTGAATGGCACCGACGGCCATGTCGTCGTTATGGGCATAAAGCGCGCAGATATTTTCACCGCCTTCTGCCTTTAGGAAGCTTTCCATCACGACCTTGCCTTGAGCACGGGTGAAATCACCGGTCTGGCTGCGCACGATTTCAAGGTTGCCATGGCCCGCGATGCCCTGCTCAAAACCGTTCTTGCGGTCGATGGCGGGGGATGATCCTGTGGTGCCCTGCAATTCGACGATACGGCAGTCGGCGCCGTTCATCTCGTTGACCAGCCATTCGCCGGCAACGCGGCCTTCGTGCACCAGATCGGACGTCACCGCTGTCAGATAAAGCGACTCGTCCGCGTCAATCGTTCGGTCCAGCAGAACCACGGGGATTTCCGCATCTGCGGCTTCTTCCAGTACTTCGTCCCAGCCGGTGGCCACGACCGGAGCCACCAGAATGCCATCCACGCCCTGCGCGATAAAGCTGCGGATCGCCTTGATCTGGTTTTCCTGTTTTTGCTGTGCATCGGCAAACTTCAGATCGATGCCACGTTTTTCGGCCTCTTGCTTGGTGACCGTTGTTTCGGCCGCGCGCCATCCGGACTCAGAGCCGATCTGGCTAAAACCGATGGTCATATCCGCGGCAAAAGCAGCCACTGGTCCAATAGCGATGGCCGACGCCAAAAGCGTTGTCTTAAATGTCATAGTTCCCTCCCTTTCAGAGCAGTCTACGGCTCTGTGCGACTCATTAAGTATTATTTTATTAATTTTGTAAATAGATCCGTTGTCCGTTGGTTTGGCTTTGTGAAATTCAATTGCAGATCAATTACTTGGTGTGTTTTGGGTGCGATGGTTTGATATGCTGGAAGGCGGATCGATGCGCTTTTGCGCCATTTCATTAGCCGTTTTATCAACGGGCGCGCGCCTATTCTGCGCGCGATTTCTTAAGTACGTTTCCCGGCCCTTCTGGCACCAAATAAACTGGGACTCGCGGTACATAAAAAGCGATCAGCTCAGGTCTCACGGTCAGACGAAAGATAGACCCCGCTAAGCGCTATGGTCAGGTGTTGGACAGCAGATCTTGTGATTGCTTGGCCGCTCTGTACTGGCTCGGAGTGAAACCGCGATCCTGTTTCAGTGTTTTGGACAGATGTGCCCCGTCACAAAATCCGCAGAGCTGTGCAATTTCAGGGATAGAGGCGTCCGAATTCGTCAGCTTTGACTGTGCTCGATCCAGCCTCAGATCCATGTAAACGCGCGATGGGCTGGAAGACAGGTCGGCTTCGAAATGGCGCAATAACGTGCGGCGGGCGGTTCCCAAACGACCTGCGAGGGCCGAGATCGTCAGCGGCACCTCGATATTCTGCTGCATCAACAAAACGGCCCGTTTCACGAGCGGGTCCTTTGGTTGCCGCGCAAGGCTTTGACCAGGTTGGGGGCGATCACCACCTAGGGCATTGTCGATCATCATGATGTTCAGGCTTTTGATCGCTGCCGATTGGCCGAGATGCCGCGTCACAAGAAAGGCGGCCAGATGCGATGCGCCATGTCCGCCCGAGCAGGTCAGTCGGTCCCTGTCGACCACGAAAATCTGGTCTGAAACGGGTCGCTCGGTTTCGAAGCGGTCAAGGAAATCCTGATGGTGAAACCAACTGACACAACAGCGGTAGCCTGCCAAAAGGCCTGCCTCTTGCAGGTGAAACACGCCCGTGCACAGACCAACGAGTGGTGTTCCCGCTGCGGCGCGTGTGCGCAGGAAGGTGATCATGGCGTTCGACAGGCCGGTCTCTTCGCTCATCAAGCCGCCGACAACGATCAGGTAGTCATATGTCCCCGCGTCCCGCAGCCGCGTGTCCGGTGATACCCGCACGCCGCAGGATGATCGAACTGGGTTCATCGTGTCGGATAAAACGTCCCAGTCACATAGGATCGGGCGCGAACGGTCGGCTTCGTCTGCAGCAAGCCGGAGCACATCCACGAAATTTGCGAACGCGGACAAGGTAAAGCTTTCGGCAAGCAAAAAGCCGACTTTAAGACGTTTATGATCTGAATGCGCCATGTCCCATATTTACACATGAGTTGTCCCGATACTACCCGCAAGTGACAGGCGACTCGCGTAAATTTGGTGAAATCACCCTCAACAAACCAACTTGCGAGGCCGCCACATGACGCGTTTTAACGCCTTTGCCCTGCTGAAGAATGCCCTGAACGGCCACAAAGGCTGGACCGAGCAGTGGCCCGATAGTCAGCCCAAGAAAGAATACGACGTGATCATCGTCGGGGCGGGCGGCCACGGGTTGGGCGCGGCCTATTATTTGGCCAAACAGCACGGCATCACCAATGTCGCTGTGATCGACAAGGGCTGGCTGGGTGGTGGCAACACCGGACGCAACACGACGATCATCCGGTCGAACTATCTCTATGACGAAAGCGCGCGGCTTTTCGATCATGCGGTGGATCTGTGGGAAAACCTCAGCCAAGAGCTGAACTATAACGTGATGTATTCGCGGCGTGGCGTTCTGATGCTGGCGCACAATGTGCACGACGTGCAGTCGTTCACGCGTCACATCCACGCCAACCGTCTGAACGGTGTCGATAACCGCTGGCTGACCCCGCAGGAATGCAAAGACTACTGCCCGCCGCTGAATATCTCGGCGAACGCGCGCTATCCTGTTATGGGCGGTGCGCTGCAGGAGCGGGCAGGGACGGCGCGGCACGATGCGGTGGCATGGGGCTATGCCCGTGGCGCGGCTGAACGTGGTGTGGACATCATCCAGAACTGCGCCGTCACAGCCATTCGCCGGAACGCAGATGGTTCTGTCGCGGGCGTCGAAACCGCCAAGGGTTTCATCAAGGCCAAGAAGGTCGCTGTTTCGGCGGCGGGCCATACCTCAACCGTTATGCAAACCGCCGATGTGCGCCTTCCATTGGAAAGCTACCCGCTGCAGGCGCTGGTGTCGGAGCCGGTCAAACCGATTTTCCCCTGCGTGGTGATGTCGAACGCGGTGCACGCCTATATCAGTCAATCCGACAAGGGCGAGCTGGTCATCGGTTCGGGCACGGACCAGTATACATCCTACAGCCAGCGTGGCGGCCTTCCGCTGATCGAACATACAGTCGCCGCGATTACCGAGGTCTTCCCGATCTTCAACCGGATGCGGATGCTGCGCAAATGGGGCGGCATTGTCGATGTGACACCAGACCGCTCTGCGATCATTTCGAAGACGCCGGTTCAGGGGCTTTACGTTAACTGCGGTTGGGGTACGGGCGGGTTCAAGGCAACACCGGGCGCCGCGCATACCTTTGCCTGGACTGTGGCCAAGGACGAACCGCACCCGATCAACGCGCCTTTCACCATGGAACGCTTCCGCACCGGTCGTCTGATCGACGAAGCCGCCGCTGCCGCTGTCGCACACTGAGGACAAACACATGCTTCTGATCCATTGCCCCCATTGCGAAGAAACCCTGCCCGAGGCCGAGTTCGCCTATGCCGGTCAGGCGCACATCGTGCGTCCCGCCGATCCCATGAGCCAGACCGACGAACAGTGGGAAGAGTTCCTGTTCATCCGCGAGAACGCCAAAGGCGCGCATTACGAACGCTGGCGTCACCTGCACGGGTGTGGCCGCTTCTTCAACGCGGTGCGTGACACCGTTTCTGACCGCTTTTTGACCACCTATCCCTCGGGCACACCGCGCCCGGACCTTAGCACTCTGACGGAGGGCAAAGCATGAGCTATCGCATTCCTGGCCGTGGTCGCATCGACCGCGCACAGCCGATCCGTTTCACCTTTGACGGTCACGATGTTGAAGGTTTCCGCGGCGATACCGTTGCTTCGGCTCTTCTTGCCCAAGGCAACCACCTTATGGGCCGGTCGTTCAAGTACCACCGTCCGCGTGGCCCCGTAGCAGCAGGCTCGGAAGAGCCCAACGCCCTGATCGGCACGCGCCGTGGCAAGGGGCAGTTCGAACCGAATACGCGCGCGACCATGCAGGAACTGCGCAAGGGGCTCGAGACAACGTCGCAAAACAAATACCCGTCGTTGAAATTCGACGTGGGTGCTGTGAACGACGCGGCTTACATGCTGTTCTCGGCGGGCTTCTACTACAAGACGTTCATGTGGCCGCGGAACTTCTGGCACAAAGTCTATGAGCCGTTCATCCGCGCTGCAGCCGGTCTGGGCGTTAGCCCGACCGAAGAAGACCCAGACGTCTACGCATCGCGCAACATGCATTGCGATGTGCTAATCGTTGGTGCGGGACCGTCCGGTCTGGCCGCTGCGCGTCAGGCAGCAGGTAAGGGCCTGAAGGTCGTTCTGGTTGATGAACATTCCGAGGCGGGCGGCACGCTGCTCTCTGAACCGCAGGCCAAAATTGATGGCGTGGCGGCATGGGATTGGCTGTCTTCCACATTGGCCGAGCTTGAGGCGGCAGGTGTTAAGGTTATGACCCGCACCACTGCCATCGGTTACTACCACGAAAACTTCATCGGTATGGTCGAGCGTTTGACCGATCACCTTGACGAGGTGCCGCAGGATACTCCGCGCGAACGTATGTGGCGTGTGCGCGCCAAGCAGGTTGTGCTGGCGCAGGGTGCGCTGGAAAAACCGCTGGTCTTCCACGGCAACGACCGTCCGGGCGTGATGCTGGCGGGATCGGCGCAGACCTTCTTGAACCGCTTTGGTGTTCTGGTGGGCAAGCGTCCTGTTGTTCTGACATCGCACGATAGCGCATGGTACGCCGCGTTCGATCTGGCAGGCGCAGGTGCGCAGGTTCAGGCCATCGTCGACACACGCGCCGAAGTGCGCGCAGATCTTCTGGATCAGGCGAAAGCGCTGAACATTCCGGTCAAGCTGAGCCACACAGCCACGGCGACCTCTGGTCGTCTGCGCGTGTCCTCGCTGCGCGTGAACAAGGTCTCTGGCAGCACAGTGAGCGCGGGCTCTGAAATCAAGTGTGACGCTGTGCTGATGTCCGGTGGCTGGACGCCGTCGCTGCACCTGTTTTCGCACACGAAGGGTAAACTGGCGTGGGACGATGACCTGACCACTTTCTTGCCGTCCGATACGCCAGAAGACTGCGTGATCGCGGGCGCGGGCCGTGGCCTGTGGGGAATCGAAGCGGCGCTGGCAGATGGCGCGGCACAGGCCCAAGCCGCACTGGATGCGTTGGGGCAGGCGGGTGACGCGGCCAGCTATGCCGTGGACGAGGATCGTCCTGGTACGGGCGTGATGCACAAAGAACTGCCAACCGACAAACAGCCAGGTCGCGCCAAAGCGTTTGTTGACTATCAAAACGACGTGACGGCCAAGGACCTGCGTCTTGCGGTTAAAGAGGGCATGCGTTCGATCGAACACGTCAAACGCTACACCACCAACGGCATGGCGACCGATCAAGGCAAGATGTCGAACATCAACGGCCTGAACATTGCCGCCGATGCGCTTGGCAAAAAGCAGCCGCAGGTGGGTCTGACAACTTTCCGCCCGCCTTACACGCCGACAACATTTGGCGCCTTTGCTGGCTATCACCGTGGTAGCCATTTCGAAGTGACGCGGAAAACGCAGATCGACGCATGGGCCGAGGAAAACGGTGCAGTGTATGAACCCGTCGGCCAGTGGCGCCGCGCGCGTTATTTCCCCAAGTCGGGTGAAGATATGGACGCCGCGGTCAAGCGTGAATGCGCCGCAACGCGGTCCAGCGTAGGCATCTTCGACGCTTCCACGCTGGGCAAGATCGAAGTGGTTGGTCCCGATGCCGCTGAGTTCGTTAACCGCATGTACACAAACCCGTTCCTCAAGCTAGCACCCGGCAAATGCCGTTATGGCCTGCTGTGCGGCGACGATGGCTTCATTCGCGACGACGGCGTGATCGGTCGCATCTCTGATGACCGTTTCCACGTCACGACCACCACTGGTGGCGCGGCACGCGTGCTGAACATGATGGAAGACTATCTGCAGACCGAATGGCCCGATCTTGATGTCTGGCTGACGTCGGTAACCGAACAGTGGTCGACCATTGCCTTGAACGGCCCGAATGCAGCCAAGCTGTTGCAACCCCTCGTGCCGGATCTGGTGCTGACCGAGGAAAACTTCCCGCATATGTCCTGTGCTGAAGTGGACGTGGCGGGCATTCCTGCGCGTCTGTGGCGTGTCAGCTTTACCGGCGAAATCGGTTTCGAGGTCAACGTACCCGCACCGCTGGGTCGCCAGCTGTGGGAGACGCTTTGGGAGGCAGGTCAGCAATATGACATCTGCGCCTATGGCACCGAAACGATGCACGTGCTCCGCGCTGAAAAGGGCTACATCATTGTCGGACAGGACACAGATGGCACCGTCACGCCGTTTGATGCGGGTATGGGCTGGGCCGTTGGCAAGAAGAAGGCAGACTTTGTCGGTATGCGCGGCATGGCGCGGCCTGATCTGGTGGCCAAAGGGCGTCGCCAGCTGGTCGGTCTTCTGACCGAAGACGGCTCCAAACTGGAAGAGGGCGCGCAGATCGTGCTCGACCCGAACCAGCCGATCCCGATGAAGATGGTGGGCTTTGTGACGTCGTCCTATGATCAGGGCACTGTGGGCCAGCCGATTGCGCTGGCGCTGGTCGAAGGCGGGCAGGACCGGATGGGCGAAACCGTCTATATCCCGATGCCCGATCGCACGATCGCCGCCAAAATCGTCTCGACTATCTTTGTCGATCCCGAAAACAACCGTCTCAAGATCGGAGCCGCAGCATGAACGCGCTCACCTCCTTCCCGACCGAAACCCTTGTCTCGAACGCTGCCGTCAGCGTGACCAAAGTTCCCCATCGTGCGCGGCTTTCGCTGCGGGCACGCGGCGATCTTGGTCCGCTTGAACGGGCTCTCGGTTACAGCCTTCCGCGCAAGATCGGTGGCGTGACGCTGGGTACGGCCTGTCTTGGTCCGGACGAATGGATCATCATGACCGACGATGCTGCTGCGATCATGGCCGCCTGTGCGTCCGTTGATTTGCCGCACAGCCTCGTGGATGTATCCGGACGCGAAATCTCCTTTGAGATCGAAGGCGATCGTGCAGGAGAGCTTCTGACACTTGGTTGTCCGCGCGACATTGATGCAATTGCCGACGGCACCGCGCGCCGCACTGTTTTCGACGGCGTGACCGTAACGCTGTGGCGCGATACTTCGGAACGCTTCCGTATCGACGTCTGGAACAGCTTTGCGCCCCACGTAGCACATCTTTTGGAAATCGGCGCGCGCGAACTCGCTGCTGAAATGGCCTGAAATATACAGCCTGTCTTTGTAAGGACTTTTCCGACGTTTGATCGCGTTACCGAGGGCGGCATCTTTGATGCCGTCGTCGTTACCGCTTTGCCAAAAGGGCGTGAATGCCAGCTGACCCAAATTGAACTGATTGCCTCGGAAAACATCGCCCCGGTTTCAGCCATGGCGGCGCTGGAGCTGGGCGAAAAAGCGATGTTCCTTGTCGATCGGGCCATCACCCATCAAACGTGAATATCGAAATGATTGTGTCGCGGCGGATCCATGCAGGCAAGCTTGCCGGGTTCCATTTCAACGACATTAAGAGTGGCGACGATGCTCTGGATAGTGGCACCATTGAACAGTATCACCTGTTTCTGATTTTGAACGAATTGGTCGATGCCGAAGGGAAGGCTGGTTTGGACCTGGCGCATATGATCGACCAATCCCATAATGTGACTGATACGATCGAAAGACTGATGATCGTAGGTCAACATGATCTTGTCGAATAGCAGGCCTTCCTTCACCAGGAACTTCCGATTTGTTGCTCTCGGTCCAGGCCAGATATTCGAGGTATTAACTTCCTTCTATTTCGTCTTAAAAAATCCGCGCATTCAACCTGTTGAAGCAACATGTTTATCTCTGATGAGTTAGATAGGGGAATTGAACTGTTGTGAGGAAAGCGGATGTTTCGCGGTTTCCTAATTTAAATGAAACCAATTATGGAAATTTGCAGAAGGTCGTGAGATGTCAGCCGCCGGCTGTTACGGCCACGACTTGACTGAAATCGCGATGCGCCAGGTCCTCTGGTTTGATCCAGAATTCCACCATGCCTAAATCGCAAAACATAAAATCCAAACCACTGTCACTATCTAATGCCAGCAGGCGGAGGCCGGGCGCTTGTGTCGAGTTGGTACGAAATTGGGGATGGCCCAGCATCATGTGTTGGGATAGCGCGGGGTTCGGACGTAATTCCGCGTCAAAAAAGTCAAAAAGCGCCTGTGGAAGGGCTACACGCAATTTGGCGTCTGTCGCTGCTTCCTGTGTCATGGATTTCAATACATTGCGCAACGAAGTATAAACTGCAGGATACTTTCGTAGAACCATCTGCTCGAGCCACTTTTCGAAAAATTTGGCCTCTCTGTCTGGTACAATTTCGAGATCACCAAAAGCGGTCAGCCGATCTGAGACTTGGTCCAAAAGGCTTAAAGCTTTGGAAAATTTGGCAATCTTCGCATCGAGAGCTTGGCGTTTTTTCTCTTGATCCTGTTTTGGCTTGTACGTTTCAAGGAATTGTTTGGTTCTTTGCGCCTCATCAATCATCTGTGATAGCTGGGCATGATATTCCTTTGCAAAGCGTTTCATCGTGCCACCGCAGAACGGAAAGCCTGCTTTTTGCAGATCGCGCGCCAGAGTGAGCTGTTTTTTTGGCTTGCCCTCACTGTCCGTTAGAACATCTCCCGTTTCGGCGTCGCGCATGAAACGTTCCTCAAGCAATTGAGCCGGTTTGGTTTGTGATGGTTCCGGCAAAAACTTGGAAATTGCCTCTTTCTGAGCTGCCGTAGCTACTTTGTGCGACCCTTTGGGATCCCTATCGTTCCAACAAAAGCTTTGGGCCAAATGCGGTGTGATTGGCCAGCGCGGATAGGTTCGATGACCCGGCTTTCCAAAAATATCTGCCAACTCCGCTGGCAGTTTTGCTGGGTTTTTAGGAATATCCTGAGCAGGGACGTATTTAACTTGTGCGCTGCCATCTTCTTCATCCCAGATCATTTCTTCATCAACATAGGCGAAGAACAGCAAGAGTCCGTCCTCTGGCATCGCATCTCCGTCTTTCACTCGCGGAAGCTCTGCACAATCTATCTGGGCCAGAAAATGTAGTGGCGCACGTGACGCCGGTAAAGTGGGCCATGCCATGAAACTAGGTAAGAGGGGCACGCCGCCAAACCAGGAACGGCCCTCAACGGTTCCTGTAATGGGCCATGTTCGAGCCAGCAGGATTGCTTCTTTTGCGTTTTCATTCAAATCTGTGAGCAGTTCGTCTTTCGAAGGTTGGTGTTGGGACCTCGATTTTTCGTCTGCAGGCTGCGGCACGTGCGCATTTGCATTTTTCGCAGTCTCCATATCCCATAGTTGTTTTTCCGGCTTCGGCAGGGCGTCAAAGCGTTTTTTGAAACGGAGCAGTTGAATGAGGAATGACGGATCCGTAAGCGCAATCCGCCACATATCAGCAGTCCCAAAGGCTACATGTGAGAGCAAAACCAATTTGCGCTGCATTATTATCGGCAAATCGATGATGGGATCTGGCAATTTGAAAGTACCCTCAAGCCCTTCTTTAATGCGAGCGTCTCGGATCAAAGCGGCAAGGGTCACAAGTCGTTCGTTCGAGGTTGCGGGCCTATGTACTAGCATTTGAATAATTACATGGCCTATCCGAACTCGATCAACTTTACTCCCGGCAAGTGGTGCCAAAGCTTTGCGTATTGCCAATCTTGCGTTAACCCAAAAGCCTCTGTTTTGCTCTCGGGGCATGGCTTTGACGAAGGCTGCTCTCAGGGCAGAATGCTCTGATTGACTTAGTCCCTCAGTGTCGGCCAGAGTTTTGGCGATCAGATTTGTAGACAATGACCTTTGAAAAATTGGTGGCACACGACGATCGATTTTTATTGCGTCTTGCATCAAACGCTCGAACCGTGCGGCTTGTTCGTCCAAGCTGGCATTTGGTTCAAGCTCATAGGCCTTAATAAGCGCGGCAGAGATTTTTCTCAGGCGTTTCTCTTTTAGGAACCCTGAATTCCAGCTTAATTGCCACCGCAATCGAACAAGAGCGCGCAAGCCAGCCGCTCCAACCCGAACATTCAGGTCGTTCCAAATTAACAGTCCTAGAACGATCGGTAGGGCAATGACCGCAAGTAGTGCGAAAACTGCCAAAGCGGCGAAGAAAAAATTTCTGAAAAAAACGAAAGCGATTATCGGTGCGGATATTTGGTAAAAACGGTCTAGTATCATCTCATCAAACCAAAAGAATTCATTATGATATTGCGTGTGAAGGGGGAGTTATTTAGGTGAGGTCTAGCAGGCTACGTGGCGTTTTCAGGGCTTGCATTGATTTAAGGTGCGCTATTGACTTAAGAAAAATGGCTATTGCATTGATATAATGTGCTTCGAAATTACGAAATAGGTTCTTCAATAATTTTGAAGTTTTTTCATGATAGATACAAAATTTAATATCCAAGTCCGGGTGAGCATTCCAGCGATGTGAAGCCAGTTTGGCTCGCGTCTATTCATTTTCAGTGACACCACGCGCGCTCGAAGCCGAGATTAAAAGGGTTCGTCAGAGCCTCCTGTTCTGCTTCGAACTCATAGGAGGTTGCGATGCAGACTTTGCCTTTTCCGAACATGATGAAAACTTGCCGTCCAGTCTACGCTACACCTCTGGCGCGACGGGACATTTCAGGGTGAACAGAATATTCAGCTCAAAGATCGTGCACGCGCTGGGCTAGATTGAACTTCCTCGGTCTGACTAAAGGACATTACCGTCCGGCATCCGGGCCTTGCCAATGCGGCTACTATCAGTACGCGTCTTGAATAATAGGACCAACAGCCCGTGATCATTGCATTAATGGCAGGTGACATGACGGTGTCTGGGATGCTTTGTGTTTTGGGAGAATTGAAGACGCGGCGTCTCGCGACGGCACCGGATGCTGCGTCGGCTCTTTGAGCACAAAGCAAGATCACGCGTGCTATAGTCAACGGTGGGGCGCGCAGCTTCTCAACAGGGGATCGGTTTCTTCGAGGAACAGTTGGATCGCACCCATACCACCGCGCCGCAATAAGCCTGTTGCGGGTGACCCCGTGACCAATGATCAGGACTACTCCGTTGAGGAGTCGGAAGCCTTCGCGCAGTCGAACTCGCAAACGGTTAAACATATGCGCGCTAAGAATTCTAGGACAGTTGGGCTACATTGCCGTTTGCTGTTCAAGCGTCGTTCGATAACTGTTTCGCACGGCAACAAAGCAGATGGCTGCAAATAGAGACAAGAAAGCAAAATTTATAAGTTGTCCAAGCTTTAAGTTCCCGAAAACCACAGTTTCAGTCAGTTCGGGTTCATGTCCTTTATAGAGAAGATTGTACCAATGATCAGAATTGGCATGGTATTTCTCAAATGACTCGGAGTAACTTTTAATTTGGTCGGCAGGAATGACGTCTTGTTTGACGGTCAGAGTATAAGCAGCCTCAATCCAGTTTTCTCCGCTGTTTCCTTGGCGGGTAAACGCGAAGAACTCGTTATCTTCAGTAAACTCTTCCGGTCGGTTGATCGCATATGGAGCATTCATCAGGCGCACCCGATGTGCCGCAAAAACACTGCTTGGCAACTCAGCTTCTTTGTCTGACAGGTCCTCTGGATCAGGGAGTTGGTACTTGGTTTTTGATGGCGTCAGCCAGAACTTGGTCCACTGTTCATTCTTTTCGAAAGTGCTTTGTGGAATAGCGTATTTGGCCGTGTAGCGGACTTCATTGAGATCAAGATCATCCGTGACTTTGAGAGGAGCAATCTGTTCGATATCCTCAAATCGATATTCTAATGTCTCAAGGAAGTCTTTGCCTCTTGCGGTCAGCGGTTGCGCGTTCAGCTTGCGGCGCTCTTGGTCAGCCAAGGCCCCTCGGTATATGTGGTCTACGTACAATTCGGCTGCGACATCTGTCGTGTTTACAAAGTCATAGGTGTCAAAAACCTCTTCCAGCGGCTGCACAGATGCCAGGTCGGGTAGGGCAACCAAAGTGCTCCCACCCTGAATAAGCGGCAGTGCAAACCCAAAGTCACCGTGTGCGATCTCAGGACCGCGGCCGCCTTGGAAGTCCTCTGTCGGATCAAGAAAGTAGATGCCTTCCGCTCCGTGGACACGGACGATCGCATGGTCAAACAGCCAAGGACCTGGCAGTACAGTGTCTAAGGATTTGCCGCGGAAGGTATTTACCAAGGCGACGTCGGCTCGGATGCCCATCACATCCAGCATTGAGATCAACAGCAAAGCCTTGTCTTTGCAATCGCCCCATCCGCGCTCTTCGACTAGATAAGGTTCTCGGGGGATGTAGCCGCCGGCACCAATCTGGTCACCATGATAGCGAATTGTGCTTTGCACGTACCGTAGTGCTGCTGTCACGCGGTCAGTTTCGGTTTCACTGGCCGCAATGATTTCCTGTACTTGCCTCTGCGCCAAAGGTCCGAGGTTTCTGTCAGGCGCGTAGGCCTCGGCAAGCCCTGAAGAAATTTGTTCCCAGTCTGAGAATGTTGTTACAAGAACCTCGCCAAAGGGGTGTTTCCAGATCGGTTGGTAGAGATCGAATTCGGGCGGTTCTGCATCGAACAGTGCCAGTTCCTTTGTCACAAAGCCGTTCTTGTGTGTCACTGTCAGCGGTAGTGCAGGCGATCGCGTTACGTAAAGCGGTCTGGCCTCTGAGATTGTGTAGCTATGATAGCGTGCGCGTACTGGTGCGAATGGCATCTCTGTCAGGCCGTGCTGAAATTCGTGTTCAAATATCGGCGGCACGACATCTTTGGTCCACGCGATATCAAGAATATCTCCGACCTGAAGCTGGCTGATAGGTGCGCTTAGCGTTTCGTTACCTGTGACAATCCCGTCAAAGAGTCCCGGTTCGCGTTGCATCACCGTGAAATCCAACTGCTCGGTGACATCCAGAACGGCATCGCCACGATGAATGCGAACCCAATTAAGGCTTAAGGCGTCTTCACGTGCACGAAACAAGGTTACCAGACCAGCATCATCCAATCCTGCGCGCGTGGAAATCTGGAAGACATCTCGTCGGAAAATCGAGTGTCCGCGATCACGGATCAATATCTGATGGTCCTCCAAAAGCGTTTCCCGCCCATTGTGCATGAAGCGTTCGCTTAGGTGGTCCGCTGCGGGAACGTCACGCACGCTTACCCAATCGGGTGTGGTTGTCTTGTTGAATACTTCGGCCAATACCGTTGTCGGGAATGCGAGAATAAGGCACGCGGAAAAAAGAATGTGCTTTAGCATGGCGCAACCTCCAAAGCCCTCGGTGCCGGAGCATGGCTTTTTTTTTCGACAGGCGTTCCCCAGAATCCGAGGTGACCCAATCGTATCAATGCCCGTTTTAGATCATCTCGGGCTGGAAGCACGGCCAATGGTTGGTTGCCCTCGCTGATAATTATGAGCCCATTGTGTTCCCATGCTTCTATTGCAGAATTCAAATTCACTTTCAGGATGAATCCTGCACGATGAACAGACACGGAATCTCCAACCACATGCATAAAGCCTGGTTCGAATTCCTCATTTCCAAGATTGGTGTTCATTGGGAAGCCATTTCCAAGCTTTGTATTGAGAAATGCAAAGGCTTCGTGAAGAACACGCGGCAGGTTCACACTCATGGCAAAGAGAGACATCATGGCAATTGGATTTGGCAAATTACCTTGGTTCAGAGCAGATACGGTACCTTCAATGAAAAGCGGATAACATACGGCGAACAGCCCAAGGTAAAATAGACTTTGCCATCCAGAGTTGTTGGGCATGTTTTTGAACTTTTCCCACTCCTCAACCGCGCGTTTGATCTTTGTGCGATCCGGGCTGATTGCATCAGGGTCGGTCTGTAAATCATATCCGGGCTTAAACGATGGAGCGGTCAGAGACTGTTTTCGGGTCTTTCGTAAAAGTCCCTTGAGTAGGTGGACGTCAGATGCGTTGAGTCTTGGACGAAGCAAATGCTGACGCATTCCGCCCGCAGGAATCATCAATAAATCATGAAATCGCTTAGTCTTACCTAAGCGATTAAGAGGGAGAACCTCATTCAGGTTCTCCATTTTGAATTCTATCCTGTCAGGGTAAAGCGCCACTTCTCGCGGCCCAGTGGATACACCCTGCGTTCTAGTCGGGCCGCTTCTGTCCAGAGGTCCAAAAAAATTGGCCAAATCGATGCCGACAAACTTCAATTGTACGAGCAGGTGAGCCGTCAGGCCGATCAACAACAAGGTCAAGAGACCAAATGTCAAAAGCTGATTAGGGTCGAAATCGTCAATTTTTGCGGAGGTATTCAGAATCCATGAAATCGCTTTTGTCCAGAATAGGCCCAAGACGGCTATCCAAAGCCCGTGCATAAGCATCCAAGGGAGAAAGGCGAAATACCCTTGGTATCGCATAAACAGATTATGGTCGCGCGGGGTTATGGGGGCTTGAAAAACAAAGGGATTGTTTTCAGAAACGCTTGACGGAACCATTTTACACTCGCAAATTCGCTGGTTAATAAAACAACCCTGAATGGAAATTGGGGCTGTATTTTGTCCCTAATGGTACGTGTTTCAGTCGATTTTTGCGGGCTTGGCTTGTCGTTTCGCAATATTACCAAATTGCGTTTTTTAAATGTATTTTTCGGGTGGCGTCAGACTTCGTTTGTTCGCTTGTCCTAAGGCTCTGGCCTTATTGAGCTTCACAGCCAGTAGATGACGATTTTGGTTTGAGCGATGGCAGAAAAGAATACCTTGGGCGCCTGTAGTATCGAGTTGGTATGCCGTGCCAGTCCCTAAGCCTACTGAACATCATCCCAAGGCCGCTGCGCAGTTTGACGCCGCGTTGAGTGTTCTGTTCACTCTTCGCGGCATCCTATCGTTTACTCGGTCTTACAAAAGCGCTGAGGTCGTTGCTGAGGTTGTGCAGAAAAGGATCACAACTGTTGGAGGCATGACTGCTTCTGTCGAGTCAGGGCCAACTTGGAAGAACGGGCGTCGCAAAAGCTTCAATGCCCGTTGCCACAACAAGTTTACTCTACAGCCTGCGCCAATACGTTAATTCATTCGCTTTCTTAACGAGCGCAAACCCAAGCGGTTACCGTTGTACGATCCGCATGGTCAACGCTTCGCCGCCGCTTTGTATATCGAATAGGCGGTCTATGTTCGGGTGTGCACCGGGTCGGTTCTGCGCGTCTTCGGTATGTTCTGCAAAGACCGCCAGTCCATGTGTGGCAGCTTCGGCATTTAACGCGCCATACGTTTCGAGCAGGTATTGGTAGACTGCCAGAGACCCCTGTTTGCCCGGTTGGTTCTCAATGGTTGCGACCACATTTCCTGCGGCATCGACCAACTCTAATTTCTCGATATCGTCGATGGACGGAAGCTGTTGAAGGTTTTCTTTGAACGACGAAGTCGGCTGGAACATCAGGTAGTCCTTTTTAAATGCGTGTCCCGACTGCGCATACCAGAGCCAAAAGCGTTTGGCCAAGGGCACACAAACGCCCAGAAAGTCCAAAGTGTTATGCCTCATTCTTGGAATATTTATGTCCGCTGATCTTTGGGGAACCTGCATAGAACGTCACAGTTTCTGACCACGACATCAGTATCAGTTCGTTAAACACTGGCCGATCTTGATCGAAAGACAGGTGGAGTAACGAACGAAAGATACACCGTTTATCCTTTTGGGCCCTATCTTTGAGCGTGAGAACCTGTTCCCCTACAAAAGATTGAAAGTTCAGATTGTGAGGTAGTAAATGGTCTGCAGCTCATTTCGGCAGATCTTCAAAGTGATCAGCGCCAGTGCCTTTCTTGTGGCATCTGGAGGCGCGCCAGCATGGTCTGAGACAGAATACTCTTTCGGCGTGGTTCCCCAATTCGAAGCGCGGCGGCTGTCTGATATCTGGGCGCCGATATTGGATGAGCTTGAACGTCGGACCGGTCTGAATTTAACGATGGTTGGCTCACCCAGGATCCCAGATTTCGAGCAAGGTTTTGCAAGGGGCGAATTCGATTTCACCTATATGAATCCCTATCACTCGCTCATTGCTTTCGACACACAAGGGTACGAGCCATTGGTTCGGGATGGTGCGCGTCAATTGTTCGGTGTGCTTGTCGTCGAAAAGGACTCGGACTACAAAGAGGTCGCGGACCTTGAAGGCAAGAAAATCGCATTTCCTGCACCCAACGCGCTAGGAGCGTCCCTTTTGATGAGGGCGGACCTCAGCCGCCAACATGGCCTGAACTATATCCCGGATTTTGTGAACACACATAGTTCAGCTTACCTGAACGTATTGCTTGGCGAAGCGGAAGCAGCGGGCGGTGTCATGGCGACATTCAATGCGCTCGACCCCGCAATTCGTGATCGACTGCGGATCGTTTACGAGACGACGCGCATGCCTCCACATCCTGTTGTTGTGCACCCGCGCGTGCCAGATGAAGATGCAGAGAAAGTTCGTCAGGCGTTTATTGATATGTCCACCAGCCCCGAGGGGAGGGAACTGCTCGCGCAGATTCCGATGCTAGAGGCCGTGCGCACCGATCCCGGCGAATATCTGGTATTGCGAGATCTCGGATTGGAAGACTTCTATGTCGAGACTGGTGTAGAGTAGTTCTCAGCCGGACTCGTCCCAAATTGGATACGTCATGTCTAATTGGTCGATAAGAAAACGTCTTTTTGTCGCGACAGCGTTCTTCACATTGATCTGTGTCGCGCTCTTCCAATTGCTATGGGTTCCCCGAGTCACCACGGTTCTGGTCGAGGCCGAAAGGCGCGAGGTTCAAAGACAGGTCGATGTCCTGATCGACGGTCTTGTGCCTTTTATCCTGAGCAATCAAAACGCGGCAATCTATGAAACCCTGAACAACATCGGCGACCGGTTTGATAACTGGCACAGAATTCTTCTTGTCCGTGACGATGATCGGCAGATCTATCCTTTGCACGATGTTGAACAAACGACTGGGGCCAACACCATCGGAATGTCACGTGATATCAATATTCGGGGCGATACTTGGGGACGTATCGAAATCGACGTTGATCTAACCGAACAATTAGCCAGCTTGAATTCGGAACTGAGACGCCTTGGCGCTGCCGCTGTTTCATTTCTAACTGTGTCGATCGCGGTTGTGGGCTTCTTCGTGGACCGCATGATCACACAGCGGTTGGTGAAATTGGCTGCCGCCGCCGACAAATTGGGGGCAGGGGATTACGATGCTGATTTGCCGAGTCCCGGCAACGATGAGGTCGGGCGCCTGACCGAAAGTTTTGGTGCAATGCGCCATCGCATTGTAGAAAACATTTCCTCAATCAACGAAGCACGCCAGCAGGCGGAAACCGCGCTGGAAGCCAAGTCGCGGTTTCTGGCGACAGTCAGTCATGAACTGCGAACGCCCTTGAACGGAATTATTCCGGTTGCGGACATTTTGCAGGCCTCACCTCTCGACGCGCATCAGAGTAAACTGGTGGAGACGATCAAACAGTCCAGCCGGTCGCTTCTGACCATTGTTGACGACATTCTCGATCTTACACAGATGGAAGAAGGACGGCTTGAGCTTCGCAGGGTTCGGTTCGAACCGCGCAAGCTTGTGGAAGGCGTGATCGACATGCTGAAGGCGTCAGCACAGGAAAAGGCGCTTTTTCTCAACCGCGAGGTGGACGCAGGTGTCGGAACCTATTTTGGTGATGAGGACAGAATTCGCCAGATCCTCGTAAACCTGACAGGAAATGCCATTAAGTTCACCGAGGCAGGGGGCGTGACAATCAGGTGCAGGTGGCTTTCGGAGGCAGAGGGTCGGTCGCAGATCCAATTCGAAGTCGAGGATACCGGCATCGGCATTGAGAAGGCCGATCATGAACGTATCTTCGACCGCTTCGAACAGGCCGAAGGTGGCTTGGCGCGGCGTTTCGGGGGCAGCGGCCTTGGCCTTGCAATCACAAAAAGTCTGGTAGATGCGCTGGGCGGTAAAATGGGGCTTCGAAGCGACTACGGGAAGGGAAGTGTTTTTTGGCTAACGATACCGCTTGAAAATGCCGACCCTGAAAGCGCGATTATACAGCTGACCGAACAAGGCGGTTGCGAAGGCACGAGGTCTCCGCATGTCGGGGAAACCGAAGCGTTTGATATCCTAATCGCGGATGACAATACGTTTAGTCTGGAAATCGCGAAGGCGATTTTGGGAAGCCACGGTCACCGTGTCCAGACAGTTACAAACGGACGAGAGGCTGTTACTGCGGCAGAGAAATCGGATTTTGATCTGATCTTGATGGATGTCCACATGTCCGAGATGGATGGGTTAGAAGCGACCCGTCGCATTCGCGCGCTACCCTCTGGAAGATCAGGCACCCTGATCATCGCACTAACCGCCAGCTTGTTTGATGACGACAAATCGCGCTGTCTGGCTGCAGGCATGAACGATGTGCTCGCCAAACCCTTTACGCATGAGACGATCCTGAGAAGTGTCGAAAAGCTTCGGGTCGCATGATTTGACCCCAAATCCCGATTGCTCTGCAGTTTCATCGGTTTCAGAGTACGGACCTGTGCATCGAATAAAATAGTTACGGGGCATCCCATCTATATAAATGCGATTGGTGCATCGGGACTTAGATTTTCCTAAATAATATGGCGCTTTTTTCCCGGTCGTTGGGACTGGGGCCGGTGAAATTGCGTCTGTCTGACAGCGCCGGTTGCTTTCATTGCCGCGTGTGCTAGTTGGCTCTTACCAGTGAAAGTTGTGGCGGCGAGGCCGCGCATGATACCCCCAAGTGGAAAATATGAAATTCAGTCGGCGCGGATTTTTTAAATATACGGCTGCGGCTTTGGGCGGCTCGGCTCTGGGCGCTTGTGGAGTGATGCGGATGCGCAGCACACAGAACAGGTATTACCAAGGTCCAGTCAGCGACCATTTCGATGGCGTGCGCTTTTTCAACCCCGGTGGTGCGGAACCAAAAGGTTTGGCCGATCTGTGGAAGTGGCGCACCGGCGAAAAACCCACGCCATGGCCGGAGTCCATCCCACTTGCGCAGGTCGTAAAGCCATCTGCACGCGTTGCCGATTTGAAGGTGACGATGGTGGGGCATGCCACAGTGCTGGTGCAAACCCGTGGGATGAATATCTTGACCGATCCCTTTTGGTCGGATCGTGCATCGCCCGTGCAATTTGGCGGGCCCAAGCGGGTGATAAAGCCGGGGATTGCGTTTCAGGATCTGCCGCCGATCGATCTGATCCTGCTGTCGCATTGTCATTACGATCATATGGATATCGATACACTATCGCGGCTTAAGGCGGCGCATGATCCTTTGGTGATCACCCCATTGGGCAATGACGCGATCATCGCCAAAACCGGTTTGCGCTGCAGGGTGCTGGATTGGGGGCAATCGGTGCGCATTGGCGAGATGGGTATCCATTGCACCCCCTGCCATCACTGGGGCGCGCGAGGGGTGTCTGATCGCTCTATGGCGCTTTGGGCGGGTTTTATGATGGAGACTTCACAGGACAGGCTGCTGTTCATCGGGGATACTGGATTTGATCAGGGTCGGCCCTATCACCATCTGGCCAAAAACTTCGGTAAGATCCGCTTGGCGATGTTGCCGATCGGAGCCTATGATCCGCGCTGGTTTATGGCCGATCAGCACCAAAACCCTGCCGAAGCGGTGACCGGTTTTCAGATACTGGATGCGCAATATGCAATCGGTCACCATTGGGGCACGATCCAGTTGACCAACGAGGGCCGTAACGATCCTAAGCTGGATCTGGCAACCGCCCTTGCGGCTGCGCAAATTGAGTCAACTCGGTTTTGGGCAATGGAACCTGCCGATACGTGGAGCATCCCGGCTTAACGTCGACCCAATTTGAGGCGGATCTTGACCCTTAGGGCAATGGCATGGTGAGCGGCGGGTCAGGGCCAAGACCAACCGTTCCAGACGGTGGTCTCGGGTTCTTGTCGCCGCATTACAGATGGTCCGCTCCCAGTGCTCTGTGTACCACCAGCGGTCGAAATTCCTTCAGCGAGCACGTGCCGGATCAAAAGTCCGAGCGTAACTCCATCGTAACCGCTTGCGCGCCCGTTGCATCCGTGCCGCCGCCGATACGGATTGATCCGTTGATTGCATCAATCCTACGTTCCCATGACAGCTGTAGCGAAGCAGTTTTGCCGTGACGTGTCGCCGTTCCGTCGATCTCGGCCGCCCATGCGGTATCTCCATCGCGGCTGGTCGCTGTCAGCGCCATGGCCAAGCCAATCCCGCACTCTGCCTGTCTGTCGCCGAACGTACCTTCGCACAGAAGGGAAGGTCGGAATTTGAAGTCGGACATCCAGTCGGCCGCGACCGTAGCGGGATCGTCGGTACCAAATGGTCGGCGATATTCCGTTTCGAGAAACACGTTCCTCGTTCCGACATCGTCCAAGGCAAAAACATCATTCTCTGTTTTCGATCCTTGAGTGGCTGTAACAGACACATGCGTTCCCGGCGCATAGGCCAGATCGAAACCGAAGCGTGGCGTCAACGATCCGGATTGCAGCTGATATTCACGGGATACTGATGCGCCGGCGAACAACGCCTTGTATGAATAGTCGCCCTTTGCCTTGATTGTGATCGCGCGTGGGAAATCTAATGTGAAACTGTGACGTCCAACGGCACCCGCGAGGTAGTAGTCAAACATGCCTTGCCCCGACAGCCGCTGCGCACCGTAGATGCCCCCGTATAGCCCAATGCCGTCGATGCGACCCGTTGCGGTTCCGGTATCTACGTCGCTGCGAGAGCTGTAGCCGCCCCAGAAGAAGGCGCTGATCGCGTCCTCGCCGACAAGCCGTTCGCGGCGATGCGTAAAGCTCAACATGGCCTGCGTGCCGGTGTCGTTTGCCCGCGCATAGGACGCTTCGAGATTTTCAATGCGCCATTCGCGACGCATGCAATTGTAGGTTTCACGGTGATATGTACCATCGGCGCTGACGGCACTATCCTTGATGGTCAGTCGCGCAGAGCCGTCTGATGAGACCGTGTCGTCACAGTCGTCAGGGTTACCGTCTTGCAGGCGCCTCGCGGCATCTCGGCCGTATCCTGAAAAGCTGTTTCCGAGGCGGCGCAGAACCAATTTCAGGTCATCTTCAAGGATGGCCTCCAGCTCTGGTCGGATCTGATCGATTAGCCCGTCCAGCTTGACCACGGTTGGCGTGCCGTTGCCCGCGCCGGTCCTGGCGTTGCCGGTCGGGCTGCTTTCAAGTGTTAGCCGCGCGTTCCACGCGTCCGTGGCCGACAAAGTGGCGAGGTTCGCGATGCTGCCGCTGTTCGCGCTGTTTGTGTCGAGTGTGATGCTTGCGGTCCAGATCCAGCTTTCGCCAGGATCAAGCACGCCATCGTCAGTCACGCCGGCGACAGCTTGCAAGGTTTCGTCCGGTGTTAACGGGTCGTCCAGCGAAACGGATGTGAGCGGCAACGAACCGGAATTCTCAGCCGTGATCGTGTAGCGGATCACGTCGCCCATCCGCGCCGGGCTGGAAAGTCCACTCGTGTCTGCAATCTTGGTCAGGGAAAGCTCGGTCGAGATTCCAACTGGATCCATCGGAACATGGTTGTGGACGACACCCTTCGAAAGACTTTCGGCATCGGTCCAGTCCGGAAAGCGCATGTCAAAGTAAAGATAGTGCGTCGTGTCCTGACCGGCTGCAGGTGCCGTTGCGAAAGGCACGACTTCGACAACCCCAAGACCTGTCTCAGGGGTCAAGGAACCGGGCTGAGCTGGGATAAGTGTCGACGCCGTGTAGCCTAAGGCCGTGATGCTCAGGCTGTAGGTGCCGCTTGGGGTAGGCGGTGATGTCCCTGTCGCCGCAGACGTCGATCACGTAGCCGCAGGAGCGTTCAGCTGCCCTGTGGAAGGTGACGGGACGTCCCTGGCCTTTCAGGCGTAGATAGATGGCTACAGCTTCTGACAGCTTCACCGCCGAGGTGGCAGGCCCTGCGAACGCGACTGCAGAAGGTGCAGTGTTGGCGTTCTGCGCCATGCGAAGCATGTGCTTCCCAGGCAACTCGCAGTCGTTGATCCTGAGAAAATACCAGTGCTCGTCGAGCCGTTGCGCCGCTCTAATGGCGCGAGAGGTAGCGACCGAAGCTGACCTCGTCCGAAGCGAGAACGAGATTTTCCGTGAGGTGTAGTGGTGTAGCAGGTCTTTGGGGACGCGCCTCACGAAGTAGTAGACGCCGTCTTTCAAGAATGAGTGGGGTGCAGTTTTGTTCTCCGCCATGTTCTACGCTCGCTCCATCCTGAGATAAAGCTGAGGCGTTACAGTAGCTTAGCGGGTTCTATGGTGCCCGGGGGCGGAATCGAACCACCGACACGAGGATTTTCAATCCACTGCTCTACCCCTGAGCTACCCGGGCACGGGTGAGGGTGTCTCCCTCGGGTGGAGGCGGAATAGCCGACGGGGAATCCGGTGTCCAGAGGGGTTTTGAATAATTTTTCACTTCTTTTTTAAAGCGCTGTCCCATCGGCAGGGTTTTGGTGTGACGACTTGGCTTTTCCTTTGGTCATTCAACAGCTAAATCAGCCAGATGGCCTTTAAACCGACATCGCTTCGCGACCTAATCGCTCATGGTTTTGACGACATCATTGATGTGCGTTCGCCGGCAGAGTTTGCCGAAGATCATGTGACCGGTGCGATCAGCCTTCCTGTTCTTGATAACGAGGAACGGGCGCGGGTCGGGACGATCTATAAACAGCAGTCTCCTTTTCTGGGCCGTAAGATTGGCGCGGCATTGGTGTTCAAAAATGCGGCCAGACATATCGAAGGTCCTCTGGCGCAGCACGAGGGTGGGTGGCGGCCCTTGGTTTACTGCTGGCGGGGAGGGCAGCGGTCGGGATCGTTTGCGTGGATGCTGTCGCAGATCGGCTGGCGGTCCGAGGTGTTGGACGGTGGCTACAAGACGTTTCGGCGTCTTGTGACAGCAATGCTTTATGACACGCCGCTGGAATACCGTTTGATCATGCTGGGTGGCTACACCGGAACCGCCAAGACAGATCTTCTTGCGCGATTGGCTGCGCGGGGCGTTCAGATTCTTGATCTTGAAAAACTGGCCGGACATCGCGGTTCATTATTGGGCGAGACCAAGGAAGGGCAGCCATCGCAAAAGATGTTCGAAACCCGTCTGGCCATGGCGCTGTCACAGCTGGATC
The DNA here is from genome assembly GCF_900108225.1 of Thalassococcus halodurans. Taxonomy (GTDB): domain Bacteria; phylum Pseudomonadota; class Alphaproteobacteria; order Rhodobacterales; family Rhodobacteraceae; genus Thalassococcus; species Thalassococcus halodurans. Next base: position 64,084 of record NZ_FNUZ01000002.1, read on the forward strand.
CGGCGCATCCTGTGGTGGTCGAGGCGGAAAGCAGCAAGATCGGTCGCATTTTGTTGCCACCGTCGTTGTGGGCGGCGATGTGTTCTGCACCCTGGATCGATATCAGCGCGCCGATCGAGGCGCGCGCGCGCTATCTTGTGCAGGCCTACGACGACATTTTGTCTGACACGGATCGCTTGACGGAAAAGCTGAATGTGGTCCGCAGACATCGTGGTCATGCAATTGTTGATGGTTGGATGGCGCTGATTGCCGAGGGCGACAAAGTGGGGCTGACACGTGCGTTGATGCAGGAACACTACGATCCGTCCTACAACACGTCGATGAAGTCAGTTAAACGCGATTTCTTGGCGCAAATCAGCGTTCCCGATTTGAGTGAGCGCGGGCAGGAAGATGCGGCCGATCAGATTGCAGAAATCGTCGCTCAGGCCAATTCGATCTGATCTGGATTTTCTGTGATTTCCCCAATGATTGCGGCCTGATAGCCTGCGATCTTCAAGGCATTGAGCGTGCCTTCGGCGCTTTGTGCATCGATGACCGCCAGCAATCCTCCGGCTGTCTGTGGATCAAACAGAAGCGCTGTTTCGGGCGTGTCCGGAAGTTCCGGAAATGCGGCTTTGTTTTGGGGGTAGAGCGAACTGCGAACGCCGTTTTGCGCCAGCTCTGCCGCGCCTTCCATTAACGGGATGTCGGCTATCCGCAGAACCGCGCCGGTGCCGGATGATTTGCAGATGTTGCCAATGTGACCGGCAAGGCCGAAGCCTGTGACATCCGTCATCGCTTGGGCCTGTTTCAGGATGTCGGCAGCGCGGGCTTGTGACTGGCACATGAGGTCCAGTGCTTTGGTCACGATGTGCCCTTCTGCCTGACCTTGCATTTCGGCGGCCATAATGGTGCCCGACCCGATGGGTTTCGTCAGAATGATTGCAGCGCCGGCCTTGGCACCGGCCACGGTGATTGGCGGTTGGTGGCAAAGTCCGGTGATCGAAAATCCGATGGTCAGCTCGTCGCCAACGGAACTGTGCCCACCCACGATGGCAGCGCCTGCGTCGCTCAAAACCTCATGCGCGGTTTGCATGATCTCGTGCAGTGTGCGGCCCATCAATGTGTCGGACAGGCGGGGAAGGACAAGATTGACAGTGGCGCCCTGCGGTTCGGCCCCCATGGCCCAGATGTCGCCAAGCGCATGATTGGCGGCGATGCGGGTCATGACGACCGGATCGTTTGTAAAAGCTCGCAGGTGGTCTGTGGTCAGTACTTGTTCAACGCCGCCGACCACCATTGTTGCGGCGTCATCGCCGATGGTGCTGCGAATGTCTGTGCGCAGGGGGGCGGGCAAGTGGGATAGCACGGCGCTTAGCGTTGTCGGCCCGACCTTGGCCCCGCAGCCGCCGCACATCGGTTTGTCACCCAGGGCGTCTTTCATGCCGTGGGCGATCTCGGCTGGCACCGTGGGCTGTTCCATTTGGGGCAGGTCACGGAACTTCTCCATGAATTTCTGGTCGATCCGGTTTTTCCATTGCCAAAGTAGCGGGCCGGTAAACGTCAGTCCGAACTTTTCAGCGAGCGCCGATTTCTGTCCGAGCGAGACCAGCTTCAAATAATCGCTTTGCGGTTTGTACTCTGCCCACTTGTCCGTGCCCAATGCCGCGCGCAGGTTCTGGAACAGCACGGGCGCTTGTCTGACGGCAAAAACGCCTGCCTTGGGGCGAGGTGTGTCGATCATATGGGCGCAGTCGCCGGTGGCAAAGACGTTGTCGACCGATGACTGCAAGCGCGGATTTACGGAGACAAAACCATTGTGCAGGTTCAATCCGGATGTACCCAGCCAATCGTAGGCCTTCGCGCCCGCGGCCCCTGTTATGAACGATGCCTGAATTGTGGTGCCATCAGCTAGAACAAGCGCTGTGGCATTAATCTCCGAGATTTGCACATTCTCATGTAGTGTGATGCCCAAGTCCGCCATAGATTTGCGGATTTTGCGCTGTGCGCTTTCGCTGTTGTCGGACAGCAGGATGCCGCGTTCCAACAAATGTACTGGCGCGTCCGAACCTTTGACGCGCAAGGCATGGGCCATCGCCATAGATAGTTCACAGCCCGCAATACCCCCGCCGATGACGGCAACTGGTTCAGACGGGTTGAACGCCAGATGCTTGGTCCATGCATCTGCAAAAGGGCCAAGGGGTTTCGCGGGAACACCATGTTCCGAAAAGCCTTTGAGCGCGGGCATCGCGCTGGTGATGCCAATGTCGATCGAAGCCACATCGTAGGCGACAGGCTCGCGGCCTGGAACGGTGACGGTCTGGTCGACCGGATCAATCGCAACAGCCGGTCCGGTGATCAGACGCGCACCGGCAAAGCGGGCCAGTTTGACCAGATCAATATCCAGTTCGCGGCGACTGTAGTGTCCTGCCACAAAGCCCGGCAACATGCCGGAATAGGCCGTTGCTGGCACCGGATCGATCACGGTGACACGCACACCGGCCAAAGGGTTCATGCCCCACATGCGCAGAACCAGCGCGTGGGTGTGTCCTCCTCCGATCAGAACCAGATCACGGGTCAGGGGCAGGGGGCTGGAATGCATGGTGTCCTCCGGTTGCCCCAACAGGGGTACGGAGGCCGCGTTAAAGGCTCAAGCCCAAAGCGACGGGATCACAGAAATGCTAGCGCGTCAGATCGACACTTTTTCAAGCAGGGCTTCCTTGGTGACTTCGCCCTGTTTGCCCTGCAACGACACCGCACCGCGTGTGATCGCCGTAAAGCTGTCGGCCAGACCCCATGTGAAATCGAAATATTGCTCGACCAGCACAATCGCCATGTCACCCTGATCGCGAAGTTGGGCAATGACACGCCCGATCTGCTGGATGATGTTCGGCTGGATGCCTTCGGTTGGTTCGTCCAGCAGCAAAACTTTGGGTCGTGTGATCAGGGCGCGCGCAATCGCTAACTGCTGCTGCTGACCGCCGGAAAGGTCCCCGCCACGACGATGCAGGAAATCCTTCAGGATCGGGAAGAGATCCCAGATGTGATCGGGGATTTTGTGATCCGCTTTGGGCAAACAGGCAAACCCCGTCATCAGGTTTTCTTCAACCGTCATCAACGGAAACACTTCGCGCCCCTGAGGGACATAAGCGATACCCGCCTGCGCCGCGCCATGTGCGCTAAGGTGATCAAGCTTTTGGCCGTCCAGAACAATGTCGCCGCCTGTGTAGGGATGGCGACCGGCGATGGCCTTAAGAAGCGAGGTTTTGCCCACGCCATTTGTGCCCATCACGGCAGTGACCTTGCCCTTTTCGGCTGAAAAAGAAATGCCGTGCAGGATTTGGCTTTGACCGTAGTGCAGTGTCAGATCGCGAACGTCGAGCATGGCTTATCTTCCCAGGTAAACGTCGATGACGTCTTGGTTTGCGGTCACATGTTCAAGGCTGCCTTCGGCCAGAACCGATCCTTCGTGCAGAACCGTCACGCGGCAATCCAGACGACGGACAAACTCCATATCGTGTTCGACGACAACGACGGCGCGGGTTTCGGCCGCGCGGCGCAGCAGGTCTGTGGTGTGTTCCCGTTCAGCAGGGGTCATGCCCGCCGCCGGTTCGTCGACCAGCAAAAGACGCGGATCTTGCGCCAGAAGCATGCCGATTTCCAACCACTGTTTCTGCCCGTGGCTGAGTTCACCTGCCACGCGGGTCAGTTCGTCGGTTAGCCCGATTTCTTCGGCCAAGGCCTCGATCTTCTCGGCACCTTCCTTGGTCTTGCGGTAGAACAGAACGCTGAACGGGCTGCGTTCGTTCTTCAACGCCATGGCCAGATTTTCGCGCACCGTTTGTGCCTCGAACACCGTCGGTTTCTGGAACTTGCGGCCGATGCCCGCGCGGGCGATCTGGCTTTCGGACAGTTTCAGAAGCGAGACCGATTTCTCACCCCAGATCACGCGGCCTTCATCGGGGCGCGTTTTGCCTGTGATGATGTCCATAAAGGTGGTCTTGCCTGCACCGTTCGGCCCGATGATCGCGCGCAGTTCAGGTTCGCCGATCTGGAAGCTGAGGTTGTTGATCGCCTTGAACCCGTCAAAGGACACCGAGACGCCGGAAAGCTCTAGAAGCGTGTTCATCATTTCGCGCCCTCGGATTTGGATTTCTTGCCGATCAGATCAAAGAGCCCACCGATACCCTGAGGGGCCAGCAAGGTGACCGCAACAAAGGACAGGCCCAGCAGTACCAGCCACCAGTCGGTCCACTGGATGGTGTAGAAACCCAGCGGAATGGACGGCGCGCCGCCGCCTGTAAACCAACTGGACAGAAGCGAGACGAAGGCCGCCCCGATCACAGCCCCATAGAGACGGCCACGTCCGCCGATGGCCACCCAGACCGCCAGATAAATCGAGGCGATGGGGGCAATTTCGGCGGGGTTGATGATGCCTGCTTGGGGGTAATAGAGCGCGCCGGCGATAGCGGCGATAACCGCAGTCAGGGTGAAGACAAAGAGTTTGTAGCTTTCAACATGGTAGCCGAGGAAACGCACGCGGCTTTCATTGTCGCGAATGCCGCGGATCACGCTGCCCATCTTGCCAGACACAACATAGGCGCAGAGCACGTAGCCCAATGCCAAAGCAAGCGCTGAAGCCCAGAAGAAGGCGATCGAGATCATGCTTTGCGGGACATCGCCCAGATAGGGGATGTTCTGAAGGCCGGAGAGGCCGTTGTTGCCGCGCAGGCCACTGTCGTTCTGGAACAGGTAGAGTGACAGGGCAAGCGTCATGGCTTGGGTCAGGATCGACAGGTAAACGCCCGTCACACGGCTACGGAAAGCGAGCCAGCCGAAGACCAGTGCCAGAAGGCCGGGGACGAGGATCACAAAGGCCAGTTGCATGAACAGGCTGTCGGCGAAAGCCCAGATCAGCGGGAATTCATTGGTACCGACGACACCGAAAATCTGTGTGGCGACCGCGTCATGGATTTCTTCCGGCGTTGGCGGGATGGCTGCGGCCGAGAGGCTTTCGGTTACGATGATCTCGGTCCGGGCGTACATCAGCCACATGCCGATGGCATAGCCGCCGAGACCGAAAAAGGCGAAGTGGCCGAGGCTGAGGATACCGCAATAGCCCCAGACAATGTCCATCGCGACGGCGATCAGGCAGAGGCAAAGGGTTTTGCCCAGCGTCTTGATGAAGGAGGTGGATACAACCCCGATGCCTGCGGCTTCGGACATCGCGGTGACAAAGATTGTGAACAACGCCAGCGCGGCGAGGAACCACAGGATCGAAGGGTTTTCGGCGACAAAGCTTTTGCGTTTCATGTCAGGCTCCGACCGGTGTGGATTTTGGCTGCGCGGGGCATTTTCGAGTATTTCTGGACAGATGAAGGCATAAGGGCGTTCATGATCAATCTCCTGCTGCGCGGCCTTTGAGGGCGACGATGCCGCGCGGCCGGAACTGGATGAACAGGATGATGAAGAGGATCATGTAGGTCTGTGCCGCCAGTGTGTTGGACGGGTTGAACCATTCGATGCCTTTTTGCAGGCCGCCGATCAGGGTCGCACCGGCGAGGGTGCCCCAAACGTTGCCGACGCCGCCCACGACCACTGTCATGAAGCTTTGGACGATATAATCGGCGCCCATTTCCGAAGTTACTTTGGCATAGAGGCCGATGGCGACGCCTGCGATGCCTGCGATGCCCGAGCCTAGGCCGAAGGTCAGCATGTTGATGCGGTCGGGGTTGATGCCCATGGAGGCAGCCATTCCGGGGTTTTGTGTTACAGCGCGGACCTCAAGTCCCAGGCGGGTCTTGTTGAGGACGAACAGGATGAGGCCAAGGAAGATCAGTGCGAGGACGAAGATCGCGATGCGGATGTTGGCGATCTGGACGACGTCGTTAATGACCCATGCACCGTCCAGCCAACCGGGCGAGGTCAGGGGGCGGGCTTGGGTGCCGAAGATGTTTTTGGCCAGTTGTTGCAGGGCAATCGAGATGCCGAAGGTTGCAAGCAGTGTTTCCAGCGGGCGGTGGTAAAGCCAGCGGATGACCAAACGCTCCATCGCGACGCCTGCGGCGAAGGTGACTGCGAAGGCCAGTGGCAGGGCCACGACCAGCGAGAGGGTGTAGTCGGGGATGATCTGCTGGACGACATAGCCTGTGTAGGCCCCCATCATGATGAATTCGCCATGGGCCATATTGATGACGCCCATCACGCCGAAGGTGATGGCAAGGCCGATGGCTGCGAGGAAATAGATCGACGCGAGTGAGATCGCATCAAGCGAGACGTCGAAAATCTGGTTGCGGGCGACGCGGGCTTCGACTTCGGACAGAGCTGTTTCTGCGGCTGTTGTGATTACCGCATCACTCTCGGCGTAGGTTTCAAAGAAAGCGTGTGTGGCGATTGCAGCTTGGACGGTTTCGTCTGTGACCAGCGGGGGAACTGTGCCGGCTTGGGCCAGAGCGGCATAGGCCCTTTCGCGGTTTTCTTCGCTTGAGAGCTGCCCCACAGGGATACCACCGACACGGCCATCGACGATATTGTCGCTGAGGCGGGCTTTGATGGTGTCTGCGGTTTGTCGTTCGGGGGCCAGACCTGCGTCGACCAATTGCGCATAGGCGTCCTGTTGCGAGATGTCCTCGCCAACTGTCAGAACGCGGGCGATATTGGCGTCTTGCGGCAACTCGGGAGCGACTGAGGCAGATTTGGTCAGAATCTGGTTCAGCGCCGCGCGGCTGTCGACGTCAATGGTGCCGGAAAGGGCATTGATGGCGGTGATACGGTCATCTGTCGAGGCACCGAAGCGGGCGGTCAGCAGATTTGCCAGACGTTCCTTGCGAGCGCGAAGCGCATTATCGGGTTCACCTTCGATCGAAGCACGCAACGGTTCGATCTGGCTTGCATCGGGGCTGCGCAGGATCGCGTCTAGCGCTGCGGTACGACGTTCTTTGTCGGGGTCGGACAGTTGGAACTGGACCAGCGCGCCGCCGATCACACGGCGCACGCCGCCGTTGGGTCTGATTTCGGTCAGCTCGTCTTTGGTGGCTGTGCCGACAGGGGTATCTGTGGCGATGTCGAACAGTTCGTACCCGTCACCTGATTTCTGGGCGTAGTAGAACAGACCGTCGGTTTCGTTCAGAAAAACGCCTTTGTTCTGCCAGCGTTCTAGGAAAAGGGCGGTGCCTTCGGGCGTTTCGGCAACCAGTGCGTCAATGACGACACCTACGGATCTACGACCGGGTTTGGCAACTTCGCCAGCTTGGCTTTGAAGAAGGGTTTGCAGGGGGCTGTCTTGTGCGGTGGCCATCTGGGCGGGCAGGGCAAGACAAAACGCGATCACGAGTAGGGTTGCGCGTAGCATAAGACAGGGCCTGTCATTTGGGGGAAGTCGGTAGAAAAAGGGCGCGGCCGGAAAAAGGGAGGACTGGCCGCGCCCCGTTTAGGTCAGATTAGTAGTTGGACTTGATCTGAACACATGTGCTGGTTTCGGTGTTGTACATACCGCAACCAAGGTCTTTCCAATCGGACTTCAGAACCGCGGATTCCGGCAGGAAATCTGTCCATGCATCGCCCGGAACTTCTTCTGTCTGGCTGATGATGTCGAACTGGCCGTCTTCGCGGATTTCACCGATCAGAACCGGCTTGGACAGGTGGTGGTTCGGCAGCATTGTCGCTGTACCGCCTGTCAGGTTCGGGAATTCCTGACCGTACATTGCTGTGCGAACTGCATCAACGTCGGTTGTGCCAGCGTCTGTGACCGCGTTCACCCACATGTTGAAGCCGATGTAATGTGCTTCCATCGGGTCGTTTGTCACGCGCTCGTCACCCATGCGGGCTTTCCACGTTTTGATGAACTCGGCGTTGGCTTCGCCTTCTGCGGACTGGAAGTAGTTCCAAGCTGCCAGGTGACCAACAAGGTTGGATGTGTCCAGACCAGACAGTTCTTCTTCACCAACCGAGAAGGCTACGACAGGGATGTCGTCAGCGGACACGCCAGCAGCGGCCAGTTCTTTGTAGAAGCCGATGTTCGCGTCGCCGTTGATTGTCGAGATGACACCAACCTGTTTGCCGTCCGCACCCAGTGCAACGACGTCAGCAACGATCGTCGCCCAGTCAGAGTGACCGAAAGGCGTGTAGTTCACGAAGATGTCTTCTTCCGCGATGCCTTTGGACTTCAGGTAGCTTTCCAGAATGTTGTTTGTTGTGCGCGGGTAGACATAGTCTGTGCCCAGCAGAGCAAACTTTTCGACGCCCAGTTCTTCAAGGAAGTAATCTGTTGCAGGGATCGCCTGCTGGTTCGGAGCGGCACCTGTGTAGAAGACGTTCTTGGAGCTTTCTTCACCTTCGTACTGAACCGGGTAGAAGAGCAGCCCGTTCAATTCTTCGATAACCGGCAGAACGGATTTACGGGAAACCGATGTCCAGTTGCCAAAGATGACGTCAACTTCGTGCACCGTCAGCAGTTCGCGTGCTTTTTCAGCGAACAACGGCCAGTCGGATGCAGGGTCAACAACAACGGCTTCCAGTTCGCAACCCAGAACGCCACCTTTTGCGTTCTGCTGTTCGACCAGCATTTCCATTGTGTCTTTAAGTGTGGTTTCCGAAATCGCCATAGTGCCCGAGAGCGAGTGCAGAACGCCGACTTTAATCGGGCAGGAAGCGTCCTGAGCGAAAGCGCCGGATGCGCCTGCGATCAGAGCCGAGGCCGCAACGCCGGCCAGCTTCAAGGTTTTGGTCATTTTCATTCGTTCGGTCCCTGTCTAGATCGGCACTCTAGTTGGTAGGCGGTCATCCTCCCCCCTTGGGCGGAATGGCGGCCAGGTGCCACGTTGGATTTGTTAGCGATGCTGACCGGAGGATGATCAGTGCGCTGTTGGGTGCCCGTTTCGGACAGGCCAATTTTTTGTCCAGCCCGACGCCAACACGTGAGTCCGCCCATAAATTCGAGCGACAAAATGCAGAAATTTGCCTCAATTATGGGCGAAAAAATTGGATGAGTTTAATTTTTGAGCGAATTTGGGCGTCACTTGCGACGCATTCTGCAGCATTGGCGTCATCCAGAATCAAAGTCTGCTCAATCTATGGGCGAATTCTGATTCAACATGAATCTATCCTAAGCTCTAGGGAACCACTGTGTATGCTTCTTCGTTAGGAAGGGAATGGATTGGGTGGGCCTGCAGCATCGAGCCGGTTGCTGAAAATAACGTCGCTTTTGGTTTGTGTGTTGAAAAAACATGCGCATGGGATTGTGCTTTGCGCTTTTGCCCAGTCTGATCAGGGATGGGACTGAGTGGGAGCCAAAAGAATGAATAACGCCGCCCCGAACTATTTTAACGAAATGCTACACGGTGCCGAGGTCCGCCAAGCCTACCAAAGCCTTGAGCGCTGGCATCGCGATATGCCTGACGATCTGCGCAGCCTGAAGCAATCCGAAGCCGAAGCCCTGTTCCGCCGTGTGGGCATCACATTCGCGGTCTACGGAGAAGGTGGCGATCCGGAACGCCTGATCCCCTTTGATATGTTTCCGCGCGTGTTCACCGCCGCGGAATGGCGCAAACTTGAAAAAGGCATCCGCCAACGGGCTATGGCGCTGAACGCGTTTATTGCCGACGTCTATGACCGTGGCGAAATCATCCGCGCAGGGATAATTCCGGAACATCTGGTGACGCGAAACGACGCCTATGAAATTGCCATGGTCGGGATACGCCCGCCCCGCAATGTCTGGAGCCACATTGTCGGCATCGATCTGGTGCGCACCGGTCCGGACCAGTTCTATGTACTGGAAGACAACTGCCGGACGCCGTCTGGCGTTAGCTATATGCTGCAAAACCGCGAAATCATGATGCGGATGTTCCCGCAGCTTTTCCACGAAAACCGGATTGCGCCGGTGGATGGTTATGCGGACCTTTTGAAAAAGACGTTGGCGTCGGTCGCGCCGCAAAAATGTTCTGGCGATCCGACTGTGGTGATCCTGACGCCGGGGCAGTTCAACTCGGCTTATTACGAACATTCTTTCCTTGCTGACCTTATGGGCGTCGAATTGGTCGAAGGGCAGGACCTTTTCGTGGAAGGTGACTTTGTCTGGATGCGCACCACGGAAGGCCCACGCAAAGTAGATGTGATCTATCGCCGTCTGGATGACGCCTTTATCGATCCGCTGTGCTTTCGTCCGGACTCTATGCTTGGCGTACCAGGATTGATGAATGTCTACCGGTCGGGCGGCGTGTCGATCTGTTCGGCTCCTGGGGCAGGGGTCGCGGACGACAAAGCGATCTATACCTATGTGCCCGAGATGATCCGCTTCTATCTGGGCGAGGCGCCGATCTTGGAAAACGTACCTACATGGCAATGCGCCAAGAAGGACGACCTGAAATACGTTTTGGAAAATCTGGGCGAACTGGTTGTGAAAGAGGTGCACGGATCGGGCGGCTACGGCATGTTGGTTGGCCCGAAATCCACCAAGAGCCAGATCGAGGCCTTCCGTTCGAAGATCGAAGAGAAGCCTTGGAATTACATCGCCCAGCCAACGCTGGCGCTGTCGTCCTGTCCGACCTTCGTTGATGAAGGCATCGCACCACGGCACGTGGATTTGCGGCCCTACTGTCTGGTTGGTGAAAAGGTCGAACTGGTGCCCGGTGGTCTGACGCGGGTTGCGCTGACGGAAGGGTCACTGGTTGTGAACTCGTCGCAGGGTGGCGGGGTCAAAGACACTTGGGTTCTGGCGGAGTAAGAGCATGCTAAGCCGTACAGCTGATCACCTTTACTGGATGGGCCGCTATATCGAGCGTGCCGAAACAACAGCGCGCTTGCTGGAAGTGGGCGCGCGCAACGCTTTGCTACCGGACGTCGCCGGTGGCTTCCGGAATGACTGGGACGCGGTGCTTCGGGCGCTGGGCGTCTATGACAATTTCATCGAGAAGTTCGGCGAATTGGTCGAGCGGAACATCACGACGTTCCTGTTCTTTGATGCGGACAACCCGACCTCGGTTCTGTCCTGTCTTAGTGCGGCGCGGGAAAACGCCCGTGTTGTGCGGACTGCACTGACCGGCCATACATGGGACGCGATCAACAGCAGCTTTCAGGAACTGAAGGATTTCCAGAGGATCGAAAGATCCAAACTGTCGCTGACCGATCTGGCGGAATGGACACTGCACACGGTCAGTTTGATCCGTGGCGCAATCGACGGAACCCAGCTTCGCGATGACGGGTATCGCTTTATCGGCCTTGGTATGGCGATCGAGCGTGGGGACAACACGGCACGTTTGCTGGATGTGAAATACTACGTGTTGCTGCCGTCATTGTCTTATGTGGGCTCTGCACTGGATCAGACGCAGTGGACCGCTTTGTTGCGATCCATGTCCGCCTATCGGGCATTCAAATGGGCCTATCGCGGTGACATCACCGCCACCAAAATCGCCCACTTCGTCATTCTGAACGAAGAGTTCCCAAGGTCTTTGTTGTCTTGCACGCGGGCCATCAACGAACATCTGGATATGCTGTCCCGCCGATACGGGCGACCGTCGCAGGCGCAAAGTGTCGCGCGATCGATGCTGGCCGAATTGGCCGAGGCGCAGGTAGGTGAAATTTTCGATGAAGGTCTGCACGAGTTCCTGACACGCTATATGCGGCGGAACGCCGAGGCAGCGGTGATCATCCAGAATACATATTTGGCAGGGGTACCCGCATGAAGCTGCATATCCGTCATGTCACGCACTACAAGTTCGACACCCCGGTAAAACGCCTGATCCAGAGCCATCGTTTGACGCCGGCCGATCACGAAGGCCAGAAAGTGCTGGAATGGTCGGTGTCCTGCGAAGGGGCCATTCGGGGGTCTTCTTTTCTGAGTGGTGCAGGGGATTATACCGAAACGGTCTGCGTGCAGGGCCCTGCAGAAGATATCGAAATCGTTGTCGAAGGTACGGTTGAGACCCAAGACTGCGCCGGTGTCCTGCGTGGGCATCGTGAAAAGGTCCTGCCATCAGCATACCTGCGCCCGACACAGCAAACACAGCCCGACGCGGCCATCCGGTCACTGGCTGAAACGGCGGTTGAGGGGTTGGATGTTTCTGCCGGTCTGGATCGTGCCCATGCACTCGCCGCCGCCGTCAATGACGCCATCGCCTATGTCAGCGGCGAAACAGAGCCTGCCACCACAGCGGCCGAGGCCTTGGCCGGAGGGAAGGGGGTTTGTCAGGACCACACCCATGTTCTTATGTCGGCGGCCCGATGGGTGGACATGCCTGCGCGTTACGTGACCGGATATCTTTATTCGGATGCGAACGGTCAGGCGCATGGTGAATCACATGCTTGGGCAGAGCTTTACGTAGACGGACTGGGATGGGTCGGATTTGACGCCGCAAACCGTTGCTGCCCGAACGATCTGTATGTGCGCTTGGGGTCCGGTCTGGATGCCCAGGACGCCGCCCCCATCCGTGGTCTTATTGAAGGGCAGGCCACCGAAGACCTGACGGCCAAGGTGGTTGTGACGGATGTCGCCCAACAGCAGTAGCCCCTGTCCTTTGGCATATCTTGTGCAGTTCAAAAGGACGGGATAGCCAAGGGTGAAAGAAGGAAAACGGTTATGACCTATTGCGTTGGTTTGCTGCTGGATGAAGGCATGGTGATGTTGTCCGATACACGGACCAACGCCGGACTTGATAACATTGCGACATATCGCAAGTTGTTCACCTTCGAAGAGCCGGGTGAAAAGGTCATCATGATTGCAACAGCGGGCAGTCTGTCGGTGACCCAAACCGTGCTGGCGCGTCTGACAGAAGCCATCGACGATCCCGAAGCTGACGAACACACGTCGATCATGAAGGCGCCCAGCATGTTGGCCGTGGCGCAGCTAATCGGTGACACGCTGGCCGACGTCCGTCAGGATGTTGCGCAAAAGCTGGATCGCATGAACCAGAGCGCGAGTGCTTCCTTACTTGTGGCTGGGCAACGCAAAGACGGCGCGATGCGTCTGTTCCTTGTCTATCCCGAAGGCAACTTTATCGAAGCGACGCCAGATACGCCGTATCTGCAAATCGGCGAACACAAATACGGCAAACCCATTCTGGATCGCGTGATCCGAAGCGAGACACGGTTGGAAGATGCCGAAAAGGCCGTGCTGCTGTCGATGGATTCGACGCTTCGGTCTAATTTGTCGGTGGGGATGCCGCTTGATCTGGCTGTGATCGAACGTGACGGTCTGTGCATTGCCCGCGAACGCCGCATCGAAGCCGATGACACCGCTTTTCAGGCGCTAAGCCGCGCATGGTCAGATGCCCTGCGCGACTCGTTCCAGAAGATCGAACCGATCTAAACCTGTCAGACGTGATAGGCCAGACGTACGCCACCCCAATGGCGACCTTCGACAAAGATCGGGGCAGATAGATCTTTCATCAAAGCAAAGCGTCCGTTGCCCATGTCGCGGCGATAGGCCTGCAACAGGAACGGACGTTCGCTGTTGCCCGCTGCCAGACCGACGCGGTCGTTAAAGATGCGGCGATTGCGCGAGTTTGCGGCATTCCACTCAGGTTGGCCCGCAACCTGCGGCATGCTGAATTTGTCGTTATGCGTGGGCAAGAAACCCTTTTTGTCGACGCAGGCACAGAACACCACACGATCCGAGAAAAGCAGCATCGGTTCCTGAAATTCGGGAAGAACCGCATCGGTAAAGCGCACAAAGCGCGTCATATACTGCACAGGGTCCGAGCCGGGGATCGGTTTGTGGTTGGTGTCGAACAATTCGTGCAGGCCGATTTCACCCAGACGGACACCCGTTTCAAAACGTTCGCCAATGCGCTTGGCCAAATCCTGAACCGCACGGATAAACGGCGTATCCACGGTTTCGACGCCCAGACGGGACGTCATGCCGATGATCGCCTCCGAGCTTTCGATGATCTCGCGCATCTGGTTGCCCGCTTCGGCAAGGTTGCTGGACGACTGGGACATGCCAGAAGACATTTCGATGATCCGAGTCTGGATTTCCGAAATATCGTTGTCCGTTTTGCTGGACGCAGACACGATTTCGCGCTGGGCGGTGTTCAGATCCGACATCACCACGGGCATCTGTTCAATCAGGGAACCGACCAGATCAATCTGGGTGCGGATGCCACCAGCCTTTTCAAGGGCACTGGTGGTTTCGGTTTTCACCGCCATCAACTCTTTGCCCAGCTTTTCCAGCGTGTCGGAAATTTCCGAAGTCGCCTCGGATGTCAGGCCGGACAGATCCTTGACCTCTTTCGCAACGATCATAAAGCCACGGCCATGTTCGCCAGCGCGGGCGGCTTCGATGGCGGCATTCAGGGACAGCAGGTTTGTCTTGCGGGAAATCGCGTCAATCTCGCTTGAGAAGCGGCCGACCAGAGCAAGGGACTCTTCCAGTCGGGACAGTTGTTCGGCCATGCGACGGACGTCATCGATCAGGCCACCGACGGATGTGACCATCTCGGACACGTTTTGCTGTGACTGTTGTGCGGTGTTTTCCGCGTCAGCAGATGTCTGCAGTGCTTTTTGCGCCGAATTCAGAACTGTCGATGTGGCATCGGTCATGTCCTTGGCGCGGGTCGCGATGTCTTGGAACAGTTCGGACTGGCGTTTGACCTGAACAGAGGTGTCCTCGATATTTCCCGAAACACCGGCAAACGAAATGCTCAGATCACCGATGCGACCGGCGATATCTGTGATTGCTTCTTGTTGATCATTCGAGGCCATGATTGGTGTCGCTGTCGCATTGTCCTTCGATGGCATTGAGTGTTGCACTGGGTTCGCCCTTTAAAGTTCATTGTCCACAATGACAGCCGACCCATGTTGGCGACGTTTGAAACGTTACCAATGAGTCACCGCATGTCGTTCCTGCACGTCGCGTTCCAACCAACGGAGGCAGGGCGAAATTTTTTAGGAGATTTTCAACCGCTGCTGGCGAGGCTGGCCAACGCTCGGACAATCAACACCGAAGGTGCATTTGTGTATTGCTCCAGTTCGCACAGCGATATCCACCGGACATCAATCGCTTCGCTATTGGGCAAAAGCGGGCTTTTCATATCCGCAACGAACAGAAAACGGACGTCGTGGTGGTCGTGCGCAGGCATATCACCCCGCGCGGGGATCGTATGAACATCAACGTCGCAGGGACGATCTGATATCAGATGCACATCCGCCAGTCCGGTTTCTTCTGACAGTTCCTTCAGCGCGACGGCTTTGAAGTCGGTGTCGCCGTCACAGTGGCCACCCGGTTGCAGCCACCTGTCCAGTTTCCGGTGGTGCATCAAAAGAACGTGGCTTTGGTCATGTGACACGACAAACGCCGACGCGGTCATGTGACCGGGAAGGTGGCTACGATCAAAGGCAGCCAATCCACTGTTTTCCAGAAGGTTTTTTGTGGCCAGCGCCGCTGTGGCGCTGCGCTGGTCCAAGGGGATAAAGCCGCCGATAATCGGAAGTTCGAGTTCGGCGGCCTTGAAGGTCACTTGAAGTTCCGGCTGTCTTTCAGCTGTTCCCAAGCCCAGACGACTTCCTGAAGCTGCTCTTCCTGTGAACGGTCGCCGCCGTTCATGTCAGGGTGCAACACCTTGATCAGCTTCTTATAGGCCTTGCGGATATCCGCTTTGGTCGTGACGCTGGCCTCGACCTCAAGGATTTCGATCGCACGCTTTTCAGTCGGCGGCAGGCGGCGGCCACCATCAGCAGCGCCCTTGCCGGGGTTGCGCGTGGCATTGGCACCCAGAACCTGATGGGGGTCTTCGATACCCAGACGGGCCCAAGCCCGCGCTTCTGGATCGCGCCATTCCTTTGTCTTGCGTTCCCAAACCTTGTCCGCGCTTTCCTGCGCGTTCATTTCGGCTTCGGTCTTGCCGTCAAAGAAGCTCCACTTGGCGTTATATTCGCGCACGTGGTCCTTGCAGAACCAAAAGAAGTCATCCAGCACGTCAGGTGCTTTTGGTGCACGGAACTTACCGGGCTCTTCGCAACCCTCGTGTTCGCAAATGCGTACCGATGTTTCGGACTCACCGGTCATTCCACGTCGACCACGTGTTTTCTTCTTCTTCGCAGAAGAGATAGACATATCAAAACCGAAGGGGTCTGGTCTGCTCATGTGCTTCACCTTTTCGACTCGGACGCCAGAGTTTAGACGAATGGCTGGCAGTGTGTAGGGGCTTAAGAGGGAAAAATGTCTAAGACTACTGAAATAGAAGAAAAATTAATCTCGGCTTTCTCGCCTCGGGAACTTCTGGTTCGCGATGACAGCGAACGCCATCGTGGTCATGCCGGATATCAGGAGGGCGGGGAAAGCCATTACCATGTGGTCATCCGCTCGGACGTGTTCAAGGACCTGAACCGGATCAAGCGTCATCGCGCTGTACATGACGCTTTGGGCAAGGATCTAATGGGGCGTATCCACGCCCTGTCGATGGATCTGGACGTTTAAACGTCTTTCTGCTTGTCGTCAGAAGCCGCGTCCATGTCGGGCGCGGTTTCTTCCCCGGCGGCGGTCTCTGTTTCAGCGACACCTTCGCCGTCAATGTCGCCGGTGTCAGCATGCTCTGTGGCTTCTGGCGCGGTGGGGGCGGCTTCGATCAGACGGGGTTCGAATTCCGCGTCACCGGTTGTTCCGGTCGGGCGGCGGAAGACCAAAACAGTACGCCACGTCGTAACGGACGTTGCAATGCCGGACCGTTCATCAGACGGCAGAGTATCCGAGCGAAGATATTCCCAGCCGTCGGCTCCGTGTTCGCATAGCACCTGCTCTAAGCCGTTTGCGAAACGTCCTTCGACACCTTTGATGCCTTTGTCTTTCACGCCTTTGCGCGGGGCGGGGACCACTTTGTATTCATACGTCGTCATAACGGCCTGCATGTCATTGATCGGCAAGGATCATATCAGCCCTGCGGCCATGTGCCAGAGCGAATGAGCATCAGGTGGGGAATACCCTTAACGCCCATGAAAAAACCCGCCGGAAACTGGCGGGTTTGATCGAATTCTTATCGTTGGGTCGGGTTACAGGCCCAGCTTGGCCATGACGATCTGGTTCACCGCGGCTGGGTTCGCCTTGCCGCCTGTGGCTTTCATCACCTGACCAACAAACCAGCCTGCCAGTTTCGGGTTCTGCTGGGCCTTTTCGACCTGTGCAGGGTTCGCCGCGATCACGTCATCCACGGCCTTTTCAATAGCGCCGGTGTCTGTGACCTGTTTCAGGCCTTTGGCTTCTACGATCTGGGCGGGGTCGCCGCCTTCGGTGTAGACGATCTCGAACACGTCTTTCGCGATTTTGCCCGAAATATCGCCCGCTTTGATCAGCTTGATGATGCCTGCCAGTTGTTCCGGCGAAACGGGGCTGTCTGTAATGTCGCGGTCGTCTTTCTTAAGACGGCCGAACAGTTCGTTGATCACCCAGTTTGCGGCCAGTTTGCCGTCACCTGCCGCACCAGCCACTGCTTCGAAATAGGATGCGTTCTGAACCTCGGCTGTCAGAACCGAAGCATCGTATTCGGACAGGCCAAAATCTTTGACGAAACGTGCTTTTTTCTCGTCCGGCAGTTCGGGCAGGGATGCCGCGATGCCGTCTACCCACTCTTGCTCGATCTCCAAAGGCAGCAGGTCGGGATCGGGGAAATAGCGGTAGTCGTGCGCTTCTTCCTTGGACCGCATGGAACGTGTTTCGTTCTTGTCCGGATCGTAGAGGCGTGTTTCCTGATCGACGGAACCGCCGCTTTCCAGAATAGCGATCTGGCGGCGTGCCTCGACGTCGATGGCCGCCTGAATGAAGCGCATGGAGTTCATGTTCTTGATCTCGCAGCGTGTGCCGAGATGCGAGAAGTCCTGCGTTTCCTGATACTTTTCGTATGCGCCCGGACGGCAGACGGAAACGTTCACGTCAGCGCGCAGGTTGCCGTTCTGCATGTTGCCGTCGCACGTACCCAAATAGCGCAGGATCTGGCGCAGCTTGCCCACATAGGCCGCCGCTTCTTCGGGCCCACGAATGTCAGGGCGGCTGACGATCTCCATCAGCGCAACGCCGGTCCGGTTCAGGTCAACAAAAGACATCGCCGGATCCATGTCGTGGATCGACTTACCTGCGTCCTGTTCGATGTGGATGCGTTCAATGCGCACAAGGCGGGCGATGCCCGGCTCCATATCAACGATTACTTCGCCTTCGCCCACGATGGGGTGGTACAGCTGGGAAATCTGGTAGCCCTGCGGAAGGTCGGGGTAAAAATAGTTCTTGCGGTCAAACGCGCTGAACAGGTTGATCTGTGCCTTCAGGCCCAGACCGGTGCGCACAGCTTGTTCAACACAGAATTCGTTGATCACGGGCAACATGCCGGGCATGGCGGCGTCAACGAAAGCCACGTTCGAGTTCGGTTCGGCACCGAATTGGGTCGAGGCACCGGAAAACAGTTTCGCCTTGGTCGCGATCTGGGCGTGAACCTCCATCCCGATCACAAGTTCCCAATCATGCTTCGCCCCGGCAATCACCTTGGGTTTCGGAGACTCAAAGCTCAGATCCAGCATCCTGTGTTTTCCTTATCCGCTTGAACGTCTGCGGGTTTAAGCGAGCCGTGCCAGAGGGGCAAGAGGCAGAGCAGCGCTTAGGGTGCGTTTCAGGGGGTGGAAGGGTGGTTTTGGCTAGCGATTGGACAGCCAAGCCTGTGCCAAACGCGCGAGCACACCTTTTTGCGCCGGAGGCGTGGGCACTGCTGTGTTGGGGTGCTTGGGTTGTTCGGTTCCGATGATGCCGTGCCAGATGTCGGGCTGGACCTGACGGATGTGGTTGTCCGACACCCACTCGGCGCATTCGGACAGAACGGTTTGCGCACGGCTGTTTTCCGGCATGGTCCGCGCGGCTTTGGCGCAGGCCGCAGCAAGGCGGTTCGCCGTTACCTGCGACGTGCGCCCCGACAGAACCTTTCGGACACCGATGACGAATTTCTGGACGTTCAAGGAACTGACGATCATCGCATCCTGCGCCAGGGCACCGACGTAAATCCATATGTACGCCTGCAGGTCATAAAGATCGGCCATATCAGCCGCGATATCCTCTGGCGCGATCCCGCGTGTGACAAGGCTGCGGCCATAGTGGCGTAGATGGCGGGGGTTTTGAGGATCAGCGGCAATCAGCGCGTCATACGCAGGGGCAAGGTCCTTGCAGTGATTGGGGCGTGCATCAATCAGCGCGCATCGGAGCAGCGCGATCAGAAGCGAGCTGTCTTTCTGGTTGCCAAAACATTGAAAGATCTCTTCGGCGCGCTTGAAGTGCTTTTTGCTTTCGGGGCTGACCGCGTCATCGGTCGGGGTGGCAAAGGCCCGCGCTGTATCCAGATGGGCCATGGCCAGAACAAAGCCGCAGGCGGGGTCAAGGTTGTCTTCGGAATAGACATCTTCAAGCTGTTGAAGGCAGGCCGCAGCATCATCACATTCGCCGCGGCGCGCTGCGGATTGCGCGACCATGATCGCATCGGCACGTGCGCCTTTGGCCAGCGCCTCGCACAACGGTGTTCCTTCGCGCGTAGCGTTGCGCCCTTCATCGGCGTCCATCATCAGCGCAGACAGCAGATCCCAGTCATCCTGACGCGCGAGCTTGCGTCCCGTGTCAAAGGCGTCGCGATCAGACCATGTGTCATTGATATTGCGGGGCAGGGAAGACGTAATGTTCCGGAGCCGCGATTTGGCTTTCGCTGAAGGATGCATTTGGGACCGCTTTTATTGTTTGTTGTAAATGATCCTATTGCCAGCATGCGGCATGACTATGGCGGAACCCGCGCTTCTCCGTGCCAGTTTGAAGAAATTTTCGCTGCAGTGTCCCTGAAGACTGAACAAACGCGCGGGCATGATTTGGCCAACAGGCTGATATAGCGAGGTGTTCAAACTTGCGTTGAGTGTGGATTGTTGCCACAACTTTTCCTGATGTTCAGAGTTGTTGTGTTCATATTGGTTGCCTGCGGTGCCTTTGTCGGCGCTACGACAACACGGGCCCAAACGCCCGAAACCGGCGCGACCGAGAGTGTTGCGGAGCCGGTTGAAACCGCGCCACCTTATCGCACATTTTCCGCCGATCGGCAGGCCGTGGCCAAGTCCCTGCGCCCTGTTGCCCGCGACAGCTTTCTGCCTGCGGCCCGTTGGGGCAACAACGGCGCGTCCGCGCTCTGGACGCGGGTTGTCCAGTCGTCTCTCAGGGCGCATGCCTCGAACCTGCCAAAGCTGACGCCGCAGGATATCGCGGATTGGTGCCCCGCCTATCCGACAGCGTCGATCAAACAACGCGAAGCGTTCTGGGTTGGTCTTGTGTCTTCGCTGGTTAAACACGAAAGCACATTCCGCCCGACGGCGGTTGGCGGCGGTGATCTGTGGTACGGATTGATGCAGATTTTTCCATCGACGGCACGGCTTTACAAATGCCGTGCGACAACGGGATCGGCCTTGAAAAGCGGTCCGGCAAACCTGTCATGCGGCTTGCGGATCATGGCAAAAACTGTTGCACGTGATCAGGTGGTGTCGCGGAAAATGCGGGGCGTTGCCGCCGATTGGGGCCCGTTTCATAGTAGCAAAAAGCGCAACGATATGATGGCTTGGACGCGCAGCCAGAGCTATTGCAAGCCAGTTGGTTCTGTACGGCCCGTGGCACGGCCCGCAACACTGCAACCACCTGCGAACACCGAAAAAGGTTAGGTCGGCTTCAACGCCTTAAGCCAGAAAGGGCGGCGCGAATTTTCGACCAGCGACACCGCCGGTGCCCGATGGCCACCCAGCGCCAATGTCGCCTCGCGCAACACCTCGATCCCTTCTTCGGACTTCGCCGGAAGCCCCTTGGCCGAGATAGGTTCGCCGACCGTCACGCGGAAAGGCTGACGATCTTTGTTCAGCGTTTCGTGGAACAGGGTGATGTCCCGCAGCGTCGGGTGGATCATATCGAACAGATAGAACAGGGCCGAATTGCGTGCGCGGATATTCAGCGGCACCACCGGCAATTCATACTTGCGCGCGATCATTGCGGCAGAAGCCATCCACGGACGTTCATGCAGGCTGAGGCCGCGGCGCTTGGCCAGACGGCCTGATGGGAAAATGATGCCAAGACGGCCTTCTTCCACCGCTTTGCGGGTGTAGGCCATGGTTTCGCGTGTCTTGCCGTGGCTGCGCTTTTCCTGACGCCATTCGACGGGGGCGATCATGTCTTCCATCTGCGGCATGACGCGCAAAATGTCGTGGTTTGCAAAGAAGTACAGATCAGGCCGGATCGTGTGCAGCAGGTGAAACAATATGATCCCGTCGGCAATGCCGGTCGGATGGTTTGCCACCAAAAGAGCAGGGCCATTGCGGGGGATGTTTTCCAGACCGGTCGCTTCGACATCTTTCGCCAGAAGCTCGCCCATAATCTTCATAAGATCAGCCGAGGGCATGTCGCGGAAGGTCTGCGCCAAAGCGACGGTCTTCTTGTATCCCAACATGAAATCAAGAACGCCACGGGCATATTTCGTGCCCGGCCGACTGGCAAACAGCCACGGCGCGCGTTCTTGAATCAGTGGATCAATACGGTCTCTCATGGCCCGTCACTTAATAACTTATATTCAAAACTTCCATGACATGGATACGATATAAAGAAAAGTATGCGCTGTGTGAACTTTAGGCCAGATTTTGCCGCTTATTTGATGCGAAACGCTGACTGCAGATCATCCAGAGCTGTTCTTTGCTGGCTGCTGAGCGTGCCAGAGCCTGCTTCCGCGATGTCCTTGATCACAGCCATCATGGGGCCGAACCCTTCGGAGCCGGAAAGTTTGTAAAGTTTCCGGCTGAGCCGTGGAACCGCCTGCTGGGCCCCACCGCATTCGCCCATCATCCAACGCCCGAGAACGCACAATTCGTCCGCGTCCGTGGTGGCCAAACCGGTAGAGCGGGCCAGAGAGTTGATCAGGGCGCTGCGCTGTTCCTTGGTGGGCATCCCGTCCAGTTCCAGAAAGGATGTGCCGATCCCTGCCATCGCGACATGCGGGTCTTCGATGGTTTCGGCAGGGTGGATATTGGCCTTTCGCTTAAAGCCAAAGCGGCGGGCCGCCAGCCGCACATCATTCGCCGCATCAATAAGTTCGCCGGTCATCTCGGCTGTGTTGCGGGCGCGGATGAAAAAGAAATAGGCGGCGGCAATGGCGCCAACAATTGCGATCAGAATATGCACAAATCAACTCCCTCGTAACGACCGCAAGGGTCGATCAAGCGAGGGAGTTTTGCAAGCTTTGATTGAGTTAACCCAGAAGGCGCGAAACCATCTCGGTTGTGTCCCGGCTTAGGCCCGGTGTTTCGCTGATCCGCGTCAGGCAGGCGCGCATCTTGGCTTGGCGATCTGCGTCATAGCGTTTCCATGTCTGGAAGGCCGTGCACATGCGGGCGGTTGTTTGCGGGTTCTTGGCATCCAGCTTGATCAGCCAGTCCGCCAGCAGTTCGTACCCCGATCCGTCGGCATTGTGGAAACCGGCGTGGTTCATGGCCAAGCCACCAAAAACGGCGCGGAAGCGGTTCGGGTTTTTCCAATCGAAATCAGGGTGTTCTGTCAGTGCCTTCGCGCAGTTTGCCGCGTCGGCGGGCTTGGCCGCTCCGACCTGAAGGCCGAACCATTTGTCCATTACCAGACGGTCGTCCTTCCACTGGTCGTAGAAGGCTTTCAGCGCGTCCTCTGCCGCGTCCGCTTGGATCAGGCAGGTCAGGGCGGACAGTTGCAGGGTCATGTTGTCGGCGGTTTCGAACTGGGCCTTGGCAACGGCACCTCCGTCCAGTCTGGTCTGCATGGCCAATACTGAAGCCGCCAAGGCGCGTTTGCCGGATTGTTCCGCGTCGGGTTTGAAGGCTTCAGTGACCTTAGTTTCCTCGACCAAGGCAGGCAGGATGTCCGCCCAGCTTTTTGCCATGTCTTCCCGAAGCGTGTCTGTCGCTGTCCAGATGGCCATCGGATCGGGCGTGACGCCTTGTTCAAACAGGGTTTGCGCCAGTTCGGACTGCGTTGGCAACGACAGCAACAGAGCACGGTAGGCCGGATCAAGCGTGCTATCGGCCACAGCGGTTTTCAGGGCGTTCAGCCAGAGCGTATCGGACCCCACGCCGTCGGTGATCATGGCGATCAGCCCTTCACGCGCCAAAGTGCGCGACGCTTCCCAGCGATTGAACGGGTCGGTGTCGTGTTCCAGCAGGAACAGGTTTTCTTCCCGTGATGTCGTCCGCTCCAACACCACAGGGGCCGAGAAACCGCGCAGGATAGACGGGATCGGTTTCGCGTCCAATCCGCTGAACTCAAAGCTTTGTTCGGCTTCGGTCATTTCCAGAACGGTTGTCGGCGTCACCTCGGTCCCGTCTTGAGCCAGCAGACCAACAGCGATGGGCAGTACCTGAGGTTCCTTCACGTCCTGACCGGGTGTCGGGGGCGTGTGCTGCTTGAAGGTCAGCGTATAGGTGCCGTCTTCGAATTTCTCAGACACGGCAAGGCGCGGCGTGCCCGACTGGGAATACCAACGCTTGAATTGGCTCAGGTCGCGACCTGTGGCGTCCTCGAATACCTGTAGCCAATCCTCGATCGTGCAGGCCTGACCGTCGTGGCGATCAAAGTACATGTCCAGCGCTTTGGCATAGGCGTCATCCCCCACGAGCAGCTTAAGCATGCCAATAACTTCGGCGCCTTTTTCGTAGACCGTTGCCGTGTAGAAGTTGTTGATTTCCTGAAAGCTTTCAGGTCGCACAGGGTGGGACAGGGGGCCTTGATCCTCGGGGAACTGGCGACCGCGCAGTTCGATCACATCGGAAATCCGTTTCACCGGAGCCGAGCGCATGTCCGACGTGAACTGGCTATCACGGTAAACGGTCAGACCCTCTTTCAGACACAGCTGGAACCAGTCGCGGCAGGTGATGCGGTTGCCTGTCCAGTTGTGGAAATATTCATGCGCGATGATCGCCTCGATCCGTTCGAAGTTCGCATCGGTGCTTGTTTCTGGCGAGGCCAGAACGCAGGACGAGTTGAAGATGTTGAGGCCCTTGTTTTCCATCGCACCCATGTTGAAGTCGTCAACGGCCACGATGTTGAAGATATCCAGATCGTATTCCCGACCGTAGACCTCTTCATCCCAACGCATCGACGCTTTCAGCGCCTCCATACCAAAGGCACATTTGTTTTCGTCGCCGGGGCGGACCCAGATGTTCAGTTCCACATCCTTGCCGGATTGCGTGACGAAACGGTCGGGGTGGTTGACCAGATCACCGGCCACCAGCGCGAACAGATAGGCGGGCTTGGGCCACGGATCGTGCCATTCGGCCCAGCCTTCGCCTTGGGCCACAGGGTTGCCGTTAGACAGCAGCACCGGCAAGTCACTTTCGATCCGCACGGTGAAGACGCTCATGACATCGGGACGATCCGGATAGTAGGTGATCTTGCGAAAGCCCTCTGCCTCGCACTGGGTGCAGTACATGCCGTTCGACATATATAGCCCTTCCAAGGCAGTGTTCGCCTCGGGCGCGATTTCGACCTCGGCCTCCCACACGAATGTTTCGTTCGGCGCATCCACCAACAGGCCGTCGTCCAGCATGACGGGGCTTACATCCGACCCGTTGATTTTAGAGCTGATCAGTTTCAACTGTTCGCCATGCAAACGGAACTGGCGGTCAGTCGCATCGGGGTTCGGTGAAAAGGTGATTTTGCTGACGACCCGCGTGCTGTTCGGCGCCAGTTTGAAGGTCAGGTGCACATCATCAACGACGTAGCCAAAGGGTTTGTAATCTTTCAGATAAATGGTCTGCGGGCTGGCGTCCTTCACGGGGACCTCCTGTATCAGGTGACTGCTGTCGCGCGATGCTTCGCGGCGCTTTGTTGGAACAATAGGCCGGGTTCAGCGGTTGTTAAAGCAGATCGGGCTTGAATTTTTCGGGTCCAAAACCAGTTAACCGAACCGACGAGTGAGGATACAATGTCTGCACCGAATACAAATATCGAAACCCAAGAACACGAACACAAGACACCGCTCTTCGGGATCAAGGCGGCATTGGTTTATGCGGCGATCCTTTTGGCGGCTTTCGTGACCTATGTGGTGTACCAAGGCGGCGAAGAAAGCACGACACCAGCCGAAGTGGGCACAAGCGTTCTTGAGAATTACGACGGCGGCAATTACGCGCCAGGCGGCAACGCGACAGGGTCCGTTTCGGGCACCCCTGACAACTAAACATGACGACAGCGGTTCTTTGGTTCAAACGGGATCTGAGATTGGCTGACCATCCGGCGCTGATGCGCGCTGTCGAGATTGGCGATGTCATACCGCTGTACATTTTCGAACCGGACTACTGGCGGCTGAGCGACACTTCAGGCCGCCAGTTTTCCGTTTTTGCCGAAGCGGTCGCCGATTTGCGGGGGCAACTGCGCGCTGTTGGGTCGGATTTGGTGATCCGGTGTGGCGATGCGGTTGACGAACTGGCTAAGGTTTTGTCCGAGGTCGGTGCGACCCACCTGATCAGTCACGAAGAAACAGGTAACGATTGGACTTACTCCCGTGACAAACGGGTTGCCGCATGGGCGCGGGGCGCGGGCGTCATCTGGCAAGAATTGCCGCAAAGCGCTGTCGTCCGGCGATTGGGTGATCGTGATGATTGGTCGAAACATCGTAACGCATTTCTTACCAAAGATGCTCTGCCTGCGCCAAAGGCGTTAAACCCTGTTTCGATTGAAAGCGATCCAATCCCTGATGCGCCGCATGATCATTGTCCGCAGCGGCAGCGTGGTGGGCGCACTTCGGCGTTGGCAACCATGGAAAGCTTTCTGGCCGAGCGCGGGCATAGCTATCGCAAGGCGATGTCATCGCCTGTCACTGCCGAACATGCCTGTTCTCGCCTGTCGGTGCATCTGGCCACCGGTGCTGTGTCGATCCGCGAGGTGGTGCAGCGCACAGCGCATGAGCAGCAAATGCGCCGCGGCACGCGGGACGGTTGGCTTGGGTCGCTCCGCAGCTTTCAAGGGCGGCTCGCGTGGCGGGATCATTTTACCCAAAAGCTCGAGGACGAACCGGAGCTTGAACATCACTGCCTGCATCCAGCTTTCGAAACCCTAAGGCCGCGCCCGGCTGATAGGGCCACTTTGACCGCATGGGAAAATGGCGAAACAGGCGTGCCGTTTGTAGATGCCTGTATGCGCTATTTGAACGCCACGGGATGGATCAATTTCCGGATGCGCGCAATGTTAATGAGCTTTGCGTCCTACCACCTCTGGATCGATTGGCGGGACAGCGGGCAGCATTTCGCCCGCGCGTTTACAGACTATGAACCGGGCATTCATTGGCCGCAGGTCCAGATGCAGTCAGGCACGACGGGCATCAACACGTTGCGTATCTATAATCCGGTCAAACAAGGGCTTGATCAGGACCCGGCCGGCGTCTTCACGCGCCAGTGGTGCCCGGAACTGGCCGAGGTGCCAGACCGGTTTCTGCAAGAGCCTTGGCGCTGGGATGGCGAGGGCAGGGTGATCGGGCGAACCTATCCGCGCGCCATCGTTGATCTGGCGCAGGCATCAAAACAGGCGCGCGATCGTATCTGGGCAGTGCGACGGGACCCGTCATTTGGGATTGCTGCGGCTCGTGTTGTGGTGAAGCATGCCAGCCGCAAGGATAAAGAGAGACACTTCGTCAACGACCGTGCCCCACGTAGAGGGCGGGCGGTTAAGCCAGACTCCCGTCAGCAAAGTTTTGATTTCTGATGCCGAGGGGAACACGCAAATCCGACTTGCCGCAAAAAACCTGCGCAACCTGCGGGCGGCCATTTACTTGGCGAAAGAAGTGGGAAAAGGTCTGGGATGAGGTGCGCTACTGCTCTGACAGATGTCGCAACGGGCGGAATGTGACCCGAACCAAGGTTGATACCAAAAGCCGCTGATCCAGTGTTCGGCTTGATTTGAAAAAGTTTCCTGCTTTTCTGCCTTGTTTCCCATCGGAAACAACGTATCTATTCGCATCGGGGCAACCGCACACAACGGCATACTGACTGAGGGAGGCTTATATGTCTGATCGGATCGAAAAGTTTGGGCTTCAGATCGACAAGACCCTTTTCGACTTTATTGAAACCCAGGCATTGCCCGAAACAGGCGTGTCTTCGGATGATTTCTGGAAGGGCCTATCTGATCTGGCACATGAGATGGGGCCAAAGAACAAGGCGCTTCTGGATAAGCGCGAGGCGCTTCAGCAGAAGATCGACGAATGGCACATCCGGAACCGCAACGCGCCGCATGATCACGAAGCCTACAAATCATTTCTGGAAGAGATCGGTTATCTTTTGCCCGAAGGCGGAGCGTTCGAAATCGATACTGCCAATGTCGATCCTGAAATCGCGTCCGTTCCCGGCCCGCAGCTTGTCGTACCGATCACCAATGCCCGCTACGCTTTGAACGCTGCGAACGCCCGTTGGGGCAGCCTGTATGATGGGTTCTATGGCACCGACGCAATGGGGACCCCCGCGCCGAAAGGCGGCTATGCCAAGGGGCGCGGTGCGCGCGTTGTTGCACGGTCGCGCGTGTTCCTTGATGGCGCTTTCCCGATCAACGGTGGGAGCCACGCGGATGCACAGCGTTACTACGTCCATCAGGGTGTTCTGCTTGTTGATGATAACCCGCTGGAATCGCCGGAAAAGTTCGTTGGCTACAAAGGCCACCCCAAAGCGCCCGATTCAATCTTGTTGAAAAACAACGGCTTGCATGTCGAGCTGGTCTTTGATCGCACGCACCCGATCGGCAGCCGCGATCAGTGTGGTCTGGCAGATGTTCAGATCGAAAGTGCGATTTCCGCGATCATGGATTGCGAAGATTCCGTCGCCTGTGTGGATGCTGAAGATAAAGTTCAGGCCTATTCCAACTGGCTGGGCCTGATGAAGGGCGATCTGGTCGATACCTTCGAAAAGAACGGCGAAACGGTTACCCGCCAGCTGAATGCCGACCGCGTTTACACGTCGCCGGACGGGTCGGGTGAAGTTGTTTTGAAGGGCCGCGCGCTGATGCTGGTGCGCAATGTGGGCCACCTGATGACCAACCCTGCGATCCTGACCAAAGATGGCGGCGAAATTTACGAAGGTCTGATGGATGCGATGGTCACCGCCCTGATTGCGAAACACGATCTGGGTCGTGAAAGCGGCAACTCGGTCACCGGTTCCGTCTACGTCGTTAAGCCCAAGATGCACGGGCCGGAAGAAGTGGCCTTTGCCAACGACATCTTCACCCATGTGGAAAAGGTTCTGGGCTTGCCGCAGTATACGGTCAAGCTGGGCATTATGGACGAAGAGCGCCGCACTTCGGTGAACCTGAAGGAATGCATCCGCGCCGCGAAATCGCGCGTGGCTTTCATCAACACAGGCTTCCTTGATCGCACTGGCGATGAAATCCACACCTCGATGGAGGCAGGTCCGTTCAGCCGGAAAGACTTTATCAAGCGTAAGGCGTGGATCGGTGCGTACGAGGACCGCAACGTCGATATCGGTTTGGAATGTGGTCTGTCCGGTAAGGCGCAGATCGGCAAAGGCATGTGGGCGATGCCCGACAAGATGGCCGCGATGCTGGAAGCCAAGATTGACCACCCGAAGTCCGGTGCGAACTGTGCTTGGGTTCCGTCACCGACCGCTGCGACACTGCACGCGCTGCATTACCACACCGTTGACGTTTTCGCCGTACAGGAACGTCTGCGCAAAGGGGGCCGCCGTGCCCATGTGGATACGGTTCTGGATATCCCGACCGCCAGCTACCGCAAATGGAGCAAGGATCAGATCACCCGCGAAGTTGAAAACAACGCACAAGGCATCCTTGGCTATGTGGTGCGTTGGGTTGATCAGGGTGTCGGCTGTTCCAAAGTGCCGGACATCAACAACGTCGGTCTGATGGAAGACCGCGCGACTTGCCGGATCTCGGCCCAGCACATCGCAAACTGGCTGCATCACGATGTGGTCAGCGAAGCCGAGGTGATGGAGATCATGCAGCGCATGGCCGAGGTCGTTGACGGCCAGAACGCGGGCGACGCGCTTTATACCCCAATGGCACCGGGTTTTGACGGCATTGCGTTCCAAGCGGCTTGCGATCTGGTGTTCAAGGGTCGTGTACAGCCGTCCGGTTATACCGAACCGGTTCTGCACCAGCGTCGTCTTGAGTTGAAAGCAGGCTAAAGCCGCGTCACAACATCACCAATCAGGGGGCGGTTCTTCCGCCCCTTTGCACATGAGGAGGAAACACATGGCAAATCTGTCCCTGCGCCGCGCGCGCACCATCATCCGCAAGGCAATCGAGCATGGCCGCGCGAATGACATGAAGCCGCTGTCCGTTATCGTTCTGGACGAAGGCGGCAATGTGCAGGCTTTCGAACGCGAAGACGATGCAGCCCCCGGACGTTTCCAGATCGCCCACGGCAAAGCCTATGGCACTGTGATGCTGGGCATGGCCGGCACGGCCCAGATGGCGCGTGCCGAAGCGCAGGCCTATTTCATCGCGGCCGCCAACGGCGCTTATGGCGGTAACCTTATTCCCGTACCGGGTGGCGTTTTGGTGCGTGATGCTAAAGGTCGTGTTCTCGGGGCCGTCGGGGTCACAGGCGATACGTCTGACAACGACGCGGCTGCCGCAAAAGCAGGCATCGAAGCGGTGGGGTTGGTCGCTGAAATCTGACGGGGCTTTTATGTCCCCTGCGATTGCACTACCTATTGAGGGAAAGAAACAACAAAGGCACCCGTCATGGCCCGTCCGGTCGTCGGCATTATCACGAACCACCACTTGATCAACGAAACCTACTGCGTTCAGGCAGGGGGTGCGATGGTCAATGAAGCGGTGGCAGAAGTGTCCGAAGCGGTGCCTATGTTGATCCCCGCTGACCCACGCTTGGTCACGGTCAATGAACTGCTGGATCTATGCGACGGTTTCCTGTTGCCGGGTGGTCGCCCGAACGTCCACCCCGAGGAATACGGCGAAGAAGCCACAGAAGCGCACGGCACCTTTGACCGGTGCCGTGATGCTTTGGTTCTTCCGCTGGTGCGCGCCTGCATCGAACGCGGTCAGCCGGTTTTTGGTGTCTGCCGCGGTTTTCAGGAAATCAACGTCGCCATGGGCGGAAGCCTTTATCCGGAGATCCGCGATCTTCCGGGCCGGATGAACCACCGGATGCCCCCCGATGGCACGCTTGAGGAAAAATTCGCCCTTCGCCACACCGTCACGTTCACAGAAGGCGGGCCGTTCCATCAATTGATGGGATCACGCGAGGTGCTGACAAACACGCTTCATGGTCAGGGTATCAAGAAACCGGGAAACCGGATCGTGGTCGACGGCCTTGCACCTGATGGCACTCCGGAAGCGATCTATGTTGAAGGCGCGCCGGGCTTTACGATGTCCGTGCAATGGCACCCGGAGTGGCAAGCGGGCATCGACCCAGTTTCCCGACCGCTGTTTCAGGCCTTTGGCGAAGCCGCGCGCGAGTGGTCTTTGGCGAAATCCCTTCCGGGCCGTAAAAGCGCATAAGTCTTTTTTATCAGGCAGCTACGGTCTGATTTTCATCCGTTGCGTGAATGCTGCCAGTCAGGGCCGCGGTTTCATAGCTGCGCAGGCAACGGCGTGCTGTCGGGCCGTATGCATCAGGATTAAAGCGCAGATGCGGGAAGGCATCGAACAGGTCTTCTTTGGCCTCGGACGACAGCGACTTCAGACCCATTTTGCCGACATGGAAGCTTTCTGTCGGGGCGCCTTCGGCATAGATCACCTCGTGCTGGGGCAGCATCAGGTGGATGTATGTGACCATGCCACCTTCTTCACGGCGAATGGTGTCGCCGTTAACCAAGTGCGCCGCGGGGGCGAAGACTTCGTCGGTGCCAAAGTGCAGGTCAACGTCACCACCGGACAGCAACATTTTGTGCTGGGGCGAGACGACCAGATCGTTTTCCAAACCGGGCAGCGCACTTTTGGTGATGCGGATCGGGGCAAAGTTGGCCACCGCCGGAACCGACCGCGAGCCGATCCACGCCAGCGTCTGAATGCCGTTGTCCATAGTAACCAGACCATCGCCGACCTTCAGGTCTTCGATAGAGCGGAAGCCGGTTTCTGTCAGGATTTGCGTGCCCGGCGTAAAGCAGATGACCTGATCGATGTTGCTGAAGGTGACAATTGTCCCGTCCAGCAACGTGACCGAGCCTGATGTTTCGCCGGTCACCTCATCCACATTGCGGATCAGGGTCGAGCGGTCGGCAAGGCCGTTCAGATCAAGCGTGTCGCCTGTTGTCTGGTTGCTGGTACCACCGTCGATGGTGATCGTGCCGCTGCCAGCTTCGCCCAGATCCTCAAGCTGGATGTAGTCGTCGCCAGTGCCGCCAAGGATCGTGTCGTTTTCCGAGCCAACGATTGTATCGTTGCCATCGCCACCACCCAACAGGTCAGCGCCGGTGCCGCCGATGATCGAGTCAGCGCCGCTTTCACCATAAAGCGTGTCACTGCCAAGACCACCATCAAGGAAGTCGTCGCCGTATTCACCATAAAGCGTATCGTTGCCGTCGCCGCCCAGCAGGGTGTCGTTTCCGCCCGCTGTCGGGACAGTTTCGTACTGGATGTTGGTCAGCCAGATACCCTGTGTACCGCTTTGGCCGTTCGAATAGTCGATCTCGATCGACGATACAGGGCCCGCGATTTCAACAAGGACAGAACCATCCGCGTCATAGGTCGCGTTGGCGACAGTGTTTGCGGTGATCGTGTTGCCGCTGACCGTATCGCCACCGCTTGGCGTTAGCGTGACAACGATTTCATTGCCAAGCGCATCATAGGCACGAACGGTAACGATATCGGTGTGGTTTGCATTGCCCCAGTCGATATCGTTGATACGGAAGGTGACGTTTTCGACTTCACCGGAAACAGTAGAACCTGCCGCCGCTGCGAAATCGATCGTTGTGGTGGACGTATAGGCAGCACCCTGACCAAAGATAAACAGTGACGAGTTTTCGACAAACGGTTCGCCCGCTGCGGAATATTGGTCATTCCGTGTGTCGACTTCGAAATCGGAGTTTGCCGGATCGGTTGTCGAGAAGCTGACCGAAACGTCGATGTCGCCGGTATTCTGGGTAAAGCCAGCCGTCAGATCGGTGCCGTGATCGCCTTCAAAGACCCAGTTCAGCGTTTCGACGCTGCTGTCACCATAGATAACGTCATCACCGGCATCGCCGGAAAGCGAGTCGCTTCCGGTCGCGCCATAAAGGCTGTCGTTTCCGTCGCCGCCGGACACGGTGTCATTGCCTGTGCCTGCAAAAATCTGGTCGTTGCCCGCTTCGCCATAAAGCTGGTCGTTGCCCGCGTCGCCGTGAATGGTGTCGTCGCCGATGCCTGCGAACACGGTATCGTCGCCAGCACCCGCAACAACACTGTCAGCGCCTGTTGCGCTTTCGGGTTCGTCGATGCGTTCATTTTCGGCGTCGGAGTAGTTCGCGTCGATGTAGTCGTTGCCCGAGGTACCTTCGACAATGTCGTCGCCAACGACGTAATCGGCATAGGTAAAGGCCGCGTCGCCGGCAGCGGCGTTAGGGTTCGAGTCGTACGCGTTTACTGTGTAGGAACGGCCTGCGACGAGCGGAACTTCGGACAGGGTATACATCCCGCCGCCGGCGCCTTCGACCTCGAACTGGACGATCTGGAACGTCCGACCCGTCACGTTGTCGGTGACGGTCCAAACCATTTCCGCGTCAACGGTGGTGCTGACCTGATTTGTTCCAACGACAACTGTCGCTGTCGCGCTTTCACCACCAGCACTGTCGTCGTCCAGATAAAGGTCGCCGCCGTTGATTTCGTTGTCGGTGATGATGGCATAGCCGCCATAGTCGGCAGTGGTCCAGGTGAACTGTCGGCCGGTACCGGTCGGAATAATCCAGTAAGGATCAACCGTGTAAAACTGGACTTCGTACGTTGCCAACTTTGTTACCCTAATTCAGCAGGCTAAGCTGCCGATCCTCATACCGTTACCCATCCACGCACTGCGGGACGATCACGTGTGTATCTAAAGATACATTGAGGCAACTTTAGGGAAGCATCTGGCGACAATGCGGCTGAATTGTGATCCGGGACGGTTTTCTAGGGAAAATCCGGTGAAAACCGCTGTTTACGGTGCATTTTCAGGGGGAATTACGCGACGAATTTCACCGTATTGCCCAGCGGGAAAGACCGGATTCGGACGCCTATCAGATCGAAAATGGCGTTTGCGAGGGCAGGGGCCGCAGGGGGTGTTCCGGGCTCTCCGACACCGCCTAGAACGGGGTTGTTCTGTAAGATTTCCACCATGACGTCCGGCGCGGAATTTATCCGCATCAGCGGGTACGCCCCATAGTTTCGCTGGTCGACCTGACCGTCTTTAAATGTCACTTCCTCGCCAACAGCAGAGGACAGACCCATCAGACATCCACCCTCCATCTGCGCGCGGATATTGTCCGGATCAAGCGCAGTCCCGACATCGCAGGCGATCCAAACCTTGGCGATTTTGATGCCTGCGTCTGTCTGGTGCACCTCAACGACCTGCGCGACGGGTGTCCCGAAGGAATGGCAAAACGCCACGCCGCGTCCGACACCGTCGGGCGTCTGACCGGTCCAGCCGGACATGTCCCGAACCGCTGCCAGAACCTTGGCCGAAACCGGGTCCTCTGGCTGCATCAAATCCAGTCGCGCTTGTAGCGGATCGGCTCCAGCTGCGATGGCCAGTTCATCCAGAAAACATTCATGGAAAATGGCATTGTGGGAATTGCCGACAGATCGCCAGAATCCCACGGGGATATCCAAATCTGCCAGATGTCCGGTGACGCGGTAATTCGGGATGGCGTAGGGCTGGTTGAACAGCCCTTCGACAGCCACTTTGTCCGGACCTGATGGCGCAAAACCAAGCCAGCGTTCCATCACTTGCTGCGTACAGGACTGCACGGCGACCGAGGCGTCAAACAAAACAGGTTTGCCGTCCTGAACCGCCCCACGCAGCCGCGCAACCGCGCCCGGACGATAGAAGTCGTGGGCCAAGTCCTCTTCCCGGCTATAGACCGTTTGAACCGGAACACCGGGCAGGGCCGTGGCGATCTGGGTGGCGGCGACCATAAAATCAATCTCGCCGCGTCGGCCAAAGCCACCGCCCATCGGGGGTGTGTGAAGGGTTACGCGGTCTTCATGCAGTCCAGCCACCTTTGCGCAGGCTGCCCGTCCGAAAAGCGGGGCCTGATTGCCCGCCCATACTTCAAGCCCGTCTGCAGTGACCCAAGCCGTGGCGTTCATCGGCTCTAACGTCGAGTGAGCCAGATAAGGCACCTGATAGTCGGCTGTAATTTCGGTCGCACCATTCGGCAGGCTGTCAGCTTCTCCGTCGTCCCGCATCTTGGAATTGGGCTTTGTATCAAGCGCTTGGGTCAATGCCGCAAAGGCCGTGTCGGTGTCGATTGATCCGTCGCCCATGTCCCAGTCGACGTCGATCATGTTGACGGCCTTCATTGCCAACCATGTGTTCGATGCGATGACAGCAAGGCCGCTGTCCAGTTCGACAACCTTGTCCACCCCATCCAGCGCAAGCGCCGCGCTCGCGTCATAAGACGCAACGCCACGCGCGCCGAACGGTGCTTTGCGAAGGCTTGCGAAGCGCATGTCAGGCAAACGGATGTCCAAGCCGTACTTCAACGTTCCGTTTGTTTTCGCGGGCACATCCAGGCGCGGCATCGATGTGCCCACATAGCGCCATTGGGATGGATCGCGCAGAATAACATCGTCCGGTTCCATCTGCGCGGCCTCGGCGGCGAGATCGGGGTAGGGAATGGCGGTGCCGTCTGGCGCGATGACCTGTCCGTCTTGCGTCTTTAATTGACCTACAGGCACCGACAGCCTGTTTGCCGCCGCTTTCACCAGCAACTGACGGGCGGTCGCGCCGACGATGCGCATTCTTTCGAATCCGTCCTTCATAGCGGTCGAGCCGCCAGTGACCTGCAAATCCAGAAGTTTGCCGACACCGCCAAGCGCGTCGCCAAAGGCGCGCGCCCAAGCAGAGTGTTCGTATGCTTTGCCCGGCAGACCATCGGCCAACAAAGCATGATTGTAGTAAACTTTTGACGGCGGGCCGTGGATGACGCGGATGTCCCCCCAAGCGATATCAAGCTCTTCCGCGACAAGGGCGGCCAGAGTGGTTTGTGTGCCTTGGCCCATATCAGCGCGCGGCGTGACAATGATCACGCCGTCGCTGTCGATGACAATGAAGGGGGATAAGGCGGTTTCGCCCTCGGCAAGTTGCAGGGGATTGGGGCGGTCCTTTTTGACCTGCCAGACACCAAAGGCGATCCCGCCCGCCACAGCGGCTGCGCCAAACAGAAATGTCCGGCGTGCGATTGTACCGATGCTTGCCACTGTGCTTGCCCCCTGTTTTGTCTGTGCGGCCTAGACTTCTCCGCCCGCGATCTGGATCGCCTGACCATTTACACTGGCCGACCCATCGCCACACAACCACAACGCAGCGTCAGCTACCTCGGATGGGGCGATCAACCTGCCGTGGGGGTTTAGACCCACCATCATGTGACGTGCCTTATCTTCATCGACGCCGGTACGCTCCATGATCGAACTCACATTCCGCGTTATGATCTCGGTATCTACATAGGCGGGGCAGAGCGCATTGAAAGTCATGTTGCGTCCGGCATAGTCCGCAGACAGCCCACGGATCAGTCCGATCATCGCGTGTTTCGAGGCCGAATAGGCGGGCGCACCCTTCAGCCCCTTCACGCCGGCAATAGATGACACCGCAATGACACGGCCCCAGCCGGTGTCTTTCATCGATTTCAGGCATTCACGGATCGTCAGAAACGCCCCGTCCAGATTGATGGCCATCATGTTGCGCCAGAAATCCAGATCGGTCTTGAGAATGCTGCGACCTTCGGCAACGCCTGCGTTCGGCACGCAGATCTGGATCGGACCGCGTGCGGCGACGGCCTCGGCGCATCCGCTAACCACTGACGCTTCGTCGCTGACGTCCATGGCCAAAGGATGAATGCGGTCGCTGGCGGCATCTTGTAGAACTTCGATCCTGCGCCCGGTGATCGTGACCTCGGCGCCCGCATTGGCCAGTGCCTGTGCAATAGCCAGCCCGATACCTGTTCCGCCGCCTGTGACAAGCGCGTGTTTGCCCGACAAATCCATGGTGTTCCTCCCTCATGTTCCGGCAGCGTATCGCAGGGGGAAAACACTGCAAGTAGAGCGCGAAGAGATTCGCCAATTTGGCGATTTGAGTGACGCAACGTTGTGAAAATCCGGATTTGCAGAAAAGTTTTTGCCCGCAGGTCCGCGACTTTTTGTCAGTGCCCGGAATGGCATGCAATTGTACACACTTGTATATCGTTATCTATTTGAAACCGCGAAATAAATTTGTTTGGCCCGCCAAATTTTGGTGTAGAAAGGCAGGGCGAACGGTGGAAAACGAAACAATTCTCGGGGCTTACCGTGTAAGGCGATTGGCTACACTTCGGACTTAGTTCGCTTACGGATTGCTGACTTTGCCTCTGCTCGTTGCCGTAGTTTCAACCGCATTGCGGGCCAAAAGGTCCGATCCGGACCTAAGAGGTAAGACGTTAAGGTACATTTATTGCGGCGCAGCATGTCGTTACGCAACAAAGCGCAATGTGGCTTTTGCTTTGCTGTTTGTTATGGTCTATGGCTGCATCGCATTGGCTGTGGTAGGTCAGTATCACGGACCCAAAAGGGTTGGTGGTGCAGTGCATCAATAGGCTTGTTCTGACACGAGAGGGGACAGAGACCGTGAAAATAGGGACGCCAAAGGAAATTCTGGAGGGCGAAGCGCGTGTAGCGATGACCCCGGATTCGGCGAAGATGCTTCAGAAACTGGGGTATGACTGCGCGATTGAATCCGGCGCGGGTGCTGCCGCTGGGTTCTCCGACGAGGCATATGCCGAAGCGGGCGTGGAAGTTATCGCCAAGGCTGCTGATCTTTGGAAAACGGTTGACGTCGTTGCCAAAGTTCGCCCGCCGACCGAAGACGAAGTGAAACTTCTGACAGCTGACAAGCTGCTGATTTCGTTCTTCTATCCGGCTGCAAACGAAGCGCTGATGAAGCAGGCCGCCGATCTGGGTGCCTCTGTCATCGCGATGGACATGGTTCCGCGTATCAGCCGCGCGCAGAAGATGGACGCGCTGTCGTCCATGGCAAACATCGCCGGTTACCGCGCGGTAATCGAAGCGGGTAACAACTTTGGCCGTTTCTTCACCGGTCAGGTGACGGCTGCTGGTAAGGTGCCGCCCGCCAAGGTTCTGGTTGTGGGCGCCGGTGTTGCCGGTCTGGCCGCCATCGGTACATCCACATCGCTGGGCGCAATCACATTGGCGTTCGACGTTCGCCCCGAAGTGGCCGAGCAGGTTGAATCCATGGGCGCCGAGTTCGTCTATCTGGACTTTGAAGAAGAACAGCAAGACGGCGCAGCCACAGGTGGCTATGCCTCTGTTTCTTCGCCGGAATTCCGCGAAGCACAGCTGAAGAAGTTCCGCGAACTGGCACCGGAAGTGGACATCGTGATCACCACAGCGCTGATCCCGAACCGCGAAGCGCCGGAACTGTGGACCGAGGACATGGTTAAGGCCATGAAACCCGGCTCGGTTATCGTCGACCTTGCGGCTGAAAAGGGCGGCAACTGTAAGATGACCGTGATGGACGAGAAGATCGTCACGGAAAATGGCGTGACCATCATCGGTTACACCGACTTCCCGAGCCGTATGGCCACACAGTCGTCCACACTGTACGCGACTAACATCCGTCACATGATGACAGACCTGACGCCTGAAAAAGACGGTCAGGTAAACCACAACATGGAAGATGACGTCATTCGTGGCGCGACCATCACCCATGAAAAGGCTGTGACCTTCCCGCCGCCGCCGCCGAAAGTTCAGGCGATTGC
The DNA here is from genome assembly GCF_900108225.1 of Thalassococcus halodurans. Classification (GTDB taxonomy): domain Bacteria; phylum Pseudomonadota; class Alphaproteobacteria; order Rhodobacterales; family Rhodobacteraceae; genus Thalassococcus; species Thalassococcus halodurans. The sequence continues at coordinate 101,953 of NZ_FNUZ01000002.1, forward strand.
TGCGAAGCCGCAGGAAAAAGCCAAAGAACTGACGCCGGAAGAAAAGCGCGCGCAAGAAATTGCGGCGTTCAAGGCCCAGACAAAACAGCAGGTGACCCTGTTGGGTGTCATGGCGGCGCTGATCCTTGGTGTTGGTCTGGTTGCACCGGCCAGCTTCATGCAGCACTTCATCGTGTTCGTTCTGTCGGTCTTCGTCGGCTTCCAGGTCATCTGGAACGTGTCGCATTCGCTGCACACACCGCTGATGGCTGTCACCAACGCGATTTCGTCGATCATCATTCTGGGCGCCCTGATGCAAATCGGGTCCAGCTCGTTCCTTGTGATCCTGTTGGCCGGTCTGTCGGTCTTTATGGCAGGCATCAACATTTTCGGCGGCTTCCTTGTGACACGGCGCATGCTCGCCATGTTCCAGAAATCGTAAGCTGAGGGGTAGAAACAATGGAATTCGGTTTCACAACAGCGGCTTACGTTGTCGCAGCGGTTCTTTTCATTCTCTCGCTTGGGGGATTGTCGGGCCAAGAAAGCGCGAAACGCGCTGTATGGTATGGCATCGTGGGCATGGCTTTGGCCGTGGCAGCGACGCTGGTCGGTCCGGGTTCGGGCCTGTGGTATGTATCGCTGATCCTGATCGCGCTGGGTGGCGTGATTGGCTTCCAACTGGCGCAGCGGGTTCAGATGACCCAGATGCCGGAACTGGTTGCGGCGATGCACTCTCTGGTTGGCCTTGCGGCTGTGTTCGTTGGTTTCAACGCGCACATCGAGCTGGGCAACGTGATGTCTATGGACGACACGGCCAAGAAATCGCTTGAAGGCTTTGCAGCACTTCTGGCGAAGAAAGATGGTGTCGAGATTTCGATCCTGCGGGTCGAGCTGTTCCTTGGTATCTTCATCGGTGCTGTGACCTTCACAGGTTCCGTCATTGCCTATGGCAAATTGGCGGGCAAGGTGAACTCGGCTGCGATCAAACTGCCCGGTGGTCACCTGCTGAACGCAGCTGCCGCACTTCTGTCGGTCGTCTGCTTGGTCTGGTACTTCCAGACAGGTGGCGTGGTGCCGATGGCACTGATGACACTGGCGGCTTTGTTCATCGGCTATCACCTGATCATGGGTATCGGTGGCGCGGACATGCCGGTTGTTGTGTCTATGCTGAACTCGTACTCGGGTTGGGCCGCGGCCGCGATTGGCTTCAGCCTTGGCAACGACCTTCTTATCGTTGTTGGTGCGCTGGTTGGTTCGTCCGGTGCGATCCTATCCTACATCATGTGTAAAGCGATGAACCGTTCGTTCATCAGCGTTATCCTTGGTGGCTTCGGTGGTGCGGCTGGTCCGGCTATGGAAGTGGAAGGCGAACAGATCGCAATCGACGCTGATGGCGTTGCTCAGGCTCTGGAAGATGCAGACAGCATCATCATCATCCCGGGCTACGGTATGGCGGTTGCCCAAGCTCAGCAGAACGTCGCGGAACTGACCCGTCGTCTGCGTGCCAAAGGCAAGAATGTGCGCTTTGCGATCCACCCCGTTGCGGGTCGTCTGCCGGGCCACATGAACGTTCTGCTGGCCGAAGCGAAGGTACCTTACGACATCGTTCTGGAAATGGACGAGATCAACGAGGACTTCCCGGAAACAGACGTCTCGATCGTTATCGGTTCGAACGACATCGTGAACCCTGCGGCGCAGGAAGATCCGAACTCGCCCATCGCCGGCATGCCGGTTCTGGAATGCTGGAAATCCAAGCAGGTGTTCGTATCGAAACGTGGTCAGGGCACAGGTTACTCGGGCATCGAGAACCCGCTGTTCTACAAAGACAACACGCGCATGTTCTATGGTGACGCGAAGAAGTCTCTGGATGACCTGCTGACCAAGATCTCTTGATCCTGATCTCTCGCTAAAAAGAAAACCCCGCGGCAACGCGGGGTTTTTTGTTTGTAAGTGGTGCGCGGGCCTGTGGCCCACGCGCTTGATATCTCGGCCTGTCGCCTCTGGCTTATGGCCTCGGGCCGCGCAGATGGTTAGTTGGACGCTTTGTCCAGGGCTTGGCCGAGATCTGCGATCAGGTCTTTCGCGTCTTCGATCCCGATTGAGATACGAACCACGTTGGGTGCCGCACCGGCCGCGGTTTGTTGTTCCGGTGTCAGCTGGCGGTGTGTGGTTGAAGCCGAGTGGATCACGAGGCTACGGGTGTCACCAAGGTTGGCCACATGGCTGAACAGTTCGAGGCTATCTACGAATTTGACGCAGGCGTCATAGCCGCCTTTCAACGCCACAGTGAACAACCCGCCTGCGCCGTTCGGGCAAATGCGTTCGACGCGGTCATAGTAGGGCGACGAGGGCAGGCCCGCGTATGTGACGCCCTCGACGGCTGGGTGCTGTTCCAGCCATGAGGCCACGGTGTTCGCGTTTTCAACATGGCGTTGCATCCGCAGGGACAGGGTTTCGATCCCCATCAGCGTGTAGTGCGCAGCTTGCGGGTTCAGCGTCATACCCAGATCGCGCAGCCCGATGGCGATGCCGTGGAAGGTAAAGGCCAAGGGTCCGAACGTTTCGTGGAACTTCAGGCCGTGATAGGCCGGTTCCGGCGCGCTGAGCGATGGGAATTTGTCGGATGCGGACCAGTCGAAATTGCCCGAGTCCACAACGACACCACCCGTTACTGTGCCATTGCCCGTCAGGTACTTTGTCATCGAATGAACCACCAGCGTCGCGCCGTGTTCGATCGGGCGGCAGAGGTAGGGCGTGGCCGAGGTGTTGTCGACGATCAGGGGCAGGCCCGCATCGTTGGCGACCTTCGAGATTGCATCGAGATCGGTGATGTAGCCGCCGGGATTGGCGATGGATTCACAGAAAATCGCGCGCGTGTTGTCGTCGATGGCGGCGGCAACGGCATCTGTATCGTCAAAGTCTACGAACTTGGCCGACCAGCCGAAACGTTTGATTGTCTGGCTGAACTGCGTGACTGTGCCGCCATAAAGACGGGTCGAGGCAACGACATTACAGCCGGGCTGCATCAGCGGGAACAGTGCCATGATTTGCGCTGCGTGACCGGACGAACAGCAAACCGCGCCTACGCCGCCTTCAAGGGCTGCCATACGTTCCTGAAGCACGGCAACAGTGGGGTTCGTCAGGCGGGAATAGATGTAGCCGACTTCCTGCAGGTTAAAGAGTGCTGCTGCGTGTTCGGCATCGCGGAACACATAGGCTGTGGTCTGGTAAATCGGGGTCTGGCGAGCGCCAGTTGCCGGATCGGGGCGGGCGCCCGCATGGATCAAAAGCGTATCGAATCCGGGTGTGGAATCTTCAGTCATCAATGCCTCCCATTGGTTACGGAGGACATTAGCAACGCGTGATGTCTGACTTGCAAGCCCTAGCGCATCCAGAAACCGGCGGATTTGATCCGGTTGCGGATCGCCTGTTCTTTGCGCGGCAGGTCATTGCGGTCAAACATAGCACGCACTTTGTCGCCGCGTCCCTGATAGATCATTCGCTTGTAGGGATCGTAATTCTTTAGGATTTTCTTGATTTTATTGGGCGCTGTAATCGCCTGAAGTGTATTCACAACCTTGTCGTCTTCGCGGGCGTAAAGCAGCGGGATAACGCGGTAGTGACAGGTGACGCTGCCGTCCAACAGCCCTTCGGGCAAAGCATCGCGCCCGCCACCGAATGCATGGATAACCAATGGCAGGGCGACCTGATCGAGCCATGGATCAAGGCTTTGGCAGACCAGTTCACGTGGCGGGTCTTTCAGGATGGCCAGAGCGTATTCGAGGAATTTATCGCCGAATTCGTGCGGGCAGCGGTAGTAGAAAAAGCCCGCGTTGAAATAGAGGTAGCGGCGCCAGTATTCGTCGGGCTGGGACAGATCCAGCGAGCTTTCAAACTTTAGTCCGAACTTGTCATAAAGCGATTTCCAGATGTCCGTGTAGCCCGGACCATAGAGTTCCAGAACAGGCCAAGTGCCTTCACGGCGGAGCGAGGCTGTGGGTTTGTCGAAATCGAACGGCACCTTGTCCAGCGCATCCAGAACCAGCGTGTCTGTGTCGAAAAAGATGAAAGGTTCGCCTTTGGGCAGCGCCTTAAGCGCCTCGATCTTGTTGCCATAGGGATAGGTGGGGCCGAAGTGATGGGTTTCAAAGGTGACAAATGTTGCGCCCAACTCGGTCAGCATCTCGCGCAATTCGTTGTTCCGGATGCCTGGCTCTCCGGGCCATTTGAACCCTTCTGCAGGTTCGGCGATGAACAGGCGGAACCGCTTGGAAGTGCCGCTTTGCGCAAAGGACAGGGCGAACAGGGCTGCTTCCCATTGCAGACGTCCAGCCTGAGCGACGATCATGACGTTCACATGGTCGGGAACTGCGGATTTTGCGGCGGCTGTGGCTTTGGGTTTCGCCGTGGTTTTCTTACGCGCCATGGATGCCTGTTCAACGTATTGTCTTTGTTGCGGCAACTATAGGCGCAAATGATCCCCACGGGAAGAACCCGTTCGATAAAGCAGTGAGTTAGCGGCTTTATAGCGTGATTGGCACCAGCACCTCGGGTTCGATCACGTTGGTATCGGGCAGGGCCTGCACCAAAAGTTCCGCCGATTGTTCAAGAAGTGGAAACGTTTTGTAGTGGCAGGGGATCAGTGTTTTGAAATTGAAGAAGGTTTTCGCGGCAAATGCGGCGCGTTTCATATCCATCGTGAAATGCCCGCCAGCCGCCAGAATGCCGATATCCGGTTCATGAAGCGCGTTGAACACGCCCATGTCGGCGGTCACATCCGTGTCGCCCGATACATAGATCGTGTGTCCTTCGCCCGAGATCATAAAACCGCATTCGCTACCAGGCGCAACGGGGCCGTCTGCCGTCTGGAAGGTCGAGGAATGGACGGCATGCACCATCGTGACCTTGATGCCGTTCAAATCGACAGTGCCGCCTTTGTTGAAACCGATGGTTTCGATTTTTTCGTGCTCGGCCCAATAGCCCATCAGGTCGTATTGCCCGACGACAGGCACCGATAGCGCGCGGGACAGGTCGACTACCTCGGACACGTGATCGAAATGGGCATGCGTCAGCAGGATATGCGTCGCGCCTTTGGTGGCCTCTTGGGCGCGTTCGGTCGGAAAGCTGGGGTTGCCGTTCAGCCACGGATCAACCAGCAAAACGGCTTCGCCGATTTCGATGCGAAACGATGCGTGTCCAAGCCAGATAATGTTCATTGTAAGCTCTCCCTGAAAGGTTTTGCATGATCGTAGTGCCAAAACACGCAAAAGCGATACTGTTTCTGCGGGTAAGGGGGCCGCAAATGCCCCCATGCGCTTGCGGGTTTTGCAACGCGGGTTTAAACGCGACTGCAAGAAACCCAAAGACAGACAAGGTATGGCCCATGTCCATTGATACAGAGACCGCACGGCGCGTGGCGAAACTGGCCCGCATCAAGGTCGAAGACGATGCGCTGCCCGCGTTGGCGCAAGAATTCAACGACATTCTCGGGTTCATCGAGCAACTGAACGAAGTCGATGTTGAAGGTATCGAGCCGATGACCTCGGTCACCCCGATGCGTTTGAAGCGCCGCAAGGATGGTGTCACGGACGGAAACCAGCAGGACAAGATCCTCGCAAACGCGCCCGACGCGCGTGAAGGCTTTTTTGCGGTTCCGAAGGTGGTTGAATAATGTCTGATCTGAATAAACTGAAGCTGGCCGAGGCACGCGACGCGCTGCGCAAGGGCGACGTCACATCTGTTGAGCTGACCGAGGCCTGCCTGTCTGCCATCGAAGGCGCGGATGCGCTGGGTGCTTACGTTCATAAGACCCCTGAAATCGCGATTGATATGGCCAAGGCCGCGGACGCGCGCATCAAGGCGGGCGATGCGCCGGACCTGTGCGGTTTGCCCTTGGGCATCAAAGACCTGTTCTGCACCAAAGGTGTGGCATCGCAGGCCGCGTCGCGCATTCTGGAAGGCTTCAAGCCGGAATACGAATCCACTGTCACCACGCAGCTGTTTGATGCTGGCGCGGTTATGTTGGGCAAGCTGAACATGGACGAATTCGCCATGGGCTCGTCCAACGAAACATCCGTTTATGGCAATGCGGTGAACCCGTGGAAGGTTGACGACCGTCAACTGACACCGGGTGGTTCGTCGGGTGGTTCTGCTTCGGCTGTTGCGGCTGATCTGTGTCTGGCGGCAACCGGCACAGACACCGGTGGTTCGATCCGCCAGCCAGCAGCCTTTACCGGCATTACAGGTATCAAGCCGACATATGGCCGTTGTTCCCGTTGGGGCATCGTGGCGTTTGCGTCCTCTCTGGATCAGGCTGGCCCGATGACCAAAGACGTGCGCGACGCAGCCATCATGCTTGAAGCGATGTGCGGTCACGACCCCAAAGACTCGACCAGCGCCGATCTGGCTGTGCCGAACTTCGAGGCGATGCTGACAGGCGATATCAAAGGCAAAACCATTGGTATTCCGAAAGAATACCACATGGATGGCATGCCTGCCGAAATCGAAAAGCTTTGGGCAGACGGCACCGAAATGCTGAAAGCCGCTGGCGCGAAGATCGTCGATATCTCGCTGCCGCACACCAAATATGCGCTGCCGACGTATTATGTGATCGCTCCGGCCGAGGCGTCTTCGAACCTCGCACGCTATGACGGCGTTCGCTACGGCCGCCGCGCGCAAATCGGCAAAGGCGACGGCATCACCGAGATGTACGAAAAGACCCGCGCGGAAGGCTTCGGTCACGAAGTACAGCGCCGCGTTATGGTCGGCACATACGTACTGTCGGCAGGCTTCTACGATGCGTACTACAACCGCGCCCGTAAGGTCCGCACGCTGATCAAAAAGGATTTCGAGGATGTCTTTGCCCAAGGCGTCGACGCGATCCTGACACCGGCGACACCGTCGGCGGCCTTTGGTCTGGGCGAAATGCAGAACGCCGATCCGGTCCAGATGTACCTGAACGACGTATTCACCGTGACTGTGAACCTTGCCGGTCTGCCGGGTATCTCGGTGCCGACGGGTCTGGGCAGCACCGGCCTTCCGCTGGGTCTGCAACTGATCGGTCGTCCGTGGGAAGAAGGTGATCTGCTGAATACCGCCTACGCTCTTGAGCAGGCTGCAGGCTTTGTGGCCAAGCCCGAGAAATGGTGGTAATCCGGCTGCGTTTTACCTGTTAGGGACATGACCATGCGGTTCTTGGTTGCTTCATTTTTCGCACTTTCTGCTGTGGCGGCATGTTCGCCCTCGATCCCCGATAGTGCGGCTGGCGTTGGTTTTGACAACGTGGATGGCAACCGCCGCGCAGCGGTCGATGCGCGACTGGAAGGTCGCGCACCCAGCACGGCGGTGATCCCGCCTGCGGCCTCTGTCAGCACCTCTACCTTGGGCCCACAGGGAAGCTTTACCTCTGCCGCAGCAACGGCAAGTGCGGCCGATGACAGCCTTGAGGCCGACGCCATGGCAGCATTGCGGGCGGCGAACTCGGGTGAAGAGCCTTTGCAGGCATCGCCGTCTAACCCGCCCCCGCAGGTCGTGTCGAACTCGGTCGGGATATCCAACGAAAACGACTTTAATGCTGTGTCTGACGAACGCAGTATTCAGGCCGACGCCGCTTTGCGTGCACAAAACCAAGCGGCCTATCAGGTGATCCAGCCCACAGCCTTGCCAACTCGCGAAGGCGCGACAGGCCCGAACATCGTTGATTATGCGCTGCGCACCACAAACGTGGTGGGCCAGTCGCTGTACCGTCGGTCTACCTTTGCCAGCAAGGCCAAGGAAGAACGCAACTGTGCTGCCTATGCCAGCCCCGATCTGGCGCAAGAGGCGTTTCTGGCCAGCGGCGGCCCCGAGAAAGACCGCGAAGGGTTGGACAGTGACGGCGATGGCTTCGCCTGCACATGGAACCCTGCACCATTCCGCGCCGTGCGGAGCGGCAACTGAGTATCATCTGGCATCCATCGCCCAACTTCGGGCCGCGACGTGATAGCGCGCGGCCTGACCACATCGTGCTTCACTACACCGCCATGGATTGCGCCGAAAAAGCGCGTGACTGGCTGTGCAACGAAGAAGCGCAGGTCTCGGCCCACTACGTGATTTCCGAAACCGGCACGGTCTGGCAGCTTGTCAATGAGGCCGACCGCGCTTGGCACGCGGGCGCGGGTCAGTGGGGTGGCATCACCGATATGAACTCACGCTCTATCGGGATCGAGATTTCCAACACCGGATCACAGCCCTTTTCCGAACCGCAGATGACTGCGCTTGAGGCGCTGATGACGGGTATCATGGAGCGCTGGTCGATCACGCCTGAACGGGTGATCGGCCATTCCGACATGGCACCGGGTCGCAAAATCGATCCTGGTAGGCGCTTTGACTGGCGCCGTTTGGCTTTGCGCGGATTGGCGATCTGGCCTGAGAAGGCCGACGACGCAGATGATTTTTATCAAAACGCGACGCGTTTTGGTTTTGGCGTTACGGACGACAATCGCGAACAGGTGCTAGATGCCTTCCGCATGCGGTTTCGGCCCCATGCCGAAGGGCCGTTGACCGATGACGATGCCAAGGTCATGGCGGCCTTAGCGCGTGACTGGCCGAACCAGACCTACTGCACGTCGTAAGGCAGGATATCGCGGCGGTCGGGCGAGATTGTCAGCTTGCGTTCAAGTGGTGGAACCGATCGCTGATGACAGTTTTTACGATCGCAAATCCGGCAGGAAATCCCGATAGGCTCGAACGCATCGTCGCGGGCCAAATCAAGACCATCGCCGTACACCAGCGCGCCCGCGTGCTTGATCTCGCAGCCCAAAGCGATGGCAAAGCGGCGCACTGGCGCACCGTATTGACCGCCAGTTTTGGAAACGTCCCGCGCCAAAGACAGATAGCGCACGCCGTCGGGCGTTTCGCACAGCTGGCGCAGAAAACGACCGGGCGTTTCAAATGCGCTGTGTACGTTCCATAGCGGGCAAGCCCCCCCGAAACGGGCGAATTGCAGGCGTGTGGCCGAATGGCGTTTCGTGATCGTGCCAGCCTGATCGACGCGGACAAAGAAGAACGGAATACCTTTGGCGCTGGGGCGTTGCAGCGTGGACAGACGGTGTGCAACCTGTTCGATGGATGCGCCGAACCGTGTCGACAACCGTTCCAGATCGTGCCGCGTTTCCTGTGCCGAACTCAGGAAGGCGTTGTACGGCATCAGAACCGCACCGGCGAAGTAGTTGGCCAAGCCGATTTTCGCGATGATCCGTGCCTCTTCGGTCTGAAAACGGGCAAGGTCCAATGTCGCATCCAGCAGCTTTTCCTGCTGAAGCAGGGCGACCTGCAACAGGATCTGGAAAGTCTGCGTTTCGTGCGTCGCGTATTCCGACAGGGTCAGTGTTTTGTTCAAGGCATCGTAGTTGCGCAGGCCCCGGATCGGGCCGATGGTCACGCGGATGCCGTGGTTTTCCAGATGGCTGATGACAGCCCTGCGCACGTCGCCGCGGCCTTCCAGGCTTTGGGCAAAATGCTCGGCCGCGCGGTCGACGGCATCGATGTAGTTGTCGCAATAGTGGAAGAAATCACGCACTTCTTCCCACGGGCTGGGCTGAAGCTGCGATCCTTCGCGGCCCAATGCTTCGTCGAGTGATGCCAGACGTTCATGGGTCTGGCGATAGGCACGGTGCAGTTCCAGAAAGGATCGGGCAAGGGCAGGGGCGTTTGACGCCACCAGCCGCAGGTCTGCCAGTGGGGGCGTGTCGGTGAACACTGGGTCGGCCAAAGCCTCGCGCATGTCGGTGATCAGGCGTTCCGTGTCGCCGTGGCCAAGCTCGGTGACGTCAAAGCCGAACTCTTGCGCCAAGGCCAGAATAACCGCCGACGATACGGGGCGGTTGTTGTTCTCCATCTGGTTCAGATAGGGCAGGGATACGCCCAACTTGGCTGCAAAGTCCTTTTGGGTCAGCGCAAGGCGCGACCGGAATTCACGTAGCTTTGCACCGACATAGAGTTTCTGGACAGCCATTTTGCGCCTTTGCAATTTTCTTTGCAAAGGTTTGCAAAATTTAGCTCGTGGCGTCCAGTGCTGAAATCTGACGTTCGCGGCGAATGACCCACACAATGGCAAGCACACCGCAGATCGAGGTGCTCAGCATGATCCAGAGCAGGGGCCACGCGCCTGCCTCTGGCGACAGCAGCATGCCAGCCAAGGCCGACAACAGCGCGCCGCCTCCAATCATGATCGCGCCAGACAGGCCAGAGGCCGTGCCCGCCAGATGTGGGCGCACAGACAAGGCGCCGGCGGTCGCGTTGGGGATGGTCATGCCATTGCCCAAACCTACGAAGGTCATAAAGCCAAAGAAACTGATCGCTGATCCCAACCCCAGTCCGAACAATGCCAGCGACATGGCGATGCCCACACCGTTGATCAACGCGCCCCACAGGACCATGCGGTTCACGCCAATGCGCACCGAATAGCGCCCTGAAATGAAGTTGCCCATGAAGTAACCAAGCGCGGGTGCACCAAAATACAGGCCCAGCATCGCAGGGGGCAGGGAAAAGACCACGGATCCGACAAACGGCGCGCCGCCAAGGTAAGCAAAGAACGCGCCTGACGAGAATGCAGAAGACAACGCATAGCCCCAGAAACGCTGGCTTTTCAAAAGTTCGGGGTATTCGCCGAACTGCTGGCCAAGGCTGAGCGAGGACTTAGCAGCGGTTTCCCCCAGATCATGCCAGACCAGTGCCAGTAAAAGGACGCCGCAGGCAAAGAAGGCCCAGAAATTCGCCTGCCAGCCAAACGCCTGATCCAGAACGCCGCCGATGGCGGGGCCGATCATGGGGGCCACGCTCATGCCCATGGTGACATAACCGATCATTGAGGCCGCCTGATCCTGTGGGACCATGTCACGTACAACCGCACGGCTTAGGACCATCGCGGTCACGATGGTGGCCTGCATCATACGAAATGCCAGAAAGACCCAAACATTCGTGGCAAAGATACAGCCCAGCGCCGCAATCAGAAAGACAGCGATCCCGCCAAGGATCACGGGCCGACGGCCCAATTTGTCGGACACGGGGCCGATGAAAATCTGGAACACAGCGTTCACGCCCAGATAAACCGCGACCGACAGCTGGATCAGCGCGTAATCGGCATCAAAGTACTCAGCCATCTTTGGCAGGCTGGGCAAAAACATGTTCATGACCAGCGCGGAAATTCCGGCCAGCAGGATCAGCGTCAAAATATGCGGTGGTGTTGACCGGTCCATAAACCGGACATCAGGGGCGTTTTCCATGCTATAGTGGTAGGGCGGCACATGGGGGCTGTCCATTGCCAGAATGATTTGCAACAGCGCGTTTGCGTATTTGCGATTTTGCAATATTCGATTTTGGCATTATTCAAACTTTGCAAATTTGCCGAATTTTCCTTGAGCCAGCCCCTTTGCTCTGCGATGCAGCATAGAACAGCGAAGGGAGCCGTCCGATGAAAGATATTCTGCAAGAGCTTGAGGATCGCCGCACCGAGGCCCGACTGGGTGGTGGTGAAAAGCGTATCGCCTCGCAACACGCCAAGGGCAAACTGACAGCGCGCGAACGCATCGAGCTGCTGCTGGACGAAGACAGCTTTGAAGAGTTCGACATGTTTGTCGCCCATCGCTGCACCGAATTCGGCATGCAGGATAACCGCCCGAAAGGCGACGGTGTTGTGACCGGCTGGGGCACGATCAATGGCCGTATGGTTTATGTCTTCTCGCAGGACTTTACGGTTTTCGGCGGGTCCCTGTCTGAAACCCACGCGCAGAAGATTTGCAAAATCATGGATATGGCGATGCAAAACGGCGCGCCTGTGATCGGCATCAACGACTCGGGTGGTGCGCGTATTCAGGAAGGCGTTGCGTCGCTTGCGGGTTACGCGGAAGTGTTCCAGCGCAATATCATGGCTTCCGGTGTGATCCCGCAGATTTCTGTCATCATGGGCCCCTGTGCGGGCGGCGCGGTGTATAGCCCCGCGATGACAGACTTCATCTTTATGGTGAAGGATTCGTCCTACATGTTCGTCACCGGTCCTGACGTTGTGAAGACCGTGACCAACGAGGTCGTCACCGCAGAAGAACTGGGTGGTGCATCCACACACACCAAGAAATCGTCGGTTGCCGATGGCGCGTTTGAAAACGATGTCGAGGCATTGGCCGAGGTTCGTCGTCTGGTCGACTTCCTGCCGCTGAACAACCGCGAAAAGCCGCCTGTTCGTCCTTTCTTTGATGAACCGGGTCGTGTGGAAGAGTCGCTGGATACGCTGATCCCCGACAACCCCAACACGCCCTACGACATGAAAGAGCTGATCACCAAAATCGCGGACGAGGGCGACTTCTACGAGATTCAGGAAGATTACGCGAAAAACATCATCACCGGTTTTGTCCGTCTGGAAGGGCAGACCGTGGGTGTTGTTGCGAACCAGCCGATGGTTCTGGCGGGCTGTCTGGACATCGACTCCAGCCGCAAAGCCGCGCGTTTCGTGCGCTTCTGTGACTGCTTTGAAATTCCGATCCTGACGCTTGTTGATGTTCCTGGCTTCTTGCCGGGCACATCGCAGGAATACGGTGGTGTTATCAAACACGGCGCGAAGCTGCTGTTCGCTTATGGCGAAGCAACAGTTCCGAAAGTGACCGTGATTACGCGTAAGGCTTACGGTGGTGCATATGACGTTATGGCGTCCAAGCACCTGCGTGGTGACTTTAACTACGCATGGCCCACAGCCGAGATCGCGGTGATGGGTGCGAAGGGTGCGACAGAGATTCTCTACCGCTCCGAATTGGGCGATCCCGAGAAAATCGCAGCACGCACGCAGGAATACGAAGATCGCTTTGCGAACCCCTTCGTGGCTGCTGAACGTGGCTTCATCGATGAGGTCATCCAGCCGCGCTCCACGCGTCGCCGTGTCAGCCGTGCCTTTGCATCCTTGCGTGGTAAGCAACTTACCAACCCCTGGAAAAAGCACGACAATATCCCGTTGTGATCCGTTGCGCGCGGCGTTTGTCGCGCGCGCCAATCTTGTTCTGAAGGAACCGGAATGTCGACTTGGCAGTGCAAATATGACATGCGCGAACAGGCGCTGAATGCAGGGGTTTTCCGGCATTCAGATAACCTGTTGCGTAATGTTTGCAATCTGCTAATGATTCCAGCACCGAGAGCGTCGAACGACCGCAACTCGGGCACAGAGTTAACGACAGCGGATAAGATCCGCAGTCACGCGGCCCCGGCGGGAGGAGCACCATCAGGTGGTCGGGGCTGCGACTTTCTCAAAAATTTCAAAACAATTCCCAACGTAATCGCGATCTTCGCTGCCGCTGTGTTTGCGGCCTCAGCCTCTGCGCAGTCCATTATTCTGCCGTCTGACCGGAAAGCTGATTTGCAGGAAGTCCTGAAGGACATGGACCTGCTGCGCTACCGCTTTGTTGTGCCGGAACTGTCCAACGCCACGGATGATCTGGCCGTTTCGACGGGCGATCTGGAATTCTTGTGTTCGGATTACGTGTTGCAAGACATCAAAGGGCAGGGCCTGAGCGCTGCTCAGGTGGTGATCAGTATGGGTGACAGGCCAACTGAATTTGGCGTTGCCGATCCTGATGCCTTGCAGGTTTTCGAACTTTTCAGCATCTCTGATGGTCTCTGCATCTGGGAGGCATTTTAATGCGAACACAATATCTTGCGCGGCGTCGTTACTTTGAACCTGCTTTTGCGGCTTTCGAGTCACAAGTCACGGATTGCGCTGGCAAAACGTATCTTTGCGACACGTCTTCCTGTATTCCTAAGGACGGTTTCCTCCAGGGAGCCACCTCAAAAACGGGGCAGTCGGGACCCAAGGCCCGCGACGCCCATAATAATGGATACAGGAGAAGAGCATGTCCAAGAGCATCAAGTTCTTCGCGCTGTTCGGCTTTGTCGCGACCCTCGCGGCATGTGGCGGCAGCTCGACAGAAGAAGAGTTTGTCATCATTGATCCGGAGCCGATCAGCGTCGAGCCGGAATACACAGGCAAATTCAAATAAGTTTTCGTCGGGACGGCCCGCTGAGGCCGTCCTGACACCCTGCCGCGCGATGTCCTTTACTTTGGTGGAGGGCGGCACATGCTGAAACATCGCGGTTTCCCGGGGCGCCTTCCCGGTACAGATTTCCAATTCACCATCCGCCGTCCGAACCCCAAAGGGGTTACGCCGATCACACGTCGCGAACGCTTTGCCGATCGCCGCTCGCCTGATCGCAAGGCGGACTTGTGGTTCATGAACGCGCTCTGGCTGCATTTTGGCACCGAACCGTTCGAACGGGGCAATCTGGATGCAGGACGTCTGAGCTGGCTGTTCGGTCGCGAAGTTTTGCCGGTGGACGATCCGTTCGATCCGGAAAGCTATGAATCTTTGCTGGTCATCGACGAAAAGGCTGCGCGTCACGCGTTTCCCGAAGCGTTTGAGCAGGATTTATGGGCATGATCCTGCTTAGGGCATCCGATAAGAGGCGGGATCAAGCCGATCCGCGCGCAAAAGCATTCAACCTCTTGGAAGGTGGGAATGTTTTTGTCAGCCTCTGGATGTCCCTTAACGGGTCATTGACGGCGCAGGCAGGCGATCTGCTGCGCGATTACCGTTACCCTTCCCCTAAAGGGCGGCTTGGCGCATCCCCGAGCCAGCCGCCCGTTTTTTCCTCTGAATTCATGCAGCTCGGGCAAAAATCTGCCGATCACGCAGGTGTGCGCACGAATTGTTGGAACCTTTTGGCTTTTTTCGCGCTATTCCAACAGCACAGGGCGAGAAATCAAAAGGAGCATTCCAAATGCGTAAACTCACACAAATCTCTGCTATCGTGGCGTTGTTCGGCCTTGCGGCTTGTGGCGACACGCTTGGCGAACAGGCACTCATCGGCGCGGCCGCGGGTGCAGGTACAGCTGCAGCGGTTGATGGCGACATCGCGACCGGCGCAATTGTTGGCGCAGGCGGCAACGTCGCTTATTGCCAATCCTATCCGGAACGCTGCTGATCTGAACAGCCGGTCCCTTCTGGGACCGATCATTATTGAAACGCCGTCAAAGCCGTCTGGCTTTGGCGGTTTTTTCATGCCTTGCCCCAGCGGGAGAGGACCCGCAGGAGCCATGACTGGAAAGGGACGGATATGTTTAACAAGATCCTGATCGCGAACCGCGGCGAAATCGCCTGCCGTGTGATCAAAACTGCGCGCAAGATGGGCATCCAGACGGTCGCGCTATATTCGGATGCTGACAAAGCCGCGCTTCATGTGCAGATGGCCGATGAAGCCGTACATATCGGCCCGCCGCCCGCAAACCAGTCTTACATCGTGATCGACAAGGTCATGGACGCCATCCGCCACACCGGCGCACAGGCCGTTCACCCGGGCTATGGTTTCCTGTCGGAAAACCCCAAGTTCGCACAGGCGCTGGAAGCCGAAGGCGTGGCATTCGTAGGCCCGCCGGTCAAAGCGATCGAAGCGATGGGCGACAAGATCACGTCCAAGAAGATCGCGCAGGAAGCAGGCGTAAGCACCGTTCCCGGTTACATGGGCCTGATCGAAGACGCCGACGAAGCCGTCAAAATCTCGAACGAGATCGGCTATCCGGTGATGATCAAAGCCTCTGCCGGTGGTGGCGGTAAGGGTATGCGGATCGCGTGGAACGACGAAGAAGCGCGTGAAGGCTTCCAGTCGTCCAAGAACGAAGCGGCGTCTTCGTTTGGCGATGACCGTATCTTTATCGAGAAATTCGTCACCCAGCCGCGCCACATCGAAATTCAGGTTCTGGCGGATGCCCATGGCAACTGCGTCTACCTGAACGAACGCGAATGTTCGATCCAGCGCCGGAACCAGAAGGTTGTTGAAGAAGCGCCGTCGCCGTTCCTTGACGAGGCAACACGTAAGGCGATGGGCGAACAGTCTGTCGCTCTGGCGCAGGCGGTGGGCTACACCAGCGCGGGTACTGTGGAATTCATTGTCGACGGTGACCGGAACTTCTACTTCCTCGAGATGAACACGCGTCTTCAGGTGGAACACCCTGTAACCGAACTGATCACCGGCGTCGATCTGGTTGAACAGATGATCCGCGTCGCCAATGGCGAGCCGCTGTCGATCACTCAGGACGACGTGAAAATCAACGGCTGGGCGATTGAAAACCGTCTTTATGCCGAAGACCCGTACCGCAACTTCCTGCCGTCCATCGGCCGCCTGACACGCTATCGTCCGCCGGCGGAAGGCGAACTGGGTGCAGGCATCGTGCGAAACGATACCGGCGTCTACGAGGGCGGCGAGATTTCGATGTACTACGACCCGATGATCGCCAAGCTGTGCACATGGGCCCCGACCCGTGCCGAAGCCATCGAAGTGATGCGCAACGCACTGGACAGCTTTGAGGTCGAAGGCATTGGTCACAACCTTCCGTTCCTGTCGGCGGTTATGGACCACGATCGCTTTACCTCTGGCAACATGACCACGGCATTCATCGCCGAGGAATACCCTGAAGGTTTCGAAGGCGTTGAACTGGGCGATGCCGATCTGCGCCGGATCGCAGCCGCAACCGCAGCGATGAACCGTGTCGCGGAAATCCGTCGCGCCCGCATCTCGGGCCGTCTGGACAACCACGAACGGCACGTAGGCGAAAGCTGGAACGTAGCCTTGCAGGGTCAAAGCTATGACGTGACAATCGCTGCGGATCGTGACGGTTCGACCGTTCGTTTCGAAGATGGTGCAGAGCTGCGCGTATCTGGCGATTGGACACCGGGTGATCAGTTGGCGACGATGGATGTCGATGGTGCGCCGCTGGTTCTGAAGGTTGGTAAAATCTCGGGCGGGTTCCGTATCCGGTCCCGCGGTGCTGATCTGAAAGTTCACGTGCGCACCCCGCGTCAGGCCGAACTTGCGCGCCTGATGCCGGAAAAACTGCCGCCGGACACCTCCAAGATGCTGCTCTGCCCGATGCCGGGTCTGATCGTCAAAGTCGACGTCGAAGTCGGCCAGGAGGTTCAGGAAGGTCAGGCGCTGTGCACCGTCGAGGCGATGAAGATGGAAAACATCCTGCGCGCCGAGCGTAAGGGCGTCGTGTCCAAGATCAACGCATCGGCTGGTGACAACCTTGCCGTCGACGAAGTGATCATGGAGTTCGAATAAGCCGATGATCCGGCAATCCCCGATAGCAGGGGGCGTGATGAACGCCCCCAAAGCTCAGGCCACGTTCGGTACGAACGCGGGCCTGTCGGGGTTTGTCGTGGCTTATGGCAATGCGTTGCGCTGGTCGCGGATTTCCTGCTGGCGCAATGGTAGTTTGTCGATGGATCGCGTGATTTCGCGCACGTCCCAAGGGAACGGTTTGCGCAGCACCTTGGTGCCGTCTTTTGCGATCAGGACAAACATAAAGCCGCGCGGGCGTAGTTCGGTGCGGATGGTCGATTGGGCCGCTGGATCGGTGTCGGTCAGAATGACCACATCGCGCTCTTCCAGAATATCCAGCCGTTCGGTCAACAGGTTGATCTGCTCCACATACCGTGGATCTGCGGGGCTGTCGGCAAAGACGACGATGGGCCGTTTCAGCCAGAGAAATTCAGACAATTCATGGTTGCCCGCTTCTAGAATGGGCACACCTGCGGCTCCGTCAGCGGCGTGCGCTGCGGGTCCAGACAACATCAACGCCGCAAGGGCAGAGGCAAGTATCCGTCTCATGCCTATCAATATAGGCGCGACTGCGTTGAAAACGAATAGCTTCGCCCCCTCGGGCCGAGAAAAAATTCAATGCCGGACAGGCCAGGCCCGTGCCGCGCATTCCCATTCGCCATGCCACCCCGCTTTGGTCGCGCAATTTGCGCATTCGGGGACGGCTTGCACTACGGAAGGACACTGACATGACAGCCAACAAAGACGACTGGAAGGCGCTTGCCGAAAAGGAACTGCGTGGCCGGCCCCTGGATGACCTGACATGGAACACGCTGGAAGGCATTCCGGTTCAGCCGCTGTATACCGAAGACGATGTGAAAGACCTGCCGCACATGGGCAGCCTGCCGGGCATCGGCCCGTTCACACGCGGTGTTAAAGCGACAATGTATGCAGGTCGTCCGTGGACGATCCGCCAGTACGCAGGTTTCTCGACAGCCGAGGAATCCAACGCCTTCTATCGCCGCAACCTTGCTGCCGGTCAGCAGGGTGTGTCGGTTGCCTTCGATCTTGCCACGCACCGTGGATACGACAGTGACCACCCACGCGTTGTGGGCGACGTTGGTAAGGCCGGTGTGGCCATCGACAGCATTGAAGACATGAAAATCCTGTTCGACGGCATTCCGCTGGACAAGGTTTCGGTCTCGATGACGATGAACGGTGCGGTTATTCCGATCCTTGCGAACTTTATCGTAGCAGGGGAAGAGCAGGGGCACGACCGCTCGGTTCTGTCCGGCACGATCCAGAACGACATTCTGAAGGAATTCATGGTGCGCAACACCTATGTCTATCCGCCGGAACCGTCGATGCGGATCATCGCGGATATCATCGAATACACCTCGAACGAGATGCCCAAGTTCAATTCGATCTCGATTTCGGGCTACCACATGCAAGAGGCTGGCGCGAACCTTGTTCAGGAACTGGCCTATACGCTGGCGGACGGTAAGGAATACGTCAGCACGGCGATGGCCCGTGGCATGGACGTGGACAAATTCGCAGGCCGCCTGTCGTTCTTCTTTGCCATCGGCAAGAACTTCTTCATGGAAATCGCCAAGCTGCGCGCCGCACGTATGCTGTGGCACCGCATCATGACCGATCTGGGTGCCAAGAGCGAACGTTCCAAAATGCTTCGGACCCACTGCCAGACGTCTGGCGTGTCCCTGGCGGAACAGGATCCCTACAACAACGTGATCCGGACGGCTTACGAGGCAATGAGCGCGGTTCTGGGCGGCACACAGTCGCTTCACACCAACGCTTTGGACGAAGCGATTGCTTTGCCCACAGACTTCAGTGCGCGCATTGCTCGGAACACCCAGCTGGTTCTTCAGGAAGAAACCGGCGTGACCAAGGTCGTCGATCCGTTGGCAGGTTCCTACTACGTCGAAAAGCTGACCCACGATCTGGCCGAAGCGGCGTGGAAGCTGATCGAAGAAGTCGACGAAATGGGGGGCATGACCAAAGCTGTGGCTTCCGGCATGCCCAAACTGCGTATCGAAGAGGCAGCAGCGACCCGTCAGGCGCTAATCGACCGCGGCGAGGACGTGATCGTCGGTGTGAACAAGTATCGTCTTGAGAAAGAAGACGACCTCGACATCCTTGATATCGACAACGACAAGGTGCGCGAAGCCCAGGTTGCGCGTCTGAACAACATCCGCGCAACCCGCGATGCGGCGGCTTGCGAAGCGGCACTGGCCGAACTGGAACGTCGTTCCGCCGAAGGTGGCAACCTTCTGGAAGCGGCAGTTGAGGCAGCACGTGCCCGTGCCTCGGTAGGAGAGATTTCGATGGCTATGGAAAAAGTATTCGGACGTCACCGCGCCGAGGTGAAGACATTGGCTGGCGTCTATGGCGCGGCCTATGAAGGCGACGAAGGCTTTGCCGCGATCCAGCGGTCGGTGGAAGAGTTCGCCGAACAAGAAGGCCGCCGCCCGCGTATGCTGGTGGTCAAGATGGGGCAGGACGGTCATGACCGTGGTGCCAAGGTCATCGCAACAGCCTTTGCCGACATCGGCTTTGATGTCGACGTAGGCCCGCTGTTCCAGACGCCGGAAGAGGCCGCGCAGGACGCTGTCGACAACGACGTGCATGTCATCGGTATCTCCAGTCAGGCGGCTGGCCACAAAACGCTGGCACCGCAGCTGGTTCAGGCCCTGAAAGAGGCCGGCGCCGAGGATATTCTGGTCATCTGTGGCGGTGTTATCCCGCAGCAGGACTATGACTTCCTGAAAAAGGCAGGCGTGAAAGCGATCTTTGGTCCGGGCACCAACATCCCCGAGGCTGCTCAGGATATCCTGAAGCTGATCCGCGAAGCGCGCAGCTGATCCTTTCGAGAAGGTGAGAAAAGGGCCGGAGTTTTCCGGCCCTTATTTTGTTGTGCGCACATGAAAAAAGGGGCCGAGAACGCTCGACCCCTTTTCAGAATTCTGCCGTGATGGCTTAGGGAATGATCCGCGTGTACTTGGTGCCGTCCAATGTCGCGCCAAGGCGCAGACCGGATTGGCCAAAAATCACCGCGATGATCGGTGCTGTCGAAGTTGTGGTCTCGGCTGCCAGCGTCTCACCACCCGACGGGATCGCATATTCGACGTTCGCGCCAGCAGCCCAACCGGGCGAACGGCGGAAGTTCAGCAGTGCTTCGTCCGTCATAAAGAACAGAACATGCGCGTATTGCTGTGCGCCGATTTGTAGACCGCCCGATGCTTTCGCGACCGAATAGTAGTCGACTGTCACGTCGTTGATGCGCAGTGCGCCGCGTCCGTATGCGCCACCCAGACCAAGGCCAGCCTCAGTCACCAACGGCATGACCAGCATGCCTGTGGATTTCGCACGCAGTGTGCTTGTTCCGGGGTACTGCGCATACATCTGGTTCAGTGTTGAATCAACACGCGCATCAATGCGCGCGCCGCCATTGCTGCCGACACCGTTTGCGCATGCCGCTGTCAGGCTGGTTGCGCCAAGCGCGAGGGCAAAGCCCCGTCGTGAAAAATTGTTCATATTACCGCTCTCGATGGTTGCCTGTTCCGGCTTGTGCGCCGAATTATGCCGAAACTCTATCCCTTGTTGCGCAGAATGTCACGCATTCTGAATATGGTACGCAAGTAATCGCTAGTTATTCAGTAAACGGGACGCTTCTGGCGCGAAATAGGTCAGGATGCCGTCGCAGCCTGCGCGTTTGAAGCACATCAGGCTTTCCATCATGACCTTTTCGCCATCGACCCAGCCATTCTGGCCAGCGCCCGCAATCATCGCGTATTCGCCGGACACCTGATAGGCATAGGTCGGCGCGCCGAACGTGTCTTTCACGCGGCGGCAAATATCCAAGTAGGGCATGCCGGGTTTGACCATCACCATATCAGCGCCTTCCGCCAGATCACGCGCGATCAGGCGCAACGCTTCGTCGCTGTTGGCGGGATCCATCTGGTAGGTTTTCTTGTCGCCTTTCAGTGCGCCCGATGCGCCTACAGCATCGCGGAACGGACCGTAGAAAGACGACGCGTATTTGGCCGAATAGCTGAGCAGAAGTACGTTCTGATGCCCCTCAGCCTCAAGAGCCGAACGCATTGCGCCGATACGGCCATCCATCATATCCGACGGGCCGATAATGTCTGCCCCTGCATCCGCCTGCGACAGGGCCTGTTTGACCAATGCCTCGACCGTGCGGTCGTTCACGATCACGCCGTCTTCGACAAAGCCGTCGTGCCCGTCGATGTTGTAGGGATCAAGCGCAACATCCGTCATCACCAGCATCTCGGGCACCGCGTCCTTGATGGCGCGGGTGGCGGTGTTCGACAGGTTGTCGGGGTTCCATGCTTCGGCGCAGTCTTTGGTTTTCTTGGCAGGGTCTGTGTAGGGGAACAGGCAAATCGCCGGAATACCTAGGCTATGCGCTTCTTTCGCGGCCTTGACGATGTTGTCGACAGACAGGCGGTTCACGCCGGGCATGGAGGGGATCGGTTCCGATACGCCCTCACCGTCGCGCACAAACACGGGCCAGATGAAATCGGCCGGGGTCAGCGTGTTTTCCCGTACAAGGTCGCGCATGGCTTGGGATTTGCGCGCGCGGCGAAAGCGTGTGGCGGGAAAGGGGGCTTGTACAGGCTGCATGTGTATGTCCGCTTACTGTGTTCCGGTTTCCACTTGGATGCACTGGAAGCCACAGTATTGTCCAGTCTTCGCCGTTTCGAACGGCCCATCTGGGCAATCCTGAAAAGGGGCGCTAGACATGGCACACGTTTAGAATGGAGTGCCGCGTGGATTGGCATCAAACAGTTTACGAACTGATCGATTTCAGATCTTTCTCCAACCTTTGGTTCTGGATCGGGCTTGCAGTTTTGTGGTCTACAGCAAGCCATTGGGTGATCGGCGTTCCGTTCGACATGGTGGCACGCGCAGCGAGACAGGGTGGTCAAGCGGAACAGGATTTCGAAAGCCTTGTCCGGATCAACTGTAACCGCATTCTGTTCATCACCGAAGAAGCCGGCCTGATCATGGCGGCGATCGGGTCGTTCCTGCTGAGCACCTTGGCCGTGCTGGCCTTTGTTTTCGACATCGAACTGGCGCAGGCGATTTTCCTGATGGCGGCACCTATGACCTTGGTTTGGGGGCTCAGCATCAGAACAGCCCGTAAGATCACCGGAAACCAGCTATCAGACGAACCGCTGCGCAAGGCGATGACGCGTCACCGCCTGATTGTGCAGGCCATCGGCATGGTGTCGATCTTTGTGACAGCGCTCTGGGGTATGTTCCAGAACCTGAGTGCAGGCGTTTTCGGCGGTTGACGCCGCCTGAGGCGCGGTCCATGTCAGCCAGTATGGCACAGAACACACCAATTCTTATGGGCGGCGCACCGGAGGGCTTTGATGCTCGTCTGGTGCTGAAAGAGGTCGAACGCGCAGGTGGCCCCGTCATCCACGTGGCACGCGACGCCAAGCGCCTGTCGCACATGCAAGAAGCTTTGGCCTTTTTCGCGCCCGACATGCCGGTTGTGACCTTCCCGGGGTGGGACTGCCTTCCATTTGATCGTGTGTCTCCGAACCCGGACATCTCTGCGGCACGCATGGCGACGCTGGCTGGGTTGGTGCACGGGATGCCATCCCAATTTGCTCTACTGACAACGCTGAACGCGGCGACCCAACGCATACCTGCGCGATCCGTTTTGCGGGAAGCGGCCTTCACCGCCCGCGTCGGTGACCGTGTTGATGAAGGCGCCTTGCGGAATTTTCTGGTGCGCATGGGCTTTGTGCAGGCGCCAACGGTCATGGAGCCGGGCGACTATGCCATCCGTGGCGGCATCATCGATATCTTTCCGCCGGGTGAGGGCGGTCCCGTCCGTCTGGACCTGTTTGGCGACATTCTGGACGGCGCACGCCGGTTCGATCCCGTGAGCCAGCGCACCACGGACAAGCTTGACCTGATCGAACTCGCGCCAGTGTCTGAAGTGATCCTTGATGAAAAGGCGATCACACGCTTTCGCCAGAACTACCGGATCGAATTCGGCTCTGGCGGTGCGGCAGATCCGCTGTACGAGGCCGTCAGCGCGGGGCGCAAATACCAAGGGCTTGAACACTGGTTGCCGTTTTTCCACGAGCATCTGGAAACCCTGTTCGATTATCTTCCGGACGCCACAGTGGTGCTGGATGAACAGACGACACCGGCCCGAATTGCGCGCTGGGACTCGATCATGGATCAGTATGAGACCCGCAAAGAAGCGATGGGCGCGAAGAACCGAATGGATACGGTGTATAAACCCTGTCCGCCGGATCAACTCTATCTGAATGAAACGGCTTGGGAAGAGGCCGTAGGTGATCGCCGGAGCGTTCAGCTAAGCCCGCTGCCACAAGCGTCTGGTCCCGGTGCTGTGGATGTAGGTGGTCGCGTGGGTCGTAACTTCGCCCCTGAGAGACAGCAGGAAAGTATAAGTCTTTTCGGTGCACTGGCGTCACATGTTAAGGTGAAGCTTGAACGTGGTCCGGTCGTCATCGCATCCTATTCCGAGGGTGCGCGCGAACGACTGACCGGTCTGATCGAAGACGAAGGGCTGGCCGAAGCCATTCCGATTTCCGATGGCACGCGCATTGGCAAACGGGGCCTACATCTGGCTGTCTGGGCTTTGGAGCACGGCTTTGAAGGCCCATGGAATAACGACCAGTCGATCACAGTCATTTCCGAACAGGATGTGCTGGGCGACCGGCTTATCCGCCAACCCAAGAAACGCCGTAAGGCTGAAAACTTCCTGACCGAAGTTCAGTCGCTGTCTCCGGGCGATTTGGTGGTCCACGTCGATCACGGCATTGGCCGCTATCAGGGGATGGAGGTCATCACCGCTGCGGGTGCGGCGCGCGAGTGCCTTCTGCTGGAATACGCCGAAGATGCACGCCTGTATCTGCCGGTCGAAAACATCGAACTTTTGTCCAAATACGGCCATGACGAAGGTCTGCTGGATCGGTTGGGCGGTGGCGCATGGCAGGCCAAAAAGGCCCGCCTGAAAGAGCGCATCCGCGAAATGGCGGACAAGCTGATCCGCATCGCGGCGGAACGCGCGCTCCGCAAGGGCGCAATTCTCGAACCGCCCCCGGGCGCATGGGATGCGTTCTCGGCGCGTTTCCCCTATCAGGAAACCGACGACCAGCTGCGGGCCATCGAAGACGTGATGGCCGATATGCAATCCGGCCAGCCCATGGACCGCCTTGTCTGTGGCGATGTGGGCTTTGGCAAAACCGAGGTCGCCCTGCGCGCCGCGTTTGTTGCGGCCATGTCAGGCGTGCAAGTGGCCGTCATCGCGCCAACCACGCTACTTGCCCGTCAGCATTTCAAAGGCTTTGCAGAACGCTTCCGCGGCTTCCCGCTTGAGGTGCGCGGTCTGTCCCGCTTTATCAGCAGCAAGGAAGCCAGCGAAACGCGCGACGGTCTGGCCAAAGGCACCGTCGACATCGTCATCGGCACCCACGCCCTTTTGGCCAAGAACATCAAGTTTAAGAACCTCGGCCTGCTGATCATCGACGAAGAACAACATTTCGGCGTCGCGCACAAAGAGCGCCTGAAATCCCTGCGGTCTGATGTGCACGTTCTGACCCTGACAGCGACACCTATCCCGCGCACATTGCAATTGTCGCTGACCGGCGTGCGCGACCTGTCGATCATCGGCACGCCACCGGTCGACCGACTTGCCATCCGCACCTATGTCAGCGAATTCGACGCGGTCACAATCCGTGAAGCCTTGCTGCGCGAACATTACCGCGGTGGGCAAAGCTTCTATGTCGTCCCGCGCATCTCTGATCTGCCCGAGATCGAAGAATTCCTGAAGGAACAGCTGCCTGAACTGACCTATGTCGTGGCGCATGGCCAAATGGCAGCGGGCGAGCTGGATGATCGTATGAATGCCTTCTACGACGGCAAATACGATATTCTTCTGGCGACCACGATCGTTGAAAGCGGTCTGGATATCCCGACGGCCAACACCATGGTCGTGCATCGCGCCGACATGTTCGGCCTTGCGCAACTCTATCAGATCAGGGGTCGGGTCGGACGTTCCAAAACCCGCGCCTATGCCTATCTAACCACCAAGCCGCGCGCAAAACTGACCCCCGGCGGCGAAAAACGCCTTCGCGTGCTTGGATCGCTCGACACACTTGGAGCGGGCTTTACACTGGCAAGCCAGGACCTCGACATCCGTGGCGCTGGCAACCTTCTGGGCGAAGAACAGTCCGGCCAGATGCGCGATGTGGGCTATGAACTCTATCAATCCATGCTGGAAGAGGCGATCGCCAAGATCAAAGCAGGCGAACTCGAAGGTCTGTCGGAAACCGATGATCAATGGGCACCGCAAATCAATCTTGGCGTCCCGGTTCTGATCCCCGAGGATTACGTGCCGGACCTCGACGTCCGCCTTGGCCTCTATCGCCGTCTGTCGTCACTTTCCACAAAGGTCGAACTCGAGGGTTTCGCCGCCGAACTCATCGACCGCTTCGGCAAACTCCCGCGTGAGGTCAACACACTCATGCTGGTGGTCCGGATCAAAGCCATGTGCAAACGCGCAGGTATCGCCAAACTCGACGGCGGGCCAAAAGGCGCGACGATCCAGTTTCACAACGATAAATTTGCCTCGCCCCAAGGGCTGGTCGATTTTATCAAGGATCAGAACGGTCTGGCGAAAGTCAAAGACAACAAGATCGTCATCCGCCGCGACTGGAAGTCCGATAAGGACAAAATTCAGGGCGCCTTCGCTATCGCTCGCGACCTTGCCGAAAAAGTCCGCGACGAAAAGAAACGTGCCAAAACCAAGCAGAAACAAGCGGGCAACTGACCCAACTTGGATCGCTTGTTTCATCTGTCCTGAAATACTCTGCGAACCCATGCATTGGGCGGCTCTTGGCAAACTGATGTTACGTTTGATGCCTTTTCGCACAGAGTGTTTCGTTCATGCGTGGTAAAGACCCCTGTCGGGTCCCGCACTGATCCGAACAATGTTGAACAGGTTGGTAGGGCGCCCGCGTATGTTATCTGTCGAACTCTTGGGCTGGGCCGGTTCGGCTGCGACCCTTGCAGCCTATTCCATGAAAACGATGCTGCCGCTCCGTGTCGCCGCGGTGCTGTCGAGCGTATTTTTCATCAGCTACTACGGCATTATCGGGATCTGGCCGTCGTTGGCGCTGGAATTGGCCTTGCTTCCATTCAACCTCTATCGGGCGTGGCAAATCTTGTCCCTGCGCCGCAAGGTCGAAGCCGCCCGCGCAGAACAGGTCGATGATTTTTCGGTCCTCAAAGCCTATGGAAAATCTTGCGATCTCGAAGCAGGCATGACCATTTTTCGGCGGGGCGATGCACCTGACCACCTCTACCTAATCGAAAAAGGCCAAGTGTATCTCGAAGAAATCGACGTCACACTCGGGGCTGGTGAAATATTTGGCGAAATCGCCTTCTTCTCAGACGCCAAAGAACGCATGGCGACAGCGCGCTGCACCGAAGACACCAGAATTTATATGGTCGATGAAAAGACCTTCATGCAGTTGAATTTCCAAGACCCAAGCTTCGGCATACAGGTTATGCGGATCATCACGCGACGTATCGTCGAAAGCGTCAGCCACTCTCCCCAACTGTTCCAGCGCTAAAAATAAGCCACTGCAATCCAAACCTCCCGCAGCGCCTCTGTTTCATCTGTCCGAAAATACTCAGGGGGGCTGGGGGCATCGCCCCCAGCCTCGCGTATCCTTTTTTAGATGGGCGTAGGCTGTCGACGTGCGCTCGTTACAGCCCAGTCAGAAGACTGCCCATCAGTCTGCGTCGTCGCAACCAAAGGCGCCGCACCATGCGCCCGTGTAGGTAATCTCGTCCATACGCTCGGCTAGCGGGCCGGTGATTCCCAGATCATTGGCTTTCTCCGCGTAGGCTACAGCCAATTCCATATTTTCGGGAATGCCATACAGCCCTTCATAGAAGATCAATGCCAGGTCGGCCGCGGCGGTGGCGTGCCCCTCTTTGGCGGCGAACCGCAGCATGGTCAGGCCAAAGACTTTGTTCTCGGGCACGTACTCGCCCTGCAACATGAGGTTCCCGTAGTTCTTCATAGCCACAGGATAGCCGGCCTCGGCGCCGCGCCGCACAAAGCCGACCCATTCTTCGGCGTTGTGGCGGACAAAAGCGCAATCCTGATTGGGGCTGATCATCCAGGCAAGGCTGGTCATTGCGACAGGATTATACCCCTGCGTCGCAGCATCAAAAAGCTCGGCAAAGGCGTCTTCGTCCCCAGCGCAGGCGGCAGTGGACTTTTTGATATAGTATGCGCGTGGCGTGGCCCATTCCGGGTCCAGCTTGTCCGCGAATGCAGGTGCCGTCGTTAGTGCGGCAAGAAGGGCGGAGTTCAGCAGCGCTTTCATCGGGTTACGGCCTTTGTCGTTTAGTTGTGGTGCTTTGGTCTTGGCTCGTTGGGTAGCATGGTGAAACGGGCTTTGCCAAAGAACAAAAAAGGCCGGGCGCCTTAAGGGCGCCCGGCGAATTGTCAGAAATCAAGCGCTTAGCTACGACTTAGCCGCGACGACGACGACGGCCACCTGCGCGACCACCACCTGCAGGTGCCGCGTCCGGATCCTTGTTGAAGGCAATCCAGTCACCACCGTGTGCGTCATTGTCCGTCAGCAGGTTGGCCGCGCGGATGGCTTCCATTTCTTTGCCTGCGCGGTACTTGGTCGAGCCGAGGTTGAACATTTTGCAGAACGCTTCGTCGTCCATATCCGGCGGCAGCATTACGCCAGCCGCTTCGACTTCCGCGCGCTTTTCTGCGATCTTCTTGGCAGAAACCGGCAGGGCGATCGGGTTCATGATCGCCGATGTCATGCCTGTGGCCATGGCCATGGGCAGGAACGCGTTGTTGATGCCGTGACGGTTGGGCAGGCCGAAAGAAATGTTGGACGCACCGCATGTCGTGTTCACGCCCAGTTCTTCGCGCAGGCGACGGACCAGAGCAAAGACCTGATTGCCTGCTGTCGCCATCGCGCCGATGGGCATTACCAGCGGGTCAACCACGATGTCGTGCGCCGGAATACCGTAGTCGGCTGCGCGTTCAACGATACGTTTGGCCACGGCAAAGCGGACGTCGGGGTCTTCGGAAATGCCTGTGTCGTCGTTCGAAATCGCCACAACGGGAACGTTGTATTTCGCGACCAGCGGCAAAACAAATTCCAGACGCTCTTCTTCGCCTGTGACCGAGTTTACCAGCGGGCGGCCTTTGGCGGCTTCCAGACCGGCCTCAAGCGCCGCGGGAACCGAACTGTCGATACAAAGCGGCACGTCAACAAGGCCCTGAACCAGTTCGATCATCTTCCGCATCAACGGCGGTTCGGTTTCGTTCGGGTTAGGGTTCGAGTTGTAAACAACACCTGCGTTCACATCCAGAATGTTGGCGCCTGCGGCAACCTGTGCAAGTGCGTCGCTTTCAACGGTGGAAAAATCGCCAGCTTCCAGTTCGGCGGCAAGTTTTTTGCGGCCCGTCGGGTTGATCCGTTCGCCGATCACGCAGAAGGGCTGGTCAAAGCCCATAATGGCGGTCTTGGTGGCTGACTCGATAATAGTACGGGTCATGAGTGTGCTCCTGTTGGGGTCATTCTGCGATCAAGCTCTGTAAGAAGGAGCGGATCATCAAAGGTGTCGATTGTCATATGAGCGCCAGCGGCGCGAAGTTCTGCATCATTCAGGCTGGACCGAAGGCCAACACAGAACGCACCGGATCCGCGGGCGGCTGTCATGCCGGAAGGGCTGTCTTCAAAGGCAACGCTGAGTTCGGGGCCTGACCCTGTTGCCTGCATGGCGGCCAGGTAGGGCGCAGGGTCCGGTTTGCCGTGTTTGCATTCTTCGCCGATGATCAGCGTTTCGAAACGGTCGCGAAGGCCGATGGCATTCAGCATGGCATCGGCGTTCACGCGCGGCGCATTGGTGACTAGCGCGCGGCCCCAGCCCTTGGCATCGCACAGATCCAAAAGTTCGATCAGACCGGCAACCGGTTCTGCCGACGCGCCGAGTTTGTCACGAAAACGGGCTTCCTTTTCGTGGCTCAACGCCTCCGCATCTTCATCCGGAAAAGCTTCACTAAAGATGTCCGCGTTCAGACGGCCGTGGATGTGACGCAGGTAATAGGCTTCATCAATGGCCCTGCCACGTTCGGCGAACAATTCCTGAAACACGGCCGCATGAAGCGGGTCTGTGTGCAGCAGGGTGCCGTCCAGATCGAAAAGCAGGGCAGGGCGCATGGTGAAAGACTTATCCTGTCTTGCTGTTTGTCAGGGTGTCGCCACGACGTTCGGACAGCCATTCGGCGCTGGCTTTGATGCCACCCAGCGGGAACAGGTGAATGTTCTCGATGTTGGTGGCGTCAGAGCCTGCTACGCCATCAGCGATGCCATCGACCACATCGTCAGGTGTGAACGGCAGCAACAGCTTGGTGACATCCTTGGCACGCTTTTGCAGCACCGACAGGGACGGGCCGACACCGCAGGCGATGGCGAATTTGATCAGCGTTTGCAATTTCGCGGGGCCTGCGACGCCCACGTGAACGGGCAGCGTGATGCCTGCGTCTTTCAGGCGTGTGGCCCATGCGATGACAGGCTCGGGGTCGAACACAAACTGGGTCGCCATGGCGATCTGTGCGTCGGTGCGCTCGGCAAAGGCGTTTTTCCACTCCAGCGCTTTGGTCACTTCGGCCTCGCCGCCATCGGGGTCGATATCGCGGTTGCCTTCGGGGTGACCAGCAACATGCAGGCGTTTAAAGCCCGCCTTGTCGAACAAGCCACTTTCCAAAAGCTGGATCGAGCTTTCGAAATCGCCGTGGGGTTCCTTGACGCCACCAGCCAGAACAAGCGCCTGATCAACGCCAGCTTCGCCCTGATAGCGGGCAATCCAGTCACCCAGCGTCGCCTTGTCGGCAATAATTCGGGCAGGGAAGTGCGGCATCACAGGGAAGCCTTCGCCAGCGATACGCTTGGCGGTGGCGACCATATCCTCGATCGGGGTGCCTTCGATATGCGCGATGTAGACGCGTGTGTTGGCAGGAAGAATGCTTGTAAAGCTTTCGACCTTTTCGGCCGTGCGCGGCATCACCTCGATCGAGGCATTGGCCAAAAGTGCGGACGCCGCCGGGGTCGCGGTTTTTGTCGCGGCTTGTTTTCTGCCAAATTTAATCACGGCCATGTATTCCTCCTACGCCTATGCGTTTCAGGCCTTGCCCCCGTTTTCAATCAAGACTTTCAGCCGTTCGGTGTCGTACTCTTGGTCGATCCGTGCGGTTTCAGCCTGAATGATCTCGGATGCTTCGCCCTCTACCTGATAAGGGGTGCCTTTGCGCCATTCGGACAGGTATTCATCGGTGCCTGCTGCGCCGGATTTCATGGCAGCGCGGTCGATGGCCTGTTCAAAGCGTTCGGGCAACTGGGCCTTGGTGCCGCGACGGCCTTTGCCCACGGTGATCTGCGCGGGGATATCGCGCCAGTAGACAATGGTGACGTCAGGCATCTTGGCCTCCCTCGTGATAGTTCAGCATAGCGCGGAAGAAACGACACGCGCGGTCGGATTTCGACCCTCGGTGCGATCTTCGCGACGTCCTGTACATATGCGGAAGCCGCCAAGGTGGCTACAGTGCGTTCAACCCAAAGTTTTCACACAGAACGTGAGCGCGGCTCATAATAGGCGTATTTGGCGCCTTATCAGGGTCACACCGGACATTTTGCCGATGCGGGCAATGTCGTTCGCGTATCTGCTTTGCAGAATTTCGGCATCTTTATCCGAGAATGCTGCAATCGGTGGGCCCGAGCTGTCGTCGGCGTATTTGCGGATCATCTCGGACAGACTGGCAGGTGACAGTTTCTTGCCGCTAGCGAAATGCGTCTGCATCGCACGGCAGGCGGCGTTGCTGGCCAGAAAATCCTAAAAGCTGCCGGTGCGATGTGCGCCGAAATGCAGATAGACGCCGTCTTGTGGCAGGTAGATAGGCATAGCCAACCTTTTAATTTGTTTGGCGCATGATGTTTTGCGCGGCTTGTTCGGGCAAGGCGATATTGATCAAGTTGGCTTCGGCCTGGCCAAATTGCACAGGGCCAGTGCGAAGCATTGCGACGAAAGCAGCGTGTTGCCCATTGCTCAGTTGTCAGGTGCTGCATATACTGAATGTAAGTTGTTATTCGGAAAGGCGCATAGACATGGCGCCAAAGCGTCCCAACGGTGCTGGCGCTTTCCCGAAACCGGTAGAGAGCCCCGCGCCGCAAAGGCCGGATCCGAGCGAGCTGTATGCCGCATTGGATCTGGGTACGAACAGTTGTCGTATGCTGATTGCCCAGCCTAAGGGCAGTCAGTTTCACGTTGTCGACAGCTTTTCTAAATCAGTTCAGTTAGGTCATGGGCTTGAAAAAACGGGCAGGTTAAGTCGTGCGTCCATGGGGCGGACAATCTCTGCGCTGCGGGTCTGTCAGCAAAAGATCAAGCGTCACAAGGTCAAACGCATGCGGCTTGTCGCGACCGAGGCCTGTCGCCGTGCCGCCAACTCGCGCGAATTCATTCGTGCGGTAAAACGCGAAACCGGTCTGTCGCTTGAGATCATCGCGCCCGAGGATGAAGCCCGTCTGGCGGTCATTTCCTGCGCGCCCCTGGTGTCGACCAAAACGGAACAGCTTTTGGTCGTCGATATCGGTGGTGGATCGACCGAACTGGTCTGGATCGACCTATCCTCGGTTCCGCACCGTGATCGCCCCCGTGCCATCATGCGCCTGCATGCGGGCTTCCATCAGCTTGAAAGCCCGTTTCCTGCTGCCAAGGTCGTGGATTGGATCAGCGTGCCGTTGGGCGTTGCGACCTTGCGGGATCAGTTTCTCGACGTTGAAGATGACGCCGCGCGCTATGCGTTGATGAGCTGGTTCTTCGAAGAAAACCTTGCCGAGTTCGCGCCATACAAGGACGAACAGGCGCGGGAAGGGTTTCAGATCGTTGGCACCTCTGGAACGGTGACCACCGTAGCCGCGTCGCATCTGGGGCTGAAACGCTATGACCGGACCAAGGTGGACGGTCTGCGGATGACATCCGATCAGATCGAAACCGTCATCAACCGTTATCTGGAAATGGGCCCGAACGGTCGCCGTAAAGATCCGCGTATCGGTCAGGATCGTCAGGCGTTGATCATGTCAGGGGCCGCGATTTTGCAGGCGCTTTTGCGCTGCTGGCCTACAGATCGCCTGTCTGTGGCGGATCGTGGTTTGCGTGAAGGGCTGCTTTATGCACAGATGTCGGCGGACGGAGTGCTTGAGGACGGCCCGTTTTAAGGGCAAATAGCGCCAAAAGGGTCGGGCGAACGGTGCGATCCGCAATGAAAAAGTAAAGTCATGGCCAAGAAACCAACAAGCAAGAACACCTCGGGACGCGGCGAACGCGATTTGAAGGTCAAGGTAAAGACCGCCCGTGGGCGCAAGCTTAGCTCGACCCGTTGGTTGCAGCGGCAACTGAACGATCCTTACGTGAAACGCGCCAAGGCGGATGGTTATCGCGGTCGCGCCGCCTACAAGATTCTGGAGCTGGACGACAAGTTCCGTTTCCTCGTGCCCGGTGCGCGTGTTGTTGACCTAGGATGCGCCCCGGGTGGCTGGTGTCAGGTCGCGGTCAAACGCGTCAATGCGCTGGGCGAAAAGAAGGGCAAGGCCATTGGCACCATTCTGGGCGTCGACCTCCAAGAGGTTGAGCCCATCGCAGGCTGCGAAATCCACCAGCTGGATTTCATGGAAGATGATGCCGACGATCAGGTAAAAGCATGGTTGAACGGTAAGGCCGACGTGGTCATGTCTGATATGGCTGCGGCCTCATCCGGTCATAAGCAAACCGACCACTTGCGCATTATGGCGCTGTGTGAAGCGGCCGCGTATTTCGCATTTGATGTTCTGGAAGAAGGCGGCACATTCGTTGCCAAGGTGCTGGCGGGCGGGGCCGAGGGTGATTTGCAGAAGATCCTGAAGCAGAACTTTACCAAAGTCATGCATATGAAGCCTCCGGCGTCGCGATCGGATTCATCGGAAAAATTTGTGGTGGCGACGGGTTTCCGTGGGAACCGTGCTACTCAGCAGCAAGGGCAGTCTGAGGAAGAGTAAAGGACCGGTTCGCGCGGTTCTGGAACTCCATCAACGCGTCGAGCGTCATAGGCTTATCCGTGGCTTGATCGGCAAGCGTCGTTTGACGCCAGACTTGCCCATGCAGCGCAAACAGGCGTTCAAGCCGCTGGCTGCGCGACGCGTCGCTTGGGAGAATCGGAAAATGCTTCACTGGACACCTGCAATCTGGTTTGTCCTAGGCGTAGCGGGCAAATCGGGCAGGGGTGGTGCGCTTTCGTGATCAATAAAAGAAAAAATACGGCATTAATTTGCGCGTTTGTCGGAATGACTGTGTTGGTTGGCTGCCAGAAACCCGCCGAAACGGTGGCGCCTATGGCATTGCGCAATCAATCCGCGCCTGTCGCCGCGCAGGTGGACGCGACAGAAGCCAGAATTTCAGGAGACTGGCGTGTGGTTGCTGGCGTGGGCATACCAGTAGGGTCCAAGGTATCCATAGGGCAAGGCGTGATGGCCGTGAATGGTTCGGCGTTGCCGTTGGCACAGGTAGGTCCTGGCCAGTTCAATGCCGCTGGCACAGCGCTTTGGGTGCATTGGCTGGACGCGGACGCGCGGACCGTCGCGATGGGCGATCCGGATGGGCATTGGTATTTTGTTATGGACCGGACAGGCAAACCCGGCGAACGGATGACCGCGGCCAGGACTATTCTGGATTGGTACGGCTACGATACAACGCGGCTTTAACCGTCAAGCGCGGAAAGTTCGACCTCAAGGGCTTTCAGAACCTGAGCAACGGCCGGACCGGGATCAACATGACTGCGGTTCAGCGCGAACCGCAGGTAAAGGCCATCGACCAAGCCACCCAGACGTTCAGCAATGCCATGCGCTGCGTCGCCCGCCAAGGGTCGCAGTGAATAAACCAGATTGGAATGGAAGCGACGATGGTACAGCGCCAAAAGCCGCTGCGCCTCGGGCGAGGTCTGGGCCAGAACATAGAAGTTCAGCCAAGCCGCCACCGCGCCGTCTTCGAACTGGCTGGGCGAGAAGTTGGTTTCAAGAATGGCTGTAAGCCGTTCAACAGGCTCTGTTTTCCCAACCAGATTGGCGCGGATCAACGCGCCGTAGGTCCGCAGGATCGACCGCATCGTTGCCAGAAAAAGCTGCTCTTTGTCGCCGAAGTAATGAAAGGCCAGACCCGGAGAAACACCCGCACGCTTTGCGATCTGGCTTACGGTGACATTCAGTGTCCCCTCGGCGCCAATTTCACGTATGGTCGCAGCGATCAGCTCCTGCCGTCTTTTCTGTTCTGCTTTCATCCGTACCAATTACCTCTGCGACAAAATGGTTGCGAATTTGATCAAAGGCATGATTAATTGACTCGTCAGTCAATGGATTGGCCGTTGGCGATCAAACCCGCAAAATCCACTTGGGAGTGTGACCATGCTCGACTGGCTTACGGAATACAAGATACCTGTCGGGGACTTTGCTGAAGCAATTTTCGATTGGGTCCGAGATAACGGTAAATTTGTTCTCGAAGCGCTGTCCTGGCTGATGGAAACGCTGATCGATGGCATTTTGTGGTTGCTGGAAACGCCGCACCCCTTTGTTGTGATCCTCGCCTTCATGGCCTTCACATATCTTTTGCAGCGTAGTTGGAAAGTGACGGCCTTTGTGGGCGTCGGGTTTTTGTTCATTCTGAACCAAGACTACTGGGACGAAACGCTGGAAAGCCTGACGCTGGTTTTGTCGTCTTGCGTGGTGTGTATGGCGGTGGGTGTGCCTATCGGAATTGCCGCAGCGCATCGGCCCAAGCTTTATACTTACATGCGGCCCATTCTGGATTTGATGCAGACCCTGCCGACGTTCGTCTATCTGATCCCCGCGATTGTGTTCTTTGGCATCGGTATGGTGCCGGGCCTGATCGCAACGGTGATCTTTGTTTTGCCCGCGCCAATCCGGCTGACCTATCTGGGGGTTTCTTCAACTCCGACCGCCTTGCTTGAGGCCGCGCGCGCATTCGGCGCGACTCCGCGTCAGGTGCTTTGGAAGGTCGAGATGCCATCGGCCCTGCCGCAAATCATGGCGGGGTTGAACCAGACCATCATGCTTTCCTTGTCGATGGTGGTGGTTGCGGCGCTGGTCGGTGCGGACGGATTAGGCGTGCCTGTTGTGCGGGCCTTGAACCGCGTGGACACATCGCTGGGCTTTGAATCGGGCTTCGTCATCGTGGTGGTCGCGATCATGCTGGACCGGATGCTGAATATGGGAGGCCGCAAATGACCACGGCTGTCAAAATCGACAATGTTTCCATCGTGTTCGGCGATCATCCGGATCAGGCATTGCCCTTGATGGACGCAGGTGAAAACCGCGCCCAGATTCAGGAAAAAACCGGTCAGGTGCTGGGCGTTCATAATTGTTCGATTGATGTGAAAGAGGGCGAGATCCTTGTTTTGATGGGGCTGTCGGGCTCTGGCAAATCCACGCTTTTGCGGGCGATCAACGGGCTGAACCCTGTGGTGCGCGGGGCCGTTCACGTGAATGACGGTGGTGCAATGGTCGATGTCACCCACGCCGGTCATGAAGAACTGCGCCGTATCCGCCTGAACCGTGTGGCGATGGTGTTCCAACAGTTTGGCCTGCTGCCGTGGCGTAGTGTGCGCGAGAATGTGGGGCTGGGTCTGGAATTGGGCGGCATGTCCAAAGCGGACCGCGCTGCCAAGGTTGATGAACAGCTTGGCCTTGTCGGGCTGGACGGCTGGGGCGATCGCAAGGTTGATGATCTGTCCGGCGGGATGCAGCAACGTGTCGGTTTGGCGCGTGCCTTTGCGACCGAGGCGCCGATCCTTCTGATGGACGAACCGTTTTCGGCGCTTGATCCGCTGATCCGCACCAAATTGCAGGATGAGCTGCTGGACCTTCAAACGAAACTGAAACGCACGATCATTTTCGTTAGTCATGATCTGGATGAGGCGTTCAAGATCGGAAATCGCATTGCGATCATGGAAGGCGGGCGCATCGTTCAGTGCGGCAGTCCGCAAGAGATTTACTCCAAGCCCGCCAATGATTACGTCGCTGAATTCGTGGCGCACATGAATCCTTTGGGTGTTCTGACGGCTGGCGATGTGATGGAACCCGCAAATGAGGCACCATCAGTGTCTATCCCGAAATCCGCCCGCGTCAGTGAAGTCATGCAACTGGTCACAGATACAGACGGCCCAGTGGGCGTCACGGTTCAGGGCAACCTTGTGGGGCAGGTGACGGAAAAAGGGCTGTTGAAGCGGCTTCTTGACCCGCGGGGCTAAGTGTACTGCGTCGCGCCTGCCACGGTGGGCGCGCATCGCCTGATCCGTTGTTCCGCAGCGCTTCAGCGCGTGGTAGTGTGGCCCAAAATAACAGGGGCCCACACGATGCAGACCACCGCCGCCGCGCTGACCATGGTGCGCGATGACGCGTTCTACCTGAAGATCTGGCTGCGCTATTACGGCGAAATGCTGGGCCGTGAGAACTGCTATATCATCAACCATGGACGCGGCGAGGAAGTGGCTGATTTGGCCGCTGGCTGCAATGTGATCGGCATTCCCGGTGATCCCAATCCTAGATTTGAGCAGAATCGGTGGAGACTGCTTTCCAATACTTTAGCTGGCCTGCTGGGCTACTATCGTCATGTCATTGTTTCTGACGTAGATGAAATTGTTGTTGTAGACCCGGCAAACGGGGGAAATTTATTGCAGTGGCTGGAGAAGCGCCGCCGCCTCCGGGTGTATACACCGCTGGGACTTGATATGTTTCAAAGATTGGACCTGGAGTGTGACGAAATCACTGATCAAGTGTTAGGTCCCCGCTTGCATGCTAAAATTGCACTGCCGTATTCCAAGCCTTGTGTGCTAGGCAAAGAGGCCAGATTTGCACGGGGTGGACATTACTCGACCTTCGAAAAGTTAAATGCTCCGAGTGAGCTGTATTTGCTGCACCTGAAATTTGTTGATTACGCTGAATACGTTAAGACATTGGACCGCAGAAATGCGATGGTTCAAGACATCGGTCTTGAGGCGAGGGAAACCACGATTGGTCGTCACTGGTACGCAAGCGACCGCGGCGATGATCGCGCTCCATTTGAAGAATTTGCCAACTACAAAATGGAAAAAGAATTCGATCTGGATTGGGTGCGCGATGCCATGCGCGAAAGCTGGAAACGCCGTGGGGAGACTAGTTTCTGGCAGTTCGACAGGCCCAAATATAAAACACAGGTTCGTCTGCCGGACCGGTTCGCGGGACTGTTCTAAACCGAAATCGATCCGCAGAACGCAGCAATGGCCTGCGCAGTCGCGTCAGGCGATTGATCCGGAAAGAAATGTCCGCCTGCAATCGCCGCGCTTTTCATATCGCTGAGCCGATCTGCCCATGTGGCGCCGACATCCATCGCTTTGGCCATGGCACCGTCCGCACCGTATAAAACCAACGCGGGGCAATCGACGGTTCGGCTCAGGTCCTCTGTATCCAACGGTAGGTCCACATCAATCGCGGCGCGGTAGTCGTTACACATGGCGGTAATCGCGGCAGGATCGCGCCAGGCGCGGCGGTACTCTTCCAGCAGTGTATCGTCGAAATCCGACAAGTCCGCCTTACCAAAGCCGATCAGGCACCGTTCGAAATACATGTCGGGATCATGTTCGATCATGGTCTCTGGGAAAGGCGCGGGTTGGGCCAGAAAGAACCAGTGGTAATAGGCGCGCGCGGTCTTATGCGTGATGTTTTCCAGCAAGTGTTCTGTCGGAACGATATCCATAACGGTCAGACTGGCGATCCTGTCGGGTGCATCCAGCGCCATACGATGCGCGGTGCGCCCGCCACGGTCGTGACCCGCCAGATGAAACCGGTCAAAACCGAGCGCATCCATCAGCCCCAGCATATCCTGACCCATGGGGCGAAACCCCATCTCAGGCATCGTCTTGGGCTTAAAGCTGTCGCCATATCCGCGCAGGTCTGCTGTGATGACGGTAAAATGCCGTTTTAGTTGCGGGACAATGGGCCGCCACATCGCGCGGGTTTGCGGGAACCCATGCAATAAAAGCAGCGGTGGGCCGTCTCCGGTGATGTCGTAGCTTATAGAGTGTTGATCGGCGTTCAGAAATTCAGGCAAAGTCCTGACCTCGGGCGTTATTGCCCGAGCGAGGAAACCAGAGCCAGACCTTTGACGTCAACATCCAAGTTGATGTCGTCCAGTGAAGAGCCGCCGCCCATGTTCAGCGCTGCCATTACTGCGCCTTGGGAACCGTTCAGAACCTTAAACGGCAGTTCCTGATAGAGGTAGGGCGGGGTCGCCACCAACATCATTGCCGCTGCGCCGCCTGCAAGTATACTGCCTGCCGCCCCACGTTGATCGCGACGCTTTGTGACGATGCGCACGGCAAACACGCCCATCATGAATAGGGTCAGGATAATCAGCAGGCCGAGCCCACCCATAATCCAAGTTTGTGCATCCGCGCCAATCGATCCTTGCGCTAAGCTGGCTTTCAGAAATTCGCGGTTTTCCACCAATTTGATGACAAAATAGATCCACGCAAAGCCCAACAACACAGATAGAAGGGGGCGCTTGTTGACGTTTGTGTATTCACGCTTGGAAACGCCGTGGCGGTAGAAATGCGCGTCGACGCGCTTCACCCGCTCTCGGAATGCCTCTTGGCCAGAATGTTCAAACGTGTTTGTCATGCACTCTATTAAGACGCGAAATTGGGCAGAATTTTGCGCGTGTTAAGACGTGGTTAAGATTTCATTAAGACCAAATACAACTTTTGCGTCACACCCTTTGGTTTTCAGGTGTGACGCAGCGGGTGTCATTTGCGACAGTTTGTTACTGCCGTAAAACCGTTATTTTCAGCTTAATTTGGAAACCGCATCCAGAATGCGGGCCCAGCTTCTGGTGCCTTTATGGAAGCTTTCCAGCGCATACTTCTCGTTAGGCGAGTGGATCTGGTCATCGTCGCGCCCGAAGCCAATCAGCATCGCGTCCATATCCAATAGGCTTTTGAAATAGCCCGCGATTGGGATCGATCCGCCACAGCCCACGAACGCCGCTGGATCGGGCCATTCGTCGGACAGCGCGGAACGTGCTGCTTCAAAGGCAGGATGATCTGTGGACATAACAGACGCAGGCGACGCGCCATGGGGCGTGAATTCAACCCTGCAGTCAGCGGGCACTTGCGCCTTAACCCATGTACGGAAGTTTTCGCGGATTGCGTGCGGGTCCTGTTGGCCAACCAGACGGAAGCTGACCTTGGCCGACGCTTTGGACGGCAGAACGGTTTTAAAACCCTCTCCGGTATAGCCGCCCCAGATGCCGTTGATTTCGCCGGTCGGACGGGACCAGATCATTTCCAGCGCGGTGTGGTCCGTTTCGCCAGCGGGGATCGACAGGCCGACTTCGCCCAGAAATTCGCTGTTCTCGAACTTGAGGTTATCCCATTGTTCTTTGATCTCTGCCGGCAGCTCGGGCACGCCAGCGTAGAAATCAGGCACGGTGACGCGACCCTGTTCATCGTGCAGACCGCCAAGGATTTTGGTTAGGACACGGATCGGATTGCGGGCAGGGCCACCATACATACCGGAATGCAGGTCTTTGTCGGGGCCGGTGATCGTGATCTCTTCACCCATCAAGCCGCGCAGCATGGTGACAATGGCGGGGGTTTTGTCGGCAAAAAGGCCGGTGTCACAGATCAGTGCGATATCTGCTGTCAGCATGTCCTTGTTCTGTTCCATGAACGGAATCAACGACGGCGATCCTGATTCCTCCTCGCCTTCAAAGAAAAAGGTGATGCGGCAGGGCATTTCACCATGCACAGTCTGCCATGCGCGGCAGGCCTCGACGAATGTCATCAACTGGCCTTTGTCATCAGACGATCCGCGTGCGCGAATGACCTTACCTTTTGCGGTATCTTCCAGCGCCGGATCGAAAGGATCACGATCCCACAGGTTCAGGGGATCGACGGGCTGCACATCATAATGGCCGTAAAACAGGACATGCGGGCCTTTGTCACCGATATGGCCGACGACCATCGGATGGCCCGGTGTCGGGTGCTTTTGCGCATCAACCCCGATGGATTTCAGGTCGGCAACCAACCAGTCGGCCGCTTGATCGCAGTCCTTTTTATATGCGGGGTCGGTGGAAATGGACGGAATGCGAAGAAGCTCAAACAGACGTTCGGTCGAATCGGACAGGCTTTCATCAATCAGATTGAGCACTTTATCGAGAGACATTGGGATTCCTGTATGCAGGTATGAGTTGCGTTGGGGTGGGACGGTAGCAGTCTAGGTTCGGGTGTCCAGACCAGCCGTGCGCACAACTTCGTTTAAAAAACTGCCGTTTTTTGTGCAGCTTGCCTGATATTTCACAAACGCGTGACGCTAAGTTATTGGATTATTGCGCCGTTGGTTACTTAGTCGACCAAAGGAGGCATGGTCATTGCAGGCCAAAAAAGTCTATCTAGGCCGTCAACGAACTGCGTGAATATGGTGTGTGATCTGAAAGGGTAAAAAGTTTCCGAAAGTGGCCGGTTGGTTTGATCTGAATCAAGACTGCGACGGTTCGTCATCGTGTAAACGATTGCCACATGGACTTTGCATCGTTATGTATTCATGAACTTGAATAAACTGGTCGTGTGCTGCGACCATGTTGAAGAAGACTGGAGGGCAGGGTGAACTACACCTCGCAACTGGACCAAGCGATTGATCGCCTTCACGAAGAAGGCCGTTACCGCACTTTCATCGATATCGAGCGTAAGAAGGGCCAGTTTCCTCACGCGACATGGCGCAAAGAAGACGGATCGGAGACCCCGATCACCGTCTGGTGCGGCAATGACTATCTGGGAATGGGTCAGCACCCCGTAGTACTGGCAGCGATGCACGAAGCCATCGACGCAACCGGCGCAGGTTCGGGCGGTACGCGCAATATTTCCGGCACAACAGTGTATCACAAGCGTCTAGAGGCGGAGCTGGCTGATCTGCACGGCAAAGAAGCGGCTCTTCTGTTCACGTCGGCCTATATTGCCAACGATGCGACGCTGTCGACGCTGCCCAAACTGTTCCCCGGCCTGATCATTTATTCTGACGAACTGAACCACGCCTCCATGATCGAAGGCGTGCGTCGTAACGGTGGTGCAAAGCGCATCTTCCGTCACAATGACGTCGAACATCTGCGTGAGCTTCTGGCTGCTGACGATCCTGCCGCGCCCAAGCTGATTGCCTTCGAATCGATCTACTCGATGGACGGCGATTTTGGCCCGATCGAAGCGATCTGCGACCTTGCCGATGAATTCGGCGCACTGACATACATCGACGAAGTGCATGCTGTCGGCATGTACGGCCCCCGCGGTGCGGGCGTGGCCGAACGTGATCGTTTGATGCATCGTCTGGACATTATTAACGGCACTCTGGCCAAGGCATACGGCGTCATGGGCGGCTATATCGCGGCATCTGCCAAGATGTGCGACGCCATCCGTTCCTACGCGCCAGGCTTTATCTTTACCACGTCGCTGCCGCCGGCAGTTGCTGCTGGTGCGGCCGCATCTGTCGCGCATCTGAAGCGTGATCAGGAACTGCGTGAAAAGCATCAGACACAGGCCAAGATCCTGAAAACACGCCTGAAAGCGATGGGTCTTCCGATCATCGACCACGGCAGCCATATCGTGCCCGTGATCGTTGGCGACCCCGTCCATACCAAGCAACTGTCCGACATGTTGCTGGACGGCTATGGCATCTACGTCCAGCCGATCAACTTCCCGACAGTGCCTCGTGGCACAGAGCGTCTGCGGTTCACGCCGTCGCCCGTTCACGGTCCGGATGAAATGAACCGTTTGGTGTCGGCCATGGACGAGCTTTGGTCCCACTGTGCGCTGAATCGTGCCGAATTGAGTGCCTGACAACGAATCGCCTGCAAATAATCTTGCGATATGCTACCTTTGGCGGAATAAGAACGTGTACTGAGTCGCCTTGGTGCACGTAACAAAACGGGCATATAGGCAAGAGAATGGTTCGGGTGGGGCACGCGCGATGATTGGGCGCAAATCCAAAAAGACTACTCAAGAAGATGTGCAAAAGCCGTTGGGCTTTGACGACTTCGAGATTCGTCTTGGGGATGTGATGCGCGGCGAACGTGCGACACTTGGTAAATCC
Source organism: Thalassococcus halodurans (assembly GCF_900108225.1). Taxonomy (GTDB): domain Bacteria; phylum Pseudomonadota; class Alphaproteobacteria; order Rhodobacterales; family Rhodobacteraceae; genus Thalassococcus; species Thalassococcus halodurans. The sequence continues at coordinate 144,336 of NZ_FNUZ01000002.1, forward strand.
CTTCTGGATGTCCAACGCGAAATCCGCATCAAAGCCAGTTACATTGCCGCCATCGAAAACTGTGATCCCACAGCCTTTGATACGCCGGGCTTTATCGCCGGTTACGTTCGTTCTTACGCGCGGTATCTGGGCATGGACCCGGACGAAACCTTTGCCTCCTTCTGTAAGGAAAGCGGCTTTTCGACAGCACACGGTATGTCGGAAAAGGCATCCGGCGCAGCTAAGTCGGGCGTTTCGGATCGCGCGATCAAGACATCGTCTGCTGCTGATCCCTTTGCGCAACCGAAGCTTCCCTTCGCCCCATCGCGTGACAGCTTCCTATCGCAGATCGAACCGGGTGCAATTGGTTCGTCTTTGGTCCTGATCGCATTGGTTTGCGGTCTTGGCTATGGCGGCTACTCGGTTCTGCAAGAGGTGCAGCGCGTCCGTCTTGCGCCTGTTGAGCAAACACCCGTTGTTCTGTCGGATCTGGATCCGGTTGAAACGGCGTTCAGTTCTACCGTAGACCAACCCGAACAGCCCACTGAAGACGTGGCAGGCGTGTTCACGCCTCCGTCGAACGAGGCGCTGGATCGTCTTTACCGTCCGCAGGCTTTGGATGTACCAGTTCTGGTGGCACGTGACGCGCCGATTTCCACACTGGACCCAAGCGAAGGCGGGGCATTTGCCAGCCTCGATCAGCGGAACCTGCCGTCGGCAGATGCGCTGACATCTGAGTTTGACGGCATCGAAACCGCGCTTGCCGAAGCGATGCAGTCTGCTGCGCCGCAAACGCCCAAAGTTTTTGAAGACAACGCCCCTGGCGTGACGTTGATGGCGGTTCGTCCGTCTTGGGTTCGTGTGCGTTCGGCGGACGGCTCTGTGATTTATGAGACAATCATGAACGCAGGCGACACCTATCAGGTACCGCAAACGACCGATCCTGCAACGCTGCGGATTGGTGAATCGGGTGCCGTTTATTTCGTGATGAACGGCGAAACCTATGGTCCGGTTGGTCCACGCGGGTCGGTAACAAGCAATCTGGCCCTTTCGGTGGATGAACTGCAGGCCAAATACCAGGTTGCGGAAATCCAGCAAGATGCCGATCTGGAACGTGTGATTGCTGAACTCAGCACATCTGCGCTGGTTGGCCGCGAATAAACCTGTGTGGTTTTGACCCAGACGGGTTGTTTCCCATCTCTATTCATATATCTGCCCTTGGTGTAGTTTGATCGCTGTCAGACGCTGACCGAAGGAATTGTCATGTCGCTTAATCATGTCCGCCCTTGGCGCAACATCTACCGTCGCAAGTCCCGTCAAATCATGGTGGGGAACGTGCCGGTTGGGGGCGACGCGCCGATTTCGGTTCAGACGATGACGAATACAGTGACCACGGATATCGCGGGCACGATCGATCAGGTGCAGCGCGCGGCAGAGGCCGGCGCGGATATTGTCCGCGTTTCGGTGCCTGACGAAGCTTCGGCCAAAGCGCTGAAAGAGATCGTGCGCGAAAGCCCTGTGCCCATCGTGGCCGACATCCATTTCCACTATCGCCGCGGGATCGAAGCGGCTGAGGCTGGCGCAGCCTGTCTGCGGATCAACCCGGGCAACATCGGCACACCAGAGCGCGTCAAAGAGGTGATCAAAGCCGCGCGCGATCATGGCTGTTCCATGCGCATCGGTGTGAATGCCGGTTCGCTGGAAAAACACCTGCTTGAAAAATACGGTGAGCCATGCCCCGAAGCGATGGTCGAAAGCGGGCTGGAGCACATCAAGATACTGGAAGATAACGACTTTCACGAATTCAAGATTTCCGTGAAAGCATCCGACGTCTTCCTTGCAGCGGCGGCTTATCAAGGCATCGCCGAGGCGACAGATAAGCCCATTCACCTTGGGATTACCGAAGCGGGTGGTCTGATGTCCGGTACGATTAAATCGGCCATCGGACTGGGCAACCTTCTTTGGATGGGTATCGGTGACACGATCCGCGTCAGCCTGTCTGCCGATCCGGTGGAAGAGGTGAAGGTCGGTTACGAAATCCTCAAGAGCCTTGGTCTGCGTCATCGCGGCGTGAACATCATTTCCTGCCCGTCCTGTGCGCGTCAGGGGTTTGATGTGATCAAAACCGTCGAGGCGCTGGAAAAGCGTTTGGAACACATCAAAACACCCATGAGCCTGTCGATCATCGGCTGCGTTGTGAATGGCCCGGGCGAGGCATTGATGACCGACGTCGGCTTTACCGGCGGCGGCAACGGGGCAGGGATGGTCTACATGGCGGGCAAGCAAAGCCACAAGATGTCCAACGACCAGATGGTCGATCACATCGTCGAGCAGGTCGAAAAGAAAGCGGCGGAACTGGACGCCGCCAATGCAGAAGAGGTGGCTGCGGAATAATTCCCGCAGCTACTGGTCTGCTTCGGCCAGATACCGTTCGATCACAAAAGGTGGCATGTGACCGCGGATCATGCGGTCTGACATGACGTAGGCGGGGACCGTGTCCAGCGTCAGTCGCTCCATGATGACTTGCGCGTTCGTGTCTTTTGAAAGATCGAAAACGCGCGCGGCGACGCCGAGTTTCTGCAAAACGTCGCTCAGTTCATCTGATGCCTGCTGGCAGTCGTCGCAACCTTCATCCACGAACAAAGCCATCAGGACAGGTCCATCGGCCGTGCCAATTTTCGGGCCATCAGAGGCAAACAAAGCTTGGGCTTCTTTGCCGATGCGTTCCAGATCAGCAGCAATGTCATCAGCGTAAATCTCGTCTGCCGTGACGACAGGCGGATAGAGCGCCTTTTGCAGAATTTCAGGTTCGTCGAGGAAAAGCTGTAAAAGTTCGCGTCCCAACGCGGCCTGCGCATCGGGGGCTGCAAACATATCGGCTTGGGCGATGGAGGCGGTCAAACAGGCCGCCATCGCCAAGGTCTTTGTGGACATCGGATTTAGCTGTTGTCGCGGATGTCTTCGACGATCATGCGCATGTCGTTCAGTGGTACATAGCCACGCACCAGCTCGTCACCCATGATAAAGGTCGGTGTGCCATTGATCTGGAAAATCTGCGCGAGTTTGCGGTTTTCTTCGATCGCGTAGGTGACCTTGTCGCTGTCCATTTCGGCCAGAATGGCGTCTGCATCCAGTTCCAGCGTTTCGGCCAGACGGCGCAGGACCGGCTCGGTCATTTCCGAGTTCATGGCCATCAGCGCATCATGCGCGGCCTTGTAGGCTTCGGGGCCTGCTACATTCAGCGTCGCGATTGCAAAGCGGGACGATACCAAGGACGCCTCACCAAGGATCGGGAATTCCTTCAGAATAAAGCGGATGTTGCCATCGCTTTCGACCAGTTCCTCGACCTCTTTCATCGCTTTGCGGCAATAGCCGCAGCGGTAATCAGAAAATTCGATGACGGTTATGTCGCCGTCAGGATTGCCGCCAACCCATGAATAGCCGTCGTCAAACAACATCTTGGCGTTCGCGGCGACCATGTTCTTTTCGGCGTCGGCCTGCGCTGCGGCTTGCTTAGCCTCTAACGCGGCAACGGCTTCCATGATGACCTCTGGGTTATCCAGCAGATAGCTGCGCACTTCGGCGCGGAACATGGCGCGCTCGTCCTCGGTCATGGCTGTGATGTCGAAAGCGAAAGCGGGGGTGCTAAGCGCGGTGATCAGCGCTGTGGCTGCCAGTGTCGGTTTCATTCGGGGTCTCCCTGTTTGTCAGCGTGCGGCTTGTGCGGCCGCAAGTATGTCTTGTGCGCGTTGCCAAGGCGGCGATCCCCGAGGGACCAGTGCTTCGGCGCGTTTGGCGTGGATAGCTGCATCTTTCAAGCGGCCTTGCAAGGCATATCGTTCGGCGGTCGCTACAGATGCCAGACCGGGTTGTTTCGTTTGTGCGTAAGCGACGGCAAGATCGCGTAGAATGCGCGCGTCTTGCCCGTCACGCGCCCGCGCACTTTCAAGGGCTTTTAGGGCCTCACGCGGTTGACCGGCGGCCAGCAAGGCGCGACCGAGACCACCCAGAATTAGCGCCTCTTTTGGCGCTTTGGCGGCGGCTTGGCGGTATACGGCAATCGCCGCATTCGCTTGACGGCCTTCCAGCAAAATCTGCCCTTTGAGGTCCAGAAGAAACGGATCATTCGGACGCAGTTGCAATGCCTTGTCGATCGAGGCGACGGCTTTTTTCAGGTTGCTTTGTTTGTGATAGGCCACGGCCTGACGCATGAACCCGATGTCCTGTGTCGCGCTGCTATCGGCGCGGCGCAACGTCCAGTTCGGGTTGCGCAGGAAGGCCGAAAGTTTGCCCTGTGTTCGTGCGTACCAATAATTGGCGGTGCCGTCAGTTTTCTGTTCTTTACCGTAAGCTGCCACATATCCCTGAAGCGCGCGCAGCCGGTCACGGGACAGGGGGTGCGTGCGCATGTAGGGGTCCTGGCGGTTTTCAGACAAAACCTCTTGCCCGCGAAAGATTTCCTGAACCTTCACAGCGCCTTCGGGGTTGATGCCTGCGGACGTCAGATAGCGGATGGATGACTGGTCTGCGGCGGATTCTTCGGCGCGGGTGTGGGCCAGAAAGTTGCGCAGCGCGGACGAACTTGTGCCTGCCGCCACGCCGATACCAGCCTCGGCCCCGCCAGCAGCGGCTGCGATGCCTGACAGGACCAGACCCAAGCCTGCAGCAGTGCGCGCGTTGCGCATGTTCGCCACGCGACGCGACAGGTGGCCGTTTGCGATATGCGCGGCCTCGTGGGCGATAACGGCCTGAAGTTCTTCGGCTGTGTTCAGCTTCAGGATCAGGCCCGAGTGGATAAGGATATGCTGGGTGTCGGCGACAAAGGCGTTCAACGAACTGTCATCAACCACAAGCACGCGGATGCGCGACGGGCTAAGACCTGCGGCCCGCAGGATCGGGGCAGAAAGCTGACGCAATGCATATTCGATATCCGCATCGCGCAACAGGTTGATGGCCCGTGCAGGCGTGGCGGCCATCAGCGTTATTGCCGTCGCCATCACAAGAAACCGGATCCACTTCATTGACCTGCTGCCTCGTTCGTTCCAAAGGTTTGGGCAGAGCATAGAGAGGCCAGTATGAAGAACTCAACCCGTGGTTCCGTTGATCCCTTTATTGTGATGGATGTCATGGAGGCAGCGCGCGCCGCAGAAGAGGCGGGGCGCCACATCATCCACATGGAAGTCGGCCAGCCCGGCACCCCTGCACCAAAGGGCGCACGGGCCGCTTTGGCCAAGGCGATGACGGATGATGCCCTGGGGTACACTGTTGCCTTGGGTCTGCCCGCGTTGCGCCAGCGGATCGCGAAATTATACAAAGAATGGTATGGGTTAGACCTTGATCCGGCCCGAGTGGTTGTGACGTCGGGATCGTCTGGCGCATTTCTTTTGGCCTTCACCGCGCTGTTTGATGCAGGCGACAAGGTGGCGTTGGGGGCGCCGGGATATCCGTCGTATCGGCAAATTCTGAAGTCGCTCAGCCTGACACCGGTCGAGGTACAGACGAAAGCGGAAAACCGCTTGCAGCCCGTGCCATCCGAACTGGAAGGCCTCGATTGGCAGGGGCTTCTGGTGGCATCGCCCGCAAACCCGACAGGTACGATGCTTGGCTTCGATGCTCTGAAAGAGCTGATCGATTGCGCGCAGGCCCGCAATGCGGCGTTTATTTCCGACGAAATCTATCACGGCATCGAATACGAGGCGAAGGCGGTCACGGCGCTTCAGGTGTCCGATGATGTTTGCGTCATCAACTCGTTCTCCAAGTATTTCTCTATGACCGGTTGGCGCGTGGGCTGGATGGTGGTGCCCGACGCACAGGTCCGCCAGATCGAGCGTTTGGCGCAGAATATGTTCATCTGCTCGCCACATGCCTCCCAGATCGCGGCCCTCGCGGCGCTGGATGACACTGACGAGCTTGAAGCAAACATGGACGTCTACCGTAAGAACCGCGCGCTGATGCTAGAGGGGCTGCCGAAAGCGGGCTTTACCAAAATCGCGCCGCCGGATGGGGCGTTTTACGTTTATGCCGACGTCAGTGATCTGACCGATGACAGCCGCGCTTTCGCTGCCGAGATTCTGGAAAAAGCGGGCGTAGCTGTGACTCCGGGGTTGGACTTTGACCGCGAACGCGGGGCGCAGACGCTGCGCTTTTCATATGCGCGCGGCACAGCAGATATCGAAGAGGGCCTGTCGCGTTTGAAAGCGTTCATGGAGCAACGCGGTTAACGGCTCGGCAATCCGATGCCGATAGCAGAAATGTGCGATGAAAGACGCAAGGTTGTGGGTGCGCCTTGCGCGTCATTCTTGTATAGAACGGCGCAAAGTCGCCGGAGAGGCAAATGAGCAGAATTCTGGCTGCGGTTTTGGCAGTGGTTTCCTTAGTAAACAGCGCAGATGCGCAAGACTTCGGGGCGTTGGCACGCGTCGATGCGTCCGCTAGCACTGTGCGTGATGGGTTTTGGGGGCGCGAGACGACGCTGGAACTGGCCCTGTCGCAAGGCGTGCCGTGGCGCGTCTATACTCTTGATGCACCGCGCCGTTTGGTCATCGACTTCCGCGAAGTTGATTGGACAGGGTTGGACCCTGACAGCTTTGATCAAAGCGATATCGTGGAGGCTGTACGCGTTGGGACCTTCCGACCGGGTTGGAGCCGTCTGGTCGCCGATCTGAACGAACCGATGTCGCTCGACGAGGCGGGTCTGGTTTTGTCCGAAGATGGCGGCATGGCGCGTCTGACGATCAAATTGCAAAGCACGGATGAAGACAGTTTTGTTGCCGCAAGTGGCGCGCCGCATGATCCCCGTTGGGATTTGCCCGCACCTGCAGCGATTGACGTGGTGCCGAACGAACCGCTGACCAACCGGCCCTTGCGTGTCATGCTGGACCCCGGCCATGGCGGGATTGATCCAGGTGCCGAAGCGGGCGGCGTGGATGAGGCCGATCTTATGCTGGCCTTCGCATTGGAGCTTCAGGAGACCCTTTTAAGGGCGGGTAATTTCGAGGTTTTCCTGTCGCGTGAGGCGGATGTGTTTGTATCGCTCGAGGGCCGTGTGGCCGCTGCGCAAAGGGCGCGTGCCGACGTGTTTCTGTCGCTACATGCGGACGCGTTGGATGCGGGCCAAGCACGAGGTGCGACGGTTTATATCCTGTCAGAAGACGCCACGGATGCGGCATCCGAGGCCTTGGCAGAACGCCATGATCGCGGGGATATTCTAGCCGGTGTTGACTTGACTGGTTCGGACGACCGGGTGACCGATGTTCTGATCGATCTGGCCCGCGTCGAAAATGCGCCGCGCAGTCTGGCGTTGGGAAATGCGCTGGTCTCTGGTATTCTGGACGCCACCGGTAACATCCATAAGCGGCCCTTGCGGCGCGCGGGGTTTTCGGTGCTGAAAGCGGCTGATATCCCCTCGGCTTTGATCGAGGTTGGCTTTCTGTCCACACAACAGGATTTGGACAACCTGACCAATCCCGCTTGGCGGGCCGATATGGCGGCCGGCATTCGGGATGGATTGCAGGATTGGGTGGTCGAGGATATGGCCCTGTCCGACCTGAGGCGGCAATAATTGGCGGTTCTTCGCGTCTGCGCAAATGGTTGTGTTTTGACCCAGCGGGTTCGCGGGTATAGTGAGACGTCAAACGGTACTGGGAATGGCTGAATGATCCGATTTATTATGTCCTTCTTTGGCGGGATTTTCAGTGTTCTGACGCTGGGAATCGGCATGATGGCGCTGACGATTGGCGCTGTCTTCTGGATGTATGGCCGCGATCTTCCCAGCCATGAAAGCCTTGCTCAGTACACGCCGCCGACCATCAGCCGGATTTATTCGGGCGAGGGCCGTATCATCGACGAATTCGCGCAGGAACGCCGTCTGTTCACGCCCGCCGATGAAATCCCCGATCTGGTCAAACAGGCGTTTATTTCGGCGGAAGACAAGAACTTCTACCAGCACCAGGGTTATGACCCGCGTGGTATTGCAGCCGCGGCCATCGAAGCGGTCCGGTCCGGTGGCCGGAACGTACGCGGTGCGTCGACCATCACGCAACAGGTCATGAAAAACTTCCTGCTAGGCGGTGAGCGTAGGGCCGAGCGCAAGATCAAGGAAATTCTGCTCGCGGCGCGACTGGAGCAGACGCTGAGCAAGGAGAAAATCCTTGAGCTGTATCTGAACGAGATTTTTCTGGGCCAGAACTCTTACGGTGTGACGGCAGCGGCGCAGACGTATTTCAACAAATCGCTGGCGGAACTCGCCCCGCATGAGGCTGCATTCCTTGCCTCGCTGCCCAAAGCGCCGTCGGATTACCATCCGGTACGTAACAAAGAGCGCGTGACAGATCGCCGGAACTTCGTGCTGAAAGAGATGTACGAGAACGGCTACATCGATCAGGCGACATATGAACAGGAAGTGGCTTTGCCGCTTCGGTCCGTTCAGAACGGCGACTTCGAGCCCTTCCAGAAACAGCTTCCTCCACGTGATTATTTCACCGACGAAATCCGCCGTCAGCTGAGCCGTGACTTCGGCGAAGGCGAATTCTTTTCAGGCGGGTTCTCGGTTCGGGCGACCATCGAACCTGACATGCAGGCCGAGGCCGCGGATGCCCTGCGCGTCGCGTTGGAAAACTACGACCGCAGTTTGGGCGTATGGCGCGGAACCGGCAAAACCATTCCAGCGGACCAGTTGGGAACCGAAGCCGACTGGCGTGCGGCCCTGTCCAAGGTCAGCGTCGCACGTGATGTTGTGCGTGAACACGTCTGGCATCCGGCTGTTGTTCTTGAAATCGGCAGCAACGACGCGCGCATCGGTATTGAAGGCGTCGAAGAGGACGCTGATGGACACTGGATCCCTGCCAAGGACGTGCAGTGGGCGCGCAAGTTGAACAAAGACGGATCACTGGGCCGCAAAGCGCAGGTCGCGGGCGATCTGCTTGAGGTCGGCGATGTCGTGCTGGTGCGCGAAATGACTGCGGACGCAGACGGCAGCTTTATCCGTTGGACGTTGCGGCAGGTACCGCGCGTGCAAGGCGCGTTTATGGCTATGGACGTCAATACTGGCCGCGTGATCGCGATGCAGGGCGGTTTCTCCTACCAGCATTCTGTGTTTAACCGCGCCACACAGGCCAAACGACAGCCCGGTTCGTCGTTCAAACCGTTTGTTTATGCAGCCGCTTTGGATAGCGGATATTCCCCCGCCACCATCGTTGTTGACGCGCCGATTGAAATCAACACGCCCCAAGGCGTCTGGCGTCCCAAGAACGCGTCCAACGAATTCTATGGCCCGACTCCACTGCGCACGGGTATTGAACGGTCGCGTAACCTGATGACGATCCGTCTGGCACAAGAGGTGGGGATGGACGTTGTGGGCCGTTATGCGGAACGCTTTGGCGTCTACGACAACATGAGCCGCGTTCTGGCCAACGCGCTCGGCTCCGAAGAGACAACGCTGTACCAAATGGTTGCTGCTTATGCGATGTTCGCCAACGGTGGCGAGCGTGTAGAACCCACTCTGGTTGACCGCGTACAGGACCGCTACGGCGAAACTGTTTACCGCCATGACAACCGCACCTGCGTCGATTGTTTTGACCGCAATATTCCCGCAGGTCGGTCGCCACGTATCACCTCGGATCGTGAGCGGATTATGAATGCGGTTACGGCCTATCAGCTGACATCGATGATGAAGGGTGTGGTTGATCGCGGCACCGCGTCGCGCACAGTCAATCTTCCGGTACCTACTGCTGGTAAAACCGGTACGACAAACGATGCGAAAGACGTTTGGTTTGTAGGCTTTACTTCGAACATCGTGGCGGGTTGCTACATTGGTTACGACCAACCGCAACCTATGGGACGGGGTGCTTCCGGTGGGGGCATGTGTGGCCCCGTGTTCCAGCAGTTCATGCTGGAAGCCGTCAAGAAATACGGCGGTGGCGCATTCAAGGTTCCGACGGAATGTCAGTTCATCAAGATCGACCGCTTCACCGGTGCCCGTCTGTCTGACGACGCATCCGGAGAGAACGTCGTGGCCGAGTGTTTCCGCGAGGGCGAAGAGCCGATTTTCGGCATCCAGTTTGACGGTGGTTGGGCGATGGGATCGGGTTTTGATCTGATCTCCCCAACCGGATCAACGCGGGAAGTTACGACCTCAACCGGCAAGAAAGCCATCGTCGGGCCAAAGGCAAGTTTCGGGTCGCTAAGCTCGGGCGGGCTCTACTGATCTTGTCCGCGAGGTGAGACTGGGCTATCACCTCGCGAACCCATAAAAATACCGAAGGTCCGAGCATGCGTGCCGACGCCCAAAATACTGTCGAAAAAATCCAGAAATCGCTGGACCTTCTTGGTCAGCGTCTGAACCTTGAAACGGCTCCGTACCGTCTTGAGGAGTTCAACGCGCGCACCGAGGATCCTGATCTTTGGAACGATCCAGATGCCGCGCAGAAACTCATGCGCGAACGACAGATGCTGGTCGATGCGATCGAAACCTATGACACGATCAAGCAGGAACTGTCCGATAACATCGAGCTGATCGAACTAGGCGAGATGGAAGAAGATGATGAAGTCGTGGCCGAAGCCGAAGCAGCGCTAAAGGCTTTGGCGGAAACTGCCGCCACCAAAGAGCTGGAAGCACTGCTGGATGGCGAAGCGGACGGCAACGACACCTTCCTTGAGATCAACGCAGGCGCGGGCGGCACCGAAAGCTGTGACTGGGCCAGCATGCTGGCGCGGATGTATGTTCGCTGGGCCGAGAAGAAGGGCTACACGGTTGAACTGCAGTCCGAAAGCGCGGGCGAAGAGGCGGGTATCAAATCCGCCGCATACAAAATTTCGGGTCCCAACGCCTATGGTTGGCTGAAATCTGAATCCGGTGTGCACCGTCTTGTCCGTATCTCGCCTTACGACTCGGCGGCCAAGCGGCACACGTCGTTTAGCTCGGTTTGGGTGTATCCTGTTGTTGACGACAACATCGAGATTGAAGTGAACCCCGCAGATATCCGCATCGATACCTACCGTTCGTCCGGTGCCGGTGGTCAGCACGTCAACACAACAGACTCGGCCGTGCGGATCACGCACGCGCCCACAGGGATCGTTGTGACCTCGTCCGAGAAATCACAGCACCAGAACCGCGACATCGCCATGAAGGCCCTGAAATCGCGTCTGTATCAGTTGGAACTGGACAAGCGGAACGCAGCCATCAACGAAGCCCATGAAAACAAGGGTGATGCAGGGTGGGGCAACCAGATCCGTTCTTACGTTCTTCAGCCCTATCAGATGGTCAAAGACCTGCGGACGCAGGTTGAGACATCGGACACCAAGGGTGTTCTGGATGGCGATCTGGATAAATTCATGGCCGCGACACTTGCCATGAAAGTGTCTGGCAAGAGCCGCGCAGACGCGCAGGCGGAATAAAACTTCGTATCAGGTAAACGGCGTGCTCAGCCTTAGCTGGGCACGGTGGAATGGTGGCAGGTCTTCGACATTGCAAATGCCGGATGCGCGTGCTGCCTCAAGCACCGGGCCTGTTTCGCGGCCCAAGTACTGATAGACCTGACGCGCGACGCGGCGGCCTGCTTCGCCTTCGGGCACGGTACGTACTGTAAATCCCAGCCAATAGTTGCTTTCGAACGCCGGAATGCGCGCAAGAAAGTTGAAGCTTGTGGTTTGCGTGTTTTTCCGGCTGATCAGCGTTGCGATGCCACCCATCTGTTGCATCACAAATCCGCGGAATTCGCGTGTTTTCGGATCACAAGGCAGGCCCTGTTGGCGCATCGCGTCTTTCGCTTCATGCCCACGCATGAAGGTCAGGCCATCACGACGGTAGACTGACACGAGGCCCTGAAAGAAACGTCCTTCTTCCATAAAGCTGGGCCGCGAAAAGCGGTAAAAGCCCGATGGAAAGGTGTGTTCGTCGGGCTGCAGGGCCGTGTTGCCCAGAAAACTCGCCAGCTCTTCGTGGCCGAAAAGCGTGGATGCTTGTTTGCCTGTAGCAAGGGTTTCTACAGGTTCCAGTAGGATGCGGGCGTCGACGCCGAAGAAGTCACAGATGCGGTGCAGCACGTCTGGCCGCGGGAAACTTTCACCGGACAGGTAGCGATTGAACTGGGTCCTGTTGATTCCTAAATCGCGGCAAAGTTGTGATATCGAGACAGATGCTTGGGATAATTTCCTAAGATTTGACCCAAAAACCTCGCGGAGTTCGGATGGCGTGAGCGACGCCGCTTTAGCGTTTGGTAACTGGTCCGTCATACGTACTGATTAACCGTGTAAGTCCTAGATTTTGCGCATGATTTACATGCGAGCCCCGAAATGACGCTAATTAGCGTCAGAGGTGACACTAGTTCGCGTCTTAATCTGTATTGCGTAGACACAAAAAGCAAGAGTTCGTTCGCAGGTTGTGGATGGATCGTTCGGAAATGTTCCCCGAAGCTGGTCTAAATCCGATAAATGAGAGAGGGGTCGCTCATGGTCGCTAGAAATATGTATGGTGTTGTTATTTGGTCCAATGCGGATCAGCGTAAAGCGATCATATGGTGTGAAGATCAAGGTGATCTTGCCTACTATACCAAAGATTGTGCCAGCGCGCTTGATGGCGTCACTTTGGATCCGGGCGATCTGATCCAATTTGATCTGCGATTAGAGCAGAGCTTGCGCATGGTTGATAATCCCCAGCGCGTCGAAAGCGGGTCGCATTCCAACCTTGCATCCAGCCTGAGCACAGAGAACGTCAATCAGGTTGAACCTAGCCGCGTAAGGTCAAAGCGCAGGACGGACAATATCGTGACCTTCCCGACAAAGGCGCGGCCTGAGAGAGAGCTTATTCCAGCCTAAGCAACTGATCACCAAATCAAACAAGAGCGTCCTTTCGGGCGCTCTTGGCTTTTGTGGCGGTACTCAGAACAGCAGAAACAAAAACGGCCACCTTTTTGTCAAAGGTGGCCGCTTTGGATCTTGTGGTCAGGCTTATTCGCCGCGGGCAAGTGCCGCGACACCGGTGCGCGCGATCTCGGACAGGCCAAGCGGGCGCATCAGATCTGCGAAAGCATCTACCTTTTCAGGCGTGCCGGTGATCTGGAACACAAAACTTTCCAACGTGCTATCAACCACTTGCGCACGGAAGATGTCGGCCAGACGCAGCGCTTCAACACGCTTCTCGCCTGTGCCAGCCACTTTCAGCAGCGCCAGTTCACGTTCGACCGAGCCGCCTTCGACGGTCAGGTCGTGTACGTCGTGAACCGGAACGATCCGGCCCAGCTGTGCTTTGATCTGCTCGATGATCTGCGGTGTGCCTGTTGTAACGATGGTGATGCGCGAATGATGACCTTGGTGGTCGATTTCGGCCACGGTCAAGCTGTCAATGTTATACCCACGACCGGAAAACAAACCGATGACGCGAGCCAGAACGCCGGGTTCGTTGTCGACGATAACGGCAAGCGTGTGCGTTTCCAGATTGTCGTCAAACGTGGATCGTAGGTTATAGGCCGAATGTTTGGTCGAGCCTTTTTTGATGTTTAGTGGGGACATTTGCGGTTTCCGTATTCTATCTTTCAGGCCAAGGCGGGGCAGGGTGCCGGTGTTAAACCAGCACCGCGCCTTTGCCCTTGATGGCGTCTGTGGCCGCGGCGTCGCCCAGCAGCATTTTGTTGTGCGGCTCGCCCGAGGGGATCATCGGGAAGCAGTTTTCGTGCTTTTCAACGAGGCAGTCGAAGATAACCGGACCATCGTAGTTGATCATTTCCATGATCGCGTCATCCAGATCCTTCACGTCATCACAATGGATGCCTTTCGCACCAAAGGCTTCTGCCAGCTTCACAAAATCAGGCAGCGCTTCCGACCACGAATGCGAATAGCGTTCGCCGTGCAGCAACTGCTGCCACTGGCGCACCATGCCCAGACGTTCGTTGTTCAGGATGAACTGTTTCACCGGCAGGCGATACTGGATCGCTGTGCCCATTTCCTGCATGTTCATCAGCCACGACGCTTCACCAGCCACGTTGATAACCAGTGACTCGGGGTGGGCAACCTGAATACCGATGGTGGCGGGGAAGCCATAGCCCATGGTGCCCAGACCACCGGAGGTCATCCAGCGGTTCGGATCTTCAAAGCCAAGGTACTGTGCGGCCCACATCTGGTGCTGGCCAACTTCGGTCGCGATATAGCGGTCGCGGCCTTTGGTCAGTTCTTCCAGACGCGCAAGCGCGTGCTGCGGGCGGATGTTGCCTTCTTTCTGTTCGAACTTCAGGCAGTCGACCTTTTTCCACTCTTCGATCTGTGCCCACCAGCGCTGGAGGCCTTCCTTGTTGACCTTTCGGCCACGGGCTTTCCAAACCTTCAGGACGTCTTCCAGAACATGGGCAACGTCACCGATGATCGGCATATCAACGTGGATGACCTTGTTGATCGAGGACGGATCGATATCGATGTGCGCCTTTTTCGAACGGGGCGAGAACGCGTCGATGCGGCCGGTGATCCGGTCATCGAAACGGGCGCCGACGTTGATCATCAGGTCACAGCCGTGCATCGCAAGGTTCGCCTCGTACAGGCCGTGCATGCCAAGCATACCCAGCCAGTTACGGCCAGATGCGGGGTAGCTGCCCAGCCCCATCAGGGTCGAGGTGATCGGAATGCCTGTTGCATCAACCAGTTCGCGCAGAAGCTGGCTGGCTGCGGGGCCAGAGTTGATGACGCCGCCGCCAGTGTAGAACACAGGGCGTTCGGCACCTTCCAGCGCTTCAACCAGCTTGGTGATCATTTCCATGTCACCTTTGACCTTCGGCTCGTAATGGCTTGTGCGGGTTTGCTGCTTGGTTGTGTATTTGCCGCTGGCAAACTGAACGTCTTTGGGGATGTCGATCAGAACAGGCCCGGGGCGGCCGGATGTGGCCACGTGGAAGGCCTCGTGGATGGTTTCTGCCAGTACGTCGGTTTCCTTAACCAGCCAGTTATGCTTGGTGCAGGGGCGGGTGATGCCAACAGTGTCCGCCTCTTGGAACGCGTCCGAGCCGATCATGAATGTCGGAACCTGACCGGTCAGAACAACCAGCGGGATCGAGTCCATCAGCGCGTCGGTCAGGCCGGTAACGGCGTTTGTCGCGCCGGGGCCGGAGGTGACCAGAACAACACCGGGTTTGCCGGTGGAACGGGCATAGCCCTCGGCCGCGTGAACGGCGGCCTGTTCGTGACGCACAAGGATGTGCTGGATGTCAGCTTGCTGAAAAATCTCATCGTAAATCGGTAGCACCGCGCCACCGGGGTAGCCGAACACTGTGTCCACGCCCTGATCCTTCAGTGCTTGAACTACCATTTTCGCTCCGGTCATCGCCTTGGTCATCATCTTGCTCCGTCTACGGCGTTACATCTGCGCAATAAAAAAGCCCCCGATTTCTCGAGGGCGCATGGGGTACCGTTATGGTGTCCGTTACCGGCCCATGCGCCATTTTCCCACGACTAGTACAATGCTGGTCTTCATTTTGGGGGCTCCTATTACGCGGGGGACATTATGTCGGTGGGATAGGGGCGTCAACCGCATTTGGTGAAGAAAAGTTACCTGAGGGGTGCATTTTCTTTCTGAAAATTGCGCATTATGTCGAGTTGCGTGAAATTTTCCAAAGAAAAGCCCCGAATCTGGCAGTGTTTCTGACCGGAATCGGGGCTTTTTCTGTTATCCGCGGCGGCGCCGTCTGCGATTGCCGCCGTCGCCGCTGTTGCTTGCGCCAAAGCCGACGTCAGGCAGCGTCACAACTTTCTGGAGTTCAGGGTAAGGCGCGGTTTTGTGCGGGATCGCGTTGGCGGCAACGAAATGTTCCTGGAATTTCGGCTCGATCGCCGTTTCCACTTTGGTGATCTCGCGTACCAGCTTTTCGATCCGCGCACGGGCATCGACGTTACAAAGCGCGATCCGCGCGCCTGTGCCCGCAGCGTTGCCTGCCGATGTGACTTTATCAAGCGACACATCGGGGATCATGCCCAGCACCATCGCGTGCTTGGGCGATATGTGTGCGCCAAAGGCCCCAGCCAGAACGACGCGGTCCACAGTTTCGACTTCCATCTCGTCCATCAACAGGCGCGCGCCTGCATAGAGCGCAGACTTTGCCAACTGGATGGCGCGCACGTCGCCTTGGGTCACCGTGATACGCGGTCCACCTTCGGCGGTGCCGTCAAAGATCAGGTATTCGTGGGTGCGGCCATCTGGAAGGCACCGTGGCGTGCCGGTTTGCTCTGCCGATCCGATAAGGCCGGAGGCGTCCATCAAACCGGCCATGCGCATTTCGGCCACGGCCTCGATGATGCCAGACCCGCAAATGCCGGTGATGCCGGTTGTGGCGGTCGCCTCGGCAAAACCTTCATGATCCGACCACAAATTACATCCGATCACGCGGAAACGTGGTTCCTTGGTGATCGGGTCAATCGCAATGGCCTCGATCGCGCCGGGGGCTGCGCGCTGGCCGGACGAAATCTGTGCACCTTCAAAGGCGGGACCGGTAGGCGACGAACACGCTAACACGCGCGTCGTGTTGCCCAGCAGTATTTCCGCGTTGGTGCCCACATCGACCATCAACACGAGGTCTTCTGATTTGTCGGGTTCTTCCGACAGAGCCACGGCCGCCGCATCCGCGCCCACGTGGCCCGCAATGCACGGCAGCACATAGATCTGCGCGCTCGGCAGCAAGGCGGTCAGGCCCAGTTCCTGTGCATTGATCGACACACTGTCAGACGTCGCCAGAGCAAAGGGGGCCTGACCCAGCTCAACCGGATCAATGCCCAGCAGCAGGTGGTGCATGACCGGGTTACAGACAAAGACCATTTCCATGATCTGACCGATGTCGATCTTGGCCTCATCTGCCAATTCACGGGCCAGAGTATCGATGGCCTCGCGCACAGCGGTCGTCATTTCCTTGTCGCCGCCTTCGTTCATCATGGAATAGGACACGCGGCTCATCAGGTCTTCACCGAAGCGGATCTGCGGGTTCATGATGCCGGAGCTTGCCATCACTTCTCCGGTCGCCAGATCGGTCAGATGGGCGGCAACGGTGGTCGATCCCAAATCAATCGCCAAACCGAAAAGCCCGCTTTCGTGCAGACCGGGGAAGGCGGTGATGATGGTGGATTGATCGCTGTTGTGCGGCTTGTGCACGGCGACAGTGATCTTCCAATCCGCTTTGCGCAGGATGCGCTGGATTTTGGACAGCACCGATAGGTTCATCTTGACGTTGGTGATGCCCCAGCCGGTTTCCAGCGCCCGTTCGATCCTTTCAAGATCACCTGTGGGCACGTGCATATCGGGTTCTTCGACCTCGATATAATAAAGCCGCGTTGCCGGGGCCATTTCGATCTGACGGGTCGAGGCCGCCTTGCGCACCACCTGTTTGTGCACCTGACTTTCAGGCGGCACGTCGATGACGATGTCGCTTTGCACAGTTGCCTGACAGCCCAGACGACGCCCCGGTTTCAACCCGCGTTTTTCGTCATAGCGTTGTTCAACACTGTTCCATTCCGACAGTGCGTCTTTGGCGACTGTCACGCCGTGTTTGGGGAAATCGCCATAAGACGGCGTGATCTGGCATTTCGAACAGATCCCACGTCCGCCGCACACAGAATCCAGATCAACACCCAGCGACCGCGCAGCGGCCAGCACGCGGGTTCCTTTGGGAAAACGTCCGCGTTTTCCGGATGGCGTAAACACAACAAGCGGGTCTTTGGTCATGTCGTCGGTCTTTCAGTGCACCAATTTGCCGAGCAACATAGGCGTCTTCCCACAGGAAGGAACCCCGATTGCGACCGGATTAGGCAAATTGCGTCACTTCCGACTGGAAGCGGGTTCAGGACATCTTTCGCGCGTGGAAAATGAAGCCCAGAAAGTTCATCAATAGTTGTGCTGCAAGGATCGATGTGCTGCCGGTGGGGTCGTAATCCGGCGCGACCTCGACCAGATCGATGCCGACGATTTCATTCTGGTTGGCAACGGCCTGCAGCAGCTCAAGCACTTCGTAGTAAAGAAACCCGCCATGGCTGGGCGTTCCCGTACCCGGAGCGATAGAAGGGCAAAAGGCGTCGATATCGATGGTGACGTAAAGGCGTTCGCCCATAGGAATGCGTTTGGCCAGCGCCTGAACGCCCATATCCCGCGCCTGCCGGACAGAGATGATATCCGACCCCATGGAACGTGCGGCCTCATACCCTTCGCGGGCGGTCGAGCTGACGTTTCGGATACCGACCTGCGTCAGACCGGTGACGTACCCTTTTTCCGCAGCCCGTCGCATCGGGTTGCCATGCCCGCGTGTCACACCGTGGCGCACATCGACGAAATCCAGATGCGCATCGATTTGCAGGATGTGGAATGGGTCCTGACCCTCAAATGCTTCGATACAGGGAATATTCACCGAATGGTCCCCGCCGATCACAACGGGCAGGGCGCCTGCATCCAACGCGGCGCGCACGCCCTTTTCGATATTCGCATGACTGCGGATGGTATCGGTATGGATGATGTCCGCATCCCCCATATCCACGATGGTCACATCTGATCCCAGATAGGTGGCGTCATCTTCGTGGTCGTAAGCCCCGTCGTGGCCGAAAGAAAATAGCGTCGAAGCCTCGCGCACGCTGCGCGGGCCGAACCGTGCGCCCGAACGCCATTGCGTGCCCGCATCAAACGGCGCGCCAAGGATGGCGGCATCGGCATCCAGACTGCCCCAGTCTTCGACATAGGGTTTCTTTGCAAAGGTGCAGATGCCCGTGAAGGGCAGGTTCAAGCGACCGCTGTCATATCCGTTTGTCATGGGCAAAGCTTTGTCACGGATCAGCGATTTGGCAAGCCTGTGACGCATCCGTTTGGATCAAACCGTCGGAATTTGTGAAACAACGATGAAAATCACGCTTGCTGTCTTTCCTTTCCGGTCTTTGCATGTAATAGGGACGCGTCAAACGAAGACTCCCACGGAAAGGTCCACCTATGGAGATTCGCGAGGCACTTACCTTCGACGACGTACTTCTTGTTCCGGCTGCTTCTTCGGTTCTTCCGTCGACAGCAGATACACGCACACGCGTGACCCGTAGCATCACCATGAACATCCCGCTGCTGAGTTCAGCGATGGATACAGTCACGGAAAGCCGCATGGCGATCACCATGGCGCAGGCTGGTGGGATCGGGGTGGTCCACAAGAACCTGAACGTAGAAGAGCAGGCACGCGAAGTTCGGCGTGTGAAACGCTTTGAAAGCGGGATCGTCTATAACCCCGTGACCCTGAAAGCGGACCAGACGCTGGCAGACGCCAAGGCGTTGCGTGACCGCTACGGATTTACCGGCTTCCCTGTTGTTGATGACAATCACCGCATCGTCGGTATCGTCACAAATCGCGACATGCGTTTTGCCGAGCGTGATGACACGCCGGTTAAGGTGATGATGACCACCAATGATCTGGCCGTTCTGGTTGAGCCTGCGGACCGTCAGGAAGCCATCAGCCTGATGAAGGCCCGCCGGATCGAAAAACTGTTGGTGACTGACAAGGACGGTAAGCTGACCGGCCTGCTGACGCTGAAAGATACCGAACAGGCCGTTCTGAACCCGACCGCGTGTAAGGACTCTCTGGGCCGCTTGCGTGTTGCGGCGGCGTCGTCTGTTGGCGATAGCGGTTTTGAACGCACATCGGCGCTGATCGACGCCGGTGTCGATATTGTTGTTGTGGATACGGCGCACGGCCACTCGGCTGGTGTGATCGAAGCGGTGAAGCGTGCCAAGGCCCTGTCGAACGAAGTTCAGGTGATTGCCGGCAACGTGGCCACCGCTGAAGCGACCAAGGCGCTGATCGACGCGGGTGCGGATGCCGTTAAGGTGGGTATCGGCCCCGGTTCGATCTGTACAACACGTATGGTCGCCGGCGTGGGTGTGCCCCAGCTGACCGCGATCATGGATTGCGCCAAGGCGGCAGGCGATGTGCCTGTCATTGCTGACGGCGGTATCAAATTCTCGGGCGACTTTGCCAAAGCAATCGCCGCTGGCGCGTCTTGCGCGATGGTTGGCTCGATGATTGCCGGTACTGACGAAAGCCCGGGCGAAGTGATCCTGTATCAGGGCCGATCGTTCAAAGCCTACCGTGGTATGGGTAGCCTTGGCGCTATGGCGCGTGGCTCTGCCGACCGTTACTTCCAGAAGGATGCCGCCAGCGACAAACTGGTACCCGAAGGGATCGAAGGTCAGGTGCCGTACAAAGGCTCTGCCGGTGCGGTGATCCACCAATTGGTGGGCGGCCTGCGCGCGGCGATGGGCTATACCGGCTGTGCAACCGTGGACGAGATGCGTCAGAATTGTCAGTTCGTGAAAATCACGGGCGCGGGTCTGCGTGAAAGCCACGTGCACGACGTTCAGATCACGCGTGAAAGCCCCAACTACCGCGTGGGCTAAGCCCGTTTAACTGGCAAAATCGGAGGCCGTCGTGACACCCGAAGCACGCGTTCAGGCGGCCATCGATATTCTCGATCAGATCAATGATGGCGATCCGGCGGAACGGGCGCTGACCAACTGGTCGCGCCGGTCCCGTTATGCCGGTTCAAAGGACCGTGCCGCCATCCGTGACCTGGTGTTCAGCGCCTTGCGCAAATGGCGCAGCACCGCCGCGCTGGGCGGCGCTGAAACGGGCAGGGGCCGCATGATCGGCTTGCTGCGGCAGGACGGCGTGGCGCTGGAAACAGTTTTCACCGGCAATCGCTTTGCGCCCGATCCCTTGCGCGCAGAAGAGCTGGAGGGCGGTACGCAACCGTCCGATGCTGCGGCAATGGATTTGCCCGATTGGGTCTGGGAAAAATTCAAGTCTGACCTTGGGGATCGTGCCGCTGATGCTGCGCAGGTTCTTCGCGACCGCGCGCCTGTGACGTTGCGGGTCAATACGCTGAAAGGTGACGTTTCCGCGGCGCAAAGCCGCCTGTTGTCCGAGGGCATTGTCACACGCGCCAACCCCAAAAGCGCGACGGCTCTGACCGTGGAAGAGGGCCAGCGCAAGGTTGCTCAGAGCGATGCCTATCAGTCGGGTCTTGTCGAGCTTCAGGATGCGTCCAGTCAGGCCATCGTTGATGCGTTGCCAGACCGTCAGCCGCAAAACATACTGGATTATTGTGCAGGCGGGGGCGGCAAATCGCTGGCTCTGGCGGCCCGTTTTCCAGACGCGCGCATCACCGCGCATGACGCCTTTTCGCAAAGAATGAAAGACATTCCGGCCCGTGCGTCCCGCGCCGGGGCGACCGTCAAAATAGCAAACAAAGCCGAGGGCTGGTTTGATCTGGTTTTCTGCGATGTGCCCTGTTCCGGCAGTGGCACTTGGCGTCGAGCGCCAGAAGCCAAATGGCGTTTCAGCCCAGACGATTTGCAGGACCTTGTCGAAACCCAAGCCGAAATCCTGCGCATCGCTTCTGAACTGGTGTCAGAGGGCGGCCTTCTGGCCTACGCCACCTGCTCCATTCTGGATGACGAAAATACCAAGCAAATTGACCGTTTTCTGGCGGACAATCCGCAGTGGCATGTTGTGAAGTCGGAATTCTATTTGCCGGATACTGATGGCGATGGTTTTTTCGTAACAATCCTTACCAGAGATTAACGGCCCATTAGCAACTATAAGTTGATATCGCCAAAATAGAGCCTAACGTGGTCTCTATCTTGGGGTGGAAGTTCATTTGCCTCGACTGAACTGAACGTGGGCCTGAACGACATGATGAAATCGACCGCAAAGAATATCGAAAGTTCCCAGCTGCGCGGCGTTTATCTTCTTCTGTTTTTGTCCGGTGTTCTGGCTATCGGTGGCAGCGTCGTCGTACCGCAAATTGACGGCTTGCTTTTGTTGATTGGCGGCGCGGCCTTCATCTGTCTTATCTGTTTTGCGTTTTATGCCGCCGTGCAGGGGATGTTTCAGCGCGGCATCTTTCTGGCGGTCAAAACCGCGGCGGAACTAAGCGCATCGCCGGTTCTGTTGACGGACAGAAACGCCTTTGTCGTTTTTCAGAACAAGGTTGTGCAGGATGAATTCGGCGATTGTTTGGATGCACCGATTGCACAGGCTTTGGATGATGATCTGATCGAACCGCTGCCTGCAATTGCGCAACTTCTTCAAGACGTTAAGGAAAATGGCGCCGCCTCGCAGGAGTTTCTGACGGACGGCGGGCAGCTTAAAATACATGTGCGCAAAATCGGGCGCAGGTATCTGTTGTGGCAAATCCAGCGCAGCGAAGCAGGTTCTGGTGGTGCGTTTTTGCCCAGTATCTCGGTGGGGCGCCACGGTGTCATTTTATCGATGAACACCCAAGCGCGCGCACTTTTCGGGATGCGCGCGCACAGGCTGGATCAGATCGCACCGATCAATGCATTCCGCGACGGACAAATCGTTGAACTGGCGACGAAGGATGGGCAAAAGCAGACCTTTATCACTAAATGCGTCGCCCGCGCAGTTGGGCGAACCGAATTTATCTTGGTGGAACATCAGGTCAGCGATTGCATGTCGCAGGTCGATTGCGACAGCCTGCCCATCGGCCTTTTGACGATCTCGCGCGAAGGGATCATCACAATGGCCAACAGTCGCGCCCGCAAACTTCTGAACCAAAGCGACGTTCAGGGTGGCCCGCTGGCCGCCTATTTCGAAGGTCTCGGGCGGTCGATCCCTGACTGGATTTCGGATGCCTACGCGGGCCGGGGATTGAACAAATCCGAATTTTTGCGCGTGTCACGGGATGATCGCGAAGTCTTTGTTCAGGTATATCTCAGCCGGATCGAAGATCAGGGTACGGAAAAACTGATCGCGCTTCTGAATGACGCGACAGAGTTGAAGACCCTTGAACGACAATTCGTGCAAAGTCAGAAAATGCAGGCGATTGGTCAGTTGGCGGGTGGCGTTGCGCATGACTTCAATAATCTTTTGACGGCAATATCAGGACATTGCGACCTGATGTTGTTGCGTCACGATAAGGGCGGGCCGGATTATCCTGACCTTGTCCAGATCCACCAGAACGCCAACCGCGCCGCCGGTTTGGTCGAGCAGCTGCTGGCATTTTCGCGCAAACAAACGCTACGCCCCGAGGTTCTGGACCTTCGGGATACCCTGTCTGATCTGACACACCTTTTGAACCGGCTGGTTGGGGAAACGGTGTCACTGCAATTGAAGCATGACCCGCTGTTGCCCCCCATCCGCGCAGACCGCCGCCAGATCGAACAGGTGCTCATGAACCTTGTCGTGAACGCCCGCGACGCGATGGCGAATGGGGGCAAGATCGTTATCGAGACCGAAAAAACCGTGCTGGACGAACCACTGGTGCGCAATCGCGCGAGCGTGCCTCCGGGGGAATATGTCTTGGTGCAAGTCATTGATGAAGGCGAGGGCATCCCCGAAGACCTGCAACAAAAGATCTTTGAACCCTTTTACACCACGAAACGCACAGGCGAGGGTACGGGGCTGGGCCTGTCGACGGTCTACGGGATCGTCAAACAGTCTGGAGGCTACATCTTTGTGAACAGTGAAATGGGCAAGGGCACGACGTTCCAGATTCTGTTTCCTGTCCATTCGGGGCCGGCCATCAGCCCTGTCGCGGAAATGCCCGAGCCTGTGCGAATGCCGACGAAGGCCGGACAGGGGGTCATCCTGTTGGTCGAGGACGAAGCGCCCGTGCGCGCATTTGCATCGCGTGCGTTGCGCCTGCGCGGCTATACGGTGATCGAGGCAGAGTCGGCGGAGGCGGCACTGAACACTCTGGCCGACGGAACGTTGCACATCGATCTGTTTGTGTCCGACGTGATCATGCCCGGCATGGATGGGCCGACTTGGGTGCGCAAAGCACGTGAGATGCGGCCCGATGTCAGCGTTGTGTTCGTGTCGGGGTATGCCGAAGATGCATTCGGGGGCGCGGCACAGGACATGGAGAAAGTCACCTTCCTGCCCAAGCCATTTTCGCTGTCAGCCCTGACTGACACAGTCAGCAAGGCTTTGGGTTAGATCGTGATGAACTCGATCACGTCGCCAGCTTTTCGCGCTGGATCGTGGGGCGCGCGGACGGCAAGCGCGTTCGAGGCGCTCAGGACGCTTAACAACGCGCTGTCCTGACGATCGGCGACGTGAAGCCCTTCGGCTGTCAGATGCGCGCGCATGTAGTGTTCACGTGGGCCGTTCTGGCCGATATCGTTCAGCAACAGACCCTTTTGACGTTCCACCGGTGCAGCGGGCAGGCCCATCATCGCATGCAGCAAAGGCACAACGAAAATCCGGCCGCAGACCATCGCTGACACCGGGTTGCCGGGAAGGCCAACCATCATCGCATTGTTCAAGCGGCCTGCCATCAATGGTTTGCCGGGGCGCATGGCAACTTTGTAAAAACTACGTTCAAGCCCCAGACCTTCGGCGGCCTGTGCCACCAGATCGTGGTCGCCAACAGACGCGCCGCCGATGGTGATCACCAGATCAGCATCTTCGACGAAGCCAAGCACAGTTTGCAGTGAATTGATCGTGTCGCGGGCGATTGGCAGCAGTCGAACATCAGCGCCAGCCTTGCTCAGCATCGCGTGCAGACCAAAGGTGTTGGACGCGATGATCTGGTCCGGGCCGGGCGTTTCGCCGGGCATCACCAGCTCATCGCCCGTGGAAATCAGCGCCACTTTCGGGCGCTTGGACACGGTCACTTCCGGACAGTTCATTGATGCCATCAGCGCCAGATCATTCGGCGTGATCCGCATCGGGGCCTTAAGGGCAAACCCTTCGGCAAAATCGTTGCCCGCGGGACGGATGTAGGATTTCGTGTCGGCATCAGGCTTGATCGTGATCTGGTCGCCGTTTCGATCCACATCTTCCTGAATGACGATCCGCGTTGCACCTTCGGGCACCGGCGCGCCGGTGAAGATGCGCACAGCCTGACCAGAGGCTACCGACCCGCCAAAGGCATGTCCCGCCGCGCTTTCGCCAATCACCGTCAGCGTGTCATCGGTTTCGGCGGACACAACGGCATAGCCATCCATGGCAGAGGCTGGAAAGGGGGGCTGGTTGCGCGTGGACACGCAGTCGGTCCGCAACACGCGATCATAGGCCTGAAGCAAAGGTACCGTTTCTGTCGCCAGGGTTTGCGACAGCGAAAACAGATGGTCCAGTGCTTCGTTGACGGAGATCATTTTGCTTCGTAACGGCCCGATTTACCGCCGTCTTTCAGCGTAACGCGCACACCGCCGATTTCCATCGCCTTATCGACGGCCTTGGCCATATCGTAGACCGTCAGCGCCGCTGTCGAAACGGCTGTCAGCGCTTCCATCTCGACACCGGTCTGACCGGTTGTCTTGACGGTTGCCGTAATGCGAATGCCAGGCAGGTCCGCGTCAGGCGTCAGTTCAACCGCAACCTTTGTGATGGGCAGCGGGTGACACAAAGGGATCAGATCAGGGGTTTTCTTAGCGCCCATGATGCCAGCCAGACGCGCGACACTGATCACATCGCCTTTCTTGGCGCGGCCTTCGGTGATGATTTCATAGGTGGCTTGCGCCATCTTGACCCAACCCTCCGCCGTCGCGATCCGCGAGGTATGCTCTTTGTCCGAAACATCCACCATATGGGCATCGCCCTTGGCGTCGAAGTGGGTCAGTTCAGCCATATTACATCACCGGTTCAGCTAGCAGGGCACGGGTGGCCGCAGTTACATCATCTTGCCGCATCAGGGATTCCCCGATCAGGAAGGTGCGCGCACCGCAGGCCGCCATGCGGGCAAGATCGTCAGGGGTAAATAGACCGGATTCCGAGACCAGCAAACGGTCCTTTGGTACGGCCTTGGACAGCTCTTCGGTCGTTGTCAGTGACGTCTCGAACGTGTGCAGGTTGCGGTTGTTCACACCGACGAGCTCAGATTTCAGCAGCAGAGCACGGTCCAGTTCTTCGCGGTCGTGCACCTCGATCAGAACGTCCATTCCCCATTCAAACGCGCAGGCCTCAAGCTCGGCGGCTTGGGCGTCGGACAGGCTTGCCATGATCAACAGGATGCAGTCAGCCCCAAGCGCGCGGGCTTCGGCGACTTGATAGGTGTCGTACATGAAATCCTTGCGCAGGGCGGGCATGTTGGTGGCTTCACGTGCCTGAACCAGAAATTCTTTCGCGCCCTGAAAGCTGGGCGTGTCTGTCAGAACCGACAAACAGGTCGCGCCGCCGTCTTCGTAGGCTTTCGCCAATTTGGCCGGATCGAAGTCTGCGCGGATCAGGCCCTTGGAGGGCGAGGCTTTCTTCACCTCGGAAATCAGGCCATAGCCGGTTTCCTCTGCCTTGCGCAGCGCCTTGGCAAAGGGGCGTACGGGGCTTGCTGATTTGGCGTCGGCTTCGACATCGGACAGGGATTTGGCCGCTTTGTCGGCAGCAATTTCTTCAAGCTTGTAGGCTTTGATCTTTTCCAGAATAGTCGCAGTCATGATCCTGTCCAGTCGATTTCAGGCTGTCCACCTGCCTTAAGCCACTCGTTCACCCGCGAAAAGGGGCGAGAGCCGAAAAAGCCGCGTCGGGCCGACAAGGGCGATGGATGGGCCGAGGCCAGGATCAGATGATCGGGGCCTGTGATGCAAGATTGGAATTTTTGCGCGTGGCCGCCCCAAAGGATGAACGCGCGCGGTTTATCGGACAGCGCGGTCAGCACATCTTCGGTTAGATGTTTCCAGCCGAGTTTCGCATGCGCGCCCGCTTCTCCCGCAGGGACTGTCAGCGCGCTGTTCAGCAACAACACACCCTGATGGGCCCAGAACCGCAGGTCGCCGTTTGCGGGACGTGCGCCGAATTCGGCATCCAGTTCTTTGTAGATGTTGCCCAGAGATCGGGGCAGGGGCTGGACATCGGGTTCGGTGGAAAACGCAAACCCATGGGCATGGCCGGGCGTCGGATAAGGGTCTTGTCCCAGAATGACCACGCGGACGTCGTCAGGCGCATTGGCATTCAGGGCCGCAAAAATCTGACCCTGCGGCGGCAGGATCGTGCAGGTTTCCTGTGCCAGGGCATCGCGGATCGACGGCCAATAGGTGGTGAAAAAGGGCAGGTGATCCCACCCTTTGGGAAGGTCTGTCATCACGCCTGCGTCAGTCGCGCCAGTGTTTCTGCCGCATTCAGCGCTTTGCCACTGGCGATGCTTTCTGCAGCGACTTCCACGCCTGCTTTGAGGTCAGCGGCGACATCGGCCACCACCAGCGCAGCGG
This sequence comes from Thalassococcus halodurans, assembly GCF_900108225.1. Taxonomy (GTDB): domain Bacteria; phylum Pseudomonadota; class Alphaproteobacteria; order Rhodobacterales; family Rhodobacteraceae; genus Thalassococcus; species Thalassococcus halodurans. The sequence continues at coordinate 171,469 of NZ_FNUZ01000002.1, forward strand.
CAGAGTTGAACAGAACCGCATCGCGATAGGCACCTGTTTCACCTTCCAGAAGCGCGCGCAGGGCTTTGCCGTTTTCCTCGGGCGTGCCACCCAGAATATCGCGCATATGGTGCACCGGCAGACCTGCATCCTCGGGGTGGATTTCGCGGCTGTGGATTTCGCCTTCTTCCAGCGCGGCGACTGACGTTGTGCCAGTGATCGACACCTCATCCATGCCGTCGCTGCCATGAACCAGCCATGCTTTCTCGGACCCCAGAGCCTGCAGCGTTTCCGCCATCGGGTGGATCAGATCCAGCGCGAAGGCACCGGTCAGCTGGCGCTTTACACCAGCAGGGTTGGTCAGCGGACCAAGGATGTTGAAAATCGTTTTGCAGCCCAGTTCCTGACGAACCGGCATCACATGTTTCATTGCCGGATGGTGCATGGGCGCCATCATGAAACCGATGCCAGCCTCGGCGATCGCACGTTCTACGACCTCGGCCCCGACCATCACGTCGATGCCCAAAGCCCCCAAGGCATCAGCCGCGCCGGATTTGGACGACAGGTTGCGGTTGCCGTGCTTGGCAACAGGAACGCCTGCGCCAGCCACAACGAACGCAGTCGCGGTCGAGATGTTCAGTGTGCCCAGACCGTCGCCGCCAGTGCCCACGATATCCATCGCGTTTGCGGGGGCTTTGACCGGAACGCATTTGGCCCGCATTGTCGCGGCGGCTGCGGCATATTCGGACACGGATTCACCGCGTGCGCGCATCGCCATCAATAGACCGCCAACTTGGGCAGGCGTGGCTTCGCCTTCGAAAAGGATTTCGAACGCCTGATTGGCTTGCGACCGGCTAAGGGGGCCTTCCGAGGCGGCAAAGATCAGCGGTTTGATTGCGTCGCTCATGCCGGCACCTTCATCAGATCGGTGAAGTTTTGCAGCAGCTTATGACCGTGCTCGGACGCGATAGATTCAGGGTGGAACTGAACGCCGTGGATGGGCAGCGTCTTGTGCGACAGGCCCATGATGGTGCCGTCTTCCAGCTCGGCTGTGATCTCAAGGCAATCGGGCAGCGATTCACGTTCTACGACCAGCGAATGGTAGCGCGTGGCTTCGAACGGGCTGGGCAGGCCTTTGAACACGCCTTTGCCGGTGTGATGCATGATTCCCATTTTGCCATGCACGATTTCGCTATGCTGCACGACTTTGCCGCCAAAGGCCTGACCGATGGTCTGATGACCAAGGCACACGCCCATCAACGGCGTTTCGGTTTCGGCAGCGGCCTTTGTCAGAGCAAGGCAAATACCTGCCTGATCGGGATCGCACGGACCGGGCGACAGCAGAATACCCGCTGGGTTCATGGCCATGGCTTCTTGAACATTGATCGCGTCGTTGCGTTTCACGACAACTTCGGTGCCCAGTTCGCCCAGATAATGAACCAGATTGTAGGTAAAGCTGTCGTAATTATCGATAAGAAGCAGCATAACGTGTTTGTCTTTCCGGATTTCTATCAACGGGGCTGGCGGCACCCGCCTTGGTCGCTATATACATGATGCGAGGTACAGGTTCGCGTCAAGGGCACGGGGCCTAATCCATGCGATCTGCGAAGTCTAAATCGCGGGCGAGGGTATTTGAGCAGGTAAAGGGGCGAATTCCATGGCAAGGAGTTTCCTAACAGGTATTGGAGCGGGCTTGGTGACATCGGTCGCTGGCGCGGTGGGGCTTTCCTTGGTGCTGGGCGAACCGAACGCGACGCCGCCTCAGGACATGATGCAGGAAACCGAAACGCCGGTTGTGCCGGTCGCGGAACCTGGTGCCGATGCGACAGTGCCTGCCGTGGAAACCGATATACCCGAAGTGGCGGTCGTCGATCCTTCGCTGAATGCGCCGCAGCCTGATGCGGCTCCGATTGCGACGCCTGACGTGGCCGAGCCCGAAGTCCAGCAAGATGTCGGTCAGGGTGTCGCGTCGGAAACGGAAAACGCTGATGTCGCGCCTGCGCCATCCGAGGCGCCCACAATACCACAGACACCCTCGGCACCCGATGCAGCCACCGCTGACGCTGCGCCAGAGCCTGTTGCCGAGCCGGAAAACTCACCTGCAACCGACGGAGCATCTCCGGAAATGGCGGATGCGCCAGAGGCCGGTTCGGCGGACATTGTGGCCCCTGAAACGGAAGTGGCGCCTGCGTCCAACGAAACAGCGGCGCTGCCAGCACCTGACGCGACAGCTGACGCACCCAGTATTGATACCGAACCGCCTGCTCCGCCTGCAGAGGAACCCGAGATCGCAGCCATCGCGCCGCTTGATCCATCGGGTCCGGTGATCGGGAAACCGGCGGGTTCGCTGCTGGATCGTACAGACAGCGCGCGGTCAAGCCGCCTGCCAACCGTTGGCCAAACCGCTGATACAGCGGTTGTGGCACCTGCCTCGGTCCCGGTCGAAATGTTTGCCGCCGAGGTGGAAATTGACGAAACCCTGCCGCGCATGGCGATTTTGTTGATTGATGACGGGCAGGGGCCGCTTGGCCCCAACGCATTAGATTCATTTCCCTTTCCTGTGACTTTTGCAATCGATCCGGCAGCGCCCGACGCAAAAGAACGCATGGCGGCCTACCGCGAGAAAGGCTTTGAAGTCATGGCGCTGGTGTCCGCGCCCGAGGGGGCCACACCGCAGGATGTCGAAGTGACGCTAGAAGCCAACCTTGTCACGCTGCCCGAGGTCATCGGCGTGATGGAAGCGCCCAATGGTGGTCTTCAGACATCGCGTGCCGTGTCCGATCAGGTGGCGGAATATCTGCGTGCGTCCGGTCATGGGTTGGTACTGCAACCCAACGGTTTGAACACGGCGCAGGCCTTGGCTGAACGTCTGGGCGTTCCGTCCAATTCGGTCTTCCGCGACTTCGACGGTGACGGTCAGGACCCGCGCGTTCAGCGCCGTTTCCTTGATCAGGCGGCGTTCAAAGCACGTCAGGAAGGCGGGGTGATCATGATGGGTCGCCTGCAGGCCGATACGATCTCGGCGTTGTTGCTGTGGGGGCTACAGGATCGCGCGGGGCAGGTGGCCTTGGTTCCTGTCACCAAGGTGCTGAGCGAACGCGGGCTTTAAGCCCAATCCGCCATTGTCCGTTCCAGATCGCCGTAGCCGGTGAACCTGCGTTCAAAATCCAGCCCGAGCCGCGCGGCACAGTCCTGCGCCTTGGCGGTCAGCGCCGGATCGTCGATCTGCGCCTGATAGACCAGCTTGGTGTAATGGGCGAAATACATGTCTCGCAGTTCAGGATGGCGGTCTAGGCCAAGAGGCTCCCAGACGAACGCATCGAATTGCCGCACCAGAAAATCGGTCAGGTAGAATGCTGTGAATTCGTCCCGCGCGGCAAAGGCATCGTTTCCTTCGAAAAAGCTATAGCAATGGGGGCCAGCCACCATTTCGACGCCGAGGTCATCGCAGGCCGCTTGCAACAGACCGCCGGTGCCGCAGTCGGCGTAGACCACATAAATCCGGTCATATGAAGAACGGTTCTTTTCCACCGCAGCCTTCACCGCTGGCACAATCTGATCTGGTGAGTTGTGAAGAATGGCAGGCAGGCAGGTCAGATCCAGATGATCCCAGCCATTTTTATCTTTCACATCAAGGATTTCGCGGGCCAAAGCGCCGCAAGCAATCAATAGGACAGATCCCGCCAGTTGAGCGGAAAATCCGTCGTCACGAAGTGTGGAATCGTCAGGGACGTGTGTCGTCATGAGGGACGTGGCCCAGTCCCCAGCGGGCCAGGAGACCTAGGACCAGCAATACGGGAAGGACCGTGAATGCACCCAACGAATTGAACGCCCAGACCGTAATCGCGGCGGCACAGAGAACGCTGAAGATCAACAGTGTGAAAGATGTGACAGGCATCCGACTCTCCCTTACAGCCTTAATATGGGCGTTCGAACGCGAAAGAAAAGGACTTTCGCGCTCTTACCCATACTATCGGCTGCTTTTGGCAAAGATTAACCGGAGGCCCGCTGATTATGGCGGCGTGCGACCATTTCTTTGGCTTTTTCAACAGCAACAGCTGCGTCACGGCAGTAGGCGTCTGCGCCAATGGCCTTGCCAAATTCTTCGTTCAGCGGTGCGCCACCGACCAGAACGATATAGTCGTCACGGATGCCCTGTTCCTTCATCTCGTCGATGACGGTTTTCATGTAGGGCATGGTGGTTGTCAGCAGGGCGGACATACCAAGGATATCGGCGTCAAATTCTTTGGCCGCGTCGATAAAGTTTTCGACAGGGTTGTTGATGCCGATGTTCATGACTTCAAAGCCTGCGCCTTCCATCATCATGGTCACAAGGTTCTGACCGATGTCGTGGATGTCGCCTTTAACCGTGCCGATCACCATCCGGCCCACAGTTTCTGCACCGGTTTCCGCCAGAAGCGGTTTCAGGATGGCCATGCCGCCCTTCATAGCGTTCGCAGCCAGCAGAACTTCGGGAACGAACAGGATGCCGTCACGGAAGTCACGACCAACGATGGTCATGCCGCCGACGAGAGCTTCGGTCAGAACGCGATAGGGGGCCCATCCGCGTTCCAGCAGGATGTTCACACCTTCGCAAACCTCGTCCCGCAGACCGTCGTACAGGTCGTCCATCATTTGGGAGACAAGTTCTTCATCGTCGAGTTCGGACAGGATCAGTTCGTCTTCTTCTTCCGACATGGGTTGGGTCCTTTCAGAAAGGTTCAGCGCTTATGCCTGATAAGCAGCTATGTGGCTATTTTGTAAAAAGAACTGGGCTTTTTGCGACATTTGCGATGCGGACTGCGACCAAGCGTATTCTTGACCACAGTTTCGCGACCGGTTGTGATTGCGAGTGTTCCGCTTTTGTTCTAATTTGTCGCGATGACGCGCCATCAGAACAGCATTGCAAGCGAAGCCCTTAAGGGCAGGGCCGCGACCAGCCGTGACAGCGGCCGGTTTGAGCGGTTTACGCGGGCTGATTTCAGCGATGGCTGGGACATCGCCGAAGACGTTATTGTCGAACGGACAACTGTTTCGGACGAGGTTCCACGCAAGGCGATCAACTACGTGCGGTCGCCTGATTTGCCCTTTGATCGCAGCATCAACGTCTATCGCGGTTGCGAACACGGATGCATCTACTGCTTTGCCCGTCCGACGCACGCGTATTTGGGCCTGTCGCCGGGGCTGGACTTCGAAACGCGTCTGATTGCTCGACCGGGGATCGCGCAGGTGTTGGAGCGCGAGTTGCGGGCGCGCAAATACAGCGTCGCCACGATGGCCATGGGCACGAATACCGATCCCTACCAGCCTGTCGAAAAAGACCGCCAGATTACCCGCGATGTCCTGAAAGTTCTGCAGGCTTTCAATCATCCGGTAGGTATTGTGACCAAGGGAACCCTTATTGAGCGTGACATTGATATCTTGTCGAAGATGGCGGCGGAACGCCTTGTTCGTGTTGGTATTTCTGTCACCACGCTGGATCCGCGCTTGTCCCGAAAGATGGAGCCGCGCGCCCCTGCGCCCGCACGCCGTCTGGAAACCATACGCCGTTTGACACGCGCCGGTATTCCCGTGCGCGTCATGGCGTCGCCCATTGTGCCCGCGCTGACCGACCCCGAGCTTGAGGCCATTCTCGAGGCCGCCAAAGACGCCGGAGCGGACGCCGCCAGCTACATCATGCTGCGCCTTCCGCTTGAGGTGTCGCCGCTGTGGCAGGACTGGCTGGATACCCATTATCCCAATCGCGCCACCCGCGTGATGGGGCTGTTGCGCGACATGCACGGCGGCAAGGATTACGAGGCCGCCTGGGGCAAACGCATGCGCGGCGAAGGCAGTTATGCCGATCTGATCGCCCAGCGGTTCGCCCTTGCGACCAAACGCCTTGGACTGGCTGTCAAAACGCCACCGCTGCGAACAGACCTGTTCCGCCCGCCGGCGAGGGCAGGGGACCAGTTGTCTTTGTTCTGATACGGTGACGTTCATTCCAGTGGGCCTTAGCCGCGACGGCGACGGTTGCGTTCGCGCTTGGGTGCGCCACCGTCATCTTCGGTGCCGTCGTTATCGGATGAAAACGGACCGATCTTGGTCGCGATTTCTTCCAGTGTCGGGCGGTCACCACGGGGCGTGTTTTCCAGCGCCTCGCGCATCGCGCGCAGGTGTTCCGGCATGGTGCCACAGCAGCCGCCAATGATGGTCGCGCCAGCATCACGCGCCATGACGGCGTATTCGCCCATCAGTTCCGGCGTGCCGTCATAGTGGATGTGGCCTTCGACATATTTGGGGATGCCTGCGTTGCCCTTGGCAATGATGGGAAGTTCAGGCGCCTGCGCGGAAAAGCCCATAACAGAGCGCAGCAGGTCGGACGCGCCGGTGCCGCAGTTCGCGCCGAATGCCAGCGGACGGTTTTCGATGCTTTGTGCCAGTTCGACCATGCCAGCCGATGTCAGACCCATCATTGTGCGGCCTGCGGTGTCAAAGCTCATGGTGCCACACCACGGCATATCTGCCAGTTTGAACGCCTCGGCAGCGGCGCGGAATTCTTCGGGCGCAGAAATGGTTTCCAGCCACAACACATCAGCGCCGCCTTCTTTCAGACCTTCGGCCTGTTCGTGGAACATCTCGACCGCGTCAGCGTGGGACAACGTGCCAACGGGCAACATGATATCGCCTGTCGGGCCAACGGAACCGGCAACAACGATCTTGCGGCCCGCTTTATCAGCAAGGTTACGACCCAGTTCAGCGGCGGCTTTGTTCAGCTCGCGCACGCGGTCCTGACCGTTGTGCAGTTTCAAACGCGATGCGTTGCCGCCAAATGAATTCGTCAGAAAGATATCGCTGCCCGCATCAATTGCGAATTGATACAGTTTTTCGATGCGATCGGGGTGATCCACGTTCCAGAACTCGGGGGCGTCGCCCGATGTCAGGCCCATGTTGAACAGGTTGGTGCCCGTAGCACCATCCGCCATCAGCCAGTCTCTTTCGGCCAGCAACTCGGCAAGCGCGTTTGTCATTGTCTTCTCCGGAGGGTTAACTTTGCATGCAGCGCCTCTTTGTCACGATGCCTTCCGTGAAGCAAATTCATAATCTTCAAGATGATGATGAAGGCGTTTTGCAATGAATCCGCCAAGCTTTGTACGATCTGTCCGGTTAGTGCGCTTGCGGCAACGTCAGCGTTGCACTAAGAGGGCGCCAAAGACGGACTCAGCCCGCTCTGTTCTATATGAAAGGCCCGCGCCCATGGCTCGCCGTAAAAAGATCTACGAAGGTAAAGCAAAAATTCTGTACGAAGGTCCGGAACCGGGCACGATTGTGCAGTACTTCAAGGATGACGCGACCGCCTTTAACGCCGAGAAGAAGGACGTGATCGAAGGGAAGGGCGTGTTGAACAACCGCCTGTCCGAATTCTTCATGACCGGCCTGAACAATATCGGCGTGCCGACACACTTCCTCAAGCGTCTGAACATGCGTGAACAGCTGGTCCGTTCGTGCGAGATTATTCCGCTGGAAATCATCGTACGCAACTTTGCCGCCGGTTCGCTGTCCAAGCGTCTGGGAATCGACGAAGGCACACCGCTGCCGCGTCCGATTGTCGAGTACTGCTACAAAGACGACAAACTGGGCGATCCGCTGGTCACCGAAGAACACATCGCGGCCTTCGGCTGGGCAAGCCAGCAGGACATGGAAGACATCCTGAGCCTTGCGTTGCGCGTCAACGACTTCATGTCGGGCGTGATGATGGCTGTTGGTATCCGTCTGGTGGATTTCAAAATCGAAATCGGCCGCGTCTATGACGGCGATTTCCAGCGTCTTGTTGTTGCTGACGAAATCAGCCCCGACAGCTGCCGTCTCTGGGATCTGGAAACAGGCCAGAAGCTGGACAAAGACGTGTTCCGCCGTGATCTGGGCAACCTGACAGACGCTTATGCTGAAGTCGCGCGTCGCCTTGGCGTGATGCCCAAGAACTCGCAGCCGATCACCAAGCCGACGCTGATTAACTAATCTACTACGACCACGGGCCTCGGCCCGACCGACCGGAGAATACAGATGAAAGCACGTGTCCATGTCATGCTGAAAGACGGGGTTCTTGATCCGCAGGGCGAAGCTGTGCGCCACGCCCTTGGTGGCCTTGGTTTCGGCGGCGTGTCCGGCGTGCGTCAGGGCAAAGTGATCGAGCTGGATCTGGCCGACGACGCGACAGAAGACACCGTCAAAGAGATGTGTGAAAAGCTTCTGGCGAACACCGTCATCGAAACTTACCAGATCGAATTCGTCTAAGACGTCTAACGCCGAAGGAGCCGGTGCCATGAAAGCAGCTGTTGTCGTCTTTCCGGGGTCGAACTGCGACCGTGATCTTGCTGTTGCGTTCCGCAATGCAGGGCTGGATGTGGAAATGGTCTGGCACAAGGACACCGCGCTGCCGGCAGGTGTCGATATCGTCGGCATTCCGGGCGGTTTTTCCTTTGGCGACTACCTGCGCTGTGGCGCCATCGCGGCCAATTCGCCCATCTGCAACGAAGTTAAGGCCCACGCAGACCGCGGCGGCTTTGTCTTTGGCGTCTGCAACGGCTTTCAGGTGCTGACCGAAACGGGTCTTCTGCCGGGTGCGCTTCTGCGCAATGCAGGTTTGAAATACATCTGCCGCACGGTTCCGCTGCAGGTCGAAACGACTGACAGCGTTTTCACCCAAGCCTATGAAAAAGGCGAACAAATCAACATCCCGATTGCGCACCACGACGGCAACTATATCGCCGACGATGAAACGCTGGCGATGCTGAAGGGCGAGGATCGTGTGGCGTTCACATACCGCGAGAACCCCAACGGGTCTGTCGCGGATATCGCAGGCATCCTGTCTGCCAACCGCCGCGTTCTTGGGATGATGCCGCATCCCGAGCGGGCCGCGGAATCTGAGCATGGAAACGCCGACGGTCAGCGTGTTTTCGCCCAACTGACCGAAACGCTGGCCAGCGCGTGACTTGAGACGTCGCTCGCCCATGCGTATCTTGTGTGAATGAGCGACGCACACCCTGATCAGAACAGCTCCAAACGCACAGGCCCGCTAAGCTGGCGTGTGCGCATGGCTTTGGCCTTTCTGTTCCTGATCGCTGTGGGCACGGTCTGGGTGACAAACCGCCTGCTGACAGATCGCTTTACCGAGACAACCCAGAACCGCGCGGAACTGCGACTGGCGCTTTATAGCGGCAACCTGCTGTCCGAGCTGCGCCGCAATGCCATTGTGCCCCAGCTTCTGGCCCGTGACCCGTCCTTGATCGGGGCGTTAACCAGCAACGATTATTCGCAAAGCTCTCAGCGGCTGATCTCGTACGTGGATGAAATCGGCGCGGCGTCCTTGATGCTTTTGGATAAAGACGGTCGCACCGTTGCCGCGACCGACAGGAACAAGTTGGGCGAAAATCATCGCAATGCTGCATACTTTGTAGAAGCGATCCGCTCAAACGCGACAGTCTTTACGTCGCTCGAGCGCGAGTTCGGCGGCTTCGGCTTTAGCTATTCCCGCCGGATCGAAGACCAGGGTGCCATCATCGGCGTTATTGTGGTCGAGGTTGATCTGGCCAAGTTCGAACGCGCATGGGCGGGTATCTCGGATGCGGTGATGGTTACCAGTTCCGAAGGCCGGATCATTCTAGCGACCGAGCCGCGCTGGCGGGGCAAAAGTGTGGAAGAAGCGCTGCAACAGAACCCTGCGGGCAGCGCCATCGAACGGGCCATTCAAGCCACCACCGATTGGACGACCCTGTCTGCCGATGCCTATGTGATGGGCGAGGCGGTGATGCGCGTCGATGGCCGCATCCCGTTCCGTGGCTGGTCGATGATCAACTTCACCACCTATGCCAGTGTGCGCGAACGTGTGAATGCGGTTCTAGCGTTGGAAATCATGGCCTTCGCGCTGTTGGCGGCTTTGGCGTTTTACGCGCTGTCGCGCAAAACGGCATTGCGTATGGCTCTGTTCCAGCGTGAATCTGCGGAACTGCGCGCCCTGAACGCGCGTTTGCGTCGCGAGATTGCGGAACGTGAGCGTGTGCAGGAAACATTGGCTGTGGCGGAACAGACCCTTGAGCAGAGTTCGAAACTGGCGGCCTTGGGTGAAATGTCGGCAGCGGTCAGTCACGAATTGAACCAGCCACTGGCCGCGATGAAAACCTATCTTGCGGGTGCGCGCCTACTGTTGCGCCGAAACCGTCCTGACGAGGCGCTGACGGCCTTCCACCGCATTGATGATCTGATCGAACGTATGGGCGCGATCACCAAGCAGCTGAAGTCTTATGCCCGCAAAGGTCAGACCAGCCTGTCGCCCGTGGACATGAGCGAAGCTGTGGCATCGGCGCTAAGTATGATGGAGCCGCAGTTGAAAGCGCGTCATGTACGCATCAGCCGCAATATGCCGGACCACCCTGTGCGTGTGATGGGCGACCGGATGCGCATTGAACAGGTTCTGATCAACATGCTGCGCAACGCGCTGGACGCGACCAAAACTGTGCGTTCGCCCGAGATCGAGATTTTGCTGGCCGAAGGCGACACGGTGACGCTTAGCGTGCGCGACAACGGGCACGGCATCGACGACCTCGATGCGCTGTTCGAACCCTTTTACACCACCAAGCAACCGGGCGAGGGAACGGGGCTTGGACTGGCAATTTCCTCAGGCATTGTCACCGATCTTGGTGGCCGCTTGATGGCCCGAAATGCAGAAGGTGGGGGCGCTGTTTTCGAAATGCAGCTGCCTGCGCTCAAAGAAGAAGAAACCACAGCGGCGGAGTAGTGCGCGATGGTAAAAGCAATGAAAATCGCAATCGTCGATGACGAAAAGGATATGCGGCAGTCGATCAGCCAGTGGCTGGCCCTGTCCGGATATGACACCGAAACCTTTGCCAGCGCCGAAGAGGCTTTGGGCACGCTTGGTCCCGATTATCCGGGCATCGTGATTTCCGACATCCGCATGCCGGGGATGGACGGTATCCAGTTCCTGAAAAAACTGATGGGCGCGGATTCCAGCCTGCCGGTCATCATGATCACCGGTCACGGTGACGTTCCCATGGCGGTCGAGGCGATGCGGGTCGGTGCCTATGACTTCCTTGAAAAGCCTTTCAATCCCGACCGGATGTCTGAGCTTGCGCAGAAGGCGACCAATGCGCGGCGTCTGACGCTGGATAACCGGCAACTGCGCCGCGAACTGTCGGACGGCACGCAGATCATGCAAAAGCTGATCGGCCAGTCGCCCAAGATGGAACGCTTGCGCGAAGACATTCTGGATCTTGGCCATGCGGACGGTCACGTTCTGATCGACGGTGAAACGGGCACAGGCAAAACGCTGATCGCTCATGCTCTGCACGCGGTTGGCAGCCGCGCGGGCAAGAACTTTGTCCTGCTGCCTTGCGCCGCGATGGACGAGGCCGCGTTGATGAAGCGGCTGTTCGGCCCGATGGAACCCGAAGACACCCGTTTGCCCGCGATTGAAGAGGCGCGCGGGGGCACGCTGGTTCTGGAAGATATCGAAAGCCTGTCCGATGCGGCGCAGGCCCGTCTGCTGTCGGTGATCAACGATCAGGGTACGCCGCCCGAAACGCGGATCGTGGCGATCTGTAACCTTCAGGACGAAGGTCAGACCTGTGAATCCGCGCTGCGGCCTGATCTGTTTTATCGGCTGGCCGCGTTGCGCATCACCGTACCGCCGCTGCGTCAGCGGGGCGAGGATATCCTGACCCTGTTTGCACGCCTGTCCGAGCAGTACGCCGAAGACTACGGCTGCGAACCGCCGCAGGTCAGCGCGCAAGAGGCCGCGCAACTGCTGCAGGCCCCATGGCCCGGCAACGTGCGTCAGTTGATCCATCTGGCCGAACGCGCGGTCCTGCAATCGCGCCGCGGATCTGGCACGATTTCTTCGCTGTTGATGAACGACCACGAAGACATGAAGCCGGTCATGACGACCGAGGGTAAACCGCTGAAAGAATACGTGGAAGCCTTCGAGCGCATGCTCATCGACAACACGATGCGCCGCCACAAAGGCTCGATCTCTGCGGTGATGGACGAACTCTGCCTGCCGCGCCGGACGTTGAACGAGAAGATGGCGAAGTATTCTCTTCAGCGCGCGGACTACCTGTAAAAGAGAGGCGAGTTGCCCCTCTGCGCTTTCCAGTAAATGGTGGGTGTGAAACCCTTGAAGGGCTCGAAGTACCATGGCTGCTTCGAGCCCTAAATGTTGAATGTTGCGCGATCCTCGGATGGCCGCTTCATTCCTAAACAACGTAACTTCGTTTCTTGCAGAAAGTTGATGGGATGGTGCAAGGTTCGGCAATGAAACGTCAAAAGAAACCACTTTATCGATCCGTAAATACTAAAACCCGCGGCGTTCGACATGGCTCGGGAGCGAAGTCGAAATGGGAGAGAAATACGAAGGTTTCTGAGAACAACAAATCGATGAAGCAATCGATGCATTCAGGGCAAAGGCATGGCTTTGACTATACTCCGCTCTTCAAGTTTTTGCTTTCCAGAGTTGGCGATGATTGGGCCGAAGTTCATAGCGAGGCTGTAGCAAGACTGGATCGTGAAGAGCCAATAACCTGGATGGTCGCCGCTAGCTATTCGGAAGGCAGTCCTTTCTTCCGAGCAGGCGAGAGCTCCTATTTTAGCGGGCTCTATGTGGATGAAGACAACGTTTTGGCTGTCGTTGATCCGGGGCTTACAGCAGATACAATGGAGCCTTTTTGTGCGTGCTGCACCCACACGTTAAACGGAATACGCCTTACAACACCTTACTCAGATAAGACCAACTGAGATATTTTCGGAAATAAGTTCCGGAAGATTTCTTCGGGAGTTGCTGTTCCACATTTCGTCGCGTCGACAACGCGGTAGGGCAGCCCTTTGCACTAACTATCGCTACGACTTGGAAACCGACCGCCCTTAATTTTTTATGCCGATTTCCGGTAGGCCATAATCCAGATCGCCATCAGGCCAAAGGAAATGACCGCGTTCCAGCTGGCCATGGATAGACCCATGAACTGCCACGCGATTTCATCGCAACGGATCAGCGGCGCGCCCATGATCTGGTTCAACAGATCATCTGTGGACAGGCCCTCGATAGAGCCGGATGTGCAGGTAGTCGGACCTTCCCACCAGCCTTTTTCAACGCCTGTGTGATAGATGCCGACCGCGCCCGTCGCAAAGGCGGCAACGGCGCCCAAAGCGATCAGGATACGTGCGCCGATAAAGGCGAATAGGGCGCCAATCGCGATAGCTGCAATATGCGGATAACGCTGCCAGTAGCACAGTTTGCAGGGCGGCAGTTCGCCAATGTACTGAAAGCCCAAAGCGCCCATCATCAGCGCGGCAGATCCTGCGGCAGCCAGTAGAACCAGTTGTTTTTGTGTCATAGAACTCTCAACACCATAAAGCCGCCGATCAGGACGATCAGGAAAGCGGCAAAGACCAGACCCAGTCGTTTTTCCACGAACTCGCGGATGGGCGGGCCATATGCCTTAAGCAAGGCCGCGACGATGAAAAACCGTAGGCTTCTTGCGACGATGGACGACAACAGGAAGGGGATCAACGGGAAGGAGGCCCAGCCTGACATGATCGTGATAACCTTGAACGGGAAGGGGGTCATGCCCGCGATCAGTACCGCCCAAACGCCCCATTCGCTGAACGTGGTATTGAAGGCGTCCATCTTTTCGGCTTTGCCCATAGCCTCAAGCACCGGCTGGCCGACCTGTTCGAAAAAGAAGTGGCCGATGCCGTAGCCCAAAAGCGCACCAGCAACCGAAGCGGCAGTACAAACGCCCGCAATCAGCCAAGCCCGATGCGGCGCGGCCAGAATCATCGGGATCATCATCACATCCGGCGGGATCGGAAAGACCGAGCTTTCGGCGAATGACACGATTGCCAGGATCCACAACGCCGAGGGATGTTCGGCAGCGGCCAGCATTCTATTATAAAGGCGTCTCAGCATCGGTTTCCTCGCAACCTACAGGGCGGGTTGATCACGACGGGACATTAGCGTCAAGAACCTGCATCTTTACCTCTGGACGATGTTGTTTCGGAGTTGTAGAGAGTTCGCCGTGCCCAAGTGGCGGAATGGTAGACGCAGGGGATTCAAAATCCCCCGACTTAACGGTCTTGTCGGTTCGAGTCCGACCTTGGGTACCACTTTCCGCAAAAATCAGAACGCTTATTGATTGCAGCCTTCCGCATGGTGGCCGCTTAAACAGGTTCATTTTTCACGAATTTTCAACAATCGCTCGCCTATCACTGAAATTGGCTTCGATCTTGCAGGGAATTGCTTCTGCAGGGACCGGTCATTTTCGGCCTGCCGCTGCGCAGATCGGGTTAGGGCGATCGCTTGTTATGGGTGGATTTCTGGGGCTGTCACGGTGCGCCCCATAGGCCGCCACCGCGGGTGCATCGCTTCCAACTGAAAACGGGCGCAGGGCGCGTCCTTGTGACAGGGGGGAATTTTATGGGCACGGCATCCGGTGTATTTGCAACCACCACAGGTGAACCCGGCTTGGGATATGGTCTAAACGGTATTTCCGATTGGACGACCCAACAGCCATTTCTGGACGTCATGAAAACCGCGCGGCCATGGACAGGCCACGAAGACGGCCAGTGGGGCGCCATGAGCTATGAGGATATGCAGGCGCTCGGGCTGTTGGATGTGAACGGATACCTGACGGCCATGCCCGACGGCATTACCCGCGTTGAAACCTTTGTGCTGACCGAAATCACCGAAGAGGCAACATATACAGCCGGCCGCTATCGCCTGACTTATGATGGCGAGGGCGAAGTGCAGGTGTTTGGCGGGACCAACGTCGTCGCACAGGACGGTGAAATCTGGTTCGATTACACGCCATCGTCCGAAGGGTTGGTCGCCATTTCCATCAGTTCGACCGATCCGAACGGAACAGGCGATTATCTGCGCGATTTTTCCTTGGTGAAGGAAGAACATATCGACGCGTATGACGCCGGCCAAATGTTCAATCCCTTGTTCATCGCGAACATCGAAAATGCCCATGCGCTCCGGTTCATGGACTGGATGGACACCAATAATTCGGACCTGACTGAATGGGCAGACAGACCGGACGTGGGTGATTTCACCTATGCCAACGGTGTTCCCGTCGAGGTGATGGTGGCCTTGGCCAATGAAACGGGCACCGAGCCGTGGTTCAACATTCCGCACAATGCCGATGACGATTACATCCGTGAATTCGCAAGCTATGTGGCAGAAAACCTCGATCCGGATTTGCGCGCGCATTACGAATTCTCGAACGAGGTCTGGAACTTCATGTTCGATCAGGCGCGGGACTCGGCGCTTGATGCGCAAGAGCGCTTTGGCACCGATCTGGGCGATGGCTGGATGCAGGAATATGGGGCCCGTTCAGCAGAGATGGCAAGCATTCTGGATGAGGTCTATGCAGGGCGCGATGGGGACTATGTCAAAGTCATCGCAACGCACACTGCATGGCCCGGGCTGGAACAATCTGCTCTAGAGGCACCGGCCTATCAGGCACTGTCGGTGGATAACGTCGCGCCTTACACGTTGTTCGATACCTATGCCGTGACCGGATATTTTGGCGGGACCTTGGGGGGATCCAAAGCAGAAGATGTTCTGGACTGGATCGCGGAAAGCCGCGCTTTGGCCGAGCAAGACGCAGATGCCTTGGGCCTGACAGGGCAGGCGCGGGCAGACTACATCGCATCCCATCAGTTCGACCATGCCACTGATCTGGCCCTTCAGGAATTGCGGGATGGCTCGGTGACGGGTGATCCTGAGGGCAGCCTACAAGAACTGGATGCTTTGTTCGCCTACCATAGTCAGGTCGCAGACAGTTACGGTCTGGATATGGTGATATACGAAGGTGGCACGCACATCGTGGGCCTTGGGGAATACACCTCCAATCAGGACCTGACCGCCTTCTTCGTCCATCTCAACTACTCCGAAGAAATGGGTCTTCTTTACGAAGAGCTGCTGGATTCTTGGGTGGAAAACGGTGGGACGCTGTTCAACGCGTTCGTAGACGTGGCGCGACCCTCGCAATTCGGAAGCTGGGGCACATTGCGCCACCTAGAGGACAGCACGCCAAGAGATGACGTTCTGGACACTTTCCAAGACACATATCCCCGTCTGGATCTGGTGGGTGAGCAGCCCGATGATCCGGTGGTTGATGACTTGGATCCTGTTGATCCTGTCCAGGACCCTTTGCCAGAACCAGAACCGGACCCCGAGCCTACGCCGGATCCTGAACCAACGCCCGACCCTGATCCGGTAACCGATCCTGAGCCCGAAACTCCGCCGGAGGAACCTGAAGAAGAGGTGCCGAATGTGCGCGGCATATTTCATGGCAGTGGCGTTGGGCTGTGGCGTGACAGGCTGCTTGGCCTGTTGTCCTCGGATGAAGGCAATCAGACATCGAACCGGACGACTAGTGATCAGGCCGAGAGCAGCGCGGATGAAGAAACGCCGACCGTAGAAGCGACGTCCTCTGGCAGCGGCGGCTTTCTAAGTCTTAGGTTCTTGAGTGGCGGGGCGTCGCGCCCCCGCGTGCGCGAGGTTGAACAAGAGCCGGAAGCGGCGCAAGAAACCAAAACTACGTCGCCGCAGAATGCCGAACAAGAGCAAGCCACAGCCTTTCCCAGAAGCGGGATTTTCAGCCACTTGATGTTCAAAGGCACTGGCGCGGCAAGTTTTGATACAACTGCCGACGAGGACGAGCAGGACGCTGATGACCAGCAGTCTGCAAGAAGTTCCAAGCTGGAATTCGAGGTCTTCAGCTTTTTCTAGGGCGGCAAAGCAACGTGTTTTCGGGGCGGTATCTTTGGTTAGTTGCCGCCCCAAAAGACGACTTTTTTGCGTCATATTTCGTCGAATCTAGGTTTTGATTCGGGTTCATACCTAAGATGTTGTGACCAATTTTTCGAAAATCTGCAGATTACTCATCATTTGTGAACAAACTCTGAACGCTGTTTTTAGCGCTCTCTCGAAAATGTGACGCGCAGCGCCACATTTATACTGTTTCCTAATGCTGAACAAAAAGCCGCTCAATTCTATCTGCGCGGGAAAAAACCACTCGAAACCGCATAATTTACAAACAATCGTTGAATGAATTTCGATACCTCGGACGACAATGCGCGTCTAAGTTATCTTTAGATACTAATCTTTGACACCTTTGAGACAAATTTCCCCTTTGTGTCACGCGCGCTGACACTTAAGAAGAAGTCACGCCCAACTGGGGGGCGAAGACTGCTGGCCACGGGGGCGGCCTTTTATTTCGGATGTCATCCTTTGGATGCGAAGTGTCTGTGGAACGGAATGCCGTTTTCCGCCGCCGGATTTGTGTGCCCTGAACTAGGCGCCAGCCGAACCACTCCGCGAAAAGTTTGACGAGTAAAGGTCGCGATCTTGGGGACAGGGTCCGGTGTTGGAAGTGGTCTGGGCGTGCCTGGATTGATGAGTTGAAGGATCGGTAACGATGGCTGATTTGTTTTTGGACTGGGGTGATCTGTCCACCCAAAACCAGGCACTGACTGACACAGGCGGCGTATCCGCGACGGTTGAAACAGGCGGCGTTGCTGTCGACATCTCCTTCGCAGAAACCGAAGAGGGCGCGAGCGCCAAGTACGTCGATTTCCTCGGCTACGTGGAAGAAGGCGAACCCTTTGATCCCAACTCGAACCTGAAACTGTTCGGTGACGGACAGGCGAGCGTCGACAACGGCACCAACACCTCGGTCACCACACTTGATTTCCGCGCGACAGACGATGCTTACGCAGACAGCGTACAGAACGTTTCCTTCCGTCTGAGCGATGTCGATTTCGCGTCCACAGGCGAAGATTTGAACGGTCTGGAAGGCGAAGGCTTTCAGGACATCGTCACCATTCTGGCCTATGACGCGGATGGCAACGCTGTTCCTGTGACCATCACGTCCAGCGGCGCAGGCACAGTGTCCGGCGACACAGCCACAGGCACGACAACAACCAATCTTGAAGATGCCGACGGCTCTTTCCTTGTGAACATCGCGGGCCCCGTTTCGCGCATCGAAATCCTCTACGACAACGGTGGCCTGTCCGGTCAGGCGATTATGGTCTCTGACGTCCATTTCTCGACTGTCGATCCGGTTGTGGACCTGCCGCCCGTTGCAAACGATGACCTTGGCTTTGGCGACGAAGACACCGCGATTGTTGTGAATGTTCTTGGCAACGACAGCGATCCCGAAGGTCAGCCGCTGACCGTTACATCTGTCACAGACCCGGCGAACGGCACCGTATCGTTCACACCGGAAGGTGAGCTGACATACACGCCGAACCCCGATTTCAACGGCACAGACACAGTCACTTACACAGTCACAGACCCGACCGGTCTGACTGATACAGCAACTGTGACCTTCACTGTTGATCCCATCAACGATGCGCCCGTCGCGGTTGATGACGAACTGATCACAGACGAAGACACTCCGCTGACGATCAATGTTCTGGGCAACGACAGCGATCCGGAAGGTCAGGCGATCACAGTTGTGGATGCGACCGACCCGGCAAACGGCACAATCAGCCTGTCCGCTGACGGTACCCTGACCTACACGCCGAACCCTGATTTCAATGGTACGGACGAGATGACGTACACCATCGCGGATGCAGATGGTGTGACCTCGACTGCGACCGTCTTCATCACCGTAAACCCGACGCCCGATGCGCCGGTGGCGGCAGACGATGAGGTGACCGGCGATGAAGATACGCCGATCGTGGTCAATGTTCTGGAGAACGACGTTGATCCGGATGGCGATCCGCTGACCGTGACAGATGTGACCGAGCCCACAAACGGCACCGTCACCTTCACACCGGAAGGCGAGATCACCTACACGCCCGATCCGGACTTCACCGGTACGGACACTGTGACCTACACAGTGACCGATCCCGATGGTCTGACCGACACAGCGACCGTGACCTTCACCGTCGACCCGACACCGGATGCACCGGTTGCGGCGGACGACGAGCTGGTAACAGACGAAGACACCCCGCTGACGATCAACATCCTAGACAACGACAGCGATCCGGACGGCCAGCCGCTGGAAGTCATCGACGTGACACAGCCTGCGAACGGCACCGTCACCGTGACACCGGAAGGCGAGCTGACCTACACGCCGAACCCGGACTTCAACGGCACCGAGGAAGTGACCTACACCGTCACAGACCCGGACGGCCTGACAGACACTGCGACCGTCTTCATCACCGTAAACCCGACGCCCGACGCGCCGGTGGCGGCAGACGATGAGGTGACCGGCGATGAAGATACGCCGATCGTGGTCAATGTTCTGGACAACGACGTTGATCCGGACGGCGATCCGCTGACCGTGACAGATGTGACCGAGCCCACCAACGGCACCGTCACTTTCACACCGGAAGGCGAGATCACCTACACGCCCGATCCGGACTTCACCGGTACGGACACTGTGACCTACACAGTGACCGATCCCGATGGTCTGACCGACACAGCGACCGTGACCTTCACCGTCGACCCGACACCGGATGCTCCGGTTGCGGCAGACGACGAGCTGGTAACAGACGAAGACACCCCGCTGACGATCAACGTTCTGGGCAATGACTCTGATCTGGACGGCCAGCCGCTGGAAGTCACCGACGTGACACAGCCTGCAAACGGCACCGTCACCGTGACTCCGGAAGGCGAACTGACCTACACGCCGAACCCCGACTTCAACGGCACCGAGGAAGTGACCTACACCGTCACAGACCCCGATGGCCTGACAGACACAGCCACCGTCTTCATCACCGTAAACCCGACGCCGGATGCGCCGGTGGCGGAAGATGACAGCGACACGACCGATTTCAACACTCCGATCACAATCGAAGTGCTGGGCAACGATAGCGATCCGGATGGTGACACGCTGACCGTGACAGGTATCACGCAGCCGACCAACGGTACTGCGACCTTCACACCGGAAGGTGAGATCACCTACACACCGGATATCGGTTTCACAGGTACAGACACGCTGACCTATGACATCACCGACGGCAACGGCGGGACTGACACAGCGACTGTGACCATCTTTGTTGATCCTGCGGATGCTGGTCGTATCGACGTTGACGTGTTCCCAGTCGACCCCGCCGATCAGGCGCTGGATCCGCTGGACGGCTTTGACCAGGATCCGGATGCAACGGACGATCTGGACAGCGTTGTCGGCACAGACGGCAATGATGCGATCTCGACCGGTGATGATGCGGATACCATCATTGCAGGCGACGGCGCTGACACGCTGGAAGGCGGCATCGATGACGACCTGATCGATGGTGGCGCAGGCGATGACCTGATCAACGATGTTCAGGGTTCGGACACCATTCTGGGCGGCGACGGCAACGACACCATCACAGCTGGTATCGATACGTTCTCGGATTACGAAAACGACGATCCGACGTTCCCGCTGACCTTTGGCGGCACCACATTCACAAGCGATCCGAACACAGATGACGGTCGTGACTCGGTTGATGGTGGCGCGGGCGATGATGTGATCTCGACCGGCGACGATGCGGATACGATCGTTGGTGGTCTGGGCAATGACACCGTTGATGGCGGCATTGACGATGACATTATCCAGGGTGGAGCAGGCGCAGACAGCCTGATCGGTGGTCACGGCTCTGACACGATCTTTGGTGAAGCCGGTGATGACATTATCGACGGTTCCAACGTTCCTTCGCTGGAGCTGACCGACGACGTCGATCCGCAGACACAGAACGACCGTGACCTGCTGGATGGCGGCGACGGCAACGACTCGATCACTGGTGGCGATGACGATGACACGCTGCTGGGCGGCGCTGGCAATGACACACTGGACGGTGGCATCGATGACGATGACCTGTTCGGTGGCGACGATGCCGACACACTGATCGGTGGCGAAGGCAACGATACGCTGGATGGCGGTGCCGGTGCGGACAGCATCGAAGGCGGCGCGGATCGTGACGTGTTCCTGGTCAATTCGGCGGAAGAGGGCGCAGGCGACACCATTCAGGGTGGCTTCGAAGGCGATGACTTCGACGTTCTGAACCTGTCCGGCGCGGGCGACCGTGGCGTTGACTGGCGCATCGTCAACCAGACACCGGATGATGATGGCCCGGGCAACCCGTCGAACGGTATCGATGGTACGGTTGAGTTCCTTGATGCGACGACAGGTGCGGTCACAGGTTCGCTGGACTTCTTCAACATCGAACAGATCGTTCCGTGCTTTACGCCGGGTACGCTGATCGCGACACCGCAGGGCGAACGTCTTGTCGAAGAACTTCGTGAAGGCGACCGGATCATCACACGTGACAACGGCATTCAGGAAATTCGCTGGGCGGGTCGCAAAGATCTGACAGGCCACGATCTTGCGCGCAAACCGCACATGCGTCCGATCCTGATCCAGGCGGGTAGCCTTGGCAACAATCTGCCCGAGCACGATCTGTTGGTCAGCCCGAACCACCGTATTCTGGTGAACAACGACAAGACCGCTCTGTATTTTGAGGAAACCGAAGTTCTGGCAGCGGCCAAGCACCTTGTCGGTCTGCCGGGCGTCACTGAAGTGGGCACATTGGGCGTCAGCTACATCCACTTCATGTTCGACCGCCACGAGGTTGTTCTGTCCAATGGCGCATGGAGCGAAAGCTTCCAGCCGGGTGACTACAGCCTCAAGGGCATCGGCAATGCGCAGCGCAATGAAATCCTCGAACTGTTCCCCGAACTGGAACATGCAGATGGTTTGGAAAACTACGCAGCGGCGCGTCGTTCGCTGAAGAAACACGAAGCGCGTCTTCTTGTGAAATAAGGTTATGCAGCAAGTTTGCTTGCTTCCTGGCGGGCAAACGGAAAGGAGCAGCGATCAGCTGCTCCTTTTTTTATTTGTAGGGTGCGGTTAGTTGCTGTGATTTTTGGACAGCCAGTCATCCCACGCTTCGGGGGTGTCCAGATCGGTCAGGGCGTGATTGTCAGGTAGCGCCACCAGCTGAACGTTGGCAGCGGATTTCACGACCGACCGCGCGCCTTCGTCGCCTGACAGGTTCATCAGTGCAGCAAAGCAATCGGGCGGGAAAATGACAGGATGGCCGGGAGTGCCATCCGCTGTTGTCGCGCGCATGATGTGTTGGCCGCCTAACGCCGCAAACCGGTCAATCAGCGCGGTCATGTCGTGGCTATCAATTTCGGGCATATCGGCAGGCATGATCAGAATGCCGCTGGATTGGTCTTTCAGTGCGCCAACGCCGTGAACGATAGACCGCGACATGCCTTTGTCCGCGTCGTGGATTTGGACGGTTTCGATGTCCAATCCGTGTAGGGCCGCAGCACGGTCGGCATTATCCGCCGGAAGAGACACGCAGACCGCGCATCCGGTGGACAAGGCGCGCTCAGCAGTCCGCCTTAATAGCGGAACGCCAGCGATTTCACGCAGCAATTTGTCCTGCCCGCGCATTCGTCGTCCAAAGCCGGCGGCGGGGATCAGGATCGAAACACGTTTTGCCATACGGAATCTAAAACCTTTCAGGCGGGGGTATTTTGTCTTTCAGATAAATATCAGGAATTTCATCTTCTTGCGTTGTCTACATTCGTCGAATTTGGCAACTTCTCATTCTCGATTATGTATATCACGATAGTCGTGTCACGCCGGAGCCTACCGGCCGTCTTTTAGTAAGTTGAGGGTACTATGCGGGCTCCAACCCCTGCCAACCAGTCTGAACGCCTTGCTGCCCTGGCAGGCTACCGTATTCTCGAGACAGAGCGGGAAAAGGATTTCGATGATCTGGTCGAAATTGCCCAGCTGATCTGTGATGTCCCGATTGCTCTGGTCAGTTTGGTCAGCCACGACCAGCAATGGTTCAAGGCGGAAATCGGTTTGTGCGCGTCTTCTACCTCTTTGGATGAAGCCATTTGTGGCTACACCATTCTGGGTACCGATGTTCTGGAAATTCCGGATACGCGACTTGATCCAAGAACGGCGGATAACCCCCTGTGTTCCCGTGAAAAAGAACCGTTACTGTTCTATGCTGGGGCGCCCTTAATTACGCCCGACGGCCACGCATTGGGTGCGTTTTGTGTACTGGATTATAGGCCGCGGAAATTGGACGACGTTCAAAAGGCGACACTGACAAAACTGGCGTCGCAGGCTATGGCGCAGATGGAATTGCGTCGCGCGATGCATGACCAGAATGTCTTGCGCAGTGAAATGGATCATCGCGTTAAGAACTCACTGCAAACTGTTGAAAGCTTTATTCGAATCTATCAGTCTCGAGCGTCTTCTGATGAGGCGAAGGATGCACTGGCAGCCATCGGACGGCGTGTATCCTCGATCTCGCAATTGCATGCGGAGCTGTATAAATCGGACACCGGCGACATTGTTCGGTTGGACGATTATCTGAACCGCGTGGCTGCACATGCCTCTGACGCTGTGCGTAGAGGGATCACGGTGCAGACCGAGTTGCAGGCTGTGAAAGCGGACTCTCGCAAAGCGGCATGCTACGCGATGATCGTGTCCGAGTTTGTGGCCAACGCGAATAAGTATGCGTTCCCCGACGGGCGCGATGGCGTCGTCACCGTGTCTTTGACCGAAACCGACGATGGGGTCATCACGCTGACGTGCCGCGACAACGGTGTGGGCAACGCTGGGCGTACGGAGAGCGCAACGTCAGAAAAATCGAAATCACTGCCGTCGATTGGTTTGCGCCTGATGGAAAGCGCCGCCAGCCAGACGGGCAGCTCATTCGAGGTTCATGCCGACGAAAACGGTTACCGGATCGACGTGGTTAGCCTTTCTGGGCAGCCTCAGGGCTAACGTCCAGCGGGCGCACTTTCAGGTGCGTAATGCGGTTGTTTTCGCGTCCTGCGACCTCGAACCGGAAGCCGTGGAACAGGAACACCTGACCCACGGTCGGAATCATCTGGGCTTCGTGGATAACGACACCGGCCACAGTGTTTGCCTCGTCATCAGGCAGGTTCAAATCCGTCGCGCGGTTAAAGTCGCGCACTGTCATCTGGCCTTCGATCCAGTAGTTGCCGTCATCGGCGACCTGAATGGTGTGGTCGGCATCAGGGTCGAATTCGTCAGTAATTTCGCCAACGATTTCTTCCAGAATATCTTCGAGCGTGATCAGCCCCTGCAGCGCGCCGTATTCATCCACAACCAGCGCAAAGTGCGTGCGGCGGCGCAGGAACTGGCGCATCTGGTCATCCAGCGATGTGGTGTCGGGGATGAAGTACGGCTTCATCGCTACGTCAGTGATCTTAAAGCTTTTCAAGGCTTTCAGGGACGCATCCGCGCCTTCCATCAGATTGTACATCGCACGAAGAAGGTCTTTGGCGTGAATGACACCGATGATGTTTTCCGGATCGTCGCGATAGATCGGCAGGCGCGTATAGCGGCTGGCCAGACACTGTTGAAGGATGTCTGTGGGTTCACTGTCGACGTTGATCATCTCAATCGATGAACGGTGAAGCATGATTTCCTCGACCGTCCGATCGGACAAATCAAGCGCGCCAAGAATACGGTCGCGGTCTTCTTTTTCGACGATGCCTTCGGAATGGCCTAGGTTCAGAGCGCCGGCGATTTCTTCACGCACGGCCAGAATGTGACTGTCAGGGTCGGTTTTCACGCCGAACAGGCTAAGAACGAAGCGGACAAAAACACGCACGGCGCTGACGACGGGCGAAAAGACAAGGATTACGATCTGAATGATCGGCGACACGCGCGCGGCGGCGACTTCGGGGTTGGTGATGGCGTAGGTCTTGGGCAGGACCTCGGCAAAGATCAGAACTAGGAAGGTCATGATCAGGGTCGCAAGGGCCACGCCGCTTTCGCCGAACAGGCGCGTGAAAAGGGCGGTCGCCAAAGACGTGGCCAGAATGTTCACAAGGTTGTTGCCCAAAAGGACCGAGCCGATCAGACGTTCGTTGTCTTCTGTGATGTTCAGCGCGCGTTCGGCACCTTTCGATCCTTTGTCGACAGCAGCACGCAGTTTCCCGCGCGACGCAGCGGTCAGCGCGGTTTCCGAACCTGAAAAGAAGCCCGACA
This sequence comes from Thalassococcus halodurans, assembly GCF_900108225.1. GTDB lineage: Bacteria > Pseudomonadota > Alphaproteobacteria > Rhodobacterales > Rhodobacteraceae > Thalassococcus > Thalassococcus halodurans. The sequence continues at coordinate 196,494 of NZ_FNUZ01000002.1, forward strand.
AAACAAGCAGGGCAAAGATGGATGCAGCCGAAATCCAGAAGGCGGTGTCGATCATTGGGTCAACCCGAAGAAAGTAAATGATGTGATCGGTTATGTGGTGCAACGCGCCCCCATTCAAGGGCTGTGCTTAATCCCGTGCCAAAGGGTGATGGTCCAGCACCAGATCGCGCAGGCGTTCTTCAAGCACGTGGGTGTAGATTTCCGTCGTGGCCACATCAGCATGCCCCAGAAATGTCTGGATGGCCCGCAGATCGGCGCCATTGGCCAGAAGATGCGTGGCAAAGGCGTGCCGCAGCGTGTGCGGTGTGACCTTGGACGGGCTGACGCCAGCCTGTAGCGCAAGATCTTTGATCAGCGCGTAGAATCGGTGGCGGGTAAGGTGGCCTTCTTTGCTGCGCGACGCGAATAGAAAACCAGAGGTCGGCTTGCCGTCGGCCCGATTGTCCGCTTCCTGCCGTTCACGGATGGCCAACCATTCCGCCAGCGCGTCGCGTGACGGTGGGCTGAGCGGCACCATACGTTCTTTGCCGCCTTTGCCCTTGATCAACAGCATACGCGGATCGCCCTTGGCCGAAGACAGGGGCAGGGTGACCAGTTCGGTTACTCGCATCCCTGTCGCATATAGAAGCTGCATCAAACAGGTGTTGCGAATGCGGTCCTCTTGGGAACGGCCATATTCCTCGGCCATGTCCAGAAGGCGGTCGACCTCTTCAACACTCAGGGTTTTCGGCAGGCGTTTGTCACGCCCCGGACCCGTGATCTGGATGGCCGGATTTTCCTGACGGAGCCCTTCTTCGAACGCAAAGCGGTACAGCTGTTTGATTGCCGACAAACGGCGCGCCCGCGTTGATTTGGCAAATCCTTGGGTGTCCAGATGGATCAGGTAATTTTCGATGTCCTGACGTGTGGCTGTGTCCAGATCTCGCGCAGTACCTGTCAGAAACTCGGTGAAATCCCCGAGATCGCGGGCATAGGCCATCTGCGTGTTCTGGGATGCATCGCGTTCGGCGACCTGAGCATCAAGAAAGGCGGATATCCAGCGCGTGGACAGGTTCATGACTGGGACGGCCCTGCGATCAGCAGTTGCAGCGCAGCACGGCGTGCGGTGTCTTCCAACCCCAGCGTACGCAATGCGGCCAAACCTTCGGTCAGGTCAGGTCCGTTGCCATCGACGCCGCTTTGGAACAGGGCAATGGCCTGCAAGATGGCTTCGCCAAGCTTGCCTTGTTTAAGCAGGGAAGACACCCGCTCGGATGGTTCCTGCCCGGCAAAGCCCGCGGCGATTTCTGCGGCAAAGCGCCGGTCTGATACTTGCGTTGGTGCGATTCCACGGGCGATCTGAGCTTCGAATGCAAAGGTCGGATCGTTTTCCAAAGCCAAGGCGTATTCTTCGTAAAGCGGTGACAACAGCGCCGCTTGCGCGGAGACCTCGCGGGCTGTGGCCGACATGGGCAGACCCTGCAGCTTGTCCGCATAAAGTTCTGCAAAGGACACGAGCAGACCCGCTTCCTTCATTTTGGGCCAGACATTTACCAGTGCGGTGCCAACCGATTTTGGATCGCGCGTGGTGATCGCACGGTCAAAGCGTTGTAGGGCTTCGACCCGATCCCAAATACCGCCCGAGGCGGCTGGCCTGCGCATGGTGTAGATACCCAACAGCCGGTTCGATGACAGTGTGCCAGCACGGGCCAGACGTTCCGCGGCAACAATCTGCGCGCGCCACCCTTGATCGCCGGACAGTTCCGTCACCGCAAATTTGCGTGGTAGCCGGTAGCTGGGAAGCGGTTCGCCAATCGATTCGTACAGCCGGAACTGCAGAACAGAGGGCTTGGAAGGCGGCGGCATCATGGGCGTGTCTTCACCCATCTCCGGATCTAGAAAGCGTGTCAGCAAATCAGCGTCGCGCTGGTTGATCTGGCCCAATGCCTCTGCGCTGCTTAACGTCAGGCTGGCCTGATGCCATTGTCCTGCACGCGCAAGGCAGAAAATCCTTTGCGATAGGTCCTGTGCCAAAGACGGGTCATTCAGCAGCGTTGTGCAGACCTCGGGCATATCACCCAAAAGCAAGGTAACATCGAACCACAATGGAAACAGTGACTTGGTGTTCGGATCGGCCCGTTCCAGAAGGGCGGCCGCCGCATCGACGGCGCCGTCTTCTATCAACCGTTCAATGCGGGCGACCAGTAGCGCGTCATCCACTTCGGATACAGCGGGCGGGTCGGCCTCGGCCAGCAATAGCGTGCTGACTAATGTGCTGATCGCGGGCACGGTGGCCTCGATGTCCGCCAGCGCGGAAATGACATCCCGTGCGTCTGATGCGGACCAAAGATTTGAGGGCAGGCCGGTTTTGGAACTGGGCAACAACCCGACAGCATCGCGTGTGGTGCTGCTGTCCAGTGTCATCACCTCGACATCTGGCGTTGTCGCAGTGTCGGCGGTGGGGGCTTCTGTCTTGGCCTGTTCGGGGGTGCCGGTGCTGGTGGCGTTCGACCCCGTAACAGCGATGCGCGTCGGCGCGTCGTCTAACCAATCGATGGCGGATAAAGGCTGCTGTGCCGCCAAGGGGGCGGCAGACAAAATCAATGCTGTCAGCGCCTTAACGTGCATCCAATTCTACCGGTTGCCGAATCTCGGTTTGCGGCGGGGCAAAGTCCGCGCCGAAATATTCGCCCACATACGCGTACGCCACCAGGCCAATAAAGCCGATAAGTGCCAAGTAGATCAGCCACTTGATGATACGCCCCATGAGTTCCCCTATGCCTGCCGAGATATTTTTTTCCGTTTATAACTGGCATTTTTGGCAAGTTCACGTCATTCACGCAAGAAATCTTGTAATGAGCAACCGATGGCCGAAATCAGCGTAAATTCGAACCTTCGTCTGAAGAAGACCGTTGTGCTTGTTGGAATGATGGGGGCAGGCAAAACTGCTGTGGGCAAGGCGCTCGCGTCTTTGCTGCACGTGCCGTTCCGTGATTCCGACGCCGAGATCGAAAGCGCGGCCAACATGACCATCGCCGAAATCTTTGAACGCGATGGCGAACCCTTTTTCCGCCAGAAGGAAGGGCAGATCATCGAACGTCTGCTGGAAGGCCCGCCTTGTATCCTGTCGACCGGGGGCGGCGCGTTTCTGAAGCCGGAGAACCGCGCGGCGATTTCGAACAAGGGCGTGGCTGTCTGTCTGAACGCGGATATCGAACTTTTGTGGTCCCGCGTCCGTCACAAGGATTCGCGTCCTTTGCTGCGCACAGAAAACCCGAAACAGACTTTGGCCGCGCTTTTCGAAGCCCGCGTGCCGATCTATCAAATGGCCGATCTTCAGGTGACAACCAACCCGCGCAATTCCATCGAGGATACGGCACGGTCGGTTATCGAAGCACTGAAGACCCGCGAAGACGTTCTTGAGGACAACTGATTATGGTCCAGACTGTTCATGTACCCCTTGCTGGGCGCGAATACGATGTGCGTATCGGGCAGGGCTTGCTGACAAATGCAGGTGCGGAAATCGCCCCTTTGTTGCGCCGTAAACGCGTAGCGATTGTCACCGACGAAAACGTGGCTGCCAAGCATTTGGATGACCTTCAAAGCGCTCTGGAAGTATCTGGGATAACGTCCGTTTTTCATGTTTTGCCTGCGGGCGAGGCGACCAAAAGCTGGCCGCATTTTTCCAACTGTGTCGACTGGCTTCTTGAGGCCAAGGTTGAACGCAATGACGTTGTCGTCGCATTGGGTGGCGGCGTTGTTGGCGATCTTGTTGGCTTCGCCGCGGCGGTTCTGCGTCGTGGTGTGCGCTTTGTACAAATGCCCACGTCGCTTCTGGCGCAAGTGGACAGTTCGGTCGGCGGTAAGACCGGAATCAACTCGACCCACGGCAAAAACCTGATCGGTGCGTTTCATCAGCCGTCTCTGGTTCTGGCGGATATAGACGTTCTGGGCACCCTTCAGCCGCGCGATTTTCTCGCAGGCTATGGCGAAGTTGTGAAATACGGCCTGCTGGGCGACGCGGATTTCTACGACTGGCTAGAAACCAACGGCCCTGCGCTGGCGTCTGGCGACACAGAGGCGCGTACTTATGCAGTCAAACGGTCGGTCGAAATGAAGGCCGAGATTGTGGTGCGTGATGAAACCGAACAAGGCGACCGCGCGCTTCTGAACCTTGGCCATACGTTCTGCCACGCACTTGAAAAAGCCACAGGCTATTCGGACCGTCTGCTGCACGGCGAAGGCGTGGCGATTGGCTGTGCTTTGGCGTTTGATCTGTCCCAGCGTCTGGGCCTGTGTTCTCAGGAACTGCCCAGCCGCATTCACGCGCATCTGAAAGCGATGGGAATGAAGGCTGATCTGGCGGATATTCCCGGCGATTTGCCCGACGCGGATACATTGCTGGACCTGATGGGGCAGGACAAAAAGGTGATCGACGGTCAATTGCGCTTTATCCTTGCGCGCGGGATCGGTCAGGCTTTCGTGACATCGGACGTGCCAAAGGACGTGGTGCGCGGCCTTTTGTCTGATGCCTTGGCCAGCCGGTAATCGGCTAGGCATCCCGCCCATGAAAAAAGTGGTGTTTGATAAAGGCCCGCTGGGGGCGGACAGCTGTTTTTCGCAGCCGTCAAAAGTGATCCGTGCGGATACGCCGGACGATGTGCCGGCGGCCTTCGCGGCGATGGAAAATGCGCGGAGTGAGGGCAAATGGCTGGCCGGTTTTGCCAGCTACGAACTTGGGTACCTGTTTTCCCATAAGCTGCGCGATCTGATGCCTGCGGATCGCCGCGTGCCTTTCATGTGCTTTGGCGTGTTTGAAGAACCCGTTCAACGCCCGATATCGGATACATCGCAATCGACCTTGTCTGATTTGATGCCCGAGTGGGCAGAGGCGCAATATGAACATGCTTTCAAAGGGTTGCGCGATTATATTGCAGCGGGCGATTGCTATCAGGCGAACCTGACCTTTCCGATTGCGGCCAAGGCCACAGGGACGCCAGAGGCACTGTATCACGCCCTGCGCGACAGGCAGGCGGTGCAGTTCGGGGCCTATCTAGAGCTAGAGGATTTCAACATCCTGTCGCGTTCGCCCGAGCTGTTTTTCAAGATCAACGAACACGGCCAGCTGACAACGCGCCCGATGAAGGGCACGGCCCCGCGCGGTGCGACGCCGGAAGAAGATGCTGCACTGGCGCGTGATTTGGCAGCGTCGGAAAAGAACCGCGCCGAGAATCTGATGATCGTGGATCTGCTGCGCAACGATGTGTCACGCATTTCCGAGGTCGGCAGCGTGAAGGTGCCGCGCCTGTTCCATGTCGAGACCTATGAAACCGTTCATCAGATGGTGTCTGATGTGACGGCCCAACTTCTGCCTGATCTGACGGTTTTCGATATCTTCCAAGCGCTGTTTCCCTGTGGGTCGATCACCGGCGCGCCGAAGATCAGGGCGATGCAGATTTTGGCCGAACTCGAAGACACAGCGCGTGATGTATATTGCGGGGCCATCGGTTGGATCGCGCCGGATGCACGTATGGAATTTTCCGTGGCGATCCGGTCATTGATCCACTGGCCTGACGGCCGTGTTCGGTTCAATGTGGGCGGAGGCGTCGTGTACGACAGCACCGCCGGCGGAGAATATGAGGAAGCCCTGTGGAAAGCGCGTTTCGCGGAACTTGCCCCGACGACTTGAACGTCATCGAGACCTGCCTGAGTGCCGCTGACGCAGGGATTGTACTGTGGCCGTTTCACAAGCAGCGGCTGCTGTCGACCTGTGACCGGTTGGGTATTCCGTTGGATATGGGGGCGGTCGAAAGTGCGATTGCAAAGGTTCCCACGGACGTGGACCGTCGCGTCAGGCTGACTGTGGATTTGCAGGGAACGATCGCTGTTGCCTGTCCCGAGGCCGCACCAATTGCCGATAGCTGGACGTTGACGTGGGCGGATGAAACGCTGATGTCGGATGATCCGTGGCGCGGTGTGAAAACCACGGAACGCGGGATTTATGACCGTGCACGGGCCTCTCTGCCCGACGGCATCGACGAAGTTCTTTTCCTCAATGAACGTGGCGAAGTCGTAGAAGGGACGATCACCAATGTCTTTGTGGAACGTGGCGGGATGCTGCTGACGCCACCGCTGTCGTCAGGCGCCTTGCCGGGTGTTTTGCGCGCATCGCTGATTGATGGAGGCAGGGCGCGAGAAAATGTTCTGACACCCGCTGATCTGGAAGGCGCGCAGCTTTTTGTGGGCAACGCCCTGCGTGGATTGATCCCGGCGCACCTGCGCAAATGAAAAACGGGCCCGAAGGCCCGTCGTTCTTAGAATGGAATTTCGTCGTCGATGTCGCGGGCCGGTGCGCGGGCCGGGCCGGAACCCGATCCCATATCGTTGCCGCCGCCATAGCCCATGTCGCGGTCATCTTGGTAACCGCCACCGCTGCCACCGCCGTAGCCGCCACCACCGCCGCCGCCATCACGACCGTCCAGCAGCGTCAGCTGACCGCTGTAGGGGCGCAGAACGACCTCGGTCGAGTAACGATCCTGACCGGACTGGTCCTGCCATTTGCGGGTTTCCAGCTGGCCTTCGATATAGACCTTCGAACCTTTGCGCAGATATTGCTCTGCAATGCGGGCAACAGGCTCCGAGAAGATGGCAACGCTGTGCCATTCGGTGCGCTCACGGCGTTCGCCCGTGTTGCGGTCTTTCCAGTTTTCAGATGTAGCGATGCGCAGGTTACAGACCTTGCCGCCGTTCTGGAATGTCCGCACTTCTGGGTCACGCCCCAGATTGCCGACCAGAATGACCTTGTTTACGGAACCGGCCATAGTGCCCCCTTTGTTTTTATATCCGAATCTGCGGTCGCCCGCCTTTCGCAGAAAGATATACCAGCGGTGCGCCAAGCTAAACCGATTAAGGTAAGCAAACTATTACCAACGCTTTGGACGGGATTTTGTTCAAGGGTTTTCATATGGTCAGGATCGGGTATAGTCGCGCCTGTTGAAACTTGGGTGACACAGATCCATGAATACATCTTTGCAATTATCCTGTATTGTCAGTGCATTATTGATTTGTATGCCGGTTGGCGGCGGTGCCGACGTATTATCGACCAAAGGCTCGACCAATCTGTTTTCCAGCAAGACCCGCGTTTTGGATACGCGGGCTGCCCAGCAGTATAACAATTCGGTTCGCTTGCAGCCTCCGAAGGTCGTGACGCCCACCAAATGGGACACAGGCGCAGATGGCATCAGCCCAAAGTATCGCGGTCGCTATAAGGGCGTCTATCTTGAGATGGCCAAGTCTGCGGCCCGCCGTCACGGCATTCCCGAAGATCTGTTCCTGCGTTTGGTGCAGCAGGAAAGCAACTGGAACCCGAACGCCAAATCGCATGCGGGCGCAATCGGTTTGGCCCAGTTGATGCCGCAGACTGCGCGCAGTCTGGGTGTGAACCCAAAGGATCCGGCGCAGAACCTTGAAGGTGGCGCGCGCTATCTGAAACAGCAGTTCCTGACGTTCAAATCCTGGCGTCTTGCGCTGGCCGCGTACAACGCTGGCCCTGGCGCTGTGATCAAGCACGGTGGTGTGCCGCCGTACCGTGAGACGAAGAACTACGTAAAAGTGATCTGGGGCAGCTAAAAAGCTGTCCTAGCCGGCAAAACCCAACCGATACAGCGGAATGGCGAAATCGGGGTACATTTCGGCCCCGACGACATTCGGTCGTGTGTGCCGGAATAGCGACCGCCAGTAGGGCTGAACGATCACAGCATCGTCCCGCAGCATTTTCTCCAGTTTCTCCATCACGCCCTGACGTGTGGCCGCGTCGGGTAGCGATAGCGCCTCGTCCAGAAGCGCGTCGAACTTAGGATTGCTGTATCCGGATTCATTCCAAGCGGCGGTGCTTCGGTAGGCAAGGTTAAGGGTCTGGATGCCTAATGGGCGGTGGTTCCATTCGGTGATGGACAGGGGAAAGGTTTTCCAGTCTGCCCAGAACCGCGAACCGGGAACATGTGTCAGACGCGCCTTGATGCCCGCGTCGGTCAGTAATGCAACAACAGCTTCGCCCGTGCGTCGTGTCAGGCCGTCGTCGACGGTAAAGACCTCATGCTCGAAATCCGCAAATCCTGCGGAGTCCATCAGTTCCTTGGATTTGGCGGGATCATAGATCACCGGTCCTATGTCGGCATAATCCGGCTGTATTGGCGCGACATGGTGATTGGCCGCGACTTTTCCACGGTTGCCATAGCCGAGCTCAAGGCAGATCGCGTTGTCGATCGCCAATTGCAGCGCGCGGCGGACATCGGCATTGGCATAGGGCATGTCATCGCCGATCTTCGCGGTCTGACTGCCACGCAGGACAACTGTGGCGGCGGTTTCCACCTCGGATCTGGTCCAGCCCAAGGCGTCTGCCTCGGCTATAAAAGGCCCGACGTTTTCATAGAGGATATCAACGCGGTCTTCGCGGATGGCGTCGATCCAGTTTGCGGGGTCGGTGCCCAGATCATGGAATTCGATCGCATCCAGCGTGACAGGTCCCCAGTCGTCCAAATCCTGCCCCCACCATGTGTGGTCCGCATGGCGTTCCAGTCGCGCCATATGCCCGACCTCGATCTGAACGGGGCGAAACGGACCTGTGCCAACGGGATTGTCGATCATTGTCGTGGGGTCAAAGTCTTGCGGGACGACCGCGGCGGGGTAGTCGGCCAAAGACACCATAAGCGCGACATCAGGTTTCGGCAGCGTGATCCGGACCGTCAGATCATCCAAGGCTTGCACCGCGCCTTTTTTCAGTTGGCCACTGTCTGGGTCAACTAGCACCGATAGGCTGGCGGCCATGACATTCCCGGGCACAGAACGATCACACCAGTAAGCGAAGTTGTTCAGGACATCGGCGCTGTTGAACGCATCGCCGTTGTTCCAGGTGACGTTCGGGCGAATGTGTAGGGTGTATTCGGTCGCGGTGTCGTTCACATCCCAATGGCTGAGCAGCATGCCACGTAGCGTTCCGTCGCGCTGATATTCGACCAGATACTCAAGCCAGCCCCGGGTCAGGTTTGCGATTTCCGACCAGTCCGCGGTGCGCGGGTCTTTGGGGGCGCGTACCTCTTGCTGGATGCGAAGCGTGCCACCCATCCGTCGGGCCTGTGACGCCGGAACGGGCAAGCCGGTAGCGGCAAGCGCGGCGGCAGAGGACACACCCAAAGCCGTGGCGCGCGTCAGGAATTCACGGCGATCCATAGACCCGTTTCGGAAATCGGCCTGACAGGCACGGGCAAGGGGATGCCGCATCGTCATGACAACGCAGTCACATTTGCCGGCTTCTTAAGCGCGGCCTTGCGATAGGCGGTGGGCGACATTCGAAGGTGCGACTGGATAAAGCGTGTGAAATAGGCGGCGCTGCCGAAACCCAGTGATTTGGCAATTTCCTGCACTTCGATCTTGGGCTGGGCCAGCATGCGGCGGGCTTCGTACAGCTTCCGTTCGACCAACATATCGGCGGCGGTCTTGCCACAGGTTGACCGGCACACCCGCGTCAGATGGGTCGGGGTGACATCCAATGCCTCGGCATAATCCGCCATGACCATGTCTGTGGTGTAGTTCTGAACCACCTTCGTCGCGTAGCGTTTCACAAGGCGCTGGGCTGCGGTTTCCTTTGGGGCATCCAGTGCGCCATTCGCCTCTTGCCGTGCAATCCAGACCGAGATCAGACGCATGTGGGCTTCCAGAGCTTTATAGAGGAAGGGACGCGCCAAAGAGATTTCGCGCTGCATGGCCTCGATCTCTCCGGTGAGTTCCGCTTGGCCCAGAGAATCCCGAATGCGCAAATGTTTCGCGCCTTTGTTATTTGGATCCAGCAAACCGGTCGGGCATTGCACCACCTGAGCAAGAGACTGGGGGCCAAGTTCCAGCGACATCAATGTGCCAGAGGGTAGAACCATAGCGTTGTGCGCCCCGATGCCGCGACGCACGCCATTCACGGTGACGCGGCCTTGCCCACGGGTGATCCAGATTAGCAAATCGTCCTTGCGGTCATGCAGGTCGGACAACCGCCAAGCCTCGCCGCCGGTGAATTGCGCCAAGTTCTGGCAGCGAATGTCCCGTTCTGTCGGGGGCGCATCGTTTATGCGTGACGGTTTGCGCAGGAAAGCAGGACCAGTCATGCCGCCTCCTTCCGCGTAGCCGAGATATGGCGCCAGTCGCCCATATTGGCGCGGAACCACGTACGTTGCCGTTTGGCGTATTGGCGGGTCTGGATAATGGATGCCTCGCGCGCGTCCTCAAGCGATATCTCGCCATTCACGTAGGCAATCACTTCCGCCGCGCCGATTGTCTTCGCCGACGGCAAATCGCGCGAGAACGTGGGCGCATTTGCCCGGGCTTCTTCCAGTGCGCCTTGTTCCAGCATCAGGTCAAAGCGTTGTTCGATCCGTGGTGTCAGCCATTCCTTGGGGGCGTCCAGACACAGCGCAGTGGTCTCCGCCAAAGGAAGGAGAGGGGGCTTGGTATTCTTTTGCCACTCGACCAGCGGTGTGCCGGTGGCTTGCAACACTTCCCACGCGCGCTGAACCCGCATCGGGTTTTGCGCGTCGATTTTCGAGCGTGTGGCATCATCCAGTTCGGCCAGCAATGCGTCCGAGCCTTCTTCGGCAATCCTACGCATGGCGGTTTCGCGGATATGGTCAGGCGTTTGCGGAATGTCAGCCAAGCCGACAGTCAAAGCTTTGAAGTACAGCCCTGTGCCCCCGACGATAATGGGCCGGATATCTTGCTGCAGCAGTTCCGTGACCTCGCGTAGCCAGTCGCCCACGGAATAAGCCTGATCGCCGGGGATATGGCCATACAGCTTGTGGGGCGCGAGGGCTTCTTCCTCAGGCGCTGGGCGTGCAGTCAGGATGCGCCAGTTGGCATAGACCTGTAAGGCATCCGCATTGATCACAACGCCGCCCTGCGCCTGCGCGATGCGTAACGCCAGTCCGGATTTGCCACTCGCTGTCGGCCCCGCGATCAGCACGGGTTTTGCCGGATCAATTGTGCTAAGATCTATCACAGGGTCGGGCCTTTCAGCGGGGAAACCGCCAAGTTGCTGAACAAAGCTGCGAAACCTCCGTCGCGGCCATTGTCAGAAGCCGGAAATTCCGTCATGTACGCCATGATCCTAGACTGCCTATCCAATGGAGCGCAACATGGCCGACAGCGACAGCAAACAGACCACCTTTAAACGCGTCATGCTGAAGATTTCCGGTGAGGCGCTGATGGGGGACCAAGGGTACGGTTTGCATCCGCCAACGGTTGAGCGCATCGCCCGCGAAGTGAAATCGGTTCACGATATGGGCGTTGAAATCTGTATGGTGATCGGTGGGGGTAACATCTTCCGCGGTCTTCAGGGCTCGGCCCAAGGGATGGAGCGGACCACAGCCGACTATATGGGCATGCTCGCCACAGTGATGAACGCGCTGGCGATGCAGGCCGCGCTGGAAAGCCTTGGCGTCTTTACCCGCGTGATCAGCGCGATCCCGATGGATCAGGTGTGTGAACCCTACATCCGTCGCCGTGCCGTGCGTCACCTTGAAAAGGCCCGCGTCTGCATCTTTGCGGCCGGTACAGGTAACCCCTATTTCACAACCGACACTGCCGCGACCCTGCGCGCCAACGAAATGGCCTGCGAGGCGATCTTCAAAGGCACCAAGGTTGACGGCGTCTATGACAAAGACCCGATGAAGCATGACGATGCCGTGCGCTATGACACGATCAGCTATGACGACTGTCTGGCCAAGCATCTGAAGGTCATGGATGCCTCAGCCATTGCGCTGGCACGGGATAACAGTTTGCCCATCATCGTCTTCAGCCTTGATGAACCCGGCGGGTTCAAGGGGATTTTGGCGGGTGAAGGCACCTATACAATCGTACGCTGATACGGATAGAGTGCCCTGCAACGGGGCGATATCCGAGCATGAGGAAAGAAGATGTCCGAAGATTTTGAACTGGATACAGACGATCTGAAACGCCGTATGGACGGCGCTATGGCAAACCTGCGCACAGAATTCGCTTCGCTGCGGACGGGTCGCGGCTCTGCGTCTATGCTGGATCCGATCATGGTCGACGCTTACGGCACAATGACACCGATCAACCAGGTAGGCACCGTGAACGTCCCCGAACCTCGTATGGTGACGGTCAACGTTTGGGACAAATCCATGGTTGGCAAGGTTGAAAAGGCCATTCGTGAAAGCGGCCTTGGCATCAACCCGCAGCTGAACGGCACAATCATCATGTTGCCGATCCCCGAGTTGAACGAAGAACGCCGTCGCGAACTGGGCAAGGTTGCCGGTCAATATGCCGAACACGCCCGCGTCTCGATCCGCAACGTGCGCCGTGACGGCATGGATCAGGTGAAAAAGGCCAAATCTGACGGTCTGTCCGAGGACGATCAGAAGTTCTGGGAATCCGAAGTGCAGGACCTGACCGACACCTACATCAAGAAGGTGGACGAAGCGCTGGACGCCAAACAAACAGAGATCATGCAAGTCTGAGCATGATCCCTCGGCGGACCACAGAAAGGACCAGCCATGGGTAAGCCTAATTCGGAAGCAGGCGCACCACGCCATGTGGCCATCATCATGGATGGCAATGGGCGCTGGGCGACGCTTCGGGGCCGCCCGCGGCTGTTCGGCCACCAAGAAGGGGCCCGCCGTGTTCGTGAAATCGTCGAAGCTTGTCCCGAGTGCGGGGTCGAGTATCTGACGATCTTTGCCTTCTCGACCGAGAACTGGAAGCGTACCCAGACCGAAGTGGCCGGTCTGATGACGCTGTTCCGCCGCTACATCACCAAAGAAGCCCGCAACCTTCGCGCTGAAAACGTACGCGTGCGGTTCATTGGTGACCGTCTGCGGTTGGATAAAAAACTGCGGTCCTTGATGGATGAGCTGGAAGAACTGACAGCCCATTGCACAGGTGTGAACCTGACCATCGCGTTGAACTACGGTGGCCGTGACGAAGTGGCCCGCGCGACCCAGCGTCTGGCTCAGGACGTGGCGGATGGCAAACTGTGCCCCTCTGACGTGAACGAAGAAACGCTGCCCCGTTATCTGGACACTTGCGTTCTTCCCGATCCCGATCTGGTGATCCGCACCTCGGGCGAAGCGCGCATTTCCAACTTCCTTCTATGGCAGTCGGCCTATTCGGAATACGAATTCATCGAAACCCTGTGGCCGGATTTCTCTGCCAAGGAGTTCGCAGAGCTGACAAGCAACTTCGGCACCCGTGAGCGCCGGTTTGGTGCGGTGCCTGCATGACCGAGCCCAGCAAGAAATGGAATGATCTGGGGCCGCGGTTTGTGTCGGCTGTTGTGATGATTGCCGTTGGCTTGCTGTCGGTCTGGATCGGTGGATATCTGTTTCATGTTTTGATCGCCGCTGTCTGTGGCATCATGGTTTGGGAACTGGTGTCGATGCTGGACAGCAACCGGAGCAAGTCGCCCTTGTTGCTGGGTGGTGTTGCCGCGGTCTGCACGCTTGCTGTTGTCGAAATTCCCAGTGCACTGGCAATGCCCTTGGTTCTTGCGCCTTCGATGTTGGGCCTTGGACGGATGGAAAAGGGTGGGGTGACCTACGCTGTCTTTGCAGCGCTGATCATTCTGGCAGGTTTCGGCATGGTCGAACTGCGTGATGATTTCGGCATGTTGTGGATGCTGTGGCTGGTTATGGTTGTCGTCGTCACCGATATTGCGGGCTACTTTGCGGGGCGTCTTATCGGCGGTCCGAAGTTCTGGCCCAAGGTCAGCCCCAAGAAAACATGGTCCGGCACAATTGCCGGATGGGGCGGCGCCGCCGTTGTAGGGGGCGTTTTCGCTATGCTGACGCAGGCCCATGTTGGCCTGATCGGCCTGTCTGTTGCTGTGTCCATGGCCAGCCAGTTGGGCGATATCGCAGAAAGCGCCATCAAACGTCGGGCAGGGGTGAAAGACAGTTCGAACCTGATCCCCGGACATGGCGGACTGTTCGACCGGTTTGATGGAATGCTGGGCGCGGCCCTGTTTATTCTGATCGCCGGTCAGATCGTGGGCTTCCCGCCGGGATCGTGAAAGAGGCTTTGCAATGACGAATCCGCGCAAAGTGTCCATCTTTGGCGCCACGGGATCTATCGGTCAGAACACCATCGATCTGATCCAGCGTGACCGCGAGGCCTATGATGTTGTGGCCCTGTCCGGAGGCCGGAATATCGCGCAGCTTGCGGGCGATGCGATTGATCTGGGGGCAGAAGTCGCCGTCACGGCCTTTGACGACTGCCTGCCGGATTTGCAGGCCGCACTTGAAGGGACAGGAATTCAGGCCGCTGCAGGGCAGGCGGCCTTGATCGAGGCAGCTGATCGCCCTGCGGATTGGGTGATGTCGGCCATCGTTGGCGCGGCTGGTCTGGCACCGGGTCTAAAGGCGCTTGAAGGTGGCGCGACTTTGGCGCTGGCCAACAAGGAAAGTATGGTTTGTGCTGGCCCGTTGGTGATGGCGACTGCCAAGGCAAATGGTGGATCGGTCCTACCGGTGGATAGCGAACATTCCGCGGTGTTTCAGGCCCTGATTGGCGAGGATATCAGCGCAGTCGAGCGTGTGATTATCACAGCATCGGGCGGGGCATTCCGCGACTGGCCGCTTGAAAAGCTCGCGACGGCCACGCCGGAACAGGCCGCCACGCATCCCAATTGGGATATGGGGCAGCGCATTACAATCGACTCGGCCTCTATGTTTAATAAGGCGTTAGAGCTGATTGAAACTAAAGAGTTTTTCGACTTTTCGCCTAGTCAGATCGAAACCTTGGTCCATCCTGAATCGATGATCCATGCGTTGGTTGGCTTCAACGATGGTGCGCTTATGGCGCATGTGGGGCCGCCGGATATGCGCCATGCTATCGGCTTTGCACTGCATTACCCTGATCGCCGCATGTTGCCCGTGGAACGGCTTGATCTGGCGCAGATTGCCCAGCTGACCTTCCGACCCGCAGATGAAACCCGCTGGCCTGCGCTGCGCCTTGCGCGAGAAGTGATGGAAACCGGTGGTATGGCAGGCGCGATCTTTAATGCGGCCAAGGAACGCGCGCTGGACGCGTTCATCGATAAACGCATCGGATTTCTTGATATGGCGGTGGTTGTCGAGCGCGTTCTTGAACAGCTTTCGTCAACGACCGGCCATATTGATGCCGAGTTTACCCTTGATAACATCCTCGACTCTGACCATCTGGCACGTACACGCGCCGATGAGATCATAGCAAAACTATAGGGACGTTTGGTTTGGATATTGTATCGCTGTTGCCCCAATTCGGTGGCTTCATTTACACGATTATCGCTTTTGTTGTGGCTCTTTCCGTGATCGTCGCGATCCATGAATACGGCCATTATATTGTAGGGCGCTGGTCGGGCATCCATGCAGACGTGTTTTCCCTTGGCTTTGGTCCCATCCTGTATTCGCGCGTCGACAAACACGGTACGCGCTGGCAGATCGCGGCATTCCCATTGGGTGGCTACGTCAAGTTCAAAGGCGATGCCAACGCTTCTGGCGGCAAAGATGAAGGCACCTACAGCACTTTGTCTGAACAGGAACGCCGCGCAACTATGAACGGCGCGCCGCTTTGGGCCCGTTCGGCGACTGTGGCGGCTGGGCCAGTGTTCAACTTTGCCCTGTCGATCATCGTCTTTACGCTGATTTTCATGTCGCGCGGCGTGGTGTCAGAACCGATCACCGTGGGCGAGTTGCGGCCTTTGCCGGATATGCAGGAACTGCAAGCCGGTGACGTGATCCTTGAAATCTCGGGCATGGAAACACCCAGTTTTGACGACGCTGAAGGTTTCGATACGTTCCTGAACAACCTGCCGGAAGAGCCGACGCTTGACTATACGGTCGAGCGTGACGGTTCCGAACTGGTTGTCGAAGGCCCCTATATCTACCCTCCGCTGGTGACACAGGTGATCCCGCGCTCTGCTGCGAATGATGCAGGCATCGAGCCCGAAGATGTGATCCTGTCGATCAACGGCGATCCGATCTTTGCGTTTGAGCAATTGCGCGAGACCGTCGAAGGGTCCGAAGGCGCGCCGTTGGAACTGCAACTTTGGCGGGGTGGGGACATCGTGGATGTCACGCTTGAACCCCGTCGTACGGATGAACCGCAGGCGGACAACACTTTTAAAACCGTCTATCGCATCGGTATCGCGGGCGGCATGTTCTTTGATCCAGCGACCGAGTCGCAAAGCCCGCTGGACGCGCTCTCGAATGGAATATCCCAAACAGGCCGCATCATCACAGGATCGTTGTCCGGTCTCTGGCACATGATCACTGGTGCGATTTCGACCTGTAACTTGTCCGGTCCCATCGGGATCGCGGAAACCTCGGGTGCAATGGCAAGCCAGGGCACACAAAGCTTTATCTGGTTCATTGCGGTTCTTTCGACGGCTGTTGGTCTTCTGAACCTGTTCCCGATCCCCGTTCTGGATGGGGGGCACCTTTGCTTCCATGCGTATGAAGCCGTAACCGGCAAACCGCCTAGTGACCGCGCATTGCGCATTTTGATGTCGATTGGACTTTTCGTCGTGCTCAGCGTGATGGTGCTCGGGCTTACAAACGATCTGTTTTGCCCCTGATTTTGGGGCAAACGTCAAAATATCGCCTCAATCATTAGTTACCAAAGTCCTATCGAACGATAGGTATGGTGTTGAAATGGAAGCGATTCACAGCGGTTACAAAGGCCTGAGCCTGATTTGGAGCCTGAACTGGGACCGAATCCTGTATGTTGCGACAATTCTGCTCGCGCTGTCCTTTGGTGCATTCATCGGGTCGATGTGACCGGATAGCGGCAATTTTCCGCCCGAAAAATCCTAGGCATTCTGACTTTTGACAAGCCTGAACAATCCCGATACTCACTTTCCAAGGGATGTTTGAAGGATTGGCGGGATGTCCGATTATACGACTGCGCGACGTGTTGGAATTAAGCGTTTTAAACCGGGGCTGAAATCAGGGGTAGCTGCGCTTTCCCTTTGTATTCTAACAGGTTTTACGGCTTTGCCGACAACCGCAGCGGCCCAGACATACGTCTTTAACGACGTATCCATCGAAGGCAGCCAGCGGATCGAGGCGGGGACTGTCCTGTCTTACGCCGGAATCGCCCGAGGTCAGTCGATTTCGGCAGGTGAATTGAACGAAGCGTTCCAGCGCCTGCAGGCATCTGGCCTGTTCGAAAGCGTCGAGCTTGTTCCGCAAGGCAGCACTCTGGTCATCAAGGTCGTTGAATACCCGACGATCAACCTTGTCGCCATCGAGGGCAACAACCGGATCAAAGACGATGATCTGAAGCCGATCCTGAAATCCCAATCCCGTCGTGTCTTCAATCCGTCGCAAGCCGAAGAAGATGCCAACGCTATCGTTCAGGCCTACGTACAGCAGGGCCGTATCGCTGCACGCGTTCAGCCGCGTATCATCCGCCGCAGCGACAACCGCGTCGATCTGATCTTTGAGGTTTTCGAAGGTGGTGTCGCCGAAGTTGAGCGCATCTCCTTCGTTGGTAACCAGCAGTATTCGGACCGTCGTCTGCGCCGCGTTCTGGGAACAAAACAAGCCGGCCTTCTGCGCGCCTTTGTGACGCGCGATACCTTTATCGAAGACCGCGTTCAGTTCGACCGTCAGCTGCTGCAGGATTTCTACGCTTCCCGTGGCTACGTTGATTTCCGCATCACGGGTGTAAACGCAGAACTCAGCCAGGAACGTGACGGATATTTCGTGACGTTCAACGTGGAAGAAGGTCAGCAATTCCAGTTCGGTCAACTGACAGTAACGTCTGATCTGGATACAGTTGATCCGGAAGTATTCGAAGAAGCGATCGCAACACGTTCAGGCAAGACCTATAACCCTTCGGCGGTTGACCGCGACATCGCACGCCTTGAACGCAAAGCACTTCGCGAAGGTCTGGACTTTATCCGCGTTGAACCGCGTGTAACGCGCAATGACCGCGATCTGACGCTGGATGTTGAATACGTTTTGACACGTGGTCCGCGAATTTTTGTCGAGCGCATCGATATCGAAGGCAACACAACCACGCTTGATCGCGTCGTACGTCGTCAGTTCAACACTGTGGAAGGCGATCCCTTCAATCCGCGCGAAATCCGCGAAGCCGCAGAACGCATCCGCGCGCTTGGTTTCTTCGCGACTGCCGACGTCGAAGCCCGTGAAGGATCCACCCCTCAGCAGGTGATTGTTGACGTCGATGTTGAAGAAGCGCCCACAGGCTCGATCAGTTTTGGTGGCGCATATTCGACGAACCAGGGTTTTGGTCTGGCACTGTCATTCTCCGAGCGGAATTTCCTTGGTCGTGGCCAGCGCCTGAACCTCGGCCTGAATACAACACAGAACAACCGTCAGTATTTCTTGAACTTCCTTGAACCTTCTTTGCTTGGCCGCGACTTGGCGTTCGGCTTGAATCTGAACTACAAAGAGACCGATCAGGACAACGCTCGCTACAACACGACAATCGGAAACTTCACGCCCACACTTGGCTTCCCGATTTCCGACAATGGCCGCCTTCAATTGCGCTACAGCTTCGGATCGACTGAGTTGACGGTTCCCGAGGATTCGACCGTCGGTCAGATCATCACGGCAGAAGCAACCGAAGAACGTGTGCTTGATAGCTCTGTTGGCTACACCTTCAGCTATGACACACGCCGGAACGGGCTTGATCCCGACAATGGTTTCCTTGTGTCGTTCAGCCAGGATTTTGGTGGCTTGGGCGGGGACACGAAGTTTGTCAAAACCACTGCACGTGCTGTTGCACAGCGTCTGGCGTTCTCGGACGAAGTGACATTGCGCGCCACATTTGAAGCCGGTGCTTTGCACTATTCCCAAGGCCAAAGCCGAGTAACGGATCGATTTTTCTTGGGCTCTTCCAAACTGCGTGGTTTTGAAACCGGTGGTGTCGGTCCGCGCGAATACAACGAAGCGAACGATGTGAACGATGCGCTTGGTGGTAACTACTATGCGGTTGCATCGCTTGAGGCGGAGTTCCCTCTGGGCCTTCCGGAAGAATATGGCGTGTCCGGCGGTATCTTCTATGACGTTGGCAACCTCTGGGGCTTGGATGAAACAAACGGTGACGTTCTCTACGATGAGGGCTCGTACCGCCATGTCGTCGGTGTGTCGCTGTTCTGGACGACACCGCTCGGCCCGCTGCGTTTCAACTTCTCCGAAGCTTTGAAGAAAGAAGAGTTTGACCGCGATCAGGCCTTCGAACTGACGGTATCGACCAGCTTCTAATGATTGGATTTCGGCAACTTGCGGCATCTGTCCTGGTGTCCGTGGCAACGGCGGGGTCCCCTGTCGTTGCTCAAGTGCTGGATCAGGGGACAGTTGCGTTACCTCGTAGCGTTATCCTGACTTTGGAATCGGACAGGATGTTCGAGGAAAGCGATTACGGCATCCGTATCGCGTCTGAAATCGAAGCCGAAGGTATCGAGCTTGCTGCCGAAAACCGGAAGATTGAAGCCGAACTTATCGCAGAAGAAAGCAAACTGACCGAATTGCGCGCCACGACTGATCCGGCCGAATTCACCAAGCTTGCCGAAGCCTTTGATGAAAAGGTCCAGAAATTACGTCAGCAGCAGAATGCAAAGGCAAGGGCGCTCGGCGCTAAGTCGGAAGAAACCCGTCAGACTTTTCTACAGGTCGCACAACCGGTTTTGCTGCAGATCATGCAGCAGGCCAATGCCGCGATTATCGTTGAGCGTCGGAGCACCATTATTTCGTTGGATGCCGTCGATATCACTGACGTAGCGATTGACAGGATCAACGAAACACTTGGCGATGGTTCGGATATTCCCGATAAACCCGCCGAGTAGGGCCTGCGACTTGCCCAGAGGGCGCGACGTTGCTAGGCAGTTTGCCAAAGAACACCAAAGGACCGTCCATGACTGAGACATTGAAAACCGCAGATATCGATATGATCACGCGTATCCTGCCGCACCGTTATCCGTTCTTGCTGGTGGACCGCGTTGAGGAAATCGATGGCACGCAGTCTGCTGTGGGTATCAAGAACGTGACCATGAACGAACCGCATTTTCAGGGCCACTTTCCTGGAGCGCCGATCATGCCGGGTGTGACCATTGTCGAGGCGATGGCTCAGACTGCTGGTGTGATGGTTGGTGTTGGTCTGGAACTGATGGACAAGAACATGCTGATCTACTTCATGGCGATCGACGGCTGCAAATTTCGGCGCAAAGTGGTGCCGGGTGATCAGCTGAAGATGCGCCTGACGACTGTGCGCGGCAAGCCCGGCGGCAAGGTCTGGAAGTTTAAAGGCGTGGCCGAAGTTGATGGCGAAATGGCCGCTGAAGCCGAGTTCACCGCCATGATGGATATGCCCGCGTGAGCGCCGCTGTCATTCATCCAAGCGCGGTCATCGAAGAAGGTGCGCAGATTGCTGACGGGTGTACCGTCGGCCCGTTTTGCCACATCGGCCCCGAAGTGGTGCTTGAAAAAGGCGTGACTTTGAAAAGCCATGTCGTCGTCACCGGCGACACGGTGATCGGTGAAGACACGCTGATCCACTCTTTCGCTGTGATCGGTGAAATTCCGCAGGACAAAAAGTTCGGCGGCGAAAAGACCAAGCTGGTCGTTGGCAAGCGTAACCGCATTCGTGAACACGTCACGATGAACGCCGGTACAGCTGGCGGCGGTGGTCTTACCAAGGTAGGTGATGACGGTCTGTTTATGGCCGGTTGCCATGTCGCGCATGACTGCATTATCGGCAACAACGTTATTCTGGTGAACAACAGCGCTGTGGCCGGTCACTGCATTATCGAAGACGATGTCATCGTCGGCGGCCTGTGTGGCGTACACCAGTTTGTTCGCATCGGCCGTGGCGCGATCATTGGCGCGGTAACCATGGTGACCAACGATGTGATCCCCTATGGCCTTGTTCAGGCGCAGCGCGGCAAGCTGGATGGATTGAACCTGGTCGGTCTGAAGCGGCGCGGCGTCAGCCGGTCTGACATCACTGCACTGCGGGCGGCCTTCCAGATGTTGGCGCAGGGCGAAGGGGCGTTTCAAGAGCGGGCCAAGCGCCTTTCGGATGAAACAACGTCGGACTACGTCAAGGAAATCACCGATTTCGTTCTGGCCGAAACCGATCGTCACTTCCTGACACCGGGCTAAGCTGTGCTTGCCCTGATCGCCGGACGCGGAGATTTGCCAAAGGCAGTTGCATTGGCGCAAAGCGTTCGGCCCTTGGTCTGCGCAGTCGATGGATTTGCGCCCAATGATCTGGTTGTCGACTTCCGCTTTCCCATTGAAAAGCTTGGCGGTTTGCTGCGATTTTTGAAGGCGCAGGGTGTTACCCAGGTCTGCCTTTGCGGTGGGATCGACCGACCAAGTTTTGCAATCACCCGCATGGACTTTTGGACGGTGCCTTTGGTTCCGATCTTGCTCAGGGCGCTGAAGCTTGGGGATGATGGTGCGTTGCGGGCGGTTATCGAGGTGTTTGAAAGTCGCGGTATCACGGTTCGCGCCGCTCATGATTTGGCGCCAGGGCTTTTGCCGAAGGCAGGGATTCTGACCAGAACACAACCCGATCCGCAAACCATGAGCGATGTTGCGGCTGGAGATCAGGAAATTCGGGAAATGGGCCGCAAGGATCTGGGGCAGGCGTGTCTGATCCGCGACGGCAAGATTTTGCAGCGCGAGGTCGAGAGCGGAACAGACGCCATGATGGCGATGGACGCAGACGCGGCGCTTGGGGCTGTGTTCTATAAAGCGCCCAAGCCACAACAGGACCGTCGCGTGGATTTGCCGACAATCGGTTTGGACACGGCGAAACGTGCGGTCCAGATGGGGCTGCGCGGGCTAGTGATTGAAGCGGGTGGTGTTATCGTGCTGGATCAGGACAAGGTGATCGAAACACTGGATCAGAACGGCCTGTTCCTTTGGGTGCGCGAAAAGGGGGCGGCATGAAGGTTTTTGTCATTGCGGGGGAACCGTCTGGCGACAAACTTGGCGCGGCCTTGATGCGTGGACTGAAGTCCCAATCGCAGGAACCTGTTTCATTTCAGGGCGTTGGTGGCGAAGATATGATTGCCGAGGGCCTGAATAGTCTTTTCCCTATGTCCGAAATCGCGATCATGGGCATCGGCGCAATCCTGAGGGAATACCGCAATCTGAAACGCCGTATTCGCGAGACGGCAAATACGATCATTGCGGAAAAGCCCGACGTTCTGGTGACCATCGATCTACCCGAATTCTGCCTGCGCGTCGCAGAGCTGGTCAAAGCCGAAAGCGACATTCGTGTCGTCCATTACGTGGCGCCAACCGTGTGGGCGTGGCGCCCCAAACGTGCGCAGAAAATGGCGCGGCATGTGGATCAGGTTCTGGCGCTATTCCCATTCGAGCCGCCCTATATGGAAGCGGCAGGCATGCGGTGCGACTTTGTCGGGCACCCTGTGGTGACCGAGCAGGTGGCAACAGAAGAAGAGATCGCGGCCTTCAGAACTGTGCAAGGGTTCGGCGATGCGCCCGTTGTCTTGGTCTTGCCCGGATCGCGTCGCTCCGAAATCGGGCGATTGGCTGATACGTTCGGTGAAACTCTGGGCCGGATTGCGGAAAGCCGCCCAGACATTCGGTTTGTCCTTCCCGCTGCTGGCAATGTGGCAGGTCTGGTGGAAGAGGCGGTTCAGAACTGGCCTGTGAACGTCACCGTTCTTGATCCTCGCGGTGTTGATGCAGAAAGGTTCGCAGCGACCAAACGTGCGGCCTTTGGCGCTGCAGATGTTGCATTGGCCGCTTCGGGCACGGTGGCGCTGGAGCTTGCGGCAGCGCAGACACCGATGGTGATCGCCTATGATATGCCGTGGTTGTCGCGTCAGATTATTGGCAGGATGCTGTTGGTGGATACGGTTAATCTGGTCAGTCTGGTGTCAGACACGCGCGAGATACCGGAATTTATCGGAAAAGACTGTCAGGCCAATCTGATCGCCCCGGCTGTTTTGTCGGTTTTGAATGATCCGTCACGCCAGACCGAGGCAATGGCTGTCACGATGGAACGTCTGGGGCAGGGCGGACCACCGCCCGGTGAACGGGCTGCTTTGGCGGTTCTGGATGGTTTGAAATGAAAAACGCCGGGGACAGCCCCGGCGTTTTCATTTTCGGTGTAAGCAGTGCTTACTTGTTCAGCGAGTCATACGCCGCCGTAAAGCCGGTCAGCGACATCGGTACGGTCACTTTCTGATCCGGTGCGGCAGCAGGAACGATTGTGACGTTGGCCACGTTGCCTGCTTTGAACGATGCAATGTCCTGCGGCAAGAAGCCGACACGCGCGACGCAACCCATCTGCGCGCAGAAGGCAAAATCATAGCGCTTGGCTTGGCCGCCATCGACTTGCACGGTGATTTTCTGTGTCAGAAGCGTTTCCAGCGGAACGATAAAGTTCGCACCGGCCACGGCCTGACCCTGATTGCTGACTTGGAACAGGCTAACCTCTGCAACGGCACCGCCATCAGCGCCCTTCAGAACCTGGTACAGCTGGCAGGGATCTTCGCCATTGGGGGTGGACAGACACTGGATTGTCCAATCGCCAATGGTTTCTTTCACGTAGCTGGAATTTTCCGGTGTGACGGCTTCGCCTGTATCCAGAACACTGTCGCTACCTTCTTCAGCTGCCTGCGCCGGCGCGTCGGCCGGTGCTTCGGTTGCTGCGGGCTGTTCTGTCTCTGTCGCGTCTGCGGGAGCAGCGGCTTCCTGTGCAAAGGAAGGCGCGCCTGCCATAAGGGCAATCAGCGACAGGGAGATCAGTGACGGTTTCATAAAAGCTCCTCCGAGCGAAAATTTAAACGTAATGCGCTTAACATGACTGTACGTGGGTGTCAGGGGGGGAATATCCACCTGACGGCGGTGTTTTGCCGATTTTGTGTAGGCCAAGTCTTGGAAAGAATGAAGAAAAAAGAAAAGGAACCCAAAAGGGTCCCTTCTCAATTTTTTCTCCCCGTCGGACTGGCCGACCTTTTATGGACCTGACGCTACGCCGCGAAAACAGACCGGTCAACAGTCAAATAATAGGTACTCGGTAGTTTTTTTGACGTTTGCACAAAAAAAGACCGTACCTTGTGAAAGGCACGGTCAGTCCGACAGGGAGGAAGTGACCCAAACCAGAAGAGGACATGTGGTTCGGGTCAATTTCACCCTAGCGACAATTGGTTAACTTAGTATGGTGTCGTCCGCACGGTACCGAAGTGGGGGCATGTTATGGACGACGGAATTTTTGTTGGTGGCGGTGGTGAAGGCTACGGCGAAAAGCAATGGCTGAACCTGAAATACGCAAACCGGCATGGGTTAATTGCAGGTGCGACAGGCACCGGTAAGACCGTCACCCTGCAAATTCTGGCCGAAGGATTTTCGGCATCCGGCGTGCCGGTTTTCATGTCCGACGTCAAAGGCGATCTGTCCGGTCTGGCTAAGGCAGGCACAGAAACCCACAAGTTGCACACGCCGTTTATGGAACGCGCCACGAAGATCGGGTTTGACGATTTCGGCTACGATTCATTTCCGGTCACGTTCTGGGATTTGTTCGGTGAACAGGGGCATCCCGTTCGCACGACAGTTGCCGAAATGGGGCCTTTGCTGATTTCTCGCCTGATGGAGCTGTCCGAGGCGCAGGAAGGTATCCTGAACATCGCGTTCCGCGTAGCCGATGAAGAAGGCCTGCCGCTTCTGGACCTGCGCGATTTACAGTCGCTTCTGGTCTGGGTTGGTGAAAACCGTCAGGAATTGTCCCTGCGTTATGGGAATATCTCGGTCCAGTCGGTGGGCGCGATCCAACGCCGTCTTCTGGTTCTGGAAAACCAAGGGGGCACACAGTTCTTTGGCGAACCCGCGCTTGATCTGAGCGATATTATGCGGGTCGGTGCCGATGGCCGTGGTCAGGTCAACATCCTTGCCGCTGACAAACTGATGGGCTCGCCGCGCCTTTATGCGACGTTCCTGTTGTGGCTGCTGTCGGAACTGTTCGAAGAACTGCCCGAAGTCGGCGATCCGGACAAACCCAAGCTGGTTTTCTTCTTTGACGAAGCACACCTTCTGTTTGATGACGCGCCTAAGGCTCTGGTCGATAAGGTTGAGCAGGTCGCCCGCCTGATCCGTTCCAAAGGTGTCGGCGTCTATTTCATTACGCAGAACCCAGACGACGTTCCCGAAGATATTCTTGGACAGCTGGGCAACCGCGTACAGCACGCACTGCGCGCCTTTACGGCACGTGATAAGAAGGCGTTGCGTATGGCAGCCGAAACCTACCGCGAAAACCCGCGCTTCGACACGGAAGAGGCCATTCGTGAGGTTGGCGTCGGCGAGGCGGTTACATCCATGCTGCAGAAAAAGGGTGTGCCGGGCATTGTCGAGCGTACATTGATCCGTCCGCCGTCTTCCCAGCTTGGGCCGATTGGTGCCGCGGAACGGGCGGCGATCATGTCCGCATCTGATTTGGGACTGAAATACAAAGACACCGTGGATCGGGAATCCGCCTATGAAATGCTGAAAGGTCGCGCGGAAAAGGCGGCCGCAGAGGCTGAGGCGCTTGAAAAACGCGAACAGGAAATGGCTGCTGCAGAACGCGAATACAACGCGGGCCGCCGTTACAGCGGTACGCGCGTCGGACGCTCGACCTCGGAACCCGTGCGCCGGTCGCGAAAAAAGGAAGAAGAAGGCTTTGGCGCGGCTATTGCCAAGGTCGTTGTGAGGGAACTCAAAGGCACCACAGGACGCCGCATTGTCCGTGGCATCTTGGGCGGTTTGTTCAAGGCGCGGTAATGCTGGTTCTGGATCACCTCGCTGTTCTTGGTGCCGATCTAAAATCGGCGGTCGAGCATGTCGAAGGTGTGTTTGATTGCGCGATTGGCGCAGGCGGGCAGCATGCTCGCTTTGGAACCCACAATCGCCTATTGGGGCTTCGCGATGATCTCTATCTTGAGGCCATCGCGACAGATCCCGATGCCCCGCCGCCTCAAGATGCGCGCTGGTTCGGTCTGGATCACTTCAGCGGTCCGCCGCGTCTGGATAAATGGGTGTGTCGGGTGGCCAATATCGAAGCCGCCGTCGTGCAGTTGCCAGTCGAGCCGCGCATCGTTGATGTAGAGCGCGGAGATCTGAAATGGCGCATGCTTGTGCCAACTGACGGCTTTCTACCGTTCGACGGACTTTTCCCAGCACTGATTGAATGGCAGACGCCGGTGTTGCCGGGGGTCTCGCTTGCTGGACAGGACTGGGCACTGACCGCTCTAACCATCACGCATCCAGAGGCATCAAAGCTGCAAAGCATTCTTGCGCCGTTCCTGAATGATGATCGCATCCGGTTCGAAACCGGAGACACTCCGCACCTTTGCGCGGATTTTAACGGACCCTTTAAATGCCAACTGACCTGATTATCCGCGCGGCCACCTCGGACGATGCACCT
This sequence comes from Thalassococcus halodurans, assembly GCF_900108225.1. GTDB lineage: Bacteria > Pseudomonadota > Alphaproteobacteria > Rhodobacterales > Rhodobacteraceae > Thalassococcus > Thalassococcus halodurans. Next base: position 222,918 of record NZ_FNUZ01000002.1, read on the forward strand.
GCAATTGCTGCGATCTGGAACCATTACATCAGGCACACAGCCGTTACGTTCAATTCGCAAGAAAAAACCGACCAAGATGTTGCTGCCGATATCGAATCCAAATCCGGCGCGTTTTGGGTTGCCTCAGACGGTGACACCATCGGCGGTTTTGCCACTTATGGCGCGTTTCGGGGTGGGGTTGGCTATGCACGTACCAAAGAGCACACCATCCAGCTGGATCCTGATTTCTCGGGACGCGGCGCGGGCAGGGCGCTGATGGACGTTTTGTGCGCACATGCCAAAGCGCAAGGCATCCATTCCCTTTGGGCTGGAATCAGCGAAGAGAACCCCGCAGGTGTCGCGTTTCACAGGGCGATAGGCTTTGAACATGTCGCCATCCTTCCCGAGGTCGGGTTCAAATTCGACCGCTGGATGGATCTTGTGCTGATGCAGAAATTCTTGTGACTTCCGACTGACAACCGTGGGCTGATGGCGTAAAGAATGGGCATGTCGATCTGGTCTCGCATATCCGATGCTCTGTCCGCGCTTGCCAAAGGCGAAGGGCTGTCTCAGGTGTTCGAACGCCTGAAAACCCCGCCTGAAAAGTCGGTGGCCTTTACGATTGCGGTGATTGCCCTGTCAGCGAAGATGGCCAAAGCCGACGGCCTCGTGACCCGATCCGAAGTCATGGCCTTCCGCGAGGTGTTCCACATCGCACCCGAGGATGAGGCCGGTGCAGCACGGGTGTTCAACCTTGCCCGTCAGGACGTGGCTGGCTTCGAAGAGTATGCCAAACGTATCCGCGCCATGTTCCAGACCGACCAAAGCGTGCTGATCGACTTGATGGAGGGGCTGTTCCACATCGCGATGGCGGACGGCACCTATCATCCGAACGAGGACAGTTTCCTTGAACGCGTCGCCGAAATTTTCGATCTGACCGAACGCCAGTTCGCGGGGCTGCGCTGCCGATTTGTGCCTGATGCCAAGCCTGATCCCTTCAATGTGCTGGGCGTTACACCGGACACCCCGATTGATGAGATCAAACAGAAATGGCGGCGGTTGGTTGTAGAAAGCCACCCTGACCAGATGATCGCCCGGGGCGTTCCGGAAGAGGCGATCAAGATGTCGGAAAAGCGCCTGATCGCGATCAATAATGCGTGGGAAGAAATCTCGTCCCGCCACGCGGCCTAAGGAATGAAACATGCGGTTGGTCACCTATAACGTCGAATGGTTTGATGCGCTTTTCGACGATGATGGCAATCTGCTGGAAGATCAGGAATGGAGCGCGCGGCGCAATATCACGCGGCGCGAACAGTTGGATGCGTTGGGTTTGGTGTTCCAACGGTTGGATGCCGACGCGATCATGATCATCGAAGCACCGGATACGAACCGGCGTCGGTCTACGGAAAAGGCCTTGGTGAATTTCGCGGACCGTTATGGGCTGCGGGCGACATCGGCGATTACGGGCTTTCCGAACACCACCCAGCAGGAAATCGCGCTGCTTTATAACCCGGACGTTGTGACGCCCGTGCATGCCCCACAAGAAAGCGAAGATGCGCCGCGCTTTGATCAGACCTTTGGGATCGATCTGGATATCGACGCAACCAAGGACGAGGTGACCTTTTCAAAACCGCCTTTGGAATTGTCGGTGCGGCACGTGTCCGGGCCCGAATTCTACATGCTGGGCATCCACATGAAGTCAAAGGCTCCACACGGGGCCCGCGGCCGTGACGAGGTGATGCGCATGTCCATTGCCAACCGTCGTAAACAATTGGCGCAGGCGATCTGGCTTCGGCGCAGGATCGAAAGCCTGTTGGCTACAGGGCAGGATGTGATTGCGCTTGGTGATTTGAACGATGGTCCGGGGCTGGATGAGTTCGAGGAACTGTTTGGACGATCGTCGCTGGAAATTATCCAAGGCAACGGTGGGACCGAACTTTATGATCCGCACGCTGCGCAAATTCTGCAATCACCCGTAAACGCCCGCCCGTCGACCGCGCGTTTCTTTATAGCGCCGCAGAAACGGTATCTGTCGGCCTTGCTGGATTACATTCTGGTCAGCCCTAACCTGAGGGCCAAAGCACAAGACTGGCGTATCTGGCATCCGTTTGATGACACCGATTGCTACTATGACGAAGTGCTGCGCGACGCCCTCTTAACCGCGTCTGACCATTTCCCCGTATCGGTCGATTTGCAACTTTGACCCTTTGGGAATGGCGCTGGCCTACCTATATTCCTGTCATGAAACAGACAGCCACAGCCCTTCTGATCGCTCTTAGCCTCTCGTCTCCGGTTGCCGCCGAGGAAGAGAACGACGGTTTTTCGTTGATGGAGCGGGGGATGGAATTGTTTTTTCGCGGGATGATTTCGGAAATCGATCCAGCTCTGGAAGAGCTTAAGAAGTTCATGGATGACGCGGGCCCCGCCGTTCACAACTTCATGCTGGAGATGGGGCCGCGATTGGGGGCCATTCTGGACGAGGTCGAAGACTGGTCCGTCTATGAAGCACCCGAGATGCTTCCGAACGGCGATATCATTATCCGTCGCAAACCGGATGCGCCCAAACCGCTCGAGGATGGCGAGATCGAGCTTTAGATGATCTTGACGTCGTAGGTTGCTTCCAACGCACTCGCCAATGATTTGAACCGCGCCTCGGCCACCTCACCAAACAGCGCTTCGGCGTCTTTGCTGAGCTTCAGCAGCAAATGCTTTTTACGCGGCTGCCAGACCAGCGATGCGCCTTTGGTCATGTCTTCGGACATCCAGAGCATGGCGCCGAACCGCATGGCTTTGCCGAGGATTTCAGCCTGACGCACACCCTGTTCGTCAATCAGTTGAAGTAGCTCGTCAAAGCGGGTGTTGTCGCGTTTGTTCTTATATCGATGAAGCAACGCTAGCCCAAGGAACAGACGTTCGCGGTGCTTTAGTCCACCAAGGTTCGCGCGGGTTGCGTTGTCAAAACAGATATCGGCCCGATAGTCAGGGTGGGCGCGCCAGCTGACGTCATGCATCAGGCAGGCGGCTTTGACCAACCGCAGGATGGTGATGTCTGATTTCGCAAATAGTGGGCGCACAAAGTCATACAGGTTTTTGCCAAAACCGGGCATGCGCGCGTCTTTGGCTTCTGCGAACCGCGCCGCCTCGATCAGCGGATCACGTTCGCGCAGCATGTCGGGCATTTGTTCGTACAGAAGACCTTCACGGATACCATAGCTGGACAGGGCGATGTCTTCGGGTTGGAACGTCTGGATCAGACGTTTTAGAACTTCAGCGGCCAAAGGAACAAGCGCCATACGCGTCGAGGATATGCCGCATTTGGCGCGAAGCTCTTCCAGATCGGAATTCGCGATAAACTTCAGGGTTTCGCGCACCTGCTTTTTCGACATGCGGTATTCATGCAGAACGTGAAGCGGATAGCCGCGCCGTTCCATATCAATGCGGGCGATTGCGCGCCAGCTGCCGCCCACAAGGAAAAGACGGTCGCGTTGTTCACCCAGTTCCTGGGCAAGGCCTTCGACGACCTCTTTGATATAGGCCTCGCGGGCCTTTTTACCGCCCTGGATATCTTTCAGTTTCAGCGGGCCAAGCGCGGACGTCCGGCATTTGCCGACCTTACCATCGGCCAGTTCGGCCAGCTCCATCGACGATCCGCCGATGTCACAGATCATGCCATAGCAACCGGGCCATCCCAGCAGAACGCCCTGCGCCGAAAGGCGGGCTTCTTCTTCGCCGTCGATGACCCAGATTTTGATGCCTGTGGCTTTCAGAACGTCGTCGCAAAAATCGGGGCCGTCAGTGGCCTCACGCACGGCCGCAGTGGCGACAGCGGTCAGCGGCGCGGCGCCCATGCTTTCGGCCAGTTTGTGGAACCGTTTCATCGCCGACAGGGCGCGCTTGCGTCCTTCCGGGTTCAGGCGCCCGCTTTCGGACATGCCCGCGCCAAGGCCGCACATGATTTTTTCGTTGTAGAAATACGCAGGTGATCGCGCCGCGCCATCAAACACCACCAAACGAACCGAGTTCGATCCGATGTCCACAACTCCCACACGCGACAGGGCGCGTACTTTGGGGTCTTCGAACAAGGGACGCCCGAAGGGGCCATAGTCATGGGCTTCGGGGGAGGTGTCATGTGCCATAAAGTGCTCCGGCGTGACGACGTCTGTATACCGGTGTGAACCAGTCATCCCCATAGGTCAAGCAAGTGAGCCATGCTTATGCGTCATGTGTGTGCGTCAGTTTAGGAACATCAGCAGCACCCGCCGATCCGCGCCCGGATAGGGACGGGTTTTCCATAAAGAACCTATGGCAACTGAACGCGAATTCGCCCTCGGGGATTGGATCGCGGGTGAACTTTCCGTCGGCATCCATGACCCAGCTTTGGGCCACATCGGCAAGGTTTGCGGCCATGATCTGGCTAACGATCTGCGCCTTGACCGTGTCATTCTTGATCTCGATCAGCGTTTCCACGCGACGGTTTAGGTTGCGTCCCATCCAGTCTGCCGAGGAAATGAACACTTTGGCCTTGCTATGAGGCAGGCCGTGACCGTTACCGAAGCAAGCGATCCGGCTGTGTTCAAGGAAGCGGCCCACGATGGATTTCACGCGAATGTTTTCAGACAAGCCTTTGACACCCGGGCGAATTCCGCAAATGCCACGAATGACCAGATCAATCTGAACGCCGGCCTGGCTGGCCTCGTATAGCGCGTCGATCATATCCGGTTCGATCAAGGAATTCAGTTTGGCCCAAATCTTTGCAGGACGACCGGCGCGGGCGTGTTCGGCTTCGGCGCGGATCATATCCAGCAGTTTGGGTTTCAACGTGTGCGGTGACAGCGACAGGTTTTCCAACCCTTCGGGTAACGCATAGCCCGAGATGTAGTTGAACAGCTTCGACCCGTCGCGGCCCAACTGGGCGTCGCAGGTAAAAAAGCTAAGGTCGGTGTAAATCTTGGCGGTAATCGGATGGTAGTTGCCGGTGCCGAAGTGGGAATAGGTCACCAGTTTGTCGCCTTCACGGCGGACGACCGTTGCGATCTTGGCGTGGGTTTTCCAATCGACAAACCCGTAGACGACATGCGCGCCAGAGCGTTCCAGACGTCGCGACTGACGGATGTTCGCGGCCTCATCAAACCGCGCCTTCAACTCGACCAGTGCAGTGACCGATTTGCCTTCCTCTGCGGCCTCACACAGCGCCTCGACGATCGGGGAATTGCGCGAGGTGCGATAAAGCATGTTCTTGATCGCCACCACGTTCGGGTCGACAGCCGCCTGTTTCAGGAAGCGGACCACCATATCGAATGTCTCGTAGGGGTGGTGCAGCAGCATGTCTTTCTGGCGGATCGCGGCGAACATATCGCCGTCATGGTCCTGCACACGTTCAGGCACGCGCGGCGTGAATGTGGGCCACAGCAGGTCAGGGCGTTCGTCCAGCACCAGTTCTTTGGTGTCGACGATGCCGATCATGCCATCCAGTTCGATCACCTCATCGTCACGCACGCCCAGTTCGTCCATGACGATGGATTTCAGCGCTTCGGGTGCACCGGCAGAAACCGTTAGACGCACGACCTCACCACGGCGACGGCGCTTTAGCGCGACTTCGAATTCGCGCACCAGATCTTCGGCTTCTTCTTCGACTTCAAGGTCGCTGTCACGCAGGACCCGGAAGGAGAAGTGGTCTTTGACCTGATAGCCCGGGAACAGGCTGTCGATATGCAACAACAGCAGTTCTTCAAGAAACAGAACACGATGGCCGTCGCCTTCGGTCGGTAGTTTCACAAAGCGGTCGATCTGCGCGGGAATAGGCAGAACCGCCTGCAGCGATTTCTTGTTCTTTCCGCGCTCCAGTTGCAGGGCAAGGCAGTAGCCAAGGTTCGCAATGAACGGGAAGGGGTGCGCGGGGTCGATGGCCAAAGGCGAAAGGACCGGAAACACCTGATCCAGAAATGCCTCTTTCAGATAGGCGCGGTCTGCATCGGTGATATCGTGGCGCGATAGGATCTGAATGCCTTCGCGGGCCATTTCCTCTTTCAAAGTCGCGAAAATGCGCTGTTGGCTTTGCATCAATTCACGCGCGTTTTCGTTGATCTTGACCAACTGCTGCGCTGGCGTCAGCCCGTCGGCGGCGGCCGTGGTGTTGCCAGCCATTGCGAGTTCGCGCAGACCGGCCACGCGGACGTTGTAGAATTCGTCAAGATTGGACGCCGAAATAGACAGGAACCGCACGCGCTCAAGCAGGGGAACCTTCTGGTTCTCGGCCTCTTCCAAAACACGCCAGTTGAAACTCAGCCAGCTGAGTTCGCGGTTCAGAAAACGGTCCGGACCGGTCAGGTCCAATTCGGGACGTTTCACCGGCTTCGGGCGCGGGGCTTCTAGAAAATCTGCTTTGTACATAAGCACGTTATCCTTATGCACCGTAACGGTTCTATGAAGAAGCGCTAGGGATGCTCTTCGCTAATGTCTAGGCCCTTCAACACCTTGCTGGCAAGGGCGCGTGTGACTCCGCGGGGCGTGCCAAGTGCCGCACTATCCAGCAATTCGACAATCCGATCGGCGGCATCGAACGAGCGGTCCATATAGCGAACCAGATAGGGAATGACATCAGGCATGGGGACAATCTGGCGATCTGTAAACAGCTTATTCAAAACGGCCGCCAGCAGTTGATCATCCGGCTTTTCAAGCTGCGCCACGTCCGTGCCCATCATGCGGCTTTTCAGATCGGGAATGCGCAAATCCCAATGCATCGGCGGCTTCTGGGCCGACAGCAGCAGCGAATGGCCTTCGCTTAGGACCATGTTGTGCAGATGAAATAGCGCTTCTTCCGCGTCGCGGTTGCCTGCGATCTGATCCACATCTTCAACGCAGACAGAGGTCTGTGCCAAGGCAGGAATAGGCAGATGGGGCAGGGCCTCGGCAGGCACGATCTCGGCCTGTGCTTCGTTTTTCCAGACATGACACAGGTGCGTCTTGCCGGATTTCGCCGGACCGGTCAGGATCATTTTCCGCGATGGCCAATCCCGCCAACGGTCCACTTGGGCCACGGCCAGCGCATTGGCATCACTGACAAAAAAGTCGCGTCGGCCCAGTGCGGTACGCACGGGCAGGTCAAGCCGGAGTTGTGTGCTCATTAGTCCGTCTCGGTGTCAGGGGATTTGCCGGTATAAAGGCGGCTGTGTTTGTATTTCTGCACAAGGAAGCGTGCGATCACACCCAAAGCCGCCGCAATCGGAACGGCAACCAGAAGGCCGACAAAGCCGAAGGTCGTGCCGAAAACCGACATGCCCAGCAGCAGCCAGACAGGGTGCAGCCCAACGCTATCCCCCACCAGTTTGGGCGTCAGGAAGTTGCCTTCGATGAATTGACCGGACTGGAAGATCGCCCAAACCGCGATGATCCAGATCCATTCGCCCCAGAACTGGAACATGGCAAGACCGACGGCAAGGATGCCGCCGACAATGGCGCCGACATAGGGAATGAATGTCAGAATGCCGGCGATAACGCCCACGACCAAGCCGAACTGCAGCCCGACCAGCATCAGCGCAGCAGCGTAGTAGACGCCAAGGATCAGACAGACCGTTCCCATCCCGCGCACAAATGCCGACATGGTTTTGTCGATCTCACGCGCCAGTTGGCGGATCACGGGGGCATGTTCGCGCGGCAAAAGTTCATCCACGCGCTCAACCATGTTGTCCCAATCGACCAACAGATAGACGGCCACAACAGGCACGATCACAAACAGCAGGATGATGTTCAAAAGCGACGCAGCCGAGGTCAGCGCGGTTTGCACCAGCTCGCCACCGCGATCCTTGATCGTGTCTCCGATGCTGGTCAGCGTTTCGCGGACAACACCGTCTTCAGCCATGATGTTGGGGAAACGGAACGACAGGAATGTTTGCAGATCGCGTAACAGGTCGGGCGCCACGTTGATCAACTGGCCGGTTTGTTTGATCAGCGTCGGGATCACCAGCAGAGCCAGCAATACGAAAATCAGAAGCGCGGCAATGGTGATGATGCCGGTGGCTAACCCACGGGAAAAGCCCATTGCTTCAAGCCGGTCTGCAATCGGGTCCAGACAGTAGGCAATGGCAGCGCCAACCAGAAAGGGCAGAAGCACGTCACCAAGATACCAAAGGGTCACGGCGAAAATGATCGCGGCGATCCCCCAATATTTCAGCTGTTCGCGGACTGTCAGAGCCATGAAATAATCCTGTAAGTTTCTTGATTTATCGCCCAACCTCGCCGCGTACGCAAGTTACGGCTGGCGGTAAATGGCTGATGTAATGAACTCTTCAAATGCTTCGCACCAGATCAGGACACCAACGTAATCTTCCGTGGCGATGCCGGCGGGGATGTCCAATGCAAATCCGTTAAAGCTATCGACCTGTCCAATCATGGCCGATGCCCCTTTGATGGCCTGAAATTCCGCTTCGTTCTCGGCGCGCTCAGGGATCAGATACAGGCGGTAATCCGGCCCGGGTGCCAGTTTGCCGTCATGGACAATTTGCGTATCGGTCACGCGGATTGCGCCTTCGCCCCAATGCAGAAAGTCGCTTCCTTTCAGATCGCGGCTGAACCGGCCTGAAAAACGCGCGTTTTCTGCAGAGCTTTGCAAGACGTCCTGTGCAGGAGCAGGCGGCTGGGTCAAAATCGGAAGCGTGTAAAGGCCAAGCGCAAATCCGATCAACAGCGTCAAACCATGTGTGATCAGCCGGAATACTGCCTTCATCATTAATCTGTCCCCGAATTGCGCCGCTCAGGGGTGCGACGCGTTTGAAATATAGGTCTTTGGCATACGAATACGTTTCAACAATATGAATCCATTCGCGGTCTCTTGCCAAGACCTCTGACTTGTCCCATGAACGCTAGCAACACCAGTCACAGGAGGCCCACCATGCGCCTTAGCCGCTATTTTCTTCCGGTTCTGAAAGAGAACCCCGCCGAAGCTCAGATCGTCAGCCACCGTCTGATGCTGCGTGCGGGCATGATCAAACAGTCGTCCGCGGGGATCTATTCGTGGCTGCCGTTGGGCTACAAGGTTCTGAAGAACATCGAAAAGATCGTTCATGAAGAGCAGGTCAAAGCAGGGCACATCCCGATGCTGATGCCGACGCTGCAATCGGCTGATCTGTGGCGCGAAAGCGGACGTTATGATGACTACGGTCAGGAAATGCTGCGCATCAAGGATCGTCATGATCGCGACATGTTGTACGGTCCGACCAACGAAGAACTGATCACAGATATCTTCCGCAGCCACGTGAACAGCTACAAAGACCTGCCGCTGACGCTCTATCACATCCAGTGGAAGTTCCGCGACGAAGTACGCCCGCGTTTCGGTGTGATGCGTGGCCGCGAATTCCTTATGAAGGACGGGTATAACTTTGACCTGACCAAGGAAGATGCTCTGCACGCCTACAACCGCCATCTGGTGACCTACCTGCGCACGTACGAGCGCATGGGCCTACAAGCGATCCCGATGCGTGCGGATGGGGGCCCGATTGGCGGCGACTACACACACGAATTCCTTGTTCTGGCGGAAACCGGTGAATCCGAGGTCTTCTATGACAGCGAAATCACCGACCTGAAGTTCGGCAGCCGTGACATCGATTTCGACAGCGTCGAAGAGTGTCAGGCAGTGCTGGAAGAGTTCACGTCGCGCTATGCCCGCACGGATGAAACCCACGACGAAGCGGTGTTTAACGAAGTGCCCGAGGAACGTCGCCGCACCGCACGCGGTATCGAGGTTGGCCAAATTTTCTACTTCGGCACCAAGTACTCCGAAGCCATGAACGCAACCGTCGTGGACAACGAAGGCAATAAAGTGCCTGTTCACATGGGCTCGCACGGTATCGGTGTGTCCCGCCTGTTGGGCGCGATCATCGAAGCGTCCCATGACGAAAACGGCATTATCTGGCCGGAAGGCGTGACGCCGTTCCACTGTGGCATCGTGAACCTGAAGCAGGGCGATGCCGAAGCGGACGCAGCCTGTGATGCGCTTTATAAATCGCTGACAGCACTTGGTCTTGAGCCGCTCTATGACGATCGCAACGAACGCGCTGGCGGCAAGTTCGCAACGATGGACCTGATCGGTCTGCCGTGGCGCATTACTGTTGGTCCTCGTGGTCTGAAAAACGGTGTCGTCGAATTGACCTCGCGCCGCACGGGCGAAAGCGAAGAGCTACCGCCGGAACAGGCCGTCGAAAAGATCGCCCAGATTTACGCATCGCTGTAAGAGGCGGCTCTGGACGATCCCAAAATCAGCCGATCAACGTGATCCGGCAATGGCCTGACGCCTGACGCAATGCGTGGGTGTCGGCCAGTTCCGGATCATTGATCCAACCCAGTGCGGCCTCGCGATCCGGAAACGACAGCAATACGGCACGCCCCGGTGCATCGCCCGGACCCTCTAACAGGGTTGGCTCGGTCGACATAGCTGCCGGTTTGGCCCCGTATTTTGCCAATGCCTCGCCAGCCTTTTCACCGTATTTGGCAAAGCTGTCCGGATTGGTGACGGTTAATTCTACAAACGCGTAAATCATTGGAAGTCCTCTGCTTGTGTGTGACCGCAAGCTAGTTTGGCACGTGGTGCGAGAAAATGTGTGCTTTCGCGTTTGCCTTATGCGAAAACGTGCAGATGGACGCACATTGGGATGATCTGAAAACCGCATTGGCGTTGGTTCGCCACGGCACGCTCAGCGGGGCTGCTGATGCTTTGGGCGTGACATACACAACCGTTTCGCGTCGCATTTCCAGACTGGAAGAGTCGCTGGGGCAGGTGTTGTTCGAACGTCTGGCTGACGGCTATCGCCCGACAGATGCTGCCCAACTGATCGCTGCGAAAGCCGCGGAAATGGAAGTGTCGCAGGACAGCCTGTTCCGCCAACTATCGGCACAAGACGGGCGGTTAAGCGGCAAACTGACCGTCACTGCGCCCCAGCTGTTGATCGCCCATGTTATTGCACCGGCCTTGCGCATCTTTCGTGAAAAATACCCATTGATCGATCTGCATGTTCTGGCAACCAATGACCGCCTTGATTTGTCTCGGCGCGAGGCTGATGTGGCCATCCGTGTCAGCAACGCGCCCGGCGATAGCCTGAAGGGGTTGCGCCTGACCGGTCAGGACTCGGCCAGTTTTGCCACTCAGGAATGGGCGGACCGGATCGCGGAAGGGCCCGACGCGCCGCTTGATTGGATCTTGTTTTCCGGGCACTCGGACCTGCCAAAAACGGTGCGCGAAGGTTGGCCGAATTCCAAGGTGTGCTACCGCTTTGACGATATGATCGCCATTGGCGGTGCCGCGCAAGAAGGGCTGGGAATCGCGCGTATGCCTATGTTTTTAGGCCGTAAATTGCAGGGTCTGGTTCAAGTGCCGTGCATCCCGCCGCAGACTTACGCAGACCTGTGGTTGGTGGCCCATGCCGATGTCTGGGCAGGATCGCGCGTATCCGCGTTTCGCGATGTGATTGTCCCCTACCTGCGCGAACACAGGGCGCTTTTTGTGGCCTAATCTCTAGATTGATGCGGCTCGCGCTTGGCTGTGCTAAACTTCCCTCAAAACAAGATCGAGGTTGGGCATGATAGCGCGCACATTGGTGTTGGTCGCGGGGTTCGGCGGTGCCGTCGGGTTTTCGCAATTTCCCGAGTTTTCACAGCAGTACACGCAGCGTCTGGGTGGAACGGTGGATGAATTACAGCGCGTCGTGGCGGAATTCGATGCGGACGCCGCCAAACTGAACCTGACACGGGATGAAGCGATTGATCAATTGTCGCAAGGTGGCGCGTTCGGTGCGGCCCGTGCCGACAGCATGAGCGCGAATTTCCAAAGGTTGTCAGACCTGTCGGCTGACCTGAATGCATTGCAAGGGGCAGGGCCCTTTACCCGCGCAAGCCTGCTGCCACATCTCACGGACCCTGTTCTGATGGAACGGACATGGGACAGTTATAAACCGGCGGTGCCGGTAACCTTCGAAGGCGGTACATTCGCCGCTCTAGGTTTTGGGATAGGGGCCTTTATGCTGGCCATCCTCAACGGGTTTTCCCGTCGGATAGGGCGGCTCTTTCGCCGCCCCAAACCTGCTTAAGCTGCTGAAGACGCGATTTCAGCGACAATCCCGTCGACCACCTGTTCCAGCAACCCTTCGTCTTCGCATTCCGCCATCACGCGGATCAGGGGCTCGGTTCCGGATTTGCGGATCAACAAACGGCCTTTGCCGGTCAGCTGAGCCTCTGCCTCGGCGATCGAGGCTTTGACCGCCGCAACTTCAAGCGGGGTCTGGCCGGTTTCAAACCGAACGTTTTTCAAAAGCTGAGGCACGGGCTCAAAGCTTTGCGTCAGTTCCGAGGCCTTGCTGTTTGTCCGGACCATTTCCGCAAGGAATTGCAGACCCGCCATCAGCCCGTCACCCGTGGTCGCATAGTCGGTCATCACGATGTGACCCGACTGTTCGCCACCCAGATTGAAGCCATTTTTACGCATAGATTCAACAACATAGCGGTCGCCTACGCCGGTGCGTACCAGATTCAATCCGCGTCCCTGAAGGAACCGTTCCAAACCAAGGTTCGACATGACAGTGGCCACCAATGTGCCTTTGGCCAAGCGGTCTTCTTCCGCCCAACGGGCGGCCATCAGCGCCATGATCTGATCACCGTCAGCGACTTTGCCGGTCTCATCGATGATGATGACGCGGTCCGCGTCGCCGTCCAGGCAGATGCCAAGATCCGCGCCATGGGCGACCACAGTTTCCGCCGCAGATTGGGGTTTGGTCGAGCCACAGTTGTCGTTGATGTTCTTGCCGTTGGGCGTCACGCCCACAGCGATCACTTCTGCGCCAAGCTCCCAAAGAACCTCGGGGGCTGCGCGATAGGCCGCACCATTGGCGCAGTCGATCACGATCTTCATCCCGTCCAGACGCATTCCTGTGGGGAACGATCCTTTGACCCGTTCCTGATACCGGAAACGGCCATCGTCAATCCGTTGCGCACGGCCGATATTGCCAGCGTCGGCCGGCCGGACGCCTTCTTCGATCAGGGCTTCGATTTCTGCTTCTGCATCGTCCGACAATTTAAAGCCGTCGGGGCCAAAGAATTTGATGCCGTTGTCGTCAGCCGGATTGTGCGAGGCTGAAATCATGATGCCCAGATCGGCGCGCATCGACGGGGTTAGAAGGCCCACGGCTGGCGTAGGAACAGGGCCAAGCAGCAAAACATTCATGCCGGTGGACGTCAGACCAGCGGTCAACGCGTTTTCGAACATGTAGCCGGACAGCCGCGTATCCTTGCCAATGACCACACGGTGCACTCCACCGTGTTCGTTGCGGAAATAGCGTCCGGCCGCTGCGCCGATCATCACGGCCATTTCCACCGTCATCGGGAAAATATTTGCCGTACCACGGACGCCATCCGTGCCAAAAAGTTTACGCGACATCAAAATGTCCTCTCGTCACTGCCAGGTGCAGGTCTAATGCCTGTTTGGTTTCACTTACATCATGGACGCGCAGGATTTGAATACCCTGAGCCACCGCCGCCAACGCGACAGCAATAGATCCAGGAGCGCGTTTGTCCGCCTCGGGGGCATTGCCGATAGTTCCGATGAACCGCTTGCGCGAAACGCCCAGAAGAATTGGGCACCCCAAGCCATGAAAAATGCTGATGTTTTGCAAAAGCGCAAGGTTGTGGGCCTGCGTCTTGCCAAAGCCGATACCGGGATCGACGATAATCTTACCGCGGTCGAGGCCGAGGTTGACCAGTCGATCCACCTTGCTTTCAAGTGCGTCATACACATCCAGCACGACATCACTGTAGCGAGGGTCGTTTTGCATGGTTTCCGGTGTGCCCTGCGCGTGCATTACACAGATAGGCAGATCGAATTCAACGCAAAGGTCTGCCATGGCCGGATCGAAATCCAGACCGGATACATCATTCAGTACTGTCGCCCCGTCCAGAATGGCAGCGCGCGCCACCATGGATTTACGGGTGTCGATGGAAATCGCAGACAGCCCTTCTGCGGTCAGGCGGGCGATCACAGGGGCCGTGCGGCGGATTTCTTCTTCGTCTGGCACAAATTCTGCGCCGGGGCGGGTGGACTCGCCCCCGATATCCAGAAAATCGGCGCCTTCTGCCGACAACAACTGCGCATGCGCCACTGCGCGCTCGGCATCGTTGTGGCGACCGCCATCGGAAAAGCTGTCAGGTGTGACGTTCACGATGCCCATGATCGACGGCACGTCCATAGAAACGCCGGCAACGGGCGGGCGGCGGGCTGTCAGGCGGTGCAATACGTCAGCAGGAACGTCCTTCGCCGCGACAATGGCGCGATCGCCATCGCGTGAAAGCCGTTCTGCACGATCAAACCATAGGTATTCACTTCCCGCGACGGGGGCGGCTTCTGCCGGTTTGGCAGGGTCGTGTGAAACGATGGGACGATAGTAGACTGTCATGGCCTGTGATTGCGCCATGACGGCCATTTACGCAAGACTTCAGATAACGCTATCGCCCAATGCGACATGTCTGAGCGGCACTGAAGCCTGTTCTGGCGGTGTTTCGCCGATCACGACCAATTCGACCGCAGTCATTTCACCGGCAAACCAAGCCGCCAGCGCGACCGAGTCTCGTGGCTGCGATTGTGGGCCTTGCGTGGCATCCAGCACGATCTTGGACGGTGCCCAGACGCAAATCTGGCCGTTCTTCATCGCCCAATCCAGTTCAGTCCGTGTCGCCACCACTTTGCAGCGATCATCCCGCGCGGCGAGAACCCAACCGTTTTGTTCAATCGCCAAAAGGTCGATCCGGCGCTGCACCATTTTGTGCGGAGATTGCGGGCGGGGGGCCGGAATATCCGGTGCACCCACGCAGAAAATCAACGGGGCTTTACGGGACTGCAATTCGTCCAGCCAACCTGTCAGGCGCGGGTCTGCAATCGCTTCATTGCTCAGGTAAACGACACGCGGGTGAGGGCGCTCTTGCGCGACTTCGCCAAGGCGTTCGCCCAATTCCTTGCGCGAACGCACGATTTCGACGCCCAAAGCCCCCGGACCGCGATCCAGCTTTTCGATCCGTACAAACACGCGTAACGCTTGTGGTTCCAGAAGGATGCGTTCGGCAACACGCTCGGCCAGCGTTTCCAGCAGGTTCAGACGTTCCGCGGCCAGTTCTGCTGCGATGGCTTCGGTCACGCGGTCGTAGGACAGAATACGATCCACATCGTCATCCAGCGGGCCGGTGAAGGGCGTCACCTCAACCACAACATTGAAACAGATGCGCTGTGTCGTGCCGCGTTCCGCCTGAAAGGCACCGATTTCAACCTCGACGATATGATCGCGCAGGGAAATGCGGTCGCGCGGGTCATCGCCGGAGGTGGCAATGGCGCGTTCCGAGGGGTGCGAAAAGGCAAGACGGATTTCAGACGCCATGGTTTTTCCCGATCCGGTAATTGTCAGGGCCCCTGAATAACAAGAGCCCTGCGTTCATAGCCATAGCAACAGCGCCGTTTGGCAGCAAAAAGCGACCTATGTCTTAGTTTTGCGAAACGCGTACAGGCTGGCGGTAGAAGACATGCACGCCAATCTTTGCTGTCTTGGGGAAGACACGCGCCCAACGGGGGCTGACTGCAGTTGTGTGGTAGTGCGTTGCCCCATCGGTCAGGTTGCGCGGCGCACCGGACAGCATCAGTTTTGCAACCTTGCCCACACGACGATACGCGGCGGGTTCGGAAATGGTTTCCGGAATGCCGTCGCACGTGAAGGTGAACTGGCAAGCATACTTGCGGCCAGTGCCCTGATGGATCACGCCGCAGACCGAGTCAGGATAGCGGGCGCTGTCCACACGGTTCATGATGACCTCGGCCACAGCAAACTGGCCTTTGACCGTTTCACCGCGTGCTTCGAAATAAAGCGCCTCGGCCAGACACTGCCATTCTTTACCACCGGACGCGGTAGGTTGCGACGACAACCAATCTGCATCGTATTTGATAGAAGTGCTTGCGATGGCGGGTGCTTTTACCATACGCTTAAGATGATCTTCGGCAGCGGAATTCAGGTTGCGTTGCTCTTGCCGCATCAGTTCGCCCAGCTTTGAGGCGTTCAGTTCGGCGTGCAGGGGCGTCGCGGTTAACAGGGCCAAAGCGATACATGTAAGTGTGCGCTTCATGTTGCTTTCCTCGTACAATCACATCAAACGCCCTTCTGGGCATCCGCGCCGTTTAGAGAAAAAAGCGCTCGGCGTCCACCTACCCGAAAACACAGGTTTGTAATCCCAACGCTCGGCGGCTGGTTTTGGCCTACATATATGGGCTGATCAGCTTAACTGGTCGCTATCTTGAGGCGAATGGCCTCTTGGGCTGCGGCTAAACGTGCCACCGGTACCCGGAAGGGTGAACAGCTGACATAGTTGAATCCAAGGCCCCGACAGAAGGCGATTGATTCGGGGTTGCCACCATGTTCGCCACAAATCGACATCACCACATCGGGATTGGCAGCACGGGCGCGTTCGAAACCCACTGTCAGCAATTCGCCCACGCCGTCCACATCCAGAATATGGAACGGGTCTTCTTTATAGACGGACTGGTTGACATAGGCCGACATGAAGCGGCCCGCATCGTCGCGCGACAGGCCGTAGGTCATCTGTGTTAGGTCGTTGGTCCCGAAGCTCAGGAAATCGACGCTGCTTGCGATCTTGTCGGCCATCAGGCAGGCGCGGGGCGTTTCGACCATCACGCCAAGCCGGTAATCAAAGTCGCGACCATGTTCATTTCGAACTGCCGCGGCTACCGCATCAATGCGCGTTCGCACGATTTCCACCTCGCGCGGGGCCGAAACCAGCGGGATCATGATTTCCGGTACGACAGGATCGCCTTCTTTGCTGGCGGTCAGGGTGGCCTCGAAAATCGCACGCACCTGCATTTCGTAGATTTCAGGTACGGTCAGCCCCAAGCGCACGCCACGAAGACCCAGCATCGGATTGTGTTCTTCCATGCTTTGAACGCGTCGGGTGACGTCGGAAACGGGCAGGTCCAGCGCCTCGGCCAGATCGCGCAGACCTGCGCGGTCTGAGGGCAGGAATTCGTGCAGGGGCGGATCGAACAGGCGGATACACACGGGCTGGCCGTGCATGATGCGGAACAATTCGGTGAAGTCCGCGATCTGCATCGGCAGCAACTGATCCAGTGCAGCACGGCGGTCTTCCGGTGCATCGGCGAAGATCATTTCCTGCATCACGGTCAAACGACCCGGATCAAAGAACATATGCTCGGTCCGGCACAGGCCAATCCCGTGCGCATTAAAGCCTCGTGCAATGGCGGCGTCGGCAGGGGTGTCCGCGTTGGCGCGGATATCGATTTCACCTTCGGCGTCAGCCCAATCCATCAGCGTCTGGAAGCTATCATCCAGCCGTGCCTCAAGCATTTCAGGCGCACCCGAAAGAACCTCTCCGTTGGTGCCGTCGACGGTGATGATGTCGCCTTCTTGGAAAACACGGCCATCGCGGGCGATGATTTGGGCGCGCTTCGGATGGATACGGATACAGGCTGCGCCCACAACGCTGGGCAGGCCCAAACCACGGCCAATCACCGCAGCGTGGCTGGTCATGCCGCCCCGTTCGGTCAGAACGGCGACCGAGGCGTGCATGCCGCGCACATCCTCGGGCGAGGTTTCGCGGCGGACGAGGATACATGGCTCACCACGCGCGGCGCTTGCCTGCGCATCAGCGGCGGAAAATACGATCCGTCCGGTCGCAGCGCCGGGACTGGCGGCGATGCCGTTGGCGATTACGTCGCGCACGGCGTCCGGATCGACCTGACGGTGCAACAATTCCACAAGCGCACGGGGTTCGACCCGCATCAGCGCCTCTTGCCGCGTGATGATGCCGTCTTCGACCAAGCGCACGACAATCCGAACGTTCCCGCGTGCGCTCCGATCCACGCGGACGCCGTCCAGAATATGGACGCGACCGTTTTCAATGGTGAATTCGATCTGCATCTCGGCGCGCAGGCGCCGACGCATCAGTGCGGCGTGTTCTTTCAGTTCTTCAAAGGCTTGCGGTGCCAAGTCCTGCAAGGACGGCCCACGGTCATCTTGTTCCAGAAATAGCGATTTGGCACCAGCGGCCAGCGCCTCGCGGCCTTGGCTTTGGCTTAGATAGCGGCCCGTGATCTGTGGAAGGCCCGTATCTGAATTGACCAGCTGTAATACACCAGACCCGCATTCGCCGTGGCCCAGACCCAGCGCCATTTCCTGCACTACAAGGCCAAGGCCTGCATCTACTGGTGCGCCTTTTGCTTGGCGAAGCAATCGCGCCGAAGTGCCTTCCCAAGCGCGCGCCATCGACCGCAGAACCTCGGCCAGTTGCACGGCGGGTGACTGTGGAAAGGGCTCTTCTGCCTCCTCTTCATAGGCCATCAACGCGTCGGACAGACCTTGCTGACCTTGCGCGTCAATCTCTTCGAACACATCGGGATCAAGGCGCGCGACGTGGATTGCGTATGTCTGAACAAAGCGTTGGTAGATCGATGCGGCGGCCTCGGCGCCAAGCTTGTCGGACAGTTCCACGAAGCTGGCGTCATTCATGCCCACATTCAGGATCGCACCGGGGCCACCCCAGTCAGGATCCTGCGAAGAGGGCCGCACACAGAGCAGGGCAACGGGCTGAAACTGCGACAAAAGCTGATCAAGGTCCGGCATTTCGCCGTTGGCGATGTCGTGGACGGTGCCAAAAGAAAGGGCAACGGTGCGCGGCACCGGCAAGTCCAAACGAACCAGTCTTTGCAAACACTTAGCACGCCCGCCGTGGGTGGACGGCTGGATCGGCGCGGTGGGTGTTACAAGCGTAACAAAGGGTTCGTCTGGATTGAATTTCTGCACTGCAGCACCTTTTGACTGAGTGCAGAATACAAAGGACGCGCCGCGTGACAAGAAATCTTTACAAACGGCGCGTCTTTATCTGTTCAGCCTTCAAGCTGGGTCAGGTCTGCAACCTGCAAACAGATGCTGCGGATGCTGGACAGCATGTTCAGACGGTTGCGGCGCAAGATGTCGCTGTCGGCATTGACCTGCACGGCCTCAAAGAAACCATCGACCGCACCACGCATGGTGGCCATGGCCTGCATGGCGGCAGCGAAGTCTTCGCGCTCCATCGCAGGTTTGATCTGTTCCTCAGCCGCGTCAAAAGCCGCAAACAGCGCTTTTTCTTCGGGCGTGTCGGCAAATTTGGGATCAGCGCCAAAGCTGTATTCAACGCCGTCTTTCTCTTCTGCCTGCGTCAGAATGTTGTTCGCACGCTTGAAGCCCTGAACCATGTTTTCACCGTCTTCGGTTTTCAGAACGTCGGAGAGGGCGCGGGCGCGTTTGACCAGCAGGGTGATGTCGTCGTTGCCGGGCATTGCAAGGCAAGCGTCGATCACGTCATGGCGGATGCCATCGTCACGCAGGAAAACCTTCAGGCGATCATGGAAGAAGGACAGCAGATCAGTGGACCATTCCGCATCGCCAAAGACCTCGGACAGTGACATGCGGATGTCGTTGGTCAGAAGCAGGCGGATGACACCAAGGGCCGCACGACGCAGGGCGAAGGGGTCTTTGGACCCTGTGGGCTTTTCGTCGATGGCCCAGAAGCCGGTCAGAACATCCAACTTATCGGCCAGCGCGACAGTCACAGAAACGGGCGCTGTGGGTACATCATCGGACGGACCCAGAGGCGAGTAGTGTTCTTCGCAGGCATTGGCGATCTCAGCGGGCAGGCCGGCAGCCTCGCTATAGTAGCGACCCATAAGTCCTTGAAGTTCAGGGAATTCAAAGACCATCTCAGACGACAGGTCTGCCTTAACCACTAGCGCGGCCTTGGCCGACAGGTCGGCATCTGCACCGACGGAGGGCGCGATCTTGCGCGCCAGTTCCGCGATGCGGTCGATCCGGTCTTTCTGGCTGCCCAGTTTGTTGTGGAAGGTCACATTAGACAGCTTTGCGGTCCATGCCTCAAGGCCTTCGGATTTCGCGACGCGCAGGTCGTTTTCCCAGAAGAATTTGGCATCAGCCAGACGGGCAGACAAAACCTTAAGGTTACCGGCCAGAATGGTCGCGCCATTATCCGATGTTTCGCGGTTGGCCACGGTGATGAAACGTTCGATCCGGCCATTCGACGGATTTTTCACCGAGAAGAATTTCTGATGTTCTTTCATCGAGGTTTGCAGAACCTCGGGCGGCAGCGACAGATATTCGTCCGCAATCGCGCCCATCAACGTCACAGGCCATTCGACCAGACCTGCGTTTTCTGCCAGAAGACCGCGATCTTCGACGACCTCAAGGCCATTCGCGAAAGCGGCATTTGTGGCGTCGTTCCAGATCATTTCCGCGCGTTCTTCGGGATTGATCAGAACATAGGCGCGTTTCAGCTTGGTTGTGTAGTCGTCAAAGGACGACACAGTGAACGCATCGGGTGCCATGAAACGATGGCCTTCGGTGACGTTCGACGCCTGAATGCCGTCTACGTCCAGCGGAACAACAGTTGCTTCGCCTGCGTCGTCGGTCAGGATACACAGAATGCGGTGCAGGGGGCGGACCCAGCGCAGCGAACCGGTGCCCCAACGCATGGATTTGGGCCACGGGAAGGTGCGAATGGTTTTCTCAAGAACCTCTGCCACGATCTCGGCCGCAGGACGGCCCTGTTTCTCGATGATCGCGTACAGGATCGTGCCCTTTTTCTCTTCCCGCTCGATCAAATCCTCGCGGGAAACACCTGCACCGCGCAGGAAGCCTTCGATGGCCTTCTCGGGCGCGTCGGCGCGGGGGCCTTTGCGTTCTTCACGCACATCGGGGCTTTTGTCCAACAGGCCTTCGATCGTCAGGGTCAGACGACGGGGCGTAGCAAACGCACCTGCGTGGGCATAGGTCAGGCCAGCTTCGACCAGACCGTCGGTCACCATCTTTTTCAGGTCTTCGCTGGCGCGGGCTTGCATGCGCGCAGGAATTTCTTCTGAAAACAGTTCGATAAGCAGATCGGACATCATGTGTCTCCGTCGTTCAGGTTCCGCACAGGGCAATCTTCGCCCAAGGGGGAACCGTCATAAGTTTTGTCGCCGCAGTCGTTCACTTCGTGCCAGACAAAGCCGCGGCCATCGTCGGCCACAGCAACAACGCGGTCGATGCCGAATTCCATGTTGCGTTCCCCAAGAAAGACGACCGCGCGACCCTGATCGATCAGCGTGCCGATTTCTTCCGCGTCAAAGCATTCAAACCAGCCGGGCGCCACGCGAGGGGCGCCACCGTCATAGATTTCATATGTCTCGGTCAGCGTCGCAACGCTGGTCGGGGTCGTGAAACACGCGCGATAGCGAATAGGGGAGCTGTCGGCGTCAATGGCTTGAAAATCCTCATAAAGGATCGTTTCCGGCATGGACGTTCCGACCGGTGTCATCTGTACGTCGTCAACGCCAGATGCGGTGACTTCCGTGTAGTATCCATAGACTTGGAAGTAGTACATGGCACCACCGGCAGCGAGGGCAGACAGCACGATCATGGCGGCTAGAACCTTTCCCATCATTCTGCTGCAACCCATCCGCCCGCAGACGTCTGCACGAACGCATCAGCACAGGCTTTGGCAAGTGCACGGAC
Organism: Thalassococcus halodurans; assembly: GCF_900108225.1. Taxonomy (GTDB): domain Bacteria; phylum Pseudomonadota; class Alphaproteobacteria; order Rhodobacterales; family Rhodobacteraceae; genus Thalassococcus; species Thalassococcus halodurans. The sequence continues at coordinate 244,487 of NZ_FNUZ01000002.1, forward strand.
GCGACCGATATAGGCCTGACGTTCGGTGACCGAAATCACGCCCCGCGCGTCCAGCAGATTGAACAGGTGGCTGGCCTTGATGCACTGGTCATAGGCAGGTTGCGCCATGACGATGCGGCGGCCTGTTTTCGGATCATCCGCAGGCTGTTCCAGAATGCGGGCGCATTCGGCTTCGGCATCTTCAAAGTGCTTCAGCAGCGTATCGGTGTCGGCCACGTCAAAGTTCCAGCGCGCGTATTGCGCCTCGGCTTCACGGAACACATCGCCATATGTCAGCGGAATGGGGGATGCCGGGTCGTTGAACGGCATTTCGTTGCCGTCATCATATCCCAGAACATACATCGCAAGGCGTTCCAGACCGTATGTCAGTTCGCCCGAAACGGGGTGGCAGTCGTGGCCGCCAACCTGTTGGAAATAGGTGAACTGCGACACTTCCATGCCATCACACCAGACTTCCCAGCCCAGTCCCCAAGCGCCCAGTGTCGGGCTTTCCCAGTCGTCCTCGACAAAACGGATATCGTGCACGTCCATGTTGATCCCGATCGCTTCGAGCGATCCAAGATACAAGTCTTGCAAGTTCGGCGGCGACGGTTTGATGATCACCTGATACTGGTAGTAGTGCTGCCAGCGGTTCGGGCTGTCACCATAGCGGCCATCTGTAGGGCGGCGGGACGGCTGCACATAGGCTGCTGTCCAGTGGGTCGAGCCAAGCGCGCGCAGTGTTGTCGCAGGGTGGAACGTGCCAGCGCCCACTTCCATATCGTAGGGCTGCAAGACTGCGCAGCCTTTCTCAGCCCAGTAGTTCTGGAGCCGCAGGATGATTTCCTGAAAGCTTTTGGGTTTTTCCGTTGAATTCGCCATGGTTCACCCTTCCGATCTTCGAGCGCCTGCTTATGGTGACACAGTCCAGTGGTCAATCTTCGCTTCACCATTATTTCACGTGCAGGCGCCTACGGATTTGGTAAACAGGGCCGATAGAAAAAGAAATGACCGACTACGAGGGATTGCTGCAGGTATGAAGCGAACATTATTGATGCTTTCGACGGCGCTGTATTTGACTGCCGGTACTGCATGGGCGCAGGACGCCTCTTACATTCAGATCGAAGCCCAGCCTTCATTGAAACGTGCAGAGGATCGCTTGCGCGATTACGCATCCTATCTGGCGGATGTAAACGGTTTTGCCCTTGGTGGCGGTTGGTACGGCATTGCGCTTGGGCCTTATACTGCAGATGACGCGGCAGCGCGGTTGCGCAGGCTTCGGGCAGACGGGCAGGTGCCCCGTGACAGCTATATCGAAGAGGGCGATCAATACGGTCAGCAGTTCTGGCCGATCGGGGCGACAGGCGCTGCAACACAAGAGCCGGTCGCCGCAGAAGAACCGACTGCTGAAACCGCAGAAACCCCAGTTGTCGAAACAACGCCCGAAGTGGTCGCAGAACCAGCACCCGAACCGGTGATTGAAGAGCCGGACGAAACACCCCGTCAGGCCCGCGCGTCCGAGGCTGAACTGACGCGCGAAGAGCGCGCAGACCTGCAAATCGCACTTCAGTGGGCGGGTTTCTACAACGGGGCAATCGACGCGGCGTTCGGACGTGGCACACGGAGTTCGATGGCGGCGTGGCAAGAGGCCAATAACTTCGAAGTGACGGGCGTTCTGACGACGCGCCAGCGCGCCGAGTTGAAGCGCCAGTACAATGCTGTGCTTGATGGTCTTGGTATGGGCCTTGTGACAGATGCGCGGGCCGGTATCGCGATAGATATGCCGACAGCCAAGGTCGCGTTTGAAAAGTATGAATCGCCCTTCGCCCACTACTCTGCGACCGATAATCTGGGCGCGCGTGTTCTTTTGATCTCGCAGCCTGGCGACCGTGACACGTTGTTTGGACTTTACGAGATCATGCAAACGCTCGAGATCGTGCCACTAGATGGTCCGCGTGAACGCAAACGTGACGGTTTTGTTCTGGTCGGCGAAAACAGCAAGATTGTCAGCCACACAGAGGTGTCGTTGGAAGACGGCAACATCAAGGGATTTACCCTGATCTGGCCCGCCAATGACGAAGAACGCCGCACGCGTGTTCTGGCGATGATGCAGTCCAGCTTTACGGTGTCGAATGCCGTTCTTGATCCAGCGGCAACATCTGGTGACGGGCAGGGCGTTGACCTACTGTCCGGTCTTCGTATTCGGACACCGCGCATGTCGGTGTCGGGTTTCTATGTGGATGGACAGGGCCATGTTCTGACAGCAAGCAATGCGGTTCAGAACTGCGGCCGCATTACACTTGATGAAACAACCGAGGCAGACATCCTTGCGCAGGATGAAACCTTGGGTGTCGCGCTTCTGACGCCGAAATCATCGCTCGCGCCGCGTATGTTTGCTGAATTCCGCACAGATGATCCGCGCATTCAAAGCGAAGTGGCCGTTGCCGGCTATTCGTACGGTGGCGTTCTGAGTGGTCCGACGATGACCTTTGGCACGCTGGAAGATGTCAAAGGTCTGTCTGGTGAAGACACACTGAAACGTCTGGCGCTGGCGTCTTTGCCGGGTGATGCAGGCGGCCCTGTTGTTGATGCTGGTGGTGCTGTTGTCGGCATGATGCTGCCCCGCGACACAGGTGCGCGCAGCCTTCCGGATGAGGTTAGCTTTGCAGCCAAAGCATCGGCGATTGAAACGCTGTTGCAGCAATCGGGTGTCCGGTTCAACAGCACATCAGGTGGCGGCGTCATCGCGCCCGAAGATCTGACAGAGGCAACAACAGCTATGACCGTTCTGGTCAGCTGCTGGGACTAAACGGATTAGGGGTTGGTTTTCCCAAAAAGGCGTCGAAGGGCGCCATATTGGCTAAGGCCGACCCCTGCCAAAATTAACAGCAACGCCCAGATTAGGGTGCTGTGCCAAGGTTCGTTCAGCACAATAACGCTAAGAAGGACCGACCAAACGGGAACCTGATAGTTGGTCAGGCTCATAAACACCGGACCTGCGCTGCGGATCACCAGAACCCGCAACAGGTTTGCGCCCGCCGTTGGTAACAGCCCAAGAACGGCCAGATAGAACAGTGTTTTGTCGTCAGGCAGGGGCGGTGCGCCCTCGGTGGCCCAAGCAAAGGGCACAACGATCACCATCCCGAAAGCCAAAGTGACCGCTGAAAGGCCGATTGGATCGACTGGCGGCAGTTTGCGCATGGTGACAGAGCTGATGGCGTAGCAGGCCGCAGCTGTCAGGCACCCCAGTCGTCCCCATGTCTCAAACGCGGCACCGGTGGATTGAAAGAACTGCCCGCCGATCAGGATGAAAACGCCCACAAAGCCGATCAGGAATCCCAACGTGCGGCGCACGGTCATTCGTTCACCCGGCACGAAGAAATGCGCCAAGGGCAGGACCATCAAGGCGACGGCTGCCATGGATACACCGGCAAAGGCGCTGGTGACTTGGGTTTGGCTCCAGCTCAGTAGGATGAACGGAATAGCAGAGCTAAGCGCCCCGATCAGAGCCAGTACCGCCCAAGGCCGGTCGGGGCCGAGAAACAGTTTGCCGCCCGCAAATCTCCAGATCGCGAATGTCAGCGCTGACGCAAAGGTAATTCGATAAGCCGCCAACCAACTTGGGGTAATCCCCGGCAACGCCAGCTCGATGACGAAAAATGTCGATCCCCAGACCACGCCCAAAGCGGCAACCATGATCCATGACATGGCAGTGATCTGTGGCTGGGACATTGTGGGACTCCGAAATGGGGGCGTTGATCTGGCCTAGGGTCAGCTGGCGGTCTTGTCCATATGGTCAAAAAGAAAACGCGCCGCTGCATAAATGCGCGGCGCGTTCCCTGTCATGTTCTGGTCAGAACTTAGTTCTTCGACTTGTCGACCATCTTGCCTGCTGAAATCCACGGCATCATGCCACGCAGTTTCTCGCCTGTGGCTTCGATCTGGTGTTCGTCGTTGTGGCGACGGGATGCTTTGATTGTCGGCTGGCCAACAGCATTTTCCAGCATGAAGTCGCGAACGAACTTGCCTTCCTGAATGTCTGTCAGAACCGCTTTCATCGCCTTCTTTGTCTGCTCGTAAGGCAGGATGCGCGGGCCTGTGACGTACTGACCGTATTCGGCTGTGTTCGAGATCGAGTAGTCCATGTTCGCGATGCCGCCTTCGTAGATCAGGTCAACGATCAGCTTCACTTCGTGCAGACACTCGAAATAGGCCATTTCAGGCGCATAGCCTGCTTCGACTAGAGTTTCGAAACCGCAACGGATCAGTTCAACCAGACCACCGCAGAGAACGGCCTGTTCGCCGAACAGGTCTGTTTCACACTCTTCGCGGAAGTTGGTTTCGATGATGCCCGAGCGACCGCCACCGATGGCCGAGCAGTAAGACAGGCCGATTTCCAGCGCTTTGCCGGATGCATCGTTATTTACAGCAACCAGGCAGGGCACGCCGCCGCCTTTGGTGTATTCGCCACGAACGGTGTGGCCCGGGCCTTTGGGGGCCATCATGATGACGTCAACGCCGGGCTTCGGCTCGATCAGGCCGAAATGTACGTTCAGGCCGTGTGCGAACGCGATTGCCGCGCCTTCGCGCAGGTTGTCGTGAACGTATTTCTTGTATGTTTCTGCCTGCAGTTCGTCGGGCATTGTGAACATGATCAGGTCACACCATGCGGCCGCTTCCGCGATACCCATGACTTTCAGGCCTTCGCCTTCGGCTTTCTTCGCCGAGGGGGAGCCTTCGCGCAGAGCAACAACAACGTTTTTCGCGCCGGAGTCACGCAGGTTCAGTGCGTGTGCGTGGCCTTGGGAACCGTAGCCAAGGATGGCAACGTTCATGTCTTTGATCAGGTTAATGTCGCAATCGCGGTCGTAATATACGCGCATCGATTCTTCCTTCCAGGTTATGTTCTGGCGACACCATAGAGATGGCAAAAGCGAAATAGCTTGCGTTTTTCCGGTAATTTTCTCATTTGGTGAAAAAATAATTCTCCAAACTTCGGTATGTGTGTAAATCTATGCTTGATGATACTGACAGACGCATTCTTCGCCAGTATCAGGCCGATCCTGATCTGAAGGGGCAGGAACTGGCCGAACGGGCAGGGGTGACGGCGGCGACATTGACCCGTCGCTTGGAGCGTTTGCGCGCCTCTGGCATCCTGAAAGGCGCTCAGGCGGTGATCGACTGGCAGGCGCTTGGCTATGCGGTCGAGGTGTCTTTGCGCGTCACCTTGGATAAATCCCGCCCCCAGGCGTTTGAGGAATTCACCGCCGCCGCTCGTAAGGTGCCTGAGGTTGTCGAAATCCAGACCTTCCTTGGTCAGGTCGACGTGCGCCTTTCGGTGATTGCGCGCGATCTAGGCCATTATCAGCAGCTGTACCGCGAAAAGATCTTGGCGCTTCCACACATGACCGATGTCGAGGCGCTGATGCACATTGCGCGCATCAAGTATGACGAAAGGCTGCCGCTGTGATCGAAATTGATGACACAGACCGCGCCTTACTCAAGGCCTTGTCGGATGACGCGGATGCCAGCGCTGGCGCTTTGGGCGCCAAGCTTGGGTTGTCCCAACCGGCCACATGGCGCCGGATCAAACGCCTGAAAGAAGCGGGGGCCATTTCCGGCACGCGGGTTCAGCTGGATGCGCAGGCTTTGGGGTTTGGCGTAACCGTCTTTCTGGGCGTCAAATTGGGCACAAAAGGGCAGGCGAGCCTTGGCGATTTCGAACGTGCCGTCAGCGCGATCCCCGAGGTTCAAACGGTCGAGCACGTTCTTGGTGCCTATGACTACCGGCTCCGCGTTGTTGCCCGTGACCTGTCCGACTTCGAGCGCGTCCTCCGTCGCCGGATCATGCTGCTGCCCGGTGTGGCCAGTCTGGATGCCAACGTTCTTTTGTCCGAAGAACGACTTTCCGGTCCGCTCTAGGCGCGGATGTGATAATCCGTTTCCCATGGGCAACGCGCTTGCGCCAAGATAGCGCAGGAATATCCCAAGGAATGACTTGCAGCGCCGCGCAAGGGCGGCAAATCTGCACCCATCCAATTCAGACAAGGCAGACAGACCATGGCCGCACTACTCGATACAGTTGATCCCACGGGGCTTGAGGAATTTTCGGTGGTCTTCACCGACCGTTCGCTGAACCACATGAGCGCCGCGTTCCAGCAAGTGATGCGCGATATCTCGTCCACATTGAAAGAGGTCTACAAGGCCGAAGGCGTGGCGGTGGTGCCCGGTGGCGGTACCTATGGCATGGAGGCCGTGGCCCGTCAGTTCGGGCAGGGCGCGGATGTTCTGGTCGTGCGTAATGGCTGGTTTTCCTACCGTTGGAGCCAGATTTTCGAAGCGGGTGGTTTCGGGGGCGATACCACCGTCATGAAGGCGCGCCAGACTGGAAACGAGGCGACAACCCCGTTTTCGCCCGCGCCGATTGATGAGGTCGTCGCCAAAATTCACGAGGTCAAACCGCAGGTCGTGTTCGCGCCGCATGTGGAAACATCCGCTGGTATCATCCTGCCTGATGACTACGTGGCCGCCTTGGCGAAGGCCGCGCATGATGTTGGCGCGTTGATGGTTCTGGACTGCATCGCATCCGGTTGTGCTTGGGTCGATATGAAGGCGACAGGCGTGGATGTGCTGATCTCGGCCCCGCAAAAGGGTTGGTCTGCCACACCGTCTGCTGGCCTGGTGATGCTGTCCGAACGCGCCATCGCGCGGATGGAAGAGACCACATCGAACAGCTTTGCCGTGGACCTGAAGAAATGGTTCCAGATTATGCAGGCGTACGAGAATGGCGGTCACGCCTATCACGCGACCATGCCGACGGATGGTTTGAAAGCGTTCCGCGATACGATGGCCGAAACCCGCGACTACGGTTTTGACAAGCTGCGCGATGCTCAGTTCGAACTGGGCGCGAAAGTACGTGCGATGCTGGCCGAGAAGGGCATCCAATCGGTCGCTGCGGAAGGCTTTGGCGCGCCGGGTGTGGTGGTCAGCTACACCAATGATCCCGAAATCCAGACAGGTCGTGCCTTTGCTGCGAAGGGCATGCAGATTGCAGCCGGTGTTCCGTTGCAATGTGACGAACCGCAGGGCTTCCAGACCTTCCGTTTGGGCCTGTTCGGTTTGGACAAACTGTATGACGTCGACGCCACTGTCGCGCGCCTGAAGCGTGTCGTAGACGACGTTCTGTAAGAAAGATCAGGGCTGGCGGGAAACCGTTAGCCCTTTCGTTTGATCATGCCGCGCGCAGGGTCATAACCCCACAGGGCCAGCGCCATAAAGATCGCGCCTGCAACGACCGTCCACAGCAGCGCCCATGGGTTCCATTCCAGATACAGCGCAAACCGGATCAGTTCGACCGCATGGGTGAACGGATTGACCGCGCAGATGTCGCGTAGCAGTGGCGAGCTTTCGGCCATTTTCCAAAGTGGATAAAGCGCGCTGGACAGGAAGAACATTGGGAAGATGACGAAGTTCATCACGCCAGCAAAGTTTTCCAACTGCTTGATAAAAGAAGACAAAGCCAGCCCGAGCGCGCCCAGCATCAGGCCCGACAGCATCAGCGCGGGCAGTGCTGCGATATAGCCCAATGGCTCCATCTCGATCCCGAAGAAATAGGCAATCAGCAGGAAGGTGTAGACCTGTAGGATGCTGATGGCTGTCGTGCCCAGAAGCTTGCAGAACAATAGCCAGCCACGGGGCAAAGGTGCTGTCAGCAGCAGGCGCATCGACCCTGTTTCACGGTCATAGACAAGACTGAGCGAGCTTTGCATGCCGTTGAACAACAGCACCATGCCGCAGAGACCGGGAACGATGTAGGTCTCGTACGTGATGTAGGTTTGATAGGGCGGGATGATCGACAGGCCCAATGCGGCGCGGAAACCGGCAGCGAAGACTAAAAGCCAGACCAAGGGGCGCACCAGCGCCGCGATAAACCGTTCCCGCTGATGCACAAAGCGCAGGGCTTCGCGTAAAACGATAGCGCGCAGGGCTGTCAGATAGCGCATCATTCTGCACCTCCTGTCTTGGCTAGGAAGTAGTCTTTGAGCGTTTGGTCCCCACGCAGGTCGGCGCATTCGCCATCAGCCAGTATCTGACCCTGATGCAAAACAACAAGCCGGTCCGAGTCGTAAACCTCATCCGTCAGGTGAGTCGCCCAAAGCACCGTCAGCCCATCATCGGCACATAATTGGTGGACGTGATCGGTGATCGACTGTCGCGCGGCGGCATCCAGACCGACTGTCGCCTCGTCCAAGAGTAGGACCTTGGGATTATGAACCAAGGCGCGGGCGATCTCGGTCCGGCGGCGGTGGCCACCGTTCAGGCCACGTGCTTTTTCACCGGCGCGGTCCTGAATGCCCAGCCGTTCAAGGGCCGAGTCGATCCTGATCGCGGCGCTTTTTCCGGACAGCCCGTGCAATGCCGCAAAGTAGGTCAGGTTCTGGCGGATGGTCAAATCAAGGTCCAATGTCTGCGACTGGAAAACTACGCCCATCTGGCCAAGAGCCTGTCGCGGATTGCGGGCAAGTTCCTGACCTGCCACGTAAATCTTGCCGTCAGATGAGGTGAAAAGACGGGTCAGAAGACCGAACAATGTCGACTTGCCCGCGCCATTTGGACCAAGCAGTGCTGCGAACCGTCCGGGAGCGATGTCAAAACTGACATTATTCAGGGCTTTTTTGCTGCCATACGAGAAAGTCAGGCTTTCTACACGCAACCCATTTGACACCTTGATGATCCTCCACAATCCTGAGGGGACCATAGACGCCACAATTACGGGTGACAATTGATGCAGAAGGGTCGGGGTAGGGCCTTCTGCGTTTCTAGGAAAATGGTCGTATATCGCGGCTCGGCTGCAACTCATACTGTTCTGTTAAAGGATGAGAGGACTTTTTTATGAAGATGAGCGATTCCAGAGAAATCGCAGCTTCGCCCGAGGTGGTGTGGGCCGCGATTTTGAACCCCGAGGTTCTGAAGGAATGTGTGCCGGGCTGTACCGAAATGTCCGGAACGCCCGAAGAAGGGTTCGAAGCAACCGTCGTCCAGAAAGTTGGCCCGGTTAAAGCGACTTTCAAGGGACAGGTGAATGTCTCTGACATGAACCCGCCGAACAGCGTTACACTGTCCGGCGAAGGTAAGGGCGGCGCGGCCGGCTTTGCCAAAGGTGGTGCGGTTGTAAACCTTGCACCGTCCGCAACAGGCACAACACTGACATATGAGGTCGAGGCGAACGTGGGCGGCAAGCTTGCCCAGCTGGGGTCTCGTATCATCGACGGCTTTGCCAAGCGTATGGCCGATCAGTTCTTTACCCGTCTGCAAGAAGCCATCGAAGGCCCGGCAGACGCGGATGCCGCGGAAGCCGCTGATGCGAATTCTGACGGTAAGAAGAAAGGCTGGTTCAAGCGACTGGTTTCGTAAAAACTTCGCTTGACGGACTCAGTGGGCTTGGCCCCACTGGGTCAAGGAAGAACAACACAAACGTCCAATGGGAGGATTGTATGTCTAAGGTAAGTATGACCGTGAACGGCAAAGCCGTTAGCGGCGATGTGAAAGGGAACACGCTTCTCGTAGAATTCCTGCGGGAAGATCTGCGTCTGACGGGCACCCACGTCGGCTGTGACACCAGCCAGTGCGGTGCTTGTACGATTCACGTGAACGGCAAGTCCGCCAAGGCCTGCACAATGTTCGCGGCAGAAGCAGACGGTGCGGACATCACCACCGTTGAAGGTATGGCAAACGCAGACGGTTCGCTGAGCGTGATCCAGCAGGCATTCCAGGACCACCACGGCCTGCAGTGCGGTTTCTGCACACCGGGTATGGTCATGACAGCGGCAGCGCTGCTGAAAGAAAACCCCAAGCCGACCGAGGCTGAAGTGCGCCACTATCTGGAAGGCAACATCTGCCGCTGCACAGGTTACCACAACATCGTCAAAGCCATCATGGCCGCGTCCGGTCAGGACGTCAGCGCGATTGCTGCCGAATAAAAACGATCGTTGCGCCCCGTTCGGCGCAATCAACTGAATTCTAGTTTCGGCAGTATCCCAGCGATCTGCCAGACCCAGGGAGGAAAACATGCCAAAGGATCAAGGCATAGGGGCCAGCACGAAGCGCCGCGAAGACGTGCGTTTTCTGACAGGCACCGGAAACTACACAGACGATATCAATCTGCACGGCCAGCTGTACGTGCATTTCCTGCGTTCTGATGTTGCACACGGCAAAATCAACTCGGTCGACACATCCGCCGCATCCGCGATGGACGGTGTTGTGCGCATCTTTACCGGTGCGGATTTCGAAGGCATCGGCGGTCTGCCCTGCGGTTGGCAGGTAACCGACCGTCACGGCGAGCCGATGAAAGAACCGGCACACCCCGTTCTGGCACAGGGCAAAGTGCGTCACGTAGGTGACCCGATTGCTGCTGTTGTTGCAGAAAGCGTGCAGGCTGCGCGTGACGCGGCTGAAGCCATCGAAGTCGACATCGAAGAGCTGCCCGCAGCCGTCGACATGAAAGAAGCGGTCAAAGATGGCGCGCCTCTGGTACATGACGATATCGGCACAAATCTTTGCTATGACTGGGGTTTTGTTGAAGAGAACAAGGCTGCGACAGACGAAGCGTTCGCAAACGCTGCGCATGTCACAACGCTTGAACTGAAAAACAACCGTCTGGTTGCAAACCCGATGGAACCGCGTGTTGCGGTTGGCGACTATAACCGCGCCAACGACGAATCCACGCTGTACACCACATCGCAGAACCCCCACGTGATCCGTCTTCTGATGGGCGCATTCGTTCTGGGCATCCCCGAGCACAAGCTGCGCGTTGTTGCCCCTGACGTCGGTGGCGGTTTTGGTACAAAGATCTTCCACTACGCGGAAGAGGCCTTCTGTACATTCGCGGCTCGTCAGCTGGCGCGTCCGGTCAAATGGACCTCCACACGTTCCGAGGCGTTCATGTCGGACGCGCACGGCCGTGACCACGTGACCAAGATCGAACTGGCGCTGGACGCAGACAACAACTTTACGGCTCTGCGCACAGAAACCTATGCAAACATGGGTGCTTACCTGTCGACCTTCGCGCCGTCGGTTCCCACATGGCTGCATGGCACGCTGATGGCGGGTAACTACAAAACGCCGCTGATCTACGTGAACGTCAAAGCTGTCTTCACCAACACTGTTCCGGTTGACGCCTACCGTGGCGCGGGTCGCCCCGAGGCGACATTCCAGATCGAACGTGTGATCGACAAAGCTGCACGTGAACTGAACGTCGACCCGATTGCCCTGCGTCGTCAGAACTTCATCACCGAGTTCCCCTACGCAACTCCGGTGGCGGTCGAGTACGACACAGGCGATTACAACGCGACCATGAACACGCTGGAAGAGATCGCTGATCTGTCCGGTTTCGCTGCCCGCCGCGCGGAAAGCGAAAAGCGCGGCATGCTGCGTGGTCTGGGTGTGAACTGCTACATCGAGGCTTGCGGCATCGCGCCGTCGAACCTTGTTGGTCAGCTGGGTGCACGTGCGGGTCTGTACGAATCCGCAACCGTTCGTGTGAACGCGACGGGCGGTATCACCGTCATGACAGGTTCGCACAGCCACGGTCAGGGCCACGAAACAGCCTTCCCGCAGGTCATTTCCGAAATGATCGGCATTCCGGAAGAGATGGTCGAGATCAAGCACGGCGACACAGCCAACACGCCGATGGGCATGGGTACCTACGGTTCCCGTTCGCTCGCGGTTGGTGGCTCGGCGATGGTTCGCGCGGCTGAAAAGGTCATCAACAAGGCCAAGAAGATCGCAGCGCACCTGCTGGAAGCAGCTGAAGCAGACATCGAACTGAAGGACGGCACGTTCTCGGTTGCAGGCACGGACAAATCCGTTGCTTGGGGTGATGTCACGCTGGCAGCCTACGTTCCGCACAACTATCCGCTCGAAGATATCGAACCGGGTCTGGAAGAGACGGCGTTCTACGATCCGTCGAACTTCACATACCCGTCGGGCGCGTACTGCTGCGAGGTCGAGGTTGATCCGGACACAGGTAAGGTCACAATCGAAAGCTTTGCTGCGGCAGATGACTTCGGCAACATCGTTAACCCGATGATCGTATCCGGTCAGGTTCACGGCGGTATTGCTCAGGGCATCGGTCAGGCGCTGCTGGAAAACTGTGCCTACGATGAAAACGGTCAGCTTCTGTCGGCGTCCTACATGGACTACGCGATGCCCCGTGCGTCGGACGTACCCTTCTATCAGGTCGACCACTCGAACGGCACACCCTGTACGCACAACCCGCTTGGCGTAAAGGGCTGTGGTGAGGCTGGCGCGATCGGTACACCGCCTGCAGTCATCAACGCGATTGTTGACGCGCTGCGTTCCGGTGGCCACGATCACGTCTACCACATCGACATGCCGGCATCCCCGTCCCGTGTATGGGCAGCGATGCAGAAGTGATGGTCTCGGCCCGGGGCACCGTTCCCGGGCCACTAACAGAATTGGCCTTTTACGAATGTCCGCATTCAAAGGTCTGAAAGGAGTAACGAAATGTACAATTTCGATGTAGTGCGCCCGACTTCTGTTGATGAGGCTCTCTCGGCCCTGTCTCAGGAAGACGCACAGGCACTGGGCGGCGGTCAAACGCTGATCCCGACGCTGAAACAACGTCTGGCAATGCCGACCACACTGGTCAGCCTGTCGGGTATCGACAGCATGAAAGGTGTGTCCGTTGATGGTGGTGTGATCACCGTTGGTGGCGCAACACCCCACGCGGTTGTGGCAGGTGAGGTTGCAGATGCATTCCCCGCGCTGGCACATCTGGCTGGCAACATCGGTGACCCTGCGGTGCGTAACCGCGGCACAATCGGTGGCAGCCTTGCCAACAACGACCCGTCCGCATGCTACCCGTCGGCAGCGCTGGCAACAGGTGCCACAATCGTCACCAACGCACGCGAAATCGCAGCAGACGACTACTTCCAGGGCATGTTCACCACAGCTCTGGACGAAGGTGAGATCATCACCTCTGTCAAACTGCCGGTTCCCGAAAAAGCGGCTTACATCAAGTTCGAACAGCCGGCATCGCGCTTCTCGCTCGTGGGTATCTTCCTTGCGAAGTACGCAGACGGCGTTCGCGTTGCTGTCACAGGCGCATCGAACAACGGTGTATTCCGTTGGGCCGAAGCCGAAGCAGCCCTGTCTGCCGACTTCTCGGTCGCGGCTGTTGAAGGTCTGTCCGCACCCAGCGGCGACGACATGATCTCGGATCTGCACGGTTCCGGCGATTATCGCGCGCATCTGGTCAAAGCGCTGACCAAAAAGGCAGTTGCACAGGCCAGTTAAGCTGAGCTGAAACACTTAAAAGGCCCCTCGATGCATTCGTATCGGGGGGCTTTTTCTTATTTGAAGGGGAGAGCCCCTTGGCCTTGATCGAAAAACCTGTTCCCTATGGCGCAAGGTTTTTCAAAAGGCACATCATGGCATATCTGTTCGATCCCGCACCCGTTATCGCGCTTCCTATCGTTGGCGATGACCGCAGCTTCCCCGTCCGTCGTGTCTTCTGCGTCGGCCGCAATTACGAGGCCCATGCCGCCGAGCTCGGGAATAAGATCGACCGTGATGATCCGTTCTATTTCACGAAATCTCCGCTCCACATTGTGGTTGGTGACGGCGAGGCCGCATTGGCCGCAGGAACCGACGACTATCACCATGAGATCGAATTTGTGGTCGCCTTGTCAGCCGACCTGAACAACGCAACGCCTGAACAGGCGATGGAGGCTGTGTTCGGCTATGGCGTGGGGCAGGACATGACCCGCCGTGATCTTCAAAACAAAGCCAAGGACAAACGCCGCCCTTGGGACACCGCCAAGGACGTCGAACAGTCTGCGATCCTGTCGGCGATCACGCCCAAAGCCGTGTTTGGAGAAATCGGCGATCAGATGATTACGCTGACCGTTAACGGCAAGATGCAACAGGAAGGCAAGTTGTCGGACATGGTCTGGTCGGTGCCAGAAATCCTGTCGCATCTGTCGACACTCTACACGTTGCGGGCAGGGGACATCATCATGACCGGCACGCCGTCTGGCGTTGGCCCGGTGGCTAAAGGCGATGTTCTGGTATCCCGTGTGGACGGCTGTGAACCGCTGACAACGACCATCGTTTGAACTGGGGGAATCGGTGTCTGGTAGGCCCGGCAGGACTTGAACCCGCAACCAAAGCGTTATGAGCGCTCTGCTCTAACCAATTGAGCTACAGGCCCTCCAGTCCGGTTTGAGTATCAGACGGTCACGCGTCGTCAAGTAGCTGATTGCATTGTCGTTGCAGTGGCCCCCGTATTGGGCTATCCGCGACGCCAAATCTGACATTTCGGGGGACCCCCAATGAGCAACGGCAAGAACGGCATCACCTATGCAGACGCGGGCGTAGACATTGACGCAGGCAATGCGTTGGTGGATCGGATCAAACCTGCAGCGAAACGCACGCAGCGTCCGGGAACGATGTCTGGTCTTGGCGGCTTTGGCGCGTTGTTCGACCTGAAAGGCGCAGGCTACAACGATCCGGTTCTGGTTGCGGCCACAGACGGTGTTGGCACCAAACTGCGGATTGCGATCGACACAGGCTATTTTGATGGCGTGGGTATCGATCTGGTGGCGATGTGTGTGAACGATCTGGTCTGTCAGGGTGCCGAGCCGCTGTTCTTCTTGGATTACTTCGCCACCGGCAAACTGGACACAGATCAGGCCGCGACCGTGATCGAAGGCATCGCCGAAGGCTGCGTTCAGTCCGGCACCGCGTTGATCGGTGGCGAAACCGCCGAAATGCCTGGCATGTATCCCGTAGGCGACTTTGACCTTGCGGGCTTTGCTGTTGGCGCGATGGAACGCGGTCAGGACCTGCCTGCGGACGTGCAGGTGGGTGACGTTCTGCTGGGTCTTGGTTCGAACGGTGTGCATTCCAACGGTTATTCGCTGGTGCGCAAGCTGGTTGAGATGTCCGGTCTTGGTTGGGAAGCTGCCTGCCCGTGGTCTGACAAGACGCTTGGTCAGGAACTGCTGACGCCCACACGTCTTTACGTGAAGCAAGCGCTTGCGGCTGTGCGGGCAGGGGGCGTTCACGCGCTGGCCCACATCACAGGTGGCGGTCTGACCGAAAACCTGCCGCGCGTTCTGCCCGAAGACATGGGCGCAACGATCGATCTGGATACATGGACGCTGCCCGCCGTGTTCGCTTGGATGCGTGAATTGGGCGGAATGAACGACGCAGAGATGCTCAAGACGTTCAACTGCGGCATCGGCATGATCCTTGTGGTTTCCGCCGACGAAGCCGAAGCGCTTGAGGCGCTGTTGACCGAGCAAGGCGAATCCGTCTTCCGCATCGGTACAGTCACCGATCAGCCCGGTGTGGCCTATTCGGGGAAACTTGCGTGACGAAACGCGTAGCCATCCTGATCTCGGGCGGCGGTTCCAACATGGTGTCGCTGGTTGAAAGCATGACGGGCGACCATCCCGCGCGTGCCTGTCTGGTCATGGCAAACAGCGAAAATGCGGGCGGTTTGGCCAAGGCTTCGGCGCTTGGCATGGATACGGATTTTGTCGACCACCGCCCGTTTAAAGGCGACCGAGCGGCGTTCGAAGAGGTGCTGCACGACCGCATCCTTCAGGCGCAGCCGGACATCGTCTGTCTGGCAGGATTCATGCGCGTGCTGACAGAAGGCTTCGTGTCCAAATGGCAGGGCCGGATGCTGAATATTCACCCGTCGCTTTTGCCGAAGTACCGCGGGCTACACACCCATGCTCGTGCTCTTGAGGCAGGGGATGCATATCACGGCTGCACCGTGCACGAAGTGACCCCGGAACTGGATGATGGACCGATCCTTGGTCAGGCGCGCGTTCCGGTGCTGGAGGACGATACCCCTGAGGTGCTGGCAGCCCGCGTACTTGAACAGGAACACAAACTTTACCCTGCAGTGCTTCGCAGATTTGCAGAAGGTGACCGGACCCCCGTTAAAATCGGTTTTTGATCAGCCGCTTTGCAGCAGGGGTGCTTTCCGCTAGGGTCGCCAAAACGACGCGCGCAGATTTTAATAAACAAAGGCCCCTATGAAGATCATTACACGGACCGACGACCTCGCTTCTTTTTGCCATCGCGCGAAAAATCATCCCTATATTACAGTGGATACCGAATTTCTGCGCGAACGGACCTATTATTCCAAACTGTGTCTGGTGCAGGTCGCCTATCCGGGTGATGACGATGACAGTGCAGTACTGATCGATCCGCTGGCTGATGGTCTGTCGCTTGATCCGCTGATGGAGTTGTTCAAAGACACGGACGTCGTGAAAGTCTTCCACGCCGCGCGTCAGGATCTTGAAATCTTCTACATCGATCATGGCGTCATTCCCGAACCACTGTTCGATACGCAAGTCGCTGCCATGGTATGCGGTTTTGGTGAACAGGTGGGGTATGAGACGCTGGTCAAGCGGATCGCCAAGTCCAGCCTTGATAAATCGTCGCGCTTCACAGACTGGTCGCGTCGCCCGCTGACCGATGCCCAGCAGAAATATGCGTTGGCCGACGTCACGCATCTGCGCCAGATTTACGAATATCTGAACAAGAAGCTCAAAAGCTCTAAGCGTGATCGTTGGGTCCAGGAAGAGCTGGCAATTCTGACCGATCCCGAAACCTATATCACGCGCCCGGATCAGGCGTGGCGGCGGATCAAGACACGCACGAACAGCACGCGTTTCCTTGGCATCGTGCGCGAACTGGCCCGCTTCCGCGAAGACTATGCGCAGAAGCGCAACATCCCGCGCAACCGCGTTTTCAAGGACGATGCCCTGGTCGAACTGGCATCCACCAAACCCCAGAACATGGAAGACCTTGGCCGGTCCCGTCTGTTGCTGCGTGAAGCGCGCAAGGGCGATATCGCGGATGGTATTCTTGCTGCTGTCAAAGCAGGTCTGGACTGTCCGAAAGACAAGCTGCCCGAGGTCAAAAACGACCGCGATAAGCTGAACGTGAACCCGGCGTTGGCTGATCTGTTGCGGGTGTTGCTAAAGGCCAAGACCGAAAGCTCGGGCGTCGCATCGAAGCTGATCGCGCCTGCATCCGATCTGGATGCGATTGCAGCGGGCATGCGCAATGTGCCTGCGCTGTCTGGTTGGCGCTATGAAGTGTTTGGTGAAGACGCGCTGAAGCTCTGCAAGGGCGAGATCGCCCTTGGTGCGAATGGCTCGTCTGTAGAAGTGATCGAACTGGAAGACGATTAACGGCGCGTGACCATCGTGTTTTCGCGTCCCACGACGCGAATGGTACGAATGCCCGCCAGCTCATTGTCTGTCAGCCAGTCAGCGACCGTTACTTTGCGCGCGTCCGGACCCGTATTGCGGGGGCCGGGCTGTTGCTTGGCTGCAAAGACGTAGCTGATCACTGTCGGATCTTCGCCGTCTTCAAGGATCAGTTCCGCTTCAAACGGGCCTGCGCGGTCGGCAACGCCTGTTGCCCGAATGATCGCGCCACCGGGGCGGCGTTCGATCAGCAATTCGCTGACTTGGGCAATCGGGTTGCCCGGAACGCGTTCTTTTTCTTTTTGCGTGACGAAAATCGACACCGCCTCGCGCCGCTGGGGCAGCAGGGGATTGGCGACATCCGTCGGAACCGAACGGGCAGAGCCGAACCAGTTGAACGGGTTCAGGCGCGACTCGCGCACTGTGCCACAGCTGGTTAAAACGAGCGTCGAAACGAGAAGAACCGCCACCGGTTTAAACATTGGTATCCTGCCCCTTGCCTGAACTACCAATGGACTAGCCTATCGGCGCGCAGTTGAAAAGCATGAAGGCAGGGCTGGACCTTTTTCCGATGTCTCCCTAGGTCTGTGTCAAAGACGTATGGAAGGTGAATTATGGCGCAGGCAGCGTTCGAAGAACTGGTGGAAGATTTCGAGTTTCTGGAAGACTGGGAAGACCGCTATCGCACGGTGATCGATCTGGGCAAGGATATGGAACCTTTGCCAGAAGCCTTGCGTGTGCCCGCGACCAAGGTTGACGGCTGCGCCAGTCAGGTCTGGCTGCACCCGCAGATCGACGGAAACACGTTCCATTTCAAAGGTGACAGCGACGCGATGATCGTGCGCGGCCTGATCGCTGTTCTGATCCGTCTTTATGATGGTTTGCCGCTGTCCGAGGTGGGCGCGGTGGATGCGCGTGCCGAGTTCGGTCGCCTTGGCCTGACCGATCACCTGTCAGCGCAGCGGTCTAACGGATTGCGCGCGATGATCGAACGCATCCGTCAGACAGCAGCCGAGGCCGCCTAAGCGCGGCCTTCGGGCTTTAATCGTTACCGGTGCCAGTGAAGCGCGCGGCATCCGCCGCCGCACGGCGGATCGCGTTCGATTTGTGAACGGTTTCCATGTATTCCGCCTCGGGGTCGCTGTCATAGACAACGCCACCGCCAGCCTGAATATAAAGCTTCTGATCCTTCACGATGGCCGTTCGCAGGGCAATACACATGTCCATGTCGCCACCGGACGAGAAGTAGCCAACACCACCGCCATAGACGCCACGCTTTTCGGGCTCTAGTTCGTCGATGATCTCCATTGCGCGCACTTTGGGCGCACCAGACACTGTGCCAGCTGGCAGACCGGCAAGCAGGGCAGACAGCGCATCCTGATCGTCGGACAGTTCACCCACAACGTTGGACACGATGTGCATCACGTGGCTGTAGCGTTCGATCACAAATTTTTCAGTCGGACGGACCGTGCCGATTTTAGACACCTTGCCGGTGTCGTTACGGCCAAGATCAAGAAGCATGAGGTGCTCGGCCAGTTCCTTCTGGTCAGCCAGCAGATCGGCCTCGTTCGCGCGATCCTCTTCCGGCGTCGCGCCACGGGGGCGGGTGCCGGCAATCGGGCGGATGGTGACTTCGTCGCCAAAGACCCGAACAAGAATTTCGGGGCTGGCGCCGATGACCTGAAAGCCACCGAAGTTGAAATAGAACATGAACGGCGATGGGTTCGTCCGACGCAGAGAGCGATAGAGCGCAAACGGCGGTAGGGGGAAATCCTGCGTCCAGCGCTGCGACGGCACGACCTGAAAGATGTCACCCTTGCGGATGTAATCCTTGGCCTTCTCGACGGCGTCTTTATAGCCTTCGTGCGTAAAGTTGCTGACAGGTGCGCCTGCCTCTTTCGCATCGCCCAGATCGCGGCTGGCTTGCGGCATGGCGCGTTCCAGATCGCGTACGGCGTCCATGACGCGTTCTGCCGCCTGAGCGTAGGCTGCACGCGCGGATTGGCCTTCAGATACCCATGCAGGGGAAACTACTGTGACTTCGCCCTTAACACCGTCCAGAACCGCAATGACAGACGGACGCATCATCAGCGCGTCAGGCAGGCCCAGCGGATCGGGGTTCACGTCTGGCAGATGCTCGACCAGTCGAATCATGTCGTAACCCAGATAGCCGAACAGACCGGCCGCGGCCTGAGGAAGGTCTTCGGGCAGCTCGATTTTGCTTTCGGCAATCAGCGCACGCAGGCTGGTCAGCGGATCGTCGTCCAGCGCGGTGAAACTGTCGGGATCAAACCGTGCGTGACGGTTGATACGCGACTGAGTGCCGTGACATTGCCAGATCAGGTCCGGCTTCATTCCGATGATCGAATAACGTCCACGAACTTCGCCGCCGGTCACGGATTCCAGCATGAAGGCGTCTTTGGCGGCGCCTGTCAGCTTGAGCATCAGTGAAACAGGTGTGTCCAGATCGGCCGCAAGACGGGCGTACACCACCTGATTTTTGCCTGCGGCGTATTCGGTTTCGAATTCCCGGAACTCGGGCGTCAAGGCAACCATAGTTAACTCACTGAATTTGCGCGTTGATCTGTCGCAACGCTGTTGGGTTTTCGGTCACGCCAGCGCGGGTCTGAATGTTCACGATGAACGCGCGATACAGGTCTTCGGCAAGGCTGCCGGACGCCTGATTGGTCAGTCCGTCGATCATGGCTTGCGCGTCTTCTGTGGTCAGATCAGCCGATGTCACGCCATCCAGTTGAAGAATGGCAACACGGGACACGCCACGCATCAGTGCCGCTTGATCGTCTTCCAGATCGAACACCTGAAGCACGCTGCCTGCTGGCAGGGCATCAAGGCTGGTCGAGCGCAGATAGCCTGTCTCGGATGTGGCAGTCAGACCCAAGTCTGCAAAGCTTTCGCCAGCATTCAGGCGTGCGACATATGCCTCGGCTTCGGCCTCAAGCGCGTTTGTTGTGGCTTCGCGTTCCCAGCCGAATTGTACGCGGTCGCGGACGTTTTCGAAGGGATAGGGGGCCTTTGGCTGGATTTCGTCGATACGCAAAGCGAACACACCACCGTCACCGAGCGCCGCAATTTCAGGGTAGTCATCCTGACTTGCTGCATTGGCGATTTCGCGGAATGCCGGATAGCCGGAAATACCGTCTTCGCTGTCACCGGCCCATTCGATTGTGCCCAGCTCGAGATCCGTGGTTTCAGCCAGTTCTTCCAATGTGGCACCCGCGGCCAGTTCAT
The DNA here is from genome assembly GCF_900108225.1 of Thalassococcus halodurans. Lineage (GTDB taxonomy): Bacteria > Pseudomonadota > Alphaproteobacteria > Rhodobacterales > Rhodobacteraceae > Thalassococcus > Thalassococcus halodurans. Next base: position 264,973 of record NZ_FNUZ01000002.1, read on the forward strand.
TGTCATACTCTTCTGCCTGACCCTCGATCACGCGGCGTGCGCGGTCCAGAACCAGTTCGTCGCGCAGCATCGGGATGGCATCTTCAAACGGTGTTTCCTGTGCCGCAAGTTCGGCGTTTACACGGAACAGCGCCGGACCCAGATCAGAACCCGCAGGCCCCGCGACAGCGCCGGAGGCGACGGCAAAGACCATATCGCCTGCCGCACCCAAATCTTCGACAGTCACAATGCCCAAATCAACGTCGGACAGCTCCAGACCGCGTTCGGCGACCAGATCGTCAAATGTGGTTTCGCCATTGGTGATTGCCGACGCCGCTGCCAATGCCTCGGCCTCAGAGCTGAAGACCAGACGTTCAACCAAGCGACGCTCGGGCATGTTGAATTCGTCGCGACGTTCCTCATAGGACGCGCGCAGCGTTTCTTCATCGACCTCAACGCTGTCCACGATCATGTCGGGTGTGACCCAAGCGTAGGTGATCACCTTGGTTTCAGGGCGTGTGAACTGGGCGATGTTTTCTTCGTAGTAGGCCTGTAGGTCTTCCTCGGTCGGGACGGGGACGCCGGTTGTCATGTCGGCGTCTGTCAGAACAGCCCATGTGAAATCGCGTTTTTCCTGCGCGTAGGCGACCAGCGTTTCGGCGTAGGTATCAGACATTTCGTTGCCAGATACGATTGCGCCTTGGACGATACTGCGGGCAGCTTCTTTGCGCAGATCCTCTTCAAAGTCCCGTTCGCTCATTCCAATGTTGCGCAGGGCAAAGCGGTAGGCATCACGATCAAAGCTGCCGTCAGCACCTTGGAACGCCGAAATTGCACCAAGTTGCTTGGCAACTTCTTCGTCACCGACCGAGATCGATGCCTCGTCCGAGGCCCAATCCAGAGATGCGTTCACGATCAACTGTGCCAGCACTTGACGATCAAGGCCAAGTTCTTGTGCTTCAGCAAATGTCACGGCGCGGCCCTGTTGGGCCTGCTGCGCGCGCAGTTCCTGCTGGATGGTGCGCACATAGGTGCTGGCGTCGACACCCTGGTCACCCACGCTGGCGACATCCTGACGACCGCCGGTAAAGCTTGTTGCGCCAAAGCCCAGCAGACCCACAAAGATAAAGCCCATGAGGATGTACAGGAAGACTCTGGATAACCGTTTCGCCTTAAGCGCCATGTGGAATACCACCCGTAGTTTTAAAGATTTCAGCGATGTTTACGCAGTGCGCGACGGGCCCGCAAGTGGCCAGTCCAATTGAGCCAGACGATCGAACAAAACAGCGATCCCGTCCGCGTTAATGTTGGCAAAGGCAAAGCGGAATTCGCGTGTGCCTGAGGCGTCTTCTGAAGGCCGGAACATGGTGCCGGGAAGCGCAAGAACAGACGCTTCTTTCACCAGCTTGACGGCCAGATCGGCAGAGCTGTCTGCAAATGGATGTTCAACATAGGCAAAGTACGCCCCGAGCCCCAAAAGTCGCCAGCCTTTGGCGGTCAGTTTAGGCATGTTTGCCTCGATTGCTGCGCGGCGGGCCAGAATTTCGGCGCGTTCGCCTGCCAGCCATTGATCAAGGTTCTCAAGCCCCCAAAGCGCCGCCTTCTGGCCCAGTTGGGGCGCACAGATCGCGACGGTGTCCTGAAACTTCTCGACCTCGCGCAGCAGCGAAGGAGAGGTCACAATTGCGCCCACGCGGTGTCCGGTCAGGCGGTAGGCCTTGGAAAAGGAATACAGCTGGATCAGCGTTTCATCGGCACCATCCTGATCAAGCAGGTCATGGGGTGCGCCTGTGCGGCTGTCGAAGTCGCGATAGGTTTCATCGACGATCAGCTTGATCCCGCGACGATGGCAGAGCGCGAAAAACTCGCGAAGCAGATCGGCAGGGTATTCAACACCAGCGGGATTGTTTGGCGAAACAATCGCTATCGCCTTTGTCCGGTCTGTGATCAAGGCCTCGGCCGCGTCAGGTGTTGGCAAAAGATCAGCACCAGTGTCCAGCGGCACAGCCGTTACGCCCGACAGGTCCAGCCACATTTTGTGATTGAAATACCAGGGGGTTGGCAGGATGACTTCATCCCCCTGGTCGGCAATGGACGAAATCACCGCGGCAAATGCCTGATTGCATCCTGCTGTAATTGCGATCTGGTCAGCGGACACTGTTGTTTCGTAGTGACGGCTCCAGTTTTTGGCCAATGCCTCACGCAGTGCGGGCAGGCCAAGGACTGGCCCATAAAGATGTGTGGTGCTGTCCAGAAGCGCGTCTGCCATGGCCTGACGCAGATTTTCAGGCGGGGGATCGATCGGGGCCGCCTGAGAAACGTTGATCAAGGGAAGGTTCGCAGGAAACTCGACACCCTCAATCCAACGTCGCGCCTCCATCACCGGGGGCGAAAATGTAGATTGGGTGCGGCTTGCCATCTGAGTACCTGCGAAATCTGGCTTTTACGTTTCGCCACGTTCTTGCAGTTCGCGCTGCAACGCAACGCGAAACAAGGATGTTTGATCAGTCGTCAGAGCCGTGGAACGGTTTTACGTACTGAAGGGCCATATCCCACGGGAAGAAGATCCACGTGTCCTGGCTGACCTCGGTGATGAACGAATCCACCATCGGACGGCCCTGCGGCTTGGCGTAAACAGTGGCGACATGCGCTTTGGGCATCGCCTTACGCACGACTTCCAGCGTTTTGCCTGTGTCGACCAGATCGTCGATGATCAGAATGCCTTCGCCATCGCCAACAACCGTCGCATCGGGGGATTTGATTATGCGCGGTTCGCTTTGTTCCTGATGGTTGTAGCTTTTGACGCTGATCGTATCGACGGTGCGGATGTCCAGTTCACGACTGATGATCATGGCAGGGGCCATGCCGCCACGGGTGATGGCGACAACGGCCTTCCAGCCGGATGCCGGCGCGGCATCCTGAAGACGCCATGCCAGTGCACGAGCATCGCGATGCAATTGGTCCCAACTGACGTGAAACCCTTTTTCGTGTGGCAGTCGATCCATGGTTTTGTCCGATCCGTTAGCTTTTCGACATGTCAGGCGCGTCGACGGCTTTCATACCGACCACATGATAGCCTGCATCGACGTGCAGAACTTCACCAGTGGTGCCAGCGCCCAGTTCAGACAGAAGGTATAGCGCAGAACCGCCAACGTCTTGAATGGTGACGTTCCGGCGCATCGGGGAATTATATTCGTTCCACTTCATGATGTAGCGGAAATCGCCAATGCCAGAGGCGGCCAGTGTTTTGATCGGGCCCGCGCTGATCGCGTTGACGCGGATACCGTCTTTGCCAAGGTCTTCTGCAAGGTAGCGCACAGAGGCCTCTAGCGCGGCTTTGGCGACACCCATCACGTTGTAGTGGGGCATGACGCGCTCGGCACCGTAATAGGTCAGCGTGATCGCGGAACCGCCATCGTTCATCATCTTTTCGGCGCGCTGCATAACGGCGGTAAAGCTGTAGACCGAGATATCCATAGACATCTGGAAGTTCGCGCGGGATGTATCGACGTACCGACCGCGAAGCTCGTTTTTGTCAGAGAAGCCAATGGCATGAACGATAAAGTCGATGTTGTCCCAGCGCTCTTTCAGGCCATCAAACAATGCGTCGATCGAAGCTTCGTCGCTGACGTCGCAGGGCAGAACAATGTCCGATCCCAATTCAGCGGCCAGAGGATCAACGCGCTTCTTCAGCGCTTCGCCCTGATACGAGAACGCCAGCTCGGCGCCTGCATCGCCAAGGGCCTTGGCGATACCCCATGCAATAGATTTGTCGTTGGCGAGGCCCATGATTAGACCGCGTTTACCTGCCATGAGATTATTTGACATTGTGCCGCTCCACCCGAAATGTGTCTAAGTTCCTTTAGGCGAAGGGCTTGCGACCATCAAGGGCAGGCTGAGCAGAATGGGCAGAATGGCCGTGAATACAGGAGTAAAGCGTCGATGAGCGACCGAAGTGGGATTTTTGCGGGTGACGATCCGTTTGAGATTGCCCGAAACTGGCTGGCCGAGGCTGAAGCCAGCGAAATCAACGACCCGAACGCCATTGCGCTGTCGACGGTCGATGCGAACGGAATGCCCAATGCGCGTATGGTGCTGTTGAAGGAAATCGAGGACGCGGCCTTTGTATTCTATACGAACTACGAAAGCGCTAAAGCTCAAGAAATCGAAGCGGCAGGGCAGGCGGCGTTCGTCATGCACTGGAAATCCCTGCGACGCCAAATCCGTGTGCGCGGGTTTACGCAACGGGAAGATGGCCCCCAGGCCGATGCCTATTATAAATCCCGTTCTCTCAAGAGTAGATTGGGTGCCTGGGCATCAAAACAGTCGCAACCTTTGGACAGCCGCGCGACTTTGATGGCTGAAGTGGCGAAAATCACAGCGACTAAGGGGCCGAATCCCGAAAGACCGCCGTTTTGGGGGGGCTTCCGTATCACCCCGATTGAAATAGAGTTTTGGGCAGATGGCGCATTTAGGTTGCATGACCGCTTTACGTGGAGGCGTAAGGATGTTCATAGTGACTGGGATGTGACTAGATTGAGCCCATGACTTTCACGTGACGTGAAATGTCGCCTAAGAACAAAAATGACTTGGAATCATGCTTGCATAGTAGGGGGCGCATGACGCAATAGTAGGACCGAGCAAAACGATGAGTATGTTGTGACTAAAGAAACGGAGCGACAAAGTCGCCAAGTGACCGGCAAGGTCAAATGGTTCGATCCCGCAAAGGGCTTCGGCTTCGTCATTGCTGACGAGGGTGGGCCGGATATTCTCTTGCACGGGAATGTCCTGCGCAATTTCGGCCTAAGCTCGATTGCCGATGGCGCCGGTGTGGTTATCTCGGTCAATGACACTCAGCGTGGTGTGCAGGCTGTCGAAGTACATAAGGTTGATCCACCGGAGGAAGAGGGGCTAGCTCCTCTTGCGGACTTTGCCGAAATGGATCCCGACGTTCTGGCCAATGCCCCGCTGGAACCTGCTCGTGTCAAATGGTTCGACAAGGCCAAGGGCTTTGGCTTTGCTAATCTGTTTGGCTGCAGTGAAGATGTGTTCGTTCACATCGAAGTGCTGCGCCGGTCGGGCCTGTCCGATCTTCAACCGGGCGAAGCGCTTGCGATACGGACGGTCGATGGCAAACGCGGCCGTATGGCCACCGAGGTACTTGCATGGGACAGCGCGGTTACGTCTGGGCGCTAACGTTCAGCCTGCTGTCCAGCACAGCATTTGCCGAATGTTCACAAGATACCCTGTCCATTAAAGGCCAGTTCGGGTCTGCCAAATTCGCTGTGTCCGTCGCGGATACCGCGGACGAACGCGCGCAGGGCCTGATGTTTGTCGAGCAGATGCCAAGAATGACTGGAATGCTGTTCGTATATGAACAGCCGTCGTCAGTGGCGTTCTGGATGAAAAACACGCTGATTCCCCTCGACATGATCTTTGCCGATGAAAACGGCGTGGTTCAGTCCATCCATGAAAATGCGATCCCTGGTGATCTGACAGCGATTCCGGGAGGGGACAACATCCAGTATGTTCTGGAGTTGAACGCAGGTGTCGCAAAGATGCTTGGATTGAAGCCCGAGAACGTCATGCAGCATCCAGCAATCGAAAAAGCGGCTTGGCCCTGCGAATAACCTGCAGATCGGTCTTTTCAATTTGATCCGAGGCGTTTAAACGGTCGCTCAGTCGGGGCGTAGCGCAGCCTGGTAGCGCGACGGTTTTGGGTACCGTAGGTCGTAGGTTCGAATCCTATCGCCCCGACCACTTCCTTAATAGCGATGAAATTCTAGGCGAACGGCCCGTTTGCATTCGGATCGGGCGTATCGAATCGCAGCGTTACCGGACATTTCACAAGAACTTGTGTCTCTTCTGCACTCGGGCTTTGTTTTTCGCGGAACACATTCCAATTCCAAACTACCTCAAGCTATGCGGAAAATTCTGTGGATAAGTCCATTGAAACGCATGTTTTCCTCGAAAGAGCGTCGTTTTCATCTTGTGGGTGAATCAGGGAGTGGATCGCAGGGAATGTGTTTGGGTAGGTCGTCAACGCTAAATATAGATAACTTTCTTCAAAAAATTCGTTGACCGGCAAAGGTCCAATGCGCCAATTTGTGCGGGCTTACTGCAAGCCCACCACATTTAGTGGTTAGGTCACGGGGTCAATTCGCATTGCCACATTTGGCACTCTACTCAACCGCGACATGGTCATGTCTCGGTACAGGCAGCGTTTACCCAATCGATCGGGCGCGGAAAGCGGACGGGAAGCAGCGATAAACAGGGCGGCGATCATGAGAATTGAAAGAAAGTTCACGCGTGAAGGGCAGGACGCGTACGCTGGATTAGAATTTGTTACCACGACATCTGAAATTCGAAACCCAGACGGGACCATCGTGTTCCGTCTTGATGAGGTTGAGGTCCCTGCATCTTGGAGCCAGGTCGCATCCGACGTCATCGCACAGAAATACTTCCGGAAGGCGGGCGTTCCGACAGACCTGAAAAAGGTCAAAGAAAAGGGCGTGCCCGAGTTCCTGTGGAAATCCGCACCGGCATCTTCGGACGTTGAAAAGACCGGCGAAACCTCGGCCAAGCAGGTTTTCGACCGTCTGGCGGGTGCGTGGACATACTGGGGCTGGAAGGGCGGCTACTTCACGTCCGAGGCTGACGCACAAGCCTACTATGACGAAATGCGCTACATGCTGGCCACTCAGATGGCTGCACCGAATTCGCCGCAGTGGTTCAACACAGGTTTGCACTGGGCATATGGCATCGACGGTCCGGGGCAGGGCCACCATTATGTCGATTACAAATCTGGCAAGCTGGTAAAATCCCAGTCGGCTTATGAACACCCCCAGCCGCACGCCTGCTTTATCCAATCCGTCTCTGACGATCTGGTAAACGAAGGCGGGATCATGGATCTTTGGGTGCGTGAAGCGCGCCTGTTCAAATACGGCTCTGGCACCGGCACGAACTTTTCGTCCTTGCGGGCCGAGGGCGAATCCCTGTCCGGTGGTGGCAAATCCTCGGGTCTGATGGGCTTCCTGAAAATCGGTGACCGCGCAGCTGGTGCGATCAAGTCCGGCGGCACAACGCGACGCGCGGCCAAGATGGTGATCTGCGATGCGGATCACCCCGATATCGAAGAATTCATCAACTGGAAGGTCAAGGAAGAGCAAAAGGTTGCGTCCATCGTCGCTGGTTCGAAAATGCACGAGCAGATGCTGAACGCTGTCTTTGACGCGATCCGTAGCTGGGATGGTGCCGAAGCCGACGCTTATGACCCTAAGGTCAACGACAGCCTGAAGCAGGCGGTCCGCGCCGCTAAAAAGGTCGCGATCCCTGAGACGTATATCAAACGCGTTCTGGACTATGCGCGTCAGGGCTATGCCTCGATCGAGTTCCCGACATACGACACCGACTGGGATTCGGAAGCTTACGCGTCTGTGTCCGGCCAAAACTCGAACAACTCGATCCGCGTAACCGACGCGTTCCTGAAAGCTGTCCGTGAAGACGCCGATTGGGAACTGATCCGCCGTACAGACGGCAAGGTCGCAAAAACGATCAAGGCCCGCAAGCTGTGGGAAGACGTCGGCCACGCGGCATGGGCGTGTGCCGATCCGGGTATCCAGTTCCACGACACGGTCAACGCATGGCACACATGCCCCGAAGACGGTGAGATTCGCGGTTCAAACCCTTGTTCCGAATACATGTTCCTTGATGATACGGCCTGTAACCTTGCGTCGATGAACCTGCTGACCTTCCTTGAGGATGGTAAGTTCAAGGCCGAGGAATACATGCACGCGACACGTCTTTGGACGCTGACGCTGGAAATCTCGGTTCTGATGGCGCAGTTCCCGTCCAAGGAAATCGCTCAGCTGAGCTATGACTTCCGTACGCTGGGTCTGGGCTATGCCAACATCGGCGGCCTGCTGATGAATATGGGTTACTCCTATGACTCGGATGAAGGCCGCGCGCTTTGCGGTGCATTGACCGCGATCATGACCGGCGTTGCTTACGCGACATCTGCTGAAGTGGCGGGCGAGCTGGGTACATTCGCGGGTTACGAGCGCAACAAAGAGCACATGCAGCGCGTCATCCGGAACCACCGCAATGCGGCCTACGGCGCGACAAGCGGATATGAGAAGCTGGCGGTGAAACCGGTCGCTCTCGACCATGCAAACTGCCCTGATCCGCTTCTGGTCGAGCTGGCGATGTCCAGCTGGGACGAGGCGCTGCGTCTGGGTGAAAAGAACGGCTTCCGTAACGCTCAGACAACTGTGATTGCGCCGACAGGCACGATCGGTCTGGTTATGGACTGTGACACAACCGGTATCGAGCCTGACTTTGCCTTGGTGAAGTTCAAAAAGCTGGCCGGTGGCGGTTACTTCAAGATCATCAACCAGTCCGTTCCGGCAGCGTTGGAAAAACTGGGCTACGACTCGTCCCAGATTGAAGACATCATCGGCTATGCGGTGGGTCACGGCTCGATTGCAGAGGCACCGGCGATCAACCACACGTCGCTGGTGGGCCATGGCTTTGGTCCGGCGCAGATCGAGCGTATCGAACAGGCGCTTGGTTCCGCCTTCGATATCCGCTTTGTGTTCAACCAGTGGACGCTGGGCGAAGAGTTCTGCACCGAAGTTCTGGGCATCCCGACCGAACGTCTGAATGACCCGAGCTTTGATCTTCTGCGCCACCTTGGCTACAGCCGCAAAGACATCGAAGCAGCCAATGACTATGTCTGCGGGACAATGACGCTTGAAGGTGCACCGCACTTGAAAGTTGAACATTATCCGGTGTTTGACTGTGCAAACCCCTGTGGCAAGAAAGGCAAACGCTTCTTGTCTGTCGACAGTCACATCTACATGATGGCCGCGGCGCAGTCGTTCATTTCGGGTGCGATTTCCAAGACGATCAACATGCCGAATGACGCGTCTATCGAAGACTGTCAGAAGGCCTATGAACTGTCCTGGTCGCTGGGTGTTAAGGCCAACGCGCTGTACCGTGATGGCTCCAAGCTCAGCCAGCCTCTGGCGGCGGCACTGGTCGAAGACGACGAGGACGCACAAGAGGTTCTAGAAACAGGCTCGATGCAGGAAAAGGCCGCTGTGCTGGCCGAAAAGATTGTCGAGAAGGTCGTCATCAAGGAAATCATCAAGTCCGAGCGCACCAAGATGCCGGAACGCCGTAAGGGTTACACCCAGAAGGCCGTTGTCGGTGGTCACAAGGTGTACCTGCGGACCGGTGAGTACGAAGATGGCTCCTTGGGCGAAATCTTTATCGACATGCACAAGGAAGGCGCGGGTTTCCGTGCGATGATGAACAACTTCGCCATAGCGGTATCCGTCGGTCTTCAGTACGGCGTGCCGCTGGAAGAGTTCGTTGATGCCTTCACCTTCACCAAGTTCGAACCGGCAGGCATGGTTCAGGGCAACGACAGCATCAAGAATGCGACGTCGATCCTTGATTACATCTTCCGCGAACTGGCCGTGTCCTATCTGGACCGCACCGATCTTGCGCATGTCAAACCCGAAGGTGCGACATTTGACGATATCGGTCGCGGCGAAGAAGAGGGCGTGTCCAACGTCAAGGAACTGAGTGAAAGCGCAGCTTCCAAGAGCCTTGAGGTTCTGAAGCAGATCAGCTCGACCGGTTACCTGCGCAAGCGTGTTCCGCAAGAACTGGTGGTTTTGCAAGGTGGGCAGGCGGCAACAGCCTTTGCCGCGCCGATGGATGCCTCTGCAGCGCTCAGCACGCTCGTTCCGGAAACATCGACGTCGACCACTGTTTCTGTGGCTGCGCGTGCAACGACGACAACGTCCACGGGCATGGATGCATCGACCAAAGCCAAAATGCAGGGTTACGAAGGTGATCCGTGTGGTGAATGCGGAAACTACACGCTGGTGCGCAACGGCACCTGCATGAAGTGCAACACATGTGGCGGCACCTCTGGGTGCAGCTAAAGGACAAGGGGCGCTGAGGCGCCCCTGACGCGACCGAGCCGCAGGCAAAAAACTAGGGCGGTGAAATGATGAGCTCAGGTTCGCGAGACTTGTAAGGGGGCGTTATCGCCCCCTTTTTTTATGTGCCTCAAGCCGGCTGGACCTGAAGTTTGACCAAGGTCTGGTTCAGCAGGATATACGCGATTTCACCAAAGGTGACCGGACCTGTGAACTTACCTGTCGATTGGCCCTCCAGCTCGCCATACAGATAGTTCAGGATACAGTTGCACGAATACTGGCTGGCGCCACCGCCACCCAGACGTTCGGCAAAGGCATCAGGATAGCTGTCGAGCGGCGCGGCCAGTTGGTATTCGACACCTGTCATCACCGGCGCGTAGAACGACACTTCGTCGTTTTCCAGATCAATCGCCTGAACCGACACATTGATCAGCGCGCCGCCATAGTTCGCAATCAGCGGCAGGCGGGTGTCGATTTCGTTGTCGGTCAGATAGTTGGCCAAGGACACAACCTCGCCGTTCACTGTCGCGGTTTTGGCCGAAAAACCATCGCTGTCGAATGTGAAAGTGGTTTTTTTATCATGCCCTTGCGAGAAGATGTTGACGATATCCACGCCGATCTTGTTTCCGGCAGGCACAGACACATGCATAACCGCAGCACCGTCTTCCAGTGCTTCGCCGGTTTTGCCGTCGAACACTTTGGGTTTCGCTGTCCCCAGTTCTTCCAGATGGACGCCGGAAATCCAGCCCACCAGAGGCTGTCCGAACACCCCAGCATAAGTCTGGCCTTCAACGGCGAACTTTGTGTGTGCGTCCGAGAAGGCGGGGATCAGGATGATGGTAAAGCCGTTCGGCTTGTAGCCATCCGAGATCGTAACCAAATCGGATGTCGGAACGGTGCGAACAGAAACGTCGCTGACGTCTTCAAATGTGGTGCAGAATACCTTGTCACGGACAACAGCGCCGCCTTCTTCTGTAACAAAATAAACGGATGTGCCGCCGACCCAATTTCCTTTTGGCAGCTTTGCAAGAATGGCTTCGTCGCCAGCCACTGTAATGACGTCACCACGTTCGATACGGGCGGATGCTTCTTCAACGGTCAGAAGTTCGTTTTTCATTTCAATTCTCCGCTCTTCAAATGGTGGTCAGTTCCGAAGCCGCGTATTCATTTTCGGCTGCGAATGCATAAAGCTCATCGGTTTTCGCTCCGAGAGCTCTGGGGGAGTTTTGGACTTCGATCCTCAACCGGCCAACAACAATCCGTGTCGCAAGCGACATGTGGGATAGGTCTTGGTCGGATTGGAGGAGTTGCTGTAGTTTGGCTTTTGAAACTGCCATTAGTACGTTCCTTCCAGTTGTGCAGCTCACTTGGTGTGCGCTTGAGCAGTTGGAACAACGTCTGGGTGAATGGTCAGTTTATGAAAAAAGCCGGCGTAAAAGCCGGCTTTCTTAACTCTTTGGGATAGGGGTTTATCCAGCGAGTGCTTTGTTCAGGTTCTCATCGAGTTTTTCGAGGAAGCCCATTGTGGTCAACCATTTCTGATCAGGGCCAACCAACAGTGCAAGGTCTTTTGTCATGAAGCCGGATTCTACCGTATCGACGACAACCTTTTCCAATGTTGTGGCAAAGTTCATCAGCGGGGTGTTGTTGTCCAGTTTGGCGCGGTGCTTCAGGCCACCTGTCCACGCAAAGATTGATGCGATCGAGTTGGTGGATGTCTGTTTGCCTTCCTGATGCTGGCGGTAGTGGCGCGTGACGGTGCCGTGTGCGGCCTCTGCCTCGACGATCTTGCCATCGGGGGTCATCAACTGCGAAGTCATCAGGCCGAGCGAGCCAAAGCCTTGCGCAACGGTGTCGGACTGCACGTCGCCGTCGTAGTTCTTACAGGCCCAGACGAAACCGCCGTTCCACTTCATCGCACAGGCGACCATGTCGTCGATCAGGCGGTGCTGGTACGTGATGCCTTTTTCTTCGAACTGTTTGGCAAATTCGTTGTCGAACACCTCTTGGAAGATTTCCATAAAGCGGCCGTCGTACTGCTTCAAAATGGTGTTCTTGGTCGACAGGTACACCGGCCATTCCAGTTGCAGGCCGTAGTTGAACGTCGCGCGGGCAAAGTCGTAGATCGATTTGTCGAGGTTATACATCGACATAAAGACACCGGCGTCGGGGGCGTCGAACACTTCTTTTTCGATCACCTGACCGTCTTCGCCAACGAACTTCATCGTCAGTTTGCCGGGGCCGGGGAACTTGATGTCGGTGGCTTTGTACTGGTCACCAAAGGCGTGACGACCGATCACGATGGGGCGTGTCCAGCCGGGAACAAGGCGCGGGACGTTTTTGCAGATGATCGGAGCGCGGAAGACAACACCACCAAGGATGTTGCGGATCGTGCCATTCGGCGACCGCCACATCTTTTTCAGGCCGAACTCTTCTACGCGCGCCTCATCAGGGGTGATGGTGGCACATTTGACCGCGACGCCGACCTCTTTGGTCTTTTCTGCGGCGTCGATGGTGATCTGGTCTTCTGTGCGATCGCGTTCTTCGATGCCCAGATCGTAGTACAGCAGATCAAGATCCAGATAGGGCAGGATCAGTTTCTGTTTGATAAAGTCCCACATGATGCGGGTCATCTCATCGCCGTCCATTTCGACGATGGGGTTCTCAACCTTGATTTTCGACATGGGAGGAGTCCTTCCTGGGCTGAATTTTCGCGTTTTCATAACGCGGTTCGCTCAGGAAGGAAAGCTTTGTATGCGAATGTATACTGAATTTCTTCAGCCTAGGATCACGATGTTGCTGCAGCTTCCTCAGCTTCACGACGTGACATAGTCTGCATCAACGCGAAGGCGATGATTGCAAGGCACAAGATGCCCGTAGCTAGGGGAACGGGCGTGCCGTCAAACATCAAACCCAGTGGTGCCGCGATCATCACAGCGGCGACCGTGGACACAGCGCCAATGACGCTGGATGCCAAACCGGCGATGTGTCCCATGGGTTCAAGCGCGATGGCGTTCAGGTTGCCGATGGACATGCCGATCATGAAGAAAACCGACGTTTGCCAAGCAACAAAACCAAAGAAGGTTGCCGTCGCGCCCAAGTCAGAAAAATAGACCAGAAGCATCGCCGAGGAGGCGAAAATCTGGAATGCGATGACAGCATTGATGATCCGGCGCATGCCCAGCTTGATCACCAGTCGTGCGTTCAGCAGTGATCCGCACCCCGACAACAAAGCCACCATAAAGAACCACAGGTGGAAATTCTCGGCCTGATCAAAGGTGATGTCGTAGATTTGCTGAACCGATGAAATCATCGCGAACAACATACCAAACACCAGACACTGAACAGCGATAGACAGGCGCACCATCGGGTGGGCGAGCATTTCTAGCAAGGCAGCCCAGATGGCGCGGAAACTGAAGGGACGGCGTTCCTCAATGGGCAGGGTTTCGGGCATCCGTACACCGAACCAGATGACGTTGATGATCGAAAACACAAGGAATGCGGCAAAGATTGCGTGCCATTCGCCGAAGATCAGGATGAAGGCACCAAGCGACGGTGCGACGGCGGGGAAGATGGTGAAAACCATCATGACAAACGACATCAGTCGCGCCATTTCACGGCCCGAGAATTGGTCACGGATGATCGCCAGAGACACGACGCGCGGGCCAGCGGCCCCAAGGCCCTGAATCAAGCGGGACACCAGCAGAAATTCAAGCGACTGGGCGTAGATAGATGCGGCCGCGCCCACACAATAAAGCGCCGCACCGCCGATCACGACGTTCTTGCGGCCCAGTGTGTCCGACAAGGGGCCGGTCACAAACGTGCCCAGACCCATGCCCAGAACAAAGCTTGTCAGAACAAGCTGCGCGGCGTTCGGATTGTCGGGGGATAGCTCTAATGCGATTTGGGGCAGGGCGGGCAGCATGGCGTCCATGGAAATCGCGATTGTCGCGAACATCATGGCAATCAGCGCTACCAATTCGACTCGATGCATTTTCAGGGGCACAGAGGGCTTCCTTTCTGGTCGGTACCAGCATTTTGAAATATTTAGATACCGTGCGGTTTCCTAATATTGGAATTTATTCCTATTCCGTCTTTTGGCAAGACAAGATTTCTGCAGATGCGAAAAATTTTGATTTTGTCTGTTTACGCGGCGGTGCGAAGTTCTTCGATGACTTTCAGCCAAAGTTCGGGCTGTTGTGCGCCGGGGACCGCGTGCTGGCCCGCAACCACGAAGGTCGGCACCGACGTAATACCCATCTGCCGCGCAGCCTCGTCGCGTTTCTTGATGTCTTCCACGTCGGCATCAGAGGCCAGAAGGCGATGGATCACACTGGCATCCAAACCGATGCTGTCGGCGATGTCGCACAGCACCTCGTGGTCACCAATATCGCGGCCTTCGACAAAGTAGGCTTTGAACAGCGACGACACGGCCGCTGTCTGGCGGCCTTCGATACCGGCCCAATGGATCAGACGATGCGCGTCCAGCGTGTTTGGCGTTTTTTGGATCGCATCCAGATTGATTGTGATCTTCTGCGCCTCGCACATTTCAACCAAGGGCATGTAAGCCGCTACTGCCCCTTCTTGGCCGTTGAACTTTCCTTCCAGATAAGCACGACGGTCCATGCCTTCGCGGGGCATAGTGGGGTTGAGCTGAAAGGGGTGCCATTCGATTTCGAACGGGTGATCCGGCGATTGTTCCAAGGCGCGATCTAAAAGCGTTTTGCCAACATAGCACCAGGGGCAAATCGGGTCCGACATGATATCCAGTTTGACCATAGTTGATGCCTTTCCTTTGTAGGACAATGCTAACAGCAAAACGTCGAAATAAGCCCGAGCCTTTAGTGGGTGTTTCGCGGAATGTCACGAAGCGCTTTGCGAAGTAATTTGCCATTGGGGTTCTTTGGCAATGCATCTAGTTGAACAAAGATGCGGGGCTGTTTGTAGCGGGCCAGATGTTCTGCGCACCAGTCTTGCAAGTCGCTTTCACTAAGCGGTTCGGAAGACACGAAAAACGCGGCGATCAGGCGGACGTCTTCTTTGACTTCGATGTCCGTGGCGCCAACTTCCGAAATCGCCGGATGTTGTAGCAGCGCGTTTTCGACCTCGACAGGCGAGACGCGGAAACCGCCCGCGTTCATCATGTCGTCATTGCGGCCAAGAAAGCGGATGCGACCGTCTGATTCCATTGCGCCCAGATCACCGGTGGTAAACCAGTCACCTTGAAAGCGGCTTTTGGTTTCTTCCTCTGCGCCGATGTAACCCAGCATCAGACCGGGGTCGGATTTATGGATCGCGATCTGGCCGGGTTCGCCAAGCTCGACAGGGCCGTCATCGCCCAGAATAGCTATCCGGCGTCCAACCTGCGGTTTGCCGAGGTATCCGTCCGACAGATCGGTTGTCGTTGGTTCGGTCGAGATAAACGTTGAACATTCGGACATTCCGTAGGCTTCGAAAATCGGCGTGCCGGTTGCTTCCTGCCAAGCGCTCAGGATGGACTGGGGCAGTTTCTCGCCTGCCGAAAGCCCATGCCGAAGTTTCGGAAAGGACAGGTTCGGTTGTTTCAGGATCTGGCGATAGACGCCCGGAACAGCGGCGAAAATGGTAGCCTCATTCCGTTTGATCAGCAGTGGCAATTGGTCAGGCGTGACATTGCTGGCTGGCACCAGAGCCGTGGCGCCCATGGTCCATGGGTCCATCAGCCCAGTGCCCAAGGTGAACGTCCAGTTGAACGCCCCCGCATGGCACAGACGGTCGTCCGGTGTCAGGCCGTACCAGCCCTCCATCATCATCTGACGCGCCCAGATCGCACGATGTGCATGGCCCACGGCACGAGGGACGCCAGAGGTGCCGGATGTAAACACGATATAGCCAAGGCGTTCAGGATCGCCGAAATGGTAATCAGCCGCTGGCAGGTCGCGCCACAGATGCAGTGTCTCTTGATCGAATGCTGGGATACCCAGTTCGGGGCAGGGCGTGGTTTCATCCCTGACAACACAGGCCAGATCCAGAACCTTGGACATCTTTTCGATCTCGGGCGCTGTCAGCTGGGCCGAGGTGGGCACAGGCACCAGACCTGCTGCCAAAGCACCGAGAAACGCGATTGGAAAATCAACGGTATTGCCCAGCCGCATCAACACGTGTTGGCCCGGTGTCAGGCCCTGATCCAGAAGGCCACGTGCGGTGCCCAGAATGGCCGCTGTCAGCTTGGCATAGCTCCACCGTTCCGCACCTGTCGGCTTTAGAATGGACAGGGCGATTTTGTCAGGTGTGGCTTGGCCCGCTGCCAGAACATGGGCGGCCATATTGAACGGGGTCGGGCAGGGCGCGAAGGGCCCTTTATCAAAAACAGACAGCATGGCGCGGACTTAGGTCCAAACCATCGATCTTGCAAGCTACGAGGAGCGCGCCTATAGCTTTGATATGAGTGAAGGTGATCCCAAAAGTCTGATCAAAATTGCCCGTGAAAACGGTCAAGACGGCGAAATCGAAGCCCTGAACCTGGGTGAACGCGTGCGCGATTTGCGCAAAGCACGCGACTGGACGCTTGAACAAGCGGCCAAACAGGCAGGGCTTGCCCGGTCTACGCTGTCCAAGATTGAAAATGGTCAGATGTCGCCGACTTACGACGCCTTGAAGAAATTGGCCACGGGGCTTGAGATTTCGGTGCCCCAGTTGTTCACGCCGCCCAAGCGTGACCAGATCAACGGTCGTTTGGCTGTGACGAAGAACGGTAACGGCCAGCAGCAGGCGACAGCCACTTACGAACATGAACTGCTCGCAGAAACGCTGACCAAAAAACAGATGCTGCCGTATCGTGCGCGTGTTCGTGCGCGGTCGATGGATGAGTTTGACGGTTGGGTGCGCCATGACGGCGAAGAGTTTCTGTATGTGCTTACCGGTGTGATCCAGCTATACACAGAATTCTATGAACCCATCGAAATGCGCCGTGGCGACAGTGCCTATTACGACGCCACGATGGGCCATAATGTTGTGTCTATCAGCGACGAGGACGCGACCATCCTGTGGGTCACGTCGCTCGCCTGATCTGATCAGAACCAGCCTTGGACTGTTCTGGAAGCAGACGAGATATCCTCGCCTGCGCCTTCGATTGTGCCGCAGCTTGCCAGCATGAGTGTTGCGGCCAGAAAAATGCTGATGCGCATTCCTATCACTCCTCTTCCCACCACCAGACATCCGGTTGCCAACCGATCCAGTCACCGTAGATCGGCAGTGTCTCGGGATATTTCAGTTCCTTGACGTGGGCAATCCGGCTGGACGAGAAATCATAGATCGGAATGACATAGCGGCCACTGGTCAGGATACGGTCCAATGCCTTGGTCGCGGCGACAAAGTCGTTCTGGTCGGTCGAGTTCAGGATCGTATCGATCATCGCCTCGGCCGCGGGGGAATTCATGCCCATCAGGTTACGCGAACCGGGTTCGGTCACGCCTTTGGAACCCCAGTACAGATGCTGTTCGTTGCCCGGAGATAGCGACAGGCCACGGCGGTAGTAGGTCATGCCAAAGTCATAGGCATTGACGCGTTCCTTGTACTGGGCGCTATCGATCATCGTCACTTGCGGGGTGATCCCCATGCGGGACAGGGCCTCGACATACAGGTCAATGATCGATTGCGCCTCGCCCGAACCTTGGCTGAGAACGATTTCAAAGGTGAACGGCGCACCATTTGCGTCGGCCATGACACCGTCCTGAATGGTCCAGCCCGCCTGCTCCATCAAATCAATCGCCGCGCGTAGGTTTTTGCGGTTGCGTTCCGATCCGTCGCTGACGGGCAGGGCATAGCCCTCGATCGCGCCGGGAAGCAGATCATCGGCGAAGGGTTCAAGAAATTCCAGCACGCGGCCTTTCGCGGGACCATTGTCCATACCGAGTTGCGAGTTGCTGAAATACGACCCGATCCGCGCCTGACGGCCGCCAGTCATCGCGTCGTTGATGTATTCAAAGTTGAACGCCTGAATAAGCGCCTCGCGTACGCGCCAGTCTTTGAAGGTGGGCAGGCGGGTGTTCATGACAAAGCCCGTCATGCCGGTGGGGCGCTGATGCGGGATCAGGGATTTAACGACATCACCGTTTTGGACGGCTGGGAAGTCGAACTGTGTTTCCCACTTTTCGGCGTTGGTTTCACGATGGGAGTTCAGGATGCCCGCCTTGAAACCTTCGAACATGACCTGCGCATCGCCGAAGAACTCCATGCGGATTTCATCAAGGTTGGCGACGCCTTGCATGAACGGCACATCTTTGCCCCAGTAATCGGGGTTGCGCGTCAGGGTCACATAGCGACCGGCTTCGAAATCCGAGATCGTGTAAGGGGCCGTTGTGATCGGGATGTCTTCCAGTCCGGATTCCGCGAAATCCTTGCCGTCCCACTGTGCCTTTTTAAGGATCGGACGCATGCCAAGGATGAGCGGTAGCTCACGGTCTTCGACGTTAAAAGTGAACTTGACCTTGCGGTCGCCTGTTTTCTCCATCGTGGCGATCTTTTCCCACGATCCGCGATAGCGTGGGTGGCCGACAGTGCCCAAGGTTTCATAGGACCACATGACGTCTTCGACGGTCACAGGCGTACCATCCGAGAACTTGGCTTCTTCACGAAGCGTAAATTCTACCCAGCTACGGTCGTCCGGCACCTCGATCGATTCGGCCAGAAGGCCGTACAGCGCGAAGGGTTCGCCATAGTTGCGGGCCATCAGGCTTTCGTAGGCCAGAAAACGAAGCTGCCAGGGAACCGACCCTTTCAGGATATGGGGGTTCAGGCTGTCAAAGCTGCCGACCTCGCCAGTGACGATCCGGCCACCCTTGGGCGCTTCTGGATTGGCGTAGGGTAGGGACACAAAATCGGGTGGAAGCGCGGGCTCGCCGTACATAGCTATGCCATGCTTTGGTTCGGCTGTCGCAGAGGCCGCAATTGCCGCCAATGCAAGGCCCCCGAGAACGCGGCGGAAACGCCCGTTTAAATTGCTGCTCATGTTTGAATTTCCTTTGGTCCCAAACCGTTTCTTTGCGTGAACGATACGGGGGGATTCCGGCATTTTCAAACTTTTAGCTTGGATTCATGATGCGAAAAGCTTATGAACTAAGCACTGCTCGATAGGTTTCTTGCCTGTATGAAACCTGCCTCAATAACTGAACGCCAGCCTTGTGCTGGCGTTTTTTTTTGTCCTTCAAAATCCTCAGAGCCATGAAAATAAGGGGGATTCACAGGTAGTGGCGCATGATCCGGCTGGTCAGAGCTTTGCGACTCGTTCAGGTCGTTCGCGATTCCGCAGTTCTATCTGGGCACGAATCTGCCAAGAATCGGGGGGATATCTTAACGCCCCGCGCCGGAGGGTAGATTGATCGTAACAGCGCGTTGTTGCGCAGGCATGGATTTCATGTCCAATTCAGCCAAGATTGTCGCAATTTCGGAACGAATGCCCGAAAAATGCGTTTTCTCGCAAGTGCAGAATGTTATGCTGCAAAAGCATTATGGATGGAGATGATATGACCCTTTCAGGAAAAACAGCGATTATTACCGGTTCCAATTCGGGCATCGGTCTGGGTGTGGCCCGAGAACTTGCCAAAGCCGGTGCCGACGTCGTCTTGAACTCCTTCACAGATAACGAAGAAGACCACGCTCTGGCCGAAGAACTTGGCAAGGAATTCGGCGTGAAAGCACGCTACATCCAAGCCGACATGTCCAAGGCCGACCAGTGCCGCGCCCTGATCGAAAAGGCAGGCGTTTGCGATATTCTGGTGAACAACGCGGGCATCCAACACGTGGCCCCGATTGACGAGTTTCCGGTCGAGAAATGGGACGCGATCATCGCGATCAATATGAATTCGGCGTTTCACTGTACTGCCGCCGCGCTGCCCATGATGCGCAAAGCCGGATGGGGCCGTGTGATCAATGTTGCCAGTGCCCACGGCCTGACCGCGTCGCCCTATAAATCAGCCTACGTCGCGGCCAAACACGGTGTTGTCGGCATGACCAAGGTGGTCGCGCTGGAAACCGCAAAGGAAAAGATCACAGCGAACGCGATCTGTCCGGGCTACGTTCTGACCCCGCTGGTGGAGGCGCAGATCCCCGATACCGCGAAAAAGTACGACATGACCGAAGAGGAAGCCAAAGAGAAGGTGATCCTTGAGCGTCAGCCGTCCAAGGAATTTGCTACCACCGAACAGATCGGCGGAACGGCGGTCTTCCTTTGTTCGTCGGCTGCGGATCAGATCACCGGCACAACGATCAGCGTCGACGGTGGTTGGACGGCGCTCTAATCCGTTGACGGCCTGAAAATCGAAATTACACAGGGGCCCTTCTGGTTTTCCGGAAGGGTCACGTCTATGTGACCCTGTAATCAGGAGAGCCCCATGCGCAGCAGCACTGCAGACATCACCGCCCAAGACCGTCGCTCCGGATGGGAGATCATCAAAAAGGTGGCACCTTACCTGTGGCCCGAGGGCCAAACATGGGTAAAGCGCCGCGTTGTGATCTCGATGGCGCTGCTTATTCTGGCAAAGGTCATCGCAGTCAGCACGCCGTTTTTCTACAAAGCTGCCATCGACAAGCTGACAGGCGACAGTGTCGATCCTGCGTGGACGCTTGGCGTTGGTGCGGTAGGTTTGACCGTCGCCTACGGTATGGCGCGGGTGCTGAATTCTGGTTTCCAGCAACTGCGTGATGCGGTCTTTGCCCGCGTTGGGCAACGCGCTTTGCGCAGGCTGGCGCTTCGGACCTTCCGGCATATCCACCAGCTTTCGCTGCGCTACCACATCACGCGCCGCACGGGCGGTCTGTCGCGGATCATTGAACGTGGTGTGAAGGGCGTCGAATTCCTGCTGCGCTTTATGCTGTTCAGCATCGGCCCGTTGTTGTTGGAGCTGATCCTGGTGGCCGGCGCGCTCTATTTCGCGCTGGATGTTTGGTATCTGGTAGTCGTCGTTCTCACCATTGTTTTGTACGTCACCTTCACGTTCAAAGTCACCGAATGGCGGGTCAAGCTGCGTCGGGTGATGAACGAACAGGACACCGACGCGAACCAGAAAGCCATCGACAGTCTTCTGAACTTTGAAACGGTTAAATACTTCGGCGCCGAGGATCGCGAAACCGAACGGTACGATCAGGCGATGCGCAAATACGAAAGCGCTGCGGTCAAAACGTCTACCTCGCTCGCGATGCTGAACTTCGGTCAGGCGCTGATTATTACCAGCGGTCTGGTCATTGTGATGGTTATGGCGGCCGTCGGCGTTCAGAACGGGTCGCTGACCGTTGGTGATCTGGTCATGGTCAACGCCCTGATGATCCAGATTACGATGCCTTTGAACTTCCTTGGCACGGTCTATCGTGAAATCCGTCAAAGCCTTGTGGATATGGGCGAGATGTTCGACCTGCTAGAGCAGCCAGCCGAGGTGTCCGACAAGCCGAATGCACCTGCCTTGAACGTTTCCGGCGGCGTGGTCGAGCTGGGCAATGTCGTCTTCGGGTACGAGGCCGAACGCCCCATTCTGAAAGGCGTGTCGGTTACCGTGAACGCAGGCGAGACTGTTGCCTTGGTCGGCCCGTCTGGGTCGGGCAAGTCCACCATCGGGCGTCTGCTTTTCCGTTTCTATGACGTCAAAGGCGGCGCGATCAAAATCGATGGGCAGGACATCCGTGATGTCACGCAGGAAAGCCTGCATAAGTCGATCGGCGTGGTTCCTCAGGACACAGTGCTGTTCAATGACACCATCCGATACAACATTGCCTACGGACGCGCAGATGCGACCGAAGCCGATATTGTCGAAGCCGCGCAAGCCGCCCAGATCCATGACTTCATCGTGTCTTTGCCAGACGGTTACGACACCACAGTTGGTGAGCGCGGGCTTAAGCTGTCTGGCGGTGAAAAGCAGCGGGTCGGGATTGCGCGCACATTGCTTAAGAACCCGCCAATCCTGTTGCTGGACGAGGCGACCTCGGCGCTGGATACCGAAACCGAACAGGGCATTCAGTCGGCACTGGCCCGCGCGGGTGAGGGGCGCACCGTTCTGACAATCGCGCACCGTCTGTCGACCGTGGCGGATGCGGATAAGATCATTGTTTTGGAAGCGGGCGAGATCGTCGAAAGCGGCACGCATGACAATCTGCTGGCCAAGGGCGGGCGCTATGCCAGCCTATGGGCGCGTCAAGCCGCAGATCGTAACGCGGCCTGATCTAGGTTTCTCGGGCCGCTTATTCGGCGGCCCTAAGCGGCATTCCCGATTTCGGCTTGTCCGGTGTCGAAGACGTCTCGCCCCCGTCATCCCACAGGATTGTCGGCACCTCGACATGGCGGGATTCACGGCGCATTGCCCAATCCCGAGCGATTTCGCTGCCGCGACCGAAGGACAGACGTGCCAGCAAACGGCCCAACCATTGCGCGTATTTGACCGTCCAGATCCGCAGCGCCAGCATCGACGGCGTAAACACAAGCGTCAGAACCGTCGCAATGCCAAGGCCAAAGACTACCGCTGTCGCCAGCTGTTTCCACCACAGCGATGTCGGGCTGTTCAGCGCATAGCTGCCGCCGAAGAAATCAAGGCTGAGACCGAACATCATCGGCGCAAGGCCGGCCATTGTGGTGATCGTGGTCAGCAAAACAGGACGGATGCGCGATTCAGCCGTGCGGATGATCGCCTCGATCCGCGGCATGTGGACCTCGTATTCCTGATAGGTATCGATCAGAACGATGTTGTTGTTCACCACGATCCCCGCAAGCGCGACGATGCCGGTGCCGGTCATGATGATCGAGAATGTCTGACCCATCAGAAGCATCCCGATCAGAACGCCTGCGGTGGACAGGATCACAGCCAGAAGAACCAGAACCGAGTTGTAGAACGAGTTGAACTGAGCGAGCAGGATGATGAACATCAGGCCCAAAGCGGCTGTGAAGGCGCTGCTGAGAAAGGCGGCGCTTTCCTCTTGGTCTTCTTGGTCGCCGGTCCATTCCCACTCGATGCCAGCGGGGAAAGGCTTGGTATCAAGCCATTCCGTCAGCACCTCGATCCGTTCGTTCGGGTTCACGGACACTGCCGCCAGTTTAAAGCTGTCCGGCAGGGTGGCAGTGAAATCAGCGACACGGGTTTCGAACTCGGCAAAGCTCGGAATGTCTGAGGCGATGAGACCGTTCTCCTCCGCAGTAGCGATCAAAGCATCGTACTGACCACGCCAGAACTCGGTGTCACGATCCATCGCGTCAAAGGTGAAAGAATAGCTTTTATCACCGATCTTAACCGCGCCGTCTTCGTCCGCCAAAGCGTAGCCAAGGATCGCGCCATCCGCATTCGCGCGGATTTTGAACAGATCGGCTGTAACATCGGCTTTCACGTCGAAATACCGTTTCTGATCCACGCGGCTGATTTCGGCCAGTTTGGCGACCGGTTCACGCGTGATGAAGTTCGACAGTGGCACAAGGCCTTCGTTCGTGCGGACCTTAAGGGAATCCAGCGTTGAAAGCAGGCGGTCTTTTTCCGGCAGACGCACACGGATGTCGATTTCTTCATCCGATGTATCGACGCGCATCGTGTCCAGCAGAATGCCGCGTGTCACAAGCTGAACCATCGCGCCGACGGCCGCCACGTTGGCGCCATAGCGACCGGCCTTTTCAACATCCACGTCGATCTGCCAGTCAATGCCGGGCAGGGGGAGCGTGTCTTCAATCAGGCGCAGACCTGCGGTTTCTTCGAACTGGGCGCGGGTCAGTTCCGTTGCTGTGATCAGGTCATCCCAGTTGTCGCCTTTGACCCGCAGGTGCACAGGCTTGGCCGAGGCCGGACCCATCGCAAGGTTCAGGATCTCGGTGCGGACGCCGGGGATGGTCGACAGTTCTTCCGTCAGTTCGGAAATCACCGTGTCGCCATCAAGCGCGGGGTTCTTCACGTCGATCTCAAAACCGAAGTCGAGGAAGGGCAGCGGCTTCCAGATCTCGCGCGCGTCAGGGCGTTCTTCCCATGGAATGGTTTCGAACTGAATCTGACCGATGGTGTCTTTGGGTGGTTGCGCACCACCTGTGTTGGACGACAGGCCACCGTCGCCCGCAAAGGAAAAGGCCGTCTGTACGCCCGGATGGTTCAGAACCACCTGTTCCGCACGCCGCACCAGCGCGTCTTTTTCAGCAAGGCTCAGGTTGCCACGCGCCATGACGTAAACCAGCGCCTGTTCGGGCTCGGTTTCGACAAAGAATTCGGTGCCGTTGTTGTTTTCGCCAAAGTAGCTGAAGGTCGACATGACGAACATCACCACGGCGGCAATTGTCACCAATGGCATAATGGGGTTGCCGACGATGAACGACATGAAGCGCCCGAACATTGTGCGGCGGTACCCTGCGTCCACACGGTCTTTCTTGCGATGGATCGCTGCTGCATCCATGACGATGGATGTCAGCGATGCGAAAATCAGGAAAACGACGACGCCCGGCATGTAAGCCATAAAGCCGGTGCCGATTGGTTCAAACAGATACGCAGGGTTCAGCAACATCATCGCGCCAACGAACATTCCGAACAGTACGACAGGAACCAAAGCCGCGCGAACAGCCCAAGGCGTCGAGGCGCGCA
Organism: Thalassococcus halodurans; assembly: GCF_900108225.1. Lineage (GTDB taxonomy): Bacteria > Pseudomonadota > Alphaproteobacteria > Rhodobacterales > Rhodobacteraceae > Thalassococcus > Thalassococcus halodurans. The sequence continues at coordinate 289,472 of NZ_FNUZ01000002.1, forward strand.
AAGCGTCTGTCGCGTTGTTCAATGTGCGCGAAAAACGGCCCGAAACACCGCCCATGACAGGCAAATAAATCAGGGCAACGATCAGCGATGCAGACAGAACGAAAATCAAAGTGACTGGCAGCATGCCCATAAATTCGCCCGGAACACCCGGCCAGAACAGCATTGGCAAGAAAGCACAGAGCGTTGTTGCCGTCGAACTGATCACCGGCCAGAACATCCGTTTCGCGGCCTCGACATAGGCCGACATCGGGCCAGAACCCTCTGATATGCGTTTGTCGGCATATTCAACAACGACAATCGCGCCATCAACCAGCATCCCGACCGCAAGGATCAGGCCGAACATCACAATGTTCGAAATGGTGATGCCCATGAGGGCCAAGAGCACGAAGCAAAGTAGAAAAGATGTCGGAATAGCGAAACCGACCAGCAGAGCGGGGCGCGTGCCCAGCGATGCCAGAACAACGATCATCACAAGCGCAATGGCTGTAAGGACCGACCCTTCAAGCTGGCTGACCATCGAGGCCACGGTACGGCTTTGATCGTTTGAAGTGCCCAGTGAGACCACGGCCTTAAGCTCGTCCGGCCATTCAGCGCGGGCCTCTTCCACCACGCGGCGGACCTCGGCGCTGGTGTCAATCAGGTTGAAACCCTTGCGCTTGACCACCTGAAGCGCCACAGACGTTTCACCGTTAAAGCGCGCGGTCGAGGTGCGGTCGACGAACGTCAGGTTGATCCGCGCCAGATCGCCAAGGGTGATCACGCGGTCGCCATTGGTTTTGACGGGCAGGTTATAGACGTCCTGCGCATCATCAAAGGACGACGGAATCTTGACCGAAAACGCGCCGGTTTCGGTTTCAACTTCGCCCGCAGCAATCAGTTGGTTGTTGTTTTGAACAACGTCGATCAGTTCGCCTGCGGTCACATTGTAGGATTCCAGACGCAGAGGATCGATGATGACTTCAAGCATTTCATCGCGGTTGCCAGCGATGCCGGCCTCAAGCACTGCGTCCAGACCTTCGATTTTATCCTGAAGATTTTTGGCGATTTGTACCATCGTCCGTTCCGGCACCGGGCCGGTCAGGTTGACGATGACAATCGGGAACAGGGAAAAGTTGATTTCGTTGATCGAGTACTGCTCGGCCCCGTCGGGAAACTTGGCTTCTGCATTGTTCATCGCGTCACGGACGTCGGCCATGACCTTGGTCTTGTCCCAACCGAATTCGAACTCCAGCGCGACACCAGCATAGCCTTCGGCAGCGGTGGACGACATGGTTTTCAGCCCATCAAGGTCCGAAAGCTCGGTCTCCATCGGCTTGACGAGCAGGGTCTCTGAGTCTGTCGCAGAGATGCCGGGGAAGGGAACGGATACGAAAAGAGCCGGAATTTCGATATCCGGCTCGCCTTCTTTCGGCAACGACACGTAGCAATACGCCCCGACGGCAATCGACAGGATGATAAAGGCTATGACCATCCGCGCCCGAGAGGCGGCCCAATCTACGATACCGGTCATTGGAGAACGTCCTCATAGGATGGAATGACAGGCACGCCGTCTGTGACAAATTCCTGACCGACTGTGATGATGTTCACTGTCTCGGGCAGGTCCGCGACCAGCATACCTTCCTGAGTGTCGCGCAGGATTGTGACGCCCATGAATTGCGCGGTCATATCGTCCGAGACTGTACGCACGCCAATGTCGCCCTGATCGTTCAGGGTCAGCGCAGATTGCGGAACCAGATGCGCAGGCGCGCCTTCGGCTTGGATGCCGATTTCAACGGTTTGGCCCGCGCTGATCTGCAGGGCTGTGTTCGGTACATTGATTTCGACACGGAACGTGCGTGTCAGGGCATCGGCGCGACGGGAAACAAAGGACACACGTCCTGTGATGGTCGACCCGTCGGTGAAACGCGCACCGGCCGGAGAGCCCACTGCAATCTTGCCTACTTGCGTTTCCGGCACAAAGCCCACCAGTTTGATCGGGTCCAACTGAAGGATCGATGCGCAGTGGCCGCCAGCAGTTAGAAGCGCCCCGAGCTCGGCAGTGTCTGTTTCCAAAAGGCCCGCGAACGGTGCTTTGATGTCCAGCTTGGCGATGTCATCCTTGGCACGGGCCACGCCAGCCTCGGCGGCTTGAATGGCCGCTTGGGCGCTTTCCAACCCGGCCTTGGCCGCTTCGACACCTGCCTGCGCCGACACAACCGCCGCTTCGCTGCTGCGCAACTGGGCTGTGGCCGCCGCAACGCGGGTTTCCGAGGCAAAACCACCTTCGCTCAGGCGGCTTGCGGCTGTTTCGTTGATCTTGGCTTCGCTAAGCGCTGCATTGGCTTCTGCCAATCGCGCCTCGGCCTCGGGTACGCGTGCTTGTGCTTCGGGGACGCCAGCGAGCGCATTCGCATAGGCTGCTTCGGCTTCGGCAAGCGACGTCTGGCGCGTGCCCGGGTCCAGTTTGCAGAGCAGTTCGCCCTCCTGAACAAAGGCACCTTTCCGCAGCGGTTCCGAAATAACCTTGCCTGCGGTTTCCGCCATCACATCCACTTCGCGCATGGCTTCTGTTTCGCCGCGCAGGATTATCTGCGTATCGACCAACTGCGCCGTGCTTTTCATCGCCATGACCCGAACCTTGGCTTCTGCTGCCGGTTTCTCGGCCTCAGCTTCGGCGGTTTCGACCGGTGTATCGCCCTCGGTGCCCTGTTCTGTTTGCTCTGCCGGGGCTGTGCCGGTTGCAAATGCCATGACTTCATCCCGTTTCAGAACGACGCCATACAAAATCAGAGCGACCACAATCGCTGTTATCAACGGAACAATTCGCATTCAGTCAGGTCCTGTCGTCTTGGCCGGTCACGGCGGTCTTTGCATGAAAACAAGAAAATTTTAGGGCCGGTTCAATTTCGGTCCCGAAAACTTGGTCGAGCCAATCTGTGTCATGCTGCACTTGCAATGTAAACTAATCAGTTCAAATTCACTTTGAAAGCGATATTTAAATCGGAGAGAAAAGTTTCAACCCCTTCGCTGCTCTTGGCTTGTGTTTTCTCAGCAGGTAAGAGGGGACAACAATTCTTTCGGCACGAGGTTCGGTGTGAGCAATCCTGATAGTTTCATTGATGAGGTGACCGAAGAAGTGCGTCGCGACCAGATGTACGCGTCACTGCGCAAATACGGCTGGATCGGCGTGCTGGCGGTTGCTTTGATCGTTGGCGGCGCGGCATGGCGCGAATATCAAAAAGCTCAGGAAACGGCAGCGGCACAGGCCTTTGGCAATGCGCTGGTTGCGGCCTTGGAATCAGAAACGCCCGAGGATCGCATCGCCGCGTTGTCCGAGGTTGATGCACCGACCGGCGCAGCCGAGTCAGTTCGGGCCATGTTGTTGGGCGCTGAGCAGGCCGCATCAGATCAGGATGCAGCGGCTGCAGATACCATGGCGCAAGTCGGCGCAAATACGGATGCCCCCGAGATCTATCGCCAAATCGCGACCTTCAAGGCACTAAGCAAGAACGACAGCAATCTGTCCGCAGAAGACCGCCGTGCCGGTTTTGTCGCGATGACACAGCCGGGCCATCCGCTGCGTTTGCTGTCTGAAGAACAAATCGCCCTGATCGAGATTGACGCAGGCGAAACCGAGGCCGCGATTGCGCGCCTTCAGGCAATTCTTGTTGATGATGAGGCCACGCAGGGCTTGCGCCGTCGTGCGACACAGTTGATTGTGTCGTTGGGCGGTTCGTTGGTCGCTGGAAGTTAATGCGACAAAAAAGAAACGGGAGCGGGGCAACTATGACAACAGGACTTAAGATTTCCGTTGCAGTTTTCGGGCTTGGCCTGCTGTCGGCATGCTCTCAGAGCGATCCGATCCTGCCGGGCGAACGTTTGGCATTGCGCGCGGGCGACACAGCCGCAGCGACAGAGGTGGAAAACCGCGCTGTGGCAGCCAACCTGCCCGCAGCGGTATCCAACGGCCAATGGGCGCAAAGCCCTGTCAGTCCCTTTGCACGCACCACCCATGCCGCACTGCAACTGCCGCTGCAGCAGGTTTGGTCCACGTCCATCGGCGATGGTGACAAGCGCCGCAAGCGTTTGAACACGACGCCGGTATCGGATGGCGCGCGTATTTACACGATGTCCTCTGATCTGCGCATCACAGCGACCGATACTTCTGGTGCTGCGGTCTGGACACATCAGCTTGAAACACCGCGCGACAGTGCTGCCAGCGTTCAGGGTGGCGGTCTAGGTGTTGCCGATGGTGTTCTGTATGCGACGTCAGGCTTGGGTCAGTTGACTGCGCTGGAAGCAGCGACAGGGTCCGTTGTCTGGACACAGGATCTGGACACGGTTGCCACAGGCGCGCCGACGATTTCTGGCGGTCTGGTGTATCTGACGTCGGGCGATAACATCGGCTGGGCGATTGAAACAGACAGCGGTCGTGTCCGTTGGCAGACCGAAACTGTGGCCGATATCAACAACGTGGCCGGTGCTCCTGCGCCTGCGCTGGAAGGTGACCGTGTCGTGTTCGGCTTTGGCAACGGTCAAATCCAGACGACTTTCCGCCAAGGCGGCTTGTCCTTGTGGTCCAGCGAAATTGCAGGCCAGCGCAAAGGCCGCGCAGTGAACACAGTCGGCGATATCACGGGTGATCCTGTGATTGCAGACGGTAGCCTGTATGCCGGCAACCACTCTGGCAGCATGGCAGGTTTCGATCTGTTCTCGGGCGATCGCAAATGGACTCTTGCCGAAGGTGCGCTGCACCAGCCTTGGGTCGCGGGCGGCTCCGTGTACTTTGTGTCAGACCTAAATGAACTCAAGCGTGTCGACGCAGAGACCGGCGAACAGATCTGGTCGGTCGAACTGCCCGGCTGGGTGCCTTCCGCACGTCCGCACAAACGCCGCGATCGGTCGTACGTGAACTACGGCCCGATCCTGGCCGGTGGTCAGTTGATCGTTGCATCCTCGGATGGCGCGATCCGCATGTTCAACCCAGAAGACGGCGCGTTGACTTCGCAGGTCGACATTCCGGGCGGCGCAACCACATCGCCCATCGTTGTAAACGGCACGCTTTATGTTGTGTCGAAGAAGGGCACACTTTTCGCGTATCGTTGATTGCCCGCAACCTGAACGGCCAGCCCATGTGATTGGGCTGGACATGGTTCCGGCAACGACGTAAACGCTGCGCCTTGATCAAGCTACGGAACCGAAATGTCATTCACACTCGCCATCGTTGGACGGCCCAATGTCGGAAAGTCCACATTGTTCAACCGACTTGTCGGCAAAAAGCTGGCGTTGGTGGATGACCAGCCCGGTGTCACACGTGACTTGCGTGAAGGTGCCGGCAAACTGGTGGATCTGCGCTTTACCGTGATCGACACCGCCGGTCTGGAAGAAGCGACGGATGAATCCCTGCAAGGCCGGATGCGCAAGCTGACCGAACGCGCGGTGGATATGGCCGACATCTGCCTGTTCATGGTGGATGCCCGCACGGGTATCACCCCGACCGACGAAGTCTTTGCCGAAATCCTGCGCAAGCGTGCCGATCACGTTTTGCTGGCTGCGAACAAGGCCGAAGGCCGCGCGGCTGAGGGCGGGGTGCTTGAAGCATGGAACCTTGGTCTGGGCGAACCGATCCCGCTGTCTGCGGAACACGGCGAAGGCCTAAACGAGCTTTATTCCGCTTTGCTGCCTTTGGCCGAAGCCTATGAAGAGAGCGCCGCGGAAGCAGAGGAAGAAAGCCCAGAGGTTTCCGTTGAACTCGACGACGATGATTTCGAGGATGAAGACAACATCCCCATGCCGACGGCGAAAAAGCCGTTGCAGGTGGCGGTCGTCGGGCGTCCGAACGCGGGTAAATCCACACTTATCAACCAGTTGCTGGGCGAAGACCGTCTGCTGACCGGTCCCGAGGCCGGGATCACGCGCGACGCGATTTCGCTGAATTTGGATTGGAAGGGTGTTCCAACCCGTATCTTTGACACCGCCGGTATGCGCAAACGCGCGAAGGTTCAGGAAAAGCTGGAAAAGCTGTCGGTCTCTGACGGTCTGCGTGCCGTCAAGTTTGCCGAAGTTGTTGTCGTTCTGCTGGACGCAGCCATCCCCTTTGAACAGCAGGATTTGCGGATTGCGGATCTGGCCGAACGGGAAGGCCGCGCGGTTGTCGTGGCGGTCAACAAATGGGATCTGGAAGACGAGAAAAATGAAAAGCTGAAGGCATTGAAGGAAGCGTTCGAGCGCCTTCTGCCGCAGCTGCGCGGTGCACCTTTGGTGACGGTCTCTGCTCGGACCGGCCGCGGAATGGACCGCCTCCACGAGGCGGTGATGCGTGCGTACAGAACATGGAACGCACGTATTTCGACAGCACGTTTGAACCGCTGGCTGGAAGGGATGATTTCATCCCACCCGCCGCCTGCGCCGCAAGGCAAGCGGATCAAGCTGCGCTACATGACGCAAGTGAAAACGCGTCCGCCGCATTTCGTGGTGATGTGTTCTCATCCGGACAAGTTGCCGGATAGCTATTCGCGTTATCTTATCAATGGCTTGCGTGCCGACTTTGACATGCCGGGCACACCCATTCGCCTGACCATGCGCGGCCAGTCGGACAAGAACCCGTACAAGGGCCGTCGCAAGACGAACGCCGGTGCGTTGACCAAGCATTTGGGTAAGAAGAAGTCGTGAGTTTACGTTGCAAGTAAGCTACGCAGGTTAGAGGGCTTTGCCCTCTCTTGTGTCTTCGGCACAATTCACTCCCAAGGTATTTCGGGAAAGAAAATACTGCTATTCAGTGTCCGTCCCGCGCACTGCGAGGATCGCAAGAATGCCGATGACGCACAGGCCGGATACGGCGATGTTCAATGGCTGGCTGTTGGACACGATGATGCCGACCAGCGCCCAGATCACAGCGAGGCCATACTCGGGCGCTCGGTGCAGTGAGAATTGGATGAAAAGCGCGATGGTCAGGGCGAGAGACAAAGAGACCAAAGCGGCCAGCGTGCCGTTCAGGATGCCATAGCCTGCCAGCATGAGGCCCACGGAAACGCAGGACGCCGCTGTCAGCCAGCCCGCGTAGATGGCGACAGGAGACAGTTGTAGCCAACGATCTTCGTCACCCAGTTTGTAAAGCGCCATGACAGCTGTGCCCAGCATCAGCCAGATCATCACAGTGGCGACAGGGACCGACAGATTGGCAGCAGGGATCCACGCGGTGCCAATGACAAGGCTTGCGGCCAGCCACGGACGGGCAGGTGCCCAGTCTTCGTCTGTTGCGCGGCGGAGCAGGCCGAAACCGGTTCCGATGATCAGCCAGAGGTAAATCAACCCCCAGATGGAAAACGCATAGCCCGCCGGTTGGACCGGCGGGTTGTCTTGCGGGACAGGAAACTGATCCGGTGAGAACCCGTTAAAGCCGTCTGACAGAAAGGGCGACGCCGCAAAGGCGAGCGCCGCTAATGCCGTCACAAAAGCCCAGAGTACTTTCGGAAAGTCCTGTTTGATCATTCAAGATGCCCCTCGGGTGTCAGGCGTGTTTTGCCACGCAACCAAGGATGCAACGCTTCAGGAAGCAAAACGGATCCATCTTCTTGTTGGCCGTTTTCCAGAACCGCGATCAGGCAGCGACCGACCGCAAGGCCGGAACCGTTCAGCGTATGGACAAACTCGGGTTTGCCACCGGCAGAGGGCTTAAAGCGTGCATTCATACGGCGCGCCTGGAAATCACCACAGACCGAGACCGAGCTGATTTCGCGGTATTTGTCCTGACCGGGCAGCCAAACCTCGATGTCGTGGGTGCGGCGCGCGCCAAAGCCCATATCGCCTGTGCACAGAACAACGGTGCGATAGGGCAGGCCCAGCTTTTCCAGAATGCCCTCGGCGCAGCGCGTCATGCGGTCCAGTTCTTCGCGGCTTTTGTCCGGATGCGTGACCGACACCATCTCGACCTTTTCGAACTGGTGCTGGCGCAGCATACCGGATGTGTCGCGACCCGCGCTGCCCGCCTCGGAGCGGAAACACTGGGTGTGAGCCACATAGCGGCGGGGCAAGTAGTCTTCTTCGATCGTCACGCCGTTGACAATGTTGGTCAGTGTGACCTCGGCCGTGGGCACCAGCCACCAACCTTCGCGGGTCTGATAGCTGTCTTCACCGAACTTGGGCAACTGGCCTGTGCCGTACATCATTTCGTCCAGCACGAGGACAGGTGTCCACGTCTCGGACAGGCCATTTTCTTCGATATGCGTGTCCAGCATGAACTGGGCCAACGCACGGTGCACGCGTGCGACGCCACCCGACAGCACGACAAAGCGCGAACCGGACAGTTTGGCGGCAGTTTCGAAATCCATTCCCGGCTTAACGCCAGTGATTTCAAAGTGTTCCTTAGGCGCGAAATCAAAGCTGCGCGGTGTGCCCCATGTGTGCATTTCGACGTTGTCGTCTTCATCTGCGCCCTCTGGGACTTCGTCGTAGGGCAGGTTGGGGATGCCCATCAGCAGATCGTTCAGCTTTTCATCGAGCGCTTTGGCGTTGGCCTGCATTTCGGCGACCTCGGCCTTTTTGGCGGCAACCAGTGTGCGAAGGCGTTCGAATTCAGCCTCGTCACCGCTGGCTTTGGCCTTGCCAATTTCCTTGGAAGCGCGGTTCTGATCGGCTTGTGCGGTTTCGGCGGCGTGGATCGCTGCGCGGCGCTCTTCGTCAATCGCGATGATTTCAGAGGAGACAGCGGCATTCCCACGACGAGACAACGCAGCGTCGAACGCAGCGGGGTTTTCGCGGATGGCACGGATGTCATGCATAGTCTTGCTCCTCTGACATGGTTGATGCGGCGCGGTATGCCCCGAATCCATCAGGAATAGAAGCGGTTTCAGCAGGCGGGAATTTGATGGTTTCAGTCCTGCAACAGAGGGCTGCATCGGGAAACCGCGATATAAGTTGGTTCGCCGTATGCGGGAAAGCGTGCCAAGCAAGCAGAACAGGGGTCAGGCGACCTTGCAAAGCGCTAACGCAGCCCATAGGTTCCCCGCAAAATTGAGGCGGCCGCCTCTGACCAACTAAAGGAGTCGCCCCATGGAAGGCAACGCATTCGCGCAATTCGTCCCCCTTATTCTGATCTTTGCGATCATGTATTTCCTGCTGATCCGTCCGCAGCAGAAAAAGATGAAAGAACATCAGAAGATGGTCGAGGGTCTGCGCCGTGGTGACGTGGTTGTCACCCAAGGCGGCCTGATCGGCAAAGTGGTCAAAGTGAAAGAGGCCAACGAGGTCGAGGTCGAACTGGCCGAAGGCGTGAAAGTTCGCGTGGTTCAGTCCACCATTTCTCAGGTCATGTCCAAGACCGAGCCGGCGGATAGCTGATCTTTCCCTGATCCAATAACAAAAGGCGGCATTTATGTTGCAAATCGATACATGGAAACGCGTCCTGATCTGGAGCGTTCTGGTCATCGGGGTGATCCTGTCACTGCCCAACGCGTTTTACACCCGTGTCGAACAGCATAATGACGCCGTTACGGCCATTGAACGTCAGGGCGAGACGGAAGAACGTCTTGCCGCTGCCGAAAGCTGGCCGTCTTATGTGCCCTCAGGTCTGGTCAATCTTGGTCTGGACCTGCGTGGCGGTGCGCACCTTCTGACAGAAGTGCGTGTTGGAGACGCATACGCGTCGCGGATGGAGGCCCTGTGGCCCGAAGTTCGCGATGCGCTGCGTCCGCTTCGCTCCGAAATCGGTACTATCCGACTTCAACAGGGCGATCCTGCTGAGCTGCGGGTCAAAATCTCTCAGCCGGAAGGAATGGCCACCGCTTTGGCCGAGGTTCGCAAACTGGCTGCGCCTGTTGTGTCCGTTGCTGCAGCTGGTGAAACCGATATCGTTGTAACGGGTGAAGAGGACGATCTGGTCGTCCGTTTGTCCGAGGCTGAACAGCGCGCGACAGATGATCGTACACTTAGCCAGACGCTGGAAATCATCCGTCGCCGGATTGATGAGGTAGGCACACGCGAACCGACGATTCAGCGTCAGGGCTCTGACCGCATTCTTATTCAGGTGCCGGGCATTGGGTCTGCGGCAGAACTGAAAGAAATCATCGGCACAACCGCGCAACTGACCTTCCAACCGGTCGTTCGCCGCGCCGCAAACGCCGAGGCCGACGCGGGCGTTGGCAATGAAGTCCTGCCGTCTCTGGATGAAGGCGATGGCTTCTATGTGGTCGAGAAAGCGCCAGTTGTGACGGGCGAGGAACTGGTTGATGCACAGCCGAGCTTTGACCAGAACGGGCGTCCTGCGGTCAACTTCCGCTTTAACACATCGGGTGCACGGAAATTCGGCGATTACACAGCTGAAAACATTGGCGAACCCTTTGCCATTGTTCTGGATAACGAAGTAATCAGCGCGCCTGTCATTCAGGCGCACATCGCGGGTGGTTCCGGCATTATTACCGGTAACTTCAATGTCGAAGAAAGCACAAAGCTGGCCGTTCTGCTGCGTGCAGGTGCGCTGCCTGTTGGTCTGGATTTCCTTGAAGAACGGACGATTGGCCCGGAACTGGGGCAAGACAGCATCGATGCGGGTAAAGTCGCCTGTATGGTGGCAGGTGTCGCCGTCCTGGCCTTTATGTTCTTCAGCTATGGTCTGTTCGGTTTCTTCGCCAACATCGCGCTGATCCTGAACATCGCGATGCTGTTTGGTCTGCTCAGCCTGATTGGCGCGACGCTGACGCTGCCGGGTATTGCAGGTATCGTTCTGACAGTCGGTATGGCCGTCGACGCGAACGTGCTGATTTTCGAACGTATCCGTGAAGAACTGAAAACCGCCAAAGGCCCTGCGCGTGCCATCGAACTGGGGTACGAAAAGGCGCTGTCGGCGATTGTGGATGCGAACATCACAACGATCATCACGGCGATCATCCTGTTTGTGATGGGCTCGGGCCCTGTGCGTGGTTTTGCCATCACCTTGGGCTTTGGCATCATCACATCCGTGTTCACAGCCATCTACGTAACACGTCTGTTCGTGACCATGTGGTTCGAACGCAAGCGTCCCAAAGCCATCGTCGTATAAAGGATCAAACACATGATGCGTATCAAGCTTGTTCCTGAAGAGACGAAATGGGACTTTTTCTCGAAGTCGAAAATCTGGCTCGGGATTTCAATGTTTATGATCGTGATCGCCTTTGCGTCGTTCATGATTCAGGGCCTGAACTTTGGGATCGATTTCCGCGGCGGTACAACCGTCCGGACAGAAAGCACCGAAAACATCGACGTTGGTCAATACCGCGCGGCACTGGCAGAACTGGAGCTCGGCGATGTTGTCATTTCCGAGGTCTTTGATCCGTCTTTTCGGGAAGACCAGCACGTCGCCATGATCCGGATCGAGGCGCAGGATGATCAGGAAGCGGTGCAAAGTGATGTCATCGCCGCCATGTTGGCCGCGCTGCAAACCGTGTCGCCGGACATCAAATTCACATCGGTCGAAAGCGTTGGCCCGAAAGTCTCCGGTGAATTGATCAAGACGGCGGCTTTGGCCGTTGTCGCAGCGATTGGCGCGGTTCTGGTGTATATCTGGCTGCGGTTCGAATGGCAGTTTGCCTTGGGCGCGGTTCTGGCGCTTGTGCACGACGTGGTGCTGACGATTGGTGTCTTTTCGGAACTGCAAATCCGGTTCGATCTGGCCATCATCGCGGCGCTTCTTACCATCGTGGGCTATTCGCTGAACGATACTGTGGTCGTGTTTGACCGCGTTCGTGAAAACCTGATCAAGTACAAAAAGCTGGACCTGAAAGAGGTCCTGAACATGTCGATCAACCAGACACTCAGCCGGACCTTGATGACCTCGGTCACAACGCTGATCGCGCTTATTGCTATGTTCGTTCTGGGCGGGGACGTGATCCGTGGTTTCATCTTTGCGATGATCTGGGGCATTTTCGTCGGTACATATTCGTCGATCTTCGTGGCGTCTGCGCTTCTGAACGTCCTTGGCGTCAAGCGCGACTGGACAAAGACCGACGGAAACGCAGGCACGCAGTTCTCGGGTATCGATGCTTGATTGGATGCCAGCGGCGTTATCGCCGCTGGATCTATCCTTGCTTGTGGCCCTTATGGGGGGCGCAGGTGTGGTCTACGGATTTGCGGGCTTTGGATCGGCGCTAATCTTTCTGCCGATCGCCGCGATCCTTATGCCGCTGGAAACAGCGATTGTTGCCTTTAATATCGGTGCATTGGCCTCGGTCGTCTCGGTCTTTCCGGCGGCAGTAAGGCAGGTCGATAAAACGGCAGTGTCCATTCTGATCGGCGCGTCCCTAATCACGGTTCCCATTGGTCTGATATTCCTAAAGGCAGGCGATCCCATTGCGTTGCGTTGGGGCGTGGTGATCGCGACCTTTCTGACGCTCGTGGCGCTTGTCTCAGGTTGGCGCTATTCCGTCACGCCAACCAACGGTGTGCGCGCGGCCATTGGTGCGGCAACCGGGCTTTTGGGTGGGGCAACAGGCCTGATGGGACCCATTATGATTCTCTTTCAGCTGTCCGGACAGTCGGGCGCGGCGCAGGCACGGGCGAACACGCTGGTGTTTCTGACCACCACGAGCTTTCTTGTGCCGCCGATTTACTGGCTGAACGGTCTTTTGACAGCCGAGGCGCTATATCTGGGCGCGATCTTATGGGTGCCCTATGCAATTGGCACCCGAATTGGGGGCAAGATATTCAACCCCATGCATGAGCGACTTTACCGATGGGTGGCCTATGTGGTTATTCTGTTGGCAGTGATCGTGGGTCTGCCAGTAGACATCGGGGGTTTCTAGAATGCGGTTGAACGAAATTACCTACACCGACGCAAAGCCGGTCGATGGTTACGGCCCAGGCTTTTTCCGTGTCGCAGGCAAAGTCCAAGAAGGGAACCTGTTGCTTTCACAATCCGGAGTGGCCACGTGGGGCGGCTTGGATGATGTTGAAGCCTTGCTGCCTTTGGCGGGCCAGATCGACGTTTTGTTTGTGGGCACAGGCCAGGAAATCCGCCATCTGCCCGCAGCCGTTCGCACCGCGCTTGAACAGGCGGGCATTGGCGTTGAAACGATGAATTCGCCGTCCGCCTGCAGAACGTACAATGTGCTTTTGTCCGAAGGTCGCCGCGTCGCGCTGGCTGCCGTCGCGGTGTGATAAAGGGGCGCAACATCCATATGCTGCTTTCGCTTTGCGCATAGCACGGGTAAGCCTTGGCGTATGATCCTGACGGCCAACAATCTTAGCGTATCTCGGGGTGGCGTGACCTTGCTGGAAAACGTGTCTTTCACGTTGTCCGAGGGGCAGGCGTTGATTGTCCGCGGCCCGAACGGGTTGGGGAAAACGACGTTGTTGCGCACCGTGTCCGGATTGCAGCCGGTCGAGGAGGGATCGGTCGAGGGCGAAGACAACATCGCTTACGCGGGCCACGCTGACGGGTTGAAGGCGACGTTGACCGTTACGGAAAACCTCCGGTTCTGGGCGGCGATTTTTGGGACATCCGATATTGAACCGGCATTGGAAGGGTTCGACCTTATCCAACTGCGGGACCGTCTGGCGGGTAACCTGAGTGCGGGGCAAAAGCGCCGCTTGGGGCTGGCGCGCTTGATGGTAACGGGACGCAAGCTGTGGGTTCTGGATGAACCTACGGTGTCGCTGGATACAGCCTCGGTCGCATTGTTTGCAGATGCGGTGCGCCGTCATTTGGCAACCGGCGGTGCGGCCTTGATGGCGACCCATATTGATTTGGGTATTCCAGAAGCAGAAGTGTTGGACCTGTCGCAGTTCAAGGTTAAGGCCCCGAAACTCAGCCAGTCAGATGAGGCGTTCCTGTGATTGCTCTGCTGATCCGTGATCTTCGTCTGGCCGTGCGTGCCGGTGGCGGCTTTGGCCTTGGTCTATCGTTCTTTCTGATCGTTACAGTGCTGGTTCCGTTCGGCGTTGGGCCGGAAACAGGACTATTGGCAAAGATCGCACCGGGCATTTTGTGGATCGGCGCACTTCTGTCCTGTTTGCTGTCGCTTGATCGTATCTTTGCGCTGGACTTCGAAGATGGCAGTCTGGATTTGCTGGCCACCGCACCGGTGCCACTAGAAGGCGCTGTGTTGGTCAAGGCGATTGCCCATTGGCTGACCTCGGCGTTGCCTTTGGTCGTTGCAGCCCCTTTGCTGGGCATCTTGCTTAGCCTGCCTGCCGAAGGATTTCTGTGGGTTTTCGTGTCGCTGCTGCTAGGCACGCCTGCATTGTCGGTGATCGGCACATTCGGTGCTGCGCTGACCGTCGGGATCAAGCGTGGCGGATTGCTGCTGTCTTTGCTGGTGCTGCCCTTGTATGTGCCGACGTTGATTTTCGGAGCCGAGGTGGCGCGCCGCGGGGCAGAGGGGTTGGCTGTCGAAACGCCATTGATGCTGCTTGCCGGCATCAGCCTTGGTGCCTTGGCCTTTTTGCCCTTTGCGGCGGCAGCAGTGCTGCGGATGAACCTGAGATGAGCCGTTTTCGTGGACAAAACCCGCGTGGATGTGATTTGTAACCACCCGATACAGGGAATATGAGACGCCTATGTCGATCTGGGAATACGCCAATCCGGTCAAGTTCTTACGCTTGACCGATAAGCTCTTACCACCGCTCGCGATTTTGTCGATCGTGACGCTGATAATCGGTTTGGTTTGGGGCTTCTTCTTTACACCTGATGACTTCCGCCAGGGATCTACGGTTAAAATCATCTATCTGCACGTGCCAGCCGCTTTGATGGCGATCAATGCGTGGCTGATGATGCTGGTGGCCTCTTTGGTGTGGATCGTGCGCCGTCACCATGTGTCTGCTTTGGCGGCCCGTGCCGCAGGGCCCGTGGGCGCCGTGATGACGATCATTGCGCTGGCAACCGGCGCGATCTGGGGCCAGCCGATGTGGGGGACGTGGTGGGCGTGGGACCCGCGCCTGACGTCGTTCCTGATCCTGTTCCTGTTCTATCTTGGGTACATCGCCCTGTGGGAAGCGATTGAAGACAGCGATACTGCCGCTGACCTGACATCCATCCTGTGTCTGGTGGGATCGGTTTTTGCGGTTCTGTCGCGCTACGCGGTCAACTTTTGGAATCAGGGCCTGCATCAAGGCGCGTCTGTCATGCGTGCTGGCGCCATTGCCGGTGACACCGAGGAACGGGTCAGCAACGTTTTTGCCATCCCGCTGTTTGTCAGCATGGCAGGGTTCTTTCTGTTGTTTTTGACTTTGGTTCTGTTGCGCACACGTACAGAAATTCGGTCGCGCCGGATCAAAGCGCTGTTGGCGAAGGAGCGTGCAGCATGATGCCCGAACTTGGTAAATACGCAGGCGCTGTTCTGTCGTCCTACGCTGTATCCTTGGTCTTGCTGGCCGTTTTGGTTCTTCTGAGCCTGATGCGTGCACGCAAGGTGAAAGCAGAACTTGATCAGATTGAAAATCGGAGCAAATCCAATGGCTAATGGCCGCTTGTTGATGTTTTTGCCGCCGCTCATTTTTGCGGGGTTTGCAGGGCTGGCCTACTTCGGAATGCAGCGCGATGACCCTCAGGGGCTACCGTCAACACGCGAAGGCCAGATTGCCCCCGCAATCACGTCCGAGGCGCTTCCGGGCTATGATGCCGTGACAGAAGACATGCTGAAATCAGGCGAGGTGACGCTGGTCAACTTCTGGGCCAGTTGGTGCCCGCCGTGCCGTGCCGAACACCCCAAGCTGCTTGAGATGCAGGAACAAGGCGTGCGGATCATCGGCGTGAATTTCAAGGATCAGGCCGAGCCTGCGTCGTCCTACCTACAAGACAGTGAAAACCCGTTCATCGCAGTGGCCTATGACCCGCGTGGTCGTACAGCGATTGATTGGGGCGTCACAGCGCCGCCAGAGACGTTCATCGTAGACGGTGAAGGGAAGGTGGTCCTGCGTTTCACGGGGCCACTGGTCGGGACAGATTTCGAAACGCGGTTCTTGTCCACGCTTGAAGCGGAACTGGCCGCTCAGTAGACGGTTGTCTGAGACTCGCACACGGCATCGACGTGATGCGTGCACAACGGGTTCAAAGGCTCTGGCCGGATATCACTGGCCAGTGCAGCACCCACTGCCAAAAGCAGTAATACGACACCCTGTAGAACCGTCAAAAGCTTCATGCCTGTCTTCATCCCGTTTTGTTACCGGTACCATTTGGGTAGTTTTTCCCGGATGTGAAGCTGTTGGTTCTAAAGATCAGCAGAAAAATCAGCCGGTGAGCAGTTAATTGCCTGCGGGACGATTGCGATTTCGATGAAACGTCGAAGAAATAGGCACTCATAATATAATAAGGGCCGCGCGTAATGCGCGGCCCCTTCTTTTCATTGGTGGCGCCCCGTAGGACGCCCCATTTGACTTACGACGCAGCCAGGTTGCGCAGCACGTAGTGCAGAACGCCACCGTGTTCGACGTATTCTTTCTCGATCGCTGTATCGATGCGGCACTTCAGATCGATGGTCTTGGTCGAGCCATCTGCAAAAGTGATTTCGCACGGTACGATCGCGCCGGCTGTCACTGTGTCCAGACCTTTGATCGAAACAGTTTCGTCACCTGTCAGACCCAGAGATTTCCGTGTGTCGCCGTTGGTGAATTCGAACGGGATAACACCCATGCCAACCAGGTTGGAGCGGTGGATACGTTCGAAATTTTCAGCGATCACAGCCTTAACGCCCAGCAGAGCTGTACCCTTGGCCGCCCAGTCACGGGACGAACCCGCGCCGTACTGTTCACCACCAAAGATCACCAGCGGTGTGCCCGCTGCCTGATATTCCATCGCGGCGTCATAGATCGACGTCTGTTCGCCGTTCGGGCCTTTGGTGTAACCGCCTTCAACGCCGTCCAGCATTTCGTTCTTGATGCGGATGTTGGCGAAGGTGCCGCGCATCATGACTTCGTGGTTACCACGGCGCGAACCGTAGGAGTTGAACTCACGCACCGGAACCTGACGGTCGATCAGGTACTGACCCGCGGGTGTGGTTTCCTTGAAGGAACCAGCAGGCGAGATGTGGTCGGTTGTGATCATGTCGCCCAACAGCGCCAGAACGCGTGCACCTTCGATGTTTGTGATAACACCGGGTTCCTTGGACATGCCTTGGAAGTAGGGCGGGTTCTGAACGTATGTGGACGATGCCGGCCAGTCGTATGTTTCAGCGTCTGTGGTTTCAACCGACTGCCATTTTTCGTCGCCTTTGAAGACGTCCGCGTACTTGGACTGGAACGCTTCGCGTGTGACGGTCTTTTCGACCAGCTCTGCCACTTCTTGCGTTGTGGGCCAGATGTCTTTCAGGAAGACGTCTTTGCCGTCAGCAGTCTGTGCGATCGGATCGTTGGCCAGATCAATGTTCATTGTACCAGCGATTGCGTAGGCAACGACCAGCGGCGGGGATGCCAGGTAGTTTGCACGTACGTCGGGCGAGATACGACCTTCGAAGTTACGGTTGCCGGAGAGAACCGATGTCGCCACCAGATCGCCTTCGGCAATCGCTTCGGAGATCTCTTTCTGAAGCGGGCCGGAGTTACCGATACATGTGGTACAGCCGTAACCAACAAGGTTGAAGCCAACCTTGTCCAGATCTTCCTGCAGGCCAGCGGCCTCAAGGTAGGCGGAAACAACCTGCGAACCCGGTGCCAACGATGTTTTGACCCAAGGCTTGCGATCCAGACCCAGAGCCGCGGCTTTGCGCGCCACCAGACCCGCGCCGATCATGACGTAGGGGTTGGATGTGTTGGTGCAGGATGTGATCGACGCGATCACGACCTTGCCGGATTCCATGGTGTAGTCTTCGCCAGCGACGGGAACTTCTTTGCCCAGCGGGCGCTTGAAGGTTTCTTCCATCTCTTTGGCGAAAGCCGCTTTGGCGTTGTCCAGCGCAACGTAGTCTTGCGGACGCTTCGGACCGGAGATCGCCGGAACGATTGTGCCCATGTCCAGGTGCAGCGTGTCTGTGTAGATCGGTGCATAGTCCGCACCACGCCAGAAACCGTTTTCTTTCGCGTAGGCTTCGACCAGTGCGATACGGTCTTCTTCACGGCCTGTGTTACGCAGGTAACGCAGTGTTTCGTTGTCGATCGGGAAGAAGCCACATGTCGCACCGTATTCCGGCGCCATGTTCGCGATTGTCGCACGGTCGGCCAGCGGCAGACGATCCAGACCTTCACCGTAGAATTCGACGAACTTGCCAACAACGCCCTTGGCGCGCAGCATTTCAACGACTTTCAGAACGAGGTCGGTACCTGTGGTGCCTTCGACCATCGAACCTGTCAGCTCGAAGCCGATGACTTCGGGGATCAGCATCGAGATCGGCTGACCCAGCATCGCCGCTTCGGCTTCAATACCGCCAACACCCCAGCCCAGTACGGCCGCGCCGTTGACCATGGTTGTGTGGCTGTCTGTACCAACCAGCGTATCTGGATAGGCAACTGTTTCGCCGTTCTGGTCAGTGTCTGTCCAAACGGTCTGCGACAGGTACTCAAGGTTTACCTGGTGACAGATGCCTGTGCCCGGGGGAACAACGCGGAAGTTGTTGAACGCGTTCTGGCCCCACTTAAGGAATGTGTAACGCTCGAGGTTGCGTTCGTATTCGCGGTCAACGTTCATCTGGAACGCGCGCGGGTTGCCGAATTCGTCGATCATGACCGAGTGGTCGATGACCAGATCAACGGGGTTCAGCGGGTTAATCTTTTGTGCGTCGCCACCCAGCGCCTTGATGCCGTCGCGCATCGCTGCAAGGTCAACAACCGCCGGAACGCCGGTGAAGTCCTGCATCAGAACGCGGGCAGGGCGGTATGCGATTTCGCGTGCGGTTTTACCGCCGTTCGCGGCCCAGTCGGAAAACGCCTTGATGTCGTCGACGGAAACGGTTTTGCCGTCTTCGAAACGCAGAAGGTTTTCCAGAACCACTTTCAATGCGGCGGGCAGTTTCGAAAAATCACCAAGTCCCGCTTCCTGAGCTGCTGGGATCGAGTAATAGGCGACACTCTGAGTGCCGGCCGTCAGCGTCTTACGCGTCTTGGCGGTATCCTGGCCTACTGTGATGGGCATGAATTGCCTCCTGGCTTGGGGTGGATGGTATTGGCTTGGATGCTATCTGCATCAAGCCGGCGATGCGTTCAAGAGGGTGAATGGTAAAATGTATACCATTGCACACTGAAAAATGCAGTTTCTTTCTGACGGGCTTCGTTAAAGTCGATCAAACACCATCGCAAAACCTTGATTGGTTATTTCAATCGGCTTCATCTAGGAAAGTTCCGACCAATACAGGACCGAATTAATGCGCTTTGTCAGACATGCTATTGCGGCTGCCGTGATGTCCCTTGCCGGAGTGGCTCAGGCGGACGACTCGATGGTGGTTGTCGAACTGTTTACGTCACAGGGGTGTTCATCCTGTCCTCCAGCGGACGCGTTGCTGAAAGAGCTTTCCAAACGTGATGACGTCATCGCACTGGCTCTTCATGTGGACTACTGGGACTATATCGGCTGGAAGGATGACTTCGCTGATCCCAAGCATGTTGAGCGTCAGAAAGGCTATGCGCGGGTCGCTGGCCGCCGGTCTATTTACACACCACAGATGATCATTGATGGCACGAACGATGTTGTTGGCAACCGCGCCAAGGACGTCGAAATGTTGATCAATCGCCACAAAACCGATCAGGCAACAGTGGCCTTATCGGTGGATCGGTCCGGCGATACGGTGACTGTTCAGGCAAAACGTTTGTCGGGCAGTGGCGCGCTGGACTTGCACTTTATCCGCGTCGATCCCGGCGAGACGGTTCAGATCAAGCGCGGAGAAAACTCCGGTAAAACAATTGATTACAGCCAGATTGTGACGGATTGGACCGCACATTCCGGTTGGTCCGGCACAGGCAGCTACACGGTCGAATTTTCCGCAAAAGGCGATGATGCCGTGGTTGTTCTGGCACAGGAGCCGGATCACGGCTCCATCTTGGCGGCGGCCCGTTTGCGCTGACGCTTGGGTTTCCAGCGGCGGTGAATCCAGAACCACTGTTTCGGATCTTTATAGATCCGCGCTTCCAGACGCTTGGTGACTTCTTCCATCATGGCCACCGGATCGCCGTGTGCGACGGGAGCTTCGAACACCACATCGAAACTGACGCCGTCTTTCTTGCGGATACCAAAAAACGGCACCAGCAATGCGCCGGTTTTCACCGCGATCTCGGCAGCAGAGGTGAGCGTCGGGGCGGGGCGCCCGAGAAAGTCGATCTTGGCACCGGCGCTGTCGTAGACATCGAATAACAACACGGCCATTCCGCCTTCGCGCACGTGCTTGACCAAGCCCATCGTTCCGCGACGGCCCTGTTCAAAAACGGGGCCAGAGAGCGCGTGCATGTTCTTTGCATAGTGGTCATTGAAGAAGGCGTTTTTCATCGGACGGTAGAGACCGCCGATCTGAAAACCGCGCGAAACCAGTGCCGCTCGGGGCGCTTCGAAGTTGCCGTAGTGGCCTGTGACAAATAGTACCGGCTGACCTTCGGCCTTGGCTTTTTCCACTGCGGCCAGTCCATCGCCCTTGATTTCGGCGTTGGACATGCGGCGCAAAAGCCCCTTCACATCGTAGTTTTCGATCATGGTCCGACCGGCGTTATCGGCGACGGCATCCGCGATATGGCGTTTCTGGGCCATGTCCATTTCGGGCCAGACGTGGGTCAGATTGTCGATGGCGCGTTTGCGGTATCCGGCCAGAGGGGCCACGACTTTGGACACAAGTTTGCCCATGACGAACAGGCGGAACCGCAAAGGCAGGCGTAGGGTCAGCCAGATCAGACTGCGCATCACGCGGTCCACGGCCCAGTCCTGCCAAGTGCCGGTTGGTTTATCTGCCTCTGATTGCGTCACGTCCTGCATCCGAATTGAAGCGCGGTCAGGTGGTGATAGGTGTAACAGCAGTCCAGCACAAGGTTAGGGCGGCGGGCGTCAGGTTTCCACGGCGCGGAATTTGATCTCGCCTCGGTTTGCCATTTGCTTGATCGCCGCAACAACCAACATCTGCGCTTGCTCGGTCTCTTCTTCGGACGGTGTTCCCAGATCGACCATTTCCTCGCGAATAGATTCCGACATGCGCTTGGAAAGGTTCGACAAAATAAAGTCGACGCTTTGTCTGTCTGCATCCGATTTCGCACCGGCCAATGCGACGATGAGCCTTTCAGCCTCCACATCGCGGGTGATTTTCGATGCATCCATGGGGTCAAGCCGTTCTGCGATATGCGCAAACGTAAAGATTGATTGCCGTACTTCTTCGGCGAAATCCCGATCCATTTCCTCGATCCCGCTGAGCAGACTGCTGCGCGTGTCGTTTTTGGTGATGTTCAGGATGTCGCCCAACCGTGCACCGGGATCACGGGCAAAGGCGCGGGGGCGTTCTTTTTGCGCTTCTGCCATCAGGGTCTGGCCGATGCGGCGCACGGTATCAGGGGTGATGTCTTGAGTGCGTGACACTGCTAGCGAAACGGCACGGGCGCGATCACCGGGAAGCGACGAAACGAACTCGGCGGCCTTCGTGATTTCAAGTTTCGACAGAACGACCGCGCAGACCTCAATGCTTTCCGAAACTAGAAGCGTTTTCAGATTCTCGATGGGCATTTCGTTGATCGCGACCCATGGATCCTCGGATACATCGAACCCCATGGATTGCCGCACGCTGCGGGCAGCACCGTCGCTGATTTTGCCCTGAAGTGACTCCATCGCCTGTTGCATTCCATAGGGAAACGACAGCCCGACCGAATCCAGTTCTTCTGCAAATTCGCGCATCACTGCATGCAGCGTATCACGGCTGATATAGCGCATTTTGCCCAGTTGTTGGGTCAGTTGAGCCTGCAGACTGTCGGGCAAGCCGGACAGGGGCACATCGGCACCTTCATTGACCAGATATTGCACGACAATTGCTGCCTTCGCCTTGCGCGATAAAATCGGCCGGTTGGCAGGTTGGATCGGGGTGGGGGCCGATGGATCAGGTCGGCCAAGTTGTGCGGCTTGGGTCATTCGTGCGCTCCTGTCTTGTGGTCAAGCTAGGAGCGGTCGGTTAATTTTTACTGATAGATCGTGATACAAGCGCACGAAAAAGGCGGCCTGTCGCCGCCTTGATCTGTCAAATTTTAATTAGCTGCTGATGACCTTGCAGCTTCCGGATTCAGCGTCGTATTCCGATCCTTCCGCGCAGGTCATAGCCTGATCCGAATGGCCCGAGCAGGCCGCAAAACCGGCGACCGTGGTAGAAAGTAACAAGGCAAAAGCAGTAAGTGTCGTTCTGAACATTTATTGAAGCCTCCATGCTGATCCTGAAAAGGTAGCACGAAGGTTCAATTCTTCACAATCACAAAGACGGGCAGTTGGCGGCGGGACTTACAAGCCTGCTTTTTCGTCCGCGCCGATCATCAGGTTCAGGTTCTGAACAGCGGTGCCGGACGCGCCTTTGCCAAGGTTGTCCAGTGTCGCTGTCAGCGTGATGATGCCTGCCTGTTCATTGCCGTGCACCGCAATTTCCATGCGGTTGGTGTTGTTCAGGCGCGTGGCGTCGATGCGGTCGGGGGCAGGGATCACAGACACAAAAGCGGCGTCAGCATAGAATGCAGCGCAGATATCATTGATCTCGGCCATTGTTACCGCTTTGGGCAGGTTCGCGACGTGCAGGTGAAGTTGCACGATCATACCTTGGGCATAGTTGCCAACAGCAGGCTGGAACGCTGGCTGACGGGTCAGGCCGCCGTACTGCATGATTTCCGGCACGTGCTTGTGGCTTTGGCCCGCTGCATAGAGGAAATGATCCGCAGCTGTGCCGTCTTCGAACTCCGCAATCAGGCTTTTGCCGCCACCTGTGTAACCGGATACACCGGTCAGAACGACGGCCGTGTCGGCGTCCAGAACACCTGCATCCCGAAGGGGACGGATCAGCGAAATCGAGCCCGTGGCATAGCAGCCGACGTTGGCGATCCGGTCGGATTTGGCGATCAGATCTTTTTGGCCCGGAAGCTCCGGCATGCCATAAACCCAGTCGGGGTTAATCCGGTGGGCGGTCGACGCGTCGATAATCCGGGTGTTGCCACCGGCCAGTTCGACGGCCTCAATCGCGGCCTGATCGGGCAGGCACAGGATAGACACGTCAGCCGCTGCAAAGGCCGCAGCCCGCGCTTCGGGATCTTTCCGAAGGTCATGTTCAACCGAAACCAGTTCAATGTCCGAGCGGTTTTCAAGACGCTCGCGAATTTGCAGCCCAGTTGTGCCTGCTTCGCCGTCAATGAAAACCTTAGCCATTGTTCCTGTCTCCGTTTGAATAAAGCGCGCCCGACAATCAGGGCGCACTTGTGGGCGTCTTTACTCGCCAAACACCCGTTTGAAAATAGTGTCGACGTGTTTGGTGTGGTAGTCCATGTCGAATTTTTCGTTGATGCCGTCTTCGCCAAGCGCTGCAACAACGTCCGTATCAGCCAGAAGCTGTTCACGGAAATCAACACGTTCTTCCCATACTTTCAGCGCGTTACGCTGAACCATCGAGTAGGCGTCTTCACGGCTGACACCTGCTTGTGTCAGGGCCAGAAGCACGCGCTGGCTCATCACCAGACCCGGGAACTTGTTCATGTTGTCCAGCATGTTTTCGGGGAATACGAGCATCTTGTCGATCACGCCTGTCAGACGGGCAATCGCAAAGTCCAATGTGATGGTCGCATCAGGGCCGATAGCGCGTTCAACCGACGAATGGCTGATGTCACGCTCGTTCCAAAGCGCGACGTTCTCCATCGCCGGAATAACGGCCATGCGCACCAGACGGGCCAGACCTGTCAGGTTCTCGGTCAGAACGGGGTTTTTCTTGTGCGGCATCGCCGACGAGCCCTTTTGACCCATCGAGAAGAATTCAGCACCTTCCAGAACCTCGGTCCGCTGCATGTGGCGGATTTCGATGGCGACGTTTTCGATCGAAGACGCGATCACGCCCAGTGTCGCAAAGAACATCGCGTGACGGTCGCGCGGGATAACCTGCGTGCTGATCGGCTCGGGCTTCAGGCCCAGCTTTTCGCAGACGTGCTCTTCTACACGCGGGTCGATGTTGGCGAACGTGCCAACCGCACCGCTGATCGCGCCTGTTGCGATTTCTTCGCGGGCCAGTTTCAGACGCGCAAGGTTGCGGTCCATTTCGGCGTAGAAGCGGGCAAAGGTCAGACCCATTGTTGTGGGCTCGGCGTGGATGCCGTGGCTGCGACCGACACGAACAGTGTTCTTATGCTCCATCGCGCGCTTTTTCAGCGCGGCCAGCAGGCCTTCCATATCCTTGATCAGGATATCGGCGGCGCGCACCAGTTGAACGTTCAGACATGTGTCCAGAACGTCAGACGATGTCATGCCCTGATGGACAAAGCGCGCTTCTTCGGAACCTACGTGTTCCGCAAGGTGCGTCAGGAAGGCGATGACGTCGTGCTTGGTGACGGCTTCGATCTCGTCGATACGGGCCACGTCGAATTCGACGTCCTTGGCTTTCCAGACGGCATCAGCGTTTTCCTGCGGGATCACACCAAGGGCAGCTTGTGCATCGCAGGCGTGTGCCTCGATCTCGTACCAGATTTTGAATTTGGTTTCTGGGGCCCAGATGGCCACCATTTCCGGACGGGAATAACGAGGGATCATTGCGCGAGGCCCTTTCCTGACTTGTCATGACGTTTGCGCGGGTCATAGACTGCAAGTGCAGCATCGACAAGAGAGGCCTTACTTTTGGGGGCATCAGAAACCAAATCGCGACCACAGCAAACCGACGTTCCGACGTCTCTTGGCGATTTTGTGGGTCGTTGGGTGCTTAGCCGGCGCATCAATGACAGGCTGACCGGTCAGATCGGGCGCGTGTCCGGCGTATTGATCATGTCCGAATGCCCTGAGGGGCTGTCCTACCGCGAAGAAGTGACCGTTCAAATTCCCGGTCAACCAGCGATGGACGGAACGCGGGAATACCTTTGGAAGGATGCGGGCGACAGTGTCGATGTGCATTTCTCTGACGGGCGTTTTTTCCATCGCTTCAAACTGGGACAGGCGACGCCACATGCCGAACACTGGTGTGATCCCGATCAATACGATGTCGAATATGACTTTAAGGACTGGCCTGTATGGGGCGCGACTTGGATCGTGAAAGGCCCGCGCAAGGACTATAAAATGTCGTCGCTTCTGGTGAAAGAAGCGCGGCGAAAGGAAGCGGGTGGCACCTAAGGCGGGTTGCTCGTTTGACTTTTGTGGTGCACATAACGCCACAACCGTTTGAAAATGGTAGGTAGGAGACTTCTAATGAATACTGCTCTGAACCGGAATGTCCTTGTAGACATGTTCGGCGCCACAGAAGGTACCGCACTGCGCGCAAAGCAGGCTCTTCTGGTCGTTGCGGGCATCGCAATGCTTGCGATTGCTGCAAAAATCAAAATCCCGATGTGGCCGGTTCCGATCACAATGGGCACATTCGCTGTTCTGACAATCGGTGCGGCCTACGGTGCACGCCTCGGCTTTGTCACCATTCTTGGCTACATGATCATCGGTGCGCTTGGCTTTGATGTCTTCGCCGGTTCCTCGGCTGAAAAATTCGGCCTCGAGTACATGATGGGCGGCACAGGCGGCTATCTGGTCGGCTACGTTCTGGCAACTGTTGCTCTGGGCATGTTTGCCCGCGCCGGTTGGGACCGTTCCGCCGGTCGCATGGGCATCGCGATGCTGGTCGGTAACGCGCTGATCTACGTTCCGGGCCTGATCTGGCTGGGCATGCTGTACGGCTGGGACAAGCCGATCCTGGAATGGGGTCTGACACCCTTCCTGGTTGGTGACGCTCTGAAACTGGCTCTGGCAGCGATCATTCTGCCTGCCGCATGGAAGCTGGTTGGTCGCGCACGCGGCTAATTCTTCAGAAATTTCTGAAAAGGGCGCGTTGGCAATCGCTTACGCGCCCTTTTTGTGTCTAGTCTTAAACTATGACCGCGACTCATATCTTTCAGAAATCGATCCCCTACGACCCGCGTGTGCACCGCAAATTACCGGGTATCCAGCCGTTGAACGATGCGCCGTGGTTGATGGTGGATGACGCCTATGCCGCGCAGATGGCTGAACGGGATCGTCTGATTTCTGAAGCGCCGGATGTCGTCATCGCGCGTGTCGATGGCTTTGAGGCGGAAGAACAGGAACTTTTCGACGCCGTTCTGAACAATCTGCCAGAGGGATTTCAACGGAACGATGACAGGGTTACTCGACCCGATGGCGTGACCATCACGCTGGATCGTAGCGCACCAATCCGAACGTTGGGTCAGATCGTGCAAGAGGATCTGTGCCTACTGACAAAGCCGGAAGGAGCAGAGGAGCACATTCTGATATCGGCTGTCCTGTGCTTTCCCGCGCGTTGGAGCATGCGCTCAAAGATTGGCAAACCGTTGATCCCGATCCATGCGCCTGTGGCCGAATACGATGGTGACATTGCCAAGCGGGTACAGCGGCTGTTCGACGGGATCCAGCCGGGTCGCCCAATCTGGCGCTACAACAAACTGTGGGATGAAGACCCCACATTGCATCAACCCATTCCCAGCAAGGAACACCCGAAATGGGTTCGTGAATCAGCACCCTTTTTGCGATCTGAAAGACAGTGTCTGATACGGCTGCCGGAAACCCGCGCCATTCTGTTTTCGATCCATACCTTTGTGATCGAGCGCGCGGGTGTTGAGGCCCAATGGGGCAGGAATGTGACGAAATTTACTTAAATTAGCTCTTTCGGATACGACGAAAGGCTCGTTTCATCAGCGATTTCTTTGACGTGTCAGGTGATTCCTTCCCGCCGGTCGACGCCCACGATTCGCTGTGTGTCCCGCTAGTTTCACCAGCATCTGCATCACCCAGATCGGTTTCACGGAAAAGACGGGCAAGGTTTTCTTCGACTTCGTCGACCTCGGCGGATTGGCCTTCCATCTCATGCTGCTGGATGTTGATCCCGCGTTTCGGGGACACGTAGCGCATGGAATTCTGGAACTCTTGCGGTGCCAGCTTGATCGACGGTTGAAGCCATTCAACGGCGCTAACCTCGACCAATGTCGATGCGCGCAGAACAATGTCCGCCAGGATGCGGGCCATTGTTTCTGGATCGGGTGATTTATGGCCGCGACGACGCCCCATTTGAAAGCTGACATGTGCGCCTTCACCAGGAATTTTCTGGATTTCGACCTTTACCATCAACCGTTCGCTTGCGACGGCCCCATGCGTAACAGACGCTTTTGCGCTGCCGCCGTCACGTTCCGAAAGAACGACTTTAGCGCAGCGCAAAAAACGCTCGAGGGTCACACCCTCGGCAGTGGGAATGTGGAGTCCGGCGAACGGACGAGATGGCGGTTGCATGGCGGTCTCGCGAGCAAAATAAGACGAAGACCAGAATTTTGTACGTTACAAATATGGCCTTAACTGTCGATTTTAATGTCAAAAAACGGGCAGTTTAGCCGTCGATACGTGCCGCCATGTTTGCGATTGCCTTTTGGTAGACGCCAGCTGCGTTCCATTCCTGAATAACAGCAAAGTTCGGTTGTCCTTGTTGGTAACCGACACCCGGCCGCCAACCTTTCTGCCGTAGGAAATTCGCGGTCGAAGCCATCGCATCGGTAATGTTGTAGAAATCGACAACCCCGTCACCATTGCCATCGACACCATAGCGCAATGCATTGCCGGGCAGGAATTGTGTATGTCCCAGCTCGCCGTGCTTGGCGCCCTTGGTCGCGATCGTAATGGATCCCTGATCAACCAGCTTCAAAGCACCGATAGCATGAGGAATAAAGAACTCTGATCGGCGGCAGTCGAAGGCAAGGGTTGTGATCGACGATACCACGGACGAGTCGCCCATGAACCCGCCAAAGCCTGTTTCCATGCCATGGATCGCCAAAAGAATACCTGCGGGCACGCCGTACTGTTTTTCCAAAGACCCGTAGAAATTCGGGTTCTTCGCTTTCTTCCTGCGGGCCTGAGCGACGATCGTGTCAGCACCGCGAATTTGCATGAACTTCTCGAAGCTCAGCTTGAAGCTTTTCTGGTTCCTGTCTGCGTTGATCGTGCTTTGCGAATACTTGGTCGATTGAAGCGCTTGAAGGCCTCGTTTTCCCACGCCCGCTTTTTGGGCTTGCTTCGCAAAATCTGCCTTCCAGGCATCAAAGCCCGCGCTTGTGTTGCTGCAAGGTGCAGCAGATGCGGTGGCTGCAAATAGGCTAAATAAAATTGCCGAGACCGAGGCTTTCATAAACAACTCCCCTAAAAGGTGTGGGTTGATGGTTTATACAGCTTAAGCCAGAAGGCAATGCTGGCGATCCAGGAAAGTGATTATGCAAAGCTCATAAGGCTGGAAATTGTGCCTTGCACGTCCAGGGTAGCAAACAAACCGACCAGACCCAATGTCAATGATGCTACACGAACGTCTTCACCGCGTGCAACGTTGTAGATCACAACGGGCGCTGCCAATGGGAGCGAGAAGCTGGCAACGGCAATCGACACGGCCCATGCGGAAAGGCGTGCCTCTGTGGATTGATCCTGAACGTCGCCTTCGAATTCCGCCAATTCATTTTCGCTCGCGTTGCGCAGCATCATGTCACGGATGTTCGCCTCGTAGGCCTGGATATGGGCATCGTGTTTTTGCGGCGCATCCGGAGAGTTGTTGACGTTTGCGGGAAGCGACGCCTGAGCTGTCTGAGTTGGGCGAGGGCGCTTGGATTCGCCTTGGGCTGTCACACGGCGCGGCTGTTGTGCTTGGGGTGTTTCAGGGGCCATGGCGTCAAGGAAATCAGCCGTGGGGATGCGGATGTTTGTATCCAGCCACACGATGGATTCCGGTTCGTGACGTTCGGCTACAAGTGCGGTTACACGGGCCAAAGTCAGCTGCATCTGGGCCACGTCCGATGGTTTGGACGGTGTCAGGTGCACGGTGATCAGCGTTTCGCCAGCAAAGATTTGCGGTACAAAATCAAGGGAATAGTCTGCGCAGCTCAGGCAAACGCCACTTATTGTCTCGATGGTGTCGATCTTTAGCTGACCCACGGAATACATCGCCTTCTTGGCCGAGATCATCAGAACGTCAGTAGAAGGCAGGACAGTGTTTGGCAGAACCAGAGTGGCAGTGAATGTGGCAGACATTGTATTTCCCCGAGACTTCTTATCTTGTTTCTGAGGTATATATTTTTCGGAATTTATGTCTTTAATTTGCCCCTTTACGGCTATTCAGTCCGCAATTCTGAGCGTTCCAAGGTTATTTCGTGGCGAAAAAAGGTAACGACGTACCGTCACTTGCCAGATTTTACAGGTTTTTGTTTTGGATTTTGTCACTAACCGATGGGCGATCGGGCCGCGTTCTGATCTTTTGCAAATCGCGACGCAAAAAAGGGGCGCATGAAGCGCCCCTTTCTTAAATTTGACCAACAGAAGCTGATTAGCAGCTGTAGTACATCTGGTACTCGACCGGGTGCGGAGTGTGCTCGTATGTTTCGAGTTCTTCCATCTTCAGGTCAATGTAGCCGTCGATCTGGTCTTTTGTGAACACGTCGCCTGCCAGCAGGTACTCGTGATCTGCTTTAAGCTCGTCCAGAGCTTCACGCAGCGAGCCACATACTGTCGGGATACCTGCCAGCTCTTCCGCGGGAAGATCGTACAGGTTTTTGTCCATGGCTTCGCCCGGATCGATTTTGTTCTTGATGCCGTCGAGGCCGGCCATCAGCAGAGCTGCGAAGCAGAGGTAGGGGTTCGCGGACGGATCCGGGAAACGTGCCTCGACGCGCTTTGCTTTCGGGGATTCTGTCCACGGAATACGTACACAACCCGAACGGTTACGTGCAGAGTAGGCGCGCAGAACGGGTGCTTCGAAGCCCGGGATCAAACGCTTGTAAGAGTTTGTCGACGGGTTGGTGAAGGCGTTCAGCGATTTCGCGTGCTTCAGGATACCACCGATGAAGTACAGAGCTTCCTGAGACAGGTCTGCGTATTTGTCTCCAGCAAAGAGCGGCTTGCCGTCTTTCCAGATCGACATGTTGCAGTGCATGCCTGTGCCGTTGTCGCCGTAGATCGGCTTCGGCATGAAGGTTGCGGATTTGCCGTACGCGTCTGCCACGTTGTGGATGACGTACTTGTACTTCTGCAGGTTGTCGGCTTGCTCCGTCAGCGTGCCAAAGATCATGCCCAGCTCGTGCTGACAGGACGCCACTTCGTGGTGATGCTTGTCAACTTTCATGCCGATGCGCTTCATTGTGGACAGCATCTCGTTACGGATGTCCTGAGCAGCGTCTGTCGGGTTGACCGGGAAGTAACCGCCTTTGACACCAGGGCGGTGGCCCATGTTGCCCATTTCGAACTCGGTGTCTGTGTTCCAAGCTGCGTCGATTGCGTCAACTTCGAAGGACACTTTGTTCATCGAGTTTGAATACTTGACGTTGTCGAACAGGAAGAATTCAGCTTCCGGACCCCAGTAGGATACGTCACCGATGCCCGAGGACTTCAGGTACGCTTCCGCTTTCTGCGCTGTGCCGCGCGGGTCACGGTCGTATGCTTCGCCTGTATCGGGCTCAACAACGGAGCAGTGCAGACAGATTGTCTTTTCCGCGTAGAACGGGTCGACGTAGACAGAGTCTGTGTCGGGCATCAGTTTCATGTCGGAAGCTTCGATCGACTTCCAACCTGCGATGGAGGAACCATCGAACATGAAACCTTCTTCCAGGAAGTCTGCGTCAACCTGGTCTGCCATTACTGTTACGTGCTGAAGCTTGCCACGCGGATCGGTGAAGCGGATGTCGACATACTCGACGCCCTCGTCTTCGATCATCTTGAGAACTGCGTCCTTGCTCATTCCCTTAGTCCCTTTCTGTCTTCTGGGTCTGGTGTGTTGTTGGATTTAAAGCGCGTCGGAACCGGATTCACCGGTACGGATGCGGATCGCCTGTTCAATCGGCGATACAAAAATTTTGCCGTCACCGATTTTGTCGGTTTTAGCTGCGTTGATGATAGCGTCGATGGCGCCGTCAACCTGATCGTCGTCCAGAACGACTTCGATCTTCACCTTGGGAAGGAAGTCGACGACGTATTCAGCACCACGATAAAGCTCTGTATGGCCTTTTTGACGTCCAAAGCCTTTAACCTCGACAACCGAGAGACCCTGAATGCCTGCATCCTGCAGAGCTTCTTTAACTTCGTCCAATTTGAAAGGCTTGATGATCGCTTCGATCTTTTTCATGCCTTGCCTCCTTCCGATGTGTTTGAAACGCTCAGACCACGTTGCTTTCCGGGCTACAATGAACGGATGACCAAAATTGCAGCGATTCACGAGGTGATTTCTGCTTCGGGATTAAAAAATAGTCAATGCGACCAAAAAATAGGCAAAAGTGAATCGCGAGAGAATGGCAAAAAATGACCTAGTCACAGCGTCCCAGATGCGGACGATGGAAAAACGGGCAATGGATGCCAACGAGGTGTCTGGTCTGACCTTGATGGAACGTGCGGGCAGGGGCGTTGTCAGTGCTATTCAGCACAAATGGCCCGGCGGTCAGGCAATCTTTGCCCAGGCTGTTGTTTTGTGCGGGCCGGGCAATAACGGCGGTGATGGCTATGTTATTGCGCGTTTGCTGAAAGAAGCCGGCTGGAATGTATTGGTTTTTGCATTGGGCACGCCGACATCGTCGTCACCGGACGCTTTGGCCAATCGCCAGCTATGGGATGGGTTGGGCAGTGTATCGTCTCTGTCGGAGGCCTTAGATTTGCCTGCTGGTCAGACGTTGCTGATTGACGCGCTGTTCGGCACTGGGCTGACGCGGCCGGTTGCTTTGCCGATGAACACATGGGTGGCCAATGTGCGTGACACCGGTGGCGCAGTCGTCGCGGTCGATATCCCAAGTGGCCTTTGCAGTGATTCTGGGCGTGTCATCGGCGAACAGGCATTGCAGGCCGACCTGACGGTCACTTTTCATAAGCGCAAACTTGGGCATTTTCTGGCAGAGGGGCCTGCAACCTGTGGATCGCTGGTTTGCTCTGGCATTGGGCTGCGAACCGATAATTGGGATGAACCGTTGTGCAAGTTGGTTGTTCGACCAGATCGGAATCGAATCCTCAAATCGACCGGCCACAAATTTTCTTACGGTCATGCTTTGGTGCTTTCCGGTAGTGCGGGCAAAAGCGGCGCCGCGCGACTTTCGGCGATGGGGGCGCTGCGAATCGGGGCAGGGCTGGTGACCATCGGTGCCGCAAAAAGCAGCCTGTCTGAAATCGCTCAGGCGATTACGTCTTTAATGGTGACTGAAATTGATGACGCTCGCGATCTTGGCGAAACGCTACAAGATCCACGTTATTCGTCTGTGTGCCTAGGTCCGGGATTGGGTTTTGAACGGGCCAGAACTTTGGTTCCTACTGCTTTGGCCTCAAGGCGCCCAACTGTTCTGGACGCAGATGCACTCAGCGCGTTTGCGGATGCGCCTGGTGACCTTTTGTCTGGCCTTCACAAAGACTGCATTCTGACACCTCATGGCGGCGAATTTGCCCGGTTGTTCCCTGACTTTGCCTCGAAGCTTTCAGAGGCGGCGACGTCAGGACCAGCCTACTCCAAGGTTGATGCCGCACGCGACGCTTCGCAAACTGCCGGATGCATGGTGTTGATGAAGGGGCCTGACACCGTGATTGCTGCGCCCGATGGGCGTGTTGCTATCTGCGCGTCTGTCTATGAGTACACCGCGCCTTGGTTGGCGACGGCTGGGTCTGGCGACGTTCTGACAGGCTTTATTTGCGGGCTTTGGGCGCGTGGGGGCGATCTGTTTCAATCCGCCTGCGATGCGGCGTGGTTGCATGCAGAGTGCGCGCGGACATTCGGGCCGGGATTAATCGCCGAAGATATTCCAGCCATGATTCCAAGGGTGTTGAAAGAATTAGGGCCCCAGTGAGGGGCCCGATCCGTTACGCGTCGACTGTTGCTAGTTCCGAGGATGCGACCTCGATCCCGTCGGCATAAACGATGTGGGGGGTGTCGAAGATCAGCTCGCACAGCGTCATTTCAACGTCACCCAGATTGCTGACAAATTCGCCATCAACCAGACGCGATGCAGGAACCAGTGCCTGAGCGCGACCAAAGATCGCCTTGGCGCGCCAGTCGCGGATCAGAATATTCTGGGACGCGGGAAACACAGCGTCACGGTCAGGGCGGGAATTACCCAGTGAACCTGCGCGAATACCCACTGCGGGAACTTTGCGCTTGGTGACTTTGATGTCGACCAGCTTGGCAAAGCCGCTGTCACGGGTGATCACACGATCGCCGGGGGAAAGGAATTCAACGGGCAATGCACCATCAAGCGTCAGGACAACTGTCCCCGCAGTAAGCGCATTTGGGCGTTGGATAGATTCGTGGCGCGTGGGGGAATCCCCATCTGCGCACCGGACCGTTTTCGGTTCCATAGGTGCATTCCTGTCTGTTCTGCCTCATTTTTTCGTCACAATACGGCAAGAATGCGTAAATGTCGCGTTCTTTGTTAGCTAATTTTTCCTCTCGCATCCTCTTTCCTCCTTTGCTAGAGAACGCCGGAACAGGGGCTGTGCCATTGCGCAGCCCCGACAGGTTTATGCGGGTGTGGCGAAATTGGTAGACGCACCAGATTTAGGTTCTGGCGCCGCAAGGCGTGGGGGTTCAAGTCCCTCCACCCGCACCAAAGGACGAGAAAAGGATCGGAACATGCAGGTCACTGAGACCCTGAACGAAGGCCTGAAGCGTGAATACGCCATTACAGTGACGGCTGACGAGCTTGAGGCGAAGGTCAACGAGAAACTCGCCGAAGCGCAGCCCGAAGTGGAAATGAAGGGCTTTCGCAAAGGCAAGGTGCCGATGGCGCTTCTGAAAAAGCAGTTCGGTCAGCGCGTACTGGGCGAATCGATGCAAGAAGCCATCGACAACGCCATGAGCAAACACTTCGAAGAATCGGGTGACCGCCCTGCGATGCAGCCTCAGGTCAAAATGACCAATGAGGACTGGAAAGAAGGCGACGACGTCAACGTCGAGATGAGCTACGAAAAGCTGCCTGAAATTCCCGAAGTCGATTTTTCCAAAGTCGAAGTCGAGAAGCTGGTTGCGAAAGCAAGCGAAGACGAAGTCACAGAAGCCCTGAAGAACCTTGCTGAAACAGCGCAAGACTTCCAGGACCGTAAGAAAGGCACCAAGTCGCAGGACGGCGATCAGGTTGTCATCGACTTCGTTGGTAAAGTTGACGGCGAAGCGTTCGACGGTGGTTCTGCCGAAGATTACCCGCTGGTTCTGGGTTCGAACTCTTTCATCCCCGGCTTTGAAGAGCAGCTGGTTGGTCTGAAAGAAGGCGAAGAAAAAGCTGTCGAAGTGACGTTCCCGGAAGAGTACGGCGCGGAAAACCTTGCTGGTAAGCCCGCTGTTTTCGACGTGACCGTCAAAGCTGTGAAAAAGCCCGTTGCTGCGGAAATCGACGACGAGCTGGCCAAGAAATTCGGCGCGGACGATCTGGAAGCACTGAAAGGCCAACTGCGTGAGCGTCTGGAAGCCGAATACGTTGGCGCAGCACGCGCTGTCATGAAGCGTGGCGTTCTGGATGCGCTGGACGGTCTGGTGACCTTTGAACTGCCGCCGAGCCTGGTTGAAGCAGAAGCAGGTCAGATCGCGCACCAGCTGTGGCACGACGAAAACCCTGACGTTCAGGGCCACGACCACGACAAGATCGAGCCGACAGACGAGCACAACAAACTGGCCGAGCGTCGCGTGCGCCTTGGCCTGCTGCTGGCAGAAATCGGTCAGAAGGCCGAGGTTGAAGTGTCTGATGCAGAGCTGACACAAGTCATCATGCAACAGGCGCGTCAGTACCCGGGTCAGGAACGCCAGTTCTTTGATTTCGTTCGCCAAAACGCACAGATGCAGCAGCAGTTGCGCGCGCCGATCTTCGAAGATAAGGTCATCGACCACATCGTAGAAGGCGCGAAAGTGACTGAAAAAGAAGTCTCCAAAGACGAACTTCAGGCAGCTCTGGACGCTCTGGAAGACGAATAAGATCCAAGCAGGATCTAAGAATAAAGAAGGCCGTCCAATTGGGCGGCCTTTTTCTTTTGTCGGGTATGATCAGAAGTCTGCGGCTATTCTCAGGTCGCGAAGGGGCCGAACAACCGAAATGCATTCCTGATAGATCGGATGCGCATGATAGGCCTTTAGCGCGTCTTCATCGTCGAACTCGGCGTACAAAACGATGTCGACATCGTCAGAAAACCTGTCCGCACGAAGGTTTTTGCGCACTTCGAAGTGACGAGCGCCTGGAATGTTTTTTAGCATCTCTAGGCCTGCCATGATCCGATCGACGTCCTGCTTATCCTTGCCGCTGAAAAACACGACGTGACGAATGAAATCACGTTCGGGGGTATGTGCCATGTTTCACTCCATTCGGTCACTGCCTGTGTGTCAGGCTCGGCTTACCCTGTGATTCAATGGACGGCCAGAGGGACGAAAGTGACAGTTTGGCGCATCAAAAAAGCCGCGCAAATCATTGCGCGGCTTCGAAATTTTAAAAAGAGAAGGGCCTGATTAGGCGTTGTCTTCTTCTTCAGCGGCTTCCGCAGCGGGGGCTTCCTCGCCGTCGTCGTCCATCTGAGCAGCACCGATATCGTCGAACAGTTCGGAGATTTCGAATTCTGCCTGTGCTTCTTCTTCAGCAGCCAGTTCCTGGATGCTTTTGCCGGACGCCTGCAGTTCGGCCTCTTCCTCGGAACGTGCAACGTTCAGAGAAATTGTGACCATAACTTCGGGGTG
This sequence comes from Thalassococcus halodurans, assembly GCF_900108225.1. Lineage (GTDB taxonomy): Bacteria > Pseudomonadota > Alphaproteobacteria > Rhodobacterales > Rhodobacteraceae > Thalassococcus > Thalassococcus halodurans. The sequence goes on from NZ_FNUZ01000002.1 coordinate 325,204, forward strand.
CAGGTGAACTTCTACTTCGTGCAGACCCAGTTCTTTGATGGGCGCGCGGATCAGAACCTGCTTGCGGTCGAGGGTGAAGCCTTCGGCTGTTGCAACGTCGGCTGCGTCACGTGTTGTAACGGAACCGTACAGGTTGCCACCGTCGGACGCCTGACGAATCACAACGAACTGCTGACCGCCAAGTTTTTCAGCCAGTGCTTCGGCTTCTTTCTTGGTTTCCAGGTTGTTCGCTTCCAGCTGCGCTTTCTGTGCTTCGAACTGAGCGATGTTCTCTTTCGAAGCTGTCAGCGCTTTGCCCTGCAGCAGCAGGTAGTTGCGTGCGTAACCGGGCTTCACGTCTACGACGTCGCCCATCTGGCCAAGCTTGGCCACGCGTTCAAGAAGGATAACTTGCATTGATCAGTCTCCTTATTTCACGGCGTAGGGCAGCAGAGCCAGGAAACGGGCGCGCTTGATAGCACGTGCCAGTTCACGCTGTTTCTTGGCCGATACGGCAGTGATGCGGGACGGAACGATTTTGCCACGCTCAGAGATGTAGCGCTGCAAAAGTTTTGTGTCCTTGTAGTCGATCTTGGGCGCGTTCTCACCAGAGAACGGGCAGACCTTACGACGGCGGAAAAATGGTTTTGCTGCCATGTCTTAGCTCCTTTTCTCGGGCTTAATTGCGGCGCTCGCGACGGCCGTCGCGTTCGTCTTTTTTCTGCATCTGAACCGACGGGCCTTCTTCGTGCTCTTCGACCTTGATGGTCAGAACACGCATGACGTCGTCATGCAGGCGCATCAGGCGTTCCATTTCCTGAACAGCGTCCGCGGGGGCGTCTGTTTTCAGGAAAGCAAAGTGGCCTTTGCGGTTCTTGTTGATCTTGTATGCGAGGGTCTTAACACCCCAGTACTCGTTCTCAACGACCTTACCGCCGTTGTCTGTCAGTACTGTGGAGAAGTGTTCGATCAGACCTTCAGCCTGCGCGTTGGACAAATCCTGACGCGAGATAAAGACATGCTCGTATAGCGGCATGTGAACTCCGTTCATTTTCAAGCGCATTTCATAGGGCAGGCTACTCATCCTTCCGCACCTACCCACGAGAGACTGCGCGGTTCATAACGTTCCGCGAAAGGACGCCCCGATATACATGTATATGACCGGAAGACAAGCCTGTTGTTGGCTGTTGGGCCGCCTCAATCGGGCCTACGAGATTCCATCCGACCGCCCAAGTTTCGACGCCATTTTTAATAAAGGTTTAAGAAACAACAAAACCACGAGGTGGGTCAGATGAGTGCAGTAGATCACGGCTTTGAAACAGCGCAATCCCGCGAATACACCGGCGTGAACTGGATCAAAGCGTGCGCCGCGTTTTTCGGCGCTGCTTTATGTCTTGCGGGTGTCGGGATGTGGATTGTGCCCCAAGTCGAACCGACATCGTCTATGCTGTTGATGAAATTCGGTGTGACAGTGGTTGAAATTTCAGCAGGAATTGGCTTTTTGTTGATTGCGCGCACAGAAGATTAAAGTTCCGTTCATTGGCGCACAGATCATGTTGGAAAACCTAGAATTGTAGGTTGGCCCGATTGCGCACATCTCTGGGGCATAACTTTTGTTTCGGAGTAAACGATGAAAAAATCTGTTGCATTCGCACTCGCACTGATGGCGGCACCGGTCGCAGCCTTTGCTGCACCTGAAAAGTACGAACTTGATTCCAGCCACAGCCAGATCCTGTTCGAATACAACCACTTGGGCTTTTCCACGACCTACGGCATGTTCTCGGGCTTCGGCGGCGAAATCATGTTCGATCAGGAAGATCCTGCGAACTCTTCTGTAAACGTATCTTTTCCCGTCCGCTCGATGCTGACAGGCTGGGAAGAGCGTTTCCAACACTTCATGGCCGATGACTTCTTCGGCGCGGATGAAGATGAAATGGTTACTTTCACGTCCAAGTCGATCGAGGTCACAGGCGACAATACTGCCCTGATCACCGGTGACCTGACACTGAACGACGTCACGAAAGAAGTCGTTTTGGACGCCACGCTGACACAAGCAATGGACCACCCGATGGCGAACAAGCCTTGGGCGGGTTTCACAGCGACAACAACGCTGCTGCGCACCGACTATAACCTTGGCATGTTCGCCCCCTACGTGGGTGACGAAGTTAAGGTGAACATCTCCATCGAGGCGATGAAAGCTGAGTAACGAGTAAGCGTATCACTCACGCTGTGCCCGTCATCCTTAGGGATGGCGGGCTTTTTCGTTTATCAGCGTCTGAATATGGTTTTCCGAATGACCCTCGAATGAACCATGGCCAAAGACTGCTACGGTTGTTGGCTCAGGAAGGTCAGGGAAATGGTACACAGCGTTGCTGGAAAACGGCCCACTGCCGGAATGCCCAATCGCACGACCGACGTTGCCCATTTCCCCCGACATCACGCCCAATCCGTACCGGCAGCGTGTCCATGGTCGACCCTCTAGCGCACCGCCAAGGTCGACACAGGTGTTCATCGTTCTGAACTGATCAGGTGACAAAAGGCGGCCAGTGGCGATGGCATCCATCATCAAAGCGGCCTCAGCGGGCGTGCCGACAAGGCACCCGTGATAGACCCACTTGGGATCGTATCGTTTGGCTTCGGGCCAATGCACCTTCGAAAATTCATTCATTGTTTCGGCAAGGAAAACGGTGTTCAGCCCCAAATGATTGGCCAATGCCTGCATATGTTCGGCCAAGGTTTTGCCGCTCAGGTTTTCGATCCTGCGGCGGGCCAACGCGTAGCCATAATTCGAATAGCGCCAAGCTGGTTGTTCTTTTGGGGGCAGGGACATGACCCGCGCTTCCATGTCGTCAAAGCCCCAAGCGGTTTCGCCTGCCGCGACCGCGCTATGGTATTCCGGCAGGTCACAGTAACATGGAAGACGGGCGGTATGGGTGAGTAGCTGGTGCAGTGTGTACGTGGCGTTGGGAAGCGGCAGGTTCAGATCGACACCTGCGCGAAGGGCGATAGCGGCCAGAACGGTTTTGCTGAAACTCCACCACGGGAAAAGTGCATCAGGCCGCCCTTGGGTAAGGACGACCTGACCATTTTTCACAATGCACGCGTGAAAGTCCGAGGATAGCTTGGCCTGTGTCATCAGGCCAAGGTGGGGTTAATCCGCTTTCTCGGCAACCAGTTTCACCGACACATCAACCCGCAGTCCAAGCTGCGTGCCATCCGCCATGTTTTCACCGACGCCATAGTTTAGGCGTTCTAGCGTCGTGCGGCCTTCCATGGTGGCGATCCCGTCCTGAATGGTCATCTGGAATGGCATCGTCACCGGCATGGTCACGCCTTTCAGCGTCAAGGTGCCCTCTGCCGCATAGCCATCGGCCACGTTCAGGATATCGGCCTGAAAGACTGCGGTCGGGAAGGTTTCAACCGCCAGAAAGTCGCTGCCGACCGCCTGCGATGTCACCGATCCCAAAGCGATCGAACCGGTTGCGATTTCGACCGTCACTTCGCCGGTCTTGCCGGGGGCGTCCTGTTCTTCGAACGCGATATCGGCTGTCCACTGTTCAAATGTACCCTCAACCGCGCTGCCCATCTGCTGGATCGTGATGGCCAGTGTGCCGTCCTGTACCGTCCATTGGCTATCGACCTCTGCCAAATCGGCGGCGTCAGTCGGACGTGGTTCCCGTTCTTCGAACATGCCCATCGCTGTGCCCGCTGACAGCATTACCGCCCAAACGCCAAGCGCAAGCGTGGCGCTGAACGCGTGGCTCGTTTTAGGGGCTTCGGTCGTGCCCGCAGGAACACCCTTGGTCATACGCGACAGCGTCGGGTCCTTATCGACAACCTGGTGCTTCATTGCGCCCGCCACATGCAGCGCAACAGACGCCCAAAGAACCCAGTTCAGCACTTCATGCAATGTCGACGCCACATGCGCGAGGCTTTCGGACTTGGGAACAAACGGCAGGGATTGACCGAAAGGCCACCAGATCGGCGCAAAGCCCGACGTTGCCGCGTGATAAACCCAGCCGGACAGCGGAACCAACAGGATTGATCCGTAAAGCAACCAGTGCACGGTTTCCGCGGCCAGCGTTTCCAGCTTGCGCTCAGGATGCAACGGGGTAGGGCGCGGCTGTGTCAGGGCCCACAGGATACGGGCCAAGGCGATAAAGAAGATCAGCACGCCGATTGTTTTGTGGGTCGAGAACAACGTCACTTTGGTCGCCAGTTCGGATTCGGTGCCATACGGCCATTCCTCGGCAATCAATCCGCTCGCGATCAGGAAAAAAATTCCCAAAGCAGTCAGCCAGTGAAACAAACGTGCGACAGCGCCGTATTGAAATGCGGTGTTTTGGGCTGGCATGCGATTCCTCGTTAAAAATAGGGGCAAAGTGACCTTGGGTCAGGTTTTGCAGTTAGTCCTGAGATAGTTCAACGCATCAAGGACAGGAATTGTTTCAACCACACAACCCCTGTGCATCTGTGCAAAGCGTTGCGCCTCGGGGTCACTGCCGATATTGGGGTTAAAACAAATTCGAAGAGGACACGATGAGCCGAGCTTTCGTTTTTCCCGGTCAAGGGGCGCAAACTGTAGGAATGGGCCGCGATCTGGCCGATGCATATCCGGTGGCAAAGGCCGTTTTTGACGAAGTCGACGATGCTCTTGGCGAAAAGCTGAGCGATCTGATCTGGGACGGCGACATCGAAACCCTGACCCTGACGGCAAACGCGCAGCCTGCGCTTATGGCGACCTCTCTGGCAGCATTCCGCGCGCTGGAAGCCGAAGGTGTAACTATCTCGGCGGCATCCTTCGTTGCTGGCCATTCGCTGGGGGAATACTCGGCGCTGGCCGCTGCTGGTGCTCTGACCGTGTCTGACTGCGCTCGTCTGCTGCGGACCCGTGGCAAAGCGATGCAAGAGGCAACGCCCGTTGGCACAGGTGCCATGGCCGCCATTCTGGGCCTTGATCTGGATGCCGTGCGCGAAGTGGCCGAGGCCGCTGCACAGGGTGACGTGTGTCAGGCTGCGAATGACAACGATCCTGCACAAGTTGTCGTGTCTGGTGACAAAGCCGCCGTTGAACGCGCGGTCGAGATCGCCAAGGAAAAGGGTGCGAAACGCGCGTTGCTTCTGCCTGTGTCCGCACCGTTCCATTCGGCTTTGATGGCACCTGCTGCGGAAGTGATGAAATCGGCATTGGCCGAGGTTGCGATTAGCGCACCTGCCGTGCCTGTTGTTGCAAACGTCCGCGCCGAGGCGGTGAACGATCCTGAAACCATTCGTCAACTGTTGGTCGAACAAGTCACGGGCTCGGTTCGCTGGCGTGAATCGGTTCAGTGGATGGCAGCGCAAGGCGTGACAGAGGCGTGGGAAATCGGAGCGGGCAAAGCACTGTCCGGCATGATCAAGCGTATTGACCGTTCGGTCGCGACACGTGCCGTGGGCACGCCCGCTGATGTGACCGCTGCTGCAGAAGCTTTGGCGTAAAGAATTAAGATCCGCGCTGAACGCGCAGGGAAGGAGAAAATTATGTTCGACCTGACAGGAAAATGCGCCCTGATCACCGGCGCGTCCGGTGGTATCGGTGGCGAGATCGCAAAATCGTTGCATGCAGCTGGCGCAACCGTTGGTCTTTCGGGCACCCGCGAAGCGCCGCTTCAGGAACTGGCCGCGACCCTTGGCGATCGTGCACATGTCCTGCCGTGCAACCTGTCTGACGCAGATGCGGTCAATGCGCTGCCCAAACAAGCGGCTGAGGCGATGGGTGCTGTCGACATTCTGGTGAACAACGCAGGCATCACCCGTGACAACCTGTTCATGCGCATGTCCGAAGACGAATGGAACGCTGTGCTTGAGGTCAACCTGACCGCCACGTTCCGCCTGTGCAAAGGCGTTCTGCGCGGCATGATGAAGTCACGCTGGGGCCGCATCGTGAATATCTCGTCCGTGGTTGGCGCAACCGGCAACCCTGGGCAGGGCAACTATGCGGCCGCGAAAGCCGGTATGGTCGGCATGTCCAAGTCGCTGGCATATGAAGTTGCATCGCGCGGTATCACTGTGAACTCTGTCGCACCGGGTTTCATCGAAACCGCGATGACTGACAAACTGAATGATGATCAGAAATCTGCCATCCTTCAGCAAATTCCGGCGGGCCGTATGGGCACGTCAGAAGAAATCGCCGCTGCTGTTCTGTATCTTGCAAGCCCCGAGGCTGGTTATGTGACCGGCTCGACCTTGCATGTGAACGGCGGGATGGCGATGTTGTAACAACGCTGGCCGCTTTGTCGGTCCCGCAATGTCGGGAAAGCGTTTGCCAAACTGAGCGCTTGTGCTATAGGCGCTCGCAGTTTCAAAGCCCGATGGGGGTGGGGGCTTCGGCCTTTGTCTTTTCGGGGGACAACCGCCCGCAAGGGTAAATCGCTCCAGCCCATTTGGGTTTTGGGCAACATGGGCGACACGGCCCAAACGAAATGTGAGGAAAGAACATGAGCGATATCGCAGATCGCGTGCGTAAGATTGTGGTCGAACATCTCGGCGTTGAAGAAGAGAAAGTCGTCGAAAGCGCTTCCTTCATCGACGATCTGGGCGCAGACAGCCTTGACACTGTTGAGCTGGTTATGGCGTTCGAAGAAGAATTCGGCATCGAAATCCCCGACGACGCGGCTGAAACCATTCAGTCCTTCGGCGACGCGGTAAAGTTCATCAAAGAAGCGGCCTAAGCCACTCTTTGATCCGAATAGAAACGGCGCTCTGGTTTCAGAGCGCCGTTTTTCTTTGTCTGTTGGTTTTCTGTCAGGTCGTCGGTTCGCCGTCGGGCAGGGTATCGGCCTTAACAGCGCCCCGTTGGCCCAGAATACGTTCGTCGCCCACGGTAGTGTCCGGACGTGCCTGATGCTCCATCTCGGCATTCAGGGTGGCCCCCAGAAGAACGATGTAGGCCGACATCCAAAGCCACGTCAGCAGTACAATAACACCACCCAACGCCCCATAGGTTTCGTTGTAGGTGCCAAAGTTCTGCGCATAGACCGAAAAGGCGTTTGTGGCGATCATCCACAAAACCGTCGCTATCAGCGCGCCGGGAGATACCCAGCGCCACTTTGCACTGCGCCGTGACGGCGCGAAGCGGTAGAGAAACGAAAATCCCCCGACGATCAGAATAGTCACGATCAGCAAGCGGCCCAGCGTGACAGCCATTTCAACTTCGGGCGGGATCCAAAAGAACTTTAGAACGACGGGCAAAACGATCATCAGGCCCGTCGACACCAAGACGCCAAAAATCAGTCCCAGCGCCATACCAACGGCTGTCAGGTTCAAAACCAGAAAGCCGCGCTTTTCCTTTTCGCCGTAGGCCACATTCAGGCCCGACATCAACGTTTTTACGCCCTTTACGGCGCCGTAGTAGGCCAGAAGGAACGACACCAGCGCTGCCAGCCCTGTGCGCGTCGCGTCGCCACCAGCCACGTCCAGCACCTGTTCCTGAAGGATGCCCGCCGCGTCGGGCGGCAAGACCTCTGCCAGTTGGTCCAACTGGTTGGTCACATCGACAGGATCAAGGAAAAAGCCCGCAATGGACACCAAGGCGGTAAATGAGGGGAATATCGCAAGCAGCCCGAAGAAGGCAACACCAGCCGACACAACCGACACATGGTCTTCGGTCACGCGCTGAAAAAGGCGTTTCACAATCTGGAACCACCCCTGTCGCGGGATGTGATGCGGTTTTCGTGCGTCGTGTCCGTTCACGGGCCTGCCTTGTACAATGATCCTTCTGATCAACGTATCACACGGCTGTGAGTTCCAGCGGAAGGAAAAACGCACAGAAAAAGCCGCCGGTCAGTGTGCTGACCAGCGGCTTCTGGGGACTTCGCTGCTAAATCAGCCGTCGAAGTTGATTTCTTCCATGATCTTCAGGGCATCTGCACGCAGCGCAGCCAGATCCATCAGGTTCACTTGGTCTGTAGTGAAATCACCCCAGGACTGAACCAGTTCGGAACGATCTACACCGGCTTTGACCGGGAATTCATAGTTGGTTTCCGCGTAAACATGCTGCGCTTCGTCGGAAGCGAGGAATTCCATGAAGGCTTTTGCGTCTTCTGCGTGCGGAGCCGCTTTGGTCATTGCAACGCCGGATACGTTCATGTGTGTGCCGCCGTCAGCGAAGGACGGGTACACAACGTTGACCGAGTTCGCCCATGCTGTCTGCTCTTCGTCTGCCAGCATTTTGCCCATGTAGTAAGTATTGCCGAGCGAGATATCGCATTCGCCCGCCCAGATCGCCTTAACCTGTGCGCGGTCATTGCCTTGGGGCTTGCGTGCCAGATTGTTTTTCAGGCCCTGCGCCCATTCCTTGGCCGCGTCATAGCCGTGGTGATGGATCACAGCGGACAGCAGAGCAAGGTTGTAGGGGTGTGTGCCGGAACGGGTGCAGATTTTGCCTTCCCACTTGGGGTCTGCCAGATCTTCGTATGTTGTGATTTCCGCCGGATCGACGCGATCCTTGGCCGCGTAAACGATACGGGCACGTGTTGTAACGCCGAACCACTGGTTGCCTGGATCACGGAACTCTGCCGGGATAGCCGCGGCCAGAACATCGCTTTCAACCGCTTGTGTGACGCCAGCGTCTACTGCTTGGCTCAGGCGGGAAATGTCGACGGTCATGATGATATCGGCGGGGGAACGGTCACCCTCAGCCTGAAGGCGTTCGGTCAGCCCCTTGTCGAGGTACACAACGTTGGTTTCGATGCCTGTCGCCGCGGTGAAAGCATCCGTGATAGGCGCGATCAGCTCAGGCTGACGCTGAGAGTAGATGTTCACTTCCGCAGAGGCAGAGGTTGCAGCCATAACAAGGGCCAGAGCTGTCATCGAATAACGGGTCATCGGGTAACTCCAATTGGGTGTTAGATTACCTCGCCTAATGCCCGACTAAAAAACTCAGGTCAATACCCGAATAAATTAATCGGAAATATTTTGCCCAGCCTTATCCAGCGCTTTTGCTTCGTCCCAAAGGGCGTCCATTTCCTCGAGCGTACTGTCCGAAGGATGCCGTCCGTCAGCGGCCAACGATTTCTCTATGTACTTGAAACGACGCGTAAATTTGGAATTGGCGGCCCGAAGTGCTTTTTCCGGATCGACATCCAGATGGCGGCCCAGATTGGCCATCACAAACAACAGGTCCCCGAATTCTTCTTCCAGATGTTCAGGGTTATTGGCTTGAGCCACTTCCTGCGCTTCTTCCACAAGCTTGTCCAAAACCATCGAGATTTCCGGCCAGTCGAATCCTACGCGGGCCGCGCGTTTTTGCAGTTTCACCGCGCGCATCAGCGCCGGCAGGCCCATGGCGACACCATCAAGAACGCCGCCTTCGGACTTCGCTGCGCGTTCGGCGGCTTTGACTGCTTCCCAGTCTTTCGTTTGCTGCTCTGCGGACTTTTGATTTGATTCATCGCCAAACACATGGGGATGGCGCGACACCATTTTGTCCGAAATGGCATTCACAACGTCATTGAACGCGAAAAGCCCCATGTCCTGTGCGATCTGCGCGTGAAAGACCGACTGAAACAGAAGATCGCCCAATTCATCCTTCAGCTCATCATAGGCCTTGCGTTCGATCGCATCGGACACTTCGTGCGCTTCTTCAATTGTGTAGGGGGCGATGGTTTCAAAGCTTTGTTCCACATCCCATGGACAGCCGGTTTCCGGATCACGCAACCTGCGCATGATCTCAAGCAGACGTTCCATGCCGGCATCAGAGTTGTGAACCAAATTTTCGCTCATGGCGATTGCCCTTCCTTCATCGTCATGACAAGCCTGAACCACGACCCAAGGAGTGTCCAGACATGGCCGTAGTGAATCGCATCGCCGCGTATCAGGAAGAGATGAAGGGATGGCGCAGGCATCTGCATCAGTACCCTGAATTGGGGCTGGAATGTTATGACACAGCGGCGTTTGTCGTTGAGCGCCTTAAAGAATTCGGTGTCGACGAAATCCATACCGGCATCGCGGAAACCGGCGTCGTGGCCTTGATCCATGGACAGGAAAAAGGCGGTGTGACAGGGCTTCGTGCCGATATGGATGCCTTGCCGATGGAAGAAGAGACTGGCGCTCAATATGCGTCGAAAATTTCCGGTAAAATGCATGCCTGTGGCCATGATGGTCATACGACGATGCTTTTGGGGGCGGCCAAATACCTTGCCGAGACGCGCAAGTTCTCGGGCACGGTCGCACTGATTTTCCAACCGGCAGAAGAAACCATCGGTGGCGGCGGCCTTATGGTCGACGAGGGCATGATGGAACGCTTCGGCATCGAAGAGGTTTACGCCCTACACACAGACCCGAACGGCGAGGTCGGGACGTTCAGCACCTGTCTGGGGCCAATCATGGCCGCTGTAGACGACTTTGACATCGTTCTGCGCGGGAAAGGCGGGCATGCGGCCCATCCTAATGAAAACATTGATCCAATTCCTGCGGCACTTAGCATCGGTATGGCATTGCAGACGATCAGTTCGCGTAATGCAGATCCTTTGGGGGCAATTGTCGTGTCTCTGACGCAGGTGCAGGCGGGCTCGGCCAAGAACGTAACGCCGGAAACGGTGCTGTTGGCGGGCACGGTCCGAACCTTTGATCCTGCAATTCGGGAAATGGCCGAAAAGCGTCTGCGAGAAATCGTTCAAGGTCAGGCGGCAAGTTATTGTTTAACGGCGGAAATCGATTATCAAAAGTCCTATCCGCCAACCATCAATCACGCGGCTCAAACAGAATTTGCCGTCGCGGTCGCGTCCGAGGTCTGCGGTTCCGAAAACATCATCGACGACATTAAACCCTCTATGGGCGCAGAAGATTTTTCGTATATGCTGAATGCACGACCGGGGGCATATTTGCAGATCGGACAGGGGCTCGGTCCGTCGCTGCATCATCCGAAATTCGACTTCAACGACGAAATCGCGCCAATCGGGGCAAGCTTTTTTGCCCGCCTCATTGAAACACGCCAGCCGCTGAATAAGGACTGAATGAATGGCACTGGAAGACGCAAAAAACCAGATTGATCATGCGTTTACACGTGAAAGTGCACGTGGTTTAAGCTATGAGAACGCCTTTGCTGGCGCGCCATCTTTCCTGCGTCGTCGCTATACCAAAGACCTTTCTGGCGTCGATCTGGCTGTCACGGGTATTCCGTTTGATCAGGCGGTGACAAACCGGCCTGGTTGCCGCTTTGGCCCACGCGCGATCCGCGAGGCGTCGAGCCTGCAACCCTATGATCCGCCTTACGGTTGGGATTTCGATCCGTTGTCAGAATTTTCCGTTATTGATTATGGGGATATGGCGTTTGATTACGCAAAGACATCAACTGTTCCGGCTGGCATCACGAGCCACATCAAGACCATCTTGGATGCTGGCGCTGCGTCTCTGACTTTGGGCGGTGATCACTTCATCACTCTGCCGATCCTGCGTGCCTACGCTGAGAAATATGGGCCGCTCGCAATGGTTCAGTTCGATGCGCATTCCGACAGTTGGATCGACGATGATCCGGACAGAATTGATCACGGGACGTTTGTTTACAAGGCCGTGAAAGAAGGACTGATCATCCCGGAACGCTCTGTATCTATCGGTATTCGAACAACAAATCCTGATACGATGGGCGTGAACATCATCGACGCGCCCGAAGTGCATCGCGCAGGCCCCGATACAGTCGCTGCCAAAATCAAGAATATCGTCGGCGATACCCCGTGCTATCTGACCTTTGACATCGATTGCCTTGATCCGGCCTTTGCACCGGGTACGGGCACTCCGGTCTGGGGCGGATTAACTTCGGGTCAAGCGGCGTTGATCTTGCGGGAAATCGCCGGTTTGAACGTTGTGGGTGGTGATGTGGTTGAAGTATCACCAGCTTACGATACGACTGGTGCGACGGCTGTCGCCGGAGCGCATGTGGCGATGGAAATCCTGTGCCTCTGGGGCTGGACGCGTCGTGGTTCTGAATAAGTGACACTGGTTTTTCGATAACACCGGGACAACAGGTGGGAAGAGTTGAAAGTGTTCTTTTGGGTGATAATCGCGGTCGTCATCGGCGGCTTGGCCTATATTCGGCTTGCGCCGTCCGATCCTGCTGTCTGGAACACAGATCCACAGGTTCTGTCGGATCAGGATCTTCGTGATGGCGTGCGCCGTCGTTTTGAGGGCGACGAAGAGATGATGGCGCGTCTTGAACGCATCATCCTTTCATCGCCTCGTACCGACAAGCTTGCTGGTTCTGTCGAAGAAGGCCGCGTGACCTATATAACGCGGTCCAAGTGGATGGGCTTTCCGGACTACACTACCGTTCAGCTGGTCGACGGGGATATCGAGCTGTACGCCCGCCTTCGGTTCGGGCGCTCAGACCTCGGGGTCAATAAGGCGCGTGTCGATGGATGGCTTGAGAAGCTCGGGCAGTAGGCGCGACGATACGCATCCTTCGTGCAGTTCCCGCCACATGGGCACGTTCAGCGACATCTGACATTGCGCCGTAAAGCTGCGCCCATCGACATGAAGGCAAATCTTGTCCCCCAGTTCTACGCGTCCGCCCGTGCTGTCTGTGCAGTAACATGGGATTGTCGTTCCATTAGGTGTGACAACATCCGCCGCAACCGGGACCAGCGGCACCGTGCAAAGGCACGTTATCAGGATGATGCCAGCGCGTAACATTCTTTGATCCTAGCACACGAACAGCCCTTGACCAAAACCACACGGTCATGAACAGAACATCCTATGGTTCCTGAAGATAGACTGATCCAAATCCTGCAACGCTTCGAATTTGTAGAAGCCAGCATGTCCTCTGGGGCAGGCGATATCGCCGCCCTTGGTCGCGAGTATGCCGAGTTGAAGCCTGTCGTTGATCAAATCCGCGACTGGCAAGCGCTGGAAGAAGGTATTGCCGAAGCACAACAAATGCTGGACGATCCGGAAATGAAGGATCTGGCGCAAGAAGAACTGCGTGAATTGCAGGCCGCACGCCCTGAGGCAGAGCACAAGCTGAAGATCGCACTGCTTCCCAAGGATAAGGCCGATGCGCGCCCAGCCATTCTGGAAATTCGTCCGGGCACTGGTGGCGACGAGGCTGCGCTGTTCGCCGCGGATTTGCTGCGCATGTATCAGCGTTATTCCGAAAGCCGTGGCTGGACGTTCGAGATGATCGAAGAACAGATGACGGAACTGGGCGGCGTCAAAGAGGTGATCGCGCGGGTCACCGGCGATGCGGTTTTCGCCCGCCTGAAGTTTGAATCCGGCGTGCACCGCGTGCAGCGTGTTCCGGCCACAGAATCCGGTGGACGCATCCATACCTCTGCCGCGACGGTTGCCGTTCTGCCCGAGGCGGAAGACGTTGATATCAAGATCGAGGCCAATGATATCCGGATCGATACGATGCGGTCGTCCGGCGCCGGCGGGCAGCACGTGAATACCACAGACTCGGCCGTGCGTATCACGCACCTTCCCACGGGCATCGTTGTCACCAGCTCGGAAAAATCCCAGCACCGGAACCGCGAAATCGCGATGCAGGTTCTGCGGACGCGCCTGTTTGATTTGCAGCGCCAGCAGGTCGATTCCGAACGTTCCGCTGACCGCAAGGCGCAGGTGGGAAGCGGGGACCGGAGCGAACGCATCCGGACCTATAATTTCCCGCAGGGCCGTATGACGGACCACCGGATCAACCTGACGCTTTATAAGCTTGATCAGATCATGCAGGGCGACCTCGATGAAATCATTGATGCGCTGACTGCAGACGCGCAGGCCAGCCTATTGGCGGATTTGGGTACATGACCGGATCCGAAATTCTGGCAGAAGCGACCAGAAAGCTGGTCGATGCGGGGATTCCAGATGCAGGGCGCGATGCCAGACGGCTTTTGGCCCATGTCCTGAAAGTGCCGATGGGGCGTCTAACCCTATTTTTGCCCGAGGATGTCGATCCGGAACTGACCGTTATTTATCGCGTCCTGATCGAACGCCGTACCGAACGCGTGCCGGTGTCACATCTGACGGGCCGCCGGATGTTCTATGGCCGTGATTTTATCGTTTCAAAAGATGTTCTTGATCCGCGTCCTGAAACCGAAACGCTGATTGAAACGGCACTGGCCGCGCCTTTCGGTCGTGTTCTTGATCTGGGCACCGGTTCGGGCTGTATCCTGCTGACGTTGCTTCTGGAGAATGAAACGGCCGAAGGTGTTGGCGCAGATTTAAGCTCTGATGCACTAAATGTTGCCTATTGGAACAGCAACGCCTTGGGATTGGAGCCGCGTAGTACGCTGCTTGCCGGATCCTGGTACGAAGCGTTGGGCCCGGATGAACAGTATTTCGACCTGATCGTTTCCAATCCGCCTTACATTGCACTTAGCGAAATGTTCGGGCTTGAACCCGAGGTGCGCGATCACGAACCGCGCATGGCGCTAACCGATGGCTCTGACGGTCTGAGCGCCTACCGAGTCATCACCGCAGGCGCCCCGCATCACCTGCTGGAAGGCGGACGCCTGATTGTCGAGATCGGGCCAACACAGGGGCAGGCTGTATCCGATATGATGCGCACGGTCGGCTTTAACAATGTTCAGATCACGTGCGATCTGGATGGTCGGGACCGCGTCGTTCAGGGCGTCTGGGCCGGTTAGTGTGCGACTTATTGCTAAAAGACGCTCTAAAACCATGTTTTTTGCTTGTTAAAACGTGTCTGACATGTTTACTCAGTACTTGTTAGGTTGCCGGACGATCTCGATATGTCCCGCCTGACAGCAAGCCAGACAAGTGGTGTGATCCGGTAAGGCGCTATTTACGCCTGCGAACGGGGACACAATAACAGTCAAAACAGGACTGAAGCACAAAGATGCGATCTTCCAAATCACGCTCGCGGTCGAAGTCGAACCGCAATCGTTCTTCGGTGGGCAATGTAGTTAACCGAGTATTCGACTCGTCCGGTCCGGACGGTAAGGTTCGCGGGACACCGCAGCAGATCATCGACAAATACAATCAGCTGGCGCGGGATGCTCAGTTGGCCAACGACCGTGTTGCCACTGAAAACTTCCAGCAGCACGCTGAACATTACATGCGTCTTCTGTCCGAAGCGCAGCGCGAACAAGAGCAGCGCCGCGAACAGCAAGAGCGTGAGAACCGCGAACGTCAGGCACAGCGTGATCGTGAACGTGGCGACAACAACCAGTCCTCAGATGATGCGCAGCCTCAGTCCGATGAGCAGCCGTCAGCCGATCAGGGCAAAGAAAACGCTCCGCGCCAGAACAACCGTCGCAACAACCGCAACAAACCTGCGATTGAGCAGGACGTTCTGGATCTGAGTGACGACGACGACTCGAACCTTGTCGAGACACCGGAAAGCGCCGCTGAGGCCGAGCCTGAGCCCAAGCCGAAGGCCAAGCGCAAGCCGCGCAAAAAGCCCGAGCCGAAAGAGACAGACGCGTCCGATGCGCCTGTTGCAGACGCGGCCGACTAAGTGATTTAGGCCCGTGCGTCTTTCAATGCGCGGGCCAAAGCACAAAACTGCTCCAGTGACACCTGTTCGGCGCGCTCTGTTGGCGAAATGCCCGCGCGGGTCAGCAAATCCTCGATATCCGGATGAACACCTTTCAACGCAGCGCGCAGCATCTTGCGACGCTGGTTGAACGCTTTCGCCACGACGTACTCTAATGTCTTGGCATCGGCCTCGTACCGCGGCGCGGGTAGGGCTGTTAGATGGACGACAGCAGACGATACCTTGGGCGGCGGTGTGAAGGCACCGGGTGGCAGGCTGATCGCGATCCGCGCATCGCTGCGCCACTGGGACAGCACAGCCAAACGGCCATAGGCCTTTGATCCGGGCGTTGCGACGATGCGCTCGGCGACCTCGCGTTGGAACATCAGCGTCATGCTGGACCAGAACGGCGGCCATTCTTTCGGCGTCAGCCAGCGCACCAACAGCTCGGTCCCCACGTTGTAGGGCAGGTTCGCCGCAATGCGGATCGGCGGTGTAAGGTGTTCCAGTGGATTGATTTCCAGCGCATCACCTTCGATCACTTCCAACCGACCGGGATAGGCCGCTGCGATTTCGGCCAAGGCGGGCAGGCAACGATGGTCTTTTTCAATCGCCAGAACCTTGCGTGCGCCTTCGGCCAAAAGCCCACGGGTCAGCCCACCGGGGCCCGGGCCAATTTCAAGCACATCGGTTTCGGTCAGATCACCTGCCTGACGCGCGATTTTTGCGGTCAGGTTCAGGTCCAACAGAAAGTTCTGGCCCAAAGATTTGCGCGCAGACAGCCCATGTGTCGCGATCACGTCCCGTAGCGGGGGAAGATTGTCGATACCAGCCATGTGTCTGTCCTACCTGATGCGCGCGGAATGGATCAGAACGATCCACCTGCCATGTGCCACGCCATCTTAAGCGCCTCAATAGTCGAAGACGGATTAGCGAACCCTTTGCCCGCAATATCAAAGGCAGTTCCGTGATCCGGAGAGGTCCGGATGAACGGCAGGCCCAGCGTGACATTGACGCCTTTGTCGAAATCCAGCGTCTTAATCGGGATTAGCGCCTGATCGTGATACATGCAGATCGCAGAGTCGTAATGGCGGCGTGCCTCGGAATGGAACATCGTATCTGCCGATATCGGACCAGTGATAGCCATGCCTTCGTCTTCCAGTTTCTGGATCACCGGCAGGATCATATCCAGATCCTCGCGCCCCATGCGTCCGCCTTCGCCCGCATGCGGGTTCAAACCGGCCACAGCAAGCCGCGGGTCAGCAATGCCGAACTGATCTTTCAACGCGCGGTGGGTGATACGGATACGTGTTTCTAGCAAGTCCGCTGTCAGTGCGTCGGGCACATCTTTAATGGGAATGTGGATGGTCACAGGAACCACGCGCAATTGCTCGGACGCTAGCATCATCACGACATCGGCGCCGCCGGCCAAGGCGGACAGAAACTCGGTATGGCCGGGGTAGGCAAAACCGGCACCTTCCTGCAGGGCCTGCTTGTGAATGGGCAGCGTACAGATGGCCGATGCGTCGCCAGACTGTACAAGGCGCACAGCGGTTTCGATGGCGTCAATGACGCCCTGTGCCTGTTTCGACTGCGCCTTGCCCGCGACCCTTGGCCCGTCAAATGCGATGGGCAATACTGGCACACCTTGCGTGACAGCGTCAGGCACTTCGGACAGGTCACTGATGATCTGAACAGGCGTATCTTCCGGCAGATGATCGGGCGCACCCAGATAGGCAAAGGGAATGTGCCCGCCCAGCAGACGCCACGCGGCAACGGCCAGTTCAGGGCCGATGCCAGCAGGTTCGCCGCAGGTCAGGGCAATAGGCTTGGGCAAGGTCACTCTGTGATGTAGGCGTCGGCACGCAGCTGTGCGAGGTAGCCATCAGCCAAGGAACCAAGGCGACGGTTACGCAGGCCAAGCGCCAGAGTTTCACGATCCGCGTCTTCTGCAATCGCATTGGTCCGGCCACACAGCATCAGAACCATCAGTGTCTGACCGTTCGACCGTGTCAGCGCTGTGGAAATTTCGCCGGGATCAAGCTTGGACAATTCAAACGCAACATCGGTGGGCAGCTCAGATGGCGGCAGGCTCTGACGATCCAGAACTTCAGCCGGTTGGGCTTTGGCGATGCCATACAGGTCGTCGCAACGATCGACCTTGGAGGCTACCACACGCGCTTTGGCCAGTGTTTCGGCTGTCCGACCACCGGGGATGTAGTAGGCGGCGTATTCGACAGCGGCCACTTCCGGTGCGGTATAGCCTGTTTCCTCGATAGCACGTAGCTGGAACAGCGCGATGCCATTCGGGATGGGCAGCGGATCAGACACTTCACCCGGTGCCAGGCCCAACAGGATCGGACGCAGGGCAGGAGGCAGTTCGGTCAACTCGCGCCACGGCAGGCGGCCACCGGCGCCACGGCTGGCTGTCGCGGAATATTTGCGCGCTGCGGCGGAAAACTCGCCCTCAGATGTGTACTGCGAAATCTGTTCTGCACGGGCGCGCACGGCCTCGGCCTGCTGCGGCGGAGCGGGCATGATCAGTTCCGAGATCAGCACGCGCACGTTCGAGCCGTTCGCCGAGCTGGAAAGCGCGCGGGAAATTTCCGCTTCCGACACGTTCGATTCACCGCCGAACCGTGCCTGCACGTAGTTGCGCCAAGCGACGCCTGCGCGCACGAAATCGCGGAACGTGGTGACATCAACACCAGCACCAGCCAGCGCTTTGGTAAACTCTTCACGAGTCAGATTCGCGCGACCAGCGAATTCCTCCATTGCGGCCAGAATTTCCTCTTCCGATGGTGCGAAACCGGCGGCGGACGCAGCCTGCAGACGCAGACGGTCGTCGATCAGCTGTTCACGTGCCAGTTTGTTAATATCGCCCGGGGCATTCAGAACTTGCAGCATGCGTGCGCGTTGCTGCAATTCAAAGCCGGTGATCGCCTGTTCGTTGACCTTGATGACCGGCGAAAACAGCCCCTGCTGTGCAAATGCGCCGGCTGCCATCAGACACAAACCGGTCACCAATCCCGCTGTCAGCAAGGCGCGTGCGCGGTTTGATACTGCAATTGCGGTGCTTGCTTTGCGGTGGTTTTTCTTGCGGTTCAAAAGCTCGAACATGTTCGACGATACTCCTTGGCGCTGCCGCCTGTACTAAATCCCTTTAGCGCAACGGTGAGCCCGAAATCTGTAGATGGCTCAACGTTAGCGGAAGAGGCAAAGCGGCGCGAGACCGAAAAATTCACACCGACGCATTCTGTGCTGTAAGTCAGGCCTAAACCTGCCTTGGCCAGACGATCGTCGGCAACATCATAACGCATGTAGCTGCTGCCAGCCCAACTGGGATTGAACTGGTATTCGCCGTCAAAACTCCATTCCGATTGCGCCGCGTCACGCTCTTCCAGCGCGTCTTCGATCAACAGGATATAAGATGCAGACAGGTCAATGCGATCACTTTCCCATGTGCCGCGCAATTCCGCCTTGTTTAGGCCCGAACCGTCTTCGTTGATCAGGCCGCGTGCGCCGAACATCAAACCGTCGGAATGGCGGACAAAGCCCGACACAAGCAAATCGGATGATGTGCCCGCAAGGCCGGAGGAGCGTGAGAAGACGTCGTCTTCGTCTGCGCGGAAAATCTTGCCCATGGTCAGTCCAGCCGACCAACCAACCGATGTGTCACGCAACCAGCGAACGCCAATGGCTGTTATGCGCCCACGTTCGCGGCGATCTTGGGCAGGAAAGCGCGACAGGGCCAGTAGGTTGCCTTCATCAAATTCGACGCGCGTGGATTCGTCGATGGCAACATTTAAGTTTTCGCCACCGACCCAGGCGGCCTGCGCTACCGGTTCAATCAGATAGCGCGCACCGTCAGCACCTGTTTTCCGCCAAGGCCAGCGCAGCTCAACTGCGGCGGCAGGCGTGATCTGTTGCGCGTCGGACAGCGACGTTGCATCTTCAGCGACCATATAGCGATCAGCCCAAAGATAGGTGGACACCCCAGCGCGAAGACCTCCGGCCAGTGTCCAGCGACGATGCCATGACATCTCGGTCGAGATGCGTGTCATGTCACGGCCATCAACCAACGTATCATCGTCATTGCCATCTACATCCAGAGTAGAAGTGCGATAGTGGTGGTGCGCGTTGAACCCGAGACGGATTTCCCCACCCAGCGCCTTGGGATGCAGCCGCTTTTCGTATTCGACGTCGAAAATCAGGGCAGGCTGGGTATCATCGTCTTCGGAAACGCGCAGGGATTCATAGCGAATGACGCCTGCACTGAAATATTCGTCCAGACGTGTTCGGCTGACTTCGATTGAGGACTTTAGCCGGTCGGCGCCGGAATAGCCGTAGGTGTCCAGATAGGAATCGTCGCTGGTCGTTTGGAAGTCGAACTTCAGCTTGAAGTCCTGCGGCAGGCGGAACAGGCCGGTCCCAAACACATATCCACGCCAGTTGTCAGACGTCAGGTCATCCTGACTGATGGCGGAGTTGATTTCGATGTCGCCAGACCGGAACGCACGGCGGTAGCGCGTTTCTAGCGTGCGGGTATTGGGCGACAGATAGGGTGTGAACGTCAGGTCCTGATGATCGCCCAGCGGCACAAAGTAAGGCAGCTTGATCCCCACGCCCAAAAGGCTGGAGGACCGGATCGACGGGGTCAGAAAGCCACGCGCACGTTTCAGACTTGGATCGGGAATGCGAAGTCGCGGCGCGTAAAACACCGGAATCTTGTGGATGTGAAAGGTCGCTTCATCGAAGTAGATTTGTTTTTCAACTTCATCGTGGATCACACGACGCGCGCGAATTTGCCAAAGAGGAACCTGATCGCGCCCGCAGACCTGACAGGACGTCACTGCCACTTTGGACATCTGCGTATAGCGCCCGTCGACACGTCGCGCCTCAAGTGAAGCAAGCTGTAACTGTTCATCCAGTACGACACGCGCTCCGCGCAGCAGACCGTTTTTCAACTCGGCATCAACTTCGGCACTGTCGGCCAGAAAAATGTTGCCGTTGGGGTCTGTGATCCGCACCTGACCCTCGATCAGAAGTGTACCGGCGGTCTGGTCATATATGATCCTGTCCGCGTTCAGGCGTGTGTCTTCGTACAGCGCTTCAACGTTGCCCTCGGCAATCAGGCGGTTGCCGTCTTCCACAAAAACCCGATCCGCCAGAAGCAAGGCGGGCGGTGCGGGCTCTTCGATGCTGGATGTATTGGTTGTTTGCGCGAAAACTGGCGACATCAGGCCAAGCAAAACAACAACTGGTAACCAGGCCCGCATCAGCCATCCTCTCGGTGTAGGATGATCCCCAATGCAAGAAACGACGATGCAATGGGGGGTATCCATGCCGCCAGGATCATGTTGATCTGGCCGTTCTCACCTAGGATTTGGGCGAAGTTCCGAATGTAGTAAAGACCAAATCCGACCAAAACCGCAGTCAGAACGGAAATGCCTGTGTTCCCCAACCGCGTGTGCCGCATTGTGAACGCCGCACCCACAAGAACGAGGGACAGAAGAAAGACCGGACGGGACAATTCCATATTCAGCCAGACAGCATAGCGGATGGCCGAAAAACCAGCAGTTTCAAGCCCCGCGATAAAGCTGGGCATGTTCCAGATCGACACCGAAGACGGTTTGCCGAACCGGTCACGAATGCCTTCGGCGGTCAGCGTCGATGGCAATTCATAAGAGATGTAGTTGGTGGCATTGGCCTCGGGGTTGCCGCCCAAACCCAGATCCCAGATTTTCACGCCAAACATTTGCCAGACACCGTCCTGCAGTTTCGCGGATCGCGCGGTGATGCGGCGGAAGGGACCGTTTTCGTTGTCATAAGCAAGGAAGCTGACATCAAACAGGGTCGTGGCCAACGGGCTACTGCGGGCGGCGTGAATAACGGTTTGTCCGTCATCGTCCCCTTGGCGCAGCCAAAGGCCCTCGGCGCCAATCGACAGAACATTGCGTCCGCCATTTTCCAGCTTCTCGGAAAGTTCGCTGTATTGCTTGCTTGTCGCGGCAACGATCGGGTTGAAGGCGGCGACGGACACAACGCCGATCAACAGCGCCACCACAGCAGGGCCTGCGATGCAGAGCAAGCCGGAACGCCCGGCAGCCCGCGCCACAACCAGTTCCGAACTGCGCGCCAATGTCAGGAACACGCCGATAGAGGAAAGGATCACGATCAGCGGCATCATTTCATATAGCGATGACGGGATGTTCAGCAGCGTCAGTTGCAGAACCGATCCAAAAGCTGCATCGCCTTCAAATCGCCGCAACTGTTCGATCAGGTCTAACAGGGCGAGGAAAAGAAAAAAGACTGTCAGAATGCCCAAGAAGACGAAAAGAAACCGTTTCGCAAAATAGAGATGCAGGGTCATGCAGGCACCTCGTCATGGTCCTTGCGGCGACGGACAGGCCGGAAGGGCTTGCTCGCACTATGAAGAAGGGCTGCAACCATACCAAAGCCCACCAGACTGGGCAGGTAGATTAGGGGCCAAAGCGTCTCATCACTGCGTATTGGTGTGACGATCGAACCTTCGACCAGTTTCACGACCACCAAAAGGAAAATGGCAAAAACGATCTGCTTGCCAACGCCGAACCGCGAATAGCCGCCGATCATCAGGGATGAAAACCCGATCATCGCCGCGACCAGACCCAACAGGGGTTGCTGGAACCGCATATGCAATTCTTCGCCAACTTCCCCCAAACTCGACTTGGTTTCCTCAGCGACGGCATCCTTGTCGAACAGCAAGCGCCACGTCGATGTCGAATAAAGACGCTCCACACGCCCGACACGGCCCGAGACCATCGCGGTGATGTCATATGTCACGTCGTCAAACTGCGTCGTAGACAGACGGTTTGTTTCCTTGTTCAGCGTTTGCGCCAGACCATTCACCATGACCAGTCGTACGCTTTCTTCGACCCGTAGCAGGTAGGCGGACTGCGCGGTGTAGGTAACTGTCCGGTCGTCGGTCCGGCGGTCGTCTAGCAAAACGTCCCTTAGTTCGCCATCGTCGGTGATTTCGCGAATGAAGAATGTCACGCCAGAGGCGGGATGCAAAAACACGCCTTCACGCACGAGTTTTGCGCTGATGGAACGCGACAGCTCAACCTCACGCTGGCGCAATTGTCCAAGGCTTTGCGGCACCAGAAAATGCGTCAGAACGGACATGATCACTGCAACAAGAAGCCCGAAATACAAAGCAGGGCGTGCCAAACGCCACGGTGAAAACCCTGTCGCCTGAACGACGGTCAATTCCGATTCCGCGCTTAGGCGGTTGGTCACGTAAACCGTGCCCGCGAACGCAGCAATTGGCAGGACGAGTTTCACCACGTTCGGCAGGCTAAGGGCGGTAAATTCCAGAACCACCGCCGCCGAATGACCGTCTGCAATCAGGCGGTCAAACAGGATCACGGCACGGTTCAGCCAGTACACTGAGACAAGCACCAGCGCGAAAAAGCTGAACAGCATTATAAAGCGCGACAGCACGTATCTGTCGAATCTTGCCAAGTGACCCCCCAAGACCACGGTGTTTTGTTGCGCGACCCTAGCTGATTGCGTGACAAGGTAAAAGGTCGGTCTGGTCATCGGCGGTGAAGCGCCTTACCTCTGTTGGAAACAATTCGAACCGGGAGAGTTCCATGACCGAACTGCGCGATATTTCTTTTGCCGAAGTTGATCTTGATCTGTTGGCTGAAACCGAAGGCTCTGTATCCGTCTTCATTCCAGCAGATGGCAAAATGAGCCCCGGCGCGCGGCGTCTGAACCGGCTGACAAAGGGGGCGATTGCGCGTGTGGTCGGGTCTGATCGTTTTGAAAAACTGTCGGTGGGCGATGCCATTTCTCTGGGCTTTCCGACGGGGATGGCCGCTGAAACCCTTATGGTGATCAAATTGCCGCGCCGGCCCGCGCAGGAAGAAGCCCGCAAGGCAGGCGCGACTATCGCGAAATTGGCAGCCGGCAGCCCTGTTACTGTCTTGGCCGAATCTACAGCGCGGATCGAAGACGTCGCTTTGGGTGTTGCTCTGAAAGGTTACAAGTTCACCGATCACAAATCTGAAAAGGCCGATCCTCTGGCGGCGGCCGTCATTTACTGTTCGAAACCCGATGAGGTCGCGCCGAAAGCCGAAACAGCCTTGGCGATTGCGCAAGGCGTTACCTTTACACGTGATTTGGTCAATGAACCGGCCAACGTTTTGACCACCACCGAATTTGCCAATCGTCTGGTGGCGCTCAAGTCTTTGGGCGTCAAGGTAACCGTGTTGGAAGAGGCCGACATGGAAAAGCTGGGCATGGGATCCTTCCTGTCGGTCAGCATCGGGTCCGAAAGCCCTGCCAAACTGGTCGTCATGGAATGGAACGGTGGCGGTGACGAAGCGCCTTTGGCCTTGGTCGGTAAAGGTGTTGTCTTTGATACCGGCGGTATTTCGATCAAGCCCTCGGCCGGTATGGAAACCATGACCATGGACATGGGCGGCGCGGGCGTTGTGGCTGGCGTGATGAAAACGCTGGCTTTGCGCAAAGCCAAGGCCAATGTCGTCGGTCTGGTCGGCATCGTTGAAAATATGCCGGACGGTAAGGCGACGCGCCCGGGCGATATCGTGAAGTCCATGAAGGGCGACACGATCGAGATCGTGAACACGGATGCCGAGGGCCGTTTGGTTCTGGCCGATGTGCTCTGGTACGCTCAGGAAACCTTCAAACCTGCAGGCATGATTGACCTGGCGACACTGACAGGCGCTTGCATCATCGCGCTTGGGCACGACAACGCGGCTTATTTCGCCAATGATGAAGAGTTCGCCAAATCCTACGAAAAATCTGCTGCTGCAGAGGGCGAGGGCACATGGCGTCTGCCTTTGGGCAACGGCTATGCCGAACTGATCAAGACACCCTTGGCGGATGTAAAGAACTCGGGCGGTCGTCCGGCGGGCACGATCACGGCGGCGGAATTCCTGAAACGGTTCGTCAAAGACGAAACTCCGTGGATCCACATCGACATCGCTGGCGTGGCCCACGTACCATCTGAGCGTTTGCTTTCTGGTAAGGGCGCCACAGGTTGGGGCGTTATGGCGCTGAACCGTCTGGTCGCGGACCATTACGAGCAGGACTGATGGGCGCGGCCTATTTCTATCATCTCACGCGCAATCCGTTGGAACACACCTTGCCCATTCTTTTGGGCAAGGCATTGGGCGCAGGGTGGCGTGTGACCGTGCGCGGGGCATCTCTGGATGGCATCGCGCGGCTGGACGACAGCCTGTGGAAACATCCCGAGGAGGGGTTTCTTCCTCATGGTTTGGACACATCGGAAAACGCAGCCGATCAGCCTGTTTTGCTGACCTGCGGGATGAACAACCTGAATAACTCGGCCTGTTTGATGACGGTCCACGGCGCGGACATCACCGCGGATGAGGTAAACGCACTAGAGCGCGTCTGCGTCCTGTTTGATGGGGCTGATGGTGCCGCGGTTCAGCATGCGCGCGTTCAATGGAAGGCGCTGACCGATGCAGGCTGTTCGGCGCAATATTGGTCTGAGGAATCCGGTGTCTGGGAAAAGAAGGCCGAACGCTGATCAGCGTTCAAGCACCATGCGCCCGTTGCTGATTTCAAGGCGGTCAAACCGGTTGAGATAGCTCATTCCTAGCAAGGAATCCCGCATTTCAGAATCGTTCACATATGCGTTGACGCCTTGGTCGGAAAACGGCCCGAAGTCGACATTGGCCAGAACGACAGGCGCGGTTCGCACCGTTCCATTTGCCGTGATGGCTGTAGAAAAGAACGCCATGTCGTCGGGACTGATGCCGACACGGGTCGCATCATCACGGCTAAGCACGGTTCCGGTCGCACCCGTGTCGATCATAAAGCGCACGGGTTGTCCGTTGATGTTCAAGGTCGCGTAGTAATGTCCGTCGCTGGATAGCGGGATTTCAATGCGCCCTTGTTCGGCAAAAACAGTCTGACGTGGTGCAACTGTCTGGCGGATATCATCCCACAACCCGACAACAGCAATCGCGCCAAGAAAGATCAGCGCCCAGATCGCGGCGTGTTGTAGCACTTTGCCCAGTGACCGCCGGTTCTGAACCAGAAACCAGAAGATCAGCACGCTGCCCAATAGCGATAGATATAACAGGTTGGCCGTGTCGTCCGCGCTCATGTTCAGTCCTTATTCCTTGTTATCCAAATAGGAACGCAGGGGCTGAAATGTAAGGCTACCCCGTGCCCAGCCCGAAGGCGCGCAGGCCATCCAGAACGAACTGAACCGACAAAGCGGCCAGAAGCATCCCCAGAAGTCGCGTCACAACAGTGATCCCGACGCGGCCCAAAGCCTTTTCAATAAAGCCCGAGATCAGAAAAAAGGCCAGAACCATGAAAATCACAAGCAGCATCACGCCGAGCACCGCAAAGGTATTCAGCAGCGAATCCGACTGACCTGTCAGCAGGATCATCGACGCAATTGCGCCGGGTCCGGCAATCAGCGGAATGGCGATGGGGAACACAGACGGATCAGGCATGTCTTCGGGATGATCGGCCTTGTCCTCGCGCCGTTTGGTGCGCCGTTCGAACAGCATGTCCAAAGCGGTCAGGAACAGCAGAATTCCACCGGCGATCCGGAAGGCAGGCATTGAAATCCCGATAAAGCCCAGCACCTGCTCACCCAGAAACGTAAACAGGCAGAGGATGCCAAAAGCGATCACACAGGCGCGGATCGCAATTGCGCGGCGCTGTTTGGCGCTGCTGCCTTGGGTCAGGGCAATAAAGATCGGCGTCAGGCCAATAGGGTCAATGACCACAAAAAGCGTGGCAAAGGCGCTGATCAGAAAGGCGGTGTCCATGATGCCTCGTTCTTGGTTTTCGCGGTCAGGTTAACCCTGTTCCAACGCTTCCAGTTTTTCAATCGAAGTCATCCAGAGCGTTTCTGCGCGGTCCAGACCTTCCATGATCTCGGCGTATTTTTTGTTCCAGACTTCCAACTCGCCGGCTTTGGCGCTGTCGTAAAGGTCAGGATCAGCCAGCTTGGCGGCCAGCTTTTCACGCATTTCCTCGATCTTCTTGACGCGCTCTTCGCATTTGCGGGCTTCCGAACGGGCAGCAAGAATGGCGTCGCGGCTGGGTTTTACCGTTTTGGCCGTTTTCGGTTTTTCGGACTTGTCCGATTTGTCCTGCGACAACAGCATCCGGCGGTAAGCTTCAAGATCATCCTCGTACGGTTTGACTGTGCCGTCTTTGACCAACCAAAGGCGGTCGGCCACAAGGCTAAGCAAATGCATATCGTGGCTGACCAGAATGACCGCGCCGGAATAGGCGGTCAGCGCCTCGACCAACGCTTCGCGGCTTTCGATATCAAGGTGGTTGGTCGGTTCGTCGAGGATCAGCATATGCGGCGCATCAAGCGTGGCCAGAAGCAGTGACAGACGGGCCTTTTGCCCGCCCGACAGGCGCGCGACCTCGGTATCGGCCTGATCCGCGCCAAGACCGAAACCGGCCAGTTGCGCACGTAGTTTCGACTGATGCACTTCGGGGCGTTCGCGTTGCAGGTGCTGCAGCGGTGTTTCGTCGATAAACAACTCATCAACCTGATGCTGGGCGAAATAGCCGATGCGCAGCTTCGATGATGCCGTCTTGCGACCAGCCATGAGCGGCAGGCGGTCCGACAGCAGTTTGGACAGCGTGGATTTCCCTTCGCCGTTCTTACCCAGCAACGCAATGCGGTCGTCCTGGTCGATCCGCAGGTTCAGGTTTTTCAGAACAACGGTATCGCCATAACCTGTCACGCCGTTTTCCAGATGAATGATCGGCGGCGAAAGCTCATCCGGCTGTGGGAATGTGAAGACACGCTTTTCGGCTTCTTCCGGCAGAGCGATTGTGTCCATCTTCTCGATCATCTTCAAACGTGCTTGCGCCTGTTTGGCCTTGGATGCCTTGGCGCGGAAGCGGTCCACAAAGCTTTGCAGGTGGTCCTTACGCGCCTGTTGTTTGCGCGCCTGAGCGGCCAGAACGGCATGACGTTCAGCACGCTGGCGGGCGAACTGGTCGTACGGGCCTTGCCAGAACGTCAGCTTTTTCTCGGACAGATGCAGAATACCGCCAACAGCTCGGTTCAGGAGCCCACGGTCGTGGGAAATGATCAGGACGGTGTGCGGATATTTCGCCAGATAGGCCTCAAGCCAGAGCGCACCTTCAAGGTCCAGATAGTTGGTCGGTTCGTCGAGCAGCAGCAGATCGGGCTGCGCAAGCAGAACACCCGCCAACGCGACGCGCATACGCCATCCACCGGAAAAGGCCGAACATGGCATGCGCTGTTGTTCGTCGTCAAAACCCAGACCTTTCAGGATCGCACTGGCGCGAGCTTCAGCCGACCATGCATCAATATCGCTGAGCCGTGTCTGGATCTCTGCGATCCGGTCAGGATCACTAGCGGTTTCTGCCTCGGCCATAAGCGACGCGCGTTCGGTATCGGCTGATAGAACGGTATCGATCAACGACGTCTCGGACGATGGCACCTCTTGCGCGACGCCGCCCACTTTGGAGCGTTCGGGCAGTTCAATGGTTCCGCCATCCAGCGTCAATTCCCCCCTGATCAGGCGGAAAAGCGTTGTTTTACCGGTGCCATTGGCTCCGACGACGCCGACCTTATGACCGGCAGGAATGGTGGCAGAAGCTTCGACCAGCAAAGGGCGGCCTTCGACCGAATATGAGATGTCTTTGATCCGTAGCATGACCCGCGCTTAGCAGAGCCTTTCGGCCACCGAAAGACGGATCATCCGCCAGATCACGGCAGTTGTGACGACTTTCGCGCAAAATCTGTGTTTTCAAGACGCGTGGGCCATGGTACGGGGGCCGCAATTGTCCGGTAGGGCCGGACGTGTCCCTAACTATTGAGGTTTCCAATGGCGCTTGAACGCACATTCTCGATCATCAAACCCGACGCAACCAAGCGTAACCTGACTGGCAAAATCAACGCCAAGTTCGAAGAAGCTGGTCTGCGCATCGTTGCACAGAAACGCATCCACCTGACAAAAGCACAGGCTGGCAAGTTCTACGAAGTACACGCCGAGCGTCCCTTCTACGACGAACTGTGCGAATTCATGGCATCCGCACCTGTTGTTGTTCAGGTTCTGGAAGGTGAAGGCGCAATCGCGAAAAACCGCGAAGTTATGGGCGCAACAAACCCTGCCGACGCGGCACCGGGCACCATCCGCGCTGAGTTCGCGGAATCCGTAGGCGAGAACTCGGTTCACGGTTCGGACGCGCCGGAAACAGCGGCTGTTGAAATCGCGTACTTCTTCTCGGGTCTGGAACTGGTCGGCTAAGCCACCGTTTCAATCCGGAACGAATTGGGGCTGTCCAAATGGGCAGCCCTTTTACGTTCAGGCAGGGTTTGCAGGCAGGACGCCGATTTCGTTCAATACCTTTTCAAACTCTGATTTATGGCTGGCCTTGCTGCCTTTGAATTCGGCGCAGATGGCATCAAAGGTGATCCTCAGATCGTCCTTTTCTTTACCTTTGCAATCATTCCATGGCCGCCCCTGCAACGCCATGTGCATCACGTAATACCCGATGAAATGCGGCTTGGTGCCAGATTGCAAAAGTCTGCGATAGGCCTCATCCGCCCCAAGATCGCGCAATTCCTCGGCGCTGTTGATGCCCGCGCGGGCGCAGGCTTGTTCAACGGCAGGCCCAAGATTTTTGATCGAAGATACCGGGCTGCTCATGTCAGAAGCTTGTCGACTTCGCTGCCGGAAATCACATTGCCCAGAGCAGAGAAATCGTCGTCTTGGAACATGGCAGTGGCCGCATCAAAAATGACCTTGTGCGTTGCCCTTGCGACAGCCGATCCAAGTGACAGCCGTGCGATGCCTGCATTGGCGAACTCATCGCGTTTATGCTTGGTCATCTGGCCGACGACCAACGCGTTCACGGGAACCGAGACCGAGGAGCAGATGGTTTTCAAATCTTCAAACGAAGGCGGGCAGGGGATGTAGACGCAATCCGCGCCTGCGGCTTCAAAACCTTGAATGCGCCGGATGCCTTCCGCCAGATCATAGACGCCATTCATCACGCCGTCTGCGCGGGCACAGAGGATAAAGTCATTCGGCAACGCACGCGCCGCACTGGCGGCCGCACGGATGCGGTCGACGGCAAGATCGTAATCGTAGACGCCAGTGTCTGGCAAAGCGGTGTCTTCGATCGAGATGCCAGCCAAGCCGACCTCGGCTGACAGGCGCACCGTTTCGGCGCATTCCTCGGGCGCTTCGCCAAAGCCGTTTTCAAAATCGCCCGACACCGGAAGGGTCACCGCGGAAATAAGCTCTTGTGCATGTGCTAACGCCTCGTCCCGTGTGACATTGCCCATATCCGGACGGCCAAGCGTAAATGCGTGCGCGGCAGATGATGTTCCGATCGCGTCGGCACCCAATGCGGCCAGCATTTTGGCTGATCCCGCATCCCATGCGTTTGCTAGGATAAAGGGGTTTCCTTTCTGGTGGAGCGCACGAAATATCGCGCCGACATCTTTCGTCATTTCAAAGGCTTTCTGCAAATTCTCGTAGGGTCGAGATTGCCTGTTCAAACGTCTGATCGTCAACCGTCATCGCCACGCGAATATGACCGGCAGCGGCCTGACCAAAGCTTTCGCCCGGCATGACGGCGATGTCGCGTTCATCCAGCAAACGATGGGCAAACTCTTCGCCGCTCAAGCCCGTCGAGCGAATATCCAGCATCATGTACATCGCGCCCATCGGAGGGATCACTTGGATCACTTTTGATCCGCTCAGCAAACGCATCGCGATATTCTTGCGGCGTTCGAACGGTTTGGCGTGTTTATCCTCAAGTCCTTTGCCTTGGGCCAATGCAAAGACTGCTGCGTCCTGAATGTAGCCTGGCACACCGTAGGTCGTGACAATGGCCAGATCGGCCAAGTGGGCAATGGCCTCTTCTGGGCCGATTAGCCAGCCTACGCGACTGCCTGTCATGGCATGGCTTTTCGACATGGACCCGATCTGCAGCGTTCGGTTCGCCATGTCGGGCAGTGCCCGGGGGCTTATGTGCGCGCCTTCCCAGACCTGCGTGCTGTAAACTTCGTCGGAAATCAGCCACATGTCCCGATCGCGCACAAAACCGCAGATCGCTTCTAATGTGTTCGCGTCATAGACCGTGCCGGTGGGGTTGTTCGGTGTGTTGATCAGAAGCGAGGACGCTTCGGGCGTTTCAGACAACTGGATGGCCGTTGGACAGAACCCGTTTTCAGGCGCTGTCACGATGGCATGGGGCACGGCACCCGCCCCACGGATCGACCCGGGGTAGGTTACGTAATAGGGATCAATATAAAGCGCGGTATCGCCCGCATCACATGCACAGAGATGCGCTGCAAACAGCGCGGCCTGAGCGCCGGGGGTGATCAAAACGTTATCCGAAGTCGTCGGTACGCCGCTTTGTGCGGCAACGCGTTTCGCCACGGCCTCGCGCAATTCCGGCGTCCCGGGAACAGCGGCATATCCCGTGTGGCCGCCTATGGCCGATTGGTGCATTGCCTCAAGGATTTCTGGGTCAGTTTTGTCGTCCGGTTCGCCAATCGTCAGTTCGGTGATTTTTTCACCTGCAGCCACGCGACGGCGCGCTTTGTAAAACACGTCCCAGCCGTCGGTCCCACCGTTGTTGAGTGTTGTAATGCGATTGGACAATTCCGGCATACATGGCCCCCTGAAATTCACCGCGCTTTTCTGCGCCAGAATTCGAACAGCGTCCATGTCGAAGTTTCTTGTCGGATGATCACCTCGGTGTTACCGTCCGCCTATGAGCACACTGGCAATCATTCGCTGCTGTATTATTCCCTGCTAAGTTATCTTGCGGGCCGCTCTCCTATTTCCTCTTTGATCCGAAGTTGCTAAGCCCGCCGCGACCAGAAGGCCGTAAGGACCCGAGACTATGACGATCAGGCTGACCAACTCGAAGACCCGCGAAAAAGAGGTCTTTGCCCCAATCGATCCGGAAAACGTGCGGATGTATGTCTGTGGGCCGACGGTGTATGACCGCGCGCATCTTGGAAATGCGCGTCCGGTGTTGGTGTTTGATGTGCTCTACCGTCTGCTGCGCGAAACCTACGGCGCGGATCACGTGACCTATGTGCGCAACTTTACCGATGTGGATGATCGCATCAACGAAACCGCCCGCAAACGCAAAGAGGCAGGCGCAGAAGGTACACTTGAACAGCTGATCGCGGAACGGTCGGAAGAAACCATCGCGTGGTACCATGAAGACATGGATGCACTGGGGGCCATGCGCCCTGACCATGAACCGCGCGCAACGGCCTATATCGGTGAAATGATCGCGATGATCGAAAAGCTGATTGAACAGGGCCATGCTTATGCTGCCGAGGGCCATGCGCTGTTTTCTGTCGATAGCTTCAACGAATACGGCGCGCTGTCGGGCCGGTCTGTCGATGACATGATCGCCGGTGCGCGGGTCGAAGTTGCGCCTTACAAAAAGAACCCGATGGATTTTGTCCTTTGGAAACCGTCCAGCGATGATCTGCCCGGTTGGGACAGCCCATGGGGC
The DNA here is from genome assembly GCF_900108225.1 of Thalassococcus halodurans. Classification (GTDB taxonomy): domain Bacteria; phylum Pseudomonadota; class Alphaproteobacteria; order Rhodobacterales; family Rhodobacteraceae; genus Thalassococcus; species Thalassococcus halodurans. Next base: position 357,200 of record NZ_FNUZ01000002.1, read on the forward strand.
CGTGGCCGTCCGGGTTGGCATATTGAATGCTCGGCAATGTCCGAGGCGCTTTTGGGTGTTGAGTTCGACATTCACGGAGGCGGCAACGATCTGATGTTCCCGCACCATGAAAACGAAATCGCGCAAAGCTGCTGCGTGAATCCGGGAACAGATTTTGCGAAAACCTGGCTGCATAACGAAATGCTTCAGGTCGAGGGCAAGAAGATGTCCAAGTCCTTGGGCAACTTCTTTACCGTGCATGATCTGCTGGAACAGGGCGTTCCGGGCGAAGTGATCCGCTTTGTCATGCTGTCCACGCATTACCGCAAACCCATGGACTGGACCGAAAAGAAACGGGCCGAGGCCGAGGCTACATTGCGTAAATGGCGCGCGATGACGGCGGATGTGGCTGCGGGCGCGATTCCTGAGGATGTGATCGCAGCAGTCTCCGACGATCTGAACACCGCTGGCGCGCTCACTGTCCTTCACCGTCTTGCCTCACACGGCGATGCGGCTGGCCTGAAAGCAGGCGCGCAGTTCATCGGGCTTTTGACCGACGAATTGGGCGGCTGGATTGCCCCGGCGGCGGATCTGTCTGCGTGGGAAAACAAGCTGGCGACGGCGCGCGAAACAGCGATGCAGACCAAGGATTTCTCGCAAGTCGATGCATTGAAAACCATGCTGCTCGATGCAGGGGTCGAGGTGCGCATGTCCAAGGCTGGTGTCGAGCTAATCGCAGGCGCGGGCTTTGATGCGGCCAAACTGGTGGATGTGGACTAATGAGCAAAGAACGCCTGTACCTCTACGACACCACGCTGCGCGACGGCCAGCAAACGCAAGGCGTACAGTTTTCGACATCTGATAAGCTTCGGATCACGGCGGAACTGGATGCTTTGGGGGTCGACTACATCGAGGGCGGTTGGCCTGGCGCAAACCCGACGGACAGCGCGTTCTTTGATCAGGTTGACCACACCAAGGCGCGTATGACGGCCTTTGGTATGACCAAACGGGCAGGGCGTTCGGCTGAAAATGACGACGTGCTGGCAGCGGTTCTGAATGCTGGTACGCCTTGCGTGTGTCTGGTGGGCAAAAGCCACGACTTTCACGTGCGTGAAGCGCTTGGCATCTCGCTGGACGAAAACGTTGAAAACATCCGAGCGTCGATTGCCCACTGTATCGCGCAAGGCCGCGAGGCGTTGTTTGACGCTGAACACTTCTTTGATGGCTACAAAGCCAATCCTGACTATGCGCTCGAATGTCTGCGCGCCGCGCAGGATGCAGGGGCCCGTTGGATCGTTTTGTGCGACACCAACGGAGGCACGTTGCCCAGCGAAGTGCATCAGATTGTGACCGAGGTTATCGCCGCGGGCATTCCGGGCGATCATCTGGGCATTCACACCCATAATGACACAGAAACCGCCGTGGCCTGTTCCTTGGCCGCCGTCGATGCAGGTGTCCGCCAAATTCAGGGCACGCTGAACGGGCTTGGCGAGCGCTGTGGCAACGCGAACCTGTTGTCGATCATTCCGACGCTTGTTCTGAAAGAACCGTACCGCAGTCAGCTGGAAACAGGCATCAGCGATGAAGCGCTGGAAGGCGTAACGCGCATCAGCCGTATGCTGGACGAAATCCTGAACCGCGTGCCGCAGAAACAGTTGGCCTACGTGGGGTCTTCGGCGTTCGCCCACAAGGCGGGCCTGCATGCCAGTGCAATCCTGAAAAACCCGTCGACCTACGAACACATCGAACCGGCGCTGGTCGGCAACCGCCGTGTGATCCCGATGTCCAATCAGGCGGGTCAGTCCAATTTGCGTAAACGCCTGTCCGAGGCGGGAATTCAGATCGAAGCAGGCGATCCCGCTTTGGCCCGCATCCTCGAGGTGGTCAAAAACCGCGAGGCCGAGGGCTATTCCTACGACACGGCTCAGGCGTCGTTCGAATTGCTGGCGCGTGAAGAAATCGGTCAACTGCCGCATTTCTTTGAGGTCAAACGCTACCGTGTGACGGTCGAGCGCCGGAAAAACAAACACAACAAGATGGTGTCGTTGTCCGAGGCCGTTGTCGTTCTGAAAGTCGATGGAGAAAAGAAGCTGTCGGTCAGCGAAAGCATGGATGAAACCGGATCGGACCGTGGCCCTGTGAACGCGTTGTCCAAAGCCTTGGCCAAAGACCTTGGGCAGTATCAGGAATTGATTGAAGACATGCGTCTGGTCGACTTCAAGGTTCGCATCACCCAAGGCGGGACCGAGGCCGTCACGCGCGTCATCATCGACAGCGAAGACGGGCAAGGGCGCCGTTGGTCCACCGTTGGCGTGAGCGCGAACATAGTAGATGCAAGTTTCGAGGCGCTGCTGGATGCAGTGCGCTGGAAATTGGTGCGCGACACCGCCTGAACGCGACCGCAGGACCCGCTAGCATGAGCAAGCCCGAATTCTCAGACGATCTGAACGCCTGCGCCGCCTTGGTGCAAAAGGGCGATCCGCATCGGTTCCGTTATGCCATGGCGGCACCGGTGTCTGCACGCGCGGTTCTGTTTCCGATCTATGCGTTCAACGTCGAAGTGGCCCGCGCGCCGTGGCTTACGAAAGAACCGATGATCGCGGAAATGCGTCTTCAGTGGTGGCGCGATGCTTTGGGCGAAATCGCGGATCGCGGCATTGTGCGGCGGCACGAGGTGGTGACACCCTTGGCGCAAGTGCTGACGCCCGAGTTGGCGAAAGATCTGGAGCGTCTGGTCGCCGCCCGTCGTTGGGACATCTATCGCGACCCGTTCGAGGATGCGGCGCACTTCACCCAGTATCTGGAAGAAACCGCTGGGCATCTGACCTATGCAGCAGCTTGCGCGTTGGGCGGCGCTCCGCGCGATGTGGCAATTGATGCGGGTTATGCCATGGGATTGGCCAGCTATTTCGCTGCTATTCCAGAGCTTGAAAATCAAGGGCGCAAACCCTTGGTCGATGGACGGCCCGACGCGATTGGGGCTTTGGCAGCGGACGGTCTGGCACGGTTGAAACGTGCACGTGCGCAAAACTCGGCTGTTTCAGCCAAGGCACGTGCTGCGTTTCTGGGCGCGCGTAAAGCCGAGAAGGTGCTGAAACAGGTGGTCAAAACGCCGTCGTTGGTGGCTGAGGGCGCACTTGGTCTGTCCGGTCTTTCCGAGACGGCAATGCTTAGTTGGTCGTCGCTCAGCGGGCGTTGGTAAGGCTTACGCCTTAGCCACCGCACGCTGGTTCAGCACCAGCCAGATCAACGCACCGCCAGCCATAGTCAGGAACGGCACCATCGCAAGGTTAACCGCAGTCCACCCCTCAACCGCCGACCCGCCGGAACAGTTCATCAATCCGCCGGACGCCAGGGACGCAAAGGTCACGCCGCCAAACACGATCAGGTCGTTCATACCCTGCATCCGGCCACGTTCATGCGGTTCATGCGCACTGGCCAGAAGGGTTGTCGATCCGATGAAGCCAAAGTTCCAGCCAAGGCCCAGAAGAACCAAAGCAACGTAGAAGTTTTCAAGCTCAACACCGGCAAGACCGACCACACCGGCGGCGGCCAGGATAGCCAGACCCAGACCCATGATCTTTTCAACGCCAAAGCGCGCGATCAGGTGGCCGGTAAAGAACGACGGCACAAACATCGCCAGAACGTGCAGCGTGACGACATCTGCCGCATCGGCCTTGTCAAAGCCGCAGCCAACCACAGCCAAAGGCGTGGATGTCATCACAAGGTTCATCAAAGCGTATGACACCATCGCACAGATGACAGCGACAGCGATGGTTGGCGTTTTCAAAAGCTCCATCCGCGACCGGCCCTTAGGGGCGTCCTCGGACGGCACCGGCGGTTTCGGGATGTCGAGGAAGAAGAACAGCAGCGAACCTATCAGGTTGACCGCAATCACCGCGACATAGGTGCCGAGGAAAGGGACCACATAGGCATCGGCGGTGAACTTGACCAACTGCGGGCCAAGGATGGCAGACACCAGACCGCCCGCCATAACGTAGGAAATCGCTTTGGGGCGGAACGCGTCTGATGCTGTGTCCGCCGCAGCAAATCGGTAGAAGCCCTGTGCCGACATGTAGACGCCGGTCAGAAGGCTTCCCAGCAGGAAGACGGGGAAAGAGTTCAGATAAAGGCCATAGGCCCCGACCACACCGCCCAAGGCACCGCCAAGCGCGCCCACGACAAAGCCTGCGCGGCGGCCGTATTTCTGCATAAAGCTGGAAATCGGCGTGGCGGTCAGCATGGACCCCAGAACGATCATCGAAATGGGCAGCGTCGCAAAGCACACGTTGGACGCGAGGCTTTGCCCCGCCAACCCGCCAATGGTGAAAATCATGGGCATCTGAGCGCCCAGAATTGCCTGCGCTGCGACCAGTACGGCTACGTTGCGCTTGGCGGTGCTATGCGATGAATCTGTCATGCGTAATCGGTAGGACCGTTCCTGCAAAGTTACAAGCGTCGCGAATTCAATCTGGCGCGACGGGACATGGTCGGGATATGTCAGGTGCATGAGCAATCCGAGCGGCGCAAATGTGGTGATCCAAGGCGGCACAGCCGAAGCCAAACGATTGGCTGATATGCTGCCCCACGCGCAGTTTATCCGCGCCATCGACACACGCGGTGGCCCGGAAAATGCCGGTGCTTTAACGGCCGATGCACTGCGGCAGAAAGGCGCCTCTCTTTTGGTGGATGCATGTCATCCATTTGATATCGCGTCACATTATCGGGCAGTGCGGGCGGCTGGTTCTATCGGAGTGTCCTACGTGCGTTTGCTGCGTCCGGCTTGGTCCCAATCACCCCGCGATCATTGGGTGCAAATCGATCGGGGCTGTTCGTTGCGTCGTGTTGTTCCGAACGGAGCGCGGCTGTTTGCAGCCACTGGCCGCGAAGAACTGAATGCGTTCAAGCCTCTGCATGCACATGTTTTCTGGCGCAGTGTGGGCGATGAAAGGGTAAGCCTGCCGTTGCGAAATTCGCATGTCTTACCGGCAGAAGGCCCGTTCACCGTCGAAGGCGAAATGGCGCTTTTCCGCAAGCTTCGGATTGACTGGCTGGTGGTGCGCAATGCAGGCGGGCAGGGTGCTTGGCCCAAGATCGAAGCGGCACGGCGGTTGGGTATTCAGGTCGCCATGATCGATCGCCCCAAGCCGCTTAAAGGGCCGGTGCTTGGATCGGTGGATGAGGTGATGGAATGGATCGAAAAGACGCTGTGATCGGCCGGATCATCGAAACGGACAACTGCGTCGCTGAAGGCGCGTCTTATCTGTGTGGGATCGAACCGCGTTTTGCGACCGCTTTGAAAGAAACAGGTCCGCCGCCTCTCCGTCGTAGTCCGGACGGTTTCGACGAATTGCTACGGGCGATCATCAGCCAGCAGGTTAGCGTCGCGTCGGCCCGTGCCATTCGCCAGCGTCTGACAGACGCAGGTATGACCACACCAGATGCGATCCTGTCGGTGGATGACGATCATCTCAGATCGCTGGGTCTTAGCCGCCAAAAGGCCCGCTATGCGCGTTCCTTGGCAGAGGCGCAGATTGATTATGATGCCCTACGCAACGCCGAGACCAGCCAAGTCATCAAAACCCTGACGCAAGTCACCGGTATCGGTGTCTGGACGGCGGAAATCTATGCAATGTTCAGCCTTGGCCGCGCTGATGTCTTCGCGCCCGGCGATCTGGCGCTTCAGGAAGCTGCCCGTATTTTGTTCGAACTGCCCGAACGCCCCAAAGAAAAAGAGCTGCGACAACTGGCCGAGGCCTGGTCCCCATGGAGAGCGGTTGCAGCGCGGCTGTTGTGGGCCTACTACCATGTAGCCAAAGATCGGGAGGGTATCGCATGACACGTGTTTTGCAGGCAGGACGGAAAGAACCTTTGTCGGGGGAAACGCGCTCTGCGGTCATCTTCCTGCACGGCTATGGCGCGAATGGTGCCGATCTTCTGGGTCTGGCTGATCCTTTGGCCGAACACCTGCCTGATACGTTGTTCATTGCGCCCGACGCCCCCGAGGCCTGCGCCGGTTCGCCGATGGGGTTCCAGTGGTTTCCCATTCCGTGGATCGACGGCTCCAGCGAAGAAGAGGCCGAAGCTGGCCTGCGTGCCGCAGCCGAAGATCTGAACGCCTTTCTGGATGCGGTCATGGTGGATGAAGACCTGCTGCCCGAACAGGTCGTGCTGGTCGGCTTCAGCCAAGGTACGATGATGAGCCTGCACGTCGCACCCCGTCGTGAAGACCCCGTTGCGGGTATCGTCGCTTTCTCGGGCCGTCTGCTGCAGCCGGAACTGCTGGAAGACGAGGTCATTAGCCGCCCGCCGGTTATCCTGATCCATGGCGACATGGATGATGTCGTGCCGCCGCAATCTCTGCCTGATGCTGCGGATGCGTTGCAAAAGGCCGGCTGGAAAGAGGTCTACGCCCACGTCATGAAAGGCACCGCACACGGCATCGCACCAGATGGCCTTTCGGTTGCACTGGCCTTCATGCGGGACAAGTGCGGGCTGTAATCTGCCCGTCTGCCTGTTCATTAGGCTGTCACATTCGCCAGCTACGTCTGTTCGCATACATCATATAGTTGGGCTTGCCAGATGGTTTGCCCGATATATAGTGTTAAGTATGCTGGAGCGGGGCTCCCGCTCTGGTGCTTTGAAGTGAGCAGACAGGGCGAAGGACGATTCCCCGAATGGACGGTAATTTCAGAACGAACTTTGTACGCGAACCCAGCGCATTGCGTCAGCATCCGGCTTTGGTGCTGAACGCGGACTATCGACCGCTGTCATACTACCCACTTAGCCTCTGGCCATGGCAGGATGCTGTGAAGGCGGCGTTCCTTGATCGCGTGGATATCGTTGCGGAATACGACGAGGTGGTTCGCAGCCCGAACATGGTCATCCGAATACCCAGTGTTGTCGTCCTCAAAGATTTCGTCCAACCCCAAAAGCGCGTGGCCTTCACGCGCTTTAATTTATTTCTGAGGGATGAATTCCGGTGCCAGTATTGCGGATCTAAGGGGGATCTGACCTTTGATCACGTTGTGCCGCGTGCGTCTGGCGGGATCACCAGTTGGCAGAACGTGGTGGCAGCCTGTGCGCCCTGCAACCTGCGCAAAGGATCGAAAAGCCTGCGCCAGTGCGGCATGTCGCTGCGCAAACCGCCGCGTCCCCCCAGTGCGCAAGAACTTTTGAACATGGGCCGGAAATTCCCGCCAAACCATCTGCACGAAAGCTGGATGGACTTCCTGTATTGGGACGCCGAATTGCAGGCCTAACGCCCGAATAAAATGGGGTGTCCGTAGGTCGTGTTGGTCGGCGATGCGGGACAAAGCGGACAACTTAACGGCGACTTTGAATATCCACGGTTGAAAATTGTGGTATTCAGGGCTACAAAAGTGCCTTGTCTCAACCCCGAACCCCACGGAAGTCCGATGTAATCGCAGCGCACATACTTAAAACACCACCCCGGTTAATCCTGCCGGGTGTTTTAGTGCGACGAATTGATACATCGTGAGACAGTTATGATTATCCAGAAATACCCGCGCACGCGGCACATTGAAGGTTCGCGCCTTCAGGCTGGCGATTTGGCGGATGACAAACCAATAAAAGAGCTTTCAGGCCAGCCTCTGGTCGTTGAAGAAAAGCTCGACGGGGCCAATTCCGCGGTGTCCTTTGATGCGGATGGCAACCTGCTTCTGCAAAGCCGGGGGCATTTTCTGACCGGTGGTGGCCGCGAACGCCACTTTGCCTTGTTCAAGACATGGGCGGCGGCCCATGCACATGTCCTGCACCCAGTGCTGGGACACCGCTTCGTTATGTATGGCGAATGGATGTTTGCAAAGCATACGGTGTTCTACGACCGGCTGCCGCATTACTTCATGGAGTTCGACGTGCTGGACCGGGACACAGGTCTGTTCCTAAGCACGGCGGCACGTCGGGATTTGCTGACAGGATTGCCGATCATGCCGGTGCCGGTCGTGTATACGGGCGAAATCAAGTCCGTTGACCAACTGATCCGTCTGACCCGGCCATCGCCATACAAGTCGGACGATTGGCGTGACGCATTGTTGATAGCCGCAGAACGATCTGGCAGCCGTCCCGATATGGTGGACCAGCAGACAGAGGACAGTGATCTGGCCGAGGGGCTGTACCTGAAAAAGGAAAGTGCGGACAGCGTGGATGACCGGTTCAAGTTCGTCCGCGCGGATTTCTTGCAGGCGATTGAAGCGGCCGAGGGGCATTGGCACGACCGTCCAATCCTGCAGAATGGTCTGGCCGATGGCATCGATATCTTCGCACCGACGCTGGGCGTAGAGGGGGCCTATGATGCCTAAGCCCAATACCCACACCGTGACACATGACAACCTTTTGGACTTGGTTCCAACCGGTCCAGCCTGGACCGTGGACTGGGGCGAGATTTGGTCGCTATGGCCAGCGCTTGCCACACTCGACACGTGTCCACAGGACCCGATCCATCATGCGGAGGGTGATGTCGGGGCGCACACGCGATTGGTGGTCGAGGCTTTGGTCGCGGACCCCGACTGGCAAGGTCTTCCCGATGTGGAGCGGGCCAACCTGTTTTGGGCCGCCGTCTTGCATGATGTTGGCAAGCCCGCCGTGACAAAGCATGAAGATGACGGACGCATATCTTCCCGCGGTCATTCCCGTGTCGGTGCATCCATAGCACGGGAACTGTTGTGGAATGCAGGGTCTCCGTTTGCTTGGCGTGAAGCCTTGTGCGGAATCATTGCCCACCATCAATTGCCGTTTTGGCTGATCGAGCGACCTGATCCCGGACGCTTGGCCATTGAAACATCGTGGCGGTGCAGGCCGGATCATCTATGCCTACATGCCAAAGCTGATGCGTTGGGTCGGATATGTCAGGATCAGAAAGCTATCTTGGAAAGTGTAAGTCTTGCCGCGCTGACGTTCCAAGAGGGCGACTGTTGGGAGCATCCGTTCGCCTTCGCAAACGATGAAAGTCGCGTCGCCTTTTTCGAGTTGGAGGACCGTGATCCTCACTACGCGGCGCATGAGGCATTCCCCTGCACTGTAACAGTGATGTCTGGCCTGCCGGGAGCGGGGAAAGATACCTGGATCGCCAAGAACCGAACGGAACATCCCGTTGTCAGCCTTGATGCTATACGCGACGAACTGAGCGTTTCGCCAACCGACAATCAGGGTCAGGTCATCCAGGGGGCACATGAACGAGCAAGAGAACACCTGCGTGCCGGGCGCGATTTTGTGTGGAACGCAACCAATGTGACACGACAGAACCGGTCACGCGTTATACGGCTTTTGCGTGACTACGGTGCACGCGTTGAGATTGTCTATCTTGAACCAGGCCCAGACCAACTGCGCCGTCAGAACCGGGATCGACCAGATGCCGTGCCCGATGCTGTGATTACGCATCTGTCAAAAAAGCTGGAGCCGCCGCAGCTCTGGGAAGCGCATGAGGTCAGGCTGGCATAGCAACACCGCGCGAATGCGGGCATTCAAGCGTAACGCGGCATTCGGTAGGTACCGGCTCAAAGCAGACCAACACGTCTTGTGAACAACCCCAAACAAAAAAAGCCGCCTCAATAGGCGGCTTTTTCAAATCAGATTAGACCAAATTACTTGGCTGCATCTTTCGCTGCTGCGGCAGGTGCTTTCTTGGCGCCGCCTGTCAGCGGATCGTCCTGACGCTGCACGGAACCTTCAAAGTGGGCGCCGCTTTCGATCGCGATTGTCTTGTGGATGATGTCGCCTTCGACGCGGGCTGTCGCGGTCAGACGTACTTTCAGGCCACGGACGCGGCCGATGATACGACCATTGATGACGACGTCGTCCGCGGTCACTTCACCTTTGATTGTGGCGCTTTCACCGATGGTCAGCAGGTGGGCACGAATGTCGCCTTCGACGGTGCCTTCGACCTGAATGTCACCGGTTGTCTTCAGGTTACCTACAACATGCAGGTCAGAGGACAGAACCGATGCCGGCGGTTTTGCTTTGGGTGCAGACGGCTTGAATTCAGGCGCTGCAGGCGTGCGCGGCGCTTCAGGAGCAGACGTCTTTGTTTCGTCGGCCTTGGGTGCCGGATCGTTGATTTTGCTTTTAGAAAACATTGTTTGCAGCCTTGATAAACGTCATTGGGTTCACGGCTTCTCCTCCGACACGGACTTCGTAGTGAAGGTGTGTGCCAGTTGACCGTCCGGTGTTCCCCATATCACCGATGCGTTCCCCGCGCGAGACCCTTTGGCCAACGTTCACGCGGATTTTCGACAAATGCGCGTAGCGCGTTTCAATTCCGAACTCGTGCTGGATTTTGACCAGACGACCATAGCCCGACTGCCAGCCGGCGTGGACAACCACACCATCAGCAGTTGAATAGATCGGTGTGCCGTGCGGTGCGGCAAAGTCTGTACCTGCGTGTAGGCGGCCCCAACGACGACCAAAGCCAGATGTAAAGCGGAACGGATCCTTCAGCGGGGATGCAAAGGGCGCTTTCTGGGCGGCAATACGGTAGAGGTTCAGGCGATCCATCTGCGTCAGGATCGAATTGGCACGTTCTGCATCGGCGCTGGGTTCTTCACCACGGGTCGAGAACGACAGCGGCGTCAGCGGGCCACCTTGGCCGGAATAGCCGCGACGCACCTGATCAAGCAGGCGGTCCGGGCTCATGCCAGCGGCCTGGAACATTTTGTCGAGCGGTTTGACCGAAACGGTCATCGCTTCTTCAAGCTGGCGGAAGATCTGGTCGTTCTTTTCTTCCATCAGGCGGATTTCGGTGGCCATTTCGTCGGCGCGGATCAGCGCGTCTTGCGCGTTCGCAATGACCTGATCGCGTTCTTCGGCGGTTTTGGCCAGTGCATCGCTCAGGAAGGCGACGGTGGTGTCAGAGGCTGCGTCGCCCGCGACAACGGTTCCATCATTTTCCAGCTGGTTGCGCAGATCGGCGTACAGCTCTTTGGCCGCTTCGCGATCTTTCATGGTCTTGGCAAGCGTCGATTGAACGATGTCCAGACCGGTTTCCAATTCACGGCGACGGTTTTCAGATTCCAGCAGTTGCGACTGCATCAGCGAAACCTGTTCCAGAGCGACGTTGAAACGTTCCTGCGCGGCAATCGCTTCGGATGCGCGTTGATCCCGTTCATGGGACAGATCGTTCAGTCGTTGCTGGTATGTAATCTGGTCGCGACGCGCCTGTTCACGGAAGTTGCCCGATCCGATCGAGTCCATGAACAAAATAGCTGTTGCGATAATCGTCCACGCTACAACCGCAGAACCGCCCAAGAGGGCGATCAACTGGGTTTCCGACCGAAGGCGGATAAAGCGTGTATCGTTGTCTGATCGAAGAAATAGCCGACGTTCCGGCAGGTAGCGCTCTAACAGCGCATGTGTTTTGATCGCTAGTCGCGTTCTCACCCTGTCTTTCCCTTAATTACCCGTCCCAATGTGGTACTCGGTTCCCCATCCGGCACCTTGCCCAACGGGGTAGCCGCGTTTTTGCCGTTTCGCAACAATTTCAGGCGGGTGATTCGCGATTGCAGGCCAGATTGTGCTGAAATGGCAAAAAACCGCCGATTTTAAGGACTTTCCAGTCAGGTAGACTGCTCGACCAGGGGCCAATAGAAGTCAGGTGCCATGCCCGCATCGGCGCGCTTTTCTTCGTTGAATGGCGGCTTCAAGGGGCCATGGAAATATTTCCGGACCAATTCATGAAAGCGTGGCACGGGGTCCACATCATCGCGACCGCACAGGAAATGGAACCATTTCGATCCATAGGCGACATGGCTGACTTCTTCGGCGTAGATGGTTTCAAGCGCCTTAACCGCGCTGGTGGCTTTGGCGTTTTTGAAAAGCTGGATCATGTTGGGCGTCACATCCAGCCCACGGGCCTCAAGAACCATTGGGACGACAGCCAATCGGCCCATGATGTCATCGCGCGTATCTTCCGCTGCTTGCCACATGCCAGCGTGTGCCGGTAGGGCGCCATAGTGGCTGCCTTCTTCTTCAAGGCAGTCGCACATCAATTTGAAATGTTTGGATTCTTCGTCTGCGGCTTTCACCCAATCATCATAGAAGCCAACGGGCATTCTGGTGTCGGTAAAGCGCGGGATGATATCCCAATGCAGGTCAACTGCGTTCAGTTCGATATGCGCAACAGCGTGCAGAAGAGCGATGCGGCCCTGTGGGCTGCCGGGCTTGCGTTTGGGCACGTCGCGCGGATCCAAAAGTCCGGGCTGTTCCGGTCGCGATGGGCGCAAGGGGGGCTGGGCCTGACCGATGGGCAATGATCCACCGTCTTTGCGTGCCGCAAACCATTCTGCCGCATAGGCCCGCGACTTGCGGGTCTTTTCCCGCCCGTCCGCAGTTGTCAAAACGTCTACGGCCATTTCGGCAAGTGTCTGCGGCATCGTCTGTCCTTCGGTCGTCGTTGGTCGCGGCGGTTTTACCAATAAAATCCGCCGCTTCCAGTGGTGTTCCGGATTCAAAGGGCTTTCACGGCCTCAAGCACGGCAGCCGCGTGATCAGGCACTTTTACCTTGTTCCAGACCTGCGCAATGGTGCCGTCTTTGCCGATCAGGAACGTGCTACGTTCAATGCCCATGAACGTCTTGCCGTACATCTTCTTTTCCTTCCAGACGCCGTAGCGTTCGCAAACGTCACCCTCTGCATCGGACAGCAGGGGAATGGTCAGCGATTTCTTGGCCATGAATTTGTCGTGGCTTGCAATCGTGTCCTTGGAAATCCCGAAAACTTTACATCCCAATGCTTCGAACTGGTCCTTCAGCGCGGTGAAATCTTCGTTTTCGCGTGTGCACCCCGAGGTGTCGTCGCGGGGATAAAAGAACAAAACGACGCTGTGTCCTTTCATCTCGGACAGGGTAACAGGGTCACCGCCCGTGACGGGGAGTGTAAAATCCGGTGCGTTTTCGCCAATTTCCGGCATTGTTGCTTCCTTTATGTTCACGATCAGGTCAGATGGTTTTAGATGCAGGGCAATGTGATTTACCATCGCTCTCGCAAGAATAATCTTTTCCGTTAAGGCTTCCAGTGACCGAAGGCTCTGAACCGACCAAAACCCGAAGAAAAGGCAGGCCATTGGCTTGGGTGACGGGCATTCTGGTTTTGCTGGTCGTCGCCGTTGCAGGATTGGGGTGGCATTTCTCCGGAAAGACCATCGTCGCGCCCGACTGGTTGCGCGACAGGATTGCGGCTCAGGTGGCACGGGCCACGCCGGACATTCCGCTTAGCTTTGATGATGTGATCTTCCGCATTTCGCCAAAAGATGCCGCCCGTGTGACCCTAACCAATGTCGAAGTCGGTGAACCGGCCTCGGGCGCCTCTGTCATTCTAAGCGAAGTGTCAGTTGCAGTTGCGCCATTGCCCTTGCTCCGTCGTGAAATCGCGCTGGTCGACGCATCGGTCACCGGAGTGTTCCTGACGCTTGAGCGTGGCGCGGATGGCAAATTTGCGTTTGCGGGCAATTCCGGAGTGGTCAACAGCCCCGATTTGCCGACGCTGATCGGACAGATCGACACGTGGCTCTCCGATCCACGGTTCGCACAACTGGATCAGGTCGAAGCCAACGCTGTGACCCTGCGATATGAAGACCGTCGCGCGCGGCGCGGGTGGACAGCTGACGGGGGGCGGATTTCGATTTCTCGGCGCGACGGCACCCTCCGCCTGAACAGCGATCTGGCGCTTTTGACCGGCGGCACGGGCGTTGCGACTGTTGCGCTTAGTGCAGAAAGCGAGATCGGCCAGAGCGATCTGAGCTTTGGCGTCACGGTGACCGATCTTCCGTCCGAGGATATCGCATCGCAAAGTCCGGCCTTGGCATGGCTGAATACCATCCGCGCGCCGATTTCGGGCGCATTGCGAGGATATCTGGATGTCGAGGGTGCATTGGGCGGACTCGATGCCACGCTGAACATCTCTGAAGGTGTCTTGCAGCCCAGCGATAGCGCGACGCCGGTCGCGTTTAAAACGGCCCGGACTTATTTTTCATATGCGCCCGCAAGCCAGAGCCTGAATTTCACAGAAATCTATGTCGACTCCGAACGTGGGTCGGGCCGTGCCGAAGGGCGGGTTTCTGTCTCGTTGACAGACGATAATCTGCTTGATGCCTTTGTAGGTCAGTTCTCGATCTCGGACGTGAACGCCGACGCGGAAGGGGTGTTTGATATTCCTCTGGTCGTGTCGCGCGTCGATGTGGACGCCCAGTTGCGTCTTCAACCTTTCAAGCTTGAACTGGGGCGCATTCGCGTCGCGGACCCTGATTTGCCTTTGACAGCGAAGGGGTCGCTTAGTGTCGGTGAAGCAGGATGGGAAGGGCGGATTGACGGACGTGTGCGCCGTGCCAAAGCACCCGAAGTTCTGAATTACTGGCCGGTCAAGGTGTCACCCAAGACGCGCAACTGGGCCATGACCAATGTCCAATCCGGCAATGTCTCCAACGGCGTTCTGGCGCTACGTTTCCGGCAGGGTGAAAAGCCCAAATTCTACCTAGATTTCGCGTTTCAGGACGCACAGGTGCGCTTTGCCAGAACCTTGCCGCCTGTGACCGAAGCGAAAGGGCAGTTTACCCTATTCGACCGCCGATTGGGCGTCGTGGTGGACGAGGGCGTGGTGAAGCCCAAAGACGGCGGGGCGATCAACGTAGCAGGATCCAAATTTGTGATCCCGGACGGTCGTATCAAACCTGCGCAGGGGCAGCTTTCTCTGGTTGCGAATGGTCAGGCCAAGGCGCTGTTTTCATTTCTTGATTCAGAGCCGATCAATCTGCTTACCAAAATTCGCCAGCCCTTGGATTTCGTAGATGCACAACTGCAGGCCAAAGGAACGCTGTCGTTGCCATTGGTCAAGGGCGTAAGGCTGCCGGATATGCAGATGAACCTGTCCGCCAAGGCCACGAATGCCAGCAGTAGCACACTGGTAAAAGGGCGCGATCTGCGAGCGAAGGCGCTGGATATCGATATCACCCAGAAACAGATCACAGTTTCGGGCAAGGCGACGTTGGACGGCGTGCCGTTCGATGGGAAATGGTCGCAAGAGATTGGGCCGAACGCGGGGGGCGGTCAGATTGACGGGCAGGTCGTATTGTCGGCGTCAAATGCCGCCAAGTTCGGTGTGTCCCTTCCAAACGGGCTGTTGTCCGGCGAAGGTCGCGGCGCTTTAAGTGTGACCCTACCGAAAAATGCGCGCCCGAGCTTTTCCTTAGGCTCAAATCTGGCGGGTATTGGGGTGTCCATTCCGGCCATAGGATATGGTCTTTCAAAATCGGCGACTGGTGATTTCCGTATCTCGGGGACGCTTGGCCAGCCTGTCGATATAGATGGTTTTAGTTTCTCGGCAGGCGGATTGGAAACCACGGCTGATATCGTCCTCAACGATGATGGGTCCGCGTCACGCATCGATTTTGAACGTGTACGGTTGGGGGGCTGGCTGGACGCGAAGGTATCGCTTGAGCCACGAAAAGGGACGACGCCGCGGATCACGGTTAACGGAGGAACGCTTGATATGCGCCGCGCCCAGTTCGGGGGGGACGGCGGCAGTGGAGGCGGGCAGAAAACGCCGGTTACTCTGCGGTTGGATCGTCTGGACGTAGCAAACGGCATCAGCCTGACCGACGTCACCAGCAACCTGACCATCGGCGCGGGCGTCAGCGGTGAATTTCAGGCGCGCATGGGAAAGGCAAAGCTGACCGGCGCTCTCGAGCCGCGAAAAGGTGGGACGGCCGTTCAGGTGAAATCCAAAAGTCTAGGCGATGTGCTGCGTGCGACGGGTATTCTGAAAACCGTTGTTGGCGGAGACATGACATTGTCGCTGGTTCCGGTGCGGGGCCAGAAAGGCAGCTATAACGGTCAGCTTGATGTCACCGATACGCGGCTGCAGGACGCGCCTGCTATCGGGTCCTTGCTGGATGCCATCAGCGTTGTGGGCATCATTGACCAGCTTGAAGGGCCGGGCATCTATTTCCAGAACGTTGAGGCGCGTTTCAGGCTAACACCGGACGAACTTATTCTAAGTCAGTCCAGTGCAACGGGGCCTTCCATGGGGATCAGTATGGATGGCTATTACAATTTGGGTACGAAACAGCTTGATATGCAGGGCGTGCTTTCGCCGATCTATATTCTGAATGGCATCGGCAGCCTGTTCACACGTCGCGGCGAAGGATTGATCGGATTCAATTTCAATCTGACCGGACCGGCATCCAATCCGACGGTTGCAGTCAACCCGCTTTCGGTGTTCACACCGGGGATGTTCCGCGAAATCTTTCGCAGGCCACCACCACAGCCGTCGCAATAGGGTTACAATGAAACTTGACGATTTCGACTTTCACCTGCCTGACGATTTGATCGCCACGCGGCCCGCAAATCCGCGGTCTTCGGCGCGTTTGCTTGTCTCTGATCCTGACGGGATCACGGATGCAGTGGTGACTGATATTTGCAAGTGGCTGCGCCCCGGTGACAGGCTGGTTCTGAACGATACAAAAGTGCTGCCCGCGCGGCTTTTCGGGGCTCGGCACCGTGAAGGGCCAGAGGGTGCGACGCAGGCCAAGATGGAAGTGACCCTTCTTGAGCCGCAGGCCGATGGCACGTGGATGGCGCTTGTGAAACCGCTGAAAAAGGTGCGGGATGGCGAAGACATCGTGTTTTCCGACGATTTGGCGGCAACAGTCGTATCGCGCGCAGATGGGCAGGCGGCCTTGAAGTTTAACCTGTCTGGGGATGACTTTGACGCTGCCTTGGGAAAGGCGGGCGCCATGCCGTTGCCACCTTACATCGCGCAAAAACGCCCCGCAGATGAGCAGGACAAGAAAGACTACCAAACGGTCTGGGCCCGTGTGCCGGGTGCCGTGGCTGCTCCGACAGCGTCGCTTCATTTCGATGATGCCTTGTTGGCCCGCCTGAAAGAACACGGCGTAAGCTTTACACATGTTACGCTGCACGTGGGGGCAGGGACGTTCCTGCCGGTCAAAGTTGACGATGTAACGAAACACAAAATGCACGCCGAGTGGGGCGAGGTAACAGAACAGGCCGCCGCAGAGATCGCCGAGACCAAGGCCAAGGGAGGTCGTGTCATTCCGGTTGGCACAACGGCGCTGCGTCTGATCGAAACGGCAGCGCGGGATACGGGCGCTATTGTGCCGTGGTGTGGCGAGACTGATATCTTCATCTACCCCGGTTTTACGTTTCATGTAGCCGATGGTCTGATGACAAACTTCCACCTGCCGAAATCAACGCTGATGATGCTTGTCTCTGCTTTTGCCGGAACACAGCGGATCCGCGACATCTATGATCATGCGGTTGCCGAAAAGTACCGGTTCTTCTCCTATGGTGATGCATCGTTGTTGTTGCCTAACGGCTGAGCGATCGGCTCAAAACTTTCCGCTGTCTGAGGCTTCTTTTCTTTTTTGACCGAAAAGGGGTCGTTTTTTAGCAAGTTACGTGTTTGTTTCTCAGGCAGGTGCGGAACTCGGCCTGAAGAACCGCGTTTTTAGCCAAGGCTGTCCCTTCCAACTTCGAGACTGAAAAGCGAGCAAACATGATCACGGTTTTGCGCAACTCATGGCCACTTCTGCTGGGCGTTATGCTTCTTATGCTGGGCAACGGCCTTCAGAGTTCGCTGCTGGGTGTTCGCGGTGAAACCGCCGGATTTTCCGCGGTCGAGATGTCGTTCATCATGTCTGCCTATTTCGTCGGTTTTATGATTTCGTCCCGTGTGACGCCGATCATGATCCGCCGTGTGGGCCATGTCCGCGTGTTCGCCGCACTGGCGTCGTTTATTTCCGCTGTGATCATCCTTTATCCTGCTGTGCCGCACCCGCTGGCTTGGATTCTGGGGCGCGTGTGGATCGGGTTCTGCTTTTGCGGTGTGTATGTGACGGCGGAAAGCTGGCTGAACAATGCCGCCACCAATGAAACCCGTGGTCAGTCGTTGTCGCTGTATATGATCGTCCAGATGGTGGGCATTATCGCGGCGCAGGGGCTTTTGAACATTCCCGATCCGTCCGGCTTCTTGCTGTTCGTTATTCCGTCGGTTCTGGTTTCGGTGTCTTTCGCGCCGATCCTGCTGGCCGTGTCACCGACGCCCGCGTTCGATGCGACCAAGCCGATGAAGTTGAGCGATCTGTTCCGCAAATCGCCACTGGGCTGTGTGGGCATGTTGCTGTCGGGA
This sequence comes from Thalassococcus halodurans, assembly GCF_900108225.1. Lineage (GTDB taxonomy): Bacteria > Pseudomonadota > Alphaproteobacteria > Rhodobacterales > Rhodobacteraceae > Thalassococcus > Thalassococcus halodurans. The sequence goes on from NZ_FNUZ01000002.1 coordinate 375,335, forward strand.
AGTGTGTTCGCGGCCCAGTTCGGCATGAGCGCCGTATTCGGCGCGCAGGCTGGCTTGAACGTTCAGCAAATCTCGATCTTTGTGGCCGCGTTTTATGTCGGCGCACTGGTGTTCCAGTTTCCAATCGGCTGGCTGTCGGACCGGTCGGATCGCCGTGTCCTGATCGGGGCCGTTTCCGGTATCGGTGCCATGGCGGCCTTTATCGCGACGTTCTTCAGTACCGAATTCTATCTGATCGTGCTTGCAGCCTTCTTTATGGGGGGCATGGGCAACCCGCTTTATGCCTTGCTGATTGCGCACACGAATGACTTTCTTGAGCCCGAAGATATGGCCAGCGCGTCCGGTGGCTTGTTGTTTATCAACGGTCTAGGTGCTGTGGCGGGTCCGGTTGTCACGGGTGTCGCGATGGAACGTTTCGGACCGCAGGCGTTTTTCCTGCTGTTTGCCATTCCTCTGTTCATGCTGGCAGCTTACGCGATCTGGCGTATGACGCGCCGTCCGGCCATCTCTTCGGACGACACGGGCGTGTTCGCACCCATGTCGCCCACAGGTACGGTCGTTGCGATGGAATTTGCACAGGAATACGCAACCGAGGCTGCTGAAATTGCGGCCGAGGAAGAGGCGCAAAACACCGGAACGTAACATTTTCACGACACTGAAAAATCACGACATGATTTTTGATTGTGATTTCATCCCAGGGTGATGCACCATTTTCATTGAGCGGTGGCACATGTGTGGAGGAAAGCTTGTGTTGGTGGGGCCTGATGAAATTTTGAAGTTCTGGTTGGACGATGTCGACCAGAAACAGTGGTACATCCAGGATGATGATCTGGATCGGAAAATCGTCGAAAAGTTCGAGGCAACCTGGAACGAAGCGATGGAGGGCAGCTGGGGTCTTTGGCTGACGTATCCATCGGGCGCTTTGGCCTACATCATTTTGACGGATCAGTTCCCGCGCAACATGTTCCGTGACAGTGCCAAGGCCTTTTCTTCCGACAAGATGGCGCTGGCGGTGGCCAAGCAGGCCATCCATCGCGGCTGGGATTTGAAGATCGACGAACCGGCGCGGCAGTTCTTTTATCTTCCGCTGATGCATTCGGAAAACCTGTGCGATCAGGAACGCTGCATTCGTTTGATGAAAGAACGGATGCCGGAAACCGGCGAAAGCAACCTGATCCACGCCAAAGCGCATCGTGAAGTCATTCGCCTGTTCGGTCGGTTCCCGTACCGGAACGAAGCCTTGGACCGCCAGATGACGGAAAGCGAACAAGCCTACGTCGATGAAGGCGGCTACGGCAGCACCTTGCGGGCGCTTCAGAGCGCCTAACGCACAGGTTTGGCATTGCGCCTCGCGACCAAAGTATTAGCCTGATCCGAAAGGGTCAGGAGGCAGCAATGGCAGAAAAGTTCGACATGATCGTGATCGGCGCGGGACCGGGTGGCTATGTGTGCGCCATCCGCGGCGCGCAGCTTGGTTTGAAGGTTGCCGTTGTCGAGCGTGAACACCTTGGCGGGATCTGTCTGAACTGGGGCTGTATCCCGACCAAAGCCATGCTGCGGTCTTCTGAAGTGTTCCATTTGATGAAGACGGCCAAAGATTTCGGTCTTAGTGCGTCCGGTGTTGATTATGACATGGACGCCATTGTCAAACGCAGCCGCAAAATCGCGAAACAGCTGAATTCGGGCGTCGGGCACCTTCTGAAAAAGAACAAGGTCACGACGATCATGGGCGAAGCGCGTCTGGCGGGCCCGGGCCAAGTGGCCGTGAAGGGCGCGGACAGCGAGCAAGTGCTGGAGGCCGCAAATATCGTTCTGGCCACCGGGGCGCGGGCGCGGGACCTTCCGGGGCTTGAGGCCGATGGCGATCGTGTCTGGTCCTACAAACACGCCCTTACACCGCCCCATATGCCCAAAAAGCTTTTGGTTCTGGGATCAGGCGCGATTGGTGTGGAATTCGCCAGTTTCTACAACACGCTTGGTGCCGACGTGACTGTTGTTGAGGTGCAGGATCGTATTCTGCCCGTCGAAGATGCCGAGGTCTCGGCCTTTGCCAAAAAGGCGTTCCAATCCCAAGGCATGCGTATTCTGGAAAAGACCTTGGTCGAGAAGGTTGATCGTTCCAAAGACGGCATCGTAGCGACGCTGACGCAGGATGGCGCATCCACAACAGAAGAGTTCGATACCATGATCTCGGCTGTGGGGATTGTCGGGAATGTTGAAGGTTTGGGGCTGGAAGAGGCCGGTATCAATGTTGATCGCACCCATGTTGTGACCGACCCGTATTGTCGGACGGGTGTTGAAGGCGTTTTTGCCATCGGCGATCTCGCTGGCGCACCGTGGTTGGCGCATAAGGCCAGCCACGAAGGTGTTATGGTTGCCGAACTCATCGCCGGACAATCGCCGCATCCTGTTGATCCCAAGTCGATTGCGGGCTGCACCTACTGCCATCCCCAAGTGGCAAGCGTGGGGCTGACCGAGGCACAGGCCAAAGAAGAAGGCTATGACATCCGTGTGGGGCGCTTCCCCTATGTTGGAAACGGCAAGGCCATTGCATTAGGAGCCGGTGACGGATTCATCAAAACGGTTTTTGACGCCAAAACGGGTGCATTGCTCGGTGCGCATATGGTCGGGGCCGAAGTGACTGAGCTGATCCAAGGCTATGTAATCGGACAAAAGCTTGAGACGACCGAACAGGATCTGATGGAAACCATTTTCCCGCATCCGACCTTGTCCGAGATGATGCATGAAAGTGTTCTGGACGCTTGGGGCCGCGCGCTTCACTTTTAGGGATGTGTGAAGGGAGAAGGGATTGTTCAGCTCTGGTGCCATCAAGGGGGGGCTGCGTGACACCAGAGCTTGTTAGAACAATACTGAGTACCTTACTTATGCTAACAAGCATGAAGCGAAGGGCGTCCTGAATAAATATCACATAAGGATAGTCAGCTTGCGCAAACGGCGTGTTGCTAAGTATTTGTTTGGTAAATCTATTTTTCGGATGACGCTACGTTAACGACAAACCATTCCTCAACCTTTGGGGATAACCACCTCCAAAGAGTAGGTGCGCCAGACGCGATTTTCGGGGCGACTCGAGCGTGGAAGACATCCAGTGTCACGTTGAAATCCCGCCATGACACGCCGTCAGACATCAGGTTCTGCATGGGCGGCTGCAATCGGTCCAGAGATTTGGCAAATCGCGCTTCGGGCGTTTCAATGGCTTCGAATTCATTCCAAATGTCAAAGAAACGTTGGCCGATAGGCTCTGGCAGCAGCCCGAAGATACGCTCGGCAGCCCGGATTTCGTCTTGTGCCTGCTGATCGGCGTTTCCATCGCCGAAAACCGGCACGTCGCCGGCATCGATTTCTACCAGGTCATGCAAGATCAGCATTTCGATCAGCCGAAGAAGATCAACACTGTCTTCTGCATGTTCGGCCAGAACCAAGGCGTACAGCGCCAGATGCCAGCTGTGTTCGGCGGAATTTTCATACCTCGAGGCATCACAAAGCGTGGTCGCACGGGTCACGGTTTTCAGGCGATCGGCTTCGGACAGGAACAGCTTTCGTTGAACAAAATCAGAGTGTTCCAACTCATTCCTGAGAATTCTGTTCAGGGCGTATTCAAATGCCTCTGGCCATTCATGTGCCAATCTCTTGGCGCGGCCTTCGGTCAAGGTGTGATGCGCGATTGGGATGTGTGCCGGTTCCATCACCGGCGCGTCGGAAACTTGAATTATGGGCTGTAAGTGATCAAGTTGCTTTGCAAAAATGGCGTCGGGTGTCTGGCGGTTCTCGAATTCGATCCACAGGTCGTAGAAATACTGGCCTTGGTCGTCTGGCAGTAGTCCGAAGATACGTTGTGCGGCGGCGTGTTCGGTCCGGGCGTGCTGATCGGCATCATGACTTTGCCAAACGGGCATGTCGCCTGCATCGATTTCGACCAGATCATGCAACAACAGCATTGTGATAACGCGAAGAATATCAGTGCCTTCTGGCGCGTCATTCGCGTGGGTCATGGCGTAAAGGCACAAATGCCAACTGTGTTCGCCCACATTTTCGGGGCGGCTGAGGTCCATCAGGACGTTCGATCGATCAATGGATTTCAGCTTATCCGCCTCAACCAAAAACGCCATTTGCTGGTCAAGGCGGGATAAACTCATTCCGGCAATTCGCCTCTGGCGGCCTTCTTGACGTAATCGAGCAAGAACTCGCGTCCGCGACGTTCGGCAAGCCGCACGCGAACGTTGGTCAGGTAGGCCTCTTCCAAGGTGGTCGAGGCCGCTGCGATGACTTTCCCGACTTCGACATAAAGACGGTCGTCGCCAAGTTTATCCATCGCTTTGATGGTGTCCTTGGCCAGACTGTCTGCAAGATCGTCGATGAAAGACGCCATGTGTCTGCCTTATCGTGTGGTTTCCGTCAGGCGGCGCTTCACATAGCCGGTGACCGTATCGATCATCGTGTCCATGTGCGGCTCTTCAAAGAAATGGCCCGATCCCTGAATTTCTTCGTGGGTGATCGTGATGCCTTTCTGTTCCTTCAGCTTATTCACCAAGGCGACAGTATCTGCCGGCGGCGCCACGCGGTCGCCGCTGCCGTTGATGATCAGACCCGAAGACGGGCAGGGTGCCAGGAACGAGAAGTCGTACATGTTCGCGGGCGGCGATACGGAAACGAATCCTGTGATCTCGGGGCGGCGCATCAGCAACTGCATACCGATCCACGCACCGAACGAAAAGCCTGCGACCCAGCAATGCTTGGAGCTGTTGTTCATCGACTGAAGGTAGTCCAGCGCCGCTGCCGCATCAGACAGCTCGCCAACACCCTGATCGTATTCGCCCTGGCTGCGACCGACACCGCGGAAGTTAAAGCGAAGAACCGTGAAGCCCATGTTATAAAAGGCATAATGCAGGTTGTAGACAACCTTGTTGTTCATCGTGCCGCCGAACTGCGGGTGCGGATGAAGAACGATTGCAATCGGCGCATCGCGATCTTTTTGCGGGTGGTAACGGCCTTCTAGGCGGCCTTCGGGTCCTGGAAAAATGACCTCGGGCATAGGGCGGTTCGCTCCTTCAAGGACGATATGCACGGGAATTGTTGACGAAATTCCTCAAGCACTTTAGAACGTTTCTAAATCCGGCCAAGCCGGAAATCACGTAACGCAGATAGGCGGTTGAACGTTCAAGGTCAATCAGCCAGTGCATCAAGGCTAAGGGGGTGTTGCTATGAAGCTGAGCACAAAAGGCCGATACGCCATGGTGGCGCTGGTCGATATCGCCATGCAGCCCGAAGGTGATCTGGTGACGCTGTCAGACATTTCCAAGCGTCAGAGCGTGTCCTTGCCTTATCTTGAGCAGCTGTTCGTTAAACTGCGCCGCGCTGATCTGGTGCAATCTGTGCGCGGTCCGGGTGGCGGGTACAAACTGGCCCGCCCGACGACAGAAATCCGCGTGGTCGATATTTTGGCTGCGGTCGATGAGACCGTTGATGCAATGCACACCGGTGCCGGTGCGTCTGGTGGTCTGTCCGGCAGTAAAGCGCAGTCGTTGTCGAACCGCCTGTGGCAGGGCCTGTCGGCGCATGTCTATGTGTTCCTGCACCAGACTCGCCTTTCGGATGTTGTTGGTAACGCGATGGTGCCTTGTCCTGCGGTGCCGTCCTTGTTCGATATCGTCGATGAAGAGTAATCGCGCCTACCTTGATTGGAATGCGACCGCACCGCTGCGTCCCGCGGCGCGCGAGGCGATGATTTCGGCTATGGATGTGGTGGGAAACCCGTCGTCGGTCCATTCTGAAGGGCGCGAGGCCAAGCGTGTTATCGAAACCGCGCGTCGCCAGATTGCGACCGCTTTTGGCGCGGATGGGGCGGATGTTGTTTTCGTATCCGGCGCGACCGAGGCTGCGGCTTTGGCGTGCGCAGGACGCGGGCTGAAAGGCGCGGATGTCGAACATGACGCGGTCGCTGCGTGGATCGATCCTGTTTTAAGCGTGTCCGAGCAGGGAATCGTCACGGTTGAAGCGCCCGATCAAACCGCGCTTCAGGCGGCTAATTCGGAAACCGGTGTGTTGCAGGATCTTCCCCAAGGTTTGGCGGTGGTCGATGCCACACAGGCCTTTGGTAAGATCCCGTTCGCCTTCAATTGGTGCGGGGCCACTATGGCGCTGATCTCGGCGCACAAACTGGGTGGGCCAAAGGGTATTGGCGCTTTGGTGATGAAGCGCGGCACCGATATCGCATCGCAAATCAAAGGTGGCGGTCAGGAGATGGGGCGTCGATCCGGCACCGAAAACCTGATTGGGATTGCCGGTTTTGGCGCTGCTGCAGAGGCAGCACAACGCGATCTGGATGCCGGAATTTGGGGCGAAGTTGAGAAACTTAGAAACGTTCTAGAAAATCTGATTGCAGACCGCGCGAAAGAAACTATTTTTATCGGGAAATCCAGTGCACGGCTTCCGAACACGTCATGTTTCGCGATTCCGGGCTGGAAGGGGGAAACGCAAGTCATGCAGATGGATCTGGCTGGCTTCGCGATCAGTGCGGGTAGTGCGTGTTCCTCTGGGAAAGTGAAAGCAAGCCGTGTGTTGACGGCAATGGGTTACGACGTTGCGACCGCCTCAAGCGCCATTCGGGTCAGCCTTGGGCCGCAAACGACAGAAGATGAAATCACGCGCTTTGCCGATGCATGGGCGCGTCAGTACGAAAAACACAAAGCACGCGCCGCCTAAGGTGGGTTGCTGATAATAAGATGGAAGGCTCTGAAATGACCGCTATGGACACCGTTGAAGTCAAAGAAGGCGTCGATCAGGAAACCGTCGACAAGGTGCGCAACCTTGGTGGCAAGTACAAGTACGGTTGGGAAACCGAGATCGAAATGGAATACGCACCCAAGGGCCTGTCGCCCGACATCGTGCGCCTGATCTCGGAAAAGAACGAAGAGCCCGAGTGGATGACCGAATGGCGCCTGCAGGCGTTCGAACGCTGGACGAGCCTGGAAGAGCCCGATTGGGCGATGGTCAACTATCCGGAAATCGATTTTCAGGATCAGTACTACTACGCGCGCCCCAAAAGCATGGAAGAAAAGCCCAAGTCGCTGGACGAGGTCGATCCCAAGTTGCTGGCGACCTACGAAAAGCTGGGCATCCCGCTAAAAGAACAGATGATCCTTGCCGGTGTTGAGGGTGCAGAAGATGCGCCTGCCGAAGGCCGTAAGGTCGCCGTCGACGCGGTCTTTGACTCGGTTTCTGTTGGTACGACGTTCCAAGCAGAACTGAAAAAGGCGGGCGTGATCTTCTGCTCGATTTCCGAGGCGATCCGCGAGCATCCTGAACTGGTCAAAAAGTACCTTGGTTCGGTCGTGCCCGTCAGCGACAACTTCTATGCAACGCTGAACAGCGCTGTCTTCTCGGATGGCTCGTTCGTCTACATCCCGCCGGGCGTTCGCTGCCCGATGGAACTGTCCACGTATTTCCGTATCAACGCGGAAAACACAGGCCAGTTCGAACGCACACTGATCATCGCCGATAAAGGCAGCTACGTGTCCTATCTGGAAGGCTGTACAGCGCCCCAGCGTGACACAGCGCAGCTGCACGCCGCGGTCGTTGAAATCGTCGTCGAAGAAGATGCCGAAGTGAAATACTCGACCGTTCAGAACTGGTTCCCCGGTGATGAAGACGGCAAAGGCGGCATCTACAACTTCGTCACCAAGCGCGCCGATTGCCGTGGCGACCGTGCCAAGGTGATGTGGACGCAGGTTGAAACCGGCTCTGCTGTGACGTGGAAATACCCGTCCTGCATCCTGCGTGGGGATGATAGCCAAGGCGAGTTCTACTCGATCGCGATCACCAACAACCACCAGCAGGCCGACACAGGCACCAAGATGATCCATTTGGGCAAGCGCACCAAGTCGCGCATCGTGTCCAAGGGTATTTCGGCTGGTGTGGCGCAGAACACGTATCGTGGTCTGGTCACCATGCACCCGAAAGCCAAGGAAAGCCGCAACTACACCCAGTGTGACAGCTTGCTGATCGGCGATAAGTGCGGCGCGCACACTGTTCCGTACATCGAGGTCAAAAACAACTCGTCCCGTGTCGAGCACGAAGCAACCACATCCAAGGTGGATGACGATCAGATGTTCTACTGCCGCCAGCGTGGCATGGACGAAGAAGAGGCCGTAGCCCTGATCGTGAATGGTTTCGCCAAAGAGGTTCTTCAGGCGCTGCCGATGGAATTCGCGATGGAAGCCCAGCAGCTTGTCGCGATCTCGCTTGAAGGGTCGGTGGGCTAATCGCCCACCACTCAGGGAACCAAAGGCAGGGTTGGAATTATGCTGGCAGAGGCCATCAATCAAAGCGCCGGTATCGGTGTGGGCCTGTTTATCGGGTCGCTGATCGGTTTCGGTCTGCGTGCCCGTGCCGGCAAAACAAGCGGCCTGTTTCAGGGCTCGGTCTGGAAAACGGCTGTACTGGCTGGAATGCTGGGCTGGTTCGTGGCCGCCCTTATTACTTTGGTTCTTTAAGCAGCGCAGGGAATTTCCATGATGATCATCACCACAACACCCAATGTCGAAGGGCATAAAATTCTGGCTTACAAAGGCCTGGTTGTCGGCGAGGCCATCATGGGCGCGAACTTTGTACGTGATTTCTTTGCCAGCATCACAGATATCGTCGGTGGCCGGTCGGGCGCCTATGAAGCCAAGCTTCAGGATGCACGCGATACGGCGATTAACGAACTGAAATCGCGTGCTCTGCAATTGGGCGCGACAGCGGTTGTCGGTGTTGATCTGGACTATGAAGTAGTCGGAGACACCATGCTCATGGTATCTGTATCCGGAACAGCAGTTGTTCTGGAGTAAGGTGGGGCCATGGCAAGACAACCAAGAAAGACGCGCAGACGTCTCGCGTATCTAAGCAAAATTCTGGATACAGAGCGGAAGACCGAGATCGTCGACGTCGGATCAAACCCGATGAACACACCGGACTATCTCCAAATGGTCAACACGGGCATCGCGCGTGTCACAGGGTTTGAACCGCAGCCGTCGGCTTACGAGAAGCTGAAGGAACAGGAAACCGAGAACGAACGCCATCTGCCGTATGCGATTGGCGACGGAAAGGATTCGGTTCTGAACGTGTGCCATTCGCCTGGTTTGACGTCGTTGTTGGAACCAGATCCGGCATCCTTTGCCTATCTGAACCGCTGGAGCCGCGCGCGCCGCGTTCTGGAAACTTTCCCGATGTCAACACATCGCTTGGATGATCTGGATGAGATTGAGCATATGGATTTGCTCAAGATCGACATTCAGGGCGGCGAACTGACCGTTTTCAAACACGGTAAGAAAAAGCTGAAGAACGCTTTGGCAGTTATGACCGAAGTGGGCTTTATGCCGCTTTACAAGGATCAACCGCTGCTGGACGAGCAGATGGCAGAACTGCGCAAGCAGGGCTTCATGCTGCACAAGTTTGTTTTTGCTAAGCAGTTAGCACTTTGGTCTGGTTTTGAGCTTCCCCTTTCTCGTGAAGAAAGCAGCAGCCAGTTGGTCGACGGAGATGCAATCTTTATCAAGGACTTGCGCGATCCTGATCAGTGGGAGACCGAAGACCTTAAGCATCTCGCGCTGTTGGCGGATGGCTGTTTCTTTAGCCATGATCTGACTGTGCGCTGCCTTGCGATCCTGATGAAGCGCGATGTGATCCGTCGTCGTCATATTGCGACGTACATTGATCACCTGAAAGAAACGCAGCCCGCCGAATGACTTTTGCCGCCGATCATATGATTGCACGTCCCGAGTTGACGATGCCCGACGCCGAAGCGGCGTTGGTGCGCGATGCCTATGGTCGCGCGGACGTCATTTTGGAATACGGGTCAGGCGGGTCGACTGTTCTCGCCTCGGAAATGACTGGGAAGACAGTGTTTTCCGTTGAATCAGATCAGCAGTGGGCGGCGATGATGCGGGACTTTCTCCGCCAGAATCCGCCCGCGTCTGGGACCGAAGTGGATGTCATTTGGGCTGATATCGGCCCGACCAAGGAATGGGGGCATCCTGCCGACAATTCCGAATGGAAACGCTACCCCCGCTATCCGCTTGAAATCTGGTATGAAAATCATTTCAAGCAGCCGGATGTCGTCCTTGTCGATGGCCGCTTTCGTGCTGGCTGTGCGCTGGCGACGGCCTTTATGACCGAGAAGCCTGTCGAACTGCTGTTCGACGATTATATCGACAGAAAAGCCTATCACGTGGTCGAGGATTTCCTCGGCGCCCCGCAGATAACCGGCCGTATGGCCAAGTTTAATGTCACCCCGCGAAATATTGATAAGAAATCACTCATGCGGGTTGTTCAAGTTATGTCTCGCCCGCTCTGAGTGCGGCGGGAAACAAGATGAGGAAGGACAAATAATGCTGGAAATCAAAAACCTGCACGTCAAGCTTGAAGAAGAAGACAAGCAAATCCTGAAAGGTGTGAACCTGACAGTCGAAGCTGGCAAAGTGCACGCCATCATGGGCCCGAACGGTTCCGGTAAATCGACGCTGTCCTATGTTCTTTCCGGCCGCGACGGCTATGAGGTGACCGATGGTGAGGTCACGCTGGAAGGTGAAGACGTGCTTGAGCTGGAAGCCGAAGAGCGTGCCGCGGCGGGCATCTTCCTTGCGTTCCAGTACCCGGTCGAAATCCCCGGTGTTGGCAACATGACCTTCCTGCGCACAGCGGTGAACGCTCAGCGCAAAGCGCGCGGCGAAGAGGAAATGTCGGCAGCCGACTTCCTCAAGCTGATCCGCGCCAAAGCGAAGGAACTGAAGATCGACGCAGACATGCTGAAGCGTCCGGTCAACGTTGGCTTCTCGGGCGGTGAGAAGAAGCGTAACGAAATCCTGCAAATGGCGATGCTGGAACCCAAGATGTGCATCCTTGACGAAACAGACTCCGGTCTGGACGTCGATGCGATGAAACTGGTTTCCGAAGGCGTCAACGCGCTGCGTTCCGAGGATCGCGGTTTCTTGGTTATCACGCACTACCAGCGTCTTCTGGACCACATCAAACCGGACGTTGTTCACATCATGTATGATGGTCGCATCGTCAAAACCGGCGGCCCGGATCTGGCGCTGGAAGTTGAAAACAACGGTTACGCAGACATTCTGGCGGAGGTCGTGTAATGGCGCTTCCCCAACTGAAAATTGACGCGACTGAAGCCCGCATTGCGGCGCTTGAGCTGCCGCAGGGCGGTTGGGCCGATGGCGCCCGCCGCGATGCGCTGGAACGCGTTCGTGCCATGGGGCTTCCTGGTACGCGCGACGAATACTGGAAATACACCGACCCGCGTTCTCTGGTTCAGGCTGATGCGCAGACCGCGTCGCTGTTTGATGGTGGCGATGGCCCGATCTTCGCAGAGATCGACGCGCTGAAGATTGTGTTCACTGACGGCGTGTTCGACGCTTCTGAATCCGATGATCTGAGTGGAGAGAACCTGACGATTGAACGTCTGGCGGAAAGCACAGCCGATCTGCACTGGGCGCGTGATCTTTACGGTGTTCTTGAAAACAACGGTCAGGCTCCGGTTCAGCGTCCCTTGGCGGCCTTGAACACGGCCTTTGCGAACGATGGCGTGCTGATCCACGTCACCGGCAAGGTCGAAAAGCCGATCTATCTGATCTACCATCACCGCTCGGAAAATTCCGACGCGATGCTGCACCATCTGGTGAAGGTAGAGCAGGGCGCAAGCGTTACTCTGCTGGAAAGCGGTCCCGCAGCGGCACGCTTCAACACCTGCATGGAGGTCGACGTCGCTGATGATGCCGAATTCCATCACGTGCGCGCGCAGGGCCGTGACCACGAACGCCGTGCGGCAACGCATGTGTTCGGACGTCTGGGCACTGAGTCTGTGTTCAAATCTTTCACGCTGACTGTGAACGGTGTTCTGACGCGCAACGAAGTGGTTCTTGAGCTGACCGGCGACGACGCGACGGCCCATGTTGCTGGCGCCTGTGTTGGTGATGGCGAATTCCATCACGATGATACGGTGTTCATCACGCATGACGCTGTGAACTGTGAAAGCCGTCAGGTGTTCAAAAAGGTTCTGCGCAACGGTGCGACCGGCGTTTTCCAAGGCAAAATCCTTGTAAAACCGGACGCGCAAAAGACGGATGGCTACCAGATCAGCCAATCGCTGCTTCTGGACGGCGACAGCCAGTTCCTCGCCAAGCCCGAGCTTGAGATCTACGCCGATGACGTGGCCTGTTCGCACGGCTCGACCTCTGGCGCGATCGACGAAGAGGCGCTGTTCTATCTGCGTTCGCGCGGTGTGCCTGCGGATATCGCGACCAACCTGCTGACTTTGGCGTTCCTGGCCGAAGCGGTTGATGAAATCGATGACGAGGCACTGGGCGAAGCCATCGTGAACCGCATCGAAGGCTGGCTTGATCGCAGGATTGGCTGATCATGCCGGTCACCACTGATATTGTGGCATCCTATAGACGGCCTGCGCAGGTGATGCGCAGGCTGTTGTCTGCTGGCACCCGCGAAGACCGCGCTTTGGCGATGCTGATGGCAGGCTGTGTTCTGGCATTTATCTCGCAACTGCCACGGCTTTCCCGTGAAGCACATCTGACAGGGGAAGAGCTTAATCCCATGCTGGGTGGCGCTTTGTTCGCATGGCTGTTCATTGCGCCCTTGATGTTCTACCTGATCGCGGCGCTGAGCCATCTGGTGGCGCGGCTGTTCAAGGGCAAGGGCGATTGGTTTGGCGCACGCCTTGCGCTGTTCTGGGCGTTTCTGGCGGCATCCCCTTTGATGCTGCTGAATGGCCTGACAGCGGGGTTCGTTGGGCCGGGCGCTGCTTTGACGCTTGTCGGCTTTGTCTGGTTCGTCGCGTTTATGGTCATCTGGCTGGTGTCTTTGAAGGTTGCTGAAACGGACGGGCCTGCATGATCGCCGACACGATCAAAAACAGAATGGTTCAAAGCGTGACCGAACCGCGTGCCGTTGCACGGTGGTTGTTCGATCTGCGACTGGACGATGGCGTTTTGCTGACGGCTTTTGCGCTTGTTCTGGTGTTGAACGGGTTGCTGACAGCGTTCTTCAATACGCTGCTGCCGCTTAATCCTGTGGTCGCACCCTTGGCGGCCAATCCGTTTATCTATGTGGGTGGCCTTGGCGCTATTCTTGTCGGGGTTGCAGTGGCCCTGACATGGGCCGGACGCGTTCTGGGGGGGACGGCAAGTTTTCGCAATGTAGCGACATTGCTGATCTGGCTGCAATTTCTGCGGTTAATCGCACAAACGGTGGTTCTGTTTTCCGCACTGATCATGCCGATGATCGCATCTTTGCTGTCTCTTGCAGCGTCGGTTGCGGGTATTTGGATCGTGCTGAATTTCCTTGCAGAGGCACATAATTTTCCGTCACTTGCCAAAGCGGCCTTCGCGCTTTTGTTGGGCATGACGGCGGTAGCACTAGGTCTGGCTGTAGTGATATCTATGCTGGGCATCTCGACGACGGGGACGATGAGTCATGTTTGACGTTGAAAAAATCCGGGCAGATTTTCCAATTCTGTCCCGTGAGGTGAATGGTAAGCCTCTGGTTTATCTGGATAATGGCGCGTCGGCTCAAAAGCCTCAGGTGGTGATTGATGCGATCACCAAAGCCTATGCTGAAGAATATTCAAACGTGCACCGCGGGCTGCACTATCTGTCGAACCTTGCGACGGAAAACTATGAGAACGTGCGCGGCAAAATCGCCCGTTTCCTGAATGTACCCGATGAAGACGAGATCGTTTTCACATCCGGCACGACCGAGGGCATCAACCTGGTTGCCTATGGCTGGGCAATGGAAAACCTGCAGGCTGGAGACGAGATCATCCTGTCTGTGATGGAGCATCACGCGAACATCGTGCCGTGGCATTTTCTGCGCGAACGTCAGGGTGTTGTCCTGAAATGGGTGGATGTAGATTCGACGGGCGCGCTTGATCCGCAGGCGGTTCTGGATGCGATTGGATCAAACACGAAGTTGATCGCAATCACTCAGCTTTCCAATGTGTTGGGGACTGTTGTTGATGTAAAATCCATCTGCGCGGGCGCACGCGAAAAAGGCGTTCCTGTGTTGGTAGACGGATCGCAGGCAGCGGTTCACATGCCTGTCGACGTGCCGGACATCGGGTGTGATTTCTATGCGATCACGGGTCACAAACTTTATGGTCCGTCAGGTTCTGGCGCGATTTTCATCAAGAAAGAGCGGATGGCCGAAATGCGTCCGTTCCTTGGTGGCGGCGATATGATCCGCGAGGTCCACAAGGACGAAGTGACGTGGAACGATCCGCCGATGAAGTTCGAAGCGGGCACACCCGGCATTGTGCAGACCATCGGGCTTGGCGTTGCGCTGGATTACATGATGGGCATCGGGATGGAAAACATCGCGGCGCATGAAAAAGAGCTGTGCGCCTATGCGCGCACCAAACTGGATGGTTTGAACTGGCTGAACGTGCAGGGTACCGCGCCGAACAAGGCGGCGATATTTTCGTTCACGATCGATGGTGCGGCGCATGCGCATGATATCTCGACCATTCTGGACAAGAAGGGCGTGGCCGTGCGGGCAGGGCAGCATTGCACAGGTCCCTTGATGGATCACCTGGGCCTGACAGGCACATGCCGCGCGTCTTTTGCCATGTACAACACCAAGGCCGAAGTCGATGTTCTGATCGACGCGCTTGAACTGGCGCATGAGTTGTTCAGTTAATCTGCCCGTGCAAAAAGCCGTTGCGCCGCTTGGCGTGTTGGCCTAAGTCACGGGCTTAGGCACCCATAGCTCAGCTGGATAGAGCGCTGCCCTCCGAAGGCAGAGGCCAGAGGTTCGAATCCTCTTGGGTGCGCCACTTACCCCCGATTACGTCTGAGAATAGTTTACGTCCGTGCCCCATTCGGCGCATTTGTCGCTCAAACCAGTGGGCAAGGGCGCATCGGTGAAAAACGTATCGATTTCCGAAAGGGACGCGATTTTCACAGGTGCCGAGCGCTGGAATTTGGAATGATCGGCGACCAGAAACGTTTTGCGCGATTGGCTTAGAATGGTCTGGCTGACTTCGACCTCTTGCAGGTCGAAATCCAGCATGTCGCCGTCTGCATCCAGTGCAGAACAACCGACAATGGCCAAATCGAATTTGAACTGACGGATCGTCTGCGTCGCAAGGCTTCCGATCAAACCACCATCGGCCCGTCGCAGCTTGCCGCCGGTTAGCACAATCTCGCACTCGGGATTCGCCATAAGGATGTTGGCCACGTTGATGTTGTTTGTGACGACGAGCAGGTTGCGATGATGCAGCAGATTTTGCGCGACGGCTTCGGTACTGGTGCCGATGTTCAGGAAGATCGAGGCATCTTCAGGGATTTGTTCGGCGCAAGCACGCGCCATCGCGTGTTTCGCATCGCTATTCAGCGAGCGGCGTTCTTCATAGGCGATATTTACAGTGCCGGAAGGCAGGATGGCACCGCCATGGACGCGTTCCAGCCGTCCCATATCGGACAGCTCCGTCAGATCCCGACGAATGGTTTGCAGTGTCACGCCAAAATGGTCTGCCAGGCCCTCGACTGTGACGCGTCCTTCACGGCGGGCGATTTCCAGGATTTCGGGATGTCGGAATGTTTGGGACATAAGCGGGCCTGTTGTTTTTCCTGCAATCTGACATTTGAAAAGTTCTGTCACAACCTTTGCTGGGGCCGCACCCTTAAAAAAATCTCTATGGTTTCGGCCAAAATCGGCAAAAACGAAAATAAACGAACATTTTTATCTTTCCTTATCGGCTGAAATTCGGAATACCTACGCGTAAATCCGGAGGCCGGTTTCGGTTTCCAAGCTTGCTCTAAAGGACTGGCGCGATACTCTGCTGCCAGCGAACAGGGCCTGACAGGGGAGAGGACAGTCATGCGCTTTATTCTTGCGATCGATCAGGGAACGACATCCAGCCGCGCCATTGTTTTTGACGAGGTCATGAAGGTTGTCGCAACCGCGCAAGAGGAATTCGATCAACACTTTCCGGCAAGCGGATGGGTTGAACACGACTGTCACGATTTGTGGACGACTGTTGTGTCCACATGCCGTGCGGCGATGAAGGATGCAGGGATCGATGCGGGTGACATTGCGGGCATCGGCATCACCAACCAGCGTGAGACGACTGTCGTTTGGGACAAGAATACAGGCGAACCTGTTTACAACGCGATTGTCTGGCAAGATCGCCGCACATCCGAGTTCTGCTCGGGGCTGAAAGAACAGGGACATGAAAAGGTGGCGACCCAACGGACCGGTCTTTTGCTGGACCCGTATTTCTCAGGCACCAAAGTGGCTTGGGTGTTGAACAACGTTGATGGTGCACGGGCACGCGCCGAGGCGGGAGATCTGCTGTTTGGCACTGTGGACAGCTGGCTGGTCTGGAACCTGACGGGCGGTCAGAACCATGTAACGGACGCGACAAACGCCGCACGGACTTTGCTTTATGACATCCGGAAAAACCGCTGGTCGCAAACCATGTGCGATATGCTGGATATTCCGATGTCCATGCTGCCCGAGGTGAAAGACTGTGCCAGCGATTTCGGCATGGTGAAAGAAGACCTTTTCGGCGCGGAAATCCCAATTCTTGGCATCGCTGGCGATCAACAGGCGGCCACCATCGGGCAGGCCTGTTTCAAGCCGGGTATGATGAAATCCACCTACGGCACGGGATGTTTCGCGCTTCTCAACACAGGTGACGAACCCGTCACGTCGAACAACCGATTGCTGACAACGATTGCCTACCGCCTTGATGGCAAAACGACCTACGCGCTTGAAGGGTCGATATTTATCGCAGGGGCCGTGGTCCAGTGGCTGCGCGACGGACTTCAGATCATCGAAAATGCCAAGGATACTCAGGCTTTGGCAGAAACGGCAGATACAGGGCACGACGTCGTTCTGGTGCCTGCCTTCACCGGGTTGGGCGCGCCGTACTGGAACGCCGAATGTCGTGGTGCCGCCTTTGGCCTGACGCGCAATTCTGGCCCTGCCGAGTTCGCCAAAGCCGCGCTGGAGTCGGTGGGCTACCAGACGCGTGACCTGCTAGAGGCGATGCATGCGGATTGGTCGTCTTCCGGTGAAACCGCGCTGCGTGTTGATGGCGGGATGAGCGCATCTGATTGGACGATGCAGTTTCTGTCGGACATCATCGATGCCCCTGTGGATCGCCCGCATGTGCTGGAAACAACGGCTATGGGCGCCGCATGGTTGGCGGGCCAACGCGCAGGGCTTTATCCAGATATGGAGGGCTTTGCCGAAACGTGGTCGGTTGAAAAGACCTTTACCTCGGACATGTCGGCCGAGGTACGCGACGCCAAATACGCGGCGTGGAAGCGTGCAGTTGCTGCGGCGCAGGCATTCTAACCATGAAAAACGGGGTGCCGCAGCCCTAAGGCCGCGCCACCCCACACTCGTTAAGCAGACTGCTTCTCGGCCACGACCTGAGCGAAGTTGTCAAAGAATTTGGCCGACAGCTTTTTCGCTGTACCCTGGATCAGACGGCTGCCAAGCTGGGCGATCTTGCCGCCAACTTCGGCCTTCGCGTCATAGGCCAGAATGGTTTCATCGCCGTCTTCGGTCAGCGTGACATCCGCGCCGCCCTTTGCAAAACCGGCAGCACCACCTTTGCCTTCGCCTGTCAGGCTGAAATGGTCCGGGGCACCGGCAGTATCCAGCGTGACGTTGCCGCCGAACTTCGCTTTTACCGGCCCGATTTTCAGAACAACCAGTGCTTCAAGTTCTGTGGGCGAATGCTGGGTCAGCTCTTCGCATCCGGGAATGCACTGTTTCAGGATCTCGGGATCATTCAGCGCATCATAAACAACCTGCTTCGGGGCTTGAATGCGGACTTCGTCTTTTAGTTCCATGTGTTCGTACTCTTGATTAGCAACATTTAGGGAAGGATTTCAGAAGGATATCGGCCTTTTCACTGTCCGAGACCTTGTCGTTCGGGGCGGGTTTGAACCACGCAATAAGTTTATGCAGTCTGCTCATCGGATCCCTCCTGACGAATGCGGTCCGTGTTCCGCCACAGGATCACTTCGGCGATGACAGACACAGCGATTTCCTGCGGGTCGACACCTTTGATGTCCAATCCGGCAGGGGATTTCAGCCGCGCAATGCGCGATGCATCCATGCCTTCTATGAACAGCTTTTCGCACAAAGCAGCAGCCTTACGGCGTGAGGCAACCATTGACACGCGATCTGCATCCGATCCAAGCGCCGCGCGAAGTGCGGCAAGGTCCTTGGCCCCTTGGCTGGCGACGACGACAAAGTCACGGGGCGTGATGGACAGTTCGGACAAATCAGTTTCGCTGAACCGCAGGGTCGCGTGGTCGGTTTCCATCATGTCTGTTACCGCAACGCGGTAGCCCGCCATGTTTCCGTGGACTGCAATCGCACGGCTGATGGGCGAATTACCCAAGATCACCAGCATCGGGGGCAGGGTATAGGGCTCGATCAACAGATCGACGGTGCCACCTGAAGGACAGCCGCTTTTGAACACCTGCGCACCGTCGTCATCCTGAAGCGCCACGACCTTTTCGCTGGGCTTCACACGGATCACTTGGGTTTCACCTGTCTCGATGGCCTGCGCGCCTGCTTTGCGCACCGCGCCTTGCACGCAACCACCGCCTAGGTGGCCGATGACTTCACCGTCGACGGTGACAGCGGCTTTGGCGCCTGCCTTGGCCGAGGTCACATCGGCGGTGCGCACCACGGTCGCCACGCAAAACGGTCGGCCGCTTTTGCGCAAAGTGTCGATGGTGTCAAAGATGTCGAACTTTCCCATGTGTCCTCACAATCTGGCGAATTCGGGTTCAAGCGCGGCAAGCGCGTCGATGGTGTTGACCGGTAGATGCGCATCCACATGGGGCAGGGCCTCTTGTATGGCGCGGGCGACCGGTTCGTAATCTTTCCAACCAAGAAGCGGGTTCAGCCAAACGATGCGGCCGGCTTTTTGGCGGATGCGGTTCAGTGACTGACCCAGCTTTTCAGGCGTGCCGGTGCAGTAGCCGTCCGACAGGATCAGAACGACGGTGCGTTTGTTCAGGCGGGCGGAATACTGGTCGACAAAATTGGCTAATGATCCGCCGATGTCGGTGCCACCGCCGAACCCTTCGGCCATCAGGCTTAGGCGCGAGGCAGCTTTCAACGTGTCGCGTTCGCGTAATGCATCCGTGACCCGCATCAGGCGGGTGTGGAACAGGAACGCCTCGGCGGTGGTGTCGCGTGAAATTAGGCCGCGCACAAAGGCCAGAAAGACGCGCGAATAGACGGTCATAGAGCCCGATACATCAGTCAGTGCGATGATGTTCATAGGACGGTCGGGGCGTTTGCGTTTGAACAGGTCCAGCGGTTCGCCCCCGCGCGCCACCGAGGCGCGTTGAATGCGGCGCATATCCAGCTGCTCGCCGCGTTTGGCCTGTTTGCGGCGACGCGACCGGCGATCCCTTAGGGCGTGGGCCAGACGTTCGGCGGCCTTTTCAGCGGCCTGCAAATCGGCCTCATCAAACAGTTCGCGCAGATCACGACGCGTCAGGTTGCGACTTTGGGTGCCGATCAGGCGGCCATCGATACCTTCGGCATCTTCATCGGAATGCCCCGGCATTGTGTCAGCTGGCCCATCGCCATCCTCGGACGGACCATCACCCAAATGGTCTTTCCACATCATCGGACGTGCAGATTGGGTGCGCACATGGGCCGATGCCTGTCCGGCCTTTTGTGCGCCCTTATTGAACCAGTAGGCGTTGAACAGATCGTCGAACTTACCCCAGACATCGGCGTCGGGCGACAGAAGGGTTTTCAAAGCCAGACGGGTCTCATCCACATCTGTCGCCTCGACATGCGTCAAAGCCTGTAATGCGGCACCGGTTTCCGCCGGCCCAAGCGGTACGCCGTTCATGCGCAGGTGGGCGATAAAGCCCGCCATCCGTTCGGCCGGTCCGCTTGCGCGTTCTGGAAACCGTGTGACCTGCATTACGCCACCTTGCCCAACAGACGGTTCAGCACTTCGACAGGCACAGCATCCCGGTCGGTGGCCGTTTTCAGCAGGCAAACCAAGGTGGCCTGAACGGCTTCGGGGGTCTGGGTCATGTCATTGATGCCCAAACCGGACAGCGCGGCTGCCCAATCCAGCATCTCGGCTACGCCGGGTTTCTTTTCCAACTCGTCACGACGCATTGCCTGCACCACGTGAACGATTTGTTTGGACAGTGTCGCGCCGATTTCCGGCATGCGGGCGGACAGGATCGCTAGCTCTTCTTTCTGCGTCGGGTAGTCGACGTAGACATATAGACACCGACGGCGCAGCGCGTCTGATAGATCGCGCGTGCCATTGGCAGTCAGGATGACATGCGGGCGCGATTTGGCCTGAATGGTCCCGAGTTCAGGGATCGTGATCTGGAAGTCGGACAGGATTTCCAGAAGATAGGCTTCGAATTCTTCATCCGCGCGGTCGATTTCGTCCAGCAGCAGAACGGCGGGTGTCTCTTGTGAAATCGCCTGCAACAGCGGGCGTTTCAGCAGGTATTTTTCGGAAAAAAGTTGTTCTTCACTGGTGCCGTCAGCTCGGATCGCCAGCAGTTGGCGCTGGTAGTTCCATTCGTAAATCGCTTGCGAGGCATCCAGGCCTTCATAACACTGAAGGCGGATGAGGTTTGTGTCCAGCACCTGTGCCAGCGCCTTGGCGATCTCGGTCTTGCCGACGCCAGCGGGGCCTTCCAGCAGCAAAGGACGCCCCAGAACCTGCGCCAGATGCAGCGCCATGGCTGTGCTGTCATTTGCCAGATAGCCGGTTTCGGCCAATCGGGACTGTAGTTCCTGATAGGGTGTCATAGCTTTGTCTATTCTGTGGTTGGGTGAGGGGCGGCCTTGGGAACCGCCCCGTACCTAGGGTTTGGATCAGCTATGCAGACCCAGATCCTTGGCGATCTTCCAGATGCGCCAGTGATCGTGCGGCATGTGGCTTTGGACCAGACCGAACGGACGGAACGCATCGTGCACCGCGTTCGAGAAGCAGGGCACAGAACCTACGTTCGGGCTTTCGCCGACACCTTTTGCACCGATCGGGTGATGCGGGCTGGGGGTGACCGCGAAGTCCGTGGTGTAAGTCGGCGTTTCCCATGCGGTCGGCAGGAAGAAGTCCATCAAAGTGGCGGACTTGCAGTTGCCCATTTCATCATAGGCAATTTCCTGACCCATCGCGATGGCGTAGCCTTCTGTACAGCCACCATGCACCTGACCGTCGATGATCATCGGGTTGATGCGTGTGCCGCAGTCATCCAGAGCGTAGAAGCTGCGGATTTCATGCTCGCCGGTATCAACGTCGATTTCCATCACGCAGATGTACGCGCCGAAGGGGTAGGTCATGTTCGGCGGATCGTAGTAGCTGACCGCCTCAAGACCGGGCTCGAGCCCCGGAATGGCCTGGTTGTACGCAGCAAAGGCGATTTCTTTCATAGTCTTGAAGCGTTCAGGCGCACCTTTGACCGAGAAACGATCCACGTCCCATTCGACGTCGTCGTCATGGACCTCAAGCAGGTAGGCCGCGATCATCTGTGCTTTCGCGCGGATTTTGCGCGCAGCCATCGCTGTGGCAGCTCCCGCAACCGGTGTGGAACGGGACCCGTAGGTGCCCAGACCGTATGGTGCGGTGTCTGTGTCGCCTTCCTCGAGCGTGATGTCATCCGCAGGCAGACCGATTTCTGACGCGATGATCTGTGCAAAGGTCGTGGCGTGGCCCTGACCCTGACTGATCGTGCCCAGACGTGCGATGGCCGATCCGGTCGGGTGGATGCGGATTTCGCAGCTGTCGAACATGCCCAATCCAAGGATGTCACAGTTCTTGACCGGACCCGCGCCGACGATTTCGGTGAAATGCGTCAAACCGATCCCGATCAGCTTGCGTGTTTTGCCAGCTTTGAAATCCTCGATCCGCTGGGCCTGTTCTTCGCGCAGCTCTTTGTAGCCAACTGCGTTCAGTGCTTGGTCCCAAGCGCGATGGTAATCGCCCGAGTCGTATTCCCAACCCAGTGCAGACTGGTAGGGGAACTGGTCGGATTTGATAAAGTTGATCCGGCGCAGTTCAGCGGCATCCATGTTCAGCTCGATGGCTAGAACTTCGATCATGCGTTCGATGAAGTAGGCCGCCTCGGTCACACGGAACGAACAGCGATAGGAAACGCCGCCCGGTGCCTTGTTGGTATAGACACCGTCAACCGCCAGATAGGCCGTCGGGATGTCATAGGACCCTGTGCAGATGTTCATGAACCCTGCGGGGAACTTTGTCGGGTCGGCACAGGCGTCAAAGCCACCGTGGTCCGCTGTGGTGTGGCACCACAGACCGGTGATCTTGCCCTCTTTGGTCGCCGCGATTTTACCCTGCATCCAGTAATCGCGCGCAAACGCGGTGGTCATCAGGTTTTCCATACGGTCTTCGACCCACTTCACCGGCTTGCCAGTGACAATCGAAGCTACCACAGAACAGACGTAGCCGGCATATGCGCCAACCTTGTTGCCAAAACCGCCACCGATGTCGGGGCTGACCACGCGGATGTTGTGTTCCGCGATACCCGAGATCAGGGACACAACAGTCCGGATCGCGTGAGGGGCTTGGAATGTACCGTACAGCGTCAGCTTGCCGGTGACCTTATCCATCGACGCCACACAACCGCATGTTTCCAGCGGGCAGGGGTGCGTACGGTGATAGTAGACCATTTCCTCGGCAACGACGTCGGCCTCTTCCAAAACCTTTTCGGTGCCTTCCTTGTCGCCCTGTTCCCACGTGAAGATGTGGTTGTGGTGCTTACGGGGGCCGTGCGCGCCTTCGGTCTGGCCTTCAAGGTCTTCACGCAGAACCACGTTGGATTTCAGCGCCTCGAACGGGTTAACGATGACGGGCAGTTCTTCGTATTCGACCTCAACCGCCTCAACACCGTCAGCGGCTGCATAACGGTCATTGGCGATGACGTAGGCGACTTCCTGTCCTTGGAACAGCACTTTGCCGTCCGCCAGAACCATCTGCTTGTCGCCCGCAAGGGTCGGCATCCAGTGCAGACCAAGGGGTTCAAGGTCTTTGGCTGTCAGAACCGCAACAACGCCGGGAATGGCCATGGCCGCTTCGGTGTTGATCGAGGTCACACGGGCGTGCGCATAGGGCGAACGTACGAAGTCGCCGAACAGCATGCCGTCGAGTTTGATATCATCGACGTAGCGCCCCTTGCCTTGGGTAAAACGCACGTCCTCGACGCGTTTGCGCGACGAGCCCATGCCCTTTAGGTTGGCAGAGCGCTGGTCCTGTGTCAGTTCGTCCTTCATTCCGCAGCCTCCTTCTGGGCGTTCATCATGTCAGCGGATGCAAGGATCGCTTTGACGATGTTCTGATAGCCTGTGCAGCGGCACAGATTGCCTGCCATGCCGAAACGGACCTCTTCTTCGGTCGGGTTCGGGTTTTCCTGCAGCAGGCGGTGGGCGCGGGTGATCATACCGGGTGTGCAGAAACCGCACTGAAGCCCGTGATGTTCGCGGAACATTTCCTGAATGACGCCAAGGCTGCCGTCGTCGTTGGTCAGGCCTTCAACCGTAGTCACATCAGATCCATTGGCCTGGGCGACAAACACTGTGCAGGATTTGACCGACTTGCCGTTCAGATCAACAGTGCAGGCGCCGCAGTGGGACGTCTCGCAGCCGATGTGCGGGCCAGTGATATTTAGGTTTTCACGCAGGAAGTGGATCAAAAGGGTGCGCGGTTCTGCCAGCCCTTCGACTTCCTGACCGTTCACGTTCAGTTTTACATGCATCTTGCTCATGCCGCACGCTCCTGTGCTTTGGCGATGGCCCGGCGAAGGATCACTTCGGCCACGTGTTTCTTAAAGGCGATGGGTCCGCGCATGTCCTCTTGGGGATCAATCGCGTCAAGCGCCGCTGCAACGCAGCCATCCACATCACCCTTGGCAAGCGCATCGCTGGCCTCGGCCGAATAGATCGGTGTGTCGGACAGGTTTGTCATCGCAACGGATGCGTTGCCGCCGCCAACCATGACCGCAGCCGCGGCTGTCGCGTAGTCACCGATCTTGCGCTTCTGCTTTTCGTAGGCATAGCCGGACATCGACGGCACAGGGATCGTGATCTGTGTCAGGATCTCTTCGTCTTCGCGGGCTGTGAAGTACGCCGCTTCATAGAAGTCGCGGGCTGCAACCGCGCGGCTGCCATCGGGACCTTCCAGAGTATAGACCGCGCCAAGGCACTGCATCAGGCCCGGCATGTCATTGCCCGGGTCTCCGTTTGCGACATTGCCGCCAACGGTGCCAACATAGCGCACCTGCGGATCAGCAATCAGCAAAGCCGCTTCGCGCAGGATCGGAATGCGGCGCGACAGTTCGTCATTGGTGATCAGTTCGTTCTGCGTGGTCATCGCTCCGATCGAAACAATGTCCTCTGCGATTGTGATGCCCTTCAGGCCGTCGATGTCCTGAAGATCGATCAGATGGCTCAGATCGGCCATCCGCAGTTTCATCATTGGAATAAGGCTATGCCCGCCTGCAATTACACGAGCTTCGTCACCGTGCGTTTGCAGTAGCGACAGTGCCGACGCGATGTCGGCGGGCCGATGGTATTCGAACCCGGCTGGTATCATATTGTCCTCCCTTCAGCGGTAGTCTCGCTGGTAGGGAAAGACTGCGGTATGCGGTGGTGTTCACCAACGATATAGCCATGAAACGCAGGGGTCTGTGCACGAAATGCGAATTATCTGCACGAGTTGCACGAGATGCGAATTACACACCTAGGGCGAGTTTTACTTCTGACAGGCGCGACCGGCTGACGGGTACCTTGGTTAGGGACTCGACCGTCGCGAAAAAGCACGCGCCGGTGTCTTTGGTGCGCTGGAATTCAGACACGAAGGTGGGATTGATCAGATAGCTTCGGTGTGTGCGCAGCAAGCCAGCAGTCCCCATGCGGTTTTCAACCTCGGAAATGGACCACGGGCAGAACAGTTTTTCCTGATTGCTGTAAATGATCGTGTAGTGGCCCTCGGCGCGGACGGCTGCGACTTTGCCCAGATCAATAAACCATGTGCGACCTTCTTTTTCGTACGGAAGGGTCGGGGCGACTTGGGCTGTGACTTCGGGAACATCTGACGCGGGGGCGTCTTCTGCGGGTTCTGAAGGCTGGGTCGGACGCTCCGCTTTCGCGGCTTGTGCAGGCTGTTCAGCGGGCGCAGGGTTCGGATCTACAAAGGACACGCCTGCCAAAAGGAACGACCCACTGATGACGAAGGCCGCAATGGTCACACCCATCGCCAAGATTTCATTCGACAGCGCAGGTCCCACCGCCTGAGAGCTTTCGTTGGCGACAAAACCTGTGCCCCACATCGCGATGAAATGGACGGCAAAAACGGAAAGGCCGAAAAACACGGTGCCCAACAGGATGTTGCTATTGGCCCGCGCTCCATAGGCTAGCCAAATCGCCATGACCGATAGAACCATCGCTGCGACAAAGGACACCGCGATGCCACTAGCACCGAAGACAGGGCGGCAGATTTCCATGCCCAGCATCCCGATGTAATGCATGCCGGCGATCCCCATGCCCACAAGGATGCCTGCGGCAATCAAGGTCGGGCGCGTTCGCTGTCGGAAGTGCAATACAAGAAGGGCGGCACCCACAAGAAGGATCGCAAACAGGGCCGAGATCAGCGTGTAAAGCCCGTCGTAGAAGAACAAAATGGGCAGCTGCAGACCCAGCATGGCAACGAAATGCATCGACCAGATGCCGCCGCCCAACACAATGGCCGAGATCACGACGATCATCTTGCGTTCGCGAACGGCAAGGTTGGAAGCGCCACGCGTCAACGTAAGCCCGCTGAACGCAGCCATCAACGCAATGGCCAGCGAAGCGCCAACCAAGAACAAATTGTGTGAGTAGTCTAACAGCCTGACATCCTCCCAAATGCCAACGCTATTTGTGATAGCAGAGCATTGGTCCTATTCAAATGAAAGTTATTTCTGGACCATCGCATTTTCCCATTCACTGAGAAATGCCCGTCGGTTGAGTGGATCAAGGTAGACCATCAAGGCAGGGCCAAGCCTGATCTGGCTGAAGCCTGCCGCATGGTCGATGCCCACCTGGTTGAGGGGCGGCAAAGGCCAGTTTTCTGGCGTGCTGCGCAGGCCCAGATCAATCAGCATATCGATCATAAGGCCTGCGGCATCCGGGTTTGTCGCATTGGACGGGATCAAAGCCGTGCGCAGCATGACATTGCCGAAATCCTGCATGCTCAGAACCTGAACCTTACCGCCGGACGCGCGTGCAAGACGGTCAGCGGCATAACTGCCCAGTACGTTATAGGCTAAGGCAAGCTTACCTTCGGTGACGTCGTCGATCATCTGGCCGGAACAGCAATAAAGCTGTGGGTCCAGCCTTCCCATCACCTCTGATAATCGCCAATAGGCGTCTGTGGATCGCGCCTCTTGGGTGGCAAAGAGATAGCCCAAGCCGCTTTCGCGGACGTCATAGGTGCCAATCGCACCCTCGAAGACGTCTGGGTGTTGGCGCAACACGCCGACCAGTTCCTGACGGGTGGTTGGCACAGGCAGACCGGCGAATCTTTCGGTGGACAGAACCATGACCGCAGGTTCAGCCGTAAAAGCAAATATCAGATCCCGCCATTTGGCCCAGTTGGGCAGGGCCAGCGTTCGGTCGGATTGGTGGCGCTGTGCATAGCCGTCATTGGCCAGCTGAAACTGCAAGTCCATCGCGGATGACAGCGCCAGATCAAATACGGCACCGTTCCGGATGGCCCTGTGCAGTTCTGCCGACGAGGCCACCGTGTAGTCGATCGTCAAATCCGGTCGTGCGGCCTGAAACGCCAAAAGGTAAGGCTCGAACACTTCCAGATCGGCCGTCGATATGACGTGTAACTCTTCGTTACCCGTGCCGGGATATCGACGATGATCTTCGACCTCAAGCGCGCTGCTTACGCCGGCCAGAAATGTCAGGATGAGGGCAAGACAAGCGTAACGCATGCGCCTTTTCCTTTCGTGGGTTGTCCCAAGTCCAAATGCCCGCCATGGGCGCGCAAAACGTCCGATGCAATGGTAAGCCCTAATCCCGATCCAACGATGCCTTCGGTATTGCGGCCACGACGGAACCGTTCGGTCAGGTTTTCAGCCGGGCCATCGCCCAATCCCGGGCCTTCATCCACAACTGCCGCGCGGGCATAGCCGTTTTCAACAAAGACACGCACAGTGACGGTTGTGTCCTCGGGCGAATATTTGATGGCATTGTCCAACACGTTTCGGAATGCATTCTCCAGCAGCACTGCGTCGCCGGATACAGTCGCGGGCGCGGTGTCGAGTTTGATGTAGATATCTTTCATGGCGGCTGTCGGCTCTAGCCCGTCTACGGTTTTGCGGGCGATATCGGCGAGATCTGTGGGATGCCGTGACAGATCCTCGGCGCGGTAGGCGACTGTGGCGTGGTCCAGCAATTGCCCCGCAGAGCGCGAGCTTTCATCGACCGCGCGAATGATCCGGCGCAACCGTTGTTTTTCAGCGTCGTCATCTGTGGTTCGCAAAGCGACCTCAGCCTGCGCGCGGACTGTGGCCAATGGCGTGCGGACACGGTGCGCGGCTTCTGCAATGAAATCCTCGGAGCGGCGGATTGATTGCCCCAGACGGTCCATCAATCGGTTAAGCGATGTCATCAACGGCGCAAGTTCCGTTGGAGCCTCGCGGCGCAGCGGGCGCAAATCAGACGGGCCGCGCCGCGCAACGGCGGCTGCAATTTCATTCAGGGGTTTTAGGGATGTCTGGGCTGCAAAGGCTGACATCGCAACAGCAACTAGAAAGAACATCACTGACAGGAACGCGGCGAGTTGCGACAGGTCAGACGTAATCGCGCTGACCCCGTTGCGGGTCTGGGCCATGGTGACGGTTACAGGCACGGCCTGCACGCCTGCAAAAATCACGCGCGACACAGATGCCATGCGAATGGCTTCACCGCTGAATTGTGCGGTGTCAAAGACGACTTGGCCTTGGGAAGGTGGGTCGCTGGGCAGGGGCAAATCCTCGTAGCCGGTCAACATCTGCTCGCCGGCGGTCACGCGATAGAACACGCGATCCTCGCCAATCGCGCCCAGCATCGAAAACGCCGAGTAGGGCAGTTCTAGACGCACTTCGCCCTGTTCCGAGCGCAGTGTTTCCGCAATCGTCGTGGCTGATGCGGCAAGTACGTTGTCCTGCGTGCGTTCTGCCGCCTGTTTGGCAAGGCCGTTGACCATGGCCCAACTTAACAACGACAAAAGCGCCGCCACGCCCGCCAGAAGTAGCGTCAGCTTGCGCCCGATAGAGCCTGTGCCCGTCACGATTGACCTGTTTCCATTCGGTAGCCCAGGCCACGCACCGTTTCGATACGCAACCCCATGCCTTCGATCCGGCGGCGAAGGCGGCCGACATAAACCTCGATCGCGTTCTCGGTGACTTCGGCGTCATAGGAAAACAGCCGGTCCATCAACTGGGTTTTGGACAGGATATGTCCGGGGTTTCTGGCAAAAACCTCAAGCAGTCGAATCTCGCGGTTGCGCAGATCGACAGTGCTCCCGTTGTGGCTGATTGTGCCTGCCAACGGATCGAAAATCGCCTCGCCCAGAGTGATCTGATTCTTTGCCGATCCGCCACGACGGCGCAAAACGGCACGGCATCTGGCCTCGAGTTCGGAAAAATCGAAGGGCTTGGTGATATAGTCGTCGGCCCCCTGATCCAAGGCGCCGACACGGTCCGACACCTGCGCCCGCGCGGTCAGCACAATGACAGGGGTTTCAAGGTGCGCGCGGCTGCGTTCAAGGAATTCGCGGCCATCGCCATCAGGCAGCATAACATCCAACAAAATCAAATCGTAACGCGCAGCGGCGAGGCAATCTTCGGCACTTGCTAGACAGTCGGCATGGTCCACGGCGTGACCATCCAGAACCAGTCTGTTCACCACGGCTTCTGCCAGCTCAAGGTTGTCCTCAACCAAAAGATAACGCACGTCGAATTCTCCCTCGTGACGGCGTGGTTTGCCGTCAGTGAAAACTTTTTCGAACCCGTGTCAGGCTCTTGTCAGCTTCCATTTCTAGACGGGGAACATGGGCGGCACTGGACCGTCTTGTCAAATGGGAGGAACCAATATGACATTTTCCATGACCCGCCGGGTCGCGATGGCGGCTGCGGTAGCATCTGTAGCATTTGGTGGCATGGCGCAGGCCGAAGCACACAAGGTCCTTGACCAGCTTCATTTCGTAATTCCGGGCGGCGCTGGCGGCGGCTGGGATGGTACAGCGCGCGGCACAGGCGAAGCGCTGACAAACTCCGGTCTGGTTGGCTCGGCCAGCTTTGAAAACATGTCCGGTGGCGGCGGTGGTGTGGCGATTGCCTACATGATCGAAAACGCCGAAAGCCTGGACAACACGCTGATGGTCAACTCGACCCCGATCGTGATCCGTTCGCTGACAGGTGTTTTCCCGCAGTCTTTCCGTGACCTGACACTGGTTGCAGGCACCATCGGTGACTACGCCGCTCTGGTCGTTCCGGCAGATAGCCCGATCGAAAACATGGAGCAGTTGATGGGTGCGTATAAAGAGCAGGGCCCTGATTTCGCAGTAGGCGGCGGTTCTGTTCCTGGCGGTATGGACCACCTTGTTGCTGCAATGGTTATGCAGGCCGCTGGTGAAGATCCGACAGCGCTGAACTACATCCCCTATGACGCGGGTGGTGAAGCGATGGCTGGCCTTCTGTCCGGCGAGATCGACGCACTGTCCACCGGCTTCTCCGAAGCGATTGCTCTGGCAGAGCAGGGCGAAGTTCGCATCGTTGGCGTGACAGCAGACGAACGCGTTCCCGCCTATGACAGCGCCGCAACCTTCAAAGAGCAGGGCATCGACACATCGTTTGTAAACTGGCGCGGTTTCTTTGCTGCACCGGGCACATCGGACGAAAAAGTAGCCGAATACATCTCTGCTTTGGAAGCGATGTACGAAACAGAAGCATGGGAAACAGTTCGTTCGCGTAACGGCTGGGTCAACATCTTCAACCCCGGTGACGATTTCCGCACCTTCCTTGAAGGTCAGGAAAAAGAAATCGGCGACCTGATGAAAACTCTGGGCTTCCTCTAAGTCTTGATCATTTCACACCTGTTTTGGGGCGGCACAGGCTGCCCCAAAATACCTACACACCTTTCGACATTCCTGGGGAGGGATCGTCATGGCGCTTGATCGTTGGATCGCGCTGGTATTCGTCGTCTTCTGTTGCATCTACGGATATCTAGCTTTCTTCACTATGGACCACCTGTTGCCGCCGTTCATGCAGCGCAATCCGGTTTGGCCATCTACGTTTCCAAAGCTGCTGGCAATCGGCGGCTGTATCGTCGGCTTGGTCGTGCTTTTGGGTTTGGAAAAACCCGAAAATGAAAGTGAACCTTCCGCAAGCGACATCAACTATCGTCGTCTGCACGAATACAACTTGGGTCAGGCGCTTTTGCTGATTGGCTTGATGGTATGTTACGCTCTGGCGCTGCGTCCTGCTGGGTTCCTGATTTCCACCACAGTCTTCCTCGTCGCGGGAAGCTTTGTTCTGGGCGAACGCAAATGGCATGTGATGGTGCCCGTCGCGCTGATCGCTGCCGGTTCGATCTGGTATCTCGTGCAAGAAGTGCTGGGCATCTTCCTGCGTCCGTTTCCGTACTTCATGGGGGTCTGAGGCATGCTTGAAGGTATTATGATTGGCCTGTCGGCCGCATTCTCGATCCAGAACCTGTTGATGGTTATCGCGGGCTGTCTGATCGGCACATTCATCGGTATGTTGCCGGGTCTTGGCCCGATGTCCATCATCGCGATTATGATCCCTGTGGCGATCACCTTGGGTGACCCGACAGCGGCGCTGATCCTTCTGGCTGGTGTATATTATGGCGCGATTTTTGGTGGCTCGACATCGTCGATCCTGTTGAACGCACCGGGGGTGGCTGGAACGGTTGCTACCAGTTTCGATGGTTATCCAATGGCGCTGAAAGGCGAGGCTGGCAAAGCGCTGACGATTGCCGCTGTGGCAAGCTTTGCGGGCGGCACCATCGGTGCGATCCTGCTGATGATCTTTGCGCCAATGCTGTCCACCGTGGCGCTGCTGTTCCATTCCGCTGAATACTTTGCGCTGATGGTTGTGGGTCTGTCCGCCATTGCAGCATTCGCTGGCACAGGGCAGGTGGCCAAGGCGCTGATGATGACCATCCTTGGTCTGATCCTTGCTACCGTTGGCGAAGGCGCGCTGTTCAACATGCCTCGCTTTACGCTGGGCCTGATGGATCTGCAGTCCGGTATTTCGTTTATCACGCTGGCGATGGCGATGTTTGCCTTGCCCGAAGCGATGTTCCTTGTTCTGAACCCTGCGCGCGGAGCGACAGGCAAAAGCAGCGAGATTTCGAACCTGCGCTTTACCAAGGACGAAGCCAAGATCATGGCGCCCGTCATTGGACGTCAGTCTGTTCAGGGCTTCTTTATTGGCGTTCTTCCCGGTGCGGGTGCAACCATTGCGTCGTTCCTTGGCTACGCGGTCGAACGGAACATCGCCAAAGGCGAAGCGCAGGCTGAGTTCGGCAAAGGATCGGTTCGTGGCTTGGCCGCGCCGGAATCTGCCAACAACGCCGCTTGTACCGGTTCGTTTGTACCGCTGCTGACGTTGGGTATTCCGGGCTCCGGGACTACAGCGATCCTGTTGGGTGCTTTGATCGCGCTGAACGTGACACCGGGTCCGCGTTTGATGACAGACACACCGGAAATCTTCTGGGCTGTGATCATCTCGATGTTCATCGGCAACCTTGTTCTGCTAATCCTGAACCTGCCGTTGATCCCGTACATCGCAAAGATCCTTGCTGTTCCGCGTAACTTCCTGATCCCGTTCATTTTGTTCTTCACCCTGATGGGGGCCTATATTGGCCAGAACAATGCGACAGAACTGCTGATCCTTGTTGGTCTGGGAGTGGTGGCAACGATCCTGCGGTTTGCGGATTACCCGCTGGCACCGCTGCTGATCGGATTCATTCTTGGCACGATGCTGGAAGACAACTTTGCCCGCTCGATGCAGCTCTACCGTGGTCTGGACTTCATCCTTGAACGTCCGATGACAATGGGTCTGCTGGTGCTTGCTGCGGTCTTGGTTCTTTTGCCCAGTTACCGTGCAAGACGTGCCCGTCGCCGCGCCGAAGGTGTTGCAGATGGGGATTGATGAAAACAAAAGCGGGTCGCCAGTTGGCGGCCCGTTGTCCGATGTGGTGGTGCTTGATCTGACGAACGTTCTGGCGGGCCCGTTTGCCTGCCACCAGTTGGCGCATATGGGCGCGGACGTGATCAAGGTCGAGGCCGTGAAAAGCGGCGATTTGGCGCGCAATCTGGGTTCTGATCCGGAACTAAGCGCGGCGGGTATGGGTATCAGCTTTCTGGCCCAGAACCCCGGTAAACGGTCGATCACACTGAACCTGAAAGACCCGCGTGGCAAAGAGGCGCTAAGGCGTCTTGTCGCCAAAGCCGATGTGCTGGTCGAAAATTTCCGCCCCGGCGTGATGACGCGTTTGGGTTTGGATTACGACGTTTTAAAAGAGGCCAATCCCGCGCTGATCTACTGCGCGATTTCCGGTTTTGGTCAGGATGGCCCGTGGTCGAAACATCCCGCATATGACCAGATCATTCAGGGTGTGTCCGGCGTGATGTCGGTTACCGGCGATGCGAAAAGCGCGCCCACGCGTGTGGGTTATCCGATTGGGGATACGATCGGTGGGCTGACCGCCGCGATGATGATTTGCGGCGCTTTGAATGCCAAGGATCGTGGCTGCTTTATCGACGTGTCGATGTTGGATTCCGTTCTGGCGACAATGGGCTGGGTCGTGTCGAACTACATGATCGGTGGCGTCGTTCCACAGGCGAATGGCAATGAAAATCCGACCTCGGCCCCCTCTGGTGCGTTTCAATGCGCCGATGGTCTGGTGAACATCGCGGCCAATAAGGATGAACAATGGGTCGCTCTTGCGCGGCACCTTGGGCGCGACGATCTTCTGGATAGGCCCGAATACGCAACGCGCGAAGATCGCAAAGCGAACCGCCTGCGTTTGAAAGCCGAGCTTGAAACAGTTTTGACGACCGCACCGGCGCAAAAGTGGGCTGAAGATTTCTCCTCAATCGGGGTCCCCGCCGGTGCGGTCATGTCGGTGCCGGATATCCTTGCCCATCCGCAGGTCGCAGATCGTGATTTCTTTGCGCGGTTCACCAATGTGCCCGGTTTGGGGCGTGACGTGGATATTGTGAAGGTCGGTGCGATGGTGGATGGCAAACGCCCGTCGGTCGCAACGCCGCCGCCTGTTTTGGGGCAGGACAACAATACAATCCTGACCGATCTGGGCTATTCAAACGACGAGATCGCGGAATTCAAAGCAGAGGGCGTAATATGACCGACAGGAATGATGTCTCGGACTGGTGGCGCACCAGTATCATCGACATGGAGCCGGGCCGTATTGCGATGCGCGGGCATCCTATTCAGGACCTGATCGGCAATCGCAGTTTTGCGCAGATGATCTGGCTTCTGGTCATAGGCGAAGACATTGAGGGCCCGCGCGCAGCGCTGTTCGAGGCCGCTTTGGTCGCCGCCGTTGATCATGGACCGCAAGCGCCGTCGATCGCGGCGGCCCGTATGGCGGCGACTTGTGGCATCGGGCTGCAAAGCGCGATGGCCACCGGTCTGAACATGTTGGGCAATGTGCACGGTGGTGCGGGCGAACAAGCCGTTGAGCTTTATGCCAGAATTGCCGATGCAGGGCAGGGTGCCTTGCCGCAGGTTCTGGACGACTGGCGCGCGGAACATGGCAAGTTCATTCCCGGTTTCGGTCACCGGTTCCACAAACCCGTGGACCCTCGCGCGCCGCGTCTGCTGGGCCTAATAGACGACGCCGCGAAGGAAGGTATTGTCGATGGCAAATTCGCCGATATCGGGCGCGGGATCGAGGCGCATCTGGCGGCTGAACGCGGTAAGTCCGTACCGATGAACATCGATGGTGCAACGGCAGTGGTTTATGCCGAACTCGGATGTCCTCCGCCCTTGGCGCGCGGTTTCTTTGGCCTGTCCCGTTCTGTCGGCATTCTGGCCCATTCATGGGAACAGATGCAGCAAGGCGGGCGGAATAAGGGGCCGACCCCGCCGTCGTATCGCTGGACCTATGAGGGCGAATGATCCTCAAGCCCTGAACTTTGTTCAGCCAGCCAATCGGTAAATGATGCAAGGGGCGCGCTGATGTCGCGCCCTTCCGGCCAGACCAGCCAATAGGCACCCTGCATCGGGACGGCCTGTTTCAGGACCGGTACCAATCGTCCGGCCTCAATCTCGATCTGCGCCAGATAATCGGGCAGGATCGCGACACCAAGACCGGATATTGCGGCTTGGATCATCATTGAAAATTGATCCACCAACATACCCGTCCGTGCCGTGACGCTGTCCGCGCCTTGGGCGGCAAACCAATCGTCCCAAGCAGTCGGGCGAGCCTCAAGATGCAGAAGCGGCAGGTTGGCAAGGTCTTCTGGTTTCTCCAAGGCATTCTGTGCCGCAAAATCAGGCGACGCGCAGGCAGTCAGGCGTTCGTCAAACAGCTTGATGTGCTGCCCGCCGACCCAATCCCCGTTTCCGAAATAGATAGCTGCATCAAACGGTTGCGTGGTAAAGTCAAACCATCCGATCCGTGTGGACATATTGATCGCAACACCCGGATGGTTGCCCATGAAATCGCCCAAACGCGGGCCCAACCAGCGTGTGGCAAAGGTGGGCAGCACCGCCAATGACAGCGTGCCGCCTTGGGGGTTGGCGACGACGCGCATGCTGGCCCGTTCTACCAGATCGAGGGCGCGGGACACCTCTTGGTGATAGGTGTGCGCGGTGTCGTTGGGCACCAATCGCCGCCTGATACGGGTGAAAAGCTCTTTTCCCAACTGCTCTTCCAGCGACAGGATCAACCGGCTGACCGCGCTTTGCGTCAGGTTCAGTTCCTCGGCGGCAGCCGTTACCGATCCCTGCCGCATCACTGCGTCAAAGGCCAGCATCAGGCGGGTCGAGGGTATAAAGCGTCGTTGTCTCATATCATTCCGTATTGGAATGGGTTCATTCGGAAATACTGTTGTTATCTGCCGAGAACAACACATAACTTGCACGAAAGTCATGAAAGCTAGGGGACTCCGATGTCAGATGCGTCGCACAAAGGTCAATCGTTCAACTGGGATGATCCGTTTCTGATAGATGACCAGCTGACAGAAGACGAACGCATGATCCGCGATGCGGCTCAGGCCTTTGCCACGGATAAGCTGCTGCCACGGGTCGAAAGCGCCTATCTGAACGAAGAAACAGACCCCGAGATCTTCCGTGAAATGGGCGCGAATGGCCTGTTGGGCGTCACTGTGCCCGAAAAATACGGCTGCGCAGGCGCGAACTATGTGTCTTACGGCCTTGTCGCGCGCGAGGTTGAGCGCATCGACAGCGGCTACCGGTCGATGATGTCTGTGCAAAGTTCGCTCGTCATGTATCCGATCTACGCCTACGGGTCCGAAGAACAGCGGGAGAAATATCTGCCTAAACTTGGGTCCGGTGAATGGATCGGTTGTTTCGGTCTGACCGAACCCGACGCCGGTTCAGACCCCGCGGGCATGAAAACCCGCGCGGTGAAAACCGAAGGTGGCTATGTTCTGAACGGGTCCAAGATGTGGATTTCGAACAGCCCGATCGCGGATGTCTTTGTGGTCTGGGCCAAGTCCGAAGCGCATGGCGGCAAGGTGCGGGGCTTTATCCTTGAAAAGGGCATGAAAGGCCTGTCCGCGCCGAAAATCGGCGGAAAGCTGTCGCTGCGTGCGTCCATCACCGGCGAAATCGTCATGGAAAATGTCGAGGTGGGCGAAGATGCGCTGCTGCCCAACGTCGAAGGCATCTCTGGTCCGTTCGGCTGTTTGAACCGCGCGCGCTACGGCATTTCCTGGGGCGTGATGGGGGCAGCAGAAGACTGTTTCTTCCGTGCACGTCAGTATGGTCTGGACCGTCATCAATTCAAACGTCCGCTGGCGGCGACACAGTTATATCAAAAGAAGCTGGCCGACATGCAGACCGAAATCGCGCTTGGCCTCCAGGTCAGCCTGCGGTTGGGGCGCTTGTTTGATGAGGGCCGCTTTGCGCCCGAGATGATCTCGATCGCCAAGCGCAATAACTGTGGCAAGGCCTTGGACATCGCCCGTCAGGCGCGGGACATGCACGGCGGTAACGGTATTCAGGTGGCCTATCACGTGATGCGCCATGCGCAGAACCTTGAAACCGTGAACACCTATGAGGGCACGCACGACGTCCATGCGCTGATCCTAGGACGGGCGATCACCGGCATTCAGGCTTTTGCCTAATCAGGTGCACTCGTCGACCGTATAGAAACCTGTCGCTAACGGGACATTTGCTTTGTCCCGTTGCTGTTACATATTCCCAAGCGAATAATGAAAATGACAGGGAACAGTATGGAAAAAACAGTTGTTAACAGCTGGAATGAATGGGATCCGTTGAAACACGTGATCGTCGGGCGAGCCGACGATTGCCATATCCCGCCCGAGGAGCCCGCGCTTGATGCGAAGGTTCCGGAAGACAGCGATATGCGCGGACAGTGGGGGCGGCGCCCACAGGAAACCATCGACCGCGCGAATGAGCTCTTGGATAACTTTGCTGCCCAGCTACAGGCGCGCGGCATTCGTGTGGATCGCCCGACGCCGATTGATCATTCCCAGCCTGTGACAACGCCAGACTTTCACACGGACAGCCAGTTCGGCTGTATGCCGCCCCGCGATGTGCTGCTGACGGTTGGCAGTGAGATGCTTGAGGCGACGATGTCTTATCGCTGTCGCTGGTTCGAGTATCTGAATTATCGCCCCCTGATGCAGCAATACTTTAACGAAGACCCGAACTTCCGCCACGCCAGCGCGCCCAAGCCGCGTTTGACCGATGCGGATTATCGTACGGACTATCTGTCGGAAAAGATCGGCATCGAAAAACGTCTGGAATGGACGGCTGACAAGTTCTTTGTCACGACCGAGGAAGAGCCGCTGTTCGACGCCGCTGACGTTCTGAGGTTCGGCAAGGATCTGGTCGTTCAGCACGGTTTCACGACGAACCTGAAAGGCATCGAATGGCTGCGGCGTCATTACCGCGATCACCGCGTGCATGCGGTCAACTTCCCTGGTGACCCGTATCCGATCCACATCGACGCGACCTTTACGCCGCTGCGCCCAGGCCTGATCCTGAATAACCCGCGCCGGCGTCTGCCCGATGATCAGCGCGAGATTTTTGAAAACAACGGTTGGGAAATCGTGGATGCGGCCCAGCCTGCGCACAACGGGCCGCCGCCGCTTTGCTATTCTTCTGTCTGGTTGTCGATGAACGTGCTGGTGCTGGATCCGA
Organism: Thalassococcus halodurans; assembly: GCF_900108225.1. Classification (GTDB taxonomy): domain Bacteria; phylum Pseudomonadota; class Alphaproteobacteria; order Rhodobacterales; family Rhodobacteraceae; genus Thalassococcus; species Thalassococcus halodurans. The sequence continues at coordinate 412,828 of NZ_FNUZ01000002.1, forward strand.
AAACTGTCTGCGTCGAAAAATCCGAGGTCTATCAGGCCGAACAGATGGACAAGCTGGGCATGGAAGTGGTCGAGGTCGAATTGCGCGATGCCTATGCGTTCGGTGGCGGCCTGCATTGCTGTACGGCCGATGTTTATCGCGAAGGCACCTGCGAAGATTACTTCCCGAACTTGTCCTGAACGCGCTTAGTCGTAGCGCATATAGCCACCGAACCCCGCGATCCGCTGTTCGAACGCCTCAATGCGTTCGGCGGCGGGTTCGCTGCGGGCGGCCATGGCGGCTAGGATCATTTCGACCGTCAAAAACGCGCTGACCAAGGAGGGCATCAATTGCGGGCCAGCCATCGGCATAACGATGGTTTTGACTGCGTCTTGAGTAATCGGCGCTTCGTTCGAGTCCGTCAGGGCGATGATCTGCGCATTTTTTTCGCGGGCAATCTGGCAGGCGCGCACGACTTCTGCCGAGTAGTGTTCATAGGTTACGGCAACCAGCACATCATCAGGTCCGGCGCGGGACACCTGATCAAGGATGGCACCCGGCATTGAAGGCACATCGACGAAACTGTCGAAGGCCATAGACCCTACGTATGAAAAATAATGCGCGACGGAAAAACAGCTTCTAACACCGATGGAGTAGATCTTGTTGGCACCCAGCAGCAGTTCAACACAGTCGTCGATGTCGGCGATATTGAGTGGTGCTGTGATGTTGTCGAAGTTGCGCTGATTGGCTTCGATGACTTCGCCATAGATGCCAGAGCTTTGACGCGACCGTAGGGCCCGGGCGCGTTTGCCATAACTCTTGCCACGGTTCTGGACGATGTTCCGAATGTCCGCGCGGAAATCGTTGAACCCTTCATAGCCAAGGGTTTGCGCAAGCCGCGGCGCAAGGTTGGCATCTACACCCGCAGCTTCGGCCAGACCTCGAATCGACAAGAAGGCCACTTCGTCGAGATGGTCCAGAATCCACAGAGAAAAAGCAGCAAGTTTCCGCGGTCCACTGCGGCCGAGTTCGGCAAGATTATTCCGAACGCTTTCCTCGTTTGATGTCATAGCTTTGAATCCGCAGTGTTTTCCTATGTGGATAAAAGATATGCGTTCAAAAAGAAATAAAACAATTGCATCTTCGTTTCTTATGGATAAAGCATTTGCATTATTGGGGGCCTAACCCCGCTTTACCTAGGGAGAAAGAAAGTGAAATTCGCAAAAATCATCGCAGCGGCTGGTATGACAGCGGTTGCAGCTCCGGCTATGGCGGCAGATACGTTCATTTCCATCGGCACTGGCGGTGTGACGGGCGTTTACTATCCGACAGGCGGCGCGATCTGCCGGATGATGGCAAAAACCCGCAAGGAAACCGGCATCCGCTGTGCCGTCGAGTCCACGGGCGGTTCCGTCTACAACATCAACGCGATCCGCTCGGGCGAGCTGGAATTCGGTGTGGCCCAGTCCGACTGGCAGTTCCACGCGTTCAACGGTTCCTCGAAATTTGAAGAGCAGGGCAAATTCGAAGGTCTGCGCGCTGTCTTCTCGATCCACCCTGAACCGTTCACCGTTGTTGCACGTGCAGATGCGGGCATTTCGAACTTTGAAGACCTGAAGGGCAAGCGCGTCAACGTCGGTAACCCCGGTTCCGGTCAGCGCGGCACGATGGAAGTTCTGATGGAAGCATCGGGCTGGACCATGGATGACTTTGCAGTCGCATCCGAACTGCAGGCGGCTGAACAGTCGCAGGCGCTGTGCGACAACAACATCGACGCGATGGTTTACACCGTTGGTCACCCGTCGGGTTCCATTCAGGAAGCAACAACAGCCTGCGATGCGGTTCTGGTCAACGTGACCGGCGATGCGGTTGATCAGCTGGTTGCGGACAACCCGTTCTACCGCACAGCGACGATCCCCGGCGGCATGTACCGCGGCAACGATGGTGACACCGCAACATTCGGTGTTGGCGCGACGCTGGTTACGTCTGCTGATGTCCCTGAGGACGTGGTCTACAACCTTGTTAAGTCCGTCTTCACAGACATCGACGCGTTCCGTGGCCTGCACCCTGCATTCGCCAACCTCGATCCCAAGCAAATGGCAAACGACGGTCTGTCCGCGCCCCTGCATCCGGGTGCCGAGAAGTTCTACCGTGAAGCAGGTCTGATCGAATAAGATTTTGTTCCTGTGATGAAAACGGACCGTCCCGATGGGGCGGTCCATGGCGCCATTGCCGCAAACGGGGGATTTCCAGAATGAGTGATGTTTCAAAGGCCGATCAGGCCCAAGGGTATTCAGACGAAGACCTTCAGGATCTGGTTAGCAGCACAGATACCGGCGGGCGTGCGCCGACAAACCGGACGGTGGCGCTGTTTCTTGCTGGTGTTGCCTTGTGCTGGTCCTTGTTTCAACTTTGGATTGCTCAGCCGCAGCTTTGGTTCGGCGCTTGGGTTCCTGTTCTGAACTCGTCCCAGACGCGTCCTGTGCACCTTGGATTTGCCATTCTACTGGCGTTTTTGGCGTATCCCGCTTTGAAGTCATCGCCTCGCAACCGCATTCCTTTGCTTGATTGGGCGTTGGCAATCGTTGGCGCTGGATGTGCTTTCTACGTCTTCTTATTTTCGCGCGAACTGGCGGAAACGGCCCGTTCCGGTCTGCCCACAACACCGCAGATTGTTATCGGCAGCATCGGCATCGTTTTGTTGCTTGAGGCGTCGCGCCGCGCGCTTGGTCCGGCTCTGACTATCGTTGGGTCGATCTTTCTAGCCTATGCTTATATGGGCACTGGCTGGCTGATCCCTGACATTATCGAACATTCGGGCCTGTCATTCACCGCTATCGTTAACGCTCAGTGGCTCGATACGACCGGTGTCTTCGGCATCCCGCTGGGTGTATCAACAGCCTTTGTTTTCCTCTTCGTTTTGTTCGGCGCGCTGTTGGATAAGGCCGGCGCGGGCAACTACTTTATCCAGATCGCTTTTGCCGGTCTGGGCGCGCTGCGCGGTGGTCCGGCGAAAGCGGCTGTTGTGGGCTCTGCCATGACAGGCCTGATTTCCGGTTCATCCATCGCGAACGTTGTAACGACAGGTACTTTCACGATCCCGCTGATGAAGCGCGTGGGGTTCTCCGCTGAGAAATCTGGCGCGGTTGAGGTTGCGTCTTCGGTCAACGGTCAGATCATGCCGCCGGTCATGGGGGCTGCTGCGTTCCTGATGGTGGAATTCGTCGGCATTTCCTACGTCGAGGTCATCAAACACGCCTTTATTCCGGCGGTGATTTCCTACATCGCGCTGGTCTACATCGTGCACCTTGAGGCACTGAAACGCGACATGCCTGCCTTGGGTGAGGCGGCGAACCTCGGCAAGATGTTCCTGAAGATTTTCGTGGGCTTCGTGGTTGCTGCGGTTGGTTTCACCGCGCTGGTCTACGGTGTGAACGGCCTGCGAGCGATGGCACCTGCCGTGTCCGGTCCGATCATCATGATCGCCATTCTGGTGGCTTATGTCGCGATGGTGCGCACTGCGGCGCGTCGTCCTGATCTGACGCTGGATGATCCGAACGATCCGAATTTTAAACTGCCGACCGTGGCACAGGTGTTCCCGACGGGTCTGCATTACATCCTGCCCATTCTGGTTCTTGTCTGGTTCCTGATGATCGAGATGCAGTCGCCGGGTAAGTCCGCATTCTACGCGGTGGCGATCATGCTGTTCATCATCCTGACCCAGCGCCCGTTGAAGGCATTCTTCCGTGGCGAAGATGCAGGTGAGGCACTTAAGGCTGGTATCAACGATCTGATCGAGGGCCTGATCGCCGGCGCGCGTAACATGATCGGTATCGGTGTGGCGACCGCCGCTGCTGGTATCATCGTGGCGACTGTGACCAAAACGCCGATCGGCACGGAACTGGCTGGTCTGGTGGAAATCCTGTCCGGCGGTCATCTGATGCTGATGCTGCTGTTGGTTGGCGTCTTCTCGTTGATCCTTGGTATGGGGCTTCCGACAACGGCGAACTACATCGTTGTGTCGTCTTTGATGGCTTCTGTGGTTGTGTCCTTGGGCGCGCAAGAGGGGCTGATCGTTCCACTGATCGCTGCGCATTTGTTCGTGTTTTACTTCGGCATCATGGCCGATGTGACACCACCCGTGGGTCTGGCCAGCTTTGCGGCCGCCGCGGTATCAGGTGGTGATCCGATCAAGACAGGTTTCACCGCGTTCTTCTATTCGATGCGGACCGTGGCATTGCCGTTCCTGTTCATCTACAACCCGACGCTGATCTTGTACGGCGTCGATCTGGGAACCACCGCAGGCATCCTGCAGGCGATCCTTGTGTTCTTTGTGGCGACCATCGCAATGCTGCTGTTCGCGGCCGCGACGCAGGGCTACTTCCTTGCACGTTCGAAGTACTGGGAGAGCGCTGCACTTCTGCTGGTGGCCTTCACACTGTTCGTGCCGGGCTTCTGGCTGGACCGTATCCAGCCTCGGTTTGAGGAAATGCCACCGACCCAACTGGCCGAGGCATTCGACAATACTGCTGTGGGCGACACCGTTCGTTTCGTGGTTGAGGGGCCGGACTTCACCGATGGTGAGCCGACATCTTTGACCATCGTGCACACTGTCACGGCAGAAGATCCGGCATCGGGTCGTGCGGATGCGGCGGGCCTGTTCCTGATGGCTGAGGGTGAAGAGATGTTCATGGACGAACCCATGTTCGGAACACCGTATCAGACCAAGCTTCAGGGCTTTGATTTCTACGGGGATGACCGCGTTCAGGTGACCAGCCTTCTGCAACCGGCTGACCGTATGCCCAAACAGATTTTCTGGATACCTGCACTGCTGTTGCTGGGGCTCGTCATTGTGATGCAGCGCCGCCGTCAGACCAAGCCGGCCTTTTAAGGGAGAATTGAGACATGTCGAAGACCATCCTGCTTCCCGTAGATATCAATCACCCGAAGGCTGAACAGAAATCCCTGAAAGAGGCTCTGCCGCTGTTGGGTGACGGTGGCGTCCTGCACGTCGTCTCGGTCGCTCCCAGCTTTGGCATGGCGCAGGTATCGGGGTTTTTCCCGGCCCAGTATGAAAAAGAACATCTGGCAGAGTTTGGTAAACAGCTGTCTGCCTGGGTGAAAGAACACGTGCCCGATGGGGTCACTGTAAAACCGCATGTTTTGCACGGCACGATCTATGACGAAATCCTGCGCGCAGCGGACGAGCTGAATGTGGATTTGATCGTCATGGGGGCCCACCGTCCAGAATTGTCTGACTACCTGTTGGGGCCGAACGCCGCGCGGGTGGTCCGACATGCCAACCAATCGGTATATGTCGTCAGGAGCTGACAATGCCCAACCATATCTTCGGCCGTTCCACTAAGGGACAGCTGCCAACAGCCGTTGCGGGCGACGGCTGTTATCTGATCGATTCATCAGGAAAACGCTATTTCGACGGGTCAGGGGGCGCGGCTGTGTCGTGCCTTGGGCATTCGAACGCGCATGTTCGGGCGGCGTTGCATGATCAGTTGGATCAATTGGCCTTTGCGCACACAGGGTTCTTTACCTCGGACGCCGCTGAAAAACTGGCGGATCGTCTGGTGGCGGCGGCACCTGAGGGCATTGATCGTGTGTATCTGGTGTCCGGTGGATCAGAGGCGGTTGAAGCGGCGCTGAAACTGGCGCGTCAGTACTTCATGGAAATTGGTCAGCCAGAACGCCATCGCGTGATTGCGCGGCGTCAGAGCTATCACGGCAATACGCTGGGCGCTTTGGCGGCAGGTGGCAACGAATGGCGGCGCGCGCAGTTTGCTCCGTTGTTGGTTGAGACCTCGCATATTTCGCCATGCTATGAATACCGCGAGCGTCGTGATGGGGAGAGCCTTGAAGACTACGGTCTGCGTTCTGCAAACGAACTCGAGGCGGAAATTCTGCGTCTCGGACCGGAAAGCGTCATGGCCTTTGTGGCCGAACCGGTTGTAGGAGCGACGGCGGGCGCTGTTCCCGCTGTGGCCGGTTATCTAAAGCGTATTCGCGACATCTGTGATCAGTATGGCATCTTGCTGCTCTTGGATGAGGTTATGTGCGGCATGGGCCGGACAGGGCATTTGTTTGCCTGTCTGGAAGATGGCGTTGCGCCAGACATGATCACCATCGCCAAGGGGCTGGGCGCTGGGTACCAGCCGATCGGCGCGCTTCTGGTTCAAGGCAAAATCTATGATGCGGTGGCATCTGGCTCCGGCTTCTTCCAGCACGGTCATACATATATGGGGCACGCCATGGCGGCAGCGGCGGCCAACGCGGTTCTGGATGAAATCGAAGGAAACAACCTTCTGTCGCGTGTGCGCGAACAAGGTGACAAGCTGGACGCAGCATTGCGCGCTGAATTCGGCCAGCACCCGCACGTGGGTGACATCCGTGGTCGCGGCCTGTTCCGCGGGGTCGAATTGGTGGAAGACCGGGAAACCAAGAAACCTTTTGATCCTGCACGAAAGCTACATGCCAAGATCAAGGCGAATGCCTTTGAGGCTGGTCTGATTTGTTACCCGATGGGGGGCACGATTGACGGTGTTAACGGCGACCACATTCTGTTGGCGCCGCCCTTCATCATCGAAGACGCGCAGATCGACGAAGTGGTGACCAAGCTTTCGGGCGCGATCACGGGGGCGTTGGCTGCATGACACCGCTGCCAAGGATTATGGTCGCGCCAAACGGCGCGCGCCTGACCAAGAAAGACCATACAGCCGTGCCTGTCACGATTGCCCAGATTGTGGAAACGGCACAGGAGTGTGCGCAGGCTGGCGCTGACGGCCTTCATGCCCATGTGCGTGACGAAGGTCAGCAACACGTGCTGGACGCTGGGCTATACAAAGAACTGATTGCCGAAATGGCGCAAAGCCTGCCGGGCTTTTATACGCAGATCACGACCGAGGCATTGGGACGATACACGACTGCCGAGCAAATGGCGCTGGTCAAAGATGTGCAGCCCAAGGCGGTCTCGATCGCGCTGCGCGAGATTATGGCGGACGCGACCGACGCCGATATGCATCGCTTTTATCACGAATGCGTGGATGCCGGTATCGGTGTTCAGCACATACTTTACGACACCGAAGACGTCATGCATCTGGCCCGTCTGGTGCGCGACGATGTGGTGCCACAGCCTGATCTTAAAGGTCTGTTGGTACTTGGCCGCTATACAACCGGCCAATTGGCCCATCCGGATAACTTGATGGCACCCGTTTCGATGATGAACCGCGAATTGCCCGAAATCGACTGGGCTGTGTGCGCCTTTGGCCGGTGGGAAACGGATTGCTTGCTGGCAGCCCATGGTATGGGGGCTAAAATGCGTATCGGTTTTGAAAACAACCGTTTAAGCAAGGATATGAACTGCGCGGCGTCTAATGCTGAACGAGTGCGTGAATTGGTACAATATCTGACGTCATCGCCTGAAGATGACGCAAATTACAGGGTGGCCTGATGAATTTTCCCGCACTTCGCTATTGGCCCCTGTTGTTGGTGACAGCAGGGTTCTTTGTGTCGTGGATTGCCTACTTTGCCGATATCTGGCCGCTTTGGCCGATGCTGGTTTTCGCTGCGATTATGCTGTTGGGGATATGGGATATTTATCAGACCCGACACGCGGTGTTGCGCAACTATCCGATCCTGGGGCACGTGCGGTATTTCTTTGAAATGATCCGGCCAGAAATCCGCCAATACCTGATTGAGGCGGATAACGAAGAGGTACCTTTTTCGCGCGACTCCCGGGCGATTGTGTATCAACGCGCAAAGAACGTCGAAGACAAACGCCCCTTTGGTACCAAGATGAAGGTTTACGAAAGCGGCTATCAATGGCTGACGCATTCGATTCAGCCGAAGAAAATCAAGGATACCGATTTTCGCGTTCTGATTGGCGGGCCGGATTGTAAAAAGCCCTACAATGCTTCGGTTTACAACATTTCCGCCATGAGCTTTGGCTCACTGTCGGCAAATGCCATTTCGGCGTTGAACAAAGGTGCCAAGATCGGCGGCTTTGCCCATGACACCGGTGAAGGTGGGATCAGTCGCTATCACCGTGAAGGCGGTGGTGATCTGATATTCGAGGTCGGGACCGGATACTTTGGATGCCGCGACGAAAACGGAAATTTTGATCCCAAAAAATTCGCGGAAACCGCAGCGTCTGACCAGGTCAAGATGATCGAAATCAAGCTGAGCCAAGGTGCGAAACCGGGGCAGGGCGGCATGTTGCCTGCGGCCAAGATCACGCCGGAAATTGCAGAGGCGCGTGGCATTCCGATGGGCAAGGATTGCATGTCGCCGGCCTCTCATTCGGCCTTCAATACGCCGCTTGAGATGATGGAGTTCATTGCCAAGTTACGTTATTTGTCCGGCGGAAAACCTGTCGGATTTAAGCTGTGCATCGGCCATCGACGCGAATTCATGTGCATCGTGCGCGCCATGCTGGAAACGGGGATTACACCGGATTTTATCGTGGTGGACGGTAAGGAAGGCGGCACGGGCGCTGCGCCACTTGAGTTCGCAAACCACATGGGGATGCCCTTGGTTGAAGGGCTGACATTCGTGCACAACACCCTGCGCGGTGTCGGTCTGCGTGACCAGATCCGTATCGGGGCGTCGGGCAAGCTTATCCACGCCTTTGATATTGCCCGCACGCTGGCGCTTGGGGCGGATTGGTGCAACTCGGCGCGCGGATTTATGTTTGCCGTGGGCTGCATTCAAGCGCAGGCCTGTCACACCAACCATTGCCCGACAGGTGTCGCAACACAGGACAAAACCCGCCAAAAGGCGCTGGTCGTTCCAGATAAGGCACAGCGTGTGGCCAACTTCCACCGCAACACGCTGAAAGCACTTGGCGATATGACAGGCTCGGCTGGGCTATCGCATCCCAGCGGGTTCCTTCCGCGCCATTTGTTGGTCCGCGTGACGCACCGCGACATGCAAACAGGGGACGAGGTGTATCCCTACATGCCGGAAGGATTTTTGCTGCGCGAGGATGACGAGCGCTTAGGCTATCTGATGCGCTGGCGCCGCTCGAGTTCGGCCAGCTTCCAGCCCTTTGACGACGGGATTTAATCCTGGCTTACAAGGTCACGATATGGTTGTCCCACGCGCAGTTTTCGCGGGCGAGTGCGTGGGGTTTGCCATCGCTGACAGCGATCAAACCGCCCAATCCGTCGCTGGCCAGAAAGCCACCTGTCATCGGTGCCAACCCACAGACATCTGTGCGCGACACCGAACCCAGAAAGACGCCTTTGTCGTCGAACCGATGAATGCGGCCGCCGAGGGGCGAGGTGATCGCGATTTCGGATTGGTTCGCGCCGGAAAAGGCAACGCTTCCTGCGTAGCCTTGCATGACCAATTCGTCGGCCAGCGGGGCCGATGCCAAAACCGGTGCCGCACCCATGCGATGAAGCCCCAACAGGGGAAGCGCCATATCCCTTTCACCCTGCCATTGCATCGCAAAACCGACCAGCCCGTCGGCGCGTAAGGCCAAATGGCGGATTGAGTTCTTTGATAGGTCCGGTTCCAGTTCAAGTTGATCCCGGATACTTCCGTCCAGGGCCAGATACGTCAGGTTCGGTCGCATGGTCGGAATGTTCAGTTTCGTCCGGTTCGATGGGTCCGTCGCGATCCCGCCATTGGCAATAACCAGCGTTTGTCTATCCGGCATCAAATGCACGTCGTGCGGTCCGATGCCGAACGTCGGCATTTCATGCATACGTTTGTAGCCGGCGGCCACATCCCAAACACCGATAATGCCCTGACTGTCGGAACTGGTCTGTTCGCTGGTCAGCAAAACGGCACCGTCGTCGATAAACACGCCATGCCCGTTGAACTGGCGCCCCTCTGGTGGCGTCAGTTCGTGCAGGACCTGACCGGTGAAGCAATCGATGACCAAGGCAAAGCTGCCGGGACGACGGGCAAAGGCGACGGCTTCGGCGCGATGGGGATGGCCTGCACCGGCATGGCCCCGCGCAGGCAGAGGCACTTGGAATCTTGTGGTGCCATCGCCCGCAATACCGAACAACGCAAACGTCCCATCCGGAACACGCGCGGCCGCAATGTAGCTGGGGTTGCCAACGTCAGCCCAGCCAATCGTTGGCGTAGCGCTGGCTGCCAACAGAGATGCAATGAACCCGCGTCTGGTGGTCATGCCTTAGTCCCCGTCTTGCGAATTGAAACCTGCACCGATCCCCAGATGCCCTCCGATTTCGCCCTCGATCGCAGTTTTCAGGTCCTGAACAGCGATTTGCAGCGCTTCAAGCCGGAAGCGGGCGGACGGATCAGTGATGTCCTGAAATGCGGGGTCTTCGATACGGGTCGCGGCGTCGCGCAGTCGTGACATGGCGGCGTCTGTATGTGGGATGTCCCAATCTGCCAGATGTCCGGCCATGGCGTATGCGCTCTCTGAAGCGAGCAATACGTTCTTTAGGCTCCGCTCGGACCGGCGCGCTTCGGCACGGGCAGGGCGGGGTCGGTCGAACGTTCCCAATGGTTGGCCGAGGCGCTGAACACTTGTGAATTCCAACGAGGACAGGATTTGCGTGTAGACGGCGCGCAGGGCTTCATCCTCGGACAGATAGGTGGTGTTGCCTGGCTGGCCTGCCGTGCGGATTGTCACTACGAATTCTTTGGCCCATGCATCAGCCAGCGTTTTGGCCTGCGCGGCCAAATCTGCTGTGATCGCCGCCGTCAGGGCGCAGCTATAGCTGTCGGCTCCGTAGTCGGCGAACGCCGGATCGTACAGCATCTGTTCAAGCGCAAAGAACCCACGCGCGGCAATTGATACCTCGGAATAGGCTGTGGCGTCCTGAACAACGGGGTCTTTTTCGTCGATCAGTCGCGTCAGGGTGCGTGGCGTGAAGCCGCGTTTGTCTGGCCAGAAATAGATCGACAGCGCACCGGACTCTGACGGGCCGATACGCAAATCGCCGATTGCCATCCACGCATTGAACGCGTCGGTATAGGCCGGTTTCAAAAGCGCGGGGTCGCAGGTCTCTGACGCTTGGTCGGCCAAAGTGTCGGTCGCCACGGCGAAGCCGTGAAAATACGGCAGGATGTGCTGATCCAGAACGTCGTTCACATCCGCAACTGCGGGCAGGGCCAGAGCGCAGAACGCCAGAGTGGCAAAGGGGGTTTTCATAGGCTCTCCAGATAGGTGATCAGAGCATGTCTGTCGGGCGGGTCCATATTGACCACGCTGTCACGGGAGGCTTGTGCCTCGCCACCGTGCCAAAGGATCGCTTCCAGCAAGGAACGTGCACGGCCATCGTGTAGGAACTGTGTATGACCTGACACTGTTTCCGTCATCCCGATCCCCCAAAGCGGCGCTGTTCGCCACTCCCGACCATTCGCACGGCCTTCGGGGCGATTGTCTGCCAAACCTTCGCCCATGTCATGAAGCAAAAGATCGGTGTAGGGCCAAATCAGCTGGAAACTGGCAGCATTGCCGTCCTCCAACCGATGGGTCACGTAATTGGGGCGGTGGCACGCTGCGCATCCACTGTCGAAAAACACCTTTCGGCCTTGCAAAACAATGGGGTCGTCCACGTTGCGGCGTGCAGGGACGCCCAGCGACCGGCTGTAAAAGGTCACGAGATCCAGCCCGGTCTGGTCAATTTCAAAGCCGTCCTGTTCGGCATTCTCGCCGTGAACCGCAGACAGGCAATCGACCTGAGACGCGGTGCATTCGCCAAACGCATTAGGGAACAGAGGGCTGGAAATGCCGATGTCACCGGCAAAGGCGCTGGCGGTTTGTTCCACCATATTGGCGTTACCCGCCTTGAACCCGAAACGGCCCAGCATCGGCTGATCGTAAAGGCGAGACCAAACAATCTGCGGGTTGCCCGAAATCCCGTCGCCATTCAGGTCGTCCGGATCGGCCCAGCTTAGGATGTCTTCGGCAGGGATTGCTTCTAACAAACCCATGCCGATCATCTGGGGTGCAACGCGGGGCGACAGCATCGCATCGGGATGGAGCGGCCCATAGCCAAGATCGGCGGCTTTATACGTCGGGCTTCGAAGTTCAGCGGTTTCTCCGCCAGATAAGGGGACCTCGATCGTCTCGTATGTGATGTCCATTCTTGCTTCGGGCGCATGGCCGGGCAGGCTGAGGTCTTGCAACTGGGTGCCATAGAACGGATCGGGGGCGGTTGGATGCGTGCCTGCGATATAGCGGGTGATCTCATCCGTGCTGGGGGCAGGGATCGAGATACGAAGGAACATGGAAACTGCGCTGTCTTCCGGCCCCTCGGGCGTGTGGCCGCGACCGTCTTTCAGGTGGCAACGCTGACAGGATCGCGCGTTATACAAGGGGCCCAATCCATCAGACGCAATGGTGGATGCTGGCGGCGATACCCAAAGCCGTTTGAACATCCCATTACCGACCTTGAAATCAAGCTCTTGCTGAAAGCTCAGGTTAGCGGCGGGTTGGGAAAATGCGTCGGCGATGCCACGGGCGCGCACCGTCTGGGCACCGCCGCTGTTTTCCTCGAAAGGCCAGGGTTTGCTGAAATCTGTAGGCAGGGCTGTGACGGCAGCGATGCGGGCCTTTTCGGCATCCGTGCGCGGCGTCACGTTCAGGTGGATGTCGCGCAGATCGGCCCATGGCGTCGAAGCGCCTTCTTGGGCGAAGGCAAACGGGCTCAGGGTCAGAAGTGTGACTGCGGACAAAAGGGATTGGCGAAGAAAAGTCATGGCTACCCTATGAGTAAAGGGGACGCCCGAAAGCGCCCCCCGATGTTCGGCTTATTGAAAAACAGCCGACGGATCGTCGAGGCTGTCAGAGCCTTCGAATTCGATCTGGTCAAGTTCCAGCGTCGCAACGACGCGTTCAATGGATTGTGTCTGGTCGATCAGGCCGTTCACACCGCCCATCACCAGCGCCTCGCCAGCGGCGTTGCCGCGTTCCAGCATCTGGTCATACGAGAACCCAGCCTCGGCTGCGGATTTGATGCGTCCCAGCGCTAGCATGGTGTTGGACAGCTTGGTCTTCATTTCGGCGTCAAGCGCGCTGTCTTTGGCCGCGACCAGATCGCTCAGCGACGGGCCGGATACCAGCGTGCCGTCGATGCGGACGTATTCGCCAAGATAGACGTTCTGGATGCCAAGGCCATCGTAGTAGTGGCTGTTGTGCGTGTTGTCCGAGAAGCAATCATGCTCTTCTTCGGGGTCGTTCAGCATCAGACCAAGGCGCATACGTTCGCCAGCCTGTTCACCGTAAGACAGCGATCCCATGCCTGTCAGCATCGCGGCAAGACCGGCCTGTTCGTTTTCAAGCAGAGCGGCGCGCGCGTCGCCTTCGGCTGTCCACTGACCTGCGATCCATTCCAGATCGGACACCAGCAGATCGGTTGCAGCGGCCAGATATTGGGCGCGGCGGTCGCAGTTGCCGTTGGTGCAGTCGTCGCCTTGGGCGTAGTCGGTCCACGAACGGTTACCAGCACCGTCGCCATGGCCGTTCAGGTCTTGGCCCCAGAGCAGGAATTCAATTGCGTGATAGCCGGTCGCAACGTTCGCTTCGACACCATCAGCCTCGTGCAGTTGCTCTTCCAGCAGGGCTGGCGTGATGTTGGTTGCGTCGATCTCGGTGCCGGACAGGGTAAATGTCGGGTTGGCGACGACGTTCAGGGCGGCCAGTTGGTTTTCGTCTGTCGGACCACCATAGCCGGTGTCGACGTAATCGATCAGGCCTTCGTCCAGCGGCCACGCGTTTACCTTGCCTTCCCAATCATCAACAATTGCGTTGCCGAAACGGAAAACCTCGGTCTGTTGGTAAGGAACGCGGGCGGCAAGCCAGGCGGATTTGGCAGCTTGCAGATTTTCAGCCGAGGGCGCAGCGATCAGCGCGTCTAAGGCGGCATCCAATGTGCGCGCGGCGATCAGGCTGTCTTCGTATTTTGCGGCTGCAATATCGGCATATGTGTTTAAAACGTCGGTCGCAGATTGCGCCTGCACGGCACCAGAGAGGCCCAAGGCAATCGCGGTTGTGGTCATAAATAGGCGTGTCATCTGGAAGTCCCTTTTCGTCCGGCTTATTGGCTGGGATGCGTACGAAAACACGTATTACCCAGCGGTCGATGGGCTTTGTCTGATTTATTTACTCAGGAATTACAATACCCAATTAAAACAATCGGAATTATTTCAGATACCCTTGATCACGATGGTGAATGACTGGCGCGCTCCGGCTGGCGGTTTGGGAAACGGTGCCGCCCTTTGGATTTGTTTGACGGCTGCGCGATCCAGTGCGTTTGAGCCTGATTTTTTGACAATTGCCACTGAAGACAGCCCGCCTTTGTTATTGATTTTAAATGAAACCGTCACAGATCCGGGCGCATCGACCTCTTTGCGTTTGGCGCGCGCAATCCTGTTCATGACAAGGCCGTCATAGTTACTTTGGGCTGCATTTCCGGCTGCGGATTTCTGTGTGCCGGGGCCGCTTTTTTTGGCCTTCCCTTTGTCCGAACCTGACGCCTTACCAGCGACCGCATCCTTCTGCGCGTTGCCTACCGGCATGTGAATCGCCTTGGTCTTAGACGTGTTCGTGGGGTTTTTGCGCACCGGCTTTGCGGCTTTGGCTGTCTGGATTTCGCGCTGTTTCGGGCGAACGGATTTGACCGGCGGGTTCACGGATTCATCCGTTGCGGTCAGCGTTTGTTTCGAAGCGGGCGCAGCAAGTACGGCGTCCGGCGATGGTGCGGCCGTCAATGGTATGTTGTGTGCGGTTCTGGTTTGTTGTGCGGCACTCAGTGGTATCGGTTCCACAGACGCAGCTTCGGTGCGGTCCGGCTCAACTGATTGGGCTTGCGTCGGGGTGTCGGCGGTTAGCGTACCTGTGACCAAATCCTCAAACGATGTCCCAAGCTTGACTTCGGCCATCCCGCCAGAGCCTTCGGTCGACGCATGTTCCTTGGGCAGTGTCACCAACGCCAAGGCACTGTGCGCGGCAAGCGCGGTGGTCAATGCTGTGATTTTGGCCAGTTTGGTTGCTTTGCCCATCAAAGCCCCCTTTCTGTGACGATCAGAACGCGACCAGCACCAGCTGCGCGCAGTTCGCGCCCGATCCGGACGAGCGTTTCAGCTGGCAGGTTGCGGTCAGGAATAATGCGCACCGTTGCGCGGGCCTCGTCCTTGAGGGGGGCGATATAGTTGTCCGCAGACGTGACAGCTTTGCCTTTGTGCGTCATGTCGCCGTTTTCGTGCACGACCAACGCGTCGGACAGCGCGCTGGTGTCTATGTCGGCTGTGCGCACCAGTTTCAGATCCGTATCTAACGGCGGCGCGATGGTGCCAGCGACCAGAAAGAAGATCAGCATCAGGAACACAATGTTGATCAGCGCGATGGTCGGTTCACGTTCTTTTCGGGCATCCCTGCGTCTCATGAAGCCCCCAAGACCATGACACGCAGGGATGGCAACGGGCGCAGGGTGGCCAAGACGTCAGTAAGCCGCTGCGCCGTTACGCCAGTTTTCAGTGAAATTACGAGGGTGAGTTCCTCTTCGTTGGTTCGAAGCGCGACCAGCGCGGGGCCGATGCCTTGGAAATCGGTCACCACACCGTTCAAGCTTAGGCTTTCCGGTTTCAAGGAAAGAAACGCCGGTGTGGTCGGGTGCGATGCCTGTCCGCTGCCCGCTGCGGCCAGCTCAACCTCGGCAAAACGGCTGAAGGTTGAGGACAGCATGAAAAACAGCAGCAACAGAAAGATCACGTCGATCAAGGACGTCATGGACAGACGACGTCTAAGCCGTCGCTTACGCATGCGCGTGGGCCAATTCGACGTTTGGGGCAGGGGCCGCGCCTTCGGGTGATAGGATGGTTTGCAGCGCCTTTTGTGCAAAGACCCGTTCGCGATCCATTCTGGATTCAAGCCAGCTTAGGATCAGCGCAGTTGGCATGGCGACGGCCAAGCCGACAGCGGTGGTCAACAGCGCCACCCAGATGCCGCCGGCCAGAATGGAAGGGTCGACCTGAGAACCGGCTTCTTGCAGCGCCTGAAAGGCCGAAATCATGCCAAGCACGGTGCCGAACAGCCCCAAAAGCGGAGCAAGCTGCGCGACGGAATCCAGCAGCCGGAAACCGCTTTCCAGTTTCGCAAACCGTGTTTCGCTTTCCGCCTCAAGCCGCTGGGTATCTTTCTGACCTTCAATGGCCATACGCACGACCGGCGCCAGATAGCTTTTCGAGGCGGACAAAGCGGCCTGCGCTGTACTTCGGTCGCCAACATCCCATGCCTCGACGGCGGATTTCAGATGCGCGTGCCGTCCAACCCCACTGGCGGCGTATTGCCAGAATTTATAAAGACTGACGGTCGTGACCAGAACGGACAGGCCGATCATCAGGAGAACAACAGGCCCGCCCAGATCCAGAATATTTTGCAGGCTTTCAAATAGAAGGTTGATCATCCCGCGACCTCAACCGTCGTTCTGCTGGTCAGATGCAATGACCGTGCGCAGGCGTCTTCCGGCAAAGCCGACGCTTCGCAGGTTTCGGTGCCGTTGATCAAAAGTCTGGCGACCGACGTGCACGTCAGGCCAGGAACAGCGAATTGCCGAACGCGCGGGCGGGCCGCGGGCAGGGCGCCGAAATCAAACAGAGTCATCTGAGCGACGCGTCCGTCAGTGTCGAATAAAACGGCCTCGTACACCGCTTTGTCGATATCGCTTTCAAACCCGTTCTCGATGACAAAGCTCATGCGGCACGTGCCATCCACGGGATCAAGCGCGTTCAATTCGATCGAGATTTTTGGGGGCTGCGTTTCCTGAGCGACACCGGGTGTCGCGATTGAAAACAGCGCAAAGGTAAGGGCGGTGCGCCCGAATTGTACGAACATCGGTTAAGCCTGTGAATTCCCTGACGGTCTTCTGGCTGAACGCGAGTCGCTTAGCTGGATGGCAAAGATTTACCATCCAGCGCAGCAGGATTCAATACCTGATAAAAATACTCTGTATTTTATCGGGCTGTGCAGCGGGTTTTCGTGACCGGTGCCTTAACGAAGGTGCGACCGGAGGAACCACGCGAATTTTTCGTGGGTCTGGCCGCGCGCGATGCACAGGTCTTCTGTCAGGGTATCGCCGTGTTCAGCCGCAAGCTCACCGGCGCCTGCCAGTGTTTCGGCCAGCGTTTCCTGTGCCTCTTTCATCAGGCGGATCATTTCTTTGTCTTCGGGAACACCGTCGACTTCGGCCACTTTTGACCGCTTCAGCATGCCCGCAAGGGTGCCTTCCGCGTGCGCGTCCAGCGCTTTGATACGTTCTGCCAGATCGTCCTGAGCAACGAAGTGGTCTTCGTAGATTTTCTGGAACAGGTCGTGCAGCGGTCCAAACGCCATGCCTGTGACATTCCAATGGAAGTTCTGCGCGAGCATGGTTGTGACGGCTGTTTCCGCAACACACTGGTTCAGCGCTTCTGCGATCTGGGTGGTTGCGTCTGTGGAAAGGGATTGTGCTGTTTGGGTCATCCTGGCCTCCTGCAAAGTTTGGTTAGCTGGCTGGCGAATGGCTTGCTTGCACGACTAATCTAGGAGCTTTGTCAGAGGGCGACAAGGTAGTTTAGAATCTTTCTAATTCCGATAAAAACCGTCAACGACATTGTTCAGTAGGAACACCACATTTCTGCGCGCGTGGATCGGCACGCGGGAGTGAAGTAGAAACGTGGCACTTGCCTGATCCTTGTTGCGCAAGGCATCAGCCAAAGCGACAAGCCATTTCTCGTCAAACGACATTTCACTTTCGCCGCGACGGTACAGAACCGGACGGCGGCCCAGAGCTTGTGAAAGGCAGCGCATCAAAACATCGGCCGCTGCAGCCGAGGCGATGTTGTGATTGCCCGATAGCGCGGCACAGGCCCCGAACAGATCGACATAACTTTTGCACCGAACATCCCGTGCCGCATGACGCAGGTGGTCCAGCAACGGGCTGACAGGGGCCAGATTGGTCTGGTCCAGTTGTACCGATTGCTGAGTGCTGCGCAGTGTTCGGGGCATGGGGGCGATCCTTGTCAGGGGGCTTTGCTTTAGGCGGCTTTATTGCCTTCGATCAGCGAGAGTTTGAATTTCTTCTTGGCTGCGCGTTTTGCAAAAGCGGCGGTCCAGTGTTTGTAGCGGCCCATGACTTCCTGCTGGGCGATCACAAGTTCAAGAAAGGCAAGGCGTTGTTTGTTTTTCTTAAGCTTTTTCGAAATCGCCTTTTGGTCCTTGGTCATGGAACATCCAATACAATGACCGTCGCGCTTGAACTTGCAGACGCTGATGCAGGGGCTGGGAACTTTGGACATTGAAACCTCGCTAAGGGCAAAACAGCCCGGCTGGGATTAGTGCAGAACGCGTTCGTTGGTTGCGGGGGTGATGGTTTTCGCGGCCTTGTAGTGGCGCGACATTTCCTTCATCGCTTGGCCGACCTGTGCCGCATAGATTGCAACCATTTCGGCGTGGCTCGCAGGCACCAGAAGGCTTGCGATCATCGATGCCTCGGCAAGATCACCACGGGCCGCTTCGCGAACAAGTGTTTGCAGAACGGCTTCGTCTGAACCGATGCAGTCACAGCCAAGTCCGTGGCGCACCAGCGGACGGCGCGCATGTGAACACAGGCAGGTCAGAAGGGTTTCGAACTGTTGCATCTTGGCGTGGCCTTCGGCCGAACCGTAGCAGCGGGCATAGCTGTTCCACACATCGCGTTGCCCGTCCGCGTTTTCCATCCAAAGCCGCATCGACATGATCAGATCGGCTTCCCACGGTGCGACTTCGGTCAGACGACCGACAACTGCGTTTCCAGGAATTGCAGACATCTGGGTCATTTTGTCAGGATCAGCTTGCCAGCGCGCGTGATGCGCAGAGTGTAGGATTGGCCGTCCAGCAGGATTTCTGCCTTGATGCCGTCTGTGATCAGGTCGCGCGCATCATACACAGCGGTGCTGGTCGACTGCTGGTTTTCCTGAGGTTTGATCATGGTAGCCATCATGATTTCTTCTCCTGACCGAATGCGCCTTTGGATGCGCGTTGGAAATCGATCAGCTGTTCAAGTGCCAAGCCTTCGATGGCAGAGGCGTCTGCGTTTGACTGGATCAAATCGCGCCAACTGTTCGGGCTGTTTGAGGGGCCTTCGGACGTGTGTTCGACCACGGGTGTCATTCGGTGATCTCCTTAGGTTGCGACATCCGGGCTTCCAATGGTGGCTAGGACTGGTTGTTTTTATTTCCGACTATGTTTGTCGGGTATTGTCTTTGAGTAAATGTTTCCGATGAAAATAGTCAAGTTAATTTGTCGGGAAATTATGGAATTGCAGCATGAAAAAGAAAAAGGGCCAAAGATTTGATCTCTGGCCCCATGATGATTGGTGTTTTCGGCTGTTTACGCTGGTTGCAAAGCTGCGATCGACTGGATGGATTTGAAACCTTCAAACCGCGGCGCACCTTCGTGCAGTTTGCGTGTTTGGCCCGCACGGGCATGGGATGCGCGGAAAGCATCGCTTTTGGTCCAAGCACGGAAGTGGTCTTCGGTTTCCCAGACGGTGTGCGAGGCATAAAGCAGCTTACCGTCCTCTTCAGGGCCTTTCAGCATATGAAAGGCGACAAAGCCGTCGAGTTCGTTCAGGCGGCTTTCGCGCGACAGCCAAAGATCTTCGAAATCGGCCGCGTTTTCCAGAGGAACGGTAAATCGGTTCATGGCAAGATACATCGGTAACTCCTTGAAATGATGTGTTTATGCGGTTGCCGTATGGGGCAGGATGAAAGGTGCCTTGGTTGATGGAAGCGCCGACACACGCAGCGTGCAACCATAGGCGCGTGACAGGGTTTCGTCGTTCAGAACGTCTGTCGTGGGGCCTTCGGCAATGTTCTGGCCACCAGACAGGACGGCCACGCGATCAGCGAAAAGCGCGGTTAGGTTCAGGTCATGCATGACGGCAATGACACCGCCGCCCGCATTTGCGAAATCCCGCGCGATTTCCATGACTTGTAATTGATGCGCAATGTCCAGACTAGAGACGGGTTCGTCCAGCAAGAGCCAGCGTGGCTGGCCGTTCAGAACGGGCGCCCAGACCTGAGCCAGCACACGGGCCAGCATGACACGCTGCGCCTCGCCACCAGAGAGTTCCTGAAAGGTGCGATTGGCGTAATGCGCCATCCCGACACGCGCGAGCGCCTTCATCGGGACGTCTGGATCATCCCCCGAGCTGCCCGCCTGATGCCCGATCCGTACCACTTCGATCACGGTAAAGGGAAAGGCCAGTCGCGACGCCTGAGGAAGAACAGCACGTTGCGACGCCAGTTCCCAGGGTTTCAGCGCCTTGATGTTGGTGCTGTTGATAGACACCCGTCCAGTATAGGGAAGCGAAGCTGTCATTGCGCCCAAAAGTGTGGATTTGCCTGATCCATTGGGGCCGACAATGGCCGTGACTTGACCAGCATCAGCCGTCAGGCTGACGTCCCTTAACACTTGGGTTTTCCCGTATGAAACGCGGATGTTTTCGGCTTGGAATGTCATAGCTCAACCAGACCCCGCCGTTTCAAAAGGATCCACAAGAACACCGGCGCGCCAAGGACTGCGGTGACGATCCCGATTGGCAGTTCCGCGGGCGCGATGATGACGCGGGCAATCACATCGGCCAAGATCAGAAGCGTTGCCCCCAAAAGCGCCGAGTTCAACAGCAGCGTTCTGTGATCGGGACCTGACGCAAGGCGCAGCACGTGGGGCACGACAATGCCGATAAAACCGATCCCGCCGGAAACGGCAACGGCTGCACCGGTTGCGCCGGCAACCGCGAGGATCGTGATGGATTTCATTTTCTGCACATCGATCCCGATGTGCGCCGCCGTCGCTTCGCCCAGCGCAAGGCCGTTCAATCCGCGCCCGAGGTATAAGGCTGTCCCGACTGAGAGAAGGATCAATGGGGCCGCGGCAAAAACCTTGGTCCAACTGGCGCCAGCCAATGAACCCATCCCCCAGAATGTCAGGTCGCGCAGTTGCTGGTCGTCGGCCATATACACCAGAATACCTGACACGGCCCCCGCCAAAGACCCCAGCGCAATACCCGCCAGAAGCATTGTCGCAACCGACGTCCTGCCGTGGCGTGTCGAGACGCGATAAAGGATCAGCGTTGATCCCCAGCCGCCCAGAAAGGCGGC
This sequence comes from Thalassococcus halodurans, assembly GCF_900108225.1. Classification (GTDB taxonomy): domain Bacteria; phylum Pseudomonadota; class Alphaproteobacteria; order Rhodobacterales; family Rhodobacteraceae; genus Thalassococcus; species Thalassococcus halodurans. Next base: position 433,924 of record NZ_FNUZ01000002.1, read on the forward strand.
AAGAGAGGTCAAATGATTACCCGCTACTGCCAAGATCGAAGCAGGCAGCACGGCGCCCAGCACGATCGACAAAATCGCACCAAGCCCAGCGCCAGCACCGACACCAACGATGCCAGGGTCTGCCAAGGGATTTCTGAATAGCCCCTGCATGGTTGCCCCAGAGACCGCCAGCGCCGATCCGACGACGATACCCATCGCCAGACGGGGCAGGCGGATATCGTAGAGAACGATTTGCTCGATATGGCTCAGCTCTTGCCCTTGGACGAGTTTAAGCAACAGCGCAGACAGGGAAACGTCAGTGGCCCCGACCTCAAGACTGGCCAGCGCGGCCAGACCCAATAGCAACGCAAGCACCCAATGAAGTGACCGCGCGCGGTGCACGCGATCTTTGGGGGCGGCAATGACGTCGGACAAAGCGGTCATGCCTTATGCCCCGTCATTGCTGGCATATAGCGCTGCGTTCAACGCGCGGATTGCCTCGGCCGTGCGCGGGCCGAAGCCGAGCATCAGCAGGCCGTTCAACCGGACCACCGATTGTGTGCGCGCGGCTGGAGTCAGCTGGATCGACGACATCGCGAACAATTCGCCATTGGCCACACCGTGATCACCGCGATCCATCATCAGGATGACATCCGGCGCAGCAAGGCCAACGGCTTCGTCTGTGATCTGCTTGTAACCTTCGTATTCGGTCACAGCATTCACGCCGCCCGCCATGCGGATAATGGCATCCGCAGCTGTGCCTGTCCCGGACGCGTTGATTTTGCCACCTTGCGTGGACAACACAAACATCACGCGTTTCTTGCTGGCCTCAGGGCGGTTGGCGTCTGAAATGGCAGCAGTCATCTTTGCCCGCACATTTTCGGCAAGGACATTCGCGACGTGCGGAACGCCCAGCGCGTCGCCAACAATGGTGATCTTGTCCAAGATGCCCTCTGTCGTCAGCGCATCCGGCACCTGAACAAAGGTCACATCGGCCTCTTTGATGATCTCGACGGTTTCGGGCGGACCAGCATCATCTTCGGAAATAATCAGACTTGGTCCAACAGACAGTACGCCTTCGGGCGAAAGCGCGCGGATGTAACCCACATCGGGCAGGCCGGTGATTTCGGGCGGATAGGTCGAGGTTGTGTCGCGGGCCAGAAGACGATGCTGTTGGCCTAGTGCAACCACGATTTCTGTCACCGACCCGCCAAGGGCTAGAACATCTGCTTTGGCGTCAGTGGCATTGGCTTCAAACGCGGTCAGTGACCCGAAAAGAAGGGTGGCAGCCGCCAGAAGCCGTCTGTTTTTTCGCGCGATCATGATCATGCCGGCACCTCTTCTGCAGAAGGCAGGTTCGAGACGATTTCATCCCACGCGGCACGTGAATCGCGGCCTTCTTTGCCGACGCCGAACACTTGGAAGATCAAACGGCCCTCGGCGTCGAAGGCTTCGACAGAAACGGCTGGTCCCCGTTGCGTCGGTTTTTCAACGGCCCAAACCTCGGCCACTTTGTCCAACCGCAAATGCAGGTTAAAGCCGGGGTCCATCACGTTCTGCCAAGGCCCCATGGGGCGCAGGGTTTTGACGGGGCCCGTATGAATCTGGATGCAGCCGCGGTTTCCGACAAAAATCATCACTTCGATCCCCGCGGCTTGAACGGCGTGAAGCATGGCGTCAGCGGCAGACGGGGTCAGTTGACGCACAAAAGGCGCGCCAACGATCCGGTAGGCGCCAAGGCGGTTCATTTTCAGTTTCGCGCACAGACGCAAAAACTGATGCGTGTCCGTCATCTTCGACCATTCGTCACGCAGAACATCCAGCTTGTCCAAGCGCGATTTCGCGGGCTCTGTTGGTTTGCGTACGTCCAGCGCAATCGTGTCCGTCTGATCGTCGGATTTCAGGTCTGCGACGATCTTTTCCCACTGATCGTGGTTCGATGCGGCGCGAAGGTGGATTTTGTGAACCGCGTCTCCGGCGGCATCAAAAATCTGCAATGAACGACGCGGTCCGTTTTCTGACGGTGTTTCTACCGCAAAGGCATGCACCCAATGCAACGGGAAAATCCGCAGATCGATGTTTTCGGTCAGCGTCATCGAGGCATGGTCGCCACTGTGGTAATTCCCGTAGGTGCCGACCTTTTCGTGCACGCAGGCTTCGACCCGCGTGAGTGCCATCACATCGCCCAGTGTTTCGGCAGCGGGGATGATGAAGTCGGGATGCGCTGTGATTCTGGTGGCCGTTTGGCCCACGGATGAAGCGACCAGCTGCGCCTCTGTGATGCCAAGTTTGTCGGCGGCATCGCGGGCGCGCAGTTTCGTATTCTCGGCAGTAAATGCACGGATTTCGGAAGGAGAGAAGGTGGTTGGCTTGTTCATAAAGCGTCCTCGGAAGTCGAATGAGATCCGATAGCTGCGTCTGAACAATCAGGATGCGTGGCTGTCGTAAGTTACTTGACTAAATTACTAGGGTAATATTAACGCTGCAACCCGTCACGGCAAAGATTGTCGTTGTATCACTCACTCACTGCCGCGCCAGCCTGTGCAAGCTACGGCTTACGACGCAAAAGGATGGCGTTTATGCTTACTCATTTTTTGCGCGGAACGACCGCGCTTGTTTGCTTGTCTTTGGCGACCCCGGTCGCAGCACAGGAAGAACCCGGTTTTCTGGGCACGCTGATTTTGACGGTCGGCAAGCGCGACCTCAGCTTTGGCACCGCTTTGTCGCGTACCGTTGTGGATGAAGAGGAAATTCAGGACAGGCAGGCCAGCACAGTGGCCCAGTTGATCGACGTCGTTCCCGGTGTAACGCTGGTGAATGGCACCACACCGCAAGGGTCCGGTATCAACATCCGTGGCTTCGGCGCGAACACGACATTCGGAACTGACCAGAAGATCGCCGTTCAGATTGATGGTGCAAGTGTCGGGTCCGAAGAACTGTACCGGATCGGAACGCAGCTGTTCACCGACCCGATGCTGTACCGCGAGGTCGAGGTGTTGCGCGGCACGATCGGTAGCTTTGCTTATGGCTCTGGTATTGTTGGTGGTGTTGTAAAGCTTGAAACCAAGGATGCGTCTGATTTCACCAACGGTGAACTGGGCTTCGCCGGTTCGCAGACCTTTGAATACGGCTCGAACGGCAATTCCAAGGTTAGCTCGACCAACCTTGCGTGGATGCCGACGGAAAAGGCCGAGTTTCTGTTGAACTACACCATCCGTGATCAAGACAACCTGACCGCTGGTGACGGGTCCGAGATCGGAAATAGCGCGTTTAACACACCGTCCTATCTGGCGAAGGGTAAGTTCACATTCGGTCAGGATGACGCCCATTCGATCGCGCTTAGCCATTCGCGCACCGTCGCGGATGACAAAGATGTGCCATATGACCAGTTTGGGACCGACGGCGGTATGTTCGGGAATGTGGACCGCGTGACGGACACGTCCCAGACGACGTTGGAGTACCGCTATAACCCCGGCAATGACCTGATCGACCTGCGCGCGAACCTGTCCTATTCGGACCAGCTGATCGATCAATCCTATGTCGCAGGATCTTCGCCGTTTGAAGGCACGGGGACGTTTGCATTCCTTGAACCTCTGGTGAATTCGGAGCTGCGCTATGAAACGACTAAACTGAATGTTTCGAACCGGTCGTTGTTCCATACAGGTCAAATCGATCATGATCTGCTGGCTGGTGTCGAAGTGCAGCGCCGTGTGCGCGCCGAAAACACAGCAGCAAGCGCGCCAGGTGGTACCGATGATCGCGTGGCACTTTATGTGATCGACGAAATGGAGATGGGCAACTTCACGATCACTCCGGCCATTCGATATGAAAAGTCGACAATCAAGGCCGCTGCCGACCTTGGCGCATATCCTGACACCTATACCGATGATGCTGTGATGGGTGGTCTGGCGTTGTCCTATGACTTCAACAACGGGCTGTCTGTGTTCGGCAGCGCGGCCTACACTGTTGGCCTGCCGATCATTGACGATCTCGGGACAAGCACAACGGCCCAGCGTCGTATCGATCTGTCCGAAAAGTCGCGGACACTGGAACTGGGCGCCGAATACACGCGTAACGATCTGGTGGCACAAGGCGATAATCTGACGGTTCGCGGCAACGTCTATCAGACAACCCTGTGGGACATCACAAGCTACAGCGTGTCAGGCTCTTCTGCGACCGAACTTGAACGGGTCGAGACCAAAGGGCTTGAGCTTGAGGCGTCTTATGGAATGCAGAGCGGGCTGTATTTCGATCTGGCCGGCCATCTTGGTGAAGGCAAAGAATACAATCCTGACGGCACATCTGCCACATGGCGCAACACGGCCGCTGATCGGGTCAATCTGACCATTGGCAAAAAGTGGAACGACAAGGTTGATCTGAGCTGGGAAATCGTGCACGCGGACGACCGTCGTGACTCCTCCGGAAACGATCTGTCCGACATCACGCTTCATAACCTGCGCACCACATGGCGCCCTGAAATCGCGTTGCTGGATGGCACCGAAGTTCGTCTGGGCATCGAGAACGTGGCAGATCTGGACTATGTCGGTCACCTGTCTTCTTCGTCCCGCAAAGCTCCGGGGCGGACGTTCAAGGTGTCTCTGACCAAATCCTTCTAAGCGGAAAAAGGAAAGCCGGGGCGGTGTGCCCCGGCTTTTTGACTTATTCGATCAGGCCGATTTGTTTGTAAAACGCGTTGTTGTCCCAGAAAAGATATTCCTCATCCATAACGCCGTCTTCGGTCCAATGGCCAATGGTGGCCATCGTCAGCTTGTATGCCTTGCCAGTGGGTTCAATGAAGTTGCCGTCACCCAAAGGCATTGGTTCCGAAAACGTGCCTTCAATCACACCAACAACACCTGTCCACTCACCCTGACCGATGCGGATCGGGTGCGTTTCAATGCGGGTGTCAGGGGCAAAGGTGAAGAAAGCTTTCAGGTCATCGATATGAACATCGATACCATCGGTCGTCCGACCATCCGGCCAGTGCACTTTGATATCCTGTGCGTGGCTTTCATGCAGGCGGTCCCATTGCTGGTTTGAAAAGACTTCGAAGTCCAGTGTGTCGAATGTTTTTAGGTTCTTTTCGATGCGGGCTTCTGCCGCTTGGTATTGCGCCAGTTCTGCCAGTGCTGCCGCTACGGCTGCGTTGTCTTCAGCCAAAGCGGGGAAGGCGGAAATTGTTGCGACGACGGCCCCAGAGAGGAGTGTGGAAAAACGTGTCATTGTCTGTTGTCCTTATGTTGTTCGTCTGTGTTCAGAGACGATGAGGACAACCTAGGTTTTGATTTTTGCCGCGAAAATGTTGAAGTTATTGTATCAATTTCAATAATTCATTCCTAATTGGCGTGTATGGTCAGGAAATAGGCAACCAGAGGAAACCGTTCATAATCCACCGGTATTGCGGTTTTTCTGATGGGCGATTTGCCACAAGTGCCAGTAATCATTTGTATTTTAAAAGTGTGATGTGTGGCGATGCGAAGTGGCGCGGTCTAGGTTGAAGTTGACGCGAGGGAAGCTTGGTGTCGCTTTGATCACAATGAATGGATTTTCTTGCTTTCTGATTTAACCGCGATTGGTGTTTTTTCGACCGGCTTAGTATGATGGTTTCATAAATTAACGATTTTATGTCGCGCGTTCAGAGTTCCACGCATTTCAATCGAAACAGATCGCGCGCAAAGGGATAGTCAAAAAGGCTAAGGATGCGCATGTTTGTAGTGTCGATTTTTGTCCTTTTAGTTCTTGTCATCGTCGGCCTTTTTACATGGCGACAGGCTGATCGACGTGCCGATGCGACTGAGATAGAAAGGTTGCTCGAATTCCAGCCTGACCGGCCTGAGTATTTCTCGGCTGATATGGTCGAAGGCCTTCCGGAACCGGCCCAACGTTTTCTGACGTTCGCCATTCGCGAAGGAACTCCGCTTTATACGGTGGCCTATCTAGAAATGAGCGGGCAGTTCGGCTTGGGCGATAAAACCACACCGAAATACATCCCGATGTTCGCCAAGCAGGTTCTGGCTGCGCCGGAAGGTTTTGTTTGGGAAATGGACAGCACCGAAGGATCCCCTTCGATCAGCGGATCGGACAGTGGAACATGGACACGGTTTTGGTTGGCAGGCCTCATCCCTGTGGCACGGGCAGGGGGCACGCTAGATCACCGGCGATCCGCATTCGGGCGTTATGTTGCCGAAGCGATCTTTTGGACACCGGCCGCCGTCTTGCCAGGTGAAGGCATCACATGGGACGCCCCATCGCCAAACGTGGCCCGTTTGACCATGCGCAAGGGCGATCTGGAACAGGCCGTTGATATCACAGTTGATCCCGACGGGCGGCCGCGCAAGGTGGAAATGGAACGCTGGACCAACGCCAATAAGCGCAAAAAATATCAGCTGCAGCCTTTTGGTGGGTACCTATCAAACTTCCAAGAATTCGAAGGGTTCGTTCTGCCGTTGCATGTCGAGGCAGGCAATCACTTCGGCACGGAGGAATATTTTCCGTTTTTCTTTGCCGACGTAAGCCAGATTACATTCCCGAGATAAGCTATGCTTCAAGCCAGTCTATGTGCATTTCGACCTGTAATTGCCTGATTTCCCAGCACTGAAGGCTTTGTGAACTCTTTGATCATCTTCTCATTTGCGTTGCACTAACCGCTTTGGCTGACTGAAACGGTGATTGTGATCTGGGGGTCTTTATGCGCCTGAAAAACCGAGTTTGCCTTGCGGTTTCGTGCCTTCTATCGGCGGCTATGCCCGCTGTCGCCAGCGAACCCGACGATTTCGAAGATCGCGTGCGCGCCTTTCTGCTGTCCAACCCCGAGATCATCGTAGAAGCCTTGGACGTCTTGATGCAACGCGAGGCACAACAGGCCGTGGTTCAAACGCTATCGAACTATCCCGAACTGTTCACGGATGCGCCGAGCTTGGGTTTGGGGGCCGAGGATGCGCCAATCCGTGTGGTCGAGTTTTTCGACTATAAATGTGTGCCCTGCAAAGCGATGCACGACCCGCTGAAATCGTTGGTTCAGAAAAATCCAAACATACGCATCGAAATGCGCCATCTTCCCATCCTGTCGCCCGGATCAGAGCGCGCAGCGCGGTTTGCGTTGGCCGTTTCTGCTGTGGCCGGGAAAAAAGCCTATGCGGGCGTTCACGATGATCTCTGGGCAATTCGCGGGCCTTTGAATGTTGCCGCGTTCGAACGGATTGCAGCGGATCATGATCTGGATTTTCAGGCAATCACTGACATGATGGACAGCGCTGAAATCAGTCAGCGCATTTCGCTGAACCGTGATGTGGCGATTGCCTTGGAAATCCTTGGGACGCCCGCATTCATCACGCCCAAAACGGTGAACGTCGGCCAGTCCGATGTCGACGAACTGGCCAAGGTCTGGCTTAGTCAATAAAGGCCTTTTCGACCACAAAGTGCTTGGGGTCCGAATTTGCGCCTTCTAGCAAGCCATGGGCTTCGCAAAGCGCCATGATGTCTTTGTTCAGAGCGAGATTGCCGCAAACCATGACACGATCGGTTTCAGGTGCCCATGCAGGGACATCCAGTGCTTTGAAAACGCGGCCATCGCGGATGTGGTCGCTGATGCGTCCCTCGATCCCGGACGGCTCGCGCGTTGTGGTGGGATAGTACTTCAGCTTGTCACCAACCAGTTCGCCGATCAGCGGGTCTTCTGGCAAGGCGTCGACAATTTCTGCCCCATAGGCCAGTTCGCCCTTGGTCCGGCAGGTGTGTGCCAGAATGACCTGATCATAACATTCCCATGTCTCCGGATCGCGCAAAAGCGACGCGAAAGGCGCGACGCCCGTGCCTGTGCAAATCATCCAGAGCCTTTTTCCCGGAAGAAGCGCATCAAGAACCAAGGTGCCGACCGGTTTGGGGCGCAGGATGATCTGATCGCCTTCTTCAATTTTTTGCAGGCGGGATGTCAGGGGGCCGTCGGGCACCTTGATCGAATAAAACTCAAGTTCGTCATCCCAAGACGGGGATGCTATAGAATAGGCCCGCAAAAGGGGTTTCCCATCGTCCTTTAAAAGCCCGATCATGACAAATTCACCGGACCTGAAGCGCAGCGATTGCGGGCGTGTCACCCGAAAGGAAAACAGCGTGTCGGTCCAGTGGTGCACTGAGGTCACCGTCTGCGCATCCGGCATGATTTTCTGCGCCTTGGTGGCAAGTGTTGCGGATTGTGGTGCTGCGTCCATATCAAGCGGCCTCGGCTGGTTTTTCGGAGAAATGTGTATCGAGTTTGCCTGGCGTTCCGTCGAGGTCTTCGGCGGATGGCAACGGCTCTTTCGCCTCAACAATGACCGGCCACAGTTCGGAATATTTGCGGTTAAAATCGATCCACTTTTCCATATCCGGTTCGGTGTCGGCCCGAATGGCATCGGCGGGGCATTCCGGTTCGCAGACACCGCAATCAATGCATTCGTCCGGATGGATAACCAGCATATTCTCGCCTTCGTAAAAGCAGTCAACGGGGCAGACCGAAACGCAATCGGTGTACTTGCAGGCTATACAGTTGTCGGTGACGACAAAGGTCATGGCAGGGTCCTTTTTTCAGTTTTCTTTTGTCTGCCGCAGTGCAGCGGGACCTGTCCGTCAACTAATTGCTATTTCCGATTCTGATGCTGTCGCAGGCTGGTCTCATCAACAAAGCGAGACACGTGATGATCAACACAATGGATGCCACCCCCGACGCGCAGAACCTTGCTGTGTCATGGGAAGACGGAACCTCATCAACCCTGCCTGCCCATTTTTTGCGCGCCGAGGCCATGGATGCTTTCACGCGCCGTGAACGGATCGACACTGGATCTGTCAAGGTTTCCAAAGGTATTGAAATTACGGGTGTTTTTCCTGTCGGAGGTTATGGCGTGAATATCCATTTCTCGGACGGACACGACAAAGCGATCTATCCGTTTTCCCTTCTTCGCGATCTTTCCGACCGCTTTGACAAGTAATTGACATTGGGTCGCTGCGCTGCGGCGCAAACTCAAAACCAGCCAGATGGAGAGTCGAGCAATGGATGAAATACAAGACGGCCTGACACAGATCGACTGCGATATTCTAGTGATCGGTGGCGGCACTGCCGGACCGATGGCCGCGCTGAAAGCAAAGCGCAAAAACCCCAACGCAAACGTGGTTCTTTTGGATAAGGCGAACGTCAAGCGGTCGGGCGCGATTTCGATGGGTATGGACGGGCTGAACAACTCGGTCATTCCGGGCTATGCCACGCCGGAACAGTACACCAAGGAAATCACCATCGCGAACGACGGTATCTGCGATCAGGCAGCGGTCTATCGCTATGCGCAGGAATGCTACGGGATCATTCAGGAACTGGATGAATTCGGGATCCGCTTTCAAAAGGATCAGAACGGCGAATACGATGTGAAAAAGGTGCACCACATCGGCACCTATGTTCTGCCGATGCCCAACGGTGATACCGTCAAAAAGGCGCTGTATCGCCAACTGCGAAAGGCCCGTATCCAGATTGTAAACCGTTACATGGCGACACGTCTGCTGACAGGCGAAGGCCGTATTGCTGGTGCGATCTGCGTCAATACGCGTACGGCAGAGTTTCTGGTGGTGCGCGCCAAGGCCGTCATCATGGGGCTGGGCGCCGCTGGCCGATTGGGCCTGCCGACGTCGGGGTACCTATACGGCACCTACGAGAACGCGTCGAATTCGGGTGAAGGCTATGCCATGGCGTATCATGCCGGGGCAGGGCTCGCGAACCTTGAATGCTATCAGATCAACCCGCTGATCAAGGACTACAACGGTCCGGCCTGTGCCTATGTGGCGGGGCCGATGGGGGGCTACACCGCGAATGCCAAGGGTGAGCGGTTTATCGAATGCGATTACTGGTCCGGCCAGATGATGCAGGAATTCTTTGATGAACTGCAGGGGGGCAAAGGGCCGGTGTATCTGAAGCTGAACCACTTGGCCGAAGAGACAATCAGCGAGATCGAGCGCGTTCTTCACATCGTTGAGCGTCCGACGCGTGGACATTTCCATGCGGGTCGGGGCACCGATTATCGCAAGCAGATGATCGAAATGCACATTTCAGAAATCGGGTTCTGTTCGGGTCACTCGGCAAGTGGTGTGTTTGTCGATGAACATGCGCGCACTACGATCCCAGGTCTGTACGCTGCGGGCGACATGGCAAATGTGCCGCATAACTACATGCTGGGCGCATTCACCAACGGTGCCTTTGCTGGGCTGGATGCGGCTGACTTTATCGCAGACGTCGATTTCGCAACCTTCGATGAAGGCGAAGTTGTCGCCGAACAAGCGCGTGTTCTAGCACCCACCAAACGCGATGACGGCATTCCGCCGAACCAGATCGAATACAAAACACGCCGTCTGGTGAATGACTACCTTCAGCCGCCCAAAGTAACCGCCAAAATGGAGCTGGCACAGCAGCGGTTCGAAGAGGTCCGCGAGGACATGGAGCAGGGCATGTATGTCCGTGACGCCCATGAACTGATGCGTTCGCTCGAAGCGTCGTCGATCCTTGACTGCGCGGATATGGCGGCGGCCGCGTCACTCTATCGGACAGAAAGCCGCTGGGGCCTTTATCACAACCGCGTCGAGTACGAACGCGATGATGAAAACTGGTTCTGCCACACCATCCTGACAAAGGGTGACGATGGAAAGCCCGCGCACAGCAAGAAAGCTGTTCAGCCTTACGTTGTCGAAATCGCTGATGACGAGAAAGACGCTTACTACAACCAGCGCGTCGACGCGACGGTTGCTGCAGAATAAGAAGGAAAATCAATGCCTCTCGCTCAAACCGCCACCACTGTTCCGGTCGTCGTCAACGATGATCTTTGCATCGCTGACAAAGGCTGTACCGTTTGCGTCGATGTCTGTCCTCTGGATGTTCTGCGCATCGCTGAAAAGGCTGACGGCAGCAAGACCGCATACATGAAATACGATGAATGCTGGTACTGCATGCCTTGCGAGGCCGACTGTCCCACTGGGGCTGTCACCGTAAACCTTCCCTATCTGCTGAAGTGAGCACCGACATGAGCGCGCTTTTTGAAGAATTCGACGACATTGCCGATCTGGCCGAAGGTCTGGACGATCCGTCTGCCGGCGCCCGCATCATGGCCGTAATGGAGCTGGCCGACAGCGCCGATCCGGCCGCGATCCCCTATCTTGCGCGGGCCATTTCAGACAGCGATGCAGGTGTCCGCAAACAGGCGGCGCAGGCGTTGACCGATTTTGACGGTCCGGAAACGGCAGCCGCGCTCGTCACCGCTTTGTCCGACAGTGAAGCTGACGTGATCGCCGCGGCTGCGGTCAGCCTGACCGAGTTGAAAGACCCCGCAGCAGGGGATGCGATCCTTCCTCATCTTGATGATCAGGATGAAGTCCGCCTGACAGCCTTGCTGGCCGGTATCAAGGAATTGCGCCGTCCCGAAGCATTGGCACCGGCAATCGCAGCGCTTGCGCATGCATCGCCCAGTGTCCGGATGCAGGCGGTGGGTGTAATCGGTTGGTTGCAGCAGGAAACATCCTTGCCGGGCTTGCGCAGTGCAACGCAGGATAAAGATGTAAATGTGCGCCGTACAGCGTTGTCAGCGTTGGGTTTTTCTAAATCGGCATCTGCGCAGGAAACGCTTGTTGATGGTCTGAAAGATCCCGAATGGCTGGCGCGCGAAGCTGCGGCGGAAACGCTGGCGAAATCCGGTGACGACAGCTGCATCGCGGCGTTGCGTGCAGTTTTGGATGACGAATACTGGCAGGTGCGTCTGAAGGCCGTTCGGTCTTTGGGTAAACTGGGGGCATCCGAAGCCGCGCTTCAGATTGCGCCGATGATGGATATTCCTGTCCCGAACCTGCGCAAGGAATGTGCCGCAGTTCTAGGGGAACTGGCGGTCGCGGAAACGGCACCGTTCCTTGAAAAATATGCGGACGACAGTGATCCGGATGTACGCAAGAACGTACGCTGGGCGCTTGAGAAAATTGCCGCCTAAACCGGCCTGAAACGGCTGAAAAATCAAACAGATTGAACGTCTCTCGGAGTAGTGTCCGGGAGGCGTATTTTTGCCCCAAGAAATTTCCTTAAAACATTGATTCTAAACGATATTAAAGTTTGTGCGATTCTGGATTCGGGCATCTTTTCTGCGGTGATAAAGCACCCAAAACCAACTTTTTACGCTCATTTTATTTGCATATCATGTTTTCGCTCTTTTTTCGTATAGAGCGGCTTTTACACAGGCCAGTTTCACGCCGGATACTGTCGTTGGGTTTGTAAGCCATTTGCCCGATACGACAGGAGAGAAGCTATGAAACATATCCTCAAAAGCGCGTTTCTCGCTACCGCGCTCGTTCCCCTTGCTTCGGCCGCCATGGCCGAAAAAATCAGCATCGCTATTGGGCACCAGTCCATGTGCACCGACACATACACTGCTGGTATCATCATTAAAGAACTTGGACTGCTGGAGAAATATCTGCCGACAGACGGCAAGTATGCCGATGCCGACTATGATGTCAGCTGGGCTGACTACAGTTCGGGTGGACCCATCACCAACCAGATGATGGCGAATAAGCTGAACATCGGCGTGATGGGGGACTACCCTCTGATCGTGAACGGCGCGAAGTTCCAGGAAACCGAGAGCCTGCGGTCTATCTATGTGGCCGGCACAGGCTATAATCTGAAGGGATCCGGCAACGCGATTGTCGTTCCGGTGGACAGCGACATCTATTCGATCGACCAGTTGAAGGGCAAAGACGTGTCCACGCCGGTTGGCTCTGCCGCTTGGGGCATGTTGCTGAAAGCGATGCAGGACAACGGCATTCCCACAGGCGAATACGGGTTGAAAAACCAAAGCCCGGCAGTGGGTGCGGCCAATATCGCCGCTGGCAAGATCGACGCGCACTCTGATTTCTGTCCATGGTCCGAAATCATGGAATTCCGTGGAACAGGCCGCAAAATCTATGACGGCTCCGAAACAGGCGTTCCTTACCTTCACGGCGTTGTTGTCCGCGAAGACTTTGCCAAGGAATATCCCGAAGTCATCGAAGCCTTCCTGAAGGCCGTCATCGAAGCCGGTGATTGGATCCGCGAAGATCCGATGCGTGCTGTGACCGAGATGGAAGGTTGGACAGGCGTCGAGAAGGAAGTTCTGTACCTCTATTTCTCGGAAGGTGGTCACCTGACGCTTGAACCGACGATCAAACAGGCGTGGGTTGATGCGCTGAAGTTCAACCATGGCGTTCTGGTCAAGGAAAAGGCGATCCCGCCGCTCGATTTCGATGCGTGGATCACGGAAGACTACATCAAAGCGGCTTATGCCGATATGGGCTTGGATTACGAGGCGGACAAAGCCGTCGTGGTTGATCCGGCAGAAGCCAATATGGGCCTTCCTATGGAAATCTGGCATGCGCGCGATGGTGTGTCGACATATCCGACAATGCCCGACTTCCTGACGGCGGTTGCAGCGATGAACGGCACCGGTGCCAAGCTGAACGCCACCTATGTCTATGACATCGAAACCGGCCTTAAGCTGTTCGGCAAAACCGCGTTCTGGGTCAAGGCGGGCGATGAATACGCAACCTTCCTGCGCAAAGGCGAAGCAGAGGCCTATGCCGCTGCGAACAGCGGTGCAGTCATCACCTTTGACGAAGCCATCGCGGATTTCGTGACCGAAGGCTGATCCAACCTTTGTTTGAAAAAGGGTCGGGGCGCACATTTTGTGGTGTGCCCCGGCGAACTGAAAGCCAGACGGAGGCACGCTCATGGCGACTGCACTCAAAACTCAAGCTGCCACTGAAGAAACGCTCGAAAAACCGGCGGAGGTCCGTTCCGATATGGGCGCGCAACCTCCCAAAGCCGGGCCGAGGATGTTGGAAAAAGTGTCAATGTCGCCCGCGCAAATGACCAATCTTGGGATCATGGCGGCATCTTTGATGTTTGGCGTTTTGATGTGGCACATCGTGACGGCGATTGATCTGAATTTCTTCATCAATTTCGAAAACGTCCCGTCTCCAGCGCGTGTGTTCACAGCCTTCTTTGCCCATATTCAGACCGAGATTTTCTGGACCCACATAGTTGTTTCCATGCGCCGGATCTTGATCAGTTTTTCACTCGCCACCGTTCTCGGGATCGCCATCGGACTGGTGATGGGCCGTTCCAAAATCGCCCGTGCGTTTATCATGCCGTATATCGAGGTCATCCGCCCGATCCCGGCCGTGGCCTGGATCCCCTTGGCCATTCTGATGTGGCCGACGGAAGAAAGCTCGATCATCTACATCACGTTTCTTGGGGCCTTGTTTCCAATCGTTCTGAACACGCTTCACGGGGTGGAACAAACGCCCGAGGTGCTGGTGCGTGCGTCGCAGTCCCTTGGCGCATCCCGCGCAGCGGTCTTTCGGCATGTGGTCATTCCCGCCGCGTTACCCTCGATTGCGGCGGGTCTGGCCATTGGGATGGGCGTCAGCTGGTTCTCGCTTCTGGCGGGTGAGATCATCTCGGGTCAATACGGCATCGGCTATTTCACGTGGGATGCCTACAGCCTGATCAACTATCAGGACATCGTGGTCGGCATGCTGGTGATCGGGTTCTTGGGTACCGGATCAACGGCGGCTGTCCGCCTGATGACACGCCCTATGTTGGCTTGGCAGAAAAGGACGCGCTGATGAAAACGCTGTCTGTCCTAGGTTCTGAAATCCGCAAGAACTGGCGGTTCATGCTGCTCAACGGCGTGCTGTTTGCGCTGCTGTTCCAGGTTGCCATGCTGATCGCTTTGATGGTGCGTTTTCAGGCCTTTCCCAACTACACGACAATCTACAACTGGGCCGAGGCGGTTTCCGTCATCATCCAGTCGACGCCGTCCATTCGCGATATGGCACCTATCATTTGGGAAGAATGGCTGATCGAGATCGGGCGCATGAACTATGACTATGGCACGGGCATTTCTGAATGGAGTCTGAATGTCATCCCGTCACGTTTGCTGGTTCTGTTTTTCGTCGGTGCGATGTTGTCGCTATGTCTGGCGATGGTCCGTCGGGATACCTGTCAGTCCGGCATGTCAAACACTCTGCGCGCCACAACAGGTGTCGGCACGCTTTTGATCGCAATGACCAACGCCACAATGAGCTGGGTCGTCTGCTGCGCGACGCCCACTTGGGTTGTGGGGCTCGCAATGTTGGGGGTGGGTGTGTCCAGCTCTCTCGCTCTTGAACAACTCGGGCCGGTTCTATCCGGCGCTGGGTTCGTTTTGTTGACTGCAATGATCATCGGCCTCGCGTGGCGCCGCGCCCGTAATGACCGTGATCCAGAAGGAGTTCTTGCCCATGCTTGACGTTCTGAAATTCAAATCGCCCAACGTCGGTTCCACCAAAGACAAGGGCCGGATCGAGGTGAAGGATGTTTCGATCACCTTCGGCAAAGGCAGCAGCGCCCATCGCGCCGTCGATACGACCGAAATCACCATCGAAGCCGGCCAGTTCGTTTGCATTCTTGGGCCGTCCGGTTGCGGTAAATCCACGCTTCTGAATGCGATTGCGGGCTATGTGAAGCCGACGGAAGGCACGTTGCTGGTCGATGGTACCGAGGTTGATAAACCCGGCCCCGATCGTGGCATGGTGTTTCAACAATATTCGTTGCTTCCGTGGAAAACCGTTTATGAAAATGTGGCCTTTGGTCCGAAAATGGCGGGCCACAGCAGGGTCGAGGCCGGATCGACGGCGAACACCTTTCTTGAACTGGTCGGGCTTAAGAAATTCGGCGATCGCTATCCGGCGGAACTGTCGGGCGGCATGCAGCAACGTGTGGGGATCGCCCGTGCGCTGGCCAATTATCCGTCGGTCCTTCTGATGGATGAACCCTTTGGTGCGTTGGATGCCCAGACGCGTTTGATGATGCAGGAAAGCCTGCTGGATATCTGGCGCAAATTCGGGACGACCGTTGTGTTCGTCACTCATGATGTAGACGAGGCCGTTTTTCTGGCCGACCGCGTTCTGATCATGTCCACAGCGCCGGGGCGGATCATCGAAGACGTCAAGATTGATCTGCCACGACCGCGATCAACCGACATGGCGTCTAGTCCCGAATACGTACAGGCACGGCAATTCTGTCTTGACACGATCAAGGCAGAAAGCCGCAAAGCTTTCGAGAACCAGAACTCATGATCCGCGCTCTGGTTCTTGCACTCGGCCTTATCGCTGGTCCTGCCAGCGCCCAGATGCAGGGCGTTCGGCTCGAGGATCCGGTTGCCATTCCGCCGTTCGAATTGTCCAACAATGTGGGCGACACCTTTGCTGCGGATGATCTGAAAGGGCAGTGGACCCTGATTATGTTCGGCTTTCTGTCCTGTCCCGATGTGTGCCCTTTCACCTTGGGCAACCTTGAGGCTGCGGTCAGCGAGATGGGCATGCGCATGCGGCCCGACAGCGTGCCCAAAGTGGTATTTGTTTCGGTCGATCCGGACCGCGATCAGGATGCGGTGGATGGCTACGCCAAATTCTTCCATCCGGATTTCAAGGGTGTCACCGGTGATCGTGAAAACATCGACGCACTGATCGACGCGACAGACAGTTTCTATCGCCTGATGCCACCGGACCAGACCGGCTATTACGAGGTTCAGCACAGTTCGTCGGTGTCGATCATCGCACCCGACGGAACCTTGCGTGCGAAACTTCAGCCGCCGTTTGATCCGCGTCTGAGCGCCGAGTTCATGATGCAAAGCCAGATCCAGTACCGACGGGATCAGACGCAATGATTTCGGACCGTATCAAGATAAGTGTTCTTGCCGCTATGGGCGGAATTATCGCGGTGCCCGCATCTGCGGATTTCGACGCCGAAGCGTTCCCTCCATATGAACGTTGCGCCTTGTGTCACGGGCTGTTTGGTGAATCCGCCAATGCAAAGTTTCCGCATTTGGGCGGGCAGAAGGCGGGATACATCTCGGCCCAGATCAACGCGTTTCTGAATGGAAGGCGCCATAACGACGGTGGACAGATGGTGAATATCGTTTCCGAGTTGAAGCCCGACGAAATCCCGGAAGTTGTGGAGTGGTTTTCATCGCAGGACGCGCCAAAACCTAGCGGTGAGGGAAGCGCGACAGGCGCCGCGCTTTATGAACAGTCGGGGTGTGATAGTTGTCATGGAAGAACCGCGACGTTCCCTGACGCGCCCCACCTGACGGCACAGCATGCAGGCTATCTGACCAAACAGATGCGTGACTTCAGGGATGGGCGACGTGTATCCGGCATGGCGGACATCCCCCACGGACGCCTTATGCCAGAAGTGGACGACGCTATTGCAGACATCGCCGCATACCTGTCATCGGTGGCGCGCCAATGACCATGCAAGACGACATTCACGTAGATGGCCCCGGCGCGATTTACCTTTCGGAATACTTCCTTGAACTGAACGAAGGGGCAGGGTTCCTGAACACCCTGTCCGATGATGATCGGAAAACGGTTCGGCGACACGGTACGAGATGTAGTTTTTCCAAAGGTGAAGGCATCTTCCACCAAGGCACCGCGCACACAGGCGTTTGGATCATCGAAAAAGGACGGGTCCGGACCTTTTACACTGGCCCGTCCGGGCGAGAGATCACGCTGGCCTATTGGAGCGCGGGGCACTTTGTTGGCGGTCCCGAAGTATTCGGACGCGGGCGACATGTCTGGTCAGGCGATGCGTTGGATGACTGCCAGTTGTTATTCTTGTCAGGCACCAGTCTGAAAACACTTGTACGCGAAATTCCCGAGGTGGCCATCGCTGTCATCGACGGGCTTGTGGCCAAAGGCAAAAGCTATTCGGCTCTGATCCAGATGCTGGGGACGCGAACGGTTTCTGAAAGATTGCGGCAACTGCTAGTTATTCTGGCCGATGCCCATGGGCGGGATGAAGGCGACTGCATCATCGTCGACAGGTCACTGACCTATGAACAGATCGCCGCCATCGTGGGCGCCACGCGACAATGGGTGACACAGTCGCTGGACAAACTGAAATCCGCAGGTGTGCTTGAGATCACGAGAACCGAAATCATAATCCGCAACCTTGAAAGCCTAGAAGAATGAGCTGGTCTGGCGCGGTTCAGTCGCTGCCATGGCGGGTGTCTTTTGTTCAGACGCTCTTTCCGGGGGCCGCTGTTGCTGTGGTGGTCAGCCTTGCGGCGTCTGCCATTGCGTTTCGATACGGCGCGCCCGTTATGCTGTTTGCCTTGTTGTTGGGGATGGCCATGTCGTTTCTGGCCGAAGACCCCAAGTTAACCGCTGGTATACGTTTTGCCGCCTCTAACGGGCTCAAATTTGGCGTGGCGCTGATGGGGTTGCGGGTTTCTCTTGATCTGGTGATGGATTTGGGCGTGGGCGTTTTTGCGCTGATCGCCTTTGGTAGTGCCACGACGATTGGCGTGGGTCTTTTGATCGGTCGATTTCTGGGATGGAATCGAGAGCAAACGATCATCGCATCGGGGGCCGTCGCGATTTGCGGGGCCTCTGCCGCGCTGGCATTGTCGTCGGTTACGCGCAGTTTTCGGGACAAGGACGATCACACGCTGGTTGTCATTCTGGCCGCGACAACACTGTCGACGGCTGCGATGATTTTCTATCCGGTCCTGTTGGAAATTCTGGGTTTTTCCGACGTGGCCGAGGGCATTATTCTGGGGGCCTCGATCCATGATGTTGCGCAGGTGGTCGGGGCTGGGTTTTCGGTGTCCGACAGCGCAGGTGAATCCGCGACTTTGTCCAAGATGACCCGCGTGGCGCTTTTGCCTGTGGTTTTGCTGGCCGTTCAGCTGTTTTCCCAAGGCCGGACGAACGAAGCCGACCGCCGTAAATTTGGATTGCCGTGGTTTGTCACTGCGTTCTTGGCGCTTATGGTTCTAAACCAGATAGCGCC
This sequence comes from Thalassococcus halodurans, assembly GCF_900108225.1. Lineage (GTDB taxonomy): Bacteria > Pseudomonadota > Alphaproteobacteria > Rhodobacterales > Rhodobacteraceae > Thalassococcus > Thalassococcus halodurans. Next base: position 452,765 of record NZ_FNUZ01000002.1, read on the forward strand.
CATTCCTGCTGTTTTGGTCGATACCAGTCGTTGGCTATCGTCCACGCTGCTTATCATTGCGGTTGCGGCCTTGGGCCTGAGCAGCGCCCCGAAGCGGCTTTTAAAGGTCGGGGGGACGACGCTGGCGTTTATGGGCGTCCTGTCTCTCTGGCTATTGTTATGCGCTTCACTCGGGATTTGGCTGTTGGGGTAAAACTTCGGCTGTCTGATGACCGCTTGGCCACAACAAGCGCTGGAAGTCCGCAGGTAAAAAATGTTACTCGGCCTCGGTGGCGCCGAATGCCTTTGGCGCTAGCTTTGCAGACTGAGTGACAAAGAGCGCGCGACATGGCCTTGCCTGACGACAGCAAACAGATCGGACAAACAGACGTGCGCCGCGCCGCACGCCTGAGTGTTGCGCCGATGATGGATTGGACCGACCGGCATTGCCGCTATTTCCACCGCTTGTTGTCGCAGAAAACGCTGCTTTACACGGAAATGGTGACGGCACCTGCCTTGGTCAAAGGGGGGGCACTTCATCTTTTGGACTACGCACCAGAAGAACATCCGGTCGCGCTGCAACTGGGTGGGTCCGATCCGCGGGAACTGGCGCAGGCCGCGCGTCTGGGGGCGCAGGCAGGCTATGACGAGATCAACCTGAACGTCGGCTGTCCGTCTGATCGCGTACAATCCGGTGCATTCGGTGCGGTTTTGATGAAAGACCCTGGACTGGTCGCCGACTGTATCAAGGCGATGCAGGACAGCGTGGACGTCGCCGTGACGGTGAAGTGCCGGATCGGCGTCGACGATCAAGAGCCCAGCGAAGTGCTGCCCGATTTTCTGTCGCGCGTTGCCGCAACCGGTTGTGACCGCTTCACGATCCATGCGCGCAAAGCGTGGCTGCAAGGGCTATCCCCGAAAGAAAACCGCGACATTCCTCCGCTGGATTACGATCTGGTGACTGAAATGAAGGGACTGTTCCCTGCGCTGCACATTTCCATAAACGGGGGCATCACGGATATCGGTACAGCATGTGATCTTTTGGATCGCGGGTTGGAAGGGGTGATGATCGGGCGCGCCGCATACCATCAGCCATGGGACATTCTTGCCAAAGTCGACAGTCAGATATTTGGCATGGATACCGACGTTCCCGATCCGGTTTCAGTGGCCTTAGGAATGAAGCCCTACATCCAGAACCATCTGAAGCAGGGTGGTCGTTTGCATCAGATCACACGCCACATGTTGGGGCTATTTGCAGGTCGTCCCGGTGCACGCCACTGGCGTCGCAGGCTTTCCGAGGACGGCGTGAAAAACGGTGCCGACGAAAGCCTGATCGATCGCGCATTGGACGATATGCGCATGGCCGCGGCTGTCTAGAAATACGCTTTTCCATTTCAGGATTCGCAACTGTGCCACCACCCAAGGGCGCGCAGATCCAGAGAATTCTGGTGTGGCGACGTGGTTAATTCTAACTTTAGATGCGCTTAATTGTGTCGAAGGAAAGGCATTGTTTCCAGTTCATATAACAGTGAAAGAATTTGTTTGTAATTCTCCATAAATTCGTGAGGAAATGCGGCAGGATTATGAGGTTTAGTTATGATTTGGCTTTGGACGCTTTTGCCGTTTTTGTTGATTGGTGGAACCATAGGTCTTCTGAACGACGACGATGACGGCGACGACGATAACACTTCGTCAAACCCTGAAACCCCTGAAACACCTGAAGAAACGAACGACCTGGTCCGGTTGACCGATGGCGCCGATCTGTACGACTCGACTGGTGGCGACGACACGGTGCGCGGCCTTGATGGTGACGACACGCTGATCGGATCGTCCGGTGACGACGAACTGTTGGGTGGCGAAGGCAACGACATTCTCTTTGGCTTTGGCGGCAACGATCTTTTCCGTGCAGGTCCTGGTAATGACGATGCCAATGGTGGTGACGGCAATGACACCTTGTTCGGTGAAGGTGGCGACGACACGCTGGTTGGCCTTGCTGGAAATGACGATCTGATCGGCAACATCGGCAATGACTCGCTTTTGGGTGGCGATGGCGCTGATCTGATGCTGGGTGGCCTTGGTGAAGATGTCCTCGAAGGCGGTCTTGGTGGCGACTATCTGGATGGCGGTGCCAATGACGACACGCTGATCGGTGGCGCAGGCAACGACCTGATTTATGGTGTTGGCGGTCGTGATGTGATCAGCGGGGGCGACGGTGACGACACCGCTCTGGGTGGTGACGACAATGACGTCGTGTCCGGCGGTGCAGGCGATGATGAACTGTTCGGCGGTCTGGGCGATGACTTCCTGACGGGCGGCGAAGGCACAGATACGGTTCTGGGCGACGAGGGCAACGATGTGATCTCGGGCGCAGAGATTGTTGACGGTGGCTTGGGCGATGACAGCATCACAGCTGTTCTGATCGAAAACGCATCGACGATGACAGGTGGCGAAGGCAGTGACGAATTCACGCTCGATCTGACCCGTGAAAGCGGTGATGCGCTTCTGACCGGTTCGGTGATCCGCGATTTCACTGTCGCTGGTGACGAAGCAGACGTGTTGCAGGTTCTGTTAGACGATGGTGATGCGGCGGACGAATTGTCTGTTGTTCCGGTGACTGGCACCACCAACGTACAACTGGTTCTGACCCAAGGTTCCACAGCCACAGTTCTGGCGGAAATCACAGATGGCGCCACCAACGGCTTTACGTTGGATAATGTCGTGATTGTTGAAGCGCCGGTCGCGCAGTCCGAAGCTCTCTGATCTTGAAAATCTACTTGTTATCGGAACAGAGCGGGTCAGGCCCGCTCTTTTCTTTTATGGATACCGCCGCGGCGCTTCATGACCAGACCTTTACGATCAGGCAGTTCAGCCATGATGCGGTGGCGATCCACGGGGTTCATGCGTGACCATTCTGTGATCTCGGCAATCGAGCGAAAGCATCCCACGCACAACTTTGCCTCGGGATGGATCGAGCAGAGTTTCACGCAGGGACTTTCGATTTCGTCGCGTTTCCAGACGGCGTCAGAGTTAGACATGTGGTGTGCTATTCCTGATGTTCCCTGCGGATATGCGCCATTCGGTCCAGCGCACCTTGAAGGATATACGACGCAGCCACGTGATCGATGACCTCGGAACGACGCTTTCGGGACGTATCCGCCTCTAACAGGGCCCGTTCAGCGGCTACTGTCGACAGGCGTTCGTCCCAGAATGTGATGATCCCGTCCCAAAGCCGGTCGAAATTGCGGGCAAATGCGCGTGTCGATTGGCAGCGTGGCCCTTCCGAGCCATCCATGTTTCGCGGCAGGCCCAGAACAACAACGCCGATGTCGCGGTCTTTCAGGATTTTCAGAACGGCCTCGGCGTCGAGCGTGAATTTCTTCCGCTTTACCGTTTCCAGCGGCGTGGCCACCGACATCATCCGGTCAGACACCGCGACACCGATGGTTTTTGTACCAAGATCCAGACCAGCGATGGCCGTGAACTGGGGCAGGGCGCCAGCAGCTTCGTCTATGGTTTCAAAGATCACTGGCCGATCCCCGCGCCGGTCGCTGCATCACGCAAAGTGCGCAGGGCCGCGTCGTTGTCGCTGAAAACCTCTTGGCCGTCCGCATAGACCTTCATGGCCTCTTCTGCGCGGCCCAATACGGCAAGTGCCCCGATCAGACGCGCCCATTCTTCCGGCGAACCGCCTTCGGTCGATAGGCGTTCGGCCAATTGAGCAACCATTCCTTCGATCATCTGAGCACGATCTTCGGCTGACATGTTTGCAGCGGATTCCACATCCTGCTGGGTCGGGCCCCGCAGCGGCGCGTTTGCCAAAGCAGGCGGAGAGTAATCCGTGACGCCCGCTCGCACCGCGATTTCAGGGATCGCTTCTAGGATGGGGGTGACCCAAGGATCCGTGGCTTCGGAGTTGCGCAGCAGGCGGTCCCAGATGCGCAGCGCCACGTCAGGACGCCCGGTCTGCGCCATCAGCAAACCACGGTAATAAGCGACGACATCGTTGTTTTCATCCCGAACAAAGGCCGCCTGCAGAACGCGCTCTGCCTCGGGCGAAACGTACCCACCGGCAGCCAGGACCATCATGTCGGCAAGGTCTGCGTAATCTTCGGCGGTTGCGCCGTCAGCCTTCAAGGAGATGACGCGTTCTTGGGCTGCATACGCCGCCGTGAAATTACCCAAGGCCGCTTCGGAACGGGCCAGAAGCATGAAACCTTGCAGATCGTTGGGGCGTTCGGCCACCGCGCCGCGTAATTTCTGAACAAGATCAGAGTATTCAGATGTTGCCTCAAGCGAGGTTGATGGCGGAATTTGTGCTTCGGCATCGGCCTGCGATGGGCGGTTCAACCGCGCCTGCTCTGCTGCATCGATGCGCGTCTTAAGCGACAAATCCCCGTAGCCGGGTGCGCCGAGTTCGGAATAAAGCGCAAACGCGCCGCCCAACAAAACCACTGCCGAGACACCGGCCGCTACGCGACCAACGCCGCGCGGGCCGCCTTCGGATCGGCTGCTGTCAGCCATCTTGGCGTCGATCGCAAGGATCCGCCGGGAGACTTCGGTTCTCAGGCGCTCCGCTTCGTCCGCGGCGATAACGCCACGTGCCGCATCCTGTTCGATTTCGCGAAGCTGGTCTTTGTAGACATTCAGATCATATTTCTCAGGAGCGACCTCGGTCTCTCGATTACGCAGCAACGCGGATGCGAGAATTGCCGCGACTGCAAGTGCGAGAATGCCGGTGGTCAGCCAGAAAACCATGCCCGATGCCTTTCGTTTTTAGGTCACCAACACCTAGCCCGACAGGGATTGAGACAAAAGGGCAAATCTGCGTGAGGGGCGGCGTGTCGCAAGTGGTGTCTGTAATGACACCCGTGACTATGCCAAGGGCAGGCTGATTTGGACTATTAGAAGAAAAATTAGGGTTGAATTGCGTACGAAACGCTGTTCCGTCTTCGCAGTTGCCCGAGAAGCTGCACGCTATGACATTGGCTGGGGACGTGCTCGGAAGAAAGTTACTCCGCAAAAGAAGTAAGATGTCATCATCGTGGGCGCTGGCGGCCACGGTCAGGTGACGGCGTATTAACTGGGCAAGAAGTTTGGCATCACGGGCCTTTCCGGGCTCTGGCTAGGGGCATGACGGAACTGATCGCTATAAGTCATTCACCGCTAACAGATGCATTCTCGCTCGACCGTTTCAAAGAGGGCCGGCTTATCGATGAAAGTGTTGCCTCAGGGGGAGCGCGTTGATTTTCGGGAACCAAACCAAGGCTGACGGTGTTGTCTGTGTAAGAAACATTTACACAGGAGACACACCATGTCTGCACACGAAACAAATTCCAGTAATTCGAATTCCGGCCTTGCATTCATCGTTGGCGCGCTTGTCGTTGCCGTCGCCGTTCTTGGCTGGGCGTTCTTCTCGGGCGCCGAAACAGGCAGCTCGTCTGACGACGTCACAATCAGCATTGAAGGCGCGGGCGAAGCAGCCCAAGAAGCCGGCCAAGCTGTTGAAGGTGCAGTCGAAGACGCAACCAACTAATATAGTTTCTCGCCTTGCCCGTTCGGGCGTGGCGCAACCGACATTACAGAACCGCTCTCTGGGCCTTTTGTAGGAATTTCCAGAGGGCGGTTTTTCTTTGGGCACAATGCCTGAACACAACGACGGATCCGAAGTACGCCATGCTGACGTTTGAATGCCAGTATTGTGGCGTGAAAGCTGACGAAACCGAGCTGACCCCTGTGGTGAGGCTCATCTGAAACGGTTTGGGCCCGTGTCGTAGGACGAAGACGTTAAAGCCTGTCTGTTCATGCGTGAGAACACCAAAGGCATGCACTCTGAACGTTGGCGCCATACTGTGACGATGGAAGTTAACGGCAGCTATCCGGCCCTTACGACCGAACCGCCTGCCGATATTCTGGCTGAGATCAAGAAAAGAGCGGCCTGATCATGCGTCGCACTTTTCGAATTGAACTGGTCGATGGCACGCTTGCAGGTGATCCCGCAGGATCTGGGGCTGAACCGGGCGACCTCGAGGAGGAAAGAGGACTTTATCGGGAAACAGGGCCAAATCCGGCGGCGGGGTCGGTGCATTCTGAAAACGGAAAAATCCGCTAATTTTTATCAGGATTGCCGGAACTCGCGCCATTTGGCTGCGTTCTTTTACTGAAAGGGCCGGTTCTCACAAAACTGGCCTTGACGTATGGGTGATCACGGATCACCTAACGAACCAGCTAATTTTATCCAAGAGGGGTCTAACATGGCTTTTGAACTTCCTGATCTTCCGTACGCACACGACGCACTTGCCGCAAAAGGCATGTCTGCTGAAACTCTCGAGTTTCACCACGACATCCACCACAAAGCCTACGTCGACAACGGCAACAAGCTGATCGCCGGCACCGAGTGGGACGGCAAGTCCATGGAAGAGATCATCAAGGGTACTTACGACGCCAACGCAGTCGCCCAGAACGGTATCTTCAACAACATCTCTCAGCTTTGGAACCACAACCAGTTCTGGGAAATGATGACACCGAACGACAGCGCGATGCCTACCGAGCTGGAAGCCGCGATTGTTGAGAGCTTTGGCTCGGTCGACAAATTCAAAGAAGATTTCGCAGCAGCAGGCGCAGGCCAGTTCGGTTCGGGCTGGGCATGGCTGGTCAAAGACACCGACGGTGGCCTGAAAGTGACCAAAACAGAGAACGGCGTGAACCCGCTGTGCTTCGGTCAGACAGCGCTGCTGGGCTGTGACGTTTGGGAACACTCCTACTACATCGACTTCCGCAACAAGCGCCCCGCGTACCTGTCCAACTTCCTGGATACACTGGTAAACTGGGAAAACGTGGCAGAGCGTCTGTCCAAAGCCTAATTAGGCTTGGCGCAAACGCGCCGTTGCAAACGAAAAAAAGCCCCGTCAGACTGGCGGGGCTTTTATTGTGTCGGGCCTCATGATTAGCTGAACTGAACGCGCGGTATGCGCATTTTCCAAAAAGTCGGTGCTTCAATGAAATCGGGAATTCTGGCGGTTGTCGCGGCCTGTGTGATCTGGGGCCTGTCCTCGATCTATTACAAGCAGCTGTCGCATGTTCCGTCTGACGAAGTTCTGGCGCATCGCACCATCTGGTCGCTTGTGTTCTTTGCCGTCGTGCTGTCCGTGCAGGGGCGCATCGGCACCGTGCGCGCGGCCTTTCTGCCGGACAACAGGTGGAAGGTCGTCATCGCTGCGCTGATGATCTCTGTTAACTGGTTCTTGTTTATCTGGTCGATTTCGGTGGGCCGCGCGACCGAGGCCAGTTTGGGCTACTACATTTTCCCTCTGGTGGCGGTGGTGTTGGGTGTCATCGTTTTCAAGGAACGCATGGCCCGAATGCAGATCGCGGCGGTGATGATCGCCGCGCTGGCGGTTTTGATCTTGTCCAGCCAATTGGGCCATCTACCGTGGATTTCCCTGACATTGGCGCTGACCTTCGGGCTTTACGGCGTGACGAAGAAAAGGCTCGAGCTTGGTCCCGTGGTTTCTGTCACGGCCGAGGTCGTAATGCTCGTGCCTTTCGCAATCGTCTGGTTGCTTTATTTGGTCAGCACAAGTTCGTCGCACTTCACGCAAAGTGCGGGCACGACGATTTTGCTGGTGTTGTCTGGACCGCTGACAGCGACGCCCCTGATCCTGTTTTCCTATGCATCCAAACGCGTCGCGCTTGGGACCATGGGGATTATTCAGTACCTGAACCCGACACTGCAGTTCCTCGTGGCCACGCTATTGTTCCGCGAACCCTTTGGGTCCGGGCAATTCATGGCCTTTGTACTGATCTGGATCGCCTTGGCGGTCTTTACATTGTCCGGGCTGCGTCAGGAAAACGCACGACGCAAAGCGTCGGCGGCTGCATCAGCACCATCACAAATCTGAATGAAGTCCCGCAGGCTCGCGTCTGCGAATTCATTGTCGATGATGTGGTCAATCAGCCCAACCAGCGGACCCCAATAATTATCGACGTTCATCAGGATGATGGGTTTATCGTGCAGGCCAAGCTGACGCCATGTCAGCACCTCGAAGAACTCATCCATCGAACCGGCACCGCCGGGCATAACGACAATCGCGTCAGCGTTCATTACCATGACCTTTTTACGCTCGTGCATGGTTTCGGTGATAATGAAACGGGTCAGGTCTGTCTTGCCCACTTCCCAACGCATCAGGTGGGTCGGAATAACGCCAAAAGTATCAGCACCAGCTTCCTGAGCCGCCCGCGCAACAATGCCCATCAGGCCGACATCGCCCGCGCCATAAACCAACCGCCAGTTTTCTTCGGCGATGACACGGCCAAGACGATCCGCTTGTTCGGCGAACGCGGAATTTTTGCCCGAACGTGAGCCGCAATACACACATACAGATTTTGTTGTTGTCATGACCGGTCCAATCTCAACGTGGGTTTTGACCCGTGATAGCGCCGTTGATATACACGCTCAACAGACCACTTGGGCGTATGGGGGAAAAGTCCTCGGGTCGGTGTCAGGGAAGGTACGGAATGTCGAAATTTGTGTGGGCCAATGGGGCCACAGGCACGGTTCTTGGGGGAGCTGTCGCCATTGTTGCTGTCGTGGGCGGAGTGTTGGTCCTACAGCACATCACGAAGGATCAATCAGCTGAAAATACGGAAACTGCTGTCGCGGTGACAGAGACCGCGAAAGTCGTCGAAGCGCCTGTTGTGGTTGCCGACCCGGCACCAGAGGCTGCCGCCAGCGAGCCTGCCAGCACAGAGGCCACCGCGGCTGATGCTCCTCAGGCCGACCCAGTCGTTGAGGCAGAGCCCGAAGTCGAAGAACCTACTGCCGATCAGCCCGAGGTCGCGGAGCAACAGGCAGAGCAATCTCAAGAGCCGTCCACTGAAGAGGCCTCGACTGAAGCTGAGGTCACAGAGCCAGCTGCGGTCGAAGTGACGGAAGAGCCGACACTGGCCGATAACACGGCTGATGTGAGCACCGCAGAAGAAACTTCAACCGAGACACCGGCAGAGGTCGAGGAGACCGTCCAAGCCGAACCGGAGACCGCGTTGACAGCACCAAGCTTCGATCTGGTGCGGATTGAAACCGACGGTTCGGGCATGGTGGCCGGTCAGGCCGCGCCCGGTGCGGCCATTTCGATCCTTCTGGACGGACAGGTCATCGAAACCGCCAGCGCAGACCGTTCGGGCAAGTTCGCAGCCTTCGTCACGCTCGACAGCAGCAATAAGCCGCGTGTCATGACGCTGAACGCATCTTTGGACGGAGCCGATGTGACAGGACCTTCCGAAGTGATCATCGCGCCCATCCTTCAGCCCGTTGTGGCCGACGAAAAACCGGAACCAGCGACTGAGCAGGAGGCCGCACCGCAAGTCACGGAACAGATTTCGGAAGAGGTCGCCGTTGAAACAAGTGCCGTCACTTCGGAACCACAGGAAGAGATGGCAGAGGTAGGGGACGCGCCTGTGGCCGAAGCGCCGGTCAGCGCAGACACTGATGTCCGGCCTGAAGCTGACACACCAACAGAGGTTGCCGCGCTGCCCGAAGTTCCGAACGAACAGGCAGCCACGGCACCCGCACTTGGTGCCGTCATTTTGTCAGGTCCCGAAGGTGTGAAAGTTCTTCAGTCCGGTGGACAAGCCACCCCTACAGAGCAAGACTTTGTCGCGCTGGATGCGATCACCTACGGCGATGATGGCGCGGTTGAAGTTTCTGGTCGTGCGACGTCCGGAAGTCAGGTAAATGTGTATCTAAACAACGCCTTGTCGGCCAATTCTCAAGCAGACAGGGCAGGGGCGTGGAGTGTCCGTTTGGACGATGTTGCTGTTGGAACCTACACGCTGCGCATGGATAGCGTGGACGAGACTGGCAAGGTGCTGGCACGCATCGAAAGCCCGTTCCGACGCGAAGATCAGCAAACCCTGATCGCTGCGACGCCCCAGACGCAAGGGGCGCGGGCGAAGGCGGTGACGGTTCAGCCGGGCAATACCCTGTGGGCAATTGCGCGCGAACAGTTTGGCGACGGTGTCGCCTATGTCCGTCTGTTCGAAGCAAACCGCGATCTGATCCGTGATCCGGACTTGATCTATCCAGGCCAAGTATTTGCGATTCCTGAATAATTAAACGCTCAGGCGTCTGAGCTGATCCCAAGGCCCTGGCGATATTCGCTGGGGCTTTGTCCGTAGTGGCGGCGGAATGCGCGGCTGAAATACGCGGGGTCTTCGAAGCCAAGGGTATATCCGACCTCGGCCACTGACATGCGGGTATAGGCCAGCGACCGCTGCGCTTCCTGAAACAGCCACATGTCGATCAATTTCGACGCCGAAACGCCAGCCTCGGCCCGTGTGATCCGCGATAGCTGCGTTGATGTGATCGACAACGCAGCCGCATATTGCGCGACACTCCAGCGGTCTTTGATATGGTGGGTTAGCAGCGTTTCGAGTTTTTCAAAATGACGGGACTTACCGCGCTTTTGATGATCCCTCTCGGCGTTCCGGGCAATGCGGACCATCAATGTCTGGCTAAGGGATTGCAGCATGTGCAGGCGCAAAGCGGAATTGGCTTTGTGCTCTTCTTCAAGTTGGTGGAACAGATTGATGATCGCTTGATCAGGTTCGAAAGTGACAGGGTCCAGCAGGGCGCGGCCCAGGTCTGTATCCGGTGAAAATACATGTGGATGGGCTTGAATCGGCAGAGACAAAACAAAGCCCTCGGTGCCCATGCTGAAGGTGAACCCATGCACGGATTGGCGCGGTATGGATAGAATGCATGCTTTCGAAAAATGCAGCGTTTTCCCATCAATACTCGCTTGGATGATCCCATCGAGAAGCAGAAAGATCTGATGCATTGCCGGATGCCGATGGGGCGAAATCACCCAGTCATGCAGTGCCGCGCGGTCGGTGATCCGTTCGACATGCAAAACATCGGGAAAGCCCTTTTCTTCGCCATAAAGCGAGAAGGACGGGATCTGAGCAAGTGTGTTCATGTTCGAAAAGTACCATTCATTCTTGGCTCCGTCCATTCTGTTCCCGACATGATGTCCGCTATTTTTGACGTCAAATCGGGATGAGGATTGGACGTATATGAAAACGCAAGTCGGGATTATCGGTGGCGGCCCATCGGGGCTGATGCTGTCGCAGCTTTTGAATATGGCGGGCATTTCTACGGTCGTGCTGGAACGCAAGGATCGGGATTATGTCCTGTCCCGCATTCGCGCTGGCGTTCTGGAACGCGGCACCGTCGATATGCTGCGCAAGGCTGGAGCGGCTGAACGGATGGACCGGGAAGGGCACCCGCATCAGGGCTGCTATTTCTCGACCGTTGAAGGCATGTTCAACGTGTCCTTCCGCGATGAAGTGGATGAAGAGGTCATGGTCTATGGCCAGACCGAGGTCACCAAAGACCTGTACGATGCGCAGGACAAAATCGGCGCGACGATCATCCATGACGCCGACAACGTGACGCCCCATGACATCACCAGCGATGCGCCATACCTTACCTATGAAAAGGACGGTGAAACGCGCCGAGTGGATTGCGATTTCATTGCGGGATGTGACGGCTTTCACGGGGTCAGCCGTAAATCCATCCCCGATAATATCCGCAAAGATTATGAGCGCGTTTATCCGTTCGGCTGGCTGGGGATTCTGTCAGAAACCAAACCCGCCGCAGAAGAGCTGATCTATGCCAACCACCCCCGTGGCTTTGCGCTGGCGTCGATGCGCAACGACAACCTGTCGCGCTATTACATTCAGGTGCCTCTGACCGATAAGGTCGAAGACTGGTCCGATGACGCGTTCTGGGACGAGCTTAAAAGCCGCCTTCCCGAGGAAGTGGCCGCGGGCATGGAAACCGGCCCTAGCATCGAGAAATCCATCGCTCCGCTGCGGTCCTTCGTGACCGAGCCCATGCGCTATGGACAGATGTTCCTTGTGGGTGATGCAGCGCACATTGTGCCGCCGACGGGCGCCAAGGGTCTGAACCTTGCCATGAGCGACGTACACTACCTCTACGAGGGGCTGATTGCCTTCTACAAGGACGGTGATGCAACAGGGCTCGACAAGTACTCAGAGGTCGCGTTGCAGCGCATCTGGGGCGCTATGCGCTTCTCGTGGTGGATGACGTCCATGCTGCACCGCTTCCCTGATCAGTCGGACTTTGATCAGCGCATGCAGGAAAGTGAACTGCGCCAAATGCTGACGGTCCCGTCGGCGCGCGCGACTATGGCGCTGAACTATGTGGGGCTGCCTTTTTAACCAGTGCGCCAAGCGTATCGATTAGCGCGGTCAGTTCGTTTGATATAGCGGACTGATCGCGCACTGATACCCCCACCGGTCCGCCCAGCAGCGGATCGCCCAAATCAAGTGCGCTGATCGTTCCATTGGCCAACTCATCAGCGATCACCGAGCGCGAGATGAACCAGACCGTGTCTGACAGCATCACGGTTTTACGCCCGAAGGCGAGCGATACGTTTTCGAACGCGGGTTCGACGGTTTGCAGGTTTTTCGATAGCAACCATGCGCGCACCGCTGATGAAATGACGGCGCCTGCGGGGGGCAGCATAAGGGGGAACTCTGCTAAGGCAGCAGGATCGAGTTGTTTGCCGAGCAAGGGATGCTCCGGGCGCACGACTGCCAAAATTTGATCGGTGAACAATTCACGGAACGACAGCCCCATCATTTGTTCCGGCGCGGACATCCGCCCGACGACGATATCCAGTGATCCGTCGCGCAGTTGTTGTAGCAGGCTCCAATTCGGTCCCGTGGATATCCGCAAATGGCATTGCGGGTGCGCCTTCCTGAATTCGATGGCGGCGCGGGGGAAAATGTCGGTGGCCACCGTTGGAAGCAATCCAACCGCAATCCGGGTTGAATGAGATTTCGCGCCGCGCACCATGTCCTGACCTTTTTCAAGATCAAGCAGGGCAGTGCTGGTGAATTGCTGGAACACGCGCCCACGCTGGTTGATCCGAAGGGAACGGCCTTCGCGATTGAACAGCTTGGCCCCCAGAATTTCTTCAAGCTCTTTCAACGTCTGCGAAGCGGCTGGTTGGGAAATACCCAAACGATCCGCAGCCGAAGACAGGCTTTGCAGATTGGCGGTTTCCAGAAACAGCTGAAGATGGCGGAGTTTTATGCGACGATCAATCATTCATAACTTATAGATTATGAATTGAAGGAATAAATATAATTTTTTCCGCTTACGCTTTGTGTATGACTATGGGGCAGGAGGACCAATACCCTATGTCCAAACGTTATGATGACGGAATGGCCGTGCGCCGTTCCGTATTGGGCGATGCCCATGTTGACCGCGCAGAAGCCGCTAAAACGCCCTTTGACGAGGCGTTCCAGACAATGATCACAGAAGGTGCTTGGGGCACTGTATGGGCGTCTGACGGCATCTCGCGCCGTGAGCGGTCCATGATTACGCTGGCTCTATTGGCAGCCTGCGGCAATTTCGAAGAAATTCCGATGCATATTCGGGCGACAGCCAACACAGGTGCCAGCAAACAGGACGTGCTTGAAGTGTTTCAGCACGTCGCGGTTTATGCGGGTGTGCCGCGTGCAAACCATGCGCTGAAGCTTGCGAAACAAACCTACGATGAAATGGAGAACGGCAATGGCTGATCTTGGTCCATTGATCCCGCGCAATCGCGATATTCATCCGGTGCCTTACGATCCGGGTTATAAAACCAGCGTCGCGCGCTCTCCGTCGCAGCCGCTGCTGTCGATGGAAAGCGGTGCGTCCGAAGAAACCGGTCCGACATTCGGCCACGGTACATTCGGTGCGCTGGACAACAACCTGATCATGAATTTCTCCAAAGGGACGGCGCCTGCGATTGGCGAACGTATCCTGATGCACGGCAAGGTTCTGGATGAACGTGGCCGCGGCGTGCCCAACACGCTGGTCGAGATCTGGCAGGCCAACGCCGGTGGACGCTATCGCCACAAGAAAGACGGCTACCTTGCGCCGCTTGATCCGAACTTTGGCGGCTGTGGCCGTACGCTGACGGATGACGAAGGCAACTACCAGTTCCTGACGATCCGCCCGGGCGCGTATCCTTGGCCGAACCGTGGAAATGACTGGCGTCCGATGCACATCCACATTTCGGTCTTCGGTCACAGCTTTGGCCAGCGCCTGATCACGCAGATGTATTTCCAAGGCGACCCTCTGATCGATCTGTGTCCGATTGCTGCGACGATCAAAAACCGGTCCCAGTTGGATCGTCTGGTTGCGCCTTTGGATATGTCCAATTCGCGCCCGCTGGATTTCCTTGCCTACAAATTCGACATCGTTCTGCGCGGCCGTCGCCAGACCATGTTCGAAAACAAACTCGAAGGGATGTGATCAATGGTTCAACCACTGGACATTCACGAAGAAACGCCGTCGCAAACAGCCGGTCCTTATGTGCATATCGGCCTGATGCCGTCCTTTGCAGGTATCCCAGATGTCTATGAAAACCAGTTGGGCGAAAGTCCGATTGCGGATGGCGCAAAAGGCGAAGTGATCGAGATCGTGGGCTCCATTTACGATGGCACCGGTTGGGCGATGCGCGATGCTTTGTTTGAAAGCTGGCAGGCGGATGCCTCTGGTAAATTCGCGGGCCAAGACGGTGCTGATCCGAACGTGTCGGGCTACTGCCGCTTTGCCGCCGATGGCGAAACTGGTGAATACACGCTGAAAACTGTCAAACCCGGATCGATTGCTGGCCGCGGTGGTCAGGTTCACGCGCCGCACATCTCGCTTTGGATCGTGGCGCGCGGTATCAATATCGGTCTGCAAACACGCATCTATTTCGAAGATGAAGACAACAGCAATGACCCGCTGCTAAGCCGGATCGAACAGCGCCAGCGTGTGGACACCCTGATCGCCAAGAAGACGGCTTATGGCAAATACCGTTTCGATGTCCGTCTTCAGGGTGAAGGCGAAACCGTTTTCCTCGATATCTGAAACTGGTAACTCTGGGACAGAACAAACTCTGGAAAGAAAAACATGTCAGATCCTTGCATCATCTGCGTCGCCATCACCGGTTCTGTCCCGACCCAAGCGGATAATCCCGCTGTTCCGGTCACGATTTCTGAACAAGTCGAAAGCACCCATGCCGCGTATGAGGCCGGTGCCTCGATCGCCCATTGTCACGTGCGCGATGACGAAGGCAAACCCACATCCGATCCCGAACGGTTTGCCCGTTTGAAGGAAGGCATTGAAAAACATTGCCCCGACATGATCGTGCAATTGTCGACAGGCGGCCGGTCGGGGGCGGGCAGGGAACGCGGGGGTATGTTGCCATTGTCACCCGACATGGCATCGCTGTCTGTGGGGTCGAACAATTTCCCGACCCGCGTTTATGAAAATTCGCCCGATCTGGTCGATTGGCTGTGTTCCCAAATGCTGGAATACAACGTGAAACCTGAAATCGAAGCGTTCGATTTGTCCCACATCATCCAAGCCACGCGGCTTCAAAAAGCTGGCAAGCTGAAAGGCCCGCTGTACGTGCAGTTTGTGATGGGCGTTCAAAATGCGATGATCGCGGATGAACGGGTTTTCGATTTTTACATTGAAACCCTGAAGCGGTTCGCGCCGGATGCACAATGGTGTGGGGCAGGGATCGGACGTCATCAGATCGAAGTGAACGAATGGTGCATTCGCAAAGGTGGCCATACGCGAACAGGTCTGGAAGACAACATTCGTCTGGATCGCGATAACCTTGCACCGTCGAACGCGGCTTTGGTCGAACGTGCAGTTTCGCTTTGTGAAAAATACGAGCGCTCCGTGGCTACATGCGCAGAAGCGCGTCAGATTTTGGGGCTTTAACCCCTTAAATCTTCGAAATCAGCCAATAAAAAAGCCCGCCAAGTTCGAAACTTGGCGGGCTTTCTGTTTTATGCCAGTGGCTTAGCCGCCGTGCTTTTTGATCAGCGCCTTGGCTTCTTCGATCAGAGCTGCGCCATCAATGCCTTTGGATTCCATATCTGCAATCCAACGCTCGATAACCGGCTGAGCCTTTTCTTTGAAGCGGGCAACTTCGGCTGCATCGAGTGTCACGATGTTATTGCCTTTGCCTTCCGCAATCGCGCGGCCGGGTGCATCGTATTCATACATGATACGCGATGCCATTTCGGCCAGCTTCATACCGGATTCCTGATCGATCGCCGCTTTGACGTCATCAGGCAGGCTTTCGTATTTGTCTTTGTTCATGACCATGATGATCGTGGCCGTGTACAAAGCTTCGTCGCCCGAGAATTCGGTGTGGTTGGAAACCAGATCCGACAGTTTGATCGCGGGTGTAACTTCCCACGGAATAACTGTGCCGTCGATAACACCTTTGGAAAGTGCTTCCGGAATGGCGGGCAGGGGCATACCAACCGGTGTTGCGCCTAGTTCGTTCAACATGTCGGTGATAACGCGGGTCGGACCACGCAGTTTCAGACCTTCCATGTCTTCCAGTTTGGAAACACCGTTTTCGGTGTGGATCACGCCCGGGCCATGAACCCAAGCACCCAGAACTTTGACGTCACCGTATTCGCTTTCCTGCAGGTCTGTTTCGACCATTTCCTGGAATGCTTTAGCTGTCGCGACCGGATCCGTCATCATGAACGGAAGTTCGAAAACCTCGGTGCGCGGGAAGCGACCGGGTGTGTAGCCAACAACCGTCATGGTGATATCGGCAACACCGTCAACAGCCTGATCGAACAGTGCGGGCGGCGGACCACCCAGAGCCATCGCATCGTAATGCTCGATTTTCACTTTGCCTCCGGCAGCTTCTTCAACTGCGGCGGCCCAGGGTTTCAGGATGTGCTTCGGCACTGTGGCCGGCGGCGGCAAAAATTGGTGTAGGCGAAGTGTAACTTCCTGGGCCGTCAACATGCCCGGAACCATGCCAGCAGCAAGCGCGATAGCGGCAGCTGTCTTCATGAAAAAGCGCTTTTTCATCTTTCCTCCTCATCGATGAAAACTGGCAGAAACCATCCCCACCAGAATCGTAGTTATGGTACATAATAATTCAGGCTAAGTCATTCTAAAATTACGGGTAAATTCAGTGGGCCACGGAACCCGAACCCGTAAAATTTGACCTCATCGGGGTCGGTTATCCGCATATTTGGGAAGCGTTCGAATAGCAGTGGAAGCATGATTTCGGCGATCATCCGACGAGCCACATGTTTGCCCTGGCAGAAGTGCGGGCCGTTGCCAAAACTCTGGTGGTCGATACGGTCGCGAAGTGCGTTGAACAGGTGCCCATCCTCGACCTCGTCTTCGTCCCAGTTGGCAGAGGCCTGAACAGTCATAACGACTTCGCCTTTGGGGATGTGATAGCCTCTGATTTCGGTATCTTCGGTCACCAAACGCGATGATACCTGGATCGGCGCAACCCAACGGACGCCTTCTTCAAACGCCTGACCCCAAAGTTCGTTCTTAACAACCTCGGCTTTTTGATCGGGGTTGGTCAAAAGACCGTACAAAATCGTCAGTAACGCGTCGCGCGGTTCGTTGATGCCACCGCCGATCGCGATCTTGATATTTGCAAAAATTTGGCTTTCGGGGATCGGATTATCCGCATTAACCATGACAGACAATGCACTGGCATTCGGATCTTTTTTGTACTCAGCGCTTTTCTGTCGAAACAACTCATCCATCTCGATGTTGGCGGCGTCACAGGGGGCAAAAAGTTCGTCTTTCCAGCCAAAGTTGCCAGCGCCGTCGATCAACACCTGCGACCAACGCTGCATGTCTTCGTCGCTGGCCTCTGTGATCCCCAAAAGGTGGGTCAGACAGCGCGCGGCAAAGGGGCCGGCCAAGGCGGGGAAAAGATCAACCACTTCGCCCTTGGGCAAGCGTGTAACGTAATCGTAGGCAATTTGCCTGTAGATCGGCTCCCAGCACTGTTTGATGGAACGGCCACCAAAGGCGGATGCCATCGCGTTCCGCTCGCGCGAGTGTTCCTCGCCGTCTTTGCGCATCAGCGTGTGGGCCCGGAAGGCGCGTTCCATCGGCGTGTTGGGATCGTTCGAGCTGAACAAAACCGGATTGTCTTTCACATACTTCGTATCCGACGCTTTGGTCAGCATGATGCGATTGACAGAATTTACCTTGATAACAGGGCTTTGCTTCCGAAACTTCGCGTAAATCGGGTAGGGGTCCTGATACAGGTTCTGGATTGTCGTGCTGTCGTCTACCGGCACAGCCATTTGTGTCATTTCGGTCATCTCATCCTCCCAATCGACGGACTGCGAATTTAGCCACGCAGCTTGCATCTGGCAATTAGATGGGGCTTGTTTGCTGTATCAAAATCCCTGATGCTGTGCCGATGAAAGACGTCGATCCATATTCCGTAGATTTTTCCGCCTTACGCGTGCTTGAACTGGTGCATTCCTATGGCTCGTTCAGCCGTGCGGCTGAAACCTTAGGTGTTACGCAAAGTTCTGTCAGCTACACCATTGAAAGACTTAGAAAAGCTTTCGACGATCCGCTGTTTGTGCGGCAAGGCGGGCAGGTGGTATCAACGCAGAAATGCGATGAACTTGCCGGGCAGGCAGCCATGATCCTGGCCGAGTTCAACCGCATGACATTGCCGACAGATTTTGATCCTTCGACGGCCTCTGGCGTTATCACCATCGCTTGTAACTACTATGAACGCGCGGTCATCATTCCCGATCTTGTGCGTGTCATGCGAACGAAGGCGCCCAATCTTAAACTGAAGATCATCTCGTCTTTTTCGTCAGGAAGGCAAAGGCTTAGCCAAGGTGAAAGCGACATTCTGATCGGGCCGATGCGCGTACCTGAAAGCGGCTTTTTCGGGCGCAAGCTTTTGACGGATCATTATACGGTAATCGTCCCCGAGGGGCACGCGCTGCAAGATGGTGTACTGGATGTCGAAACCTACGCAGCGATGCCACAGATCATTGTCACGTACGGTTCGCAGTGGAGATCACGTTATCTGATCGAGGTGGAGGATCAGGGACTGGAGCTAAACTCGGTCGTCGAAGTGCCAAGTCCGGCAATGATCCCGGATTTGATCCGCGACACAGATCTGATCGCGACAGTGCCGGCACGCGTGGCCGCAGTGATGGGCAGCGACGTCAGAACAATCCCGTGTCCTTTGCCTTCGCCATTTGATGTGATGGCGTATTGGACAGAGCGAACCCACAAGTCGCCAATGCACAAATGGGTGCGTGAAGAATTGTCCAAAATTGTCAGAAGGTTGGTCACGCTGGATAGCTAAATCGGCTCACACATAAATCGTATAATCAGTATTATGTAAATTATCGGTCCATTTACATCCAGCAAAATAACGTTTTTCGTATCGTTCAGTACATATACTGTCGAAATGCGTGAATACACTTGCACCGACTAGGCCTATCAATAAAACCAACGTCAAGATGATCACTGGCAGATGCGTGCCGTAGCGTTCTGCATTTTACGTCGTGTGGAGACCTTTATGAAAAACCTGCTGATCCTGAACGGACCGAACCTGAACCTGCTTGGGACACGCCAGCCCGAAGTCTACGGTCACACGACGCTCGCCGATATCGAGGACATGTGTAACGCGCACGTTACAGACAAAGATGCGTCCGTTGCGTTTCTGCAGTCAAATCACGAAGGCGTTCTGATCGACGCGCTTCACGATGCGCGCGGAAAATATGACGGCGTCATCATCAACGCCGGTGCCCTGACCCACACATCGATTGCCATCATGGATGCGATCAAGTCGGTCGAATTGCCGGTTGTTGAGCTGCATCTGTCGAACATCCATGCGCGTGAAGAATTCCGTCACAAGTCCTGGATCGGTCCTGTGGCAGTTGGTCAGATTTGTGGATTTGGCCCGTTTGGCTATATTCTGGCAATTGATGCACTGATGTCTGTTTTGGAGTCCTAACTTGAAGTCTCTGGATCCTGCCTATCTGCTGGATTTGACGCAATCTGACAGCATTGAAGAGCTGTGGGAAATGCACTGCCTTAAGATGAAATCTTACGGCTTTGATCGACTTCTTTACGGGTTCACGCAGTCCAAGACATCAACGTCTTTGGGTGATCCAAATGATTTTCTCATCCTGAGCAATCATGATCCGTCCTACATCGATGCATTTATCGGTGAACGGCTTTACCATCATGCGCCGATGGTACATTGGGCGCTAAAAAATGATGGTGCCTGTAGTTGGAGCGTTCTGGTCCAGATGATGGAAACCGGAACTCTGACCGCCGATGAGAAACGCGTGGTTGAATTCAACGTCGCGAATGACGTTGCGGCTGGCTATTCCGTATCCTTCAGATCAGTTTCTCGACGTGCCAAAGGGGCCATCGCATTGACGGCCCAGAAAGGCATGACGCAAGCTGAAATCGATAAGGTTTGGGATAGTCACGGTGATGCTTTGATCCTGATGAACAACATCGTTCATCTCAAAATCACCTCCCTGCCCTATACATTGCCGAACCAGAAGCTGACCAAGCGGCAGCGCGAGGCCTTGGAATGGGTTGGCGACGGCAAGACCATGGCTGATATTGCTGAAATCATGGGATTAACCCAAGCCACGATCGAAAAACACCTGCGTCTGGCGCGCGAGGCATTGAACGTCGAAACAACAGCACAAGCCGTTCTGAAAGCATCCTTCCAAAATCAGATTTTTGTGGTCGATTTCTAATCACTTTGGCTGAGTTCCGACCAAGGTCGCATACCTGAAACCGGTCAAAGTCAGGAAATCCTGACTTAACGCAAAGTCAACATTTCGGGCATCTTGACGCCGTTCCACGAGTGACGACCGCGTATCGGTTGGGGACCACCGGAAAAGTCTCGTTTGTCCTGAGGAACGACCGGTGAGGCGAAAGCCAAAATGTGGGGAATGCTGAATTATCGGGGTTTCTTACAGACTGCCTGTGTTTGATTTCATCCCCAATGTATCGAATGCAGGCAGTTCCCTTTAAACGAAAAAGCCGCGCTGATAACAGCGCGGCTTTTCCAGTTAAGAATGTCGGGGAAATTAGCCCTGAACAGCTTTCGCAACTTCTGCAGCGAAATCTTCTTCTTTCTTTTCGATGCCTTCGCCAACCTGCATACGGATGTAGCCGGTGACTTCTACGCCTGCTTCTTTAGCAGCCTGAGCAACTGTCACGTCGGGGTTCACAACGAACGCCTGACCCAGCAGTGTGACTTCAGCCATGAATTTCTTCATGCGGCCTACGATCATCTTTTCGATAACCGCGTCGGGCTTGCCGGATTCTTTGGCGATGTCGATCTGGATCTGACGCTCTTTTTCAACAACGGCCGGATCAAGGTCAGCTTCGCTCAGCGATGCGGGGTTTGCAGCGGCGATGTGCATCGCGACCTGACGGCCGAACGCTTCGTTTTCGCCGGACAGAGCCACCAGAACACCGATGTTGCCCATGCCGTCTGCAGCAGCGTTGTGGACGTAGGACACAACCTGTGCGCCTTCGACCTTTGCCATGCGGCGCAGGGTCATGTTTTCACCGATCGTCGCGATCTTGTCGGTGATCATGTCTTTGATCGCCTTGCCGCCAACTTCTTTGTTAGCCAGTGCTTCTACGTCCGACGCTGAAACCGCTGCTTCAGCGATTTTGGAAACCATTTCCTGGAATTCAGCGTTCTTCGCAACGAAGTCGGTTTCAGAGTTGATTTCAACCGCGACGCCCACGCCGCCATCAACTTTAACAGCAACCAGACCTTCGGCAGCAGTACGACCGGATTTCTTGGCCGCTTTCGCCAGACCTTTGGTCCGCAGCCAATCGATTGCCGCGTCCATGTCACCATCAGTTTCGGTCAGCGCTTTTTTGGCATCCATCATGCCCGCGCCAGTCATTTCGCGCAGCTCTTTAACCTGTGCAGCTGTGATAGCCATATCGGCTCTCCTCATCTTCGGATTACAGTCCGGGCGGCCCCTGAATATGGGGCTACCCGCTCATGTCAGATGAGCATGTCGCTTTTGCGACAAAGCTCGGGTGCTTACGCTTCTGCGCCTGCTTCAGCGACGGCTTCTTCAACCGGTGCTTCTTCCAGTGCGCCCAGATCAACGCCAGCTGCGCCCATCTGTGCGGACATGCCGTCCAGAGCTGCGCGGGATGCCAGGTCTGTGTACAGCTGGATCGCACGTGCCGCGTCGTCGTTGCCCGGGATGATGTAGTCTACGCCATCAGGCGAGCAGTTTGTGTCGACAACCGCAACAACCGGAATGCCCAGTTTGTTTGCTTCTGCAACAGCCAAAGCTTCTTTTTTCACGTCGATAACGAACAGCAGATCAGGAACGCCGCCCATTTCACGGATACCGCCCAGGGAAGCCTGCAGCTTCTGCTGGTCGCGTTCCATGTTCAGACGCTCTTTCTTGGTCAGGCCTTCTGCGCCTTCAGCCATACGCTCGTCGATTTCACGCAGGCGCTGGATCGACTTGGAAACTGTCTGCCAGTTTGTCAGCGTGCCGCCCAGCCAACGGTGGTTCATGTAATACTGCGCGCATTTCTCTGCGGCGTCTGCAACAGGCTGCTGTGCCTGACGCTTGGTGCCAACGAACAGAACGCGGCCGCCTTTTGCGACGGTTTCACGGATCACGTTCAGAGCAGCGTCTAGCATCGGAACTGTCTGAGTAAGGTCCATGATGTGGATGCCATTGCGCGAGCCATAGATGAACTCGCCCATACGGGGATTCCAACGCTGTGTCTGGTGACCAAAGTGTACGCCTGCTTCGAGCAGCTGGCGCATGGTGAACTCGGGAAGAGCCATGCTTCTTTTCCTTTCCGGTTTACGCCTTGGCGGGGGTGATAGAGCGGATGCTCCAACCGGTGGACGCTTGGGGATGTCTCCCCCAAAGGCCCGACCCCGCCTGCGGGATTAAGTGGCGCGCGTATACTGGGTGTTTGTCAGCTTGGCAAGCCCCCTGCCCCAGCTAATTCGCCTTACAGGAAAACCCGTTCAACGAACCAGTAGGCGCCGACCAAAGCGATAAAACACGAGGCCGGAATTGCCACGTAGTTCCGATAGGCCTCAAGCTTATCCACATTGGTTGCGGACAAGATGCACAGCGCGGACAAAAACGCGAGCGGCAGGAAGAACGCCGGCGCAGGCAGAACGACATAGGCTTCAAAGCCGGTGCCTTTCATCAGGAATGCCATGACAATAAATATAAGGGTGAGCACACCGTAGAAGACCTGACCGGTTCGTTCCGTCATTTCCAGCGCGTCGACGCGCAATGCGATCCACACAATCAGGAATGCGCAAGCGATTACGAAAAGCTGTCCGACTTCGACACCGACATTAAAGCCCAGAAGTGCGGGAATGAACTGGCCTTGCGGAAGCCCGAATTCGCCCAAAACGCTAGCAAAGCCCAAGCCGTGCAGAAGGCCGAACAGGAAAACAACGACGGGGCGCCATTTACTCATGCCGTTTGAAAAGATGTTTTCCAACGCCACGAAAACGATCGACGCGGCAATCAGCGGCTCGACGATATAGCCGGGGATGTTCACCAGTCCCAAAGCACCCAACGCCAAGGTAACGGTGTGTGCCAAAGTGAACGCCGAGATCTGCCACAGCAGCGGCCCAAGACGAGAGGTCAGGAAAAACAGGCCTAGGACAAACAGGATGTGATCAAGTCCCATAGGAACGATGTGATCGAAGCCCACAGGGATATACGTCAGAAAGCTGCTCCAGCCAGAAAGCTCACCGCCGCCAGCCAGCATGATCGGATCAGATGCCTCGCCACCACTCAGGTACCCTGTAAAAGGCTCCTCCACACCCTGCTGACGCAGAACCAACATGCCCCACTCTGCGGGCCAAGTGACGGTCACTGTGTCAGTTCCGTCTGGCAGGCTTCCCTGAAATTCCAAAACAGTGTCTCTTGGAAGAGACTGATCTGCTTCCGGAGTTATGGTCGTATCGGTCAAACCCAATGACACGGGTCCTTCGGGTGACTGAATTTGGATCGCAGACGCCAGCGCCCCGGCGTTTTCAGAAATCAGCGCTGACAGTTCGTCAGCCGGAAGGGCTCGCATCGCATCAATCTGGTCGGATTCTGCCAACGCATCGGTGTCTTCTACAGACGTCAGATCAGCACCGGACAGGATGGCTTCTGCATTTAAGGTCACAGACAGGGTCAGATTTTCCGCGTCGCTGCTAAGATCAGCGATGGAGGGACGCACTTCGTGCGCGCTGACGTTCATGCCGAATGCACAAAATGCTAGAATTGCGCACAAAAATCTAATGACCCGCATGAATGCCTCGTCTCTATGTCTGTCGTGGTTCAATAACTCTCGGTCGATATTAAGGGAAGTCAAGTCACTGGGTTCGTCAATTTTTGACCCTTTGATCAAACGGCAGCTATTGCAGTGTACCTCTGGCCCCTTCATTAACTTCTCATGACAAAAGATTCGAATATCCTGTGCATCGGTTCGGTGCTGTGGGACGTCATCGGGCGTTCGCCCAGTCATATGGCCAAAGGCGCCGACGTGCCGGGACGGATCATCCGCATTCCGGGCGGTGTTGCGCTGAACATCGCGATGACACTAGTGCGCTTTGGATTGACACCCGCTTTGTTATCCGCAGTCGGGCGCGATGCCGAAGGTGAAGAACTGATCAGCGAATGCCACCATATGGGGTTGATCACGGATCATGTGTATCGCTCTGATGATTTGCCGACCGACTGCTATATGGCGGTGGAAGGTGCCAACGGTTTGATCGCCGCCATCGCCGATGCCCATTCGTTGGAAAAAGCCGGGGCAAAGATCCTGCAGGCTTTGTATGACGGGCGACTGGGTAAGGCGGATGCGCCTTATAGCGGGCTGATTGCGCTGGATGGCAATCTGACAGAGCGGTTGTTGGATGATATTGCCAATGATCCCGCTTTCCAATCGGCTGACCTTCGGATTGCGCCCGCTTCGCCGGGCAAGGCCGAGCGCCTGCTTCCCTTCCTGCGCAGTGGCCGCGGCACGCTATACGTCAACCTCGAAGAGGCTGGCATTCTGTGCCACACACGCTTTTCCACGTCGGAAGAGGCTGGTCAGGCCTTGCTGAGCAAAGGCGCGGCGCGGGCGTTGGTCACCAATGGCGGTGAGGCAACGACAGATGCGCATCCCGATGGTCTGATCACGCTGCCCCCACCAGAAGTTCTGGTCACACGCGTGACCGGTGCTGGCGACACTTTCATGGCGGCGCATATCGCTGCCGAGTTTAACGATGCTGACAGAACCTCTGCCTTGGCCCAAGCGCTGGATGCCGCCGCAAAGTTCGTGTCCGGAGATACCCCATCATGATCGACATCACCTTTTCCAAAGACGTGGCCGCCGCGCGTGACGCAGGCCAGCCGATTGTGGCGCTTGAATCCACGATCATTACCCACGGCATGCCTTGGCCGCAGAACCTTGAGGTCGCTCAGCAAGTTGAACGAACCGTGCGTGAAGGCGGCGCTGTGCCTGCGACAATCGCTGTTTTGGATGGCTCCCTTCACGTCGGACTGGATGATGATCAGCTGACCAAACTGGCGCAGGCCAAAAACGTCGCCAAGCTGAGCCGCGCGGATATCGCCGTGTGCATGGCCCAAGGTGGAACTGGCGCAACGACGGTTGCCGCGACGATGATTGCTGCACATCTGGCAGGCATATCTGTCTTTGCAACGGGCGGCATCGGTGGCGTTCATCAAGGTGCCGAAGACAGCTTTGATATCTCGGCTGACTTACAAGAACTGGCGCAAACGCCGGTGACGGTTGTGGCGGCTGGTGCCAAGGCAATTCTGGATTTGCCGAAAACATTCGAGGTTCTGGAAACACTGGGCGTTCCGGTGATTACCGTAGGACAGGATGAAATCCCTGCCTTCTGGTCCAGAAGTTCGGGCCTGTCTGCGCCCTTGCGTCTGGACACTGCCGCTGAGATCGCCAAAGCGCAATTGATGCGCACGGCTCTTGGGCTTTCGGGCGGTCAGTTGGTCACAAATCCAATTCCTGAGGCCAATGAAATCCCCCGTGACGTCATCCTGCCGATTATCGAAACCGCAATGGCAGAGGCGACGGCGCAAGGGATTGCAGGCAAATCCGTTACGCCCTTCCTTCTTCAGCGGATATTCGAACTGACTGAGGGGCGTTCTTTGGCCTCTAACATCGCTCTGGTACTGAATAACGCACGGCTTGCGACAGAAATCGCAAAGGAAATGACCAAACTCGCCTGATTTCGGTTATTTGCGGGGTGGCGCGCATTGTAGTTCAAATCGAGCCATCCTAACTTAACGTCAGCAACCCAGATATTAGTGCAGCTTTATGAACACGCCATTTGATCCAGAACCCAAGAAACCCGGTATGCTGTCCAAGCTTCGGGCGTCTTTTCTGACTGGTATCGTTGTCATCGCGCCCGTGGGCCTGACAATCTGGCTGGTGTGGACTGTGATTGGCTGGATCGATGCCTTTGTGGTGCCCCTCGTCCCTGCCCGCCTGAACCCTGAAGAATATATAGGGATCAACCTGCGCGGCATTGGCGTGATTTTCCTTTTGCTGTTCACCATCACGATTGGTTGGATCGCAAAAGGTCTGATCGGACGCTCGTTGATCCGCTGGGGCGAAAGCCTTGTGTTGCGGATGCCGATTGTGCGTTCGGTTTATTCCGGCGTGAAACAGATTGCTGAAACGGTATTTGTGCAATCGGACCGCAGTTTTGAAAAGGCCTGCCTGATCGAATACCCACGCAAGGGTATTTGGGCGATCGGCTTTATTTCAACCGACGCCAAGGGTGAAGTGGCGCGCAAGGTTCCGAACATGGGCGGGATGATTTCGGTCTTTATTCCGACCACGCCCAACCCGACCTCGGGCTTTTTGCTGTTCTTCCCGAAAGAAGATGTGATCGAACTGGATATGAGCCTTGAAGACGCCGCCAAGCTGGTGATTTCGGCGGGCCTTGTGTATCCGAACGAAAAAATCCCCGAAGAGATCGCGCAGAAAATCGCGTCTTGATGATCAGCTGAACATCTTTTTCAAATCAACCGTTTGAACGTTGTTCAGGTTGTCTTTGTGCGCGGCTAGAAACGCGTCTGCAGCGTGACGCCCTGCATCCTTTAACTGCCCGATCAGGCCTGCAATCGGCACCAGCTTGGTCGACACGGACAGACCGGTCATCAGATCATCATCAGCCACCATATGAACCAGAACGTTTTTCATGGTGCCTTCCTGAATTTTGCCGTCGGCGATCAGACGCTGAACAAACTCAATCGCGCGAAGTTCCTTCAGCAAGGCCGAGTTAAAACTGATTTCATTGATGCGATTCTGAATTTCCTGCGGGGTCTTGGGCAATTCATCGCGGATGACAGGATTGATGTTTACGATCACCACATCGTCTGGCAGGCCTTTGTCAAACAATGGGAAAAGCGCCGGGTTGCCGGAGTATCCACCATCCCAGAACGCTTCGATCTCGCCTGTAACGGGATCCTCGGTCTCGACCGCCTGGAACAAGGTCGGTAGGCAAGCCGACGCAAGGATCGCATCGGTCGTGATCTTTTCGCGTGTGAAAATGCGGACCTTGCCGTCACGCACAGACGTCGCCCCCACAAACAAACAGGGTCCGTCTGTGCGACAAACCTTATCAAAATCAAAGCGTTCGACGATCTTCCTTAGCGGATTGTTATAGAATGCACCCCAGCCGTAAGGTGACATGGTCCGCGTGAATGCATCGCCCATTGCCAAAATGGGCGAATAATCTAAGGCCATTGATGTGAAGGACGGATGCGGCAGGAAGGCGTTCATCCATTCCGGCAACCCAAGATCGGCAATGCCGCCCACTTCCGCCCAAAGCCAATCAAGCATAGCGCGCGCGCCTTCACGCCCGTCGTTATGCCAGCCGGCTTTGAAGGCTGCTCCGTTTAATGCACCAGCTGAAGTACCTGAAATTGCGGCAATTTCGATGTCTTCTTCATCCAGAAATCGATCCAGAACGCCCCAGGTAAAGGCCCCATGAGCACCGCCGCCCTGAAGGGCCATATTGATCCGTTTCACCATGATGCCTGCAACCTTTTGTATACTTCAACAAAAGATATAGCCTTTGCCGCAGTGCAGCAAAGGCTTTGTTTTGCATTTACATAACGGGGTTTACCCCAGCGCGTAGCCGGCGCCGCGCACGGTGCGCAAAACATCCGGAGACCCCAGAGCTTTCCGCAGGCGTCCGATATGAACGTCAACTGTGCGAGTGTCGACATAGATATCGCGCCCCCAGACCCGATCCAGAAGCTGTTCACGGCTCCAGACGCGGCCTGGCTTTTCCATGAAAGTTGTCAGCAGGCGGAATTCAGTGGGCCCGAGTTTAAGCGACCTATCCCCACGGGTGACGCGGTGGGTTTCGGAATCCAGAACGATGTCGTCAAACTCCAGACGTACTCCTGCGGAAGACGGGCGAGACCGGCGCAACTGTGCCTTTACGCGCGCCATCAGTTCGACGACGGAATAAGGCTTTACAACGTAGTCATCAGCGCCCGTTTCCAATCCACGGACGCGGTCTACCTCTTCCGAGCGCGCAGACAGCATGATCACTGGAACGGATCGCGTGTCAGCCCGCGTCTTCAACTGGCGACAAACCTCGATCCCTGAAACCGACGGAAGCATCCAATCAAGAACGATGATGTCTGGGTTTTCCTCTTCGACAAGAAGCAGGGCTTCTTCGCCATCTTCGGCTTTCGCAACGCGAAACCCTTCGGCTTCCAGGTTGTAGCTAAGCACTTCCCTTTGGGCGGCTTCATCTTCGACGATCAGAACCGTGGGTTGATCAACAGACATTTCGATTAGTCCTTACCTGCTTCCGGGCTGAAAGCGGTGTCGGATGAAGTCAGATCGGCCTTGGGGCGCGGCTCTTCCGGCTTTTTACCGGTCACTAGGAAAACGACCTGTTCCGCGATGGATGTAACGTGATCGCCCATCCGTTCGATGTTTTTCGCTATGAAATGCAGGTGCATACAGGCGGTGATGTTGCGCGGATCTTCCAGCATGAAGGTCAGGAATTCGCGGAACAGAGTGTTGTACATATCATCCACGTCACGGTCGCGTTCGATGACGTCAAGGGCAAGCTCTGCGTCGCGGCGGACATAGGCATCCAATGCGTCCTTCAGCATCAGTTCGACCTCACGCGCCATACGACGCAGAGACGTGGCCGAGCTTTCGATGGGCTGCAACTGGGCCAAAACGCTTGTGCGCTTGGCCATGTTCTTCGACAGATCGCCGATACGCTCAAGGTTCGCGGACATCCGCATGACCGACAGGACAACGCGAAGGTCGCTGGCCGCAGGCGCGCGCAGGGCGATCACACGGGCTGCTTCGGCGCTGATCTGTTCTTCCAGCGCGTCAATCGCCTTATCGCCTTTACGGACCTGTTCGGCCAGCTCTTCATCGCGTGTTTCAAGGCTGCGGGCGCCATCGCGGATCGATGCCTCGACCATCCCACCCATCTTCATGATCTGGGCTTGGATGCCTTCCAGTTCGCGTTCGTAGGACGTGACGATGTGTTGGTTCAAATCGCTCATGAAATTATCCGATCCGGCCTGTGATATAGCTTTCGGTCCGCGGGTCCTGCGGGTTGGTGAAAATCTTGTCGGTGTCGTCAAACTCGACCAGATTGCCGAGGTGGAAGAACGCCGTTTTCTGGCTGACACGCGCGGCCTGCTGCATGGAGTGTGTGACGATCACAACGGAATAGTCGCGGCGCAATTCGTCGATCAGTTCTTCGACCTGACTGGTCGCAATCGGGTCAAGCGCAGAGCACGGTTCGTCCATCAAAAGAACCTCGGGCTCGGTCGCGACTGCGCGTGCAATGCACAAACGCTGCTGCTGACCACCAGAAAGGCCCGTTCCCGGAGCATGAAGGCGATCCTTCACCTCATCCCAGATCGCACCACGGCGCAGGGATTTTTCCACGATTTCATCCAGCTCTGCCTTGTTACGGGCCAACCCGTGGATGCGCGGGCCATAAGCCACGTTGTCATAGATCGACTTGGGAAACGGGTTCGGCTTCTGGAACACCATGCCCACCTTGGCACGCAGCTGAACCGGATCAACCCGTTTGTCGTAGATGTCTTCGCCATCGATGCGAATATCGCCTTCGACACGGCAGATATCGATGGTGTCGTTCATACGGTTCAAACAACGAAGAAATGTGGACTTGCCGCATCCCGACGGACCGATAAAGGCGGTGACCATCTTGTCATTGATATTGACGGATACGTCTTTGATCGCGTGGGTGTCGCCATAGTAGACTTGGACGCCATCTGCTGCGATTTTTACTGCGTTGGAAGTCACGTTTTTCTCCGAAAAAGGTGCGTCGTACATGATGTTTCCTCCTTACCAGCGGCGCTCGAACCGGCGGCGCAAGATGATTGCGATGGCGTTCATCGCGAAGAGGAACAGAAGAAGGATGATAATCCCGCCCCAAGCCCGTTCATAATAGGCAGGGTCGGCCCGTTTTGCCCACTCATAGATTTGTGCAGGCATGGCCGAGTTCGGATCAAGGAAGCCGGCCGCAATGCCGTCGGGCACGTTGGTGGCGATGTAACCAACCATACCGATCAACAGCAGAGGTGCCGTTTCACCCAGAGCCTGAGCCAGACCGATGATCGTGCCGGTCAGGATGCCGGGCATTGCAAGAGGCAGTACGTGGTGGAACACCGACTGCG
Source organism: Thalassococcus halodurans (assembly GCF_900108225.1). Classification (GTDB taxonomy): domain Bacteria; phylum Pseudomonadota; class Alphaproteobacteria; order Rhodobacterales; family Rhodobacteraceae; genus Thalassococcus; species Thalassococcus halodurans. Next base: position 483,353 of record NZ_FNUZ01000002.1, read on the forward strand.
TTTTGGATGCTCCAAGACCGAGCGCCGCATCACGGATCGAAGGCGGTACGGATTTAAGTGAGGCACGGGTCGAGATGATGATGGTCGGCAAGGTCATCAATGTCAGAACCAGACCACCCACAATCGGCGCAGATTGCGGCAGGTGCATGAACTGGATGAACACGGCCAGACCAAGAATACCGAATACGATGGACGGCACGGCGGCAAGGTTCGAGATGTTCACCTCGATCAGATCGGTAAACCGGTTCTGCGGCGCGAATTCCTCAAGATAGATCGAGGCCGCGACGCCGATAGGCAGCGCCAGAAACAACACGACCAGCATCATAAAGAACGATCCGATCATCGACACACCGATGCCCGCCTGTTCGGGGCGGCTTTCCGAAGCATCGGCACCTGTGATGAAGTCCCAGTTGAACCGTTTCTCGACCATCCCTTCGGCGCGCAACGCGTCAACGAGATCCAGATGTTCCGCATCGATGTTCTTGTCGCGTGCAACGCTTTCACGGGTGACGCGGTCTTTCAGATAGCCATCCACACGGCTTGAGGCCAGAAAACGAACATTGACAGTTTGGCCGACAAGATCTGGGTTGGCCAGAACGCGGTCACGCACTTGGGCCGCAGCAGATGCTGAAATCAGCGCTTTCATGTCTTTGGATTTGGCCAGGGGCGTCTCGATGCCCTTTTGCTCGACCTGTGCAAAAATTCCGTCTTGCAGAAGCGGAGCGTAGCCAAAGGTGGATACCTTTGCCATTTCTTCCGGATCGCGGTTGCCCTTTTTGTCCAGCTTGGCGGGATCAAGATACACAGGCACTTCGATAAACGTCTGTTGGAAGGCAGTCAGGCCGTTGGTCAGGATCGATGCCAGAAGCACGACAAGGAAAAACAGACCGGCGCCAATGGCTGCAATGCCATAGGCCTTGAACCGTTTTTCCGCCGCGTTGCGCTTTTTCATATGCGCGTCGCTGGTGGTCAAAGACTTGGTGGGTGTCGGGGTTGCTGTCGCGTCGGTCATTCGTACTGCTCCCGATATGTACGCACGATGTAGAGGGCCAGAAAGTTCAGGCCCAGCGTGATGACGAAAAGGCTCATGCCAAGGGCGAAGGCCACAAGCGCCTCGGGCGAGGCAAAGTCACTGTCGCCGGTCAGCTGGCTGACGATCTTTGCCGTCACAGTGGTCATCGCCTCGAACGGGTTCAACGACAGGCGGGCCGCGGCCCCTGCCCCGAGAACCACGATCATGGTTTCACCAATTGCACGGGACGCCGCCAGAAGGACCGCGCCAACAATGCCGGGCAAAGCCGCAGGCAGGATGACCTGCTTGATCGTCTCGGACCGTGTCGCGCCAAGCCCGTACGATCCGTCGCGCATGGATTGTGGAACGGCGTTGATGATGTCGTCGGACAGCGAGCTGACAAAGGGGATCAGCATGATGCCCATGGTCAGACCGGCGGTCATGACCGCGCGTCCGCCACCCATCCAGCCTGTGCCGTCAGGTCCAAACACCGTCAACAGCATCGGACCAACTGTGAGCAAAGCAAAAAGACCGTAAACGATGGTCGGAATACCCGCGAGGATTTCCAGCAGCGGCTTTACTGTCGCGCGGGTTTTCGCGCCTGCATACTCGGACAGGTAGATCGCCGCGAACAGACCGATCGGCACGGCGAACAAAAGCGCGACGAGCGAGATGTACAGCGTCCCCCACAGCAGCGGAAGTATGCCAAGGCTGGATGCGCCGCCACGGCCGGAAAAGCTCGGGGCCCATTCCAGAAGGGTGAAGAAATCCAGTGCAGGATACAGGCGGAAGAATTCAAGCGTGTTGAAGATCAGAGAAAGAACGATGCCGACAGTGGTCAGGATTGCGATGGATGCTGCCGAAATCAGAAGAACGCGAATGCCTTTTTCCACCACATTCCGTGCACGGAATTCCGCATTGGTTTCACGCAATCCCCAAACAGCCCCTGCAATCGCCAGTGCAATGACCGCAACGGACATGGCGAAGCGGCCTGCATTCGACAAAGCGCGATGTTTCTGGGCCGCGACCAGAACGGACGGCGTGACATCCGACGTCACGATCTGTCCCGCGTCCTTCAGCTTTTGCGTGATAACCTCAACATCAGCCGCCGGATCGGTCGCAAGCTTTTGGTCCATCACGCCGGCATCAACGGCGTTGCCGATACCGTCTGCGGTACGGCGCACCTCGGCCAGTACAAGCCCGAGGTTAGACCCTTCGGCAATCTCGGCTTCGGGGATCAGCTTGGACACTTCCGAATTGATGTAGAATGGCTGGATCAGCAACCAGAACGCCATCATCAGAAAGGCCGGAACAACGGTCTTCAGCGCTACGTTATAGCCGTAATAACCTTTCAAAGAATGCAATCGGCGTTGATCGCCATTCGCACTCTTCAAGGCCCACGCCCGTCCAAGAAAAAATCCGATCGCCGCGATCACCAAGACGATGGCGATAACCCAGAGAACTGGCATAGGGCCCCCAGTAAGTTTTGTTAAAGGTCCTAAAAGGTAAGGGGCGGCAGAATACGCCGCCCCTGTAACCGACTACTAGCCGAATTACATGTCCGCGCCCATAGTCTTTTCTTCAGAAACCAGAGCTTGTGTGTCTGCCAGCTCGGGGTCGGATACCAGACCGTATTCGGCAAGCGGGCCATCGGGGCCTGCGATTTCGTCGGCGACGAAGAATTCTGCGTATTCTTTCAGGCCAGGGATCACGCCGATGTGCGCTTTCTTCACGTAGAAGTACAGCGGGCGGGATACCGGATATTCACCCGAAGCAATCGATTCTGTCGACGGTACAACGCCAGACATAGTCGCCACTTTCAGCTTGTCTGTGTTGTTTTCGTAGAACGCGAGACCGAAGACGCCGATTGCGTTCGCGTTTGCGTCGATGGATGCCAGTGTTTCTGTGTAGTCACCGTCGATGTCGACCGAACGACCGTCAGTGCGAACCTCAAGGCACGCATCTTCTGCGTCATCCTCGGACATGCCGCCAGCGATCATTGCTTCCATTGCGCCAGTTGCTTCACAGCCAGCTGCTACAACTTTTTCTTCGAACACTTCGCGTGTGCCGTGCTTGGTGCCCGGAATGAACGCAAGGATTTCTTCAGCCGGCAGATCGGCGTTGAAGTCGGACCACTTTGTATAGGGGTTGTCGACCAGCGCACCGTCTACAACAACTTTGGGTGCCAGAGCGTTAAAGATGTCGGACGGTGTAAACGCGTTGTAAGCGGGGCCGTCCAGCTGGGATGCGAATACGATGCCGTCATAACCGATGCGAACTTCGATAATGTCGGTCACACCGTTTTCGGCACATGCCTTGATTTCTTTGTCGCGGATTTTGCGCGATGCGTTTGCAACGTCTGTGTGCTCTTCACCAACGCCTTGGCAGAAGCGCTTCAGGCCAGCCGAGGAACCACCGGATTCAACAACCGGTGTCGGGAAGTCAAAGTTTTCACCGAATGCTTCGGCAACAATCGATGCATAAGGCAGAACGGTCGAAGAACCGGCTACCTGTACGTTGTCACGGGATTGCGCGAAGGCCGGCGATGCTACGGCCAGTGCCAAAGCGGATACGGTCAGAAACTTGGTCATGGATTACTCCACTCCGATATCAATGTCATTCTATGACGGCCCCTCATCAGGCTGTCTGAGGGGATGCCTAGTGTCGTGTAACAACGCTTTTGTGACACTTACGTAACAGGTTTATGACAGTGGCTGAGAATTTGATGAAGTCGTTTTAAAACAACGTCTTAAATTTCAGTCGGCGCCGTAAAAAATCGTGCGATCTGTCACACAGGAAGAAGAATTGTAACCTCTGTGCCCGCGCCACGGGCCGACTCGATACGGATTCGCCCGCGATGGCGGTTCACGATGTGTTTGACGATGGCCAAACCCAGCCCTGTTCCACCCTTTTCGCGGCTCCGATGTGAATCGACGCGATAGAAGCGTTCTGTCAGTCGCGGCAAGTGCACAGGATCAATTCCCGCTCCACTATCCTTCACAGACAGACGTATTCCGTCGCCCTTCAGGCGCGTTTCATAGGAAACCGGCCCGACGGAAACAGTCACCGTGGTCCCTGCTCCGCTGTATTTGATCGCGTTCTCGATCAGATTGACCAGAACCTGACGAAGTTGGTCTTCGTCGCCCGCAATGATCGCGGGCTCGTCCGGTAGATCGCTCAGGATCTGAACATCAGCATCTTCGGCCAATGTAGACAACGAATGAATGGTGGATTTCACCAGCCCAGTCAGATCAACGGGCGTTGTCGGCCTGACACGCTCTTCGGCCTCGACACGGCTGAGTGACAGCAGATCGCTGACCAGCCTGTTCATCCGGCTGGCCTCGGTTTCCATGATTGAAAGAAACCGGTCCCGCGCGCCTTCATCGTTTTTGGCGGGCCCTTTGAGCGTTTCGATAAAGCCTATCAACGCGGTCAGCGGGGTTTTCAATTCGTGGCTGACATTGGCCACAAAATCACGCCGCATCTGGCCTGCTTGTTCCAGCGATGTCTCATCAACGAAGGTCACCAGAACCGACGTATCCAAAGGCCGTACATAAACACGGAACGCCGTGTCCTGAGCGCCGTCATTGGTCAGATACCGCGTTTGCCGTTCCGAGCGGTCGCGGATCGTCGCCTCGATTGTATCGAGCAATTGAGGCTGACGAAGTCCGGTGATGAAATGGCGGCGTAAAATGGCCTCACCCAGAAGCCTGCAGGCTTCGGTGTTGGCGTGACTGATCCGTTCATCGCTTTGAATGATCAAAGCGGGCAAAGGGACAGCATCTACGACCGCCTGTTCGTTCATAGGCCGGCTCGGACCGCGTTCAGACCGGCTTGGAATGTGCCGATCAGATCATCTGGTTTTTCAAGCCCGACAGAGACCCGGAAAAATCCTTCGGAAATTCCCAAGGCTGCGCGGCCTTCGGGTGTCAGGGCGCGATGCGACGACGATGCAGGATGCGAAAGCGTGGTACCGATGTCCCCCAGCGTGGGGGCAAAGGCCACGCCGTTGGCCGCTGTGGTAAAGGCGTTGGCCGAAGAACGTCCGCCTTTCAGTTCAAAACTGACCATATTGCCGCCCATCCCCTGCAGCACGGCCTGCGCCCGCGCGCGATCAGGATGATCATCGCGGGTCGGATACAAAACGCGCGTCACAACATCCTGGTCCGCAAGAAAATCGGCCAGCTTTCGTGCGGTTTCCTGAGTGCGTTCAAACCGGAGATCAAATGTCGCCAACCCGCGTTCCGCAAGCCAGCAGTCAAACGGACTGGGGGTCATGCCTGTCGTAACTGCAAAGGTGTAAATGATCTTCTGGATTTCCGGGTCTTTCGCAGCAACCCAGCCAAGCGTCACATCTGCATGCCCTGCCAGCAGTTTCGTCACAGAGTGCAGGACGATGTCCGCGCCGTGTTCAAACGGTTTAAAGGCCGCTGGTGTGGTGAATGTGTTATCAACCACAAGAAGAACACCCCTGCGTTGGCAAATCTCGGCAATCGCGTGGATGTCTGCGATCCGCAATGTCGGGTTCGAAACCACCTCGACCAATGCCAGCCGCGTCTCCGGCTTGATCGCGGCCTCGAACGCTGCAGCATCGGTTGGGTCGACTAGAGATGTCGTGATCCCGAGGCGCGGCAGATCTTCTTTCATCAGACGTAAGGACCGACCATACAGTTGATCGCCCCCCAAAACATGATCGCCGGCCTTGCAAAGACCCATCAACACGGCCGCCACCGCCGCCATGCCAGAGCCCAGCGTCAAACCGGTTTCACAGCCTTCCAGCGCTGCAACACCTTTGGCGACGATATCCGCATTCGGGTGGCCTTCACGGGCATATGTATAGCCCTGAGCGCGTCCCTCGTATTGGTCATCCAGTTGATCAGGCGTGTCGCTGGCGTAGACGACCGAAGGCATCAATGGGGTGACAACTGCCGTCGAGGCAGACTGCGGCATGCCGTACGGACGCATCAAGGTAGGCTTCATCATTTCGCGTCTCCTTCTATTTTGGCAAAGCGGTGACACAGCCTATTCAAAACGACAAGCGGCTCCGCTGCGGAAACCGCCCTTGCAAAAGTGAGCGCTATCAGTCTGCGATCTTTTTCATCTTGTCGCGGAACAAACGCGCCTTTTCCTGATAAAACAACGCGGACTTTCGCAGGTTTGCAAAATCATCTTCGCCCAACTCGCGCTTGACCTTGCCGGGCATCCCCATGACCAACGAACCGTCGGGAATTTCCTTTCCTTCCGCAATCAAAGCACCCGCTCCGATCAGGCAATTCTTACCGATTTTGGCACCATTCAGAACCGTCGCACCCATGCCGATCAGCGAATTGTCCCCGATCGTACAGCCATGCAGCATCGCCTTGTGACCGATGGTACAGCCTTTGCCGATGGTCAGCGGATAGCCCATATCGGTATGGCACACGACGTTTTCCTGAATGTTGCTTCCCGCACCGACATGGATCACTTCATTGTCGCCGCGCAACGTCGAGCAGAACCAGACAGAGGCGTTTGCTTCGATCACGATCTTACCAATGATGTTGGCATCCGGCGCGATCCACGCGTCTTCGTCGATCTCGGGTGTTACGTCATTCAATGCATAGATCGTCATTCCTGGCCCCTTTCGAATTCGTCCTGCAACTTGCGCACGTGTTCCGTCAATTTCGGCTGTTGGCTCCGGCGCAGGCGTGCAGCATTTACGATAGATTTCAACCGCTCTTCGGTTTCATCAAGGTTCTCATTGACCAGAACAAAATCATAGCCATCCCAATGGCTGATCTCGTCCCAGCTTTTCTGCATACGTTTCGAAATGGTTTCCGCCGTGTCTTGCCCGCGGCTTTCCAACCGGCGGCGCAATTCGGTAATCGACGGGGGCAGCAGGAAGATCGACAACGTGTGTGCGCCAAGATCCGAGTTCCGGATTTGCTGCGCCCCCTGCCAATCGATATCGAACAAAACGTCTTTGCCGCTGTTGATCGCGTCCCGAACGGGGCCTTTGGGCGATCCATAGAAGTTGCCGAACACATGGGCATGTTCCAGCATCTCGGATTCCGCCACCGAATGTTTGAACTGGGTCTCGGACAGGAACATGTAGTCCTGACCATCGACCTCGCCCGGACGGGGCGCACGTGTGGTTGCCGACACCGAAAAGACAATGCTTGGATCCCATTCGCGCATGCGCTTGGCCAAGGTCGATTTACCGGCACCCGAAGGCGACGATAGAATGATTAGAAGGCCACGGCGGTCTTGCATGTCTTACTCCAAATTCTGCACTTGTTCGCGCATCTGATCGATCACGGTTTTCAGTTCAAGCCCGACAGTGGTCAGGGCCGCGAAACCGGATTTTGAACAGAGCGTGTTCGCTTCGCGGTTAAACTCCTGCATCAGGAAATCCAGCTTACGTCCAACGGCGCCAGATTGCTGAACCAAATCGCGCGCTGTTGCTACATGCGCACCAAGACGGTCGATTTCTTCGGTGACGTCGGACTTCACCGCAATCAAGGCCAGTTCCTGCGCGATACGGGCCGGATCGATGTCTTCGACATTACCCGTCACACGGGCCAGCTGTTGTTTCAGACGGTCCGCCTGATCATCTTTGCGGGCCTCTGCCAATTCTGCGGCCTGTTTTGTCAGGCTTTCGATCTGGTTAATTTGAGACCCGATGATGTCTTCCAAAGCGCGGCCTTCAGCGGCGCGGCTTGCGACGAAATCGGTCACAAGCGATGTAAATTCGTTAACCAAAGTCTGTTTCAGACCTTCGGTATCCGGTGTGGATTGCTCCATTTCCAGAACGCCGCGTTGGCCGACAATCTGCGCTGCATTCGCTGGCGCAAGGCTTAGGCCCATGGCGCTGGCCTGCTCTTCGATTTGAAGCATGGCTTCCAAAACGCTCATCATCTGAGGCTGGTTCAGGGTCACCGTCCCGTCCTGTTGTGCGTTTGATTGGACCCGCAACGAGACAGTTACATTGCCGCGTTTGATCTGATTTGTCAGGATTTCCCGCAGCTTGGCTTCCAGCCCATCGATCCAGTCCGGCAGACGGAACCGCAGTTCAAGGCCCCGCCCGTTCACACTGCGGATATCCCAGCTCCAACGGTGATCAAAACCTTCACCCTGCCCCGACGCAAAGCCAGTCATTGAATGTCGCATCTGCTAACCCCGCGTTTTTTCGTGCCGTTGGGTTAGAGGACAGACAGCGCCTTGGCAAGCAAACCGGCGTTAACCTTATGTTCAGATATGAAAAGAAATCACGCCGAACTTAACGTAAAAATATAACAAGCTTTCGGCAAATCAGATGGATCAAAGTGAAAATGAGCAGCCACGGCACAAAACATCCTGTCTCTGACTACACACCGTTTTTTCAGGATGGCTTGCTGGAGCCGACATTGGTCCCCATCGAAACCTATTGGTGGAACGCCTGTGCTGAAGGCCAGATTCCATCGCATGCCGAACTCGATCCCCGCGCTTTGGCCTGTAGCCTGGAACACACATTGCTGATGAAGCGTCTGGGTACATCCGAGGCGCGGATCAATGTGTCTGGCCGCAGCTTGGTTTCCGCCATGGGTGTTGAGCCCACTGGCCTGCCCTTGTCACTGTTTTTCACCGTCGAAAGCCGCCCCTATCTGGCTGATGTCACGCGACAACTGTTCGAAGACCAATGCGCGGTTTTGCTGGATGTCAAATTCGCCAATGGGCCACTGCGTATTCGGAAGACTGCCCAAATTCTGTTGCTGCCCTTGCGGGACAGCTACGGACAGGTCACACGCATCTTAGGGGGCACGTCTCTGGATGCTCCTCAAGGCAGTGCGCCTCGTTTCGACATCGTAACGAGCATGACGCGTCAGGTGGATGCCACAGTTTTCGCGTCGCAAAACACCGGCCACATCCGCCGCACACGCAACGGACGTCACATTCTGAAACTTGTGGAATGAGAAAGCAAAAGGGCGCGAGCTGATCCCGCGCCCTTTCTAGAAATCAGCCGTTTGCGGCCTGTGCGCTTTCGCGGCGCGCTGTCAGCTCTTCTGCCACGAGGAACGCAAGTTCCAGCGACTGGGATGCGTTAAGGCGCGGGTCGCACGCGGTGTGGTAACGGTCCGACAGGTTTTCATCGGATACAGCGTAAACACCGCCGGTGCATTCGGTCACGTCCTGACCTGTCATCTCGAAATGAACGCCGCCGGGAACTGTGCCCTCGGCTTTGTGCACGGCAAAGAACTCACGCACCTCTTTCAGAACGGAGTCGAACGGACGTGTTTTGTAGCCCGAGCTGGATTTGATGGTGTTGCCATGCATCGGGTCACAGACCCAAGTCACATTTGCACCGGCCTCTTTTACAGCTTGGATCAAACGCGGCAAGTGTTCAGCGACCTTACCCGCACCGAAACGGGCGATCAGCGTCAGGCGGCCCTCTTCGTTTTCGGGGTTCAGTTTCTGCATCAGAACCTTCAGATCTTCTGCCGTCGTTGTCGGGCCGCACTTCAGACCGATCGGGTTCAGAACACCGCGTGCAAATTCCACATGCGCGCCATCGGGCTGACGGGTACGGTCACCAATCCAGATCATATGGCCAGAACCCGCCACCCATTTGCCGGAGGTCGAATCCATACGGCAAAGTGCCTCTTCGTATTCCAGAAGCAGCGATTCATGGCTGGTGAAGAAGTCGACCTTGCGCAGGTCGTGCGTATTCTCGGAATCCAGACCTGCGGCCTTCATAAAGTCCAGCGTGTCGGAAATGCGGTTCGCCATATCGCTATAGCGCGCGGTTTCTGCGGAATCGGTAAAACCGAGCGTCCACGAATGAACCTGATGGATGTCCGCGTAACCACCCTGAGAAAACGCACGCAACAGGTTTAGCGTTGCGGCGGCCTGCGTGTAGGCCTGAAGCATACGCTTGGGATCGGGAATGCGGGATTCCGGAGTGAAATCCAGATCGTTGATGATGTCACCACGGTAGCTGGGCAGTTCTACGCCATCCACGACCTCGGTCGGCGCCGAACGCGGCTTGGCGAACTGGCCCGCCATACGGCCAACTTTGACCACGGGCACCTTGGCGCCGTAAGTCAGAACAACCGCCATCTGCAGCATGACCTTGAACGTATCGCGGATCGAGTCAGCCGAGAACTGGTCAAAGGCTTCGGCACAGTCTCCACCCTGAAGCAGGAACGCTTCGCCACGACCAGCAGCAGCAAGTTGCTTTTTCAGCATGCGCGCTTCACCGGCAAAGACCAGCGGCGGATATTTCGACAACTGCGCTTCAACCGCGTGCAGGGCATCCTGATCGGTATAATCCGGCATCTGAATGCGGGGTTTGTTGCGCCACGTTCCCTTTTGCCACTCGGTCATTGATTTGTTCTCCGGTCAATCGATCTGTTTGCGATAACGCGGTCGTCTATAAACCAGCCATTTATGCGTGACCACAGCAGATTTTATTCTCTATGCTTGACCTGCTGGCACAGTTCTGAACTGTAACGCAATTCTTCTTTCGTCGAGGAAGTGATTCACTTAGCCAAGGTCGCACCATGGACAGAAGCCAAAAATCCATTTCGGTCACGCCCGCGGAAAAGCCACGACGCTTTGTTTTCGTGCTGCTTCCCAACTTCACGCTTCTCAGCTTTGCGGCCAGTATCGAGGCCCTCCGGGTGGCCAACCGCATGGCCGGCGCGCGTCTTTATGAATGGACCGTCACGGGTGAAGGCGGTGACACGATAACCTGTTCCGCTGGAACCGAGTTCAAACTGGATTGCGATTTGCCGGAATTGCGGCGCGATGACGTGATCATTCTTTGTGGCGGTCTGGATGTGCAGAACGCCACGTCCAAACGTCTGCTCAACTGGCTTCGTCGCGAGGCGCGGCATGGTTTGAAGATCGGCGCTGTTTGTACTGCATCCTATGCCTTGGCGGCCGCAGGATTGCTGGATGGCAAACGCGCGACGATTCACTGGGAAAACCACGATAGCTTTTCGGAAGTGTTCGAGAACATCAATCTGACCAAGTCGGTCTACGTTCTGGATGGCAACCGCTTTACGGCGGCGGGCGGCACGTCTGCGATCGACCTGATGCTAAAGCTGATTGCGGACGAACACGGCCCTGATCTGGCAAACTCTGTGGCGGATCAGCTGGTCTATTCTGCGATCCGCACGGATCAGGATACGCAGCGTTTGTCCGTGCCGACACGTATCGGCGTGCGCCACCCCAAGCTGGCTCAGGTCATCCGCATGATGGAAACGCACATCGAAGACCCCATCAGCCCCGCCATTCTTGCGCAGGACGTTGGAATGTCGACCCGTCAGCTTGAACGTTTGTTCCGCCGGTACCTAAGCCGGTCACCAAAACGGTACTATATGGAGCTGCGTCTACAGAAGGCTCGGAACCTTCTGATGCAGACAGATATGAGCGTGATCAACGTGGCATTGGCCTGTGGTTTCACAAGCCCGTCGCATTTTTCGAAATGCTATCGCGCGCATTATCAAACCACGCCGTATCGCGAACGCGGCACCCATGGATCACGGATTGCAGACGAAATTCCAGACGACGAAACGTGACGTAAGGGCCAAGAAAAATCGTCCTTTCCTTTTCCCATACTCAGCCCTAACTTTGACCGCAGGATCAAATCCTGACAGGGAGTATGTCATGAAAAAAATGTTGTTGGCCACTGCAGTTAGCGCGCTTTACGCAGGTGGTGCTTTCGCCGCAGGCCATGCGTCCGAAGCGAAAATCGGTGTGATTCTGGGCTTTACGGGCCCGATTGAATCGCTGACGCCCGCCATGGCGGATTCCGCCGAATTCGCAATCAAAGAAGTGAACGAAAGCGGTCAGTTCCTGGACGGCGTGACGCTGGTTCCCGTTCGCGGTGACTCGACTTGTGGCGACGCGGCGGCCGGTTCCGCAGCGGCCGAGCGTCTGATCACAGCTGACGGCGTTGTCGCCATCATGGGCGCGGACTGCTCCGGTGTCACCGGCGCGATCTTGTCCAACGTTGCCTTGCCGAACGGCGTTCCGATGATCTCGCCCTCTGCGACATCGCCGGGCCTGTCCACAGTAGAAGACAACGGCTTGTTCTTCCGCACCTCGCCCTCTGACGCACGTCAGGGCGAAGTTCTGGCGGGCGTTCTGGGCACCAACGGTGTGACCTCCGTTGCAGTCACGTACCAGAACAGCGACTACGGCAAAGGACTGTCCGACAGCTTTATCGCTGCGTTCGAAGCTGCTGGTGGCTCCATCACGCTTTCCGCACCGCACGAAGACAACAAAGCGGACTACTCGGCTGAAATCGCTGCGCTTGCATCTGCCGGTGGTGACGTGCTGGTTGTTCTGGGTTACGCCGACGCTGGCGGTAAGGGCATGATCCAAGCTGCGTCCGACACAGGCGCATTCGACACGTTCATGCTGGGTGACGGCATGTACGGCGACGCCCTGCTGGCAGATCTGGGTGACGTGCTGGAAGGGTCCTACGGCGTTGTTCCGTGGTCCGAAGGTGAAGGCACAGACAAGTTCAACGAACTGGCCACAGCGGCCGGCATCGAAGCAGGCAGCGCCTATACCCGTGAAAGCTATGACGCAGGCGCTCTGATCGCGCTGGCGATGGCCAAAGGTGGCGAGGTTTCTTCCGCAGCGGTTGCCGCGAACGTTCTGGACGTTGCAAACGCACCTGGCGAACCGATCCTGCCGGGTGAACTGGGCAAAGCGCTTGAGATCATCAAAGCTGGTGGTGACGTTGACTATGTCGGCGCAACCAACGTTGAACTGATCGGCCCGGGCGAAGCGGCAGGTACATACCGCCACTACGCAATCAAAGGCGGCGCTTTCGAAACGGTTGAAATCCGCTAAGATCTTAGATCACTCGCAAAGCTTGCGGCCCGGGCATACCGGGCCGTTTGCCATATAACAAAGGCCGCAAAGGCCTGATGAAGGGATGACATCACGTGATACGGGTTGAAAACCTGCACCGCCACTTTGGCGGCTTTCGCGCTGTTGATGGCGCCACTCTGGAAATCGCTCCGGGGTCGATCACAGGCTTGGTCGGTCCGAACGGTGCGGGAAAGTCCACACTTTTCAATGTGATCGCTGGCGCCCTGCCGCCGACATCAGGTCGGGTCATCATGGATGGCGAAGACATCACGGGGCTACCTCCGCACGAGCTGTTCAAGAAGGGCCTTCTGCGGACCTTCCAAATCGCGCATGAATTTTCGTCTATGACATGTCGCGAGAACCTGATGATGGTTCCATCCGGCCAAGCGGGCGAAAAGCTGTGGAACACATGGTTCAACCGGAAACAAATCCGTGACGAGGAAGCGGCCCTTTTGACAAAGGCCGATGAAGTTCTCGATTTTCTGACCATTTCCCATCTGAAGGACGAAAAGGCAGGTAACCTGTCCGGCGGTCAGAAAAAGCTGTTGGAACTTGGTCGCACTATGATGGTCGAGGCCAAGATCGTCTTTTTGGATGAAGTCGGCGCGGGCGTGAACCGCACTTTGTTGAACACCATCGGCGACGCGATCCAGCGGCTGAACAAAGAACGCGGCTACACCTTCTGCATGATCGAACACGACATGGAATTCATTGGCCGTCTTTGCGATCCGGTGATCGTCATGGCCGAGGGCAAGGTTTTGGCCGAAGGCACGATCGAAGACATCAAATCGAACGAACAGGTCATCGAAGCCTATCTTGGCACGGGCCTTAAAAACAAAGAACCTGCGTGAAGTTTTGCGCTTAAGGCGTTGTAAAAAGGATAAATCGGGTGAGCGAACCTTACTTGATCGGTGAAAACATGACCGGCGGATACGGCAGCGGTGCCGATATTCTGCATGGCTGCACTTTAAGCGTCGAAAAGGGCGAGATCGCTGTGATCGTCGGCCCGAACGGCGCCGGTAAATCTACCGCGATGAAGGCCGTGTTCGGGATGCTGAACCTGCGAGAAGGCTCGGTTCGTTTGGATGGCCACGATATCACTGCCCTGACGCCGCAAGAACGCGTTGTGGCGGGCATGGGCTTTGTTCCGCAGACACACAACATTTTCACGTCGATGACGGTGGAAGAGAACCTTGAAATGGGTGCCTTCATCCGCACCGACGATTTCCGCGATACGATGGAACAGGTCTATGATCTGTTCCCCATCCTGCGCGACAAACGCAATCAGGCGGCAGGTGAACTGTCTGGCGGCCAGCGTCAGCAGGTTGCCGTTGGGCGCGCGTTGATGACCAAGCCCAAGGTTCTGATGCTGGATGAGCCGACCGCTGGCGTGTCGCCCATCGTTATGGACGAACTGTTTGACCGCATCATCGAAGTGTCGCGCAGTGGTATTCCGATCCTGATGGTCGAACAAAATGCACGGCAAGCTCTTGAAATCGCAGACAAAGGCTATGTTCTCGTCCAAGGTAGCAATGCGTTCACCGGAAGCGGCAAGGATCTGTTGGCAGATCCCGAAGTCCGCAAGAGTTTCCTTGGAGGATGACTATGTCTGTTTCTTTTCGTCTGCCTTTGATCGCCGGTTTGATCGCCCTGCCCGCGTTGGCGCATGCCGAGTCCCTGACCTGTGCGTTCGACACCGAGTGTCTGGACGCAGAGGCATGCAACGCGACCGACTATGAAGTTACCTTTGGCGCCCTTGATGATCGCTGGTTGATGTCGTCCATCGCGGGCGAGCGTCCCTTTGATCAACTGGCCGAAGAAGACGGCGGTCGGGCTTTTGTTTCGCCGAACACAAACGGTGCTGTCGGCCTTTTGCAGATCGGACCGGATGGCAGCAGCAACTACGTCGAGATCGGCATCGCCTTCCCTTATCGCGCGTCCTATTCGGGTCAGTGCACCCCATCCTAACCTCAGTCAGGCCCTAATCTTATGGATCTTCTGAACGCTCTTGTTGCCTTTGGCAATTTCGTCTTTGTCCCCGCCGTGGCCTATGGCAGCCAGTTGGCGCTGGGGGCGCTTGCCGTGACCTTGATCTACGGCATCCTGCGGTTTTCCAACTTTGCCCATGGCGACACGATGGCCTTGGGCACCATGGTGACGATCATCGCAACATGGGGTCTGCAATCGGTGGGCATCTCGCTTGGGCCGCTACCGACGGCCCTTTTTGCCATTCCGGTTGGCATTGCGTTCACGGCTGTTTTGGTTTTGGGCACAGACCGTTTGGTCTACCGGTTCTACCGCAAACAAAAGGTCGCTCCGGTTATCATGGTGATCGTGTCCATCGGGGTGATGTTCATCTACAACGGCCTGACCCGTCTGGTTCTGGGGCCGGATGATCAGAACTTTGCGGATGGCGAACGTTTTCTGATTTCCGCACGTGATTTCAAAGCGATGACAGGTCTTTCCGAAGGTCTGGCGATCCGAACGACGCAAGTCTTGACCGTGGTAACAGCCATTCTGGTTGTCGCTGCGCTATTCTGGTTCCTGAACCGTACACGCACGGGCAAATCCATGCGTGCCTATTCCGATAACGAAGATCTGGCTCTGCTGTCCGGCATCGATCCTGAGCGCGTCGTGCGTGTGACGTGGATCATCGTCGCAGCACTCGCGACCATCGCAGGCGTTCTTTACGGGCTCGATAAAACCTACAAACCCTTCACCTATTTCCAACTGGTTCTGCCCATCTTTGCCGCGGCGATTGTCGGTGGCTTGGGGTCGCCCTTGGGCGCCATTGCAGGTGGCTTTGTCATCGCGTTTTCGGAAGTGGCGATCACCTATGCGTGGAAAAAGGTGTTGGTCTACGCCCTGCCCGAACCTTTGGAACCCTCAGGTCTGATGCAGCTTCTGTCCACCGACTATAAGTTCGCGGTCAGCTTTGTGATCCTTGTCATCGTTCTCTTGTTCCGTCCGACCGGCTTGTTCAAAGGAAAATCGGTATGACACAGACTATGCGTACCACGCTTCTTTTCGCGCTTGTTGCCGTCCTGATCATCGGAACCGGCATCGTGCAAAGCTGGAACTCGGCCTTGTTTATCCTGAACATGGGTCTGGTCAGCGCGGTCATGGCCTTGGGCGTGAACCTTCAATGGGGGCTGGCGGGCCTGTTCAACGTCGGCATCATGGGGTTTGTCGCGCTGGGTGGCTTGGCCGTCGTGCTGACATCGACCCCGCCGGTGACCGAAGCATGGGCCGCCGGTGGCCTGCGCATTATTGGCGGTCTGGTTCTGGGTGCGCTTTCCATCGCGCTGGCCATTCTGACATGGCAAAAAGCGCCGCGCAAATGGCGGGGATACGCGGTGGCGGCCATCATCATCGGGGGTTTCTTCCTGTTCCGCGCGGTGTTTGATCCCGGTGTTGCGGCGGTCGAGGCTTATGATGCAGCGATCAGCGGTAACCTTGGTGGACTTGGCCTGCCCGTTCTTCTGTCGTGGCCCATGGGTGGTCTGCTGGCAGCGGGTGCCGCGTGGTTCATCGGGAAAACGGCGCTTGGCCTGCGGTCCGACTATCTGGCGATCGCCACACTAGGTATCGCCGAGATCGTCATCGCCGTCTTGAAAAACGAAGACTGGCTGGCCCGCGGCGTGAAGAACGTCATCGGTCTGCCCCGTCCGGTGCCTTACGAAATCGACCTGCAAAACGATCCGGCCTTTGTGGAACGGGCTGCGTCTTTGGGATTGGATGCGACTACCGCCTCGACGCTCTGGGTAAAACTGCAATACAGCCTGCTTCTGACAGCGGTTCTAGTGTTGATCCTTGTTCTGGCACAGCTGTCCCGCAACAGTCCTTGGGGCCGTATGATGCGGGCGATCCGTGATAACGAAACAGCGGCGCGTGCGATGGGCAAGGATGTCACCAAACGCCATTTGCAGGTTTTCATCCTCGGCTCTGCCATTTGTGGTATCGCTGGTGCGATGATGACCACGCTGGATGGCGCGTTGACACCGACGACCTATCAACCACTTCGTTTCACCTTCTTGATTTGGGTGATGGTCATTGTTGGCGGATCCGGAAATAACCTTGGCGCGGTTCTTGGAGGTTTCCTGATTTGGTTCCTGTGGGTTCAGGTCGAACCGATGGGCCAGGCCCTGATCAACGGGATCACCATGGGTATGGGCGATGGCGCGCTTAAGGATCATCTTCAGGATAGCGTGCAGCACATGCGCCTTCTGACGATGGGTGTTGTGTTGCTTGTCGTGCTCCGGTTCAGTCCACGTGGGCTGTTGCCGGAACGGTAAAAACGTCTCCTACTTTTGGGCAAGCGACGAAAACCGGTGAATTGGCTATAATGCCCTACGCGCCAAGAATGCGAGGCTCAGAACCCAATGACGCAGCTGACCGATAGCGTGCAAAAAGCACAGCCGACCCATGCTCTGGTTGTCGATGATCATCCGTTGTTTTGCGATGCGATGACGCTGACTTTGACCTCGATTGCCGATTTTACCGAGGTTGATACAGCCGGAACACTGAACGATGCGCTGGCCAAGATCGAAGCCAAGCCGATCGACTTCATCATCCTCGACCTGCATTTGCCTGATGTGAACGGCTTGGACGGGTTGGTGCGCCTGCGGCGGGCAGCCCCAAAGGCGGCCATCATGATCGCATCGTCATTGGCAGATCATCGGATGATCAGCCATGCGATCAAAGCGGGTGCCAACGGCTATGTACCCAAACATTCGCAGCGCTCGGTTTTCCGTAAGGCAGTTGATGCCATTGTCGAAGGCAAAACCTTTGTACCCGAAGGCTACATCGATCCCGAAGACGACAGCACAGGCCGTACAGCCCCCGTTGACGCGCTTGAGAGGCTGTCGACCCTGACCAACCAACAGGCCCGTATTCTAAGCCTGATTTGCGAAGGCCGTCTGAACAAGCAAATCGCCTATGAACTGTCGATTGCAGAAACCACGGTCAAAGCCCATGTCACGGCCATCATGCGCAAGCTTGGCGTCCAAAGCCGCACTCAGGCCGTTCTGATCGCTCAGGAAGCAAGCTTTAACCGCGTTCTGCCAAACCCCGAATAAACGCCGTTCACGACCCTTTCAGTCGCGTCGGGCAATTCCCGTGCGCATTCGGTTTGCCAACATGGTGTGGGTTCAACACCAGATACCACTGTGTCCCGTAACCCGGCGCGCTGGTTCGTGAATAGGTGCAGTTGTCCTGCGTGGTAAACCACTGTTCCTTGTAGTCCGCCGACGGGGCAACATGCACCTTTGGGTTCACGGCTGCAGGGCCTGCGGTTGCTGCAAGGGGCAAACTGCTTCCAGCAATTCCAAGGGCTAAAGCGGGCAAAACACGATGAAGCATTACTCTGTCCTTTTCTGATCTGATGATCAGAGAAAGCCAGCGGTCAAAGACAGCCTCGGGGCACAAATTTGTCCGCAACGCGGAGCAAATCGTTAATTATACTTAAATTATCGCGCGATCACGATGTCGGCGCGCAACCCGCCGAGTGTTTCGCTTTCGCCCAAGCGCAACACACCGCCGTGCGCACGCGCGATGTCCGCCGCAATCGCAAGGCCGAGACCCACGCCCGACCCACGATCCTGATTTCTGGAAGGATCCAGTCGTACAAAGGGGCGCACCGCTTCTTCCCTTTGTTCAGGTGCAATACCCGGACCGTCATCTTCCACACGGATACGCAATGCGCGTTCCGTGATGGAAACGCTGACCTCGCACGTCGATCCATAGCGCACCGCATTGCCGATCAGGTTCTCAATGGCCCGGGACATGGCCGTCTTTTTCAAAGACACCTCGCCCTGCCCTTCGGTATCCAACTGAACCACCTTTTGGCCAGCGTCCTGAAATTTACCGACGATGCCGGTGACCAATTTGTCTGGATCAACTTTTTCGGCCACACCACTTTCTGAATCGCCACGGGCAAAGTCCAGAAACGCATCGATCAATCGCTGCATATCCTCGACGTCGCGCTCTAACGGTTCGCGATCTTCGTCTTCAAGAAACGAAAGCCCCAGCTTCAACCGTGTCAGCGGCGTCCGCAAATCATGACTTACCCCCGACAGCATCATAGTCCGTTGTTCGATCTGGCGTTCGATCCGGTTCCGCATATCCAGAAACGCGTTACCTGCCGCGCGGACTTCGACCGCGCCGGACGGCGAATAAGGTATATGCCGACCCCGGCCAAAGGCTTCGGCCGCGGCAGACAGACGGGCGATGGGACGCAGCTGATTACGAAGATACAGAAACGCGATGAACGTCATCAAAGCCCCGAAGAACACCATATTCACCAAAAGCTGATGAGGGTTCGGCGCAGAGACCAGATCACGGGAGAAACGGTAGCGTAGGATATCGTCACCATCTTGACGATACAGAAACACGATTCTGTCGTCAGGCAGGCTGACACGAATAATGTCCGGGTTCTTTGCACGAAGTTCTCGAATAACCACGCGACCGGCAAAGTCATACCATTGATAGCTGTCTGCATCCGGCACCTGACTGGGAGTAACAGTGGAAATCCTGAAATCCAAAAGGTCCAAAATTGCCGGATCGTCAGTGGTCTTTGAAATCAACAAGGCCCGCGACAGCTGATCTGTCAGCTGTTCGGTCACACCTTCGAAATGGCGTTGGATAAACACCACTGAAACAACAAGTTGCAGCGTGACAACCGGCAAAACCAGAATAAGCAAAGCTCGCGCATAAAGACCGCGCGGCATGTATTGTTTGAGCCAACGGAACATCATGCGCTAAAGCTATCCAAAGCATGTCAGCGACACCATCAAGAAAGTGCCATGAAAGATCCCGATCCCAGTTTTCAGCCCGTCCATGGCCAAATCGAAACGCTTGAACCCGGCATTCGCCGGATCGTCGCCCCGAACCCGTCACCAATGACCTTTCGCGGAACGAATACGTTTGTCCTTGGGGAAAAGGAACTGGCCGTGGTTGATCCGGGTCCGATCAGCGAACCGCATCTGGACGCAATTCTTCAAACAATCAGCAACGCTACGCCGCTGAAATACATTCTGGTGACCCACGCCCATCTTGATCACTCGCCTCTGGCCGCGCGATTGTCTGAGATGACCGGTGCACCGATCGTGGCCTTCGGTGATGCACAGGCTGGTCGAAGCGAAATCATGCAGGAACTGGCGCAAAGCCAGCAGATCGGCGGCGGCGAAGGTGTTGATGTCAGGTTCAAACCCGATGTCATCGTGGACCATGACACCACGCTCGATCTGGATAGCGCACAGATCGATATTCTTCATACACCCGGCCACTTCGGCAATCATATCAGCATCGGGTTCAATCGGGCGCTGCTGTCTGGTGATCTTGTTATGGGCTGGGCCACGACGCTTATTTCGCCCCCTGATGGCGACCTTACCGATTTCCGAAACTCGTGTAACATGCTGCTGGCGCGCGATTGGAACAGCTTCCATCCTTCCCACGGTGCCCCACTGACCGCACCGAATGAACGGTTGGAAGAACTGCTGGCCCATCGCAACATGCGCGAAAACCAAATTCTCGACCGCCTTCAAGGCGCGCCACAAACAGCAAAATCCATCGCAGCGGCAATCTACACCGAAACACCCGCCGCACTGCTTCCTGCCGCGGAACGTAACGTCATGGCACATCTCATTGATCTTACGAGAAGAAAGGTCATTGAACACGAAGGAAACCTGCATGTCGCTTCCGGTTTCAAAGCAATTTGAGCGATCTGAAATTTTTTCTGCATTTTTGTGAAAACTGGGCTGGACGACCGGAATCCACATTGCTATATCGCCCCCATGTTCCGGCGTAGCTCAGCGGTAGAGCAGTTGACTGTTAATCAATTGGTCGTAGGTTCGATCCCTACCGCCGGAGCCATAAAAAGCCTCTAAGCTTAACCGCTTAGTGGCTTTTTTGGTTTTTCGGACGACGAAAAATTCACGCACAGATTTCCGGCACATTTTTGCTCTAGATCAAAGCGCAGGTCGCAGGTGTTCCATAGAAACGAAGAACAGCATCGCAAAGGATTATGCTATGAAACGTTTCGCCTTTCTGTCTGTCGTCATGGCCAGCCCCGCCTTCGCCGATCAACAAGGCTACTATGGATACGGCCATATGGATGGCTATGGATACGGTATCGGGATGATGTTCGGGCCCGTGTTATGGCTGATCGTTATCGGTTTGATAATCGCCGGCGTCATCTGGATGGTTCGCCGTTCCGAACGCGCATCCGCTTCAGGCAAGCCATCCGGTGCCCTAGCGGAACTGGATCTTCGATTTGCGCGCGGTGAGATCGACGCAGATGACTACGCCGCCCGGAAAAAGCTTTTAACAGCAAGCTGACCCTTACGCTTTATGTGGCCCGCGATCCCAGTTCCTGACTGATGCGGGCTGCTGTCGTTTGACAGATTGTGCGATAGGCCCTCGGCTGTTCGTCGTAGCGCGATTTGGGAATGCAGATGCTGATCGCGGCCAACGGAATTTCAGTATGATTCCGTAAAAGCGCCGCAAGACAAACGATATCGCGTTCCGTCGCAATCGGGCCTTCCGCAAAACCGCGCCTCGCCATGTCATCCAGTTCCGCAGTCCGCCGATCCGGAGGAAGCAAGGGGGTTCGTGCGTGGGTGTGGTCACCCCAATAGGCATTTTGACGTGCTTCGCCGGCCACTGACAGATGGAGCATGCCCACGGGCGTTTCATGAACATCCAGGCCCTGGTCCAGTATCCCGCGTGCAACCCGCAGCGCTTTCCACCCTTCGATCGCATCAGCCACCACCAAACGGGATCGATCCAGAACCGTCAGGTGAACCGTTTCGCCATAGTCCTTCACCATGCGCTCCAGAATGGGTCTGGACGTGTCAACCAAGGACGATGTGTTGATCAGGACGCGGTACAAAGATGCGATCATCGGGCCCAATCGATAGCGCCCGCGCCCTACCCTCTGAACCATGCCGATTTTCCGCAATTCATCCATCAGATCATGCGTACCGCTGGTTGACAGATTCATACGGCGCGCTATTTCCGAAAGACCGAGTTCGGGATCGTTTTCGGAAAATAGCCGCAAAATGTCCCCGACTTTCCGGATTGTCCCCATGATCGCATCCTCTGAAATTTGTGTCAGAGATAGCTTTCCGGAATTGACGGAAATAATCACGGTATCATTCAATACCTTTAGAAATATCCGGATTTCCGATTTTCTTTCCTTAGGATCGGCCAGTCTCGCTCTGCGCCATCCAAAGGGAGGAAAATATGAAAGATCAAGCAGCGCAGTCCACTGCGCCCTATACCGGTGCCGAGTTCCTAGAAAGCCTTCAGGATAGCCGCTCGGTTTATATCCACGGCGAACGCGTCAAGGACGTGACCAAGCACCCCGCATTCCGGAATTCGGCGCGGATGGTTGCCCGTTGGTATGACAAACTGAACGAAGAAAAAGACAACATTGCTGTCAAAACAGACACCGGATCCGGTGGTTGGACCCATCCCTTCTTTAAGGGTTCAAAGAATGCCGATGATCTGGTGGCAGCACGCGATGCGATCGTCACGACCCAGCGCACCGCGCACGGTTGGATGGGCCGGTCACCTGACTATAAGGCCGCATTCCTTGGCACGCTTGGCGCCAACAGCGAATTCTACGGCGAATATGCAGACAACGCGAAAGCCTGGTATGCGCGGTCGCAAGAGCGTCTGGATTACTGGAACCACGCCATCATCAACCCGCCGATTGACCGTCACCTGCCGATTGAAGAAACCGGTGACGTCTACATGCAGGTGGAAAAGGAAACCGACGCTGGTCTGGTTGTGTCCGGCGCCAAAGTTGTGGCCACAGGCTCTGCCCTGACGCACTACAACTTTATCGCTTACTACGGCGTCCCGATCAAAGAGAAGAAATTCGCTTTGGTGTTTACAGCACCGATGGGGGCCGAAGGCGTTAAGCTGATTTCCCGCACATCTTACGAGCTCAACGCAGCCGTAATGGGCACCCCGTTCGATTATCCGCTGTCCAGCCGTCTGGATGAAAACGACGCGATCCTTGTGTTCGATAAGGTTCTGGTGCCGTGGGAAAACGTGTTCCTGTATGGTGACGTTGAAAAGGTAAACGCCTTCTTCCCGGCCTCCGGCTTTGTGCCGCGCTTTACTCTGCATGGCGTGACTCGTCTGGCGGTTAAGCTGGACTTCATCACGGGCCTGTTCTCGAAAGCACTGGAAGCGACGGGTACCAATGTGTTCCGTGGCCCGCAGACCGCGGTCGGCGAAGTGATGGCTTGGCGGAACCTGTTCTGGGGCCTGAGCGACGCGATGGTAAAATCGCCGATCCCGTGGGAAGGCACCAATGGCTATGTTCTGCCGAACATCAACTACGGCCTTGCCTATCGCGTCTTTGCTCCGATGGCTTATTCGCGGATCAAGGAACTGATCGAACGTCACGTGGCGTCTGGTCTGATCTATCTGCCCTCTTCGGCTTTGGATTTCGGTTCGGACGAAGTGCGCCCCTACATTGACCGCTTTGTCCGTGGTTCCAACGGCATGGTCGCGATTGATCGTGTGAAGCTGCTTAAGCTTCTGTGGGATGCAATGGGGTCCGAATTCGGTGGTCGCCATGAGCTGTATGAAACCAACTACGGCGGCAACTATGAAGCCATCCGCATCGAGACCTTGCTGACCGGCCAAGCCACCGGCGAGATGGAGATGCTTCAGCAGTTGGTCGAAGACTACATGTCCGAATACGGCATCGATGGTTGGAACGTCGCAGACATGATCAACCCTTGGGATGTGAACCGTCTGAAGGCCGGCTTCCAGTAACTATCGAAAAGCGGCCCGCCCAAAACCGGCGGGCCGCCTTCTGTTTGAATTTGAAGGCGCTGACATGGATCTGGATACGACCAAGACACAAGTCCTGTCGGATACGCAAATAAGCTTGTCCCGTTCGATCATCGCGATCGGTGCCTTTGACGGTGTGCATCGCGGGCACCAAGCTTTGATCAGCGCCGCCGTCAACGAAGCACGCACAGCCAAGGTGCCTTCTGTTGTCTGGACATTCGATCCGCCGCCAAAAGTGGTGTTCGGCCGCGTCCCTCAGTTGTGCACGCTCGAAGAAAAACTGGCTCGCATCACCCGCCTGGGGGCCGATTACATCGTCGTCGCGTCCTTCAATCGCCACTACGCCGCTAAAAGCGCAAAGTCTTTTCTGGACGATCTTGGTAGATGCAATCCGTCATCGATCCACGTTGGTCAGGACTTTCGGTTTGGCCGCAAACAGTCCGGCGACGTCGGTGATCTTGCTTCATGCTTCAATGTGAACATCGCCACGCCTGTAAACTGTGATGCAGGTGAGCCAGTATCATCAACACGAATCCGCGCGCTACGTGCAGCAGGTCGGCAGACCGAGGCAGATAGCCTTCAAGGTGCCTTCGATAAAGTCAGCCAGTTCACCGGCAGGCTTTTGACCGAGGATTTACGATTTAAGGAAACCACCCAATGACCGCGCCTATCGATCACAAAGCCCTGCGGGCTGCCTGTGGAACCTTTGCTACCGGTGTCACCGTCATATCGACCCGCACAGAAGACGGTGATCATGGAATGACGGCCAATGCCTTTATGTCGGTGTCATTGGATCCGCCACTTGTAACCATCTCGCTTGACCATAAGGCAAAGCTTTTGCCCAAGATCAGGTCGTCAGGTCGGTATGCCGTCAGCATTCTGGCGGAAGGAATGGAAAGTCTTGCTTGGCACTTCGCTGGTAAATTCAATCAAGACCACAGTGATCCTTTCGAAGACTGCGAAGACCTTCCAATTGTGCCCGGCGCAATGTCGGTCTTTGTCACCGAAGTTGTCCAAGAAGTCGAAGCAGGCGACCACACTTTGTTCATCGGTCGCGTGACCCATCTTTCCAGAGATGTGGAAAAATCCCCCCTGCTCTTTCACGGTGGCAAGTTCGCGGGGCTCGCAAAAGCCTGAATTAAGATTCGGCTTTTGCCGTGTTTTATGCGTTCGATTTGCTCATGCCGTACGTTACGGCCGTATAGTGGAGCGCGACGTAAATCCAAGTTCTTATCTAAAGATTTGGGTTCGACGCCGACGTCCCTAGACTATCAATTTGGTTAGAGTGATGAAAATCTGCAGCTCAAAAAATTAGATATTAAGAGCGCTTAGCAAAAAATTTGCACCCTCGAATTGATTGCGCGATCACTTTCAAATCCCCCCTCTTCGATTACCTACTAAAAAATTAGTTTGACAGCACGGCAACCCTGAGAATAGCTTTCCTCCGTGCTGGTGAGGGCCAGCTCTTATAAAAATTTGGGAGGAGACAAGATGCGCAAGTATCTGCTCTCCGCGACTGCGGTATGTGCCGTGCTCGCGGGGTATGGGACTGCTTTTGCCGATGAGGCCGCAGCCCAAAAATGGATTGATCAGGAATTCCAGCCATCCTCGCTGTCCAAAGCGGAACAGCTGGACGAGATGAAGTGGTTCATTGACGCTGCCGCGCCTTTCAAGGGCATGGAGATCAACGTTCTGTCCGAAGGCATTCCGACACACGGCTATGAATCCGAAGTTCTGACAAAGGCCTTTGAAGACATCACCGGCATCAAGGTGAACCACCAGATCCTGGGCGAAGGCGAAGTTGTTCAGGCTGTTCAGACCCAGATGCAGACCCAGCGGAACCTGTACGATGGCTATGTCAACGACAGTGATTTGATCGGTACGCATTCACGCCTGCAACTGGCATATAACCTTACAGAACAGATGGCAGGTGACTGGGCCGCAACAACCAGCCCGACGCTTGATCTGGACGACTTTATGGGCGTGCAGTTCACCACCGGTCCGGATGGCAACCTGTATCAGTTGCCCGACCAGCAGTTCGCGAACCTCTATTGGTTCCGCAAAGACTGGTTCGACCGTGAAGACCTGAAAGCGGCGTTCAAAGAAAAGTACGGCTACGAATTGGGTGTGCCAGTCAACTGGTCCGCCTACGAAGACATCGCCGAATTCTTCTCGAACGACGTGAAGGAAATTGACGGTACACCCATCTACGGCCACATGGATTACGGCAAACGCGCGCCTGACCTTGGCTGGCGTATGACCGATGCTTGGCTGTCCATGGCAGGTGCTGGTTCCAAAGGCGAACCGAACGGCGTTCCGATCGACGAATGGGGCATCCGTATGGAAGCCGGTTCCTGTAACCCCGTCGGTGCAAGCGTCACGCGCGGTGGTGCGGCGAACGGCCCGGCGGCGGTCTATGCGATCCGCAAATGGGACGAATGGCTGCGCAACTACGCCCCTCCGGGTGCGGCATCGTTCGACTTCTACCAGTCGCTGCCGGCACTTAGCCAAGGCAACGTGGCCCAGCAGATCTTCTGGTATACAGCCTTTACCGCTGACATGGTGAAGCCGCAGTCCGAAGGCAACAATACGGTCGACGAAAACGGCAACCCGCTGTGGCGCATGGCCCCGTCCCCGCACGGCCCATATTGGGAAGAAGGCCAGAAGGTTGGCTATCAGGACGTGGGTTCCTGGACCTTCCTGAAATCCACACCGTCGGATCGTGCACAGGCTGCTTGGCTGTACGCCCAGTTCGTCACATCCAAAACTGTCGACGTGAAAAAGTCCCACGTGGGTCTGACATTCATCCGCGACAGCTCGGTCAACCACGAGTCCTTCACCGAACGCGCACCCAAGCTGGGTGGTCTGGTCGAATTCTACCGTTCGCCTGACCGCGTTGCATGGTCGCCCACAGGCATCAACGTGCCTGACTATCCGAAGCTGGCCCAAATCTGGTGGCAGCAGATCGGTGACGTAAACTCGGGCGCATTCACACCGCAAGAAGCGATGGACCGTCTGGCCGAGGAAATGGACATCACCATGGGCCGCATGCAGCAGGCCGACGAAGCAGCCAACGTCTATGGCGGCTGTGGCCCGCGCCTGAACGAGGAAAAAGACCCTTCGGAATGGCTCGGCAAAGGTGGCGCCAAAGCGAAACTGGATAACGAAAAGCCGCAGGGCCAGACCGTCAACTATGACGAACTGGTTGCTCGCTGGAACCAGTAAAACACCACGTCCGGCCCGTCATCCCAGCGGGCCGGGCATCTGTGGTCAGGGCCTCCTCCGGCTTTGACCACCCAAATCGGGGTTTGGGACTTATGACAATCGAACTACGACAGGCGGTTAAGGATGTGCGCGGCATCACGCATATCAAACCGACCTCGCTGATCCTTGAGCCGGGGCATTTCAATGTCCTTCTTGGCCAGACGGGATCGGGGAAAACATCGCTGATCAAACTGATGGCGGGGCTTGATCCGCTCGCGTCTGGTCAAATTCTGATGGACGGACAGGACGTATCAAAGCTGTCCACGCAGAAACGCAACATCAGTCTGGTGCACCAGTTTTTCGTGAACTACCCGCACATGACGGTCTTCGACAACATCGCCTCTCCTCTTCGGATTGCAGGCATGGCAAAATCGGAAATCGAAGGACGCGTTCAGGAAGCCGCTGACATCCTGCAATTAGGTCCGATGCTTCATCGCCGCCCGCAGGAACTATCCGGTGGTCAGCAGCAACGTTGCGCGCTGGCCCGTGCGATTGCCAAGGAAAGCCGAGCTGTGTTTCTGGACGAACCGCTGGCGAACCTTGATTACAAACTGCGTGAAGAACTGCGCGAACAACTGCCCGAGCTTTTTGCAGGCCGTGGTGCCGTGGTGGTCTATGCCACGTCCGAACCGGAAGAAGCGCTGCTTCTGGGCGGCAAGACCGCGCTGATGGATGATGGCATCGTCACTCAGTTCGGTCCGACCGCAGAAATTTACCGCAAACCTGCAACGCTGGCGGCTGCCCGCGTCTTCTCGGACCCGCCGATTAACGCGGCAAAGGTGACCAAAGCAGGTGACACAATCGTTTTGGGCACAGGCGCGTCCTGGCCTGCGGTTGGACATGCTGCAGGATTGGCAGATGGCGACTACACCGTCGCGATCCGTCCGCACCATGTGCAGCCAGTAAAGTCTTCGGACGGCTGTGTGTCCCTGACAGGGATCGTTCAAGTCACGGAACTGTCCGGATCGGAATCCAGCGCGCACTTCCAGATGGGCAATGACGGCTGGGTATCGCTGGCCCATGGCGTCCACCCCTACCGCGTCGGCGAGGCGCATGAATTCTTTATGGACACGAGCAAAGCCTTCTACTTTGCCCCTGACGGGAGCCTTGTGGCCTAATGGCAAAGATCACGCTTTCAAAACTTAGGCATTCCTACATGCCGAACCCTTCCTCGGACGCTGACTATGCGCTGAAGGAAATTGATCTGGATTGGACGGATGGCGGCGCATATGCCCTGCTCGGTCCGTCCGGCTGTGGTAAATCCACGCTGTTGAACATCATCTCGGGGCTGTTGGTGCCTTCCGAAGGCCGCATCCTGTTCGACGACAAGGATGTCACCGACCTACCACCGGACCAGCGCAACATCGCACAGGTTTTCCAGTTTCCGGTCATCTACGACACCATGACGGTGCGCGATAACCTTGCCTTTCCGCTCCGCAATCGGAACGTGCCCGAAGACAAGGTTGCCGCCCGCGTGGCCGAAATTGCCGAGATGCTGGAAGTGACCGACATGCTCGACACCCGTGCGTCGCATCTGTCGCCCGACAACAAACAAAAGATCTCGATGGGTCGCGGTCTGGTGCGTGACGATGTGAATGTCGTCATGTTCGACGAACCGCTGACGGTGATCGACCCGCATCTGAAATGGAAACTGCGGTCGAAATTGAAAGAGCTTCACCAGCGCGTCAAAGCGACGATGATTTACGTGACCCACGACCAGACCGAGGCGCTGACATTTGCCGATCAGGTTGTGGTCATGCAGGCTGGTGAAATCGTTCAGATCGGCACACCTGTCGAGCTGTTCGAACGCCCGCAACACACCTTTGTTGGTCACTTCATCGGTTCGCCGGGTATGAACATCCTTCCTGCAGTCGAAGACGGCGGTCGCGTCTTGTTCGAAGGCAGCACCGTGACCCTAGAAGGCCCGGCAACCGGTGCTGGCGGCAAAACCGAAGTCGGTATCCGCCCCGAGTTCGTTGGCATTTCCGATACCGGAATCCCGGCCCGCGTCACCAAAGTATCCGACATCGGCCGCCATGCGGTGGTTGAAACCATGGTTGGCGATACAGCGGTCAAAGCTGTCACCGACCACGCCAACCTGACGCAAGGCGAAGAAATCCACCTTTCATTCCGACCGGACCAAACACGCCTGTACCGTGATGGCTGGATCGCGACGGAGGCCGCGACATGAAAACCGAAAATCAACGCGCATGGTTCTTTGTGCTGCCTGTGATGCTGCTGGTCGCGTTCAACGCGCTGGTGCCGATCATGACGGTGGTCAACTACTCGGTTCAGGAAACCTTCGGGAACAACGTGTTCTTCTGGCAGGGTCTTGATTGGTTTGAACAAATCCTACGCTCTGACCGTTTTCACGCGGCGCTTGGCCGGCAGTTCATGTTCACCTTCCTGATCCTGATCATCGAGGTGCCGCTGGGCATCATCATCGCCCTGTCGATGCCGCGCAAAGGGTTCTGGGTTCCCGTCTGTTTGGTCACCATGGCCCTGCCGATGCTGATCCCGTGGAACGTCGTTGGCGCAATGTGGAACATCTTCACCCTGCCCGACATCGGCCTGCTAGGCTATCTGATGAACCACACGCTGGGCATCGAATACGATATGACGCAAGATCCGTTTGCGGCTTGGGTCACGATCATCACAATGGATGTCTGGCATTGGACGTCACTGGTGGTTCTTCTCAGCTATGCGGGCCTCGTGTCGATCCCTGACGCCTATTATCAGGCGGCCAAGATCGACGGTGCCAGCCCGTGGAAAGTGTTCCGCTACATCCAACTGCCCAAGATGAAGACCGTTCTGACCATCGCGATCCTTTTGCGGTTCATGGACAGCTTCAACATCTACACCGAGCCTTTTGTTCTGACAGGCGGTGGCCCCGGCAACTCGACCACGCTTCTGTCGATTGATCTGGTGAAAATCGCCCTGGGTCAGTTCGATCTTGGTCCGGCTGCGGCAATGTCCCTGATCTACTTTGCAATCACACTGCTGGTCAGCTGGCTGTTCTACACACTTATGACAAAGGATGACGCGAAATGAGAAAACGCACGCTCATTCCCATCTTCTACATCCTGTTCCTGATGTTGCCGATCTACTGGCTCGTCGCGATGAGCTTTAAGACAACACAGGAAATTCTGGGCGGGTTCAGCCTGTTCCCTCAGACCTTCACGCTGGAAAACTACGCCGTCATCTTTACCGATCCGACGTGGTACTGGGGCTATATCAACTCAATTATCTACGTGTCGCTGAACACGGTGATTTCGGTTGCCGTCGCCCTGCCCGCCGCCTACGCCTTTTCCCGCTACCGCTTTCTGGGCGACAAGCAGTTGTTCTTCTGGCTGCTGACCAACAGGATGGCACCTGCGGCGGTTTTTGCCCTGCCGTTCTTCCAGCTTTATTCGTCGGTCGGGTTGTTCGACACGCACATCGCCGTGGCCTTGGCGCACTGCCTGTTCAACATCCCGCTGGCTGTCTGGATTTTGGAAGGCTTCATGGGCGGCGTGCCTAAGGAACTGGATGAAACCGCCTATGTAGACGGCTACTCCTTCCCGCGGTTCTTTGCGATGATCTTCCTTCCGACGATCAAAGCGGGTGTCGGCGTCGCAGCCTTCTTCTGCTTCATGTTCTCGTGGGTCGAACTGCTATTGGCCAAAACCCTGACTGCGGTCGAGGCAAAACCCATCGCCGCCACGATGACCAAAACCGCCTCTTCTGCGGGCTATGAACTTGGCCTTCTGGCGGCCGCTGGCACCCTGACCATCATTCCGGGTGCTATCGTGATCTACTTTGTTCGCAACTACATCGCCAAAGGCTTTGCCTTGGGAAGGGTATGATGAAACGTCTTCTTCTCCTCACCCCGCTTTTCATCGCCACGACCAGCCATGCGCAGGGCTGGGGAAACGTCGCCCAAAAAGAAGTCGAGAAAGGGTTTTCGTGGACCGACCCCCTTTGGCCCTCGTTCTGGATGGCATGGACGCCTGCAACATTCGCGCTGTTCTGTGGAATCTTCGGTGCCATCGCAGTGATCGGATTGCTTGAAGGGTTCAAATATCGCGACGGAATCGAACGAAAAGGTATCCTTGGCCTGACAACCACCTTGGGCGACCGACTGTTCATTTCGCTGTTAGGTTCGGCCTATATCTTCTTGGCCTGGCTTGGTTTTATTGGCCAGCCGCTGTGGTGGCCGCTGGGACTTAGTATCGCATGGGGGATCTTCTGCTTTCGCAAAGTCTGAAATTCTGCTTTGGAAAACGAAAAGCTTAGTATTTACTCAAACCGCGCAACGAGTGAGCTTTTGCGTAAGATGGTGCAAGAATGAAGAAAAAGAAAAGCGAACTTCTGACGGAAGTAGAATTGGAGTTCATGAACGAACTCTGGGCCATTGGAGAGGGCACGGTACGGGACGTGCTTGATCGTCTTCCCGACGACCGTGATCTGGCCTACACGTCAGGCGCTACAATTCTGCGCATTCTTGAACAGAAGGACTTTGTCACCAGCCGGAAAGAAGGCAAAACTCTTGTCTACACCCCCACGCTGGCCAAAGACATCTACCAAACCCGCTCGCTCAAAGATCTGTCGATGAAGCTTTTTGACGACACGCCCGCCACGCTGGTGGCGCGTCTTGTCGATGATGAGACGCTGACAGAAGAAGCGTTGGGGCAAATCCGGGCACTCGTTGATCGGAGGTTGAAAAATGATGGCGGGTGAAGTTCTGCTTGATGCGTTTATCAATGCCAATATCCTGATTTGCGTGGCTCTCGCGCTTTGGTTTGCCCTGCGCGGGGTCATGTGGGGCGTCGGTCTGAAACACGCGTACAGCACGCAAATCCGACTACTAAACACCGTTTTCCTGACCGTTTTAAGCGCCCCGTTGATCGTCGCAGGTTTCAACGCCCTACAAAAATCGGGCGTGACACCGGCGGTAAAGGTCAATCTGTCGGATATCGCATTGTCCTACTACCTAAAGGGCGGCATAGCGATGAAGGCCACGGACTTCGAAGGCCTCATGCAACTGCGCGACACGTTCCTGCTGAACATCCTTGCAGGGGCAGGTCTGGTATCTAAGGTCTTGATCGCTGCATTCTTCGTAGGGTTGATCATCGGCTTGACCCGTTTGGTCTATTCGATGTTCTGCCTGTGGCGCATCGTATCCGGTTCTTACCACTGGCGCGAAATCGGTCGTGTAAAACTGCGCCTGTCTGATCGGACCTTGGTGCCCTTCTCGACCCGTGGTCTCTGGAGCTATTACGTCGTGATCCCGTCCCACATGCTGGGACAGAGCGACGAGATGCGCGTAACTTTGGCACATGAATTCCAGCACATCCGCCACGGCGATCTGGAATGGGAAATCGTTCTTGAGGCATTAAAGCCGCTGTTCTTCCTGAACCCAGCTTATCATGCATGGAAACGGCAGGTCGAAGCGCTGCGCGAATTCAACTGCGACAGTCAGGTTCTGTCCAAAGGCCGCATCAACGCAAAGGTCTATTGTGACACGTTGCTTTCCATCTGCCAGAAAACCCTGCGCCGTGACAGATCGTTCGTGATCGCCGTTCCCAAGGTCACGCTTGTGACCGCAGATCGGTCGTCCCTGATCAAAGGCAAACGCAGCTTCCTGGAACGCCGAATTCTGTCCGTTCTCAACCTCAAACGGCTACCATACGAACGCCTGCTCTTTGCAGCACTTGCGGTTCCGCTGTTCACGGCTATGGCACTGACGTCAGTTGCCATCCAGCGCCCCGGCGATTGGAGCCATGATCGCCTGATGCTGTCCACGGTCGTGAACCTTGAAAGGTTGGACGAAATCAACCGCCTGTCCACATTCGGTCGGATCAGGAACTAAGGATCAATTCAGGTAGGTTGCTCGATCTGCCATTTGTGCTTCTCGGAACCGTTCAACTGTTCGGTTCCATTGAAACGCTATGTGGTCCGTTATGGGAACCGCCGCAAAGCTGAGTCTAAGATCGACAACTTTCCCCAAATACTGCGCAGCAGGTGCATCGGACGTCAGGAAGATCGACCATGAACGACGTCCGCTTTCTGCGTCCAGCGACATGATTTCGCGCAGCTCCAACTGGTTTGCCCTCACGCGTTCATAGGCATCGGAGTTGATGCGCAAAACAGCGTGATCCAAGTGCGATGCCCACGTGTCAACATGGGCTTCGGGAAAGTCACCGGACAAGACAGCAAAGCCGTCTTGTGGGTACAAAGCACCGATCGCCGTGCCGGCATCAATCCATTGACCGGTTTCCAGAGGCAGCGGCACGAACGCCCCCTTATGCGAGGCTGAAACCTCCAACCCACCCATTTCACGGATCAAGACATCTAGACGTTCCGTCAGGTTTTGGACCTGCTCAGCTGCAGCAAGCGTTTGGACAGGATCAACACCCTGAACCGACTCCATGATTTGGTTCGCAATCTCGATCTCACTTTGAACGGCGCGGGCCTGTTCAGACAGATATGGGTTAGACAAGCTGGCAATCTTGGATGACGCCTCAAGAACCGAATAGGATGCAAGGCTTTCCAGGGCTCCTGAGCTTGAGACCGTCACTTGGTATTTGTTCGCGACATCCAGGTTCATTGGGACAACGACTACGAACGGAAGTCTGACCAAGAAAAAAGCTGCCACTACGACCGCTCCTGTGCCGGACCAAAAGGTCAACTTCCGCCAACGATTTTGTGTTTTCCCAGTCGTTCCGCTGATGCTTCCCTTGTCTCGAAAAATCGGAGCAACAAACATTACGACCGCCCCCCATAGGGTGATCGCGACCCCTGCCCCTAGATACCTAGGCAAAATCGCCGATGCGATGACAATCATGATATAAATTCGGTAAATGAACGACATCACGCCATACACAAATACAAACCACGTCCGTCCCTCTGGAAGGCCCCCTTCAGCGCCGAAGCTGGACAACCATTGCCGAAAATTCCGTAAATGCGTGGTTGCGCGCGTCGCCAGGTTGCGCTGTCCGATTGCATCGCTGATCGCATAATAACCGTCCATTTTGATCAGCGGGTTCGCGTTGAAAAGAACTGAATTCAGTGTGGAGAAGACAAAGATATTGGCGAATAGCGATTTGTAGAAATTACCTTCAACCAAATGCCACAAAAGAAAGGCGGTTAGCCCGATAAAAATGTCGGTGATAATCCCTGCGCTTGAAATCGTCACGCGATCACGACGGCGCGCAGTCAGGTCTGCCTCGCTACAATCAACGAACGGCATTGGATAAAGACCGATCAGATACAAGCCGCCCTTACGGACCCGAACACCATAGCGTGTCGCGGCCAAAACGTGGCCGAGTTCATGAATGATTTTCAAAAACGGCGCGACGAAAGTAAACGTCAGCAAGGCATCAACCGAAAACACATTGGAAAACGCTGCGAAGATCGACCAATCGTTGCGGGCCCCCAACCAGAACGCCATCAAGAACAGAATGCTGAACGTCCCTAGGATCAGTTGCAACGACAATGAACTGGCGATCCCACGCAGATATTTCTGGTAAGGACCGATATCCAGCAACGGAATAGCTGCAAAGATCGGATTGAAAGTCTTGGTTTGGTTCAGTTCGTTCAGGCGGTTCTTCTGGATAACCTGCAATATGCCGTAGGCAAGTTTGACTGTTTCCGGCGATACATCATCTGGCTCGACTTTTTGACCTCTACCAAGAGCGGCCGCTTTTACGCGTCTTAATGCCAGTGCCACAGCTTTTGTGACGACAAAAACTTTACCGTTGGAAATGTCCTGCGCGAAATACACCGGCCGTCCTTTCTCGGACGATAGGCGAACTGTTATCTGTTTCAGAATCTCAGGTCGAACCAGGTCCATGCCTTTGTCCTCAGAAATTCAATCACATAGCGGCCATAAACTTTGGCCCTCATCTCTCTCCCAACGTCAATCTTCCCGAAACCCGAAAGCCCAGCAAAAAGGGTTTCCTGATTTTCACCCATAAGATCGCCGCGTAGTGTCAGACTTTCCTCGGCATTTGCAGGATTTACGGTTTTCGTGACTGGCGTCCGCGTTTCAAACGACCACGTTTGGCGCGGAATACCACGGAACCAGACTTCACCAGTTTGACCGGGCTTCAAAAGCGCCGCATCCACGCGTGACACGGTCAGCAGAACAGAAAACTGTGCATCAGGTTGGATCATCGCAATGGCTTCACCCAATTGATGGAACCCCCCTAGACCATCCCCGGCAAGCGATTGAATCACACGACCGGATATAGGGGCCGTGAACGTCAACGACGCAATCCTACGATCCAGACTGTCCAATCGCGCGTCAGCCGCCTTCAGCTTTTGTTGCGAAAGCAGATAGGCACCATAGTCGTTCTCGGATAGCGCCGTCTGTGCCGCGACTTCTTCGACCTTTTTTTCTAAACGATAGGTCAGACGTTGTTCCTCAAGATCCGGTGCCCGAAGTTCAGCGATCACGTCACCTTTCTGAACGACATCACCGACTTGAACATTCATCCGATTCAGAAATGCGCCCACAGGCAGTGACAGGACCCGCGTTGATTGCGGTTCGCTTAACGCCGTGACAGTCACGCGCAAAGGCGCAGGCAGTGCCAACCAAACCAGCAAGCCAGCCGCCGCTATGAAAAAGGCCGCACGCTTCACCTCGGACCTCAGAGATGGCAAGCGATGTTTATGCCTCGCCAGCTTTGCGACCTTTCGAAGGGTAGCGAATTCACTTTCCAACGATGCACGATCCGCGCCGAATGCGACAAAGGCTATGTGGTCGTCAGCAGCCAAATTGATCGTCATACCATCGCTTTGGGCCATTTCGGCAAGCAACGCTTCGTCCAGCGCATCTTCGGACAGATCCGATACAGCGATGTGACGATACGTGTCCCCAGCTTCGGCGACCTTGCGAACGATAGTGCCAATCTCATCCACAATCGGCGCCATGCGCTGATCCGTCATGGCAATGATTTTAAATCTGCCGTTCTTTAACTGACCGACAACCATCTTTTCAGCTAGCGACGCCTCAACAGCAGCATTAGCGATGTGTTGATAAACGGTCTTCGCATCCCGTTTCTTCGTCTCAGCCAACCTAGACAGGACAAGGTCTACAGTGTTTGTGTCTTTTGGTGCCTCGCGGAGGTCAGGCGTTACACCGCCCCAAAGCGATTTGCTAAGCTGGGATACCTTCTGCGCAAGCTGCGGTAATTCGGTGACCGGAGGTACACGATCAAACAGCCAGACATGCCAAACCTTCTGCTCGAAAGGCACGGCAATCGCCAAACGGTCGTTGAATTTGCGAATTGAGGTTTGATCACCACATGAGGCTTTTAAATGCTCCGGTCCTACGCCGTCGGGCAAACTTCCATAGAGCATTGAAAACACTAAATCATCCGAGGTTTCCCCCGGATGATCCAACTTGGCTATCGCAACAAGAGTGTCGAGCAAAATAAACTCAGATTTCGATTTTGCCGAACTGTTCTTCGTAGGCTTTGATCGACTGGGTCAGGATCAGTGCCAAACGCTTCGCCGCAAAGGGGCTCATCACGACACGATTGGCGAGTTTGACACCGACAGATTCTGTTTCTTCACGGGATCCGCGCCAGTGTTGATGCGTACCGAACAGCAAAAAGAATTCCTCGCGGTTTGCAGTCGCGGTGCCTATATTGGCATACATGCTCTGCATTTCGCTGTCGTCCCAATCAATTTTGACACCGTTCAGCGCGTTCGGGGTTCCATCAAGTTTTTCAGTCATTTCCAAGTCTTTCTAGTTAGTGACGCGCGCATCGACGCGCCAAGAATTCGTTCGTCAGGCCGCAGATTGTTCTTCGGCACTATCATCCGTTTCGCCGTCCTCAGCTTGCTCGCTTTCGTCTGTGTTCTCAAGCTGCTCAACAAACATGGCCACCATACGACGCAGCAGTAGTTCGTACGACGCGCCATCGAGGTTCATGAGGATAGACAAATCAGAGAGCAAGGATTGATAGAGCGCCTCGGTCACTGTTTCGCTGTCAACATTTGCGGCAGACAGCGCCGCGATCGCAGCAACATAGCGATCCGTCGCCAACAGTGCCATTACCTCATCAACCAAAGACGAAACCTGACCCAGATTGCGGAACAGAAGCTCACTCAGCCCGTCAGTCGGATTTGGCCCGAATGCTTCGGATGCCAATTCCCGAACCGACAAAGGCGCGCCGATAGCATCACTTTGCTGGGACGCAGATACGATATCAACTGCGTCAAATCCGGCAAAGTTCGACGTGAACAGGAACAACTGCTCGGTCGGACCTGCGAAACCAAGATCTGTCGATAGCGATGCGAAGATACCTGCATAACCGTCCGAGAAGATTAGGTCGTCTGCAGTGTTCCCATAGAACAGGTCAGGGCCGAGGTTCCCGATCAAAACGTTCGGACCATCATCGCCATGCAGCACATCGAGCCCACCATCTTCAAAGGCAAAGTTTGTGTCCAGCGTCAGAGTTTGCAAAACCTGACCGCCCTGTTGCAGCCAAGTTCGCGTGATAATTGCCGTATCGCCAATCAGGAAATCCTGACCGTCGCCACCAAACATTGTGTCAGCCCCAAAGCCACCAATGGCTAGGTCAACTCCCGCCTCGCCCGAAATCAGGTCATCATAGGCCAGATCAGGACGGATGTTTTCCAGATAACTCATCCGGTCTGCGGTGGATTGCCCGGGCAATGTGTTGGCCACTTCTTCGAAGGTCATCAAAGCGACATCGCCCAGAATAATGTCGTCATCTACGCCACCAGTAAGCGTGTCTGCCCCAGCTTGGCCGATCAATATATTATCGCCTTCTGTGCCGGTCGCGCTCACATCGTCGTCACCGCCTAAATCTTGGTTGGTCAGAACCACGGTTTCAACGTCGGTGTCGTTGCGGAACGTGATGATCCCATCGTCACCCAAGGCAACGTCATCGCCATGATCGACAAAGACACTATCATTGCCTTGACCGGCGATTACGAGATCGTTGTCGGCGCCGCTATCGATGCTATCGTCGCCACCTGTTGTCATGACAGCGCTTTCAAGAACGCCCAGCCCATTGATGGTGCTAGATGTCCATTCACCGTCATCACCAAGAACAACGTCTTCACCTGTGCCAGTAGTGACCGTGTCATTGTTTGCACCTGCAAGAACGACGTCCGCATCAGCACCGGTATCAATCACATCAGTTCCACCGGTTCCTTGAACCGTGGTTTCGGCCGTGCGCACCGATCCCCCAGCAAGGCCCGCGTTCATCGCCACAACACCCATGTCACCCAAAACCATGTCACGGCCTGCGTCTGTTGTGACCGAGTCGTCACCCAGACCACCGATCACCACGTCACGGCCTGTACCTGTTGTGACAGTGTCGTTGCCGTTGTTGGCATCACTACCCGATGAGACAGAGCCCAACCCAGCAGCCAAGAAATCGATAGTACCGTTGTCCGCAACGACGGTGTTATCGCCATCGCCCAACGTAGCCTCATCGTCTCCACCACCTAGAATGACAACATCGTCACCTGTGCCTGTAGTGACATCGTCATTACCGCCAATCGCTGGATCACTCGTTTCCAGCAGAACACGATCATTCAAGTCAGAGATCGTTCCGCTGTCTGTGATGATTAGGTTGCCCCCATCGCCAAGGGCCACCGTATCATCAGCACCGCCAGTCAGAACACGATTGCGACCATTACCGGCGGTCACAATGTCATTTCCATCTGATACCTGGCTGGCTGACGTCAGCACGAATTCTGCATCGTCCGCCATATAGGTTTGAACGATCGAGCCGTTGTCACCCAGCACCGAATTGTCGCCTTCGTTCAGCGTGGCCAAATCTGCGCCCGCCCCCAGAATAACCAAATCATTTCCAACACCGGCGACAACAATGTCATCACCACCGGTCAACGGATCCGATGACATCAACGTCACACCGGTTGGAAGATCACTGATCGTGCCGCTGTCGCCAATGACAAGGTTGCCACCGTCACCCGATTGGACAACGTCATCACCTCCGCCTGCCACGATGCGGTTGCGCCCGTCTCCACTGACAATCAAATCATCTCCGTCCGAAACAAGGCTTGCAGAAACGAGTACAGAGGTTACGTCAATCGTCCGGTCATCGTGCGTGATCGAACCACTGTCGCCCAAAATTTGATTATCGCCGTCACCAGTCGCGATAAGATCGAGGCCTTCGCCACCAACAATCAGGTTATCGCCATTTCCTGCTGAAATTGTGTCGTTGTTGACCAAGGCTGCGCTTGTTGCCGTACTCAACGACGTCAGACGACCGGAATAGTCATCATTCGGTAGGATTGTCAGAGTGCCGTCGTCGCCAAGAATATAATTCATACCGTCGGCCAACGACAGATTTGCAATATCGCTTCCTCCGCCCAACACGGCCATCGCATCACCACCGGTGATCGAGATGCTGTCATCGCCATCATCGGCATGTGCCGAACTTTCAAGCGCAGACGCGATGTTCGAAATCAACTGAAGCGCGCGTTCCTCGGCTTCGATCTGCTCTTCTGTCGCGCTGCTGCCTGCAGGTCGGAATGTGCGCAAAGCATTAAGCGCAACCGGGTCCAAAGTCACTGATCCCGCATCACCGATAAAGACCAGCCCCCCGTCTATCGCGTTCACAGTATCGTCGCCCAAACCACCGATCACGATGTCACGGATGTCGCTCGGCGAAGGCGGATCACCTGCGCCAATGGGATCGGCACCGATCGTAATCAGATCATTGCCATCGGCGTCACTGCCGGTGGTCTGCATCGTACCACCGGTCATATCGAGAACGCCGTTGTCACCAAAGATCAGGTCACCGCCAAGGCCGGAAGAGATTGAATCATCGCCTTCACCACCAAGAATAAGATCATTACCGCGGCCTGTTTCGATACTGTCTGCACCACCCACATCAGAAGCGATTGAGATCAACGATGTCACCGCCTCAAGAACACGAGCGCCGCTGACGTCGGCGAAATCACCGATCATTGTGTTGTTTCCGAGAAGGTCGACCAACGCCTCGCTTTCGCCAGCCAAGGCAGCACCCGCCATCAGGATGTCGTTACCGGCCCCACCGGAAAGTTGGTCAGTCCCCGAGAATGCAGAGTCGATTGACGTCGATACGACGCGTTCCGCAATCCAGTTTGACGACAGTTGAATACTGCCGAAGTCGCCCAACAGAATATCGTTGCCACTGTCTCCATTGATGCTGTCCGATCCGCCGCCACCGGCCATCAGGTCATCACCGGAACCGCCGTCGATCGTATCATCACCATCCGCCAGTTCTTCGGCCTCAAGCAACAAACCGAAGGTTAATGGTGCGTTGATATCGAAGGTTTGAATGTCGAATGATGCGCCGCCGACGTAGCTGGAAAGCATGTTTCCGCCTGCGATGATGTCATTGTCGAGACCACCTGTCAGGCTGTCATTTCCGAAGCCACCCAACAAAATATCATCGCCCAATTGTCCATGCAGGGTGTCATCGCTGCTGCCGCCGATCAACATGTCTGCGCCGTCACGCAATGCCAATGCGTCAAGCGCGGCATCAGTGCCGGTCAGACCGCTTTCGCCGGCTGCAGCGCCCCAACCCCAGACTTCGGCCGCGGTACCGCCGACCTCGATAAAGTCGCGTCCCGCGCCGCCTTCTACGAAAACGTCGGATCCGATGGCCTGAATAGTATCAGCACCTGCGCCAGCATAGACTTGCACTTGGCCGGTCGAACCTTCGGCGATTGTAACGACATCATCGCCAGCGCCCATCATGACAAGGTGGTTACCAGATCCCAAAGTAACGGTTTCGTCCGCATTCTCCGCGCGCGTCTGCGTCGATTCCGTGTAGTTCGTCAAAAGATTAGTAAGCGTCGTTGATGTCGTGCCGGATACATAGTTGGCTGCACCGCCTGCCGCGATTGTGCCATCAATATTCAGCCCAAGAAGCGAAAGGATCGCTGCTTCGGTCACGCCGCCCGATGCAAAGGTCTGCAAGAACAGGTCGCGCATGCCGTAGTCACTGTCGCTGAAGTAAACAACGTTACCTCCTGGAATATCGACAGTGTCGGCTCCGCCATCGCCGAAAATAATGTACGTGCCATTAGCCCCGGCTGGCGCAGTGATTTGGTCATTGCCATCACCTGCAAACACCACATGCAAGCCTGATGGTGGCAAGGTGATGCTGTCGGTACCAGCACCGGTATATGTGATTGTTGGAATGCCATTGTTGATCCCAGACAGGTCAATTGTGTTATTACCTTCGCCCGCAGGAATAATGATTGCTTGGGATGCTTCATCAAAGGTCGTCGTGATTGTGCGACCTCCAGACGAATAGACCAGCGAAATCGGAGAGTTCGGGCCATTGATGACGATACGGTCATTGCCGTCTTCCAAAATCTCAGAGAACGACGCGCCCGCGCGGGCACCAATGTTCAAGATCGCTGTACCGCCCGTTTCGGTGATATCCGTGGCCAAGGTCGGTCCCGGTGCCAGACCGCCGAACGTGAACGAGTCGCCAAAATCAAAAACGGTTGTGGACCATTTGATATCGGGCAATGGCCACGGAAGGGAAATACCGGCCCAAACACTCAGGAAGAAATGGTAGCTGGCCTCACCTCTGAACAGATAGGCAAGATAGTCTAGGAAATCGCCACCATCTTCATCAGCGGCCTCCAGCAAAGCAATCAGTTCCGGAATACGTAGCTTTCCGTCACGATCAGGATCATTGAACCAGAGCGAAATCCCTGCGTGGCCAGAGGCCGACAGCCCAGCGATCCCTAGGTTCAAACTCATCGCCGCACCGATATAAGCGTCGATGATGTAGGCATCCGACGAGATAAAAACACCATCTAATAAGCGTTCTGGATCGTAAGAGTTCACAAAGTTGACGATTCCGCTCATGTCGTATCCGACTTCGAATTCGGAAATCAGACGTGCCTCGATTGTGGCCGAGAACGCGGAACGAATGATGCTGCTGACCCATCCCGGGGCACCGATGCTGTCCAAAACCAGCCCGACAATATCCAACTGGCCAGTATCAAGATTGAACAACGTATAGCTGGCGCGAACCAGATCGACTTGCTCGAAATTGCCCGTCAGCAAGTTGATCGCCGAGAACGGATCACTGAGGAGAGGAATTTCCAGAGCAAAGCCGCTGTTCGGGTTACCGAAGACACCGAAATTGGAACCACCAGAGTTTGAAACACCACCGATAGAAATATCGCGTTGATCTACTGTTCCGACTGACGCATCGCCGTTTTC
This sequence comes from Thalassococcus halodurans, assembly GCF_900108225.1. GTDB lineage: Bacteria > Pseudomonadota > Alphaproteobacteria > Rhodobacterales > Rhodobacteraceae > Thalassococcus > Thalassococcus halodurans. The sequence continues at coordinate 525,508 of NZ_FNUZ01000002.1, forward strand.
AATGTCGTCCGCGTTGCCAGAGAAATCAAAATCCCCAAAGATGATCATTCCACCGCTGGTCGAGAATGAATCCACAAACGTCAGGACACCATCCACCACGCTGATAACGCTAGAGACCAGATTGATGATCGGGAACACGTTGCCCAGAATATCTGTGATGTAAGAAATGGGCGGATTTGCAAGGAACGAGAACAGTTCAGCAACTGGTTCCAAGAATTCGTTGATTGGATCAAGAACCGGCGCAAGGATGGCTTGATATAGAACGGACGCGTCCAGACGGACTTGACTGAAGACAAGTTCATCAATGTTCAGGCCATCGGTTAGCGAATACTCGCCCGCGAACAGAATTTCCGCATTCACGCTGGGCAGAATTTGTACACCACCGATCAAAATCGGTGATCCCGTCGTCGGATCCAGCACGTTCGCTTCTAGACCAAGCTGAATGTCGAAAGCTGCCACGAAGTCAAACGCAATCAGATTGCCGGTATCCAGTTGGGCCACGTAAACGACACGTTCAAAACTTAGCGCTTGTCCAAGAGCGTTTTCCGGTGACACACCAGAGAAGTCCCGGAATGCCTCGTCGCTTGTGATGTCGGACTCACCCGCCTCCCGATCACTGGGATCGACAATCAGAAGGCCAGTGTCGCCATAGAGGTCGGCCTCAAGCGTTGCGGTGATTTCTGCTGTGCCGCCACCCGAGCTGGCACTTGATACGATGTTGCCTGAGCCATCCACGGTCACGGCTTCTGCCTGAACGCCCAGAACGCCAAGCAGGCTCATCGACCCTTCAAAACTGCCGGCATCCACAAGGAAATCGACCGATACCTCGGCATCGTCTGTATCGTTCAGTACAAAGAAGCCGTTCCGATCATAGCCAAAACCAATGTTCACGCCATAGGTCAAAGCCATACGGATGTTTGAGCCTTGCTCGACGCTTAGATCAAATCCGGGAATGCCAAGATCAAAGTCGATATCCATCATCTCGTCGAAGATGGTGGCGTTGAAATTCAGCACCGCATAAACGTATGCCTCATCCGTGCTGCTGCTATCTGTGTTCAAATAGGCCTGTAGGTATGTGACATCCGTTGTATCCAACAGATCGTTCAGGGCCTCATTGGCAAAGTTGACGATCAGATCGACTGTGGTTGGCAGGCTGCCGTCGTCCATAGGCGTCTGCGCATATTCCAGTGCACGCTGAATTACGTTGTACCGGAAGTCGGTGAAGAACGTGACACCCGCGCCAATCGCATCTCCAATGACAGGCAGATCGATATCCGCCAGATAATCGTCAAAGATCGTCTGCATCTGGTCAAGGATCATATCCAGACCGCCCAAAATCAGCTGAGGATTGTTCAGCAGATCGATGATGTTCAGATTGGCAAGAAACTCGCTCAGGTCAGGCAGTTCAAAGCGGAAATCATCAAAATTAATGCCCGTGCCTTCAAACAGATCGACCATAGCGCCCGTGATATCAGACAGATCGAAGTCACTTAGCGAGAAATCAGGCGCTGTCGCCAGCAAGGATGTTTCCCAGAAGAGACCATCTGTGGCCGGATCAAATAGACCGAGCGTATCGGATAGCGGCAGACCGATATCGATACCAATCGCGATATCCACGCCGAACAGATCGGCGTAACTCAGTGCCGGATCATCGCCGATGGCGAACAAATGGGACAAATCGTATTGACCGTCATGATCATCCCCGTCGATGTCGTTGATCGTCAAAGAGATGTGCGCGGGATCACCACTGCCGTCGCCCGCATTAATCAATGCATGACCATTCGTCACCTGAACCGAAACAGGGCCCAAGCCAATCTGGATATTCAGGCCGTCATTCACGCCAGCCTCGAAACTGGCAACGATGCCGCTCGCGTCGGTGTCAAGGAAAATCCGCGGCGCTCCGCTTTCGACGCCAAGGTACAATACCTCGCCAACCAGTTCGCCATCACCGTCTACGCCCGCGTCAAATCCCAGGACACTGGTGATATTCGCACCGCCCAAATCGACCATGCGCAGTAGAATGGGTTCGGATACGTCCTGAGCGCCGACCGAAAATTCGAAAGCGTCAAAGCCATTGGCGTCGGTGAAATTGGTGGCTGTGATGCTAATTGTGCCGCTATCTTCGGAAACGGTCAAAAGCTGCGCTAGGGTGACGGTCATGCCAGAAATAGCAGACCCAGAAATCGCCGTGCGGTCGATATGAACAGCGGCCAGAGCCGCATTGAACGCGTCGACAAATCCTGCAAGATCGCGTCCGGTCTCTTCCGGAATTTCGATACCGACATTTTCCCCACCAATGGTCAGAGAGAACGCAGCGGCATCCGCATAATTGGCAAAGCCCGCGTCCAAAACGATGGTCTGAACATCATTGACCAGACCCGATACCGCCTCGTCTGCACCGAACAGCGCGATCACGCCCGCATCATCGGTCGCAAACGCAAGAGTATCCTGAAGCGTGATCTGACCCGTTACAGCATCGAAGGTAAAACTCACAGTCGCGCCAAATTGGCCTGCAACCGCAGCGTTGATAGCGTCGACGATATCCTGCACTGTTTCCGCGCCATCGACGTCAACCTCGACACGTTCGATTGCGCCTGTGTCAGAGTTCGTCCGGATAATCCGGATGTCATTGCCGCCGTTGGGATTCAGGTTCACAACACCGGCCGAGGATAGATCAGCCAATGCAGTGGTCAGTTCAGCCAGATCGGTCGGGGTTGCCAGCGTTGGCGAAAGATCAATCCCGAACGAAAAATCGAGTGACAGCAGAGGGTTGAAGATCAGTGCACCGTCGCCGCTGACGTCAACAAGGCCGCTTACAACATCCGCAAGCTCGGGCCCAAGGATATCACCCAACTGGTCCCCGAGAATTTCGGACAGATCAAGATTGAATGGCAGAGATTGCTGATAATCTTCGAGGAAACTGAACGACAAATCGAACAGAATAGTCTGCAACTCAGAGTTCCACGTCAGCGTTACAGCGTCTTCACCAAACACGCCCTCCAGAACACCCTGCAGTTCATCCAACGCGCTCTGCGGATCGTTTCGGATTTCCTGTAAGCTTTCTAGGAAATCAGACGCAAAATTAATCTGGTCCAGGATCGAGAAGTTTAACAGCGGGATGTCAGCGTCAAGGAATGGCAAAGACTCGCTGAGCGTATCTCCAACCACCACAAGGATATTCGCAATCGCCACCAGACTGTCGAGAATGTCACCATCCGACAGTGCAGAAAGGCCATCAATGGCGTCCAGCAGATCGGCGTTATCCGAAAGCAATGCCAGTTCGAATGTGTTGCGCAGATCAGCCAAGTCTTCGACTGTAAAGCTGATACCGTCGATCAGATCTTCATTCAGGCCTTCGACACCGAGCACGTTGATTTTGACATCACCCAAACGCACCAGAAGTTGGGCAAGATCATCGCCTGTTGAGCCGGCAAAAGGATCGACAATCTGAACGTCAGCCTGCGTTGCAACCACATCACCCGAAGCGGCAAGCCCCTGCCCCGCTACATCAACGATTATACCACCAAGAAGTTCGAAACGCCCCAACAGCGACTGTAGGCCAGGTGCGGATGTGACCACCGGCGTGTCCCCGGTGACATCAACGTCATCCACCACAGCGTCCTGCAGGTTACGCAATGTGATCCTGTCTGAGAATTCGCCAGCTGCATTCGTGCCCACCAACGACACTTCCAGGCTTGCGGCCGCATCAATAAAGTTTAGCGATGCATCATCTGCACCGATGACAACGTCCACGATCCCAACACTGGCAGACCCCGTAATCTGATCCGCAGACACATGTGCGGACGCACTTAGCGCGATGTCGGAGAAAAAGACATTGTCCAGCAAGGCAGTTGTGACAGTGCTTTCATCATCGGATCGGTTTTCAAGCGCATTACCTGTTCCGCCATCAATCAAATCTGACCCAAAGCCAACCAGATCTATGCCGAACGCAGTCGTAAGCGTGGCATCCAACTGCGCAGACACTAGCGCGGTCAGCGACAGTCCAGTGACGCTGCCAAGGCCAAGGTCATCTGTACTAAAGCCAAGCCCTTGATCAGCGCCGATGCTTAGGCTTGCGGCCAAATCAGGCATCGTGAAAACAAGAGCTCCATCCTCGGTCAGCTCTAATGACGTTGTGCCAAATGTGGTTGCAAGACCGGTATTCACCAGATCGATCAAACCTTCTATGTCCATCGCTTTCAGAAGGTTGTTTGGATCGACAGACAAAACAAAGCTGCGGCTTTCATCGGCAGACAACGACAGTGACAAACCGTCTCCTGCTGCGTTCAAGCCAGCGGTCACGCCATAGCCCATATCAGCCAGAACGGTGGTCAGTGCATTCGCAAGGTCGCCGACTGTGTCAAAACCGCCATTTGTGCCTGTAGCAGGAACATCGACCAAGACATCGTTACCGTCGATGGTCAGCGTCAATCTAAGCGCATCCAGACCTTCAAGACCACTAAGGTCCATAGCGCCTAAATCGAAAGATGTTGCACCTGTCACGAACCGCAAAATCTGGCCTGATGCTGTACTTGCGTATGTGTCGGCTGCGTCAATCAGTGTTTGCGGATCAAAGCCCAAAAGGGTCAATGAGACGCTATCATCATTGGTCCCATCTGCGTCACGACGTGCACCGGTCAGCGCAAACGAATTGTACGTCGCAGCTGGCGACCCGTCAGCCGGTGTCACAGGCGTACTGCTCGAAATACGCAAACCACCATTGGCCGCTACACTTGCCGCAAAGCCATAAACAGACAGGGCCGCGTTCAACAAATCGGCCAAAGCCTGACGGCGGACTTCAACAGACAGGGACGTATTCAGTACGTCTGTGCCTGTCAGATCGACCGTAACATTCTCGCCCGTATCTGTCGGGCCGAAAACCGTAAAGGTCAGCTGGTTGTAGGTCAGAAGAGCATCAAGATCCGACGTACTGAGACCATCAGACGTATTCTCTGTGATCGTGTTTTCCAAAGCGCTGTTATAAGCCGTCTGGCCGGTGATGTTTCCGTCAACATCAGTAATGATTTCGACAAAACCGAGCGCCATCGGGTCAATCGTGAACTGATCAATCAGTCCTTGGAAAACCGCCGCGACTTCATTCAAAATTTGACCGAAACTGATGTCAGTCAGCGGAATATCATAGCTCAAAGCGTTGTCCCGCAACGCAATAGCCATCGTGGTGCTGATGTCGGACAGGAATTGTGAAACCTGTTCTGTTCCCATCGTGGCCAACGACGAAATCGCGCTTTCCAAAGCGGTCTCAAGCGCGGCATCCAATGTGGTGTCCACCAGATCAACCGCGAATTCGAAACGCGCAGCGTTCAGGAAATTTTGCAGCCGGTCTGCGGCACCCGATCCGTCCAGCACAGACAATAGATCGATAGTCGATGTAAAACTCTGTTCGACCGAACCGAACGTCAGGGCACCTTCCAGTTCGGCTTCCAGCAACGTGTATTCCGTGGACCCATCGATGTCGACAAAAGCGGAAGCGCCAACTTCTTGAATTTGCGCGGTGATATCAATCGTAGCACCGGTCCCGTTCCAAGATGCGGTCGGCACTCCGGTCGTATCTACAGTGAACCCAAGATCAAATGCTGCACTGGTTTCGACAAACAAACCCAACTCGGCCGTTTCGACGGATGTCAGCGTTAGGTCGAGAAAACCAAGATTGAGAGAAGCATCAGTTGGCAGTGTCAGCGCACCACCGGCTTGTACCAACGGCGCAAATGTGAACTCATGGATCGCCAGTCCCACACTGTCTAAGGTATCCAGATTGCCATCGGCATCGAAGACGGTTGATGTCTCAAGCTCAAAGGTGATTAAACCGCTGTCGCTACCTGCCCCCACCAAATCGAATGGCAAAGACACGCCGGGCAACGTTTCGGTCAGCAAGGTTGAGAAATCAGCAACCGCTTGGGGAAGATTGATTGATACATCGACTGCGTTTGCACCGTCTTGGGTGAATTCGATGATCGTTTCGCCATCAACCTGAACATCGGTCAAATTGATGCTGAAGTTATTTGACGGCAACGACATGACCGACGCTACCGCGTTATGGAACTGTTCGATGACATTCGCATCAGTCGCACGCCCCAAGTCGCCACCGCTGACCAGTGCCTCAAGGTCGGACATAACCGTTCCGTCACGGAAATTGTCTATGGTGTAGACGGCAGCAACCTGAGTGACGGTGAAAGGCGTGTATGCCCGCGCTGGATCGGTCGAATTTATGGTGTCTAAATAGGAATTGACGATGTTGGTAACATCGGTGGCGAAATTGCCGTCAATCAGATCAACAATAGACGTGTTGACCAAATCCTGCATCGCTTCAATGGCAGCACGAATGCGTTCAATCGCTTCGGTCGCCGGAGACAGATCATACCCCGCCCCCAAAACGGATTCTGCCGTGTCTGCGGCAGACACCAGCATATCGATGGTTTCCGTCGCCGTTTGCGCGGCATCCTCAAAACTGTCCAGAAAGTCACCGATCTGGTCCATCTCGGTGTCAAACGCAGTTGCCAAGCTGGACAAGACCGAGGTCAGCGCAGTGGAAGACCCTATCGCCCATTCGAGATTGCCATCCAGCATGATCCGCGGTTCAAGAGGAAGAATAGCCGGTTCGAGCGCGCCGTTCTCAGGGCTCTTCGACTGCACTTTACGGGCATTCTTTTCGAATGATGAATGCTGTCCCATGTCTATCCTCTCAAAACCGAAGACGTCGGCTTAAACTTTTAGTCAGACCAAAACCGGCCCGGGCCAGTTAAAAACTGGCGGTAAATTGAAACGAAAACCGTTCCAGATCGTCATCGTCGTTGTAACTGATTGGCTCAGCGACCGAGGCACGCAAGCGGCCATGATTTGAAGACCAGATCAAAGACAGTCCGGTCGAACTGCGCAGATCATAGTCGTCATCAATGACACCATCTGATGCGAGATCACCCAGATCCCAAACACTTCCCGCATCAACAAATGCGCCGACAGCCATACCCGGACGTGGAAGCGGCGCCATCAATTCAACGGTACCGGCCACGTAACGTGTTCCGCCGAGGGCATCATCGGTCACAGGATCAATCGGGCCAGTGGCCCCCCAGGCAAACCCACGCGGCAGATCGGAATTAGAAAAAATTCGGTCCAGCACATGAATGCGGTTTTCATCCGATTTGGATCGCACCGCTCCACCGCCCAATCCCACGAACAAAACGCTCTGACCGAACGCGCCAACAGTTGTTTCGCCACGCACGTTGTAGCTGGACCAGTCGCGATAATCTTCGTTGCTAAACGTGGTGGCAATACCAAGACTTAGGACCGACCCCGTTTGCAAAACCTCAGCACGATCCTTGTCAGACCATGTCAGCTGGGCTTCAAGTCCGTACGCTTCGCTTGAACCCAAATCGTCCACAATGATAGCCGAAAGGCCGTCGTCTGCATTGTTCAGACTGTCATGTCTGAAAAAGGCGCCAGCATACCACGACAACATTTCGGTAGGATTACCTCCGACGCCGAAATTGAATTCGTAGTTTTCGGTCTGGTACGGGTTCACGTCCCAGTCTGAGACGCTCGCCTTTAACCCGAACTGCAAAGACGTTTCACGACCCAGCGCTGTTTCCCCCAGCCCGTAAACTGTACTTAGGCCCGCGTTCCATTCTTCACCGTTCTCGCCACTACGAAAGCCCAACCGTGCTTGCGTCGTCTCGTTGAACAGATCGTTAAATTCCAGCCCCAGATTACCCGTCGCGCCGTAACGATTGGAAAAACTTACACCGGCAACCAAGGCCCCCTCAGCCGCAAAAACCGGGAAAGACAGTCCGACAAGCGCACCACACGTGATGAATGATTTGCTGACAAAGCCCATTAGGATCCCCCGTTCCCCATAATGCATTTGCTCCCTGGAAGCACCTCGGGTGCGTCCAGTTTGAAGAACACGCTAATTGTATTGGATGCCAGATCAGCCACTTGCGACGCGTAATCGAAATTCACCGCAACCGGGGTCGTGTCGTTATTTACAAGGATTGAAAATTGGTCGCGCCCCACAAAATCTGCCAACGCTTCAGAGGGAACATAGGCCTCAACACGCAAGGGCTGATTGACGTAAATCGTCACAACAGGTTTCTGTCCAACGGCCTCGCCGGGATCGATCAGATCTTCGCCCAACACGCCTGAAACGGGGCTGCTGATCACCGTTTCCTGCAAAAGCGCGCCTACCCGCTGCTCTTCCAATCTCGCCAAAGCCAACAGCTCTTTTTCCTTTGAGATATCAGCTTCAGCCAAGGCAAGATCTAATTGGGCGGCCTCATATTCGGCAGCGCTGACAGCCTTTTGCCGATATGCGCGTTCCAGACGGTTTGCTTTTGCAGCCAGACCATCCCGACGCGTTTCTGCAGCGCGCAAATTCTGGACGGCCTCTGATTTGGCCAAAGCCAAAGCATATTCAGCCCGCAGCAATGTATCGTCCATTTTAACCAAAGGATCGCCGACCGCGACCTGATCTCCGGGATTTGCGTAAACTTCGGCGACAACACCACTCACAGGCGCGGAAAGCTCGACCACGCGCAACGGTTTGATGGTGCAATTAATTGGAAGGCTATCCGCCCGCCCAGCCCGGGCGGCAAACGCCTCAGGGGAAAGTATGCCACCTTCTTGTGCAGTTACGCTGACCGGACAAAAGACGATGGCGATGGCACCGACAATTCTACGTCCCAATGACACTAGATTCAGCATTTAGAACCCCTGCCTTAGATCGACCCCCGTCAAGTACTGTAACTTGAGCCACGTGCGCACGTATTCCGCCTGATAGAAGGCGCGCCGTTCATTCACCTGCGCCAAACGAATTTCCCGTGCGGACACTGCAAGATCGATGCTTTCACCGGCCGCAACTCGACGACGTTCGGAATTCACAGCAGACGTGGCCTGACGTGCCGCAGTCGACGCTTGGGACATAGCTTTGGACAGTTCACCCAAGCGAGCATGGGCCGCTCGGATGTCTGTTTCAAGCTGTCGTTCGAGCGAATAGTACTCCAACGCTTTTTGCCGAAGTTTGATGGACGACGTAGATGTCGCATACCCTGTTCCACTGGCATTGAACAAAGGAATGCTAAGCTGCACGCCGACGACCTGATCTTGCGTTTTGGAGCCGCCGCCAAAGCGGCTCGCATCACGGGTTTCCTGTTCTAGGGTCGCATAGGCTTCCAATACAGGTGAGAAGTCAGCTGCAATTGCCTGCTTTCGTTCAATATCCGACCCTACAACGCTGAGCGCAGCAGACATCATTTTCGGATTCTCACGAAGCCCTTGCTCAACGAGCGTCTCAACGTTCTGACGGCGTTCGGTACCAATGGCTCCGCTCGGTACATTGAAGTTCTCAACGTCACGAACAACAACACCGGTCAGCATCGAGAGTTGTCCAAGCGCCCCGGAATAACGTGCTGCCTCCAGGGCTTCTTCAGACGCAAGACTAGAACGTTCCGAACGTAGCGCATCGGGTTCGCCTATTTGGGCCAGACCAGTATCCGACAACACGTTTTGCGAAGATACCTGACGATCCAGTAGCCGCATACGTTCACGAAGCGCACGAGACCGTGCCTTGGACTGCGTTGCTGTTACGTAAGTATCCAGAACCTCATAGACTACATCCCGCACGGTTCCGACGTAGTCGATTTCGGCCTGGGAACGCGCATTGCTGGCGTAGGTTATCGCGAAAATTCGGCTGAGATCGAAGATCGGCTGTTCGATCCGCGCGGACAATACGGTTACGGGATACTGAGCCTGACCTTCTTGGAAGACCACGTTGTCTGTTTCAATAACCTGTTGGTCCACCTGATCTTGGGTGTAGGACAGGGACACTTGTGGCAAATAACCAAAAATCGCATTCAGACGCTCTGCATCAGCCAGCGAAATCCCGTCAGCAGCGGAGCCGATCCTCGAATTCCGCTCGAGCGCAGCATTGATCAGGGAAGCGGCTGAAGACGCACCATTGGGTGTCGACATTTCACCAAAGGCAGCTTCGCGTTGATCCGCCGTTTTGCCTCGATCCAGTGCCTTAGCGAGGCGCTGATCAGCTTTCGCCGATTTCTCGGCGCCCAAGCCTTCTGAAAGAAGCGCGGCCAGCCTTTCTGGTTCTGCTTCTTTTGAACACGCCGACAACAACGCCGAACACAAAACCGCACAGACCGCTTTGCTGGTGAAATTCATAACCCCTCGCCATCCCCCGATTGGCATATTTTGATGCAAGCTTAACGAAGCGCACACTATATGCAATTTTATATCTCAATTTTCTGATCTTTTTTTATAAGATTTCGGAAATCAAGCGTTTAAAATCGTCTAGCAAGCATTCGGAAGATCGGATGTGCGAAAAGTCACATACGAGATAAATAAAAAGAAAAAACAGTGTGTTCCGGGTGTGATTTTACAACGTTACCTCAGAGAACGAACGATCACTGAGGCAACTGCGCAAGAAAGTCCAAAGCAGGGTCAACGCCGCCACTGACCCAAACCATAAAGGCCACGGCGAGCTTTACTTGTTCGTCCGTCAGGGATTCGTTTCCGCCGCGCGCTGGCATTTCCATGTATTTGGGGCCGACAAATCCGTTTAAGGCGTGATCGACTAGAACATCCATGCCTTGATCTATCCGCGCATTCCAAGCCTTGGTCGAGGTGATTTTGGGCGCGCCGGTGTATTTGTTTCCGCCGTGACAGTTCTGACATGTCCCGCCCCAAACATCCCGACCCTTTGCGAGCAAGGGATCGTCGGGTACAGGCAACTGCTCCACCTTGACCAGCCCATCCAAGCCGTCCGGCGACGCAACGCCTGTTTCGGCGGATGCCAAGGCACCGCCGAAACACGTTACGCACAAGAAGGCGTAAATCGATAAACGCATAATCAGTCCATCGGAATGCGGATCACGACACCGCCCATGACATCACCGCCTTCAAAGTCGGTGCGGGGGCTGTCTTTGTGTTCGTTGTGGCACTTCGAGCAAGCCTCGGCCACGGCGATATCCGGATAAACAGCTGTGAAGTATTCCTGACCGCCCAGTTCTTCGGTGCCATAGAAGTTTTCGCCGATGTTCTCTGCGATGTACTCAAGACCTTCGATTTCCAGAGGTGTCGTGGGCGCGTTCTGTTTGTTGATCGGCCACAGCGACAGAAGCGAATAGGAAAACGCATCTGTTTCTTCCGCCACCATTTCAGAGCCGAAGCGGAACATCTGTGCCGGCAGAACCAGCGCTTTATCGTCTTCAAAGTGCTCGGATGCTGTGATGACTTTTTCCTGCACCGCGAGACGGTTCACGATCATACGGGTATAGACCGTACGGTCCGAGCTCATCACCAGATGCAGAAGGTCGGATACCGTTTGATAGTCCAGACCTTCTTCTGCGGTTGCCGGTTGCGTTGCGCCCAAAGCCAGCGCACCGCCCAGAACTGCGGCTTTCAATTTTCCGAATTTAGAATACATAATGGTCTCCTGTGACCTGTTGGTTGCAGTGATGTGGACAGCCGGTCATTGATTGGCGTCGGTCGCCGGCTGTTCCACACGTTTCAACGCCCAATCGATGCTTTCGATGTGGCGCATGGGTTGACCCGAGAAATTGTTGGCAATCAGTGCAGGATCGGCCAAAGCGTCGATCGCAAAGCCCAGGCCATGGCAGGACATGCAAGTCGCGCGGATCATTTTCTCGTTCGGGCGTAGGGTGTCGTTCTGATTGTGGTTCGTCAGAACCTTGCCGCCTTTTTCCGTCTGCGGCATGTGGCAGGTCGCGCATGTCACACCTGAACCAGCCGGACCATCGCCAGCCAGCTCAGCAGACCACAGCGCGAAATGCGGACTGCTTTTGTAAGACAGGCTATGATCGTCGTTGTGGCACGTCAGGCAGGCTTCGACGGCGGTGAAGTTCACGTTCTCAGAGTGCGGGTTGTGGCAGCTGGTACATGTCACATCTTGTCCCATCGCCTCCGGATGAAGGGAAACACGCGCCTCGGACGTCGACATCATCGCGGGTGGCGCAGGATCGTCCAGATAGGTTTCGATGGCCGAGACCAGCGTTTCTGGCGGGTTCTTGATCCCGATGGCTTTCAGGGCAGATTTGGCCTTGCGCGGTTTTGCGATCTCGGGGTGGCGGCGCATCCCGTGACGACCGAGCGCAAAGGTCTGCGACGCGGCGCGATGGCAATCTATGCAGACGGCTTCTGTTGGTGCGGCGATCCACTGTTCGTCGATTTGCTCGGCCGTCTCGGCCTCGGCGGCATGGCAACTTGCACAGCCGACTTCGTTTGCAGCGTGCACCGTTGCGGCCCAATCGTGTTCAATATCCGCATCCCGTGCGCTTTCGATCGCGTCAAGCGAGGCAAGGTACATCGAAATCTCATCCTCGCCACTGCGCGGACGGTCTCGTGCCAACGCGGCTGCTGCGACCTTGGGTTCAGGATGAAGCCAGTCTTCATTGCCGTGCTTCACGAGGAAATCTTCATAAAGCGCACGATTGTCGTGGAAATTATGGCAGCCCGCAGATGCGCAAGTCTCATACCCTAGATCCGCATGGCTTTCGCGGTTCTTGCGCACATCTTGTTCGCCTTCGGAATGGCAGGCCACACAGAAATCACCAGCCAACGTGACCATGCCCGGCAAGGTGTCTTCGGGTTGGTGCTCAAGGTGGCAGGAGGTACAGAACCGCGCATCGATCTTTTCCCAATACGCCGCCATCCGCGGATTTTTGAACTTCTTAATCGGATGACTGTCGTTGGCGTCCTTCAACTCGTCCTTATGGCAGGTGACGCAGGTCTTGTTCAGATCCTTGGTAATCTTCGAAACATCTGAGAAATCAGGCGATGTGTGGCAAGTTTCACAGGCCACTTCGAACTGATGGTGAACACCTGTCGTTTCCCCCGGAAGAAACGCCGTCCGATCCCCGGAAACATAAAGCGCCCGCGCGCCAATCGCGGCCACGAACAACGTCAGGAATGCCCACAAGGCCCAGAAAAGATATGTGCGGTTCAGTTTCATAAATCAGTACGCGTAGATCACAAGGACATGCAGAAGGATCAGGACGGGCAACGGCCAGATCGCAAGGATATGACCCCAAGTCGGTAGACGCCGTACAGGTTTGCGCGCCGTGCCGATACGCTTGGCGCGCAGCGCATGATCGCCACCGGTCGCGAGCCCTGCGGCCGCCCCCAGTATCAGCGTCAGGATAAAGGTGATCCCCAACAAGAAGTTCAGGTTGGACCCAAGCCGGAAACCGGTATGCGCAAAGAAGCCGGCGACCGCCAAAAGGCCAATTCCCAGATGCACCAACCGCCAGCCGTCGTACCCACCGAAACGGTCGAAAAACCGGATACGTTTCCGCAACCCGATCAGCATCGCGGCCAGCATCACACCAAGAAGGATGAACCCGCTCCATTGTTTGACGATGTTGTCCCGCCAAAGCCATGTGCGCAGGCTGTCTGCATCATAGCTGGCAGGCAACGGCACGGCGCCGATCAGGATCGGGATCAAAGCCATCAGAACGGCCACAGCGGAAATCGCAATCAACGGTTTGGAAAAGCTGACCGGTTTGGGTGGCGCACCGGCATCGATCAACTCGGCCAGAACAGGCCGACAGGTGCCGCACACGGTCCCTGCCCCTGTTTGCACGCCAATCTCGTCCTCGCTGCCTGCGCCATTTGAAATCGCCGCTCGGATTTGCCCGCAGCTCACCCCTGTGCAGTTACAAATCGTAGCACTATCCGGCAGATCAGATGCCTCGGGCTCGAGCGCTGACCAGAACGAACCTTCTTTATAAAACCGGAAGTTCATCCACGGATAAACAACCGCGCCGCTTTGAACAGCATCCTGAACACGGCTGACCTGATCCCAAGCGCCAATGGCAATGGCACCGACCAGTTTACCGCGTTCGATGAAAATCCGGCGATAGCTGTCGCCATCCCGCCAGACATGGCTTTTCACGTTCGGACGGGTTTCAAGCTGTTCCACATCGCCCGCAGAAAACACATCCGCGCCGATGACTTTCAGCTTTGTCGCCCCGATGTGCCCATGGAATTCTGCGGCCTCGCCATCAATCGTTTTCGCGGCAACTTCGGCCTGCGCATACCCCGGCCCGACAAGGCCGTACATCCGGCCATCATGTTGCGCGCATTCACCGACGGCATAGATATCCTCGTCCGAGGTTTGCATCTGATCGTTGACGCGAATGCCACGGTTAAAGGCCAGACCGGAATTTTGCGCCAGGCCCACGTTTGCGCGGACACCAGTGCAGATCACGACTGTATCGCATTCGATCCGCGTTCCATCCCCAAGACTGACGGCGGAAACACGGGTTTCGCCTTCGATCTCGGACACAGGCACACCGGTTTTCACCGCGACGCCGATTTTCTGAATGCGTTTTTTCAGAAGCTCGCCTGCCTCGACATCCAACTGACGGGGCATCAGGCGGCCTTCGTGTTCGATGACCGTCACATTGCACTGGCGTTTTTGCAATCCACGCGCGGCCTCTAGCCCCAACAGGCCACCGCCGATAATCACGACATTCCGCGCAGAAAATGACCGCGCCAAAAGCGCAGAGGCATCGTCGGCGGTTCTAAAGGTGAAAACGCCTGGCAAATCCTTGCCCTGAATGCCCGGAACAAAGGCCGAAGAACCGGTCGCCAGAACAAGCTTGTCATAGGGCCAGCTTGATCCATCCCCTGTCACGACCTCTTTCTTGTCGCGATCAATCCGCATCACGCGCATGCCGGTCAACACCGCCAATGAGCCGTCCACATCCGAAATGTCGTCCAGCTCAATTTCGCCGAACTGGACATCCCCGCCCAATAAGGGCGTCAAACGGACACGGTTATAAGGTTTGTGCGCTTCATCGCTAAGCAAAGTTACGGAATGCCCTGACTTCGCTAGCAATTGTCCGGTTCTTACACCAACGGGCCCACCGCCGACGACAATGATGCGTTCCTTGCCGGTGTCCGGTTCGATGTAGGTTGCGTGGTTCTCAGCTGCCTGCATATCTCATACTCAAAGCAAAAAATCCCCATGGCAGAAGCCATAAGAAAGGAGCGTCTTTGCTCTGATGTACTTGGCGCTGTCATGAACGCCGGATGCAGACACCGTTGCCCGCACGATCATGGAAGTACGGGATCCGTTTTGATGTCAAAATTAATGCTGCACCTGCACTGAATATTTCCAGAAATGCGACACATATCCTCGCAGGTGCCTATAAATACGTCAGTTTATGAGCGGCAGTTCCGCTTCTGCAGGTGCAAAATTTTTCTTAATTCTGACGAAAAACAAAAAACGCGCCCCCGAAGGGACGCGTTATAACCGGGGACTTATTCGGGATTTACGCCAGATCGAAACGGTCCGCGTTCATGACTTTGGTCCATGCGGCAACAAAGTCAGCGACGAACGCATCTTGCGCTTTGTCACATGCGTAAACTTCTGCCAGAGCACGCAACTGGGAATTCGAACCGAAGACCAGATCGACACGTGTGCCGGTCCATTTTTCTTCTCCGGTTGCGCGGTCCTTGGCCACGAACTCTGTTTCTTCGGGGTTGGTGGCTTCCCACTTCACGCCCATGTCCAGCAGATTAACGAAGAAGTCTGTCGACAACGTGCCCGGACGGTTTGTCAGAACACCGTGCTTGGTGCCGTCCTGAGTGATACCGAGCGAACGCAGGCCGCCCAGAAGAACAGTCATTTCAGGCGCCGTCAGCGTCAGAAGCTGAGCACGGTCCACCAGCAGCTTTTCAGCAGGAACGGTGAATTCCTTTTGCTGGTAATTACGGAAACCATCTGCGACGGGCTCAAGAACGCCGTAGGATTCAACGTCTGTCATCTCTTGCGTCGCATCAACACGGCCCGCTGTGAACGGAACAGTGATGTTGTGACCCGCTTTCGCAGCCGCAGCCTCAATCGCAGCACTACCGCCAAGGACGATCAGATCAGCGATCGAGACCTGCTTGTCACCAGCAGAGGCGTTGAAGTCGGACTGGATGCCTTCCAGAACCTTCAAAACCTTTGCGGTTTGCGCAGGGTTATTGGCTTCCCAGTCTTTCGCAGGTGCCAGACGGATGCGTGCACCGTTTGCACCACCACGGTTGTCCGAACCACGGAACGTCGAAGCAGACGCCCATGCGGTGAAGATCAGTTCTTCTGCGCTCAGACCGGAATCCAGCAGCTTTGCTTTCAGGTCAGCAACGTCTTTGTCGTCGATCTGCGCATAGTCTGCTTCCGGAAGCGGATCCTGCCACAGCAGGTCTTCTGCCGGTGCTTCTTTGCCCAGATACGTGGACTTCGGACCCATGTCGCGGTGCGTCAGCTTGAACCAAGCGCGAGCAAAGGCATCTGCAAACTCTTCAGGGTTCTTGTGGAACCGCTTGGAGATTTCCAGATACGCAGGGTCTGTGCGCAGCGCGATGTCGGTGGTCGCCATCATTGTCGGAACACGCTTGCCTTCGGTGTGTGCCGCCGGTGCAAGGTCTTCGTCCTTGACGTCGACAGCTTTCCACTGGTGTGCGCCTGCGGGGGACTTTGTCAGTTCCCACTCATAGCCGAACAGCATGTCGAAATAGCCGTTGTCCCAGACGGTCGGGTTCGGCGTCCATGCACCTTCCAGACCGGATGTAATTGCGTGGTCGCCTTTGCCGGACTCGAACGAGCTCATCCAACCCAGACCCTGCTCGGTGATGCCTGCGGCTTCCGGCTCGGGGCCGACCAGCGCGGCATCGCCCGCACCGTGGCACTTACCGAATGTGTGGCCGCCTGCGATCAGCGCAACGGTTTCTTCGTCATTCATCGCCATACGGCCGAACGTGTCACGGATGTCGTAGGCTGCGGCCTGCGGATCGGGGTTACCGTCCGGACCTTCGGGGTTCACATAGATCAGACCCATCTGAACAGCAGCCAGCGGGTTTTCCAGATCACGTTCACCGGAATAGCGGCTGCCTTCTTTGTCAGACGTTGCCAGCCATTCGGCTTCTGCGCCCCAATAGATGTCTTCTTCGGGTTCCCAGATGTCTTCACGACCACCGGCAAAACCGAATGTCTTGAAGCCCATGCTTTCCAGCGCGCAGTTACCTGCAAGGATCATCAGGTCTGCCCAGCTGATCTGGTTGCCGTACTTCTGTTTGATCGGCCACAGCAGACGACGCGCTTTATCAAGGTTGCCGTTGTCCGGCCAGCTGTTCAGCGGCGCAAAACGCTGGGTGCCGGAACGGGAACCGCCGCGGCCATCAGCCGTCCGGTATGTACCGGCCGAGTGCCACGCCATACGGATGAAGAACGGGCCATAGTGGCCATAGTCAGCCGGCCACCATTCCTGGCTGTCTGTCATCAGCGCGTAGATGTCCTGCTTCAGGGCATCGTAATCCAGCGCTTCGAATTCTTTTTTGTAATCGAAATCCTTCGCCATCGGATTCGACAGGTCAGAGTTCTGGTGAAGGATTTTCAGGTTCAGCTGGTTCGGCCACCAGTCGCGGTTGGAACGCACGCTGAAAGTTGTGTTGCTGGCTGTCGAGCCGTGCATGACGGGGCATTTGCCGCCGCTGGGGATATCATTTCCGTCCATGATGACCTCCGGATAGCTATAAAGCGAATTTCTAAAAACGATGGGATAAGCCACCGCGTATCGTAGGACACCGAGCATGCCCTGTCGAAGTGACAGTTACGTATCAAAGCGCTCCAATTAACAAAAGTTGTATTTTCTGATTGACGCGATAAGTTTGCCTGATGAAAGATGTGACCGTTAAACAGCTTAGATACTTCGAGGCTTTGATCGAACACGGTCACTTTGGTCGTGCCGCAGATGTCTGCGCGATCTCGCAGCCTGCGCTTTCCATGCAGATCAAGGAATTAGAGGAAACACTGGGCGCGCCGCTGTTCGAACGATCTGCCCGCCAGGTGCGTTTGACCCACTTCGGTGCAGCTGTGGCGGAACGCGCACGCGCCGTTCTCAGGTCTGTAGAAGAGCTTCAGGATCTTGCGCGGGTTTCCGCCTCGTCGGATTTGTCCGGTAGGATGCGGATCGGCGTGATCCCGACCATTGCGCCCTACCTTATTCCAAAGATTATCGGCAGGCTGACATTTGAACACGAAAATCTGGATGTTCGCATTCGGGAAACCCAAACCCAAAAGCTGGTTCAGGAGCTGACACAAGGCAAGCTGGACATGGCGATTGTGGCCCTGCCAGTGTCGGAACCGTCGCTGAATGAATTGCCGTTGTTCGAAGAGGATTTTGTGCTTGTCCGCCACAACAGCGATGCTGACAAACCTGTGCCCAGTGCCGAGAACCTGAACAAGATGCGGCTTTTGCTTTTGGAGGAAGGCCACTGCTTCCGCGATCAGGCGCTGTCGTTCTGCAAACTACAATCTACCCTACCCCGTGAACTACTGGACGGCAGTTCCCTGACCACCTTGGTACAGATGGTCGGCGCGGGTATGGGCGTCACCTTGATCCCGGAAATGGCAGTCCCGATTGAAACAAGATCGGCACCGGTCACGGTTCAACACTTTGCCGATCCAGTTCCAAAGCGGACCATTGGCATGGTCTGGCGTAAATCCAGTCCCTTGGCCAAACAGATGGAACAGATCGCAGACGTTGTGAAACGTGCAGCCGCAGTTGCCTGAGTTCAGGTCACTTTGGCCCGTGTCATAAACTTGGGATCATTCCAGGCATCCGTGTCCATGATTTCGCCCAGGATTTGTGCTGCTTTCCGCACATCATCCAAATCCAGATAAAGGGGCGTGAACCCGAAGCGCATGATGTTTGGTTCGCGGAAATCCCCGATCACACCTCGGGCAATCAGCGCTTGAATAGCGGCATAGCCGTTTTCAAACTTGAAAGAAACTTGCGACCCGCGAAGTGCAGGGTCACGCGGAGAGGCAAGCTCAAGATCAGGACAGCGTTTTTCAACCTCTTCGATAAAGCACTCGGACAAAGCGACCGATGCCTTTCGAAGGTCAGCCATATCCACCTCGTCCCAAACATCCAAAGCCGCATCCAGAATGGCCAGCTGGACAATCGGCGGTGTGCCCACCCTCATACGCTCGGTCCCGAAAGCCGGGCGATAGTCATGCTCCATCGCGAAAGGCGCGGCATGGCCCAACCATCCGGACAAAGCGGGTTGGATGTCTGCTACGATATCAGGCCGCACATAGATAAAAGCAGGCGCGCCCGGCCCGCCGTTCAAATATTTATAGCTGCACCCGACGGCGAACTCCGCTTGGCTGGCGGCCAAATCCACGGGCACTGCGCCCGCGCTGTGGGCAAGATCCCACAACATCACAGCCCCCGCGCTTTGCACAGCTTCGGTCACGGCCTTCATGTCGTACATCTGGCCGCTACGGTAATCGACATGGGTCAGCATGACGACGGCAGTGTCATCGTCAATCGCATCAAGCATTTCCGAATGTGTCACCGTTTTAAGCCGGTAACCCTGCCCGATCGTGTCGATCAAACCCTGCGCCATGTACAAATCCGACGGAAAGTTACCACTGTCAGACAGAATGGTTTTCCGGTCAGGGCGCATTTTCAACGCGGCTGCCAACGCCTGATAGACCTTGATCGACAAAGTATCGCCCGTCGCAACGCTGCCTTCTGGTGCGCCTATCAATCGGGCGATCCGGTTTCCGACCACACGCGGCAAATCCATCCACCCTGCACTGTTCCACGCACGGATCAGGTGTTGGCCCCATTCCTGATTGATCGTTTGCAAAGCCCGATCACTGGCCGCTTTTGGCAGAACACCAAGGGAATTGCCGTCCAGATAGATGATGTCTTCGGGCAAAACGAACAAATCTTTGCGCGGTAGAATCGTTGTCACGTCGGCCCCTTTTACAGTGTGTATCCAGCCACTTGGTCAGAACATTATGGTGTTTGATAACACCTTTATCGATTGAAGATCATAGCCACGCCTCAAGTTCAATCTGATTTCAAACCATGCCGATTGTGGATTTTTATCCAGTGTTTTCATTATCATGTATACAATTTTTATTCCGATTAGCGTTTTGTGTGCAATATAGTATTGCAAACCGCAGCGACGGTTCTACGCTTTGCATCAGGGAGGAGACCGTTCAACACACGCTGCATTGGGCACGCGTCCCTTTGGTGTGGCCGGTTCAGACTTGCGGATATCGCAGGTTCCTTCCGAAGTCAGGGAGGAGACATAATGACAAAACTTACCAACAGACGCATGGCGCTTCGCACGCTGGCAGGTGTGGGTGCTGCTGGTTTGGCCGCACCACATATCGCCACCGCTGCGGCGCACGGCACCAACTGGAAAATCCAGACAAGCTGGCCCGGCGGCGCAGGTCTGCAGATTTTCAAGGACTGGTGTGCGACCATTCAGGAAAAAACCGGTGGTGAGCTTAGCTTTACACCGTTCGGCGCAAACGACGTTGTGGGCGATTTCCAACTGTACGACGCGGTGAAAAACGGCGTTCTGGATGCTGTGAACCCGTTCACAATCTACGCTCAGGGCATCATCCCCGCGGCGGTGTTCCTGTCGTCGTTCCCGCTGGGTCTGCGGAACCCGCATGAATACGACGTGTTCTACTACGGCCTTGGCGGTCTGGACATTGCGCGCGAACTCTATGCTGCTCAGGGCATGCACTTTGTCGGTCCGGTACACCACGGCCCGAACATCATCCACTCCAAGGTTCCGATCCGCTCGGTCGATGACTTTGCGGGCCGCAAGATGCGCCTTCCCGGTGGTATGGTTGCGGAAATCTTTACCCAGCTTGGCGCGGAAACAACGGTTCTTCCGGGTTCGGAAATCTTCCCGGCTCTGGAAAAAGGCACCATCGACGTGGCTGACTATGTTGGTCCGGCGGTGAACTATGCTCTCGGCTTCAGCCAGGTGACCGACTACATCGTGATGGGCCCTCCGGGCTTTATGTCGGTCTACCAGCCGGTCGACATCATGGACATCACCGTGGGCAAAGCATCCTGGGATGCGCTGTCGCCCGAGATGCAGCAGTTCGTCGAAATGGAAACGCACGTTTATTCCGACATGCACCACGCCGCGATCCAGAAAGCCGACCAGGAAGCATGGGCCAAGTTCGAAGCAGACGGCACCGAGGTCACCCGCCTCAGCCAGGACGACGTCGAAATCATGACCGAAGTCGCCGTTCCGATCTGGTTCGATTACGCCAATCGCGACCCGCAGGCGGCGCGTGTTTTCAAAATCATCCTTGATTACATGCAGTCCGGTTCGCTTGGCTACGTTGATCCGGCCATGACCAACGGCCTGGAACTGAAGCTCTAAGGCTTATCCATACCTCGACGAAACCGTCCGACCCAGTGTCGGGCGGTTTTGCGACACCAACACTCCCCTACGGGACAAGGGACATGCACACATGCAAGGTCTGAGTTTTTCTCTGCCGCATTGGCTGTATTGGGTGGGGCTGATCGTCTTTCCCCTGATCGCCATGGCACTGGCCAAAAGGCCGAAAGTCACCAACAAGAAGTATTCGCTGCCGCTTGGATATATGATCCTTGTGACTGGCGGGATGATCGGGCTGCACCGGTTCTACGTCAAAAGCCTTCTGGGGCTGGCGTTTATACCGGTCTTTTTGATGATCCTCTTTTCCAACGCGGAAGGCCAGAAAGCCCGTAGCGTCGTATCGGACGTCTCGAACGAGGTGCGGATCGCGGAGCGGGTTCTGGATCGCGAAAAGCCCCGCGTGGATGAGGCCATCGCAGAACTGGATGCCTTAAAAGCGGCGGCAGCAGAAAAAGAAGAAGGCTCGACCGCCCGTAAGATCGCTGATCGCCGCGTTGCCCGCGCCGAGGATACGATCGCCAAAGGACAAGAACGCATTGTCGAAGCCGAGGCGTCGATTGCCGAGATCGGGGACTCTTTGGGCGACGCGCAATCTAATCTGACGTTCTGGCGTAACGCATCCAAGTACGCGTTCTATCTGCTTCTGGCCGCTATGGCCATCGACGCATTGCTTTTGCCGGGTCTGATTGCCAAGGCCAATTCAAAACTCAGCTTCGAGAAAGAAAGCGAAAATGATCGTAAGCTGCGCGAAGCGGGCATCGGCACGATGGAGGAAGACAGCCGGTTCGCTGATAACTGGATAGACCGTCTGTGTCTCTATGCGGGTGAATTCACCGCCTATTGGGCGGTGATCGCGGTCTTCGTCTACTACTTTGAAGTCATCTCCCGCTACGTGTTTAACAGCCCGACAAACTGGGCGCACGAAGCGATGTATCTGATGTTCGGCATGCAGTACCTGATCGCCGGATCCTACGCGATGCTGACAGAAAGCCATGTGCGCGTCGACATCTTCTATGCCCCGTTGTCACAGAAGAAAAAAGCGTGGACCGATCTGGTGACATCCGTGTTCTTCTTCATCTTTGCAGGAACACTACTGGTCACAAGCTGGATCTTTGCGATGGACGCAATCTCGGTTCCGTCTGGCAATGGCCTGTTGTCGCAATGGGCACGCGGGGAAATCCCGACGTCCGAGATGCTGGCGAATTGGTCACTGACACAGTGGACCGATCCGAACATCCGCTGGGGTGAAATCAGCTTTAACGAATGGGAAGTGCCGTTGTGGCCCATGAAGTGGGTCATGGTGATTGGTGGCTTGCTCTTGGTCCTTCAGGGGGTCTCGAAACTGGGCAAGGACATCCGCACATTGGCGCGAGGAAACTGAACTTATGGGACTTGATATTAGCATTGAGCTTTTGACGCTCATTATGTTCGGAAGCCTTCTGGCGCTTCTGATGGCCGGCTTGCCGCTGGCTTTTGTGACCGGTGGCCTAGCCTGTGTGTTCTTGTTTGTCCTCGGGGATGAACGCGCCCTGAACATTGTGCCAAGCCGCATCTTCCCGCTGATGACCAACTATCAGCTATCCGCCATTCCGTTGTTCATATTCATGGCCGCCATGTTGGAAAGGGCGGGATTGATCAACGAAATGTTCGACGTGATCTACAAGGTTCTGGGCGGTGTTCGTGGTGGCCTTGCTGCGGCGACTGTTCTTGCCTCGACCGTTCTTGCGGCGATGGTGGGTGTGATCGGGGCTGCGGTTGTGACCATGGGGATTATCGCCCTGCCCGCCATGTTGAACCGTGGATACGATCCGAAGATCGCCATGGGATCGATCATGGCCGGTGGTACACTGGGCATCCTGATCCCGCCGTCCATTCTTGCGATCATCTACGCGGTGGTTGCGGAACAGTCGGTTGGTGAGCTGTTCATCGGAGCGGTTATTCCCGGTCTGATGTTGTCCGGCTTCTACATCCTGTATGCGGTCATCCGCTGTACGATCAATCCGGACCTTGGGCCTGCGATCCCTGTATCGGAACGCGTGTCCAATATCGAAAAGGTCCGCCTGATCGGACGCATGTCCGCCCCGATCGCGCTGATCGTTGTCGTTCTTGGTGTCATCTTCTCGGGTGTTGCGACACCTGTTGAGGCCGCCGGTATCGGTACCTTCGGTGCGTTCATCGTGGCAGCCATTCACCGCAAGCTGGATTGGCAGACGGTACGGGAGGCAAGCCTGACCACGCTCAAGGCATCGGCCATGGTGATCTGGATCATGTTCGGCGCGACGATCTTTGTGGGTCTTTACGTCCTCGAAGGTGGGCAGCAGTTCGTACAAGACAGCCTTGCAGCTACAGGTCTTGGCCCGTGGGGTATCCTGATCCTGATGCAGGTTCTGCTGGTGATCCTTGGTATGTTCCTTGACTGGGTTGGCATTCTGCTGCTCTGCGTTCCGATCTTTGTGCCGATCATCAAGGCGCTGGGCGCGCAGGCCTTCGGTCTGGAAAGTGCCGATGACCTCGTTCTGTGGTTCGGTGTGCTCTATCTGGTGAACATGCAGATGAGCTTCTTGTCTCCACCGTTCGGATACGCGCTGTTCTATCTCCGCGGGGTCGCACCGGCGGAAATCCCGATGAGCGACATCTTCAAATCCGCCCTTCCATTCCTAGCGCTTCAGTTGGTGGGCTTGGTGATTTGTATGTTGGTGCCCGAGGTCATCACTTGGCTACCAAACATCGTCTACGACTGATCTGAAAATGTATCAGCCCGTCAGTGAAGATCTTCGATCTGAATGACGGGCTGGTGCCCCCCCAACTGTGCAAAGGCCATCTGACGGCAAGTAAAGACCAGTATCTGCTGATCCAACGCCACTCGGTTCAGGGCAGTGAACATTCTGATAATGCGGTCATCATCAGAGAACACCAGCGCATCATCCAGAACCACCGGAACATGACGCCCCTGCCGCGCAAACAAACGCGCAAAGGCCAGCCGTGTCAGAATGGCGATCTGTTCTTGCGTACCACCAGACAGGCTATCCAGCCTCTCCTCATCACCATTGCGCGTCAGTACCTCTGGCATCACGGTATCACTGTCGAACTGAAGCGCCGCTTCGCCGTGAAGGATTTTCAGCAGCGGTTCGAGTTCTGCCTGAACCGGCCCGAAATAGGTCTCACGCGCTTGTTCCCGCATGGCATCCAACACGGTCAAAAGTTTGGTCAATGCCGCTGCTTCGTCTTCGAAACGCTGGACCCGCTGGCTGACACGCTCCAATCGCTCGGCTGTTTCATCGCGCTTTTCTTCGATCCCTTGACCAGCCTGCGCCTCAATCCGCGCGTTAAGATCAGTCTGACGCAATCCAAGCGCGGCACGCCGGTCGTTCGCAGCTTTCATCGCCGCCTCAGACCTTTGCAGATTTGCGCGCACGGTCAGGATATCTGCGGATTGTTTCCGCAAATCTTCAAGCATCTGCGTGGCCTCATTGGTCTTTTGGCTGGCCGTGGCCAAGTCCGATAGCATCTTGGATTTAAGTTCACTGCGCGCGGCTTCATCGCCCAGGTCATGATTGAAGCGATCAATGTTTTGCTGGCAAACATTGCGCTCTGCCCCCAATCGGATGACCGTTTCACGATGTTGATCGTAAGACGTTTGTGCGGCTGAACTGGCAACCTGCAAGGTATTCAAAGCGTCTTCGGATGACCTGAGAGCATGACGCGCCTCATCAACAGTGACGCCTTCACCGTCGTCAGCGTCCAATTCCTGCCCAAGCGCAGCAAGCTCTTTCACACGCGCATGAATGGCGTCGATCCCGTCCGGAGCAAGGGCGTTAAGAACCTGTTTTGCAGTTACTTTTCGCGCCTCGGCTTCTGATGCGTCCCGTAATGCATTTATTAGCTCATCCACTGACGACAGCGCGCAGTTGTCCAAGATGGCCTGCAACTCTGCGCGATTGCGTTCTAACGCCGTCCGAAGCTGTTCGGACCCGTCCTTGCCTGACGAGAAGACCAGCTTTGCCACGCCCGGAAACTCTATTTCCGATCCGTCGTGCAACGCGATCAACCCGTCCTGATCCACGGATTTTCCATCATGCATCGCCCGTTGATCAGATAAATATCTCAGTTTCAAACTTGGGGCCGTTGCCGCGATCACAGTTTCAGCGTGTAGGATATCGCGCGCCAAGCCTTCGGCGCGGGTAAGATCGGCTTTTGTCGCCTTGGTGGACTTCAAAACTGACTCGGCCTGACTTATCGCGTCCACGTGTTCCTTGGCTTGCTTCAGAACACTGTTCAAACGCACAAGCTCTTGTTCGGCTGATTTCCGCTTTTCACGTTTCAAAGCCTGATCCATCGCCTCGCGACGTTTCTGGATATCGGCCTGTCCTGCATCCAAAGCCTGACGCGCTTCGACCAATCGGGCCTTTGATGCGCTCTCTTGCTCGGACGCCTCTGCGATTTGAGCATTGAGTGATGCCAACTGGCTGACCGCCAAATCAAACTGCCGCGTCTTGTCATCGAAACCTGACAATTCGCGTGTGATCCGGTCTTGCTCCATTTGGCAGATTACTACTCTTTGCTGCGCCTCAGCGATCCTGCCTTCTTGCGCTTGGGCTTTCCCGAACTCCTGCTGCGCGGCATCCAGATCATCTGCCAAACGTTTGCGTGCGTCCGGATCGTTCAACCTGAAAAGCTCGGCTTCGACCTGCGCCCGTTCGCGTAGAGTTGACTGCAACACACTGCATTGCCCGGTCAGGGTTTCCAGCTCGCCCTGCAGTGCGGCCTGTTCATCCAGTGCCTGTTTCCATCCGCCAGTGGGCCGCCCCGTGGGCGTGGCGATCGCGCGCAGATCCGTTTCACAGTCTTTGCGGATACGGTCCATACGACGCCCGCCTGTGACCGCATCGATTTCCCCCATCACCGACGACATCAGATCGCGGCGCGCATCGGCCAGCTTCTTTTTCTCGCCCTGACTGGCATTTTCGGCCTCAAGCCCAAGAACACCCTGCCTGACCCAAAGCAAGCCCGCGGGCCCGCCATCGCCTTCGCCCAAAAGCCGTGTGACCCAAGCCTCGGCTTCCCCGTCCTGCGCGATCAACCGATTGGTCGCGCCATTAAACAGCGCCGCGCCCTTTTTGCTAAGAAACCGCTTTTCAAGACGATACAGCGCGCCATCATGTTCAAACTCGGCGGCTATCCGAAGGCCACCGCCCGACGGCGGCTGCATCGATTTGATGGTTTTGCCCGACGATGAATATTTCTCAAAAAACAACGCATGCAGCGCATCGAAGAACGTGGTCTTCCCAAACTCGTTCGCTTCCGACACAACGGTGATCCCGTCCCCGATACCGTCCAGACGGGCGGTCTTTCCGGCAAAACGGCGAATGTTTTCAAGTGTCAGGCTCCGCAGTTTCATGCCTCGCCCTCGGCATAGGAAAACAAGCGGGCCAAGGCCGAGGCTGCAATTTTATCTCCGCCCTCGGCCTCTTGGGCCAGCACATCGGCAGCATGCCGCAGCGCGCCGGTTGTGTCGATCTTATCCAGATCGGTCGTGTCCGGAAGAATGGACAGACCCGACATGTCCACTTCAAAATGAAGAAAATCAGGAGCGACTTTTTTAAATAGATCGATGGCGTCCTGCCGATGCCCGAGCGATTGCCGTCCGTTCATCACAACCTCGAAAAGATAGTGTTGGCGTTGATGCACGTCCGGGATTTGATCATGGAAGATCGACGAAAAATCGTCGGTTTCGGTCAGATCAATATCAAGGTGACGCCAAACAAGTTGGCCCAAGGGCACTTCTTCAACTTTAGCCGGCTGACCATGGGCGGAAATTTCCACCAGATTGCATCCGTCCGTTCGATGTTCTTTGAAACTGTCCGGCTCGGGCGTGCCTGAATACCATGTGTTTGGCGATACTTCGATCCGGCCATGCCAGTCGCCGATGGCAAGGTAATCCAGCTTGGCAGATGTGCTTCGATCCGGCGGGATCACCCCGCCGTTGGTGTCGCCTATGTCGTCGGAACTGCGGAAATCGCGGATACTGCCATGTGCAAGCCCGATACGGATCATGTCCCCCGTATCATGGTTTTCCATCCACGCGGTCAGATCACGGCCTGGATCGCGCGCTGTGCAAGGCGCCGGAAGAAGGACCGTTTGCGCATTCAAGGTGATCGCCTCGGCCTCGGTCGCCAGAAGCAAATTTTTGGGGGCATCCCGCCACAACACCCGCCAAAGTTCGGTCGCGGCCAGTGAATCGTGGTTCCCCGGCAGAATGACCCACGTCACATCAGGATACTTGGACACATCGTTCAACATTTGCCGGATCACACGAGGCGGCGGTGTTTCCGCGTCAAAGGTGTCACCGGCCAGCAAGACATGCGACGCTTGTCGTTCCTGCGCCAAAGACCCTAGTCGGGACACGATGGATTGACGGGTCACTTTCAAGGCCGCGCGAACGTCTTCATCAAAACGGCCGAATGGCTTGCCCAAATGCAGGTCTGAACTGTGCAGAAAGCGGATCACAATCAGCGCACCGGAATAACTGACAAGACGCAAACCGCGTTGATATAAAATTGTTTTCGCAAGGCCAGCCCAATCATTCGCATGGCCTGAAAATTTCACCTAGCCGTAGGCAGGTCAAGCATATCTTGGAAAATCAACTTTGCAGGCGACCTGCCGCAAAAGCGCTAAGCGCAAGCATGATCGAAGCCGTCGCAAGGCAGGCAGAAACGCCACCGATCTGATAGCTGAGACCGGACAGAACCGTGCCCAACAACCGCCCACCGGCGTTGGCCATATAGTAAAACCCGACGTCCATTGTCACACGCTCCCCGCTGGTAAACGCAAGGATCAGGTAGGAATGCAAAGATGAGTTCACAGCAAAAATCGCTCCGAACACCAGCAATCCCAAAACCAGCGCGATAGTGGTGCCGGTACTCGCCCCGGCGCTCCAAAGTACGACGGCCAGAACGGCGGGAATAATCGTCAGAGCAATCACCCAGGTTCGCGCGGCTGCGATCAATTCAGCCTCGGATCGGGTGGTCGCACGCAGGAGTTTGGGCGCGTTGGCCTGAACAAAGCCGTACAGGATTGTCCAAACGGCCATGAAAGACCCGATCATGAAAAAGGCCTGCCGGTTACCAGCCTCGGACCCGTCCGACAGCACCGCGTAAAAGTAGATCGGGATGCCGACAACGAACCACACATCCCGCGCACCGAACAGAAAGACACGCGCGGCGCTTAACCAGTTCACATTCGACGTTGTGGCAAAGACATCGCCGAACTTTGTGCCTTTCTTCCCCTTTGGCAGGCCCGACGGCATTTTCCAGATCACCGCACACAGGATGAAAAACAGAATTGCGGCCATACCAAGAACCGACGGCACAAAGCCCCAGATCGCCAAAAGAACGGCGCCTAAGAGAAAGCCAAATCCCTTAACCGCGTTTTTGGAACCTGTCAGAACTGCAACCCACCGGAACAAACCACCCTGCCCGCTGGGTGCCAACACCTTCACTGCGCTTTTGGCAGACATTTTGGACAAATCCTTGGCTACGCCAGATGCGCCTTGAACGGCCATGACAAAGGCCACGGACAGGCCAATCCCCCAATTCGGATCAAGCTGCGACAGGGCCAACAAGGCCACAACCTGAAGTGACAGCCCGGCATAGAGCGTTGAAGTCAGGCCAAATCGCGCGGCGATCCACCCTGCGCAAAGGTTGGTCACAACGCCCGCGATTTCATACAGAACAAACAGATAGGCCAACTGGACCGGCGAGAAACCAAGCGTGTGGAAATGCAGTAGCACCAACATGCGCAACGCGCCGTCGGTCAGCATAAACGCCCAATAGGCTGCGGTGACAGCGATATAGGCAGTCAGGCCCTCTGTCCGTCCGGTCATAGGCTGTTGCCTACCATCAGGCTGACATCGGCCAAACGGTGCGCATACCCCCATTCGTTGTCATACCACGCGTAGACCTTAAGCTGGGTGCCGTTCACCACCATGGTCGACGGAGCGTCGATAATCGAACTGCGGGCATCGTTGACGTAGTCGGTCGACACCAACGGGCGTTCTTCATATCCGAGAATGCCCTTAAGTTCGCCCTCAGCGGCGTCTTTGAAGAAGCCGTTGACCTCTTCCACCGTGGTCGGGCGCTCCAGTTCGAACACACAATCCGTCAGCGACGCGTTCAGCAAAGGCACGCGCACCGCGTGGCCATTCAAGCGGCCTTTCAGTTCCGGATAGATCATGGTGATCGCCGTGGCGCTGCCCGTTGTTGTCGGGATCAGAGAATTCAACGCGGACCGCGCGCGGCGCAGATCTTTTGCGGGGCGATCAACGATTGTTTGCGTGTTCGTCACATCATGGATTGTTGTGATTGACCCGTGCTTGATGCCGATTTTTTCATGCACAACCTTCACCACCGGAGCGAGGCAGTTTGTCGTGCAACTGGCTGCGGTCACAATCCGGTGCTGCGCCGCATCGTAGTTGTCATGGTTGACCCCGTAGACCAGATTGACGGCCTCGTCTTCTTTTACAGGGGCCGAGACCACCACCTTCTTCACGCCTGCATCAAAATAGGGCTGCAATTTTTCGGTGGTTTTGAACGCCCCCGTACAATCGATCACCACATCGACACCCTCAAGCGGAAGCTTGGTCAGGTCGCGTTCGTTATAGACGGGCATAAAGGTGCCATCTACCGACAGACCCTTCGTATTGCTAGAAAACTCGGCGTCCCAGCGGCCGTGAACCGTGTCGAACTCAAGCAGGTGCGCATGCATGGCCGCATCGCCCACCGCATCATTCAGCCACGCGATCTTGCACCCCTTTTCCAACAAAGGCTTCAGTACAAGTTTTCCGATCCGGCCAAGGCCGTTCAGTGCGTAGGTCGTCACGATAGTCTCTCCATTTAACGTCGCATGCGCGATTACCGGTCGATGATGACAGCGCGATGACAATCAGCCAATAATTTCAAACTTATGTACATCGACCATGCCACGATCTGTAATTTTCAACGCAGGGATAACCGGCAACGCCAAGAAGGCAAGCTGCAGAAACGGCTCATCCAGTGTCACACCAAGCGATTTTGCAGCCGCCCGCAGGTCAACCAGCTGGTCGTGTACCTTTTCAAAGGGATCAAGGCTCATAAGGCCGGCCACCGGCAATGGAAGTTCCGCCAGAACCTGACCATCACGCACGACAACAAACCCGCCATCAATCTCGCTCAGCCGGTTCGAGGCAACGGCCATGTCTTCGTAGTTCGCACCGACACAGGCAATGTTGTGGTGGTCGTGACAGACGGTTGAGGCAATGGCCCCCGCCTGCATTCCGAAACCTCTGACAAAGCCTGTGGCGATGTTTCCGTTTTTACCGTGCCGTTCAACCACAGCGATGCGGATCAGGTCGCGGTCAATGTCGGGCTTTTGATCACCATCGACGATCGCGACGTCTTCTGAAAGGTGATCCGTCAAAATCTGGCCTTCCCGAATGCCGATGACATCCACCGTTTCACGATTGGTGACACGGCGAAAATCCGAAGCAGCCACTTGCGGTGCTTTGACCGATTTCAGCCCGACCGGATCAATGATTTGCCGGTTGGCAAATGCATCGTCTGTCAAAAGCTGACCGGCGGCAAAAACCATCTGAACGTCGCAATCTTCGAGACTTTTGACCGCAACAATGTCGGCGCGTTTGCCCGGTGCAATGTGCCCGCGATCTTTCAAACCGAACGCTTCGGCGGCAGACAGCGATGCGGCGCGATAGGTTGCCAATACCGGCGACCCCAAGCCAATCAAACGCCGGATCATAAAGTCCAAATGACCCTGTTCGGCGATATCAAGCGGGTTCCGGTCATCGGTGCAAAGGCACATGTAAGGCGCGGTGATGTCCGTCAGCAGCGGCTGAAGGGCATCCAGATCCTTGGAAACAGAGCCTTCCCTGATCAGTACTCGCATGCCCTTTTGCAATTTTTCACGGGCTTCATCGGGGGATGTGGCCTCGTGTTCGGTAAAAATTCCTGCGGAAACGTAGGCGTTCAGGTCTTTGCCGGACAGCAGCGGGCAATGTCCGTCTTTGTGGCCACCCTCAAACAGGCGCAGCTTGTCCATCATCTGGGGATCGCGATGGATCACACCGGGATAATTCATGACCTCGGCCAACCCAATGCCCGACTGGTGGTTCATCACCTCAGCTATATCATCGGCCAGCAACTCGGCACCGGCGGTTTCCATATGGGTCGACGGAACACATGACGACAATTGCACGCGGATATCCATCAGACAGCTTTCGCTGGCCTTCTGGAAGTAGCGGATGCCATCCAAGCCGATGACGTTCGAAATTTCATGGGGATCACAAATGGCTGTCGTCACGCCGCGCGGTCCGACGCAACGGTCGAATTCAAAGGGCGTGACCAACGAGCTTTCGATATGGAGATGTGTGTCGATGAATCCGGGCACCAAGGTCAGGCCAGACACATCAACGACCTGCGCGCCCTCATATTCTGCACCGATCCCGACAATCGTATCGCCACAAATCGCGACATCGCCATCAATGAATAACCCGGTCACCAGATCAAAGACACGACCACCCCGTAAAACGATATCCGCAGGTTCGTCCCCGCGACCCTGAGAAATGCGTTTTTCCAAATCAGCCATTGAGCGCCCCTATTTCCGTATTTCCTTAAGCACACCCTGTTTCCACGGCGGCGTCCAGTGGCAACGCGCCGGCACAAACGAAAAGAGCGACCCGAAGGCCGCTCTTTTCCACTCTTGACGATTTACCTATCAAGACCGCTCATTGCGGCTGCTTTTGCCCTCACCCGCGTCGTCGCGCGAATTGCTCGTAAGCGCCAGTATCAAACCGGCAATCAATATCAGCGCAACGAGGCCGATTACGAAAACATCCGTCGCCATGTTGCTTCCTTTCGGTTGTTCATAAAGAAAACGGCCGGAAAACCCATCGGTTCCGGATTTTTTCAAAACCTATCCATCAGAATAGGACGTTTTCTTGGGAACTCGGAAAGATTGCTACAAACTGTCGCTAATGGCTTGACCGTGCGTATAAGAAATTTGGTTCCGTTCCTGTTGGCGCGCGCGTGCTGCAGCCACAAGCGCGCCGAAAATCCGACGCTGGGCTTTTCGATAGAACAGATGTTCAGGGTGCCATTGAACGCCTAGGGCAAAAGGATCACGATCGCGTTCGATCGCCTGCACCATACCGCCTTCGTCACGTCCGACCACCTTCAGGCAATCACCCAGCTTATCCACCGCTTGTGTGTGAAGTGCGTTCACGTCGACGCATGCAACCTGAGTTGTCTCTTCGATCAAACTGCCTTTTTCCAACGTGACGCGTTTGCGTGGCAGGATCGTGCGGTATTTCTTGGAGGTGTAAACGCCATATGCATCCTGATGAAGCGTTCCACCGGACACCACGTTGATCATCTGGGATCCTCGGCAAATGCCAAGAATGGGAAGGTCGCGTTTAAAAGCCTGCCGAATGACATCCGCTTCAAGCGCGTCCCGATCCGGATCAAGCCGCACGCCGATTTTGACCTCGCCGCCATAAAGCGTGGGGGCAATGTCGTCGCCACCGCCAATGATAACGCCATCCACGGAAGCAACATCAATGTCGCGACCAGCCTGCCAACGCACAGCAGTGCCGCCAGCAAGGCGAACATTGAACCAGATCAGCGGGAATATGCGCCAGCCCGACCGTTTTGATACCGTGACGCCAATCCTGGGTCGTGGCATCAGAAGTCCCCCGTCAGTTTGGATGACTCTTTGCGCCAGTCGCTCCGGATTGATGTCAGGGACGCGCGGTGTTCCTTCCACGCTTCCTTCAAGTCCTCCAAAAGATCAGCATCGCGGGCGATTTTTTCGATCTTGATCCATCGCTGCCACTCTAGTTCCAGCGACCAGTCATCCTGATCGATCCGACAATCCGGCAAGCGGAAATGATAAGTGGGCCGCGCCGAAATCGTGGCCATATCCATCTCGGCCGCGACGCGGTCCTTATCGATCATCGCAAAGATGCACATCATATCCAGCCCGTAGTTTCGCGAGGGTGCCAGTTCCAGATAACAGTCGATCAGCTCTGCCATCGAACCAAAATCGCGTTCGGCCAAAGCATCGACCAAAGCACGCGGATACGGATCAACAAAGGGAAGCGCGCGGCGCGACAGATCGATGTTTGCCGCTTCCCGCAACGCGTCTTCACAAAGGGCATATGCCGTCAGAACCGGCAGAATTTTTTCCAATGTCAGTGCTTCGACTTCAGGGTTGAAGTGCACACCATACCCAAGCAGCAAACCGCCATCTGTACCCACGGCGCCAGCCTGTTTCAGCCGATCGACGATGACGTCCAACTTATCCAAGGCTGTATGTGGGAACGGCGATGTCACCAGCTCAAGCGGCACAAATTTCCTTGCGATATCAAGTAGCTTCTTATCAAAGCTGCTTTCGGCTTGATGCAAATACTGGCTGTCCAGATAGACCTCGATATCGCCGATCTCGGTGTCTTCGATGATTAGGCCCTTGTCATCACGCGGGACGATCTGACCGCCAAAGCAGTCGACGACAATATCTGCCACCGCCTCTTCCTTCAAACCGCCGAATTCGATCTCGACGCCAAGCTGTCGTGTGTCGCCGTCGGTGGTATTCGGGTTAGGAAGCGTGATCGTTCCCTGAGCCTTATCGGTCATCTTGGTCCTCGTTAGTAATCAACGACTTCTGGTTTGAAGTCGGAAATGGTGAACTGAACTTTCACGGCGTAACACTGGTCTTCTACGCCTTGTTCCAAATCGCCCCCCAACTGGGTGACAAAGGCGCGGATCAACCGGCTACCAAGACCAGTTTCACCTGTAGACGACCTCTCTGCATGTGGATCAGACGTGTTGCTAATCACTACACTCACTTTCCGATCATCCAAACTTTTTACCGAAATGCGTAGCTCGCAGACACCTTGATCATCTGGACCGCCGTACTTGCCTGCATTGGTCAATGCTTCTGCAATCAAAAGCGACAGTGGCACCGCTTGATCCGGGTAAAGCTCTACCTCATCAATGTCGCGGATAACGTCGACGCGAGATCCACATTGCGTTTTTACACCACAGATTTGGTCGATCAGGTTGTTCACCAAGTCATGCGTCTGAACCTTTCCCAAATCCTCGGACTGATAGAGCGATCTATGAACGGTCGCGAGGCCCAAGATGCGGTCTTGTAAGCGTTGCAGAACCATCCGCGTCTCTTCGTGCGTCGCCTGACGGATCTGCATGTTCATGATCGATGAAATCAGCTGAAGGTTATTCTTAACTCTATGATGTACTTCTTTGAGAAGAATGGTTTTTTCGTGCAGCGCATCTTCAAGCTGCGCCTCATCGCGCATGATGGATTCCACCATGTTCAGGAAATCATTCTCCATGTCCTGAAGCTCGAGCGCCATATCTGGCGATGTTTTCTGCGATGGAACCCGACGGTTGCGCGCAAAGCCACGCATCTGACGCCGCAAGGTGCGAATATGACGGATGACCAACCGGTTGACCGCCAGATAGGCCACGATCACGCTGGCAGCCCACATCAAAAGCGGCAGTGCACGAGCAAAGCGTTGTTGATCCACAGCTTGGGCCGCGACGCTGTCTAAGGGCCAGACACTGACCGCCGTCACAAGGCCCGGGATCGATGTTGAAACCGAAAAGATACGTTCTTGCCCGTCGCCACTGACCGCTTGAAAGCTGCGCTGGTTGCCGCCGGCCAGTTCGCTGAAGTTTGTTTGCTTCGGAAGAATTTCCTTGGCGCGTTTCGGGGAAACTGTGGTCGACAGGATTTGCCCCTGCTTGTTGAACGTAATCACATCCACAAAGCCCGGCTCTTCGACGGCACCTTCCGATGATCTGAGTTCAGACACCGAGAATGAAATCAGCACCTGCCCTTTTAATACGTCACCATCAAAAAACGGAGAACTGACGACCACAACCGGCTCGTCGCTAAGCGGTGGATTATCGATGCGTAGAACAGACGGCTCGCGGCTTTTGGCGGCTTCGACCAACAGTGGGAAGACTGTCAGGTCTGCTTCGCGTTGCGCAGACAAACACATCAAGTTCGCGTCAGTATCGATAACGCCCAAAAAGTTGTGCAGTCCTTCAGACTGCTGAACTTCGGCCAAATGCCGGTAGCAAGTCGAAGGATCGCCCGCCACAACGTCCGAAATGGCGCTGAGGGTTTGTGCCGCTGCAAGTGTGTTCTGAATATTCCGCCGCTCAGCCGAGATCGCCGTTTCCGTCAGACCGATCACGTTCAACGCTGCACGTTCGCGGGTCACGTCGTGAAGTTCGGATGTTTGCAGGTATGAAACGACGCCAAGCGGGACCAGCGCGATCGACAAAAAGCCGATGATCCGCGCCCCGAGCCCGCTTGGAACTGGTCTGGGTCCAGGTGTTCCGATCATTGCGAACGCGCGCCGTCAGGCCGACCGAGCGGACACGACAGCCATTGTTGCGCTGTCTGTCATTTCCAAGGCCTCGTTTTCGTTCAAGCCCATGATCTCGGCTAGGCGTGCACGACCGCGGTTTGTACGGCTTTTGATCGTACCGACCGCAACTCCACACATTTCGGCTGCTTCCTCATAGGAAAAGCCGGACGCACCAACAAGGATCAAGGCTTCGCGCTGTTCATCGTTCAGCTGTTCAAACGCGACACGGAAGTCTTTCATCTGCAGGCGACCATCGTGGGCAGGCTTTTCAGAAAGGCTGTTGGTCATAACGCCGTCGACGTCGGACACTTCACGACCAGCTTTACGACGGTTCGAATAATAGGTGTTGCGCAGAATTGTAAAAAGCCACGCGCGCATATTTGTTCCGGTCTGAAAACTTTCGATTTTTGTCCAGCCCTTCACCAGCGTGTCTTGCACCATGTCATCGGCCAAAGAGCCGTTGCGGGTCAAACTAAGCGCAAATGCACGCAGCGCTGGGATGTGTGTCACCAGCTCCTCACGGGGGTCAGCGCTCATTTCTGATCTCCCTGCTCGGCTTTTTCCTCGGATGCAGCACCACCGTCCTGCGCCTTGAGTTGATCAAGTAGGTTCAAAAACCGATCAGGAATATCTTCGCTGATCATGTCCTGATAGACACGCTTCAAATTGTCATCGATGAGCCGAGCCTGCTTCGAATTCTCGATTTCGTTCGCCATGGTTACCCTATATGCTTCCCGCAAAATTCTGATCTGATCTTGGAACCAAACGCGCGAACATGCGTTAGGTTCCAAATAAGTTTGAAAAAAGGATGGGGAAATGACAACACAGGATCTGAGCAGCGAGATCGGCTCAGCACTGCCTTACCTGCGTCGCTATGCACGCGCTTTGACAGGTGATCAAACGTCCGGTGACCGCTATGCGGCAGCCACATTGGAAGCGGTTCTAGCGGACCGTAATATGGTAATCGAAGCGAGCAGCCCGAAAGTGGGTCTGTTCAAAGTATTCCACGGCATCTGGGTGACAACCGGCGCCCCCGTGACAACAGAAAGCGACGGCCCCCGTGCCGCCGCACAAAAGCATCTTGCGCGCCTGACAACAAACAGCCGCGAGGCGCTTCTTCTTCATACAATCGAAGAATTCAGCCTGTCCGCTGTAGCCGAGATCATGCAGATCGGTGGCGACGAGGCAGAAATTCTGGTTGAAACGGCGCGCCGCGAAATGGCGGATGGTCTGTCTGGACGCGTTCTGATCATCGAAGACGAAGCAATTATCGCTATGGATCTTGAATCTATCGTTGCCGATCTAGGTCACCGCGTCACTGGCGTTGCACGCACCCGCGATGGTGCCGTTGCCTTGGGCGCACAGGACACGCCCGACCTCATTCTGGCTGATATCCAACTGGCCGATAATTCGTCCGGCGTTGATGCTGTGAACGATTTGCTGGCTGATCTGGGCGAACGTCCCGTGATCTTCATCACAGCCTTCCCCGAACGTCTTTTGACCGGCGACAAACCGGAACCTGCGTTCCTGATTTCCAAGCCCTACTCCGAAGAACAGGTCCGTTCGGCGATCTCGCAAGCGATGTTCTTTTCGTCGACAGAAACACTCAAAGCTTAAATTTTTTCTGTCGTTCACAACAAAAAACCCCCGCCAATCAGGCGGGGGTTTTTTCGTGCCGTGTTCAGCGCGTTAGGCCTTGCGCAAGACCCGCATAACCAGCGTCACAACAAACAGTACCAAGAACACGACGAACAGAACCTGTGCGATACCGGCAGATGCCGACGCGATGCCGCCAAAGCCAAAAACAGCAGCGATAATAGCAACGATGAAGAATGTAACAGCCCAACCAAGCATGGGAAATTCCTTTCGATTTGTGGTGCCCCCGAGTTGTTCGCCATGATTCTAAAGTGGCGGAAAACTGTACGGGCTTTCAAAGAACCGGAACGCTTCCGGCGTCTGAATAACAAACGTGTAAAGCGGTGAAAGGTTCCCGTTTTTGGAATTTATTACCAAGGGTTGAAGCTGACCTGCCGGATGAAAACAGAGGTCTGCCGTTCTTAGAAAATAAGTAACTCAACGACTTGCACTGAAAGCTGAATGAGCCATATTTGGTAAAACAATTCCTAAAACGGCTGTTTCTCCAATTTCCCAGCCGTCTGAGACTTTAAAGCCGCCTTCGGTCGAAGGCGGCTTTTTTCTTTTCACTATGCCAGTGACGGTAGCCACAACACGATTGATGGAAAGGCCACCAAAAGCGCGATGGTCACAGCGTCCGCGAAGAAGAACGGAAGCACGCCGCGGAACACATCCTGCACGGACAGATCCGGACGGACACCAGCCACAACGAAACAGTTCAGGCCAATCGGTGGCGTGATTAGACAGAACTCTGCCATTTTCACCACAAGGATACCGAACCACACCGCACACATCGTACCGGACATGCCAAAGGTCGACTCTGCCGCTGTCACGGCCTCGCCCCCGTTCAGCGCCATCACTGCCGGATAGACAACTGGCAACGTCAGAAGAAGCATCCCAATCGCATCCATGAACATACCCAGCACGGCATAGGCCAGCAGAATGCAGATCAGGATCAGCATGGGCGGATAATCCAGCGACGTGATCCAATCCGAGAACGCTGTCGGAAGATCAGCAAAGCCGAGGAAGCGCACATAGATCAGTACACCCCAGATGATCGAGAAAATCATCACGGACAGCTTCGCTGTTTCGATCAATGCGTCTTTCAGCTCGGGCCAACGCATCCCGCGCCACAGCGCCATCACAAGAACGATGAACGCCCCGATTGCCCCACCTTCCGTCGGTGTCCCCCATGCGTCACCGCCGAAGGGGTTGTAGACGAAGAAGATGATGATCACGACAACCGCAAAGATTGGAAGCGCGGGTGGCAAAGCTTCGAACCTTTGGCGCCATGTGAACCCGCTGACCGGCGGGCCAAAGTTCTTCATGGTCAGAGCCAAACCGATGATCAAAGCCGCATAGACAAATGCCGAGAACATGCCGGGGATAAAGCCGGCCAACAGCAACTTGCCTACGTCCTGCTCAACGATGATAGCATAGATCACAAGGATCGCAGACGGCGGGATTAGTGAAGCAAGCGTGCCGCCAGCCGCCACAACACCTGCAGCAAAGCGTTTATCGTAGCCGATCTTCAGCATTTCGGGGATCGCGATCCGGGCGAAGACCGCAGCGGTCGCAACCGACGCGCCGGACACGGCCGCAAAACCCGCCGTAGCAAAAACCGTCGACACGGCCAAGCCGCCCGGCACCCATGCGATCCAGCGTTTGGCGGCCTCGAACAAAGCCCGGGTCAGGCCGGCATAGTATGCCAGATAGCCGATCAGGATGAATGTCGGGATCAACGACAAAGCCTGCGACGCTACCTTACCATGGGGCACCTGCCCCGCGGTTTTAATGGCAACGGTCATCGCCCAGCCAAGTTGTTCGGGCGCATAGCCCTTCTTGGCCCAGAAAATCCAGATCAGCCCAAGCAGACCCGCGAATGCAGCCGCAAAAGCCACCCGCATCCCGATAACAACAAGGACCAGCATGATACCGCTGACCCACAAACCAATTTCAATGGGTTCCATAGCCTAGTCCCGCCCCGAGATATGTTCTGCTTCTTGGGCCGCTTGTTCGGCCACGGATTGAACCAGCGGCACAGCCGCTGGGCTTTCCAGCCCAAGCACAAACGCACGGCCGAAACCGATCAACTGAAGGATCAACCGAAGGCTCATGACAAAGAAAGCGACCGGCACAACCAGTTTAGCAGGCCACAACGGAAGTCCGATGTCGATGGTGCTGTCGCGGCTCCACAACGGTTTGGAAAGATCGAAGCTGCGATCAAAGTGTGCCCAAGTGCCGTACACCAGCGCCGCGATGACAAGAAAGATGGCCAACGTTGTAACGAATTCAGCCAACCACAACGGGCGCCCTTTCAACTGGCCAATCAGGATGTCCATCCGGATGTGCCCGCCTTCGCGTTGGACATACGATACCCCGAGGATCGCAATCAGCGGCATTAGGGTTTCGATCCAGTCTACGTACCCGCGCAGGGGTTCATTGAACAAATTTCGGCCGGTCACCGATATGACCGCCAAAAACATCAACATGAATGCGAAAATTCCAGCGACTAGCACGAACACCCGCTCAACCCGCAACAGCGAATGGTCCAAGCGGCTGATCAGGCTGTCATCGCTATGAACAGCGGATGCACCGGCCATGGCTCACCTTTCAAGTCTGGTCATGTGATACGAAATGGCCCCGTTCGGGATATCCTGACGGGGCCACATCCGACTGCCGCCTTGGCATAGGCCAAGACGCGCCGGTCGTTACTTGCGCATGTCTGCGAGCGTGGAGTTCACCAGATCATACAGCTCTTGCGCAGGAAGACCCTGAGCTGCGTTTTCTTCGATCCATGCCTTTGCAATCGGGCCAGCCGCGACTTCGCGGAACTTCGCCAGTTCCTCGTCCGAGATCATGACCTTCTGAACGCCTTTTTCGGCCAGAACGCTGTCCCACTTCTCAAGAAGTGCGCCGTAGTTTGCCAGATAATGATCGATTGCTTCATCAACAGAGCTGTCCAATGCTGCGCGATGCTCATCCGACAGGCTTTCATACGCGTCGATGTTTACAACGATCGGGCAGTTCACGGTGCCGGGGTTCAGGTTGGCTGTCCACCAGTCCGCTTCGTTGATTGTGCCGAACGACAGGTGCGCATGCTGAGCGAACGCAACTGTGTCAACAACGCCGGATTCCATCGCCTGATAGGCTTCGGACGATGTCACAGACGTCGGAACGCCCCCAACAGCGGCAAAGGCCTTACCCAGACCGCCAGTCGCGCGAACGCGCATGCCGTCGAATTCTGCCAGTTCGTCACGCGGCTCGCCTGTACCAACAAGGTTGTACTGGGGCATCGGCGACGTCATCAGCATTTTTGCGTTCCACTGCGCCATTTCTTCGGCAACAGCGGGGTGCGCGTAAACAGCGTGGCTGACGGCAACTTCTTCTTCCAGTGTGTTCACACCGAGGAACGGCAGTTCCAGAACGGTGATCGCACGGTTTTTGTCAGCGTGATAGCCCGCGCAGAACTGCGCCATTTCAAACGCACCGATGGAGATACCATCAAGGTTTTCAGTGTTCTTCGACAGGCCGCCGTAGGACACATTCATGGTGAATTCGCCGTTGGTCTTGGCGCTTACCAGTTCGGCCAGCTTTTCAACGTGCTCGGTGAACGCGCGGCGCTTACCCCAGACAGATACGTTCCATTCTGTTGCAGCCGCTTCGCCAGCAATTGTCAGAGCCAACAGCGACACTGTCAGCTTTGCAGTGATATTTTTCATATTATCCTCCCAAATTTCAACACCGTAGGATGTTGAAGATAGGCGAAATCCTAGTGCACTCAGCCAGCGACGCAATACCCAGTTTTGGGCAGGAAGCCTGACGCAGTGAAAAAGTTTCGACTATCCCGCGCAGGTCGCCCCACGCAGGATTTGGCAGCGGAATAAAATTACTCTGCAGCCACCCGTTTCGGTGACAACATTTCTTTCAGATAACGGCCTGTGTGACTGCGCGGTTCGTCGGCGATCTCTTCCGGGGTGCCTTCGCCGACGACTTCGCCACCACCATCGCCGCCTTCCGGGCCGATATCGATGATCCAGTCCGCCGTCTTAATCACATCCAGATTGTGTTCGATCACGATGACCGTATTTCCGGCTTCGACCAGGGAATGTAAAACTTCCAACAGTTTACGCACATCTTCGAAATGAAGACCGGTGGTCGGTTCGTCCAGAATGTATAGGGTCCGTCCGGTCGACCGACGCGCCAGTTCCTTGGACAGCTTCACGCGTTGCGCCTCGCCCCCTGACAGGGTCGTCGCCTGCTGGCCTACCTTGATATAACCAAGCCCGACCTTCACCAACGCATCCATTTTTTCGCGGATTGATGGCACAGCCGAGAAGAATGCCTGCGCATCCTCGACGGTCATATCCAGCACATCGGCAATCGATTTGCCCTTGAACTTGATCTCAAGCGTTTCGCGGTTGTAGCGCGCGCCTTTACAGGTTTCGCAGGTCACATAGACGTCTGGCAGAAAGTGCATTTCGATCTTGATGACGCCGTCACCCTGACAGGCCTCGCATCGTCCGCCTTTAACGTTGAACGAAAAACGCCCCGGTTTGTAACCGCGCGCCTTGGCTTCCGGCAGGCCCGCGAACCAGTCACGGATAGGACCAAACGCTCCAGTATAAGTCGCGGGGTTCGACCGCGGGGTCCGGCCAATCGGACGCTGGTCGATATCGATGACCTTATCCAACTGCTCCAACCCCTTGATCGTTTCACACGGGCTGGGTGTTTGCTTGGCCCCATTCAGACGCATGGATGCGGTTTTGAACAGTGTCTCAATCGTTAGCGTGGATTTACCACTGCCTGAAACACCCGTGATGCAAACGAATTTGCCCAATGGGAAATCGACGCTCACGTCTTTCAGATTGTTTCCCGTCGCTTTGACAACGCGCACGGCCTTACCGTTTCCGGGTCGCCGCTCTACCGGAACAGAAATCTCGCGTGTGCCAGACAGATACTGGCCGGTGACCGAGTTCTCATCATCCGCGACCTGTTTCGGGGTTCCGTGGCTGACGACCTGACCGCCGTGAATACCGGCACCCGGACCAATGTCGAAGACATAATCCGCCTCGCGAATGGCGTCTTCGTCATGTTCAACCACGATCACCGTGTTCCCCTGATCCCGCAGGTTTTTCAGCGTCGTCAGCAGACGATCATTGTCGCGTTGGTGCAGACCAATGGAAGGTTCGTCCAGAACATACAGAACCCCCGTCAGACCAGAGCCAATCTGGCTGGCCAGACGGATACGCTGGCTTTCGCCCCCCGACAGAGTGCCTGCGTTCCGCGACAGCGTCAGATACTCAAGACCCACGTTGTTCAGAAACCCGAGCCGTTCGCGAATTTCCTTCAGGATCGCACGGGCGATTTCGTTTTTCTGTTTGCTTAAGGCATCCGGCACGCTTTGTGTCCAGGCGTAGGCATCCTTGATCGACATCTCGACAACCTGCCCCACGTGCAGACCACCTATTTTGACGGCCAGCGCCTCTTCGCGCAGACGGTATCCACCACACGTTCCGCACGCACGGTTGTTCTGGAAGCGTTCGAATTCTTCGCGCACCCAGCTTGAATCCGTCTCGCGATAGCGGCGTTCCATATTGCGGATAACGCCTTCGAACACCCGCGTCACGTTGTAGACGCGACCGCCTTCGTCATAGCGGAAAGCGATTTCTTCATCGCCCGAGCCGAACAAAAATACCTGCTGCACATGTTTGGGCAGGTCTTTCCATTTCGTCGAGGTCTTAAATCCGTAATGCTTGGCAAGACTTTGAATTGTTTGCGTAAAATATGGCGACTTGCCCTTGCGCCACGGTGCAATGGCCCCATCGCCAATCGTCAGGTTCTGATCCGGAACAACCAGACGTTCGTCAAAGAAAAGCTCGACGCCCAAACCATCACATTCAGGACAAGCCCCAAACGGTGCGTTGAACGAAAACAGGCGCGGTTCGATTTCGGGAATTGTAAACCCGGACACCGGACAAGCAAAGTTTTCCGAGAATGTGATCCGCTCGGGATCGCCCTCTTTCGGCGCGGTTTCCAG
This sequence comes from Thalassococcus halodurans, assembly GCF_900108225.1. Classification (GTDB taxonomy): domain Bacteria; phylum Pseudomonadota; class Alphaproteobacteria; order Rhodobacterales; family Rhodobacteraceae; genus Thalassococcus; species Thalassococcus halodurans. The sequence goes on from NZ_FNUZ01000002.1 coordinate 568,890, forward strand.
AATGGCGATACCATCGGCCAGATCCAGCGCGGTACGGAACGAGTCCGCCAATCGCGTCTCCATGCCTTCACGCACGACGATCCTGTCAACGACCACATCGATGTCGTGACGGAATTTCTTATCCAGCGTCGGCGGCTCGTCGAGTTCGTAGAACTCACCGTCTACCTTGACGCGCTGGAAGCCCTGCTTGCGCAGTTCAAGGAACTCTTTCTTGTACTCGCCCTTCCGGTCGCGAACGATGGGCGCCAGCAGGTAGCCACGTGTGCCTTCTTCCATGTCCATGACACGGTCGACCATGTCCTGAACCTGCTGCGCCTCGATCGGTTCGCCGGTTGCAGGGCTATAGGGCGTCCCTGCCCGCGCGAACAGCAGACGCATGTAGTCGTAGATTTCTGTAACCGTACCCACGGTCGAACGCGGGTTTTTCGACGTCGTTTTTTGTTCAATGGAAATCGCGGGGCTTAGGCCCGATATGTGATCCACATCTGGCTTTTCCATCATATCAAGGAACTGCCGCGCATAGGCTGACAGGCTTTCGACGTAACGGCGCTGGCCTTCAGCATAGATCGTGTCAAACGCCAAAGACGATTTCCCCGACCCGGAAAGGCCGGTGATCACGACCAACTGGTCGCGCGGAATATCCACATCAATCCCTTTGAGATTGTGCTCTCGCGCGCCGCGAACTTCGATAAACTTCTGCTCAGCCATGATCACCCCATTAACGGATGGTTTACACATAGTCGCGCCCACGCCATTCGCCAACAACAAAATGAGAACATAGTGCGAACATACGTGTGCAGCCGCCTATGTCGCACAAAAAAAGGCGCAGGCCAATTCGCCCACGCCTTTCAGGAGGAGTTCGGTTTCCGTCAGCGGTACAGAAGCGACGTGCCGTTGGCGAACAGGTGCACTTTCGCGGGGTCCGCTGTAAGGCGCACATCTGTGCCCCGCAGGCCCGAATGAATACCCTGCAGCTTGCCGATCACAGGATTGCCGTTCACCTCTTGGAAATAGAGCAAGGTGACCTCGCCCAAGGCTTCAGTGATCTGGACAGTGCCGTGGAAAATGAAGTCATCGGTCGCTGAGACAAAATCCTCGGGACGGACACCCACATTAACCTGCATCCCCAAATCATCCGCATTCGTCGGAACGTTGGAAATTGCAACGCCCCCATCTGCCAGCTTCACCTTGGTTTGCGCACCAGTTTCAATGATCTCGCCGGGTAGCAGGTTCATTGCGGGCGAGCCGATGAATTGCGCAACAAATTCGCTGTTGGGCGTTTCGTACAGCTCCAGCGGCGTGCCAACCTGCGCAATGCCTTTGTTTGCCAGAACCACAATGCGCGAAGCCAAAGTCATCGCTTCGACCTGATCATGGGTGACATAGATCATCGTCGATTCAGGCATCTTCTCTTTCAACTGCGCGATCTCGATCCGAGTTGCCACACGCAGCGCGGCATCAAGGTTCGAAAGCGGTTCGTCGAACAGATACACCTTGGGATCGCGCACAATGGACCGACCGATCGCAACCCGCTGGCGTTGACCGCCGGACAAAGCTTTGGGCAGACGATCAAGGTACTGATCAAGCTGCAGCATCTTGGCCGCGCGCTCGACCGCCTCATCAATCTCGGCCTGAGGTTTCTTGGCGATCTTCAGCGCAAAGGACATGTTTTCGCGCACCGTCATATGCGGATAAAGGGCGTATGACTGGAACACCATGGCGATACCGCGCTGTGCGGGCGGTACGTCGTTCACCACCTGCCCGTCGATCTCCAACGTGCCGCCGCTGATCTTTTCCAGCCCCGCAATCATCCGCAACAATGTGGATTTGCCACAGCCGGAGGGCCCAACAAAAACGATCAACTCGCCCTGTTGGATATCCAGATCAATGTCCTTCAGCACCTCGACGGAACCGCCATATGTCTTGGACACATCCGTCAGTTTCAGGTTCGCCATATCCTTCCCCCCTTAGGATGCGATTTTGATCATCAGGGCCGGCTGCCACGGACCAAGATGCAATTTGCCATCCGGCGCCGCGCCGGTGCTGCCCAGTTCAACTCCGATCTGGTGCCAATTGCCGTCTGGCATGTCGACAACGCCCGGCTCTCCGCTCAGGTTAAAGGCGCAGAAGATGTCCTCCTGTCCATAAGACCGCACGAAGGTAAGAACGTCACCGGTGACCGAGACATCCGTCTGCGTCCCCTTCAGGATCGCTTTGTGGGCATGGCGGAAGGCGATTGCCTTACGGTAGTGATGAAGGATCGTTGCAGGATCCTGTTCTAGATCAGCCACCGTCCGGTGCAGGTGATCATTGCTAACCGGCAACCACGGGCGACCCGTCGAAAAACCGCCATTCTGGTTGGACTGTTCCCAAACCATCGGCGTCCGGCAACCATCACGGCCCTTGAACGCGGGCCAGAAACGAATGCCGTAAGGATCTTGCAGGTCCTCGAACGCCACCTCGGCTTCGGGAAGCGCCAGTTCTTCCCCCTGATAAATACAAGTAGAGCCGCGCAAACACTGCATCAGTGTTGCAAAGCACCGCGCCGCCGCATCGGACAGACCCCACCGGCTGACATGACGCGGAACGTCATGGTTGGAGAACGCCCAACACGCCCAGCCATCGGCAGCGACCTGATCAATCTGCGCGAACACATCCGCGATGTACGCGGCCGTTGGCTGTTTTGATGACAACAGCTCGAACGCATAGCTCATGTGCATCAGGTCATCGCCACTGGTGTATTCACCAAGGATTTCCAAACCGCGGAGATCGTCGCCGATTTCGCCGACTGCGGCAGCGTTATATTGCGACATCAAGGCGCGAAGTTTCCGCAAGAAATCAAGGTTCTCCGGGCGGTTCTTATCATAAAGATGAATCTGCCATGTATAAGGGTTCACCTCGGGCGCGATGATCGGGCTGCGCTTTTCCTTGGGCAGTGGCGGGTTATCCCGCAGTTCTTTGTCGTGAACGTAGAAATTGATCGTATCCAGACGGAAGCCATCCACACCACGATCCAGCCAGAACTGCGCGACGCTCAACAGCGCCTCTTGAACCTGTGGTTCATGGAAGTTTAGATCAGGCTGTTCGGTCAGGAAGTTGTGCAGATAGTACTGGCAGCGGCCCGTGTCCCATTCCCAAGCCGAACCGCCAAAAATCGACAGCCAGTTGGTGGGCGGTGTGCCATCTTCTTTCGCATCGGCCCAGACGTACCAGTTGGATTTGTCGTTGTCTTTGGACTGGCGGCTTTCCTTGAACCACGCATGCTGGTCAGACGTGTGCGATAGCACCAGATCGATCATAACCTTCAGGCCCAGACGATGGGCGGTCGACACCAGCACATCGAAATCTGCAAGCGACCCGAACATCGGATCGACATCGCAGTAATCGGACACGTCGTATCCAAAATCCTTCATCGGTGATGTGAAGAACGGCGAAATCCAGATCGCGTCCACACCAAGCGACGCAATATGCGGCAAACGCTGGGAAATTCCCAACAAATCGCCGATCCCATCACCGTTGGAATCCTGAAAACTGCGCGGATAGATCTGATAGATCACCGCACCGCGCCACCAATCTTTGTCTACGTCTGCGCCCGCCATTACCGGATGCTCCAACTCTTTTGTCATTGTTGTCTTTCTTTACTTCACCGAACCGGCCAGCAGGCCGCGCACGAGGTATTTCTGCATTGCGAAGAAAACGAACAGCGGCACGGCGATTGATACAAAGGCCGCCGCCGCGAGAATGCCCCAGTCACCGCCCCGCGAGCCCAGCAGGTCATCGGCAATCTTGACGGTCATCACCCAGCTTTCGGAATTGGAGGGCAGGAATACTTTGGCCACCAGCAGGTCATTCCATGTCCAAAGGAACTGGAAGATCGCGAAGGATGCCAATGCCGGAAAGGACAGCGGCAGAACGATCTTGGTAAAGACCTGAAAGTCTGTAGCACCGTCCACCTTGGCGCTTTCGATGATGTCACGCGGCAGACCAACCATGTAGTTCCGCAGCAGGTAAATCGCGAGCGGCAAGCCGAACCCGGTATGCGCCAGCCAGATCCCGAGAAAGCTTTGGCCGATCCCCACTTTGTTGTGGAACGTCAGCATAGGAACCAGTGCCAACTGCAGCGGCACAACCAATAGCCCCACGACCACAGCCACCAGAAAGCCGCGACCGGCAAAATCCATCCACGCCAAAGCGTAGGCCGCAAAGGCCGCGATCAGGATCGGGATGATCGTGGCCGGAATGGTCACCGTAAGCGTGTTGATAAACGCGCGGTCCATACCCGCCGATCCAAGGATCGTTTCATAGTTGATCAGCGTAAACTCAGGCGGCGTTTCCGCCATGATATAAACGGATGGCGCGCGCTTGATATCTTTGGCCGATGCGTAAGAGAAGTCACCGTTGCCCATCACGGTAAGCGAGCGGTCGATCTGGGCCGTTTCAGCCATGATCTTATTGCCGTCTTCGTCCACGTCCGGAAATACAGGCGCGTCCCCAGCCGGATAGGCCAGTTCAAGCTTGATATCGTCAACCTTGCCGTCAGGCTCGGTCACATCCACAACGAAGCGTGTGTACGTCTGCCCGACGTCTGCCGCACTGGGCTCACGGGCTTGGATACCAAAGGCGGCGACACTACCGCTTCCCTCGCCAAACACGTTGCCTTCCAGCACATAAAGCCCGTCAACCTGCTGCACGCCTTCGGGTTCAGGGTTAATGCGATAGGCTTGTTCCACCGGGAACATCGACGCCCACCAACCAGACTGACCAATCTGGTCTCGGTCACGGAACGAAGACACCAACAGACCCACGGTGGGAACCAGCCATAGGATGACCAACAAAAGCACCGACAGGTTGCTAACAATGGAAAGAGACGATTTTTGTCCTGCGATATTGTCCATGTCCCTGCCCCCTCAGCGCATTTCCGACCGCGCTTGGCGGATATTCCAGATCATGACCGGCAGCACGATCAGCATGATGACAAAGGCCACAGCAGTCGCGCGACCGTCGTCGCGGAACATGAAATCCATCATGTAGCTGGGCAGAATTTCGGTGGCAAAGTTGCCGCCCGTCATCGCATAGACGATGTCGAAAACCTTCAGCACGAGGATGGTGATCGTCGTCCAGACAACCACAATGGTGCCCTTGATCTGCGGAACTTTGATTTTGAAGAAAATCTGGAACGGGTTCGCGCCATCAATGATCGCCGCCTCAACCGTTTCCTCTGGAATTCCCCGCAACGCCGCGGACAGGATCACCATGGCAAAGCCGGTTTGAATCCAAACAAGAATGACCATCAGGAAAAAGTTGTTCCAGAACGGGATTTGCAACACATCAATCGGGGCCATCCCGAAATAGTCGCGCACAGCATTGATGATCCCGATATCCGGATCATTGGCATAGACGAATTTCCAGATCAGCGATGCGCCGACAAACGAAATCGCCATCGGCATAAAGATCAGTGATTTCGCAATATTGCCCCAGCGAAGCCGGTCCGTCAGTTGCGCCACCAGCAGGCCAAAGAACGTAGCCGCGGCGGGCACGACCAAGGCCCAAAGTACGTTGTTCAGAAAGGCCGTTCGAAAGCCGTCCTCCGAAAACATCTGAACGTAGTTCCCAAGGCCGATGAATGTGTCGCCGGATCGGTTGTAGAGCGAGCGGATAAAGCTGCCGATCACGGGGTAAATCAGATAAAGGCTTAGCGCGAAAAGAGCCGGAAACAGGAACAGCCACGGGCGCACCATCGTGGCGCGGTTGATGTTTCTTCCGTGATCGTCATTCCGCGCAGGAAAGATCAGCTTATCAAGGATCAGGTTCGATCCGTAAAAGTAAGCGATACATCCGCCCACCCCGATCAGGATCGTCAGAATTCCCTGCAATACCGGTGACATAACGCGCGTCCTTCCCCTGAACCTTCAGCGCCTTTCATCAGGTAAACACCCGATGACAATGTTGGCCCCACCAAATGGCAGGGCCAACAGTTTCAAGCAGTTCGCTTACTGGATCGAGTCCCAACGTTCCTGAATGGCAGTCGCCACATCACCCGCGCTTGCGCCGGTGACGTAGTCAACCATACCGGTCCAGAAAGCACCCGCGCCGATTTCAGACGGCATCAGGTCGGACGCGTCAAACCGGAAGGTCGATGCATTCTGCAGGATTTCGCCCTGCGCCTTCGAAGACTCATCGGCATAATTATCAAGGTTCACACCCGCATGCGCGGTCAGGAAGCCACCCTGCGCCATCCAAAGTTCATGCGCGATCGGTGTTTTGAAGTACTCGATCAGGGCATTGGTTGCATCGGACGGATTTGTGATGCCGAACAATGTGCCCGCACCCAGAACCGGCTTGCCCAGATCTTTGCCCTCATATGCAGGGAAGTAGAAGAAATCGGCATCATCGCCCATTGCTGTGCCTTCCGGGAAGAACGCAGGAATGAACGACGCCTGACGGTGCATGTAGCATTCGGGCGGAATTGCGAACAGGCCGTTCGGGCTGTCACGGAAGTCTGTTGTGGCAACCGCCTGCGCGCCGCCCTGAACATAGGCGTCGTTCTTGGCGAAATAGCCAAACTCTTCGATGGCTTCGACGACTTTCGGATCGTCAAACTTCATCTCGTTCGACACCCACTGGTCATAAACCGCAGGCTCTTGTGTGCGCAGCATCAGGTCTTCAACCCAGTCCGTCGCCGGCCAACCTGTTGCGGCACCAGACCCCAGACCAATGCACCAAGGTGTGCCGCCATCTTCGACGATCTGATCAGTCAGCTCTTTCAGCTCTTCCATGGTTTCGGGGATGTCATAGCCCGCTTCATCAAACGCGGTCGGCGAATACCAAACCAGCGATTTCAGGTCGACGCGGTAGAACATACCGTACAGCTGATCGTTTCCATCGGGGTCGGCATATGTGCCCAAATCCACCCACGAGCTACCAGCAGCGAAGTTGTCTTTGACCCAATCAGCTGTGCCTTCAGGCATCGGCGTCAGGAAGCCTTGCTTGGCCAGATCAGCCGCCAGACCAGGCTGCGGGAAAACAGCGATGTTCGGTGCCGAACCGGAACGCGCCGAGATTACGATGTCCTGCTCGAAGCTGTCGGAACCGGAATAGTTCACGGTCGCGCCGGTGGCTTCTTCGAAATAGTTCAGGACGATATCGACCTTTTCCTTTTCGACGCCGGTCCACGGACCCGTCATGGTGATCGTTTCACCTTCAAGGTTGTACGCATCAGCGATAGCCGCAAGGCTATCCCAGTTAAAGGCACCTTCGCCTTCGTTAAACGGCAAATGGCCAGCGGCATGTGCGCCACCAGCGACCAGAGCAGCGACAGCTGCTGTCCCCAACAAAGGTTTCATCATTCCAGTTATCCTCCCAAAAACCATCGCTTTGAAGAATCGCTTCAAAGTTTTTCAAAGCGCTTTGATAAATCTGAAACTGTCGCACAGCGGATCAACTGTCAATGGCCGAAATATTCTTTTAAACAGACTTTAATGCTGCATTGCAGCTAGGGTTGCGCGAAAAATGGGCTTCCAACACCTTGGCAACTGTGCCAAATGTTAATGAGTTTTTGAAAGCGCTTTGAAAGCCAGTATGAACCTGAAAGAACTCGCAGAGCACCTGAATCTGTCACAAACCACGGTTAGTCGTGCCCTAAACGGCTACCCGGAGGTCAAGGAAGCAACGCGCCTGCGTGTCGAGGCCGCCGCGAGGGCGAATAATTACACCCCGAACGGTCGCGCCAAAAGCCTTGCTACCGGGCGCACCATGACGGTCGGCCATGTGATTCCGCTTTCGAAAAAACATGAAATGGTGAACCCCGTTTTCGGCGATTTCGTAACCGGCGCTGCCGAAAGCTTTCTGGCCTCTGGATACGATCTGATGCTCTCCTTGGTCGAAGACGGCAAGGAAGAAGAGCATTACCGCACTATCAAAGCGCGCGGGAATGTAGACGGCATCATCGTACACGGCCCCAGGATGCACGACAGCCGTATCGAGCTTCTGAACGAACTGGAATTGCCCTTTGTGGTCCACGGTCGGGCCACAGATGTCACGACCCCCTATTCGTGGATCGACATGAACAACTTCCGTGCGTTTTGCCGCGCGACAGAATTCCTGATTACGCTCGGCCACAAACGCATCGCCCTGATCAACGGTCTTGAGTTTATGGACTTCGCTCATCGCCGGAAGCTCGGATATCTGACCGCGCTGGAATCCGCGGGCATCAAGCCGAACCACGATTATATCGCTGGGGGCGAAATGACGGAAGAACATGGGTATTCCAACGCGATGAAGATGCTGGATCTGCCAGAGCCGCCGACCGCGTTTCTGACGTCCTCACTTGTCGTTGCTTTGGGTGTCAGGCGTGCGCTTCAGGACCGGAACCTTGTGATGGGGCGCGACGTATCGATCATCACCCATGACGATGACCTTGGCTACCTGCGCAATGGCGGCGACGTGCCGATCTTTACCGCAACACGGTCGTCCGTGCGCGAAGCTGGCAGACTAGGTGCGGACATGTTGCTGGATATGATCGCGAATCCCAGTGACACGCCGAAACAGCACTTGCTTGAGGCTGACATGATTCTTGGCGGGTCCACCGGCCCTGCCCCAATCTGACGGACATAAAGATGCGCAATAAACGCACTGATTTTGATGACGATTTCCTGTTTGGCGTCGCAACGTCCAGCTATCAGATCGAAGGCCACGGGTTCGGCGGTGCCGGACCGACCCATTGGGACACATTCGCCGCCACGCCGGGCAATGTGGTGCGTGGCGAAAACGGGGCCCGTGCCTGCGACCATTACCACCGCTTTGAAGAAGATTTCGATCTTGTTCGAAATGCAGGCTTTGACGCATACCGCTTTTCCACCAGCTGGGCGCGCGTTCTGCCCGAGGGGCGCGGGACGATCAATCAGGAAGGTCTGGACTATTACGACCGCTTGACAGACGCGATGCTGGAACGCGGCATCAAACCCTGTGTCACGCTGTACCACTGGGAAATGCCATCCGCCCTATCCGATCTTGGCGGCTGGACCCATCCCGATGTCGCAAACTGGTTTGCCGACTTTGCCACCATCATCATGGATCGTATTGGCGACCGGATGCATTCTATCGCGACGATCAACGAATTCTGGTGTGTCACGTGGCTAAGCCATTTTCTGGGCCATCACGCCCCCGGTCATCGCGACATCCGCGCCACCGCTCGTGCGATGCACCACGCATTAAAGGCGCATGGCACCGCTATTCAGGCACTTCGCGCACAAGGTCATGAAAATCTTGGGGCCGTGTTCAATCTGGAATGGGCAACGCCGGCAGATGACAGCAGTGCCGCAAAACGCGCGGCGGAGCTTCATGACGGTTACTACAACCGGTTCTTTCTGGATGCTGTCTTTAACGGTTCCTACCCCAAGATCATCCTAGATGGGATTGAAGAACACCTTCCCAAGAACTGGCAGGATGATTTTCCGATCATTCAAAGCCCTGTTGATTGGTGTGGTATCAATTATTACACCCGCAGCGTCATGGCGCCCGATAGTGGCCCTTGGCCCGGCGTGAAAACCGTTGAAGGCCCGCTTCCAAAAACCTTCATGAACTGGGAAATCTATCCGCAAGGCCTCTATGATTTCCTGAAACGCACCGCTGATGAATACACCGGCGACCTGCCGCTGTTCGTGACTGAAAACGGCATGGCGGCATCCGACGATCTGATCGGCGATACGGTAGACGACACACATCGCATGGAATTCATTGATCTCCATCTTGATGCGGTGCGTCAGGCAAAAGCAGACGGTGTTCCGGTTCAAGGCTACTTTGTCTGGTCGCTTTTGGACAATTATGAATGGGCATTAGGCTACGAAAAACGCTTTGGATTGGTCCACGTCGACTTTGAAAGCCTTGAACGCACGCCCAAAGCCTCTTACCACGCGCTTTCAAAGGCATTGAGGACCTAGACCATGTCGCACACGCCCCAAACAGCAGTTGTCGCCGATATTGGCGGGACCAACACGCGCGTTGCCATCGCCAAGGGGCATGACATCGTCGAGACCTCGATCAAGCGCTACAAAAACGCCAGCCAGACCGGACTGACGCAAATCCTGACGGACTATCTGGGCCAGAACGCCGTCAATCCTGATGCGGCTTGCGTTGCTATGGCTGGTCCGGTTCGTGACGGCGTTGGCCGTTTGACCAACCTCGACTGGGCGATCGACCGCGACGTGATCGCACGCGCGACAGGCGCGAGCCGCGTGGCAGTTCTGAATGACCTGCAGGCACAAGGCCACGCGCTTGCGTCGCTTAGCGGTAATGATCTGGTGCCGATCCTGCCACGCGAAAGCATCCAGACAGACGCGCCCAAACTGGTAGTCGGTGTGGGAACGGGCCTGAACGCCGCGCCGATCTACAGCGTCGGCAATAGCACCGTCATTCCCGCATCTGAATCCGGCCACGTTTCGCTGCCAGTGCGTAGCGAAGAAGAGCTGCGCTTGCGCGATTTCATTGCCCGCAAGCATCCCGAACCTGGCATCGAAGATGTCCTGTCCGGTCGTGGTTTTGAACGTATCTACGCATGGATCAGCCACGAGGCTGGCCAGAATGAAGAACGCCCTGCTGCTGACATCATGGCATCTGTTCACACCGATCCTCTTGCAATGCGAACTGTTCAGACATTCTCGCGCATATTGGGTGGGTATGTGGGAGATCTGGCGCTGATCACCCTGCCCCTTGGCGGGATTTACCTGTGTGGCGGTGTGGCCCAGCATTTTGCACCCCATCTGACCATGGACACCTTTGGCAAGGCCTTTGCCGCCAAGGGCCGCTTCACCGATTTCATGGCGCAATTCCCTGTGCATCTGGTCGCCAACGACTATGCCGCACTCACCGGCTGCGCCTGCCATCTGGAAGAACTCCGCCACTAAGAGCGCCCATCAATCCGGCACTTTTTCGCAATAGTTCCTGACTATGGCGCGGTTCCGCGTGCTTGACCCTTTGATTTCGCGACATTTCACGGCACACAGAAGCAAAGCAGAAATAACAGCTTGCAGGAGCCGCCATGACGATCACCCGTATCCAGACCCAGCCCATCGACGGTCAGAAACCTGGGACGTCCGGCCTTCGCAAGAAGACCACCGTTTTCATGCAGCCGCATTATCTGGAAAATTTCGTGCAGGCGATCTGGACGGGTATCGGCGGCGTGAAGGGCAAAACGCTGGTTCTGGGTGGCGACGGGCGGTACTTCAACGACCGTGCTGCACAGGTTGTTCTGCGCATGGCCGCAGCCTCTGGGGCGACCAAAGTGATCGTCGGCCAGAACGCCCTGCTTTCCACGCCTGCGGCCTCAAACCTGATCCGGAAACGCAAGGCAGATGGCGGCATCATCCTGTCTGCCAGCCACAATCCTGGCGGCCCGAACGGTGATTTCGGCATCAAATACAACGCCGCGAACGGCGGACCTGCCAATGAACAAACGACCGACCGCATCTTTGCCGCGACCAAAGAAATCACGGGCTACGATATCGTCGAAGCACAGGATGTGGACCTAAGCCAGATCGGCACGACCAAACTGGCCGATATGGAGATTGAGGTCGTTGATCCGGTCGCGGACTACGCCGAGATGATGGAAGACATTTTTAATTTCGATGCTCTGTCTGCGCTCTTCAAATCCGGCTTCCGCATGCGGTTTGACGCGATGCACGCGGTGACAGGCCCCTATGCAAAAGCCATTCTGGAAGACCGCCTTGGCGCGGCAGAGGGTACCGTGGTCAATGGAACGCCCTCACCCGATTTCGGCAATGGTCACCCTGATCCCAACCCGATCTGGGCCAAGACACTGATGGACGAAATGATGGGCCCCGATGCGCCGGACTTTGGCGCGGCCTCGGACGGCGACGGCGACCGCAACATGATCGTGGGTCGCCACTGCTATGTCACCCCGTCTGACAGCCTTGCTGTGCTCGCTGCCAACGCCACATGGGTTCCGGCATACGCCGACGGTTTGGCCGGTGTGGCGCGCTCGATGCCCACCTCCCGCGCTGTGGACCGTGTGGCCGAAGCCTTGAACATCCGCTGCCACGAAACACCTACGGGTTGGAAATTCTTCGGCAACCTTCTGGACGATGGCCGCGTGACGCTTTGCGGTGAAGAAAGCGCAGGTACGGGCTCAGACCACGTGCGTGAAAAAGACGGGCTTTGGGCGGTGCTGTTCTGGCTGAACATCCTTGCCAAACGCGAAACTTCCGTTGCTGATCTGATGAAGGATCACTGGGCCACCTATGGCCGCAACTATTATTCCCGCCATGATTACGAAGCCGTCGATAGCAGTGCAGCCAACGACCTTGTTGCGTCGATCCGCGAGCAGTTGGAAACGCTGCCCGGTACAACAATCGCCGGTGAAACCATCGAAACGGCAGATGAATTTGCCTATGATGATCCGGTCGATGGGTCGCGCAGCGAAGGCCAAGGACTTCGTCTAACCACCGCATCGGGTGGACGCATCGTAATGCGTCTGTCCGGTACAGGCACCGAAGGCGCGACATTGCGCGTTTATCTGGAACAGGTTGAAACCGATCCTGCCAAAATGGGCCAAGACCCGCAAAAGGCCTTGGCGTCTATCATTGATGTGGCACAGTCCGTGGGCGAAATCGCAAAACGCACGGGGCGCGAAAAGCCCGACGTCATAACCTGATTATACCTAAATATCAGTCGATTAAGACACGATATTCAGGCATGCCACGAAAGCTGGCTTCGATCGCAAAGGTCGATCCTGCCATGGGATCGTCATCGCCCGTATCAACACCTGCGGACGTCACGAAAAGCGTCGAATAATCAGGTCCGCCGAACGCCGGACAACTGGTTTGTGCCGCGGGCAAACCGAAGGCTGTCACAAACTGCCCCTCGGGCGAATAGCACGCGACGCGGCTTGATCCCCACTGGGCGCTCCACAACTGCCCATCGGCATCAATGACCGCACCATCGGGTTTTGTCCCCGCCTCGTTCAGGTCAAGGAATGGTTCGGGTTCACCCACAGGCCAGCCGTTTTCATCCAACGCCACCTTCATAACCACATAGGTCGGGCTGTCTGTGAAATAGGCACAGGATTTGTCGTGGGCAAAACAGATGGCGTTCGAGATCGTGATGTTATCGAAAAGCAAAGTCAGCTTGCCCTCGAAAAACCTATAGATCGCACCCGCACCTTCCTCGGCGTTGAAGCCCATGGTCCCGATCCAGAACCCGCCCCACGGATCGGCTCGCCCGTCATTCGAACGCGTCACAGAATTATCTGCCTCAAGCGGAAGAACATGGGTTTCGTCGCCGTTGGCTGTGTCAAAGATGAACAGGTCACGTGAGCTGGCCACCAGCAGGCGGTCCTTGTCGATAATCCCTGCGGCGGACACCGGGCGATCAAACGTCCACACCGCTTCACCGTGATCGCCACGGCGATACAGTTTGTGGGACAGGATATCGAACCAGAACAGCGCCTGTTGATCGGGATGCCACAAAGGCCCCTCGCCCAAGGTGCAGTATGTGTCGCTGAATACGGTGTGTGACATGGCCCCTCCTGTTTTGCGGCAGACTGACGCAGGCGGCACGGGAAGACCAGTGCAAATCCATCCGTATTTCTGGGTGCTTCCGGATTTGTTTTTTATCGGTTAGTCCAAAGACATGAGGAGGATCATCGAAGGCATCCAGATACGCTATAGCCAGAAGCTTTTCCTTCTGGCAGCGGTCCCTTTGATCCTAGCGGCAGCCGCCATCGCATTGGTCGTTGCCAACCAATCCCGATCCCTCGCAGAACGCGAAATCCGAAGCCTTGAGACACAGTTGCTGGAAGCCAAAAAGGCTGAGCTGCGCAACTACGTCACGCAGGCACGAAACGGATTCTATTTCATCTACGGCAACGCAGCGCCGGATGATGAGGCCGCCAAAGAACAGGTCAAGCAGATCCTGGCCGCGATGATCTATGGCGATGAAGGCTTTTTCTTTGTCTACGACTATGACGGCACCAACATCGTCAGCCCGCGCCAGACCAATCTGATCAACAAAGATTGGACCGGCATGACTGACAGCGAAGGCACACCAATCGTTGACGAACTGATCCGTATCGCACGACAGGGTGCCGGCTATCACGAATACCTCTGGCCCAAACCATCAACCGGCAAAGAAGCACGGATGATCACCTATGTGACGTCCTTCCCGTCTTGGCAGTGGGCTGTGGGCACCGGAGTATTCATCGATGATGTTGTGTCATCGGTCGCAGCCGCCCGTGCCGATATGGAGGCGCGTATCCGGCGCACATTTATCTATATCGGTGCCATCACGGCCTTTTCGCTGTTGCTGGTATTTATGTCCGGCCTTTTGCTGAACATTCACGAAAAGAAACTGGCGGACGCCAAGCTTCGTGAACTGACACAGCGGGTATTTGATGCGCAGGAAGAAGAGCGCGGCCGCGTTGCGCGCGAATTGCATGACAGTATCAGCCAGATTCTTGTCGGCGTGAAATATTCGCTCGATATCGCCAAACGCCGCGTGACCAACGAAGACAAACGCGCGGCCGAGACGCTGGATAAAGGCATCGACAACCTGTCAGGCGCCATCCAGGAAGTCCGCCGCATTTCGCGCGACTTGCGTCCGGGCGTGCTGGATGATCTGGGCCTTGGTCCGGCGATCAAGGCATTGGCCGATGATTTTCGCGCCCGCACCAACATTGAAACGAAGTTCGAAACCGTGGTCTTCCGCAACCGTCTGGACCAAGAGGCCCGGATCGCCCTGTACCGCATCGCACAAGAGGCGCTGACCAACGTTGAACGTCATTCACAAGCGACCATGGTCAATATCGATCTGCGCGGCCATACACGCGGTGCAACCTTACGGATTTCCGACAATGGCCAAGGCATGCCCAAGGCCGAGAACCGCAAAGCCCGCTCTGGGATTGGTCTGCGCAATATGCAAGAACGCGTTGATCAATTGGGCGGGACACTGACCGTGAAATCCAGTGCCAATGGCACTACTATTGAAGCGCGGGTGCCATTGACGCACTTGCTGCCCCCTGAACCATAAAGCTTGAAGGAACGGCACATGACCACTCCGATCCGCGTTGCCATCGTTGACGACCATCCCATGGTCGCCGAAGGGATCGAAGCCATTCTGGAATGTTACGACGACATCTCGGTCGTAGCCACGCTGTCTGACGGCAAGGAAATCATCGACCGCATCGATGATCTGTCGCCGGATGTGATCCTGATGGATTTGAACATGCCCGGCCTCTCGGGCCTGTCAGCGACAGAAATGCTGCTCGAGCGCCGCCCAGAAACGCGCATTCTGATCCTGTCCATGCACGACAGCCCCGAATACATCTCGACAGCTCTCAGCCATGGGGCCAAAGGATACGTTCTGAAAGACGTCCCCACCGAAGAAATCAAGCATGCCATCGATGCTGTGATGTCCGGTCAGCGGTATCTGTGTACGGGCGCGCAAGGGTCACTTGAACCTCCTGCCAGCGACACACGCGAACAACTGACCAACCGGGAACAGACGATCCTGCTTCAACTTGCCCAAGGCATGTCGAACAAAGACGTCGCGAACGCATTGGACATTTCCGTGCGTACCGTCGAAACGCACCGCAAGAACATCAAACGCAAGCTTGGGATCAGTTCGACCGCAGGCCTGACCCGATATGCGCTGGAACACGGTGTGCTTCAGGGGACCGGCGTCAACAGCTAGGTCTTAGCAGAGTTTGAAGGCATCCAAGAATGCAACGCTGGCGTTATCAGCGCCTGCGATGCTGCCGCTCAGCATCTGCCCAACGACCATCAACGCGACCAGAATGGCGGCTTTGATCAGGCCAAAATCTCGGCGTCTGGAAATATGCATTTGGCCCTCCTGTCATATTGAACCAATGCGTTCAGTTTGCCCCGAGTTGGTCGTTCAGGCAATTCACATGTATGCGCGCAAATGAAACACAAGCTGTGCGATCCTGCTTGTGAACCGCGCGCGTTCGCTGCTATGGATTGGCCTGCGCGGGTATGGTGAAAAGGTATCACACGAGCTTCCCAAGCTCTTGTTACGGGTTCGATTCCCGTTACCCGCTCCAACCTTTCAATCTTTCCGAAAGCACGGCAACATCACGCCTTAGATCGTCGCGGATCGGCCCATTGCGCGGCTTATCCAAAATCGTTGCCAGCAGCGTGTGATCCGGTTTGGCTTTCCGCGGCCATGATAGCGCACGAAGGATGTCTGACGCCTCTGACGGCAAAACATCCGGCACCTCGAACCCAGCGATCTCGGCCCAGACAGCTGTCCAAGCGCGCCCAACCGTCCAAGGGTTATAGCCACCGCCACCGGATACGATCAAACGCGGGGCCAGTGGCCGTAGGGCGCGCACGGTTTTGACGTGACATCGGTTTGACAGAGACAGGCGCGCCAAAGGGTCTTCGCTTACTGCATCTGCCCCACATTGCAGGAAAACCGCGTCGGCTTTGAACGACTGGACGGCTGGAAGGATGATCTGGTCCAGAACCAGGTCAAACTCTGTATCGTTGAAGCAGCGTGCTACCGGAAGATTGAGCGCTGCCCCGCCTGCATCATCATCGATGTCGCCAGTGAACGGCCAACGGTTGGCTTCGTGGACAGACACCATCCGCACATTGTCCGCGCCGTGAAAAGCCTCGGCCACGCCATCGCAATGGTGCGCGTCGATATCGACGTATGCGACACGCTGACAGCCAAGCTCTAGCAACCGTTGGATTGTGAGGACGGGTTCATTCAGATAACAGAACCCCCCTGCCCGATCCGCCATCCCGTGATGCGTTCCTCCCCCGGGATTGAAAACGACACCGCCGTCAGCAACCAGTTCTGCCGCCAGCAGGCCACCACCCACAGCCGTCGCGGGCCTCCGGTACATTTCGGTGAAAACCGGATTGGACAGAGTGCCCAAGTGGTGGCGCGTCCGTGTCGCCTCGGAAACGGATTGCTCTTTCTCCGCAGACAGCAAGGCAGACACGTATTCGGGCGTGTGAAATCGTTCCAGCGCCACAGGCTTGGCCAAGGGCGATGTCCGATAACGCTCGGACGGCAGCCAACCCAATGCGCGTGACAGATCAATCACCGCTGGCACGCGCGGAATGGACAACGGATGTAGCGGCCCATAGCTGGAACCGCGATAGATGTTTGATCCGATGAACAATTCCGTCATGGCACCGTCCGCCTATCCCCAGACCGCGCCTATTGGATCAAGACGCTTCTGCCGCCTTTTCCTCAAGCTCGAGCCATTCCATTTCAGCGGCATCTAGCTTGGTCTGCCGTTCGGCCAAGGCTTCGGTCGCTTTGCGGAACTTGACCGGTTCGCGCGTGAACAGATCGGGATCACCAAGAAGTTCATTCAGTTTGCCAATCTCGGCTTCAAGACGTTCGATTTCTGCCGGAAGGGCTTCAAGCCGGTGTTTTTCAGTGAAACTGAGGCCCTTGGGCTTGGCCGGTTTGGCTTTCGGCTTTTCTTCGACCGGATCTTTGGACTTGGCGGATTTATCCTGCGTTTCGGCCTTCTTCGTCTCGGCGCGCTGGGCCTGATAATCGCTCCAGCCACCGGCATAAACCGTTGCTTTGCCATCGCCTTCCATCGCGATGGTCGTGCTGACTGTGCGGTCCAGAAAATCACGGTCGTGGCTGACCAGAACAACTGTCCCGTCATATTCCCCGATCAGATCCTGCAGCAGGTCCAGCGTTTCGACGTCCAGATCGTTGGTCGGTTCGTCAAGGATCAGCAGGTTCGATTCCTTGGCCATGATCTTGGCCAACAGCAATCGTGCCTTTTCACCGCCCGACAAAGACCGGACTGGCGCACGGGCCTGACGTTCATCGAACAGGAATTCTTTCAGGTAGCCGACCACGTGCTTGGGTTGCCCACGCACCAGAACCTGATCCGCTTTCCCAGAGACCCGCATTTCAGGGTCACCGGTCAGCGATTCCCAAAGGGTCATGTCCGGATCAAGTTGTGCACGGGACTGGTCGAAAATCGCGGGCATCAGGTTGGTGCCCAATGAGACTTCACCACTGTCAGGCGCTTCCTGACCCATCAACATACGCAAAAGCGTTGTCTTACCCACACCGTTCGGGCCCACAAAGCCCACACGATCCCCACGCTGAACGCGCAGCGAGAAATCCTTGACGATGACCTTATCGCCGTAGGCTTTGGACAGACCCACAGCCTCGATCACCTTTTTGCCCGAGGTCGGACCGGCGGACAGTTCCATTGCGGCCGTGCCCTGACGGCGGATCATCGAGGACCGTTCCTTGCGCAAATCCTGTAGGGCACGGACGCGGCCTTGATTCCGTTTGCGGCGTGCGCTGATGCCTTCGACGGCCCAACGCGCCTCGGACTTGATTTTGCGATCAAGCTTGTGGCGCTGCATGTCTTCGTCCGCCCAAACCTTGTCACGCCATGCCTCGAATCCGCTGAAACCCTGTTCCTGACGGCGGACTTCGCCACGATCCACCCAGAGCGTGGCACGCGTCAGTTCGGTCAGAAAACGCCTGTCGTGCGAGATGAGAACAAAGGCCTTGCGCGTTGATTTCAATTCACTTTCCAGCCAATTGATCGCCTCAATGTCCAGATGGTTGGTCGGTTCGTCCAACAGCATCAAATCCGGATCACGCGCCAGCATACGCGCCAAAGCTGCCCGACGACGTTCCCCACCGGATGCCGTGGACACAGGACGCGCTGGATCAAACTTCAGGCCTTCACCTGCGCGTTCAACGCGGTACATCTCGCCTGGATCAAGACCTTCGGCGGCATAGTCGCCCAGCGTTTCAAAGCCTGTCAGATCAGGGTCCTGCTCCATATACCCGACGGTAATCCCCGGCGGCACGACCCGTTCGCCGCGATCAGGTTCAACAATACCCGCCATAACTTTCAAAAGCGTCGATTTGCCGGAACCGTTCCGCCCGACCAACGCGACACGGTCGCCTTGGTGCACAATCAACGACAGTCCATCGAAAACGGGATTTCCGCCGAAGGTCAGAGAGATATCAGAAAGCTGAAGAAGAGGTATCTGTGCCATGCCCGCGATATGGCAGGAGCGCGTGACAACAGCAAGAGGTGCTGTGATCAGGCCAGAACCGAGCGTAGCAGCCGTTTGCGTTCCGGCGGAATGCGCCCGATTTCGACGCCTGTAAAGACATGGAGCGTATTCATATCAGTGTCGATCACCGCATGATCACTGACCCACCCCCCCATCAACAGATAGGTCCGTAGCAGCGGCGGCATCCGCAACATGGCCTTTTTGGCATCCGGCCTGCGTCGCAAACGCGAGGCATAGCGAAACACATTCGGTGCCTTGATCTGGGGAATCCAACGTTTCGGCCCAATGTGTTTTGCTTTCAACATCGCAAAGGCATCCGCATAGCTGGCCGCGTCCGTCCCAGCAAAGGACGCACAGCCAAACAAAAGCTCGACCCCGTTGTCATCTACATAAGAGGTCATAGCCCCCCATGCGACGCGCAGGATATCAGGATCGCGGTAATCCGGATGGATGCAAAACCGGCCCATTTCGACCATCGGGCTTTTAAATCGTTCCAAGGCCGACAATTCATAAAATTGCGCGGAATAGGAAGACTGGATCGAGGCACCGTCTTTGAAGGGCATCATGCGGAAGCAACAGACAATCGTACCGTTCGAGACATCCTCGACAATCACATGATCACTGACCGCATCAAAAACATCACTGTCGATGCCCTCACTTCCCCGAAACGCCAGATGCCTTAGTCGCTGGGCGGCCTCAAGGTCGCGATCTTCACGGGCAAGTCTGGCGCTGTAACGCCCTTTCGCCAAACCTAGCATGGCCGTACTCCTGCCCTGTATCGTCAGCATCGCTACATCACGATGCTATCAGAAACATGACAATATCACGGATTAGCCGCCGCCAAGAAGCGTATCCGCGCTCAGCTGTCCGATGTTACCGAACAGTTTGCGGATCAGGCCGATGTTGCTGCCGGATGTCGTGACACGGCTGGAGATCGGAACAACCATCCCGTCGGCAAGCCCGAATTCTTCGATGTTGGTCACAACGCCCGCCTCATCGAACGAAATGACCAGAACCGTTCGGTCGACGACCTCGGGCTTTTTGGGGCCGAAATGTTTGACGGTCGAACCGACGTAGTAATAGGCGCTCTCGCTTAGGATGCCGGATGTGGTCGGCACACCGATCAGTTCTTCGACAGTGGCGCGTGTATCCACCCCCGGAACGATTTGCTGAAGATCTTCTTCGGGCGGAACATATCCGTGATTGCGATATTGTGCTGTGCACCCGGCCAGAATGGCCGTCGATACTGCCAACGCCATCAAAACACTGCTTTTGCGCATTGTTGCCTTGCCCAAGTTCCCGCCCCTCTTGTTTCGGCTTCTATTGCCTTCTATCCCGCTTACAGAAGGACAGACATTCGATCAAGTAAAGGAACGCTCTGGAAAATGACTGAACGTGCCCATTCGCCCAAGGTTTTCAGGGTCGCCGACCTTTCACAAGCCCATGCGACCAAATTTGATCTGCCGTTGTCCGCAGAAGACAGGGCCACGGTCGCCACAGAACTGGATGCAACATCCATTAAAAAGCTGACCTTCTCGGGCCAGATCGCCCCCTTGGGCAAACGCGGATGGCGGTTGAACGGGAAACTGGGGGCGACTGTCGTCCAGCCCTGCGTCGTCACACTTACACCGGTCACGACGCGTATTGATTCTGATGTCGTGCGCACATTTGTGCCGCCGGCCCAGCTGCATACCCCGACAGAAGGCAGCGAGACCGAGATTCCCGAAGACGACAGTATCGAGGAACTAGGGACCGAAATCGACGTCTACGACGTCATGATCGAAGCTTTGGCGATCGCGATCCCTGATTATCCACGCGCAGCAGATGCCGAACTGGACAACATCAGCGCGATCCCTGAGGGTGCAGAACCGATAAAAGAGGAAGAAACCAAGCCTTTTGCCGGTTTGGCAGCGCTTCGGGACAAACTTTCCGACCCGGACGGGCAAAAAGATTAAGGCGAAACGCGAATTACCCCCTTGCGTTCAAGAAAACGATACGTATTTTCGCGCCTTCACGAGATTCAGGGTTGCCAGAGCCACGCCTACCAGCGTATGTGCCCGAACAATCCAAGACATAGGGCATGTGTGCCATGCCCCGACACGCTTAAATTGAGGTTGAGACATGGCCGTCCAACAGAACAAAGTATCCAAATCGCGTCGCAACAACCGTCGTGCGCATGATGCGCTCGTCGCAGCGAACCCGAATGAATGTGACAACTGTGGCGAACTGAAGCGCCCGCACCACGTATGCCCGTCCTGCGGACACTACGCGGAACGCGAAGTCGTTGCACAGAACGACGAAATCGATCTGGACGAAGACGCAGCATAAACAACCGTCAAGGCCCACTTCCATGACCTCTGAACGGGATCACATGAAGGCGGGCGAAAACCCGGTTGTACTTTCGATCGACGCCATGGGCGGCGATCAAGGACCGGCGGCTGTTGTCGCCGGTATTGCTTTGTCCGCAGAAAAGAACCCGGAAATCCGGTTCATTCTGCATGGTCCCAAAGATCAGCTTGAACCGCTTGTCGCCAAGAAAAGCGATCTGACCGGCCGTTGCGAGATTCGCGACGCCTCTGGCGTTGTCAGCATGGATGACAAACCCAGTCAGGTCATGCGCAGCGGCAAGGACACCTCGATGTGGTCCACGCTGGAAGCGGTCCGCCAGGGCGAAGCGACAGTTGCGGTCAGTTGTGGCAACACCGGCGCGCTTATGGCGCTGTCGATGATCCGTCTGCGCAAACTGCCAGGCGTGAACCGCCCTGCTATTGCGATTCTCTGGCCCTCGCGGAACCCGCAAGGGTTCAACGTGATGCTGGATGTGGGCGCTGACATCCGCGCGGATGCAGAAGACCTGCTGCAGTACGCGCTGATGGGCGTGTCCTATGCCCGGAACGGTCTGAATCTGAAAAACCCGCGTGTGGGTCTTTTGAACGTCGGCACGGAAGAACACAAAGGCCGTGCTGAACTGAAAGAAGCCCACGAGTTGATCGGCGACATTGCCGAGGATGGGCATTTCGAATTTGTCGGTTTCGTCGAGGGTGGCGATATTCCCGGCAATAAATGCGACGTCATTGTCACAGACGGCTTTACAGGCAACATCGCCCTGAAGACCGGTGAAGGCACCGCAAGCCTGATCAGTGATTTCCTGAAGCAGGCTTTTGCCTATTCCTTCTTGTCCCGCGTCGCATCTCTTCTGGCCCTGACATCGTTGAAGCGTCTGAAAAAACGCATCGACCCGCGCCGTGTAAATGGCGGTGTTTTTCTGGGCCTTAACGGAACTGTGGTGAAATCCCACGGAGCAGCGGATGCCACTGGCGTTTCGGCTGCGGTTAAACTGGCATTCCAGCTCGCACAGACCGGATTCACCGATCGGATTGCAGCACGGGTTGCATCCGCCGCCGAGCGGGCACAGGATGTCAGTGAAAATGAAACGAACGGACCTGCAATATGACACTCCGAGCTGTGGTTACGGGCTGTGGCCACTATCTTCCTGAACGGGTCGTCCCGAACTCGGAATTCGAACAAAGCCTTGAGACCAGCGATGAATGGATTCGCGCGCGGTCTGGAATTGAACGCAGACATTTTGCAGCGGACGGTGAAACCACATCGGATCTTGCATCGAAAGCGGCGCAGAACGCACTGGATGATGCTGGTCTGAATGCGGACGACATCGACGCAATTATCGTTGCAACGTCGACACCCGACCTGACCTTCCCTTCTGCCGCAACCATGGTGCAGGCCAAGCTTGGCATGACCCGCGGCTTTGCATTTGACGTCCAAGCGGTATGTGCAGGCTTTGTTTTTGCGCTCACAAACGCAAACGCGCTGATTCTGTCCGGTCAGGCAAAACGCGTACTTGTGATCGGTGCCGAAACGTTCAGCCGCATTCTGGACTACACCGACAGATCCACATGCGTTTTGTTCGGCGACGGCGCTGGAGCGCTGATCCTTGAGGGTCAGACAGGAGAAGGGTCCAACGAAGATCGCGGCGTTCTGTCGACCGATCTGAACTCGGACGGTCGCCATCGCGATATCCTGTACGTCGACGGTGGCGTGTCTACCCAGACGACTGGACATCTTAAGATGGAAGGCCGCGAAGTGTTCCGCCACGCGGTTGAAAAACTGGCCCAGACCGCATCGCAAGCACTTGAAAACGCTGGACTTACCAGTGATGACGTCGATTGGGTTGTCCCGCATCAGGCCAACATCCGCATCATTCAGGGCACTGCCAAAAAACTTGGTTTGCCGATGGAACAGGTGGTCGTCACGGTTCAAGACCACGGCAATACATCTGCCGCATCCATTCCTCTGGCCCTATCGGTCGGCAAGGAGCGCGGTCAGATCAAAACCGGCGATCTGGTGGTAACAGAAGCCATCGGTGGCGGGCTTGCCTGGGGTGCTGTGGTCATTCGCTGGTAAGCAAAAGACCACGGAAAATGCGGTCGCCAACCCATTGATATTGACTCGGAAAATTCGCTCGGCCTATGCTTCCCAAAAGCATGGGGATTTGGAGACATGGGTGAGAAAACCCTGACGCGGATGGACCTTAGCGAAGCTGTGTTTCGTGAAGTGGGCCTGTCCAGAAATGAAAGCGCAGATCTGGTAGAATCCGTTCTGCAACATATGTCCGACGCACTCGTGCGTGGCGAACAGGTCAAGATTTCTTCGTTTGGAACATTTTCGGTACGATCCAAAGCTGCCCGCGTGGGTCGCAATCCGAAGACCGGCGAAGAAGTACCTATTCAGCCCCGCCGCGTCCTGACATTCCGGCCGTCTCATTTGATGAAAGATCGCGTTGCGGACGGCAACAAAAGCTGAGGCTAACTGAATGAGCAAATCGCCCGACGCCTTCCGAACAATCAGTGAGGTGGCGGAATGGCTTGATACGCCAGCGCATGTTTTGCGGTTCTGGGAAAGCAAGTTTTCCCAAGTGAAACCGGTAAAGCGCGCTGGAGGCCGTCGTTATTATCGTCCTTCCGACATGCTGCTTTTGGGCGGCATTAAACAGCTGTTGCACAACGATGGCCTGACCATCAAGGGCGCGCAAAAGGTGCTTTCGGACAAAGGTATCAAAGCGGTTTCGGCGTTGTCCCAGCCTTTGGAAACGGATGAAAAAGCGACACCGCTGAATGACGCAGGCGACACGCCCGCCCGACTGGATGGTGCCGCCGATCAGCCCGAAGTGGAAGAAGCCCCCTTCGAGGAAATGAGTCAGCCGGAACCCAACGTTGTTCCCTTCCAGCGCACCGAAGTCGCCGCTGAAAAGGTTGTCACATCTTCCGAAGATACAGCAACGCCCTCAGGCGAGGACAGCCTGCAACCCGATTTGTTCGGCGATATGTTTGCAGATACGAAAGCAGACGACGATGTTCAGGTGGTCGAGGATGACACACCAGAAGAGGCGCCCGCAGCCCTTCCTGATTCGACATCCGTGTCCGAAGCCCCCACATCGGGCATTCTGAGCCTTGCTGCACGCATCACTAAGCTGAGCCCGGATAAGGCAAGCCAGATCGCGCCCTTTGTTCAGGAACTGCAATCAAAGCTGCAACACGATAATTCGTCAGCGAGTGTCTAAATTCTAGCAACCAAGGGGTTGCGACCGCTGGCAAAACCGCTATGACACACAGCACAAGTCGGGCTATAGCGCAGCCTGGTAGCGCGTCCGTCTGGGGGACGGAAGGTCGCAGGTTCGAGTCCTGCTAGCCCGACCATTTTCACCGACTTGCTGGAAAAACGTCATAAGCGCAGGCTTTTCTGCGCGGATGTGGTGTTTGTTATTCCACTTGCCCCCAAACCCTTGCTAGTTAGACAAAACCAAACGTCACGGGGGTTGATATGGCCGGAGTACTTGCGAGCCAGCAAATCGAAGACATGATCGCCAAGGGGGCCATCACGGTCGCGCAGCCTTTGGTAGACGGTCAGATCCAACCGGCCAGCCTTGATCTGCGTTTGGGCAATGTCGCCTATCGTGTCCGCGCGTCGTTTCTTGCGCCCGAAGGCCAGACAGTGGCCGAGCGTATCGAAGAATTCGAAATGCACCGGATCGACCTGACCAATGGTGCCGTTCTGGAAAAGGGCTGTGTTTACGTCGTGCCCCTGATGGAAAGCCTCGCCCTGCCCGACGGTATTCAGGCCATCGCCAACGCCAAAAGCTCGACCGGTCGCCTGGACCTGCTGACACGCACCATCACCGATGGTGGTGCTGAATTTGACCGCATTGCCCAAGGCTACACAGGCCCGCTGTATGCCGAGATTTGCCCGCGTTCATTCTCGGTGCTCGTGCGCCCCGGCATGCGCTTGAACCAGATCCGGTTCCGCAACGGTCAGTCTGTTTTGACCGATCAGGAACTGACCGCGCTGCATGAAAGCGATACGCTCGTGTCCGGCGGGCCTGCTGTTATCGGCGACGGTCTGGGCTTCTCGGTTGATCTGGAACCCGAAGGAACCGATCTGGTGGGCTACCGCGCCAAGCCGCACACGGGTGTCATCGATCTGGACCGGATCGGCGAATACGATCCCGCCGATTTCTGGGAAGAGCTGCGCACAACGAACGGACAGATCATCCTTGATCCTGATGCCTTCTACATCCTTGTCAGCCGTGAAGCCGTTCACATCCCGCCGCAATACGCCGCCGAAATGGCGCCCTATTTGGCCATGGTCGGTGAATTCCGCGTGCACTATGCGGGTTTTTTTGATCCGGGCTTTGGCCATGCCGCAGCAGGCGGTCACGGATCACGTGGTGTTCTAGAGGTTCGCTGCCACGAAGCGCCGTTTGTTCTGGAACACGGTCAGGTCGTTGGGCGTCTGGTTTACGAACGTATGGATGAGATGCCCGCGCAGCTATACGGCGCTGGCATTGCATCCAACTATCAGGGCCAAGGCCTAAAACTGTCCAAGCACTTTAAAAGCTAATAATATCCAGACAGTTAGCCGGAGTTTCGACGCGACGCCAATGCACGTTGTGCTTGGGCAATACCGCTTTGCGCGCGGCGTTCGTGGTGTGGCGAAATCGCCGCCTGCTGTGGGGTCTGGGGCACGGATTGGTTTCCCTCAGGCTTACGCGTGAACCGATTAAAGCCTGCATCAATTCCGCGACGGATGACACGCCCCAACACCATACGAACAACCATATTGATCAAGCCATTTGCGTTCATGATCTGCCTCTTGGAGTTTTCTTTCCGCTCTGTCTGACAGACAATTGCGCCGAAAACTGGCAAAAACGCCGGAATTTTCTGGCCTTAGTCCTCGAACATCTCGGACTGGCCCTCTG
The DNA here is from genome assembly GCF_900108225.1 of Thalassococcus halodurans. GTDB lineage: Bacteria > Pseudomonadota > Alphaproteobacteria > Rhodobacterales > Rhodobacteraceae > Thalassococcus > Thalassococcus halodurans. The sequence goes on from NZ_FNUZ01000002.1 coordinate 595,221, forward strand.
ACGTTTCTTCCGCGGAATCCACATCCCCTTCGCCCGGCGTCGGGATCGCGCCCGGTGGCGGGCGGTTGTCCAACAGACCCGCAGCGCGCAATTCTTGCAAGCCCGGCAGATCCCGCGCGCTTTCAAGACCAAAATGATCAAGGAATTCTTCGGTCACAACGAAGGTCACAGGTCGGCCTGGCGTCATCCTGCGGCGGCCAAAGCGGATCCACTCCATCTCAAGAAGCTGGTCCACTGTTCCGCGGCTGACAGACACACCACGGATTTCTTCGATCTCGGCCCGTGTGACGGGCTGGTGATAGGCAATGATCGCCAGCGTTTCGATGGCCGCGCGGCTCAGCTTGCGGACCTCGACCGTTTCCTTTTGCATCAGAAAACCCAAATCAGGCGCGGTGCGAATGGCCCAAGCATCACCCACCTTCACCACGTTCACGCCCCTGCCCTCATACCGCTTGCGCAGATGTACCAACGCCTCGGCCGCGTCGCAGCCGTGGGGCATCCGGTCATTCAGGTCTTTGACCGTTTGGGGTTCGGCAGAGGCAAAGAGAATTGCTTCGACCATACGTTCCTGTTCGCCCATGGGCGGTGCGTCGAACAGGCTGTCGTTTTCGATCGGCTGACGTTCTTCGCTTTCTGTGGTGGACAAATCGTCGTCGTTCATAACTCTAGCTTTCCGATTTGCGTTCAGCGCGCTTTACCATGATCGGGGCAAACATTTCTTCTTGTTTGATTTGGGCCTTCCCCTCTTTCACCAGCTCAAGCGAGGCCGCGAAAGTAGCAGCAGTGGCCGAGCGGCGCATCACAGGGTCGTCGCCCCAGCCGTCGGGCAAATAACTGACGATATCTGTCCAAGTCCCAGCAAAGCCGATCATACCGCGCAAACGTTCCAGCGCCTGCTCCATCGTAAAGACACGGTCACGGTCCAGAATAAAGGGGCGGAATTCGTCTTTGGTGCGGATGCGGGCATAGCCCTGCATCAGATCCAGCAGGGTTGCGGTGTATTTGACCTTGCGCACACTTTGCATCTTTTCGGGGATGCCGCGCACAAAGAAATCACGGCCCTTCTGGTCGCGCCCCATAAGCCGCGCCGCCACATCGCGCATCGCCTGAAGGCGTTCCAGCTGATAGGCAAGGTGCGCGGCCAGTTCTTCGCCGGATGGGCCTTCCTCGGTCGGATCGGGCGGCAGCAACAAACGTGATTTCAGAAACGCCAACCAAGCTGCCATCACCAGATAATCGGCGGCCAGTTCGATCCGCAGTTCTTTGGCTTTCTCGACAAAGCTCAGATACTGACGCGCCAGTTCCAGAACACTGATTTTGCGCAGATCGACCTTTTGCGACCGTGACAGCATCAGAAGAAGGTCCAGAGGCCCTTCAAAACCGTCCACGTCAACAATCAGCGCCTCGGCCTCAAGCCGTTCGGCGACGCTGACGGTATCTAATGGTAGGTTGTCCTGTGTCTCAGTCATCCACGCGCTTCTCTTCAAGCGCGGATAGCTTGGCCGTCAGATCGTCAATGTCAACCTGTGGCGCGGTTTTACGGGTCTTTAGCGCCTGTTCTGCGCGGGCTTGCGCCGCATCAGACATAACGCCGATCTGGTCCATAAGGGCGATCATTTCGTCCAGATAGCCGTTGCAATGCAGAACGGCATCACAGCCCGCAGCAATGGAAGCGGCCCCGCGTTCGGCAACGGTACCCGACAGTGCCTCCATCGAGATATCGTCGGTCATGATGAACCCGTTGAACCCGATATCGTTCCGGATCAGATCGATCATCATTTTGCTGGTTGTCGCCGGTTCGTCTGTCAGCGCCTCATACACCAGATGGGCTGTCATGCCGAAGGGCAGATCAGCAAAAGGTTTGAAGGCCGCGAAATCGGTTACATAAAGCTCATCTGCGGGCAGTGAAATGCGCGGCAGTTCAAGATGGCTGTCCATCTGCGCAAGACCATGTCCCGGAATGTGTTTCACGACCGGAAAAACGCCGCCATCCAGATGGGCCTTAGCAACGGCCTGACCTATGCGAACAACCTGATCCAGATCGGTGCCATAACACCGGTTGCGCAGAAACGGATGCGTCCCATCGCGGGCGATGTCCAGCATGGGCGCGCAATTGCCATCGATCCCGAGCGACAGAAGCTCTGCAGCGATGATCCGATAGCGCAGGTACATGACCTGCTCGGCGTTTTTTCCCGACGCGTCGACATGATCCAAAGGCGCGGGCCATTCGCGCGCCAAGGGTGGGCGTAGGCGCTGGACGCGACCGCCCTCTTGATCAATGAAAACAGGGGCTCGCCAGCCAACGCTCGCGCGCAAGTCATCTGTCAGTTTACGTATCTGATCAGCTGTCTCAAGATTACGGGCAAACAGAATGAAGCCCAACGGATTGGCATCCCGAAAGAACGCCTTTTCGTTTTGGCTTACGGAAAGCCCCTCACATCCAAGGATTGCCGCCCCGAAACGCGGCTGGGTCATCGTGTGACCACCGGAATGCAGTCAGCCTTACCAGCAACAAACGCAGCACAGAAACGGCGCGCATCCGACATGTCGTCAAAGCCATGGGCGCGGAGGCGATAGAAAATCTTGCCGCCCGAGCTGGCCTTTTCGATCACACGATCTTTGCCTTCCAGATAGTCGCCAAAGCGGCCCTGCAGACGTGTCCATTCCGAACGCGCGACCTCGACACTGTCAAAGGCGCCAAGCTGCACCAGACGCGTTCCCTTGGGAAGTGCGGCGGGATCAAGCTCTTTTGTGCCCGTGGCAACTGGTGCTGCGGGCGCAGAGAGCGATGCCGTCTGGAGCCCTTGCGGACGGCGGATCGGGCGCAAGGACTTGGCGACGCCTGCAACATCTGCAGGAATAATCGCCTTTACAGGTTGCGCAGCCGGTTCTTGAACAACGTTGTTGGCCGCCAAGGCCGCTGTCACCACAGGATCGACCTCTTCTTCGACCTTAGCCAAGGGCGTAAACGGTTGCGCATCTCCGGCGATCTGATCAGCCAATGCCTGAAGCAACTTTTCGGCATCATCCGCGCCGGTCAGTTCCATCATGCTGGGCAGTGTGGAGTCGACAGCCTCTTCGGTCGGAGCCGAGATAGGCTGGATACGTTCGATCTGCTGGGTTTGCTGACGCAGTTCCGCAACGGCCATATCTTCTTCGGTCAAGCCAGCGCTTTGCGGTGCAAGGCGCAATGTATCTGCTGGCGCGGCGGCTGTGCCGCTTCCGGCCACATCGTTCACAGCCAAACCTTGGTGATCCGCCGGGCGACCACCTGGATTCTCCGGAGCAATGCGCATGGGGCCTTCTGCGGCGCGTACAACCGGTACGCCGCTGACGTCCCGCATCACCAGTTCGGTTCCCCAGATGCCAACGCCCACGATCAGCGCCAACGATACCCCTGCGCCTGCAAGGTTCGTCAAACGCCGCACGCCGCTGGTTGCGGCTGCGGGCGCGTTATCAGTGCGATAGTAGTCTGCCATGCCTGCCCTACTCCTACAGCGGACCGCATTGCGATCCACCATATGCCTGCTCGATTTCAGACCGGCATGAGCGTTTTTTAACGCATTTCTTCTGCCGGTTTGACGCCCAAAATACCAAGACCTGCGGAAATAACAACCGCGACGGCCTGTGCCAGCGCGATTTTCGCTTGGCTGGTTGCGGCATCGCCGTCCTGCAGGAAGCGTAGGGACACTTCATCGTTGCCACGGTTCCACAGGCTGTGGAAGTCGGACGCAAGTTCATACAGGTAGAACGCTACGCGATGCGGCTCATGCGTACGGGCTGCAATCTCTGCCAGACGCGGCCATTCCGCCAGTTTCTTGGCGACGTTGACCTCGGCCTCATGGGACAGATTGCTCAGGTCAGCGGCGGCCAATGTCGGGATCGACACATCAATGCCCGCCTCTTTCGCCTTACGCAGAACCGAATGCACACGGGCGTGCGCGTACTGAACGTAGAATACGGGGTTGTCTTTGGACTGCTCTTGAACCTTTTCAAAGTCAAAGTCCAAAGGCGCGTCGTTCTTGCGCGTCAACATCACGAAACGCGTCACATCCGAGCCGACCTCGTCCACAACATCGCGCAGAGTGACAAACGTCCCTGCCCGCTTGGACATCTTGAACGGCTCGCCGTTTTTATACAGCTTCACCAACTGGCACAGTTTGATGTCGACCGGAACTTTGGCTTCGGACAGCGCCGCAACCGCCGCTTTCATCCGCTTCACATAGCCACCGTGATCGGCACCGAAAACGTCGATCAATGCATCAAAGCCACGGGTGAGCTTATCGTAGTGATAGGCGATATCCGGCGCGAAATAGGTCCAGCTGCCGTCCGACTTCATGATCGGGCGGTCAACATCGTCGCCGTAGTCCGTGGATTTGAACAACGTCTGTTCGCGCGGCTCCCAATCTTCGGGCAGCTTGCCTTTGGGCGGCTCAAGCGTGCCGCGATAGATCAGACCCTTGCCCTTCAGATCGTCAATCGCTGCTTCGATGCGGCCTGTGCCGTAAAGCGACTTCTCGGAAAAGAAGTGATCCATGGTCACGTTCAAACGTGCCAGATCTTCGCGGATCAGGTCCATCATCTGATCGGTCGCGAAAGTGCGCACTTTTTCCAGCCAGACGTCTTCTGGCTGATCGACGTATTCATCACCGACCATGTTTTTCAGCGCTTCGCCGACCGGCACAAGGTAATCGCCCGGATAGGTGCCGTCCGCGAACTCAACATCCCGACCATGCGCCTCAAGGTAGCGCAGGTACACAGACCGTGCGAGGACATCGACCTGTGCACCGCCGTCGTTGATGTAGTATTCGCGCGTAACGTCGTAGCCTGCGAATTGCAGAAGCGACGCAAGAGCATCGCCAAAGACCGCACCACGCGTGTGACCAACATGCAAAGGGCCGGTCGGGTTGGCAGACACGTACTCAACATTCACCTTCTGACCCGCGCCCATATCAGAGCGGCCGTATTCGGCTCCCTGATCCAGAACCGCCTTGGTCACGTCCTGCCAGACCGCCCCATCCAGACGCAGGTTGATGAACCCCGGCCCAGCCACTTCGGCAGTGGTGATACGGTCGTCCGAAGCAAGCTTGGCCACCAGTGCATCAGCGATGTCGCGCGGCTTTTGGCCGGCGGGTTTTGCCAGCACCATTGCAGCGTTCGTCGCCATGTCACCGTGCAACGGATCGCGCGGCGGCTCGACCGTGATCGGAGCAAGGTTAAGCCCCTCGGGGAGGCTGCCTTCTTTCTGCATTTCTTCAACCGCGGTCAGCACCAGGCTGCGGATCTGGGCAAAGAGGTTCATGTCGTGTCCTCACATCATTCGGCCCGCGTCTTAACACGGCATCCGGTAAGGTCAACGACTAGACGTCTTTCCGCTCTTCGCGCTGCGGACCAAACACCACCAACTGGGCACTATTGGTGCCCTGAGGTTTCATGTCGGGTTCAAGAAAACGCAAAGCGCCTTGGTTGCCAAACTCAGCAATGATCACAGAATCCGGATTGATTGCCCGCCAGTCTTCCAACGTGAATTCCTCGGACAGTTTGGTCACGCGGAATTCCCAACCATTGCGGATACGTTCGTTCAGGTCGAAATAGGTTTCATCCACCCCAAGCGGACGGCCACCCAGCGTGGCGGGCAGCGCATAACGCGCGCCGTGCTTCACGCGTTTGATCTGATGCACCTTGTCGCGACCGAACTCCGGCCCAAGGTCGGTTGCGACCAGCGTGTTGTAGGCATCGTTGTCTGTCGCGGCGATCACCTGTTCGTAGCGAACCAGTTCAAGCCGGTCTTCCGCGACCTCGGACAGGATATCGCCAAAGAACACCTCGACGCCCGCTTCGCGCGCAGTGCGCAGATGGGCGTGGTTGGGATCGGATACGATCACAGGCAGGTCCAGCTTTTCCAGCGCCTTTGCCAGCTGAACCGACCATGTCGAGCTGCCTACAATCAGAACACCGGGTCGATCCGCTGCGGTCAGGCCAAGAAAGCGCGCAACTGGCGACAAGGTAAAGCCATGCAGCACTACCGATGCCGCGACCAACGCAAAGGCCAACGGACCCATTTGCGCCCCGTCCTGGATCCCGACTGCGGCAAGACGCTGACCGAATAGACCGGCCACAGCGACAAGTACAACACCGCGCGGGCCTGTGAATGCGATCAGGAAACGCTCCGCTTTGGGAACATCAGAAAAGGCCAGTGACAGCAGAACGGCAACCGGACGGGCAATAAACACCACCGCCAGAACAAACAGCAGCGCGTTCACGTCAAGAGACATCAGCGTTTCGCGATCCATATTCGCGGCAAGCAGAATAAAGACGCCGGACACCAACATCACGGTGGCTTGCTCCTTGAAACGACGCAGCTCTGTGTAAGACGGCAATTCGACGTTTGCGATAAACAATCCCATCAGCGTGACCGCCAAAAGCCCCGCTTCGTGCAGGATACGGTCCGACGCGGTAAAGACGGCGATCACGCCGACAAACAGCAGTGGGACCTTCATATATTCGGGAACGTGACCGCGCGAAAAAGCCCTTGCAAGGCCCCAACCAGCCACAACACCAATGATCGAGGCCGAAATAATTCCGACGGCCAACTGCCAGACCGCGTCACCGACGCCAGTTGCCGTTTGCAGAACAAGAACCACCTCGAACGCCAGAACAGCGGCCAAGGCCCCTACAGGATCGTTTACGATAGCTTCCCAGTTCAGCAATGCCGCAGGACGCCTACGCAGCCGCGCCTGACGCAAGAGCGGTGCAATCACTGTGGGTCCGGTCACAATCATAATGCCGCCGAAGACAGCAGATGTAGACCAGGACAGGCCCGCAACGTAATGCAGCGCCAGTGCAGACGCCAACCACCCAAGCGGCGCGCCCACAATCACTAGACGCCGCACGCCTTTGGCTGCGTCCTTCAGTTCGTGGAATTTAAGACTGAGACCACCTTCGAAAAGAATGATCGCAACTGCGATCGACACTATAGGTTGCAGCAGGTCACCAAAGCTTTCCGACGGGTCCAAAAGCCCAAGCCCCGGCCCGACGATCAATCCGGCGGCCAACATCAGAACGATCGCAGGCATTCGCAAACGCCATGCCAACCACTGAGATCCGATACCCAAAGCACCTACCAACGCAATCGCGGTAACAGGATCCAAGCCACCACTGCCACTTACAGCCATAAATTTACGTCCCCGTCGTTTTATATGGAGGTGAACATACCGGAAAGCGGTTTGGTTCCGAGAAAAGAGTTAGCTATTTTTGGTCGCACCCAACAAATTGATGATCTGGCCCGATGCAAAGCTTCGTGCAATCGGATGACATAACATCATCAACGCATCTGTGATCTGCGTCAGCTCGGTTTCATTCGGGTCCGCATGATTGGGGCAAATGCAGCCCATAAGCCGGATTTTAGGAAGCGCATTGGCGATTTGGGGAACGATGTGGTGAAATCCGGCATTGATCGCCCGCACCCCCACATCGTCGTCCGATTTATCCGATGGCATTCCCAAAACCACTGTCCCCTGCCCGACTGTCAGGCCGGCAGATAAGGCACCAATCAGATTTTCTGTCTTTTGAATGGCCGGCAACGCGTATTGCGTCGGTTTCCGGACAAGCCAGGAAAAATCGAAAACGCCATGGATCGGTTCTGTGCCCCAAGCATTGCGCAGGATTTCTATGTTCGAAGCAAGCGACCAGTTCATCGCCAAAGGTTCGATGCGCGCGGCATTTTTAGAAGCCAAGAGCATCAGCACGTCATTGTTGGAATCCAACGCGACTACGGTTGCACCCAGGTGGGCAAGCCTTACGGACAGCTGCTGGCCAATTGGATGAGAGGCCGACAAACAGAAAATTGTTTTGCCCTTAAAAGCGCTTAATCCCAGCAAATCGCCCCACCAAACCGCGAAACATAAAAACCTGAACCTGAGATTGAGACTATTGCACTAAGTCGAAATGGAAAGGGGTATTAGGTCTGATCGTGCAATATATCCTTCCCCGTAAGGTCGGAATACGCCTGAAGTGCAAAGCGATCAGTCATGCCTGATACATAATCCGACACCAGTCGCGCGAGCTCTGTATCATTCTTGGCCGCTTCAATGTCGGCCTGCCAACGGGACGGCAAAAGGTTCGGTTGATCCATGTAAATTGGGAACAGCGTGTTCACCACATGGGTCACTTTTTCGCGCTGCACCACAACAGACGGGGCACGATACATACGTTCGAACAAAAAGGCGCGGATAACCTTCAGTTTGGCCCACATATCGGCAGAAAACGCGATCACAGGCCGGCCCAAATCCCGCAGTTCCTGCGCAGAGACTGCACCGGCGTTGTTCAGGTTATCGCGAGAGGTGTCGATCACGTCCGCGACCATAACACCGAACACGCGGCGCAACCCTTCGTGACGACGACGATACGCGTCCAATCCCGGCCATTCGCGATCAACCTCTTCAAATGCTTCGCGGACCAGCGGCAAATCCTGAATATCATCGACCGTAAACAAATCCGCACGCAGCCCATCGTGCAGATCGTGGTTATTGTATGCTATGTCATCTGACAGCGCGGCCACCTGCGCCTCGGCGCTGGCGTGGGTGTGAAGTTCCAGATCGTGGATGGCGTTGTATTCTTCCAACGCATAGGGCAGCGGCCCTTCGACCGGGCCGTTATGTTTGGCGATCCCTTCCAACGTGGCCCATGTCAGGTTCAGACCGTCAAAGCCCGCGTAGTGGCGTTCCAACGACGTCACGATCCGCAGCGCCTGAGCGTTGTGATCAAACCCGCCGTAAGGTTTCATCAAAAGATCCAGCGCATCCTCGCCGGTGTGTCCGAACGGCGTGTGACCCAGATCGTGGGCCAAGGCGACAGCTTCGGTGATGTCCGTGTTCAGCCCCAAGGCATTCGCAATGGTGCGCGCAACCTGCGCCACCTCAATCGAATGGGTCAGGCGCGTACGATAGAAATCGCCCTCGTGTTCCACAAACACCTGCGTTTTGTGCTTTAGCCGGCGAAAGGCCGAGGCGTGGATAATCCTGTCGCGGTCCCGCTGATAGCAGGATCGAAAGGCACTTTCGTCTTCGGGATATAAACGTCCGCGAGAAACGTCAGGGGTACAGGCGCAGGATAGTGTCATAGGATTGCAGGCTCATTTCTGCTGTTTTGCGCACATAAACGCCCGTTTTTCGATGAAGCAACGTGAACAAGCCCTGAACAATGCTAAAAAACGTCCATTTCCACGAAGTTCATCGCAACGGATGACAGCGCCTCTTGAAACAGGACATATTGCCGGACATATCTAGAGCAAGACAGATAATCGGACGATGATCATGCAATTGCCCCCGAAAGTGACCGAACGCGCCTTTGCCCGCCTTGCCGAAATCGGCGCAGGCGATCAGGGACAGGCCCTGCGTGTTGCAGTGGAAGGCGGCGGGTGTTCCGGGTTCCAGTACGATATCAAACTTGACGCACCGGCGGACGACGATCTGGTTTTGGAAGGCCAAGGCCAAAAGGTCGTGGTGGATTCAGTTTCGTTGCCATTTCTGGAAAACGCCGTGATCGACTTTACCGATGAATTGATTGGCGCGCGATTTGTCATCGAAAACCCGAACGCCACATCATCCTGCGGCTGCGGAACAAGCTTTTCGATGTAAACGCTGTCAGGCCGTCGAGGTATCCATGATATCCCGGTCTGAACTTTCGCTAAGAACCAACCAGATCGCCGACATCATCACCAACGCGACACCGATGACGGTGGCGATACTGGGTAATTCCGAAAAGAATACAAAACCGATCAGCACCATCCAGACGAACTGAAGGTTCATCAATGGTGTCGCGACATATGCGGGCAGCAAGCGAAGCGCTACAACAGACAGCCAGCGCGCAACGAACAATGCCAATGCGTAAAGCGCAACGAACGCCACATCTGTTATTTCCATCGGTCGCCATACAAACGGAAGCGCGATGGCCATTGTGATGAAGATCGCAAGGTTCGGATAGAACACCTGCGCCAGATAGTTCTGTTCATCCCGCCCGATAAACCGCGCCAAAACCATCGACGCAGTGCCCGTCGTTGTGGCTCCAATCGCCCAGAAATGCCCGGACTGCGCCGAGGTCGGACCATCAGGCATCAAGAACAGAATGCCCGTTACACCAATTCCCAATGCGATCCACGCTTGGGGGCGAATATGTTCGCCCAAAATCGGTCCACTCATAACAGCGGCCATGACGGGTACGAGCCCCATGAACAAGAAGACGTCCGCAAACGGCAACAAGCGGAATGCCTGGAAAAAGCAGACCGCCGACACGACCGTCAGAATAGACCGTAGCAGCATCGCACCTTTGAAACGGGTGATCAAAAAGTGGGTTTCGTGCGGCTTGACCATGTTCGCACCAAAGCACAACAACAGGACCAAGCCAGCGGATAAGCAGAACAACTGTGGCGCCGCATAGGCACCGGCGAAATGTTTGGTGATCCCGTCTGCCCCTGCGATCACAAGGGTATAGAAGACGACGCAAATTGCCCCTATTGCCGCCGTTGCCGTCAGATTCATGTCATCGCTCCAACGTGGTCTGCCCGTGCAAACCCCTCAAAAAATGCTTCAAACCGATCGCTCGATTGCGCGGCCGTATTCAAAACGTCGGCCGCTTCCCTTGAAATTTCGTTTTCGATCGGGCCACGCATTTTGTGCCAATTGCCCGTCCGGTTATGTGTGTGGCGCAACATGTATTCGGACATCTCGCGCAAAGGCGCTGTCCGCGTTGCTGACCGTTCAAAACGTACGCGACCCTGCGGGATGGACGCATCAAAGACGGCGTCGCCTGATAGCGCCTGATACCAATGGCACATCAGGAATTCGTGGTAATCATCCTGAACGCGCACATCATCCCCACAGAACAACCTATACGAAAGTTTTTCATGGAACAGCCACTCTGTCCAGACTTTTGGCGGTTCGTTTTGCGCAAAATTCATCGCAATACAGATCTCGGCCAAGAGATCGGCATTCTGTTCGAGATAAGCCATCAGCCCCGCAAAATGCAGACTGTCGCAGGCGCCCTGATCCAGCGCCGGATCGCGGCGACCATATTCGCTTAGGTAGAAGACAGTATGTGTCAATTCATACGCAGCCTTCTTGTTCGGCACCGAGAATATGCGCGAATTCCCGATAAAACGCCGCAACCGGTGTTCTAAACCTGCGTCATCACCCAGCGGGTCAAACCCGCGGCGCGCCATCAGGCGTCGGGCCTCCATTCGTTGCAGATCGGACAGTTCCCCACCTGCAAGGTTCTGCTTGATAGCCCAATCAACCATTGCCTCGCCCTTGGTGCCTTTCATTCCCAGATCTTCGAGATCCAGCAATATGGACAACAGAAACCGATAATATTGTGGAAAGAACGCAAAGCGCTGTTCGATCTCTGCGTAAAACGCGCCGTAGATTTCGCAAAGATTATCTGGCGCCTCCGTCCGGGACGTTTCCAAAATATTAAGAATTTCTGCATTTTCCTTAAGCCAGAACACATCGTCGCCAGAGCGGCGGTGGTTGCAAAAGCTGTCCAGCAGAAGGCTAAGACGTTGATTCAATGGACGAACACGGGGCGGAATGTTGAGTTGAAGAACATTTGTCATGTGTTTTTTCCTGTTAATGTTCGACGAAAAAACTTTCCGCCCCAGTCCAATTTCAGAGTTAGCAGCGCTTACGAGCGCGGGCCCGACCATGATGTGAACTTTTCGACAGCATCGCCTTGCTTGATCGCTGTGCCAGCGGGACCGGACCAAGATGTAAACATCTCGACCGCGTCGCCCTGCGTCGTGTCTGTACCAGCAGGGCCGGACCACGAAGTGAACATTTCCACGGCATCACCTTGCTTGGTCTCGGATCCCGACGGACCGGACCAAGAGGTAAACATCTCGACCGCATCGCCCATCGTAGCGTCGCTGTCTGCTGGTCCTGACCAGGATGTGAACATTTCGACGGCCATACCGTCGATCGCAGACACGCTCTTTTCGCGTGTCACTTTGGATCCGATTACGGCGTCCTGAAAAACTTCGACCGCAGTGATTTTTTGCTGTGTCATCATGATCTTACATTCCCCTCTGTTGGCGAGATTTTGAGTAAGATCAGGATTGCACGTTATCCGTGTTTGTTAAGTACTTTTTTCAACCTAAACGGTACTTGCTAGCTTATCCACAGGATATCCACATTAATACTTTTGACCAAATTGCGACGATTGAAAACATTCAAAAAGTTATCCACAATCCAAAGATTTTTTGAAAAAATTTTCTGAAATTACGGGGAAAACCGAAGTTTCCGAAAAACACATCAAAGAATCACCGTGGCACGGCTGGGATTTTCGGGCCCAAACGGTCTTTGACTTGCACATCCAACGCTCTTGGCGCGATATACGAACAAGCCAAAAGGGGACGGTATGAAAATCGCCACGTTCAATATCAACGGCATCAAGGCCCGGATCGAAACACTGACAAAATGGCTTGAAGAGGCGCAGCCGGATGTTGCCCTGCTGCAGGAAATCAAATCTGTCGACGAAGCGTTCCCGCGAGAACACTTTGAAGATATGGGCTATCAGGTCGAAACGCACGGGCAGAAATCGTTTAATGGCGTCGCGATCCTGTCAAAGCTTCCCCTAGAAGATGTGACGCGCGGGCTTCCCGGTGACGACAGCGATGAACAGGCCCGTTGGATCGAGGCGACCGTCATGGGCGACACACAGGCTGTCCGTTTGTGCGGCCTGTATCTACCCAACGGCAATCCGGCGCCCGGCCCCAAATACGATTACAAACTGGCGTGGATGAAACGGCTGGAAGAGCGTGCCAAACAGCTTTTGGCAGACGAAACCCCTGCCCTGATGGCTGGCGATTATAACGTCATCCCCCAAGCAGAAGACGCTGCAAAGCCCGACAGCTGGCGCGACGACGCACTGTTCAGGCCCGAAACGCGCGAAGCGTTCCGCCGTATCCTGAACCTTGGCTTTACCGAAGCTTTCCGTGCCCGCACCCAAGGCCCGGGGCACTATTCCTTTTGGGATTATCAGGCTGGCGCATGGCAGCGGAACAACGGCATCCGTATCGACCATTTCCTTTTGACGCCGTCCTGCGCCGATCTTTTGTCTGATTGTTATATCGACAAGGACGCCCGCGCGATGGACAAACCGTCTGATCACGTACCGGTTCTGGTCGAACTTGCCGCATGACACATCCCGACCGACGGCTTGCGCCCTATCGTTAGCCGTCCTACATATTCTTAAACAAAATACGCGGAGCCACTAAATGCCGATGCATGCCCAAGAGATCGAGGATCTTCTGCGCGAATCCTTCCCCGATGCCAAAATCATTGTCGAAGGCAGCGATGGTGTTCACATGTCTGCCATGGTTGTTGACGAAAGCTTCCGTGGAAAGAACCGTGTCCAGCAGCAACGCGCTGTCTTTGCTGCGCTGAAAGGCAAAATGGACGGGGCAAATGCCGAACTTCACGCACTGGCCCTGACAACAAAAGCGCCAGACTAAAGGAACGGGTGTGGCGGATTTTCTGGCAAACACCTGGCCCATTCTGGGATCACTCGCTTTGGTCGGCTTGATCACATACGGCGCGCTGCGCCCCTATATGAAAACCGGCCCGAAGCGCACAGACCATACGGAGAAACACGATGACTGATGCAAAGTCTCGGATCGAAGAAACCATCAAGGACAACGACGTTGTTCTTTACATGAAGGGCACGAAATCCATGCCCCAGTGCGGCTTTTCGAGCCGTGTTGCCGGTGTCCTGAACTACATGGGCGTTGATTTCGCCGATGTGAACGTTCTGGCAGACGAAGAAATTCGTCAGGGCATCAAGGATTTCTCGGATTGGCCGACGATCCCGCAGCTCTACGTCAAAGGCGAATTCGTCGGCGGCTGCGATATCATCACCGAAATGACGCTCTCTGGTGAACTGGACACGCTGTTTGATGAAAACGGTGTCAGCTTTGACAAAGAAGCAGCCGACAAGATCCGCGAAGCAAACGCTTGATCTGATCGAAATAAAAAAAACGCCCGCGAAACCGCGGGCGTTTTTTGGTGCTTAGCAAACTCTGCTAGCCCGCTTTTTCTTCCAGTTCGGTCGCTAGCGCTTCGGTCCGTGCGGCAATCTCTGCCATCGTCTCGGACACGCCTGCAGGCAGCACGGGCACTTCGACACGTTCCGGATCGGGTGCCGGACGGTTTTCCAGATCGCCAATCATTTTTCGCGCCGTCGCCAATTCGGCCTCTGCGGCTTTGAGCTTGTCTTCCAGCCCGCCGGTTTTATCCGCCAGCATCAGGCCCGCCATCAACAAAAGCCGTGATTCAGGCATACGGCCGATCTGGTCGACCAGAACCTGCGCTTCGCCATCCAGAATATGGGCGGCAGAATACAGGTACTGCTCTTCGCCTTCCTGACAGGCCACACTAAAGCTACGACCCCCAATCAAGATTTCGACTTCGGGCATCAGGCGCTCTCCTCTTGTGCGGCAGCGGCCAGCAATGGTTCCAGTGTATCTATCAATGTCTGGGTTTCGGCGCGATCAGCACTCCGCGCGGCGCGCAGACCTTCCAGTTCGGCCAACATCGCGCGATTGATCAGATGCGGTTCGCTTACGTTCTTCTCAAGCGCTTCGCGCAGTTCGGCGTTGTTTGCCGTCAATTGATCGTTTGCATGGCGCAGACGCTGCAGCTCTGCGTCCAGATCACCGATAGATGCCTTGAAGCCCGCGACTTGGGCCTGAAGCTCGGACACCTGGCTTTCCTGACGGTCACGAATAGCCTTTACACGCTCTTCCAACTGTTCGTTGGCAAGACGTTCATCCGCAAGGTCCGACTTCAGCTTTTCGATGTCTTCGCTGCTGTCATCCCCCGCAGGCGCGGTAACCGGCGAACTATCCCCGAAAGTTTCGACCTGATAAGCGATCCGGTCGAGCGCGGCGTTGATCCGCCGTTCAAACTCTTCGATTTCGGTCATGGCTCTGCTTTATGCCCTCACAAAAATTCATTTTCAGGGTGCTCTTACAACGATACGCACGCGAATCATCAGACCCCTGTTACGACAAATTGTAACAAGCCGGATGCAAAAATGCGCCCCCTTATATGTCAAGCGCTTAAGGGGCACGCTTGATCTTCCCCCACACGCTGGTATGAGCGGGTTTGAAAACCTTCGCGACAAAGGACGATCTCGTGGATATCGAAGCGCTCAAAGCCAAGAACCCCGAACACTGGAACAAAGCCGCGGCCATCCGTGCGCTGACACTTGATGCAGTGGCAGCGGCGAATTCCGGCCACTCGGGCATGCCCATCGGCATGGCAGACGTTGCAACCGTGCTGTATGAAAAGCACCTGAAGTTCGACGCAGCCCGCCCCGACTGGCACGACCGCGACCGCTTTATCCTGTCTGCGGGCCACGGTTCGATGCTGATCTACTCCCTGCTGTACCTGACAGGCGACCCCGAGATCACGCTGGATCAGGTCAAAAACTTCCGCCAGTTGGGCGCGAAGACAGCTGGTCACCCGGAAAACTTCCTTGCCAAAGGCATCGAGACCACAACAGGCCCGCTGGGTCAGGGCATCGCGATGTCTGTTGGTTTCGCCATGGCAGAAGAAGCACTTCGCGCCCGCTTCACCAAGAAGCTGGTCGATCACTATACATATGTCATCGCCGGTGATGGTTGTTTGATGGAAGGCGTCAGCCAAGAAGCCATCGCTCTGGCGGGTCGTCAGCAACTGTCCAAGCTGATCGTCTTCTGGGACAACAACAACATCACCATCGACGGCACAGTCGACATCTCTGACCGCACCGATCAGGTCGCACGCTTTAAGGCGTCGGGCTGGCACGTGCAGGAAATCGACGGCCACGATCCCGAAGCCATCGACGCGGCGATCAAAGCGGCCAAGGCTGCTGGCAAGCCGTCGATGATCGCGTGCAAAACGCACATCGCGCTTGGTCACGCGGCTCAGGACACGTCCAAAGGCCACGGCGCACTGACAGACGCAGACCAGATGGCAGCAGCGAAAGAAGCCTACGGCTGGACAACAGGCCCGTTCGAAGTGCCCGCCGACATCAAATCCCAGTGGGAAGCGATCGGCAGCCGTGGTGCAGCGGACCGTGAAGAATGGGAAACCCGTCTTGAAGCGATGTCTGCCTCCCGTCAGGCTGAGTTCGCGCGCACAATGGCAGGTGACGCGCCCAAGAAACTGGCAGGCACCATCCGCGCGCTGAAAAAGCAACTGGTCGAAACACAGCCCAAAGTCGCTTCGCGCAAAAGCTCGGAAATGGTGCTTGAGGTCGTGAACCCCATCATGCCAGAAACCATCGGCGGCTCTGCTGACCTGACTGGTTCCAACAACACCAAAACAGCCGATCTGGGTATCTTCGACATCGAAAACCGCAAGGGCCGTTACGTTTACTACGGCATCCGTGAACACGGTATGGCCGCCGCGATGAACGGTATGGCGCTGCACGGCGGTATCCGTCCCTACGGCGGTACGTTCTTCTGCTTTACCGACTACGCGCGTCCTGCGATGCGTCTGGCCGCGCTGCAAAAGGTGCCTTCGGTGTTTGTCATGACTCACGACTCTATCGGTCTGGGCGAAGACGGCCCGACACACCAGCCGGTCGAGCATCTGGCAATCTGCCGTGCAACGCCGAACACGCTGACGTTCCGCCCTGCCGACACAGTTGAAACCGCGGAAGCATGGGAACTGGCACTGACACAGAAATCGACACCGTCGGTTCTGGTCCTGTCCCGTCAGAACCTGCCTGCCGTACGCAAGGAAAACAAAGCGAAGAACCTGGTCGAGCAAGGTGCGTATGTTCTGGCCGATGCCGAAGGCAAACGTCAGGCAATCATCATCGCGACAGGCTCCGAAGTGTCTCTGGCATTGGAAGCCCGTGAAAAACTGCAGGCCGAAGGTATCGGTACGCGTGTTGTGTCCATGCCCTGCATGGAGTTGTTCGAGCAGCAGGACGAAGCCTACCGCAAGCGCGTTCTGCCTGCGGGCCCTGTTCGCGTCGCTGTTGAAGCTGGCGCACAGATGGGCTGGGACAAGTGGCTGTGCGGCGAGCGCGGCAAGTACCAGAAAGCCGGCTTTGTCGGCATGAAAGGCTTTGGTGCCTCTGCTCCGGCCGAGGAACTGTACGAACACTTCGGCATTACAGCCGATGCGATCGTCGAGCAGGTCAAAGCGCTGCTGTAATCGATCCGGCATTTGAAAATAGATGGCCCCGAACTTCGGTTCGGGGCTTTTTCATTTTTTGGACGCGAAAAGTGCATGCTGACAAATAATTGAGATGCCAAATCGTTCCTACGCCCCACATTTTAAACAAATCACTTTTTACAGGAGCCTTTGATGTTCAAAACCATCCTGACCCTTTGCGCCATTGCCGCAACCCCTGCCCTTGCCGACCCGTGGGAATGGGGGGATCGGAACACAGACTTCGCCCCCGCCTTTCCCGAACAAACCCGCGCGCCGCTGACAGACAGCGGGATTGAGCCTGCTGCCACCGCGATTGCATCGGGGCTGGAAAACCCTTGGGGCGTCGATGTTCTGCCCGATGGCAGCGGCTATCTGATTACCGAACGTACCGGAGCATTGTGGAAAATCGGGCCGGACGGCAGCAAGACACAAATCGCCGGCGTGCCTGAGGTCAAAGCTGAACGTCAGGGTGGATTACTGGACATCACTCTTGCCCCTGATTTCGCGCAAAGCGGCGTTCTTTGCCTCAGCTATGCCAAACCGATTGGCGTCGATGGCAGCGCAACTGCCGCTGCTTGCGGTACTTACGACAATACAGACAACCGGATTGATGACCTGCGCGACGTGTTTGTGCAAACTCCAGCCGTCAGCCAGCACATGCACTTCGGTAGCCGCGTTGTGTTCGAAGACAACGACACCATTTTTGTCACCACTGGCGAACGCTTTTCGCTGACCAATCGCCGGAAAGCTCAGGATTTGGACAGCACCTTTGGCAAAACAGTACGCGTCAACATCGATGGAACGGTGCCTGTTCGAAATCCCTTCACGTCCACCGGCGGCGCACGCCCAGAAATCTATTCGCTCGGCCATCGCAATATCCAAGGTGCGATGATCCGCGAAGGCGTGCTCTGGACGATTGAACACGGTCCCGCAGGCGGCGACGAACTGAACCGGATCGAAGCGGGAAAGAACTATGGCTGGCCCGTTATCTCGTATGGTGAGAATTACAACGGATCGTCTGTCGGCTCTGGCAAAGCCGCTGCGGATGGCCTCGAACAGCCCGTCTACTTCTGGGATCCGGTGATCGCCCCCGCAGGCATGTTGACCTACACGGGCAACGCATTTGGTGCATGGAAGAACGATGTGCTGATCGGGTCGCTCAACCCCGGTGGCGTGGTGCGCCTGTCCATTGACGGTAATCGCGTGACAGAAGAAGAGCGGCTGGTCACCGGTATCGGACGTGTCCGTGATCTGGCACAGGATCAGGACGGGACAATCCTCGCCCTGATCGATGCAAACCCCAACGGTCAGCTGGTGCGACTAAGCCTGAAGTGATTAGGCGTCGGACTTTTTCGAAAACATGCCCCAGATCGGACCAACAATCTTGGTGCCGATCGGGATCATGATGAAGCCGAGAACAATACCCAGAACGCCATCAATAGCGGCTGTGACGATCCACTGAACGGCTGCCTGCCAGTCGGCAGGTACGCCCTGTGCCACCGCCTCTGCCGCGTGATGGATAACTTCCTCAGGCAGGTGCCACCCCATCATCGCGACACTATGCACGATGATCGATCCACCAACCCACAGCATTGCAGCCGTACCAACAATGGTCAGAAGCTTTAGAAGGTGGGGCATGAATTTTACAATCGCCATGCCGAGCTTGCGTGTCACCGATGTTCTGCCGACCTCGGCCATCCACAGGCCGACATCGTCCATTTTAACGATCAAGGCCACAACGCCGTAAACCGCCACGGTGATCAGAATGGCCACAGCCGCTAGGGTCGCCGCCTCCATCCAGAAAGTGGATTGCGGGATTGCCGACAAAGCGATGGTCATGATTTCCGCCGACAGGATGAAGTCGGTTTTGATCGCCCCTTCGACTTTGGATTTTTCAAGGTGCTGCTCAGACAGAACCTTTTCCTCGGGGCTCCGGCCATTTTCTTCATGGTGAAAAAACGCATGGAACAGCTTTTCCGCGCCTTCAAAGCACAGATACAACCCACCCAACAAAAGCAGAGGCCAGATTGCCCAAGGCGCAAAATTAGACAGAAGAAGCCCGACGGGAAGCAAGATCACCAGTTTGTTGATGAATGACCCGCGCGCAATCTTCCAGATAATTGGCAGTTCACGAGCCGGATGAAAGCCGTGCACGTATTTCGGCGTCACAGCCGCGTCGTCGATCACCGCACCTGCGGCCTTCGACCCCGCCTTAAGCGCTTGTGTCGCCACATCGTCCACGGATGCGGCGGCGACTTTGGCAATGCCTGCCACGTCGTCCAAAAGCGCAAACAAACCACTCATCTTAATGCCCCCAAGTCATATGCTTGGCTGTTTCCAGCCAATTACAAAGTTAGCCCGAGCCTAACGGCCCCTTCCAACCACGCAAGCGCAAAAGCCCGCTTATTCCGCGACTTTCGGCGCCCTCTGGCCAGATGCTCCGACATAGTGCGCAAAGTGATCGCGGTCATGGGGGAATTTCGTTTGGTTTTCTCAACGCCAACTAATTACGCATCCAAGACCGAGTCGCCGAACATCTAAGTGAGCGCAAACGGAAAATCGTGTTAGCGCAAACCCGGCTCGGGCGTTAGCGCAATCAGCCAAAAACCACACCAAGTTATCGCTAACACATTGTCAAATATGGCTTTTATCCTTTGCGCAAACGCCCCCCGAACTGTAGACAGCGCTCAAGCAAACCAGTGAAGGAATTCCTCCATGACCGTCACAGTTGGGATTAACGGATTTGGCCGCATCGGTCGCTGCACTTTGGCTCATATCGCCGAAAGCGCACGGAACGATGTGCAGGTTGTCAAAATCAACGCAACAGGACCGCTGGAAACATCCGCACACCTGCTGCGCTATGACAGCGTCCACGGCCGTTTCCCCGGTGAGGTCAAGGTTTCGGGCGACACAATGGATCTGGGCCGCGGCCCGATGCAAATGTTCTCGACCTACAATCCCGAAGAACTGGACTGGTCCGGTTGTGACGTTGTTCTGGAATGCACAGGCAACTTCAACGACGGCAAGAAATCCGCGATCCACCTTGAACGTGGCGCGAAGAAAGTTCTGATCTCGGCGCCAGCATCGAACGTTCAGCGCACTGTCGTTTACGGTGTGAACCACCGCAGCCTGACAGCCGAAGACAACATGGTGTCCAACGGCTCTTGCACAACAAACTGCCTTGCACCGCTGGCAAAGGTTCTGGATGAAGCGATCGGCATCGAATCCGGCCTGATGACAACGATCCACAGCTACACAGGCGACCAGCCAACGCTGGACCGCCGCCACAAAGACCTGTACCGCGCCCGCGCAGCTGCCATGGCGATGATCCCGACGTCCACAGGTGCCGCCAAAGCACTGGGCGAGGTTCTGCCAAACCTGAAGGGCAAGCTGGACGGCACCGCGATGCGCGTCCCTACCCCGAACGTTTCCGCTGTTGACCTGACATTTGTCGCTGGCAAAGACGTGACCGTTGACGACGTGAACAGCATCGTTGCCGAAGCTGCTGGTGGCCACATGGGCATGGTTCTGGATTATGATCCCGAGCCCAAGGTTTCCATCGACTTCAACCACACAACCGCATCGTCCATCTTTGCCCCCGACCAGACCAAGGTCAGCGGCAAGCGTCTGGTACGTGTTCTGGCATGGTACGACAACGAATGGGGCTTCTCTGCCCGTATGGCAGACGTCGCAGCCGCGATGGGTCGCACACTGCACTAAGTGCTTTCGCTCTAAATGAATTCCAAAGGCCGCTCCGATATGTTCGGGGCGGCTTTTTTCTTGGGCAAATTCCGGTCGTGACTTAGGGCGTGGGCTCTGG
This sequence comes from Thalassococcus halodurans, assembly GCF_900108225.1. GTDB lineage: Bacteria > Pseudomonadota > Alphaproteobacteria > Rhodobacterales > Rhodobacteraceae > Thalassococcus > Thalassococcus halodurans. The sequence goes on from NZ_FNUZ01000002.1 coordinate 616,245, forward strand.
CATCAAAAGACAACCATCAGGGGCAACGGGCAGAAGACGAGTATGACGAACACGATTGCGGTTTATCTGGGAATTGGCCTGCTTCTGGCGGTCGGTGCGGATTATCTGTTTTACGGGCCCGAACACCTTCTGTTTCTTGCCAAAAAAGGCATCGACCTTTTGGATTGGGTCGCTGTTTGGCGTTAACAATCTAAAATTCTGACCACGCGCCAGGTTGACTTTATTGCCTGCCTTTGGTTGTTAGCGGTAACGGTATCGCTAACTCCCGGAGACACACACCTATGACTGTTAAGGTAGCCATCAACGGCTTTGGCCGCATCGGACGTAACGTTCTGCGCGCCATCATTGAATCCGGCCGCACGGATGTCGAAGTCGTCGCTATCAACGACTTGGGCCCGGTCGAAACAAACGCACACCTTCTGCAATACGACAGCGTTCACGGCCGCTTCCCTGTCGAGGTCAAAGTCGGCGAAGACGCGATTGATGTTGGCCGCGGCCCGATCCGCGTAACAGCCATCCGCGATCCCAAAGACTTGCCCTGGGGCGATGTTGACGTCGTGATGGAATGCACCGGCATTTTCACAACCAAGGAAAAGGCAGCTCTGCATCTGGAAAACGGATCCAAGCGCGTTCTGGTTTCGGCCCCTTGCTCGGAAGCGGACAAGACGATCGTTTACGGCGTGAACGATGACACGCTGACGGCAGATGATCTGGTTGTTTCCAACGCATCCTGCACGACCAACTGCCTGTCCCCCGTTGCAAAGGTTCTGAACGACGCGTTCGGCATCACGCGCGGGTTCATGACAACGATCCACAGCTACACAGGCGACCAGCCGACGCTGGATACGATGCACAAAGACCTGTATCGCGCCCGCGCAGCTGCCCTCTCCATGATCCCGACATCCACAGGCGCGGCAAAAGCCGTGGGTCTGGTTCTGCCGGAACTGAACGGCAAGCTGGACGGCGTGGCTATCCGCGTTCCCACCCCGAACGTGTCCGTGGTTGACCTGACTTTCGAAGCTGGCCGTGACGTGACCGCCGAAGAAATCAATGCGGCGATCCACGCGGCAGCAGAAGGCCCGCTAAAAGGCATTCTGGGCGTGACAGACTCCAAGCTGGTCAGCATGGACTTCAACCACGATCCGCATTCGTCGATCTTTGCCACAGACCAGACCAAGGTCATGGACGGAAACTTTGTCCGTATCCTGAGCTGGTACGACAACGAATGGGGCTTTTCGAACCGTATGGCGGACACCGCCGTTGCGATGGCCAAATTTATCTGATTTCAATCAGATAGACGCACTCAACGCAGCAGGCCATTGGCCTGCTGTTTTCGTTTCTGGCCCTTAGATGCAGGATCGAGAATTGCAAAAAACGCATGCCCGATCCGTAAAACCGTCATTTGTGCTGCGGTGCAGCATCGTCAATATAGCAGTCATGGGAGACGCATTTTCTAGGAGTACCCGAAATGGCGACTTTGACTTCTCTTCAATCCCGACTGGCAAAACACATGGCCTACCGCAAAACACTGGCTGAACTGCGTTCGATGCCGCAGCGCGTGGCGCTCGACCTTGAAGTTTATGGCTGTGAAAAAGAAATCGCCTACCGCGCGATTTACGGGTGAAGGCGTTTGATCAGCGCTGATTGTACCGCGGGCGACACGAAGTTTGAGATATCGCCGCCAAGACGGGCAACCTCTTTTACCAGTTTCGACGCAATCGCCTGATGGCGGGCTTCTGCCATCAGGAACACGGTCTCGATTGAATCGTCCAGCGCACGGTTCATCCCGACCATCTGAAACTCATACTCAAAATCCGAAACTGCACGCAGACCGCGCACGATCACCGATGCCCCAACATCGTGGGCGCAGTGTACAAGCAAGTTTTCGAACGGATGCACGACGATCTCGGTATCCGTCTGGTCCGAAAGCTTCACACACTCGGCCTCGATCATTGCGACGCGTTCATCAAGCGTGAACAGCGGGCCCTTATCGCGGTTGATGGCAACACCGATCACCAGACGATCCACCAGCGATGTGGCGCGACGAATGATATCGATGTGACCCTTTGTAATCGGGTCAAAAGTTCCGGGATAAAGACCTGTTCGCATGGCCGGACCTCCGTAGTTCTCCGGCGCACGCAACAATATTACCCGACCAGATGCAACCGAGAAATGAACCCTTTACCAATTGTTGGTCAGCATTCCTTCAAGTGCATCTTTTTCCATCGCCAATTCTGTCAGGCGCGCTTTGACCGCATCACCGATGGTGATCAGACCAACCAGGCGCCCCTCTTCAAGAACCGGCATGTGACGGAAACGACCTTCGGTCATACGACGCAGAACATCGTCCGCACTGTCACCACGGGCACATGTTTGAAGGTTGCGGGTCATATATTCGTCGACCTGAGCATCAAGGCAGCTTGCGCCACGCATGGACAGGACGCGAACGATGTCGCGTTCTGACAAAATCCCGACTGCCGTTTCACCATCTTCTGAAACGACCACCGTACCAATACGCCGTTCCGCCAGAATTTTGGCCGCATCACGCAGCAAAGTCGTCGGGGATACAGTGACAACGCCATCATCTGCTTTGTTTTTCAAGATATGTTGGACCTGCACGACAAATTCCTCCTTTTGTCATTGCACTGTCCTTACAGCGTCGTATTGCCGCACCCGTCTGTCAAGATAGACCTTCAAGGCGCAGCACCTCCTTTCGTATGCCCTCGCTCAGCAATTCCGAGAAACGGTTCAGGCGATCAAGACGCCGATCATCTGCATGGCGCACCAGATAGAAGCTGCGGGTAAGCGACAATTCTTCGGGCAGAATCTTGGTCAAACGGTTGATGCCCGCCAAGGCAAAATCATGGACGATCCCCATGCCCGCATTGCCCAAAATCCACTGAAACTGAACCATGACCGAGTTGGACGCCAAACGGACACGTTCAACACCCAAGTCCGCTAAGTAGTCCAATTCCTTGTCAAAAATCATATCCGGAATGTAGCCAATCAATTTGTGGCCCGCCAAATCGTCCAGCGACGTAATCGGCGGCGCGTTCCGCAAATAGCCGCGGCTGGCGGCAAGATGCAGTTTATAGTCAGTGATCTTTTGGACCGTCAGACGACCTGCCGTGGGCGCACTGACAGCAACGGCAAGATCGGCCTCTCGTTTGGACAGATTGACGACCCGAGGAAGGGACACGATCTGCACATCAAGGTCGGGATTTTGTTCGACAATTGCAGAACATACCTGCGGCAGTACGAAGTTTGCACAGCCATCAGGCGCACCAATTCGAATCTGCCCCGACAGACCTTCGGACCGACCTGCCACATCCTCGTTGGCCGCAGTCATCGCTTGCTCGGCCTCTTCCGCATGCCGCAAAAGACGCAAACCTGCTTCGGTCAATGCGTAGCCTTGGGGGCTTTTGATGAACAAAGGCGTTCCGAAATTTTCCTCAAGCCGCGCGACGCGTCGACCAACCGTTGCCGGATCCAATTTCAGAACACGCCCTGCCCCTGACAGACTTTCGTTCCGCGCCACCGAAAGAAACACGCGCATATCGTCCCAGCTGTCCATGATCACACCCCCGCATTTTCGCAAAACCTTTTTGAAAACTTGCCTCTGTATCGGGCAAATTCGCAAGACTATTATTTGTGTCAATTCCGAGAGAGGAGAAACTCGATGACCGAACTGACCCACTACATCAACGGTGAGCACGTCAAAGGCACGTCCGGCCGTTTCACAGAAGTATTCAACCCCGCCACTGGCGAGGTTCAGGCCAAGGTTCCACTGGCAACCGTAGAAGAAATGAACGCGGCTATCGCGAAAGCGGAAGAAGCACAGAAAGCATGGGGCGCAACCAACCCCCAGCGTCGTGCGCGCGTCATGATGAAGTTCGGTGCCCTGATCAACGAACACATGGACGAACTGGCCGAACTGGTCAGCCGCGAACACGGTAAAACCCTGCCCGATGGCCGTGGTGACGTTCAGCGTGGTCTGGAAGTGGTCGAAGTCTGCATGGGCGCGCCGCACATGCTGAAAGGTGAGTTCACCGATGATGGCGGTCCGGGCATCGACCTGTACTCCATGCGCCAGCCGCTGGGTGTTGTAGCCGGCATCACGCCGTTCAACTTCCCGGCAATGATTCCGCTGTGGAAAATGGCACCTGCGATCGTTTCGGGTAACGCCATGATCCTGAAGCCGTCCGAACGCTGCCCGTCCACATCGCTGCGTCTGGCCGAACTGCTGAAAGAAGCGGGCCTGCCCGATGGTATTCTGCAGGTTGTGAACGGCGACAAAGAAGCCGTTGACGCGATCCTCGACAACGAAACAATCGCCGCTGTCGGCTTTGTTGGCTCGACCCCGATCGCGCAATACATCTATGGCCGCGCAGCATCGAACGGCAAACGCGCGCAGTGCTTCGGCGGTGCAAAGAACCACATGATCATCATGCCGGACGCCGATCTGGACAAAGCTGCTGACGCTCTGGTCGGCGCGGGCTTTGGCGCGGCTGGCGAACGCTGCATGGCGATCTCGGTTGCGGTTCCCGTTGGAAAGGAAACAGCCGACAAGCTGGTTGAGAAACTGACCCCTCGCATCGAAAAGCTGAAAGTCGGCCCCTACACTGCTGACGAAGAAGTCGACTACGGCCCCGTCATCACAGGGGCTGCAAAACAGCGCATCGAAGGTCTGATCGACTCGGGCGTTGAGCAAGGCGCAGACCTGCTGATCGACGGTCGTGGCTTCCAGCTTCAGGGTTACGAAGACGGCTTCTTTGTTGGCCCGTCCTTCTTCGACAACGTCACGCCTGACATGGACATCTACAAAGAAGAAATCTTTGGTCCGGTTCTGAGCCAGGTTCGTGCGGATACTTATGAAGACGCGCTGAACCTGATCATCGACAACCCCTATGGCAACGGCACCGCGATCTACACAGCGGATGGTGACACCGCCCGTGACTTTGCGCACCGCGTGAACGTCGGCATGGTCGGCATCAACTTCCCGATCCCTGTTCCGCTGAGCTACCACACCTTCGGCGGCTGGAAGAAATCGGCATTCGGTGACCTGAACCAATACGGCCCCGACGCCTTCCGATTCTACACCAAGACCAAAACCGTCACGGCGCGGTGGTTCTCGGGCATCAAAGAAGGTGGCGAGTTCAACTTCAAAGCCATGGACTGATGCGTTTAAAGAAATGAAACAGAAAGCCCGCAGGTCATCCTGCGGGCTTTTTTGTGTCTATCGGCAAGCCATTTTACCCTTTACATCAGCCATATCGTGAACGCGCAGCGAATGTCCGCTTCAAGCCCTGCCTACGAAGTTGCCGCAGTGTGGCAAAGGTCCGGTCTTGGGAAAGGGGATCAATAGAGTGCCAAAAATCAAACGCGGTTTTGCCAAGGGTTTACGAAACAAAAATCTTGCGCGGCATTCGCTTGATTGGCTGAGTCGACAAAAATGACCGACTCTGGGGTGATTTTCGTCCGCATAGGTGGGCCGTTTCCGATAGACTGATCTCCCGTTACCAATAGATTGTCGAGCATTGGAAATGTGCATTGGAGGCTTTGAAATGAGTGCGATCAAAGAGTTGCTACTAAGCGCCGGGGTTGATGACGTGATAGCGTTTGGCGCTCTGGCCGTTGCTGGTTTCAGTTGGTGGTCAGCCAGACGTGCGGCGAACGCCGCTGAACTTTCTGCTACCGTCGCTCAAAGCCAGCTTGATGTGCTTACAAAGAAAGTGACCATGATCGATGAGCCAGGGAAGATGTCTGAGGTTCTTCCCGCCTGGTTCGTCAACAGGATGGCCAACGATTATTGGTACTTCGGTCTCTTAATGGACAACAACGTCGTCCTACCAATTCATCGTATACAGAAAATCTCCGATGACGGTCGATGGCTAGAGGTCGAGCTCATGGAACAGGGTGACGATATCCATGAGTTTCCAGATAGCCCGATCAAAGAAATGCCGGTGATATACGCTCTAGAAGGCCGCACTCCAGCCAACGTTCAAATCTCCAAAATTGTCGGAACCATAGAACTAGCCAATACATGAACTTCACACAAAGTATGTTTGCTCTGTTTGGCGAATAAAGGCCGCTTGTGACCATTCATTCAATGCTAAGTAGCCATTTGCGAAGCCCCAGCGAAAGTCGTGAAAGTCCGCATAGCGAACCAACCTGATTGTCAGCCCGCGTCTTTCCTTTGCCGCATCCACGCAAAATCATTTTGCATTCCGGATATTGCCAAGCTCCCAAAACCCTGCCAAAAAATGAACAAACGTTCAGACACTTTCCAACGGAGGAGGAGCCGATGGATTTTGCGCTCGGTGATGACCAGCAGGCTATTTTCGACATGGCTTATGCGTTCGGTCAGGAACACATCGCACCCCATGCCCAGCAGTGGGAAAAAGACGGAACCATCCCGAAAGAGTTGTGGCCGCAACTGGCCGAACTCGGTTTTGGCGGGCTGATCGTATCCGAGGAAAACGACGGCGCTGGCCTGTCGCGCCTGGACTGCACCTTGATCTTTGAGGCCCTGTCGATGGCCTGCCCGTCCGTCGCGGCATTCCTGTCGATCCACAACATGTGCGCGGGCATGATCGACAAATTCGGATCGGACGAAATGAAGGCGCGTTTGCTGCCCGATGCCATCAGCATGGAAAAGGTGCTGAGCTACTGTCTGACCGAACCGGGATCGGGCTCGGACGCAGCGGCTCTGAAAACCCGCGCAGACCGCACGAACGAAGGCTACACGCTGAACGGCACAAAGGCGTTTATCTCGGGCGGCGGGTATTCCGATGGCTATATCTGCATGGTCCGCACCGGTGATGCGGGCCCCAAGGGCATCTCAACCGTCTATATCGACGCGGGCACCGACGGCCTGAGCTATGGCGGGTTGGAAGACAAAATGGGATGGCGATCCCAGCCCACCCGTCAGGTCCAGTTCGACGACTGCAAAATTCCGACCGAAAACCTTGTGGGCGAAGAAGGCATGGGCTTCCGCTATGCCATGATGGGCCTTGATGGTGGCCGCCTGAATATCTCGGCCTGTTCGCTTGGTGGCGCTCAGGATGCGCTGAACCGCACCTTGGCCTATATGAGCGAACGCAAGGCCTTTGGCAAAAGCATCGACCAGTTCCAGGCTTTGCAGTTCCGATTGGCCGATATGGAAATCGAAATGACCGCGGCACGTACGATGCTGCGGCAGGCGGCATGGATGGTGGACACGGGCCACCCTGAGGCCACGAAATACGCGGCGATGGCCAAGAAGTTCGTCACTGAAACAGGCAGCAAGGTTGCGGATCAATGTCTGCAATTGCATGGCGGCTATGGCTATCTGGCGGATTACGGCATCGAAAAGATCGTGCGTGACCTACGGGTGCACCAGATCCTTGAAGGCACCAATGAAATTATGCGCATGATCGTTGCGCGCACTATGGTCGCGTGACCAGACCCAAGACGAACCGGACCGATTTATGACGCAAGACATCCTGATCACCACCCAAGGCCAAGCAGGTCGCATCACGCTGAACCGCCCCGACGCGCTGAACGCGCTCAGCTATGAGATGTGCCTAGCCATCGAAGAGGCGCTACTGGCGTGGCGGCGCGATCCCGATGTGGCACTGGTGATTATTGAAGGTGCAGGAGATCGGGCGTTTTGCGCAGGCGGCGATATCTCCGAGATGTATCGCACCGGTACTGCGGGCGAATATGAATATGGCCGTCAGTTCTGGCGCGATGAATATCGCTTGAACGCTTTCATGGCGTCATACCCGAAGCCGATCGTCAGCTTTCTGCACGGCTTCACCATGGGTGGCGGGGTTGGCGTTGGCTGCCACGGATCGCACCGGATTGTTTGTGAAACCTCTCAGATCGCGATGCCGGAATGCGGAATCGGTTTGGTTCCAGATGTGGGCGGCACGTATCTGCTGGCCTCGGCCCCCGGACGGCTGGGCGAATACCTCGGGCTGACGGCAACGCGCATGAAGTCGGGTGACGCGATCTATGCAGGCTTTGCCGATCGCTTTGTGCCGCAGGACGAATGGGAATTGCTGAAAGCCGCGCTGATCACCACCGGTGATGTGACCGCCATTGAGGAATACAGCGCCCCTGCCCCAGAATCCGAACTGGCCAAGCGACAAGACCAGATCAACCGCTATTTCGGTGGCGAACGTTTGGGCGACATTCTGAACGGCTTTGTCGCGATGCCCAGCGACTTTGCCGATGCCAGCCTAAAGGTTCTTAAACGGAACGACCCGTTGGCCATGGGCGCGACGTTGGAAATTCTGCACCGTCTGCGCATGGGAACACCCACCATCGAAAAGGCGCTTGAGCTTGAATACCGCTTTACCCATCGCGCACACGAAGATGGCGATTTTCTGGAAGGCATCCGTGCCGCAATCATCGACAAGGATCGCAGCCCGCAATGGACGCGCAAGCTTGAGGCGCTGCCTTTGGTGGATGTGTCCAAGATGCTGCGCCCCATTCCCGGCATTAAGCTTCAGTTCCATCAAGAGGAGACGGCAATGAAGATCGGATTCATCGGTTTGGGCAACATGGGCGGCCATATGGCGCGCAATCTGGCCAGCGCCGGACATCAGGTGACAGGGTTCGATACAGCAGATGTGTCAATTGAGGGCGTTTCCAAAGCTGGCACCGCGGTAGAAGCCGCCAAGGGTATGGATGTGGTCATAACCATGTTGCCCAACGGCGCGATCCTACGCGCCGTGGCTGATGAAATCCTGCCGGTGATGTCTGCTGGCGCGGTATTCGCGGACTGTTCCACCGTTGACGTCGACAGCGCGCGCGCCGTTGCGGAACAAGCCCAAGCTTTGGGTGTCATGCCCGTAGATGCCCCCGTATCCGGCGGTGTAGGCGGCGCGGATGCTGGCACGCTGACCTTTATGGTCGGCGGCAGCGCCGAGGCGTTCGACAAGACAAAGCCGCTGTTCGACATCATGGGTCAGAAGGCCGTGCATTGCGGCCCGTCGGGCAACGGGCAGGCTGCAAAAATCTGCAACAACATGATCCTTGGCGTCACCATGATCGCCACCTGCGAAGCGTTTGCATTGGCCGACAAACTGGGTCTGGACCGTCAGGCGATGTTCGACGTTGTTTCGACGTCCTCTGGCGCATCCTGGTCGATCAACGCCTACTGCCCCGCTCCGGGTGTTGGCCCGACATCGCCGTCGGACAACGACTATAAACCTGGGTTTGCCGCAGAACTGATGCTGAAGGACCTACGTCTGTCGCAGGACGCGGCATCCAGCGCGGACGCGGATACGCCGATGGGCCAGCTTGCGGCAGAACAGTACCGCCAGTTTGTTGAAGACGAAGACGGACAGGGTCGTGACTTTTCAGCGATGTTGCCGCGCTTTGTGTCGCGCCGACGCAGCTAAGGATCGGCAAGACGTCTCTTAAAACATGCGTTCACGGAAATGTGTCACCTGATTTTTTCAGGTCATGCGTAACGTGAACGCATAGATTGAATAGGAGACACACCATGAAGGCCATTTTAACGTTTGCCACCGCCGCCTCGATCGCATTTGTAGGCAGTGCCATGGCACAGGAAGATTTTTCAGCAAATCTGAAAGCCCGTCAGGGCCAGTTCCGCATTCTGGCGATAAACCTTGGCATTCTTGGCGATATGGCCAAAGGCAAGATGGATTACGACGCCGCAGCCGCCGAAGCAGCAGCACACAGCATCCATGGCGTTTCAATGGTGCATCAGGCCGCTCTCTGGCCCGAAGGGTCTGACAATATGTCCATTGATGGCACGCGCGCGCTGCCCATGATTTGGGATGACTTCGCAGACTTTTCGTCTAAGTGGGATGCATTGGGAACAGCTGCCGAGAACCTCGTCTCGGTCGCGGGCACGGGGCGAGAAGCCATTGGTCCGGCGCTGGGTCAGATTGGCGGCACCTGCAAAGCCTGCCATGATACCTATCGGGCATCTGCAAACTAAACGGTTGATATGAAAAACAAGCTTGGCATTCTGCTCGCATTGGTTGCTGTCGGCTCTGGCGTTGCGTGGGGCGTGCTACGTGCATCGCCCGTTGACGAAGACCGGTTCGCCGCACTGAGCGGCAATCCGGATAACGGACAGACCGTCTTTACCGCTGCGGGCTGTGCCTCGTGCCACCATGCACCGGACGCAGAAAAGGATGCCAAGCTGATTTTGACTGGGGGACAGAAGTTTCCCAGCGACTTTGGGACGTTCATCGCCCCCAACATATCAAGTGATCCGGTACACGGGATCGGAGGCTGGAGCCTGACCGAATTCGCAAGCGCGGTCACCAAAGGTGTGTCGCCGGACGGGGCACACTACTATCCCGCATTTCCCTACACGTCCTACACCAAAATGACGGATCAGGACGTGGTCGACTTATGGGCGTATATGCAGACGCTTCCTGCGTCGGACGCGCCTTCGCAACCACACGAAGTCGGCTTTCCATTTAACATCCGCGCCTCTTTGGGGGGATGGAAGCTGCTATTCATGTCCGATGAATGGGTCGTGCAAAACGTGTCGACTGAAGCAGAAACCAAAGGACGTTATCTGGTCGAGGCCTTGGCACATTGCGGGGAATGCCATAGCCCGCGCAACGCGCTCGGCGGATTGGATCGCAACAATTGGTTGGCCGGTGCCCCTAATCCTGCTGGTGACGGACGCATCCCCGCACTAACCCCCAATCAACTGGATTGGGCGAGTGAAGACATTGCCTATTATCTTGAATCCGGCTTTACGCCCGACTTTGATAGCGTCGGTGGCCATATGGTCGAAGTCGTCGATAACTTCGCAAAACTCAGCGCCGAAGATCGCACGGCGGTCGCACAGTACCTAAAGGCCCTGCCAACCGCCGATTAATTGGCCAAATCAGTTGCGCGCCAGTTTGGCCTCGCGCGCTTCCCGCAGACGGGCAAAGTCGTCGCCCGCGTGGTAAGACGAGCGCGTCAGCGGCGTTGCAGACACCATCAAGAACCCTTTGCCCCACGCGGCCTTTTCATAAGCCTCGAACTCTTCCGGCGTCACGAAACGATCAACGTGGTGGTGCTTTGGCGTCGGCTGCAGGTACTGACCGATGGTCAGGAAATCTACGTCGGCTGCTCGCATATCGTCCATCACCTGCTGAACCTGCGAACGATCCTCGCCCAAACCAACCATGATGCCAGACTTGGTAAAGATTGACGGATCCAATTCTTTCACGCGCTGAAGCAGGCGCAAGGAATGGAAGTACCGCGCGCCGGGGCGAACACTCGGGTACAGGCCGGGCACGGTTTCAAGATTGTGGTTGAACACGTCGGGGCGTGCCTGAACCACCATTTCCAACGCGCTGTCGTCGCACTTCAGGAAGTCGGGCGTCAGGATTTCGATGGTTGTGTCGGGTGACCGATGGCGAATGGCGCGAATGGTCTGCGCGAAATGTTCCGCACCACCATCATCCAGATCGTCACGGTCAACCGATGTGATGACCACATGGTTCAGACCCAGCTTTTGAACTGCGTCGGCAACGCGACCGGGTTCAAACACATCAAGCGCATCGGGACGACCGGTAGCCACGTTGCAGAACGTGCAGCCGCGGGTACAGATTTCGCCCATGATCATCATGGTGGCGTGGCCCTGTGACCAGCACTCGCCAACGTTCGGGCAACCCGCTTCTTCACAAACCGTGGTCAGGTTGTTGTCCCGCATAATGCGGCGCGTGTCTGCATAGGCCTTGCCGCCAGGTGCGCGTACACGAATCCAATCAGGCTTCTTGGGCTGAGCCTTATCGGGCCGATGCGCCTTTTCCGGATGACGCTGGCTTGGAATTTTCAGATCACGCATGATCGCTTCTCAGCTCCTTAATACTTTGGAGCCATAGTAGTGCGTGGCAGAGGCGTTTGCCAGTACTTGCTTCGGCATAGCGGCCTTGCGATGAGCGCCCCCTTTCCAGAGTATCCTCTGCCCCTTGCGCTCTCGCGACCCGTGCGGCCCGACCGCCCCGTTCGGCAGGGCCGTTTTGCTGGTTCGTCAGCCGATCAAGTCACCGCCATTAAACGCCTCGCGATTGTAGTGGCGATGCAGACGCATCAAAGCGATCCGCAGAACAACTTTGCCGGAACGCGCAGCAAAACCCATTTTACGTTCCGAGGTTTCAAGCCCTTCCAAAAGGCAGCAGCAGCGCAAAGCGATTTCAGATAATTCCGGCCCGAGATCTTCAAGCGCGGCAATCAGACGGCCTTTAGCCACAACAGCCCCCTTGCCTGCATCATCTTCGCCCGGAAACGCTAGAAATGCCTTGGAACCAGATGCCTCCAGTTCCGACCATTCCGCCCGATCCGGCACGGTTGCCTTGGCCAGTTCGAAATCCTCACGCAGCCTTTCGCCCGCACGCACGTGGAAATCCTTCAGATACGGATCACCGCCTTTATCCCGACGTCGCGACAGCGCCGCCAGCGGGCTTTCGGGCAGAACAAACCGTCCATTCCGCTCCAGCCCCGCTTGTAAAGCGTCAGGCAGATCAATGCTGCGGGCCCGGCGCGTATCAAAGCCCGCCTGAGACTCTGCAAAGCCACGCACTTTGTTTTCGCGTTTGGCGGTCAGCTGGTTCAAAAGGCTTCGCCCCGCAGGCGTAATCCGGTACTTCGACACCCGTCCCGTGGTGCTGCAAGCAATCCAGTCTTTCAGCGCCATGGCCTCGGCCACATCACGCTCGACCACTTGTTTTCCGAAATTGTCGGTCGCATCCGAGCCCTGCACAACCACTGCTTTTTGCATTTCAGCGGCAATTGCCAACACAGCATTGGGCTGGGCAAGCACCTGAAGGATGCGATACGCATCTTTCATCAGACGCTCTTCGCTAACAGGGTTTGCCGCGCTTTTCAGAGGGTTGACCATATCGGATTTATCCTTGGACTGATCTACGCCCTCTTCAAAATTTCCGCATTCCCCAAGACCACGCAACGCCGCATCCACCAACGGATCGTCCCGACGCTGTTCAAGCTTGCGTACCTGCCGCAGGACTGTCGACGGATGACAGTTCTGACGTCGCGCCACAGCCCGAAGACTTTCGCCGTACTCGGTATGCGCGATATAATTTTTGGCTGCGTCAGGCACCCAATTCGGCAAGCTACGTTCCGCTTTGACAACCATTTCGATAGTCATGTTGACCCCCGTCTAAATTCAATCCACAAAATTACCCACAAACTGTTATGCAACCTATGCGCGATTTTGTTACGGAAAAATTAACTGTTTCCGCTTTCTCAACGGTCGTTTCTGATAGGTAAACAATGGTGAATCCACCGTACGGTTTTACCTCGACGGCAACGCCCCGCATTCTCGTGCAAACAATGACGGCCTGAGAACACGAGGAACGTCATGCACAATCACTTTGGCAATCTGTCCAGCCTACGTCGCCCACGCCTTCTGGTACGCGCCGCGCGCATCGGAGCGGAAGAGTTTCACCGAAGCATCCACCTTCCGCGATTGCTGGGGCATTCCGACCTGAGCGACGGCGTGAAAATCCTCGATCAACTGTCGGGTCTGGAACGCGACATCGAACAGTCCCGCAAGGAAGGTGAACTCAGCTATTCAGTCAGCCAACATGTCGATGTGCTGGCCGCTCTGTTGGCTGAGCTGAGTTTTCAACATATCAAAGAAAAAGGGCTGCACCAAGTGGCACAGCCCGAGATGGTCTAGGAAAATCGAGCCGAGATTTACGCAAAGGCGTCTGGCATAGACGCCTTTTTCTGTTCCACGTAGGCCGCCAGATTTTCAGCAATCGCCACGTCCAGCGCAGGCGGCTGATATGTGTTCAGCATGTGCTGCACCTTCTCGGCTGCCAATGTGACGGTGTCGCGGCCGCCTTCTTCGCTCCATTGCTCGAAGGGCTTGTAGTCCAACAGGTTCGACCGCCAGAACGCTTCTTTGAAGTTGCGCTGCGTGTGGTCACAGCCAAGGAAGTGGCCGCCAGGGCCAACTTCACGGATGGCGTCCATCGCCTGCGCGTTTTCGTCTATCGAAACGCCCTTTGCCATGTGGTGCAGCGCACCCAGCTGATCGGCATCCATCACGAACTTTTCGAACGACGACACAAGGCCACCTTCAAGCCAGCCACAAGAGTGAAGCATAAAGTTCACGCCAGACAACAGCCCCATGTTCAACGAGTTCGCGCTTTCATAGCCTGCCTGCGCATCGGGAAGCTTGGAGCCACAGAAACCACCGGCGGACCGGTACGGCAGGCCAAGACGACGGGCCAATTGCCCTGCCCCATATGTGATCTGCGATGCCTCGGGCGTGCCGAATGTCGGCGCGCCCGAGTTCATGTCGATCGATGTCACAAAGGCGCCCATGATCACAGGTGCGCCGGCGCGGATCAGCTGGCTATAGGCCACACCGGCCAGCGTTTCAGCCAGAACCTGTGTCAAAGTGCCGGCCACAGATACCGGCGCCATGGCACCACCCACGATGAACGGCGACACAATGCAGGCCTGATTGTTTTTCGCATAAACCTCAAGCGCGCCCATCATCACGTCATCGAACGTCAAGGGCGAGTTGATGTTGATCAGGCTGGTCATAACCGTGTTCTGCTGAACAAAGTCTTCACCGAACAGGATGCTACACATATCAACGCTGTCTTGCGCACGGGACGGCTCGGTCACCGACCCCATAAACGGCTTATCTGTCAGCGTCATATGCGCGAGAAGCATGTCCAGATGGCGCTTGTTCACCGGAACGTCAGTCGGTTCGCAAACTGTGCCCCCCGAGTGGTGCAGCCACTTGGACATGTGACCCAGCTTCACGAACTTGCGGAAATCTTCGATGGTGGCATAGCGACGGCCACCGTCGATATCGCGCACGAAAGGCGGGCCATAGACCGGTGCCAGAACAAGGTTTTTGCCGCCGATCTCGACGTTGCGATCAGAATTGCGGGCGTGCTGTGTAAAGGTCGACGGCGCAGTTGCGCACAGCTTGCGGGCCAGCCCGCGCGGAATGCGCACACGATCACCGTCAACATCCGCACCCGCATCCCGCCAGCGATCAAGAGCAGCAGGGTTATTGGCAAAGACGACGCCGATCTCTTCCAGAACGGTTTCGGCGTTGTACTCGATGACTTCGATGGCTTCTTCTGTCAGCACTTCGAAGTTCGGAATGTTGCGCGTGATAAAACGCGCCACTTCGACATTCACTGCCGTACGTTCGGCACGACGAGCCGCGCCGCCTCCTGTTCCCCGAGAACGTCTGCGTTGCGCTACATCTGTCATGCTTTGAATCCCTTGGTGTCAGGCTTTTTTCTGCGCCTTCGGCATTTTGGTAAGCCTCAATAGCCCAGCACAGCGACCATTCTTGGCCTGTTTCCGTCGTCTGAGAGTGGAAACCGACATTTCCTTAGGCCAACGTCACTTTCCACAGGAACCAACCGCACAAAAATCACTGACTCGCCTCTTGCGCAAAATCCGGCCTCGGCTTAATGCCGAGACATGGAAAACGCCCAGCATGACCGCCTTCTCATCATCGACTTCGGATCGCAGGTAACGCAGCTGATTGCGCGCCGCTTGCGGGAACTGAACGTCTATTGTGAAATCCACCCTTACCAGAACGTGACCGACGCGTTTCTGGCTGACTTCGCGCCCAAAGCCGTGATCTTCTCCGGCGGCCCGGACTCGGTCACACGTGAAGGATCACCGCGTCCGCCGAAATCGGTTTACGATCTTGGTGTTCCGATCCTGGGCATTTGCTATGGCCAGCAGGTCATGATGCACGATCTGGGCGGCAAGGTTGTGTCTGGCGAAGGCACCGCTGAATTTGGCCGCGCCTATGTGAGCCCCGCAGACGAACGCCTTTCCTTCCTGAACGGCTGGTTCATGGATGGCGACGGACGTGAACAAGTCTGGATGAGCCACGGCGACCATGTTGCTGAAATCGCACCGGGTTTCTCTGTTTACGGCACATCTCCGGGCGCACCTTTTGCCATCACGGCCGATGTCGACCGCCGCTTCTACGCGGTGCAGTTCCACCCCGAAGTGCACCACACGCCGAACGGCAAAACGCTTTATGAAAACTTCGTTCGCGAAGCAGGCTTCTCGGGCGATTGGACCATGGGTGCCTATCGCGAAGAAGCGATCCGTAAAATCCGCGAACAGGTCGGCGACAAAAAGGTCATCTGCGGCCTGTCCGGCGGCGTTGACAGCTCGGTCGCGGCGGTTCTGATCCACGAAGCGATCGGCGATCAGCTGACATGCGTTTTCGTAGACCACGGTCTTTTGCGCCAGAACGAGGCTGAAGAAGTCGTCGCTATGTTCCGCGACAACTATAACATCCAGCTGATCCACGCGGATGAAAGCGAACTGTTCCTTGGCGAACTGGACGGTCAAAGCGATCCGGAAACCAAGCGTAAGATCATCGGTAAGCTGTTTATCGACGTGTTCCAGAAACACGCCGACACTATCGATGGCGCTGAATTCCTTGCCCAAGGAACGCTCTATCCGGACGTGATCGAAAGCGTGTCCTTCTCTGGCGGTCCGTCGGTAACGATCAAATCGCACCACAACGTAGGCGGCTTGCCCGAGAAAATGGGCCTGAAGCTGGTCGAACCACTGCGCGAACTGTTCAAAGACGAGGTTCGCGCCCTTGGTCGTGAACTGGGCCTGCCTGACAGCTTTATCGGCCGCCACCCCTTCCCGGGACCCGGCCTTGCCATCCGCTGTCCTGGCGAGATCACACGCGAAAAACTGGAAATCTTGCGCAAAGCCGACGCGGTCTACATCGACCAAATCCGCAAGCACGGCCTTTACGATGAAATCTGGCAGGCATTTGTCGCGATCCTTCCGGTTCGCACAGTCGGAGTCATGGGCGATGGTCGCACATACGACTACGCTTGCGCCTTACGCGCCGTGACGTCTGTCGACGGGATGACTGCGGATTATTACCCGTTCAGCCACGATTTCCTTGGCGAAACAGCCACGCGGATCATCAACGAGGTAAAAGGCATCAACCGCGTCACCTATGACGTGACCTCGAAGCCTCCGGGAACGATCGAGTGGGAGTGATCCACACTCAATCCAAAGGTCTGCTTGAATGAGCAACACGGTCCGCGCCTGTCTGTGGATGATCGGGGCGATTGCCTCTTTCACGTCGATGGCGGTCGCTGGCCGCGAGGTGAGCTTTGAGCTGGACACCTTTGAAATCATGTTGTTTCGCAGCCTGATTGGCTTTGCGATCGTTGTGGGCATCCTGACGGTTACGGACCGGCTGAAGGATGTTCAGTTCAAAAAACTCGATCTTCACGTCTTTCGGAACATCGCGCATTTCACAGGCCAAAACCTGTGGTTTTACGCGATAACAGTGATCCCTTTGGCGCAGGTGTTTGCGTTGGAATTCACATCGCCTCTTTGGGTGATTGTCCTGTCGACTGTCATTCTGGGCGAAAAGCTGACCCAGCACCGCATCATTGCGGGCATTGTCGGGTTCATCGGCATCTTGGTCGTCGCCCGCCCGTCGCCCGAGACGATCAACATAGGCATCATCACCGCCGCCTTGGCCGCAATCGGGTTCGCCCTGACAATCGTATTCACGCGCAAACTGACACGGACCGAGTCCATTTCGAGCATTCTGTTTTTCCTGACGGGTGTGCAGGCTATCCTCGGCTTGGCATTTGCCGGTTTTGATGGCGATATCGCCCTGCCCTCGGGCGAAAGCTGGCCTTGGGTTGTTCTGATTGCTGCGGCTGGTTTGCTGGCGCACTACTGTCTGACCAATGCCTTGAAACTCGCCCCGGCGACGGTCGTCATTCCTATCGACTTCACACGACTTCCCATTATCGCGATCGTGGGCATGCTTCTTTACAAAGAGCCTCTGGACCCGATGGTACTGCTAGGTGCGACCATCATTTTCGGCGCCAATTACTACAATATCTGGCGCGAAACACGTTTGTGACAAATTAGTGACGTAGCGACGCTTTGTGCGGATTCGCACAAAGCTAACGCAGGGTCAAAATTGACCGATAACAAATGCGTCACCTAGACTTTAGTGCAGGACAAAAGGGATGAGGAACCTTCAGATGAAAAATCTGTTTTTGGGCGTATCTGGCCTCGCGATGATGGCAAGCGTCGCATCGGCCGGTGGTCTCGACCGCTCTGGTCAGAGCGTTTCTGCGATCTTCGCAGACGATAACACAGCCAGCCTGTCGTTCGGCTATGTCGCACCCAGCATCACGGGTACAGACAGCCAAGGCGCAAGCTATGACGTTGGCAACAACTACTCGCAAATCGGCCTGAGCTACACGAATTCGATCAACGACAAAGTGAACTACTCGGTCATCTTTGATCAGCCGTATGGCGCGGACGTTTCCTACAACACCAACCCGTTCATTTCGAACCTTGGCGGGACAGGTGCAGATCTGGACAGCCAAGCAATCAGCTTTGTTGCACGTTTCAAACTGAACGATCGCATCAGCTTCTTCGGCGGCATCAAGGGCGAAGCTGTTGAGGGCGAAGTCAGCCTGAACGGTACGTCTTACGCCAGTGCAATCGCTGTCAACGCAGTCGCTGGCGCAACGCCTGGCGTTGAGGCCGAGACACTTGGCGCAGCTTTGCAAGGTGATCCAGACGCCATCGCGGCATTGGGTGGTTTGGCAGCGGTTAGCGCACTGGGCACGGCTGTGGCCACTCAGGCCGGTACATTTCTGACGACAGGCGGCTACTCCTTCGACATGGAGAAAGACACCAAGGTTGGTTACATCTTGGGTGCGGCATACGAGATCCCCGAGATCGCGCTGCGCTTTGCTCTGACATACTCGCCCGAGATCCAGCACAAAGCAAAGACAACGGAAAACATCTTTGGTGCCGTTGTTACTGGCGACGTTGAATACGTGACACCGCAGTCTGTGAACCTTGAATTCCAGACAGGTATCGCAGCCAATACGCTTCTGACAGCTGGCTACCGCTGGACTGAATTTTCGGCTGTGGACGTTATTCCCGACGCACTTGGTTCCGACCTTGTGAACCTTGACGACAGCCACCGCTACTCAATCGGTTTGGCGCGCCGTTACTCTGATGCGTTGGCATCCTCGATCACGCTGACGTACGAACCCGAGGGCGAAGATAACCTCGTATCCCCGCTCGGGCCGACCAACGGTCTGTTCGGTGTCAGCATCGGCGCACTTTACTCGGAAGGCCCGCTGAACATCTCTGGCGGTGTAAACTACACCAAGGTTGGCGATGCGCTGGCTGAAGTTGGCGGACGTGAAGCAGCGTCGTTCGAAGACAACCACGTCTGGGGCGTCGGCTTTAAGGCTGAAATGTCCTTCTAATCAGGGCCTAAATGCCCGATCTAAAACCGTCCGGCACTGCCGGGCGGTTTTTTTGTTGAAGCGCCCCGCCGCTCTGACTACCCATCACGGAAGACGAAGTTCCAATTCGAAGGCCCGACCATGTTGTATTCCTCTGCCAAAGAGTGGCGCGATGCCCCGCAAAAACGCATTTTGTTTTTTGCGATGTCCGGCTTGGGGAAAACCCATGTGTCTAACCTGCTGCGCGACAGTGGCAAATGGTTCCACTATTCCATCGATTACCGCATCGGAACCCGCTATATGGGCGAATACATCATCGACAACGCGAAACGCGAGGCGATGAAGGTCCCCTTCCTGCGTGATCTGCTGCGGTCGGATTCGATCTATATCGGCTCGAACATCTCGTTCGAGAACCTGACACCTGTGTCCACATATCTTGGAAAACCCGGCAATCCCGATGCCGGCGGCACCCCGATCGATGTGTACCGCACCCGTCAGGACCAGTTCGCGCGCGCCGAAGAACAGGCGCTACTGGATACAGGTTACTTCATCCAGCGCGCGCAGGACCTATACGGCTACCCGCATTTCATCTGCGACACCGGCGGTTCTATCTGTGAATGGGTCGATCCGGAAAATCCCAATGATCCGATCCTGAAACATCTGTCAGAACACTGCCTGATGGTCTGGATCAAAGGAACCGAGGACCACACCGAAGAACTGGTTCGCCGCTTTGACCGCGCACCCAAGCCGATGGCCTATCAGCCAGCGTTCTTGACACGCGTCTGGAACGATTATCTGGACCAGAAGAACACCAAACCCGACGATGTGGACCCTGATGCCTTCATCCGCTGGACATATGCGCAGGCTCTGGCCCATCGCCAGCCACGATATGAGGCGATGGCCAACAATTGGGGCATCACCGTTCCGGCATCAGATATGGCAACTGTCACCGACGAAGCTAGCTTTGAAGATGTCATCGCAAAGGCCCTTGAGGCCAAAACAACCAACGCCTAAATCCACCTTCCTACAACTGACAATCTGGACGCATTCCCATGCCAATCAAACTGCCCCGCGATCTGCCTGCCTATGACGTACTCTCGCAAGAGGGTGTCATGGTCATGCCGGAAAGCACAGCAGGCCAGCAGGATATCCGTCCCATTCGCATCGGGTTGTTGAACCTGATGCCGAAAAAGATTGCGACCGAAAACCAGTTCGCCCGCCTGATCGGCGCGACACCGCTTCAGATCGAGTTTTCCTTGATCCGGATGAGCGAGCACGAAACCAAGAACACCGCGGCCGAGCATATGGAAAGCTTCTACCGCCCGTTCTCGGAAGTCGAAGCCACGGGAGAAAAGTTTGACGGTCTAATCATCACAGGCGCGCCGATCGAACATCTGGATTTTGAGGCCGTCACCTATTGGGACGAACTCAAGCGCATCTTTGACTGGACGCAGACCCACGTACATTCCACCTTCGGCGTGTGCTGGGGTGGCATGGCGATGATCAACTATTTCCATGGCGTGAAAAAACACATCCTGGACGCCAAGGCCTTTGGCTGTATCCGTCACCGCAACTGTGATCCGGCCTCGCCCTACCTGCGCGGATTTTCCGACGATATGGTTATTCCCGTATCGCGCTGGACCGAATTGCGCCGGGACGAGATCGAAGACGCTGGCCTGAAAATCCTGATCGACAGCAAGGAAACCGGCCCCGCCTTGGTCGAGGATCCGGATCACCGCGCGCTCTATATCTTCAACCACTTCGAATACGACAGTGGCACATTGAAGGAAGAGTATGATCGCGATGTCGCCGAAGGGAAGCCGATCAACATTCCGGCCAACTACTATCCTGACGATGACCCGACGCAGGCACCGCAGAACCGTTGGCGCAGTCATGCCCATCTTTTGTATGGAAACTGGGTGTCCGAGATCTATCTGACTACCCCGTATGACATTAGCCGGATTGGGACAGATTCGACCGATCTGCGCAAATAAGGCGTTAGTATGATTGCAAAAGCATTGATGGGCGTAATGGCCTTCGGACTCGCGGGCTGTTCATTTGTGGGGAACCGCGCGGACAGACGCGAAGCCCAATCTCTTCAGACGTGGCCACCTGTGGGCCAGTTTGTCGAAGTTGAAGGCAAACAGGTACACGCCTTTGTTGCCGGTTCAGGACCTGATCTTGTTCTGATCCATGGGGCCTCCGGCAACATCCGCGACTTTACCTTTCAGTTCGTCGATCGCGTCAAAGACCGCTACCGCGTGATCATCTTTGACCGCCCCGGTCTGGGCTATTCAGACCGCGCCACCGATCAGGATGGGGCCTTTGCGAATACAGCGGAAACGCCCGCGCAACAGGCCGCCCTGCTTCACGCTGCGGCCCAAAAACTGGGGGTCGAGGACGAGATCGTTCTTGGGCATTCCTTTGGTGGCGCTGTCGCCATGGCGTGGGGTCTGAACTATGATCCTGCGGCTCTGGTAGTGGTCTCTGGTGCGACAATCCCGTGGGAAGGCGGCTTGGGCTTTCAATACCGTTTCCTTGGATCATCCATAGGCGGCGCGCTCGCCGCGCCCTTGGCGTCAGCTTACGTCAAACAGTCCCTGATCGAACGCACCATCGAAGATATCTTTGCACCAAACCCCGTGCCCGAAGGTTATGTCGATTACATCGGCCCCGGCCTTTCGCTGACACGGACAGCAATCCGCGCCAACGCGCGACAGGTGAATACCCTGCATGCGCAGCTGCTGGACATGGCCCCGCGCTATGAAACCATCACGATCCCTGTGGAAATCCTGCATGGACGCGCCGATGACACTGTCCCGCCCCATGTCCACGCTGAGCCGCTGCATAATCTTTTGCCCAACAGCAATCTGGTCCTGGTCGACAATCTGGGCCACATGCCCCACCACGCCGCACCGGATTACGTCGAGGCGGCAATTGACCGCGCCGCGGCACGTGCCGAATTGCGTTAAGCCTTTTAACATCCCATATTAACTGGGAACGATATAAGGACGACGCTGTGACCGACCTGCCTTTTGATGGCGCCATCAGCCGCTTTTACGAAGAAGACGCCCCTAAACCGATCCGCGAAGCGATCCAGCGTGCGGACAAGGATGATGTGCTGGACGCCGACTACCCTCATTCCGAAGTTCTGAAGAAAAAGGCCTATGAAAAGGACCTGAAGAAACTTCAGATCGAACTGGTCAAAATGCAGGCCTGGGCCAAGGAAACCGGTGAACGTGTGGCAATTGTCTTTGAGGGCCGCGATGCTGCCGGAAAAGGGGGAACAATCAAACGCTTCCGCGAATACCTTAATCCTCGAGGGGCACGCGTTGTCGCACTCTCCAAGCCCTCGGAAACCGAACAAGGCCAATGGTATTTCCAGCGTTATATCCAACACCTGCCCACTGCCGGTGAGATCGTGTTTTTCGACCGCTCTTGGTATAACCGTGGTGTGGTTGAAAAGGTGTTCGGATTCTGCACCGACGATCAACGCGAACATTTCTTTGCTCAGGTTGGGCATTTCGAAAAGATGCTGGTGGACGACAACATCCACCTGTTCAAATTCTGGCTGAACGTCGGGCGCGCGGAACAGCTGCGCCGCTTTATCGATCGTGAAACCGACGCCCTGAAACATTGGAAATTGTCGTGGATTGACGTTGAGGGCCTGAAAAAGTGGGACGAATACTCGGACGCGATCAAGGAAACATTGGCCCGATCCGACCATGACGATGCGCCTTGGACCGTGATCCGATCCGACGACAAACGCCGCGCGCGGCTTGAAGCCATCCGTCACGTTCTGAAATCCCTTGATTACAGCAACAAAGACGAAAAAGCGCTTGGCGAAGTCGACCCGACAATCATTGGGGGTGTGGACATCTGGGATGCCTAAACGCGGTTATCATCACGGCAATCTGCGTCAGGCCCTAATCGACGCGGCCCTAATCCTGATCACGGAAAAGGGCCCAACCGGCTTTACCCTGTCCGAGGCTGCCAAAAGCGCGGGCGTCACCCCTGCTGCCGTCTATCGCCACTTTGCCGGACGCGAAGACCTGATCGCCGAAGCCGCCCGTCAGGGGTATGAAATCTTTGTCGAGGTGATGGAAAAAGCATTTAACGACGGCAAGCCATCCGCATTGGCCGCCTTCGAATCCACCGGTCGCGCATACCTATGGTTCGCAAGGGAACACCCCGGCCATTACATTTCGATGTTCGAAAGCGGCATTTCCATCAATCACTCGCCGGAACTGGCAGATGTCGCCGGTCGCGCATGGGGTGTTCTGGAAAAGGCGGCAGGCAATCTCTCGCAGCACATTCCAGCTGAAAAACGTCCGCCCGCAGCCATGTTTTCCGCCCACATCTGGGCGCTCAGCCACGGGGTGGTCGAACTTTTCGCGCGGAATTCACCGGGTCGCCAATCTCCCTTCCCGCCTGAGGACTTGCTTGAAACCGGCATTGGCGTCTATCTGCGTGGGCTAGGGCTGATCCCGCAGGACAAATAGGCAGGCAACATGGGCAAGACGTTCTTTCTGGGCCTCGGCGGCCAGAAATGTGGTTCAAGCTGGATTCAAGCCCAACTGGCCAAGGCCGAGGGCAGCGATTTCGGGCGACTGGGCGAATATCAGGTTTGGGAACATCAGCTGGGCGGCGTTTTCGCCCGCTACAAGGTGGCCGAGCCCTCCAAGTTCGAAAAGCTGCGCACACGTCTGAAACTCTCCGTCGGCGCGCCGGAACCGGTGGCGCATCTTCGCTGGCGGCTACAATCCGATCCCAACGCCTATCTTGACTACTTTGCCGCCTTGCTTGAACAACAGGGCATAGAGCGCACTGGCGATATTACCCCCAGTTACGCCGCCCTGCCCGCCGATATGCTGGCCATGATCAGTTACGGCTTTGCCTCTCGAGGAATCGAGACCAAGGTGATTTTTTCCATGCGCGATCCGGTGGCCCGCCTGAAATCGCACTTCCGCATGGACATCCAGAAAGGCCGTATTCCGGAACCGAAAGACTTCGATGCTGCGCTGGTCGAGTTCGCGAAATCCGAAGAAGGCATGACCCGCAGCCGATACGATCTCACGCTCGCCAATATCAAAGAGGCCTTTTCCGAAGGTCAAACCCACATCTGCCTTTTCGAAGAGCTGTTCACGCCGGAAGGAATCCAAAGCCTTTCTGAATTCTCAGGCGTACCATTGGCAACGAACGCAGGCGGCACCAAGGTGAATGCGCGGCAAGGCGGATCTGACGCGTCTGAAAATGCCGCGAAAGAAATCGCAATGCATTATGCGCAGGTCTATCAAACGGTCACACAACAATTTCCGCAGATTGAAACCCTTTGGCCGCAAGCCAAGGCCGTTCCTACCACCGCATAAGACCACAGTCCAAGAACTGTTCTTCGCTTTCAAATTTTTGCGTTTCCGGCCCGACAAAGCGGCCGTCCACAGCCTCCATTTTTGAAAGCAACTCACTGTAATATCTGTATTTTGACGCACCCGATGTATGCGCCTTCCACTCCTGTGCGCGCGCAATCTTCTCTGCAAAGCGAGCCGTGAAAACGAAGTGTCCGATCGTCAGCAAGATGCTGTCGCTAGGCGGTTGATTGCAGTAATGCGATCCAATCTGCCAGCTTGTGTTTGACCGGCGAACCAAAGGGATCTTGTGCCTTGGAGATTTCTGGAAAAGCTGTGCTTTCTTCTCACGCCGTGACGTGAGCAGTCGTTTGAAAAAGCCGCCCTCAACACTTGGCTGAACGCCGTACTGTTCGAACAAGCGATTGGTTTTGGACAGGTTGATCAATTCCGGATCCATCCCCTTGCGAAGGTTCACCAACGGTTCGGGCTCAAAGCATGGATAGCTTCCCAACAAGCCTTGGAAGTCTTTCGGCATCGGGCCTGCCAGACCGGAAATTGCTTCGGGAAAGAATTCGACCACTGAGGCCACTGCGCAATCCGCCGCTTCTTTGTCCATTCGATCGATTACTTGCTGGATCGATACGTCGGGCGGCAGGAACAAGAACTCATCCGCGTCAAAGTATCCGACGATCTGGTCTGGACAATACACGTGTGGAATTGCTGCCTTAAAATAGATACCAGCGCGATCTTCGCGCCTGCTGCCGTCAGGAAATGTCACGGTTACGGGAACGCCAAAGGTCAGATGGCTGGTAAACAGCACCACATCATTCTGAGCTTCCAGAAAAGCACGCCCGCCATCACTGCTTTGGTCATCAAAAATAAGGAACTGGCTAAATCCCAATTCCCTGTAGTGGTCCAGAAACGCCGGAAGCAGGTCCATCTCGTCCTTGACGATGGCGAACATCGACACCGCATTCGTCCGGATCTTACCCGAAACGATGGTCACAAGATCAGAGACATCTTCCAGACGTAGATTCAGCATTCAGAACTCCGAGTTACAGAACCCTGCTTAGCGCCCCACCCGCAAAAGAAAAAGGCCGCCCAGACAGGCGGCCTTTCGGGAATTTTGAAAGCGTTAGAATTAACGCTTTGAGAACTGGAAGGAACGACGCGCTTTGCGCTTACCGAACTTCTTACGTTCAACAACACGGCTATCGCGTGTCAGGAAGCCTGCGGCTTTCAGAGCCGAGCGCAGTGCGGGATCATAGATCTGCAGCGCTTTGGAGATGCCGTGCTTGACCGCACCGGCCTGACCGGACAGGCCGCCGCCTTTTACGGTTGCCATAACGTCGAACTGGTCTTCAACGCCTGCAACTGTGAACGGCTGGCGCAGGATCATCTGCAGAACGGGGCGTGCAAAGTACGCCTTCATTTCTTTGCCGTTTACAACAACCTTGCCAGAGCCGGGCTTGATCCAGACACGGGCAACAGCGTCTTTACGCTTGCCTGTGGCATAGGAACGGCCCAGTTCATCACGAACGGGTTCGCGAACGATGGCGGTTTCTTCAGCAACCGGAGCAGCGCCGCCGGCAACCTGGTTCAGCTCTTCGAGCGAATTGATTTGATCAGCCATTTATTCACACCCGGGTGTTTTTGGAGTTCATCGACTTCACGTCGAGCACTTCGGGGCTCTGGGCCTCGTGGGGGTGCTCGGCGCCCGCATAGATGCGCAGGTTTGTCAGCTGCTTGCGGGACAGACGGTTGCCGGGAAGCATACGCTTAACAGCTTGGAATACGACACGCTCGGGGTGTGCGCCTTCCAGGATCTGCTGTTTTGTGCGGGATTTGATGCCGCCGGGGTGGCCTGTGTGCCAGTAGAAGTTTTCTTCACGCTTCTTGCCGGTCAGCTGTACCTTGTCCGCGTTGACGATGATGATGTTATCACCAGTGTCCATGTGCGGTGTGAAAGACGGCTTGTGCTTGCCACGCAGACGCATAGCAACGATCGAAGCAAGACGGCCGAGAACGACGCCTTCCGCGTCGATCACGAACCATTTCTTTTCGATTTCTGCCGGTGTTGCAGAATAGGTTTTCATGGTCGGTCCTGTTTTCAAAGTGGGGCAAGCGGGAATCCACCGGCCCAAAAATCCGATTGCGGGGTTATACTCGGCCCGAAAATGCAGTCAAGCGGCACAAGTTCAAAATAACAAAGCAAAAACAATAGGTTAAAATTATGGTATAATAATACCCCAATGTCAGACTGCGATTCTTTCCGGTGGATTGTCCAAAAGCACTCGCAAACGCCCCATCGCCTTTTCAAAACTGGACAACGTGACCTGCGCATTGATTGAAATTCGCACCGCATGGGGCACACGCGCGTCACGCAAAGCAAATTCATCCGCCGACCTGATTTGCACCCCTTCCGCCTCTGCGGCCTGACAAAAGGCTGCAGCCCGCCACCCTGCTGGAAGCGTCAGCCACATAAAAGGCATGTCATTGCGCCATACCAGATCATAGCCACCCAACACATTAACCCCTGCCTGAACGTACTTGGCGAATTCGTCGCGAATCTTCTGGCTCAGTTTTGGCATTCCCGGATCACACAGAACCATTTCGGCGACGTCTGCCAACGGCCTGGCCAAACCAAAGAACCCGTGTTCCGCCACTCTGCGTAGGTCGGCAACCTTGCCACGCGGCGCGACGACAAACCCGATGCGCAAAGCAGGCGTGATGATTTTTGAAATAGATGACACATACCAAGCCAGATCGGGCACCAGCGCGCGGTAACAAGGTTCATGCGATATCGCCATTCGGTAGCAATCGTCGTCGATAATCTGCAGGCCAAGCCGCTCGGCCACAGCTGCAATCTCCATGCGCCGCTCCATGGGGGTCGAGAGCCCCGTGGGATTGTGCATTTCCGGCGTCGTACACAGAACCTGCGCCTTATGCTGACGGGCAAGACGCTCTAGGGCTTCGGGAATGATCCCCTTTTCGTCCATCGGAACGCTGACAACCTCGGCCCGCAACAATTCTGCCGCGCGACGGAAGCCCGGATAGGTCAGTTCTTCCAGCAAAACGACCGGCTTCGGGCCCGTCAAAATGGACTGCAAGGCCAATGAAATGCCGTTTTGCCCACCATGACACAGTACCATATCTTCGGAATTAATCGGGCCAAGGGGTACATTTTTCAACCAATGTACCACTGCTTCGCGCGCCGGTTTATACGCGGCACGAGATGGATAGTTCATCAAATCTTCTGCGGGCCGGTCGGCCAGTCGGGCGAAGGAATCACGGATTAATGCGACCTGACCACAATCGGGAAGTTTGGGCGAAAACAAACTGACGACTTCGGAATCCACGGGCGCATTATGACGTTCCCAATTCAGATCGCGCTTAGCGTCCCGCCCCTTAGAGACGGAACGTTTTGCATTGATATCAGCAATATAGGTTCCACGCCCCACTTCGGCGATAGCCACGCCATCATCGGTCAGGATGGTATAGGCCCGTGCAACAGTGCCCGGCGTAATATTCAACTTCCATGCAAGTTCCCGCACCGGAGGAAGCTTTTCGCCGACCTGAACCTCGCCTGCTCGAACGGCGTCGATGATCGCACGCGCAACCCCTTTGTACTTGGGTCCCGCCTCGGCACATTTTTCGAACCGCTCTAAAATTGTATCCATTACAATGTTTCCGTAGACGAGAGTGAAGCACGATTGTATCAATATATCCGTAACAATACAGTTACATTGTGTCAATACAATTTCGATACACCCAGGACATCTTAATATAAGGAGTAGACCAATGTCCGCGACACCACATGCAGCCCACATCGCGTTCCTCGGAGCAGAGCCTCGTCTCGCCCCTATGGCCTCTTTCGCGCTGACAGCGGCCGTGGTGATCACAAAATGGTCCCAGAACGCGCGAACCCGACGCGCGCTTGCCCAATTGGACGGCCATTTGCTGGATGACATTGGCGTTGATCCGCGTGCTGCCCACCGGGAAGCCCGCCGGATGTTCTGGCAGGACTGATCCCTGACTTGCCAGACCTCTTCCTCTGGGCCGCTTCCGGGCGGCCCCTTTTTGCATAAAGGCGCATCAGCCCCCTTCCCCCCGCGCCCACAAGGTTTTAAAGAGCGCGCATCTGCCAAAGGGGATGACGACATGCAGGAACCGGCCATCACGCCCGAACTGATTGATGCACACGGGATCAAACCCGACGAATACGACCGCATCCTCGAAATTATCGGACGCGAACCCACCTTCACCGAACTTGGTATTTTCTCGGCGATGTGGAACGAACACTGTTCCTACAAATCGTCCAAGATCCACCTTCGCAAGCTACCGACGACTGGCCCGCAGGTTATCTGTGGCCCCGGCGAAAACGCAGGCGTTGTTGATATCGGTGACGGTCAGGCCGTGGTTTTCAAAATGGAAAGCCACAACCACCCTTCATACATCGAACCCTATCAGGGCGCGGCCACAGGCGTTGGCGGCATTCTGCGTGACGTCTTCACAATGGGCGCCCGTCCGATCGCGGCGATGAACGCGCTCAGCTTTGGTGAAAAAGACCACAAGAAAACACGCCAGCTGGTTCACGGCGTCGTCGAAGGCGTTGGCGGCTACGGCAACTGCTTTGGCGTTCCGACAGTGGGTGGTGAAGTTCGCTTCCACAATGCGTACAACGGCAACTGTCTGGTCAACGCTTTCGCAGCCGGTCTCGCGGATGCTGACAAGATTTTCTACTCCGCCGCTTCGGGCGTCGGTCGCCCCGTTGTGTACCTCGGTGCGAAAACAGGTCGTGACGGCGTTGGCGGCGCGACTATGGCATCGGCCGAATTCGACGACACCATCGAAGAAAAGCGCCCCACCGTTCAGGTTGGTGACCCCTTCACCGAAAAACGCCTTATGGAAGCTTGCCTTGAGCTGATGCAAACCGGGGCTGTGATTTCCATTCAGGATATGGGCGCCGCTGGTCTGACATGTTCCGCCGTGGAAATGGGTGACAAAGGCAATCTGGGCGTACGTCTGGACCTTGAGAAAGTGCCGTGCCGCGAGAACGGCATGACAGCCTACGAAATGATGCTGTCGGAAAGCCAGGAACGCATGTTGATGGTTCTGGATCCGTCGAAAGAAGCCGAGGCAAAGGCTGTTTTCGACAAATGGGACCTCGACTTTGCCATCGTTGGCGAAACCATCGCCGAAGACCGCTTCCTTATCGTCCACAACGGCGAAGTGAAAGCCGACCTGCCGCTTAAGGCCCTGTCCGGCACGGCCCCCGAATATGACCGCCCGTGGGTTCCGACACCCGCAGCAGCACCTCTGGAAGATGCGCCCAGCATCAACGCGATTGAGGGTCTGAAAACCCTGATCTCTTCGCCGAACTACAGCTCGCGCGAATGGGTGTACGAACAGTACGACAGCCAAGTCATGGCCGACACAATGCGCCAGCCTGGCTTCGGCTCTGGCGTGATCCGCGTTCACGGCACCGACAAAAAGCTGGCCTTCACCTCTGACGTGACGCCCCGCTATGTGCGCGCGAACCCCGTTGAAGGTGGCAAACAGGCCGTCGCAGAAGCGTTCCGCAACCTCTGCGCTGTGGGCGCTAAGCCTTTGGCAACAACAGACAACCTGAACTTCGGCAACCCCGAAAAGCCCGAAATCATGGGCCAATTCGTTGGCGCACTGGACGGGATCGGTCAGGCGTGTCTGGCGCTGGATATGCCCATCGTGTCCGGTAACGTGTCGCTTTACAACGAAACCGACGGTCAGGGCATTCTACCCACGCCGACCATCGGCGCCGTTGGCCTGATCGCCGCTGATGAAGAGCCGATCCTTGGCTATGCCCGCGACGGTCATGTTGCCTTGGTTCTGGGTGAAACGGCTGGTCACCTCGGCCAGTCCGCGATCCTGTGCGAAGCGTTCGGTCGCGAAGACGGTGACGCACCTGCTGTCGATCTGGCAGCGGAACGCGCCAACGGCGAATTCATCCGCGCGAACCGCGATCTGATCCGCTCTTGCACGGACCTGTCCGATGGCGGTCTGGCAATGGCAGCGTTCGAGATGGCAGAAGCCGCAGGCGTTGGCGTCAGCATCGATGCAGACGACACACCCACGCTCTTCGGCGAAGATCAAGGCCGCTACCTGATCGCCTGTAACTTCGACGCGGCCGAGGAACTCATGGCACGCGCAGCGCAAGCTGGCGTGACCCTGACCCACGTCGGCAAGTTCGCAGGAACAGACATCAGCTTTGGCAAGGAAAGCGCATCGCTCGACGAACTGCGCGACCTGTATCGCGGTAGCTTTGCCAAGCATTTCGCGTAACTGCCGACCAACCCAAAACAAAAAGCCCCGTCAAATTGGCGGGGCTTTTTCTATTCGTTGATCATGGTCATCAGGCGGGCTTTTTCGCCCAGATCATCGGGCCGTGAAATCGCCTCGGCCAGATCGGCCAAAGACTGAATCGAATGGCTGGCGCGGAAGCTGTCGACATGGGGCAGCATCTTTCTGATACCAGCGGCCTTGGGCGCGAATCCATCCCAACGCAGCAGCGGGTTTAGCCAGATCAAACGGCGCGAAGAAAGATGCAGACGCTGCATCTCCTTTTCCAGATCCCCCTCTGGGTCACGATCCAGACCGTCAGTGATCAGAAGAACGACAGCGCCCTGTCCCATAACGCGGCGCGACCAGTCGCGGTTGAAGCTGTGTAGGCATTCGCCAATGCGCGTGCCGCCTTCCCAGTCCTGCGCCTCTGCGCCCGCCGCTTTCAGCGCCGCATCAACGTCGCGGGTCGCCAAATGGCGCGTGATGTTTGTCAGACGCGTGCCAAAGGTAAAGGCATGGACCTTGGCCCACCCCGCACCTTTCTGGTTCGCAACAGCATGCAGGAAATGCAAAACCATCCTGCTATACTGGCTCATGGAACCCGAGATATCGCAAAGGACCACTAGGTTCGGCCAACGTGGGCGCGGCTCTTTCAAGGCCAGTTTCTGTAGCTCGCCCCCTTGGCGCATCGCACCACGGATTGTGCGCCGCCAATCGGCCTGCCGCCCATGGGTGGATGCCTTGCCTCGGCGTGATTTGATTGGCTTTACCGGCAATTCCAAGTTGGCAATGATGCGTTTGGCTTCTGCCACTTCCTCAAGCGACATCTGTTCAAAATCCAGACTGCGCAGCTTTTCGTCCGTCGAGATCGTCTGCGAGGCATCCACCTCGATCGAAATCTCTTCCTCGCGCTCGCCGCCTTCCGGTTCAGGCATATCCGGCAGGTTATCATCCAGAAGCGCCTGCGCCGCACGCTTTTCAGCCGCGTCAGCCGCGCGTTCTTCCTGAACGCCGCGCACCGATGGCAGCATCAATGACATCATATGTTCAAGGTATCGCGGATCGCGCCAGTACAGACGGAACAGCTGCGAAAAGGTCGCGCGATGTTCAGGGCGCGTCACGAAACAGGCATGCAGCGTCCAGTAAAAATCGCGCTTTTCGGTAAAGCCTGCGGCCTCGACCGCGCGGATCGCATCAATCACCCGCCCCGGCCCCACGGGCAGACCCGCACGGCGTAAGGCCCGCGCAAAATGGATGATGTTTTGCGCCAGCCGCGGGTTTTCCGGCAACTCTAGGGGGATGTATTCAGGCATGCCCGATCAGCCCCGCTTAATCTGCCATTGCCAGTTGTTCGCGGGTTTCGTCCAGAATGCGTTTCGCCTCGGACCCTTGGATTTTCGCGATGTCGTCCTGATATTTCAGGATCGCACCCAACGTGTCCGAAATCACCTCGGGCGACAGATCGATCACATCCAACGCCAGCAGGCATTTTGCCCAGTCGATGGTTTCCGCTACACCCGGTTTCTTGAACAGATCTTCGGTCCGCAGGCGCTGAACAAAGGCCACAACCTCGCGGCTTAGGTTTTCTGCAACCTCTGGCGCACGGGCGTGCAGGATTTCGACTTCGCGCGGGAAATCGGGGTAATCGACCCAGTGATACAGACAACGACGTTTCAACGCGTCATGCACTTCGCGCGTCCGGTTGGAGGTCAGGATCACAATCGGTGGCTCGGGCGCTTTTACGGTGCCGAGTTCGGGGATCGTCACCTGAAAATCAGACAGCGCCTCTAGCAAGAACGCCTCGAACGGTTCGTCCGTGCGGTCCAGTTCGTCGATCAGAAGAATAGGTGCGCCGTTTTCATCGGGGCGCATCGCTTCAAGCAACGGGCGCTCCACCAGAAATTCGTCCGAAAACAATTCGGTCTGCAAAGCCTGACGGTCGGCACCGCCAGATGCCTCTGCCGTGCGGATGGCCACCATCTGTGCCGCAAAGTTCCATTCATAAACGGCCGAAGACGCATCCAAACCTTCATAGCACTGCAAACGGATCAGCTTGCGCCCCAGCATCGCGGCCAGTGCCTTGGCGATCTCGGTTTTACCGACGCCAGCCTCGCCCTCTAGAAACAGCGGTCGGCCCAGTTTCAACGACAGAAAAACGACCGTCGCCAAGGCCCGCCCACAGACGTATCCGGTTTCCGACAAACGCGCCTGAACTTCATCGATGCTTGATGGAATGGTCATATTTCCTCCGTAGCTTTCCCCTAGGCCTCACCCCTCAGCACGCGCGGGTCAATAGCGCATAGGTCGCATATGCCACTCTGTCGCCCCTTTGCCCGCCGTACAATTGACGCGTAAGGCCCAAGATGAGATGTTTATACAAAAGAACAAGCGCCAGACTTTGATTTGGCGCAAAAGGGCGGAACAGGATTAATGGTGAAGTTGGTAGTTTGGGGGTGGTCATGCGTGTGACCGCGGTAACCTGCGTGAAAAACGAAGGTCCATTCCTTTTGGAATGGATTGCCTTCAACCGCCTGATCGGTGTGACCGATTTTCTTTTTTATTCAAACGACTGCACGGACGGCACCGATAAGCTGCTGGACGCAATGGCGGCCCGTGGTGGCGTGGTTCACCTGCCCAACCCCGCTGAAGGCCGCAATTACCAGATGGAGGCGCTAAAGGACTGCGCCCACACCGATGTGGTTAAAAATTCCGATTGGGTATGGATCGCGGATGTTGATGAGTTCCTGAATATTCATGTGGGCGATCACACCATTCCTGCGCTGATCGAGGCTTGCGGTAATCCCAAGGCGATTTCCGTGACGTTTCAGTTTTTTGCCAGCGGCGATGTGCGCGACTACGAAGATCGCCCCGTCATCGAACAATTCACTTACAGCCATAATCCCGACCTGTGGTGCGCTGAGTCCGCGATCGAGGTCAAATCACTGACCCGCCGTGACTTCCCACTACAATACTACGGCGCGCACCGCGCCTTTTTCCGCAAAGGTCTGGCAGAAGAAAAGCGGCCCACATGGACCGACGGATCGGGCCGCAAGGTTCAGCACAAATTTCTGGTTGCCGCCAACCCGCGCCGGATTCGGAAATTTCCCGCCGCGGGCGCGCGCAACTTTGCGACGTTGAACCACTATGCACTGCGGTCACTAGACAGCTATCTGGTTAAAAACGACCGTGGTGATGTGAACCGCGAACACCGTGCGTTCGATGATACCTACTGGCGCGAACGGAATGACAGCGCGTGGGAGGATACATCGATCCATCGCTACCTGCCTGCCCTGAACGACGCCCTGGCAGAGCTGAAATCCGACCCGGAGATCGGCGCACTCCACGACGAATGCGTGCGCCTGCACAAAGCCAAGCGCGACGAGCTTATGGCACAAGACAGCTACCGCGAAATGTACAATCAACTTGCGTCTTTGCCGCCCTATCCACCGGGCGAGTTGGAACTGATGCAAGAACTGGGGATCGCACCATGAGCCGGTTGCGTGTGGTTAACCTAGGGCTACCTAAGTCTGGGACTACAACTTTGGGTCAAGCCCTGACACAAGCCGGCCTGCGTGTTGCGGATTGGAAGATTCGCAAAGGCCAATCTGACAAGGATGCATTGAGAGGCGAATTTGTCGCGACATGCCTTTACAGGGGATATTTCGAAAAAGGCGACCCATTAGCGATTTTGGATGAATTCGATGCGTTTACTGAAATCAGTACGATTTCGAAGGGCCTAAACATGTGGCCACAGTTCGACTTTGGTCTTCTTTCTGAAATCGACAAGCGGCACTCAGGCGCAAAGTTTATCTTATCAATGCGTCCTGCGGAAAAAATAGTAGACTCAATGATGCGTTGGTCAAACCTAGGAACTGGGCGATTGCCAAATAATTCGGTTCCAGGCCTTCCAAAGGGATTTGGGACGAACCGCGATCAATTGGTTCGTTGGGTAAATGGTCATTACAATTTTGTGCGCAAATCGTTTGGTAGCCAAAATAACTTTCTAGAATACAGCATTGACGATCCTAAAGCGCCCAAAATTATCGGTGATTTCCTGGGGATCGAGTTGCCCTGGTGGGGGCGCAGTAACGAAAACAAAAACAGTGCGTCTGAGGGCGCGGTAAAAGGCAAAGACGAGTAGTGCGGGTTTATCTTCATATCGGGCCGGACGCGGATAGCGCAGACAGGCTACAGCGTGTTCTAGACGCGAAACGGGATCAGTTGATCAGCAAGGGCGTGCTTTACGCCCGTTCACCTGGAGCGCGGAACCATACACGTTTGTTCATGGCCAGCAGCGATCCGGACGCCGTTGATGCGCTGCGCTTCAACCGTGGCTTCATCCTGCCTGAAAAACAGGCCCGTCTTCGTGAAGATGTCACGCAAAGCCTTGCTGCCGAGGTCGGCGCCACGCGCCCTGACGTGTTGATCCTGTCCTGTCATCAGCTTGGTACAACTTTGATGCGCGCCACAGAACGTGCGCGTTTACAAGACATCCTGCGCCCCTTGTCGGATGACATCCGTGTCATTGCCACTGTCGACGACCCTGCCCGCATGCTTGCCCGCCGTTATGCCGCACAAGTACTGGACGGCCGCAGCAGCGGACTTGAGGTTGAACTGGGCCTGATCAAGAAAGACAATTGGTGGGACGGTGCCCTGTCACGCTGGCCCGGCCTACGACCCGAGGCCGGTGTTTTCCCCGAGGTGCAAGGCCCCTCGCCTTGGCTTGATCTGGCACGGCTGGTTCAGGAATGGGACAGCACGTTCGGCAAAGGCGCGACGCAGCTTGTGTCCTTCGACCGCGACCGGATGTGGACCGATGCCTTCGCCGACGATCTGAAAGCTGTCTTTGAAATTCCGCACAACTTTGGCCGCGCGGAACCTGCGGACGTGCCGCAGCAACCCTCTGCTGCGTGGCTGTCCCGAGCGCGCCGTTTTAATGATGCCGTCATACGCCTTTTGGATCGCACGGATATGATCCTCGGTCGCCCGCTGTGGCGCAAACTGGTTGGCGAAATCAAAGTGTCCGGTGATCCTATCGACGCAGGCTGTTTGAATGAAATCTCGGCCTTTTTTGCCGAAGACCTGCAGGAATTGGCTGAAAACCATCCTGATCTCCACCTCGAACATCTGCATCCCGATCCGGAACAGGATCGTTGGGAAGAGGCAGATCCGATGTTTGGTTTCCGCCCGACCCAGTACCTGATGGCCGCCCGTTGGCGTATCAATCAGGCCGCAAAGCAGGAAATGGAAAGCAAAGCGCAGGCCCTGCAAGCTCTGCAATCCATGCCAGCCCATGAACAAGAAGCGGCCAGCACAACCCTGCCCCCTGTCGATGGCCTGACACCAGAGGCCGACGCGGTTATGCCCCAACTGGCCAAGGAAAAATTTGCCCAGCTTCAGGGTTCGATCTATGCGCCGCACAACAACATCGGTCGCGTCAACGAAGAAGAGCTTGCCGCCGCATTCGAGCCTATTACGCCCCGCCAATTGCCCGAGGGCAATACCGGCAATGTGATCGTCGGCTGCATGAAGAACGAAGCGCCCTATATCATTGAATGGGTCGCCTACCACCGCGCCATGGGCGTTGATAACTTCCTGATCTACACCAACGGATGCGAGGACGGGACGACAGAAATCCTTGATCGCCTGCAGGAAATGGGCGTGCTCCAGCACCGTTTGAACGACGACTGGAAAGGCAATTCACCCCAGCAATACGCGCTGAACCGGTCGTTGAAAGAACCGGTGATCATGAACGCCGAGTGGATCGCGCATATCGACGTGGATGAGTTCATCAACGTCCGCTGCGGCAACGGCACCCTTCAGGATTTCTTTGAACGCGTTCCAGATGCCACCAATGTTGCGATGACATGGCGGCTGTTCGGGCACAACGGCGTGACAAAACTGGCCGATGAATTTGTCATCGAACAGTTTGATACCTGCGCCCCGAAATTCTGCCCCAAGCCGCACACCGTCTGGGGCTATAAAACGATGTACAAGAACATCGGCGCCTACCAGAAAATCAGCTGCCATCGCCCGAACAAACTGAACGAAGGCTTTGATACAAAAGTAAAATGGGTCAATGGATCCGGTCTGGACATGACTGGCGAAGCGATCAACAACGGCTGGCGGTCGTCCAA
The DNA here is from genome assembly GCF_900108225.1 of Thalassococcus halodurans. GTDB lineage: Bacteria > Pseudomonadota > Alphaproteobacteria > Rhodobacterales > Rhodobacteraceae > Thalassococcus > Thalassococcus halodurans. Next base: position 653,313 of record NZ_FNUZ01000002.1, read on the forward strand.
GAAATCCATCGGGTATGATCTGCTTCAACTTAACCACTATGCGCTGCGCTCTGCTGAAAGCTTCCTTGTGAAACGCCAGCGTGGTCGCGCCCTGCATGTCGATCGGTCCATCGGTTTGAACTACTGGATCCGCATGGATTGGACGGACTTCAAAGACATCACCATCAAACGCAACGTGCCCCGTCTGCGGGCCGAATACGATCGTTTGATGCAAGATGAGACGCTACGCAAATGGCATGAAACAGGTGTCGCGTGGCATCGTGCCAAGGCTGATGAACTGCACGGAATGCCCGAATTTGAAGAACTGTATCAGCAGGCTTTGTCGCTGAAACTGACAGAAACCGAACGCGTCGCGTATGCTCTGGCATTGGATTTGGAAAGTTAAGATGCCCGAGGCCGCAAGCCATACTGATGTGATTAAAGCCGCTGGATTTCTGTTTCCGAACGACCCGCGTTTTATTTCGGTCCGGATCGCCAAGCGGCTCGAACGTGGTGGCTATGAAGAACACGAAGCAAATGCTGTACGTCAGGTTCTGCGTCGAGGGGATCGCGTGCTCGAATTAGGTGGCGGCATTGGCTTTATCTCATCCCTGATCGGCACATCCCGCCCCCCGTCAGAGTTTCATGTTTATGAGGGCAATCCCCAGCTGGTTCCATATATCCGTCAGGTTCACGCGCTGAATGGTCTGGACAACATCAATGTCCACAACACGCTTTTGTCTGTCGACGCCACAGACGACGTTGCCTTTTACCTGCGTGAGGATTTTTTGGGCTCTTCAATGGATCGCGACAATGATCCGGACACGATCATTGACACCGTGATGGTGCCTCAAAAACCGTTCTCTGACGTTATTGAAACGCTGCAACCGACCTTCCTTGTGTGCGACATCGAAGGCGCTGAAAGCACGATTTTACCATCTGCGGACCTGTCATGTCTGCGAGCCGCTGTTGTAGAGCTTCATCCACAATGGACCGGTCAGAACGGTGTTCAGGCCGTCTTTGATGCCTTCCAAAACGCAGGCTTGACCTACTTTGCCCGCACATCACACGGCAAAGTCGTTACATTCAAGAAGCGGTGATAACCAAATGAAAATACTCGCGATTCTTTGCGTTCGAAACGAAGGAGCCTTCCTGCTGGACTGGCTGGCGCACACACTGGCGTCCGGCGTGACGCATGTGTTGGCCTATTCAAACGACTGCGACGATGGCACCGACCTGATGCTTGATCGGCTATCAGAGGTCGCGCCGGTCACACACCTGCGCAACCCTGGGCCCTATGATCAGGGCGGCATTCAATTCACTGCCCTAAAGGACGCCGCCAAGCAGAAATTGGTCAAAGAGGCCGACTGGATTCTTCCGCTGGATGTGGATGAGTTCATCAACGTCCATGTCGGCAACCGCACCCTGCCCGATCTGATCAACGCGCTGCCTGACGCCACGGCAATCACGCTGACGTGGCGGTTGTTCGGGAACAACGGACAAGCGCGATATCACGATCAGCCGGTGCCACATCGGTTTGCCAAAGCCGCGCCTAAAATCCTGTACTGGCCATGGCGCGCGTCGATGTTCAAAACGCTTTACAAGAACGACGGCACCTATGGAAAACCGGGCGTCCATCGCCCCCGTTCCCCCAACGACAACAAGATCAGCCAAGCCCGCTGGTTTGATGGCCACGGGCGCGAGCTCGACGCGCTGTTCCAGACAAAACGAATCTTTTCGACCTTTGGGCAAGACAACTACGGTCTGGCCCAGCTTAACCACTATCCCTTGGGCGACATGGAAAGTTACGTGCTCAAGGCCTATCGCGGCCGCGCTGTGCATTCCGACCATTTGCTGGGGTTGGATTACTGGGTGGAACGCAATTTCAACGTCGAAGAAGATCAGACCATCCGACAATTGGACCCGCTTGTGGCAAAGTTCCGCGCAGAGTTCGCGAAGGACAGTCAATTGGCGGAACTTCACGATAAATCAGTAGCTTGGCGCAAAGAGACATTCGACAAGCTGATGTTGGAGGAACCCTACCGAGCGCTATTCGGTCGCCTTCTCATGACGCCCCCGACACAGCCGGTTCCCCTGAATGCCGCGCGCTTTCTTTCCAGCTATGGCAACCGCGCTCGGGAATTGGCCCTCCAAAATCCTGATCAAAAACCCTAAATCTCCTACGATACGGCTCAATTTTGCCTAAATGCGCTGGAATACGTTTGGAAAATATGCGCCTGAAATGGGCCACGGATCGAGGATACGCAGACAATGCAGGACATTTCTGACCTGATTGATGATGATTTGCCCGAGCTGTCCTACAAGGACTGGCGCGGTCGTATGCGTGCCATCGGCGATGTCCATGGTTTCTACGAAGAACTCGGTCCAGCCCATCACGGCTTGTTTGTCGAAGACGGCGATACGCTGCTTGTGACGTTCGAAAGCTTCGCGGGCATCCAGACCCTTTCAAACGATGGTATGCCGCTTGGTTACCAGATGGTTCAATCCGAAGGCTGGTCGCATCTGGCGGTCGTGTCGAAATCCGACACATGGTTCCGCGCGCCCGAGGTCTATGGCTTTTTCGACCAACTCAGCGACGACGGTTTCTTTGACGAATTCGATAAGGTCGTCTTCTACGGCGCAGGCCCCTGCGGATACGCAGCCGCGGCGTTTTCCGTGTCCGCACCGGGCGCACGTGTTCTGGCGCTCCAGCCTCAGGCCACGCTTGATCCGCGCGTTAGTGAATGGGACGAGCGTTTCACAGAGCAACGCCGGATGTCCTTCACGGACCGCTATGGCTATGCCCCCGACATGCTGGATGCGGCGCAACAGGCCTATGTGCTTTATGACCCGCGCGAACATCTGGACGCGGTGCATTCGGCCCTGTTCAATCGCAGCAATGTCAAACGCTTCCGGATGCCGTTCATGGGCGCAGCTTTGCAATCCGACATTATCGATCTGGACCTGCTAGAGCCTTTGCTGGTCGCCGTTGCCAGCGATACGCTGACGGACCTCAGCTTTGCCAAAATGCTGCGCGCGCGCCGAGATCACGTGCCCTATTTGATGAAACTGCTCGCCAAGCTGGACGCCGACGGGCGCGAAGGCCTTGCCCTGATGCTGTGCGAAAACGTGGTGCCACGCCATCCGGTTCGCCGGTTCCGCCGCCGCCTGCGCACGCTGCGCCTTACCGATGGCGATGAAACCGAAACGGACACACAGTCCGCTACCTACGCCGACTGACCAACGCGTCGCGGATCGGGGCCTGAAAGTAGCCAATCAATCCGCAGATCAACATCAAGATCATTGGTGTGGGCATCGTCAGAAAGCTCAGGATCAGCGCGGCCAACCCCATCGTGACGCAAAACGCGATCAACCTGCGGCCCGCTTCGTCGGGCAGCCGTTCCTCATCCAGATACCGATGCAGAAATTCTGTAACCCGTGGTTGCACGGGCACGACCGCCGCACCGGCCAGAACTGACAAAACAATGGTCAACAACATCGCAAACCTACCTTCGCTTTCGCGGTGATGTTGCCTGATGTCGGAACCAAGGTAAACATGGACAAGGGCACAGAATGCCTCTGGCCCCGCGTCACACCTCGTGCTAACCGCACAATTATGACCGACATGCTGACACTCCGCCGCCCCGACGACTGGCACCTGCACCTGCGCGATGGCGCAATGCTCAAGGCCGTTCTGCCTGAAACCGCACGCCATTTCAGCCGTGCGATCATCATGCCGAACCTTGTGCCGCCCGTTGTGACATCCACAGACGCAGCCGCCTATCGCGACCGCATTCTGGCGGCCCTGCCCGATGGCATGACGTTCGAGCCGCTGATGACACTCTATCTGACCGAGAACACGGATCCCAAGGATGTGGCAGCCGCCCATGCCTCTGGCCTGATCAAGGCGGTCAAGCTTTACCCCGCGGGTGCCACGACGAACTCGGCCTCGGGCGTCACGAATTTCGAAAACGTCCGCGCGGTGCTTGAGAAAATGGCCGAGATCGGCCTGCCCCTGTGTGTGCATGGCGAAGTGACGACACATGACGTCGATATCTTTGACCGCGAAGCTGTGTTTATCGACACTGTTCTGGATCCGCTGCGGAAAAGCACACCAGGACTGCGCGTGGTCATGGAACACATCACAACACGCCAAGGCGTGGAATATGCCCGTTCCGGCGGCGACGATCTGGGCGCGACGATCACCACGCACCACTTGGTCATCAACCGTAACCACATTCTGGTTGGCGGCATCAAACCGCATTACTACTGCCTGCCCGTCGCCAAGCGCGAAGAGCATCGCTTGGCCCTGCGCGACGCCGCAACATCGGGTGAAGGTCGCTTCTTCCTTGGCACCGACAGCGCGCCGCATCCCGACGATGCGAAGGAAAGCGCTTGTGGCTGCGCGGGCTGCTTTACAGCAACCAACACCATGTCGATCCTTGCCGAAGTGTTTGAACAGGACGGTGCGCTGGACAAGCTTGAGGCCTTCACATCGCTGAACGGCCCTGCGTTCTACGGACTGCCTGCGAACACCGACACCATCACCCTGACCAAGGGCGATGCCGTCACCTACCCCGAAAAAATCCAGACTGGCGAGGCCGAAGTGACCGTCTTCGACCCCGCCATGCCGCTGCACTGGCGCGTCAACGCCTGACCCTGCGATCCAAAGAAAGGTACACTGATGATCCCGACCAGCTTTCCCACCAAAGAGGAAATCGCCCGCCTGTCCGCGCGGATGTTGTTGGAAATCGGTGCTGTGAACTTCCGTCCGGAAGATCCGTTCATTCTGGCGTCCGGTCTGCCTTCGGCGACCTATATCGACTGCCGCAAGCTGATCTCGTTCCCGCGTATCCGCTCGACCCTGATGGATTTCCTGACAGTCACCGTGATGCGCGACGCGGGTTTTGAAGCGTTCGACAACATCGCAGGTGGCGAAACAGCGGGCATTCCCTTTGCCGCACTGGTGGCCGAACGCATGGCGCTGCCCATGACCTACGTTCGTAAAAAGCCTAAAGGCTACGGCAGAAACGCCCGCATCGAAGGTGCGATGACAGAAGGCCAGCGGGTTCTGCTGGTCGAAGACCTGACCACTGACGGCGGCTCCAAGATCAGCTTTGTAGACGCGATCCGCGACACTGGCGCGTCTTGCGCGCATACTGCTGTGATCTTCTACTACGGAATTTTCCCGGAAACCGAAAAGACGCTGGGCGATCATGGCGTGACGCTGCACCACCTCTGCACGTGGTGGGACGTGCTGGAAGCCGCGCGCGAAATGGGCAGCTTCGACGAATCGACATTAGCCGAAGTGGAAAAATTCCTGCGCGATCCGCGCGAATGGCAGGCAGCACACGCAGTCTGACAAAACGCGCCAAAAAATGCTGCACTGCAGTCAGCACGAACATGCTGACTGCACCTGCGGCACTTTCTAAATCTTGACGAAGTAGCCACCCGTACCGCAATATAGTGTGGTGTTTCTGGCCGTTCGATATCCCCAAGATATCCACAGGAATATACCGTTTGCGTCACAGGGCATGGCTGTTCTATGCCCCACAGACCGGCAAAAATACGAACGAAACGAGGGGCAGATGAACGAGATAGCGGCTTTCAATCCAACCGGGGCCGAAATCCAATCGCCTGATACGATGCCTCATTCCATCGAGGCTGAACAACAGCTCTTGGGCGCTATCCTGACCAACAACGACGTCTATGACCGTGTTGCGTCGATCATCAGCGAAAAGCATTTCTACGACCCCGTTCACGCCCGCATTTTTGAAATTGCGGCGGCACGTATCGCCAAAAACAACCTTGCGTCGCCCGTAACGCTCAAGGCGTTTATGGAAGACGACGAAGGCCTGAAAGAACTGGGCGGCGCGGCCTATCTTGCGCGTCTGGCCGGTGCAGCTGTGTCGTCATTCGCGGTACGCGATTACGCCCAGATGATCTACGATCTGGCGATCCGCCGAGAACTGATCGCCCTCGGCCGTGAAATCGCAGACAAAGCCGCGCGTGTCGAAGTGGCGTCAGAGCCTAAAGACCAGATCGTTCAAGCGGAACAGTCGCTGTACAAACTGGCAGAACAAGGCAAGTCAGATTCCGGTTTCGTTAGTTTTCTCAAGGCTGTAACAGGCGCGGTTAACGTTGCCAACGCCGCCTACCAGCGGGAAGGCAAGCTGTCCGGCATTTCGACCGGACTGGTTGATCTGGACGCGAAGCTGGGTGGTCTGAACCCCTCTGACCTTCTGATCCTCGCGGGTCGTCCGTCGATGGGTAAAACCTCGCTTGCGACCAACATCGCGTACAATATCGCCAAGGCCTACAAGAAAGGCATCCGCCCCGACGGCACCGAAGGCGCTATTCAGGGCGGCGTCGTTGGCTTTTACTCGCTCGAAATGAGCTCTGAGCAGTTGGCCGCACGTATCCTGTCCGAAGCGTCCGAGATTTCGTCCCACAAAATCCGTCAGGGTGACATGGAAGAAGATGAATTCCGCCGCTTTGTTGAGGCTGCGAAGAAACTCGAATCCTGCCCGCTTTATATCGACGACACGCCCGCCCTGCCCATCGCTCAGCTGGCCGCCCGTGCACGCCGTCTGAAACGGACCCATGGCCTTGACGTTTTGATCGTCGACTACCTTCAGCTGGTGCGCGGTATGTCCGACAACCGTGTGCAAGAGATCGGCGAAATCTCGATGGGCCTGAAGGCGATCGCCAAGGAACTGAACATCCCAGTGGTTGCCCTGTCCCAGCTTAGCCGTACGGTTGAAAGCCGCGACGATAAACGCCCGCAGCTGTCCGACCTTCGTGAATCGGGCTCGATCGAACAGGATGCGGACGCCGTTATGTTCGTGTTCCGCGAAGAATATTACGTGGAACGGGAAAAGCCGTCTGATGATAACCTTGAAGCAATGGCCGTCTGGCAAGACAAGATGTCCCGTCTGCACGGCAAGGCCGAGGTGATCATCGGCAAACAGCGTCACGGTCCGATTGGGACAGTCGAACTGTCGTTCGAAAGCCAGTTCACACGCTTTGGCAACCTTGCGAAAGCCTGGCAGAACAACGCCGTCGAAGAATACTAACAGACGCACCCCGCGTCATAATGCGTCGTATCTGCTGCGTTTTTCCCTTGACCTGTTCTTAAGGCAAGGCAAAGAAAACGCATGGCTCAATCTACTCTTACTATCGATCTGAACGCGCTTCGCACCAACTGGCGCAACCTGAACAGCAAAACCGCCTGCGAAACCGCGGTGGTGGTCAAAGCCGATTCATACGGCCTTGGCGCTGGAAAAGTGTCCCAGATGCTGGCCCAGATCGGCGTCCGCAAATTCTTTGTCGCCTTGGCAGAAGAAGGCGTCGCCCTGCGTCAGGCTCTGGGTGACGGCCCTGAAATCTGCGTCTTTTCCGGACATATGAACGGCGACGCCGAGAAAATCAGCGGCGCGCGCCTGACCCCGATGATCAACAGCCTTGATCAGATGCTTTTGCACATAGAAACGCTGCCCGGTCATCCGTTCGGCGTTCAGTTGGACACAGGCATGAACCGGCTGGGCATGGAGCCTGCCGAATGGTCCGCGCTGCGCGAGATCGCGTTGGGCCAGAACCCGGAACTGGTCATGAGTCATCTGGCCTGCGCCGATGAACCCGACCACCCGATGAACGCGCAACAACTGCGCGTTTTCAAAGAGATGACCCATGATGTTGACGCACCTCGGTCGCTGTCGGCGACGGGTGGTATACTGTTGGGGCCGGACTATCACTTTGACCTGTGCCGCCCTGGCATCGGCCTTTACGGCGGTCTGCCCTTCGTCGATGCGCAACCCGTCGCGTCGCTGGACATTCCGGTCATTCAAGTGCGCACCGTTGAAGAAGGTGAATCCGTTGGCTACGGCAACACATGGATCGCTGAACAGCCCACCTATGTGGCCACTATTGCGGCGGGCTACGCCGACGGGATCATTCGTGCAATGGGCCCCAAGGCCTATGTCTATGCGGGGGAACAGCGCTGCAAAATCCTTGGGCGCATTTCCATGGACCTGATCGCAGTAGACGTCACAAACGTCGCCGAGATGCCTGAAACAGTCGAATTGCTGGGTCGTCACCAATCCGTTGATACCTTGGCCGATGCGGCCGGAACCATCGGATACGAAATCCTTACGTCTTTGGGCGCACGATACGACAGACACTACATCGACGGCTGATTTCCGCCCCGCTTGTTGAAGCCAGCGCAACGGGATGCCATCTAAATAGCAACCCGCTGCAAATCGAGGAACGCATGCAGTCATTTTTTGAACCGAACTACAGCGTCCTGACGTTCTTGTTCTTCAAAAAGTTTGTATTTTTCCAAATACTTCTTTTGCTTTCCTTGTTTCGGATATTCACGTCGCAGGCAAAGGCAAGGTTGGTGTCTTTCCTCGTCTTTTTACTGGCATCGTGGGCGCTGATCACCCTGTTTGCACCCAGTCTGGGATGGTATGGGCTGCCACTGGGTCGTCAAACGGCGCTTCTACTTGGACTGCAGAACGGAATGCTGGCGCCTGTGGGGCTTTCCTTGATCTTTGCCGCAACGGCCTTCGTGCCCAAAGTGAAACGGCGGACAATCGACTGGTTGCATATCGCTTTGGTTCTGGCGCTTTTCGCGACATGGGGGGCAACCTTTGTCGATTGGTAAGATCAGGCTGGCAGCCATTATCCTGATTGCGGTGCTCTACCCCATATCGTGGTTCGCCCCTTTGGCCCGCGCCGGATTGCTCCCGCTCTTCAGCTTGTCAGAAATCAGCGTCATGTCCGGCATCCGGTCATTGATCGAAACGGATATCTTCCTTGCTGTCCTTGTGGCGCTATTCGCTCTGGTCGCCCCCGTTCTAAAGCTGATCGGTCTGGCGTTGAACGAGCTTTCCACGCTTCCCAACCGCGTGACCAAATCGATCACTTTCGCGGGCCGTGTCGCAATGGCGGATGTTTTCCTGATTGCCGTCTACATCACGCTGTCAAAAGGCATCGGAGTGGGACGGATCGAAACCGCATGGGGCCTTTATTTATTTACGTTTTGCATATTGGCTTCGATGTTTGTCGGGCACTGGCAAAAAACCTCGAAAGCTGACCACAGCGTGTAAGTGCCGACGCCACAAAGCCGCGTCTTGCGGCGCACCCATCTTTGCGCCAAAAGCGGGTATGGCAAAAGTTTCCGCTCTGTTCGTTTGCACCGCCTGTGGTGCAAGTAGTTCCAAATGGTCCGGCCGCTGCGAGGCGTGCGGGGAATGGAATACAATTCAAGAAGAGGCCCCGCTGTCGGCTGGACCCAGTTCCAAATCTCTAGGCCGCGCCAAGGGGCGCACCGTTCCCCTAAGCGATCTGTCCAGCAAGGAAACACCACCGCCGCGTACCGCCAGCGGCCTGTCTGAACTGGACCGCGTGCTTGGTGGCGGGTTGGTTCCGTCCAGCGCCATTCTTGTCGGCGGCGACCCGGGCATTGGTAAATCCACGTTGCTGCTTCAGGCGGCGGCCCAATTTGCGCAGGCCGGTCTGAAGGTCGTCTATGCCAGCGGCGAAGAGGCCAGCGCGCAGGTTCGTATGCGCGCGCAGCGGCTTGGGTTGGCGGATTCAACCGTCAAACTGGCGGCCGAAACCAATCTGCGCGATATCTTGACCACGCTTGAGGCCGAACAGCCCGATCTGGTCATCATCGATTCAATCCAGACTATGTGGGTCGACAACGTTGATAGCGCACCGGGCAGCGTGTCTCAGGTCCGCGCATCGGCGCACGAACTGACGACCTTCGCCAAGCGCCGGAATGTTTCTGTTATCATGGTCGGCCACGTCACCAAAGAGGGCCAGATCGCGGGCCCGCGTGTTGTGGAACACATGGTTGATACGGTTCTTTATTTCGAAGGCGAACGCGGCCATCAGTTCCGTATCCTTCGCGCCGTGAAAAACCGCTTTGGTCCCGCGGACGAAATCGGTGTGTTCGAGATGACCGGCGCCGGTCTGGCAGAGGTGGTGAACCCCTCTGCCCTGTTCCTGTCCGAACGCGCCCAACCCAGCCCCGGTTCTGTCGTTTTCAGCGGCATTGAAGGCACGCGGCCTGTTCTTTGCGAACTGCAGGCGCTGGTCGCCCCCAGTCCCCATTCCCAACCCCGACGCGCGGTCGTTGGTTGGGACGGCAGCCGGCTTTCGATGATTTTGGCGGTGCTTGAGGCGCGCTGTGGCATTCCGTTTGCCGGATTGGACGTTTACCTGAACGTCGCAGGCGGCATGAAAATTTCAGAACCCGCCGCTGATCTTGCCGTCGCCGCAGCCCTTTTGTCGGCCCGAGAGGACAGCGCCCTACCCGCAGAAACCGTGGTTTTCGGGGAAATAAGTCTCAGTGGGGCGCTCAGACCCGTGTCACAAACCGAAAACAGGTTGAAAGAGGCGCAGAAACTTGGTTTCACCACCGCAATCGTGCCATCTGGAGGCAAAGCCGCAGATGCGTCGGGCATGTCACTGGTCCAGACTGCGGACCTGACAAGCTTTGTAGGTGAAGTATTCGGCGCTGGTTAAGTGGCCAAAACGTAAAGAGAAGGCATAAAACCATGGAAGGTTTTACAGCAGTAGACGCGGTTGTTGCCGTCGTTATCGTTCTTTCGGCGCTTCTGGCGTACTCGCGTGGCCTCGTGCGGGAATCGCTTGCGATCCTTGGCTGGATCGCGGCTGCGTTTCTGGCCTTTCTGTTCGCGCCTCAGGTGCAACCGATCGTCAAAGAACTGCCTGTCGTCGGCGAATTCCTGTCAGACAGCTGTGAACTGTCGATCATCGCGGCTTTCGCAACGGTCTTTGCCGCGGCTCTGATCGTTGTTTCACTGTTCACACCGGTCTTCTCAAGCCTCGTCCAGCGCTCTGTTCTGGGCGGGTTGGATCAGGGCCTTGGCTTTCTGTTCGGCGTCGCACGCGGCATCCTTTTGGTGGCCATCGCGTTCTTCGTCTATGAAACAGTCATTACGTCGCAGGACATTGCGATGATCGAAGACAGCCGCTCTGCCGCTGTCTTCAGCCAGTTCACCGACAAGATCGAAGAACAGAACCCCGATCAGGCTCTTGGCTGGATCACCACACAATATGAACAACTTGTAGGCGTTTGCGAAGCACCCGCAGGCACCGACGGCTAAAACCAACGATCACAACGCCCGCCACCTCGGCGGGCGATTTCTTTTGTGATCGTTTCGTGACACGACGGCAATCAGCCCTTATGAGGGCGGTAAAGATGCACCTAACTGGATTCGGAGCTGCCTTGATGGATCCCCAAATGCCCCCCGCTCACCCGTTTGATGACGACAAACTGAAAGAGGAGTGCGGAATTTTCGGGTGCGTCGGCGTTGCCGATGCTGCGAACTTTGTGGCGCTTGGCCTGCATGCCTTGCAACACCGTGGTCAGGAAGCAGGCGGTATCGTCAGCCATGACCCCGAACAGGGTTTCAATTCTGCCCGCCGGTTTGGCTATGTCCGCGATAACTTTACATCGCAGTCCCTGATGAAAACGCTGCCCGGCGAACTGGCTATCGGCCACGTGCGCTATTCCACAGCCGGTTCAAAGGGTCAGACACAAATCCGCGACGTGCAGCCGTTCTTTGGCGAATTCTCGATGGGTGGCGCGGCGATCGCGCACAACGGCAACATCACAAACGCCGATGCCCTGCGCCGTGAGCTGATTGAGCGTGGTTCGATCTTCCAGTCGTCGTCCGACAGTGAATGCATCATCCACCTGATGGCCCGTTCGCTGCAGCGCAACATCCCCAGCCGGATGGAAGACGCACTGCGCCGTGTCGAAGGCGCGTTTTCGGTCATCGCGATGACCCGCACCAAGCTGATCGGTGTGCGTGACCCGCTGGGCGTGCGCCCGCTGGTACTGGGTAAAATCGGTGACGGCTATGCGCTGGCATCGGAAACCTGCGCGCTGGACATCATCGGCGCGACGTTCGTGCGTGAAATCGAACCCGGCGAGATGGTTGTCATCACAGCGGAAAAAGGCGTGGAAAGCAGCCACCCCTTCCGCCCGCAGCCGTCCAAGTTCTGCATCTTTGAACATGTCTATTTCTCGCGTCCTGACTCGATCATCGGCGGTCGCTCGGTCTATGAGACACGCCGTCAGATCGGCGTGGAACTGGCCCGCGAAGCACCGGTCGAGGCCGATCTGGTCTGCCCCGTCCCTGACAGCGGCACGCCCGCAGCCATCGGTTTCGCGCATGAAAGCGGCATTCCCTACGGCATGGGCATTGTCCGGAACCAGTACATGGGCCGGACCTTCATCGAACCTACGGAACAGATCCGTAACATGGGTGTGCGTCTGAAGCTGAACGTCAACCGCGCCCTGATCGAAGGCAAGCGTGTGATCCTTGTGGACGACTCGGTCGTGCGCGGCACCACCAGCCGCAAGATCAAGGAAATGATCCTTGATGCCGGCGCGGCTGAGGTCCACTTCCGTATTGCGTCCCCGCCCACGGCGTGGCCGTGCTTCTACGGTGTGGACACGCCCCAGCGCGAAAAGCTGCTGGCGGCCACCATGTCCGAGGATGAAATGCGCGACCACCTTCAGGTGGACAGCCTGCGCTTTATCTCGCTCGACGGTCTGTATCGTGCGGTTGGTGAAGCCGAAGGCCGTAACGCCAAATGCCCGCAGTATTGCGACGCCTGTTTCTCGGGCGAATATCCTGTCACACCGGCGGATATGATCGAAAAGGGCTTCAAAATGAAAACAGCCGCCGAATAAGGCGGCTGACCGGCCCACAGCGGGCTAAGCCAAGTCAGGACACCCTATGAACCTTCTTGATCTGGACGCCCGCTGGAAACGCTTCAACGACGAAAGCCGCACCTGCCCGTGCTGTGACCGCCAGTTCAATGGCGTCTTCGACATCGGCTTTGACCATCCCGACACGTGGCCACACGCCAGCCTGCGTGATGCAGGCGCGGACGAAGTGGTTGTCGGCGATGACAAGCTGGGTACTGACCTGTGCCGTCACGGCGAATACCGTTACATCCGTTGCGTTCTGCCGCTTCCGATCCGTGGCTCGGATGAAGTGTTCAACTTCGGCGTCTGGGGCAGCGTCCATCCTGACAGTTTCTACGCGTACATCGATTACGCGATGGGCGAAAACGACGGGTTCGAAGGCTGCTTTGCGTGGTTGATGAACACCCTGCCCGGTTTTGAAGACGAAGACACCGTTCCCTGTAATCTGATCCCCGGTGAAGACGGGATGCGTCCCAGCCTGTTTGCGCAGGAGGGCGCGCTGGCCGAGGCTCAGAAGAACGGTATTTCGTTTGACGATCTGCTGGATATCTACGCGGCGTCGGGCAACGATATCCGCCCGCATCTCAGCGCAGACTAACGCGACGTTTGTTACAATCGATCACAGGCCACCGCGTGCCACTCACATCGCCGCCAGCCCCCTTTCATCACAAACCAATCGCGGTCACCTTCTTCGTAATTCACTGAAGGAGACGACCATGACCACCCTGACCCGCCGCGCGTCGCTTGGCTTGATGTTGGCCACACCTGCCCTGATCCTTGCCGCCCGCCCCGCCTTTGCCCGCGAACCCGACATCTACCAAGAAGGTGGCATCGCCATCGACGGATCAGACGCTGTGGCCTACTTTGACGGCAATGGCCCTGTAGCAGGAAACCCCGCCCACCAAATCAATTGGAACGGTGCCATCTGGCAGTTTGCCAGCGCGACCAATGCTGACACCTTCCAAGCAGACCCGACCGCATACGCCCCCCAGTTCGGCGGCTATTGCGCCTATGCGGCCTCACTAGGATACCTCGCGCCGACAATGCCCGAGGCGTGGACGCTGTACGACGGTAAGCTATACCTGAACGCCAATCTGCGCGCCCGCGACCTCTGGCTTCAGGACGTTCCCGGCAACATCGCCAAGGGCGAAGCGAACTGGCCCGGTATTCTGGGCTAATCCGCGCACGACACAGGACCATACTTGACCTTTCAGCGCGCAAGCGGCACATGCAGCGCATGACACAGATTGCGCTTATCACCGGTGCGTCCCGTGGCCTTGGCTTTGCCCTGGCCGAGGCGCTTGCCCCTGAATACCACATCGTCGCCGTCGGCCGGACCGTTGGCGGACTGGAAGATCTGGACGACCGGATCAAAGCCAAAGGCGGCGATGCAACGCTGGCCCCGATGGACGTGACCAACCGCGATGCGATGGCACAGCTGTGCCGCTCTGTGTTTGACCGTTGGGGCGGCGCAAAACTGTGGATCCACACCGCGATCCACGCGGCCCCCTTGGCCCCCGCCGATCATCTTGACCAGAAAGATTGGGACAAGTCGGTAAACACCAATGTCACGGCAATGGGCCACCTTATCCCCTTCATCGCGCCGCTGATCGGGCCGGAAGGCACAGCCGTGTTTTTCGACGACACCCACGCGGGCGAAAAGTTCTTTGGCCACTACGGAGCAACCAAAGCCGCGCAAATGGCACTGGTCCGCAGCTGGCAGTCCGAAACGGAAAAAATCGGCCCCAAGGTAAAGATCCTTTCGCCCGGTCCGTTGCGCACGGCGACCCGTGGTCGCTTCTTCCCCGGCGAAGACAAAGACGCACTACCGCTACCGAAAGATGTGGCCGCAGAACTTCTGCAACAAATCATCTGATAGCAAAGCCTTGCCGCGCTTGCCCCGCGTTCCGTGTTTGCCTATTCAGGTCGAAAGGCAAAGGCGGAACGTATGCGCATTCTCATTACCAATGACGACGGGATCAATGCACCGGGCCTGAAAACCCTGCACGCGATCGCAACCGAACTTGCAGGCGAAAAGGGCGAGGTCTGGACAGTCGCACCGGCGTTCGAACAATCCGGCGTCGGGCATTGTGTCAGCTACAGCCATCCGTTCATGATCAGTCAGTTGGATGATCGTCGCTTTGCCGCCGAAGGCAGCCCCGCCGATTGCGTTCTAGCCGGCGTCCATGACGTTCTGAAAAACAAGACCATTGATCTGGTCCTTTCCGGCGTGAACCGCGGCAACAACTCGGCCGAAAATGCGTTGTATTCCGGCACCTTGGGTGGCGCTTTGGAAGCAGCATTACAGGGCCTGCCCGCGATTGCGCTGTCGCAATATTACGGCCCCGACAACGTCAATCTGGACGATCCGTTCGAGGCCGCAGCACAGCACGGCGCCGATGTCATTCGCAAAATTCTGGATTTCGGATTTGGTGACGCTGAGGGTTATAAGCTGTTCTACAACGTCAACTTCCCACCCGTGCCCGCCGATCAGGTCAAAGGCACCCAAGTCGTGCGGCAGGGTCTGCGCAAGGGCACCGGTTTTTCTGTTGAGCCGCACATCTCGCCCACGGGCCGTCGATACATGTGGATCCGTGGCGGCGACCAGCGGCGCACCACAGGGCATAAGACAGACGCGCAGGCCAATCTGGACGGTTACATCAGCGTCACGCCCATGCAGGCCGATTTTACCGCGCATCACACGCTCGACGATCTGGAAAGCCATTTCTCATGACGATCGACGCGGAACGCAAAATGCAGTTTCTCTTTGCGCTCCGCTCAAAGGGGGTCACAAACAGCGCTGTGCTGAACGCGATGGAGAAGATCGATCGCCTGCCCTTTATCCGGCACTATTTCACCGACCGCGCGTATGAAGACATGCCGTTGCCAATTGCCTGCGGCCAGACGATTTCGCAGCCCTCTGTCGTAGGGTTAATGACGCAGGCCTTGGATATCTCGCCGCGTGACAAGGTGCTCGAGGTCGGGACAGGCTCTGGCTATCAGGCCGCAATCCTAAGCCAGCTGGCGCGGCGCGTTTATACCGTTGACCGGCACGCCCGCCTTGTCCGTGAAGCACGCGAGGTTTTCGACGAATTGGGATTGGTGAACATCACCGCCTTTGCTGCCGACGGAAGCTTTGGCCTGCCGGATCAGGCGCCGTTCGACCGTATTATTGTGACCGCAGCCGCAGAAGACCCGCCGGGCCCCCTATTGGCGCAGCTTAAGATCGGCGGTATCATGGTTGTACCCGTGGGCCAGTCGGACGCTGTGCAAAGCCTGATTAAGGTGACGCGCACGGAAACCGGCTATGACTATGATGAACTGCGCGCCGTGCGGTTTGTCCCACTACTTGAGGGGATGGGCAAAGAAAGCTAATCCTTCTTTGAACTACCAGACGTTCCGGCAACAAGGGGCGCAGTTGAGGATATCGAGATGACAGTGACAAACCGATCATTTTTGCGTCTGAACGCCAGACTGGGTGCGGCGGCACTTGCCCTGACCACAGTGGCCGCTTGTGAAGGCCCGATGGATCTTGACCTGCGTGGTCGTTTGGGTGGCCCCGTCGACACCGCAAGCGCCGCAGCGAACGCAACAGCGCCCAAACCCAAACCCGATGCGAACGGTGTTATTTCCTACCCCAGCTATCAGGTCGCAGTCGCCCGTCGCGGCGACACGCTTTCCACGCTGGCGGATCGCGTCGGCGCGGATGTGAACGAACTGGCCCGGTTCAACGGCATCAAGGAATTCGATCCCCTTCGCGCAGGCGAAATCGTCGCCCTGCCCACGCGGGTCGCCGCACAGGACACCGCCCCGATCAAACCGGCGGGCAACATCGACATCACAACACTTGCAGGCAACGCCATTGATCAGGCCGCGCCAACGCCTGGCCAGACCACTGCCACAACTACGGGTGGCGTTGAACCGATCCGACATCAGGTCCAGCGCGGTGAAACGGCATTCACCATTGCACGGCTTTACAACGTGACGCCCCGCGCGCTGGCGGACTGGAACAGCCTGGATCGAAACTATTCGATCCGTGAAGGCCAATATCTGCTGATCCCCGTTACCTACGCTGCAGAAGAGCGTGTGATCGAGCCCGCCACCACGACACCCGGCACTGGCAGCCCGACCCCGACGCCGCCGTCGGCATCGAAACCGCTGCCGCCCGCAGACACAACGGCCGCAGCGACCCAACCTGCAGAAACGACAACCGCAGCCAAGCCTGCCGAACCTGTCGCTGACGTGGGCACAACAACGACTGCCTCTTCGGCCAGCCGCCCGATGCAAATCCCTGTCCAAGGGTCGATCATTCGCGATTACGCAAAGGGCAAGAACGATGGCATCGATATTGCCGCGCCTGCTGGCACAGCCGTAAAGGCCGCCGAGTCCGGCACAGTCGCCGCGATCACCACAAACACCGAAGGCGTTCCGATCCTTGTGATCAAACACTCCAACAACCTGCTGACCGTCTACACCCACATTGATGGCATCACGGTCAAAAAAGGTGACACCGTCAAACGCGGCGAAACCATCGGCAAGGTGCGCGCAGGCGATCCGGCGCGGATGCACTTCGAAGTACGGGACGGCTTCGACAGCGTTGATCCCAACGACTACATCTAACGCCCGTTGGACGGCGCAAAGCAGCGGTCAGGGACCGTTACTTTGAAGAGACAAAGACCCGGCTGGAAACTTGGATCGAGTTTTTGGACGGGTCTTTTGCATTGGCAAAGCAGTAGCCATCCGCTTGAAATATTTTGCCAAAAGCCAATCCGTCCTGCTTTGCCTTCGCGACAAAGGCAGGCACATCTTCGACGTCGAACACCAGCTTGATCAGAACCTGCCCTTCTTTCTGGCCTGTCGACGCAGGATGTAACAAAATCCCCAGCCCGCTGCTTGGGTGAACAAGTTCGACGATGCGGTCGCCCTCATTGTGGATCACATCAAAGCCGAAATACCTTTGATAGAAGGCTTCCAACTCGGCCATTTTGTGTCTGTATATCACGACACGTCCAAAGGCAGCCGACATGGAATTCTCCCTCACCGAAGTTATCGGTGATAAGGCCACATCAGCAAACGCAACGCAAATAAAGCTTAGCCCAGCTTAACGCCCTTGCGACCGGCCAGATCGGTAAAGAACTGCCATGCTACACGGCCAGATCGCGATCCGCGCGTTGCCTGCCACTCAATGGCCTCGGCCCGCAGTTCATCCGCATCCACTTTGACGCCATAGGCATCACAGTAGCCGTCGATCATCGCCAGATATTCATCCTGCGTGCAAGGATGGAAGCCCAGCCAAAGACCAAAACGGTCAGACAGGGAAACCTTTTCTTCCACCGCTTCGCCTGGATTGATGGCAGAGGACCGTTCGTTTTCGATCATATCGCGCGGCATCAGATGGCGGCGGTTGGATGTGGCATAGAACAGCACGTTCTCGGGCCGCCCTTCGATCCCGCCATCCAGCACGGCCTTCAGGCTCTTGTAGTGCTGGTCGTCGTGCGAGAATGACAGGTCATCGCAAAACAGCAAAAAGCGGTAGGGCGCACCGCGCAGATGGTTCAACAGGCGCGACACGGACGGTAGGTCTTCGCGCTGCAGTTCGACCATTTTCAGATCATAACCTTCGGCCTGAACGGCCGCGTGCACCGCCTTAACCACCGAAGATTTCCCCATCCCGCGCGATCCCCAAAGAAGCGCGTTGTTGGCGGGCAGCCCCTTGGCGAACTGGCGTGTGTTTTCCAAGAGCGTATCACGGGTGCGATCAATGCCGACAAGCAGCTTCAGATCAATGCGCGACACCTCGGGCACAGGCTCCAGACGATCTGGCGACACATGCCAGACAAACGCGTCGGCGGCGTCAAAGTCAGGTGTGCTCAGCGGGGCCGGCGCGAGGCGCTCTAGCGCCTCGGCAATGCGGATCATCGGATCAGTGTCAGTCATCAGGATTTGCTGTCTTCGGATTTCTCGGAAACTTCGACGTCAGCCTCTTCGTCTTCGTCGTCAAAGATTTCGTCGTCATCTTCGACCCAAAGGCCCTGTGCCCGCAAATCCGCTTCGCGCTTTCGTTCGACGCGACGCACAAGGAAGATCGACACTTCGTAGAGGCCATAGACCACAACGAACAGGATGATTTGGGTAATGACGTCCGGCGGTGTGACCAATGCGGCCAGCACCAGAATGGCGACCACGGCGTATTTGCGCACATCGCCCAGCCCCTTGGAGCTAACCAGACCCGCCTTACCCATCAGTGTCAGCAGAACCGGCAGTTGGAAACACAGGCCGAAAGCCACGATGAACTTAACTGTCAGGTTCAGGTATTCCTGCGCAGATCCTTGGAAGACCACAGACAGCGGCGCTGCATTCTGACCACCTTCGACGCTTTCACCACCGGTTCCGAACTGCTGGAAGCCGAGGAAGAAGTCATAGGCCAATGGCGTTACGACATAAAACGCAAAGGCCGCGCCCAGCATGAACATGAAGGGCGACGCTACCAGAAACGGCAGGAATGCACCCTTTTCGGACTTGTACAATCCCGGCGCAACAAAGCGCCACAACTGGTTGGCAATCAACGGAAAAGACAGCATGAAGCCGCCAAGAAGCGACACTTTGATCGCAACAAAGAAGCCTTCCTGCGGCGAGATAAAGATCAGGTCACAGTCCTGACCACGTTCGGCCAGAACCTGACACAATGGCGCGGTCAGGAAGTTGAAGATCGGCGTCGCGACGGTAAAGCAGATCACCATACCGATCAGGAAATAGACCACACAGCGGATCAACCGCGTACGCAATTCGGCCAGATGTTCAATCAGCGGGGCCGAAGAGTCCTCGATCTCGTCTAGTGCGCTCATGCCTCGTCCTTCTTGGTGGCCGCTTCCTCAAGCTCGGCAGCCTTTTGCAACGCGGCATCGGCCTCGGCCTGCCGTTTTTCGGCTTCCTTGCGGGCTGTCGTTGCTTCGATCTTTTTGCGCAGGTCGTCCTTTTCAGGCGCTTTCGGCGCATCGGGCTTGTCCGGATCGAAATCGGTCAGATCACGGGCCGCATCCTTAACGCTGTCCATTGCCGAACCCAGCGGATTTGTCGCCGACTTCAGGGTCTTGGTCACGTCGCTGACGCCAGCTTCGTTGGCGGCATCGTTCATTGCGCGCGAAAACTCGCGCGCCATACCTTTGGCCTTACCCATGAACCGCCCCATATTGCGGAACAGCACAGGCAAATCCTTGGGGCCGACCACAATCAGCGCCACAATGCCAACGACCAGCAGCTCGGTCCAGCCCATCCCAAACATGGCGGATTAGACCTTGTCTTTTTCGGTCTCGGATTCCGGTGTCACGTCTTTTGCGGACTCGGCATTGTCGTCTTCCAGTTCCTTGGCACCGTCGCTTACGCCCTTTTTGAACGCAGTGATGCCTTTGCCCACTTCACCCATCAGGCCGGAAATCTTGCCACGGCCGAACAGCACAAGCACGACAACGGCGATCAGCAGAAGGCCGGGAAGACCAATATTGTTGAGCATTTCATTTCTCCCAAAACTGCAGGCCGTGCCTGCGATATCCTCAATAGTTCTAGCCACAACCCGCCCCCTCGGAAAGCGGCAAAAGCACCGGAATTGCGCTGTTAGCGTCGGAATTTCCAACTAATTACTGCCATAAACTTGTCAGTTGTCAGGTTTTTGTCAGTATAGGCGAAAATGACATGAGAATCAGGGATGAAACGCACAGACCGCCTGTACACACTGATGACCCGCCTGAAAGACGGCGGCCTGCATCGCGCCGAAGACCTTGCCACCGAATTGGGCGTGTCCTTGCGCACCATATATCGTGACATGGACACGCTGGCGGCGTCTGGCGTGCCGGTCGAAGGCGAACGGGGGTTGGGTTATACCGCGCGTGCGACGATCACCTTGCCGCCGATGAACCTAACAGACGCAGAGCTTGAAGCGCTGCACATCGGTCTGGCAGCTGTTGCTGCATCTGACATGCCAGAACAGGCCGACGCTGCGCGGACGCTGGCCAGCAAGATGGATGCGGTTCTGCCCGAAGACGCAGGCATGGCCGCCCGCAGCTTCGGTTTTGCCACCTATCCGTTTTCAGAAGCAGCACAGGGCTTTAGGCACATGCCCGCGATCCGCGCAGCCCTGCGTGCGCGACAAAAACTGCGGCTGACGTTCCTGGACGACACCAAACCCCATGATGTGCGGCCGTTGCACATGGATTATTGGGGGCGCATCTGGACCTGCATTGCGTGGGACGAAACCGATGGCGCATTCAGCAGCTTCCGGATTGATCGTGTCGATACCCTGCGTCCTTTGCCCGGGTTGTTCGTTGATGAACCGGGGAAGAGCCTGAAAGACTATCAAGCGCTTGAAAACGCGAAACCTTAGGTTGGTAGCGCCATGTCCATGGACCGGCACAGGTCAAAAACCTGCTGGCGCATCCATCGCGCAAACGGCGCATTGTCAGACCGGCTATGCCAAATGCCGACAATCTGAACGACGTCCATCGGCATGGGGGCTTTGAAGATCCGCAAATCGTAAGAGTTTTTGAATTCCACTGCCAATTGCGCCGGAATAAGCGCGATCAGATCACTGCCCCGCACGACCCTGCATACGCCGGAAAACACCTGAACCGTCATCGCAACATTCCGCGACCGCCCGATTTTCGCAAGCGCGGCATCCCCCATCGCCGACAGCTGGCCTTCGGGTGAAAACAGGACATGCGGCATAGCGCAAAACCGGTCGATAGGAATTTCGCTGAAGTCTTCCAGATCAGCCACACCCGGGTTACTGCCCCGCGCAATCACGACAAAGGGCGACCGGAACAATGGTTCGCGGCTGATCCAACTGGGCAAGTCACAATCGGGGATCAGGGCTAGATCCGCGTCATATCGTTCAAGACTGGCAAGATAGTCGTCCGGCACAAGATCCACCAATTGCGCCCGCACCTTTGGCGCAGTGCGCGTCAGCAGATCCCCCAAATTCGGCATCAGCAATTCGGCAAAGAAATCTGAGCCGGAGATTTTGAAATGCCCTTCTGCCTTTTCGGGATCAAAAGCATCCGCTTTGGACAGAAGCAGTTCAATCCTGTTCAGTTCATCCTGCACCCCATGCCGCAGGTTTTCGGCAAAATCCGTGGGCACCAGCCGATTGCCCTGCCGAACAAACAGGGGATCATCCAAAGCATGACGCAACCGAGACAAGGACGAAGACACCGCAGGCTGGGAAAGTCCAAGCCGTGCGCTGGCTTTCACAGTGCTTCCTTCGCGGAACAAAGCATCAAGAACACGTAACAAATTCAGATCAAAGGTCGCGAAATTCATCGGGCTGATAGATATTATATAAATTACAGATTTGCCTTATATCATGAACCGGTAATACCTTACCGTCAACGGAAGCGCTTTCGTTTCGACCTGTGCATTTAAAGGTGAAACGATGAAAGACACACATAATCAAGACGCCCCGCTGACATGGCTGGGCGTTACATACCAAACAATTTTGTCACCAAAGGCCACCAATGGCGCGATGTCGATTGTGGCATCCACCTCGCCCGTTGATAGCGGACCGCCACGGCATATCCATCACGCAGAAGACGAAACCTTTGTGGTGCTTTCCGGTACGTGCCGTATCTGGCTTGAAGGGCAGGAATTTGACCTGACCGCCGGACAAAGCGCCTTTATCCCACGTGGGAAAGAGCACACCTTCAAGGTTATCGGGCAAGAGCCCTGCCGCAAGCTGATCATTCTGACGCCCGGCGGTTTTGAAGGTTTTTTCGCGGACATGGCCGAAGGTCAGTTCGCAATCCCAGACGACATGCCCGCCATCGATGCATCTGCGGCGCGGCACAATATGACCTTCACAGGTCCACCTTTAGATTAAAAACAGGGACAAAAACATGAAACAGATTGCATCCTACTTTTACATTCTCGCCGCTCTCTCGGCATTGTGCGGCATGGCTTGGGGCATCCAAATGTCCGCATCAGGCGACCACCTTCTTTCACCTGCACATGGTCATTTGAACCTGCTGGGCTTTGTCGCGATGGCCGTGTTCGGCACATACTACGCGCTATCCCCCGCAGCCGCGCAATCCCGCATCGCTACCATACATCTTGTGCTGGCCGTTCTGTCAGTGGTCGTGCTGATCCCTGGCATCGTGTTTGCGATCACCGGTCAGGGCGAAGTGCTAGCCAAGATAGGATCGATCCTTGCCGTTGTGTCGATGCTGATCTTCACCTTTGTGGTCGCCAAACACCGCATTCCAGCCTGAATAAGCAGGCAGACGGAGATTTGAGGAAAGCAATGCTATGACAGACAAATTTATCGTCTACCACATCCCCGTTTGCCCGTTTTCCCAACGCCTTGAGATTATGTTGGAGTTGAAAGGACAGCGCGATGCCGTTGAGTTTCGCGTTGTCGACATCACCAAACCCCGCGATCCAGAGCTTCTTGCCAAAACGCGGGGCACAACCGCCCTGCCCGTTCTGGAAACCCCTGACGGACAGATCGTAAAGGAAAGTCTGGTGATCCTACGGTTTCTGGACGAGGCACTGTCAGGTCCATCCCTACGCCGAAGCGATCCGCTAGAGCACGCAATTGAGTCCATGCTGGTCGCAAAGGAAGGCCCCTTTACCATGGCGGGCTATCTGTTCGTCATGAATCAGAACAAAGACCAGCGCAGTGAACATGAGGCCAAAATGCTGGGTCTCTATCGCGAACTGAACGGC
This sequence comes from Thalassococcus halodurans, assembly GCF_900108225.1. Lineage (GTDB taxonomy): Bacteria > Pseudomonadota > Alphaproteobacteria > Rhodobacterales > Rhodobacteraceae > Thalassococcus > Thalassococcus halodurans. The sequence goes on from NZ_FNUZ01000002.1 coordinate 676,762, forward strand.
TTTCTGCTTGAACACAATCCGCATGGGACGTTTCTGTTCGATGACTTCGGGTTGGCCGAAACCGTCTTTACGCCGATGTTCCAACGATTCTGGTTTCTCGATTATTTCGAAGACTTTGCCCTGCCCGACGGTCCCGATTTTGCCCGTGTCCGCATCTGGCAGGATGCCTGCATCGAACATCCTGCGGCCCATCAAGTCACCTACGATCAAATCGTGAAGCTGTACTATGACTACGCCTTAGGCGCAGGAAACGGTGCATTGGTCGACGGCCGAAAACTGTCCAGCTTTGTGTTCGAACCAGATTGGCGCGAACGCCCGATGCCGCCGAAAGACAAATACGTCGGCACGGCCAGTGACACAGAATTGGGTTTAATTGCCTGATCTTCAGGCCTTTTTCTGCGGAAACACAAAACAACGGTCCCGACGCACCGTCAGCCAAAGCGGCGTTCCCGGCTTGGGCAGGAACACATTTGGCACTGTCGCTTTCAAAACCTCGTTGTTGTAGTCCATCCGGAACTCAACAAGGCTTTCAGATCCCATGAAACGCGCGCGTTCGACGATGCCGCGGGCGGGCGTGCCCTGTGCAGCTGTCGGCAATGGCCCACGACCACCGCGATCGAAATCGATGCCCACATGTTGGGGTCTAAAGACAATATCCACCCGTCCGCCATCGGGCACGCCCGGCGCAAGGAACTGGCCAAAGGGCGTTTCGGTCAAAGCGCCGCGAACTTCACCTTCTAGCACGTTGATATCGCTGAAAAATGAGACTGCCGCGCGATCAACTGGCGCGTTATAGATATTGTAAGGCGCTCCACGCTGAACAATCTTGCCGCCGCGCATCAATGCGATTTCATCGGCCATACGCATCGCTTCTTCGGGTTCATGCGTGACCAGCAGAACACTGGTGCCTTCTTCCTTCAATAGCGCTAGTGTCTCGTCCCGAATGCCATCACGCAGACGGTTGTCCAAACCGGAAAACGGTTCATCCATCAGCATAACACGGGGCTTGGGTGCCAATGCGCGGGCCAAAGCCACACGTTGCTGTTCCCCGCCGGACAATTCATGCGGAAAGGCATCAATGTGATGCATCAGACCGACGCGACCCAACAGGGTCTCAACCCGCTTGCGCTGCTCGGCCTTGGGACCGTTCAGGCCAAAGGCCACGTTTTCAGCGACGCTAAGGTGGGGAAACAGCGCGAAGTCCTGAAACATCAGGCCAATCGAGCGTTGCTCGGGGGGGATATGGTGCTGATTGTCGCTGATCAGCGCCCCATCCAGATAAATCTCGCCTTCGTCCTGCGTATCGACGCCCGCAATCATCCGCAGCGTGGTCGATTTCCCGCAGCCCGACGGCCCCAAAAGACAGGTGACATGGCCCGGCAGGATGGACAAAGACACATCATCAACGACGGTTTTGCCTTCAAACCGACGCGTCAGATTTCGGATTTCAAGACGGGGTTTGGGGGCGCTCACGTCTGAACCTCAGATATAACCGATGGAATTTATCAGCTTTTATATGCGCCTATCAGCGCAAACACAGCTTCGCAAGTCAAAGCGCTGAATTTGCCATCGCTTTTGCCAGTCGTGGAAGGCGCGCCTTTTTCAGCAAAGGCCTGAGTTCCCAAGCCTCTCCGGACAGGCGGCGGGCTTCGGACAGGACAGATTGACACACGGCCAGAACGCCTTCGGGATCAGTCTGGGCGATGCCCAACAGGAATGCGTCGGGGTCGGCACGGCTGACCCCTTCTTCCGACAACGTGTTTCTTGGAAAGTCACTGGCGTTCATGGTCAGGATGATATCCGCCGAACCGGATATCGCCGCCGCCAGAACGTGCAGATCGTTTTTATCCGGTAACCACAAACGCGCCTCAAGCGACGGGTTCCATGTCACCTCGGCATTCGGCCAGTCGCGACGGATCATTGCGATTTCCGATCGTGCCTGCGCCTCTCCATTGGGGCCCAGTTTGCGGGCCGCGCGTGCCCATTCTTCTAGGATACGCGCGGACCATAGCGGCGTGAACGCCCCTGTTTTTGCAACACCCAAAATGACCTCACGCATAACCGTGGGATACAAAACACAGGTGTCGATCAGGACCTTCACGGTGTTACAGCCGGAAGACCAACGACTTCAGATAGCCGGACTCTGCCAGTTGCGGCATCAGCGGGTGATCGGGGCCAGCCTGACCGGTGTGGATCAATTGCGCACGGCGCCCTGCCCGACCGATGCCGCGAAGGCAGGCACCGGTAAAGGCGCTGAGGTCTGCGGCATGGGAACAGGAACACAGCACCAGATAGCCGTTTTCCTCAACCAAGCCCGACGCCAGACGCGCGATACGTTCGTAGGCACGAAGCCCCGCATCCAAAGCCGGTTTCGCCGGAGCAAAGGCCGGCGGATCACAGATCACCAGACCGAATTTTTCACCAGCCTCATTCAGCGCGGAAAGCGCGTCGAAAGCATCGCCCTGACGCGCCTCAAACCGATCCGACATGCCGCTGGCCTCGGCCCCTTTTGCCGCCAGTTCAAGCGCAGCCGCCGATCCATCCACGCAAAGCGCGGAGGTCGCGCCGCCAGCCAGAGCAGCCAGACCGAACCCACCAACGTGCGAGAAGACGTCAAGAACACGCTGACCATCTGCCAGACGTGCGGCAAAGCCATGGTTCGGGCGTTGATCGTAGAACAGACCGGTCTTTTGCCCGCCGGACAGATCGGCAAAATACGTCGCGCCGTTCATGACAACAGGCAGCGGCCCCTCAGGCATCGAACCAACCAGAACCTTATCTTCGTTGTCCAGCCCTTCAAGCTGACGACCACGGCCGCCTGCGTTCTTGATGACGTTCTTCACGCCTGTGACATCAACCAAGGCATCTGTCAGTTGCTGTAACAAAACATCCGCCCACGCCGCATTGGGCTGGATCACCGCCGTGTCACCGAACCGGTCGATGATAACACCGGGCAGTTCATCCGCTTCTGCATGAACCAGACGGTAGAACGGCGCATCAAACAGGCGTTCACGCAAGGTAAGCGCTTTGTCCAATCGGGTTGCAAACCAAGCCCGATCCGGCACGTCCCGTGTGTCACGGTCCAGAACGCGGCAAACGATCTTGGAGTTCGGGTTCACAGTAACGAGCGCGATTTCCTTGCGCTCGTTATCCTCAAGAACAGCAATCGTGCCTGCGGGCATTTTGCTGGTGCGCCGGTCCAGTACCATTTCGTTGGCATAGACCCAAGGAAAGCCGCGGCGGATCGCGCGGGCATTGGCCTTGGGCTTAAGGCGGACAACGGGAAGGTCTGATGCGGGCAAAGAAGAAGGGGGCTGTGTCATACAGCCCCCTTATATCGGGTCAGAGCCATTTAAAAGCGGTCTTAAAGAGCGCCCGGCTGATTTTGTACCAGACCGACAGTCGAAGTGCTCAGTACCTGATCCGGTGTCAGCTCTTCCTGGAAGACGCGCGCCAGATGCTGGGTGATGCGGTATTTCTGTGTGTGACCACGGCTTTCCGCCTCGATCGCACGAACCCCACCGAACCCTTTCAGATCAGCTTTGACTGTTTTGTTGTTCAGCAACGTCTGGCCAGTGACCGCGTGACGGATGGTCAGATCAAAGGTGATGCTGTGAACGCCACCGACGGTGTAGCGGGTCTTTTCTGTCAGGCTGTGGAAACGCTTGACGGTCACTTCAACGGCCACCGGAACGTCACCTGTCAGCTTGCTGCTGGACAAACGCAGGCTGTCTTGGAAGATCGCGCGCACCTGTTCATAACGGTTGCCCAGCGGGTCACCGCGCCAAACGATGTCACCCAGCGGGTAGTACATGTTCGCCTCGGACACGCGCAGGCTTGTCGGAACGTCGACTTTGAAATCGACGATGCGAACGACCGGTGCGGTCGCGGCCTGAACATCCGCTTCGACAGCGGCAGTTGTTTCTACCGGGGCGAATGCAGGGCCGGCTGCGATGCCGGTGCCGCCACGGGTTGCTGTATCGGCTGCACCACAGGCGGACAGCGCGGCCATCAGGCCCAGCACACAGATTTTCTTTACGATCGACATAACAATGTCCCCATAAGAGATATTTCGTATCTTTCGATAATTCGCTTCAAATTGAGGCGCGAATTTGGCTTAGCCCTGACGAAAGAACGATTTATCGTGGCCGGTGAGTCCGGATTTGACACATTTCACATTCCACAAATCCGTTCCGAACGTCGCGAAACCTGCCGAAACATGCTCCTTATACTAGGCGGTTTAAATTTTCGGCTTTTGGGTTTACTGTTAGCGCTAACCGAAGTATGACGCCCCTAAACGTCGCAACCGGATAGGTCGCCAGCTATGACTGTTAACCCCACAATCGCCAAAGTTACCGAACGGATCGAAAAACGGTCCGAGAAAATGCGCGCCACATATCTTGATCGTATGCGCCGCGCCGCCGAAGAAGGCCCCCGCCGCGCGCATCTGACCTGTGGCAACCAGGCCCACGCATACGCCGCGATGGGCGATGACAAATCTGCCCTTGCGGATGCGAAGGCCCCGAACATCGGGATTGTCACCGCCTACAACGATATGCTGTCCGCGCATCAGCCGTTTGAAACCTACCCAGCCCAAATCCGCGAAGCTGCCCGCCTGAAAGGCGCAACCGCGCAGGTCGCCGGTGGCGTGCCAGCAATGTGTGATGGCGTGACACAAGGTCAGGTCGGCATGGAACTGTCGCTGTTTTCCCGCGACGTGATTGCACTGGCCGCGGGCGTGTCCCTGTCCCACAATGTTTATGACTCGGCTTTGTATCTGGGCGTTTGCGATAAAATCGTGCCCGGTCTGGTCATTGCTGCCGCCACATTCGGTTACATCCCCGGCATCTTCCTGCCTGCGGGTCCGATGACATCCGGCCTGCCCAACGATCAAAAAGCCAAGGTCCGCCAGCAGTTCGCAACCGGCGAAGTAGGCCGTGACAAGCTGATGGAGGCCGAGATGGCCTCTTACCACGGTCCGGGCACGTGCACGTTCTACGGCACGGCAAACTCGAACCAGATGTTGATGGAGTTCATGGGTCTGCACCTGCCCGGTGCGTCTTTTGTGAACCCCAACACCCCGCTGCGCGACGCGCTGACCAAGGCAGGCACGGAACGCGCGCTGGAAATCACCGCGCTTGGCAATGACTACCGCCCTGTCAGCGACATTCTGGATGCCAAGGCATTCGTGAACGGCTTGGTTGGTCTGATGGCAACCGGTGGGTCCACCAACCTTGTGCTGCACCTGCCCGCCATGGCCCGCGCTGCCGGTATCGCGCTGGAACTGGAAGATTTCGACGATATCTCAAACGTCACACCGCTGATGGCCAAGGTTTATCCGAACGGTCTGGCCGACGTGAACCACTTCCACGCTGCTGGCGGCCTGTCCTACATGATCGGCGATCTGCTGTCCGAGGGCCTGTTGCACAACGACGTGAAAACCGTCGCCGGTGACGGCCTGTCGCTTTACACCAAAGAGCCGAAGCTGAAAGACGGCGAACTGGTCTATGAAGACGGCGACGGCAAAAGCCAGAACGACAAGATCCTGCGTTCTGCCTCTGATCCGTTCCAGCCGACAGGTGGCCTGAAACAGCTGTACGGCAACCTTGGTCACGGCATGATGAAAATCTCGGCCGTCGCTCCTGAACGTCATGTGATCGAGGCAAAGGCGCGTATCTTCCACGATCAGGAAGACGTGAAAACAGCCTTCAAAAATGGCGAATTCACAGACGACACCGTTGTTGTTGTCCGTTTCCAAGGCCCGCAAGCCAACGGGATGCCGGAACTGCATTCGCTGACACCGACGCTGGCTGTTCTGCAGGATCGCGGTTTGAAAGTGGCCCTTGTCACTGATGGCCGTATGTCCGGCGCGTCCGGCAAGGTGCCTTCGGCCATCCACATTTCGCCCGAAGCCGCCGCAGGTGGCCCGCTGGCGCGGGTTCGTGATGGTGACATCATTCGCGTCGACGCTGTGAAAGGCGAAATCACCTGTCTGGCCGAAGATTTTGACAGCCGCGCGCCTGTGTCAGCAAACCTGTCTGACAACGGCCACGGCGTTGGCCGCGAGTTGTTTGAGGTGTTCCGCCGCAATGTTGGCCTTGCCTCGAACGGCGCGGGCGTCGTCGTCTAATTGCACAATACATTTGGGACAGAACCTATGATCACCCCTCAGGAAGCAAGCAAACGTAACGAAGAACTGTGCCGTCTGGCGCCGATCATCCCCGTGCTGGTCGTCGAAGACGCCAGCAAGGCCCGCCCCTTGGCCGAGGCACTGGTCGCAGGCGGGCTGCCCGTTCTGGAAGTGACACTGCGCACCGACGCCGCGCTGGATGTGATCCGCGAGATGGCCAAGGTCGAAGGTGGCCGCGTCGGCGCGGGTACATTGCTGACCAAAGCCGATGTGGACGCAGCCGTTGCCGCGGGTGCAACTTTTGGCGTGTCCCCCGGTGCCACAGACGCGATCCTGACCGCATGTGAAGAGGCAGGCCTGCCCCTGCTGCCCGGTGCGGCAACGTCGTCCGAAGTGATGCGCCTTCTGGAACGTGGCTATACCGTTCAGAAGTTCTTCCCTGCCGAAGCCAACGGCGGTGCACCCGCACTGAAAGCCATCGGCGCCCCGCTACCGCAAGTCAAATTCTGTCCGACCGGTGGCGTGTCGCTGAAAAACGCCAATGACTACTTGTCGCTGTCCAACACGCTTTGTGCAGGCGGCAGCTGGGTTGCGCCCGCCAATCTGGTCGCTGCTGGCGACTGGAAAGCCATTGAGGAACTGGCCCGCGAAGCGGCGAGCCTGCCCGTTTCCTGATCAGTTCCGCGGTCTGCTGCGCCACCCGCCACGGCGGCGTGGCGCCTGCATGCCGCCCAATCCTTCGCGCAGCACTTGCGTCATCGGATGATCGTCCTGCCCATGGCGCTCAATCAACTGTTTGATCAGATCGCCTGTGTCACTGTCCACAGGATGGCTTAAGGCCCAGTCCATGAAAATCGTACGGCAATCCTCGATGGAAATGCCTTCGATTGCGTAGCTTTCCGCGATCAATCCGCGCGGATCTACTGTGTCGCCTTTGTTCATGCCCTAGCCCTCTGCCGCTTGCAGTGATTGATCAATCATCTGCGCCGCTGTTTCAACTGCCACTCTTAGTGTTGCTTCGAGTTCTTGGAAATCAGAAGCACCCGCCAGACGGCACAAGAACTGCGCCGAGCTTTCCGCGATCTGCTCGGGATCAATCTGCTCGCCGTTCAAAAGCTTTGCCCCACACTGAAGGGCCCACAGTTTCTTATAGGTCTCGGCCAGATGCTGGGACGTGTCCGGATCAAGCCATCCGCACTCAGCCGCTGATTTCAGCGACAAGGCCACGTTGGCGGGCGGCGCGCCAGTGCACAACAACGCGCCAGCCTGGGATAGCAGTTCGATCTCTTGCATCTTGCCGCGCCCGATCTTGAAGTCCCAGATACCGCCATCGCCTTTTGCCTGAGCGATGCGATCACGCATGTCGGACACTTCTTTCAGCACCTTTGCGCGGTCTTGCGACTGCGACAGCAGCTCATCGCGGAAGGCCATCACCTCTTGGCCAAGCGCCACCTCGCCAGCAACGGCACGCGCGCGGGTCAGCGCCAGATGTTCCCACAACCACGCCTGATTTTGCTGATAGTCTTTGAACGACGTCAGGCTGGTCGCCACGGGCCCCTGATTACCGGAAGGGCGCAGGCGCATATCGATTTCGTAAATCCGCCCTTCGGACATCGGCGCAGTGACCGCCGTGACCAAGGCCTGCGTGAGGCGCGCGTAATAGGGTCGAACGCTCAGGGGTTTCGGCCCATCGGACATCTCGGCCCCATCCGCATCGTAAATCACGATCACATCCAGATCGGAGCGTGCATGCATTTGCCCTGCCCCTAGGCTGCCCATGCCGATCACAGTTGCGCCCTTACCCGGCGGTGGGCCGTATTTGCGGGCAAATTCGGCCACGACAACGGGCCACAGACTGGAAAGCGTTGCTTCGGCCAGTTCCGCGTATTGCGTCGCGGCCTCTGTTGCGGTGATCAACCCGCGTAGCAAATGCACGCCGATCCGGAAATGCCATTCCTTCCCGTGACGGCGCGACGCGTCGAGTTTGCGTTCGTAATCCTTTTCGCTCTCCAACGCCTCGGTCAGATCAGCGGTTAGTTTTTCCACACCGACCCAAGGCGCAAAGAAATCGCCGCCCAGAACCGCGTCAAACACGCGGGCGTTTTGCGACAGATAACGCGCCAGTTCAGGCGACATGGTCACAATATCGATCAACAGATCCACAAGCTGGGGGTTGGCCTCGAACAGGGAAAACAGCTGAACACCAGCAGGCAGCCCAGCAAGAAAGCCGTCAAAAGCCACCAACGCCTCATCCGGACGCGCGGAGGCTTTCAATCGCCGCACGATGTCGGGCCGCAAGCGTTCGAAAATTTCGGTCGCACGCGATGACCGCATAGCGGGATAGCTTGGCCAGCGGGCAATCAGATTTTCACCGAAGGTATCCTCGTCTTCATCGGGCTTTGCAGCCGTCGGATCAGGCGCGAAAAAGCTTTCAGTTAGGGTGTGAACCTCTTCCAATCGCTGGGAAATATCCCTCTTCATGTCATCCACATTCAGACCGGACAAAGCCGCCAAACGCTCAAACCCGTCAGGTGAACGCGGCAGATCGTGGGTCTGGGCATCTTGGATCATCTGTACCCGGTGTTCGACCTCGCGGTGCGCGCGGTAGTGTTCGATCAACTTGTCCGAGGCGTCTTCGGGCACCCAGCCCTTGGCAGTCAGAACGCGCAGGCCGTCGACCGTGCCCCTGACCCGCAAATCGGGATCACGCCCACCCGAGATCAACTGGCGCGTCTGGGTAAAGAATTCGATCTCGCGGATACCGCCACGGCCCAATTTCATATTGTGGCCGTCCAGCGTGATCGGTCCGCCCAGCCCTTTGTGTTCGCGGATTTTCAGGCGCATATCGTGGGCGTCCTGAATAGCCGCGAAATCCAGATGACGGCGCCAGACGAACGGGCGGATGGTGTTCAGGAACTGTTCACCTGCCTTGATATCCCCCGCAGCCGCCCGCGCCTTGATGTAGGCGGCACGTTCCCATGTCCGCCCAAGGCTTTCATAATAATGCTCGGCCGCGTCCATCGACACGCAAACAGGCGTCACCGCCGGATCGGGGCGCAGTCGAAGGTCCGTGCGGAACACATAGCCTTCGGCTGTCAGATCGTTCAGCATCTTGGACATGTTGCGCGTGGCTTTTATCAGACCTGCACGGGCATCAAGAAAATCGTCTCGGTCAAAGCGGGTTTCATCGAACAGGCAGATCAGGTCGATGTCCGAGGAATAGTTAAGTTCCCCTGCCCCCATTTTGCCCATGGCTAAGGCCACGAGCCCTGCCCCGACGCCGATGTCATCCTCAGTCGCACCCGGGATTTTACCGCGCCGGATTTCGGCCCCGACAGTCGCCTCGATCGCCAGTTGGACGGCCAGATCGGCAAAGTCCGACAAGGCACCTGTGACCTGCTCCAACTGCCAAGCGCCGGACAAATCCGCCAATGCGGTCAACAGCGCCACACGCCGTTTCGCAATCCGCAGATCGGCGGCACGTTTATCAACAGGCCCTTCCCGAAGCGCGGCAAAGACAGCGGGCAAAGCGCCATCCAGATCATCCAGCGCGCTTTCCAGCCAGTCCGCTTCTTTCACAATCAACCCGTGCAAATAGGGGCTGGACCCCGACGTACCTTGCAAAAGATCAAAGATATCTCCGCTTGCCCAAGGAACGGCTTGCTGGAAATTACCAAGGTGCCCTTTGGTAAAAGGGCGCGGCATGCGGGTGATGGCATTACTGAGTCTCATATCCGCAGCATGGTCACGGGCGCGGTCCGGTGACAAGTGGGCAGGCCCCCTTGCAGTTGTGGAAAATTCCCATCACGGTCCTCGAAAAAAGGAGCGGACATGAGTAAGAGCCTGAAACGTGTGAAAGCCGCATTGGAAAGCCACGGGTTGGTGGCGAATATCCTTGAGGTCGGACAAGCGCGGACAGCCGCCGAGGCTGCTGTCTCAGTTGGATGTGAATTGGACCAGATCGCCAAGTCCATCATCTTTCAGGCCGAAGACACCGGCCTACCCGTTCTGTTCCTGACGGCTGGCGGCAATAAGGTGGATATTGAAAAGGCATCCTCGGTGGCGGGTACCACTTTGGGCAAATCGGACGCTCAGGTGATCCGGTCCCATACCGGCTTTGCTATTGGTGGCGTGGCACCCATCGGGCACCAGTCCCCGATCCGCGCATGGATGGACCCGCGCCTATTGGACTTCAGCGAAGTTTGGGGGGCCGCGGGCACCCCACGGCATGTTTTCGGCATTTCCCCGACCGTTCTGGAAAAGATTTCCGGTGCGAAAATTACTGATTTCATTGAATAATACCAGTTATTGTAAAAAACTTTCACATTAACCATTGAAACCCAGCCATCCGGTCCCGATCTATTGAATGTGAAAAGCATTCACATTGATCGATAACCACACCGGAGACCACTATGACATATACCGACACAACGTCTTCGCTGACCGCCCATCCCGGCTGGCTCCGGCGGGCGGAGGCATGGCTGGACAGCAAAGGCAAAGGCGCATGGATCGCCGCAATGGTCCTTGGCTTTATCTTCTTCTGGCCCGTTGGACTCGCCCTTCTCTTTTACATGATCTGGAGCAAACGCATGTTCGGATGCAGCAAACGCAAACACGCAAACCACTTTAAATCCGGCTTCTCGGCCATGCGCCCCTCGGGCAACTCGGCCTTTGACAGCTACAAAGAAGAAACGCTGCGTCGTCTGGAAGACGAACAGCAGCAGTTCGAAGAGTTCCTGAAGCGCCTGCGTGACGCCCGTGACAAGGCCGAGTTCGACCAGTTCATGGAAGACCGCGCCACCAAGGCGAAAACGGTTGAAACCGAAGACGCCTAAGCGCATCTGAATAAGGTCAGGGGCCAATACCGGCCCCGCCATTCCAGCGGAATGATTTTGAGAGGACAGCATGTACCGCACAACCGACTATGAAATGAACCACCTGCCCGATCCGGTTCGTCAGCCCGAATTTTACGACGGCGTGGTGATCAAACGGGCCGTGGCCTGGGTCATCGACGCGGTTCTGGTCGCAGCCCTTTTGGTTCCCGTCGTTATCATGACCGCATTCGTGGGACTTTTCTTTTTGCCCTTCCTGTGGCTGATGGTCAGCTTTGTCTACCGCTGGGTCACCATCTCGACCGGCTCGGCGACGTGGGGCATGCGGATGATGGCCATCGAATTGCGTGACGCAGACGGTGACCGTCTGGATGGTGGAATGGCCTTCCTGCACACCGCTGGCTACACGCTGTCCGTTACAACCGCGATCATCCAGTTGGCCTCTGTCCTGCTGATGGTAACAACGGAACGCGGTCAGGGACTAAGCGATTTGGCGCTTGGAACCGTTATGATCAACAAGCGCGGATAAATCCGCAGTCCGGGGCTTGGCACTGTTCAAATCACGGGCTAAGCCAACCCTCCCTGCCGAGCGACCCCGACGCTGTTGCGTTGGGGTCTTGGCGCGGTGGGTTTTCGTTGTTACGGTTCCGTCACAAGAGACGACAGGTCTTATAAAATGCGCCACTCGCTGCCACTTGCGCCACAGTTCTATGTCACGGCCCCACAGCCGTGCCCGTACCTGCCTGACCGGCTGGAACGGAAGCTGTTTACCGCGCTTCAGGGCGAGCAGGCAGAAAAGCTGAATGACAGCCTGTCGCAACAAGGTTTCCGCCGCTCTCAGAACGTTTTGTATCGCCCGTCCTGTTCGGAATGTGCGGCCTGTCTGTCGGCCCGCATCGAAGTGGCCAAGTTCAAACCGTCTAAAAGCCAGAAACGCACGCTGAAGCGCAACGCGCACCTGCGCCGCAACACCATGAGTCCCTGGGCGACCGAGGAACAGTATTCGCTGTTCCGCCGCTATCTGGATGCCCGTCACGCCGATGGCGGCATGGCAGACATGGATGTGTTCGAATTCGCCGCCATGGTCGAAGAAACACCGATCCGCAGCCGCGTGATCGAGTATCAGGATCGCGAAACCAAAGACCTTGAGGCCGTCTGCCTGACCGATGTTCTGTCTGATGGTCTGTCGATGGTATATTCGTTTTACGAACCCAACGTGCCCAAGCAGAGCCTTGGCACCTATATGATCCTGGATCACATCGAAATCGCGCGCGAAGCGGGCCTTCCTTACGTCTATTTGGGCTATTGGGTGCCAGGATCGCAGAAGATGGGATACAAGGCCAACTTCACCGGCCTTCAGCTGTTCCGTCAGGGGCGTTGGCAGGAGATGAAAGACCGCGATGACTACGGCGCGGAAACCCATCCACTGTCGACCGATCCTATCGCTGAACAAGTCGCGAATATCTCGCTTCCCGACACGCGCGGATAAGCCGCCCCTTTTTCCGATTCAGACAGGCAGATTGGCCATCGTTCCGTCTGTGAGCGATTTCGCCCAAACAAAAAGGCCGCCCTCTCAGGCGGCCTTTTGTTGTTTTGGATCAGTGTCTGATCAGTTCGGGATCAGATCCGGAACGATGGTCACGATGCTTGGGAAGAACCACAAGAGCGCAAGACCAACGACCTGAATGATCACGAACGGAATGACACCACGATAGATATGGCCTGTTGTCACCTCTTTCGGGGCAACGCCGCGCAGGTAGAACAGCGCGAAACCGAACGGCGGTGTCAGGAACGATGTCTGCAGGTTCACCGCGATCATGATGGTGACCCACTTAGGGTCGAACGACCCGCCATAGATAACCGGACCGACGATCGGCACGACGATGTAGATGATTTCAAGGAAATCAAGCACAAAGCCCAGAACGAACAGCACCAACATGACGATCAGGAAGACTTTGAATTCGTTATCAAAGCTCTTCAGGAAATCCTGAATGTAGTGTTCGCCACCGAACGAGATGACCACAAGGTTCAACAGCTGCGAGGCGATCAGGATGGTAAAGACCATGCTGGTTACCTTAGCCGTTTCGCGCACCGCCGGTGTCAGAACACCGGATGTGAACAGAACCCAGCACGAATACAGCAGACCGAACCCGGCGAACAGGTAGGCGCCATAGGCGAACAGGAAGGCCACCCAGGATTCGGCGCTAACCGATTCAAGGTTGATACGCAGGTCAAAGTTGATGCCGATCAGGATCATCGCCATGACAGCGAAAGTCGCCCATGTGATGATCCACGGATCACGTCCCTGATCACGTAGCTTGCGGTAAGCCGCCAGCATGATCGCACCAGCCGCACCAAGCGCCGCAGCGGGCGTCGGGTTGGTGATACCGCCTAGGATCGAGCCCAGAACAGCAACGATCAGAACCAGCGGTGGGAAGACCACGCGGATCAGTTCGTTATGCGCCATACGTGCGCCCGCCACCTTACTGCCATAAAGCGCAAGGATACCCGGGATCAGCAGCCACATCACAGTTGCCGTGGGCGAACTCAGCGGCGAGATAAACGCCACATCCGCCAACAGCATCAGTAGCACGCCGATTGCACCGATGATCAAAGGTTTCGGGTCCGAAGACGGCGACACACCGCGACCGATTGCAAGGATCAGACCCAGCATCACAGCCAAGATCGCAACACCTGTCCCGATGGGCGCAGCAGCGTCCACCTTTGCAGCACGCAGCTCTGCAACTTCTTCTTCGGTCAGACGACGGCTTTCGGTTTGGCCGCCACCTGCTTCGATCTCGGCTTGCTCGGCCACGGCCTGATCCCAGGCTTCCTGACCATGCAGTTCAATCATCGAGGCTTTACATTCATCGCCAACGTTCGTGCGCAGCGACGCTGCTGCGCCGATGTCCGAGAAGCTGTCGACCTGTGTGCTCTGACTACCAACAAGGTTCACCTGACCCAGCAGCATCGTGCCCGCGATCAGCGCCGCCGGAACGAACAGGAACCATGTCAGACCTTCACCACGTGTGATCACCTCGCCCGAAGACGCGCCCAGTTCAACTGCAGGTGCCTTGGACGGGTTCAGAAGCGCGTAGCCAAAGGCGTAACCGGCATAAAGAAGTGCCAGCATGATGCCCGGCAGCAGCGCGGCCTGGAACAACGTACCAACCGACACAACCGCAGGCTCGCCTAGGTAGGTCAACGCGTCTGTACAACCCGCTGCCACCGCACGGCTTTCTTGCGCAGCCGAATAGAGGTCACCCGCCAGTGTACCCAAGAGAACGATCACGATGGACGGCGGAATGATCTGACCCAGCGTACCAGAGGCCGCGATGACACCTGTCGCCAGTTCTGGCGAATAGTTGTTCCGCAACATGGTCGGCAGGGCCAACAGACCCATGGTCACAACAGTCGCGCCAACGATACCGGTCGACGCCGCAAGGAAGGCACCCACCACAACAATCGACACCGCCAGACCGCCGGGAAGCGGGCCAAAGACGCGAGCCATAGTTGTCAGAAGGTCGTTTGCGATCTTGGAACGTTCCAGAACGATCCCCATCAGAACGAACATCAGAACCGCCAGCAGCGTTTCGATGGACTGACCGGCAAGAACTCGTTCGTTGATACGGTTCACGATAAAGGAAACGTTGCGATCAAGCGCTGTTTCCCAACCGCTGGCAAAGACCGGCTCGGCCAGACGTGGCAGATCCGGATAGCGGAAGATCGAGATACTGTCAGGTTTGATCCCGCTGGCGACCAGCGCGTTATAGGCGTCGGATGAATCATCAATCGCCTGATGGATCAGCAACCCTGCGGAATCGAGTGCCGCAATGATGCCGAATGAAATGATCCCCGCGCCACCAATGGCAAAGGCCACCGGAAAGCCGGACAGGATCGCTGAGAAAAGCGTCACAAAGACGATCAGAAGACCGATTTCGACGCCATCAAGTCCGAATAGCATTATGTCTGTCTCCTGCTCTTATGCGCCGTGAGCGTGCTGTTCGTCGGTGACATCTTCGAGGACATCGACATCAAGGTATTTGTCCTCGGACTCTTCGCCCTCTTTCCACTCAAGATACGAGCGGTAGAAGAACGCAATTGCCTGCAAGAAGATCAGGCCACACATGACGACCAGAAGAATTTTGAACAGGAAGTACGCAGTAAAGCCGTTGGGGCTGAAACCGATGGTTTCAACGTTCCAACGCAGCGCGCGCGATTTGGTCAAAAGACGGTCCAGCGCGTCGGATGCGGACGGCTTGGGCACGATCAGGTGGCGCCACATGAAATACCACGAATACATCCAGATCAGGACAGCAATGGGCATCATGAAGAACAGCGACCCGAACATGTCGATCACACGTTTGGTGCGATAGCTGACCGCCGAGTAGACAAGATCAACGCGCACATGGCCACGCTGCACAAAGGTGTATGTCAGACAAAGAGTGACGACCAAAGCGTTGTAAAGCTTCAGTTCTTCGGCCCACCAGCTGATATCGAATTGCAGCGGCACCCCGAAGCCGAACGAAATGTCCGGACGGGTAAAGATACGCTGCATGAAGACGATCACGACCTGCTGAAGAACCATCAGAAGACCGGCCCACGCAAAGAAACGGCCCAGCGTATTGCCCAGACCTTCCAGCACGCGCACAGTGCCCCACATGACCGAATTGCGCCAAAGGCCGATGGCCGTCAGAACAAGGAAGGCCGTAAAGACGACGAAGAAAAACTCGACCGAGCCACCGTAGTAAACAAACCGCATGATGGCCTGTTTATCAGACCAGTCCAGCCACAAGGACGGATGCGTGATCGCATATCCGAAATTGTAAAACGCCATGGCGATGTTCTGAAAAAGCAAGACGATCCCCTCGCCTATTGCTCCGAACATACCACCGAGGCCAACCGCCTCTTCTTCCATACATACCCCCATTGCCCGCGTTCAGGCGGGTCGTTTTCAGGTTGTTTCTTGGAAAAAGGCCCCCGCTTTCGCGGAGGCCTTAGTGGAGTCAAATCCTATCGGATCACTGGCCCAGCACGCGCACACGCTGTGCAACGTAGTAGCCGTCCGACTTGTTGATCCAGGACGCGGACGATGCGAGGCTTTCGTCGAAGGAAGTACGGATCTTGGCGAACAGTTCGTCGCCCATGTTTTCATCCATAACTTCTTTGGACGCGGCGCCGAAGGCATCCCATACGTCGTCAGAGAACTGAAGCGTCTTGACACC
Organism: Thalassococcus halodurans; assembly: GCF_900108225.1. Classification (GTDB taxonomy): domain Bacteria; phylum Pseudomonadota; class Alphaproteobacteria; order Rhodobacterales; family Rhodobacteraceae; genus Thalassococcus; species Thalassococcus halodurans. The sequence goes on from NZ_FNUZ01000002.1 coordinate 692,949, forward strand.
CTGTGCCTGCAGACGTGCCAGAGCCGCACCGTTGTTGGCCAGTGTTTCAGCCAGCTGGTAGTGCGTAACAGCCTGAGACGCGATGTTCAGGATGTCTTTGTGCTTCTGGCTCAGGTCGTTCCATACGTCGAGGTTGACCGAGGATGCCAGAGCGGAACCCGGCTCGTGGAAGCCCGCTGTGTAGTAGATTTTCGCAACTTCCTGGAAGCCGGCGCGTTCGTCAGCCATCGGGCCAACCCACTCCAGACCGTCCAGAGCACCAGACGACAGCGCCTGATACAGTTCACCACCCGGGATGTTCTGAACGGATGCGCCCAGTTTACCCAGAACCTGGCCACCCAGACCCGGCATACGGAACTTCAGACCGTTGAAGTCTTCTGCCGAGTTGATTTCCTTGCGGAACCAACCACCGGACTGCGAACCAGAGTTACCTGCCAGCAGGCCTTTCAGGTTGAAGATTTCGCCCAGCTCGTCGTGCAGTTCCTGACCACCACCGTGGTGGTACCAGTTTGTCACTTCCTGCGCTGTGCCGCCGAAGGGAACAGCTGTGAAGAATGCATAACCCGGGTGCTGACCTACGAAGTAGTAGTCAGCAGAGTGATACATGTCAGCCTGACCGGAGGATACCGCGTCAAACACTTCCAGAGCGCCAACCAGTTCGCCCGGCGCTTTTTTGTCGATGGTCAGTTCGCCATCGGACAGAGCCGCGACGTAGTTTTCCAGATATGTTGCAGCGTCATCGAGAACGGCAAAGCCGCGGGGCCACGATGTAACCATGGTCAGCGTGCGCTTGCCCTGTGCATAGGCCGGTGCGGCCAGCGTGGATGCAGCAGCAGCGGAGCCACCAATAGCGGACGTTCTCAGAAATGAACGACGATCCATATTATTCCTCCCATAAAGACTGCGCCAATGCGAATTCCCCGCATGGCGCGGATCGGTGCAGTGTGGGTACACTAGACACGGAATTTCTACGTTGGAATACCCATTGCTACGGAGAGTGCCGGAAAATCGTTCTGATTTTCGGGGCAAACGGGCCCAAACACCCTGAATTCACGTGCTAATTTTCTGTGCAGCCCACCAAAAAGCGCCAAAAAATCGCGCACATCGGCTCTGCATACCTTGTTCCCGGACGCCTGTCAGGCCACGATTGGTCACCTACTTATTCGGGAATGACCACTTTATGTCCGTTGCCCCTTCGTCCTTGACCGGAAAGTTGACACAACTTGTTCAGCGCATCTATCCGAACCATGACGCCTCTGATCTTACCAAAGATATCGTCTCGGCTTTCTGGCCGGACGGCACGCATTGCCGGAAACGTCCGCGCAAGCCGGGCAACACTTTATGGTCGCAGCGCGATGCTATGGTCATCAGCTACGGCAACTCGATTCAGGACGGTTCACATAAGCCGCTCGACCTGCTCCGCGATTTTCTGACCAAACACCTGCAAGGGGTGGTCAACGGCGTCCATATTCTGCCGTTCTTCCCGTTTACATCTGACGACGGGTTCGCTGTCACCGACTATCGCAAAGTCGATCCGCAATTGGGCGACTGGCCGGACATTTCGCGTATCGGGGGCGAATTCGCTCTGATGTCCGATCTGGTCCTGAACCACGTCTCAAGCCAAGGCGTCTGGTTCAATGCCTACCGTCAGGGGCAAGAACCCTACGACAAGTTCTTTTTTGAAGGCGATCCCGAAGACGATCTGTCGTCAGTGGTGCGCCCCCGCACCACGCCCTTGCTGCAAGAGGTCGAAACAGCCATGGGACCGCGCCATGTCTGGTGCACCTTCAGCCACGATCAGGTTGATCTGGATTATCGCAATCCCGAAGTGCTGCTGGAAATGATCCGCATCATTCGCCTGCACATCGACAAGGGCGTTCGGATTATCAGACTGGATGCAGTGGCTTTCCTTTGGAAGGAACCCGGCACGCCATCAATCCACCTGCCCCAAACCCACGCCATCGTCCAATTGCTGCGGGTTCTGGCGGACTTCGCCACGGAAACGGTTGTTTTACTGACAGAAACCAACGTGCCCAAGGCCGAGAACCTCAGCTATTTCGGCCAGCGGAACGAAGCGCATTCGATCTACAACTTCCCGCTGCCGCCTCTGGTGTTGCACGCGATGCTTTCGGGAACAGCGAAATACTTGCAAGCTTGGCAGCGCGCCATGCCACCTGCCCCCTTGGGCTGTTCATATCTGAACTTCACCGCCAGCCACGACGGCATCGGCATGCGCCCTGCCGAGGGCTTGCTGCCGCCCGTAGAAATCTCTCGGGTGATTGACACTGTGCAGCAAACAGGCGCGTTGGTATCCATGCGTGCGCTGCCCGATGGCGGTCAGTCCGTCTATGAACTGAACGCATCCTATTTCTCGGCGATGGAGCAAACCTTTGACGGCGATGACGAACACCAGATCGCCCGCTTCCTGGCCTCGCAAACCATGATCATGTCGCTCGAAGGCATTCCGGCCTTCTACATCCACGCCATGCTTGCCACGCCCAACGATCATGACAGCGTGGAACATCGCGGGATGAACCGCGCGATCAATCGGCACCGTTGGGACTATACCGAACTGCGCGCGCGGCTTTTGGACCCGACCAGCAATCAGGCGCAGGTGTTGAACGGTTTATCGCAACGTCTGCGGATCCGGTCTGACCAGCCCGCCTTCCATCCCAACGCCACGCAGTTCACGCTGAACTGTGACGACCGGATTTTCGGGTTGTGGCGGCAATCTCTGGATCGCGATCAGTCTATCTTTGCCCTACATAACGTCAGCAAGGACACCGTCACGATCCCGAAAACCCAACTGAACCTGATCGAGGACGAGGAATGGGTGGATATTCTGTCAGGTGAAAAAATTGATCCAACGGCAGAAGAGGTTGTGATGGCCCCCTATCAGTGCCGCTGGATCACCAACATGCATTAAAACGGAAGCGGCGAATATTCGTCCTGATCCGCCCGAACCGCAGTCAACAATTCCGTCAGCAACGCCGGATCGGCGGCGTTCACGCGGTTCCAGTTCGGAATGAACGGCGTCTCGTTCGGGTTTTCCAAGAATATTTCACCGGCACGCATGATATTCTCGGCGAACAACTCGATCGTACGCTCTTCTTCGTGACGATCCAGTTCAAGACCGTTCATCTTGGCGTCATGGGCGTAGACCTCGACCATATCCAAGGCACGGCGATAGTACGTCGCCTTCAGTGAGCGGAACACGTTTGGCGAAAACACGGTGCCGTCAGCCGCCAGTTTACGGAAAATCGACTTGCAGATATCGGTGGACATGCGGTTCAGACCTGCATCGGCATCTTCTGGGCTGACCGTCTGGTGTTTGTGATCGTAATCATCAGCGATTTCGACCTGACACACCGCGTTCGGCCCGAAATTGCGCCATGCCTCTGACAGAACGCCCACTTCCAGCCCCCAATCAGACGGAATGCGCAGATCCGGCAGAACCGAGGTCCGCAGAGCGAATTCACCCGAGAGCGGGTAGCGGAAGCTGCGCAGATAATCGAGGTAATCGCGATCTCCGATCACGCGTTTCAATGAAATCAGTAAAGGAGAAACCAGCAAGCGCGACACGCGGCCGTTCAGTTTGCCGTTGCCAACACGGGCATAGAACCCCTTGGACAGTTGATACGGAAAGCTCGGATTGGCGACAGGATACAGAAGTCGCGACAGCATATCGCTTTTGTAGGTCAGGATATCGCAGTCATGCAGCGCCATCACAGCGGTATCCGCGCAGGCAATCATATAGCCCATCGACGTCCAGACGTTTTTGCCTTTGCCGAGCTCCTGCGGACCAAGACCATGTTCGGCAAGACGCTCATCAAACGCCTTCATACGGGGCGAGTCATTCCAGATAACAACGTGGTTTTGACCGAGTTTTTCAAAAAAGCTGCGGGCCCGTCGATACTGGGTTTCGTCCGCACGGTCCAAGCCGATGATGATGCGGTGAAGATAGCGAAGTTTGGAAAGTTCTTCGATAATATTGGCAAGCGCCGGACCTTCGAGTTCGGAAAACAAGGAAGGAAGGATCAAACAAATTTTTCTATTCTGAGCAAAGGTTTCCAGCTCGTAGTTCATTTCCTCAACGGATCGCGTTCGCAGGTTATGGAATTGTGCGATGTTACCGTTTTGGTGGAAGTCAGCCATATCTTAAGGCGCCTTTCTAATGTCATATCTCTCAACAAATTCAAGCACCGCTTGGTTCCAACCTACGGGTCCCGACTTTGTCGTTTTGGTAATTTTGCCTGTTTGCAAACCGCGTAAGGCGGGCATCTCAGGCGCATGGTCGTTGCGGATGATCACACCAAAGTCTGCGGTATCCAGCATCTCGGCGTCATTCGGTGCGTCCCCAAGCGCGAGCGTCATGGTCGCACCAAGCTTTTCGACGATATCACGCATCCCCTCGGCCTTTGTCCGGCCAAAGGACAGCGTCAGAAACCGCCCACCGCGTCGCATGGAAATCCCCTGCTCCGCCAAGGCTTCTCCAAAAGTATTCAATTCTTCATCCGTGCCGGCCCACAGCCCCGGTTCGGAAAACGCCCGCAACCGCGCCTTGGACGCTTTTTCCAAACTTAGCCCAGTGTTGTCCGCAACCTCTTGATCTGTCATTTGGGCAAAGCCTGTGAACTTAGCGCGCAGTTCGGCAGGAACAGCGGTCAATCGCATTAAAATCGCGTCATACTCAGACCGATCCAAATCAACGCTATTGCTATCGGTCACCCCCGCCCCGTTTTCAACAAGCGCGGGCCAGTGCGAGATGCCCATTTCCGATTGTATGACCGACATTTCCGCAGCGGTTTTGCTGCTGGCCAAAACCAAAGGAATTTCTCGCGATGCCAATAGCTCAATCGCCGGTTTGGCCGCTTCCCAACTGTAAGTGTCGTGATCCAGCAACGTGCCATCAAGGTCGGAAAAAACGGTAAGCAACGATGTCGGTGTGCCAGTCACGTGATGCCTCTTTCTGTCTGCCCTCAGTCAAACGGGCTTTGCGACAGAGTCCAAGGCAGATGCCAATTTTTCAAGCAACAGCAGCGAAATACACCACATATTGCCCAATTATTATGCAGATAGGCAGGAGGGCCGGGCGAAAAGCATCACAAGATTCGTATTACCAGCGCCACTTTCAGCCCTGGAAAAAGCGAAAATCGCTTGGCCACAGAGAACACGCGCAGCTTATAAGCCCGCCGTAGTGAAAGCGCAGCAAGCAGATTACCGGCTGACTGCCGCGTCTTTAGCTGATTGACTACTGAGCTCTGGCCGGACGCGCTGGCTCTGAGAGTTTGGACATCAGCCAACCAGTCCAACCACGCGCAGTTTTTCGCTGCATGTCGCTAGTTTTTCGGCCATCCAAACTCAGTTCGATATAGTCACCATCAGAGCCGAGAATACCATTCTGATAACGCACCTGAACAACCGGAGCATCAGGCTCTTCCAGAGCGAACGTTTCGTTATCTTCGACCAGGCGTCCTCGCAAGCGACAGTACTCAATAAACGACATGCAAAGCGCATAGCTTTTTTGCCAATCCTGCGTATCGGGTTTGAAAGTTACGATCTTGCCAAGAACGCTATCTGACCCCACGACGATTACACCTGCTTGTACCAGACCATCGGGAAGTTGCCGTCCACCATAAATCGAAGGTCCACAATATAACGTCAGCGGAAACTCCTGCGTCGTCAGAGACTGAAACGTGCTCGCGTCAAAAAGTTGCTGGGACTGCGTCCAATGAATTGCACTCGGTGCAAGCTCACCGGTCAAAACACAAGAGATACGTTGAGCCATTTTGAGCCGCGCTTCATGCCCGACCTGATCCTCGGAATAACCTGGAACTAAATCGCCTAAGGGCCCTATAGAACCAGCCAGTTTTGATTCTGAAAATAGCGCAGCGAACCCGGGGACAGAACCACATCCCACCTCAATCAGGATCGCACGTCGATGATCGTACAAAGCTTCAACCTGGTCGGGCTTAAATTTGGCCATCAGAGGATTGTTCAGAACAACCTTGAAGCCCTCCAGCTCCATGTGGTGATCCATGCGTTGCAGAGTGATAAAATTATTATTTGTCGCCATACCAAAATTACTTGGTGTGCTGAGACCTTCTAGCGTTTTCCATGGCCCAAATTCCTGAACCGCATTAGCCAGCTTGCCTTTAAGCTCCAATAAATTGTCGAAAGCCTGCTCAAACGAATATTCATTGTCGTACACTAGAACAACTTGAATGGGTCTAGAACGATTGGACATGGTAACTCCTGAACAAATGGCTTTGCTCAAAGGATCACCGCCTATTTTGGCCACACATCGCCGCGAGTTAGGCAATTTTAGGGTTGAATATATGAAGGCGCTCATCCCTCAAGGCTTGCAACGATCTTTGTTGCGAGCAACCCGACGCCGTAAAAACACTTAGCAAAGCAATCAGTTAACACCGACTTCGGAACAAAACCGAAACTGTTGATCAATAAGCAATTCGCGCAAAATTACGGTTAATCAGCATTTGATATTCTTAATAATGCGGAAGAACGGAAGCTGCTTCCCCAGCGGATCCGCTTAATAGTCAATAATAAACGACGCGCCTTTGCAGTTACCGTGCGAAACGTTGGACCACAAAAGCGCAAAGGGAACTCCGTTGAGCTTATAGGTGGCGGAGGCTCAGGGTGTAGCTCACTTGGTTCGAGCGCTCATTTAAGAAACGAACGCTCGCGGTTTAGAGCCGCGCTGCCGTCGTGCCACTTGGCCTAACGTTACGGTTTCACGGTATCACGTAGTTTATGCTCAAAACGCGCTGCCGCGTATTCAACTCTCACATGACAGGCGGCTTTATCGGAAGGGCATAGCTTTTCAGATGTATTCCCATTCAGTTTGTTCGGTTCGACTTCAAGCTGGAGTCTCAGGGCTGCAGTCCCATTCGCCCATGGGCGTGATTTTATATTCGTCTTCTGACTGCTCGAACGAAGTGTTTCAGGCCCAATCAATCGAAATACTCACAGGCAAGAATGGAAGTGCGCTGGGGTCTTCCAAGAGAGAACCGCACAAGATGTTCGCGTATCTCCCAAACATCAGCTCACGTCGCTCTGCCCCAAACTTCGCAATTCGATTAAAATATTTTCGCCAGCGATACGACGGAAAATACGCCTGAAGACGTTCAGGGTGCTCCCACGTTTCGCTGAACGCACCGGAAAGCGTGTAATACTGGTTTTGTCCAAGATCCCCAGAGAGACGGATGATCGGATATCCATCTGTAAATGCTGGGTGAGGCGCAAACATATTCCACCTTTGAGTAAAACCTGTCCGACTCATTGCCGGCTTAATGACGCCCCAAGCGTCAGATCTTTCGGCTCTCGGCTTGTTTTGGTCAAGGTTCCATAAAAAACACAGCGCGATGACGATACACAGGCCGGTATTCACCAAAATATTGTTCTTCAGGCGTGCTTTGCGGAAAGGCAGAAAAAACGCGGTAAACTTGCTGAACCCCCGGCGGTTTTTTCCGATGGCATTATAGGCGAGCGCCCCAATTCCTATCTTTTTAATAAGATAGGCTATCAACCAAAACGGGCGCATTAGGATCGATTGATTCGTGACATAAACTAACGCATCCCAACGAAGTTTATGTTCGCCGTCTGGAGTGACCACAACCCAACTATCTTCACGTACCAGAATTTCACCGATGACCGGATCGTCCTGTGCAGGGCCGATGAAAACGTTATGGGGCAGAAAGAACTCACGAAGCAACAAGCAAGTCTTCAGGCAAAATCCACAATCACGATCATAGTAAAGGCGAATTTTGCGCTGCTCGGCTTTCCAGTATTTCTCGCAGACCGAGTCCCAAATGCGGGTCGGGATATAGGTCATTAAGGAAGACAAACTCGACAGCCAGAAATGACCGATAGAAAGAAACGTGCGGAAACCAAAATGCATAATCACAATAAGTGCCAGACCCACGGCGCGAACGCGCTGTTTTTTGTCAGGGAAGAAAAGGATCAAGGGCGCGAACAGTTCAAGATAAAAGACAAAGAAAGTTAGCAAGCCAAGAATAATGGGAAACTGTCGGGCAAAATGCGATGCGTCCGTTGCGAATGTGTCAAGGTGCATGGCAATGAGGATCGCCTGCCCATTGGGCACCCAGTAACTCCCTGTCTTTAGCAAGGCACCAAAGACGTAGACATAGAGCACCTGCATTAGAAGCCCGACAGTGGCGATGGACAGGATCGAAGGGGCTTCGAACGTGTTTCGGTCTTTCTCTAGTGCGCCGTCTATTCCGAATACTCGCCCGGTTGGCAAAAAGATTGCCCAAAATAGAAGCAGTGGGTGAAGCACATCACCGCCTTGATTTAAAACCGGATTCCGCCCAGCGAAGGACAAATACAGAATAAAACAAATCGCTGCACTCGTGCGGGAGCGGTACCCAAGCAGCAGACTGCAGGAAGAGGCAACCAAACCAAACCAGACCACATAGATAAAAACGTCCGAGTGAAATATCGTGAGCAGGGAAAAGCGGTGATGAGGGTAATAGGCGCTCAAAAGTTCTGTGCTGAGCAGACCACTATTTGAGTAAAATGTGATCAGGTCGGGATATAAGACAGCGCACACATATAACATCGTTAACGATGCAAGTATCCTGAAAGCGGCTAGCGACCGGAAATCGATCGAAATCAGGGGCCTAACTCTGACGTCAAAAAAACCGCTTGGCTTTGCGTTAGACTGAAGGGCTTCGCTCATAGCGTCCTACCTTGTTAACGCGGGGTAATAATCCTTGGTCAGCCTTGGCCATGGACTGCGGTTACATCCCAATACTGTAATCGCAAGTTTTGCCCCGCGCGTATCAAAAATAAAATGTTTAACCTCTTAGATTCTGTATTTCAGAGGTCTGAACTGGTGGCTGTTTGGGTCGCGAAAATTTGCGTAAACCATGTTGTACCATGGGGCGGTTTTACGCCTGAATGCAAGTCTGTGATGATGGGATAAACGGTAGTGGCGGAGGCTCAGGGATTCGAACCCTGGGGACGCTCATCACGCCCAACGGTTTTCAAGACCGCCGCATTCGACCACTCTGCCAAACCTCCGGTTCGCTGGGCATAGCCCCAGATTTTCGATTCTGAAAGGTCCTAACGGGGAAAATCCGCCGAAGAAGGACCGTCAGGCTTTTCTTAAAGGCGGCATCAGGCTATTGTCCGCGCGAACAATAATGCGCCAAACACGCAGACATGCCACTGACCGATGCAGTTGGGGGCGGGAACAGGCAATGGGTCAAATTATGAGCAGCAAGTTTTTGGGTAAGCCTTTGTCAGGTGCTCTTCGGCAAGGCACCGTAATTGCAGTAGGTTTTGCGGCACTTGCCGGATGCGACGCATCCCAAATGCCCGGATTTCTTCAAGCAAAAGACAGCTCGGCAACGGTTCAGGAAACGGGCTCGTTCGGCACCGGAAATCTGGTAGAGCGCGACATCGAGGCCCCCGAAGTTTTCCAGGCCAATGAGGCCGGTCTTTGGGATGGTCGCCCGTCCCTGGGTGGTGTTTGGGTTGCTCACCCCAATGTGAAAGAGCCCGAGCGCGTCATCATCCGGAATGAACAGAACGGCCAATTCGTGATTGGCGCGCTGTTCAAACGTGAACGCGAAACGCCCGGCCCGCGCCTGCAGGTCAGCTCGGATGCCGCTGCAGCCTTGGGCGTTCTGGCTGGTAGCCCTGCGAACCTGAGTGTCGTGGCACTGCGCCGTGAAACCGTTGAGGAAACACCGCCACCCGCTGTTACGCCGCCGAATATGCCTGTCACCGCCGACGGGCTTGAAAGCACGCCCGAGATCGAGGCAGCCGCGCTTGATCCGATCACATCCAGCGCTGCGGCAGCGATCGAAAGTGCGTCCGAGCCCGCACCTGCGCCACAGCCTGCCACGTTGACACCGCCGACTGCGTTGGAAAAACCCTTCATCCAGATCGGTATTTTCAGTGTCGAACAGAACGCCAAAAATACCGCCACGGCTATGAAGCAGCAGGGCATGATCCCAACCGTTAAAAAGCAGACGTCGTCTGGCAAAACCTTCTGGCGTGTGATCGTCGGCCCTGCACAGTCGAAATCCGAAATCTCGACACTGCTGAAAAAAATCAAAGCTGCCGGTTTCACTGACGCCTACACGGTGACAAACTAAACCGTCTTCAACATCACCACGGCGGATGACGTATCATCAGCCTTCGGAATAATGGAGTTGCCCATGCTATCGCCCCTTCGTCTTCTGGCCGGAGCGTTGCTGATATGGATGCACTCGACCGTTGCGGCGGTCGCATTTGATACCCCTGCCCGTGCGGCTTTTGTGCTGGACCAATCCACGGGAACGGTTCTTCTGTCCAAGAACGCCGACGAAAGCCTGCCGCCTGCGTCGATGTCCAAGCTCATGACGCTGTACATGGCCTTTGAAGCGATCCGCGATGGTCGGTTGACGTTGGATGAACGGCTCCCCGTCAGCAGCCACGCAATGTCGTATGGTGGCTCGACCATGTTTCTGGACACTACAGACCGTGTCAGCGTCGAAGACCTGATCCGCGGGATCATTGTGCTGTCCGGCAATGATGCCTGCGCCGTGATTGCCGAAGCGCTTAGCCCGAACGGAACCGAAGCCGGTTTTGCGCAACTGATGACGCAGCGCGCACAACAGTTGGGCATGACCAACTCGACCTTCGCCAATTCCAATGGCTGGCCTGCGCCCGGCCATCGCATGTCGATGCGGGATCTGGTTTTGCTGGCGAACAACATCATCACCGAGTTCCCCGAATTTTACGAAATGTTCTCGGAGCGCCGGTTTGAATTTGACGGTCGCGCGCCGCAAAACGTTGCCAACCGCAACCCGTTGTTGGGCTTGGGCATCGGGGCCGACGGCCTGAAAACCGGCCATACGCAAGAAGCTGGTTACGGTCTGGTGGGATCTGCCGTGCAAAACGGCCGTCGTGTGATCTTTGCGATCACCGGTCTCGACAGCACAAGCGCCCGCGCAGAGCAGTCAGAAGCCATTGTGAACTGGGCGTTTCGCCAGTTTGCCGAAAAAACAGTGGTGACCAAAGACAAGAAAGTCGCCGAAGCACAAATCTGGATGGGCGCGGAAACGTCAGTTGATCTGGTAAGCAACGAAGACGTGCGTCTGCTGTTGCCTGTCGCATCGGTGAAACCGGTAGAATCCGAGGTCATCTACACAGGTCCGATCCAGGCGCCTGTGAACAAAGGCGACCGTCTGGCAGAACTGATCATTCGTCCCGAAGGGCTTCCTGAACATCGCGTTCCGCTGTACGCGGCATCCGATGTGGGCAACGCCGGCTTTATCAGCCGTGTGTCCACAGTGGGTTCTGTGCTGTTCAAACGTCTTTCCAGCGACACGCAAGGCGCGATGTGACCAAGACCGGAATGTTCATCAGCTTTGAAGGTATTGACGGATCTGGGAAATCCACGCAGGCCCGTTTGCTTGCCGACCGTCTGCGCGCGGATGGCCATGATGTGATCCTGACCCGTGAACCCGGCGGCAGCGAAGGCGCGGAACAAATTCGCAATCTAGTTCTGAATGGCCCGACAGATCGTTGGTCGCCCCAGACCGAATTGTTACTGTTCAATGCTGCGCGCCGCGATCACCTGGAACGCCTGATCTGGCCAGCGCTTGAAGATGGTAAGATCGTTGTCTGTGACCGGTTTGCAGATTCCACCCGCGCCTATCAGGGCAGTACCCGTGGTGAACGGCGTAAGTTGGTGGATGACCTGCATAACCTGATGATCGGCGTCGAACCTGATATGACGGTTCTGGTCGATATCGACCCGAATACAGGCCATTCCCGCGCAACCGAACGAAACACAGGCGATGACCGTTTCGAAGGCTTCGGATCGGATTTTCAGGTCACGATGCGCCAAGCGTTTCTGGATATGGCCGACGCCAGCCCGAACCGGTTTCAGGTCATCGATGGGGATGGCACAATCGACGAGGTGTCAGACCGTATCTACGCGGCGGTGACACAACGCCTTGCACAAAATGCGGATGCCTGATGGCAGAGCCTGTTGATCTCCCGGAACCCGACCGCGTTGAAGGTGCCCCGCACCCACGCGAAACGCTGCGCCTGATCGGTCATGATGCGGCTGAACGGGGTTTTCTGGATGTGTACAACTCCGGTCGTCTCCACCATGGGTGGCTGATCACCGGACCTCGTGGTGTGGGCAAGGCAACTTTTGCCTGGCGCATTGCCCGTTTTTTGCTGGCCACGCCCCCTGCCGACGACAACGACATGTTCGGCGCACCGCCCACACCGGAAACCTTGGACATTCCCGAAGACCACCCCGTCATGCGCCGCAGCATGGCGCTGTCGGAACCCAACCTTTACCTTCTGCGCCGCGGCCCCAATGAAAAGGGCGACAAGCTGGCCAATGAAATTCTGGTCAAGGAAGTGCGCAAGCTGAAGGGCTTCTTCTCGATGTCTTCGGCGGATGGTGGCCGCCGCGTTGTGATTATCGACGCCGCAGACGAGATGAACACAAACGCGGCCAACGCGATCCTGAAGCTGCTGGAAGAGCCGCCCGCCAACACGATCATGCTATTGATCTGTCATCAGCCCGCACGCCTTTTGCCGACGATCCGGTCCCGCTGCCGCGAGTTGCGGCTGTCGCCGTTGTCTCCGGCGGATATGTCCACGGCCTTGGGCGAAACCGGCGCGGATATGTCACCGGCGGATGCCGAAGCTTTGGCAGAACTGGCAGGCGGATCTGTGGGCGATGCCCTGCGCCTGATCCATCAAGACGGTCTTTCCCTGTATCAGATGCTTATGCGGATCATGGCCACAATGCCCGACCTTGACCGCCCCGCTGCGCTGAACCTAGCGCAATCATTGGCCGTGCGCGGTCAGGAAGAAAAGCTTGGCCTGTTCTTTAAGCTTGTCGATCTGGCAATGGTGCGTCTTGCGCGCACAGGACTGGGCACGCCGCCTGCCCGCTTTGCCAGCAGCGACGAACAGGCGGTACTGACCCGCCTTTCCCCGCATTCGGTGGCGGCACGTGAATGGGCGACCCTTGCCCAAGAAGCAGGCGACCGCGCCCGACATGGTCTTTCGGTCAATGTGGACCCTGCCTCGATCGTGTTCGACATGTTTATGCAAATGCGCGAGACGGCTGCGAAACTGCGCTAATACCGCTTCCCGCCTTGACCCCTGTGCGGCCTTCCTAGATATCCAAATCAAGCACGATAACGGATTGACTATGACGCACCCGCGGATCACCGACAGCCACTGCCATCTGGATTTCCCCGATTTCGACGAAACCCGCCCCGAGGTCATTGCCCGCGCGGTCGAGGCGGGCGTGCACCGGATGGTGACGATCTGCACGCGTCTGAAGAACGAACCGCTTGTCCGTAAGATTGCCGAAGACAACGATCCGGTGTTCTACGCTGCGGGCACCCACCCGATGAGCGTTGCGGACGAACCGATGGCAACTGTCGATGAATTGGTCGCCCTGTCCCAGCATCCTAAGTTTGTGGGCATCGGCGAAACGGGGTTGGATTACCACTACACCGCCGACAGCGCCGAAGTGCAGAAGACATCCCTGAAGGTCCACATTCAGGCCGCGCAGGAAACAGGCCTACCGTTGATCATCCATGCGCGTGCTGCTGACAATGACATGGCCGATATTCTAAACACGGCTTACAAGGCCAAGCCCTACACCTGTGTGATGCATTGCTTTTCGTCTAGCGCCGAACTGGCCAAGGCGGCCTTGGACTGTGGGTTTTACCTGTCGATGTCCGGCATCGCAGCTTTCCCCAAGTCGCAGGAATTGCGCGATATTTTCGCGGCCGCTCCGCTGGATCGTGTGCTGGTCGAAACCGACAGCCCCTACCTTGCGCCGCCGCCCTATCGTGGCAAGCGCAACGAGCCGTCCTATTCTGTCCATACCGCGCAAAAAGGTGCCGAGGTCTTCGCTATCGACTATGCCGAGTTTGCCGCAGCAACCGAAGCCAACTTTGACCGCCTCTTCGCCAAAGCCGCCGCATGGAGCCCCGCATGACGAACGAATTGCGGTTCACAATCCTTGGCTGCGGATCGTCCGGTGGCGTGCCTCGCATCGGCGGGCATTGGGGCGATTGCGATCCATCCAATCCCAAAAACCGCCGCACACGCTGTTCAATGCTGGTGGAACGTGTCAGCGATGCTGGCACCACGCGGGTTCTGATCGACACCTCGCCTGACCTGCGCACCCAGTTGCTGGACGCCGGTGTCGGCGAGATTGACGCGGTGATCTACACCCACGCCCATGCGGACCACACCCACGGTTTGGATGACCTGCGCATGATCGTTTACAACATGCGCGCGCGCTTGCAGGTCTGGGCCGATGAGCCCACACGCGACAACCTGTTCGAACGGTTCCGCTATGCGTTCGAGACGCCCGAAGGCAGCAGCTACCCCCCCATTCTGGATATGAACCTGATCGACGGTGATGTGACGGTCACTGGTGCGGGCGGCGAGATTACATTCAATCCCTTCCTTGTCCGTCACGGCGGGATGGATGCACTAGGCTTCCGCATCGCGGGCCTTGCCTATTTGCCGGATGTTGCAAGCATTCCGGATGAGGCCTGGGGTGCACTGGAAAATCTGGATATCTGGATTCTTGACGCGCTGCGCCGCGATCCCCATCCGACGCATTCCCATCTGGCCCAGTCGCTTGAGTGGATTGAAAAGGTCGCCGCCAAACGCGCTGTGCTGACCAACATGCATATCGATCTGGACTACGAGACTGTTCGGGCCGAAACGCCGGAACACGTGACCCCCGCCTACGACGGCATGGTCATCACCCTGCCGCTCTAATTCGAAGGACCCGCCATGCAGGCGCTGTTAGAAGTTATCCTCCCCGTCTTTCTGGTGATTGGCGCGGGGTATCTGGCCGTTTGGCGCGGCGGGTTCAGCAACGATGCGGTCGACGGGTTGATGAAGTTCACCCAGAACTTCGCCATTCCCTGCCTTCTGTTCAAAGCGATCTGGACGCTGGACCTCGGCGACAGCTTTGATCCAAAACTACTGATCAGCTTTTACACCGGCTCGGCCACAGGGTTCACTTTGGGCATGGTGGTGTCGCGTTTCGTGTTCAAGCGCGATTGGGAAGACTGCGTCGCCATCGCCTTTGCCTGC
Source organism: Thalassococcus halodurans (assembly GCF_900108225.1). Lineage (GTDB taxonomy): Bacteria > Pseudomonadota > Alphaproteobacteria > Rhodobacterales > Rhodobacteraceae > Thalassococcus > Thalassococcus halodurans. Next base: position 708,084 of record NZ_FNUZ01000002.1, read on the forward strand.
CTCTTCGCCAACTCGGTCCTGCTTGGCCTGCCGATCACGGAACGCGCCTATGGCCCGGACGCACTTCAGGCAAACTATGCGATCCTCGCGATGCATTCGCCGTTTTGCTACGGGCTGGGCATCACCACGATGGAAATCGTGCGCGCCAAGGGCAAAACCGCCATCGGCACCGTGCGCACGGTTCTGAACGCCATGCTGCACAATGCGCTGGTGATCGGCATTATGCTGGGTGCGGTGTTCAACATCTTTGATCTGGGTCTGCCAAGCCCCGTGACAGACGCGCTGGATATGATGATCCGCGCAGCGCTTCCCGCGGCATTGTTCGGTGTAGGTGGCGTGTTGTTCCGCTACCGTCCGGACGGAGATTTCCGTGTGATTGCATTCGTATGCTTTGTGTCGCTCGTGTTGCACCCGACCATCACTTGGACCTTGGGTAAAGCGTTCGAACTGCCGACCGAGGCCTTCCGTTCAGCCGTAATCACCGCCGCCATGGCACCGGGCATCAACGCTTATGTCTTTGCAAACATGTACGGTCGGGCAAAACGCGTCGCGGCCTCGTCTGTCCTGATCGCAACCGCCTTGTCGCTGGGCACAGCATGGGCATGGCTAAGCGCGCTGCCGTAACAGTATTGCCAAACATTAACCGCTCTGGTTGTGAATCGCTTTTTTTTCTGCAATTAACCACAAAAACTTGAGAGGGACTTTATGAAAAATCCAATCATTTTCGCCACTTGCTGCATTCTACTTAGTGGATGCGTTAGCCAAGAAACATTTGTTAAAAACAATATTAGATACACAGAGTACGAACTCGATAGAGCTGAGTGTGAAACGAACGCTGCACAGGAAGTTGCGGTTAACCGCAGCCCTGGAGCCGAGATCGCTGTAGCGGTTCTTACGGGCGTGTACCAAACACAGGACGCAAATGCTCCGGCGCGCAAACGAAACTACGAAGCCTGTATGCTTAAAAAGGGATACCAAAGAGTAGAATTACCAGTGTGTCCGAATGCCCAGAATGCCAAGGCAACCGGTGTAGGGCCACTTACTGCCAACAAAGAAATTCAAGTTGGAAAAGGCTCTTGTTACGCGATGGATGCTTCGGGCAGGATCATTTTTGCGAAGAAGGAAGACTAGACGTTGATAGGCTCGTAAAAATCACGATTAGTAAAATTAAAGCTTTAAAATGACAAAGAGCCCTCCCACTGTGGAGGGCTTTTCAATGCGCCAGATCATTCGAAAACGGCAAAACGAGCCAAAATGAGTTTAAAAATTACACCCAAGGATAGACCAACACGCTTTACAAGAAGCACTGCACTAAAGTTGGGACACCCTGTTTATTCAAAGCCAACCGCGTAATGGTGACCCAGAACAATTTTTTTTGAAGGAAATGCCCAACAAGCTCTTTTGGGAGTTGGTGCGGTCGAGAAGACTCGAACTTCCACGGGTGTTACCCCACAGCGACCTCAACGCTGCGCGTCTACCATTCCGCCACGACCGCACGTCTTGACTTGGTAGCGCGGCGTATAAATCAGCCTCTGCACGATGTGAAGAGCAAATTGACGGAAATCCGCGCCGTCGCACGAATATTTACCGCAGGGGGTCTGGGCTTGCACTTCCCTGCCCGACGCGGGCAAATGGAGCCCGAGCTCAACAGCCTTAACCGGCGCAGAAACTGGCACTTATCATGATCGAATGGCGCAATACCCCCGGGCTGACAGATTACGACGACGCGGTTGCCTTTATGGAAAAGCGCGCGGCCGAAATCGCCGAGGGCACAGCCAATGAATTGATCTGGCTGGTCGAACACCCGCCTCTTTATACATCCGGCACCAGCGCCAAGATCGAAGACCTGAAAGACCCCGACCGTTTTCCGGTCTACCCATCCAAACGCGGCGGCCAGTTCACCTATCACGGGCCCGGTCAGCGGGTGGCCTATGTGATGCTGAATGTCGGCGAACGCGGGCGTGATGTGCGCTGTTTTGTGCGCGATCTTGAAAAATGGGTGATCCTGACTTTGGAAGAATTCGGCCTGACCGGACACATCCGGCAGGGTCGTGTTGGCGTCTGGATCGAACGTCCGGAAAAGCCCGCCCTGCCCTCGGGTGAGGTGGCCGAAGACAAAATCGCCGCCATCGGCATCCGGCTGAAAAAATGGGTCAGCTTTCACGGCATCTCGATCAATGTCGAGCCGGAGCTGAACCATTTCGACGGGATCGTGCCCTGCGGAATCACCGATTACGGCGTTACCAGTCTGGTTGATTTGGGCCTGCCTGTGACGATGGACGATCTGGACGTCGCGCTGCAGCGCACGTTTTCCATGGTTTTCGGCGAAGAGCCTAGGAACAGCTGATATTTCCTGCATCCAAGAATCACGGCTGATAGACGCTCTGGCACTGGCATAGCGCAATTCTGATGATGCGAATCAATTGATGGTCATTTGATTACCAGCAGGTGTCATGGGTGCGAAAACGGCTGTCGAAAATCAACTCAGGGGCTGAATTTCCGGAATTTCGCCACCAAAGTCTTAAACCTTCCAGTGAAGGACCCCAGACTGCGACAAAAATAACCCCCATGCGGCAAAACCGATCATTGCCGTACACGATTGCATTCCCTAAAACGTACCAACAATTCCATGGGGGTGGTCCGTCTCGGTTCGCCCTCCGTGCACTATCACCTGAGGAGGCACACAATGGCAGACGCCGCCATTCACGGCCATGACCACGAAGATGAACGCGGGTTCTTCACGCGTTGGTTCATGTCCACCAACCACAAAGACATTGGTATTCTGTACCTGATCGTGTCCGCGTTCGCGGGCTTCATCTCGGTCGCGTTCACAGTGTACATGCGTCTCGAGCTCATGGAGCCGGGCGTTCAGTACATGTGTATGGAAGGCGCCCGCATGACCGCAGCTGCGGCAGGCGAATGTACTCCGAACGGCCATCTCTGGAACGTCATGATCACCGGTCACGGCATTCTGATGATGTTCTTCGTTGTTATTCCTGCGCTGTTCGGTGGCTTCGGCAACTACTTCATGCCGCTGCAGATCGGTGCGCCGGACATGGCGTTCCCGCGTATGAACAACCTGTCCTTCTGGCTGTACGTCGCTGGTACATCGCTGGCGGTTTGCTCGGTTTTCGCACCGGGTGGTAACGGTCAGCTTGGCTCCGGTGTGGGCTGGGTTCTGTACCCGCCGCTGTCCGTACGTGAAGGCGGTCTGTCCATGGACCTCGCGATTTTTGCGGTTCACGTGTCTGGTGCGTCGTCCATTCTGGGCGCGATCAACATGATCACAACCTTCCTGAACATGCGTGCCCCGGGCATGACACTGTTCAAGGTTCCGCTGTTCTCGTGGTCGATCTTTGTCACATCGTGGCTGATCCTGCTGTCCCTGCCGGTTCTGGCGGGCGCGATCACCATGCTGCTGACAGACCGCAACTTCGGCACAACCTTCTTTGATCCTGCCGGTGGCGGTGACCCCGTTCTGTACCAGCACATCCTGTGGTTCTTCGGCCACCCAGAAGTTTACATCGTTATTCTTCCGGGCTTCGGCATCATCAGCCACGTGATCGCGACATTCGCACGTAAGCCGATCTTCGGTTACCTGCCGATGGTATGGGCGATCATCGCGATTGGTGCTCTGGGCTTCGTCGTGTGGGCGCACCACATGTACACAGTTGGCATGTCGCTGCAGCAGCAGTCCTACTTCATGCTGGCGACCATGGTTATCGCGGTACCGACAGGTGTTAAGATCTTCTCGTGGATCGCCACAATGTGGGGCGGCTCGATCGAGTTCAAAACACCGATGATGTGGGCTTTCGGCTTCCTGTTCCTGTTCACCGTTGGTGGCGTTACAGGCATTGTACTGTCGCAGGCTGGTATCGACCGCGCCTACCACGACACATACTATGTGGTTGCACACTTCCACTACGTAATGTCGCTGGGTGCTGTTTTCGCGATCTTCGCGGGCATCTACTTCTACCTGCCGAAAATGACAGGCCGCATGTACCCCGAGTGGGCTGGTAAGCTGCACTTCTGGGCGTTCTTCATCGGTGCGAACATGACATTCTTCCCGCAGCACTTCCTGGGCCGTCAGGGCATGCCGCGCCGTTATATCGACTATCCTGAGGCATTCGCCACATGGAACTATGTATCGAGCATCGGCGCATTCCTGTCCTTCGCTTCGTTCATCTTCTTCTTCGGCGTGATCTTCTACACAGTCTTCGCCGGCCGTAAGGAAACACGGAACAACCCGTGGAACGAATACGCGGATACGCTGGAATGGACCCTGCCTTCCCCGCCGCCCGAGCACACGTTCGAGCAGCTTCCGAAGCAGGAAGACTGGGACAAAGGCCACGCACACTAAGTGCCTGACCTGACCAAAAGAAAGCCCCGCAGTTTTGCGGGGCTTTTTCTTTGCAGGCCTGTAAAAAACTGCGTGATCTGAGACACCTTGCCTCTGGCCTTGGACGCGCAAAAGATTACTTTCGCGACATGCCTTACTCTTGGTCTGAAAACACAGATTCACACCCCGCGCAGGAACTTCGGCTTTGGCCGCACCAGTCCCTGCCGCCCAAGGGGTTTGCCGCGTTCATTCTGATCACCTACCTGCTGTTCACCGTGCCGCTTTACGGCCTGTTGGGAACCAAGCTGTTGTGGGGGCTTTTGCCGTTTCTGATGATCACTTTGGCAGGGGTCTACTATGCCCTCAGGCGCAATGATCGCGACCGGCAAATCCTTGAGGTTTTGACCATCACGCCTGACAGCACCCATCTTCTTCACCGATCCGCAAAGGGCGCTGAACAGGAATGGGATTGCAACACCTACTGGGTGCGGGTCGCACTTTACCCCAAAGAAGGCCCCGTTCCAAATTACATCACGTTGTCAGGCTCTGGCCGCGAGGTGGAAATCGGGTCTTTTCTGACCGAAGAAGAGCGTTTGACGCTTTATGCAGAGTTGAACGACCGGTTGCGGCAAGCTACACGCCAGTAATGGCACAGGTCCCTGCAACACCAAAACTCCAGCGCGTCAAAACGCTTATGAAGGCCCGCTTGGGTAATCCCGAAAGTGTGGCCACAGAGGACGGATTGCAGGCCTCTGAAATCGCCGCGTTGAACTTGCGCGCGGCACTTGCAGATCAGAACGGCCAACCTGTCGCTGAACAGGTCATTTTTCTGATCCCGCTGGTATCGCCCAAGGACGTGACCGACTGGGACGCTGTGACCGGACGGTTGAACCGAACGCTGCAAAGCTTTCTGGACCAGACCATTCCGAATTGGCGCGCTGTTGTCTGCTGTCAGGAACGCCCGCCCCTGCCCGACGATCCGCGCATCAGCTACCTGCCCTTCGATGAACCGTTCGAAGGCAACGACAAATGGCGCAAGCTGCATCACCTTGCCGACAGCCTGAGCGCCGCGAATGATCCAGCCGGATACGTCATGAGCTTTGATGCCGATGACCTGCTGCACAAAGGCGCGGTCGATCACATGCTGCGCACTCAGGCCAAGGGCGGCTATCTGGTCGAAAAAGGATATGTGCGCGACGTAGCAGCGGGCGACATCGCCCTTGCGGGACGTCCGACACTTGCGCTGCCCCTTCGGAAACCATTCTGGAAGCTTTGCGGGTCCTGCGTGGCCTTGCGGTATGATCCCGAGATCAAAGAAAGCACACCGTTCATTCAGGCAATGACCCAGCATGAACATCGCATGTTCCCCTATCTTGCCAAACTGGCTGGACTGCCGCTGACTGCGCTGCCGGAGCCGATGGTGCTGTATGAGCTGAACCACGGCGAAAACTTTGGCGAGCGTCGCGGGCGCGTCAGCTTTAAGACGCGCTTTGTGCAGCGATTCAAAATTTCTGACCAAGCGACACTTGACGGCATCGATCAGAACTTTCCGAGCTGACAGTGCACAGATGCGCGCGCTCAAACGAACAGGGCACAAATAAAAAAGGCCGCTTCAAAGCGGCCCTTTCTTTATCTCTTTTTCGGCAACTCAGGCAGAAAGACGGTCTTTGACCATCGGGCCCACGGCACCGAAATCCATCTGACCTGTGTACTTGGATTTCAGAATACCCATCACACGACCCATGTCGCGGATTGATTCTGCCCCCACTTCGGCCACGGCCTCATCCAGTGCTGCGGCCACTTCGTCCTGAGACAGCGGACGCGGCAGGAATTCCTCGATCACGACGATCTCGGCCTCTTCGCGTTCAGCCAGATCAAGACGACCGCCTTCTTCGTAAGTGCGGGCGCTTTCACGGCGCTGCTTGACCATTTTCCCAAGGATAGCGAGCACTTCGTCCTCACCTACCCCGTTTTCTTTCCCCTCGGAACGAGCGGCAATATCGCGGTCTTTGATCGCGGCATTGATCAGTCTCACGGTCGACAAACGGGCGGCGTCTTTGTCTTTCATCGCCTGTTTCATCGCTGTGTTTATGCGCGTACGCAGATCCATTTGCGGTCTATCCCCAGTGATTTCGCAAAGCTTGCTTCTACTCAAAGCATATCCATAGCGCAATACAAAGCGCCGCAACGTCAAACCGTATTAAAAATGCTGTGAATCAGGCCAACAGGTGGCCTTGACCCTATGGGCTACGACTCTTAGGTAAGGCGCAATTTGGCCTTTGACAGGAGTCGCGCCATGACGCTTGCCCAACCGAAAAAACCCACCGCTTGCCTCGCCCTTGCTGACGGCACGATCTTTTACGGAGAAGGCTTTGGCGCAGAAGGCGATACCGTCGCCGAGCTGTGCTTTAATACAGCCATGACTGGTTATCAGGAAATCATGACAGACCCGTCCTACGCGGGCCAGATCGTGACTTTCACTTTCCCGCACATCGGCAACACCGGCGTGAACCCCGAAGACGACGAAACCGGTGATCCGGTGGCTGCGGGTATGGTTGTTAAGTGGATGCCCACGCAATCCTCCAACTGGCGTGCAGTATCGGAGCTGTCCGATTGGCTCTCCAGCCGCGGTCGCATCGCGATCGGTGGTGTTGATACACGCCGTCTGACCCGCGCGATCCGCCAGCAAGGTGCGCCGCACGTCGCCCTGTCGCACCGTGCCGATGGTGTGTTCGACATCGACGCGCTGGTTCAAAAGGCCCGTGCCTTCGAAGGCCTGTCCGGTCTTGATCTGGCCAAAGACGTGACATGCGCACAAAGCTATCGCTGGGATGAAATGCGGTGGGCTTGGCCCGAAGGCTACACACGTCAGACCGATGCAAAGCACAAGGTCGTCGCCATCGACTATGGCGCAAAACGCAACATCCTGCGCTGCTTGGCATCTGCCGGCTGTGACGTCACCGTTCTTCCGGCGACGGCAACAGCAGAAGACGTGCTGGCGCTGAACCCCGATGGTGTTTTCCTGTCGAACGGCCCGGGCGATCCGGCGGCAACAGGCAAGTATGCCGTGCCGATGATTCAGGGCGTTCTGGAAAAGGACCTGCCTGTCTTCGGCATTTGCCTTGGTCACCAGATGCTCGCGCTCGCGCTGGGTGCGAAGACGGTCAAAATGAACCACGGCCACCACGGTGCAAACCATCCCGTTAAGGAAATCGGCACGGGTAAGGTCGAAATCACGTCGATGAACCACGGTTTCGCGGTGGACAGCCAGACTTTGCCGGAAGGTGTTGAAGAAACGCATGTGTCGTTGTTCGACGGATCGAACTGTGGTCTGCGCATCAAAGACAAACCCGTCTTTTCCGTTCAGCACCACCCGGAAGCCAGCCCAGGCCCGCAGGACAGCTTCTATCTGTTCGAGCGTTTTGCCGACGCTATGGCGAAAGCAACCTAAATCTATCTCGGCGGTTAACGCACCGTTAAACACTTTACCGTCTTCTGCCGCAAAGCGGTATGGAGACGGCGATGTCTGTCGATCAGTTTGACCAGCCACCAAAAGCGCGCGACTTTGTTGCTGACAAAGGCCGGCGACAACGCCGTCCTTTCAGCAAGGTTCTGATCGAAAACGGCGCGGTCCCCAAAACCAAAGTTCTGGATGCTATGGTCACAGCGCGTGACTGCGGGGTCACACTTGATCGTGTCGCGGTTGCCGAAAACCTTGCGACGTCGAAAAAGGTTCTCGGCTTAACGGCTAGAAATTTTGGGATAAAGCCACTTGATACAAAGGCATTTCCCGCTGATCCGGCTATTGGCGGCCTGCTAAGCCCCGAAACTTGCCTGACATTTGGCGTCGTCCCTTGGGCCTATCAAGACGGCCTTTTGATTGTCGCGGCCAGCAGTCCCTTTGGCTATGACGCGTGCCGACCCTTACTGGAAAAAAAGGGAATCGCGCCTGCGATGGCTCTCGCCACCGAAGAAGACATCGAAGGTCTGATAATTCAAAGACATGGGGCGGCACTGGCAGAACGCGCAGAAACGCACGTTCCACAGGACCTGAGTTGCCGCGATTTTGCGATGACATCCCCGCTGTCTATAGCAATCGCATCAGCCTTTGCCTGCTTGAACATTCTTTCGCTGTTTCTTTATCCGCAGCTTTACTTTGCGTCCCTCGTCAGTATCGCCGTCGGCGCTCTGGCCGTTACGCAAGTCTTCCGGATCATCGTCGCGCTGAAATCGCCGAAGTTTCAGCACGAAACCGCGCCACGCCGATTGGGAGAACGTCCGGTCGTGTCTGTACTAGTCCCCTTGTTTGACGAAGACGCCATCGCGAATTCCTTGGTAAACCGCCTGAAACGGCTGGATTACCCAAAGGCCTGCCTCGATGTGCTTCTGATATTGGAGAAATCCGACCAGAAAACCCACGATATGCTGGCACAAAGCGATTTGCCCGGTTGGATGCGGATCGTGACGGTTCCAGAAGGCACGGTTCAGACAAAACCCAGAGCGTTGAACTATGCCCTCAACTACGCACGTGGTGAGATCATTGGCGTCCTTGATGCAGAAGACGCCCCCGCCGCGGATCAGATCACCCGTATCGTTGACAGGTTTGCCCGAAGTCCGCCCGAAGTGGCCTGCCTGCAAGGTATTTTGGATTACTATAACCCGACGGCAAACTGGCTCTCCCGTTGTTTTACGATCGAGTATGCGACTTGGTTCAGGCTGCTTTTACCGGGGGTGGCCAGCGCAGGATTTGCAGTGCCGCTTGGTGGGACAACAGTCTACTTCCGGCGCGCCGCGTTGGAACATGTCGGATGTTGGGACGCCCATAACGTCACAGAAGATGCAGATTTGGGTATCCGATTGGCCCGTTACGGCTACCGGACCGAGATGGTTGGCACCGTCACTTTGGAAGAAGCGAACAACAGGCCTTGGCCATGGATCAAACAACGATCGCGCTGGTTGAAAGGATATTTGCAAACGTGGCTAGTCCATTCGCGAAATCCCAAACGCCTATTGCGGGAACTGGGGCTGAAGCGGTTTCTGGGGTTCCACGCGTTGTTCTTGTGCTCGTCACTGCAGTTTTTGCTAATGCCGGTGCTGTGGTCTTTCTGGCTGGTGGTCGCGGGGTTGCCTCACCCACTAGACGGCTTTCTGACGCCGGACGTGCGATACGGGCTCACTGCTTTGTTCCTGAGTTCCGAGGCCCTATCCGTCACAATCGGGGCGTTCGCCTTGGCCAGATCCCCCCACAAGACGCTGATGCCGTGGGTTCCGTCTCTGCTTCTGTATTTCCCGCTGGGATGTATCGCCGCCTACAAAGCGCTGTGGGAGTTGGTCAGGAAACCGTTTTTCTGGGACAAGACAGCACACGGTACGTCCCAGCCCCAGTCTGACACCCACGTTTAGAAATCAATCACCGGATTTCAGCGAATCCAGCTTCAGACGTGTCACAAAGGCGACCGAGATATGATCACGGAGTGCCTTGTAGGCGGCGTGTTCATCACGGCGCGAAATCGCATCCACGATGGCCGCATGTTCGCCAAGAGCAACCTCACCCCGACCTTGGGCTGCCAGCGACGTGGTCGCCATCAACGCCATCGAGCGATGCACCAGATCCAACTGCTGCACCAAAAAGCGGTTATGTGACGCCAGATGGATTTGCTTATGGAACCGGCGGTTCGCCCGCGCGAGCGCTTGAGGCTCGTCAATCAGCTTACGATCTTCATCGACCATGCCCTGCAGAACCTGAATTTCTTCCTCGGTCGCGTGGCGCGCAGCAAGACGGGCGGCCAACCCCTCAAGCTCGGTCCGCACAGCATATAGTTCGGACATCTGGTTGTGATCCAAGGACGCCACAATCAACGAACGACCGTCCCGCGCCAGTAGCGATTGCGTCTCAAGCCGCTGCAATGCTTCACGGATCGGGGTACGCGATACGCCGAATCTTTCGGCCAGATCGCTTTCAACCAAGCGGTCACCGGGGCGATAGATTCCCGTATCAATCGCATCAAGAATAAGCGAGTAAGCGTCTTTTTGTTGTACACGCGTCTGCGACATACGGGTCTCCTCCGAAGTATCCGTGGACAATAGGACTGGTTTCCTTACGTTTTCAAGCGCGGCCATTGTATCGTTTCGCCGCACCGGATAGCGTCCGCGTCACGATGAAAGACACATTTTCCCATGTTCGCCATTGGGTGTTCGATCTGGACAACACCCTCTACCCCCCAGAAATGCGGCTTTTCGACCAGATCGAAAAGCGGATGACGTCCTATGTTATGAACAGTCTGAACGTCACCGCAGATCAGGCACAGGACCTTCGAGTGAGCTATTGGAAGAAATACGGCACCACGCTTGCAGGGCTGATGGCCAACCACGATCTGGATCCTGTTCCCTTTCTGAAAGACGTGCATGACATTTCATTCGACGTACTTTCGCCGGATGCGGAACTGCGTGCCCAGATCGCGGCGCTGCCCGGCCGCAAGATTATTTACACGAACGGTACCCGCCCCTACGCTGAACGCGTGATTGAGGCGCGCGGGCTGGATGGCCTGTTTGAGGCGATCTATGGCGTCGAACACGCGGGCTATGCGCCCAAGCCCGAACGCAGCGCGTTTGAAAAGGTCTTTGCGCTGGATGGGACCGACACCACCACTGCTGCCATGTTCGAAGATGATGTGCGCAACCTACAGGTGCCGCATGCGATGGGCATGAAAACCGTGTTGGTTGCCGACGAACCCACGGATCACGATCATATCCATCATCACACCAATGATCTGGCCGCGTTTCTGTCTAAACTGGTGTGACAGCTGCGACGCTTTTGCAGTGGTGAAACGCGCCCCTACGACCTAGATGAAGCCTATGACACAGAACGCGCTCAGTTTTGATATCGTAATCTCGGGCGGTGGCATTGCCGGCCTGACGGCAGCTGCGGCTTTTGGCAAAGCAGGCTTTTCAGTGCTTTGCGTTGATCCTGCGCCACCGATTACCACGCGCGATGCTGATGGCGCGGATTTGCGGTCGACCGCTTTTCTACAGCCCGCCCGCGACTTTCTAAATGACATCGGCCTGTGGCAAGTGCTTGCCCCCTTTGCCACCCCACTGCAAACAATGCGCATCGTGGATGCAGGTGGCGAAGTTGCCGAACCTCGTGTGACGAAGGATTTCGATGCGGCGGACATTTCCGAGGAACCTTTCGGTTGGAACCTGCCCAACTGGCTTTTGCGTCGCGAAATCTCGGCCATTTTGAACGACCTTCCCAATGTTGAATTCCGCCCCGGTGTGAAGGCTGAAACCCTGTTTACACGCACCGCTCAGGCTCGTGTCGGGCTGAGCGACGGAACCAAAGTTTTCGCCAAACTGGTCATTGCAGCAGACGGTCGCAATTCGCCGATGCGCGACGCGGCAGGCATTGGTGTTCAGACAACCCGTTTCGGACAGAAAGCACTGGCCTTTGCCGTCACGCACAGCCTGCCCCACCGGTTCGTGTCGACGGAAATTCACCGCACGGGCGGGCCGTTTACGTTGGTGCCACTGCCCGATTTTGACGGCAAACCTTCCTCGGCCATCGTCTGGATGGAAGAATCCGCCAAAGCCGACGCATTGATGGCGTTGGATGAGACCGATTTCGAGGCCGCGATGAACGAACGGTCGTGCGAACTGTACGGTCCTTTGAAACTGGCGTCCAAGCGCACAATCTGGCCGATCATCGCGCAAAAGGCAGATAGCCTGATTGCGGAACGTCTGGCGGTCGTCGCCGAAGCCGCACATGTGGTGCCGCCCATCGGCGCGCAGGGCCTGAATATGAGCCTGAAAGACATCGCGACGTTGCTTGACCTGGCGACCAAACATCCAGAACAGCTTGGGGACCAGCTTATGCTGGATGCCTACGAAAGGGCCCGCTATGGCGATGTAAAGCTACGGGTTGCCGGTATCACTGCATTGAACCGGACATCTATGGCATCGGACCAAACTCTGCGCGATTTGCGTGCCAAGGGCATCGACCTGCTGCACGGCGTCGGCCCGGTGCGCCACGGTCTGATGAAACTGGGTCTCGGGGCGAAATAGCCCTGTTCAGTGATAGGTAAATTCACCGACGACGTTGCGCCATTCACCGGATGACAGCAGTTTTCTGTGCGTGAATTTCACCGAATGCAGCGGACCTTCGATCTCGTCCTGCCAGAACTCGATGAACCGGAACAGCTTGGGATGATCCGGTGCCAGATCGTAGTCTTGCCAGATGAAACTGTTCAGAACGTGCTGGTAATCGGGGATCCGGTAAAAGATTTCCGCAGTGGTCAGGCCATAGCCTTTCAGCATCATTTCCGTTTCGTTGATTTCCATACTCAACCTCCAATTTTTTTCTGATGTGTTCAGGTTTGAAAATTCAGCAACTTCTGTCAACAAAAACAGTATGTTAGCACTCTGACGGAATGGCTGCCGAAAAATCGCGCTGATCCATACGTTGCACCCCATATCCTGCCTCTGCTATGATATGAGCCAACAACATATAGAATAACGACAGGCGGACAAAAAAAGTGACCGACCGGCCAGAAACCCCTGAAAACGAAGAAGAAAATCGGCCCGAACGCCCCGCGTATGATGGCCCTGCGGTCTCCATCGAACATGAGATGAAGACATCGTACCTCGATTACGCAATGAGCGTGATCGTCAGCCGTGCGATTCCCGACCTTCGGGACGGTCTGAAACCGGTGCACCGCCGCATCCTTTATGCGATGCATGAAACGGGTAACAGCCACGACAAACCGTATCGCAAATCGGCCCGTCCTGTGGGCGATGTCATGGGTAAATACCACCCCCATGGCGACAGCGCGATCTATGACGCGCTGGTCCGTATGGCGCAGGATTTCTCGATGTCCTTGCCGCTGCTGGATGGTCAGGGCAACTTCGGTTCGATGGACGGCGATAACGCAGCCGCCATGCGTTACACCGAGGTCCGCATGGACAAACCGGCGGCTTACCTGCTGAACGATATCGGCATGGAAACCGTCGATTTCCAGGACAACTACGACGGCAAGGATCAGGAACCCACGGTTCTGCCTGCCCGCTTCCCGAACATGCTGGTCAACGGTGCCGGTGGTATCGCGGTTGGTATGGCGACCAACATTCCGCCGCATAACCTTGGTGAAGTGGTTGATGCCTGCCTTGCGCTGATCGAAAATCCCGATCTGACGTCCGAGCAGCTGATCCATTACGTTCCTGGCCCCGATTTCCCGACAGGTGGCATCATGCTGGGCCGTTCCGGCGCGCACAAAGCGTACCTTGAGGGTCGTGGATCGGTGATCATCCGGTCGAAAACTCGGGTTGAAGAAATCCGCAAAGACCGTTGGGCGATTGTCATCGACGAAATCCCCTATCAGGTGAACAAGGCATCGATGATCGAAAAGATCGCCGAAGCCGCCCGCGAAAAACGGATCGAAGGTATCGCCCACGTTCAGGATGAATCCGACCGTAACGGTGTGCGCGTTGTCGTAGAACTGAAGCGCGATGCCACGGCTGAGGTCGTTCTGAACCAGTTGTTCCGCTACACGCCGATGCAGACATCCTTTGGCTGTAACATGCTGGCCCTGAACGGTGGTCGTCCGGAACAGCTTACTCTGCGCAAGTTCCTGACGTCCTTTATTGATTTCCGTGAAGACGTCGTTGCCCGCCGAACCGCATACCTGCTGCGCAAAGCGCGTGAACGCAGCCACATCCTGTGTGGTTTGGCGGTTGCCGTAACCAACGTTGACGAAGTGGTCGCAACGATCCGTAGTTCGGCCGACGCCGCCGAAGCGCGTGAAAAACTGATGACGCGTCGCTGGCCCGCGCAGGACATTGCGGATTACATCCGTCTGATCGATGATCCAACCCACACGATGAATGACGACGGGACGTATAACCTGTCTGAAACTCAGGCGCGTGCGATCCTCGAACTGCGTCTGCAGCGTCTGACACAAATCGGTGTGAAGGAAGTCACCGACGAGCTGGAAGAACTCGCCTCCAAGATCAAGGAATACCTTGAAATTCTGGGATCTCGCGACCGGATCATGGGCATCATTTCGGACGAACTGAACGAAGTGAAAGAGCTGTTCGCCGTGCCCCGCCGCACCGAGATTGTCGAATGGTCGGGCGATATGGTCGACGAAGACCTGATCGAACAGGAAGACATGGTCGTCACAGTCACGCAGACAGGCTACATCAAGCGCACGCCGCTGGCCGACTTCCGCGCGCAGCGTCGCGGCGGCAAAGGTCTGTCTGGTATGGCAACCAAAGATGATGACGTGGTCACCACTCTGTTTGTCGCCAACACTCATACGCAGCTGTTGTTCTTCACTACCGAAGGCATGGTCTACAAGCTCAAGACATGGCGCCTGCCCCAAGGGTCGCGTACGTCCAAGGGCAAGGCGATCATCAACATCCTGCCCATTCCGCAGGGTGTTTCGATTGCCGCGATTATGCCCGTTGACCGCGCCGAGGATGAATGGGACCAGTTGCAGATCGTCTTTGCGACCTCTGCCGGTACGGTTCGCCGCAACGCGCTGTCTGACTTCACCAACGTGAAGTCGAATGGCAAGATCGCGATGAAGTTTGAAGACGACAACGCCGATACCCGTCTGATCAACGCTCGCATCTGTTCGGAAGACGACGATGTGATGCTGGTCACCGCTAAGGGCCGTGCGATCCGCTTCCGTTCGACCGATGTGCGCGTGTTCAACTCGCGCGCGTCCGTTGGTGTGCGCGGCATCAACCTGAAAGACGGTGATGAGGTCGTATCGATGTCCGTCATCCGCCACTTCGAGGCCAGCCCGGAAGAACGCGCGGCTTACCTCAAGATGCGTCGCGCGGTTGCCGGCTTGGCTGACGATGCCGAGGGCGATGAAGACGATGTCGCACCGGGCCTGATCACGCAGGAACGCTATGCCGAGATGTCGGCCGCTGAAAACCTGATCCTGACGATCACCTCGTTGGGTGCTGGTAAACTCAGCTCGTCGCACGACTACCCTGTCCGCGGACGTGGTGGTCAGGGTGTGACAGCGATGGACAAAGCCATGCGTGGCGGTCCGCTGGTGGCCTGCTTCCCTGTCGAGATGGGCGACCAGATCATGCTCGCAACCTCCAAGGGTCAGTCCATCCGCGTGCCTGTTGATGGCATCAGCTTCCGTTCCCGCAGCGCAGGTGGCGTGCGCGTCTTCAACACCGGCAAAGGTGAAGAGGTCGTCAGCGTCGCATGGATTGCGGAACAGGACGAAGAGGATGTGATCGACGGTGAAGCCACCGAAATCACGCCTGAAACACCCGAAGGCGACACAGAAAACTGACCTTTTGATCAAATAAATCGAACGTTTTTGAAAACGCGCCTTGCATATTTGCAACGGCGCGTTTTCTATACGCAGCGCCGAACTGCCCCTTTTCCAAGCAGTCGGAACTCAGACTAGACGTGGTGGACTTATGATTAACTGGGATGATCTTCGGTTTTTGGTAGCTCTTTCGAAAACCGGAACGATGACCGCAGCGGCCAAATCTCTCGGGACCAATACAGCAACAGTGTCGCGACGTATCGAGCGGTTGTCAGGCCATTTGGGAACGACAGCTTTTATCAAAACACCCGATGGCTGGCAGCCGTCAGGCGCAATCCGCCCGATCATCGATCTTGCGCAGGATTTTGATGGTGCTCTTCGGTCGCTGTTGAACGAACCGTCCATCCGGCGCGGCGCCGAAGATATCCGCGTCAGCATCGGCTGCATCCCGGTCATCAACTCGCGCGTTCTATTTCCGGGTCTCAAGAAATATTCCAAGGATCTCGAAGGCTTATCGCTCGTTTTTCATGACCGCGCGCAACGTGAAGGTCTCGGTGACAACGATCTGGTCATCACGCCCGGGGCACCGGATCACGGGCGGGTCATCACCCGAAAAGCAGGTGTGCTGAGCTTCCGACTCTACAAGATCAAGGATATGCCCGACCCACAAGATTGGATCGGTCTGGTCGAAAGCTTTGACGCCATCGACATCATGCGGGCTGGTTTCGATCTGTACCGCCGCCCGCCCAAAGTGCGCGTGGAAAACTTTGATGCCATCTATCAGCTGATGAACGCGACCGGCTATTGCGCGCCGCTGCCTACGATCATCGGCGATGCGGATGATCGGCTAGGGCCGGTCAGCGCGACCTTGCCCGAAGCAAAAATGGACATGTGGATGTCCTACCATGAAACCCGCCGCAATGATCCGGCAATGCGGCAGGTCGTGGATTGGATCCTCAAATGCTTTGAGGATCTGACACCTTAAAGGTCGTAAATCTCGCCGAATTTGGCTTCCAGATAGTCCATCAAAGGTGCCTCGGACGGCTCAGCCCCTGTGGCTTTGGCGATCAGGTCGGTCGGTTTGTACAGCCCACCGTGCTGCTGCACGTTTTCCTGCAGCCACGCCGTCGCCGCAGTGGTATCGCCCTTTGCCAGATCCGTATCGAGATCGGGCAACGCACCCCGCATTGCCACGTTCAGGCAGCCCGCATACAGGTTGCCCAACGAATAGGTCGGGAAATAACCGAACAGGCCGACGGACCAGTGCACATCCTGCAGCACTCCGTTCGATGCCTTGTCGACCTTATAACCAAACGCCTGTTCGAACCGCGTATTCCACGCCTCTTCAAGGTCGGCCACGTCCAGCTTGCCCTCCATCAGGTCTTTTTCCAGACCAAAGCGCAGCAAAACGTGCAGGTTATACTGGATTTCGTCCGCTTCCGTCCGGATGTAGCCTTTGTGGACCTTATTCACGGTCGCGTAGAATTCATCTTCATTGGCGATGCCGAAATCACCAAAGGCCTCTTTCATCTCGCCGAACAACCACGATGTAAACGCACGCCCACGACCGATCTGGTTTTCGTAGATCCGGCTCTGGCTTTCGTGAACGCCCATCGACACGCCACTGCCCAAAGGCGTGAACAGATAATCGTCGTTGATGTTCTGCTCATAGCAGGCGTGGCCGACTTCGTGGATGGTCGAATAGAAGCAGTTGAACGGGTCGATTTCACTGGTGCGCGTGGTGATCCGCACGTCCATGCCGCTACCGGATGAAAACGGATGCACAGCCTTATCAACGCGACCGCGCGACATGTCATAGCCAAAGGTTTTGGCCAGTTGCCGCGTCAGCTTCATCTGCTTGGCTTCATCAAACGTGCCTGTGACGCTCTTGGGTTCGGGTTTGCCCAACACCTTGTCACGCAGGGCAATCAGACGCGGCTCCATTGCGTTGAACATCGCAGCGATCTGGTCGCCTGTCGCGTCGGGCTCATAATCGTCCAGCAACGCGTCATACAGGTTGCCTTTGCTCAGCGCCGCGGCCTCTTCCCGCTTTAACGATACAATTTCTTCCAGCGTGGGCGCGAAAGAGGCGAAATCGTCCTTTGACCGTGCCTCGGCCCAGATGCCTTGCGCCATGCTGGTTTTACGGGCCAGTTCCGACGCCAGTTTGGCCGGAATAGCCGTGTTACGCAGGTACGATTTGCGGATGTGGCGCAGGTTTGCCTGCCCCACTTGATCAAGCGTTTTATCGTTAATGGCAGCAAGCCAATCGCCCAAACGCGGGTCCGTGCGACGGGCGTGCAGCACATGCTCCATCGCGGCCATTTCCTCGGCCCGTTGTGGGGCTGCACCCCGTGGCATCATGGTTTCCTGATCCCAGCCCAAGCGGCCAGCGATTTGCCCCAGCGCACCTGTTTCGCGCTGAAACGCCATCAAGTCGTCATATGCGTTGGTCATGCGACCCCCCTGACCGACTGGAAGCGCGGGTACTGCGCGCCGAAACGGGCACGAATGATCAGCACCCACAAAAGAACAGCGCCCAACTGGTGCACGATCGCGATGTGCAGCGGCGAGCTGTAGATCACGGTGACGATCCCCAGAACCATTTGCAACGTCATCATCGCCATCACCGCATTGAAACGGAAGCGCGTGTCGGCGTTGGGCGATTTGCGTGCACGGCGCCAGACAATCACACCGAAGATAAACAGCGCATAACCTGTCATGCGGTGGATGAACTGCACCAGACCATCGTTTTCAAAGAAGTTGCGCCAGACGGGCTCGATCTCGAACGGGGTTGGCGGGATAAACGCGCCACCCATCAGCGGCCAGTCGGTATAGTTGCGCCCCGCATCAATACCGGCAACCAATGCGCCGATCAGGATTTGCAGAAAGGCAAAGTGCATCAGGCCTGTGCCCATGGAAAACAGTTTGGCCTCGCGGTTACGTCGCGCTTGGAACAGATCGCGCTGATCGTGCCCCAGCATGAATACGTACCACGCGATGAACCCGAGGATCACGAACGCCAGGCCAAGGTGCGTGGCCAGACGGTAGCTGGCCACATCCAGCATCTCGCCCGAAAGGCCCGAAGACACCATCCACCAGCCAATCGCGCCCTGAAGGCCACCCAAAGCACCCAACAGCAACAGGCGACCAGTCCAACCGGTCGGGATGTTTTTGGTCACGAGGAAGCCAAAGAAACCAACGGCCCAGACCAGACCGATCACACGGCCCAGCTGACGATGGCCCCATTCCCACCAGTAGATAAACTGGAACTCGGACAGGCTCATGCCCTTGTTTTGCAACTGGTATTCAGGGATCTGCCGGTATTTGTCGAATTCGACCTGCCAGGCTGCCTCGGACATCGGCGGCAGTGCGCCGGTGATCGGGGCCCATTCGGTGATCGACAGGCCGGAATCTGTCAGGCGGGTCAAACCACCGACAACGATCATGGCCATCACCATGGCAAACAGCACCATCAACCAGATGCGGATCGCACCGCGTGCGCCGCCCCTGCCCTGATCGATCATTCCGCCTTGGGGCGCTGCGGGTTTGGCAGTGTCACTGCCGACTTCTTCGAAAAGCTTTCGCTGACCGCTCATGTAAACTCTCCTTGATCGAAGCAGACAGTAGGTCTCGGGGCACTGTCCTTCAACGCCCGCCCTTTTCTTTCCACCGAACAATTTGCCGCAGGACACCGTGCAGGGTTTGAACATCCGCGCGTGTCAGGGGCATCCGGCTCCAGAGATTGCGCAAGTTCAGCTTCATGCTGTCCGCTTTATGCTCGGGAAAGAAGAAACCGGCCTCGTCCATCCGGTCTTCGTAATGATCCGCCAAAGCCGCCACTTCCTGTTGGTTGGCCCAGACAGCGCCCGCCATTTCGGTGGTTTCGCCCACGATCTCGGTCGTTTGGCGGCGCCATTCATAACCGGTCAGCAACACGCATTGGCCAAGGTTCAGTGAAGGAAACTCGGGGTTCACCGGAACGGTGATGATGCCATTTGCCTGAACGATGTCTTCGTTTTCCAGACCCGCACGTTCGGGCCCAAAGAGAACGGCAACCTTTTCCCCCTTGGCCACCCGTTCGCGCACGACTTTCATCGCCTCTTCAGGGCTATAAACCGGCTTGGTCAGGTCGCGGCTGCGGGCGGTGGTTGCCAAAACAAAGGTACAATCCTCGATCGCGTCGCGCGTGCTGTCATAAAGCTGGGCTTCATCCAGAAGACGGCCCGCGCCGGACGCCATTGCAACGGCCTTTTCGTTCGGCCAGCCATCACGGGGGGCCACAACGCGCATCCGGTCCAGACCGAAATTCCACATGGCACGAGCCGCCGCGCCGATGTTTTCACCCATTTGCGGGCGAACCAGCACGAAACAGGGTTGAGGCGTGTCGCTGGGCATCTTTTTATCCTGCAGTCAAACTTGCCCTGCTCATACGCCCTAGCGGCGCATGCCACAAGCAAACAGGCCAAGTTTCAAAGGCCAATTCGCCATGTGTAGCGGCTCAGAATTTCGATGCGCGCAACGAAAGACCGATGAAATGGCCACAACACCGGATGGTCAAATCCCTTTTGCTTGTTTAATACGGTGCAAAGCTTTGAAGGGGCACGCGAAATGGCCGATAAAGAAGAGCCGCAGCTGTATCTGATCACACCGCCAGAACTGGACCTGTCCACGTTCTCAGAAAAATTGAAATCCGTGCTGGATGCGACGGAAATCGCCTGTCTGCGCCTGAGCCTTGCAACGCGGGACGAAGACAAAATCCTGCGCGCGGCCGACGCAGTTCGTGAAATCGCGCACAGCTACGATGTGGCGACCGTGATTGATACCCATGTGGTTCTGGCCCAGCGTCTGGGTTTGGACGGTGTGCACCTGACGGATGGTGCGCGTTCCGTGCGTACAGCCCGAAAGGAACTGGGTGATGACGCGATTGTCGGAAGCTACTGCGCCCAGTCCCGCCATGACGGCATGAACGCGGGCGAAGCCGGTGCGGATTACGTCAGCTTTGGTCCTGTGTCGGAAACCGCGCTTGGTGATGGTGCCATGGCCGAATTCGAACTGTTTGAATGGTGGTCCAGCATGATCGAAGTGCCGGTTGTCGCCGAAGGTGGCCTGACGGCAGACATCGTGCGCCAGCTGACCCCTGTTACAGACTTCTTTGGAATCGGCGAAGAAATCTGGGGCGAAGAAGATCCCGTTGCGGCGCTGAAGGCGCTGACAGACGCGATGGCCGGGGCGTAGGGCCCTACTCGATTTTCAAATGATGAGCATCGCGCACCTGCGCCTCAAGGTGCTGCGCGATAGCCTTTCTATCTGAAAACGCATTCACACGCACTGGGTCGTGGTAAATTACCTCGACCTTGCCCTGACGTTTGGCCGACAGCGTTTTCAGCAGGTGCGTGCCGAAATCCATGTCACCCCACCAGCCGTAAAACCGCGCATCCTGATCGTGGGGCGCTGAATAGATTACGGTGACGGCCTGCAGTTGGATTTCATCCTTCAGCGGGTCTTCGAAAAACGATGCAAATAGCGTGGTTTTGAACGGCAAGACCCGCAGACCGTCGGTCGAGGTGCCCTCGGGAAAGAACAAAAGCTTGTGCCCGTGGTGAAGCCGCTCGGCGAACAACGCTGTCTGGGCTTTCGCCTCACGCCGGTCACGGCGGATGAAAACAGTCCCCGTCGCCCGTGCAAGCCAGCCGATACCGGGCCAGCCCGCCACTTCGGATTTGGACACGAAATAGATGTTCTTCAGCGAATTCAGAACAAAAATATCCAACCATGACGAATGGTTAGCGACAATCGCGCCGTGGTCCGTCATCTGCTGCCCCCTGACGTGAACCGGCAAACGCATGATGCGCAAGGAAAGCTTGCACACAGCTTGCGTGATCCAAGGCGTGACTGGTCGGCGCATCTTGAACACCGGACGTTCCACCAATCGCGTCAGCAGCAACAATCCCAAACCACCGAACACGACAGTTCCCATCACCGACCCGCGTACCGCAACCCG
The DNA here is from genome assembly GCF_900108225.1 of Thalassococcus halodurans. Taxonomy (GTDB): domain Bacteria; phylum Pseudomonadota; class Alphaproteobacteria; order Rhodobacterales; family Rhodobacteraceae; genus Thalassococcus; species Thalassococcus halodurans. The sequence goes on from NZ_FNUZ01000002.1 coordinate 729,721, forward strand.
CGCCCAGCCTGCAGGTCCGATCCGAAGTTTTTCGGGCCGTTCTTCGTCATCCCACGTTTGGCTCATTTGGCGTCCTTGGTGTAAATGCCCTTTTGCCGCGCATTCAGGCGTTGGGTGTCCATGATCAGGCAAACATCTGTGGTGTTAAACTGGTGGTCAACGAAGGCCCCGTCACCGACGGCCCCGCCAAGCCGCAGGTACGCTTTAATCAGCGCAGGCGTTTCCAGCACCGCGCGACGGCGGTCAACCTGATCCTCGGGCAAGACGTTCAAGCTTTGGTATTCCTTGGACCGCACACGCAAATCCTCGGACACCAGATGACGGTGATGCAGATTGGATAAAGGATGTGCCAACGCATCAATGTCGGTGCCATGAAAACTGGCTGTGCCAAACAGAATGTCGATATCGTGCTGGGTGACGTAATCGGCCAAGGCCTGCCACAGGACCATCATACCGGCCCCACCGCGATAGTCCTTATGAAGGCAGGATCGACCAAGTTCCAATAACTTACGGCCGGACCTTAACAATGGATCAAGGTCATACTCCGCATCCGAATAGAAGCGACCGATGTGTCCTGCCTGATCATCCCGCAAAAGCCGGTACACCCCGACAACCTGATCATCAGTGCGGCTTTCATCCAGCAAAAGCAGGTGGTCGAAATGCGGATCGAACGCGTCACGTTCAAGGCCCGCGTCGTGATCCACCAGATCGCCATCGCCGCCCAGTTCACGCACAAACACATCATACCGCAGCCTTTGCGCCGCCAGAAGATCGGCGTCGTCCCGCGCTAGGCGTGTCGTGAAACGAGGCGTCTGGCCCGTCATTGAGGTCCCCTTTTGATCCGTGCCGGTTCTAATGCGAAAGGGAATTCCGGCGCAACAGGCCGATTGCCGCTGATCCAGTGCCAAAACACAGGCCAACATGAGGTCCCACCGCCTTTGCCAGATTTTGTTAACCTTTTGGTAACCTCTAAGGCACTAGCTGGGATCGAATACCGGCGTCAGGGTCACAAATCGCCCGTCGATCACGACCTTTCCCTCATCCGGGAAGTTGACTGTAATCCGCCCGCCGATGTTCGATTGAACTTGCCCTGTGCCCCATTGGGGCTGATCAGGGTGTCTGACAAGCATACCAGGCTCGAGAATGGCATTTAGATCACTAGACATTAAACAGCCCCTTCCGGAATTTGATGCCGGTTCGTCGGCGTCTCAGACTACAGATAGCGCCGCATTGGCCGCATTGGTAGGGTCGCGGTTGTGCCACGATCTCATTAGCCCTGTCGGAGCGATCCAGAACGGGATCGAATTGATCGGTCTGTCGCCAAGCGTTGATCCCGCGGGCGATGAAATGCGGCTGATGACGCACAGCGTTGAAAATGCCTCGGCCAAACTGAAATTCTTTCGCATCGCCTTTGGTCTGTCCTGCGACGAATCCCAAGTCAGCCGCCAATCGGTTCAGGCTATTTTTGACGGCTTCACACGTGGCACACGAAAACAGGTTGAACTGGCCGGTACCGAAACGATGACCCGAACGCAGGCACAACTGGTGATGTTGGCCTTTCTTTGTCTGGAATCCGTGTTGCCAATGGGTGGCCGCATCGCCGTGATTATCGAACCGCGAGGCGCTGAATTAACAGTTCTGAACGGTCAGTTGGATGCCGAGCATCCATTGTGGCAAGCCTTTGAAGCGCCGGTAGATCTGAAAACGCTTCAACCCGCCAATGTGCAATTTGCGCTGCTGCCTTTGCTTGCCGCAAAAGAAAACCGGCGCCCTCAATTGCATGACGACGCCGGCGTGATTTCTTTGACGGTGTAGGATTACTTCCGAACAGTCCCGTCGCCTGTGACCAGATACTTAAAGCTGGTCAGCTGTTCGGCACCGACAGGGCCACGCGCATGCATTTTGCCCGTCGCAATCCCGATCTCTGCGCCCATGCCAAACTCGCCGCCATCAGCGAACTGGGTCGAGGCATTGCGCATCAAAATCGCACTGTCGACACGTTCGAAGAAACGGTTCGCTGTGTCGTCGTTCTCGGTCAGGATGCATTCCGTATGGGCCGAACTGTATTTGCGAATGTGCTCGATCGCGGCATCCACATCATCCACGACCTTGGCCGCAATTATCCGGTCCAGATATTCACAGCCCCAGTCCGTATCCGTCGCTGCCACAGTGCCCGGCACCGATTGCAATACGCCATCGGCGCGCACTTCGATTCCCGCATCCATCAGCGCGCGCAAAACACCCTGCCCGATGGTGTCGACAACATCGCGATGGATAAGCAGACACTCCGCCGCGCCACAGATGCCTGTGCGGCGTGTTTTGGCGTTCAGCACAACGTCCAGCGCTTTGATCGGATCGGCATCAACATCGATGTAGACATGCACGATGCCCTCAAGGTGCGCAAACACAGGCACCCGCGCCTCGCGCTGGACCAGACCGACAAGGCCCTTGCCGCCGCGCGGAACGATCACATCGATGAAATCCGTCATTTTCAACATTTCCGACACCGCCGTTCTGTCGCGTGTGGGAACCAGTTGAATTGCGGCCTCGGGCAGGCCTGCAGCAACCAGCCCCTGCACAAGGCACTGGTGGATTAGACCCGAGGAATGAAAACTTTCTGAACCGCCCCGCAGAATAACCGCATTGCCTGCCTTCAGGCACAGCGCACCTGCATCGGCAGTCACGTTCGGACGGCTTTCATAAATCACGCCAATTACGCCCAACGGTGTACGGACGCGTTTGATGTTCAGGCCGGTGGGTTGGTCCCATTCCGCAATCACAGCACCAACGGGATCGGTCTGGCCAGCAATCGCACGCAAACCGTCACAGATGGACTGGATACGGGCCTCATCCAACAGCAGACGGTCCATCATCGCATCGGACAGACCCTTTTCACGGCCATACTCAAGATCTTTCGCATTGGCGGCGATGATCTCGGCGCGGCGTTCCCAGACGATGTCTGCGGCAGTCGATAGCGCCTTTTCCTTGGCCTCGGATGGGGCAAAGGCCAACTCCGCCGCGGCCGCTTTGGCGCGCGCACCGATATCCTGCATCATGGCATGAATTTCGATCTGTTCGGTCATGTCTTTGCCCTATCTTCTGGTTTAAATTTTCGGCGCTTACAGCGCCATGTCGTCACGGTGCACAAGAACCGCACGGCCCTCATACCCCAAAACACCTGCGATTTCATCCGATCGGCGGCCTTTGATGGCACGCGCCTCGGTGGATGTATACCGGCAGAGCCCCTGTCCCAAATCACGACCCGCACCATCGCGGATCACAATCGGGTCACCTCGTCCGAACGTGCCCGAGATCGCCGTGATGCCCGCAGGCAAAAGCGACTTGCCCGCGGTCAACGCCTTGGCCGCGCCATCGTCGACCGTGACAATGCCACGGGGTTTCATCGAAGCAATCCAGCTTTTACGCGCTGTCTGCGGGTCAATCGTCGGCTTGAACCACGTCGCGGCCGCACCATTTTCAAGCGCTGTCAGCGGGTTAAGAACCGAACCTTCAGTGATCGCCATGGCACAACCTGCGGCCATCGCGGTCTTACCAGCCATCAATTTGGTCTTCATTCCGCCCTTGGACAGACCCGACCCAGCATCACCTGCCATCGCCTCGATCTCGGGTGTGATCTTGTCGATGAAATCATATCGTTTGGCTGTCGGATCGGTGTTGGGGTTTGCAGTATAAAAACCGTCCACATCGGACAACAGGATCAACTGATCCGCACCAACGGTCACAGCCACCTGCGCCGCCATCCGGTCGTTATCGCCATAACGGATTTCATCGGTCGCGACCGTGTCGTTCTCGTTCACAATCGGAACCGCGCCAAAACCAAGCAGCGTTTCCAAGGTGGCCCGAGAATTCAGGTAACGGCGGCGGTTTTCGCTGTCTTCCAGTGTGACCAGCACCTGCGCGGTGGTGATGTCATGGGGGGCCAAAGCATCCTGCCATGCGCGTGCCAGCTGGATCTGCCCGACAGCGGCCGCCGCCTGGCTTTGTTCCAACGGCAAATGTGAAGAGCCAAGACCCAGAACCACGCGACCCAAGGCGATAGAGCCAGAGGATACGATAACCACGTCCGTACCGCCTGCTTTCAGGCGGGCCACATCTTCGGCGACAGACCGAAGCCAATGTTCACGCAGATCACCTGTATTGCGATCCACCAACAGCGCCGAGCCGATCTTTACAACCAGTCTTTTGGCGTCACTCAGGGCTGCCATGTCCCCTCATCCCCGTCTTCGTCTTGTGCCTTTTCTTCGGCGCGGACTTCTTCGATTTTCACGCGCAGCGCGCGCAGCACGTTCTGGGTGCCTTCGCCCGAAACGCCAGACATCAACATGACCTTACCGCCAACCGCCTGCTGCAGTTCATCGCGCAGGAATTCGCGTTCTTCCTCGTCCAGCGTGTCGACCTTGTTCAGAACCGTGATGCGCGGCTTGTCTGCCAGACCAGCGCCATAGGCTTCGATCTCGTCGACGATGGTCTGATAATCCTCGATCAAGGTGCCGGACGAGCCATCCACCAGATGCAGCAAAACTGCGCAACGTTCGATATGGCCAAGGAACAGATCGCCCAATCCACGCCCTTCGTGCGCGCCCTCAATCAGGCCCGGAATATCGGCGACCACGAATTCGGTGTTGTCCACGCCCACAACTCCCAGATTGGGGTGAAGCGTGGTAAACGGATAATCCGCGATCTTGGGACGTGCGTTGGACGTTGCCGCCAGAAATGTCGATTTACCTGCATTGGGCAGACCGAGCAGACCCACGTCGGCGATCAGCTTCAAACGCAGCCAGATCGTGCGTTCGATGCCTTCCTGACCGGGGTTGGACCGGCGCGGTGCCTGGTTGGTTGCGGTTTTAAAGTGCACGTTGCCCCAACCGCCATTGCCGCCCTTGGCAAGCATGACCTTCTGACCAAGCTCGGTCAGGTCCGCGATGACAGTTTCGCCGTCTTCGTCCAGAATTTCAGTGCCCACGGGAACACGCAGCGTGATGTCGTCGCCATCCTTACCGGTGCGCTGGCGGCCCATACCGGGTTGACCGTTCTGGGCAAAGAAATGCTGCTGGTAGCGGAAATCGATCAGGGTGTTCAGACCATCGACGGCCTCAACCCAGACAGTTCCACCAGACCCGCCATCGCCCCCGTCCGGGCCGCCATATTCGATGAATTTCTCGCGTCGGAAGCTGGCTGCGCCGCGACCGCCCGAGCCGGATCGAATATAGACCTTACAGAGGTCAAGAAATTTCATGGTGTGCCTCGAAGTTCTGCCTGTTCAGGCGATAGTGCGTATTGGCGGCAGGCTCAAGCCGTGCCGCGCTGGTTCCGGTCCCCTGCCCGACCTTTTCAAAGCCAAGTTTGGCCAAAACGCGTCCGGACGCAGGGTTATCATCAAAATGGTCGGCCTCGACCACGTCTGAATCGAAGCGGTCAAAGACAAAGCCCAAAAGGGCCGAGGTTGCTTCTGTGGCCAAGCCCTGCCCCCAATGATCCTTACCAAGGAAGTACGCGCAATTGGCAACAGGGGTGCCGCCGATCCCGACAGAACCAATCAATTGACCGCCCTTTTCTTCCACACCCAGCCTAAATCCCAAGCGGCCGCGATATTGCGACGCTTCGATCCAGTCTTCGCAATGTTCAACGGACCACGGGCTGGGAACCGACGCCAGCATCCGCGCGACGTCAGGATCCCCCCCGAGCCGCGCCAGCGCAGGCGCATCGGATGTGTCCAAAGGCCTGAGACGCACTCTTCTAGTCTGAATGTGAATGTCGTCTCTGGCACTCATGTCTCATAGCTTTTTAAGGTAGGTCCAGGTGGACACTTTACTGTTTCTGGCAACGCAAAACGCTTCGGCGTCGCCGATGTATTCAAAGCCTGCGTTGGTCAGCACCCGCGCTGACGCCGGATTGTCCTGAAAGACGCTGGCAAACATTGTCTGGACACCCTGAGGGTTGGCCTCGATCACACCACGAACAGCAGCCGAGGCGATGCCGGTATTCCAGAAAGCAGGCGCGACCCAATAGCTGATCTCGGACTGTGCGCGATCCATCTTTTGCAGGCTGATGACACCCATCACCTCGGGCCGGTCGGAACAGGTGCCGTCCAGAACCCAGCGATCAATGTCTTCGTCGTCTTTCAAAGTACGGGCGACAAAGGCGTCGGCCCATCCCGGCGGAACCGGATTGGGGATGTTCGGCGTCATCTTGGCCAGTCGCAGATCAGCCGCATAATGACCAATCAAGCCCTGATCAGACACACGCACGGGACGCAGTTCAAACCGCTCGCACGAAATGACGTCTGGTGTCGCCAACTTTTCAACCAACATTTCCAATTCCTCCGATCGGCTTTGTCACAGGCTGCCCCTCCTCGGCATCGCGCGCGACACACGCCTTATATGGATGTCTTTAACGAATTCTGCCCAATTGCCCCCGCAAACGAGAAAGGGGGACCGGCTGTATCGCCGATCCCCCCAAGTGTTCTTTAAACCCTAAGATCGGCTTACTCAGCGGCCTCCGCCACTGGGAGAACCGAAATAAAGGTGCGGCCTTTCAGGCCTTTGTGGAACGTTACTGCGCCGTCAACTGTTGCAAAGATTGTGTGGTCTTTGCCAATGCCAACGCCCTCGCCCGGCCAAAACTTAGTGCCGCGCTGACGAACGATGATGTTGCCCGGGATAGCCGCTTGGCCACCGTACAGTTTTACACCAAGACGACGACCAGCGGAGTCGCGACCGTTACGGGATGAACCGCCTGCTTTTTTATGTGCCATTGGTTATCTCCTTACTTCGCGGCCAGTTCTTTGGCCTGTTCGATCCAGCCTTCACGCTCGATACGACCTTTGAACGACAGCTTCTCGCCGAATTCTTCGACGTCAGCGTCTGTCCATGCCGCGATCTGGGCGAAAGACGTTACACCTGCTTCATGCAGCTTCTTTTCCAGTGCGGGACCCACACCGGACAGCTGCTTCAGGTCGTCTGCGCCAGCGGCCGCAGGGGCAGCTTTTGCAGCAGGCTTTTCAGCTTTCGGAGCAGCAGCAGCGACAGCAACACCAGCAACCGAACCAGCACCAACAGCCGCTTTAACGCCTGTCTTGTCGCCACCGGAGGCCAGAATGTCTGTTACGCGAACCAGTGTCAGTTGCTGACGGTGGCCCTTGGTGCGCTTCGAGCTGTGCTTACGACGGCGCTTAACAAAGTTGATAACCTTGTCGCCTTTGATCTGGTCGATCACTTCGGCCTGTACCGCGGCACCAGCCACGAAAGGCGCGCCGACAGTTGTGTTGTCGCCGCCAAGCATCAGAATATCGTTGAACTGGACTGTTTCACCAGCATCAGCAGCGAGCTTTTCGATCCGGAGCGTATCGCCCGACTGGACCTTGTATTGCTTGCCACCGGTTTTCAGAACCGCGAACATGCGTGTCTTCCTTTTCCACCGCGTTCTATGGCCCCTGCCCGATGCAGGTGTTTGTGACCGAAGTCGCCTCGAACGGCGCGCCCCGTCAAAGGGCGTCATTACAATAAAATCAAAACGGGACCGAAGCCCCGTCATGAAGTCGCGCTTATGCGGGCGAAACCGTTTTTTGTCAAGCGCACAATCCCAACGTTTATTGGGCCTTTGCCGGATTACAGATCCATCGCCATCAGATGATCGGCAATTGCCCGCCCCATCGCATAGGAAAGCGTGTCGTACATTCCGTTAAACGCCTTGAACAGGGCCTGATTCATAGCCTGCCCTGCAGGAGATCGGGACATCTCTATATAGGCATCCAGTTGGACATCATCCAGCGGACCATAAGCCAGCAGCAGATAGGCATAGACCCATTCACGCGTATCAAGCCGCACATCGGGTTCTTGCGCCCAGACATCCGATAGAATCTCGCTTTCCGTCATCTGGAAGGCACCGCCGTCGTTCAGACCTACGTAAAACTGAAGCGTCGCGTTCAACCCGCCAGCGATATTGCTTTCGATCAGATCGTTTGCGGCGATGAACTCGGATATCTGGGCAAGCCGCGCATCATCAGTGCCGTCCAGACCGCGATACACCTCTCGCGCGCTTTCCTCGACGTCTTCATCAACCATCGCGGCACGGGCCTCAAGCTCCAGATCGATAATCTGCGTACCGGTGTCTGTGGCGTAGAACTCTAGCAGCGGGCCAATGTCCTCGCCCTCCAACGCAGCCTCGAACGCCGCATTGACCGATGTCAGCATTGTGTCCGCATCGTAAATCTGTTCGACCGTCTTGGCCCACGCATCATTCGGACCGCTCGGAAGCATCTCGGTGGCCAGAACATTGCCATAGGCCAGCCCCTCTTCCTGCATGATCGCAATGACCTCGGACATCCTGAGCGCGTCGGACAAGTCCTGCGCCTGAGTGGCCCAGACAGGGGTCGCTAGCGTGAACGCCCCGAAAGCTAACAAAAATTTGGTCATATGGTGCGTATCCCGCCCGTGAAGTCACGTTTGCAAACGACCCTAAGCGGCTTCCTGAAAATTGCCAAGCGGTGCTGCCCTTCACATCAAATGACGTTTTTTTTGAAAACCCTGTTGCACCGGAAAACACATAAGGCTAAACGCAGCCACCAGACCCCCGCGGAGAGGTGCCGGAGTGGTCGAACGGGGCGGTCTCGAAAACCGTTGTGGGCGCAAGTCCACCCAGGGTTCGAATCCCTGTCTCTCCGCCATTTACCGCAAGTCGTTGAAATGAAAGCGATTTTTGGAAAGATGTCCGATGGCAAGTTGTCCGATCCAGACAACAAAAAGGCCGAAGAGAAGGACATGCGCTACCTCAAGCAACCTCGTGGCCCCGGCAAGAGCTGGGTGTTCAAGATGGATACACCTCCCGAGTTGGTCGGACTTCCGAATCCTTGGGACGGCAAGCCATTTCGCAAGGCTATCACACGAGGGCTAGGCACCCGCCGCCTCACGGAAGCTCGTAAGTTGCGCGACATCGTGCTGGGCGACATCCGCAGACTTCAAGACGGATTGCGTGAGGACGAGGCGTTCACGCTCGCCTCTGCACTCGAATGGCGTGAAATGGTGAAGGAAGCCCGCCAAGAAGCCATAGAAGACGGTGATCCCTTCAACGTGGGTCTTGAGCTCATCCTCAATGATAAGCTGGAAGTAGCAGAAAGAAACAAAGCAGCCTCGCCCGAGAAACTGAAGCGTTTCGCCCGTGTGGCCCAAGGGACAGGATTCCCGCTTGCTCACGCCCACACGCAATATGTCGAAGCGCGGCGAGAGGGAAATCCTTACGGCTATGCTGCGCTCAAAAAGACCACGGTGATGAACCTCGACACCGCGATCAAGCACCTTCGCGCGTTCCTCAATGACGAGGACAAAACCGCTTGTCTGGAAGATGTGACGCCCGACGATGCGCGACGTTTTCGTGATGTCTACCTCCCCTCTGTTCGGAATAACCGCAGCCCATCGGGTCTTTCTGCGAAAACCATTGAGAAGAACATTACACTCATTAAACAGTTGTGGGTCTGGGCCTTGGAAAGCGGCCTCGTTAGGTCGAATATCGCCAACCCTTGGGAGTTCACCAAGGGGTTACGCCGGACCAAGAACCGAGGCGACCAAAAGCGGGAAGACTATCAGCCCAGCGAATTCGCGGCGCTGCTTATGGCCACGGAACGCGGAAGCAAAGAAGGCGATCTGATCCGCCTAGCCATAGCAACAGGCTGTCGTGCCGACGAAATAGCCACCATCGCCACCGATCAGGCCCGCGAAGACGGCTCTGGCTTCTACATCTCCGAAGGCAAAACCAAGAACGCCCTTCGTTTTATTCCGACTGTGGGGGAAGCTCAGACGCTCCTGAAAGCTCGGATCTCAGAACATGGCGCATCCGGCAGAGTTTTTCCCGAGTGGCCTATCAGACCCGCTTCAGGAAAAGCGGCATCTGTGTCGCAGTGGTTCACACGCTTTCGCCGTAAAACCTTGGGCAAAGATACTGATGGCCGCTTGGCCCTTCACTCGACACGCCATACATGGCGGACGGTTGCGCGACGTGCTGGTGTCAATGAAGCGACGATCAATGACCTCGGCGGCTGGTCGGGTACGCGAACGTCAAGCGCTGTTTATGACCACGGCCTGCTTGAGGAGCAGCTTGTAGAAGCGCAGTGGCAGGTCTGGGGACGGTTGAAGCAGGACGGTTATTTGGAGGGGTTTTGAGCGATCTCACAGAAGCCCCCCTCTACAACAACAAATACAAGACTAATGAGGATCAAATCTCGTGCAAGACCCTGTAGACTGAGGTTCTCGCGATGCCGAGTTGCTTTGCGATCTCCGTCGCCCCTTTGCCCTCTTCATTCCGTAACCTCTTAACCTCAGCCACATCAATCGAAGGCTTGCGGCCCTTATAGACGCCTTTGGCTTTGGCTTTTGCGATTCCCTCCATCTGCCGCTCCTTTCGAAGGTTCGTCTCGAACTCAGCGAAGACTCCGAGCATTTGGAAGAAAGCTCTCCCTGCGGCCGTGCTGGTGTCTACGGGTTGCTCCGTCGCCCTCAAGGACACCCCAGTGGATTGAAGCTCTCGCACAATGCTCGATAGATCATCCATAGACCGGGCAAGACGGTCCAGACGCGTTACAACCAGAGTGTCGCCCGACCTCAAGAATTCAAGCAGCGTTTCCAATTCCTTGCGGCCTTGCCTACTAATGCCGCTGATTTTTTCTTCACGGATGACCTCGCATCCTGCGGCCTTCAATGCCTCGCGCTGTATGGTGAGGTCTTGGTCTGTCGTCGAAACCCGCGCGTATCCATAAGTCGCCATCGCAATGTGTCCTTTATAACTCTAGACTCTGAATGACTATTGTCCTGCAAATCGGATTTCAACCCTAAAGGAACACACATTCTGTACTGCCGTGACGTCCCTTTTGAGTGTACTCCAAAAGAACGGTTCTCTCTCGATGCAGCTGACCGAGGTTCATTCAGCCCCACTTCGTGTTTATCGTTTCCATCCGTGAGCTCACGACTTCGCACAAAGACGCCTTCGGCATGGCGTTCATGCGGACTGAGAAGGTGCCAGTGGCAGGGTGCTCTAAGGTGAATCTCAAGAGGTTGTTCATAGCGTCCCCCTCTCCACGGCCAGCATAGGGGGGAAACGCTTACACCTAGCACAAAGGTAGACCGCTCAAATTTTTGCCCCAAAAACAATTCCGGTCCCTCAGGCTGCTTGCGGGATACCTCCCTCGACCTCGCCAGTGACTGGCTCAGGAACCTCGCCACCCACCACAGCTTCTACGCCCGCCCCCCAAAACTTCCGGCAGTAGCGGTCAGCAGCTTGCGTGATGGTGACGTAGCTTCGGGGGCTGCGCCGCCAGAACAAGTGCCTGTCCTCGCAGTTAGCCCGCAAAAGCTTAGGCATGGTCAAGACCCTTCTCAGCGTAGGACTGGCCCCACTACGAGCCTCCTCAATCAGGGCCTGAAGATAGCCAAGCCGTTGCGAGGGCGGCAGAGTATAAAGCCTTTCGGCCAAGCGCATGGCCAGATCGAAGGTCAAGGATTGATCGCGCCGTGTTTCGGGGCTGTGCGTGGCATTGACTGGACACTCAGTGCGTTTCTTTTGCTGGGCGTTCAGCTTGCGGCAGGTGGCAGAACAGAATTTCTTGTTGCTACGAAACCGAAAGGTCGTCTTACATTGTGGGCAGATGCTTGTTTTCATAGGGATGTTGATGAGTTGAGCCTGATCAACATGACACCAAGCCCCAAGACCGTCTGTGCGGCTTGAGGTGGTCAGGTATTCAGGGATGTTGGATGGAAAGAAGACGCACCAAAAGCGTCATCAGTATCTATAAGAGAGGGAAGCTTAGGCTAGAATCCATAGGCTTAGTATAAGCCAAAGCATTAGCCTTTCTTGCGGATGCACCAGTATGGTCGCAACACAGTTGAAAGCGAAACGTCAAAGGTAGCCTAAGGCTTGCAGACCTTACCCAGCCCGCACGAATACACCTAGCGCCAAGACCACCTAATGGCCCCAGCCAATAGACCACGCCGCAATGGCAGTCATGTTCAGATCAATTCTAACCGTGCGGTCATCGACTGAATGGACAATGTGAGGCACCACGACCCCATACTCCACATCACAATTTCCAAAAGGTCTCCCGTCGACAGATCGATGGAACTGAGTGTGTCGGAACTGGTCGACCATTTACTGTAAATTAATAAAATTTGATTGAATCAAGCGGGTTAGACGCCTCGGCCATTCCGCCAAATCCACAGTAGAAAATGGGTTTCAGACAAGCTGAACTAGAAGCCCAACCCGAAACGCAAAGCGTGACAGTTCAATGGCTTGAATTGATGGAGACAGAGTGTTTGAAAGAACGACGAACACATTTCCATAGTCATCCAATATTGGGTTTGAGTTGTATATCTAAACACACCACTGAGCCTTGCGATGCTCGTGGTCTTTTTGGCGACTGCGATGGGGCTGGTAGCTTACTTTTGAAGCTCCAGTTAGCGCCAAAAGCCCGGACAGACGTTTTACTTGTGATGGTGGCACCCAATTTATGATCGCTGGGAGATCGATCGCAGCGTGAAGATCGAAAGTCGCAGCTTTCCCGTCCAAAGAAATGGAGGTAGCAGCCAAGTGAATACTGGGCCACTGTAAGGGGCGGGTTTCCGGACTTTCGCTGTAGGTGCGAGGGAGCAGATCGAAACTCTGGAAACGGACAACGCCCGTATTAGGGCTCGAAGGGAAAAGTTTGCAAACTGATTGTCCCGTCTAGCTTTTCAAGCAATCACTTCAATTTCGACTTCTGCAAACAACCCGTTTTTGATCGCTGTAGCCTTAACAGCTTGCGGATCGTCAGTGTACGCAACAATTGCCAAGCTTTCCTCTGCTCGGCTCGCTGTCACATACAGAAGACGGCGAGTTCGGTCCAAAGCACTGTCGAGGCCTGCGGCTTCGTTCTCAAGGTCACGTTTGCTTTTTTCCTTCGCGCCGAAAAGCTTATCGTAGCTGAACAGGAAGCCTCTCGCTTCGTCGTCATTGATAACGACCATCACGCGAGGAAACTCCAATCCTTTCACACCCTGATGTGTGTCGAATCCCGAACGACCAGTCACATAGGAATAGTACTTCCGAGCCTGGCTTAATGGTGCGCCGAGCGCCGCCCTCCATGCTGCGATTTCCGACTTTGCGTCGGCAACATCCGGTTCGTCATCTTCCTTTATTTCATCTGTTTGTCCATCCACGAAAGGCCCCAGAGACCGAGGTATTTGAAACAGCCGATTGAATGCCACTACTTCCAGCAACTCAATCAGTGTTGGGTCTTCTTTCGCTTTCAAAAGCTGTCTAAATTCGTTGACGGCAGACTTGGCGTTTTCCAGTATTTCTCGTTGCTTGTCGCCCGCAGCCTCTAGAGCTTGCTGATCAAGGATAGGCGATTTGTCCTGGACAATCCGAGCGATAGCGAATTCATCGTCTTGTGCAATCGCGTCCACAAGCTCCGCCACATCGACGCAGAAAAACCGCAGCCCAGGCAACGAACCTTCGAGAAGGTTAGTGCGGAAAGTATCATTGGCCACTAGATACAATGGATCAAACACTTCACTGAAGCCCATGCGGGCTGCTGCCATGTGGTGTTCCAGAATGAGAGTCTTAACGGGCTTATCTACCTCCAACTCTTCTGAGACCCAATCCGCATCGCCTGTTGTATCCGCCATTTTTTGTCGAACACTGTTTTCCACAACAAGCGGTTGAGTATGTTTTCTCCGATCAACGACAAATAGCCGAGCACAACCACCAGTCTTGTCACTTCGTGGCTGTTGCTTGTGATCGTCTGCTTCTGACCGGATCTTGTTAACAAGGTGGATGATCCGACTGCGGCTACGATGGTTCATTTTCTTAGCGGGTTTAGCCCATGTGTCAGGAACGAACCCTTTCTTACCCAAGTCTGGATGACCGTCTGCATAAATTTTCTGCATGGTGTCGCCAAACAAACCTAAACTGAAGATATCCCCGTGCTTGCTTTGAACTTCAAGTAAGGATTCAAGAAGGTGGCGATTGGTGTCTTGACTTTCATCGATAAGAAGCACTGGAAAAGCGTCAACAAGGATCCTCTGGATCGTCGGCTTCTTAAGGAGAAAGCTCGACATAATCTTCAAGACCTCTCCGTGGCTCAGAGAGTCATTACTAGTGTTGTCGCCGGTTGGGCTGTAGATAAATTCTGGGATTTCGTCCAACAACTTAAACCGTTCTTGCTTGGAGGCTATGGAGCGTTCGGTGTCCGCAAAAATCTTTGTGTCAGTTCGCTTCCTCGCAGCCTGAGCCTGTTGCATCTCACGGATTGCTTCCTCTAGCTCAATCTTCAACCAAGTTCGTATGTCCGACTGATGGTCACGAATTAGAAGCCATGAGAAAGAATGGATCGTGTTCACTACAACAAGCGGATCCTGTTTGGTTCGATCAATGATCTCGTCTCGGGCAGCGTTGGTGAAAGTGATGACCGCTACTTTTTTTCCGCGCACTTGGAGCCAATGTCGGTTCTTCATTCTTGGATCGTCAGCCGAACGAAGAAAGTCGATTGCCTTTACCAGAGACCTCGTCTTTCCCGACCCGGCCCCTGCAAAAAGAAAGAAGCTTTTGGGGGTGTCAAAACTAAGACAGGATTGGACTTCCGCATCAATTGCATCGTCTACGCAATCGTCGTTTACTAGGTCAGCCATCTTCACTCTCCTTAGGTAAGATGTCAGACTTGTTAGTCCGCAGTCGGTCTTCCAGCCACTTCAATCCCTCTGCAATATAGTTTGGGACAGTAAGATCATCGAAGCTATCGTCGCTGAGAACATCCAGCGCAAAACTCGCTTTGCTGCCTTTTCCTAACGCTTCATAAAGTTTCGTGGCGACTGCACTCCAATTGGGCTCTGAGGTAAGCGTTTCGCGGATTTTTCTTGTGAGGTCGTTTCCTTCCAGTTCTTTGAAGAAGTCTACATTCTGAAGCACCATCGAGTCTTCGAATGTGCTTGGATAAATAGTTACCGCCTCTCCTTTTAGGTCATCTACTGCCTTTATTACGGCTGTCTGATAAGCGACTCGAACAGCAAAAAGCTGATCATGCTCGACAAATTTTTTGTCGAATGCCATTTCAACTAGTACATCGAACTCGGATTCCTTTGGCAGCCAGCTCTTCAATGTAGCATTGGTTGTGACTAGGCCATCACCTTTTGCAGGAAGGGCACCCGAAACTTTTGCCTTTTCGCCTGTGCTTTTCTTACCCGCGTCGATGTCCGTTATGATCAGAGTCAGTAGACCCAATTTTTCAATCAGTTCCTTCAATCTATGTGCATGGCTTCCATTTATTTCCAATAGCGTAACAAAGCACTGATGCAAAAATGGGAACTTATTTTCGATGAAGTGAGGCACAAGCATTCGCTCGGCTGAACCCTCGATCAGAATCGCGGCGTCGGCAAAGAATAGGTCTGAGTGTTGCGCTCGAAGGTACCGTGTAACGAAATTCTTCGTTTCTATTTCACTATCACCAAACACCTCTTTGAGGTTCACGACAGTCGAGATTGGAACTTCCGTGCACATTCCAGCTGGCAAGCGCCTAAAATAGCGCAAACAATTATACGGTGTCTCATGAGCAACGTGGCTCGAATGAGTGCTGACAACGAGCTGTGTTATCAAGCTTTTCTTGTCACCCAATCGTTCATGCTGCCTGAGAACATCGTAAGCTTTTTTGATGAAGACCTGTTGCACTTGTACATGGAGATGCGCTTCTGGCTCTTCCAAAAGGACCAGGTGGATGGGCTCAAAAATGGTTTCATCATCTTTCTCCGCTTTTCCAACTCGCATCCATGCATCTCGAAAACGCATCAGTTTGAAAACCATCGAGATCAAATTCTGGTATCCCAGCCCATTCTGGTTTTCAGGTAAACGCATCAGCTTGTGCGACGTACCTAGTTTCGCTGGGTCTCCCATGAAATAAGAAACAGATGTTTTGTGATGGAGTATGTCTCCTGCCTTGAGTTCGGATGTCACTTGGATTTGGGGATCGGTAATCCCGGGGTAGTTCATTCCCTCCACTTCGACAAAGGCTGGTTGGAAAGCCTCTCCGATACGTTCATCAAACGCGGCTCTTGCGGCCTCGATAGCCTCAAGCGCTCCAAGGTCGTCTGGTGAAGGGCTTTCCGTCGGATCTAGGTGTTTTTGGTGATAGTGCCCAAGTTGGCTGGATAGCTTTTGACCAGGGAATGCTTCGAAACGATCATCTGGTCCGCTAGTTTCGTTTTCATCGCTCATACCACGTTGTGCAGGTTCGAAGTTCACGCGAATGAGGTGCTTGAGCGGGTCTTCTTTCAAAGGTCGCGAAGCTTCAGATAGCGTCTGTGGCTTTGCCAACGTTGAAGTGGGTGGTTCGATTTTTGCCGGATCAAGAGGATAAGCGACGACTTTGAATTTTCTCGATAACACTCGATCAAGGTAGTCTGGCAAATCACACGGCCAGACTGGAATTCTGGGTTCCGTATAGACTGTTCCGGCTTCTTCTGCCTTGGACTTCGCCCTTTCCGAAGCCGCCAATAGCAAAGCCTTTGCCTCATTTCGTGATTTTCGAAAGTCGTAAAACATTTCCTCAAGGTTTGCAGGCTCGAGCCGCAATCGAAGACCTATCAATCCACCTGCCCAATCCAGATTTGGCATGATTGAACTAACATAGTGAAACTCGCCTTCATCTACATTCAACCAAAGATCGAGAAATGGGAGTAATGAAACCCATTCCGACATGTGGATCGGTACAGGATCACCGGATTTAGGGTCATGTTGTTCCCATTTTTTGCCTATCTCTTCCAAAGCAGAAATGTGGCTCAATGTTAGATCTTGTAGTTTGAACGAACTCGCAGACTGGCTCAAAAACCTACGAAAAGCCAACATGGCAGATGTCTTACCGCTGTTATTCGCCCCAACGAAGATCGTCTTCTTAGGAGACAGATCAATTCGGGTTGCTAAAAGTTTGCGGAAATTGCCGAGCTCAACAAAATCTATATACACAGATGCCTCAATCGAAAATAATGGAAGCTTTTTGCCCCGCCCCCACACAATCAAAAGTACACACTGGTCACACACAGCACAACCCAATAGTAACGGTGGCTTTGCAGTTTGCAGTGGGTTTATTTTGGTTCGATCAGCATGAGCCAGTCTAAAGCGATAGGGTTGTTGAGGGGTCGCTGAGTATCAGAAAACCGTCCGCGTTTGGAAAGCTAATCCGCAGCATAGATGTCCCTTTTTAATGTCAGGACATTAAACCGCTCTTCCTCAATGAAATGCATCTTACCATTTCCGCCAACTTAGCCCCATTGTTGCAGCAATAGCTTCTGGGCAACCAGCTTGCACACGGCTGCGATATGCCCTTACGGACACCCCATTTTCCAGCGCAATGGCTTCCCATTCATCATCCGGATTAGGCACCATTTCCCGCACCCCTTCAGTTGCGGCTCTTTGACCCGACCAACCTCGATTGAGCCGTTGTTTGAATGTTTGGAATGCTATCCCATTTTCTTCAGCAATCGGCCATGCTGGAAGACCGTTTTCCAAACTAGCTAAGCCATCACGCCGCCGATTTTCAAAGGCAATGCGATCATATGGGTATTTGGTGTGCTCGCATGGAACCGTCCAAACCTTAGCTCCACTCTCAGTGTCCTCTAACCTGACCTCTGAAGCATCAGTCAAAGGATGCGGCTTAAGTCCATAGCGACTACAAAGCCACCAAGCATCTTCGCGACTTGTGGCTTTTCCGATTATCTCCCCATCCCGCGGCGCAACAAAGTCGATCATCTATTATTCCACTTCAAAGCTGGTGTGTGTCGCACCCTTCGGCTGCGTTACTCGCCCGAATATAAGCATTAAGGACCGCGGAAAAACAGAAGAAGCCGCCACCTTAATTCGAGATCACAATCAGCTTCAATATCCTCGGCCCGTGAGTTCTAACAAGTCAGTGCTTCACGTCTGCGGGGAATGTCCGGAAAGCGGGACGCAACCGCAGAATTTAGGCTGAATACCGGATGTCTCCGATGGGCCGTTTGGGCCTAAGCATTGTTCCAATGCCAGCTATGACTGCTCCCACCACTTCGCCTCTATCAACATATCCGCGTAGTTTTCTGCACCGCGGTCAGCACATAGCTGAGCTTGATGCGGTCAGAATGACCCGATCAATCAACACCCCAAGAGCTTTGGACATGCGCTCTGTATGCAGCCCGTAGCTCTCCTATTCATTAAAGATGCGTGGCCTTAACTCGCGCGGCTCTAGGCAGACATGCCTACTCTCCAAGCGATGCTTTTCAACAGGTGTCACAAACAAGGAAGAATACGAACTTTTGACAGCCGGAGCAAAGTTAACAGCCCCAACTTGAGCTCAGACACTTCTTCGACTACGGTGTTGTACGCAAAGGACAGCCTGAAAAACGGACAACACCAGAGACAATTTCTTTTTGAAATCAATGCCGTAGTGAAATTGGCGTAGCATCCCTGTCTCTCCGCCAAAAGCAATTGTTTTTAATGTATTTTATATATTGGGACACCCAAAAGGCGAAGTCTTAATGAGTGCCAATAGAGCAACATTCTGGGGCGCGGTGATCGCGGCCATTATCAGCGCTTTGGCGCTGATCTTCCAGCAGGAACTGCGCGCGGCCTTCGTCGAAACCGAAGAAGAAAGGCGCGCGGAAGCGCCGGGTGACGTCTCGCCAAATTCGCCAAGTCTAAGCATTTCAAAGGTTTGGGTTCCACCAAAGGCAACAACCTTGAATTCAGCGTTGTTCGCTGAATTTTCGAACGTCTCTGGCAGTGCCGCCGAAGACGTCCGCGTTACATTGGACTTCGGCCCTTCACGTTTGGTTGGTTGTGATTTTGGCGAAGAAGTCCCCGGTGACATCGAAGCGGTCGAAGGGTCGTCCAGCGCGTCGATAACAGTAGCGAAGCTGCGGAAGGGCGAACACTTTACGGCCTACTGCTTAATGGACACCCCACGATTTCGTATCATCACGATTACGGCTGCAAACAGTGAACCCCGTCGGCTCACATTCTCTGATATTGGAACTCCTGAAGCGATGACGTGGTCCCGGCTCCTGTCGAACATAGCCATGACAGCGGTTGTGGCAGCAGCGATCGGCCTAGGCTTCCTAATCGTATTTTTAGTCATCGTTTTTGTGAACCGCCGCTTAGACCCTTGATTGCGCGCCGCGCCACTGGGTTAGAAGGCCGCGCGCTGACGGGGTTTTCCGGCACTCACCGTCTTATCCGGGTCGCTTAGCGGCAAAGCTGGTAACCGCAGGCGCGACCGACCGAACCTATTCTGCCTAGTCAACCAGCTTAAGGGCCGTCGCCGGGTCCACAGACGCTTC
Source organism: Thalassococcus halodurans (assembly GCF_900108225.1). Classification (GTDB taxonomy): domain Bacteria; phylum Pseudomonadota; class Alphaproteobacteria; order Rhodobacterales; family Rhodobacteraceae; genus Thalassococcus; species Thalassococcus halodurans. The sequence continues at coordinate 749,061 of NZ_FNUZ01000002.1, forward strand.
CTGTCTCTCCGCCACTTGCCTTTATTTCAACGCTGAAAATGGCAAGCTGCCCAGACTACAAACCAATTTACTGCATTCTTCTGCCCGCAATTTCGCGCTTGGCTTTGAGAACCGCAGAATGGTTTCGTGATACTTCGACAATCGCCCAATCCCACCGAAGGAAATCAACCCTTGGTCTGCGACTGCCTAACTTGCCCAAATGGTATTGGGTAAGACCTTGCTCGTGCGTTTACGGACCCATCGGTTGACACGATTTAAAACGCAAACTTATCAAAATCACATGCGGTTATTGATTGTGGGCACCTGCTCGTTTGACAGGTGCAGGTAACGAATATGGCGAGGCGAAACGAAAGTAGCATGACTCAGAATAAACCTATCGCTGTCCTCGTCGGGGCAACCGGAGACTTTGGCAAAGCAATTTCTGTACGGCTCGCCGCAGAGGGACTCCGCATTGTTGCGGTTGGTCGCACCCAAGAAAGCCTTGAGGCCCTTAAAAAAGACGTGCCCGGTCTGGAAACGTGCGTTGCAGATATCTCGGATGACAGCAGTATCGATGCGATCAAAGCCGCGCTGGATGGCCCTGTTCAACTCGCCGTGCACGGGCCCGGTCTGGCGGCCCCCGGTCATGTGACAGAACTCGCGCCCGACGCACTGGCCGCATCCGTCAATATCAAAGCGGGCGGCATGCTCCGCCTTACCCGCGCTGTCGATAGCCACTTGATGGAGGGTGCACGGCTTGTCGGGATCGCTGGACACTATGGATTGGAACCGACCGATTACGCCTGTGCAGCCGGTGTCGCAAACGCATCGTTGATCGCGCTTATGCGCCAGCTTTCCATGGCCTACGGCCCGCGTGGTATCAGTGCGCACACCGTCGCCCCGGGCCCTGCCGATACGCCGCGCCTACACCGCATCGCCGAAGTGCGCGCCCGCGACAATGGAACCACACCCGAAGAGGTGTTGGAGCATATGAAGGCGGACTCGTCGCTCAAAACACTTGTCACGCCGGAACAAGTGGCTTGGGCCGTTGCCAGCCTTCTTGCGCCGGAAGCAATCGCAACGACTGGGACTGTCCTGTCGCTCGATGGCGGCCGACGCCGCGGCATGCCATAAGGAGCGCTCAAGATGCCTGTTGTCTTTTTCACCATTCCAGAGGGCGGGATTGATGGACCGGCGTCCGAGCGCCTTCTTCAGCGCGCCTCTGAAACTTTTGCCGACATCCTAGAAAGCCCCGTCGATCGCATCCGCGCTTACATAAAAACAGTCCCCGCGCATCATTGCGCGAGCGGTGGGGTCGTCCCGGGGGCCTCTCCTTTCTTTGAATTCATGGTGCTCGAAGGCCGCCCGCTTGCACAGCGCCAAGAACTCATGAAACAGTTTTCAGAGATACTCGCGGAAGAAACGGGTATTCCCCTTTCGCAGGTCCGGGGAATGTGCCGCCGTGTTCTGGCAGAGGAATGGTGCATCGCAGGAAAACCGGCATCAGAGGCCCGTGCGGCCCATGTGAGTGCACTGCAGAAATTATAACTGCCAAGACCTTTCGCGTCTTAACGCCTCGATCAGTCAGATGACCGGTCGGGGTTTTCTAAATGCTTTAGGCTTTCAGCAGAACGGTAGAGCGGCACGCACACAACGGCGGCAGCTGCGATCTGGATCCCGTCGTTTTCGATGAAGTTATCCGGAGACCTTTTTCACGAACTGAGACTTCAGCCCCATCGGACCAATTCCGGGTATTTTACAGTCGATATCGTGGTCCCCATCCACAAGGCGGATGCCGCGAACTTTGGTTCCCACTTTGACGACGGAAGACGACCCTTTGACCTTCAGGTCCTTGATCACCGTGACTGTATCGCCGTCGTTCAGCACGTTGCCGACGCTGTCGCGGATCTCTGCGCCCCCCTCGGATGACGCGCTTGCTGACCATTCGTGCCCGCATTCAGGACACATAAGCAAGGCGTCCAACTGATAGGTATAGGTAGACGAACAGTCGGGGCATGGGGGCAAATTATCGGTCATGAAACCGCTCTAACCCCTTCTTGGCGGGCATACCACATGAAAAAGGCCCAGATCGCGCGGCACTTTGGTAAAGCGCCGCATGACTTTTGGAATAGATGTGGATCAGTGCGCAGGCGGAGGTGGGTGCCCGTCGTGGGTTTCCATATAGCCTTCAATGTTGGCTTCCAGATCCGCCATGGATTCACCGCCCGCCATCAGGTCGGCGATTTCTTCGCGGCTCTTTTCGCCTTTGCGGAAGTCCGCCGCGATCGCGCCACGGATCAGAACCGCGAAGTGATCGCCCACGGCCATCGCGTGCATGACCTGATGGGTGATGAAAATCACCGCCAGACCACGACGTTTGGCTTCGTTCACGATCCGCAGAACGTGGGCCGCCTGCTTGACGCCAAGGGCCGCTGTCGGTTCGTCCAAAATCAGAACGCGGGCACCGAAATACACCGCGCGGGCAATCGCCAGCGACTGACGCTCACCGCCCGACAGACCACCGACCAGACGGTCACCATCGGTGATGCGGGTGATGCCCATCTTCTGGACTTCCTCGACCGCGATCTGGTTCGCCTTCTGGCGATCAAACACCTTGAACGGGCCAAAGCCTTTGGTCGGTTCCGCACCGGCAAAGAAGTTCCGGCCCACCGACATCAGCGGATAGGTCCCGCCGAACTGGTGCACAGTCGCGATCCCCATTTCCTGCGCATCGCGCGGACGCGGGAAGCGGACCTCCTGGCCATCCATCATCATCTGGCCACGGGTCGGCTGATGCACACCCGACAGCGTTTTGATCAGCGTGGACTTACCGGCACCGTTGTCGCCCAACAGACAAAGAACTTCGCCTTCATGCACCTTGAGCGAGATTTCGTGGAGAACGTCGATCGGGCCAAAGCTTTTGTCGACGTTGCGCATTTCCAATACAGGAGCTTTATCAGACATCGTTAAGACCTCACTTCTTCTTGGATACATGGCTGAGTGCGAGCTTCCGGAACTTTTCATTCATGCCAACAGCCAGAAGAAGCATGATACCGATAATCAGGTTCGACCAATTGCGGTCGATCGCGGTGAAGTCGATGCCTTTGTTCACGATGGCAAATGTCAGCGCGCCAACAAAAATGCCCGCCACCGATCCGAAACCACCGGTCAACAATACACCGCCCACTACAACGCTGACGATGATATTGAAGATGTCGTTCATCCCACCCGACACCTGGGCCGAGTTGAACAGGATCGAGTGGCACATCCCTACAAATGACGCGGCAGTAGCCGTCATGATGTAGAGCAAGATTGTCATGCCATTGACCGGAATACCGGCATTGCGCGCGCTCTCCTTGTCGCCGCCAATGGCATAGATCCAGTTGCCGTATTTCGTGTGGTGCATAAAGAACCAGAAGATCACAGCAAGGATCACCCACCACACAATGATCACCTGATGGCTGCCGCCGAACATCAGGTTGCCAAAGATTGTCTTGGCCCAGTCAGGCGCGTTCAACGGTACAGACGCACTGCCAGTCAAAAGCCGCGAGCCTGCCAGAACGACGCCCTGCATCGCCACGAGCGTGGCCAGCGTGATGATCAGGGGCGGCACAGATGTGCGCACCGCCAGAATGCCGTTGATCGATCCGACCAAGACGCCAATCGCCAGCGCCCCCAGAATGCCGAAGACTATAGGAAGGTCGTAATGGCCCGAGATAATGGCGGTCGTCATCGCACCCGCAGGGATCATCGCACCGATAGAAATGTCGATCTCGCCCGAGATCATCAAAAGGCCGACGGGCAAGGCAACGATGCCGATCCGCGCGGCGTAGTTCACCCAGCTTGCCGCGCCGAACAGCTTGTCCAGCTCGACACCGGCAAAAACGTAGAACACCAAAACACCGATCAGACTGACGATAGATGCGGCAGCGGGGCGGCGCAGTAGCACAGCGAAATTTTCCATGTTTGCGCCCCTATTTCTTTGCCGCCGCGCTTGTTGCCATCGCGCGGAAACGGTCGTTGGACAGAACGGCAGCAAGAAGAAGCGCGCCTGTGATGATGAACTGGATGTTCGGGTCTAGTCCGGCAAAGAAGATACCTTGGTTCACGACCGCGAATGTCATGGTGCCCAAAAGGATACCGATGATTGATCCCGCGCCCCCTGTCAGGAGGACGCCGCCAATCACCACACACATGATCGAGTTAAAGATAAACGCCTGACCGCCAGCGACTTGGGCCTGCTGGTACGTCATGACCTGCAAAACACCGACCAGCGCAGCGCAGAAGCCCGACGCCATGAAAAGCGCAATCGTCATCTGGCTTGTCGGGATCCCTGCATTGCGCGCGCTTTCTTTGTCACCGCCGATGGCAAAAATCCAGTTGCCCCACGGAGAGACGTGCAGAGCATAGAAGAACACCGCAACAAGACCGAGCCACCAGAAGATCGAAACGCTGAACCCTTTCACGAATTGGCCCATCAGGCTTTTCGTCAGGGGATCAGGAACATAGGAAACGGAAGTCGAGCCTTTGACCAGCACAGCAAACCCAAGGGTCAGGCCCATGACCGCGAACATTACGCCGATGGTGACTATCAACGAAGGAATGGTCGTCCGAGTGACCAATAGCCCGTTGACCAGACCAATCGTCAATCCAACGCCAAGGCCCGCCAGAATGGCGACAATCGCAGGGGCATCATAATGCCCCCCCAACATTGCCGTCATCATGGATGCGGCAGGCACGATCGAACCGACGGAAATGTCGAACTCGCCCGCGATCATCAACAGGCCAACAGGCAGTGCGATGATGCCGACCTCGGCTGCGATGTTCAGCCAACTCGACCAGCCCGGTAAGCCCAGAAAGACCGGACCGCCAAGCACGGCGAAGAAAATGTAGACGACGATGAATCCGATCAGAGAGCCGGTTTCCGGACGTCTTGCGAGAGCCCCAAGAGAAATCCCTTTGGAGCCGTTTCCGTTTTGAGACGACATATTTGCTTTCCTTGGCCCGACGAGCCCCGAAGGTTTTATAACATAAGTCGGAGCTATGGGGGTGAGACCGCCCGTTCTGTGCAGGCGGTCTCACGTTTCAGTCGAATTCACGGCTGCCCGTGAACGACTTTCTCGATTAGCGCGCGCCCGCCTCGACGCCCGCGATCACCAGATCAACGTTGCTGGCATCAATCACGCCCGGACCTGTGAGGATTTCACGTGTCGGGATCGTGGTGCCGTACATGACGTGGTTGTTCAGGATGGAAACCGCAAAGAAGCCCTGCTGGTATCCCTGCTGGTCGATCGCGCAGGCCTGTGTACCGGCCTTGATGTTGGCGAGGATCGAGTCGTTGAAGTTCATGCCGCAAACGTGGACAGAGCCTGTTTTACCAGCCTGCTGGATGCCGCTGATGGTTGCGTTCGAGTCCTGATCGCCAATCGCGAACATCGCGGTGATGTCAGGGTTCTGCAGAAGGTGCGCGCGCACGGCCTGCGCCACAGCAGTCGAGTCGCCGAACGCTGTCGCCGGAAGCTGAAGTACGGACCCTGTGCCGCCATTTTCGGCCAGACCGTCGTTAAAGCCACTGCAGAACGCTTCGATGTTGGCCGCACCCGGCAAGGTGTTTACGCATGCACCGTTGGTGTGGCCCGCTTTCGCCAGATACTCACCACCCGCATAGCCGGACTTGTAGTCAACCGCGCCGACGTAGTTCAGAGCGCCCAGACGATCAGCAGCTTCGATACCGCCTGCGTTGTAGATGACCAGCGGGATGCCAGCCGCAACAACAGCTTCAAAGGCCGAGTCCATCGCCTCGGGGACCCAGTTCGGGCCTACGATCGCGTCTGCACCCTGGTCAATCGCCTGACGGATCAGTTCCGCCGCGTCCGGACCAAGGTTGTCGTAGTTCTGCGGACCTAGCCATGTAACCGAGCCACCTTGGGCTTCGGCAACCTTACCCGCATCTTCCGCGCCCATTTTGACACGCGACCAGAACGGATCGTCCGGTTTACCACCGACCACGAAGATATCTGCCGCCATTGCGGACGTCGCCATAAGGGCCGTCGTCGTTGCGATCATTAGGGTTTTCATCATAGTCATTCAAGGTCTCCTCCCTGAGTGTTGCTGCCGCCTAAACGGCATCTTGGAATTGGGTTTAGTCCGTTATTCCGCGGGCGTTTGACGCGCCTTCTTTGCATTCAACCGCTCTTTTTTCTTACGGAAGCGCTCTTTCATTCGCGCGTCGGCCTCTTTCGATCCGTCGTGCCAATAGCCGAACCACTTATCGAGCGGGATGATCCCGTCGGCGCCGTAGTTCACCTCGAAGTACTTGTGGTGAAGGTAATGGGCGTAGGCGTGGCTATCGATCGCGGTCTCTTCCGTGACCTCAAGCTTTTCGAAACCGATGTGGCCGTTCAGCGCCCCGTAGCCGACGGCGTGCATGTTGAACATGAACGCGACAGGGTTTGAGGGCAGAACAAGGTGCCACAGCACTTCGCCAAAGTAGAGAACATGCTCGATCGGATGCATCGACAGCGACGACCACGGGCTCGGGTTGATCGAATTGTGGTGCACCGAATGGATGTGCTTATACAGGAACGGCGTGTGGATCAGCCAATGAATGCAGAAGAAGTGCACTTCATGGATCGCCGGCACGAGGAAGATCAGGATGGCAAGCCAAAGCCAGTTGTCCTGCCAATCGACCCAGCCAAAGACGTGATAGCCGTTGCCATAGCACCAGAGCATGAAAACTTCGACAGCGGTCCAGATCGGGATACCCGTCAGGAAAGACCGCAGGAAGTTGTCCAGATTCTGGCTTTTGAACCAGAAGACGTCCGACGGGTTATCTGCCGGAAACTTGTGATTGTAGCGCCAGCGGTCGCCCTGAATCCGTTTGACGTAATAGAAGAACTCGATCGCGCCATAGAGCACGAAAATGCCGGCCATGTTGACGAACAACAACCAAAGCGCCCAGTCCCAAGAGAACGTCGCCAGTGTCTCGCGGTCCGGAATGACGAACCACAAATAAAGAAATGCCGTTCCCATGTGAAAGGCGTTCCAAGGCCAGACAAGACCCACCAGAAACTGGCCCATCTTGCCCCACTGGCCCGTCCAATAAGGCGCCACTTGCAGCGTTTCGTTTGGCGTCCAGTTGCCGCGTTTGTCGCGTGTGCCGTACTGACTGTCGTCCACTAATCGATCCTCCCCAAAATCGCACCAAGCGTGAATCGGGCCGGTGCGAAGTCAGAAAATCTTGACAGAACGCCGCACTTTCCATCAAGAAATATGGATCATGTAGGCTCATTTTGGTTCATTTTGATCCACCAAAAATCGACAGGAATGACACGAAATGACACAAGATTTTTCGGCAAAACGCCCTACTATCAAGGACCTGTCGCAAGCCGCCGGTGTTTCAGTGACCACAGTCAACCGAGTGATCAACTCGCCCAATCTCGTGCGTCGGCAAACCCGCGAATTGGTGCTGAAAGCGGCAGAAAAAATCGGCTTCTACGGTGTCGGTTCGATCCAAGATTCGTTGCGGCGCAAGGAACAGGTGTTCAAACTGGGGGTGTTGCTTCAGCAAAAGAACCGCACCTTTTACCGAGATCTCGCAAAAGCGCTTAGCAAAGCAGCCGGTGAATTCGCAGGTGGTCGGGTCGAACTGAAAATCCAGTTTATGGATGACCTTTCACCGGACAATGTCGCAACCCAACTGGTTCAGCTGGGCCGCCATGTGGACGCTGTTGGCCTGGTCGCGGCAGAACATCCCATAGTGTCAGATGCCATCGACACCCTGCATCAATCAGGTGTGCCCGTATTCGGGCTGATCGCATCCCTGACTGCCAACGCGAGCGTGGGATATGTCGGATTGGATCACTTCAAAGTCGGACGCACCGCGGCGTGGGCATTTGACAAGATGTGCCGCGGGCCGGGAAAAATCGGCATCTTGGTGGGCAATCACCGCTACCGAAATCAGGAATCCAACGAAAGCGGGTTCCGGTCGTACTTCCGCGAACACAACACCGAATTCACGCTGCTCGAAGCGCAAACGACCTATGAAACGGCAGCTGTGGCCGAGGAAATCGTTGAGAAGATGTTCCAAGACCACGCCGACCTATGCGGCCTGTTCATTTCCGGCGGCGGGATACGCGGTGCGATTAACGCGTTGCGGGCACGAAAACTACCTAAAGGGTTTGTAAGCGTCGGTTACGAACTGATCGACGAAACACGCTCGGCGCTGATCGACGGAACGCTGAGCATGGTCATTTCGCACCCGATGGAAACATTCGCACGGGCAACAATCACAGCCATGACAGATGCCGTCCTGTCAGACCCCAACAGCAGCCTCAAAATCGCGAACTTGGGCTTTGACATCTACACGCCTGAAAACATCTGAGTGCAAGCATCATAGGACCACTCCTCAAAACGAGGCCCATCAGCCCCCCCATAGCGCGCATGAAAAACCTCGCCATCAATCGAAGATAGAGCCTGAATGGCGCATGAAACCAACATGCACTGGCTTAGCCCCGTTAGCGCCCAAAGACGGATAAGTTATCATTGATTGTTGAAGCCCTCTCAAAGTAGAAGCTTCGGGCGACAAAGGGGATGCACAATGGCTGAACAACAAGGCGATCCACGCCACCTTGAGACACTGGATCGCGATCTCGATCGCTTGTCTAAACTTGAAACTGCGACAAGCTACGTCGGACGGCCTCTTGTTGGCCCCGGCATTTCGTTAATTTTCGTCGTCTTGGCCGGCCTTGCCGCCATGCTGTTCTTTGGTGATGCCAACAACTCGGTTGTAGTCATTATCGCGGCCTGTTTCGGCGCCTACATGGCCTTGAACATCGGTGCCAACGACGTTGCAAACAACATGGGTCCGGCGGTTGGCGCGAATGCACTAAGCATGGGCGGTGCCATCGCAATCGCGGCCATCTTCGAAAGCGCCGGCGCGCTTGTTGCGGGTGGCGACGTGGTTTCGACCATCGCAAAAGGCATCATCGAACCCACCAGCATGGGCACCGCCGAAGTGTTCATCTGGGCAATGTTGGCCGCACTTCTGTCTGCCGCGCTTTGGGTCAACCTTGCCACATGGGTTGGCGCACCGGTTTCAACGACGCACTCTGTCGTGGGTGGCGTTATGGGCGCAGGTATCGCCGCAGCGGGCTTTGCCGCGGTGAACTGGCCTACAATGAGCGCGATTGCCGCCAGCTGGGTCATTTCCCCCGTGCTGGGTGGTTTGATCGCGGCGCTTTTCCTGGCCTTGATCAAATCCCGCATCATTTATCAGGACGACAAAATCGCCGCTGCACGCAAGTGGGTTCCGATCCTAGTCGGCATCATGGCAGGTGCTTTTGCGACCTATCTAGCGCTGAAAGGCCTTAAGAAAATCATCAAGATCGACCTGCCGACAGCACTCATCATCGGTGCGATTGTTGGCGCAGGCATCTGGGCAATCATGATCCCGGTCATTCGCAAACAGTCACAGGGTCTGGAAAACCGGAACAAATCGCTGAAGGTTCTGTTCGGCATTCCTCTGGTGGTCTCTGCCGCCCTTCTAAGCTTTGCACATGGCGCGAACGACGTTGCGAACGCGGTCGGCCCACTGGCTGCCATTGTTCAGGCGTCTCAGTCCGGCAACTTCACCGAAGCCGTCAGCATTCCGATCTGGGTCATGGTAATCGGCGCTTTCGGTATCTCTTTTGGCCTGTTCCTGTTCGGGCCCAAACTGATCCGGATGGTCGGCAGCCAGATCACGAAACTCAACCCGATGCGCGCCTACTGCGTGGCGCTGTCTGCGGCCATCACAGTGATCATCGCAAGCTGGCTCGGCCTGCCGGTCAGTTCGACCCACATTGCTGTGGGTGCCGTGTTCGGCGTCGGGTTCTTCCGCGAATGGGATGCCGAGCGTCGCATCAAGAAAGCCCGTATTGCGATGCCATCGCGCCCTGTTTACGCGCCCGAGGAGCGGCGCCGCAGAAAGCTCGTGCGCCGCTCTCACTTCATGACAATCGTTGCGGCTTGGGTCATCACAGTGCCCGCAGCCGCCGCCCTGTCAGCTGCGATCTTCTTCCTGATTTCGTCGCTTTCGGGGTCGATCTAAACGATCCTAAGGGGTCAGCGCTCGAAGGACATGGAGCCTTAAACACCATCAGAAACAGCCCGCTTTGCGGGCTGTTTTCTTTTGCAGCCAACCCATAGGCGCGGCATATTTTGGAGACTATCTCGACGCGCGCTGTTTGCCCGACAATGCAACACCTCGCGCCCATCTCTCGGTCACATCCCCGAAGCAATCGTGGATCGAGTCATCGGCGATTGTGCTGCCGTTTGTCAGGCGTCCAATGATCGACAGGCCTACAACCTGATGACCGTTTTGATCGATAACGGCCCCGTCCGGCATGCAGTGCGCCCCTGCCCCGTCATAGATTGGCACAAGCGTGCCATCCTCGACCAAACCTTGGATAACCGGTTCCGAAACCTTGTCGATCACAGGCGGCGGTAAGACGCTGTCAATCATGACCGAAGCCGTCACCGCGCCCCGATCAGCCTCTAGCATCCAGCCATCTTCAGACGGCTCTATGTTTGGGTCCTCGGCCGCAAAGGGCGTCACCAAACCGGCGTCGATCAGGATAAGAAGCTGGCGCAGGTTGTCGACGGGCGCGCCGTAGGAGTATCGCTTCAGCCCCTCATCGAATGCGATCAGCGACTTGGCGATATCTGCGTTGGTTTCTTGCCCATCGAAAATCGCACGAAGGCTGGCCTGCCATTTGCGCCAAACCTGTCCGACCGTAAATCCAACCGACGGTGGGCAAGCGCCCTCGGCCTCTTTCAAGTTGCCTTCGATTGCCTCGACAGTGCCGCGTGTTTCCTGTTGGCCCGCTTGCTGTACTTCCATAGTCAGCCAGCTATCGATTGCGGTGTCATCTTCGGCGGCGCCTGTTTCGCTCAGGATTCGCGACACGACGGGTTTCAGAGCGTCAAAAATACCGTTCAAGCCTTCGTCGCCCTGCCCGGACAAAACTGCCCTCAAGGCAGCCTCGAACAATTTCGTCTCATCCTCCGTCGGATCAAAAAGCGCGTCGATATCACGAGAGGCCGGCTTGGGGGCTGGTGCGTGCCCATCCAGAGAAAACGGCACAATCACCGAAGGTTCGCGCCCTGACGCAACATACCGACCATCAACAAACTGCCCGCCAAGGCCAAGCGTCAGCATGCGGATCACATCCAACGACGACAGGCCAAGCCCACGGATCGCGACCGCCCTGCCCGCCCAATCGGACGCGGACTGGATCAGGGATTTGCCCGGATAGGCTGCGGTAAAGTCCAGACCTTGCGATTTTGCGTGCTCACGCCAACGATCCGCCTGATCATCCAAGTCTGTCTTGGGCTGTCCCAGTGACAGCAAAACATGGTCGTAAGGTCCGAAATAACTGCCTTCAGCCGCCAATTGCCATCGATCACCGTGTCTTACGGAGCGTTCAACCCGAAGTGGGCGAAGGGTGACTGCAAGATCATCCGGCAGATTGGCCATCAGGGCCTGAAAGCGCTCTGTGAAATAGGTGCCAAGCACCGATCTGGGCACGAAAACCTCTTCGTCCGCTTCGATCTTCTGCACCCATTGCCCGAATGGCGGAACATCTTTGTTTGGCGATTGCGGAAGGTCCACATCACGGATGGGCAGGTTGAGCAAACACACATCAGGCTCGGTCGGGGAAAAGTTCGGCCCGGCAGAGGGCGTCGAATGCGGATCGAAGATGTCCACTTCTATTGGGCTGTCACCCTGAACGACTTGAACTGAAAGTCTTTCCAAAGCGGCAAGACCCCTTGGCCCGAACCCGACGATTGCAATTTTCATGGGATCTTTCGTCAAGCTAATCCGCCTTACTTTTTTAGAGCTATACCACAGAGGCCAACAACCTTGGCTTAGGTTGGTTCCAATTAATACGGCGATTAAAGAATTATCCCACCCAAAACGCAACGAACCGGCCCCGACGCTTTGACTTGCATCAAGGCACAAGCATCGCTGGCAATGTCATGGTGTCAAAGTAACCTTTGGAATGCGCCCCATTCAGGGCCGCGACAGATGGCAAGCGGGTGGGCGTTCGGTGGCTAATCAAGAAGGACTGGGATTTGTCACGCGGGGGCTGACCAAAAGCTATGGCGAAGGTCGGTCAAAGGTGCACGCGCTGCGTGGCATCGACCTCAGCATTCCTGAAGGTGAAATCGTCGTGATGCTGGGCGCGTCCGGCAGTGGAAAATCAACCCTTCTGAACATTCTGGGTGGGCTTGATCGCCCCACAAGCGGAACAGTCCATTTTCGCGATATTGAACTGGGCGCCTTGTCGGATCGGGAACTGACCAAGTTTCGACGCGATCACGTTGGTTTTGTGTTCCAGTTTTACAATCTGATGCCCAGCCTGACCGCGCTTGAGAATGTGGAACTGGTCACCGAAATCGCCGATAATCCCATGCCGCCGGAAAAGGCGCTGGATCTTGTCGGGCTGACAAAACGGCTGGATCACTTTCCGTCGCAATTGTCCGGCGGTGAACAGCAGCGCGTAGCGATTGCGCGGGCCATTGCCAAACAGCCCGACGTGTTGTTCTGCGACGAACCGACGGGCGCATTGGACAGCACCACGGGCCGGTCGGTGCTTGAGGTGTTGAACCACGTCAACGCCGAACTGGGTTCGACCGTTCTGATGGTCACCCATGCCGCGAACATCGCGGGCATGGCACATCGGGTGATCCGCTTGGTGGACGGGCAAATCGGCGAGGTGCAGGTCAACGACGTCAGACAAACCCCAGCGGAAATCGACTGGTGAGCGCGGTTGACCGGAAGATGTTGCGTGATCTGTGGCGGATCAAAGGGCAGGCAATCGCCATTGCATTGGTCATCGCGACGGGTGTCTTGCTTCAGGTGATGATGTCGGGCCTTGTGGCGTCGCTCAGCGAAACGCGGCGCACCTACTACGAACGCAATGACCTTGCCGAGGTCTTCGCACCAGTGGTTCGCGCCCCTCAGACAGTGCTTGGCCGATTGGCAAAGATATCGGGCGTCGACCGTGTCTCGGGCCGTGTGGTTGGCCGCGCATTGATCGACATCCCAAGCGATCCGGTCCCGATACAGTCGCAGGCGGTGGGCCTGCCGGACACGGGCGAGCAAATCCACAACACCGTGTACCTGACCACCGGTCGCTTTCCGGCTGAAAACCACCGTGACGAAGCATTGCTGCTATCAGGCTTTGCAAGCGCGCACGGCTATGGCATCGGCGACCGGATTGAAGTGACGATGAACGGGTCACGCCGTTCCATCCGGATTGTCGGCCTTGCACAATCGCCCGAATTCCTGTTCGTCGCCGCCCCCGGCGAGATGGTGCCAGACCCTGCCCGCTATGGCGTGATCTGGATGCGGCGATCGGCCCTTGCCAGCGCCTACGACATGTCAGGTGCCTTCAACCAAGCGCTGTTTTCCTTGTCTCGCGGCGCATCTTCCGAAGCGGTGATTGATGCAATCGACCAAATCCTGAAGCCATATGGCGGCACGGGGGCTTACGGGCGCAGCGATCTGGTGTCAGATCGGTTTGTTAGCGAAGAGATCGACGGGCTGGCGACCATGGCGCGGGCCGTGCCGCCGCTATTCCTCGCGGTGGCGGCCTTCCTTTTGTACATTGTGGTCAACCGGATCGTGCAGGCAGAACGCGAAGAAATCGGACTTCTGAAGGCCTTTGGATACACCAATCGCGAGGTCGGCATTCACTACACCAAACTGTTGCTGATTATTGCCTTGGCGGGTGCCATCTTGGGCTGCCTGCTTGGCATCCTGTCAGGCCGGGCCATGATCCCGGTCTACACGACCTTTTATAACTTTCCTTTTCTTGTCTTCCGACCGGACCCTACGTCGTTTGTCATAGGCGCGGTCGCCAGTATTGTATCGGCATCGGCTGGTAGCATCTTTGTTTTGAAACGTATTTTCGCACTCACCCCGTCCGAGGCAATGCGCCCACCGGCACCGGCCGATTATTCCAAAACCATGACATTCAAAGGCCGCGCCGCACTTTTGTTCGACCAACCGACACGGATCGTGATGCGGGGACTTGCGCGGTCACCGTGGCGGGCCTTGGCGCTATCTGCGGGCATCGCTGGGGGCATGGCGCTGGCATCCGGAATGACCACGATCTACGGCGCATTCGACCGTATGATGAACCTTAGTTTCACCGTCATCGACCGGTCAGACGCCACCGTCTATTTCCACAGCCCACTCGGCGAAAAGGCCGCCTATGAGCTTGCTCGGATCCCCGGTGTGATCGCAGTCGAGCCGTTACGTGATGTGGCCGCGACGCTCAGGCTGGGGCGTGAACTGCACCGCGGCAGCATTTCTGGCATGGTCGCAGGCCCCGAAATCACCCGCGCCATCGATCACACGCTGGCACCGATTGACCTTCCCGCGCGCGGTCTGGTGCTGAGCAAACCATTGGCCGAAATTTTGGGCGCCGCACCGGGTGATATTTTAACCGTGGATGTCCGCGAAGGACGCCAGCCGGTTCTGGAAATCCCTGTCACACGGGTCGCCAGCAGCCTGATCGGCGCACCTGCCTATATGCAGCTGGATGCGCTGAACAAAGCGATGTCGGAACCGGCGCGGATCACAGGTGCGCATTTGCGGGTCGACGATGCCAAAGCCGATCAAATCTACCGCAAACTCAAGGATATGCCCGCCGTTGCTGGCGTAAGCGTGTCTGAAAATGCACGCGCTTCGCTGCAAAAGTTGATGGATCAGGGCGCGGGATCTGCACGCTACATCATGGGCGCTGTGGCGTTTATCATCACGTTCGGCGTCGTCTACAACGCGGCGCGCATTGCCCAGAATGAACGTGCCCGCGACCTTGCTGCGCTGCGCGTGATGGGATTTTCCAAAAGCGAAACGACATTCGTGTTGCTGGGCGAACTGGCCGTCATCGTCTTGATCGCCCTGCCCGTCGGATCGCTGGCCGGATACGGGCTGTCGTTTTTGATCGCGAACGGATTTTCATCGGAACTCTACCAGATACCCGCCTCATACGACCCGTTCAGCCACGGGTTTTCTGCGGCGTTCATACTCGCAGCGGCGGCCATTTCCGGCCTGCTTGTTATGCGTGACCTGAACCGGATGGACCTTGTCGCCGTCCTGAAATCGAGGGATTAATCATGGCCCAAAAGAAACTGTCCCGCTCTGTCCTGATCGGCTTCGCCGCTCTCTTGCTGTTAGCAGGCCTATCCTTTGCCTTCTGGCCGCGCGCCACGATGGTCGATCTGGGCAAAGTCACGCGTGGTGACATGCGGCTGACTGTAAACGAACAGGGCAAGACGCGTGTTCGGGACGCCTATGTGATATCCATGCCGATTGATGGCCGCCTGTTGCGCGTTCAGGTCTCGCCCGGTGATCCGGTGACAAAGGACGAAACCATCGTTGCGCGTCTGCGATCGGTCAATCCTGCTGCGTTGGACATCCGGACACGGGGCCAAGCCGAAGCTGCTGTCGAGGCCGCAGAGGCATCCTTGAACGTCGCGCGCGCCAATCTTGAAGCCGCCCGTGCAGAAGCCGACCTTGCCCTTTCCGATCTTGAACGGACACAAAGCCTTGCTGATCGAGGTTTTGCCAGCCCCGCCGCCTTGGATCAGGCCGAAAGCCTGTCGCGCGCGGCGCAGGCCCGTCTTGCGACAGCAACGGCAGCGATCGAGCAGCAAGAGGCACAATTGCGCGCGGCCCGCGCCCAGTTGATCGGCTTTGACGACCCCGACTTTTTCGACGTGGAAACCAATGGATCAGGTGAAGACAGGATCATCCATGCACCAACTGACGGTGTGGTTTTGCAAGTGATCCACCAAGACGAAACCACGCTTGCCGTGGGTTCGCCGATCATGGTGGTCGGCGATATCGGCGAAGGGCTTGAGGTCGTGGTCGAGCTGATTTCCGTGGACGCGATAAACGTAGGGGTCGGGGCGCCAGTCGACATCGTGAACTGGGGCGGTGCAAGGGTTTTGTCCGGGATCGTGACGCGGGTGGAACCATACGGCGAAACCAAGGTATCGGCGCTTGGTGTCGAAGAGCAACGCGTGACCGCTGTGATCGAATTGTCCAGCCCGCCGGAAGAACGACAAGGCCTTGGCCACGGCTACGCGGTTGAGGCGCAGATCGTCACATGGTCGGGCGAAGATGTTCTGAAAGTCCCCTCAAGTGCATTGTTCCGCGAGGGGGCGGATTGGGCTGTTTTCCTTTCCAACAAAGGGGTCGCAGACCTGCGCAAGGTCGAGATCGGGCATGACAACGGTCAGGACGCCGAACTCCTGTCCGGCCTGTCAGAGGGCGATATTGTGGTGCTTTATCCCCCTGCAGATTTGCTACCCGGTCAATCGCTGGAGCAACGTTTTGTAGAATAACCCCTTTCCGCATTACGCCAATTCCGGAAAACCGAATTCTATCCTAGGCTGTGTAGGCGCATTATCCGCAAAATTGCCTTTTGCCGGACAAAACAAACCGACCGGTCAGAGCCAACCGATGTTTTGTGAACCGAAACAAAAACGTATCACATAACGGCTATATCAAAATCCTTGTGATTTCGCCTGCTCTGCATCATTCTGGACCTTAAAGCACTCGCGTGCCTAAAAAATTCACCGACAGATTCACCTTTAGGTGAAGCCGATGAAATGCGAGAAGCGGGGGAAACGGAACCGATGCCAGAGCCACATTTGCGGCAACGTCTGATTGTGGACTTGGCAACCTCTCATCAGAGGTTGGATGACCGCGTTTCCCAGTTTGATCTTGGTAAAAAATCGGGTGTGACCGCGTTTCTTTTGATGCACGAAGCCGGATTGTCCGTGTTGTCACGCAACCAGCTTTGTCCGGACACATCAACGATGATCACCGACCTGCATGCGCGCCTGAAATCGGATCTGGCTGCGCATCAGATTGCTTCGTTGTCGACCAATCAATCACTTGCCACGGACACACACCCAATGGCCGCGAAATACGTGCTGGCCGGATCGCGTCTTGGCGCCGAAGTCTTGAAACGGCGCTGGCTGGATGGCGCAGTTTCAAAAACGGGATTCGGAGAAGCCTATATGCGGGCCCCCCGCCATATCGAGGTTTGGAAGCAATTCCTTGCAGAGGCATCATTGATGCCCGCCCAGACCAAAGTCGCAGACAAAATCGTTGATGGAGCCTCGGCAATTTTTGATCTGTACTTTAACCTAGCTGAAGAAGCCCTGAACGGAGCCGTTTTCAATGCCTAAACTCGACTCTAAGGGCAAACAGGTTGATGTCGACCTGTCCAACTGTGATCGCGAACCGATCCACATTCTGGGGCACGTACAGTCGTTCGGCTGCCTTTTGGCCGTGTCATCGGATTGGATCGTCGTCCACGCGTCCACCAATTGCGCCGAGATGCTGGGCCTGGATCCCGAAGAGGCGATCGGCAAACCCTTCGCCGATTTTTTCAGCCCTGGTTCGATTCACGATCTGAGAACACGCATTCAGGCTCTGGCCTACCAGACCGGCTGCGCCAGAATGTTCGGCTATGAGGTCTTTGAAGACGGTCGGTACTACAACGTATCGATGCACCGTTCGGACCAATTCCTTGTGTTCGAATTCGAAAAGACCACACTTTCCAGCGCTGATCAGGATGACACCGGTCTGGTTCAGGCCCTGATCGGCCGTGTGCAACGCCACGACAGCGTAGAAATGGCATCAGAAGAAGCCGCACGCGCTATTCAGGCCCTGACAGGCATGGATCGCGTCATGGTCTACCGCTTTGACGAGGACGGAACCGGAACAGTCATTGCAGAAGTTCTGAAAGGTCGCGGTGAGCCGTATCTGGGCCTGCGCTATCCCGCCAGTGACGTGCCCAAGCAGGCGCGCGAACTCTATAAGAAGAACCTTCTGCGCATCATTTCCGATGTGAACAGTGAAACCTATCCGATCCTGCCTAAAATAGGACCATCCGGCGACCCGCTGGACTTGTCTCTTAGCGTGTCGCGGGCTGTGTCGCCTATCCATCTCGAATATCTGCGGAACATGGGCGTTCAGGCGTCCATGTCCGTATCGATCATGCGTCGCGACAAACTGTGGGGGCTGTTTGCCTGCCACCACCACATGCCGCGCAACCTTGATTACAAAACCCGCAGCACGATCGAGCTGTTCGCTCAGCTGTTCAACTACGAACTGGCCCAGATCGAAATGGCGCAAGAGTTCAATGACTTGGACACAGCGCAAATTCTGCATGACAAGCTTATGTCGCAAATTTCGGGGGGCGTGACGCTTCTTGATATCTTCAACAGTTTTTCCGACGAAATCCGCTCTGTCATCCCGTTTGACGGGGTTGTCGTTTATTCCGGCGGCAAGTTCAAAGCGAGCGGCATGACCCCGACGGAAGAAGAATTCATGGGACTTGCACGGTTCCTGAACACGACAAAGGGATCGCAGGTTTACGCCACGGACAATTTGGCATCACGCTATGAAGCTGCGGATTCTTTCGAAGATCGCGCTGTTGGCCTGTTGGCCCTTCCGATTTCGCGGAAACCCCGAGATTATCTGGTGTTTTTCAGGCGTGAACTCGCACAGACCGTAACGTGGGCGGGCAACCCCGAAAAACCTGTGGAACTAGGCCCGCATGGAGCGCGTCTGACCCCGCGCAAAAGCTTTGCTGCTTGGAAAGAAGTCGTTCACGGAAAATGCGCATCGTGGCGCGAAAGCGAACTGCGGGCCGCCGAAACGCTTCGGGTCACACTGATTGAGGTCGTGCTGAAGCTCTCTGACGAAGCAGAGGCTGATCGCAAAAAAGCCGAACAAGCCCAAGAACTGTTGATCGCCGAACTGAACCACCGCGTGCGGAACATCCTGACCCTGATTCAAGGGCTAATTTCCCAAGGTCAGGGCAAACAGTCTTCAATCGAAGAATACAGCAGCGTTCTTGACAAACGTATTCACGCACTCGCGCGGGCCCACGATCAGTTGACGCAAAAAGAATGGTCTTGGGTGCCATTGAAGTCGCTGATCCAGACCGAAATCAAAGCCTTCCAATCGGAAAAATCCGAACGCCTGCTGATTGAGGGCGAAGATATCGCGCTGTCTCCGACCGCTTTCACAACATTGGCCCTTGTCATGCACGAGCTGGTTACAAACTCTGCCAAATATGGCGCCCTCAGTGTCCCGGATGGATCGGTGCAACTGAAAATAGGCCGCTTGCCGGATGGATCATGTCATATCGCGTGGCGCGACTGCGATGGCCCGCCCGTCAGTGCGCCCAAGCGCAAAGGCTTTGGCACAACGATCATTGAACGCTCGATCCCATTTGAGCTTCGCGGCGAGGCAGATGTCCGTTATAAGGTCACCGGCTTTGAAGCTGACTTCGTTTTACCAGCGCCACATGTTCAAGAGTACGACGCCATGACTTTCACCGAAACAGCCGTGCAGGACGACATCGATCCGACTGACATCACGCTTTCTGGCGAAGTGTTGGTTCTTGAAGACAACATGATCATCGCGATGGACGCGTCCGATATGCTGTCCGAACTTGGCGCGAAAACCGTTCATACCGCCAACAGCACCAATGACGCGCTGCAAATTCTGGAACATCGTGACATCACATTCGCCTTGCTGGACGTGAAATTGGGAACAGAACTGTCACTGAAAGTCGCCAAGAAATGCGCCGCGCGAAACATCCCCACCATCCTTGCCACTGGCTATGAAGGCAACGCCACCATGACCGAGGCGTTCCCGCAGACACTTGTGATCCGGAAACCCTATACGGTTGAGCACATCAGAAAAGCTGCCGCCAAATGCTTTAAAGGCTAAGGCGAACTGGCCACCTGCGCCAAAGTTTTTCATATACATTTGGGACCGGTCCATATATGGACGCGCTTTCTGCTGCGTCTGTTGCTGCGCCGAGTCGCCCTGACGCCCCTACCCTTCGGAGCTTGTTTGACATGTTGAAATCCCTCTCTGAGGCGCTCGAAGCGCGTGGCTTCGATACCCTTACGCCTGTACAAGAGGCTGTTTCAGCAGAAGAGCTGATCAACGAGGATCTCTTGGTCTCGGCGCAAACCGGTTCGGGTAAGACCGTGGGCTTCGGCATTGCCATCGCGCCCACCCTATTGGGCGACAAAGACCGGATGCCACGCGCGGGTACGCCGATGGCGCTGGTCGTGGCTCCGACACGGGAACTGGCGTTTCAGGTCATGCAGGAACTGCGCTGGCTTTATGAACGCACAGGCGCTGTCGTCACATCCTGTGTAGGTGGCATGGACGTCCGTCAGGAACGCCGGTCGCTGGAACGCGGTGCACATATCGTTGTGGGCACACCGGGCCGTTTGTGCGATCACATCCGTCGCGGTGCGCTGGACCTGTCCGACATCCGCGCTGTGGTTCTGGATGAAGCGGACGAAATGCTTGATCTGGGCTTCCGCGAAGATCTGGAATTCATTCTGGACAGTGCGCCCAAAGAGCGCCGCACCCTGCTGTTCTCGGCGACGGTTTCGCCGGTCATCGCCAAGCTGGCCGAAACGTACCAGCGCGATGCAAAGCGCATCAACACGATGAGCAAATCCAAGCAGCACTCAGACATCACCTATTCCGCACTGCGCGTCGGCCATTCCGACAGCGACAACGCGATCTTCAACCTGCTGCGGTTCCACGACGGCGAAAGCGCGATCGTCTTTGCCAACACACGGTCTCAGGTGAACCACCTGACCGCCCGCTTGTCGAACCGCGGTCTGTCGGTTGTGTCCCTGTCTGGCGAACTGAGCCAATCCGAACGCACCCACGCGCTTCAGGCGATGCGTGACGGTCGTGCGCGTGTCTGTGTGGCCACTGATGTGGCTGCGCGCGGCATCGACCTGCCGAACCTGAACCTTGTGATCCATGCCGATCTGCCGACCAACACCGAAAGCCTGCTGCACCGCTCGGGCCGGACCGGTCGCGCGGGCCGTAAAGGTATCTCGGCGTTGATCATCCCGCCGAAAGTGGTGAAAAAGGCCGAACGCCTTCTGAAATGGGCCAAGATCACAGCCGAATGGGGCAATCCGCCGTCCGCCGACGAGATTATCAAGAACGACGAAGAGCGTTTGCTGAACGATCCGAACTGGACCAAGGGTGTGCCCGAAGCCAACGCCGAGTTCGCCCAGAAACTGCTGGACAAACACGGTGCCGAGGCCGTCGCCGCGATGTTGGTCGATATGTACCAGTCGCGTCACGGTGCACCGGAAGAGCTTCAGACAATCGAAGAAAAAGCGCCGCGCGATTTCAAGGAATTCGGTCCCAGCCGCTGGTTCTCGCTTTCTGTTGGCCGCAATGACCGGGCCGAGCCCCGTTGGCTGCTGCCCATGCTGCTGCGGGCAACAAACCTTGAGAAAGCCGCCATTGGCGCGATCCGTGTTCAGGACAAGGAAACTTTCCTTGAAGTGGCCGAAGCCAGCGCGAATGCGCTGCTGTCCGACATGGGCGAAGCGACCGAACTGGAAGACGGCATCCGCATGACCGCGCTGGACAGCGCCCCTGACCTGCCGCAAGGCCCGCGCAAAGGCCCCGGCGGTCCGCGTGGTGGCGGAGCAAAAGGCGGCTTTAACAAGCGCGAAGGCGGGTTCAAAAAACGCGAGGGCGGCTTCAAAGACCGCGGCCCGCGCCGTGAGGCTCGCGATGACTTTGACCGCCCTGCCCGCAAGGCCGAGGAAAAGCCTGCGCGCACTCCGGCCCCGCGTGAAGCACGGAGCGACGACCGTAATTTCGATGCGCCGAAACCGGCCAAACGTGACAAACCGAAAGAGCGCTACGACGCAAAACCGGCCAAGCCTGCGGATAAGCCGAAAACCGACGACAAGCCGAAGTTCAAAAAGAACGCTTCGGACCCGAGCAAGTCTTTCAAGAAAGACGGCAAGGGCAAACCGCGCGGCAAACCGGCCGCGGGTGGCAAACCTTCCGCTGGCGGTAAATTTGACAAGCCGAAAACCGGTGGTGCGAAGTTTTCCAAGGGCAAGCCACCGGCGCGTGGTTCCAAATCTGCCCCGCCGCGCGGTGGCAATGAACCCCCGCGCCGTCGCAAATCATAAGGGGCGTTTTAGCCCCCTATTCGGGCTTTAGCGCAAAGGTTTTCAGACGCTCGTAAAAAGGCAATGCGGCCTCGGCTATGGCCGCATAGTCGCCTTGCAGTTCGGGCAACGGCCCCTCTTGCCCTGCAAATCCGGTTGATTTCCAAACAGCCCCATACCAATGGCTGGCCCAGGTCCCATCATAGGGCTTGGGCCCCTCTGACCAGCTCAGCATCTTTTCGGATTTATCCAGCCCGAGCTTTCCGCACAGCGCCGCCATCATGCCCGACGGGTTCGCGCGGATGTCGTTTGAATCAATGACCAAAGGCGTATCGCCCGTCATTTCCGCGACCTGATCGAAAAGTTCTGCCTGCTGCTGAAACCCGATGTCCGTAAGACCGATGGCCTCGTGTTTGGCCGAGAAACTGGCCACAACGCGTGCGGGATGGCGGATCAGAAACACGTTGGTCACCTGCCCCATCCAGTCACGCGGCACGCCGTCGATCATGTGTTGGCACATGTGTTTCTGGTAAAAAACCGGCTGCGCATCGGGCACCGGACCCAAACATGCCTGCGCGACCTTAACGGCATCGGGCTCTCCGCCGTCGATCACTTCCTGCCGCATCGGATGATCCAGACCGGTTTTCGACAGATAGGCTGAATAAAACGGCTCATCCCAAACAGCGCAGTCACCCCGCGCGGCGAAGGCGTACATCATGGCGGTGGACAGGTTGCGCGGACCGGACCACATTGCAATGCGTTTTGGCTCCATCACGCGGCCCCCACCATTTTCTGATAGGCCTCTCGGATACGCGCCGTGACCGGCCCCAACTGACCGTCACCAATATCCCGCCCGTCGATTTCACTGACTGGCGTCTGCGCCCCGAACGAGCCTGTCAAAAACGCCTCATCCGCGCCGTAAGTGTCTACCAAGGAATAGTTTTTCTCGAATACAGGAACACCCAGATCACGGCAGATCTGGATCACCTTTCTGCGCGTAATCCCGTTCATGCAGTAGTCGCCGGTCGAGGTCCAAACCTCGCCTTTCCGAACGATGAAAAAGTTGCAGGCATTGGTCGTGTTCACAAAACCATGCACGTCCAGCATCAACGCCTCATCCGCGCCGGCCTTTTCGGCGGCGATACAGGCAAGGATGCAGTTCAGCTTGGAGTGTGAGTTCAGCTTGGGGTCCTGCGTCATGGGCAGACCACGGATATGCGGCACCGTCGCCAGCCGGATCGGACGTGGAATGGACGGGCGCGAATGCTCCATGATGATGGTGATCGTCGGCCCCTGCTGTGACAGGGCCGGATGCTGGAAAGGCCGGGTTTTCACACCACGCGTCACCATCAAGCGTGCGTGTGCATCGGTGGTCATCCCGTTCGCCGTCTGCGTGTCCTTCAACGCTTGGATCAGCGCGGCACGATCCATCCCGATGTCCAGATCAATCGCCTTTGCGGCCTCGAACAAGCGGTCCATGTGTTCGTCCAGAAACGCCCATGTCCCGTTATACAGCCGCATGCCTTCCCACACGCCATCGCCCAACATAAAGCCCGAGTCGTAGACCGACACCTTGGCATCGTCCTTGTGGACGATCTGACCGTTCAGCCAAATCTGTATGTCATTGTTTCTAAGGTCTTCTTCGGCCTGATGGGTAAATGTGCTGTCTGGCATAGCAGGCTCCGTCATGGGGTTTGTTGCCCCACCCTTTCGCCCTTTTCCATCGATGACAAGCTTTGTGAATTCCCTAGGCCAGCACGCGGCGTAGACCGGCCTGAACACGCAGCAATTGGGACAGGTACAGGTCTTTCAATTCGCCTGCATCCAGCTGCACAGCCGCGACGCCAAGGTTCAACGCCGCCACCGTCCGTCCATGGGCGTTCAACACCGGCACGGCGATAGAACGTAGGCCCATCTCGATCTCTTGATCGATAATCTCGTAACCCTGCGACCTGACCTGTGTCAGGCGCGCCATGATCTCGTCGGGATCGGTCAGGCTGTTTGGTGTGCGCGGCGACAGGTCGGATTGATCAATCACTGCACGCGCCTTTTCCTCTGGCAATGAGGCCAGCAAAACCCGCCCCATAGATGTGCAATGGGCTGGCAGGCGCGATCCGGGCATCAGGCCGATGGACATCACCCGTTTCTGGGCTGCCCGCGCAATGTAGACGATCTCGGTCTCGTCCAACAAAGCGACAGACACCGATTGCGCGACCTGTTCGGAAAGCTGGTCCAACCAAGGCTGCACGATCTGCGGCAAAGGTAACGCCGACAGCGCCCCCATGCCCAACCGCAACACCCGCGCCGTCAGTTGGAAATACTTCCCGTCGTAATCGGCATAGCCAAGTTCATGCAGCGTCAGCAAACACCGCCGCGACGTGGACCGGTCCAACCCTGTGCGCGCCGCTGCCTCAGATACGGAAAGACGGGGATGATCGGCGTTGAATGCCTCGATCACCCGCAATCCCTTAGCCAAAGAGCCAACAAAGTCTGTTCTGTTCACCATGTGAACACGCGATATCAGATTTCGAACAAAGTTCAATATGCGCACAGATTTCCTTAACCGCGTCCACGCCCTGCCCTAAACCTTGCGCAAAGCAAAAGGAGAACCGGCAATGGACAAATCATGTGCATCCGCCGCCGAGGCCGTCGCCTGCATCCCTGACGGGGCGACAGTGATGATCGGCGGGTTTGGCGGGTCTGGTGGCCCGATCGAACTTATTCACGCGTTGATCGATAAGGGCGCGAAGAACCTGACAGTGATCAACAACAACGCGGGCAACGGCGATGTGGGCCTTGCGGCGATGATCCGCGAAGACATGGTCGGAAAGCTGATCTGTTCCTTCCCCAAAAGCAAAGACCCGCGTGCGTTTACCGAACGCTATCTGGACGGCAAGATCGAGCTTGAGCTTGTTCCGCAAGGCACGCTGGCCGAGCGTATCCGTGCAGGCGGCGCAGGCATTCCCGCGTTCTACACACCGACCAGCTACGGCACCGATCTGGCCAAGGGCAAACCAGTAGGCGATTTTGATGGCCGTTCCTATGTGCAGGAACGCTGGCTGAAAGCCGACTTTGCCTTAGTAAAGGGCGAATTGGGCGATCCGATGGGCAACATGACTTACCGACTGGCGGCGCGGAACTTTAACCCGCTGATGTGTATGGCCGCGCGCCACACCATCGCGCAGGTGACCAAGCTTGTGCCTGCTGGCGGCATTGACCCCGAACAGGTCATCACCCCCGGCATCTTCGTCAATTCCATCGTCGAAATCGCCAACCCACAGCAGGAAGAAGTGCTGAACCGCGAAGGAGCCGTATACCCATGACCGATTTCGCAGAGATCAAGCTGAGCAACGCGCAAATCGCGTGGCGCGCGGCGCAAGACATTGAAGACGGCGCTTATGTGAACCTTGGCATCGGCTTTCCTGAAATGGTGGCCCAGTATCAGGTCGAAGGTCGGGAAGCGATCTATCATACCGAAAACGGCGTTCTGAACTTCGGTGCCGCCCCTGCCGAGGGCGAAGAAGACTGGGACCTGATCAACGCCGGTAAAAAGGCGATCACGCTGAAGGACGGTGCCGCGTTTTTCCACCATGCCGACAGCTTTGCCATGGTCCGTGGCGGCCATCTGGACGTTGCCATCCTTGGCGCATTCCAAGTGGCGCAAAACGGTGATCTGGCTAACTGGTCGACCGGCAAAGGCGTGCCCGCCGTGGGCGGCGCGATGGACCTTGTTCATGGTGCAAAGCGTGTGGCGGTTGTCACCGATCACGTCACCAAGAAAGGTGATCCGAAACTGGTGGCCGAATGCACCATGCCGCTGACGGGCGTTGGCTGCGTGACCCGCGTTTACACCAGCCTTGCTGTGATTGATATCGAGGACGGGCATTTCGTTCTGCGTGAAAAGCTGCCACAGATTTCGCTAGAGGAATTGCAGGCCGTTACAGGTGGCGAGTTGAAGGTGCAAGGCACCGTCGCCGATCTGATCGTGCCAGAACTGTAAGGGGGATAATCATGACCGACGTATATATTTGCGACTATATTCGCACGCCCATCGGCCGCTTTGGCGGTACACTTTCCAGCGTACGCGCAGACGATCTGGGTGCGATCCCGATCAAGGCATTGATGGCCAAGCACGACATCGACTGGTCCGCTGTTGATGAGGTGATCTATGGCTGTGCCAACCAAGCAGGTGAAGACAACCGCAACGTGGCGCGCATGTCTGCCCTGCTGGCGGGTCTGCCTGAATCCGTACCCGGCACAACGATGAACCGCCTTTGCGGCTCTGGCATGGACGCGCTGATCACAGCCGCGCGTGCGATCAAGGCCGGTGAGGCCGAAATGATGATCGCTGGCGGTGTGGAAAGCATGACACGCGCGCCGTTTGTGATGCCCAAGGCGACAAGCGCCTTCAGCCGCGCCAACGAAGTTTTCGACACCACCATTGGCTGGCGTTTCGTCAACAAGCTGATGAAGGCGCAGTATGGCGTCGACAGCATGCCTGAGACCGCTGAAAACGTGGCCGAAGATTTCAACATCTCGCGCGAAGATCAGGATGCTTTCGCTGCCCGTTCGCAGGCCAAAGCAGGTGCTGCGATCGAAAACGGTCGTCTGGCGCAGGAAATCACGCCTGTGACGATCCCGCAGCGCAAAGGCGACCCGATCATCTTTGACACCGATGAACACCCCCGCCCGGGCACGACGGCGGACAAGCTGGCCAAGCTGCCAGCGCCGTTCCGTGAAGGTGGCTCGGTCACAGCGGGCAACGCGTCTGGCGTCAACGATGGTGCAGCCGCGTTGATCGTGGCGTCCGAGGCGGCGGTCAAGGCGCATGGTCTGACACCCATCGCCCGCGTTATGGGCGGTGCCACAGCCGGTGTCGCGCCGCGCATCATGGGCTTTGGTCCTGCCCCTGCGTCCAAGAAACTGATGGCGCGTCTGGGCCTGACGCCCAAGGATTTTGACGTGATCGAACTGAACGAAGCCTTCGCGTCGCAAGGTCTGGCGACACTGCGTGATCTGGGCATCGACGATGACGACGCACGCGTTAACCCGAACGGTGGCGCGATTGCGCTTGGCCATCCGCTGGGCATGTCCGGCGCACGCATCAGCGGCACCGCCGCGCTTGAGCTGCAAAACACCGGCGGTCGCTACGCCCTTGCCACGATGTGCATCGGCGTCGGCCAAGGTATCGCCGTCGCGCTGGAACGCGCCTAAGCATATTGCTGCCCTGTTCACTGCAGGGCGGCGAAAACCCTTGATCCCCCGAATATACTCAATCATATTCGCATGTAAGAATTTTATGCGATTTGGGAGGATCACATGACAATTACACGCCGACGCCTTTTGAAAACCAGCGCTGGTCTTCTGGCCGCGACTGCTGCCCCGCGGTTTGCCATTGCCGAAACCGCCGCCGGAACCGGCACTGTGACGTCGCTCAGCGATGGCTCCCTGACGCTTCCTGCCAGCATGATTATCGGCGACACACCGATGAATCAGGTGCAACCCATTCTGGACAAATACAACGTCTCGTCCGAGGCCTTCACGCCACCCTGCAACCTGACGCTTTATCAGGATGGCGAACGCACGGTTCTGTTCGATGCCGGTTCCGGACTGGAGTTCATGGCCAGCGCGGGCCAGATCCACGACAGTCTGGATGCCGTTGGCCTGAGTGCGGATGACGTCACCGACATCGTGTTCACCCACGCCCACCCAGACCATCTGTGGGGCCTGCTGGATGATTTCGGCGATATCGCCTTTTCCGAGGCCACGTTCCATATCGGCCGCAAGGAATTCGAATACTGGAGTGATCCGGAAACCATCAACACAATCGGTGAGGCCCGCGTGCCTTTTGCCGTCGGCGCAAAACGTCGCTTGGATGAAATCGCTGACGTCGTCCAGTTGTTCGAGGATCAGGACCAGATCCTGCCGAACGTGACCGCCATGGCCAGCTACGGGCACACGCCTGGCCATATGTCGTTCATGATTGATGGCGAGGCAGGCAATGCCTTTGTCATCGGCGATGCCATCGGCAACCACCATATCGCCTTTGCCCGCCCTGACCTGCCCTCTGGCAGCGACCAGAACGCAGAGGAAGGCATCCAGACACGCGTCGCGATGATGGATATGTTGGCCGCAGACAATGTTCCGATCATCGGGTTCCACCTGCCTGACGGCGGTATGGGCCGCGTTGTGCGCGATGGCGATGGCTACGTCTTTAACGCCGAATAAACACTCGGCTTCAGGATGCCCGTCAGGCGGCCGGCCTACGGGCATTCCTTTGGAAGATATGGATTTCGTTGCAAATCAAGCGGTTCAAAGCGCATCTTCAGCTTTGACCAGTTGTAGTGCGACGGCTCATTGTCCGGCGCAACCAGAATGGCGTGATAGGCCCAGATATGCGACCTGCTTTTTGCAGTGCTCACGATGAAGGGCAAACGCATATCCGCGAGACGCGTCAACAGCTTTGTGTAGTCGGTGCCCACCGGTGCGATGATACAAGCCGCTTCTAGGTCCACTGCAACGCCCCGATGCGTGTACATGGCAAATGCATGTGCCCAAGACCACGCCGCCAGCAAAACCAGAACCAAACCGGCCTTTCCCGTGCCACCTAGAAATTCGGTTCTGCGCGCCACCACATTGGCGCACATCCGGACAAACGCCGCCAAACCAGCGGCTACGAACAAGACGATGGCAGCCTCTGCCCGTGTCCCAGCGCCCGAAACAAGAAATGCAGCGATTGCACCACCGATCAAAACGCCGAAAGCCAGAAAAAAGAGCAGCTTAAAGGCCCACGTCTTCCCTGCCTCTTTGGATTGGAAAACCAAAGCCGCCAACAACAACAGAACAGCCGAAACGGCCAAACCAATCGCCCAAGT
The DNA here is from genome assembly GCF_900108225.1 of Thalassococcus halodurans. GTDB lineage: Bacteria > Pseudomonadota > Alphaproteobacteria > Rhodobacterales > Rhodobacteraceae > Thalassococcus > Thalassococcus halodurans. Next base: position 777,959 of record NZ_FNUZ01000002.1, read on the forward strand.
GCTTGATCCGATTGAAAACCAACTGCTGATCCAAAATGCGGTAATGGCCGTTGGCGCGACTGCCCTGATCAAAATCCCACTCCAAAGAGCCTAGAAAACACGCGCGACCGTCGCAGACCGCGCATCTTCTTGTCTAGGTCGAAACCACCCCGCCTGACCGGATGCCAATAAAAACCGCGCCCGACGGAGACATCGGGCGCGGCATGTCGTTCAGCTCAGAGGGGAAATCTAGCCGAACATGTCTTCTGTAATCGCGGTGTACCAGACCTCGGATTCCTCATAGGTCGCTTGACGCAGTCCCGCGTCTTCGCCTGTTTGGGAAATGAAGCCGTTAACTTTGGCGATCTTTTCTTCGGTCGCTTCATAGGTCGCGCCGACTTTCACACCGTCATTGGTGTCGATCAGCGACCAGCACGTGTTCGAGAAGCGTGCCGGGAACACCTTGGACCCTGTCAGCGCACCACGCACCGCGTTAGCGCAGACCTTGGCCTGAGAGTTGGCCGAGAAGCCGGACTTAGGCATATCGCCCTGCTGGCTGGAATCACCCAGGACATAGATGTCAGGATCGGCTTTGGTCGACATGTCTGCGGCGTTGACCGGCGCCCAGTTGCCGTCTGTAACTGCAGCAGAATGGGCGATCTTGCCGGCCATCATTCCCGGAATGACGTTGACCACATCGGCCTTGATCACTTCGCCGTCGATATCAACGGTCATGTCCGCGACACTGACGCTGGTGTTTTCGCCACCGAAATCGGGACCGATCCGCGTGATCATGCCAGGGTAGTGCGAGTTCCAACCCTCTTCAAACAGACCCTGCTTCGAGAACTTTTCTTTCGGATCAGCGATGATGATCTTGGCGGTCGGGTTGTTGGCCTTCAGGTAATGCGCGACCATCGAAATCCGCTCATACGGTCCCGGCGGGCAGCGATAGGGGTTTGGCGGCGCAACCATGACATAGGTCCCGCCCTGCGGCATGGCCATGATCTGTGCTTTCAGAAGTTCGGTCTGCGAACCGCCCTTATAGGCATGGGGCATCGCGTTTTGTGCGGTGATATCCCAACCGGGAACCGATCCTTCGACGAAATCGATGCCAGGGCTGAGGATCAGCTTGTCATAGGGGACGCTTTCACCGCCGGCCAAAGCCACAGTTTTCGCATCACGATCCACGCCCACGGCATAGTCATGAACAACGTTGATCCCGTATTCACTGGCAAGCGTGCCATAGCTGTGACCGAGATCGTCATACGTCTTGATCCCGCCCAGATAGAGGTTCGAGAAGAAGCAGGTGTAGTAGCGACGTGTGGGTTCGATCAGGGTAACGTCCACTTCACCCTTGCTGTCCTTGGCAATATAGCGCGCGGCTGTCGCACCGCCTGCACCACCACCGACAACAACGACACGCGGCTTACCGTGCGACGCGCCCATCACCATCGGAGCAGACAGCGTCGCGCTTGCTGCCGCAGCTGTTCCAATAAAATGTCTTCTATTCAGTTTCATTTTAATCCTCCCTACGGATTTTGACCCCTGCTGATTATTCAGTCTGTTGGGCCGTAAAATATGCAGCTAGGGCTGCAATCTCTTGATCGCCCAAACGGGACGCGATCATCTGCATGGCAGGATTTTCACGAAGCTTGCTGCGATAATCAACCAACGCCAAGATAAAGGCCTCTGTCGGAAGATCTTTGATCGGCGGGATCGCATAATTGTCCGTCTCGCCGGTGTGACAGGTTAAACATTCCGAGGACAGGTATTCCCCATAATCCGGGTCACCTTCGATTGCGAAAATCGCATTTTCCTCGGCGGAAATGGGTGCCGCTAGGACACCCATTGCCATGATACTCGATAGTGAACGTTTAAAGTTCATCGATACGATCATTCCTTTCCTTCGGCATTGATGTAGGCAATCACCGCATCAATATCGTCTTGCTTCTTCAGACCGGCAAAGGACATTTTCGTGCCTTTCATGTAGGTCTTCGGGTTGGCAAGAAACGCGGACAGAGTTTCGTCGTTCCACACCATACCGTTGGCTTGTGCATCTGTGAATGTCCCCGAGTATTTGAACCCGTCAACACCACCTACGGTCCGGCCATCAAGACCGTTCAGATGCGGACCAACCTTGTTGCTGGCACCTTCGCCGACTGCGTGGCACGCCTTACACTTGCGGAAGACCTTTTCGCCTGCCGCAACCAGTTCGGCATCACCGCCTGCCGCGTCATCCGCAGCAGGTGCCGCAGGAGCAGCCGGAGCCGTTTCCGCAGCAGCAACTTCTGTCGGTGCCGCAGTGCCTTCGGCAGCGGCTGCTGCCTCTTCACGACGTTTGCGCGCCGCAGCATCATCCGGCGTCACATCGACAACTGCGGCACGGCCCGTGATGTCCACGGCATCCTTACAGTTTTCCATGCAAACGTCGCCGGTAAAGGCCGTCAGCTCGATCTCTGCACGATCATCGGGGTAGAAGTTTTCTTCGTTGGGCATGCGAACTTCGGTGAAGTTCTCGTTGCTCAGTTCAAAATCATCATCGACCAGATCGTTCAGATACAACAGGTAGGCCGTAATCGCGTAGACGTCGTCATCTGACAAAGACTGTGCGTTGCCAAACGGCATTGCACGATGCACGTAGTCAAACACGGTAGACAGGTACGGCCAATAGGACCCGATCGTTTTGACCGGACGATCGTTTGTCAGCGTTCCCTGACCACCAGCCAGAACCGGCCAGCGACCAACAGCTTCGCCAAAGTCACCGTGGCACATGGCGCAGTTGTCGACGTAAAGCTCTTCCCCCGTCATCACATCACCGCTGCCCGGCGGCAGGCCCTGCCCGTCCGGACGCACGTCGATGTCCCAGGCTGCAACTTCGTCAGTTGTGGCCTCGCGCCCCAGCGAAAACTTGGCAGCCATGACACGCGCTGTGGCGTCCTTGGGTTCTTCCGCGTTTGCCGGTGCGACGGCGACGGCTTCACGCAAAGGCGCGGGCATATCCACGATGAACTGGTCAGCCAGAGTATAGGCCATAGCCATGACCGCGCCAGCGCCCCCTATTGCGGGTGCTAAAATGTTAAGAAATTTCGACATTTTCCGCGATCCCTTTTTCATTCACGTACCAAGTCTGGATGGCGTTGTTGTGGTAGATGGAGTTCACACCACGAATTTCGCGCAGCTGTGCCTTTGTCGGCTGGACATAGCCAGTCGAGTCATGCGCACGGCTTTGCAGCAGCAGCGGCGAGCCATCCCAATCAAATTCGAAGTAGAAACGGTGCATCGACTTATCCAGCGACGGGCCATCCATGCGGGCCTGATGCCAGTTTTTGCCACCGTCCAGCGTAACGTCCACACGCGGGATCGTGCCGCGACCGGACCAAGCAACGCCTGTCAGAACCGTGTGACCCTTGGTGTGCAGGATCGGGGCCTGCGGGCTGGGGTTCGTGATGACGGACTTACAATCCATTTCCCATGTAAAACGACGTGCTTTGCCGTTTTCCATCAGGTCGGTGTACTTCGATGTTTCTTCGCGGTGATGCCACGGCTGATCGCCCACTTCGATGCGGCGCAGCCATTTGACCCACATGTTGCCTTCCCAGCCGGGCACAACCAGACGCAGCGGGTAACCCTGTTCAGGGCGCAGCGCCTCGCCGTTCATCTTGAACGCAACCAGACAGTCGTCCAGCGCCTTTTCGATCGGGATCGAGCGTGTCATGCCGGATGCGTCTGCACCTTCGGGCATGATCCACTTGCCGTTGGTTTTGACGCCCGCTTCCTCAAGAATGTAGCGCAGCGGAACGCCGGTATACATCACGTTGTGGATCATACCGTGCGTGAACTGACAGCCGTTCAGCTGCGCACCGCGCCATTCCATGCCCGAGTTCGCCGCGCACTCAAGGAAGTACACGCGGTTTTCACGGGGGAAACGCATGATGTCCTGCATGGTGAAGACAAGCGGCTTGTCCACCAGACCGTTGATCATCAGACGGTGCTTGGCCGGATCGACGTCCGCAATCCCACCGTGGTGACGTTCAAACGCCAGACCGTTGGGGGTGATGATGCCATCCAATTCGTGCAGCGGTGTGAAGTTCACCGAAGATACCGGATCAGCGGTCAACCATTCCACGCTACGGCGCTTTACGTGCGCCTCGTAATGGCTTGGTTTTCCATAAGGATTGGCATCCACACCATCCCCGAGCATCTGGTTCCACGGCTGCATTTCCGTGATGGCCGGATCGCCTGCTGCCTTGGCTGCTGTCGTACCAGCAAGCAAGCCGGCACCAGCCGCGATCCCACCCTTCAGCAGGCCGCGTCGTGTCGTTTTCGCGTCCATTGTGTCCTCCTGACTTTTCCATCCCCCTGAAAGGCAGAGGGCGTTAGGCCCCGGTTAGGGCCTCACATAGGCAAATCCCTGTTCCTGAAGTTCGATCAGACGCACCACGCCAGAGGGGACGACATTGGCCTCCTCCATCAGCGTAACCGCCTGACCGGTTTTCTTTTCCATACCCTTGATGGTGTTTCCGCACGCAGCAAAGGTGATGTTTCCCAATTCCAGTGACATTGCGGCGATACGGTCCCGTACCGGCGATTTATCCGCCACCAGCATATGCAGGCCCGGACCGTAGGCGACCATTTCGATCACCACGTCATCGCCCACACTTTTGTAATACGCATCGACGTTTTGCGCGTTGTTCAGCGCCATGTTCATCACTTGGGGATCGTTCTGATCCACGTGGATGGCCACGTGATGGGTCTGCCCTTCGGCAAACGCCATGCCGGCGGTCATCATCCCTGCAAGTACCAAAGTGCCGATGCGTGTCATGGTCTATCCTCCCGATTAGCCGTTGACGACTATCACACTGTTGTTTTCCGAAACGGAAACCGTGCCCAGTTTGCGGATGTGGTTTTCCACCACATCCCAGATCTGCGGACCTTCGGTACCTTCGTTCACGCTGGCCCAGCCAGCGACAACGTAGGATTTCGAGGGATCAATCAGTTCGCCGGTTTTCAGCAGCGTCAGGTTGCTGATGCGTTCGCCCTGCGGCTTGGTCACGTCGATCGTGTAGCCAAGCCCGCCAGTGCGCACCATGTCGCCACCCTGCTGATAATACGGGTCGGGGTTAAAGATATTGTCGGCCACGTCTTCCAGCACAACCTTCAGGAATTCACCTGTCATTTCAGTGCGGTACGCTTCGCCATAGGACATGGACGTGACGTTCCAGATGTCTTCGCGGGTGATATCACCGGGCACAAGGCTCGGCCCCCAGCGGACGCCGGGCGAAAGGGCGATCTCGGCCTCGCGCTCGGAAATCAGGGCGTCACAGATCAGATCGTCCCACGAGCCGTTGAAGTTACCACGACGGTACAACACGCTGTCAGTCTGGCCGATCACCTCGGACAGAGTATCAGCATGCGGCGCGCGTTCTGCTTGGATCAAGGCCGCCATATCCGGATCAGGCGTGATCACGTCCGAGAAGATCGGGATCAGCTTGTGACGGAAGCCCATCATGCGGCCGTTCTGGATATCCAGATCAACGCGGCTGACGAACTTACCGTTCGAGCCGGACGCCACGATGATCGTTTCGCCGATCAGCACAGGTTCGGGCAGCGCGTCGTGCGTATGGCCGGACAGGATAACGTCGATGCCCGTCACTACAGAGGCCATCTTCTTGTCCACGTCAAAGCCGTTGTGGCTAAGAACGACAACGCATTCAGCACCTTGGGCGCGCACTTCGTCGACCATGGCCTGCATGTTTTCGTCACGGATACCGAACGAATAGTCAGGGAACATCCAGCGCGGGTTCGCGATGGGCATATAGGGGAAGGCCTGACCGATAACGGCAACCTTCACCCCGCCCCGCTCGAAGAATTTGTAAGGCTTGAACAGCTCGGCAGGTTCGTCCCATTCGGCGTCAAAGATGTTCTGGCCAAGGGCTGCGAACGGCAAGCCTTCGACCAGTTCCTGAACCCGCTCGGAACCCAGTGTGAATTCCCAGTGAAAGGTCATCGCTTCCGGCTTCAGCGCGTTCATCGCGTTAACCATGTCCTGACCTTGGCTGTGATAGCAGGTGTACGACCCGTGCCATGTGTCCCCGCCATCGAGCAGAATGGCGTCAGGACGATCGGCACGGATCGAATTCACCACAGTGGCCACACGATCAAGGCCACCCATACGGCCGTAGGCGCCCGCAAGCGCTTGGAAATCGCCCGAAGACAAGGCGTAGTGGGAGGGACTACCATCGTCGATCCCATAGAGCTTGCGGAAGTCGCCGCCGGTCAGGTGTGGAACCGCACCGCGGTTGTCGCCCACCCCGATATTCACCGAAGGTTCACGGAAGTAGATCGGCACCAATTGCGCGTGGATGTCCGTGATGTGGATCAGGGACACGTTGCCAAAGGTGTCGAAGGACAGCAGATCATCCTGCGTCAACGCCTGCTGGGCTGCCAGTTTGGACCAGTTTCCAAAACCAGACGCTCCGTAAAGGGCTGTGGTGGCCATAGCCGCCTGCAAGAAGTCACGACGCGAGATCATACATTGCTCTCCAGTTGAACACACACATGCATATGTGTGAATTTATTTCTGCAAAAAATCCCGCGCAACGCCCAGTCGCGCGGGATCATTGATTAGTTACGTACGGACGGGCCTTCGACCGACAGGCCGTTGCCACGGGACATCACGTACAGCTCGAGCGCGACCAGATCGGCGCTGGAGGGGCTGAAGGTTTCAGCACGTGTATCGCGAATACAGCCTTTGAAACGGTCATGAACCGTGTTCAGCTTGGTGTTCTTCAGACGATACGCGGGGAAACCGTTGATCTGACCCTGGCTGAGGTGGTCAGCGCGGATCATGTTGCCGTAATTGTCTTCGTGGCAGTTCGCACAAGACAGCTCAAGCTGGCCATAGCGCGTGTAATACATCTCTTTGCCCTTCTCCCAAGTTGCTTGGGCGGGGCCGTCGATGGCTACGTTGACAGGCATACCACGGGAAACGGACGACAGCAGCGCAATCATGTTGGTCATGTCGCTACCTGTGTATTTCCATTCCTCGGCCTGCATCTGCTCGGTACGGCAGCCGTTGACCTGCATTTCAAGCGAACGCACTTCACCAGCCTTTTCGTTCCACTTGGGATACGTCGGCTTTGCACCTGCCATATCCTCGGGATCACCGTGGCACGACGCACAGGACTTGCCTGCTTCGCCTTCTACAGTGTTCCAAGAATCCATAGCGGTTTCGACGAAGATAAAGCCGGGGTTTTCAAAGTCGTCAGCCTGAGCCGATTGAGTTTCATCCTTACGGAAACGCCAACCGGAATAGACCGTATCTAGGTTCTCAAGATGCGCAGCTGCTGCAGCCTCTGTCACGATCTCGATCTCGCCGTTGATCACGAGCTGGTCGTCGTCTGCATCTGCCAGAACCGCTGTCACAGACAGCGCGGACAGAGCTACGGCACCAACACCACGAGCGATAGCTTTATTCATTGTTTTCCTCCCTAAGTCTTCCCCGCCAACATTGCCGGCGGGGCTGTTATTCATGGGATCGTTTAGCCGACCGAGATGGCCTTGGTTTCTGTGTAAACAGAACCGTCGTCATCGTACCAAGTGAAGGTGAACTCACCTGCTTCCGGAACCTGCGACTGGAACTCGAAGTACGGGTTCGTGGAAATCGCGGGCTCGAGCGTGACGTCGATCACGTTCTGGCCGTTGAAGTCGCATGTGAAGCGGTTGATGATCGAGCGCGGGATGATCTCGCCAGCTTTGTTTTTACGCTGACCGGATTCCATTGTGTGGCTGATCAGAGTTTTGAGTGTGATCACCTCGCCAGCGGATGCCGACTTGGGGACTTTAACGCGGGGTTTTACGTTATCTGCCATGGGTTTATTCCCTTCCTGACCTTAGCCGCCGCAGCCGCCGATTGTGACTTTTACTTCCTGTGCCGCACGGACAAAGCTGCCGTCAGCCATCTTGGCTACCGCGACCACTTCTTGCGTACGCGCAAGACGGATGCGTGTGGACGCTGCCTGCGCACCGGCCAGCGGGCCAAAGTTGAATGTGCAGACGTCGGGGTTCGGGTTGCCAGCCGCCAGAAGCAGGATGGAAACCGCGCCCGGTGCCGACACTTCGACAGGAACGGTGTTGCCGTTTTCAGCGATCTCGGGCGCTGTCAGTGTCAGACCGCCCTCGCCTACATCAGCGCCGCCCGTGAAGGCCGCGATTTTGTCGTCGACCATGGCCGCTGCCTGCAGGGGCAGAGCCAGAGCAGCAACGCCGCCCAGACCGATCGCCAACGTTTCACGTCGTGTGAATGTCATAAGTTTTCCTCCGGATAATCCGCGATCACTCTTTCAGAGTGAGCAAGTACGCCACGACATCTTCGACCTCTTGAGCCGTCAGAAGCGGGCTGAGTTCCCCTTCCGGCGCTTTGCCGGTGTAGGCATTCCCGGGACGGATATAGCCAGTGTTCTTGTAGAACGACGGCATCATCGTGTCAGGGAACATGATTTTCGCGTTGGCAACGATACCGCGCAGCTGGGATTCTTCCCAACGGTCGGCGGCACCATCAAGCGACGGGCCGATTTCGCCATGGAAGGGAAGATCCTGAAGATCTGTCACCTGATGGCACGCGATGCAGTTGCCTGCACCTTTGTTCATGATCTTGCGACCAGACTCTACGTCCCCTGCAACGCCGGTCAGGGATTGAGCAATTGCCCCATCCTCATAAACAACATCTGCTGGTGCCGGGGCGTCTGCTACTGCCATAGTCGCGCAAAGCGACGCGGCAATCGCCAGTTGGAATCCTCGTCCCATATCTCCTCCCATTTTCTCCCTGTTGTGTACCGTAGCGCACGGACACCGAAGAACGCAACAATAAATTCATTTGTTTGAATTTACGTATCTGTCGCCTGTCTTTCGATATCAGCGACGTCACTTAATTCTTTGATTCTTCGAACTTTCGTGCGTGATATTTCTGGAAAGGCTCTTCGCTGTCATAGCCCTTTTCCAGCACCCAGGTCAGTAGATTGCGCGTCGTGGCGGGGCCGAATGCACCCGGCATTGTCGCCACAGCAAGTTCATCTGCAGGCAATGTTCCATCAGATTCTTCGGGGAAAAACATCAGGAACGGCGTGAACAATGCGCCCCATTTCTTGACCGCGTCCTTCTCGGCCAGAACCTCGCCGTCAAAGTCGGTGATTTCGATGTCGCCGAACATATTTACCTGCACGACAAAGTAGTCGTCAGACAGCATCTGCGCGATGTCTTCCTTGATGAAGACCTCTTCGTGCATCCTGGTGCAATAGATGCAGCCGCGCTGCTCAACCAGGATCAAAAGCCGCTGACCATTCGCGGTCGCTTCGGACAAGTCCTCGCTCAGATCCTTGAACGTGTCACGCATCCAGTCGGCTTTGTGCAGACCGTCATCGCCCAACTCGGCGGCCTGAGCGGTGACCGCCATAGCCATACCCGCGAACGCAAATAACAGACGTTTCATGTCATTCTCCTAAAGCTCAGCCAATGCTTGGCCAGAACGCCAACATCGCATTGGCAATCCAGTTCATCATGTTTGTGGCAATCAAAATACCGAAGACGATCAACAGAATACCCATGGCCTTCTCGATCTTGCCCAGATGGCGACGAAAGCCCCTCATCCAACGCAAGAAGGGTTTGATAAACATCGCCGCCAGAACAAACGGCGCGGTCATACCAAGCGCATAGACAAACAACAGGCGCATCCCCTCGCTCACGCTGTCCTGAGCACCGGCCATAAACAGGATGGCAGCCAGCACCGGCCCGACGCAAGGTGTCCAGCCAAAAGCAAAGGCAAGACCGATCACATAGGCGCCCAAATAGCTGGTGGGTTTCGTATCCCCCATCGAGTTTCCGAACTGGCGATAGAGAATCCCGATGCGGATCACGCCCAGAAAATGCAGGCCCATCGCAATGATAATCGCCGCTGCAATCCAACGCAGCACATCGAACCATTCGCGGACCACCTGCCCGAACACCGTTGCTGTGGCACCAAGTCCGATGAAGATCGTCATGATCCCCGCGGCAAAGAATAGCGATGCTATCACCGCGCGCCGCTGGACAGCCGGATCAAGCGGCGCGTCCTCTTGCAACGTCTGCATCCCCGCCCCTGCCAGATACGACAGGTAGAACGGCACAATTGGCAAAATACAGGGCGACAGAAAGGACAATAGTCCTGCAAACAGCGCCCCCATCAAAGTCACATCGAACATGTGGCTTTGCCCTCCCCGACAAACACATATTCATATTGTTATCTAGGAATTTATTTATGTAAACTGCAATTCGTGAAATACGTACCCTTTGGAATAGGCATGCAACCGAAGCTTGACCGAAGCGGTATACGCACGAATACTTGAAACTCCAGAAGCAATCGGAGTGCGCTGACGCCGACTGGTTCAGCGCGATGGGAGGAGATCGCGATGCTGGAAGCGCTGGGTGAACCGCGCGCAATGGCCCTTGTCGGGCTGTTGGGTGGCGTACTTTTGGGACTGGCCGCCAGACTGGGGCGGTTTTGTTCCATGGGCGCTGTCGAGGATGCATTATACGGCAATGACACCAAACGTTTGCGCATGTGGGGCGTGGCGATCGGCGTCGCGATTATCGGCAGCTTCATGGCAGAAGCTATGGGCGCTGCAGCCATCACGGATTCGATTTATTTGACAACGGCGTGGTCGCCCTTGACCAGCATTCTGGGCGGCCTGGCCTTCGGATACGGCATGGCACTTGCTGGCAACTGCGGCTTTGGCGCTTTGGCCCGTGTGGGTGGCGGCGATTTCCGGTCCTTCGTTATCGTTCTGATCATGGGGCTATCCGCCTACGCCGTGCTGTCAGGCCCGTTGGCTGGTCTGCGCCTTACGCTTTTTCCAGTTCATTCGGTTGAAAATATCCCTGCAGGCATCGCACATAGCCTTGGGGGCGCACTTGGGATCTCAGTCACAGCCATCGGCGTTCTTATTGGCGCTGCAATCCTGATCAGTGCCTTGGCGAACCGCAGCTTCTTGCAAAAACCACAGATGATCTTTTGGGCCGCAGTGGCGGGTCTAGCGGTATTAAGTGGCTGGCTCGGGACAACATGGATTTCCGAAAACGGATTCGCGGCGCGCGAAGTTGTGTCCCACACATTCGCAGCCCCGCTTGGGGAAACGATGGTCTACCTGATGACGGCCTCTGGCCGAAATATGAGCTTTGCCGTGGGGTCCGTCGCGGGCGTTCTTCTGGGGGCCTTTGCGGGAAGCCTAATCAAGGGTCAGTTCCGCTGGGAAGCCTGCGATGACCCGCGCGAATTGCGCCGTCAGGTGTTTGGTGCGGCACTGATGGGTGCGGGCGCGGCCATCGCGTTGGGATGCACAGTGGGCCAAGGCCTGTCGGCGTTCTCAACCCTCGCCTTTAGCGCGCCTGTAACGGCGGCCTCCATCTTTGCAGGTGCGGCTATCGGGTTGCGTCAGCTGATCGCGGGCTTCGAACGGATCGCCTGACGCCTAAAGGCCCAGCGCCGTCAGGCCCGGATGATCGTCAGGTCGCGGGCCCTGCGGCCAGTGAAACAGACGGTCTTCCTCAGAAATGGGAACATCGTTGATCGAGGCATGGCGCACAGCCATGTAGCCGTCGCTGTCGAATTCCCAGTTCTCATTCCCATGGGCGCGAAACCACTGGCCTTGCTCATCGTGGTATTCATAGCAGAACCGGACGGCGATGCGGTTTTCACCATGCGCCCAGATTTCCTTGATCAGGCGATAGCCACTCTCGGTCGCCCATTTGCGCGTCAGAAATTCCTGAACTTCGTCACGACCATTCAAAAATTCGGATCGGTTCCGCCAACGGGTGTCCGGCGTATAGGCCATCGCTACCTTTTCAGGATCGCGGGTGTTCCATGCATTCTCGGCCATGCGGACTTTGGTCACCGCCTCATCGTAAGTGAAGGGCGGTACGGGTGCTCGGGTCATTTGGGTCTTGCCTTACAGTCAAAGCGGCCGCGCAAGGGAAATGCCCAGCGCGGCCAGAACATTTTTACCAGCTGTTGTAGCCAAGGTATTTGCCGGACATCTCGATCTTGACGCGATCGCCCTTGGGGTTTTCCACCCGAGTGATCTGCATATCAAAGTCGATAGCCGACATAATGCCGTCGCCGAATTTTTCGTGAATCAACGCTTTGATCGTAGGACCATAGACGCCGACGATTTCATAGAGACGGTAGATACAGGGATCGGTGGGCACGGTCTGCTCCCACACCTTGGTGGGGCTTTCTTCCAGAACCGATGCCGCCTCTTGCGGCAAGCCCAGCGCCGTGACCAGCGCAGCCGCCTTATCGGCAGGCATCGCGTTCATCCCCATACAGGCGGAATGCGTCCACACAGGAGACATATCAATTTTCTCGGCGATCCCCTCCCAAGTCAGCCCTGCGGTTTTCTTGGCCGACAGGATCATCATTGTGACATCGTCTTTTGTCATAATTTCCATGGATAGATTGTCCTTCATCGTCTTCTTCCTTTGATCGGCTTAGGTATTCACGGCCCGAAGTGGGGCCGATGGCACGGGGTCCTCCTCAGACCCTGTTTTGTCGATACGGATGGTTGCGGGTGCCTTTGGCGTTTCGCCTTCGCGCTTACCTGCCAGCTCCTTGGACCGCTGCCCGAGAAACTGCACCAGATGGTTCCGGATCGCATAGTAGTTGGGGTGTTCCACAATCTCGGTTCTGGACCGTGGTCGCGGGATGGTGATTTCAACGGACTCAGCGACCTGCGCATAGGGGCCGTTGGTCATCAGCAAGATACGGTCTGCCAGCAGAATGGCTTCGTCGATATCGTGGGTGATCATGAACACGGTCTGTTCCGTGCCCCCCCAGATTTTCAGAAGCTCGTCCTGAATGGTTCCCCGTGTCAGCGCATCAAGCGCGCCAAAGGGTTCATCCAGCAACAAAAGTTTTGGTTCATTCGCAAAGGCACGGGCAATAGACACCCTCTGGCGCATCCCCCCTGACAGCTGGCTGGGTTTGCGATGGATCACATCCCCTTCCAGCCCCACCATGGCGAGGAACTTCTTCGAATGTTCAAGAACCTTCTGCTTGCTCCAGTCCTTGTAACGGGCCGCTACCCCAAAGCTGACGTTCTTCAGGCTCGATAGCCAAGGCAGTAGCGAATAGTTCTGAAACACCACACCGCGATCAAGGCTGGGACCCGACACTTCGAACCCGTCCATCTTGACCACACCCGAGGTGGGCTCTGCCAATCCGGCCAGAATGTTCATGATGGTCGACTTACCACAGCCAGAGTGGCCAAGGATCACAACGAACTCACCCTTTTCGATGCCGAAGTTGGCGTTTTCGAAAACTGTCAGGTCACCCCCCTGCCCGTCAGGATAAATCTGGGTCAGGTTTTCGATGGATAGAAATGGTTTGGACATTGTGATCCCCTTATTCCACGTAGGCCACAGCGCGCTGAAGGGCGCCAAAGGCAAGGTCCAGGATCATGCCAACCACACCGATCATCAGGATCGAGAAGATCACAGAAGTCAGATCAAGGTTGTTCCATTCATTCCAGACGTAATAGCCGATGCCCGTACCACCGACCAACATCTCGGCCGCGACGATCACCAACCACGCGATCCCGATCGAGATACGCATACCCGTCACAATGGTCGGCGCAGCGGCTGGCAGGATCACGGTGAAGGCGGTCTTCAGGTATCCCAGCTCATGGGTACGGGCGACGTTCACCCAGTCTTGGCGCACGTTGGCGACACCAAAGGCAGTATTCAGCAACATGGGCCAGATCGAACAGATGAAGATCACGAAGATCGCGCTGGCCTCAGAGTCCTGAATGATAAACAGCGCAAGCGGCATCCATGCCAACGGTGATATCGGGCGCAGCACCTGAATGAACGGGTTGAACGCCTTATAGGCCACTTGGCTCATTCCGATCAGGAAGCCCAAGGGAATAGCGATCAGCGCGGCCATGATGTAGCCGGTCAGAACCCGATAGATCGAATAGCCGATCTGGATACCGATACCCTTGTCATTGGGGCCTGCGTCATAAAACGGGTTGCTTAGTTGCTCCCACGCCTTGGCGATCACCTGACTGGGTGGCGGCACACCGGCCTTGGGCGCTCCGCCGCCAGTCAGACGTTCGTATTCGGTCAGTTCGGCGGCGGCCTTTTGTGCGGGGATGGCGGCCTCCCAGATCAGGAGGCCAACCACCAGCATCACCACCGACAAAACCGCTGCCCGTTGATTGACAGAGAGATTGTCGAACATGGTTTAGCCCTTCCCGATGGCAAAGCTGGAAACGTAGCCAGCCGGATCAGCAGGATCGAAGGTTTTGCCCATGATGGTGTGAGATTTGTAGGTAACGTCCGGTGCTTCATAGCCCAGATCGTTCATCACCTTCTTACAGTCAGCCGCCAGATAGACCTGTTCAGCCACTGCTTTGTAATCCACATCCCCTTCGATATAGCCCCAACGCTTCATCTGGGTCAGGATCCACACACCCATCGAATGCCACGGGAACGGATCGAAATCGATGCGGTCGGGCACCTTCTGCACTTCGCCCAGTCCATCGGCATACGTCCCTGTCAGAACCTGTTCGATCACGGGCACCGGCTGGTTCAGATAGTTGGTCGGGGCAATCGCCTCGGAAATCTCTTTCCGGTTAGCGGGATTTGACGCGTACTGGGTTGCGTCAATGATCGACTTTAGAAGCGCGCCGTATGTGTTCGGCAGTTCCGTTGCAAAGGACATCGGTGCGGCAAAGGCACAGCACGGGTGACCTTCCCAGATGTCTTTGGTCAGCGTGTGGATAAAGCCGATGCCTTCCCAAACAGCGCGCTGGTTGAACGGATCCGGCGACAGATAGCCATCAAGGTTACCCGCGCGCAGGTTTGCTACCATCTCGGGCGGCGGAACAACGCGGATCTGGATATCGACATCGGGGTCCAGTCCGAATTCAGCCACGTAGTAACGCAGCAGGAAGTTGTGCATCGAATATTCGAACGGCACACCAAAGGTGAAGCCCTTCCACTGTGTCGGGTCACGCTTGTCCAGATGTTCGTTGGACAGAACAATCGCCTGACCGTTGATGTTTTCGACCGCGGGCATGATGTACGGTTCGGCCACAGACCCCGCACCCAGCGTCATCGCAAGCGGCATCGGCGTCAGCATGTGGCTGGCGTCGTACTCACCCGACAGCGATTTATCACGCGCCACCGCCCAACCGGCTGTTTTGATAACCTGCGCGTTCAGACCGTAGCGTTCGTAAAAGCCCATTGGCTGCGCCATGATGATCGGCGTCGCACAGGTGATCGGAACAAAGCCGATGTTCAGGTCGGTTTTCTCGGGCGGGCCGAGTTCATCAAGGATGGCGGCCTTCGCCTCTTCCAGCGGAAAGACCGAGGCCAGCGCAGCCGCCATCGTGGTTCCGCCGAACATCCCCATGAAAGACCGGCGCGACAGATCGTTGTGACCGAACACGGAACGGACAACAGCGCTTTCTACCGCGCGCTCCAGCATTTGGTCCGAAGACATCGCATCAGGTTCGGGCGTCTTGATGCTGGTTGAACAATGATCGCATCCACAGTCCGCGCCGTGCCGCAGATCAGATTTGTCCGAGAACGGATTTCCTAAGCTCTTCGTCGTCATAACTTCCCCTTTGCTGTTGATTGCAGCCATCATGGAAGCTGCTCAGAGGAAGAAAAATGGAGCTGCACAAAATTTAACCAAGTGCATTTATACAAATATTTTCAGCCACTTAACCCAAATTCATCGCCTCGAATAATTACGATATTTAGTAATTTACGAAATCTCGTATTGATGCGTGTACTGCAGCGCAGAACTATGACGTCATGCTTGATGCTTTAACTAATCCCGATTCTGTGCTGCAGGCTTTGCCCGAGGCCGCAGTTCTGCTTGATCCCCATCAGGATCGCATCGTTGCCGCCAACAAACGCGCCATCGCGCTGCTTGAGATTTCGGACAGCAAGGGCCTTTCATTTTCGTCGCTTATTGGGGGCGATCTTCCGAACTTTCTGGTTTTCGTCGATGAAATCGCACACCGCAAGGAAGCGTGGACCAGAAGCGTTCGCATTACGTCCTTCTCCGGTAAGGCTTTGCGCTGTGAGATGCGCGGAACCCTATCGTCTGATGGAAAGACGCTTTTGCTGACCCTGATCGATCTGGATGAACTGGATCGGCACGAACAGGTTACCGAAACTGCGAAACTTCAACGGGCCGGTTTATCCGCCTGGAAACGCGCCGAGGGATTTTTCACCGAACTTGAACGTCAGAACCAGTTGATCCTGAACGCGGCGGGCGAAGGGATTTACGGGGTCAACGCCGAAGGTAAATGTACCTTTGTGAACCGTGCAGCCCAAGAAATGCTGGGCTGGACAACCGAGGATCTGTACGGGCGCGAAATTCATTCGGTGATGCACCACCACCATTTGAACGGTGACGTCTATCACGCCCACGACTGCCCGATCTACCGGTCCTTCAGGTTCGAACAGGTCAACAGGATCGAGGATGAAGTATTCTGGCGCAAGGATGGCCGCCCCATTCGCGTGGAATACGTTTCCACTCCGATTTATGACCAACAGGTGCTTGCAGGTGCGGTGGTCATCTTCCGCGACATCACCGAGCGGAAGGAAAACGAACAGAAACTGCGCGACGCGCTGGACCAGATCGCGGAACTGCGAGACAGGCTGGAACAGGAAAACGCCTACCTTCAAGAAGCAATCATTTCCGAACGCGCCCACCACGATATCATTGGCACCTCGCCTGCGGTTCAGCAACTGCTGGCGAAGATAGAACTGGTGTCCAAAACCAACGCCAACGTGATGATCACCGGAGAGGCAGGAACGGGAAAGGCGCTTGTCGCCTCTGCCCTGCACAAAGACAGCGAACGGCGCAGACGCCCCTTGATCCACTTTAAATGCGGTTCTGTTGCCGCAGATGCCACTGATGCGGAATTGTTCGGACAGATGCGCGGCGCGTTTCCCGGGGCTTTGCGCGACAAACCCGGCAAGTTGGAACTGGCGCACGGCGGGACGCTTTTTC
This sequence comes from Thalassococcus halodurans, assembly GCF_900108225.1. GTDB lineage: Bacteria > Pseudomonadota > Alphaproteobacteria > Rhodobacterales > Rhodobacteraceae > Thalassococcus > Thalassococcus halodurans. Next base: position 795,000 of record NZ_FNUZ01000002.1, read on the forward strand.
TGGATGACATCACCGAACTGCCATTGGACACCCAAGGGCAGCTTCTGGACGCCCTGCAACGCGGTAAAGTCCGGCGTCTTGGCGCGCTAGAGCCGCGTGACATCGACATCCGCCTGATATCGGCGTCTTCCGCCGATCTGGAACGCGAAGTGGCCGCTGGTCGTTTTCGCGAGGACCTGTATTTCCACCTGAACGTCTTCCCGATCCACTGCACGCCGCTGCGTGACAGACCCGACGACATTCCCGCACTTGCCAACCACTTGCTGGACATCGCGTGCAAACGGCTGTCGCGTCGCAAACCGCGTGTTACCGAGGCCGTCATGAGCAGATTGATGTCGTATCAATGGCCCGGAAACGTGCGCGAATTGCGCAACGTGATCGAGCGTGCGGCAATCGTTTCGACCGGTGATAAATTGATCTTGGAACTGTCCAGTGGTGCCACTCTGGGCAGCAAATCGGTGGGACAAATCCTGACCGACGCCGAAATGCAGGGCGCGATGCGCAGCAATATTGTCGCAGCCTTGCGCGCAACAAAGGGCAAAGTATCCGGCCGGAATGGCGCTGCTGAACTGTTAGCTTTGCAGCCTACCACATTGTATTCACGAATAAAAAAGCTAAACATTACCCCGTCCGATTGGACCTAGGAGAAACCCGCTCTAGCTGATTACGCGAAATGTCGCAGCACCCCGTCGCGGCGCAATTGTCGCAGAGACGTTCAAATATCCCCAAGACTATCTAGCTCACCAACCAAACAGGATTGGAGCAGTTTTATGCTTGAAGGATTGACCGCAGAAACATTGGCACGGGCGCAGTTTGCGTTCACCGTGTCGTTTCACATCATCTTTCCGGCCTTCTCGATTGGCCTTGCCAGCTATCTGGCGGTTTTGAACGGTTTGTGGCTCAGGACACGCGACACGACCTATCTTAACCTGTTCAACTACTGGAAAAAAATCTTTGCCGTCGCGTTTGGCATGGGCGTCGTTTCGGGCATCGTGATGTCCTACCAGTTTGGCACGAACTGGTCGGTCTTCTCGGATAAAACCGGCCCCGTTCTAGGACCGCTTATGGCCTATGAGGTGCTGTCGGCGTTCTTCCTTGAGGCAGGCTTTCTGGGCATCATGCTGTTTGGCCGAGAAAAGGTTGGCGAAAAGCTTCATATGTTTGCCACCGCGATGGTTGCCTTCGGCACGCTGATGTCGGCCACTTGGATTCTGAGTGTGAACAGCTGGATGCAAACCCCTGTGGGATATAGCATTTCTGAAAACGGCCAGTTCTATCCCGAAGACTGGTTCCAGATTATCTTCAACCCGTCCTTTCCCTATCGCCTTGTCCACATGGTGCTGGCTGCCTACCTGACGACGGCCTTTGTTGTCGGCGCGACTGGCGCGCTTCACCTGCTGCGTGACCGCACCAAGCCTGAATCGCGTCGTATGTTTTCTATGGCGATGTGGATGGCTGTGATTGTCACGCCGATCCAGATTTTCGCAGGTGACATGCACGGTCTGAACACGCTGGAACATCAGCCCGTAAAGGTCATGGCGATGGAAGGTCACTATGACAGCCACCCCGACGGCGCGCCGCTGATCCTGTTCGGCATCCCGAACGAGGAAGAAAAGCGCATCGATTATGCCATCGAAATCCCGAAGGCGAGCTCGCTGATCCTGAAGCACGACCTGAACGCACCTTTGGACGGTTTGGACACCATTCCCGATGATGAAGAGCCACCTGTGGCCATCGTGTTCTATTCGTTCCGTGTGATGGTCGGCTTGGGCTTTGCCATGCTTCTGATCGGTGGCTGGAGCCTTCTGGCCCGCATCAAGGGCAAGCTTTATGACGCGCCGCTGCTGCACCGTGCTGTACTGGTCATGGGACCGTCGGGCTTTATCGCCGTTCTTGCAGGCTGGATCACAACCGAGGTCGGTCGCCAGCCATATACCGTCTATGGCCTGCTGCGCACTTCGGACAGTCTGGCGCCGATTGATGCGCCTGCTGTGGCGACGTCGCTTCTGGCATTCATCGTGGTTTACTTCTTCGTCTTTGGCGCGGGCACCTACTACCTGCTGCGCCTCATGAACGCCTTTGTCCCACAAAAGGACGCTGACTTTACCGATGGCCCCACGCGTGCCGCGGGCATCACGCCTTCGACGCAACTGGCCACTAACCCCGCCGAATAAGGAGCCGCTGTTATGATTTTTGATCTTGCCAATATCTGGGCGGCCCTGATTGCCTTTGCCGTTCTGACTTACGTTGTTCTGGACGGCTTCGACCTCGGGATCGGCATTCTGTTTCCCTTCGCCAAAAGCGAACACGAACGGGATGTGATGATGAACACAGTCGCCCCTGTCTGGGACGGCAACGAAACGTGGTTGGTGCTGGGTGGCGGCGGTTTGTTTGCCGTGTTCCCGCTGGCCTATGCAGTCGTGATGCCCGCGCTTTATATGCCGATCATCATTATGCTTCTGGCACTGGTATTCCGCGGCGTGGCATTTGAATACCGTTGGAAAACAAAACGCTGGAAACACGTCTGGTCCATCGCCTTCTTTGCCGGCTCGCTGGTCGCGACCTTTACGCAAGGCATCGCTCTGGGCGCGCTGGTACAAGGTATCGAGGTCGAGAACCGCGCATATGCAGGCGGTTGGTTTGACTGGCTGACACCGTTTTCGATCCTGACAGGCGTCGCGCTTGTGGTGGGTTACACGCTGTTGGGCGCAACATGGCTGCACATGAAAACCAGAGGTGAACTGCAATCCCGCCACACGGCCATGTCTTGGCCCTTGGCAATCGGAACGCTGGCGCTTATCGGCGTCGTCTCGATCATGACCCCGTTCCAAGATGCGGTTTACTTCGAACGCTGGTTCACACTGCCGACGGCGGCGTGGTCGTCACTGGTGCCTTTCGTTCTGTTCATGCTGTCTTGGATCATGTTCTGGGGCCTGAAGAAGAATAACGATGTGCAGCCCTTCCTGGCTGCCAACGGTATCTTTGTCGCCTGCTTTGTCGGTATCGGCATCAGCTTTTATCCCAACATCGTGCCTCCGTCGCTTAGCATCCAAGAGGCCGCTGCACCCGACAAAAGCCTGATGTTCGCGCTTGTGGGCGCAGCGATCCTGATCCCCATCATCCTGATCTACACCGCCTATTCCTATTGGGTGTTCCGCGGCAAGATTGATGAAACAGCAGGATACCACTGAGGTCCCCCATGGCTGAGAACGCGCTTTGGAAAAAATGGATATGGTTTGTCGCCCTCTGGGCGGCATCCGTTTTGGGCCTTGGCATTGTTGCATATTTGATCAAGCTCGTGGCCGTGTAGGGCTTGCGCAAAAACGCGACTGCTGTCTAAGTGCCGCCCAAGAAAACTGGGAGGTACCTAAATTATGTCGGACAACACCGCAGCAATAGAAGAAATCCGCGAACTGCTTGGCGATCGCCTGTCCACAGGCTCCTCTATCCGCGAAATCCACAGCCGGGACGAGGCCTATTCCACGCCCTCCCTGCCCGACGCCGTGGCCTTTCCCGAAACAACCGAAGAAGTGTCGCAGATCATGCGCATTTGTACGAAACACAAATGCCCTGTGGTCCCCTATGGCGTCGGCACTTCGCTGGAAGGTCATATTGTGCCGATCCACGGCGGGATCAGCATTGATACCAGCCGCATGAACCAGATCCTTGAGGTACACGCAGAGGACCTTGATGCCGTTGTCCAACCTGGCGTGACCCGCGAACAGCTGAACGAAGACCTGCGCGCCACCGGCCTGATGTTCACCGTTGATCCCGGTGCGAACGCGACGCTGGGCGGCATGGCCGCCACCCGCGCCTCGGGCACCAACGCGGTGCGCTATGGCACAATGCGCGAAAACGTTCTGGCGCTTGAGGTTGTTCTGGCCGACGGCACCGTGATTGAGACCGGCACCCGCGCGCGCAAATCTTCGGCCGGTTACGACCTGACGCATCTGTTCGTGGGTTCTGAAGGTACGCTTGGCATCATCACCAAACTGACCGTGCGCCTCTATGGCCAGCCCGAACACATCGCCGCCGCCACCTGCGCGTTCCCGACCATTGATGATGCGGTGAACACCGTCATTCTGGCGATCCAGACCGGCCTTCCCATGGCGCGGATCGAGCTGTTGGATGAACTACAGATGAAGGGGATGAACACTTATAACCCCGACATGAATATGGCCGAAAAGCCATATCTGTTCCTGGAATTCCACGGGTCGCCCGCCGGCGTCGAAGAACAGGTCGCCAGCTTCCGCGATATCGCCGAGGAATTCGGCGTTCAGGATTTCGAATGGGCCAGCAAGACCGAAGACCGCAACCGCCTTTGGGCCGCCCGCCACAGCGCCTATTACGCGGGCAAATCCCTACGCCCCGGTGCCGAAGGCGTGGTGACAGATGTCTGCGTGCCGATCTCGGAACTGGCCGAGTGCATCAGAGGCACGCAGGAAGACATTGCTGCAAGTGGCCTGATTGCCCCACTGGTAGGACACGTTGGCGATGGGAACTTCCACCTGCTGATCCTTGTCGACCCAGAGTCGGATGACGAACTGAAGCGCGCCAAGGAATTGGCCCACAACGTATGCCGCCGCGCGTTGGCATCGGGTGGCACAGTGACCGGCGAACATGGCGTTGGCACCGGCAAAATGCGCTATATGGAAGAAGAGCATGGTCCGGCCTATGCCGTTATGGCACAGCTGAAAAAATCGCTTGATCCCAACAACCTGATGAACCCGGGCAAAATGGTTCAAGTCAACTAAGGCCTAGCCCAGACTATCCCACAACTCGAACTCTGCGGCGTGCTTGCGCCGCAGCTTTGCCTTGACCTCGGGCGACAGCTCCAGATCACGCTTGGGTGACACGTTTTCGCGTGGCAGATCCAGCTTCACGTTCAAACGATCTTCCAGAAAATCGATGATCTTCCCCTGATCTTCGTAGCGGAACAGATGCGACACCTGCGTGCCATTGGGACGAGGTTCTACGAACTTCGATTGCGCACCGACATTGGCAAAGGGCGGTTTGTCGCCCTGACAATAGGCCAGCACAAAGTCATCAAAGCTGATGTCCTTGGTCGAGGTTCTTTTCCCGTCCAGAAACGGACGCTGACGGTACCGGTACCAACTTCCCAGCCACGACACCGGTTCACGGATCACCGCCATCACGTCCATATGATCGGCCCCCACCTTTTCAAACATCGGCCGGAAGAAGCGATTGTAGCGGTAAAACGGCGCGTGTTTCAGCTCGGGTGGGTCGGAAACAACCATGGAAGCATGGGGAGTAAGCGCAGTTTCATAGGCTGATGTTCCCGTTTTCGGCACGGCCAAAAACACCAATTTCTGCTTCCAAAACACCAACATAAGGCAGCACGCCCCCATTCATCCGATCACGTAAACCACTCTTTAACCAAGTGCGGCAAATGTAAAGAAAGTGAAAATCCCCTTGCAATGTTCTCGTTTTGGTCCGATATGTTTTGGAACAAGAGGTGAACAAAGCAGCGATTGCCGCTTGATAGCGGGTATGGAATAAGGACACGGAAACAATGGCAACGGCAGATCTTCTCTCCATGGACAGCAAGCGCAACGCAGACAAGCAAAAGGCGCTGGATTCAGCGCTGGCCCAGATCGAACGTCAGTTCGGCAAGGGTTCGATCATGAAACTCGGTGGCGAAAACGCAATGCGCGACATCGAAGCCACCTCGACCGGTTCTCTGGGCCTTGATATCGCCCTCGGCATCGGCGGCCTGCCGAAGGGCCGGATCATCGAAATTTACGGGCCGGAAAGCTCGGGCAAGACCACTCTGACACTGCATGCGATTGCAGAAGAACAGAAAAAAGGCGGCGTTTGCGCCTTTGTGGACGCGGAACACGCACTTGACCCGCAGTATGCGAAAAAGCTGGGCGTCGATCTGGACGAACTGCTGATCTCGCAGCCCGACACAGGTGAACAGGCGCTTGAGATCACCGATACACTGGTACGTTCCGGCGCGGTTAGCCTTGTCGTCGTCGACTCGGTCGCGGCGCTGACGCCGAAATCCGAACTGGAAGGCGACATGGGTGATTCCAGCGTGGGCGTTCACGCCCGCCTGATGAGCCAGGCGATGCGCAAACTGACCGGTTCGATCAACCGTTCGAACTGTATGGTTATCTTCATCAACCAGATCCGGATGAAAATCGGCGTCATGTTCGGTTCGCCCGAAACAACAACCGGCGGTAACGCGCTAAAGTTCTACTCCTCCGTCCGTCTGGATATCCGCCGCATCGGCGCGATCAAAGACCGTGACGAAGTGGTGGGCAACGCCACCCGCGTGAAAGTCGTCAAAAACAAGGTCGCCCCGCCCTTCAAGCAGGTTGAATTCGACATCATGTATGGCGAAGGCATCTCGAAAACCGGCGAATTGCTGGATCTGGGTGTGAAAGCTGGCGTCGTTGAAAAATCTGGCGCGTGGTATTCCTACGGGGATGAACGCATCGGTCAGGGTCGTGAAAACGCCAAGACCTACCTGAAGGAAAACACTGCGATCGCGCTTGAGATCGAAGACAAGATTCGTGCCGCGCATGGCCTTGAATTTGATATGGCCAAGGACGATCCGGATTTGGTCGAAGACTAAAACCATCGGAAGACTTAGGAAAAGCGCCCCGATTTCGGGGCGTTTTTTTGTTGCCGCCCCAATTTACCTGACTAAAGTCAGAAAAAATTCAAGCGAGTCGACCTATGCTAGACAACATATCCCGCTTCCGCCGTCTGTCCCGTGCTGTCACCACGCAAAGCGGCGCCCTTGATACGTCATTCCTTGGGCTGGGACGCCCGTTGGGATCGGCCCGCGTTCTTAATGCGATTGGCCACGGCAAAACCGATGTCAGCGACTTGCGCGAATATCTTGAGCTGGACTCAGGCTTGATGTCCCGTCTACTGCGCGGACTAGAGGCAGAGGGGCTGATAACAGTCGAAAGCGACGGCAACGATGCCCGTCGCAGGGTCGCGCAACTGACGCCTGAGGGTCGCGATGCCTTTCACCAATATGAAAGCCTGTCGAACTCTGCCGCTGAAAAGGTTCTGTCCCGCTACAAGGATCAGGACAGCCTATTGGCGGCTATGGACCTGATCGCAACCGTTCTGGGGCGGGATCACATAAAAATCGCCCCCGTCGATCCCGAAGACCCGCGCGTCGCATACTGTGTAAACCAGTTCTACGATGAGATCACCAGCATCCTTGGCATCACATTCGATCCCCATGCCTCAGGCAACCCAGAGGCCGATTACCTGCGCCCGCCCAAGGGCGTTTTTCTGCTGGCAACCTCGGACGGCCTGCCCATCGGATGTTGCGGGCTGAAAGGCCAAGGCACGCATCTGGGCGAGGTCAAACGACTGTGGCTATCCTCTGCCGCCCGCGGTCTTGGCCTTGGCAAACGGCTGATGGACGAGATCGAGGATCATGCGCGCAAACTGGGCATGACAACGCTGCAGCTGGACACGAACGGACGGCTGCATGCAGCCCTTGGATTGTACCGAAACAGCGGTTGGATCGAAATCGATCGCTATAACGACAATCCCTATGCCGAACATTTTTTTGAAAAGCAGTTGACCTAAGCCCTGCCCCTGTGGACAGCACCCAACGCTAGGGGTACATCTGACAAAATTTTTGCGACACGAGGCAAAGCATGGCAACGCTAAACGATATCCGCTCGACCTTTCTGAGCTATTTCGAAAAACAGGGGCACAAGATTGTACCCTCGTCCCCGCTTGTGCCGCGTAACGACCCGACGTTGCTTTTTGCGAACTCGGGCATGGTGCAGTTCAAGAACCTGTTCACAGGCGTTGAAACCCGCGATTACACCCGTGCGACCACATCGCAGAAATGCGTACGCGCTGGCGGCAAGCACAACGACCTTGATAACGTCGGCTACACCGCACGCCACCATACGTTCTTTGAGATGCTCGGAAACTTTTCGTTCGGCGATTACTTCAAAACCGAAGCGATCCCCTTTGCCTATGAGCTGATCACCAAAGACTTCGCCATCGATAAGACGCGCCTTTTGGCTACCGTCTATCACACCGATGACGAAGCCTTTGAAATCTGGAAGAAAGTCGGCATTCCGGAAGACCGGATTATCCGCATCGCGACATCCGACAACTTCTGGCAGATGGGCCCGACTGGCCCCTGCGGTCCCTGCACCGAGATTTTCTATGACCACGGCGACCACATCTGGGGCGGCCCTCCGGGATCGCCAGAAGAAGATGGCGACCGCTTCATCGAAATCTGGAACATCGTTTTCATGCAAAACGAGCAGTTCGAAGACGGCTCCATGCGCGCGCTGGACATGCAGTCCATCGATACCGGCATGGGTCTGGAACGGATTGGCGCGCTGCTTCAGGGTAAGCACGACAACTACGACACCGACCTGATGCGCTCGCTGATCGAAGCATCCGCTGATGCCACTTCGTCCGACCCCGATGGTCCGGGCAAAACGCATCACCGCGTGATCGCCGACCACCTGCGGTCTACGTCCTTCCTGATAGCCGATGGCGTCATGCCGTCGAACGACGGTCGCGGCTATGTTCTGCGCCGCATCATGCGCCGTGCGATGCGTCACGCGCACCTGCTGGGCGCGAAAGACCCGCTGATGCACCGCCTTGTTCCCGCGTTGGTCCGTCAAATGGGCGCGGCCTACCCTGAACTGGGCACCGCGCAGGCTCTGATCGAAGAAACCCTGCTGCTGGAAGAAAACCGTTTCCGCCAGACGCTGGATCGCGGTCTGAAGCTGTTGGACGAAGAGCTTGCGAACCTTCCCGAAGGTGCCGCCCTGCCCGGCGAAACCGCGTTCAAACTGTATGACACATACGGCTTCCCGCTGGACCTGACGCAGGACGCGCTGCGTGAAAAGGACCTAACGGTCGACACCGACGGTTTCGACACAGCCATGGCCGAACAAAAGGCCAAGGCGCGTGCGGCATGGTCTGGCACAGGCGAAGCGGCCGATGCTGCCATCTGGTTCGACATCGCCGAAGAACACGGCACGACCGATTTCCTTGGCTATGACACCGAAACAGCGGAAGGCCAGATCATGGCCATCGTCGCGGACGGTGCAAAGGTCGACGGCGCCAAGGCTGGCGACAAAGTACAGATCGTTCTGAACCAAACGCCGTTCTATGCAGAAAGCGGTGGTCAGGTTGGCGACACAGGTGTGATCACCACTGATGGCGCCAAGGCGACCGTCACCGACACACGCAAAGTGGCCGATGTGTTCATCCACTTCGCAGACGTCACCGAGGGTGAGATCAAAGCGGGCGATGCTGCAAAGCTGGACGTGGATCACGCACGCCGCACCAACATTCGTGCAAACCACTCGGCCACGCACTTGTTGAACGAAGCCCTGCGCCGCGCGCTGGGTGATCACGTCGCACAGCGCGGGTCGCTGAACGCAGCAGACCGCCTGCGTTTTGACTTCAGCCACGCCAAGGCCCTGACGGCAGACGAGCTGACAACGATCGAGCGTGAGGTGAACGATTACATCCGCCAGAACGCACCGGTCGAAACCCGCATCATGACGCCCGACGATGCCCGCGCGATGGGTGCGCAGGCGCTGTTTGGTGAAAAGTACGGCGATGAGGTGCGTGTTGTGTCCATGGGCACCGACGCGTCCTCGGGCAAAGGTTCAAACCGCGACACGTATTCGCTCGAACTCTGCGGTGGTACGCACGTGGCACGCACCGGTGAGATCGGTCTGTTCGTGACACTGGGCGACAGCGCGTCTTCTGCCGGCGTTCGCCGGATCGAAGCGCTGACAGGTGAGGCCGCGATGGATTACCTGCGCGGTCAGGACCGGATCGTTTCAGAACTGGCGGGCGAGTTGAAAGCCACGGCTGCTGACCTGCCCGCGCGGGTCAAAGCGCTAATGGACGAACGCAAAGCGCTGAACAACGAAGTGGCCCAGTTGCGTCGTGAACTCGCAATGTCCGGTGGCAGCGGTCAGGCCCCTGCTGAGGCGAAAGAGATCAACGGCGTGAAGTTCCACGCACAGGTTCTGTCGGGCGTTTCCGGCAAAGACCTGCCCCCGCTGATCGACGAGCATAAAGCACGTCTGGTCAGCGGTGCGGTTCTGTTGATTGCTGATACAGGCGGCAAAGCGGCTGTTGCGGCGGGCGTGACCGACGACCTGAAAGACAAACTGTCTGCGGTCGATCTGGTGCGTGCAGCGGTTCCGGAACTCGGTGGCAAAGGCGGCGGTGGCCGTCCTGATATGGCGCAGGGTGGCGGTGCAAGCACGGACAACGCCGAGGCTGCGATCAAAGCTGCCGAGGCCGTGGTGGCGGGCTGATGCCCGCCTACATCATCGCCCGGATCACCGTGACCGATCCGGACGATTACAAAGAATATGCCGCCCAAACAGTTGCCTTGGCCGAGGCTGCGGGCGGCAAATTTTTGGTCAAAGCAGGTCGGCAGAAAATTGTCGAAGGCAGCGCGCCGGAACGGCACGTGATTGTCGAGTTCCCGACATTGGAACAGGCCGAAGCCTGGTACAACTCGGACGCTTATCAAGCCATTCTACCAATCGCGCTGCGATCTAGCGAACGCGACATCATTATTGTGGAGGGACTATAAATGCCGGCACTCTGGATTGCCCACGTGCACGTAACCGACGCCGAATCCTACGGCAAATACGCCAAACTGGCAGGCCCAGTGATTGCTGAACACGGTGGTCATTTTCTGGCCCGTGGCGGTGACTACCACATTCTGGAAGGCGCACAGCGCGAACGCCATGTGGTTGCACAGTTCCCGTCGAAACAGGCAGCCATCGATTGCTACCATTCGGACGGCTACCAAGAGGCGCTGAGCCATGCGCGCAACGCGTCTGAACGGGATCTGATCGTCGTCGAAATTACCGACTGATCGAGAAATAGTCGGCTAAATTAAAAAAACCCTCCCCCGTTCTGGGGGAGGGTTTTTCTTTTGTTATTAGGCTTGTTTCGCCATCCGCTTACGCTCATGCGGATCCAGATAGCGTTTGCGCAGACGGATCGACGACGGAGTAACTTCGACCAGTTCATCATCGTTGATGTACGCAATCGCCTCTTCAAGGCTGAAGTTGATGTGTGGTGTCAAACGAACCGCATCGTCGGTGCCGGAGGCACGAACGTTGGTCAGCTTCTTACCCTTCAGCGGGTTCACCTCGAGGTCGTTGTCGCGGGAATGTTCACCGATGATCATACCCTGATAGACCTTGGCCTGCGGGCCCACGAACATGCGGCCACGCTCTTCAAGGTTCCACAGCGCATAGGCCACGGCCTCACCGTCTTCCATCGAGATCAGAACACCAGCGCGACGGCCCGGGATCGGGCCTTTGTGCGGTGCCCAACCGTGGAACACGCGGTTCAGAACGCCTGTGCCGCGCGTGTCGGTCAGGAATTCGCCGTGATAGCCGATCAGACCACGGGACGGAACGTGAGCAACGATACGTGTCTTACCCGCACCGGCCTGTTTCATCTCGGCCAGTTCGCCCTTACGCGCACCGGTGATCTTTTCGATAACCGCGCCCGAGTATTCGTCGTCCACGTCGATGGTAACTTCTTCGATCGGCTCGATACGCTGACCGTTTTCGTCTTCGCGCATGATAACCTGCGGACGCGAGATCGACAGTTCGAACCCTTCACGACGCATGTTTTCGATCAGAACACCCATCTGAAGTTCGCCACGACCGGACACCTCAAATGCTTCGCCGCCCGGCGTATCTTCGATCTTGATCGCGACGTTCGATTCCGCCTCTTTCATCAGACGTTCACGGATGACGCGGCTTTGAACCTTTTTGCCTTCGCGGCCAGCCAGCGGGCTGTCGTTGATGCCAAAGGTCACTGTGATTGTCGGCGGATCGATGGGCTGTGCTTCCAGCGGCTCGTCAACGGCCAACGCACAGATCGTGTCGGACACGGTCGATTTGGACATACCGGCCAGCGAAACGATGTCGCCTGCCTGTGCCTCTTCGATGTCCTGCTGGGCAAGACCACGGAACGCGCGGATTTTGGTCACGCGGAACTGTTCGATTTTTTGGCCGATACGGGACAGAGCCTGAACGGTTGCACCAACCTTCAGCGTGCCGGACTCAACGCGACCAGTCAGGATGCGGCCCACGAACGGGTCAGAGCCCAGAGTGGTCGCCAGCATGCGGAAATCTTCGCCCTGACGGGACACCTGACGCGGACGCGGCACGTGGTTGACGATCAGGTTAAACAGCGCCGCAAGATCCTTGCGCGGACCGTCCAGTTCGGCATCGGCCCAGCCGGAACGACCGGAAGCATACAGATGCGGGAAGTCCAGCTGGTCTTCATCGGCACCGAGGCTTGCGAACAGGTCAAAACATTCGTCCAGCGCACGGTCGGGTTCCGCATCAGGTTTGTCGACCTTGTTCAGAACAACAATCGGACGCAGGCCCAAGGACAGCGCCTTGGAGGTCACGAATTTGGTCTGAGGCATCGGGCCCTCGGCGGCGTCAACCAGCAGCACAACGCCGTCCACCATGGACAGGATGCGTTCAACCTCGCCACCAAAGTCAGCGTGGCCGGGGGTATCGACGATGTTGATGCGCGTGCCTTTCCATTCGACCGAAGTCGCCTTGGCCAGAATGGTGATGCCGCGTTCACGTTCCAGATCGTTCGAGTCCATGGCGCGTTCAGCAACGGCCTGGTTTTCCCGGAACGCGCCGGATTGTTTCAAGAGTTCATCCACCAGCGTTGTCTTGCCGTGGTCCACGTGGGCAATGATCGCAACGTTGCGAAGATCCATGGGAATAAGCCTTTTCAGTGTGTCGGGCGTCGCGTAGCCCCCTAACGCACAAAAGGCCAGCCCCTAAAGCGTCACAGGGGTGGAAAAGCGCGGAATGTGACTGATGCGACGTGGCGTAGGGCTGAAAGCCCCTGATTTGGTCGCTTAGAAGGCGACCTTGGCGCCCTCGGCAATTGTGCGCGGTGAGGCGTTCAGCGTTTCAATGGCGAACCCGGCAGCAGCCTTGTAGCGGGCCATGAATTCACGACGCTCGTCCTCGGGCACGACATCGTTGATGTCATCGAATTCGCCACCACAGCGTTCGTCGATCAGGTTCAACAGGCCGAACGGCCCTGCCCCGCGGTTGCGCAGCACGACTTGGGACACGTCTTCGCAGAAACGCGCGTCAAAATCGTCGAAGGCGGTTTCGTTCAGCCCGTGCGCGATCAGCGATGCGCCCAGATTGCGCGCGTCAACGATGGCCTGGCTCGCGCCGTTCGATCCTGTGGGATACATCGGGTGTGCGGCGTCACCGATCAGAACCACGCGGCCATCGGCCCAGCTGGGCACAGGATCGCGGTCGATCATCGGGTATTCGTAGACAGTGCCTGCTTTGGACAGGAATTCGGGCACGTTGATCCAGTCGTATTCCCAACCATCAAAATGATGGATGAAATCTTCGATCTCGACCTTTTTGTTCCAGTCGCCACCCTTCCAGCCTTCGGAATTGTCGACGGTCACTTCCGCGATCCAGTTGACCTCGGACAGGCCGGTTTCGGGATCGGCAGGTGAGATCGGGTAGAACACGATCCGGTGGCGTGCACGCCCCAGACCAACGAAGGACGCACCTGTGCGAATTGGGGCTGCAGGGCTGGTGCCACGCCACATGATCGCGCCGCCCCAGTGGATCGGGGGCTGGTCAGGGTACATCTGCGCGCGAACTGCGGAATGGATACCATCGGCGGCGATCAGCATGCTGGCCGTTTCTTGCGCCGTTGTGCCGTCAGCGGCGACGGTTTCAACCGTCACCGTATCGTCGTCATTGTTGGTGTATCCGGTCACGCGCACGCCCAAACGGACCGCATCCGGGCCAAGACGATCCAGCACTTCTTGGTACAGCAACATCTGCAACTTGCCGCGATGCACCGAATACTGTGGCCAGTTATAGCCCGCTTCCAGTCCGCGCGGTTCAGAGTAAACAGGGTTGCCCTTTAGCCCGACCAACGCCCATTCACGGCATTTCACGCCGATCTGGTCCAGCTTTTCTGCGCCAATGCCCAGATCGAACAACTCGCGCACTGCGTTCGGTTGTACGTTGATACCAACGCCCAATGGCTTCAGTTCGCTCACCGTTTCCAGAACAACGCAAGGGACGCCGATTTGATGCAGCGTCAAAGCCATGCTCATACCCGCGATACCGCCACCGGCGATCAGAACTTTGGGCTGGGACATGGCACACTCCTCAAACTAGCCGTTTCCGCGCGCCTCGTGGCTAGCACAAGGCACGCCGGAAAGGCCAGATTGGAACTGCACTTACTATTTGGTCTCTTCGAACAATTCGCGACCAATCAGCATGCGGCGGATTTCGGACGTGCCCGCGCCGATCTCATACAGCTTGGCATCGCGCAGAAGACGCCCCGTGGGGAAGTCGTTGATATAGCCGTTGCCACCCAGTGTCTGGATCGCTTCCAGCGCGACCTGAGTTGCTTTTTCCGCAGCATACAGGATGCAACCCGCAGCATCTTTACGGGTGGTTTCGCCACGGTCACAGGCAGCAGCAACGGCATAGACGTACGACCGGCAGGCGTTTAGCGTGACATACATGTCCGCCAGTTTGCCCTGCATCAGCTGGAAAGTCCCGATGGGTTTTCCGAACTGTTCGCGATCATGCACGTAAGGCACCACCACATCCAGACAGGCCGCCATGATCCCCAAGGGGCCCGCCGCCAGCACGACGCGCTCATAGTCCAGACCGCTCATCAGAATACGAACGCCCTGGCCCTCTTGCCCGAGGACATTTTCAAACGGCACTTCGCAGTCTTCAAAGATCAGTTCGGCCGTGTTCGACCCGCGCATACCCAGCTTGTCCAGCTTTTGACCGGTCGAGAAACCTGCCATTCCCCTTTCGATCAGGAAAGCTGTGATGCCCTTCGGGCCGGCGTCCGGATCGGTTTTGGCATAAACGATCAGCGTGTCGGCATCGGGACCGTTGGTGATCCACATCTTGTTACCGTTCAGAATGAAACGGTCGTTCCGTTTTTCCGCCCGCAGACGCATCGACACAACATCAGAGCCCGCGCCCGGTTCGCTCATGGCAAGTGCACCGACGTTGTCGCCACTGATCAAGCCCGGCAGATACTTTTCTTTTTGTTCGTCAGTACCATTCCGCCGAAGCTGGTTCACACAAAGATTGGAATGCGCGCCATAAGACAGCCCAACAGAAGCAGACGCTCGGCTGACTTCTTCAACCGCAACACAATGGGCCAGATAGCCCATACCGGTTCCGCCATCTTCTTCAGAGACGGTCATACCGAGCAAGCCCAGATCCCCCATCTTTTTCCAAAGATCTGTGGGGAATTGGTTGTCTAAATCTATCTGTCGCGCGAGTGGCGCGATTTCTGTTTGTGCGAACTTGTGAACGACGTCACGCAACGCCTCAATCTCATCGCCCAAAGCGAAGTTCATGGATGCTTGGAACAATCCGGTCTCCTCCCAAGAGGCAGGTGCTGGACTTATTCTTGGATTCCAACACTCTGCAATACAGCCTGTACGTAACAGTCAATCACCTGATCCCTGTTCAGTTCACCGTCTTCACGGAACCAAACAGTGATCCCTGTCATCATCGCCAACAGTGCACGTGTTTGAACGGCAGCATTTGCGACTTTGAAAGTGCCTTCCTTGACACCTTGTTCCAGAACCTCGCGCAGGATCGCCTCGTATTCGTCGCGCTTGACGTAAACGTCCTGACGGCCCGTTTCCTCAAGGCTGCGCAACTCCATGTAGGCGATAAAGACGTGATCTGGAAAATCCAGCTGATAGCTGATGTGGAAACGGGCAAAGGCGACCAAGCGGTTCCTTGTTCCCTCCACACCCTCCATGGCGTCATTTGCCGCAGCCAGAAGATCAACCATGTGGGTCATCATCAGATCCACAAGGATGTCCTGTTTGCTAGGGAAGTGGTTGTAGATTGCTCCGGGCTGTATCCCGACCGCATTCGCAA
This sequence comes from Thalassococcus halodurans, assembly GCF_900108225.1. GTDB lineage: Bacteria > Pseudomonadota > Alphaproteobacteria > Rhodobacterales > Rhodobacteraceae > Thalassococcus > Thalassococcus halodurans. Next base: position 810,968 of record NZ_FNUZ01000002.1, read on the forward strand.
TGTCGCGCATGGACACAGCGCTATAGCCGCTTTTGGCAAAAAGACGGAGGGCATTCAGCCGGATCGTCTCTTTCGTGTCTTTCGAGCGCTGTTGCAACATATGCGTCTGGTCCGCTTATTACGAATGGGCGTTCATTTATTGAACGACAAATGCCCGTTTTCAAGCCACTGCTGAAAAAATACTCACCCTTTCAACTTACTACTTTCGGGTCCCTAGCCCTTGGCCCATAGGGCCGGTGTTTTATTCAGAAAGGCCGCGATGCCTTTTTCGGCACAATCGCTTTCCCAAGCGTCGGCCAATTGTTCGATGGTGCCGTCGATCACCGAAGCGTCGATTTGCGCCCCCAATGACCGGATCAGGCGTTTAGTCCGGCCCACCGCTTCTTTCGGAAGCTTCAGATAGGGTGCGACGGCTTCTTTGATTGCCATGTCCAACTGGTCTGCGGAAACAGACCGCGCAACCAGTCCCAGTGCGACCGCACGGGGGCCTTGGAAAAGCTCGGCATTCATCATGACCTGACGCGCGGCCCCCTCCCCGATCCGTGCAAGGACATAGGGCGAAATCGTCGCCGGAATGATGCCAAGGCGTGTTTCGGTAAAGCCGAAGCGACAGTCATCGGCCGTAACCGCCATATCGCAAACACAGGCCAGACCTGCGCCGCCGCCCATGGCCACGCCTTCCACCCTCCCGATCAAAGGAACAGGCATTTCGTTCAACGCTTTCAGCATGTTGGCCAGACGACGCGCCTCGGCCATGCGGCCCGCACGATCCGCTTTGATCTGCGTCATCATCCACGACAGATCACCACCGGCGCAAAACACACCCTCTGCGCCCTGCAAGACAACAACGCGCATCTCCGGCGTGTCCGCTGCCAATGCCGCGAACGCGACCAGTTCATCCATCATTTCGGCCGAAATGGCGTTTTTACGGTCGGGACGGTTCAGGATCAGATGGGCGACACCATCCGCCCCCAGTTCGACCTTCAACGTGTTGAATTGGTTCATACTGTGTCCCCCCGAAGGCTACGCGCGAATTCAGCGGCAACCATCATTGCGTCACGGTCCAGACCCGTTTCAAATCCCTCAGCCGTCAGCATATCAAAAACAGCTTCGGTCGCGACATTCCCTTTGGCTCCCGGTGCATAGGGACATCCGCCCAAACCGCCAACCGCCGCGTCAAAGACGCGGAGGCCATGGCCAACGCTGACACGGATGTTGTCGATGGCGCGACCGGCGGTGTCGTGGAAATGTCCCGCCAGCCTTTCAGCTGGCACGCGTTCTGTGACCGCCCGCAACATCGCATCCACGGTTTCGCTCGTGCCCTGCCCGATGGTGTCGCCAAGCGAGACCTCATAGCAGCCCAGTTCAATCAAATCCGCCGCGACCCGCGCAACCTGCTCTGGTGGTGTACGTCCGTCATAGGGGCAGTCGGTTACGCAAGACACATAGCCACGCACCGGAATGTTGGCCTTTCGAGCCGCCTCAACCACTGACGCAAAGCGTTCAAGGCTTTCCGCGATCGAGCAGTTGATGTTTTTCTGGCTGAACCCTTCCGAGGCCGAGCCGAAAATCGCAACCTCATCTGCCTTTGCGTCGATGGCGGCCTCAAGCCCCTTCATGTTGGGCGTCAGCGCCGTGTAGCGCACCCCGTCAACCCGCGTGATCCCGGCCATGACGTCTGCGCTGTCCGCCATTTGCGGCACCCATTTCGGGGACACGAAACTGGCTGTTTCGATTTTGCGTAAGCCAGCCTGCGACAGAAGATCGACCAGTTTGATCTTGTCCGCCGTGGCTATCATTGCCTTTTCGTTTTGCAGGCCGTCGCGCGGGGCCATTTCGAACAGGGTGACGAAATCAGACATGGCTTATTCGTCCTCCTGCATACGCACCAATAGTGCGCCCTGTTCGACCTGATCGCCTTCGGACACCAACATTTCCGCGATAACGCCGTCTTGGGCTGCGGTGATGGCGTGTTCCATTTTCATGGCTTCCATAACCAGCAGCCGATCCCCTTCCGACACGCTGTCGCCCGCCTTGGCAACGACTGCGATCACATTGCCGGGCATCGGCGCTGTCAAAGCCCCCGCCTTGCCAGAAGACGCGGATGCGGACGGATCGAAGAACTTGAAGAAACGGTCGTGCCCTGCGGTTTGGACAAGCACACCATGGCCAGTTTTGTGGACGATGGCCCGCGATTTCACGCCGTTTTCCTCGACCCAAAGCTCTGGCCCATTTCGCAATACGGCTGAAAACGTCACCTCGCCCAGAGGCGTGGTCACGTTGGTTTCTGAGGCAATGGTTTCGACAAAGATCGAAATGTTCGGATCGCCTTCAAATGTCACCACCTGACGCGCAGCACCCCATAGACGGAAGTTAGCAAAGGGATCTTCCGCATCAGCAGGTCGCACCGCGGCAAGCGCGGCCAGCGCCAGAGTTTGCGCTGTCGGATCGGGTCGTGCGGTCAGGTCTGCGCCTTTGCGGTCGATCAGCCCCGTATCGACGCGACCAGCGGCGAAATCCGCATCAATGACCAAGGCCGACAGAAACGCGCGGTTCGTCACGCAACCGTGGACGACCAGTTCCTCTAAAGCCTTCGACATCTTCAGCAATGCCGCGTTGCGGTTCGGGCCTGTTACGATCAGCTTGGCAATCATGGGATCGTAATGGGGCGAAATCACATCGCCCTGCCGCACGCCCGTATCGACCCGCACACCGTTGTCGGCAGTAGGAAAAACCAGAATGTCCAGCGTGCCAGTTGCCGGAAGGAAGCCGTTTGACGGGTCTTCGGCATAAAGGCGCACTTCGAACGCGTGGCCTGTCGCGGTGATCTGATCTTGCGTCACAGGCAGGGCCTGCCCTTCGGCAACGGCAATCTGCATCGCCACCAGATCAAAGCCTGTGATTTCTTCGGTCACGGGATGTTCGACCTGAAGGCGTGTGTTCATTTCCATGAACCAGAAGCCATCGGGCCGCAGCGGACCAGAGCCGTCAACGATGAATTCAACCGTACCTGCGCCCTGATAATTCACGGCCTTAGCGGCTGCGACCGCCGCGGCGCCCATGGCCTGACGGACATCTTCGGGCATATCTGGCGCGGGGGCCTCTTCGATCACCTTCTGATGGCGGCGCTGCATGGAACAATCGCGCTCGAACAGATGAATGACGTTGCCATGCGCATCGCCCATCACCTGCATTTCGATGTGACGCGGGTTCTGGATGAACTTTTCGATCAAGCAGGCGGGATCACCGAAACTGGACTGAGCCTCACGCTGGGCCGAGGCCAAGGCATTTGCAAAATCAGCTGGCTTTTCGACCAGACGCATGCCCTTGCCACCGCCACCTGCGCGCGCTTTGATCAGGACCGGATAGCCGATCTCATTAGCTTGTTTTGCTAGAAAATTGGCATCCTGATTGTCGCCGTGATAGCCGGGCACGACAGGCACACCTGCCTTTTCCATCAAGGCCTTAGCTTTGTCTTTTAAACCCATCGCACGGATCGCGTCGGCGGATGGGCCGATAAAGATCAGACCCGCTTTTGCGACGGCGTCAACAAAGTCAGGGTTCTCAGACAGAAAGCCGTAACCCGGATGAATCGCGTCTGCGCCAGTGCGCTTGGCTGCGTCGATGATCCGATCGCCAAGAAGGTAGCTTTCGCCAACAGGTGCGGCACCGATGTGTACCGCTTGATCAGCCAGTTCCACATGCATCGCGTTAAGGTCAGCATCGGAATAAACAGCAACCGTTTCGATGCCCAATTCACGCGCGGTGCGGATGACGCGGCAGGCAATCTCGCCTCGGTTTGCAATCAGGATTTTCTTGATCATGCTCATCCCCATCACATCCGGAACAGGCCAAAGCGCGTTTCTTCGATCGGCGCGTTCAGCGTTGTGGACAGCGACAACCCAAGGACATCGCGGGTTTTGGTGGGGTCGATAATGCCATCATCCCACAGACGCGCCGAAGCATAGAGCGGGTGACTTTGTTCTTCGAACATCTCTTCCGTGGGTTTGCGGAAGGCAGCTTCGTCCTCGTCGCTCCAGACCTCGCCGCGTTTTTCCATCGCGGACCGTTTGACCTGCGCCAACGTCTTGGCGGCCTGTTCGCCTCCCATCACGGAAATCCGGCTGTTGGGCCACGTCCACAGGAACCGCGGCGAGTAGGCCCGCCCCGCCATTCCGTAATTGCCCGCGCCGTAGGAACCGCCGACCAGCATCGTGATTTTGGGAACCGATGTCGTCGATACAGCAGTCACCAACTTTGCGCCATGACGGGCAATGCCACCCGCTTCGGCCGCTTTGCCCACCATGAAACCGGTAATATTCTGCAGGAAGACCAAGGGAATACCGCGCTGGCTGCACAGTTCAACAAAGTGCGCCCCTTTGACGGCGCTTTCCGAAAAGAGAACACCATTGTTGGCGATGATCCCCACGGGGATGCCATGGACATGCGCAAAGCCACAAACCAGCGTTTCGCCGAACTGCGATTTGAACTCATCAAAGCGCGATCCATCCACGGTTCGCGCGATGATCTCGCGGATGTCATAGGGTTTCTTCGGATCGGCAGGCACGATGCCCATGATCTCGGCCGGATCATACGCTGGTGCTTCGGGCGTGGTGCGAGTGATCGTGGCCTTGGGCTGGGTACCCAGATTCGACACAATGCGCCGCGCGATTTGAAGAGCATGGGCGTCGTCTTCGGCCAGATGGTCGGCGACACCTGATGTGCGCGCATGCAATTCGCCGCCGCCCAATTCTTCTGCGGTGACCGTCTCGCCTGTTGCCGCTTTGACAAGTGGCGGACCGGCAAGGAAGATCGTTCCCTGCCCGCGCACAATGATCGTCTCGTCGCTCATGGCAGGCACATAAGCGCCGCCGGCCGTGCACGAGCCCATCACTACAGCTATCTGCGGGATGCCGCGCGCGCTCATGTTCGCCTGGTTAAAGAAGATGCGGCCAAAATGGTCGCGATCCGGAAAGACCTCATCCTGATTGGGAAGGTTCGCGCCACCGGAATCCACCAGATAGATGCAGGGCAGGTGGTTTTCAGCCGCGATTTCTTGCGCGCGGAGATGTTTTTTGACCGTCATCGGATAGTAGGTGCCGCCCTTGACCGTCGCGTCATTGGCCAGAACCATGACATCACGACCCGCGACACGCCCCACGCCGGCAATCGCGCCGCTTGCGGGAATGTCTCCACCATATAGACCGTGCGCTGCAAATAGACCGACTTCCAAGAACGGAGAGCCTGGATCCAAGAGAGCCTGCACTCGATCACGTGGCAGCATTTTCCCACGGGAGAGATGACGCTCTTTCGAACGTTCATTGCCACCCTGTAAAGCGTGTTCCGCTGCATGCTGCACCACATCCATCTGCGCCTGCATGGCCGCGCGATTCTGCGCAAAGTCTTCTGAACGCGGAGAAATCTGGCTTTTTATCATTGCTCACCATTTATGAATGATCATTCATATTTCTTCTACTTTTGCCGCGATTTTAGGCACTTGTCCAGCATGCAAATGCGCCATGGAAAATTACGCAACGGCGCAAATACAGGTCGAAAGCTGCGAACTCTTTGAAAAGGAACTTGATTTTTATCCATTGGCAGAGTTTCGATTGCACAGCGCGACGGCGCCTGCCTGACACCGCAAGGAAAGACCCATCCATGCCCATCCAGAACGCCCCCTTCGAACAAGCCGAATACGATCGACGCATCGCCCTGACCCGCAAAGCGATGGTCGAGGCTGGAATCGAAGTTCTTTTTGTCACCAACCCGTCCAACCAGAATTGGCTGACCGGCTATGACGGTTGGTCGTTTTACGTCCATCAGGGCGTAATCCTGACACATGATGGACCGCCAATTTGGTGGGGCCGGATGCAGGATGCGAATGGCGCGAGACGCACTGTCTGGATGGAAGACGAACAAATCATCTACTACGCCGACCGCTATATCCAAGCGACCGACATCCATCCGATGGAAGACCTTGCCAGCCATCTGCGTATTATGGGCTATGGCGACAAGCGCATCGGTATCGAGATGGAGACGTATTTCTTTACCGCCAAGGCATTTGCCGTGCTGGCAGATACTCTTCCCGAAGCGACCTTCATCGACGCATCAACCCTTGTGAACTGGCAACGCCTGATCAAATCGGATGCCGAAATCGGCTTTATGCGCCGCGCCGCTCGGATTTCGGAACTGGTGATCGAACGGGCCATCGAACTGGCAGAGCCAGGAATGCGCAAACATGATCTGGTCGGTGAATTGTTCAAAACCTCTGTGCAGGGTGAAGCGGACAGTTGGGGCGACTACCCCGCGATTGTGCCCTTGCTGCCCTCGGGCGAAGATGCCTCGGCCCCGCACCTGACATGGAATGGTGAGGCACTGAAATCTGGCGAGGCAACGTTTATTGAACAATCCGGCTGTTACCGCCGCTATCACGCACCCCTTTGCCGGACGATTTTCTTCGGAAAACCGCCGACCCATTTCAGCGATGCATCCAAAGCGCTGACCGAGGGGCTGAATGCGGGCATCGAAGTGGCCCGTGCAGGCAACCGTGCCTGTGACATTGCGCGCGCACTCGATGCCGAACTGCACAAAGTCGGTATCGAACGTCCCAACCGCTGCGGTTATGCCGTGGGTCTCAGCTATCCTCCCGATTGGGGTGAACATACTGTCAGCCTTCGCGCCTCCGATGAAACCGTGCTAGAACCGGGCATGACGTTCCATTTCATGCCAGGCTTGTGGATGGATGACTGGGGGCTGGAGACCACCGAAACCATCGTGATCCGCGAAGACGGCCCAGCCGAGCCCCTGTGCAACATTCCGCGCCAGCTGTTCATCAAGGACTAAGCCATGACCCCTGCCCGTCTGGACCACTGCAAAGAGATTCTTGAAAGGCTGATCGCCTTTGAAACCGTCTCGACGGACAGCAACTTTGAAATGATCCACTACCTTGCCGGCCTTTTGACCGAATCCGGTGCGACCGTGGATGTGATGACCTCGCCTGAGGGTGGAAAGGCGAATATTTTTGCGACTTTGGGCGAAAGCCGCCAAGGCGGGCTGCTTTTGTCCGGTCACACCGACGTGGTGCCTGTCGAGGATCAGGCTTGGTCCAGTGACCCGTTCAAAATGGTTGAAAAGGATGACCGTCTTTACGGGCGCGGCACCTGTGACATGAAGGGGTTCATTGCCGCCTGTATGGCGTCGCTGGATGTGTTGAAGGACGCGTCGCAATACCAGCCAATCCATTTCGCCTTTACCCACGACGAAGAAGTCGGCTGTCTGGGCGCACATACCTTGGTGCAGGAAATGCGGGAACGTGACCTGCGCCCCCGCTTGGCGATTGTGGGCGAACCCACGTCGATGCGGATCATTGAGGGGCACAAAGGCTGCTGTGAATACACCGTTACGTTCTCAGGAACCGACGGCCACGGATCGCGCCCCGAGATCGAGGTCAATGCAGTCGAATACGCCACGCAATATGTGACGCGCCTTTTGGAAGTTCGCAAAGAACTTGAGGCCCGTGCACCGGAAGGATCGCAGTTTGTCCCGCCATGGAGCACGATCAATGTCGGGGCCCTACATGGTGGCAGCGCCCATAATGTGATTGCATCCAAGGCAACGCTTGAATGGGAAACGCGGCCCGTCAACATGGCCGACCTGAACTATGTCAAAGACGAAATGGCCGCCTGTCAGAATGCCCTGATCGACCGAATGCATTCTGTATCGAGCAAAGCGGATATTCATCTGGAAATCATCGGGGAAACCCCCGGATTGGAACCGATGAAAAACAACGAAGCACGCGATCTGGTAAGCACTTTGACCGGTGCCAACGGGTCTGATCTGGTCCCCTTTGGCACAGAAGCAGGACTGTTTCAGGGACTGGGGATGGATGTGGTTGTTTGCGGGCCCGGCTCGATCGAACAAGCGCACAAGGCAGATGAATTTGTCAGCCTTGAACAGCTGGATCTTTGTCTGGATATGCTGGCCAGACTGCCCCGTGCGCTGGCGGCAAGTGCCTAAAGCAGCGGACAGGCGATACTGATTTCGGTCTCTTCTATCGAAACATCAGCTGGTAACAACCTGTGATGTTTTAACAAATGCAATGCGACCCGCCGTGCATCCTGTCGAAAATCATGGTGCAGAACAAAGCTTAGCCGCCCCTCATCCAGAAGACGCCGGTTGGTGTCATCCAAGTCATGCGCGGCAAACACATCGATGTCGCGCCCGGCTTCGGAAAAGGCCTCAAGCACGGCGCGGTTGCCGCCGCCAATCGAATAAACGCATGTGATATCGGGGGTCTGCGCCAAAGCTGACAGAACGCTCGCCTTGGTCGTCGTATTCATCCCCAAGCCTTCCGACACCGTTATGATCGGCGTGTCAGGCAGATGACGCGCCATGTGGTTAGCAAAACCAACTCGCCGGTGCTCTTCCCCCAAAAACAACTGGCTGGAAAGCGTGATCAGAATACCGCCATTGCGCTGTCTCATGCGCTGCATCAGATAGCCCGCAGTCGCCCCAGCCTTGCGGTTTTCCATGCCCACATAGGCCAACCGCAGCGGATCGGCGACGTCGGTTACATAGGTAACAACAGGTATCCCCCGCTCTGCGATTTGGGACAGGCAGGCTTCGATCCTTGGGGTCGCAGGACATTTCAGAACGATCCCATGACTGCCCCGCCGAGCGATGGCTTTCAGCTTTGCGACGATATCCCTGTCATCAATTCGTTCAAACAGATGGAACCGCGCGCGGATCGAGGCGGGCTTGACCAGTGGCAGCTCTGCCTCAAACGCCCAACGCACGGCCGAGAAAAAGCGCCGTGGCGACTGGATGAAAACATCGATGGTAAACCGGCGCCCTTCGATCCGGCTGGCTGCATATTGCCGTTCCAGTTCTTCAATCGCGGCGGCGACACGATCCTTGGTGATCTGGCGAACATGCGACCGCGCATGCAGCGCCCTATCGACGGTCGCAGCGCTCAGTCCCGCCTGAAAGGCAATTTCCTTGATCGTGAATTTCTGAGTCATACCGGATTTGAGGTCTTTTTGAGGTGATTTACAACTACTTTTACCAAGTAGACGCACGCATCCTTGGCGACGAGGAGGATACAGCCATGACACTTCAGGAAAGACCGTCCAGACCCGTTTGGATCACCCAAGACAGCGGAGATTTCGAGCATTTCAAAACGCTTGTGTCGCAACGCACGCAGCCCAGCAGCGTCCCGAACGCGGCGATGGTTGTTGAAAACGTGCCCGTCTACGAGGGCACAAAGGTGGATGCCGCTGCAAACAACCCCGAGGCCCGCAAGGCGCTGATGGCGGAATGGGCGCAGGTGTTTTCCGACGGCGCGGGCATTATCGTGGTAAAGCAGGCCCTGCCCGATCACGCGGTGATTGATGAGGCCTCCGAGGTGTTCGATCGGATCATCGAACGTGAAAAGACCGAAAACCAAGGCGGCGGCGACCATTTCGCCAAGCCAGGCGCCAACGACCGCATTTGGAATTCACTGGAAAAACATTGCCTGACAGACCCCGCCAATTTTGCGGCCTATTACAGCAGTCACACGCTGGCGATGGCGTCCGAGGCATGGTTGGGGCCCGCCTATCAGATGACGGCGCAAGTCAACCGAGTGAACCCCGGTGGCGCTGCGCAGAAACCGCACCGCGACTACCACCTAGGCTTTATGCCAGAGGCGCGAATGGCACAGTACCCGTCACACATTCATGGTGTGTCGCCCCTTTTGACTCTGCAAGGTGCGGTGGCGCACTGTGACATGCCGGTTGAAACTGGCCCGACCCTATTGCTGCCGTTCTCCCAGCAATTTTTCGAAGGATATCTGGCTTTTAACCGCCCAGAATATCAAGCGTACTTCGCAGAAAACCACGTGCAGCTTCCGCTTGAAAAAGGCGATGCGGTGTTCTTCAACCCTGCAGTGATGCACGGCGCGGGGCACAACAAGACGACCGATGTCAAACGCCTTGTGAACTTGCTGCAGGTGTCTTCCGCATTCGGACGAGCGATGGAAAGCGTTAACAGAACCGCGATGTCCAAGGCCGTCTTTCCCGCCTTGCAGCAAGGTGCGGACATGTTGAACATTGCCAACGTGATCGCAGCCACAGCCGAGGGCTATCCCTTCCCGACAAATCTGGACCGCAACCCACCAATTGGCGGCTTGGCCCCTAAAACGCAGGCCGAGTATCTGATCGAAGCCGTGCAAGACGGTTGGGATTTCGCAAAGCTGTCCGAAACGCTGGACGCCCTAGAGTTCAAGAACGCCACCTGAATGTAAAAAAGGGCGCGCCGTTGTCGGTGCGCCCTCTGATTGTTTATGCGGCCAGCGAAATCGGATCGCTGCTTTCGGCTTCAAAGAAGGTTCCGTGAAGCGCCTGAATGGCTTGGTCACGCACGTCGCGTTCGACAATGAATTGCGTATCGACGTTCCGTGGCCCATGTGCGGCGCCGGTGGGATCAAGCCCCGCCTCAGCCAAAGCAACCAGCCCGCGCGACAGCACGTTCAACCCGTTCAGGTCACGACCAATGACCGAAACCAGGGCCAGCTTCCGCGCAACGATTTCGGCCTGCGGGTACTTCGCAGCCAGATCGGCCTCGACCCGCCGCATGGATTTAAGCGACCCATCCACATAGTGCGTGATGGTGTTGGCGTTGGACACTTTGGCCACGATCCGCACGTTGTGCCGCGTCAACGCATCCAGAATGGCCGCGTCATAGCCTTTGACACCAACCATGTCCTGTTCGAACACCTCAAAGGCGATGATGTCCAAACCAGTGACCATTTCGACTGCAGGCTTATCTGCCGGCGCTTCATCAATGACCGTGCCCGGATCGTCCGGTTCGAACGCATTGGCGACACGCAGTGGCACCCCTGCCCGACGCAGCGTTTTGGCCGCAGACGGGTGGATCGCCTCCATCCCGAGGTTCGCCATCTGGTCCGCGACGTCGTAGTTCGTGTGACCCAGTTTACGCACCGCATCCTGCCCGACCACGTTGGGATCGGCCGATGACAGATGGAATTCTTTGTGAATGATCGCCTCGCGCGCGCCTGTTTGCGCGGCGAGCTGCGAAAACGTCACTTCGGAATAGCCCCGATCATAGCCGCGCATCAAACCTTCGCTGCACTGGGCATAGCCCGTCACAATGGGCATCTCGGATGCCAGATCAATGCCGTCCATCGCATTCGCAATGCGGGTTTCAAGCGTCACGTCGCCTTCGTCGCGCCAACCGGACAGGTCGACACAGCGCGCGTTCACACCAGCCCGTTGTAGCATAAGTGCCGCGACATAAGCTGAATGCGCTTCGCCCAAGCCGGACAGCAATTCGCGCACCTGCATCAGATGTGCTGTCAATTGGAAGTGCCCGTAAGAACAAAGACGCTGCAAATCGATCAGGCAGTTGCGCGCGCCTTCGATGCGATCCTGCACAAACGTGGTCGCCTGTGCGATGTCCGCGGAATGATCCAGAACCGCCGTGTGGGCCTCAATCATCGCCTGCGCGGTGCGGGTCAGTGCCTCGTGCCAGCCGTGATCGTCATCTGCATTGGCAAAAGCCGCATAGACGCCGGCATCGCCTGATTTTTTGTGCTCTAGCAGAAGGTTGGTGATGCCGCCAAAGGCAGACACCACAAACACGCGGCCATAGTCGGCCTTCCCGTTCCGCAAGAACAGCGTATCGCGCAGTTCATCGAGGCGGGACATGGATGTCCCGCCGATTTTCTCAACTGTATGGGTCATATCAGGCGTTTGCGTCCTCGGGCGCAGCATAGGACCCGTCTTCGCGGTGCACCTCGGTGCCAGTGACCGGCGGGTTAAAGCAGCAGGCCATGACCAGCTCTTCTTCGGACCGCAGAACGTGGCGGTCATGCTGATCCAGCGCATACATCACGCCCGGTTTGATCGCATGTGTTTCGCCGGTGCCCAGATCGGTAATCGAGCCCTTTCCCTTCATGCAGTAGACGCTTTCGAAATGGTTTTTGTATTCGAACGTGTGTTCGGAACCGGCCTCAAGCGTGGTGATGTGAAACGAAAAACCCATGCCGTCATTGGCTAGCAGCATGCGCACGCTCGTCCATTTCGCGTCCGAGACAACGCGATCCTGATCCGAGGTCATGATTTCATTAAAGTCACGTACAATCATGGTGTTACTCCGCTGCAATCTTTGTTGTTTCGGTCTTGGCTGCTGCCGCTTGGATCAGAATATCCAAGCCTTTCGCCAGCGTGCCATCCTCAATTGTCAGAGGCGCGAGGATTTTGACAACTTCATCGTTGGGGCCAGATGTTTCGACGATCAAGCCATTTTCAAAGGCTTCGGCGCAAATTGCGCCCGCCAGATCACCCGATCCGACGTCGACACCACGCATCATGCCACGGCCTTTCAGATAGGCACCCGGCACCATGTCGGCGATTGTTTTCAGTCCGTCTTCGATCAGTTTGGCGCGGCGCTTGATGTCGGTCTTCAGCGTGTCGTTTGACCAGAATTTTTCAATGGCAACGCGCGCCGTGACGAATGCATGGTTGTTGCCACGAAACGTACCGTTGTGTTCCGCAGGGCCCATCACGTCGTGATCGGCACGCACCAGAACCAAGCCCATAGGCAGACCAAAGCCCGACAAAGATTTCGCCATCGTCACGATGTCAGGCTGGACGTCCATATCGTCGAAGGAAAAGAACGAACCCGTCCGGCCACAGCCCGCCTGAATGTCGTCAATGATCAGCAGCGCACCATGCTTTTTCGCCAGTTCGGCAATACGACGAACCCAAGGGCCGCTTGCGGCGTTCAGACCGCCCTCGCCCTGCACAGTTTCCAGAAGGATCGCAGCCGGGGCATCAAGGCCTGAGGACGCGTCCAGCAGCATCTGCTCGAGCAGATCAGCTGTGTCGACGTCCTTGCCCATGTACCCGTCGTAAGGAAGACGTGTAACGCCAGACAGCGGCGCGCCAGCACCACCGCGGTGATAGCTGTTGCCAGTTGCCGCCAGCGCGCCCTGCGTCACACCGTGGAAACCGTTGGTGAACGCGATGACGTTCGTGCGACCCGTGGATTTACGCGCGATCTTGATGGCGGCCTCGACCGCGTTGGCACCCGTCGGACCAACGAACATCAGCTTATGATCCATGGAACGCGGCTTCAGGATGTGGGTTTCGAACGTCTCGATGAACGCACCCTTGGCGCCGGTGTGCATGTCCAGACCATGGGCGACGCCATCATCCATGATGTAGTCAACCAGCGCGGCCTTCATGTCCGGATCGTTATGTCCGTAGTTCAGCGAAGAACAACCGGCGAGAAAATCAATGTAGGTGCGCCCCTGCGCGTCTGTCATTTCGGCGTTCCTCGCCGAGGTGAAAACCGTATCGAAACCACGGCAGTAGCTGCGGGCATCAGATTCACGGCGTTTAAAAATAGGCATGGTGGAGGTGCTCGTAGTCATTACGGCCTCTTTTCTTGCTATGGAAAGGGTTGGAGAGTGCGCGCGATCAGGCAGCGCGTGCCAGTGCTTCGGGCAACTCGATGATCACGAGGTTTTCCGAGCTGTGGCAATCTTGGAAGTGCTGGTCTTTGGTGTAATGCGACTTGCTTGTCAGGTCGCCACCGCTGATGCGGCTGAATTTCCGGAACAACGCCCAAGACGCGTCGTTGTCATCGGTAATGGTGGTGTGAAGCCGTTCAACGTCGCTTGTGACATCGCGATCCAGAATGTCTTTCAACATACGGACGCCCACGCCGTGGCCGCGCGCCTCGGGGGCTACGGCGACCTGCCAAACGAACAAAGTGTCGGGGTCAGACGGCACCAGATAAGCCGAGATCCACCCGACCATCTTGCCGTTCAGTTCGGCAACCACGCATGTTTCAGCAAAGTGGTCACACTGGATGATGTTACAGTACATCGAGTTTTCATCGAGAGGCTTACAGTTCCGCACCAAGTCCCAGACCTTCGCTCCGTCAGTGGCACTGGGTGTGCGCAGCCGAAGTGTGTCCTTTTGGGTCTTTGAGCGAATACTGTCCATCTTCACCATCCATGTTTGCTTCGCCGATCTAAGTATCATGCTCTCAAAAAATTTCAAGAAGCTAAGTAAAATTTGCGACAATATGAGCAGCTTGGCGCAAAATGCCTTAATTTACTGAGTAAAGTCCATAGAAACGCTAAGCACTTCGCTTTGATAAACAAATAATTTGTACTCCTTCAAATCGGAATATAAATATGTATACTTCGTAGACCTAAGCACTTTGAGGACTGTATGGACCGTATCGACACGAGCCTGATTGCCCTGCGCCGCATTTTGCGGGCCACTGACCTGTTTGACCGTGAGATCAAACAAGCCACCGGCATCACGCCCGTTCAGTTTCGCGTCCTTCAGGTCATTGCCGAGAAAGGGCTGGCAACGGCCAAGGAAATCTCGATCCGCATGCGGGTTAGTCAGGCGACGGTTACATCGTTGATAGATAAGCTGGTGCGTGTGGGCATGGTTACGCGCGAAAAATCGGCGTCAGACCGTCGTCAGATCAACATCCACATCACTGACATTGGACAGCAAACAATCAAGGATGCACCCGATCCATTACAACAGCGGTTCGTACGAAAATTCGATGCGCTGGAAGATTGGGAACAGGCCATGCTTGTAGCAAGCCTTGAACGCGTCGCGGCCATGTTGGACGCTGACGAGATTGATGCGTCGCCAGTTCTTCATGCCGGTGACATCAAACATACCCACGACGCCTAAGCCAACCAGCACAACCCTAGAAACGTGTGCGCCGCGCGTTGCAGCACAGATACGTGTATGGCGTTTACAAATTCCGTCCTAGTGCCGACGGATCATCACGATCGATCCAAAAGCGTCGCTAGAGACCGTAGCAGTGTCGCGTTCAGACCCGACACTATCCAAAGGGAACCAAACACTATCTGTGGAAGTTCCGAAGACAATAAATGCAATAAGTGAACAGGGGGAATTACATGACTGACACTTCCAGCGACCCATCCGACGGCATTCGAAGCCCGGACGGCGCTGCACACCGCATTGAGACCGACTACGAGATCGGCCAGCACAATGTCGAAGGCAGCGTCGGACCTTTTGGGTTCGATATCCACAATCCAGTTTTTGCCATCTCGGGCGCGGCAATCGTGGCGTTCGTTTTCTACACACTCGCCCTGCCCGATCAGGCAGGCAACCTGTTCTCGTGGCTGTTTAGTGCAGTCACCAAAGGCTTTGACTGGTTCTTCCTTGGCGCGGCGAACATCTTTGTCATTTTCTGCCTTGTGCTGATCGTGACACCGCTCGGCAATGTTCGGCTTGGCGGCGTGGAAGCGCGCCCTGACTACAACTATGTCGGCTGGTTCGCGATGCTGTTCGCGGCGGGCATGGGCATCGGCCTGATGTTCTATGGCGTGTCCGAACCGATGAGCCATTTCTCGTCTTCAATGGGCGGAACAGCGGCTGAAGGCGGCGTTCGCACAGACTGGGCCCCCCTGGGTGCCGCAGCCGGCAACGAAGCTGAAGCTGTTCGTCTAGGCATGGCGGCCACGATCTTCCACTGGGGCCTGCACCCTTGGGCGATCTACGCGGTCGTTGCGCTGGCGCTGGCCCTGTTCAGCTACAACAAGGGCCTTCCCCTAACGATCCGTTCGGCCTTCTACCCGATCTTCGGTGACGCCGTATGGGGCTGGGTTGGTCACGTCATCGACATTCTTGCCGTGTTCGCAACGCTCTTTGGCCTTGCTACATCGCTTGGCTTTGGCGCAACGCAGGCAAACGCGGGTCTGAACGAACTGTTCGGCATTCCGACAGGTTCGACATCAGAAGTGATCCTGATCTCGGTCATCACGTCCATCGCGCTTGTTTCCGTGCTTCGTGGCCTTGATGGCGGCGTCAAAGTCCTGTCGGAAATCAATATGGGGCTCGCGTTCCTGCTGTTGATCTTCGTTCTGCTGGTTGGGCCGACTGTGTTCCTGATCTCGCTCTTCTGGGACAGCCTGGTTGCCTACCTTCAGTACCTGCCCGCCCTGTCAAACCCGATTGGCCGTGAAGACGTGAACTTCTCGCAGGGTTGGACATCGTTCTACTGGGCGTGGTGGATTTCCTGGTCGCCGTTCGTTGGTATGTTTATCGCCCGTGTTAGCCGTGGCCGCACTGTCCGTGAATTCGTCATCTGCGTTCTGCTGATCCCGTCGATGGTCTGCGTACTTTGGATGGCCGTATTTGGCGGCACAGCCCTGCATCAGGTAATCACAGACGGCTATACAGTCGCTCAAGATGCGGCCCTTGAACTGAAGCTGTTCAAGATGCTGGATGGCCTGCCCTTGGCAAGCATCACATCTTTCATCGGCATCGTTCTTGTCATCGTGTTCTTCGTGACATCGTCGGACTCCGGTTCGCTGGTGATCGACACGATTACGGCTGGTGGCAAAATCGATGCGCCGGTTCCCCAGCGTGCGTTCTGGTGCATCTTTGAAGGTGCCGTTGCGATCGTACTGCTGCTGAGTGCCGGTGGTCTTCAGTCGTTGCAGTCGATGGTCATTTCCACAGGCCTGCCGTTTACGGTGGTTCTGCTGGTCATGTGCTTTGCGATCTACAAAGGCCTGATGACAGAGCATCATCACGTTAAGAAAAAAGCCTAAAAAATAACTCTAAGGGCTTGCAGTGTAGCGTCACCGCAGGCCCTTTTTGTGTCAGATGGCTTTTCTTGGTGCCATCAGAGGCAGGCTAAGGTAAGGACGCGCCATTAAATGACGACTATCATTTGATGAATTTACGCAGCTCCAAGAACCAAGATCCGAACACCGTATGCCAATCACCCACCTCGTCACCCATTCCGGCGGTTTTCACGCTGATGAAGTCTTGTCCACGGTTGTCCTGTCTCGGCTCTTTCCCGAAGCCACGCTGGTCAGAAGCCGTGACGCCGAATGGATCACCCCGGATTCAGGCAAGATCATCTATGATGTCGGGCGCGCTTACGATGCTGACACCGGGATATTCGACCACCACCAGAAACCGAACCCCTTGCGCGAAAACGGCCAGCCATACAGTTCATTCGGCCTGATCTGGCGGCACTTCGGCAAAGACTATCTGGCCGCGCTGGATGTGCCCCAAAGCGATATCGACGAGGTCCATGCAAGCTTTGAACAAAGCTTTGTGCTGCCCGTCGATCTACTCGACAACGGCGCGATTGATCCATCTGCTGCTGGTCCCCTTTCGGGTTTGACCCTGCCTGTCCTTCTGGAAACGCTGAAGCCGTCTTTCGACGACATCCGCGATGAGGCGGATAACAGCGCATTCGTAATGGCTGTAGATGTAGCCCGTCATTTTGTCGAAGCAGGCATCCGCGCAAAATCCGCCAAACAACGGGCCGAAGCATTGGTAAAAAAAGCCATCAAGGCAGCTGGTGATGGCCGTGTTCTTGAATTGCCAACCGGAATGCCCTTCCGCTCGGCCATCGAAAGCACAGGCGCGGATCACCTTCTTTTCGTCGTGCATCCCCGCAACGACGACTGGACGCTGACAACAATCCGCAAAGGTGCTGATACGTTCGAAAATCGCGCCGACCTGCCCGCGACATGGGGGGGCCTTACAGATGCAGCGCTTGAGGAGGCAACTGGCGTACAAGGTGCCAAATTCTGTCACAACGCCCTGTTCATCGCTGTGGCCGATAGCCGTGATGCCATTATGGAAATGGCGCGTCTGGCTGTTTTGGAAGTGGAAAACTAGGCCTTCACCCGGTCGCGGCTGACGGCCCCAAGTCAAGCTTTTCACCGTCAAACGCTTTGATCAAAGCGGCATTCAGTTCGTGGACATCAAACGGCTTGTTCACCACCCCGTCTGCGCCAGCCTCCATAATCCTGTCCAACTCGTCCGAAACCGAAGACGCGGACATGCCGATGATCTTAGCCGTTCGCCCTTGCGCACGAAGCTCTTTGACCAACTCGATCCCATCCATTTCCGGCATGAAAACGTCGGTCATGATCAGGTCAAAGTCCTGATAACACACCGCCAGCAACGCCTCGCGTCCGTTTGTTGCAACGTCGACTTTCGCGCCAATCTTTTCCAGCATGCTTTGCGCCAGCACGCGGATGGTAAGGTTGTCATCGACAACAAGAACAGATTTGCCTTTCAAATGATCGCCACCTGTCTTTTCCTTGTGAAGAGAACTTACTTTACCACTGATGGCGGCCTTGGCAGAAAATTCCAAGATAAACCTGCTACCGCCCTTCGGATTGGGTTCATATCGCAGATCACCACTCAGCTTTTTTGAAATTTCACGGGTAATGCTCAGCCCCAGACCGGTGCCGTCAGCACGGGTATCCCCACGCTCGAATGCATTGAACAGCCGCTCGGCCTTTTCAGGTGCGATGCCGTGACCATTGTCTTCAACCACAATTGTAATGGTTTTCAGGTCTGGTTCGACATCACGATCACTGGCCGAAACCAGAACCTGATCCCCCCCAGAATGAAGAATGGCATTGTTTATCAGGTTGCGGAGAGACTGCTGAATAAGCTGGCTTTGCGTCAGTATGCACCCATCCCCAAGGCGAGAAAAATCTGACGCCAGACCAACACCCTGATCACATGCGATCACCCCCATCAGCTCGACCTGATTTTGAAGGATTTCGGTCAAATGAACAGGACGCGTTGCCGTCAGCAGCATTTCCTCGGGTCTGGCCACACTGCGCAATGAATCCAACACCTCAAGCAACTGATCCGACAGACCGCCGATCAAGGAATAATCGACGCCATCCTTCTCCTGATCCTTGCTGTCCAAGATCATTTTCAGAATGGCTGCCGGCGTGCGCAGTTCGTGGGCAATCACCGCATACATCTGCGCCTGCCTTTGGGCCTGATCATCCAAAAGCTCTTGTTGCGCGATCAGTTCCTCATTCGCCAACACCAGCTCCTGTCGCCCGACCTCAAGCGCCGCATTGGCCGCTTCAAGATCAATCTGCTGCTGCCTGCTTTCCTCAAGACGCTGCTTTGTAAAGCGCACAAACATGTGAATCCCTACAATCAACATCAGGTTACAAATAAATAGCCTGATAAATAAATTCTCATCATATGCCGCGCCTGAAATGATTGGCACGGAAAACATAAACAAAAAACCACTGGAAAGTGTCAAACCCAACTTATTCGATAGTAGCAATATAGGAGTGACGGATAAAACGGGTAAAATAGATAAATAATAGAGCCCGTTGTACCAAGTCCCCATAATTGAGATCGGATATAAAATCAGAGACAATGTCATTCCAAGGATAAATCTCTGCTCTCGCCAAACGAGCCCAGCTACTCCGATCGCAAAGAATATTCCGGTGCCTGTCCATACAACGGCAAGGCCCTCGAGCGGCGCGACGGTAAGAATGAGCGCGAAGAGGACGGACGCGAAAACGTAGAACCCGAAAACGGCGTCGCCGACCTTCGAGTTCAACAATATACGCTCTTCCGCAACAGAAGACGCTGTCAATGACATGACCAGCCGATCCCTTCCGAACGTTCACAACGAACATTTGAACGAAATAACAGAACTTTAGACGACGAACCCATTCTGCGAAGTGCTTCACCAGCACCAAAATCGTCTGAGGCCACGAGACGTGGTAAAACGACACAGGAGTTTTCACCAGCAAAGCAGAACGATCAGATTAAGGTGAACTCGATAAGAATCGAGGAAATCATCGCCCTTGATTACGCCAAGGTCGCGTGACAATCTCCTACCCCCAACCAAAAGAGTAATGTTATCAAAAGAATATTCAACCCCCTTCGCAAGATAAATAATTTTCTATCTAAAGGGGAAATCGTACGACCTTCATACCAAATAGGAAATGAAGCTTGCTCTACGTTCATACGTCATAATCAACCAACAGCGAGCCTGTCCATCGTTCAAATCGAAACTGCGGGGCCTGAAGGACGGCAGTTCAAGGCACAATGGGTGCGTTTAGTACAGTTATCTTACTTCCATTCTTCTTTCAATATTTGAGCTGTTCGCAGGATTTAAAGTATTTCTCCGGTAGACACGCTATTTTTCACCTTGATGTGGAACGGAATCTCTAGCTACCAGTCGTGTCAGCACCAACCAGCTTTTCGATAATTTTATAGATAGGGTTGGCAAGCATTATTTCTTTAGCAATCGCTATATCTCACGCAGTTTCTTCTGTGGCCCAATCGGTTAATTAGTGAGGCACGGAAGTGAGGTATATGGCTATCTCTATCTCTTCCATTTCTACCGCTTTTTCAGCCTATTTTCGAGACAATGCATTTGAGCCAAGAAGGGCAAACGAATAGCCCCGCTTTTCTTAGACCATATGTCTTTGTGTCTTCTGCCGCTCGAAGCCGACAGGTTACAGCATTTCATTATAGGTACTCTTGCGCTTCGGGTTGTAGTACACTGCTATTTACTCGAACACGATGTGCCATGCCTCCTCTAGAGTTCGGTATGCCCTTCGTCTGATCAGCTCTAAGTTGAGCAGATTCAAGAACCTTTCGGAAACTGCATTGTCTTGTAAGTTTTCGCGGCGGCTCATCGAGTGCTGTAGATTGTGGCCCCACAGAAACGCCGCTCGGTCCATGTCGGTGATTCTGCTGCCCTAGTCCTAGTGGATCAGAACCTTTTCTTTTGCGTTCTCCGCCACGTCGCAAACAACCGCGCTTGTAGCACGAGATCGGTCGTCTGACGGCACTGCATCGATCAGCCGACTGTACGCCGGGAATAGAAATTGATGACGACGGCCTGGTAGGCGAAAACCCACTGCGTCTAGATATAGGTGATGTCGGTTACTCAGACTTTGTCCGGCGCCGCAACGTCAAGCGGCCGATCCAGGCTGTTGTCGACAGTGACAGAAGGTTTGCCGCCATACATCTCGAGACAGCGATTGTAGCCGATCTGCGCAGTGATCCCGACCATCCAGGTCAAGCACGCAGCGCGGTTCAGACATACGCCTTCACCCTGTTAGAGAAGATCGTCGTGCACCTTTTGGTACCGATAGACCTCTCCGCTTTCGACCCAAGTTTCCTTAAGCAGCTAGGTTTGACAGGCCTCTTCACCAAAACGCTTGCTCGACGGCACTTCGACCGTGCATATAAGATGCTCGGCAGGAGGTGCAGACATATCGCTCGACTGGGCAATCGCCCGCGATGCTCAGTCACGAACGCGTATAACACCTTGCATCCTTGCCTAAAAACTATCAAAGAGAAGCGTCCAGGATACACAGGGCTATTCAAACCAATACGTTTGAATACATACAAAGACTATTTTGTCATTTCGAGATGCATATCATCTGAAGTCTCATAAACCGTTTCGTAGCCTAGTGCGTGGCACATTGAAATCACATCTTGCTTCCAATAGTCTCGTGCCACGACTTCGATCATAATGTACTTAGGTAATAAGTCTTTGTTGGCTTGGTCCAAAAATGGCGCCAACACCTCAGCCTCGAAGCCCTCGACGTCAATTTTCAACACGTCGATTTGATCGATGCCTGCATCTTCCAAATAGGAAATAAGTGGCCTAACGGGGACGTTAATGCCCCCCGAGCCGTCGTCGCCCGCTAGATTTGGAACCAAAGTGTTGCGTCCAACATTGTGCGATGAAGCGTTAAACAGCGGTAAGTAACCCTCTTCAGAGCCCACCGCACCGTGAATGACGGTAACATTTTTAGCACCGTTGAAATCCAGATTTTGGCGCAGCTTACGAACGGTGCGTGGGTCCGGCTCAAATGACAAAATTCGAGCGCTGGGGGGCATTCTCTGGCGTGCGATTAAACTGTAAAGCCCCACGTTTGCTCCGATATCAACAAAGACCCTGGCCTGCTTTAACAAATGATCAACGCGCTCTAACTGTTCACTAGCTGGATGAGCACCGTACATGACCAACTTTAGGTCGCAGATATTTTCCGCAGGATAGAGCCTTAGCTTTAAAGAATTGTACTCCAGGTCAAAAACAGGCTTTTTCCTTCGCAAAGTTTTGCGCAAAGGATCCTTTTTTTGTGATTCCGAAGCAGGTAGCTGACCATTTTTTCGCTTAGAAAGGCGCCATTTCCAAAGCCACTTTGGCCTTTTTGCCCCATATGGCGCGTCATCTAAAGGCTTGATCGTTATAATCTTGTTCATAGTCCGACACCTAGTACTGGTTAAAACGCACTAGACCAGATCCTAGCCCGTTGACAACCGGTTATAGCCTATTTCTATAGGTTGCCGGACCTCGACGAGATAGCCATGCACTATGCAGGTTTGCACAATACCCCAAAGCCCCCTATCACCCCATTGTCTTTCGTAACAAACTCAAAGCACTCATCACAGGGCAATAGAATGATCGTCTCAAAAAAAGCGTATTACCTCGACTTGGGTAAAACCGGTACGTCTTACGTTGAAGATGTGATCGATCGAGCAAGCGCGTCAGAGTTTTTCTCTCCCAAAGGTGAACGCCATCGCGGCTTTGCACGTCGACCAAGCGACCGAGCGCTACGCAACATGTTGATCATTACCTCGATCAGAAATCCCTATAGCTGGTATGCGTCACATTTCACATATGGACGCAAAACGAACGGCAGGGTTTGGCGCACTTTGGTCCAACAAGGATTCTCTGATCCGCAACCAGATCAAATAGAACCTTTCTTGACTGCCATTCTGGCAGACCGACTTGAACTGCCAAAACGCAACCATAACAATCCAGAACAGGCCGCTTGGCGCAACTTTCCTGAGAACCTCGGCATGATGACACTGCAATATGTTCTTCTGCTTGACCCTAAGTTCCTTCTGCGTCGCCGTCGCAGTGTCGCCGATATTAAGGCCTGGTACCGAGACAATTGGTTTGCGCCCGAGCGCAAAAATTTAATTATGTTTGGACAAAAAAATCTAACCCAAGAAACCGTCGAACTGGTGCGTGAAAACTCCGAATACTTTGACCTCAAGCCCAATTACCTTGAAATCTTGAGTAAGATTGAAAATGAACAAGCCGATGCCGAATTACACAAGGTGCAAGGGATTAAATCTTATAAATCCTATTTCAGCGATACAGCACGGTTTCTTGTGGAGCACTATGAAAGGCTATTATTCGAGCAATTCGATTTCACCTTTGAGGAAATCTAAACTAGAATTTTTTGACCTAGGTATTTCTTTCGCTTGGGCGCAGGTAGGGCAATAATTTTGGATTCGTTCTGGGCAAGAAAATCAAAGGCTAATTGACAATCAATACCGCACTCCAAGATATCGTCGTACCACTGTTCTGACAGGGCTATCGCCGCAGGATCATGCAAATCTCTCAAACCATAACCGGTCATGAACATCCGATCTGTCGCTAAACTTTTCCCAGCATCTAATTGCGCCAAAAGATAGTGCAACATCCGGTGCGCTTGCGTGCGGTAACGCGCCTGCATCAATGAATCGGTGAATTCCCACAACACATTTTCTGCAACATGTGGGCTTAGCTTCAAAGCCAAGGCCGCGCCCGACTGGGTTAGCAGCTGGATCTCACCCGGGATGGCAGCGTGATAAATTCTTTGTTTATCGTCAGAATATACCAAAAAACGATACTTCCGCAGGTCCGGAAAAAAATGCGGTAGAGCTTTGGCGATTTTGGCTTGCTGTGCCGCCTCAACTGGATTGGCCACGATGGGTAGGTCCAAAAAAATTGGACGCCAGCCAAAATCGGTTACAATTTCCAAGACTCGTCGGTTGTTAGAAACGAAGTAATGCGGATAATCACGAGCGCTGTTGTTGCGATCAAAGCTAAATGAGCGTGTGCGGCCGCAATAGGTCGAAAAAATCGCTGTATCGCCGCGCGCCGTTGCATGAGTTGGCGACGCCGGTATCACTTTTTTAAGCTCACTGCGCGCGAGCGGAGCACGGTCGTATGCATCAGAAATTGGGTATACCGAATAGGAAACGCTGTCGACTAGATTCCTTATCCTACGTCGCATCTTGTGTCTGTGACGTGCGAGGCGCAATGTGGCGCGTTCAAACATTTGCTTCGCTCCTAAAATTATTTTTATCGAAAGGCATAAGGCCAGCGAATTTAAATATCTGCTCCATCTGATATTCGGACGGCAATTTATTTAACGCCAATTTTTGCATACGTGCCCCCTTCATTAGAGCCTGTATATCATCTCCTGTCATCTCAGCGTATCGGCGCTTCCAATGCCGAAGCATCAACTCTTTGTACGAGGGCAGTTTAGGCACTTGCCCCCATAGCGCACGAATCTCTGGTGCCTCTTCCAGCATCAAATCAAAGAGGTAATGCGGCCAAAAGTAGGGGTGAAGTGGGCGCTGTGCGCCGCCTTCAGGTTTCACCGACCAAATCCGGTCCTTAGGTTCGATCACCCGCTTAGGCCTACGAGCAGGAGAAGCTGCGCCATTTGATCGGCCAACCGCCAAAACATCTCGGCGTGCCGCTAGAACCCCGAGCCAGCCTGCGTCCAAGCTACGTTTACAAGTTTGGATACCCCTAGGCCTATCCCAATAACCAACAATTTGCCGCGCCCATGAACGCATGATTGGATCTCCAGGCTCACAAGCAAGAAACCAGTTTTCCACGGAACGTTTTCGGTATGGGTCATGGAATAAAAATGCACCGCGCGTAGTTAGATCATGAATCCATTGATCTAAAGGCAGTATTGGCACTGTTGCGGCGTCCACGTATACGCCGCCATGTGATGCCAAATTCAGCACCCTAAAAATATCCGCCTGCCCCTGTAACGTAAGTGGCTCATGTAGAATGCCTGCCGCCTTGAAAGTTTTTTTTGCGACTTCACTGTCGGCGACTATAATCTCCCAACCTGGGTTCTTCTCACCCCACGCCCTCCAACATCGTTGCACTACTTGTGGCGCTGCCGCAGCCCCTTGCGCCCAGAAAAAAACGATGCGCTTTGGTAAGGTCATTAACTCACGATCCTTAGTCGTTTCGGCCTTTGTTTAGCCGTAATCAAAAGTAGCGAACGAATACAACCCATTGTCTACTATCAAAGCCATACAGAGTACTTGAGTCACTCACATAGCAAACTTTGCATCAACGAACCAACGAACCTCTTCTGGAGTAGCCACCTGAAAATGGTCCACAAATTGGAGGATCAGCGATGGCTGGAAAACGTCAGAAGACCGAAGATATCGTATCGAAGCTTCGGCAGATAGAAGTGTTGCAGCGACAACGGGACGGAATTGACCAGCATGGCAGTGCTCAGATGGTGCCAGGCGACCCGGATTGACTGGCACTACATCGCGCCAGGCAAGCCGATGCAAAATGCCATTCTCGAAAGTCCCAACGGCAGGTTTCGGGACGAGCGCTTGAACGAAACCCTGTTCTCGTCACTGGCCGAGGCGCGCGACAAGATCAACGCATGGAAGGAGGACTACAACCTGATCAGACCCCACTCATCCCTCGGCAATCTCACGCCGCAGGAATTTGCAATGAAATCGAAACTGGAAACCAGGGCCTCATGAGACCAGAAATCAACCGACGGATTCTCCCAAAGGCTGGAGGGAAGTCGGGTCTCAGGTCAGCTTTTTCACTTCCACATAAGCAAAATGGGCGTTGTGGGAGCAAAGATTTAGATGCGAGCTGCCGGGACCATTCGCGTGACTCGCGTCTGCCCCCCTCAAAGCGTTACATTTTTTGATTTAGTTCCAGCAAGTCATTAAAATCGTATTGAAAAATGCGTGGTTAACAGGTCCGGACAATGTAGGGGCGAGAGAGCGGGATTGTTGGGGCAAGATGGGGCCTGATAGCGTTTTGCAAAGAACGGCGCTGACGCTATAGTCTTCAACTTTAACGGATTTTTTCGGCCACAGACTGTTTGGAAAAGGGTTACAAAAGGCGGGGTGGCGGAGGGAATGGGTCTGGCCGCCAACCCTCTCTGGTGCCAGTGTCGGTCGGTGGCGGTTCATACGAGGTTCTGCGCGCACCAACATGTAGCTATTGACTACATAGTAGCCGCAGGCTACATAGAGGCATGAAGGAAATCGCGTACTCAAAAACCGCCCAGAAAGCTCTCATGCGGATGCCACGAAATTGGGCGATACGGGTTCGCGATAAAGTAAACGCTTACGCCTCGGACCCTGCCTCACAAGCGAACAATGTGAAGGCGCTACGAGGCACCAATGGTATGCTGAGATTACGTGTCGGGGATTGGCGCGTCGTTATGTGTGACGGTGTTGTGCTCGAAATTCTCGACGTCAAGGCACGCGGCAGCGCCTACAAGGAGTGATGCAGATGAATGAAATGGTAACTATTCCCAAGGACGAATACCTCCGCCTAAAGGCTATTGAAGAGGACATGTCCGACCTTCATAGCGCGACCCAGACTCTTGAGCGGATCAAGGCAGGTACCGAGGAGCTGATCCCTTCTGCTGTCATTGACCGCCTTCTCAACGGTGATGCACCGCTTATGGTTTGGCGTGAACACCGTCTGCTTTCTCAAGCGGAACTCGCCCGGCAATCCGGCGTAAATCGGATTCAAATTATCGATATTGAAGCAGGCCGTAAGACTGGATCGGTCGCCTCTCTCAAAAAATTGGCGACCGCTCTGCAAATCGACATGGATGACTTGGTCGTCGCCGACGACGAATAGCATCCTACTTTTGCCGCGCGCGGCAGATCAGGTCAGCTTCAACCTCTCGCGACATGTCCCACATCGGGGCATGTGGGCTCAGCGGCACGTTCTCGGCGATGAACTTGATCCCCCAAAAGATCACGGCGACGATGGCTTCGAAGGCTGGATGCCTGATGGAAAGTCTGGCACATACAAAACTATGAAACGGTCTTTTTGCGGTCTTCATGCCACTGGGCGATACAGTATATGACGGGAACAATACTCGAATGAATGGGCAGTTTGTTATTTCGCTGGATTTCGAGTTGCTCTGGGGTGTCCGCGATCATGCCGTTCGAAACACGTACGGCAAAAACGTGCTCGGTGCTCGGGATGCGGTCCCAAGAATGCTGGAGCTTTTCGCCCAGAATGAAATCCGCGCCACGTGGGCGACCGTCGGTTTTCTGTTTTGCGAAGGCAAAGAGGAATTACTGGCCTCTTTTCCCAGTGAACTCCCGGCCTATTCAAATCCGCGTCTGTCAAACTTTTCCTATATTGACGAAATCGGCAAGGACGAACGTTCTGACCCCTATTACTTTGCGCCGTCCTTGATTTCGGCGATCCATCAAACGCCAGGACAGGAAGTCGGGACACATACGCTGTCTCACTACTACTGCCTTGAGGATGGTCAAAATACCTCTGCTTTTGAGGCGGACATTGTAGCGGCCAAGAAACTGGCGGCTGCGCGCGGGATCGACCTGAGGTCCATCGTGTTCCCGCGCAACCAGTTTGCAGCGGAGCATCTGAACATCTGCGCCAAACATGGGATCACTCATTATCGAGGAAACCCCACACCTTGGGCCTACCAAGCCGCGAAGGGCGCCGAGCAGACATCAATGCGCCGAGCCCTCCGTTTGCTTGACGCCTATTCTGGGGCCTTGGGATCACAAACCTTCGAGGCTAATGCAGGTCAACCAAAGGATGTTCCCGCCAGTCGCTTCCTGCGACCCTGTGCGGGTCGTTTGGCCCCGCTTCATCCTGTGCATATAGCCACGATCAAGCGTGGTATGACAGCTGCCGCGCGGGACGGGAAAGGCTATCATCTGTGGTGGCACCCGCATAACTTCGGACAGAACCCCGAGGCAAACCTCGATGGCCTCGGTCAAGTCATCAGCCATTTTGCAACGCTGCGCGACCGCTACGACATGAAATCCCTGACGATGGGAGAGTTTTGATGACGGATCCCGTCATTTCCATTGAGCCGCTGAGCGACGAGTTGATGGACGCATATTTGGCGTCCGGCATGGAACGTGGGAAATCAGGCCGGTTCGCGGTCGAATGGACTTTTGAAACCAACCCAGCCCCTTTTGCCGTGGCAAGATTTGATAGTCAGATCGTCGGGATTTCGGGGTACATTCAATCCCGCATGCAGTTTGGGTCGGAAACCGGTGTCGCGTTTCAGGCGGTGGATTCTTTCGTGTCAGAGAGCATGCGCGGCAAAGGCATCTTCACTCAGCTGGCGCGCGCCTATGACGCGCATACCACCAGTTCTGGCGGCGACCTCGTCTGGGGGTTTCCTAATGACAATGCCGCACCGGCCTGGTTTGGCAAGCTTGACTGGCACAGCCACGGGCAGGTTCCCTTTTTGATCAAGCCGCTACGTGCCGGTTTTTTCAGCCGTAAATTCCGCCTGCCATTCGACTTTCCCCTGACCCGTGCGCGTGATCAGAAATTACCTCCCGTCACCGAGGTCGGTGAATGGGGCGATGCCCTTTGGGACTCCGTGGCGCCAGCTATCGGCGTGGGCACGGTACGTGATAGGGCATTTCTGAACCATCGCCTCTTCAATGGCCCACAAGCAGGGCACTACCGGGTAGTGGCGTCTTCCGATCAAGCGGCACCAGCCATTGTCGCCACACGGGAGGCGGAAAAGCACGGGGGCCGGATTGCTTATGTGATGGAGGCGTTGGGCGGGGCGTCTCTCGAACCACTCGTGATGTCCGAACTGGGACATCTCGCGTCGCGAGGTGTCGAACTGGCGCTAGCCTGGTCGTTTCCATGGTCTCCAAACTATCGCACGTTGCGCAAAGCGGGCTTTATGCCTTTGCCTGAACGCCTGCGCCCGATCCACATCTGGTTTGGCAGTAGACCGAAGTCGGGACTGGCCGCTCCTGCGGACCATCAAGGCCAGTGGTATCTCAGCTATCTCGACAGCGATACAGTGTGATCCTTGTTTAGCTTTTTACGCCTGGCGATGGGCCTCTTTACGCGCTTCAGAAAGGCGATCCCATGCACATTTTGATGACGGTGAATGCCGCCTGGAACATCTGGAACTTTCGGCGCCCCGTGGTCGAGGCGCTTCTGGGCGGTGGTCACCGTATCACGGTCCTCGCGCCTCCCGATGATGCCGTGTCTGAGCTTGAAGGCTTCGGCTGCCATATACGCCCGCTGGAGATGAGCGTGAAGGGTCTCAATCCGCTTGAGGACATGAAGCTGCAGCGCCGTTTCAAACGCATATTTAGTGAAGAGCAACCAGACGTCGTGCTGAGCTACACCATCAAGAACAACATCTTCGGCGCACGGGCTGCCCGTGCGGTGGGTGTGCCGTTTCTGCCCAATGTGACCGGGCTGGGCACCGCTTTCCTGTCTGGCAAGCTGCTGCAAATTGTGACCGAGCAGTTGTACCGACGATCCTTCAGCAAACTGCCGACTGTGTTTTTCCAGAACGAAGACGATCGTGACCTGTTTCTCGATCGCTCGATGGTTCGCCCGGATCAGGCCCGTCTGCTACCCGGCTCAGGCATCGATCTGGTTCGCTTTGCACCAGCCGCAATGCCACCAGCGGAGGGCGCGCCTGTCTTTCTGATGATCGCCCGGCTTTTGCGCGACAAAGGCGTGCTGGAATTTGTCGATGCGGCCAGACAGATCAAGGCGCGGTACCCGAAAGCGCGGTTTCAGCTGCTTGGAGCCGCCGGTTCGGAAAACCGCAGCGCCATTGACCGCGCGACGCTCGACGCTTGGGTCGCAGAAGGCGTGGTGGAATATCTTGGTACAACAAGCGATGTGCGCCCTGCGATCGCAGCCGCCAACTGTGTGGTTCTGCCTTCCTACCGCGAGGGCGCGCCGCGGACCTTGATTGAGGCGGCCGCCATGACCCGCCCGGTAATCACGACGGACGTGCCGGGCTGCCGGGCTGTGGTCGACCGTGATGTCTCGGGTTTTCTTTGCGAGGTGCGTAGTGCCGAGAGCCTGGCTGCCGCGGTCGAGCGGTTTCTTGCACTTCCGCCTGAGGCGCAACAGGCCATGGGTCAGGCCGGTCGTGCCAAGATGGAACGCGAATATGACCTGGCCATCGTGGTTGACGCTTACCGCGAGGCGATCGCACGCCTTGTGGAAACCCGGCAAGGCCAGTGACGATGGATACGGCCTTTTTCATCGCCTCAAAACTGATCGGTGCGCTTTTGCGCCCGGACACGTGGATCATCATCGGGCTGGCCATCGTGGTGCTGGCGCTCATCACGCAGCGTCGCCGTCTGGCACTTTGGGTCGGCTGCCTGACGCTATCTGTTCTTGTGACGCTGGCAATCCTGCCGCTGGGCAATCTGCTTCTGCAACCCATCGAGCGAAGCTACCCTGCAAACCCGCCTCTGTCACAGGTCGATGGCATCATCGTGCTCGGCGGCGGTGAAGATGCCCGCGCCAGCGCCTATTGGGGCCAGATGCAGTTCAACGAAGGCGGCGATCGTTTTGCCGCCGGAATTGCACTTGCTCGGCAGTTTCCGGATGCGCGGCTGCTCTTCACTGGTGGCAGCGGCGCGCTGCGCGACCTCGCTGGGGCGGCTGTTTCCGAAGCTTCCATCGCCGAGCAATTTTTCCTCGATCAGGACCTTAATCCGGAACGCCTCCTTCTCGAGAGCCGCTCGCGCAACACCGCTGAAAACGCCAGCTTCAGCCTCGCCCTCGCCGATCCCGATGAGACATGGTTGGTGGTTACAAGCGCTTTCCACATGCCCCGCGCCATGCGGAGTTTCGAGGCGGCCGGATGGTCGGGCCTTGTGGCTTGGCCTGTCGATTATCGCACATCGCGGTTTACCGATGACATAGGCTGGGATCTCACGCGCAACCTGCAGGTCCTGAATACGGCGATCCGCGAGCAGGCCGGGCAATTGGCGTACAGGCTTACGGGACGATAGACAGGCGGCGACCCAGACCAAACGCCGGTTCAGCTTATCGGTCCCGCGTCAAACCGTCCGCAACTGATCCGCCGTCACCGCAACCCGGGTCTGCCCGCCCATAATCTCCATCAGCACCCAGACGCGGCGGTCCGGGGCGATGGTCTCGATCGTGGCGACAAAATCCGCGATCGGGCCGCTGGTCATGCGCACCCGGTCACCGGGCTTCAACAGCTTTGGCGGCAGCAGCTTTCCGGCGGTATCACAGCGCAGCATCAGCTGGCTGACGATATCCAGCGGCACCATGGCTGGCTCCTTGCCGAAACTGACCAGCCGCGTGATGCCATAGGTGGACTGGATCTTGCGCCAGAGTCCACCCGCGACATCAAAGGACACGAACACATACCCCGGAAACATCGGCCGCAGGGTCGAGACGAACCGGCCCTTGCGGTTCCGGGTGCCCCCCTCCATCGGCAGGAAGGTCCGGAACCCCTGCTGCTTGAGGTTGCGGTCGGCAATCTGGGCGCAGTTCGGTTTTAGCTGTGCCAGAAACCAGCTGTTGCCGCGGTCGTGGTAGGTCATCGTATTCCTCGGGTGCTACTCTGAGCCTCTTATCGCTCAAGTCCGAGCAGATGCTCGTCACAGTTTCAGGGAATTCCGTGAAGATTTGGTGACGGCCACATGCGAAGAACGCTCCATCATGTTGATATAATGCGATAATCTCTACTTCTCAAGTTTATAGACCGCGCCACCTACGCAAACGTCCAGCCAATGAAAATGTGAATTGGAGGCTGAGTTGGATGGGAGTGGCGAAATTACCGAGTTTCGGGCGGCGCAATATTTGCGCATGTCAACGGCGCACCAGCAGTATTCGACCAACAACCAGTCCGACAAGATTCGCGAGTATGCCGACAAGCGTGGCATCGAGATCGTCAAGACATATGCCGATGACGGCAAAAGCGGACATTCAATCGGCGGCCGCGCCGCTTTGCAAAAGCTGCTCAGCGATGTGGAATCCGGTCGTGCTGATTTCAACTTGATCCTGGTTTACGACATCAGCCGTTGGGGCCGGTTCCAGGATGCGGACGAAAGCGCTTAATACGAATATATCTGCAGGCGCGCAGGCATTCCAGTCGCGTATTGCGCCGAGCAGTTCGAGAATGACGCTCGCCGGTGTCGACCATCGTCAAGGGCGTCAAACGCGCCATGGCCGGTGAATACAGCCGCGAGCTTTCAGTCAAGGTGTTCACCGGGCAATGCCGGTTGATTGAGCTTGGGTTCCGCCAAGGCGGCACGGCAGGCTTCGGCCTGCGCCGGGTGCTGCTCGACGAGCGCGGCATTATCAAGGGCGAGCTGAAACGCGGCGAACACAAATCGCTGCAGACCGACCGCGTTATTTTGATGCCCGGCC
This sequence comes from Thalassococcus halodurans, assembly GCF_900108225.1. Taxonomy (GTDB): domain Bacteria; phylum Pseudomonadota; class Alphaproteobacteria; order Rhodobacterales; family Rhodobacteraceae; genus Thalassococcus; species Thalassococcus halodurans. The sequence continues at coordinate 843,044 of NZ_FNUZ01000002.1, forward strand.
CCGGCGAGGAAGTGGCTTGGGTCAACAAGATGTATCGCTGGCTGATCGAGGAGGACTCGTCCTTCCGCGAGATTGCCGACCGACTGAACGAGGCAGGCGTGGCCACTGATCTGGACCGGCCTTGGACCTCGGGGACTGTGCGCACCGTCCTGACCAATGAGAAATACATCGGCAACAACGTCTATAATCGCAGTTCCTTCAAGCTGAAGAAGCTGCATGTCGACAACCCACCCGACATTTGGATCCGCAAGGAAGGTGCGTTTGAGGGGATCGTTCCGCTGGAATTCTTCCTAACGGCCCAAGAAGTCATCACGGCACGCCCTGCCCGCCTGTCGGACGAGGAATTGCTGGATCACCTGAAACGCTTTTATGCCGATGCGGGCCAGCTGTCCGGGGTGCTGATTGATCAGGCGCCTGATATGCCCTCGCCCTCCGTTTTTCGCAACCAGTTCGGGTCACTCGCCCGCGCCTATGAGATGATTGGCTATCGCTCGGACCGGGATCAAGAACGCATCGCGCTCAACAAGCGCCTGCGCGCCATGCACCCAGAAATCATTGCGCGGACCGAGGCCGCCATCGCCTCTGTGGGCGGCACGGTGGTGCGCGATCCCAAGACTGACCTGCTGACCATCAATGACGAGATGGTCATCAGTCTCGTGCTGGCGCGCTGCCAGCCGCAGGCTGACGGGCGGCTGCGATGGCGCATCCGGTTTGACCCGATGCGCTATCAGGCCGACGTCACGCTGGCCGTGCGGCTCGATCCCGAAAATCGCGAAGAGCTGGATTATTACCTGCTGCCTTGGATCGATCTGCCCCGGCAGGAAATTCGGCTGTGCAACCGCAGCAGCATTGCCTTTGAGGCCTTCCGCTTCGAGGACCTCGGCTTTTTCTACGGCATGGCAGAGCGCGTTGGCATTCGGCGCAAATGGGGCCAGACGGAATGATCACAACCACACCGGAAAGGACCGCACCATGAACCCACCCAAACCAAGGAGCCAGCCCATGCAGAATGACACCCCCGAGAGCGTGACGCTCGTCCCCATCGATCGCATCGAGGTCCTGAACTCGCGCGACCGCAACATGAAGGTCTTTGAGGAAATCGTTGAAAACATTCGCAGCATCGGCCTCAAGAAGCCGATCACGGTGACAGAGCGCGAGGGTGCCGATGGCGAGACCGCCTTTCTGCTGGTTTGCGGCGAAGGGCGACTGAATGCCTTCCGCCTGCTGGGTGAAACCCACATTCCAGCGCTGGTGGTCAATGTCAGCGACGAAGACGCCTTCATCATGTCGCTGGCGGAAAACATCGCCCGGCGCTGCCACCGCCCGCTGGAAATCCTCGCCGACATCGAGCTCTTGCTGGCGCGCGAATACACAATCGACGACATCATCCATCGCACGGGCCTTTCGCAGAAATACGTTCGCGACATCGCCTTCCTTCTGGAAAAGGGTGAAGAGCGGCTGATCGAGGCGGTGCAGAATAACACCATCCCGCTGACAGCGGCGCTCTAGATCGCACTCGCCAAGAACGACGATGGCGATCTCGGTGACATGCTGGAAGAGGCTTACAAGTCAGGCCAGCTCAAAGGCCACCAGCAGACGGACGCCAAGCGCCTGATGGAAAAGCGCCGTGACAAAGACCCCAAATCCAGCGCGCGGCCCAAACTGCCGAAATCCGCGCATTCGCTGGTCAAGATTTACCAAAAGGAGGTCGCCCGCCAGCACAAGATGGTGCTGAAGGCCGAACACGCACATCAGCAGCTCCTTCTGGTAGTTCAGGGCCTGAAATCCCTCTTTGCCGATGAGAACTTCGTCACGCTCCTGCGCGCCAAAGGCCTCGACACACTGCCCAAATACCTCGCCGACCGCATTGAAACCATCTGATCCCGGAGATCCCCATGACCCAAATTAACACCGTAAAGCCCATTTACCCCGGCGCCTTCCCCCCACCCAACGATGAGGATGATGCGGCACCGCGCTACCCCACGGCCCCGCTGAACCTGACGCTCGGGTTTGATCTGGAAACCTATCAGATCCCAATTGAAGAGCTGATGCCCTCGAAAAAGGTACCGGACGGCGTGATGACCACCCGCAAGTTCAAGCAGATCCTGTCCTCGATCCGCGAGATAGGGCTGATTGAGCCGCTTTCCGTGATCAAGACAGACCCGGACGCCCCCGGCTTCCTGCTGCTCGATGGCAATCTGCGGGTGCTGGAGCTGAAGGAGCTGGGTCAAGACGTAGCCCCTTGCCTGATCGCCAAGGATTTTGAGACATACACCTTTAATCACCGGATCAACCGGCTCTCGACTGTGCAGGAGCATTATATGCTGCGGCGCGCCATCGACAAAGGCGTCAGCAAGGAGCGGCTGGCGCGCGCCTTCAACGTCAATCTCTCCACGATCAACAGCCGGATCAACCTGCTGCACTGCATCTGCCCACGTGCCACCGATTTGCTCAACGACCACCAGTTCACACCGGATGTGACGCGGCACCTGCGCAAGATGAAGGCCGCTCGCCAGATCGAAGCGGTCGAGCTGATGATCGGGGCAAACAGTCTCACGGCCGCCCACGCGGATGCGCTTTTGAAGGCCACACCGCCTGAGCAGCGCACCGACTACACCCCGCCCAAGCCAGAAGAACCTAAAGGTGACCCGCTGGAACAGATTGTCCGGCTTGAGCGCGAGATGAACAACGTGCAGTGAAAGTACAAGGATGCCGAAAAATCCTATGGCTCAGAGCTGCTGAACCTTGTGGTCGCCAAGGGCTACATTACCAAACTTGTTGGAAACGAGGCCGTCCGGTCGTGGCTTACGCGCACAGCGCCCGAGATGCTCGAGCAGTTCGATCTGGTGATCAACACCACCAGCATGGAAGAAGCCCTTGACCAGCAGGCACAAGAAGAGGGTCAGTCTGGGCCCGCGGGGCAGTCAGAGGATGATGCGACGGGTCCAGAGCAGGATATCGCCGCCGAGTAGCGCAGATCGCGCGAGGCGCGTGACACGGCGGTCAATGATCGCTTCTCGCCGGACGGCGATGGCCTGAGGCATCGTTAAGGACAGATTGTCTTCGCAGGTGCAGCAATTTGAGATTGCGCACTCTCGGAGCTTACGTTACCTTCAGAACTGAGCATGGCAATCCTTGCTTGCCACCGCTTGATCTTGGAGTGAACCGACGTTGGTTCACTGAGAGCGAAAATCACTGAAAATCAGAAATTCCTTATTGTGCTTTGATGCAGAAGCCGATAACGCTCGAAACTGAGCAGTTATGTCTACTTTGCGTCACATTGCAAACACGGATCCGACGAGGCGCCTTGCAGGCAGTCCTTGTGCGGCAGCCTGAATGAAAGCTATTCAATTATGACCACACAACGCGACAAGCTGCGCGAAGATGTGCAGTTCCGGATCCTGCGACTTCTGCAGGACAACCCTGAAATGAGCCAGCGCGACCTGGCCAAGGCCGTCGGCGTCAGTACGGGCGGAATCCATTACGTGCTCAACGCACTCCTGGACAAGGGCCTGCTCAAGCTGGGGAACTTCACAGCGGCCGAAGACAAACGGCGATATGCCTATGTGCTCACGCCCAAGGGCATCGCCAAAAGGGCCGATCTGACCAAACGGTTTTTGGTACGCAAAATGGCGGAGTATGAGCAGCTGAAAGCCGAGATCGACGAGGTTCGTGGTGATCTGTCCGATGCGGAAATAGCTGAGTTGAAGACCGCCTTGAAGAAGGGGTGAAATGAAATGCTATTACCAGAAAATTGAAAATGAGAGTTTTTAGATGGCTGAAGTTGCTTCAAAAAAGCGTGTTTTAATCACCGGCACCGCCGGGTTCATCGGGTTCCACTTGGCTAAGTTGTTGCTGGCCGAGGGTTTCATCATTCACGGCTATGACGGCATGACCGATTATTACGATATCGCCCTCAAGCAGCGTCGGCATCAGATGCTGCGGCAGAACCCGAACTTCGCCGCAACCGAGGGGATGCTGGAAGATCAGGCACTGCTCGACCGTGTCGCCGATGACTTTGCGCCTGATGTGATCGTTCATCTCGCGGCACAGGCTGGTGTGCGTTACAGCCTCGAAAACCCGCGCACTTATCTCGATGCCAACGTCATCGGCACGTTCAACGTCATGGAGGCTGCGCGCCGCCTCGGCGTGCAGCACTTGCTGATGGCATCAACCTCTTCGGTCTATGGGGCCAACACCGAAATGCCCTTCACCGAGACGGAAAAGGCCGATACGCAGCTGACCATCTATGCTGCGACCAAGAAAGCCAACGAGAGCATGTGCCATGCCTATTCGCATCTTTACGATTTGCCGACCACGATGTTCCGGTTCTTTACTGTCTATGGCCCGTGGGGGCGTCCGGATCTGGCGCTCTACAAGTTCGTCGGTGCGATGCTCGACGGGCGACCAATCGATATCTACAACAACGGCGAGATGTATCGCGACTTCACCTACGTCGACGATCTGGTGGGCGCGATACGTCTGCTGATTGATGTGGCGCCCGTCCGCCCGGAAGACGGCGTAGTGCCCGAAGGCGACAGCTTGTCGCCCGTTGCCCCCTACCGCGTCGTGAATATTGGCAATTCCGACAAGGTGAAGCTGTTGGATTTTGTCGATGCGATAGAGGACTGTCTGGGTGAAAAGGCAGAACGGAATTACATGGGGATGCAGACCGGTGATGTGCCCGCAACCTGGGCCAATGCGGATCTGCTGAAAACCCTAACCGGATATCGTCCGGAGACGGATTTCCGTGATGGCATCGCACGGTTTGTTGAATGGTATCGGGAGTATTCTGGGAAATGACATATAATATGAAAACGATTGCTGTCATTGGTCTTGGCTACGTCGGGCTTCCTCTTGCGGTCGAGTTCGGGAAATCCCGGCCCGTGATTGGCTTCGATATCAATGAAGCGCGGATCGAGGCGCTGCGCGCTCAACGGGATGCAACACAGGAGGTGCCAGCGGATGAGCTGGCTGCGGCCGAGCACCTAAGCTTCACCACTGATCCGGCTGATCTGGCTGCGGCGTCCATCTATATCGTCACGGTGCCCACGCCGATCGACGCGCACAAGCGCCCGGATCTGACCCCACTGATCAAGGCCTCTGAAACGCTGGGCCGGGTGCTCAAGCGCGGCGACATCGTGATCTACGAGAGCACTGTTTACCCCGGCGCGACCGAGGAAGATTGCGTGCCCGTGCTGGAGCGCATCTCAGGCCTCACGTTCAACGTGGATTTCTTCGCAGGCTATTCCCCCGAGCGGATCAATCCGGGCGATAAACTCCACCGCCTGCCCGATATCCGCAAGGTAACATCCGGCTCCACACCCGACATAGCCGAAGAAGTTGATCAGCTTTACGCCAGCATCATCACCGCCGGAACATACAAAGCCGAGAGCGTCCGCGTCGCAGAGGCCGCCAAGGTGATCGAAAACACGCAGCGCGACCTCAACATCGCGCTCGTCAACGAATTGGCTATCATCTTCAACAAGATGGGCATCGATACCGACGCGGTGCTGAAGGCGGCCGGAACGAAGTGGAATTTCCTACCCTTCCGTCCCGGTTTGGTAGGTGGGCACTGCATCGGCGTGGACCCGTATTACCTGACCCACAAGGCTGAGGCGATGGGCTATCACCCGCAGGTAATCCTTGCTGGGCGGCGTATCAATGACGGGATGGGGACATATGTGGCCGGCCAACTGGTCAAGGCGATGCTCAAACGGCGGATACAAGTAGAAGGCGCGAGGGTATTGGTTCTTGGTCTCACGTTCAAGGAAGACTGCCCAGATATACGGAATACGCGTGTTGTCGATGTGATCCGCGAGTTGCAAGATTATGGCATTCAGGTTGATGTGCACGACCCGTGGGCAAACGCGGATGAGGCGCGCCATGAATACGAGCTGGACCTTGTGCAGCCCCCGCAAGCTGGCGGTTACGATGGGATCATTCTAGCCGTCGCGCATGACCAGTTCAAAGCATTGGGGGCGGACATTATGCGCGGTTTGGGCAAGGCTGATCATGTACTCTATGACCTGAAGAATGTTCTTGAAAAACAGGAAAGCGATCTTCGACTGTGACTTATCCGAAACTAAGTGTCTTAAGCCTTTAAATCGTTACAGTTTAAGACAGAAGAAGTCCTTCCTCTTTAGGACCCTCTGTGAATATTGCACTACAAGCGTCAAGGGCACAAAAACTTCCTTAAGAATAGTAAAAAATTACATGAGTATCGCGAAACACACAACGTTCAATCTAGTGGGAGCCATCCTCCCGCTGGCAATTTCGCTGCTTACAATTCCAATATATCTGAATTTGATAGGAGAGGCACGGTACGGCGTGCTGGCAATCGCCTGGCTCCTCCTTGGCTACTTTGGATTGTTTGATCTGGGCCTTGGTCGCGCGACGGCCCAGCGGATAGGTTTTCTGCAATCAGGAACAGCGGACCAACGTGCAACGGCTTTTGGCACAGCCTTTTGGGTCAACCTTGCCTTGGGTATATTGGGTGGCCTTATCATTTGGCCAGTCGCACATTATGTCTTTAGCTTCGTCGTCGACATCGAAACTGACCTGCGCGCAGAAATCGTGGCAATGGTTCCTTGGCTTGCCATTTCGTTACCCTTCGCCACCTTATCGGGGGTGCTGACTGGAGCACTGATTGGCCGAGAGAGGTTCCTGGAGTTGAATGCCATTTCAGTATTTGGCGCAACTCTTATACAATTACTCCCGATTTTCGCCGTGCTGATTTTGGGACCCAAGCTTACTGTGATCATCCCAGTGGTCCTATTGAGTAGGGCATTGACCCTTTTAGTTCTATTTCAACGCTGCCTTCATCATATCGTTAAAGGCCACCGAATTGGCTTTGAGACAGCAGAGGCGAGCCGTCTCTTGACCTTTGGTGGCTGGGTCACTGTCACGTCAATCGTTGGGCCAATGATGGTAATATTGGACCGTATGGTGATTGGCGTCGTTTCTGGCGCAGCAGCGGTCACGCTCTACACGATACCGTTTCAGCTTGGGGAGCGCACAACCTTATTGGCGCGGTCGGCGGCGAATGCACTATTTCCAAGGCTCTCGGGACTAGAAGAGAATGAGCGCACGCACATGGCGCGTGAAGGGCAAAGCGCATTGATCGCAATTATGACCCTGATCACAGCAATCGGAATACTTTTGATCGAGCCATTTTTAGCGCTTTGGATATCTCCGCAGTTCAGCAACGATTCTAGACAAATAGGGATCATCATCTTAGCTGGCTTTTGGGCAAATAGTTTGGCGATTATTCCATATGTGCTTATCCAAGCAAGAGGGCGACCTGACCTTGTTGCAAAAGTACACCTCTTTGAAGTACTCCCTTATTTCGCGATGCTATATATCGGACTTCAAATTTTTGGGCCACCGGGGGCTGCCATCGCATTTTCCATTAGAGCTTCAGCAGATGCACTATTGTTGGGCTGGGTCGCAGGCCAACTTCGCAGCTCCTTCTCATTGATCATCAAACCAGCGTTGATAATAGTCGCAACTATTGTTGTTGCAACCATGCTTGTGCCTGGGACGCTGGCATGGTTTATATCTTCATTTTTCGTTCTTTCTTTGACACTACTCCAAGCTTGGATAACAGCACCCAACAAACTGAAAAAAATGGTTCTCTCCTCTATCAATCGCATCAAAAGATATAACCGGAGCACTGATTAAACATGAGCGAATCCATGAAGTTTAGCACAGACGCCAAAGACATTTGGGAAGCACCGTGGCCTATGGATGGCCTCGAAGCACTGAATAATTGCCCAATCTGCGGAGATAGTCAGCGAAAAAACCTCTATGATGGGCTCGTGGATAATACTTTCTTTTGTGCACCAGGTAAATGGAGCCTTTGGTCCTGCATTTCCTGTAGCGTCGCCTATCTTGACCCAAGGCCATCGCCTGCAACAATCAGTCTAGCATATGAAAAGTATTACACACACACCAAAGACAATATATCTCAAAGCTCGTATGAAGACCTTAGAAAATTTCGTAAACTGCGGCGACGATTGGTTAATGGTTACACAAACTGGCGGTTTGGTACAAAAGAAGAAAATGCGAATGCATTGGGCGTAATCATCGCGCTTCTCATTCCTTTCGTTCGCAAGCCTATCGACAACAGATACAGAAATTTACCAAAGCGGGATAAAAATGGCTCTCGCCTCTTAGATTTGGGCTGTGGAAACGGAACATTTCTGAAAACAGCGAGGAACTGCGGCTGGGACGTTGTGGGAGTGGATCCTGATCCAAAAGCGGTTAGGGAGGCACAAGACAATGGCTTTGAAGTGCATCATGGCAGCATCGATATTTTTGCGGGCCAGAAAGACTTATTTGACTTTATTTGCATGAGCCACGTTATCGAGCATCTGCATGACCCGATCAAAACGCTGGCCGATTGCCACCGCATTCTAAAGCCAGGCGGCACCATTTGGATCGAAACACCAAATATTGATAGTTTTGGTTGTCAATATTTTGGCATTAACTGGCGCGGGTTAGAAACTCCCCGGCACCTCGTCATACAAAGTAGCAAGTCTTTGGCTTTTTCGCTCAAGAAAAGTGGCTTTTATGCAATTTCTTGGTTGCGCGATAAGAACGTGTACAGGGGAATGTTCAAGAAAAGCTATGAAATGAGCAAAGATTGCTCTCCCAATGAGTCACTGCCATTGCCGATCAAGTTCGCCTGTCGGGCATATAAAGCAAAATATCTTGGATTGTTTTTTGTCGGTCGGCGTGAGTTTCTGATCATCACAGCACGAAAGCCCAAAACATGATACCGCGTGTCTCAATCGCTATGGCTAGCTATAATGGTTCCAAATACATTGTGAACCAATTGCAAAGCTTCGCTGCGCAACGCCGGTTGCCAGATGAAGTTGTTGTCTGTGACGATCGCTCAACGGATGGTACATTCGATTTACTGCAGAAGTTTCAAAAAAAGGCACCATTTGAAGTTCGACTACATCAGAATGATCAAAATATTGGATATAGTAAAAATTTCGCAAAGGCGCTTAGCCTGTGCTCTGGTGATGTGATCTTCATAAGTGATCAAGACGATTTTTGGCAGCCATCCAAAATTGAATTTATATTAAAAGTTTTTGAGAATGAACCAAAGACGCAGTTGGTCGTTAATGATATGGTTCTGACTGACACAAATCTGACGCCAACTCCATATACCCAATTGGGAAACATCCTGGCTGCTGGCGGAAAGGCTGACGAGTTCTACTCAGGTTGTTGCATGGCATTGCGTCGTCCACTGTTGGATTTGGCAACACCGTTTCCTGAGAATTTTTTTGCTCATGATAACTGGATTAATCACCTTGCGGTACCGCTTGGCGTCCGTTCGTTGATTTCGAAACCTCTACAGCTCTACCGCCGTCATGATCAGAATGCCTCGAACTGGATGCTCAGCAGTCCGACAGGGGTATCTCAGTTCAGTCGTGCCCGTGCAGCCGGGCTTGGTTCAGCTGCGGAAGGGTGGAAGGATCAGATCGAACGATATCAGATCACCCTTGAACGGTTAGCATCACGAACCAACGTGCCGGGGGCTCACGATGATGCCCTTCAAAACTTGCAATTCCGTATTAAAAACCTTGACGCACGTTTAACCCTTTGCGCGAAATCCAGAGTAGTGCGGTGGCATCTTGTATTGGCGCTCTGGCTGCGGGGTGGATACACTGATTTTGCCGGGTGGAAAAGTGCAGTAAAGGATTTGATCCGCCCATGACCAAAAAAACAGTTTTACATGTCGTAGAATCTCTGAATTTCGGCGGCGTGGAATCTCATATTCGAACTATCGCACTAAATACACAGGAGACTGCATTCGAACACAATATTTGTGTCATTGCCGAAGGCGGTGCCATCGCGGACGAACTGATTGCTGCTAAGTGCCCTATTGTCGTGCTCCGAGAACGATCAAAGATCCCGTCACTTGGCGCGATTCTAGCGTTGATCAAAGAAATCCGGTCACGACGCCCGTCAATAATCCATTGTCACGGTGCAGAGGCTAACTTTCATGGTCTAATTGCGGGCCGCATTTGTGGTGTCCAGGTCTGTCTGGCCGAAGAGATCGGAATTCCACAACACTCACGTAAGGCCCAAATGGTTTTCTTCTGCGTTTATAGGTTGGCTGATGCAGTCGTTGCAGTTTCGGAGGGCGTCAAAAAAAGACTAATTGACCTGCGGGAGGTTCGTCCAGAACGTGTTCATGTCCTGCTTAATCCCACTCAAATGCAAAGCGAGCGTGATCAGCCAGAGTTGTCGGATCGCTTCAGGTTGGGGTTCGTGGGGCGCCTTGAAAAAGTAAAAAACCCGTTGGCCTTGATCCAAGCCGCCGCACTACTGAGAGAGCGCGGGTTAGCGGTGCAATTGACGATAGTCGGTGACGGCAGTCAGCGGGGGCTGCTTGACGACGCGGTGAAGCTGCTTGATCTTGAAAGTGTGGTCGACTTAGTAGGCTTTGACCCTCAACCGTTTGATCGTCTGAGCAACGTAGATCTATATATACAACCATCGATCTCTGAAGGCTTCGGTTTAGCACTGGTCGAAGCAATGTCGGCAGGAATCCCCGTTCTGGCAACACCTGTAGGCGGCACGCCGGAAATTGTCATCGATTGTGAAAACGGCTGGCTGCTCTCAGGAACAGACCCAACCGCAATTGCTGACGGAATTGAGAGATGTGCCGTACTGTCCCCCGAAACACTGGATACCATAGGCCGAAATGGTCGCAAATCGGTTTTCTGCCGGTTTTCTTCTGCCACATATTTCGCCGCCTGCGACGCTTTTTATGCACGTCTTCTTTTGGAGCGCAGTACATGAGCCGCATCCTTTTCATAACTTGGGACGGCCCCCAGACAAGCTATCTAGAAGGGCTATTTCTTCCCATTTTCAAGGCTCTCGCCAAACATGGACACCATGTGCATGTTCTGCAATTCACTTGGGCCAACGCGGATAGTACCGAATACGCTAAAAATATATGTGAGGCTTCAGGAATCCCTTATCGGGCAGCCCCCATTTGGAGAAACTTCGGAAGTGTGGGTCCTTTTGCTTCTGCTGTTTTGGGACGCAGTCACATCCTGCGTGCAATACGTGATTGGAATATAGATACGTTAATGCCAAGGAGCCTGATGCCTGCATTGGCTATTTTAATGTTGGGCTACCGCAGGGAATTGAAATTGATCTTTGATGCGGATGGGTTTGCCGTAGATGAGCGAGTGGATTTTGGAAGGCTGTCTCCGGAAAGCGCAACTTATCGGATCTTGCGGGCTGTCGAGACGCATATAGTTCGGGTCGCCGATCGCGTCCTTGTCCGGACGCCGCGCGCCATCGATATCTTGGTAGATCGCTCAAAAACTGACAGAGCAAAATTTCACGTCGTCGGCAATGGCCGTGACCCGACACCCTTCCTCAGCGGTTGGCCACGGCGGATCGATAACGAGTTCCGACTTTGTTATGCTGGTTCTCTTGGTTCCCAGTATTGCCCTGACCAAATGATGGCAGTGGCGCAATGCTTACGTTTTCATATTCCCAATCTGGTGTTTCGTATCTTCACTGGTGACAAAGCTAACCTTGATGCCGCCCTTGATCGGTTAGGCGTCTATGATCGAAGTTGGATTGAGGTCTCGCGGCTGCCTCCAGGGGATATGCCCGCCGCATTGATGCAATGTGATCTCGCACTGGCTCTCCGCCAGCCAGCTTTTTCGACACAGGGCGTTGCACCAATAAAGCTCGGCGAATACATGTTGGCAGGGCTGCCGGTCATAGGCACAGAGGGTGTAGGACTAGTCGATCCTCTGATTGCGTCAGGAGTGATGTTCCCGTTAAAAGAGGACCTTTCGCAAGTTTGGCCTTGGGTGCGCGATAATGTCATTTCGCACCAGAATTCACTTCGTGAACGAGCACAAGCATTAGGCTTGGCTCATTTTTCCCTAAAGACGTCGGTAGATAGCTATTTGCCCGCTTTGAATACAGACATAGGAGCAAGCCCTTGCCAAACATTCTAATAACTGGAGGAGCGGGTTTCATCGGAAAACGCCTGGCGCTGTCGCTGCGCAATGCTGGGCACAGTGTCACCGTGTTCGACAACCTCCACCCTCAAGTTCACCCTGATCCAGAGGGTGCGGTTGCGGAACTAAAACAAGCAGGCGCGCGCTTTAGCCGTGGCGACGTGCTTGACGGTGGCGCGCTCACCAAGGCAATCATCGTCGCGGAGGCTGACATTGTCATCCATCTCGCGGCAGAGACTGGTACAGGTCAGTCATATGACCTTCCAGTGCAATACTGCGACGTTAACGTGACCGGGACCGCACGTTTGATAGAAGCAATTAGGGCAGCCCGCACCGAAGGGATCGACGTAAGCCGAGTAATCCTCGCCGGATCTCGCGCAGTCTACGGTGAAGGCGCCTGCCGCGATGGCAAAGGCCGCGAGGTGACTGCAGTGCCGCGTCTGTCAGCGGACCTAGCTACCGGCGATTTCGCCCCCAAGGATGCTCAGGGCCGCACGTTAGAACCGATCGCAAGCTGCGCCGCGACAACAGTGCCTGCGCCTGCTTCTATCTATGCATCGACTAAACTCATGCAGGAATATTTGCTTCGACAAGGTCTCGAGCAATCGGGCATTGAAGCCTCAATCTTGCGCCTGCAGAACGTCTACGGTGCCGGTCAGTCGCTGCACAATCCCTATACCGGCGTACTGTCGATCTTCGCTCAACAACTGCTCGAGGGCAAAACCCTGAACATCTACGAGGATGGTGAGATCGTGCGCGATTTCGTCCATGTTTCGGATGTGGTCTCCGCGTTCCATCGGCTGTGTGAACTTGAACTAGTGCCTCAAGAGACGGCTGACATCGGCTCAGGCAAAGGTGCTTCGATCCTGGAGGTTGCCCAGACGATGATCGAAGTGCTTGATCTTGTCGGAGAGCGCCTGACGATCAGCGGGCAGTTCCGTCCGGGAGACGTCCGCCATGCTGTTGCCGACATCTCTGCCGCTGAACGCTACCTTGATTGGAAGCCGCAAGTCAGCCTGAGTGACGGGATCCGCGATTTGATCGACTGGGCGCGCAAGACAGGATGATAGGTTCAGTCGCCATTGCCATATCAGCCTTCCACTCCGATGACGCTGTCATTTCTCTTCTTGAGGTAATCTTCGCGGACCCCCACCCAGAAGTGAGGTCGGTCATCGTGGTCGACTCGCTAGGCAGCGGCATGATCGCTGAGATTGCTGCTGCACGGCATTGGCAGCTACAGTACGAAAACGCGAATACCAATCTTGGCTCGGCCGGCAACCTCGCGCGACGCATGGAGCTCGCAGCAGAAACAGGCGCCGAGTGGTGTCTGTGTCTCAACCACGATGCGAATTGGGAGGCCGACCGATTATCGGCGATGCTGTCAGCAGCGCGTTCCCGCCCGCGAGTGGGCGCAGTCTACCCCATGATTGATCACAGCCCGCGCGAACCGCGCTGGGAAGACGGTCGGCGACATTTCAGGCCATCTGCTGGAACGAGGCTGTCTGAGATCCCCACGGACGAACCTGCCGCAGAAGTTCTTTGGAGTAGCTCGAATTCAGCGCTGTATTCTTTGGCACCACTTGCTGAGAATATCACCGTAATGTCTGACCTTTGGATGGGTTACGAAGATCTAGCATACGGGTTTGCCCTTTATCAGGGCAACTGGATCCAGCTTTCATGCCGCGCTGCTCGGTTGATCCAAGTGTTCGATTACGTTCCACGGAGATTGCTCGGTCGCACACTGCATATTCCTGACAAGCCAGTATGGTATTCTTATTATAACATTCGCAATCTAATCTTGATATGGCGAAAGTATGGCTCTAAGGGAGTTTCTCTTAGGGCTATTTCATGGAAACTAATGCAGACTAGTATTCGGACGTTGCTGCTCGAAGACAAAAAAATCACTCGTCTCCAGATGTTATACTTGGGTGCTCTAGCTGGAATCACTGGTAAAACTGGTAAGGGGCCCTATCCGTGATACCCATATGGGCAACCGCGCTTGTCATTGATCCCCAAGCTGGTTGGCGAATGCCTCAGGCTGGACCCGCTAAGTTTTTATTGATTTTGCGTCGCGTGGCAAATGACGGGCAGCGCGGCTGATGTTGTATCTCGGGTTGGCCATTTTTTTGTTTCTCTTGCGCTTTGCGCTTGCGCGGAATGGAGCACTGCGGAAACAGATTTATTTCCTGGTTCTGGCAAGCCTCTTTGTGTTCTCAGCCTTCCGGTTTCAGGTCGGCTGTGATTGGTCGGGTTACTATTATCAGTATCTGGGCGCCGCCGATTTTGAATGGTCATCTGTCACAGAAATCCGAGAACCAATCTGGTGGGCGATCCTTTCGTGGATCCGAGATATGGGTTTGCCATACCCCTTTATCAATATTTTTTCTAGCGCGATTTTCTTTTTGGGCGTTCATGTACTGGCGCGACGGCAGCCTGACCCACTAGGTTTTCTGGCTCTTCTCTTTCCGATTCTGATCATCAACTTGCCGATGTCTGGCATTCGCCAAGGGGCAGCAATTGGCTTTCTGTGTATTGCCTTTGTTGCGTTCATTGATCGGCGCCCTTTGTGGTTAGCTCTATGGGTGGTGCTAGCCGCTGGGTTCCATGTCAGCGCGCTGATATTCATATTGCTTTTGCCCGTTGCAACGGGGCGATACACTAGAAACCGCTTGATGCTTGCCGCGATCCTTGCCGTCCCTGGCGCGTTCTTTCTCGCCTTGGGCGACGCCGCAGAAATCGCGACCAGTCGCTATGTCAACACAGGAGTCGACGCCGCAGGTGCAATATTTCGTGTTGGCATCCTTGGGCTTTCGGCATTGTATTTTTTCCTGTTTGTACGCAAAAAATGGCTGCGGACATGGCCTCAGGATTATAGCCTGGCCAGCATCGGGGCGATTGGTATGACACTGGCGATACTTCTCGTCCCGGTCTCCTCAGTAATCGGCGACAGGTTCGGCTACTATCTAATCCCGATCCAAGCCATGATCTTCGCGCGACTTCCCTTTTTACCATTTCGCGCGAACGCGGCGCTGCATGCGGCCCTGCCATATCTGGGTCTGTTGCTGGTTTTCACAGTCTGGGCGCAACTGTCCGGGCATTTCAGCCAATGCTACATCCCATATCAAACTTGGATTTTTGGCTTTCCGGGTGGCGACCCGTTTGGTTTCTGATGTTCATGTATCGCAACTGCAGAAAAGAATATTGAGTGATGAACGTTCACAAGACTGATCTGGCGGGAGTACTGGTAATCGAACCTGATCGTTTTGGCGATCATCGTGGATTCTTTGCCGAAACCTATAGCCAACGGGTTTATGCCGAGCTTGGCATAGATGTCTTCTTCGTTCAGGACAACCACTCGCTCTCGGCATATCCGGGCACGGTACGGGGGCTGCATTTCCAAGCCCCACCGCATGCGCAGGCTAAGCTGGTGCGCTGCGGTCGTGGAGCAATTTTTGACGTTGCGGTTGATGTCCGGAAGGGAAGTCCAACCTTCGGCCAGTTGACAGGCTATGAGCTTAGCGCCGAAAATGGCGCGCAGCTGTTTATCCCTGCCGGTTTTGCCCATGGCTTCGCCACTCTGCAGCCCGATAGCGAGATCGTCTACAAATGCAGCGATTATTACGCGCCTGAGACCGAGGGCGCTCTCCGCTGGGATGATCCGGCCATTGGCATTATATGGCCCTTGCAGGGCGATCCAATCCTCAGCAGCAAGGATGCTGTGGCACCGCTTCTGGCCGATCTGGACAGCCCATTTGTTTTTTAAGGTTTGAACACATGAAAATTCTCGTAACCGGCGGCGCGGGTTTTATTGGCTCAGCCGTGGTGCGGTTGGCGGTGTCCCGTGGCCATTCTGTGGTAAACCTCGATGCGCTGACCTATGCCGCGTGCCTTGCCAATGTGACACCCGTGGCAGACAACCCGCTATATGCCTTCGAGCAGGCCGATATTCGCGACCGCCCGGCTTTGGATAGCGTCTTTGACGCCCACCAACCTGACATCGTCATGCATCTGGCTGCGGAATCTCATGTTGATCGCTCAATCGACGGCCCGGGAGATTTTATCAAGAGCAATATCACGGGTACTTTCAGTATGCTGGAAACAGCGCGCAAATACTGGGTCGAGCGCGGCAAGCCGAACGGGTTCCGCTTTCACCACATCTCAACAGACGAAGTCTTTGGCTCACTTCCCGCTGATCCTGCTATGCTGTTTACGGAAGACACGCCCTACGATCCGCGCAGCCCCTATTCAGCGTCGAAGGCCAGTTCCGACCATCTGGTACGCGCCTGGCATGAAACCTATGGCCTGCCTGTCGTGCTGAGCAATTGTTCCAACAATTATGGCCCTTATCACTTCCCGGAAAAACTTATCCCCGTTGTCATTCTGAATACACTGGCTGGAAAGTCACTGCCGATCTATGGCGATGGCAGCAATATTCGCGATTGGCTTTACGTGGAGGATCACGCTGATGCGCTGCTTCTTTTAGCCACCCAGGGCAAGGTGGGGCGCAGCTACAACATTGGCGGCGAGAACGAGCGCACCAACTTGGAACTGGTGAAAACTATCTGCCAGATCCTCGACAGACTCAAGCCACGCGCTCACGGAACCTATGCTGATCTAATCACCTTTGTCACAGACCGACCCGGCCATGATGCGCGCTATGCGATCGACCCCAGCCGCATCCGTGACGAATTGGGGTGGCGCCCCTCGGTCACCGTTGAAGAAGGGTTGGAGCGCACCGTGCGTTGGTATCTTGAAAACGAGGATTGGTGGCGTCCGCTGCTGGCACGCAAGGGTGTGGGTCAGCGGTTGGGCGCGGACCAGAAACCTGCACAATGACAGACGTTCTGGTCTTTGGTCGCACCGGCCAAGTAGCAACCGAGCTTCAGGTATTGGCAGATGTTGTTGCGCTGGGACGCACTGAGGTGGATCTGTCGGATCCCACTGCTTGCGCCGCCGCCATCCACGCCCATCGGCCCCGCGCCGTGATCAACGCGGCAGCCTACACCGCCGTGGACCACGCGGAAGACGAGGAGGCGCTGGCCACCACAATCAATGGCGATGCCCCCGCTGCCATGGCACAGGCCTGCGCCGCCCTGAATATTTCGTTGGTGCATATCTCGACTGATTATGTCTTTGCGGGCACCGATACGCGTGATTGGGCGCCTGATGACAAAACCGCACCCCAAAACGCCTATGGCCGGTCCAAACTGGCGGGCGAGCAAGGAAGCAGAGCAGTGGGAGGTGCGCACGCGATCCTGCGCACATCTTGGGTGTTTTCTGCGCATGGCGGCAATTTCGTCAAAACTATGCTGCGCCTGTCAGAAAGCCGGGACGAGCTCAGCGTTGTTGACGACCAGATCGGTGGACCCACGCCAGCCTGTGCGATTGCCGCAGCGTGCCTGTCGATCGCGCAGCAGCTGTGCGACGACTCAGGCAAAACCGGGACCTATCATTTCAGCGGTGCGCCAGGCGTCAGCTGGAGCGCGTTCGCCCGTGAGATTTTTGCGCAAGCGGGCCGAGCCACGCGCGTTTTCCCGATCGCAACGCGTGATTACCATACGCCCGCCGCGCGACCGCTGAATTCACAACTGAATTGCCAGACCACAGAACAAGTATTCGGCATCCCCCGCCCTGATTGGCGTATAGGCCTGGCCGAGACTGTGAAAGAATTAGGGATCAATAAATGATGCAACGCAAAGGCATTATCCTAGCGGGCGGCTCCGGCACGCGGCTTTACCCCATCACCATGGGTGTCTCAAAGCAGCTGCTTCCTATCTATGACAAGACAATGGTCTACTATCCACTGACGGTGCTGATGCTGGCTGGCATTCGCGAGATCCTGATCATCACCACCCCGCATGACCAAGAACAATTCCAGCGCACGCTGGGCGATGGCAGCCAATGGGGCGTGTCACTCAGCTACATGATCCAGCCCAGTCCCGACGGGCTGGCGCAGGCTTTCATCTTGGGCGAGACGTTCCTTGATGGCGCACCCTCCGCCATGGTGCTGGGCGACAATATTTTTTTTGGCCATGGACTGCCTGACGTATTGGGAGAAGCTGACAAAGCCACAACAGGCGCCACAGTTTTTGGCTACCGTGTCGCCGACCCGGAGCGTTACGGCGTTGTTGATTTCGACGAGGATGGTACAGTGCGGGCAATCATCGAAAAACCCACTGTGCCGCCCTCGAACTATGCCGTAACGGGACTTTACTTCATGGATGGCACAGCACCCGAACGGGCCAAGGCGGTACGCCCTTCGGCCCGCGGCGAGCTTGAGATCACGAGCCTATTGGAAAGCTACCTTCACGATGGCGCGCTAAGCGTCCAGAAAATGGGCCGTGGTTTTGCTTGGCTGGACACCGGCACCCATGCCAGCCTTTTGGATGCGGGCAATTTTGTGCGCACTTTGACCGAACGCCAGGGCCAACAGGTGGGCTCACCAGACGAGGTGGCATTCGAAATGGGCTGGATTGATGCCGCCCAACTTCAGGCGCGCGCTGAGCAGTTTGGGAAAAACGGTTATGGCGCGTATCTAAGCAGCCTTCCGCGCTAGACGGCGCGCAAGCACGTGATCATTGAGAACAAAATATGAACAATTATCGACACGCCCGCACTTGATCCCTTAACACGGCATAGTCTGCCAGCCACTCAGGGATCACGGCCCCGTCTGGCAACGCCGCCACTTCATCAGCCACGCGCGCCTGCTCCGCCCGGCGGTACTCCATCACAGGGGGCAAGCGCTGTATGGGATTTCAGAACCCACCCCCGCGCAGGCGGTCAACCAGCTCGTCGCGATCGCGAGGACGGCGAGCCGCCGCCTCCAGCATATGGCGGTTGATGGCATTGTTACGCTCCAGAGTTTCCAGCCGCTCAGAAACGCGGCCTGCGCGCTCGGCCGTTCGGCGCAGGTTGAGTATAAATAGGGCGATAGTGAATCCTGTGAGAGCAAATCCTGCCGCCCATCGCACCCATGGTCGGGTGAGAAACCCCGCCAGCAAGCCCCCCCACATCAGCGCACGCCTCGCTTCCAATCATCGACCCGCGCCCAGACCGTGACGGCGATCCCCGCCAGCGCCAATGCCATGAAGACCCACCTGAGCGTGTCGAGATGGGACACCAGCGGCAGGATCGCCCCCTGCGCTGCCGCCAGCTGACTACCGCCCTAGCGAGGACCATACCCAAGATCCTCATATCCTGCGCGCCATCGGCCGGGCATGGGGATGGCGGCGGCGCATAGAGGCCGGTGAGTTCGCCACGATCCAGGAACTGGCCGAGGCTGTTGGGTTGGCGGAGCGCCATGTCAGCAGGCAGCTGCGGCTCGCCTATCTGTCACCGGAGGTGCTGAAACGCCTGACCTGCGGGCGGGAGGCGTCGGCAGTCAGCCTCTATGATTTGTGTTTTCTAGCAGGGGATGCGTGGGGGGAGCAGTTTGAGCAAGTGTTCGGCTGACTTAGAACTGTTGAACGAGCGTTCTACCTCAAAGCCCTTTGTTACGGTACAGTTGACATATATGCTCCATTCAAACGGAGGTCGTGTCACGAAAGCTTTGAAAATTCCCTGGCGGCGCGCTTCGGGCATGTGGGGGATCGGATTTTCAGGCTGCGAGGTCAAGGGGCATGGGTTCGAGAGGCCGAGAGAGGGTTTCGCAGCCGTCGACCTTTCGCATCTGGATTTGGCCGGATGCGAGCAGCGCCCAGAGGAGCATCGGCACGGTCTCGGCGCAGGGCAGCATGGTCTGGGTCTTGATGCGGCGGCGGAACTCCTCGTTCAGGCGCTCGATGGCGTTGGTGGTCCGAGCGGATTTCCACTGCGAGGGATCGAGGCGGGTGAAGGTAAAGAGCCGGTCGCCCGCTTCCTCCAGGCTATCGGCTACGGCGCGGCACTTCAGGCGCCACTTGCGGAGGAACGCCTTGCGCCTCTTCTCGATCTCGGCCGGGGTGTCGGCATAGATCATGTCCCGGTAGTCCTCGGTCAGCTCGCTATGCATGTGCTTCGGGGCATGGGCGAGGAGATTGCGGTGCTTGTGAACCGTGCAGCGCTGGATTGGCTGCTTATCGCCCCACAGCCCCACAAGTGCAGCTTCCAACCCCGGGGCGCCGTCTACGATCACGAATTCGGGCTTCTTTAGGCCGCGGGCATCAAGGTCATCGAGGAACTGCCGCCAGGCGGCGGTGCTCTCCCCGCCCATGTTCCTGATGGAAAGCAGTACCTTCTGACCGTCACGACGCACGCCGATAGCCGCCAGCACCGAGAAGTTCGTGGCTTTCCGATCCAGACGTGTCTTGATCACGGTGCCGTCAAGGATCAGGCGAACGATGTCCTCATCGGCGAGGCTGCGCGCGCACCACGCGTCCCAGTCAACCTTCACCTTGCGCCAGGCGCGGCTGACCACGTCCTTGCTAACGGCGCCTTCGAACAGCCCGAACAGCGGCCGCTTGACGCGGCGGGTGTTGGTGCCCGCGAGGTATACCGCGGCGATCAGGGCCTCGGCCTTCTTGGTCAGGCGCCGGTAACGGGGCAGCGCCTTCGACCGCCATTCTGTCACCTTGCCCGTCTCGTCCTCGATCCGGGCACGCGGCACCCGCACCGTCTCGGTTCCGAAGGTGCCGGTGAGTTGCCGCTCACGGTGTCCGTGGCGATAGCTCTTCGCGGGGCCGGTGCCCCGGCCGTAGCGCCGGCGGCCGAGAAAGCCGGCCAGTTCCTCTTCGAATACGGCCTCAATGGTCGCGCGGACGTTCATCCGCAGCCGCTCCTCGATCGGATCGAACCCGGCCTCATGGGCCAGTAGCGCAAAGCTCGCGGAGTCGGTAATCTGGTTCATGGCGTGATCTCCCTGGCGGTTGCCGCCGCCGGTTGGGTGGGTGGATGTTCACCCGGAGATTACGCCGACTTCAAATTTCCACCAACTCCGAGACACGACCCCAAACGGAACAAAGCCATCAGACATCCGCACATGCCTAGAAGCGACGCAGAATGGGAGAAATGGTTCGAGCGCCGCGAGGCGAAAAAGAAAAAAAGCGCAGAGCAAAGCCGCTAGGTAAGAAGCCGCCATCAACTGCAACCGGGGTCGGTGTGCCCATGGCTCGCGCACTTGGCGAACCTGCGTTCTTCAATGATGGCCGGAAGCGTAGCAAGATCCTGGAGTTTGCAGATTATCGTCGTGCGAACCCGACACCAGCGGAGGCTGAACTATCCCGAATTTTAAACGCTCTCAATGACGGAGTGCTGCGTCAGAAATTTGTCCGGGAGCACGTTATTTCGGGACAATGGATCGTGGACTTTTTCTTTTCGGAGATCCGTTTGGCAGTCGAGGTCGATGGATCAATCCATCTGACGGGCCATCAACTTCACAGAGACAAGCTCAAAGACGCCGATTGCGCGAAATTCGACATCACGATCCTGCGGATCACAAACTCCGAAGTATTTGGGTGCAGAGAGAAGTTGATCTCGAAATTGCGTTCTGGTTGGCGGGAGGCACTGTCCCGGAAAAATCGCGTGATTGGCGTCTCAGAAGAGGAGTACTTCGGGCGCCAGTTATGACCACGCCACAACGCGAATAAGTCCACTCAGGGGATCTCAGTGGAAGCTGGCCTGAAACGTCGTCGCGGTCAGTGAGACATGCGCGTCCAGCGGCGGATGCAGTTCGAACGCCTTCGGCGCACGTGAGAAATTCCACAGCCGGAACAGACGCCATTCCGACAGGCGCTCCTCGGCCACAGCCAGTTCGTTGCAAGTGATGTGGAAGGGCGTGCGCTCCCATCCGTTCGTCGTCTTGACCTCGATCAGCCGCGGGAGCCCGTCCGGGGCGAAACTCGCGATTTCGTAACCGGCACCGTCTCCGTCTTCTTCAGACACCCAGCGTACCTTGCGCACCAGATCGTCCCGTCCTGCTTTCCGCAATGCCGCGCGCTAATGCACCAACACACGTTCCTCGCCCGCGCGCCCGAGGGCCCGGTTGCGCTCGTCCCGGCCTGCAACGTCGAATTTTCGTGCGACATGCAGCATTTGCTCCAGCTCCTGCGGCGGTGGTTGGTTAGACATTGTCGGTGACGGTCCAATCCAGATCTGCGCAGCCTCGCGCAAACCATTTGCTGGTCGCGAGCTCGGCATCCGCCCAAGCCAGGCCGGGTTCCGTGCCAACCAGCGCGCCACAGCATCAACCAAGGTCATCTGGAAATTAAACGCTGGCTTGTAGCCGCGGATCCAATCTTCGCCGAGCCCCTTCAATACGGCGCTGATATTCTGATGCTTGAACTCGATCGAGCCTTCAGTTCGGCTCCGTAAAAGGGGCATCAAGCTGCGCCGGTGCTGAGCCTTATTGTATGGACGGCCCTCCATGTCCTCAGCCAGCATCGCGAAGTAATCCGCGACGATCAGGTCGTTTTCTGCATCTGTCCAGGGCCCGTTCGACATGCCGCCAGGCTATGAGCGGAAAGTCTGTTTGTCACAAACGACTTCTCGCGACCGTTCGCACCACCCCGCACGACCACGCCGCCTTCGGGTGTCTCTGATGGTGTCGATAGCGGTCGAACCTGCCTCAACTGCGGCGCAATCAATTTTTGCCAAGCATTTGGAAAGGAAAACAATTTTGAATACGTCTCGATTTGAGTGAAGGGCGGATGGAAAGAGACGCTGGGCTTTCAGAGACCGATTTCAGCCGAAACGCCAGTCTCCGAAAGTCGAATGGCCTCGCTAAACCCCTTTGAAACAAAAAGAAAAAAGGCCCCGTCAGGTACCTTATCTCGGGTTTGCGATGTGCAAATGGCGGAGAGGAAGGGATTCGAACCCTCGAGACGGTTCCCCGCCTACACACTTTCCAGGCGTGCGCCTTCGACCACTCGGCCACCTCTCCGTCGACCCGTCTAATGGAAACTGAAGGGTAAGTGCAAGGGGCGAATTGTCATAAATTTGAACAAAATCCACCTGCTAACATCAACCTTCCAAAAGCAGGTTGACGCGGCGGTTCTGTTTGCCTTTGTTTTCAATTTTTCCGATACGGATACGCCCGATTTCGCCCGTATTGGCGACATGTGTGCCGCCGCACGGTTGCAGATCTACGGTGCTGTCCCCTTCCCCGATCCGAACAAGGCGTATGCGTCCTGAACCACGTGGTGGCTGGACCGACATGGTTTTCACCATGTCAGGGTTCTCATCCAGTTCTGCTTCGGTGATCCACTCGTCAGAAACCTGCAGATTCTGGTCGATCAGCGCATTCACCGCATCCTCGATCGCCTGCTTGTCCGAGGGCGGCTCAGGCATCAAGAAATCCAGACGCCCCTTACCTTCGCCAATCGCACCGCCTGTGACCGGCAAGGGCAGAACAACGGACAATAGATGCAGGGCCGTGTGCACCCGCATGTGGGACATACGCCGCCCCCAATCCAGGCGTTGCTGAACCGCGCTTCCCACCGGAGGAAGGGGTTTGGGTTCTGCGGGCACAAGAACGATCTGGTCGCCTTCGCCCTTCACTGTCGTCGCGATATCCCAAACCTGCTCATCCAACAGCAACTGCCCACTATCGCCGGGCTGACCGCCGCCTGTGGGGTAGAAAATGCTTTGATCGCAGACGATGCCCCCTTCCGGCGTATGGGCGGTGACCTGCGCCTCCAGAATGGATTGCATGGGGTTCTCACGAAAGACGGGTGTGGTCATTTTCTGTTCCTACGTCGGGACCAAAAGAAAAATCTGCGCCACGGGGGCGCAGATCATTCAAGCCATTTTATAGCTGTCAAAGCAAGTCGGGCCGGTACCCGATCTTGCTGACTTATCAGTCTTCAAAAACGCCGGGGATCGATGCCGGTGCGCGGTCCAACCATGACGGAACCGGCAAACCGCGGCCTGCAAGAAATTCCGGGTTGAACAGCTTGGACTGGTAGCGGTTACCGTAGTCACAGAGCACCGTCACAATCGTGTGGCCCGGTCCCATTTCCTGCGCCATGCGGATGGCGCCAGCGACGTTCACACCGGTCGAGCCGCCCATGACAAGGCCCTCTTCGGACAGAAGATCGAATACGATGGGCAGCGCTTCGTGATCGGAAATCTGATAGGCGAAGTCCGGTTTGAAGCCTTCAAGGTTCGCTGTGATGCGGCCCTGCCCGATCCCTTCGGTGATCGAGTCGCCTTCGGACTTGAATTCGCCCGTGGTGTAGTAGCTGTACAGCGCGGCGCCCATTGGATCTGCAAGACCGATTTTCACGCCTTTGGATTGCAGCGACTCGGCCACGCCCGCCAGCGTACCGCCTGAGCCGACAGCACAGATGAAGCCATCAACCTTGCCGCCGGTCTGATCCCAGATTTCTGGGCCGGTTGTGGCGACATGCGCCATACGGTTTGCAACGTTGTCGAACTGGTTGGCCCAGATCGCGCCGTGCTTTTCGGTTTTCGCCAGCTTTTCGGCCAGACGACCGGAATAGCGCACATAGTTGTTCGGGTTTTTATAAGGCGCGGCAGGAACTTGGACCAGTTCCGCACCTGCAAGGCGCAGCATGTCTTTCTTTTCCTGAGACTGCGTTTCAGGAATGACGATCACGGTTTTAAAGCCCATCGACGCGCCAACCAGCGCAAGGCCGATGCCCGTATTGCCAGCTGTGCCTTCGACGATTGTACCACCGGGTTCAAGCAGGCCTTTTTCGACGGCATCCTTGATGATGTACAAAGCTGCACGGTCTTTGACCGATTGGCCGGGGTTCATGAACTCGGCCTTGCCCAGAATGGTACATCCCGTCATCTCGCTGGCTTTGCGCAGCTTGATAAGCGGCGTATTTCCCACGGCAGCGGCCAGATCACCCGCGATATGCATGACTGAATCCTTACTTGAGCGTTGTTCTTGAAACGGGTGTAAGCCGCGTAGCAGCGGAACTCAAGCCGACCTGCGCAGCCGATCGCGTTCACGATCCAGCCAGTACAGCATCATGATCAACGGAACGGCGTTGATCTCGCCTGTTTCGATCAACGACATGGCGTGGTCAAAGGACACGATATGGCTTTTGATATCTTCGTTTTCACTTAGCAGCCCGCCCAATAAGGACGGCTTTTCTGGTAGGTCCAGAAGCCCGACAAAGCAATGAAAAAACTCGGTCGAATAGCCGGGGGATGCATATGCCTTTGGCATGACTTCAACGCGGCTGATGGACAGACCGGTTTCTTCCAGTGCTTCACGCATTGCGGTGTCAACTGGCGCTTCGCCGGCATCGACCAGTCCTGCGACAGGCTCCAACACCCACGGCGCATCGTCACCACGGGCCAAGGGACCGTAGCGCAGTTGTTCTATCAAAAGAACACGATCTGTTTTGGGATCATAGGGCAGGATCAGCGCAGCGTCATAAGCGACAAAAGCTGCGCGTTGAAGAACGTCGCTCATCCCCCCGCTGAAACGCGGGTACTGGATTTCGATTTCCTGCAAACGGAAAAACCCATCATAGCCCCCGCGCCTGCGGAACAGGGGAATATCCCCTTTGCCCATCCGTGTTCGCAGCGTTTGCGGCCCTGTATCGCGTGCCAGAATGCTGGCCCAAGCCCGATCTGCAAAAAACGGACGCCACGGGCGAATTGTTTCGGGGTCTGTCTTGCCGAAATGATCCATGACCTCTCCGGCCGCGATCACCGTGATCTCTCCCCACTTTGCAGCCCAGTCATCCAAGCGCCATGAGCATTCAAGATCGTAGGTCTGATCCGCAAAATAGACCTGTGCAGTCTCTGCACGTTCATCAACCGTGATTACCACGGTTTCCAGACGGTAGCCAAATCCACCTTCGTAAAAATCCAGCCGCGCAATATCCTGCGCTGACAAATCCCTGACCCAGATACCGTCTGCAAATGCGGTGCTGTCGGCGACCAGAACAGGAAAATCCGCGTCTTTGACAAGATAGCTGGCGTAGCCCGGCAAGATCGCCGGTTTCGCATCCAGATCCTCAATCGACCGTCCTAAGACCTGCGCGAGCAGCGGCAAGTGGCACAGCGTGCCATAGAAAAACAGCGATGACGGCATTGTTTAATCCCAGCGGCGCTTTGTGTATTCGCCGGCCATTCCGATCACGACCATACCCACGGCAAGGACGGCAAAGATCTGCGGGTAATTGATGTATTCCCACAGATCGACGAACTGCCCCAGCATCCCATCAATCGCTTCGAAAATGTTGTCGTATTTGGATTTGAAGGATTCCTGAACCATGAAGCCGATGGAATAATACAGCAGAACCAGAAACACGGTCGACGCGACCGCTGTGATTCCGTTTGCGATACTATTCCAGATACCCCTGCCAGCCTGACGTCCGACAAGTTTCCACCCCATGGCAAAGGCGATGGCTGCGTTCGTGTAATCGAACCGCGACACGTCATAGGCTGAGGGAAGATTGGGTTTGACCATTTCCGATACCAATACGGCCAGCGCTGCCAGCAGGGCCCCACATATAAGTTTCGAAAATGTCGGCATCTCAATCTTTATTTTGGTCGCATTACGGTAATCTGGGTGACGTCACAGTTTCCGTAATTAAAAGTCGAAGAACAGGACGCCAAGTAGAAGTTCCACATTCTCCGGAACCGTTCGTCAAATCCTAACTTCTGAATCTCGTCCCATTTTTCGTTAAATGTGTCATACCAGCGACTGAGGGTTTGACCATAGCTGGGGCCAAACTCGATTGAGCCTTCGACATCCAGACCAGCCTTTTCGATCTCTTCGCGCAGAACGACGGGCGATGGCAGCATGCCCCCGGGAAAGATGTATTTCTGAATGAAATCAACACCCTTTCGATAAACTTCCCAGCGGCGATGTTGGACAGTGATGATCTGGAACGTACCTTTCCCGCCGGGTTTCAGGCGATTTCGCACCGTTTCGAAATAGACGGGCCAGTATTTTTCGCCGACAGCTTCGAACATCTCGATCGACGCGATGCCATCATAGCTGCCTCGCTCGTCGCGATAATCCTGAAGTTTAAATTCTACCTGATCTTGCAGGCCGGCCTTGGCGATCCGCTCTTGCGCGAACTTGAACTGCTCTTGCGAAATGGTCAGTCCGGTGACCTTCAGGCCGCGTTCTTTGGCTGCGTATTCAGCGAACCCGCCCCAGCCACAGCCGATTTCCAGCACATGATCACCGGGTTTCACGCCCATCTGATCGACCATGCTTTCGTACTTTTGCATCTGCGCTTTTTCGAGGCTTTCCTGCCCTGTTTTGAACAGCGCCGACGAATACGTCATCGTGTCATCCAGCCACAAACCGTAAAAATCGTTGCCCAGATCATAGTGGTAGGAAATGTTCTTGCGCGCCTGACGCTTGGAGTTCGATTGCAGCCAGAACCGCAGTTTTTCGAACGCACGGACAAGCCCCTGCCCCGGAAATCCGTCGAACACGTCGTCGCCACCTGCGTGGATCAGATCAAGAAACGCCATCAGGTCCGGTGTCGACCACCATTCGTCAAGATAAGCATCGCAGAAACCCAGATCACCTTCGCGGATCAGACGCGCAAAGATGTCGGGGTTGTGAATTCTCAGTTCTGCCACAGGTCCGGGCTTTTTTCCCTCGGCACGGAAGCGACGCCCATCGGGTAAGACAAAATCGATACGGCCGCTCTCCATGTTCTGCGCGATGTCGAACACGTGTTTGAAATACCGCGGCAGACCCGTTTGATTGGTCGTGTCTGTCAAAACCATGTCAGCCCCCTGTAGCGCGACACCGCCCATATTCTGGCGGTCATTGTTAAGACCTAGGCTAAGCGGGGCATTGGTGGTCTGGCAAGCGTCCGTACTAGTCATTAAAAGTCCCTGTTTTCATATGCATCAAGCGCCCGCTGCCGTCCTTTGTCGGCGGTCACCACGGGATCGGGGTAATTGTCATCAGGTGACAGCCCCCATGTTTTCGGGATCGCATCGAAGTAAGCCAACGCATCTTCGTGCGGATTTTTGCGCCCCTCAGCGATCCAACGTTTGACGTATTTCCGGTCCTTGTCGAACTTCTCCAACTGGGTCACCGGATTGAACACGCGGAAATAGGGCGTCGCGTCCGGGCCCGACCCAGCAGACCATTGCCACCCCATCGCGTTGGATGCAGGGTCCCAATCGATTAGGCAGTCCTCGAACCATTTGAGGCCAATTTTCCAATGACACATCAGATGCTTGCACAGGTAAGATGCAACGATCATCCGCCCACGATTGTGCATCCGGCCGGTGACGTACATCTCACGTAGCGCGGCATCGACGAACTGAATGCCGGTGCGGCCATGCTTCCACGCCTGCACCTCGGCCTTTCGCTCATCCGTGTTCCAAGGGAACGCGTCCCAGTCAGATTTCCAGTTCTCTGTCAGGATTTGCGGCGTGTGCCACATCAGATGATAGGCAAACTCGCGCCAGACCAGTTCCTTCAGAAACGTTTCAGCCCCCGCCTTGCCGTCTTCCCGTGCCCGAAACCCAGCGTGCCAGCATTGCCGAGGGGAAATTTCGCCCAGCGCAAGGTTTTCCGACAGGTTCGACGTGCCGTCCTTCCAGGGAAGATCGCGGGTTTCATCGTAGCCTTCGATGATCGATGCCACAAAGGCGCCCAGACGGCTGTGTGCCGCGCTTTCCCCGACCCGCGCGAAACGCGCGACAACATCCGCCCCGCGATACATTGCTTTGCCCAACTGCAGTTCAGACAAATCCTGACTGTCCGGCCATTGATCCGGCGCTGGGATTTTTCCGGGAGTGCTGAGCGCTTCGCTGATGTCGTTGGATTTCACGGCACGCCAGAATGGCGTGTAGACCTTATAGTAACCGCCCTGCTTGGTTTCGACAGTCCATGGTTCAAACAGCAAATGGCCTGCATGCCCCTGCCCTTTGACGCCCATGTCCTCGAGACTGGACTTGACCGCTGTGTCACGTTCGACGCCTTCGGGGTCATACGTCCGGTTCCAGTGAACTTCTTTGGCACCGGTTTCCTTGGCCAAATCGGTTAGCACTTCCTTGGAAGGGCCCGAAAGAACAGTCAGGCGGCTGCCTTTGTCACGCAGGCTTTTGTCCAGTTGATGCAGCCCCTGTTCAAGCCGCCATTTGGGCGCCGCGCCCAGCGCATCGACCTGCCAGTCGCGAATAAAGACGGGAATGACGGGAACGCCGCACTCGACCGCGGCTGTCAAAGCCGGATTGTCACTAAGACGCAGGTCTTTCCGCACCCACCAAATTGCTGCTGTTTTGTCTGACAAAGTGGCCTCGTTTCTTGGATAACAGTGCAAACTAGCACGGAAAATTCGGGGTCAATGCAGACCAACACACAAAATCGGCCATTTGTTCCGGCACGGCCCGCAGAATGCAGGGTTTGAATGCACCGCCCCTGTCCAAAGCTTTGACACGCGCTAGGTTATAACCAACGATAAACCTATTCAGACAGGCACCCTGCCCATGGACATCATCAACATCATTCTGGCCGCGTTGACCGCGGTGTTTGGCGCATTCGGCTTTATCGCCCCGCGTTGGACCGCCCCGGTTCTGGATCTGGAACCGATCAGAACGAACATGGGTCTTAGCGAGATACGGGCCTCTACCGGTGGATTGTTTGTCGCTTTGGGCCTTGGGGCGATCCTGATCGGCACGCCCATGGCCTACGGGATGATGGGCATCGCTTATGTCGGTGCCGCATCTGGGCGCTTGCTGTCCATTTTTATGGATTCCCCGCCGCGTTCAAAGGCGCTGCTCTATTTTGCAATCGAAGCGGCATTTGCGGCTTGGCTGGTCGGCTACAACCTGATCGTTGCTTAATCGGGGATTTCACCAAAATTCCGGCTCACCCCCCTTTGCACCGCCAAACGAAGCCCTTATATTCACAGTGTTCCGCAAGGGACTATGGACATAAACGCGCTCGTAATAAGCGGATCGGACCCGGGGGCGGTACCCGGCGGCTCCACCAAAACTCCTTCGTTTGAGGACCATGGGGCCGAAATAGGATCGACGAACGTCTAAAGGGGTTTTGCTTTGTCCCGGTGAGATACCACCGTTATCGGTTCAAACAGTACAATTGCAAACGACAATCGTGCTCCGGTTGCTCTGGCTGCGTAAGCAGTTCGAGTGATCGATCTTTAAGCCCAGCCCTCTAGCAAGGTCTGGCGGGGTTCGCAGGCACCTGGCAACAGAAGCCTGCACTTCCAACACACTTGAAAACCTATTTGCACGCTGACACTGATCGGTTTTCAGCCCCGATCACGACGGTGCAAGAACTGCTGGACTTGGTCCGGCCCTTTCCCCTATCGCTTCACCATATGATTGAGACGTGCGATCCCTACATGCCCTCTTTGCCCCATGTCACACAGGCACAGGCACAGGCACAGGCATTTGCGATTTGCGATGCCCATTTCGCACAATCGAAGGAGGCCACCACATGAGTGCAAATGTTTTCGGCCCCCTGACCAAGGCCTTCGGGCGTATCGGATTGCTGTCCTTTGGCGGTCCCGCAGCACAGATCGCATTGATGCATCGCGTGATCGTGGAAGAAAAGAAATGGCTGGACGAACGCACCTACCTGAATGCGCTCAGCTTTTGCATGCTTCTTCCCGGGCCCGAGGCGATGCAACTGGCCACTTACGTTGGCTGGAAACGCGCGGGGATTCTGGGTGGGCTGCTGTCAGGACTGCTCTTTGTGCTTCCCGGTGCGTTCGTGATCGCGGTTCTTGCACTGTCCTATTCGATCTTCGGGGCCCGTCCCGAAGCACAGGCCGTTCTGGTCGGCATCCAAGCGACGGTCATTATGATCGTTTTGCAGGCCCTCTATCGGCTGTCCAAGAAAAGCCTGCGCTCGACGGGCCTTTGGGCGGTCGCGCTTTTGTCGTTCTGCGCGATTTTCCTATTTGATCTGCCCTTCCCTGTCATTCTGATCCTTGCCGCGATTTACGGCGCAATGGCTCAGGGCACTCCGCCGACAACCGATACGGATAAACCCGCGTCACTGCCGTTTTCCTTCAGGCAAACCGGTTTCTGGCTTGTGCTCTGGCTGGCCCCATTGGCTGTTTTGTGGGCTATGGATCAAACGCTGTTGTTCCAACTGGGCGCATTCTTTGCGAAATTGGCGGTTGTCACATTCGGCGGTGCCTACGCAGTTCTGGCTTACATGGCGCAAGAGGTTGTCACCATCCGCGGCTGGCTAAGCCCTGAACAGATGGTTGATGCGCTTGGTCTGGCTGAAACGACCCCCGGCCCCTTGATCCTTGTCACGCAGTTTGTCGGCATGGTGACCGGATACGAACATGCGGGCGTAGCGTTTGCACTGATCGCCGGGCTGCTGACGCTCTGGATGACGTTTGTGCCTTGTTTTCTGTGGATCTTCACCTTTGCCCCACATCTGGACCGCCTGCTTGCCAGACCGCGGCTGCAAGGTGCCCTTAGCGCCATCAGCGCCGCTGTGGTCGGAGTTATCCTGAACCTGTCGATCTGGTTCGCGCTTCATGTCTTTTTCGAAGACGTCCAAAGCCATTCCTTCGGGATCGTATCGGTCACATGGCCGGTTCTGTCCAGTGTATCGGTTCCGACATTGCTGCTTAGTGCGCTTGCCGGATTGGCCTTGTTCTGGCGGCATCTTTCTGTGCTGACGACGCTGGTTCTGACCGTAATCGCGGGGCTTGGCCTGTACCACTATGGCGTCATTGGATAGCACGATTTTTCAGCTTCAATGGCCTTCCGTTTCCGTCGGAATCGAATATTGTAAGCGCAACACTGAAGGGAACGACCATATGACCGGCGGAATTGACTATGGCAATCTGATGCATCGCGCGATGCGGGGCCTTATCCAAGAGGTTCTGGAAGGCGTTGCCAAGGATGGGCTGCCGCTGGACCATCATTTCTTCATCACCTTCGACACCGGTCACCCCGATGTCGAAATCGCTGACTGGCTGTCGGATCGCTATCCCGGCGAAATGACCGTCGTTATGCAACACTGGTACGAAGATCTGGACGTCACCAACGAAGGCTTTGCGGTCACACTGAACTTTGGCGATGCGCCCGAGCGGCTGTATATCCCTTACGACGCGATCAAGACATTCGTTGATCCTTCCGTTGAGTTCGGTCTGCGCTTTGAATCGTCTGAGGAAGAGGATGCACAGCGTCCGCACCTGACAAATGCGGCGCCCGCAGAAGCAGAAGCCGAGGATGACACCGACGAGCCTGAAGAAAAGCCGCAAAAGAAAGATGCGGATATCGTCAGCCTCGACAGCTTCCGCAAGTAAGCATGGCCGTTAGCGCAAGCACTCAGCTTGCGCTGAACTCCTTTAAAAATAACGATGAAAAACATGTGATCAAAGCAGGCTCCCGCCTGCTTTGCGTTGAACATTTTTTGTTGCCCCGATAAACGGCATGCAATCGCATACAGAAAGGAGCGCCAAATGACCGCAACCCGCACCGAGACGGACAGCTTTGGCCCGCTTGAAGTCCCCGCAGACAAATACTGGGGCGCACAGACACAGCGTTCGATCATCAACTTCCCCATCGGTTGGGAACGTCAGCCCGTGCCGATCATCCGCGCCCTCGGCGCGATCAAAAAGGCCTGCGCCCAGACAAACGTCGAATTCGGCAACATGGAGCCCGAAATCGGCGACGCGATCTGTCAAGCCGCGCAGGAAGTGATCGACGGCAAATTCGATGACAACTTCCCGCTAGTTGTTTGGCAAACGGGGTCTGGTACCCAGTCGAACATGAACTCGAACGAGGTCATCTCGAACCGCGCGATTGAAATTCTGGGTGGCGTGATGGGTTCCAAGTCCCCTGTGCACCCGAACGACCACTGCAACATGGGCCAGTCGTCGAACGACACCTTTCCTACAGCCATGCATGTGGGCATCGGCCTTCAGGCGCGTGACGTGTTGCTGCCCGGTCTGAACAAACTGGCGGCTGCGCTTGAGGCAAAATCGGATGAATTCAAAGACATCATCAAGATCGGCCGGACCCACACCCAAGACGCAACACCACTGACGCTGGGTCAGGAATTCTCGGGCTATGCGCATCAGGTGCGCAAAGGCATCGAACGGGTCGAAGCCTGCCTGCCCGACATCTACGAACTGGCGCAAGGTGGCACCGCAGTTGGCACTGGTCTGAACACCAAAAAAGGCTGGGACACCAAGGTCGCCGCGCGCATCGCGGAAATCACCGGCCTGCCCTTTGTCACCGCCCCCAACAAGTTCGAGGCACTGGCCGCCCATGACGCAATGGTCATGTTCTCGGGCGCGTTGAAAACCGTTGCCGCATCGCTGTTCAAAATCGCCAACGACATCCGTTTGTTGGGGTCCGGCCCGCGGTCCGGTCTGGGCGAACTGATCCTGCCGGAAAACGAACCAGGATCGTCCATCATGCCGGGCAAGGTGAACCCGACACAGGCCGAAGCCCTGACCATGGTCTGCGCACACGTCATGGGCAATGACGCCGCTGTTGGTTTTGCAGGCTCTCAGGGCCACTTCGAACTGAACGTCTATAACCCGATGATGTCCTACAATGTGCTGCAATCCATGCAGCTTTTGGGTGACAGCGCGTCGGCCTTCACCGACAACATGGTGTCCGGCATCCAAGCGAACGAAGCGCGGATCGACAAGCTGATGAAAGAAAGCCTGATGCTGGTTACAGCGCTGGCCCCCACCATCGGCTACGACAACGCGACCAAGGTTGCCAAGACAGCCCACAAGAACGGCACGACCCTGAAGGAAGAGGCGATTGCACTGGGCTTTGTGGACGAAAAAACCTTTGACGAGATTGTCCGCCCCGAGGACATGATCGGCCCGAAAGACTGATCCATCAGTCATCGCTAGAAATAATGATCGCGGTCTGAAAAGATCGCGATTTTTTTCGACGGAAATCCGACGGACGCACGTACTACCTCAGCTATTCGGTTTTAGCACCTAATTATGAGGCCCCTTATGTCCCGGCTTTCCCCCTATTGGCTTTGGATTGTTTTATCCCTGCCCGCGTTTGGTATGGCCTACGAAATTGCCACCTCGACCAACCCGCGCATCGTTCACATTCTGCTTCATCCCACAGGCGAATTTTCCGCACGTTTCCTGATCATCGCCATGCTGGCCACCCCGCTTTGCATGTTGTTCAAAGGCTGGCGCGGGCCGCGTTGGCTGCGGAAGAACCGCCGCTACTTCGGCGTTGCGGCCTTTGCCTACGCCGCCCTGCACACCGTGTTCTATATCTACGACGCCGCCACCATCGAACGGATGCTGCAGCAACTTCCCCGCCTGTACATCTGGACCGGCTGGGCCGCCTTCGCGATCTTCATTCCTTTGGCGGTGACGTCGATGGACTACTTCGTGCGCAAGATGGGCCCTGCCTGGAAAACCCTGCAACGATGGACCTATCCAGCGGCGGTTCTGACACTGGTCCACTGGGCCGCCCTGCATGACTGGCGCGATCCGACCGCAGCCATCGTGCACTTTACCCCCCTCGCGTTACTGGAAGCCTACCGCATCTGGTACTGGTATCTTCGTCCCAGTCGAATGTCCCCCGCATAGCACGCTGGACGAAGCGAACGGTTGAGGTATGATGGCGTTATGGCACAAGTCATCAACCTCAACCGTTTCAAAAAAGCCCGCAAGCGTTCGGAAGAACGCGCGCAAGCGGATGAAAATGCTGTAAAATTCGGCCGAACAAAACATCAGAAATCGGTAGACAAAGCAAATAACGAGCGTTCAAAGCGCGATTTGGACGGTAAGAAGAGTTGAATGAGCGGACCACCTGTTAAACGATCCCTAACCCTAAAAGGCCACCGCACGTCGGTTTCACTTGAAGATGAATTCTGGCTTGAATTCAGGCGCTTGGCCGAGAGACAAGAAAAACCCCTGAACCAATTGGCGGCCGAAATTGACGCGGCCCGTGAAATCGACACGGGCCTTGCCTCGGCTATACGGGTTTATGTGCTGAACTCACTCAAAGAGCAGCTTAGCAACTAGCCCTACTGGGCGCTACTGGACGATCTCGAACACCATCGAAACGGATGCCGATAGCGCGCTTTCACCAGCCGCGATCGGCACCGCATCTGCGGCCATTCGCATTTCGGCGACAGGCATGGGCACGGGACGAAAACCACCCTGTTCGCTCAGGCTGATCACACGGCCCAATGTCACGCCGGCAGCTTCGGCGTACAACTCGGCTTTGGCACGGGCATCGGCAACGGCTTTGCGGCGGGCCTCGTCCATCATCGCATCCGTATCTTCAAAGCCAAAGTTAAGGCCGTACATCTGGTTCGCACCTTCGCCCGTTACGGCCCCCAGAACGGCACCCAAACGATCAAGGTCACGAACGCGCACGGTGACACGGTTCGATGCCTCGAACCCGACGATCAAGGGCGCCTCATTGCCTGAGTTGTTCCGCGTATAAATCGGGTTCAGCGACAAATCAGAGGTCTGGACGTCGCGCGCTTCGATGTCGAATTCTTCCAGCTTTGCCAGAATATCCGCCCCCACTGCCGATGTCTGGTCCAGCGCGTCGCTGGCTGTTTCAGCCTGCGCACGAACACCCAGCGTGATGGTCGCCATGTCAGGAACAGCAGTCGCGACGCCTTCGCCTGATACGCTGAGCCGCGCGGCGATATCGTTTTCATCTGCGATAACGGGGCTGTTCCACGCCAGAAAAGGCAATGCAACAAGGGATACGACGGTCAATGCGCGTACAAGCTTCATATGAAGTCTCCAAAATATGTGACCTAAGCCGATCACCCTATCAACATGGCAAGCCACTTGAATGGCTTCAAGCGAGCGATATTTCGTCGGCAAACCTTTGCTTTATTGTGTGCTGACACGCAGTTGCGACTCCCCTCGGACAAACGCTGATGGTAAAGACACGTTCATGAAACCGGATTTTGCACTTAATCTGTCTTTTGACGGCATTACGCTTTTAAAGCGGGTTGCTGGCGGCTGGGCCGAGCTCGGCACAGCTGGCTTTGACGGCGACCTTAGCGCAGCGATGGATGGGCTTCGCGAACAGGCTGACGCAACAGACAACAACGGCGTCGCGGTTAAACTGATCGTGCCGAATGACCAGATCAAATATCTGTCTATCCAAAGCGACGGCAACGTCGCTGACGCTCAGGTTGAAGCGGCCCTTGACGGCGCGACGCCCTATGCGGTGGACCAACTCGATTTTGACTGGGTTGAAAAATCCGGACAGGTCCAGATTGCGGCGGTCGCCCGTGACACATTGGAAGAGGCCGAAGTCTTTGCTGTAGAGCATGGATTTGCTCCGGCATCCTTCGTGGCCGTCCCCCCCAACGGATCGTTCAACCGCGAAGTTTTCTTTGGCCAACCAGAAAGCTGGCGCGGCGCGGTTCAGACGCCGGAAAAGCAGGCGATCAAGATCGTCCCGATGCCAGAGCCTACCCCAGAGCCAGAGCCCCTGCCTGAACGAGAGCCCGAGATCGCGCCAGAACCCGAAGTGGCAACGGCCCCGCAAACCGAACCCAAAGCAGAAGAGCTCGCGGCCCAGACCGAGCCGGAACCAGCTGATCCAGTTGCCGAGGTGTCCGCCCCTGAAACAATCGATGCCGTCGACGAAGCCATTGAAGAACCGGCTGCAATTGCGGCTGAAGAAACAGGCCCGCAGGTCTTTTCCTCAATTCGCACCCCCGCACAGGCAGCACCGCTGCGCGTGACCGACGGCCAAATCCCCGACGCTGCCGCCCCGAAACTGGGCGCGGCGACGCAGTCGACGGACACACCTGGCGCAGCCCCCAAGATCGAGACCAAGCTTTCGGCACCAGCGCGGATCACCCCGATCCCTGCAGCCATCAGCGCAGGCACGGCACCGCCGGTTGTTCCTGCATCGATCGACCGGCTGGACGCGCCCACGGAAAAGAAACTTGAAACAACGCCGGACGCGGCTGGCGAAAGCCTGTCCAAACCGCGCCCCGCGCCGGTTGAACCTGCCGTTGAAACGCCTCCCTCAAAGGGCTTTTTCACAAGGCGTTCCAAATCCACGCCTCCGCCCGAGGTCAGCGCGCCCGCATCCGTTGCCGTGGCAGACACCGCAACAGACATTCCGGCGGCGAAACCGTCTCGCAAAGACAAAAAGCAGAAAGCACGGATCGACGCGGACGAACGCCAGAAGATGACAATCTTCGGCGCACGCGAGGAAGAGGTAAAGGTTGGCGGCAAACCCCGCTTCCTGGGCCTGATGCTGACAACGCTTTTGTTGTTGTTCCTTGCTGGCGTGGCCGCTTGGGCTTCGGTTTTTCTGGACGACGGTCTGGTACGTTTCTTCCGTAGCGAAGACACGCAAGTGGCGGCCCTACCCGACGTACCGCTGACAGAAGAAGCCGTTGATCTGCAGCAGGATGCCCAACCGGCGGAAGAAGAGGTCATCGAACTGGCTGCGCTGACGCAACCGGATGCGACCCTCACCGATCTTTCACAGGATAACGAAGAGCTATCCTCGGCCCTGTCGCAACCGATCGAAATGGTTCCGCTGACCGAGGAAGAGGCAGAGGCCACCTATGCTGCAACCGGCATCTGGCTGCGCGGGCCTGCAATGCCGGCCCTGATCAGCACGCGGTCGGCTGACGATGTTTATGCCCCGTCGATTGATCCCAACGTCGGACAATTCGATGCAGTCGCCCTTCCCGCCTCTGTCGCACAAGAGCCGCTGTCCTTTGACACGCCAATGTCGCCCCTGCCAGCGGGGACAGTCTTTGCCTTGGATCAACGCGGGTTGGTGATCGCGACAC
Source organism: Thalassococcus halodurans (assembly GCF_900108225.1). GTDB lineage: Bacteria > Pseudomonadota > Alphaproteobacteria > Rhodobacterales > Rhodobacteraceae > Thalassococcus > Thalassococcus halodurans. The sequence continues at coordinate 880,712 of NZ_FNUZ01000002.1, forward strand.
TGGAAGGATCGTTAAATCCTGACGGGGTCCGCATCTTTTCCGGCAAACCTCCGGCTGTTCCGCCCATTCGTGGCGCAAATGGACAAATTCTTGTGCCTTCCACGCCTGACACAGGCGACACTGCGGCGGAAGGCACACAGGAAGCCGCACTTGAACCTTTAACCGAAACTCTCAGACGCCTTCAGGGCCTGTCACCCGTCCGCCCCAATGCACGCCCGACAGACCTGATCGAACAGAACGAACGCGCCAACAACGCAGGCCGCACACTGTCCGAGCTGGCCAAACTGCGCCCCATGGCGCGCCCGAATTCCCCCCAGCAAGACGCCGAAGATGACATTACCGCAACCGCACAAGCGGTGGTAGCGTCCTTGCACCCGATGCCCCGCCCCCGCGACATCGCCTCGATCGTATCGAAATCCCAACGCACCGAACCGGAACCGCAACAAGTTGCCTCTGTTGCGCCGAAAACCGTTAAACCGGTCGCCCCGTCCAGTGGTTCTGTGGCCAAGGACGCGACGGTGAAAAACGCGTTGAACCTGCGCAAGATCAATCTGATCGGCGTTTATGGACAACCGTCCGACCGCCGCGCGCTGGTCCGTTTGTCCAACGGTGAATACAAAAAGGTCAAAGTTGGTGACCGGATCGATGGCGGACGCGTGTCGGCGATTGGCGAAAACCAACTGCGCTACACCAAAGGTGGCCGCAACATCACGCTCCAGATGCCGAAGGGCTGAGCATTACTTCAGCCCTTTGATCGTCCCTGCGCTGATTTAGCCGCCGAAACGGCTTGCCTCTGGCCTGAAATTCTCCATCCTGAAACGAACTACGAAATTTCGGGCACGTGATGGAAACCTTCCTTTCTCAAGCATCTATTTACCTTCTGGCAGCACTTATTGCCGTACCGATCGCCTCTCGGCTGGGGCTGGGATCTGTCCTTGGCTATCTGGCCGCAGGTATCCTGATCGGACCGGTTTTCGGGCTGGTCACAGCATCCTCGGACCTACAGCACTTTGCCGAATTCGGTGTTGTGATGATGCTGTTCCTGATCGGGCTCGAGCTTGAACCCCGCACGCTGTGGGACATGCGCCATAAGCTGCTGGGGTTGGGTGGTTTGCAGATCGTCCTGACCATGGCCGCGGTCACAGCCGCCAGCATGATGCTAGGACTGGCTTGGGAAACAGCGATTGCGGTGGGCATGATCCTCGCGCTGTCCTCGACAGCGATTGTCCTTCAGACGCTGACGGAAAAGGGCCTGATCCAGACAGCTGGCGGCAGGTCGACCTTCTCGGTCCTTCTGACACAAGACATCGCCGTCATTCCCATGCTGGTGCTTCTGCCCCTGCTCGCCGGTCCCACAGTTCTAAGCTTTGGTCCCGACGGGTCCATCACCCGCGATCTTGAGGATGCAGCACATCATAGCATGTCGCTGGTCGAAGGCCTGCCCGGCTGGGGCGTGGCACTGGTGACCTTAGGGGTGATCGGCGCCATTATTCTGGGGGGCGTTTACCTTGTCGGCCCGCTCTTCCGCTTTATTCACAGCGCACACCTGCGTGAGATGTACACAGCGCTGGCCTTGTTGATCGTGATCGGCATCGCCTTTCTGATGATCCTTGTGGGAATTTCGCCCGCTTTGGGCACATTTCTGGCAGGCGTCGTTCTGGCGAACAGCGAATTCCGCCACGAACTGGAATCCGACATTCAACCGTTCAAAGGGCTTTTGCTGGGCCTGTTCTTTATCACGGTTGGTGCGGGCATCAGTTTTGAAACCCTCTTTGCCGATCCCCTGACACTGACGGCCCTTGCCCTTGGGCTGATGTTCCTCAAGGGCATCATCCTGTTCATTCTGGGCAAAGCGTTCGGCCTGAAAGACCGCGACGAATGGCTGTTTACGCTTGGCTTGGCGCAGGCGGGTGAATTCGGCTTTGTCCTGATCTCCTTCTCACTCACTCAGGGCGTGTTGACGCCTGCGCTGTCGGAAATCCTGCTGTTGGTCATTGCCCTGTCGATGTTGCTGACACCGCTGTTCTTTATCTTCTTCGAGCTTCTGACGCGCAGCATGGGCGACACCGAAGAAACGCAGCCCCATGATGAAATCGACGACACCGCGCCTGTGATCATCGCTGGCGTGGGCCGCTTCGGCCAGATTGTGAACCGCATGGTGCAAAGCACCGGATTTAAAACGGTGGTCATGGACCACAACATGCAAACCATTCAGTTGATGCGACGCTTCGGATTCAAGGGATTCTTTGGCGATCCCACACGACCCGAGCTTTTGCATGCAGCGGGTCTGGACACCGCCAAGGTTCTTGTCGTCGCTTTGGACAGCCCGCAGTCGACAAACCGGCTGGTGGCCTATGCACGGAAAACCCGTGGCGACGACCTGCACATCATCGCCCGCGCCCGCAACCGCACCCACGTATACGAGCTCTATCAAGCCGGTGCGGATGACATCGTACGCGAGATGTTTGACAGTTCTATCCGTGCAGGTCGCTATGTGCTCGAGAACATCGGCCTGACGGAATACGAAGCCGCCGAGGCGCAGAAGACATTCTTCCACCACGACCGTATGACTGTCCGCGAACTGGCCAAGGTCTGGGATCCGAACATCGCGCCCGAGGACAACCAAGCCTATATCGAACGCGCCAAAGAGCTTGAGAAAGACTTGGAAACCGCCCTTTTGTCGGCGCTACACAGCACCTCGGCCAAATAGGTTACGGCGGAATCAAAAAAGGCCGCGCTGTCGCACGGCCTTTTCAATCTTATCGAAGCAAAGCTTACGCCGCGCGGGACACCAGCACGTCGTCCACCTGCTTTGCGGCTGCGACTTCGTCACCACCAGAGACGGCCGCCACTTCGCGTGTCAGACGCTCAAGCGCCGCTTCATAAAGCTGACGTTCGGAATAGCTCTGCTCGCGCTGGTCGTCAGCACGGTGCAGGTCGCGAACAACCTCGGCAATCGCGATCAGATCGCCCGAGTTGATCTTCTGTTCGTATTCCTGAGCACGACGCGACCACATTGCGCGCTTGACCTTGGCTTTGCCTTTCAGCGTTTTCATCGCCGCGTTCACAACGTCGGGCGACGACAGGGACCGCATACCAATTTCGGTCGCTTTGTGCGTGGGCACACGCAGGGTCATTTTGTCTTTTTCAAAAGAGATAACAAACAGTTCCAGCGACATGCCGGCGACTTCCTGCTCTTCGATCGACATGATCTGGCCTACGCCATGCGCAGGGTAGACAACGTAGTCGTTCGGGCGGAATTCGGACTTTTTTGTTTTGGTCATTCAGGCTTCCTCAGGTATCCACCTACGTCCTTAGACGACAACAAAGACGACCGGAAAACATAGATTTTCCGCCCGTCTGATTTCAGTTGTCAGATCAGTTGATCTCGGGTGCAGCTAACCCGTTCGTATGTGACAAAGGTGATTTCATATCCGTGGCAAAGTATACCACAAAATCAGCGCCTATGATAGCGGCAGCTAAAAAGGCAAAAAGCGCCAAGTATTCATAGCCTTACGCCAAAAGGCGAAGGCTGATCCTGCTTGCTCGACGCGGCTTGCCGAATCGGGCGTTAACCGCCCTCACCGGGTGCTTCAGAGAAGTACTTCTCAAGCTTGCCGGCTTCGCCGTCACGCTCTTCAGCTTCGGGCAGCGGGTCTTTCTTGGTGATAATAACGGGCCAGAGTTCCGAGTATTTACGGTTGAATTCTACCCACTTCTCGGCGTCCGCATCGGTGTCGGGGCGGATCGCGTCAGCGGGGCATTCCGGTTCGCATACACCACAGTCGATACATTCGTCGGGATGAATGACCAGCATATTCTCGCCTTCGTAAAAGCAGTCTACTGGGCAAACTTCCACACAGTCGGTGTATTTACATGCGATGCAATTGTCATTGACGATGTAAGTCATTCTCTCGGGTCCGTCATTTTGTCTGAGAGACAGCTAGAACAAGCTGCCAGATCATTCAAGCGCATCACGGAGAGATTGATCAATAAGTCTACGGTCGCGCTTTGTCGGTCGCCCCTTGCCCTCATATTTAGGCGCTGCCGGTGCGCGCTCTTTGGGTTTTGGGGGATCCAGATCGTCGTACAGCGCCTGCGCTTCGGGGGCTGGCCCGCGCCGTTCACCCAAGGCCACGACACGGATCACACGAACGTCTTTTGCTTGGGGAAAGGTAAGGACATCGCCAGCGGTCACCTGAACCGCGGGTTTGGCGATCGACAGGCTGTTCACCCGGACATGTCCGGATGAAACCACTTTGGCGGCAAGGCTGCGCGTCTTGAAGAAACGCGCATGCCAAAGCCATTTATCGATACGGATTTTGGCAGGTGTCTCGGACACTTAGCCCTTATCCTTCAGCCCCATAAGCGCTGCGGCAAACGGGTTATCGGGATCGATAGCCTTTTCCTTTTTCGGTGGGCGCGCCTCGAACTTGCGGCCGCCTTGCGCGTTGTCACGAGGACCACCACGCTTGCCACCTTTCGGCTTGCCTTTGCCACCCTTGCCCTTGTGGTCACCACGCGGTGCGTTCTGACCATCACGGCGGGCATTGCCACGCTTCTGGTTGCCACCCCAAGTGAAGGTGTAGAAAACCTCCATTTCGGGGCCGCCGGTGTCGCCGTCAGGGGCTTCGCCGGTCGGAGTTTCCGCGGCTTCAAACTCGGGTGTGGGCTCTTGTGTCGCAGATGCGTCCGCTTCGGGCTGCGCAGGTGCGGCGTCTGCTTCTGCTGCAACATCCATCACCGGAGCATCGGCGTCGACCTCGGGGGAACCATCGGTGGAAACAACTGCATCAACCGCTTTCACTTTGGCGCGTTCGCCCTTTTCAGCGCGATAGCCCAGACCGCCCATCAGATCCGCGAACTGGTCCAGTGTCAGGCCGGTGATCGACAGCATGTCAGCGGTGGCTTCAAAGCCCGCGCGGCTGTTTTCACTACGTACCATATCAGCCAAGCGCTCCAGCATATCGATACGGATCGCACGGGCACCCGCAGCGCGATAACCGGATACGGTGTGGTGTTCTGCAGGCGTGTCGGCCTGCGCAGGAACCGTTACCAGACCCGGAGGCGGCGCTTCAGGAAACACGTCCAAGCCATTGTTCAAAGACCACAAAACCAGACGCAGGCGCGTCGGAGCCGGTTTTAGAAGCAGCGGCGTAAAGATGGTGAACTGGCCGAAGCGGATACCATGTTTGCGCAACGTGCCGCGCGCGTCCTGATCCAGTGCTTTCACATCATCAGCAACGTCGGCACGGGCCACAACGCCCATCGCCTCGACCATGCGGTAGCCAAAGCCCTTAGCCAGACCGGTCAGGGTTTCGTCACGCTGAATGTTCAGAAGAGGCTCGAACAGGCTGGCGACTTTGCGGTCGATGAAGTGCTGCAAACGGCGCTGGACCTTTTGCGCAACATCGGGACCAGCTTCGTCGTCGACAAAGGCCACCGCACGCGGTTTCAAAGGATCGTCGCCCTTTTCAAGCTTACCCACCGCCTGGTCGCCCCACATGAGGCCACCCTGTTCGGTGAAATCGATCTCGGTATCCGGCGCGTTATAGAACCGGTCCGCCCGCAGATGGAAATGCGGCTGCAACGCCTGAACGGACGCTGCCTTCAGCGTTTTGGCTTCTTGTCCAGTGGCATCCTTATCCTGACGGAAACGGAACCCTTCCAGTTTACCGACGAATTCGCCTTCGACGGTCACTTCACCCTTGTCATTTACTTCGGCCAAGAGGGCCTCCTTCTGTTTCAATCGGCGCAACAGAACGCTGGTGCGCCGATCTACAAATCTTTGAGTCAAACGCTCGTGTAGTGCGTCCGACAGTCTGTCTTCTACAGCGCGGGTCGTGTCGCGCCAATGCATTTCGTCAGAAACCCAGCCATTCCTTTGCGCGACATATGTCCACGTTCGTATATAGCTCAGTCTTTTGGATAGGGTATCAATGTCCCCATCGGTACGATCAAGCCTCTTTACCTGTCGTGCGACAAAATCTTCGGGCAATGTGCCTCTTTCGTGCAGATGCCCATAGATAACGTCCAAAAGTGACGCGTGTTCCGCATGACTGATACCACGAAAATCAGGAACGCGGCAGACATCCCACAGCAACTTGACCGATGGCGCAGAACTGGCGCGCGCCCGCACCTCGGCCTGATTGGACAGCGCTTTCAGCGCCATCAGATCATCGGCTTCCCGCGCTTTGACCAGAAGTTCGTTTTTCGGGCTCGCTTCCAGCGAATGGATCAGCGCGTCGATGGTCCCGAAAGACAGATCGGCATTCCGCCAATTCAGCTTTTTGATTGGGGTAAAGCGATGGTTACAGATGGCGTCGACCACATCTTCGGAAAGCGGCGGTGCCTCGCCAGTGACGCCGAACGTCCCGTTGCTCATCCCCCTGCCCGCGCGGCCTGCGATTTGGGCCAATTCATTAGGCGCAAGGGGCCGCATCCGGCGACCATCGAACTTGGTCAACGATGAGAATGCGACGTGATCGATGTCTAGGTTCAGACCCATCCCGATGGCGTCGGTGGCCACCAAATAGTCGACCTCTCCGTTCTGATAGAGTTCGACCTGAGCATTGCGGGTTCGCGGGCTAAGCGCCCCCATTACGACCGCCGCACCGCCCTTTTGGCGGCGAAGAAGCTCGGCTATCGCATACACATTATCAACCGAAAACCCGACGATTGCCGACCTTGACTGCAGCCTACTTATCTTTTTCGAACCAGTGTAGGTTAATTGGCTCATCCTGTCGCGACGCAGGAATTCGACACCTGGAACCAGTGCGCCGATGGGGCCGCGCATGGTGTCGGACCCCATGAACAGCGTCTCGCTCGTGCCGCGCATACGCAGCAGGCGGTCGGTAAAGACATGACCGCGCTCTGGATCCGCGCACAGCTGGATTTCGTCAATCGCGGCAAAGTCCGTGCCCATGCCTTCCGGCATCGCCTCAACCGTGCAGACCCAATATTTGGCGCGCGGCGGGACGATCCGCTCCTCGCCCGTCACCAGCGCTACGACGGACGGGCCGCGCGCCATGACGATCTTATCATAGACCTCGCGTGCGAGCAGACGCAGCGGCAGCCCGATGATGCCGGTTTTGTGTGCCAGCATCCGTTCGATTGCGTAATGGGTTTTTCCGGTGTTGGTCGGGCCAAGGATGGCCGCGATCCGAGAGCGTTGCGCCATAAGGCTGGGGTTTCCTTGTCAGATTACAGCGTCGTTCCGCGCGAATGGGCCGTAAGACGATCCCGTGCCTCTTCGACTTCTTTGTCAAACGGACGAATCGACAGCGCCTTATCGTAGGCATCGTATGCCCGCGCAGGATCACCGATTTGGTCAAAAACCGCGCCCAAGCCCCGCAGTGCGCCAAAGTGATCCGGATTAAGGGCTAGAGTACGCTCAAGCGCATACATCGTTGGCCCCACCATATCCGCATTAAAATAAGCCATAGCGAGCGTGTGCCAACCTTCGGCGAAATCCGGCGCATGGTCCGTTAGTGCGGTCAAATGATCAATCGCCAACCCGAAATCATTCACAGCCAGCGCATCCCGCCCCCGTTTCAACAGAAAATCCATCGAAACCGAGCCCGATTTAGACCACTCAAGCTCAATCTCGCGCTCTAGTGAACGTGCAGCGTCAGCATCCGGCGCTTCTGCAAGCTGCCTGATCAGGTCATCCGATCGTTCGGTTCCGACCTCGGCAAATCCGGCTGCGGGTAAGAAATTCCCTACTCCGATCAAAAGTGCCGCGACGGTAGATTTGAAATTGACGCTTAAGGTGCTCATGGTACCCCAGAGTTTAGCGCACATCGTGGGAATGAAAAGCCGCGCTGTGCATGCACAGTAAAAGAATGGAAGGACTGCGCACATGAGCACGATCGTAGACGAGGCAATCAAGGCCCTGAACGAAAAAATGGACGGCAACGGCTTTGATGGCAGCGCCAAGTTCGACATCGAAGGCGAAGGCAGCTTTGTCATCGACGGTGACGGCGCACGTGCCAGCGATGACGACGCCGACGTAACACTCAGCGCAGATGCCGACACGTTCCGCGAAATCTTTGACGGCGAACTGGACCCGACAGCGGCCTTTATGGGCGGTCGGCTGACAATCGACGGCGACATGGGCACAGCGATGAAGCTGGCGCAGGTTCTTTCCTGATGGAAAAAGCGCCTTTTCTGACGGAACTCGCACATGCGCCCGACGGGTCTTGTGCCTACTGGATAAAAACGTCCGATGGTGTCCGCCTGCGGGTTGGCCACTTTCCGTCAGAAGAGGCAAAAGGCACCGTTCTGCTTTTCCCGGGCAGAACGGAGTACATTGAAAAATATGGAAAAACAGCGGCCGATCTGGCCGCTGCGGGCTATACAACGCTTGCCGTGGATTGGCGGGGCCAGGGTCTGGCAGATCGCCTTTTGGAAGACCCGATGCCCGGCCATGTGCATCAGTTCTCGGACTACCAACTTGATGTCGAGGCCGTCTTGGCCGCGGCTGAGGAACTGGACCTTCCACGCCCCTACCATCTGCTGGCCCATTCCATGGGCGGCTGCATCGGGTTGCGATCCCTGATCAATGGCCTGCCCGTAAATTCCGCCGTATTCTCGGGGCCGATGTGGGGCATTCACCTGACGACCCCCATGCGCTCTGCCGCTTGGGTGCTTAGTTGGGGTGGCAAGCAACTGGGCCTCGGGCACCTGAGCGTTCCCGGCTCTCGTGGGGAAAGCTATGTGCTAGCCGCGGATTTCGAAGACAATCTGCTGACCACGGATCGCGAGATGTTCGATCTGATGCGATCACAACTGACAGCCAACCCTGATCTGGAACTGGGCGGCCCGTCTTTGCGCTGGCTGAACGAAGCGCTTCAGGAATGCCGCGAACTGGCATCGCAGGATTCGCCGGACATCCCCTGCCTGACGCTGCTGGGAACAAACGAACGTATCGTTGATGTTCCAAGGATCGAAAGCCGTATGGCGAAATGGCCGAACGGTGAACTTGTTCGCGTTACCGATGGCGAACACGAAGTGCTTATGGACAGCCCCGATACGCGCGATGCGCTGACAAAACGGATGGTTGCCCACTACGACGTCCATCAGGATGCGCAACGCTTGGCAGCATCCGGCTGATATCACTGGCACAACGCGCCGCGTGTCCTATCTTTAGGGAATGAACGGCGCGCTGATTTTTACCGATAAAGGCATCTATTGCCCCGCGGGTGATTTCTACATCGATCCGTGGCGTCCCGTGGACCGCGCGTTGATCACGCACGGCCACGCGGATCATGCGCGTTCGGGCCACCAGCGCTATCTGGCGACGCATCAGGCGCTGCCGGTGATGCATCACAGGTTAGGCGACATACAAAGTCAGGGCATAGCCTATGGCGAAACACAGAAGATCGGCGATGCGACTGTGTCGTTTCATCCGGCAGGGCATATTCCCGGATCAGCACAAATACGGGTCGAAGTCGGGGGCGAGGTCTGGGTCGTTTCGGGCGACTACAAGGTCACCAATGACGGGTTGAGCGAACCTTTTGAACCGGTGAAGTGCCACAGCTTTGTCACCGAAAGCACCTTTGGCCTGCCGGTTTTCACATGGCCGTCGCAAGCCGAAGTCGCGAAGGACCTGAACCAATGGTGGGCCGACTGCGCGGCGGACGGCAAAACCGCTATTCTGGGGGCCTATTCCCTGGGCAAAGCGCAGCGCCTGATGAAGATGCTGGACCCGTCCATCGGCCCCATCATGACCCACACAGCCGTCGAGGCAACAAACGCGATTTTGCGCACCCAAGGGTACGATTTGCCAGAAACCATTGCGGTAACTCAGGACACTGACGCAAAGGCCCACAAAGGCGGTATCGTAATCGCGCCGCCAGCCGCCTTGGGGTCTAATTGGGCCAAAAAGTTCGGACCTGTTTCCAGCGGATTTGCCTCTGGCTGGATGCGGTTGCGTGGCATACGTCGCAGGCGTGCAGCGGATCGCGGCTTTGTCATTTCGGATCATGCAGACTGGACCGGGCTGCTAAGCGCGATCAAAAATACAGGTGCGGAAAACATATATGTAACACATGGTTACACGGATATATTCACCCAACACTTAAATAACACCGGATACACGGCACAAGTAGTTCCGACGGAATTCGGCGACACCGATCAGGATAGTGAGGATGCCGCATGAAGGCCTTCGCAGACCTGTTTCAAGCCATAGATCAGTCCACAAAAACTTCGATCAAGGTTGCGGCCCTGACGGACTATTTCCGGACCGCATCAGACGATGACAAGCTTTGGACCATCGCCCTATTTTCCGGCCGCCGCCCCAAGCGCGCCGTTACCACAACACAGTTGCGCGAATGGGCATCTGAAGTGGCCGACGTGCCCCTGTGGCTGCTGGAAGAGAGCTATTCCATCGTGGGCGACCTGGCGGAAACCATCGCGCTTGTACTGCCCCCATCACACACTCGTAGCAACCTGTCGCTGACCCAATGGATCAAGTTCTTGGGAGAGCTGGCAACGCTGGAACCGGAGCAGCGGAAAGAGCGTATTCTTCAGGCATGGTCGCAACTTGAACCAACCGAACGGTTTCTGTTCAACAAGCTGCTGACAGGCGGTTTCCGCATTGGGGTTAGCCAGAAACTGATGACCCGCGCCTTAGCCAAGGCCGTGGATCAGGATGAAGCAACGATTGCCCATCGCCTGATGGGCGGATGGACGCCCGAGACAGTCACATTCCAAAGCCTGATCCTGGACGACGATCCAACAGCCGACCTGTCGCGTCCCTACCCGTTTTATCTGGCCTATCAGCTTGAAACCGAGCCTGAAGAACTCGGCCAACTGGAAAACTGGCAAGCAGAATGGAAATGGGACGGCATCCGCGGGCAACTGGTTCTGCGCGGTGGCCAGCATCACCTGTGGTCGCGCGGTGAGGAACTGATCACCGACCGCTTTCCGGAAATGGCCCGCAGCCTTGATTTCCTGCCGGATGGCACCGTGATTGACGGTGAAGTCGTTGCTTGGGACGGCGCGCAGCCGATGGGTTTCAGCACGCTGCAACAACGGATCGGGCGCAAAACAGTCCCCAAGAAGCTGTTGAAGGACGCCCCCGCGATCTTGCTGGCCTACGATCTTCTGGAACATAACGGACAGGATCTGCGCGACGCACCGCTACGGGAACGCCGCGCACAGCTTGAGGCGCTTATTGCGCCCCTACCCGACGACACCCCCGTGCGCCTGTCGCCCGCATTGCATTTCGAAGACTGGCAAAGCCTGACCGATCAACGCGCCACAGCCCGCGATCACAAGGCCGAAGGGTTAATGCTGAAAAATCTCGACGCGCCCTACCTTGCGGGACGCAAGAAAGGCGATTGGTGGAAGTGGAAGCTGGACCCGCTGACCATCGACGCGGTGATGATCTACGCCCAGCAAGGCCACGGTCGCCGCGCCAACTTGTTCACCGATTTCACCTTTGCCGTCCGGAACGGCGATGATCTTGTGCCCTTCACCAAGGCATACTCTGGCCTGACCGATGCCGAATTTCGCAAAATAACCCAGTGGGTTAGGAAAAACACGATCCAACGGTTCGGCCCCGTCCGGCAGGTCACGCCGCACCATGTGTTCGAAATTGCCTTTGAGGGGATCCAGAAAAGCCCGCGCCACAAATCAGGCGTCGCCCTGCGCTTTCCCCGTATGAGCCGTTGGCGCCACGACAAACCCATGTCCGAGGCCAACACGCTGGATGACCTGAACGCCATGCTGGAAACCTACGGCTAAGGCAAAGAGTTAACCTCTGTAGGGCAAAACACCCCCTGCGCCCCTTGAACCTGCCCGCCGCACAGGCCACTTTCAGACCCAACGCATAATAAGGAGCCCCCGCATGACCATCCGCCCCGTTTTCGACGCCAATGCCTCTGCCGGAGGAAAGGATTTGGGCGATTTGCCAGAGTGGGATCTGAGCGATCTGTATCCGTCCGAAGACGCGCCGGAACTCAAGCGCGATCTGGACTGGCTGGAACAGGCCTGCGCCTCGTTCGCGGAAGATTACGAAGGAAAAATTGCCGATCAGGACGCCGCAGGTTTTCTGGAAATGGTCCAGCGCCACGAAAAGATCGAGGGCATCGCCGGTCGCATCATGTCGTTCGCCGGTCTGCGCTATTACCAGCTGACCACGGACTCGTCGCGCACAAAATTCCTGTCCGACATGCAGGAAAAGATCACTCAGTACACCACGCCGCTTGTGTTCTTCACGCTCGAACTGAACCGTGTGGCCGATGACGCCTACAACACGCTGTTCACAGCAAATGACGAACTGGCCCGCTACAAACCCGCCTTTGACCGCGTTCGTGCAATGAAGCCCTACCAACTGTCTGACGAGATGGAGAAATTCCTGCACGACATGGGCGTTGTGGGCGACGCGTGGGAACGTCTGTTCGATGAAACCATCGCAGGTCTGACCTTTGACATCGACGGTGAAGAGCTGAACATCGAAGCGACGCTGAACCTGTTGACCGAACAGGATCGCGACCAGCGCGAAAAAGCGGCCCATGAACTGGCCCGCGTCTTTGGCGAAAACATCCGCACCTTTGCCCGCGTCCACAACACGCAGGCCAAAGAAAAAGAGATCATGGATCGCTGGCGCGGGATGCCCACGCCGCAAACCGGCCGCCACCTGTCGAACGATGTTGAACCCGAGGTCGTCGAGGCCCTGCGCAACGCTGTTGTCGCGGCCTACCCGCGCCTGTCCCATCGCTATTACGAATTGAAGCGCAAATGGCTGGGTCTTGACGTGATGCAGGTCTGGGACCGCAACGCGCCCCTGCCGATGGAAAGCACACGGATCGTCGGCTGGGATGAAGCCCGCGATATGGTGATGTCCGCCTACGGCAGCTTTGACCCGCGCATGGCCGATCTGGCCGAGCCTTTCTTTACCAAAGGTTGGATCGACGCTGGCGTGAAACCCGGCAAAGCCCCCGGTGCGTTCGCCCATCCGACCGTCACGGACGTACATCCTTACGTGATGCTGAACTACCTTGGGAAACCGCGTGACGTGATGACTTTGGCCCACGAACTGGGCCACGGCGTACATCAGGTGCTGGCCGCCGATCAGGGCGAAATGCTGTCTTCGACCCCGCTGACGCTGGCAGAAACGGCCTCGGTGTTCGGTGAAATGCTGACGTTCCGCCAGATGCTGGCCAGCGCCAAGGATCAGGCCGAACGCAAGGTTCTTTTGGCTGGCAAGGTCGAGGACATGATCAACACGGTCGTCCGCCAGATTGCGTTCTACGATTTCGAATGCAAATTGCACGACGCCCGTCGCGGCGGCGAACTGACACCCGACGACATCAACGCGCTGTGGATGTCTGTGCAGGCCGAAAGCCTTGGTTCTGCGTTCGAATTCATGCCGGGGTATGAAACCTTCTGGGCTTACATCCCGCACTTCGTGCATTCGCCCTTTTACGTCTACGCCTATGCCTTCGGCGACGGCCTCGTGAACGCGCTTTATGCGAACTACGAAGAAAACCCCGAAGGCTTCCAAGACCGCTATTTTGATATGCTGAAGGCAGGCGGCTCCAAGCACCACAAGGCGCTGCTGGAACCGTTCGGACTGGACGCGACAGATCCGGCCTTCTGGGATAAGGGCCTGTCGATGATCGAGGGCTTCATCGACGAACTGGAAGCGATGGAAGACTAAGCCAGTTTAAAATAATCGGTGACTGCCCAGTGCTTCACGGCCGTCACCGATTGACGACACAACCCAGAATTGCAATCATATCCCCATTTCGGGATGTGATTGGAGTTACGGATGAATTTACGAAAAGCCTCATTGGCAGCGCCCCTCGTTTTTCTGGCGTCATGTTCAAGCGTCAAAGACGAGCTTTACGAACCAGACGGCTTTGTTGCCCCACATTTCAACAAACGACTGACAGCTGTCACGCAAGAACAACGCGCAGACCGTTATCTGATCGCTTTCGCCATCGTGGCTCCACTTGCTTTAGAAACAAGCGATGATGGACAGGACAAAACGAACATAATCAGTCGGATCAACTTCACTCAAAAAGCGCTTGCGGAACTATACATTGCGGCAGGCAAAAACCCGACGGCCCTGACTGAACCAGAACCCACACAATATGCCTTTGAATCACTTGGCTATGACGTACAGAAACAAATGTACCGCCTATCCAAGGAACTGATTATTCAGCTGAATCTGGATGAAACCGCCGAAGATATTGTTGATCTGGATATCCCGGCAATGACCCGCCTTTACGATCGCATGAAAGAGCTGTTTCCCGTCGTCCGCCGTGGAGCCGCAACCTACCGCGATGCCATATACGCCTACGGCTCTGCCGTCAGCGAAAGCTGCGAAGGTCCCGACTGCGAAAAGCTCGTTCAGCTATTGAACGCTCAATACGCTTATGGCGAGCCGACCAGCCGTGACGCGACGGACCGGCGCTACTTTGAACAGGTTCTCGATGCCGCCAAGAAAGCTTCGGCAACCCGAAAAGACACGGCAAGTTGGTCCTTAGGCCAGCAACGGCGTCTGGCGTTACTATTCCATATCCAAAAGGCCTGTGACGCCGCCTTTAAAACACAGGATGGCGGAGAAAATCCCTCTGCGGCACCTTTGAATTGTGGTAGCCCGCAGAAACACAACGACAAAAACCACATAAGCCAACAGCGACAAAAACTGATTGAAGCCATTAAATAATCTCAGCTTTTAACCCTTACAGATTGACTTGCTTACTTGGGCGCTAAATTGCGTCCAAGGAGGCCTTCAATGCGTAAACTACTAAGCATTCTTTTAATTGTTTTTGCCTTGCCTGCGCTCGCGGCAGAACGGTTTGTCTTTCCCTCCATCGATGGTGGCGACATTGATCTGGCCGATTACGCTGGGCGGCCCGTCCTTGTGGTCAACACGGCCTCTCGCTGCGCGTTCACACCGCAATACGATGCGCTGCAGGTGCTCTACGATAAGTATCGTGATCAGGGTCTGGTCGTGCTGGCGGTCCCCAGCAATGATTTCCGGCAGGAATTGAAAACTGCCGAGCAGGTCAAAGATTTCTGCGAATTGAACTTTGACCTTGATATGCCGATGACCGACATCACCCATGTTCGGGGCGATCAGGCGCATCCGTTTTTTAAATGGGTCAAAAGTGAAACGGGGTTCGAGCCCGCGTGGAATTTCAACAAAATCCTGATCGGTCCCGATGGCGCCGTGGTCGGGACATTCGGATCAATGACCCGACCACTCGCTCAACCCATCACCGACCTGATCGAAGCCGGCCTGTCCTGATCTGTTGGTTCAGTCCAGTTCGGTCCACGGCCAAGGTTTCACATCGGACGCGCCCGTTTGATAGCGGGCGGCCTTGGCCATCCAGACCCCCAAGTCCGTGCCGAATTCAGCCAACCGTTCGTTCGGCTTGTGATTGCTCACCAGCATGATGGCCAATTGAATAACCGTTGCGACCGTCAGAACGGTTTGCGCCAAGCTCAGCATCAGCCAGATCAGGATCATATACAGAACGCGGCTACCCATGCCGTCGGCTTTAACTTCGGGCTGTTCGCCATAGACGCGCCCGTCAATTTTGTCGTCATCATTGTAAGTCATTTTGCGACCTCAATTCTGCAAAAGAATGCCTGTAACGCTACTTCTTTTCCCGCAACTTCGCCACAGAAAGCTATCAATACGACTACAAATACCCCCAGCCGCATACGAATCTGCCAAAAAATACCCCCGCGCCTGAATAATCAGACGCGGGGTTTTCAAAGACCTTAGAGGGGGAAGTTAGGCCTTTAGAATATTGTAAATTTCGTCTTTCAACGCTGCGCGCTGTTTGCGTAGTTGGTCTTCGGCCAACTGCTCCATCGGCTCGACGTTCGTTTCGGCACGGTGCACTTGACGGTTCACTTCGTGGTACGTGTCAGCCAGTTTCGCAAAATGCGCGTCAGACTGTTTCAGTGCGCTCATTTTGTCTGCGAATTCCGGGAATTCAGCGGCGAGTTCATGCGGCGTGTTGGACACCTGCGTCTCCTATTCTCAACTTGTTCAAGAGGAAGATCGCACGTCAGGCCGCACGGGTGTTTGATCCCGATCAAATTGCGCTAAAAACTTTGAAAACTTATCGCGCGGCCCTGCGCCAGCCTGCAGATTGAGCTTCGGCCTCTGAACAGAACCAGCGTTCACCCTTGCGCTCGGATATCTGGGTCTTGGCATAATCCGCCTGCCCCGGCATGTGATAAATCCGCGTACCCTTGCTGCTGATATTGCCCTTGATCACACAGTTTGCCTGCGGCGCAATTTGCACCGACACGGCCCGCTTTTCCGCACGGTATTCGGAAGGAGACTGGACCTCGCTTGCATGAAGCCCGCGCCCGGCGACCAGCGCCTCTTTTTCCGTGGCGACGTAATCCTGCCCGTAGCGGGGGAAGGAAAAAATCAGTCCGTCAGACACAAGCCATTGCCCGAGATCACGGCCCTGCACTTCGCATTTGGCAACGGTGCGATCATACCGGTCCACGGTCACCGCATGGCAACTGGCGCGCTTGCCCTGCACCCTTTTGCGCACCTCATCAGTCACCCACTGACCGCAGGCCCATTCTGCCCCGTCAGAGCGTTTACAGGTCTGGTCAAACTCTGGCGCATCGACGGCATGCAATCTGACGCGGACCGATCCGACATCAAAGGTATCGCCGTCTATCACATTGATACGGCCGTAAAAATCAGCGTGCGCGATCGAGGCAGAGAACAGTAGTGGCAAGAGGATTCTTAACATGGCGGCAACATCTGTTAACGCCATGTCGAGTTCAACGGAATTAGGTAACTTTCGTTAACGCTGAGCGGTTTTCCACTCGGGGTGCACCCAAGGCTCGGCGTTTTCGGATGGCAGTCTGCGATCCAACACATGATCGGCGATCTTTTCGCCCACCATGATCGACGGTCCATTCAGGTTACCATTGGTAATCCGCGGGAAGATCGAACTGTCAGCCACGCGCAGGCCTTCGACGCCGATCACACGGCCCTCGGTATCGACCACAGCCATGGGATCATCTGCACGGCCCATGCGGCAGGTGCCACAGGGATGATAGGCGCTTTCGGCGTGTTCACGAATGAATGCATCCAGTTCGTCATCGGTTTGCACATCGGCACCGGGCTGGATTTCGTGTTTGACGAAAGGCTGGAACGCGTCTTGTTCAAAAATTTCACGCGTCAGACGGATGCAGCGACGGAAGTCTTCCCAATCTTTTTCTTCGCTCATGTAATTGAAGAAAATCCGCGGCGCTTCTTTCGGATCAGAAGACCGCAAAGTGACCTCGCCGCGCGACGGCGACCTCATGGGGCCGACATGGGCTTGGAACCCGTGGCCTTCGGCGGCGGCCTTGCCATCATAGCGCACGGCGATCGGGATGAAGTGATACTGGATATCCGGATAATCCACGCCCGCCTGCGACCGGATGAATGCACAGCTTTCGAACTGGTTCGATGCACCGGGCCCGTCTTTGAACAGCAGCCAGCGCGCACCGACATAGGCCTTGCCCAGAAGGTTCCAGTATTTGAACAGGCTGACCGGTTGGCTGGCGGCCATCTGGATATAAAGCTCTAGATGGTCCTGAAGGTTCTGGCCAACGCCTGCGCGATCCGCGACCACGTCGATTCCATGTTCGGCCAGATGTTTCGCAGGACCAATGCCCGACAGCATCAACAGCTTGGGCGAATTCAGCGCCGAGGCCGCGATGATCACTTCGGCCCGCGCTTTCAGAACTTCGATCCGTCCATTGAGTTCGACCTCAACACCAGTCGCACGGCCGTTCTCCATCACCACACGGCGCGCAAAGGCGCGGATCACCTGTGCGCCTAGCTTTTCCGCCGGACGCAGATAGGCAGTCGCAGCGGACCAGCGACGACCTTTGAAAATCGTCGCCTCCATCGGGCCAAAGCCCTCTTGCTTTTCGCCATTGTAATCGTCGGTCGCCTCATATCCGGCCTGAATTCCGGCCTCGACAAAGGCCTGCGTCAGCGGGTTGTCGCGCTTGCCTCGGGACACATGCAGGGGGCCGTCTGTACCCCGCCAACCGACCTGTCCGCCGTGCGACTGCTCCATCCGCTTGAAGTACGGCAGCACGTCGGCATAGCCCCAACCATCCGCGCCCTGATCACGCCAATGATCAAAGTCATGGGCATGACCGCGCACATAGACCATCCCGTTGATCGAGGATGATCCACCCATCACCTTGCCGCGTGGTGTCGCCAGACGACGACCGCCCAGATGCGGCTCGGGCTCGGACTGATAGCCCCAGTCGTAGACCTTCATATTCATCGGATAGCTTAGCGCGCCGGGCATCTGGATGAATGGGCCACCGTCCCAACCGCCGTGTTCGATAACGATCACGGATTTTCCCGCCTCGGCAAGGCGGTAGGTCATGGCACAGCCACCGCTGCCCGCACCGATAACGATGTAATCAGCTTCCATCTTCGATCTCACTTATTAGCAGCCGCAGCGTTTCAGAACGGCGCTTCGACGCGGCCCATGCGGACGTAGACGGACTTCATTTGCGAATAATGCTCGATCGCGGCCTTGGCGTTTTCGCGCCCCACACCCGACATCTTCACCCCGCCAAACGGCACCTCGACCGGCGCATCGTTGTAAGAGTTGATAAAGCACGTACCCGCCTGCAGCTGGGCAACGACGCGATGCGCACGGCTGAAGTCACGGGTAAACACACCAGCGGACAGGCCGAACTCCGTGTCGTTCGCACGGGCGATCACTTCGTCTTCGTCGCTAAATTCAAACACCGACAGAACCGGGCCAAAGATTTCTTCGCGCGCGATGGTCATGTCATCGGTCACACCGTCAAACACCGCAGGCGTGATCCAGAAGCCGTCCTGATCCACACGTTCGCCACCTGTCACCAGCTTGGCGCCTTCTTCCCGACCTTTGGCGATATAACCTTCGACGATTTCAAGCTGGCGCGCGCTGACCATCGGGCCAAAGTTGGTCGCCTCATCCTGCGGATCGCCCATGACAACGCCTTTCAAGCGTTCGGCCAGACGTTCAACGAACTTCTGCTTGATACCGCTTTGCACAAATACCCGCGTGCCATTCGAACAAATCTGGCCAGTCGAGTAAAAATTGCCAAGGATCGCACCACCGACGGCGTCTTCGACATCGGCGTCATCAAAGATGATCAAAGGGGATTTACCACCCAGTTCCATTGTCACGTGCTTCAGGCCAGCAGCTGCAGCCGCGTAAACCTTGGACCCAGTAGGAACCGATCCGGTCAAAGACACCTTTGCCACATCCGGATGCGTCGTCAGCGCGGCACCAACCGGCCCCATGCCTTGCACCACGTTGAACAAACCGGCGGGCAATCCGGCCTCGATCAGAATTTCAGCCACTTTCAATGCGCAAAGCGGCGTGGTTTCGGACGGCTTAAAAATCATCGCGTTGCCGCAGGCCAGCGCAGGGGCGGCTTTCCAGCAGGCGATCTGTGTCGGGTAGTTCCATGCACCGATCCCGACACAAACCCCCAAGGGTTCGCGCACGGTGTAGGCCCAGTCTTCGCCCAGCGGGATATGTTCGCCGGTCAAACCGGCAGCGATACCACCGAAATACTCCAGCGCATCCGCAGCCGAGGTCGCATCCGCCACCAGCGTTTCCTGCAAAGGCTTACCTGTGTCGTAGGTTTCCAGAACAGACAGCGCGTGATTGCGTTCGCGGATCAGATGCGCCGCCTTTGTCAGAATGCGGCCCCGATCCCGCGGCGACACCTTTGCCCATTCCGCCTGTGCGCGTTTTGCGCTGTCGATGGCTTTGGCAATGACGTCATCAGTTGCAGCATGCACCTTGGCAATCACCTTGCCCGTCGCCGCATAGACCACGTCGATCACATCGCCATTCGTATCCTCAAGATAAGCTCCGTCGACGAAATGGCTGGCAGTGGGCTGGGTTTCATAAAGATCGGTCATCTTGTCCCCTCGCGAAAGGGCTGAGCCGCCCGTTCAGAAAGTTGCAGAATTAATGCAGCCAGTGCGCACACAAAGCACACGGATGCCCGTTGTTTGGACTGACCCTAGGTGACTCTGATTGACTAGTCAATCAATGTTGAGATCGAGCAAAAGAAAACCCGGCAGACGATCTGCCGGGTTAACGTACTTCGCAAAGCATAAAGCTTATTCCTCGATGGTTCCGATGATTTCATTCTTTGGTAGTTGCGCGACCTCGAACCCGTGGTCGGTTTTCCGGACGTTGTACCCATATCCCCGCATACGGAAACGCCACTCTGCCTCGGAAAGAACTTTGTCGCGTTCACGCAGCAAGAAACTGCGCACCTCGCCAAAGCTGTCTGTCATGTGGGTGTCTGTAAACATCTCGCACTCCTTGTTACCCATTCCACAGGCTTCAAGATCAGCGCCAATTGCGGCAAGTTTGCGAAAACATCCTGCCGATTTTCTGATTTCGCAACAATCAGGGGGAACTCAACCCTTTGTTGCATTCACCAGCGGCGTCACTGCACGCTTCTTCGCGCGCGCTTCGCGCCAAGTGATGAAGCTGACAGCCGCCATGATCACGGCACCGCCCGCAATAACGAAGCTGTCCGGCGGTTCAGCAAAGAACAGCGCGCCGATGATCACAGACCAGACAAGCTGAAGGAATGTCACGGGCTGGGTGACGGATACAGGGGCCGCGGCAAAGGCGCGTGTCATCGTATAGTGGCCGACGGTCGCAAACAAAGCGACGCCGAATAATATGAAAACCTGCGTAAAATTGGGGGTAATCCAGTCCATCAGCGCCAAAGGCAACAGTCCGATCGGCACCGTGATCGATAGCATGGCAACAACCATCTTAGCGTCCAACTCATCCGACACGACCTTTGCGATCA
This sequence comes from Thalassococcus halodurans, assembly GCF_900108225.1. Taxonomy (GTDB): domain Bacteria; phylum Pseudomonadota; class Alphaproteobacteria; order Rhodobacterales; family Rhodobacteraceae; genus Thalassococcus; species Thalassococcus halodurans. The sequence goes on from NZ_FNUZ01000002.1 coordinate 901,565, forward strand.
GGTAAGACGCCGAAAACATCGTTGCCGTCCCCAGCATTGCAAGATGCCCCGGATCCAACACACGAAACCCCGGACGAAGGATCAAGGCCGCGCCGGCAAGCGCCGCGACGATTGCAAGTATTCGGCGAATAGCCAGCTTTTCTCCGAGGAAAAACGCCGCCAAAATCGTGACGAAAACCGGTGTCAGATAGTTCATCGCCGTCACTTCGGCGATCGGAATGCGGGACATTGCGAAAAACCAGAAGGCCACGCCGACCGCGTGAACAGCGCCTCTGATTCCAAACAATCCGAGCTGGCGCTTGGTCAAACGGGTCTGGAGCAGTTCGCGCCAGATCGGCAAAAGGAACACCAATCCTAGCACATAGCGCAGGAACGCGCTCTGTGCGGCCGGTACCGATCCGCCCAGTGTTTTAACCAAGGCCGTGACCATAACAAAGCAAATGCCAGTCATGACCATCCAGAGGATGCCTGCAATCGGGCTTTTGCTGTTCATATCGGGCTTGGTCATGGTTTCTTATCAAGTCAGCAGTCGCGAAGCTGCACAAGCCGCATTCATTCCCACAAAAGCGACGCCGCAATTGCAAACATGACGCAGGCGATCAGCAAGTCCAGTATCCGCCACGACACCGGACGCCGGAACAGCGGCGCAAGAAAGCGCGCGCCATACCCAAGCGAAAAGAAGAAAACGAAGGATGCCGTGCAAGCCCCCAAACCGAAGGCCAGCTTATTGTCGAACTGCGCCGCGATACTGCCCAACAACACAACCGTATCCAGATAGACGTGCGGGTTCAGCCATGTCAGCGCCAGACAGGTCAGCAATGCAGACCGCAAACTGGGCGCACCGCCAGCCAGATCCATGGCCGCCCCGCCCTTCCATGCGGAAATCAGGTTGCGGACACCGTAGTAAATCAGAAAAGCCGCGCCAAAGATGCGCATGGCAAACTCTAGCCACGGCACCTGTTCGGCCAATGCGCCGAAACCTGTGACACCGGCAGCAATCAATACGGCATCCGACAAAGCACAAGTCAGAACCACGGCAAACACGTGCTGCCGCGTCAGGCCGGACTTCAGGACGAACGCATTCTGGGCCCCGATCGCAAGGATCAGGGACAAACCGAGTGAAAATCCAGCAAGAGCGGCGGACATCGAATTCTCCTTCTGCGCAGTCGGACTTATCCCAGCCCACAGACAGACGCCAGTCGCCCTTGCCCTTTGCACCTTCCCTGCCCTATAGAAGCGGGCGAAATTCAAAGAACTCGATGCAAGGGAAACGTTATGGCCGGCCACTCAAAATGGGCGAACATCCAGCACCGCAAAGGGCGCCAAGACGCCGCCCGTTCGAAACTGTTTTCGAAACTTTCAAAGGAAATCACCGTCGCCGCGAAAATGGGCGACCCTGATCCGGAAAAGAACCCGCGTCTGCGTCTGGCGGTAAAAGAAGCCAAGTCGAACTCGGTCCCCAAGGACGTGATCGACCGCGCGATCAAGAAATCCCAAGGCGGCGACGCGGATTCCTATGATGAAATCCGTTACGAAGGCTACGGCCCGAACGGTGTTGCCGTGATCGTCGAAACGATGACAGACAACCGCAACCGCACCGCGTCAACCGTGCGTTCCACGTTCTCGAAAAACGGTGGCAACCTTGGCGAAACCGGTTCCGTGGGATTCATGTTCGACCGTAAGGGTGAAATCACGTACCTGCCCGCAGCAGGCGATGCCGACACCATCATGATGGCCGCGATCGAGGCCGGCGCAGAAGACGTCGAAAGCTCGGAAGACGGTCACATCATCTATTGTGCGGACACAGACCTGAACGAAGTGTCCAACGCGCTTGAAGCCGAACTGGGTGAATCTGAATCCACCCGCCTGATCTGGAAGCCGACAACAACGACGGAACTGGATCTGGACGGCATGCAGACCCTGATGAAGCTGGTCAATGCGCTGGAAGATGACGATGACGTTCAGCGCGTCACAACCAACTTTGAAGCATCCGACGAAGTTATGGCCCAGCTGGAAGACAGCTGATCCGCTTCATCCTGACGGATTTGGAAAACGCGGCCTTCGGGTCGCGTTTTTTGTTTGGCGTCACCGCCTTGCGCTGCGCTGGACAATAATGGGCAACCCGCCCAAGGTGTCTGAACTTTGATGCATTCAGACCAAGGCCTATTTCCATGACCTCCCACCCTCGATCCGGCCTTTTATGCCTTACCCTATTCACCGCGACGGCGGCGAACGCGGAATGCCCGCAAGGGCAATACGATTTCAATTCATGTCGGATAGAAGGCCGCAACACCGAGGTTTCCGTCTGCTATGACAATAACACAGTCACTTACAGCTATGGCCCCCTGGGCAAACCACCCGAACTGTTCCTGACCGAACCAATCGCAACGGTCGACTACCAACCTTGGCATGGCGTCGGTAAAGCCATTTTCGAAAGCGTGACCTTCTACAATGGCGACTATGCCTATCAGGTCGGCGGCGGCTTTGACCGTCCCTTCACCGAGGAAGAAATGGAGCAAGGCCCCCATCATTTCGGTTGGATCGACATCTCGAAGAACGGGAAATCTCTGGCTACGCTGGAATGTGTTCCTGACACTGTCAGCTTTGGCTTTGGTGGTGCCATATATGATGTGAAAGAAGCCGCCGGATATGAATGGGACGATCTGGCGCTGTCATGGATCGACAAAGCGATCAAGGTGTCCGAGCCGCCACTTCTGATCAGCCAACAAGGCGCGAACGGGCCAAAAGACTGCCTGCCTGCATCCGAATTCAGCTTAGGCGGCGTCACGATATATGACACGGCCATGTCTCTGGCAAAACTCGGATCTCCCGAGGCCACGTCAGCCACAACGCCTCAAGGTTTACCAATAGATCAGATCACCGCGCATGGGCTTGAGATCAGCCTGATGGATGAGGCAGTCATAGGCATAACCGCAGCCACTGAGGACTGGCCCACACCGTCCGGCTTGAAAGTAGGTCTGACCCGAGGCGAGGTTGTCAGGATACTGGGCCATGTGCCTGCTGGCGTGTACGCCGCTGATGATCAGTTCAAGCTTCCGATCTGTCCGACTGGCGAGGGTGACGCCTCTGAATGGACAGCAGAGATCGACTTCGGTCAGGACAGACGCGTTGCAACCATCGGCTTTTTAGGCCCGCTTCCCTAGTTTCCGATACGGATCACACAAAGCAAAAGGCGCAGCCAACGGACTGCGCCTTTTTCGTTTGATATGAGCCAAACCCTACTGGTTCGCCCGTTCCGCTTCGATCTCGCGCCAGCGCGCGACGTTGCGGTTATGCTCATCCAGCGTCACTGCAAAGGCGTGACCACCTGTGCCGTCAGCCACGAAGAAGATGTAATCCGTCTCTGCCGGGTTTAGCGCTGCTTCAATAGACGCACGACCCGGGTTGGCGATGGGTGTCGGCGGCAGGCCTTCGATCACATAGGTGTTGTAGGGCGTCGCGCCGCGCAATTCGGACTGGCGCAGACCACGGCCCAACACGCCCTCACCTTTGGTGATGCCGTAGATCACGGTCGGGTCCGTTTGCAGACGCATGCCGGTGTTCAGACGGTTGATAAAGACCGACGCGACCTGCGGACGTTCGCTGGACACGCCTGTTTCTTTTTCAACGATCGACGCAAGGATCAACGCCTCTTCAGGGCTGTTCAGCGGCAGATTATCTGCGCGGTTTGCCCATGCCTCGGCCAGAATGCGTTCCTGACTGGATTGCATCCGTTCGATCAGGCTGGCGCGTGTGGCACCAACGGTGACCTCATAGCTGTCAGGCGCAAGGCTGCCCTCGGCGGGGACGTCAACAGTGCCCTCCAGCACATCAATCTGCCCCAGCTCGTTCACGACCTGCCAGCTGGTAACACCCTCGGCCAGAAGAATGCGGAAGCGCGTGTCACCTTCGGCTTTGACAGCCGTGTATTCGGCAGGAACTTCGTCAGCTTCCGGGTCGAACTTGACCAGTTCGACATAGCGACCAGTCGCAGGATCGAGTTCACGCACTTCAACTGAAGCCGCGTTTACACCGATGCGGTACACAACCTCGGTGCCGCATGTCGACGCGCCACCACGGGTGACGATATCAACGATTTCAGACATCGAAGCCCCCTCAGGCACAAGGTACGACCCTGCCTTCAGGTCTTGCGTTTTCTTTGCGTAATCCGCGCCCATGCGGAACAGCGCGGCCGACGATACGGCGTTCTGCTCTGCAAGGTTTTCGGAAACGCGTGTCATGTTGGTGCCGCGTGGCACCTCGACACAGATCGGTTGGGCCAGTGGCCCTGCCGATGTGTATTCTTTCTGCGCCCAGATGATCAGACCGCCGAACAGGAAAACCCCGACGACGAGGAACGTCATCGCGTTAGAAGCGATGTTGCGCCACATATCAGCTGACCTTGCCGAAGATCACGCTGGCGTTCGTGCCACCAAAGCCAAAGCTGTTGGACAGAGCATAATTGATCTCCCGCTCACGCTTGGCGTTGGGGGCCAGATCGATAGGCGTTTCAACGGCCGGTGTCTCAAGGTTGATGGTCGGCGGTGCCACCTGATCGCGGATCGCAAGGATCGAGAACACAGCCTCAATCGCGCCAGCAGCACCCAAAAGGTGACCCGTCGCGGATTTCGTCGACGACATGGTGGCCGTTGCCGCCGCATCACCCAGCAGGCGTTCAACAGCGCCCAGTTCGATGACGTCAGCCATGGTCGATGTGCCGTGCGCGTTGATGTAGTCGATATCAGATGCCTGAAGACCCGCGTCTTTCAGCGCCGCACGCATAGAGCGTTCGCCGCCTTCACCGTCAGAGGACGGCGCGGTGATGTGGTAGGCGTCGCCGGACAGGCCATAGCCGCAAACTTCGGCATAGATTTTCGCACCACGCGCTTTGGCGTGCTCGTATTCTTCGAGAACAACAATGCCTGCGCCCTCGCCCATAACGAAACCGTCGCGGTCTGCGTCATAGGGACGGCTGGCCGCTTTGGGGTCATCGCCACGCTTGGTCGACAGCGCCTTACAGGCGTTAAAGCCCGCGATGCCGATCTCAGAGATCGCCGCTTCGGCACCACCGGCAACCATCACGTCTGCATCACCGTATTTGATCATGCGCGCCGCATCACCGATAGCGTGCGCGCCTGTCGAACATGCGGTTACGACAGAGTGGTTCGGGCCTTTAAAGCCATGACGGATGGAAACGTTGCCCGAAATCAGGTTGATCAGAGCACCGGGAATAAAGAACGGCGAAACGCGGCGCGGGCCTTTGTCGCGGATCAGGTAGGCGGTTTCGGCGATCGAGTTCAGACCACCGATACCGGAACCGATCATGACACCCGTGCGCTCCAGGCTTTCCTGATCTTCGGGGTGCCAGTCTGCATCGTTAACGGCCATTTCTGCAGCCGCGATCCCGTAAAGAATGAAATCATCAACTTTACGCTGCTCTTTCTTGTCCATCCACTCATCAGGATTGAACGTACCGTCTGTGCCATCGCCGTGTTTGACTTCGCAGGCATAAGTGGTGGCCAGATGGCTTGCATCGAATTTGGTGATGGTACCCGCGCCGGACTGACCGTCCAGCAGGCGTTCCCATGTTGCTTCGACCCCACTGGCCAGCGGTGTGACAAGACCCAATCCGGTTACTACGACGCGACGCATGACTGCTGTCCTCATGATATGAATTTTGTTGATTTGCTCTTACCCTGCCAAGGGCGGGGGGAGCAAGTGTAAGCAAGCGCGCAGGCGGGATTGCGACCACCTACGTCAGGTTTTCAGCCCCATTCCGCACCCAGATCGGCCTTGGTTCGGTCGATCCAGTGATCCTGCAGCCAGTCGCAGGGTTTGGAATAGCGAATGAACGATCCTGTGTATCCGCCCAAAGCATCCGTCATTTTCGGACGCCCATGGAAGCACACGACACGCGCATCTTCGGGCAATTGAGGCGGGGTAAACCAGTTCCGCGGAAACGGATTGCAATCGTACTTAAAGCTGACAACCCACGGCTCGGGGATGTATTCGAAGACACCGCGATCCATGGCTTTATGAGAGGTATAGCGCTGCTCGGACCCGCGCGCTTTTTCCACCTCGGCATAAGGGTTTGCGGCCAGATCGTCGTACAAAAACCCATGCAACGCAGGATCATAGCGGAAAACAGAGCCATGCCCCGTAGGCCGCCCTTTGCGCTTTTCGGTCCAGTCGTGGCGCATGGCAACCTTGCCCGGTGCCATGTCGTGGATTTCGTCCAGATTGCCTGTGATTACAACGTCTAGATCAAAGCCCAGAACAGGCCCTTCCAGATCGGGGATCAGGCCTTCTTTAAAAAGCGACGTCTTGCGCATCGCTCCCTGCCGGTTGGCCACGGCCAGCGCCGCATCCATTTCCTTGCGAAACGGTTCGGTGGGCAGGTCCAGCACCTCGATATCGGGATGCAGGCCATCTGTCACATCGGTCATGCACATGAACCGGATCGGCCGCGACATATTGCGGCGCACGCCCGAATACAGGCGGTTCACGTACTCAGGGCCAAAGGCTGTGCCCCACTTAATGCATATGACGTTCACAGTGTTCATGGCGCGCGCCTTAGCAGGCCCTTACCCGCGACACCAGTCAGAGCACGCGGATTTCGCACAACCGATCAATATCCGCTGTCCGAAATCAGAACACGGTGTCCCGGTCCGACCTCTTTGTATTCGTTTTTCACGGGCTCATAGCCAACGGGATGGATGGGCGACGGGATCGGCTTGAAGTTCAGGTCTTTTTCCTGCTTCCGCTTGCGTGGGTCCGCGATGGGCACAGCCTTCATCAAAGCCTGCGTATAGGGGTGCTGCGGGTTTTCGAATACGGCGCGACGCGGCCCGATTTCGACGATCCGCCCCAGATACATCACGCCGACGTCGTGGCTGACACGTTCCACCACGGCCATATCATGGCTGATGAACAGATAAGACAGGTTCAGTTCGGACTGAAGCTCCATCATCAGGTTCACGACCTGCGCCTGTACCGAAACGTCCAAGGCAGACACAGCCTCATCCGCCACGATCAGTTTGGGGTTCAGAGCCAAGGCCCGCGCAATCGCGATCCGCTGTCGCTGACCGCCCGATAATTCGTGCGGATAGCGCTGCATAAAGCTGCGCGGCAGCTCCACACGGTCGAAAAGCGCAGCCACGCGATCCATACGCTCGGAAGCCGAGTACATCCCAAAATTTTCCATTGGCTCAGATACTTGGTCAGCCAACTTCATCTGAGGGTTGAGCGATGCAAACGGGTCTTGGAAGATCATCTGCATGTCGGCGCGCGCCTTACGAAGATCACGGTCGGACTGACCAAGAATATCCAGACCATCCAGTTTGACGCTGCCCTTCATCGGCTCGACCAGTCGCAGGATCGACCGCCCCGCCGTGGATTTTCCGCAGCCCGATTCACCAACAAGGCTCAGCGTGCGGCCTTTGGGTATACTGAAGGACAAATCCTCGACCGCGTGCACGTTGGCCACCGTCTGACGGAAAAAGCCGCCCTTCACAGGAAAGCGCGTGGTCAGGCCTTTGACCTCAAGCAGCGTTTCGTCCGATCCGATGATCGGCTCTGGTTCTGCAGCGTTCGAACCGACCAGCTTCATAGGCTTGGGATAATCGGTGCCCGTCATCTCGCCCAAACGCGGGACAGCGGCCAACAGCGCCTGAGTATAGGGATGCTTGGGGTTCTCGAAGATTTCCTCAACGGTCCCCTCTTCGACCTTATTGCCGCGGAACATGACAACAACGCGGTCAGCCATTTGCGCCACAACCGCCATATCATGCGTGATGAACATCACCGCAGTGCCTGTTTCACGCTTCAATCGGTCAATAAGCGCCAGAATTTCAGCCTGAATGGTCACGTCCAACGCGGTTGTCGGTTCGTCGGCAATCAGCAAACGCGGCTTACAAGCAAGCGCCATCGCAATCACGACCCGCTGACGCATACCGCCAGACAGTTCGTGCGGATATTGCTTCAACCTGCGTTCGGGTTCCGGAATACGCACCTCGCGCAGCAGTTCAAGCGCCCGCGCATCTGCCTCGGACGCGGACATACCGCGATGCACCTTCAGCCCTTCAGTTAGCTGGCGGCCGATGGTGAACACCGGGTTCAGCGCTGTCATCGGCTCTTGGAAGATCATCCCGATCTCATTGCCGCGAATCGTGCGCATCAGGGATTGCTCGGCTTCGGCCAGATCGATCTCGCCGCCTTCTTTCCGGTCAAAAACCAGCTTGCCGCCGGCAATCGTGCCACCGCCGAATTCGATCAGGCGCATCAAAGACAGTGACGAAACTGATTTCCCCGACCCTGATTCCCCGACCACACAGACCGTTTCACCCGAGGCGATTTCGAACGACACGTCCTCGACACCGACGACCGTTCCGGCCTTTGTTTCAAACTCGACCCGTAGGTTTTCAATCCGTGCAATCGGCGCGTCGAGCATATTGTCCCCCAAGGTTCGTCTAGACGGTTGTGCGTCGAGTAAGGCGAAGGCAGACGCCCTTGTCAAACCAACATTTGACTAATCGGTCAAACCAGACGGGACAAAGGCAAGCCGACGCTACGTCACCCGAACGCCTGCACGAAATTCAGTCATACCAACACGTTACACACAACCATTGCTTGAAAAAATATTTTTTGATCAAAAGTTAAACTTTTTTCAGGCGGTTACTGACCAGCCAGTCAAGTTTTTGCAGATTTTGTGTATCGGAACACTTGCTTTTTACGTCGATGCGGTTTTCGATGCTGGCATGGTGAACTCGTGTCAAATGGGGAATGACGCAAAATGACTACTGCAGCCAAACCTGCAGACCAATCAAACACCTAAAATCTCAGAACAAAATCAAAGACATCAAAAAAGCATGTCCAACATGGAGACTACAATGAAACTTAAATCTTTGCTGCTTGGCGCAGTTGCCGCTTCCGCGATGGCGCCCGCCGCCATGGCCGAGCGTGGCGCGGACGGCCAAGTGAACATTATCTATTGGCAAGCTCCGTCCATCATGAATCCCTACCTCTCTGGTGGTACGAAGGATATCGAAGCCGCATCGCTGGTGATCGAGCCGCTCGGTCGTTACGACCCCACCGGCGCTCTGGTTCCCTACCTTGCAGAAGAGATCCCGACAGTTGAAAACGGTGGCGTGGCCGCCGACCTGACGTCGATCACATGGAAGATCAAGGAAGGCATGAAGTGGTCCGACGGCTCTGCCCTGACCGCAGCCGACGTTGTATTTACCGCCGAGTACTGCATGTCCCCCGAAGGCGGCTGCGCGCAGCGTGCCAAATTCGACGGCGTGACATCTGTAGAAGCACTGGACGATCTGACAGTCAAAGTCACATTCGGCCAGCCGACCCCGAACCCCTATGGTCCTTTCATGGGCGGTCAGTCCCCGATCATCCAGAAAGCACAGTTTGAAAACTGCGTTGGTGCGGCGGCATCGTCCTGTACCGATCAAAACTTCTACCCCATCGGCACGGGCCCGTTTGTCGTGACAGACTTCCGCCCGAACGACGTAATCTCGCTGGAAGCCAACCAGAACTACCGTGATCCGGCAAAGCCCGCATTCGCGACTGTGAACTTCAAAGGTGGCGGTGACGCAACCGCATCCGGTCGTGCGGTACTGGAAACAGGCGAATATGATTACGCTTGGAACCTGCAGCTGGCGCCCGACGTGCTGGCGCAAATGGCAGCCGCTGGCAAAGGCGAACCGATCGCAGCATTCGGCACGCTGGTCGAACGGATCGAAATGAACCTGACCAACCCGTCGCCGGACCTTCCGGAAGGCGAGCGTTCGACCGTTGCTGCACCGCACCCCTTCCTTTCGGAAGAACCCGTGCGCCGCGCGCTGTCTATGGCGATTGACCGCGAACTGCTGGTTGAAGTCGGCTACGGTCAGGCCGGTCGTGCGACTTGTAACCTGGTTCCCGCCCCTGCCCTGTACGCGTCCGACAACACAGACTGTCTGACACAGGACATCGAAGGCGCGAAGGCCCTGCTGGAAGGTGCTGGCTGGACCGACACCGACGGTGACGGCATCCGCGACAAGGACGGCGTTAAACTGTCCCTGCTGTACCAGACATCAACAAACGCTGTTCGTCAGGACTTCCAGGCGCTGATCAAACAGTGGTGGTCTGAAATCGGTGTGGAAACAGAACTGCGCAACATCGATGCGTCGGTCTTCTTCGGTGGTGACCCGGGCTCGCCCGACACATTCCAGAAGTTCTACGCAGACGTGGAAATGTACGCCAACAACTTCGACGGCACAGACCCGCAGTCCTACCTGTCCATGTACCGTTGCGGCAACGAACCCAAACCGTCTTCGCAGTGGCAGGGCGAAAACATCAACCGCTTCTGCAGCGAAGAGTATGATGCGCTGCTGGACGAACTGGCCCGCACAGGCGAGCTGGAAAAGCGCGGCGAAATCGCGAAAAAGCTGAACGACATACTGACCAAAGAAACGATGACAATCGTTCCGCTGGTTGACCGTGGTCGTGTCTCTGCCCGTGCAATGACACTGGGTGGTGTTCAGCTGAACACATGGGACAGCGAACTTTGGAACGCTGCCGACTGGTACCGGATCAAGGAATAATCCTTTCCAGACGATAACCGCGTCCCCCCAACGGGGGCGCGGTATTTTCCTATCTGCTCCTAGGGCCAGACGGCCCTTTCCAACACATGCGAATTGGCTGGCCTAAATGCTGACATTCACGATCAGGCGTCTGGTTCTGGCGGTCCCGACGCTGCTGTTTATCAGTTTTGCGATCTTCATGCTGCTGCAACTGGCCCCCGGCGATCCGATGGCCCAAGTGCCACTGACCGTCCCCCCCGAAGTGAAACAACAAATGCGCGAGGCGTTGGGGCTTGGTCAGCCCCCCTTGGTGCAATACTGGAAGTGGTTGGTTCAGGTTCTCTGGATCGAACCCAAAATCCTGATTGACTGGCTCACGCAGGACAGCTGGCTGTTGGGCTGGTTGCCGGACACGAACCTCTACCAGAACGAACTGCGCGTGATTTCGTGGCAGACCCGTTCGCCGGTGATGGACATCGTGATCCAGCGTATTCCGCAAACGCTGTGGGTCGTTGCATTGGCTTATGTGGTCGGCGTTCTGATCGCGATCCCGATCGGCGTCTATTCCGCGTATCGCCAGTATTCGGTTTTCGATCAAGCTGGCACGTTCGTGACGATGATCGGCTTTTCGATCCCGCCCTTCTTTACCGGCCCTCTGCTGATCGTGATTTTCTCAGTCCAACTGGGCTGGCTGCCGTCAATCTATGACACCACCCACGTCGTGAATGACTGGGCGAGCTTCAAGATCCAGCTGCAGCAGATGATCATGCCGGTCATGGTTCTGGCCCTGCAAACCACAGCACAGATCAGCCGCTATATGCGCGCGTCGATGCTTGATAACCTGAATATGGATTACGTCCGCACCGCCCGCGCCAAAGGCATGTCCGAGGCCGTCGTGGTCACGGTGCACGTGCTCCGCAACTCGATGATCCCGGTGATCACCGTCATCGCCCTTGGCGTCCCGAGCATCTTTGGCGGCGCGATCATTACGGAAAACGTGTTCAAGGTGAACGGCATCGGTCAGCTTCTGATCACCGCGCTCTTCGCCAACGACCTTCCCATGGTCATGACGCTGACGTTTATCTTCGCCTTCCTGATTGTCGCCTTCAACCTGATCGCTGACATCCTGTACGGCGTACTTGACCCGAGGATCCGCTATGACTGAGCCAGCGACAACAGACCCTCAGGCCATTGCAGCCCTGCAGGACAAAGGCCCCCTCGCCCCGCCACGCAGCCAGTGGCTGGACATCTGGGACCAGTTGAAACGTCACAAAGGCGCGATGATCGGCGGGTTCTTCCTGATCTTCATCACACTTGCCGTTTTAGTCGGGCCTTACATCTGGACGCTTGATCCGCAAAAGCTCGACATCCGGAACAAGGACCTGCGCCCGATCTACACCGCGATCTGGGACAGCACGGCCAAAACGGCGTGGGGCCACCCCTTTGGCACCGACAACCTTGGTCGCGATCAGCTTGCGCAGATGCTGGCTGGTGGACGGGCGTCCATGGCGGTTGGCTGGGCAGCAATGTTGCTGTCGCTTCTGATTGGCACGGCAGTCGGCGTTGCAGCGGGCTTCTTCCGTCGTCTGGACGGCCCCTTGATGCGCCTGACCGACTTGTTCCTATCCTTGCCAATCCTGCCCCTGCTGCTGGTTGCCGTGACACTGTTCCGCCAACCACTTCGTGCCAACTTTGGCCCCGAAGGCGGGATGTTTGTTCTGATTGTCACGATCATCGGAATCACCAGCTGGATGCCCACCGCGCGGATCGTGCGGGGCGATATCCTGACACTGAAGGAACGGGAATTTATTCTGGCGGCACGCTCTATCGGGACCACGTCGTGGAAAACAATCACCCGCCATCTTCTGCCAAACGTGCTGTCTCCGATCATGGTGTCAGCCACACTTGGCCTTGCGACAGCGATCATCACGGAAAGCGCCCTGTCCTTCCTAGGCGTCGGATTTCCTTCGGATTTTCCGACATGGGGCAAGATGCTGGCCGACGCAGTTCCCCGCATGGTCGACTTCCCCGAACGGGTGATCCTGCCTGGCACCGCCATCTCGTTGACCGTGCTGGCGGTGAACTATCTGGGCGACGGTTTGCGCGATGCGCTTGATCCCCGCATGCGCGGGCGCTGAAAACCAGTAAAATAAGGGCAAACGAGCGCCTGATCCGCAAAAACCGGATCAGGCGTTCCGCTTTTGACCAGTTGGCAAAACACTTTGTTCTACCCGACGCCAAGACACGAACGCCTGTTTATTAGGCGAACTTGCAACCGCCCCCGATTTTCTGGAATGAGCGGGAAACGCCCTAACTAAGTGGGCGAACTGACACCTGCGACACCGGAGTATCCAGAATGTTCGAGAGTTTGGGTTTCGAAAACTACACAGCCCCCCAAGTGGCTGTCGGCTTTGCCCTCTTGCTGGGATTGGCCTTTGGCTTTTTGGCCGAGCGCACAAAGTTCTGTTTCCGCCGCAGCCTGATTGGCGATGATGCGAAATCCGCGTCGGGTGTCTGGCTGACAGCACTGGGCGTCGCCATTCTGGGCACCCAAGCCGCAGCCGTCTTCGGCCTGATCGATTTCGCCGATCACCGGTTTATGAACGCCGACCTGCCGATCCTTGCCATTCTGGTGGGTGGTCTTCTGTTTGGTGCCGGCATGGTCCTGACCCGTGGCTGCGTATCGCGCCTGACCGTTCTGACAGCCAGCGGCAACCTGCGCGCTGCGACTGTTTTGCTGGTCTTCGCCATCGTGGCACATGCCACACTGAAGGGGCTGCTGGCCCCGATCCGCGTGTCGCTGGGTGCCGTCACCGTTCCGATGGGCGATGCCGTGTCCTTCGCACAGCTTCCCGGTGGCGCGGCCGTCTGGGCCGTCGTTCTGGGCGTTGGTGCGCTGGCACTGGGCCTGCGCGGCCGCAACAGCGTGACACTGGTCGTTATGGCGGTTCTGATCGGCCTGCTGGTTCCTGCTGGCTGGGTTGGTACAGGGTTCATCCTGCAGGACGAATTCGATCCGATCGCGATGGAGACACTGTCCTTCACATCACCTTGGGCTGACACATTGTTCTTTACCGTCGCCTCGACATCTATTCCCGCTGGCTTTGGCGTGGGCCTGATCGGCGGCACGCTGGCAGGCGCGCTGGTTGCAGCGGTGATCTTTGGATCGTTCCAATGGCAAAGCTTTAGCGCCCCGTCCGAAACAGGTCGCTACATTGCTGGCGGCGCACTGATGGGTATGGGTGGTGTTCTGGCTGGCGGTTGCACCGTGGGTGCCGGTCTGGCCGGTGTTCCGACCCTGTCTTTTGCCGCCCTGCTGGCCATTCTAGCGATCGGTGTTGGCGGTGTTCTGACCCACCGCGTCCTGAACGCACGCGGCGCAACGCCGAACGCAGTCCAGCCCGCCGAATAAGCGGGCCGGACAAAGCAATGCAAATTACATGTCGGGGCCTTTGGCCTCGACCATTTTGCGAATACGCCGGATCATCATCCAGACGAACAGAACCACCGGCAAAGTCACCAAGGCCGTGAGCATGCCCTTTGACAGACCGATTAGGCTGGCCACCGGATAAAGCAGATAACTCATGAGCGAGACGGCGTAATAGCTGATCGCGACCACGGACAGGCCTTCAACCGTTTCCTGCAAGCGAAGCTGCATATCGGCGCGGTGGTTCATGCTTTCCAACAATTGTTGGTTCTGGGCCGAGCGTTCGACCTCAACCATCGTACGAAGCAAATCCGCAGCGCGCATGGCCCTGTTCGAAAGATTGGCCAATTGCTGTTCGGTCGCCTTCACCGTCCGCATCGCGGGATCGTACCGGCGCATCATGAACTCGGCAAAGGTCTGGCGACCATTGAACCGCTCTTCGCGCAAAACCGAAATCCGCTGGGTGACAATCGCCTCATAGGCCCCTGTCGCCCCGAACCGGAACGAGGTCTGCGCGCTGAGTGTTTCCAGCTCGGCCGACACCGACAGAAGCGATTTCAACGTCTGATCAGTGCGCTTGTTGCCATGGGTCATGGCATCCATCAGATCGGTCAGTTCTTTGTCGATCTCGCTGATGCGCGGGGCGATCCACTTGACCCGTGTAAAGCCAAGCATCGACATGACCTTATATGTCTCGATCTCGCAGAGACGCTGAACAATCCGGCCCATGCGGCGTTCGCCCACATCAGGGCCCACGAACAGGCCGAACCGCAAATGCCCGGCCGTATCAATACGGAAATCCCCCGCGATCACGGCCTGATCATCGATCACCGACGACATCGCCACGGATTCCGAGACGAACCAGTCTTCGATGTGCTGCTCCATCGTCGCGTCGTCAGGACGCAGCGCACAGCGGATCAGGGCCGACGTCATCCGCACACCCGGAGCGCGTTCCAGCCAGTCATTCGGGAAGACCTCGAAATCAGCGGGGTCAAACGGGCGATCCGACAGGCCGTTCAGAAAGACCGTATAGGTCACAAATTCCGTGTGCTGTTCCCACTTCAACATGTACTGGCCGATTTTGCCAAAGTAATGCGTGGCACCAGGCTGCGGGTGCGTGGCACCATAGCGGTCCAACAGATCGAACAGATGTTCCAGATCCAGATTGCGATCCCGCGACGCCGCCTCTTCTGCCTTTTTCACAGCCAGATAAACCGCACGGCACGGAGCCTTCAGTGCTGGAAAAGGACGCGCATGCAGTTCGTTCGACAGTTTGTATCGAAGCGGGTGATCAGTGATTGGCGACATACGCGCCCTCCATCGTGGACTGGTTAAATTTCACTAGATACGCGCATGATTTGACAAGTAAAGCAAAAGATCAACAATTTCAAAATGTTAAAGGAACACAATGGCATACAATTTGACGATGGAAATCATCGTGCCACTATCGGAAACAAGCGCCAAGCCAGTGACCAACGAAAAAACCGCGCCCTGTTTTCCAAGGCACGGTTTTGAAATCTAACGGTATTTACCGGATCAGGCCGATCAGGACGCCTGATAGATCTTGTCGATGTTCGCGCCCAGCGCCGCGTTGAAATCAGCGTCAGACTGTTTCTTGGACAAACCTTCTGTCAGCGCGCGGCTGAAGCTTGCGATCATCTTGGTGTTCTTGGCCAGACGGGCGCAGGCTTCGTCCGTGCTATAACCACCCGACAGCGCAACAACACGCAGGACACGCGCGTGATCTGCCAGATCATCGTAGAGGCCCGCTTGGTTCGGGATCGTCAGCTTCAGCATGACGTCCTGACCCTCGGCCAGAGTATCCAGATGCTTTGCCAGCGCGTCATGCAGGATCGCTTCTGCTTCGGACTTGGTGTCGGAATGGATGTCGACTTCCGGCTCGATGATCGGAACCAGACCCGCGCCGATCACAGTGCGCGCCACTTCGAACTGCTGGGCAACAACGGCCTCGATCCCTTCGGCATTCGCAGCATGGATGACCGAGCGTTCTTTGGTGCCAAACACACCATGGCCCGCCGCCTCAGCCAGAAGGTCTTCCAGACCGGGCATCGGTTTCATCACCTGAACGTCGTTGGCTTTGTCTTCCAGACCTTTGTCGATCTTCAGGAAGGGAACAATACCACGGTCTTCCCACAGCGCAGCGGCTGTCGGCTTGCCATCCACGTCGCCACGCATGGTGCGTTCAAACAGGATCGCGCCAAGAACCTTTTCCGACGTGAAGTCAGGTGCGGTGATGATACGGGCACGCATCTTGTGGATTTCGCCGAACATCTCTTCGTCGCCGTTGTATTCGGACTCTTCCACGCCATAAAGACGCAGCGCCTTTGGCGTCGATCCACCCGACTGATCCAGAGCTGCGATAAAGCCTTTGCCCGATGTGATACGGGCTGCTTGTGCGTCAAAGCGTTCAGACGTGTGACTCATTGAACCGAAATTCCCTTGGCTGTCCCAATTTCCGGCTTCAATAATCCATCGCGCGAAGCGAAGATAGATAGACAATCATATGTTTAGCGCTAACGCATTGAATTTCTTCACAGCTATGTGGAACGGATCTTTACGCGCGCAAAACATTTTCTACTTTTCTAGAGCGGAGCTGCGCCATTTTACATAGTGAAAAGCGTAGCTATGTTTGGTCGCTTCGAATGGCTTAAAGGCCCTCGCTACCTCTCACCTCTATCCGCAGATGAATACCGTGCTTGGCCCGCACCGTCAGATGCGCGGCGGGTTCGGGGACTTGGCCCTCGATAGCCTCGATACGGAACGCCCCAATGATCGCGGACAGCAACAAAACGCCCTCAGCCATCGCAAACCCCGCACCGGTGCACACGCGCCGACCCGCTGAAAACGGAATATAGGCGTCGCGGGCGCAGGCTTTGCCGTTCTCGGTCGCCCAGCGGCTTGGGTCAAAGCTATCAGGGTTGTCCCAAAGCCGTTCATGGCGATGCAGGTGCCACGGACTTAGAACCACCTGCGCGCCTTTGGGCACCCGCCTATCACGGAAGGTTTCAGCGCGCGCAGCCTCGCGGACCATCATCGGCACCGGGGGGTAGAGCCGCAGGGTTTCGCGGAACACATCCCGCGTCACGCGCAATTTCGACAGATCAGAGAAGTCGCCAGAAAACGCGGCTGCCTCGTCTGCTACTTTCTTCTGCCACTCGGGATAGATCGCCAGCAGGCAAAGCCCCCACGCCAAAGCCGAGGCAGAGGTTTCATGGCCTGCCAGAAAGAAGATCGCGACGTGATCAACCATTTCGTCGATATCAAAGGTTTCGCCCGTGTCCGGATCGACCGAGGTCATGATCTTGGTCGCCAGATCATCCGGTGCAGTTCCCTTCTTGATTTCGTCCAGACGGCGTTCCGTCAGTTGCCGGATGAGCCCCCTGATACGATCCGCCGCCTGCCGTGTATCCTGTCGGAAGAAACGCGGCATCCAGCGGGGCAGAGGGATAAGGGCCGCGATGTTCACGATAGGCTGGCTGCGTTGATAGGCGCGGAATTCGTGGAACACCTGCTGCGCCATTCGGTCTTCGATCGGAATAGAAAACAGCGTGCGGAAGATGACATCGGCCGCGGCGTGACTGGCGTCTTCCTCGATCTCGACAATGCTCCCTGCCCGCGCCTGCAAGCGTTTGACAGCGGCCTCTGCCGCCTCGCGCATCGGGTGCCACGTATCGCGCAACCGCCCGCCTTCGAACGCGGGGTCAATGATACGCCTCTGGCGTTCCCATTGCGCCCCGTTGGTCAGAAACACGCTGTCCCCCAGTAGGGGCCGTAACCCTTCGCTGACACGACCGGATTTCGGGAAATCTTCTGGGCGGTCCTTCAGCACAGTCTTCACCAGATCAGGCTGGTTGATCAGGAAAGATTTGAAGAACGGCGTTTTAAACTCGGCCATCCACGCACGATAGAGCCGCGCTGGCTGCGCCGACAGGATGTCCTGCTTGAACAGCTTGGCGTAGCGCCAGAGCGGCACCTTATTAGGTCGGGATGGGGGTTTGGGCGGGATCATGCGGACATCGACGTGTATTTCGACACCGCATAATCGATCCGGCTGGCCGACGGCGGACGGTCTGCATAACGGGTGCCCAAAGTCACTGGACCTGCGGTGATCTGGAAGTAGTCGTAGTCCAGCGGCTGATCGAAAGCGCATAGATACTGGAAATGCAGGCGGAAGAACCGCCAGCGCAGCGCCTTCCATGTCTCGGGCTTCAGCGACTTGGTGAACTGTGCAGAAAACACCAAAGGCCAGCGTTTGTCAGTTGGCGCGACGCCGGACACCGAAACAGGGTCACACAGTGCAAAGGCACAGCCATCGCCGGGGGCGGTAACGTCGACCCAAGTCAGAACGTCCTGACTGGCCAGGAAATGCAGGTCTGCGCGTAGGCGGTCAGCTTTAGGCAGGAACGACACCATCGGCACCACCTGCCCCAGTGACAGAAACGCCAAGGCTGGCCCGTCATCAGGTACGTCGCCTGCACGGATCAAATCGGCAAGGATGGACACGGACAGATGCGCGCCCGAGGAATGGCCAACCACCAACACTTCATCCACATCGCTTTTCAACGCATCCGCGATCATAGCGCGGAATTCTGTCAAGCGGGCCTCAAGCTCGGGCGGGTTCGCACCCTTCCATTTGGCGGAATAGCTATAGTCATGCATGAGGTAGTAGGCGAAAAGTTTGCCGTCTTTGGCTTTGAACCACCTCAGTACAAAAACCATTAGGGCCAAAGCCGCGATACCGCCGATCAAACGCGCAAGAACCCCGAACTCCGCCGCGAAATAGATCACCAGACTGTACAGCAGCCAACCAATCAGCACGGCGACAACCAACTGCAATAGCAACATCCCGATAGGATAAAGCGCCGCAATCACCGGCCCCTTGCGCAGCCGCATCAGACGCCACAGCGCACCCGAGCCGATATAGGCCCATGCGGTGCGCACCAGTTGACCATAGGTTGCCGGAATACTGTTAGACATGCTGTCGCGGACGATGTCGGACCAGACCAGCACATCGATATCTGCCTGTGTGTCCTGCCCGTCAAAGCGCCCATCCACATGCCAGCCATAGGTGCCCTTGGCTTGTTTGGGGCGCAGTGTCAGATCGTAGCCAGAGATAGCGGCCTGCGAAGCGCCTTCCTTCCGGTAAAGTTCACGGTAGCGGCGGGGATGGATCGGATCATAGCCGGGGATGTAAAACACCCGCCGCGCTTTCACCTGTTGCCCCGTCTCAGCCATCACTCATCCATTTAAACACTGACATTTGCGCATAAGCTAACGCCGGTTTCAGGCAGGTTTAAGGCAAAACGGGACAATCACCGCGCAAGAGCGCGCATTGTTGCGCTTTCCGCATCAAGTCCGGATCAGCCCAGTGTTGCCAAAGCGGGGAAGGTTTCCAACAGCCAGAACGACAGTGCCGAGAAGCCGCCCGTTAGCATCAGCAAGCCAATGGTCCAAAGCAAAAGCCCCATGATGCGTTCGATCTGCTCCATATGGCGTTTCATCCAAGCCATCAGACCCGTCAGCCGCGGCAGGAAGGCCGCGACCAGAAGGAAGGGAATGCCTAAGCCTGCCGCATAAACGCCCAGCAGGATCAACCCCTTACTGATGCTCGCCTCGGACGCTGCCAACGACAGGATCGCGCCCAACTGTGGGCCGATGCAAGGTGTCCAGCCGAATGCAAACGCCAGCCCTAGAAGATACGCACCGAACGCCGTACCGCCCTGATCACCAGCATCAAAACGCGCTTCGCGATTCAAGAAAGGAATGTTGATCGCGCCCACGAAATGCGCGCCGAAGATCATGACAAGGATGCCTGCAAAGGTGTTGAACCATGACTGGTATTGCAAAAACACCGACCCGATGGCCGAAGCCGCAAAGCCAAGGATCAAAAAGACCGTCGACAACCCCATGACAAAAAACAGTGCAGGCAGAAGCGCGCGGTTTTTGCCGCTGTTCAAATCCGACATGGTCGTGCCCGACATATAGGCCAGGTAAGGCGGCACAACAGGCAGGACACAGGGGCTTAGAAAGCTGATAACGCCTGCGACCAGCGCCACCAACAAGGCAGGCAACAGACCTGCGTCTATGATCTCAATTCCGAACATGGCCCAGCGTTAGATCAAATCGCGGACAAGGTCACTGGAAATCCTGTCACATCTCTGTGGACAGGCTGAAATATCAGACCTATGTCACTGATTATGAACAACACACTTGATGCCCGCGGACTGCTCTGTCCCCTGCCCGTTCTGAAAGCGCGCAAGCGTCTGATGGCGCTTGATCATGGCGATGTTCTTCAGGTCACCACGGATGATCCAGCCGCGATCATCGACATCCCGCATTTCTGCGCCGAAGCGGGTCACGAACTGATCGCTCAGGCCGAAGATGGCGACGCGATGGTCTGGGATATCCGCAAAGGATGACCCAGACGGTTTGCTCAGGGCATTTTCGCCAAGGCATCCACAAAAAACGGGCGGAAGCCTTCTGGATGTTCGCTCATCGGGAAGTGGCCCAACTCATCCATCACAGCCAACGTTGCGCCGGGAATTGCGTCTGCTGTTCGCTTCGCGTCTTCGGGCGTGCAGGTCAGATCATAGGCACCCACAATGATGTGCACGGGCGTCTGGCTCGTGTCGATAGTCGGCAAGCGCGGGATCAGGCTGTCATCCTTGGTGTAAAAGCTCAGATCCCCACGGAACACCCCCGGCCCGCTTTGCATGAACATCCAAAGCGTATTCCAGCGTTCCGCATTCGGCGCATAGGGCGAGATATTGGCCGATACCAGCGCCGCCCCCATTTCACCGCCATGCGCATCGGGGCGATGGAACCAATCGATATCGTACCAAGCTGGTTGGAAATCGGACGCCTCGATTGCGATAAATCCGCTGAACTTGTCAGGGTGAAGCGCGGCCAGCTGCAACGCAATGCGCCCGCCCATGGAACAGCCCGCCAGTACGGGTTTGCCCAAATCCAGCCCGTCGATCACGGCCAGAACCGTTTCGATATAGGCTTCGGTCGTCAGCAGGTATTCTTCGGTTTCAAACCCTTCGGGCGGCAGGGATTTGCCGTGCCACGGCATATCAAACGCGATCAGCCGGTTTGACGATGTGATCTCGGCATCATTCATCAGATGCCGCCATTGGCGCGTGTCCGCGCCTGCGGTGTGCAGACAGATCACGGGGCGGCCTTGGCCTGCTTCTTCGAAATAGATCCGGCGCGGTGCACCGGCGATCTGAACGGTTAAATAGCGGCCTGTGATTGCTTCGATTGTCATCCTCAGGCCCCTTTCATTCCGCGCGGCAGCGCCATGACTTCTTTGAAAAACCGCAGGTTCTTAACCAGCTTCAGGATATCGCCATCCACGCGCCCGCGACCGATCTTCACAAAGCCGAAGATGTCGTGAAACCCCGGTTCGGGCAGCGGTTGCCAAAACTTGTCCAAAGCATCGCGATCAACGCGCAAAGCAAAGCTCCACGGTGTTTTCCGGCTCGGGCCTTCAACAACGGCAACAAGGTGGCCCTTTTCGAAGGTCAGATAGAATTCCTCTCCGTCCACTTCGATCAGAACAGTTTCCGAGAACAAACGCCCCAACCGCAACAGGTGCGGTGTTTGATCTAGTGTTTTCTGGATATGCGTGAAGATGTCGATCACCTTGCTGTCTCCCTTAGGTCGGCAGACCCATCGGGTGCCACAGGCGTACGGTGAACTCTATGCCACAGCGGGTATGAGCCCATACCCTTATCAGCCACCTTCTGTAACAGCCTCCACCAGCACACCAGATGCTGGATCGGTATCAACCAATACCAGAAAAGGTATTGGGATGAGGCAGGATTTCTAACAAGTCTGTGGTCAACGGGCCCGAGGAGAGCCCGACAATCTACCCGTGCTGTCAGGAGGAGACCAAACAGATGGGCATCGTTACAGAAGAGAATATCACCGACGTCGTGACCGCAAGCCTTGGGGAACACGGAGAAATTTCGGATCGCCAGCGCCAGATCATGACATCGCTGATCAAACACCTGCACAGCTTTGTCAAAGACGTGAAACTGCAGCACAGCGAATTTCTTGACGCGTGCTTCTACCTCGAGCGCGCAGGCAAGCTGTGTAACGAAAGCCGTCAGGAATTCATCCTGCTCGCCGACATTCTGGGTGTTGAAACGCTGGTCGACATGATGACCAACCCCGTCGAAGGCGACGCGAGCGAGTCCACGGTTCTTGGCCCGTTCTATCGTGAAAACCCGCCGGTCCTGCCCAAGGGCGCCTCCACAATCCTCAAGCACTTCGACAACGAAGAAACCGCCTATTACGAAGGCTACATCCGCGACAAGGATGGCAACGGCATTTCCGGCGTGACACTGGATGTGTGGGAAGACGCGCCGAACGGCATCTACGAAAACCTCGATCCCGATCAGCCGGAATATAACCTGCGCGGTCGTTTCGAAACCGATGAAAACGGCCACTACGCCTTTGTCGCCGTGCGCCCCGTGCCCTACCCGATCCCCGAGGACGAAACAGCGGGCGAACTGCTGCGCTACATGGGTCACCACCCCAACCGTCCGGGCCACATGCACTTTATCATCTCGAAGGATGGCTACCGCCCGCTGATCAGCCAAATCTACGATGCGGACAGCGAATGGCTGGAAGATGACAGCGTGTTTGCGGTGAAGGACAGCCTGATCGGCAAATTCAAACCGGCGAAAGAAGAACACGGCACGGATGTGCATCTCGAGTTCGACTTCGTTTTGACACCGCAGGCCATGGCCGCCGAATAAGGCCCATGTCCGGTTATGCCGCAGGCCCCCAATCCTTTGGGGGTCTGTTCACGTTTTCGGCTTTAGCCTATCCATAGAGCCAAAAGGAAGCGCGCCGTGAACTTTAAACAGTTGACCTATTTCATCGCCGTCGCAGAAGAACTACACTTTGGGCGCGCCGCCGAACGTCTGGACATGGCGCAGCCGCCCCTAAGCCGCCAGATCAAGCAGTTGGAAACCGATCTGGACGCCACCCTGTTCAACCGGGGCCGCAGCCAGATCAGCCTGACCCAAGCGGGCGAACGGCTGTTGGAGCGTGGCAAATCCATTCTGGCCCAGTTGGATGACACCTGTCTTGAGGTGCGTCGATTGGGCCAAGGTGCGGAGGGCCGTCTGCGTGTGGGCTTTGTCGGGTCTGCGACATTCGGCATCCTGCCCAACATCATCAAATCTTTCCGCGCGAACTATCCCGAGGTGAACCTGAGCCTTCTGCCGATGAACAACGCGCAACTGCATCGCGCCCTGATCTCGCGCGAAATCGACGTGGCCTTTTCCCGCCCCGAACTGCACGACAGCGAATTCATCACAAAACATCTGCTGGAAGAACCGCTGATCGCCGCTGTGCCTGACACGCTTGAAGTCAACGGCCCCGGCGGGCTGGACCTACGGACGCTCAAGGCCCCCAGCCTGATCCTCTATCCTGAGTTTCCCCGCCCCAGCTTTGCCGATGTGGTGCTGTCTTATTGCAAAACGATGGGTGTCGACACGTCGCGCCGCGTCTGGACGATGGACTTGCAAACTGCGCTTAGCCTTGTGTCGATTGGCGAAGGGATTTGTGTTGTTCCTGCCTCTGTCGGGACCGCCACGCGCAATGGCATGCGGTTTCACAAGATCAATCCGCCTTTGGGCGTGACATCGCTGTCGGTGAACTATCGGCTGGATGAACAGGGACGCCACATCAACAACTTTATCAGGATCGCCCAAAGCGTCGCGCGCAAGACGATCTGATCACCGGTTACGTTCCAGACACAGCCCTGACGGTTTTGCTCCGGTCGCGGCTGTAGAAGTTGACCTTATCCATATCCAGTTCGGCCCCGATGCCGGGACCTTGCGGGACTTCAACATTGAAATCCTTGTACACGATCGGGTTGGCCAGAATTTCATCGGTCAACAGCAGCGGCCCGAACAGTTCCGTCCCCCACTCCAACCGGTCAACGGTCGCGAACAGCTGCAGCGCCGCCGAGGTGCCTAACCCCGTCTCAAGCATCGTGCCGCCATAGAGCCCAAGCCCTGCCGCCTGACCAATGGCAATAACTTCGGCCCCGCGTTTCAGGCCACCCGATTGCGCGACCTTCACGGCAAAGACGTCGGCACAATGGTTGGCGGCAACCACAAGCGCATCTTCCGGCCCGTTCAGAATTTCATCCGCCATCAGTGCGATTTCGTATTTCGCAGTCAGCTCGGCCATGGCGTGACGATAGCGTGCCTTGATCGGTTGCTCGACCAGAACACAGCCCGCCTCTTGCAGGCCTTTCAGCCCCCAGCGCGCGTCCTGCAGGCTCCACGCCTGATTGACGTCCACGCGGATACTGGCCCGATCCCCAAGCGCCTTGGCAATCTTTGACACATGCGCAACGTCGTCAGCGACGGCCCGTTTGCCGATTTTCAGTTTGAATATGTTGTGACGACCACGCTCGATCATCTCTTCGGCTTCGGCAATATCCGTGTCCGAGTTGCCCGAGGCCAGCGTCCACGCCACAGGAAGCCGCTTGTGGACCGCACCGCCGAACAACTGCGACACAGGCACGCCAAGGCGTTTTCCCAGACCATCCCAAAGCGCAGTCTCGATCGCGGACTTGGCAATCCGGTTGCCTTGCACCATGCGATCAACCAGTTGCGTGACCGCATTGATGTCATCCCCATCCAGCCCGACAATGCCAGGTGCGATGTAGGTTTCGATCACCGACTGAATGCTTTCAGGGCTTTCCGGACAATAGCTTAGACCGCCGATGGTCGTCCCTTCCCCCAGCCCTTCGGAGCCGTCAGAAAACCGTATCCGGACCAGAACAGCCGTTTGCGTCCGCATCGTTGCCATAGACAGGACATGCCCTCTGATTGTCGGGACATCCACGATCATGGTTTCGATCACGTCAATTTTGGGCACAGCTCTGGTTCCTTGGTGTCGTTGACTGCCAAGGCCTAGATTGCGCTTTCGGGGTGTTTTCTGTCGATGATAACGCGGGTCTCAGGTGATACCCAAAAAGACAGGTTTCGATGCATTTTGCGTATGGCCGATTATAGCATTTCTTGCCTTATCAGAAGAAGTTAGCCGCCGGTATCACCCCATACCTGTCCAAGCATTGCTTGAATCCGGCCGTCCAACCACCGTTTCGCCAAAAGCCGCAAAGGCAGGATTATTGGAAGTGGAGGACAACCAATGACAACAAAGATCACACGTCGCGATTTCGGCCGAGGAGCCGCCGCAATCGCAGGGGCAGCAGCACTGGGGACACCCGCGCTGGCAGCCAACAAGAAAATCAAAATCGGTTTCGTTTCGCCGCAAACAGGCCCGCTGGCCGTTTTCGCGGAATCCGATGCGTTTGTGCTGAACCAGTTCCAAACTGCGCTTGCCGGTGGGCTGGAAATCGCGGGCGAAACCTATGACATCGAATTCATCGTCAAGGACAGCCAGTCCAGTTCGAACCGCGCATCGACGGTTGCTCAGGAGCTGATCCTTGATGAAGAGGTCAACCTGATCCTCGCCACCTCGACGCCCGATACCACAAACCCTGTCGCGGATCAGGCGGAACTGAACGAGGTGCCCTGCATCACCAACGATACCCCGTGGCAGCCGCATTTCTTCGGCCGTCAGGGCGACCCGTCCAAGGGTTTTGATTGGACCTTCCATTTCTTCTGGGGTCTGGAAGACATTGCATCGGCCAACATCGGCACGTGGGATCAGGTCGCAACCAATAAGGTCGTTGGCGCCCTGTGGCCGAACGATCCGGATGGCAACGCCTTTGGCGATCCCGAGCGTGGCTATCCCCCGCTGCTAGAGGCCCGCGGTTATACGTTGGTCGACCCCGGTCGCTATCAAATCCTCTCGGATGATTTCTCGGCCCAGATTTCCGCGTTCAAAGCGGCAGGTGTCGAGATCGTCACGGGCGTTGTGCCGCCGCCGGACTTCACAACCTTCTGGCTGCAAGCCGCCCAGCAGGATTTCCATCCCAAGGTCGTGACATTCGGCAAAGCGCTGGAATTCCCGCAGGTTATCTCGTCTTTGGGTGATCGTGGTGAAGCGCTGACAACCGAGCTGTGGTGGTCGCCGAACCACCCGTTCTCGTCCGGTTTCAACGGCCAGACATCCGCAGAACTGGCAGCCGCCTACGAGGAAGCTACAGGCAACGTCTGGACCATGCCGCTGGGCTTCAAGCATTCGCTGTTCGAAATCGCTATCGACGCCCTGCGCCGTACCGAAGACCCCAGCGATCCGGCCTCGATCCGCGATGCGATTGCCGCGACGGACTATGCGTCCATCGTTGGTCCGATCAACTTCCAGACAGGGCCCGTGCCGAATATCTCCAAGACACCTCTGGTGGGTGGCCAATGGCGGATCGTTGATGGCAAGCCCGTGATCGACATCGTTGAAAACGGTGATCACCCGAATATCGCCAAAACGGCAGACGTCCGTTTGATCGGCAACTAATCATCGGGGGACTGCATCGAGCCGGACGCAGAAATGCGTCCGGTTTGCTGCACGCATATGACAGACACATCGCAAAACATCCTCGAGGTGCGCAACCTCTCGAAATCCTATGGGGCTTTGCAGGTCACGAACAACGTATCGATGACCCTGAAACACGGCGAAGCGCTTGGGATCATTGGCCCGAACGGTGCTGGAAAATCCACGCTGTTCAACCTGATCGCAGGCACCCAGCCTGTGAACGAAGGCCAGATCATTCTGTCTGGTCAAGACGTTACCAAAAGCACACCCGCCCTTCGCTGTCGCATGGGCGTTGGGCGCACCTACCAGATTCCCAAACCCTTCAACGGCATGACAGTTTTGGAAAACCTGCTGGTCGCCGCCACCAATGGCGGGGCGCTTAGCCTGCCGGATGCCACAGACAAAAGCCTCGAAATCCTCGAGGATCTGGGATTGGGCGATCTTGCCGATGTCCCAGCCAGTCAGCTGCGCCTTCTGGATCGCAAACGCCTTGAAATGGCCCGCGCGCTGGCGACGGAACCATCGCTGTTACTGCTGGACGAAATCGCAGGCGGCCTGACAGAGGACGAATGCGAAACGCTGGTGCAGACCATCAACAACATCCGCGCATCCGGCACGTCGATCATCTGGATCGAACACGTCGTGCACGCATTGTTGGCCGTGGTCGATCGGCTGGTGGTCATCAACTTCGGCGCGGTTTTGGCCGAAGGCGACCCACAAGAAACGTTCAATTCGAAGGACGTGCAGGAAATCTATCTGGGGATCGAAGCATGACAGATTTGCTGACCGCCTCGTCGCTTGACGCCTTCTACGGTGATTTTCAGGCGCTATTCGGCGTGAATTTTCGCATCAGCGAAGGCGAAAGCGTCGCTCTGATCGGGGCCAATGGCGCTGGGAAATCGACATTCCTCAAGGTGCTGACTGGGCTTCTGCCCGTTCCGGGGCAATCCCTGACTTTCGACGGCACCGACCTGACACAACATCCCGCGCACGAAATCGCCAAGCTTGGCATTGCCATGTCTCCTGAAGGCCGCAGGCTGTTCCCGTCACTTAGCGTGCGTGAAAACCTGTTGCTGGGGGCCACAGTGGCCCGCGAAGGCCCATGGAACCTGCAAGCGGTCGAAGACCTGTTCCCCATTCTGACGGAAAAGGCCAACACGCCTTCGACACTTCTTTCGGGTGGCCAACAGCAGATGGTCGCGATTGGCCGTGCGCTGATGGCAAACCCGAAAATCCTGTTGCTGGACGAGGTCAGCCTTGGCCTGGCCCCCGTCATCATCCGCGACATCTATAGCGCGCTGCCCCGCATCCGCGAAAACGGCACGTCCGTCATTCTGGTTGAACAGGACATCGGACAGGCCGTCGCCGTTTCGGACAGGCTCTATTGCCTGCAAGAGGGCCGGATCAGCCTTGAGGGCCCATCGGCCACGCTGGACCGCGCAGACATTTCCGCAGCCTACTTTGGCCGCAAGAAGGAGCACGCGTGATGGAGTGGATCAACGCTATCCTACAAGGCATTTTGCTTGGGGGGCTTTACGCGCTGTTCGCGGCGGGTCTTTCCCTGATGTTCGGCATCATGCGCTTTGTGAATCTGGCCCACGGTGATTTCATCATCGCAGCCGCCTTCCTGACACTGGTGTTCGTGGATCTGACCGGACTAAGCCCGCTTTGGGCCATTGTGCCGATTGTCCCTGCCATGATGGTTGCCGGTTACATTGGTCAAAGAGTGGTCCTTAACCGGCTGTCCGGAAAAGACCTTTTGCCATCCATCCTTGTGACGTTCGGTCTGTCGGTGATCCTGCAGAACCTGATGCTGGAAACCTTCTCAGCCGACAGCCGCCGCGTCAGCGCGGGGGCGCTTGACACCGCTGCGATCCCGCTTGGCGGCGGTTTGGCCGTCGGGGTGATCCCACTGTTGCTGTTCGTCTCGGCCATCGCGGTCATCGCCCTGTTGAACTGGATTTTTGCACATACTGCTGTTGGCCGCCAACTGCGGGCGACATCGGATGATCCCGAAACTGTCAGCCTGATGGGCATCAACAAAAAGCACCTCTTCGCCATTGCCATGTCCCTGGCTTCCGGCGTCGTTGCCTTGGCCGGTGTTTTGCTGGCGGTCAAAACCAACTTTGATCCTGCCGCGGGCCCTGTCCGTCTGCTCTTTGCATTCGAGGCGGTGATTATCGGCGGCTTGGGATCGCTCTGGGGCACTTTGGCGGGTGGCGTCATCCTTGGGGTGGCTCAGGGTCTGGGTGCGAAAATCGATCCCGGAATGCAAATTCTTGCAGGGCACATCGTGTTCCTGATCATCCTTGTTCTGCGCCCTCAGGGCCTGTTCCCCAAGCAGCGGGGTTAAGCAAATGTCGACACAAAACATGTTCCGTCTCGGCCTTTTCGCACTTATCATCGGCGCGCTTCTGCTGGGTCCCTACTGGGCCAGCCGCGGCACCATGCGCCTGCTGATCGAGGTGTTCTATTTCCTCGCGCTTGCACAAATCTGGAACCTGCTTGCAGGCTACTCGGGTCTGATTTCGGTCGGCCAGCAGGCCTTCGTTGGCTTGGGTGGATACCTGATCTTCTCGCTGGCGATGTTTGCTGGCGTGCCTGTTCTTGTCGGACTTCCCTTGGCAGGCCTTCTGACCGCGCTGATCGCATGGCCCACAGCCTTTGTCGCCTTCCGCCTGTCGGGCCCCTATTTTGCCATCGGCACTTGGGTCATCGCCGAGGTCTACCGACTGGTCTTTGCCCAAATCCCTGCCCTTGGAGGCGGCAGCGGCATTTCCCTGCCCGCTAACATCGTCAAAGCGATGGCATCCAGCAGATCGGCGCGGGAAAGCATGACCTACTGGATCGCTTTGGGCATCATGCTGGCGGTTGTCTTGGGCATCTGGGCTTTGATGCGATCGCGCGTTGGCCTGTCGCTGTCTGCCATGCGCGACGACGATGAAGCAGCCATCAGCGTGGGCGTCGAAACCCGCAAGCTGAAGTTCCTGATCTACATAGTGACAGCAGGCATCACCGGCCTGATCGGAGCGCTGATCTTCCTGCAAAAACTGCGCGTGACACCTGATGCGGCTTTCTCGGTCAACGAATGGTCCGTGCTGGTGATCTTCATCGTGGTGATCGGTGGCATCGGCACGCTAGAGGGACCGATCCTTGGCATCATCCTGTTCTTTGTATTGCGCGAATTTCTGGCCGATCTGGGATCGTGGTACATGGTTATCCTCGGCACGGTTTCCGTGGTGATCATCCTTGTAGAACCGAAAGGACTCTGGGGTCTGATCCAGCGTTGGAAACCAGTGTCACTGTTCCCTGTGACGCGCCGAAGCGACGGCTGACGAGCCTCCGCACAACCCGATACCGAACCGCAGGCCAAATCACCCTTGGCCTGCGGTTTTTCGGCGTTGTTTTCTGGTCTTCCCAAGGCATCCGCAGTACACTGCCGATCCCTTCAAAGACAGAAGTCAACCATCATGAAAAATCCCAAAAACCACTTTAAAGCGTCCATTTTGTCGGGCGCTCATCAGCTTGGCATGTGGAATTCAATCGGGGGCAACACCGTTGCCGAACTGTTGGGCGGGGCCGGCTACGACTGGGTCCTGATCGATTGTGAACACTCAGCCATCGAAACCGTCGAAGTGCTGCCTGCGCTTCAAGCATTGGCCGCCGTGCCCGAGGTATCTGCGACTGCCCGTGTGGCCGGAAACGACCCTGTCCTGATCAAACGTATGCTGGACATGGGCGTGCAGACGCTGATGGTGCCGTTCGTACAATCCGCAGAAGAAGCACAGGCTGCCGTTGATGCGATGCGCTATGGCCCGCGCGGCATTCGCGGCATGGCCGGCATGACCCGCGCCACCCGCTACGGCAAGATCAAGGATTATTACACAACAGCCGAAGAGGATCTGTGCCTGATCGTTCAGGTCGAAACCGTGGCCGGTATGGACGCGCTGGAAGACATTGCAAATATCGACGGTGTCGATGCAGTATTCATCGGCCCCTCTGACCTAAGCGCAAGCATGGGCCACCCCGGTCAGGTGAACCACCCTGAAGTGGTCGCCGCGATCGAGAATGGGATCGAACGCCTTCAGGCGGTGAACGTCCCTGCCGGTGTGATGGCGCTGGATGTGGATATGGCCAAGCATTTCATGGCCAAAGGCGCGCTGTTTACCGCTGTGGGCGTTGATCTGGTGATACTCGCACAGGCCGTAGCAAATCTGCGCGAACAGTTCGACTGATTAGCTTTGGCCCGATAAACGGGCAAAACATTCGGCCATACGCCCCTCATCGGGCGTGTGGCCAGTGATCAAATCAAACGCAAAGACCGCTTGATAAAGCGCCATACCGCCACCGTTGAACGCCTGTAGGCCGCGCGCGCGGGCTGCTTGCAACAACGCGGTGTTCATCGGAAAATAGACTATATCCGCCACCCACGCGTCGTCCGGCAGGTTCGCTGGATCAAACGCCATTCCCGGATATGATTTCATGCCCAAGGGTGTTGCATTCACAGCGCCCGACATGGCCTTCAATTCGATATCGCTGCCGGACACAGCCTGCACTTGCGCGGTGGGCCGGACCTCTTTCAAGCGGGTGACCAATGCCTCGGCGCGGGACAGATCGACGTCCACGATGCTTAGGTCGGCGCCTTCGTCAAGCAGAGCCAACGACGTCGCGGTACCAGCGCCCCCTGCCCCGAACTGCGCGACAGGTTTCCCAGCCAAGGCTACACCTGTCCGCCGCATCGCTTCGCGGAAACCGGAATAGTCTGTGGTATGCCCCACCCGTTTCCCATCGCGGAATACGACAGTGTTGACGGTGTTCAGATCCTGCGCAGGTCCTTCCAGATGATCCAGATAGGTGCCCACCTCGGTCTTGTGCGGATGCGTGACGTTCACACCTGCCAGACCACTGGCCTCGGCATGATCCAGAATGTCCGGCAGGCTCATGCCCGACCAAGGCGCCTCGCCCGTGTCAAAGCGCTGATAGGTGTAGTCAAAGCCAAGGGCGCGGCCCTCGGCCTCGTGCATCGCGGGGGTCAGGGATTGCCCAATCCCATGCCCGATCAATCCGGCCTTCATCCCGCGTATCCAAACAGACGCGGCAGGAAAAGGACAAGATCGGGGAACAGGATTAGGACAATCAGTGCCAATAGCAATACGCCCAAGAACGCCCAGACTTCGCTAATGATGTCGCGCAGTTTAATGCCTGTGACCGCGTTGATGACAAACAGCAGAATGCCATAGGGCGGTGTGATCAGGCCGATCATCGAGTTCACGACAACAAGAACACCGAAGTGCACCAGATCAATCCCAAGCGCCTTACAGGCGGGGATGAACAGCGGCACGATGACCAGAATGATCGTCGTCGCATCCAGCACACAGCCCAACAGCAGGATCAAAACGTTGATCAGCAGCAGGAACATCAGCGGATGCATGTCGATGCCCGTCAGGTAGGCCGACACCATGCCCGGAATGTTTTCGGAGACCACGATAAAGTTCAGGATCAGCGCGCCACCGATGACCACCCCGACAGACGCAGAGGCCCGCGCGCTTTCCACGAAGATGCTGTACAGCCCCTTAAGCGACAAAGCGCGATAGAAAATACCAGACAACAACAGCGCGTAAAGCGCGGCCACGGCGGCGGCTTCGGTCGGCGTGGTAACACCGCCGTAGATGCCGTAAAGCAGGATCACCGGCATCAGCAGCGCCGGGAAAGCGTTAGCTGTGACCTTGGGCAACTGGCGCAGGGGCACGGGCTCTTCCAATGCGAAACCACGCTTGTGGGCCAGATAGGTGTTCATAGCCATCAGAACGGCACCCATCACAAGACCGGGCACGATGCCCGCCAGAAACAGCGCGCCGATGGATGCGTTAGATACCAGCGCATACAGCACCATCGGGATCGACGGCGGAATGATCGGGCCGATGGTGGCCGAGGCCGCCGTGATCGCCGCAGCATACCCGCCGCTATAGCGACCATCCTTAGTCATCATCTCGATAATGATTTTACCGATGCCTGCCGCATCCGCGACCGCAGAGCCAGACATGCCGGAAAAAATCAGCGATGCGACCACGTTTACATGGCCCAGCCCCCCACGGAACCGGCCAACGGCTGCAACGCAGAAGTTCAGAAGCCGTTCGGAAATTGTCCCCGCGTTCATGATGTTGGCGGCCACGATGAACAGCGGCACCGCCAGTAGTACAAAGCTTTTGTACAAACCCTGCAGAATCTTTTCGCCCGTCAGCGCAAGGTCCATACCGGCCATGCCCAGATAGACCAGTGACGCCAGCATGATCGAATAGCCGATAGGTGTCCCGATGCCTGCCAGCCCGAACAGGGTAATCAGGCAGAGCGCAAGTTCCATACTCATACCACTTCATCCCCTTCTTGGATGGCCGGCGGTTCGTGATCGTGTCCGGGAAGTTCGTGGTCCGTCTCGGGCGGTCCGTTGCGCAGCACACCGACAAAGCGCCAAATGTAGCGCGCAGCTACGACCAACATGAACATCGCGTAGATCGAAAAGATGGTGCGCATCGGAATTTTATTTCCGTCCAACGGGTTACGGACCGTTGTTGTTTTGCGCATCTTCATCCAGTCGATGTAATCCCACGTGGGCAGAAACGCATACAGCATGCCCGTAGCAATGGCCGCAGCCGAGATCAGGGCCAGCACTTTCTGCACGCGGCGCGGGGCTGATAGATAGAAGATATCAAAGGTCACATGATCGTTTTCGCGCACCAGAAAGGCGCAGCCGAAAAACACGATCCAGACCCAAAGGATCAAACACAGTTCAAGCGTCCAGCCGAAGGGTGTCTTCAGCACATAGCGCGAAAAAATTTGTAGAAGGAAGGTAATGAACATCGCCGCCAAGAAGCTGGCAGCGATGGCTTCGGTGCCGTGTCGGAACCAAGTTGAAATCGTTTTCATCATGTCCCCCGTCAGCACAGGTGTGGCCCCTGAAACGGGGCCACTAAGTCGTGATCAGATCAGTTGCCCAGAGCGTTGATGCGCTCGAGAACACCTTCCGGCCAGGATGCGGCGACTTCGCTGCCAGCATACTGTGCCTGCACGTGTGTGCGGAAGGCTTCCAGATCGGGGGTGTAGATTTCTACGCCCTGGCTGCGAATGAAGTCAGCCAGGTTGTTTTCCAGATCCAGCTGCTTCAGACGACCCCAAGCGGCAGCCGCGTCTGCGGCGCGCTGCACGGTGATCTGCTGATCAGGTGTCAGTTCGTCCCAAACCGCCTTCGAGAACGCGATGTAGTTCAGGTCGACAAGGTGCGACGTCAGCGCGATCTGCTTGGTCACTTCGTAGAATTTCTTGTCCACGACTGTTGGCAGCGGGTTGTCCTGACCGTCAACAGCGCCTGTCGCCAGACCTGTGTAAACCTCGTTGAAGGCCATCGGTGTCGGGGAGGCCCCCAGAGCGGAACCCAGGAACTGCCATGCATCTGTGCCCGGCATACGCAGGTTCACGCCAGCAAGGTCTGCCGGTGTCTGCACATCAACCTCTTCGCGCGTCTGGCGCAGGTTCACGTGACGACGACCCAGATACATAACCGACAGCAGCTTTACGCCCAGCTCATCCTCGGCCTTCTGCTTGAACGGGTCCATCAGCGGGTCGTTGAAGACACGAACCTGATGCGCGGCGTCCTGATGGACGTAACCTGTCGCAAAGATCGAGAACTCGGGGAAGAACTGAGCCATTTCCTGCGCGGACGCGATGGACATGGTCAGGTTGCCGCGGCTGATCGCCTCAAGCTCGGTGCCCTGTGCGAACAGAGTGCCGTTGTAGCCCGGCTGGTAGTCAGCGAAGTCTGCGACCATCGGCGCGAAAACGTTCGCCAGAGCAGCGGAACGCTGGTCAGTCTCGGAACCGGCTGTTGCCATGGTGAAAGTCATTTTGTCCGCCGCCAAAGCGGGACCAAGGGACCCTGCAAGCATCGTTGCGGAAAGTGCTGCGCCAAGCGCGGCACGACGTGTCAGTTTGAAGTCCATTTCATCCTCCCTGGACGTTTTAAATCCTCTTGTGGCGAACATGTTTGCTTGGTCACCGCAGCTTTGCAAGATATTTTTAAAAATATCAGATATTTTTGCTAAACGTTCGAATTCTCAGAATCCACCACGGTCGATCCTGACAGTTTCGCTGGTTTGCGCCGCACGCTGAATGGCCTCTACGAGCAATAAGCTCTTTGTTGCTTCCTCGCCGGAAACCAAGGGCTTAGCGGATTTTTGGATGACCTGAACAAAGTGGTCGACTTGTTTAACCAACGGGTTTTCGGGATCAACGCCACGCGTTTCAACGCCCAACGGGTGCCACCAATGCCGTGGATTTTCGCCGTAACTCCACAGATTCATATCCGGAATAGACAATGATCCGTGCGACCCTCCGACAAGATAGCAGCTTTCAGGCTGTGGAGGATAGGCCGGATTTTCGCGGGCTGTAAGCTCCCAACTCCACGGAGACACGATGCTATCGGACACGGTGATGGTTCCAATCGCCCCCGATTCGAACTCAAGCAGCGCGCTGGCGACGTCTTCATTTTGATAGCCACGCAAAGATGGGCTGGCCACCGCGCGGACCGTTTTGACATCTCCGCACAGGTAGCGGAGCAGATCGATGTCGTGGACCAAATTGACTGCGATGGGCCCTGCCCCGGGCTTCTTGCGCCAGTCGGCCTCATCGAAATAACTGTCGGGTTTGTAGAGCCAGCACATCGCCTGAACCGCGCGGATGTCACCGATCTGTCCTGCGTCGATTGCGGCCTTGGCGGATTGCATCAAGGGACTGTGGCGGCGGTGATGTCCCACGATCAATGGCACATCCTGTTGTTTCGCACGCTCCACCAAGGCCCATGCATCGCTTGACCGCGTGGCAATCGGCTTTTCTATCAACATCGGAATGCCCAGTTCGACGCACTGCAAACCCTGTTCAACATGCAGTGTGTTCGGCGTCGCCAGAAGAATGCCGTCCGCGCCGCCCGCCGCGAAGAACTGATCAAGATCGGCG
The DNA here is from genome assembly GCF_900108225.1 of Thalassococcus halodurans. GTDB lineage: Bacteria > Pseudomonadota > Alphaproteobacteria > Rhodobacterales > Rhodobacteraceae > Thalassococcus > Thalassococcus halodurans. The sequence continues at coordinate 937,064 of NZ_FNUZ01000002.1, forward strand.
AAAACCTTTGCGCCCAAATCCGCGCCAGCCTTCTGGCCAGCATCACTGGGGTCAATCACCGCACCCAGTTCCGCATGGTCGCTTTCTGCGATGGCTTTGGCGTGCTGACGGCCGATCAGCCCGAACCCCGCAATCGCAAGGCGCGTCTTCGTCTTCATATTCAGATGTCCTCCCGACGTGCATCAAAGTGCCCGCATTTCCCCGACACCGACAGAAATCTGTGTCGCCTCCGCTAAAATAATATATGATATTCTTAAGTGTACCATATTTTATTTATTCGCATGGCCGGTTGTCGTTACACAGAAATATCAGGTATTTAAGCTAATCTACGGAAACCACGGCTTGGGAGGGCTGTATGACTGTCGGATCAACGATCTATCAGACGATCAAGCATGACATCATTTTCGGCGCCCTGAAGCCGGGCGAAAAGCTCAAACTCGACATGCTGAAAAAGCGTTATGACGCCAGCCTGTCGACCCTGCGGGAAACCCTGAACCGTCTGGCAAGTGAAGGCTTTGTCGACGCGCCCGAACAGCGCGGCTTTTATGTGCACCCCATTTCGGTGGATGACCTGCGCGAGATCGCGAACCTACGCGTTCTGCTGGAATGCCATGCTTTGGATCTGTCGCTGCAAAAGGGCGACACGGAATGGGAAGGCAACCTAGTTGCCGCCCACCACAAGCTTTACCGGATGGAGCAGGAAAGACTGGCGGGCAACCAGACCAAGACTGAGGACTGGAAGCGATACGATTGGGAATTCCACTTTGCCATGATCGCAGCCTGCGATTCAAAGAACCTGTTGGATCTGCACGCCACAATCTTTGACAAATACCTGCGTTATCAGATGTTGGTCCTGACCTACCGTGGCGAAGTTGCCATGCGCGAACATAAGGCAATGCTTGATTCCGCGCTGAGCCGAGATGCCGAACTGACCAAAAAGCTACTTGCGCAGCACGTGGAAAACGGCCTGATCCACTGTCTTGAAGCGATGGACGAACAGGAACTGATCCCGCAACGCTAATCCCACCCTACAAACAAAAACCCCGCGCTTTCGGCGCGGGGTTTTGTGTTTTTTAGCGTCCGATGGACCACCAGCCTTTGCGTTTTGGCTTCGGCTTTTCTTCGGCCACCGGTTCAGCCGGGGCGGGTTCCGGCGCAGGGGCTTCGGCCTCGGCAGTCACCAGCTCGGCAGACTCTGCAACGGTTTCTGCTACCTCAACCGCTTCCGGTACCGGCGTCGGTTCAACCACCGCATCTTCCAGCGCTTCGGGTGTGGCCGAGGATGTGTCCTTCACCTCAGGAACAGCCGGATCAGGTTCTGCCGGTGCTTCCGCCAGCTTTTCATCAACCGGTGTCGGGGCAGCTGCCTCTTCCTCGGCTGCCGGCTCTGCGGCCGCCGGTTCTTCGACCTTTTTCTTGCGCGGGCTACGTCGACGCTTGGGCTTTTCAGCCGGAGCTTCTTCTGTTGCCGCCTCTTCTTTCGGAGCCTCATCCGCAGGTGCGTCAGCTTCTTTCACTTCGCCATCCGCTGCCTCTTCAGTCTTAGGCTCTGGCTTTTTGCGGGTGCGGCGACGGCGCTTGGGCTTTTCTTCGGCCTCGGCGTCGGGCGTGGTCTCTTCTGCGGCAGGCGCGTCTTCCGAAGCGTCCGTTTTCGCCTCGTCAGCCGCGCTGTCCTTGGACTTTTCCGAACCGTTATCTTCGGTATCAGTCGACTCGTTGTTGTCGGACTGGCCGTCTTCACCTTCGGTCTGGTTGGTCTTTTTCTTCCGCCGGCGACGACGACGACGCTTGGGCTTTTCTTCTGTCTCGGCTTCGTTTTCGACTTCGGCGTTCAGCTCTTCTGCTTCTTCCTCTTCGGCATCGATGTCTTCCATCAATGCCATCGAGGCCGACACAACAGGTGCTGTCGGTTCAGGAACGACGCGTGTCGCTGTCTTGAACTTCTCCATCGTGAAGTCAGGGCTGACCAGATGCGGGTCACCTTCGATGCGGACGGACAAGCCATAGCGCGCTTCGATCTGGATGATGTGTTCACGCTTCTGGTTCATGATGAAGTTGGCAATGGCCACAGGAGCCTTGACCAGAACCTCACGCGACCGGTTGCGCGTGCCCTCTTCTTCGATCTGACGCAGAACCTGCAACGCCATGTTGTCGTCCGAACGGATCAGACCGGTACCATGACACGACGGGCACGGCTGTGTCGTCGCTTCGATCATGCCGGGGCGCAGACGCTGTCGCGACATTTCCAACAGGCCGAAACCAGAGATGCGGCCCACCTGAATACGGGCGCGGTCTGTTTTCAGCTTGTCTTTCAGGCGCTTTTCAACGGCGGTGTTGTTCTTGCGCTCGTCCATATCGATGAAGTCGATGACGATCAGACCGGCAAGGTCGCGCAGACGCAACTGGCGCGCCACTTCTTCGGCGGCCTCAAGGTTGGTCTTAAGCGCGGTTTCCTCGATCGAGCCTTCTTTCGTGGCGCGACCCGAGTTCACGTCGATCGCCACAAGCGCTTCGGTCACGCCGATCACGATGTAGCCACCGGATTTCAGCTGGACCGTCGGGTTGAACATGCCACCAAGGTAGCTTTCCACCTGATAACGCGCAAAAAGCGGCAGCGAATCCGAGTAGTGCTTCACGTTCTTTGCGTGGGACGGCATGATCATTTTCATGAAGTCCTTGGCCGTGCGGTAGCCGCGTTCACCTTCGACAAACACTTCGTCGATGTCGCGGTTGTACAGGTCACGGATCGACCGTTTGATCAGGTCGCCTTCTTCATAGATCTTGGCCGGTGCAATCGATTGCAGCGTCAGTTCGCGGATCTGTTCCCACAGACGCTGAAGGTATTCGTAGTCGCGCTTGATCTCGGTCTTGGTGCGCTTGGCGCCCGCAGTCCGGATGATCAGGCCCGCACCCTTCGGCACGTCGATGGATGTGGCGATTTCTTTCAGTTTGGAACGGTCGGCCGCGTTGGTGATCTTGCGGCTGATACCACCACCACGAGCGGTGTTCGGCATCAAGACGCAGTAACGGCCAGCAAGGCTGAGGTAGGTTGTCAGGGCCGCGCCTTTGTTGCCACGCTCTTCCTTGACGACCTGCACCAGCATGATCTGGCGAACCTTGACCACTTCCTGGATTTTGTAACGACGCGCACGCGCCTTGCGAGGCGGGCGGATTTCTTCCTGCGTGTCGTCATCAGCGACAGACTCGATGCTGTCGTCGTCGGCAACTTTTACCTTCGGCTCATCATCTTCGTCTTCGTCGGACTCTGCCTCGTCAGAAGCACTGTCATCAGCGGACGTGTCCTCGTCGGATGCCTCGGTCTCATCTGCTGCGCCAGCCGCATCAGAAGTCTCCGCCCCGGCAGACGGCTCAGCCGCCTCTTCCGTCGGCGCATTCGCAGACACCTCGGCATCCGCCGCAGTGTCCTGTGCCGCGTCGTCGGCAACAACCTGATCCACAGGCTGCGCGTCAGCCACAGCGAGGCTGTCGTTGTCGCCGTCGCTGTCGTCATCAAGATCGATGGTTTCCATACCAGTGATCTGCGACGGTTCTGTCGACACGACCGCATCAGTGGTTGTGGTCTTTTCCGCTTTGGATTTCGACCGGCGCGACCGCGAACGGCGCGATTTGGGCTTGGGGTTGTCTTCTTCCTCGGCCTCGCGCTGTGCGGCGGCCTCTTCCTCGTCCATCAGGGCCTGACGGTCTGCGACAGGGATCTGATAGTAATCGGGGTGGATTTCAGAAAACGCCAAGAAACCATGACGGTTGCCGCCATAGTCTACGAAAGCTGCCTGAAGTGAAGGTTCAACCCGTGTTACTTTTGCGAGGTAGATGTTTCCTGCAAGCTGACGCTTGCTGTTAGATTCAAAGTCGAATTCCTCAACCTTGTTTCCGTCGACCACCACGACGCGGGTTTCTTCCGCGTGGGTGGCATCGATAAGCATTTTCTTTGCCATTGTATCCAGTTGCACGTCAAATTGCCGCCCTCCCTCGTAAGGAAAGCGTCGATTTGGTGTGTCTTGTCAGGGCGAAAGACAGCGCTCGGGCACGGGCGGATGTGTGATCCGCTCCTGTCTGCCTCATGTACTTAGCGCGCGTCATCGCGGTTCTTCTCCGACGCATCCGTAACCTGTCTGGTGACGTAGCGCCCATTAATGGCCCTTCGCTTGGTAGCGGTCAGGGCAATTTTCGTTGGCCTATCAGGCCGCTATCGGTCCTAAGGGCGTGTCCAGCTTTCATGTCTGGCGCTGCGCCCTTCGGCGAATTCTTTGGGCTGAAGCCACACAGATGCGACTAGCCTAGCGAAGAGTGTACGCTGACCGACACGCAAAACACAATGGGCAATTGTTTGCGCAACCGAAAACATCGACGCGAAAAAGCGCCAGACGAGGCCCGGCGCTTCCAAAGGTTAATAAAGGGTAAAGAAATTAGCCCATCGCACGCAGACGTTTGAACAAACTGGACGTATCCCAACGCCCGCCGCCCATCTTCTGCACGTCCTTATAGAACTGATCTACCAGAGCGGTCACAGGCAGCGACGCGCCGTTGTCATCGGCGGCATCCAGACAGATGCCCAGATCCTTGCGCATCCAGTCAACAGCAAACCCGTGTTCGAAATGGTCGTCCAGCATGGTTTCATACCGGTTGGACATTTGCCACGATCCTGCGGCGCCCTGACTGATCACCTCCACCACTGCACGGCCATCCAGCCCCGCCTTTTCGGCAAAGTGCAGTGCCTCGGACAGGCCCTGAACCAGACCCGCAATCGCGATCTGGTTGCACATCTTGGTGCGCTGGCCCGCGCCGCTTTCGCCAATGCGGCGGCACAGCTTGGCATAGGCATCAATCACGGGCTCGGCGCGATCATAGGCATCCTGATCACCGCCACACATCACAGACAACTGACCATTTTCGGCCCCGGCCTGCCCGCCCGAGATCGGCGCATCCACAAAGGAAATACCTGACTTCTTCGCTGCATCATAAAGCTCGACCGTAACCGCATCGGACACTGTGGTGTGGTCGACGAAAACCGTACCTTCGCCCATTCCCGCAAACGCACCGTCGTCACCAACGCAGACAGACCGAAGATCATCGTCGTTACCAACGCAGGACATGACAAACTCGGCGCCTTCGACTGCGGCACGCGGCGTTTCGGCGAACCCTCCGCCGAATTCCGCCGACCATTTCTGTGCTTTGGCGGTTGTCCGGTTATAAACGGTGACATCATGCCCCGCCTTTGCCAGATGTCCGGCCATCGGGTATCCCATAACCCCAAGTCCCAAAAACGCGAGCTTTGCCATGATTTCCTCCTTTGCGGACCTATTCTTTGACCGCAGTTGTGGCCGCCCCGCGCAACCTTGGCAAGGCCAGTCATTCCCGTTACTTCGCTAGAAAGGGAAGATGGGCCATGACACGCGCAGGTCCAGAAAAAGGATTTTCAGGATGTCCATGGTATTCCGCTGGCTTGTACGACTGACCGCTTTCGCCATTGCCTTGGCCGCGCTGGCTGCGTTTGGCGTCTATTATCTGGCGTCGCGATCCCTGCCTGAATACGACAAGACGCTGACCGTCAGTGGCATCACCGCCGATGTCGAAATCATCCGCGACAATTCCGGCGTCCCGCACATCCAAGCCGCGGCGGATCGCGACGTGTTCTTTGGCCTCGGCTATGCCCACGCCCAAGACCGCCTTTGGCAGATGACCCTGATGCGCCGGACCGCGCAGGGGCGTTTGTCTGAATTGTTTGGCACGCGCACTGTTGAAACCGACAAGCTTTTGCGCCGGTTCGATCTTTATACGCTGGCCCGCGCATCCGTGTCCCATCAAGATGCCCGCACGCTGGACGCGCTTGAAAGTTATGCCGCTGGCGTGAACGCCCGCATTGACGAAATCAATCGCGACAGCCTTGGACGCGGCGCGCCCGAATTTTTCCTGTTTGATCCAACCCTATCGCCATGGGTGCCCGCAGACTCGCTGGCGATCATCAAGCTGATGGCCCTGCAGCTGTCCGGCCATCTGTCAGAGGAAGTGCTGCGCGCCCGCACATCCCTTGCGCTGGATGACGAGCGCAGGCTTTCCGACATTCTGCCGGATGTTCCCGGCGCAGGCACTGCCGCCCTGCCCGACTACGCCAGCCTCGCCCCTGGTGCGATGCGCTACGCTGAACTGCCTGACCTTGGCGGCGACATGTTAATGCCCGTCGCCCCGCGCGGACTAGCAGGCGCATCCAACGCATGGGCCGCCGCGCCAAACCGGTCGGCCAATGGCGGCACTCTTCTGGCGAACGATCCGCACCTTGGGTTTTCGGCACCCGCAATCTGGTATCTGGCGCAGTTGAACCTGACATCCGGCAGCGTCATCGGCGGAACCATCCCCGGTGTTCCCGCCGTCATGATCGGCCGAAGCGAAACGCTAGGCTGGGGTCTAACGTCTTCCTATCTAGATGATCAGGACCTGTTCCTTGAACAGCTGAACCCGGACAACCCCGAGGAATACCGGACTCCGACCGGCTGGAAGCAGTTCGAAACTCGCAAATCGATCATCAACATCAAAGATGCAGCCCCGGTCACCGTGACACTGCGCTGGACCGACAACGGCCCCGTCCTGCCCGCCACACAATTCGATATCGGCACCATCACCCCCAGCGGGCATGTCATGTCGCTCGGCTGGACAGCCCTTTCCGCGCGCGACACGTCGATGTCTGCGGCCATCGCCCTGATGGATGCCAAATCCGTGGACGAAGCCGTGGCTGTTTCATCGGCCTACATGGCCCCATCCCAGAACCTGACCCTGATCGACAAAGACAAAATCGCGATGCAAACCGTCGGGCAGATGCCCCGTCGGGACGCAAACCATCAAAGCCAGGGCCGGATGCCTGCGCCGGGTTGGATCGCCGAGAACCGCTGGCAGGGCATGCTGCCTTATGCGTCGAACCCGTCCTTTATTGCGCCGCGCGGCGGTATCGTCGGCAACACCAACAATAAAACCGTCGATCGCCCCTTCCCGCTGCATGTCAGCTTTGAATGGGGCGACACGCAGCGCATTGAACGCTGGAAAACCTTGATGCAGGGCCGCGAGGTGCACACCCGCGAAAGCTTTATCGAGGCGCAACTTGATACGGTTTCCTTTGCGGCACGTTCGCTTCTGCCTTTGGTCGGCAAAGACCTGTGGTTCACCGGCGAGGCAGCACCCGAAGGCACGCCTGAACGCCGCCGGTCGCAGGCCCTGTCCATGCTGGCCAACTGGAACGGCGAAATGAGCGAACACTTGCCCGAACCGCTGATCTATTCGGCGTGGATGCGCGCCCTGCAAGATCGGCTGATCCGCGACGATATCGGACCGCTTGCTGACAAATACCGCCACGTCGAACCGCTGTTCATCGAACGTGTGTTCCGCAACATCAACGGCGCTTCCGCCTGGTGTGACATCAAGCAATCCAGCGCCGTCGAAGGCTGCACGGATATTGCCCGCCTTGCGCTGGATGACGCGCTGATCTGGATCGGCGAAACCTATGGCACCACGCTGGAATCCTTGCGCTGGGGGGACGCCCACCAAGCGACGCACGATCATCAGGTCTTGGGCGAGGTTCCCGTGTTGAAGTATTTCACCAACATCCGGCAATCCACATCCGGCGGGGATTTCACCCTGCTGCGCGGTAAAACCAGCGGCAAACCCGAAGCACCTTTCCTGAACGTGCATGGCGCAGGGTATCGTGGCGTCTATGATTTTGCCGATCCGGACAGTTCGGTTTTTGTAATTTCAACAGGCCAGTCCGGCCATTTCCTGTCGCGCCATTATGACGATCTGGGTCAGCTTTGGCGCCGCGGTGAGTACATTCCCATGTCGCTGGACAATGATCTGGCGCGGGCGGCGTCCGTCGGGATCACCCGCCTGACATTGGAATAAATCCCGAAACAGAAAGCCTTCCCATCAGGACTGGGATTTTAAGGCAACATTAATTGGATTGGATTTACATCACAGTTGAACAATATGTAGTCACCGAGGTACAGTCATAATGATTAAAGATATTATTATTCAATTTCCCGGATACTATAAATTGCAAAACACTGCGAATAGAACCACCTGCAGTCGCTGCCGCGAAGAACATTGGCAAAGCGAACAAGCGTGCCCGCGTTGCGGAAAGACCCGCACCTGGATCGATAAACACATTCCCACAGCGGTTTATCCGCTGGCGGCGCTGGCTGTTTTGATGCTGTACAGGCTGGTTTTTGTTTAGTCCAATCGACTACAAGCTGTCGAACTTGGCAGCATCCGTAGGCGACCAGCGTACCAAAAGATCATAGCCATCTTCAGTCTGCTTTTCTTCCGAAACCAAACCTTTTTCGAACAACCACGCTCTTTTCCGACCATCTTCATAGCTCAGCAGCAGGCGTTCTTCGCGAATGCCTTCTGCCAGCTTTGTGGCAACGTCTTCCAGGAACGCATCAAGCCCCTGCCCTGTGATCGCAGACGCAACAAAGGTATCGTCCTGACGGGACGCCCGAAGCTGAAGCGCCTCGGCCTCGTCCGGATCGACGTTGTCGATCTTGTTCCACAACTCGATTTGCGGTGTTTCGTCCGTAATACCCAAAGAGGCCAGAATATCACGGACGTCTTTCGCCTGTTCTTCGGACTCTGAATGGCTGATGTCACGCACATGCACGATGATATCCGCAGCCAGCACCTCTTCCAGCGTGGCGCGGAAGGCCGCGACCAGTTCAGTCGGCAGGTCGGAAATAAAACCAACGGTGTCTGACAAAATAACCTCTGGGCCAGAGGACAGCTTCACCGCCCGCATGGTTGGGTCCAGCGTTGCGAACAGCATATCCTTGGCCATCACCTCGGCACCGGTCAACCGGTTGAAAAGCGTGGATTTACCGGCGTTGGTATAGCCGACCAGCGCGACAATCGGGAACGGCACCTTCGCCCGTGCCTTGCGGTGCAATTCACGGGTTTTCACGACCTTCTCAAGCTGGCGACGTAAACGGACAAGCTGTTCGTCAATGGCGCGGCGGTCAGCCTCGATCTGGGTTTCACCCGGACCGCCGACAAAGCCCAATCCGCCCCGCTGACGTTCAAGGTGGGTCCAAGCGCGCACCAGTCGCGTCCGCTGATAGGAGAGTGCGGCCATCTCGACCTGAAGAACACCTTCCCGCGTCGCCGCCCGATCCGAGAAAATCTCGAGGATCAAACCGGTACGGTCGAGCAGCTTAACGCCCCACGCCTTTTCCAGATTACGCTGTTGAACAGGCGTCACAGGACCATCGATCAAAACCAGTTCGATCTCGTCCCTTTCCAGCTGCTGTTTCAGCTCTTCGATTTTACCAGACCCGAACAGCATGCCCGGATGGGGCTTGGGCAATGGCACAACGGTGCCGCCCAAAACCTCTAGCCCCGGCAAAGCCAGGGCCAAGGACAAAGCCTCTTCCAAAGCGCCATGCGCTTCACGGCGGTCACGATCTGATTTGATGTCGGGATGCAGAACCCAAGCGCGGGTGTCTGGCGTTTCCGTCTCGGTGAAGCCCAATTATTCCCCGTCGCCGTCGTACAGGTTGATCGGCTGCGCAGGCATTATTGTGCTAATCGCGTGTTTATAAACCAGCTGAGACTGGCCATCGCGGCGCAGAAGGACGCAGAAATTATCAAACCAAGTGATCACGCCCTGCAATTTCACGCCGTTGATCAGGAATACTGTGACCGGCACCTTGGTTTTGCGGACATGGTTCAGAAATGCATCTTGAAGGTTTTGACGGTCGGAAGCCATTGAAAAAGCCTTTATTCTTGTATGCGCCATCGTAAGCGCGCCCTCGTTCAAAAGAGTATGTATTGCTCGCTCAGGAACTTCCAGAGGAAATCAACACCCTTTTTCAAGCCTGTTGCATGAGATCAATCGCGCCACAACTCGGGCGTGACCATAACCACGATGGCCAGCACTTCAAGTCGGCCAAGGATCATTCCTGCACAAAAAAACAATTTTGCCGATAGGTCGAGCTGCGACAAGGACAGCGATACCTCGGCGGCAAGGTTCACGACAGGGCCTGTGTTGGTCAGCGCCGCGACCGCCATAACGAAGGACGGCTCGAACGTAACGCCCGAGGCAGCAAAGGCCATAACCAGCCCCGACAGGGTCAAAGCAAAGATCATAAAAAAGACCCAAGCGATAAACGCACCTTCCCTGCGGGTGCGCCGCGTCAACAGGCCGGACCGTCCAACGGAACTCGGGTGGATCAACCGTTCCAGTTCACGCCGACCGTTTAGATACAGGATGAACACGCGCAGAAGTTTTACCCCGCCTGCAGTCGTCGCAACCCCGCCGCCAGTGATCGCCAAGCCCATCAGAATCAAACCCGGCGTTCCCAAACCGGACCAACTGCGCGCCGCCGACCAGTCGGCGCTTTCGAAACCAGCCGTGGTCAGGAAAGACAGCGTTGTGAAAATGGCTCCCCAAAGCGCCTGAAGACCGACGATCGGCGTATCGCTGACAGCAACTTCGAACGACGCGATCCAATGGCGTGTAAACAGGATAATCGGCACGATGGTGACGATCATCGCCCCCATTCTGAATTCAGGATCGTACCAGATCCCCTGACGCCGCGCGGCGCTGGTGTCGTTCGAAAACGTCAGGCGAGTCAAAGCGAACAGCAGAAACAGGAAGATCAGCATTTCGCCCAAACGCCCCGATCCGCTTTCTGCCAACCCGTTGATCGGCGAAATCCCCGACGTCGCCATGGTAGACATGGCATGCATCAACGCGATGAACGGTGTGTCGCCTAGTGCCATCAGCATGACCCACAAAGACGCAGTCAGGCCCACGTAGACCGGGATCAGGCTGGCACAGGCGCGCGCCAGACGCTGGCGCGGATCGGCATAGTCGCGCCGCGCCGCGCCGGTGGCAAAGGTTTGGCCCGGCTCTGAGGCTGCCGTCACCTCGAACCCGCCCAAGGTCAGTGGCGCAAGGATCGCCGCCGCAGAAATCCACAACAGCAAACCGCCCTGCCATCCGACCAATCCACGCCAAAGGTGCTCTGCAGGATCAAGCCGATCGGGCGCAAACAAGGTGGCCCCTGTGGTCGTCATGGACGACACCATTTCGAAATAGGCGTTCACGAATGTCGTATTCCGCACCGCTTCCTGAAACGGCATCGCCAGAAAGGCGGGCAGCACCAGATAGGCCACCAACAGCCCCAGCAATTGGCGAAGCGGGTTTTTGTTATGCTCGCGCCCCATCTGCGCCAAAGACACGAACAGGACAAAGATCATGCCCATCAGGCCCGCATAAAAGAACGTCCGCGCATCGTGGAAGTGTTCAAGTGCCAAGGCGTAGATCGCCGGCACCCACATCGAAAGCGACGCAACGCCTCCGAGCAAAAGCAAAAGTGGAAGTTCGACGAGCCGCGACATCGTCAGAAGAAATCGATCGAAACCTGTAGCAGACGTTCAACCTCTGCCACGTCTTCGCTAAGTGCGAAGATCACGATGATATCGCCTTCCTCGATCCTTAGATCGCCACTGATCTTGACCACCTTGTCACCCTTGCGAACCGCACCGACCAAAACCCCTTCCGGAAACTGGATATCACGGACGCGCTGTCCTGCGATCGGAGAAGTAGAGAGCACTTCGGCCTCGATCACCTCGGCCTCGGCATCGCCGATGGAATACACCGCGCGCACGCGGCCGTGGCGGATGTGGCGCAAAATCGATGAAACGGTCGTCGCCCGCGGGTTGATGTAGGCGTCAACGCCGAGCGGGTCCATCAGCGGCACGAGCGTCGGGTCGTTGATCAGCGCGATGGCCATAGGACAGCCTTCGGCCTTGGCCCGAACCGCCGCCAGCATGTTGGTTTTATCGTCGTCGGTCACACACAAAACCGCATCGGCACGGTCGATGTTCGCCTCGGCCAACAGGGCCGCGTCCAGACCATCCCCGTGCAGAACAATTGTTTTCTCCAACGCTTCAGCCGCGTGTTCCGCACACTTCCGGTTCTTTTCGATCACCTTGGCCCGCACGCGTTCGGCGCGGCTTTCCAATTCGCGCGCCACCATCAGGCCGACGTTGCCGCCACCGATCAGAACCACGCGTTCCTGTTTGTGATTGGGCTTACCAAAGATTTCCAGCGTCCGGCCCACGTCATCAGCATGGGACATGATATACGCGCTGTCGCCTTCAAACAGCTGATCTTCCGGTTCGGGCGCGAACAGCGTGCCGTCGCGACGAACACCGACAACCACAGCACGCAGCGTCGAAAACAGATCCGTCAGCTGGCGCAGCGGCGTGTTTACGATGGGACAGTTTTCATCAATGACCAGACCCAGCAACTGCGCGCCTCCTTCAAGGAAGCGTTCCGTATCGAAGGCCGCAGGCGCGCTCAGGCGCTGCAAGGCAGCCGCCGCAACTTCGCGTTCGGGCGAAATCACAACGTCAATCGGCACGTGATCGCGACGATAAAGATCGGAATAGATTGCCCGCAGATAGGATTGCGACCGCAGGCGGGCAATCTTGCGTGGGATCGAGAAAACCGAATGGGCCACCTGACAGGTGACCATGTTGACCTCGTCGGAATAGGTGGCGGCGATGATCATATCCGCGTCACGCGCACCCGCACGTTCAAGCACGTCGGGATAGGATGCAAAGCCAGCAACCCCCTGAACGTCCAGAGAATCTGTCGCCCGGCGCACAAGGTCGGCATTGTTGTCGACCACGGTCACATCGTTTCGTTCACTCGCCAGATGACGGGCAATTTGCCAACCGACCTGACCTGCACCACAAATGATGACTTTCATGCACCTGCCCCGAGACTACGGATCATAGACGATTGGTCTGACATGCCGCGCAGCAACAATCAACGCGTCAAACGCAACGCCAAAAGGGCGTTGCAGTTAAAACGCATCAGGACGCTTCGCGCTCAAGCTCGGATTCATCTTCTGCATCTTCGATCCGCGCAATCCGTGCCCCGCCCTTGGCCGTGGTGACCACGCCCAAAGATTTCAGCTTACGGTGCAGTGCCGAGCGCTCCATGCCCACAAAGCTGGCTGTGCGAGAGATATTGCCACCAAAACGGTTGATCTGGGTCAGCAGATATTCACGCTCGAATGCCTCTCGTGCTTCGCGCAGCGGCAGTGTCGCCAGCGTGTTCGAAAGGACAACACGACCATCGTCCGAATCCTGACGGGGCGTTTCCTGCGGCAATTCGCGCGCCTCGATCTCGCCCGTACCATCGCCAAGGATCAGCACACGTTCGACAAGGTTCTTCAACTGACGCACGTTGCCCGGCCAGACCATCGTCTGCAAAAGCGCAATCGCATCGGCGCTCAGGTCGCGCTTCGGCAGACCTTGGGCCTTATGGCACTCTTCGATAAAATGCGCGGTCAGCGCAGGAATATCCTCGCGGCGTTCTTCCAGCGACGGCACATCGATCGGCACAACATTCAGGCGGTGATACAGTTCTTCGCGGAAGCGGCCTTCGTTGATTTCCTGATCCAGCGATTTGTTGGTCGACGAAATCACCCGCAGATCGACGCGCACCTTGTCCGCACCGCCCACGCGCTGGAACTGTTGGTCCACCAGAATGCGCAGGATTTTGGACTGCGTACCAAGCGGCATATCCGCCACTTCATCAAAATAGATCACGCCGCCATGCGCCTGCTCTAGCAGTCCGGGCTCGACCCCGCGTTCAGCCGTTTCGCGACCGAACAGAACCTCTTCCATCGTCTCAGGCGAAACGCCCGCGCAGTTCACTGTCACAAACGGTGCCGAGGCGCGGTTGGATTTGGCATGGATATAGCGTGCCGCCACCTCTTTGCCGCTGCCAGCCGGTCCCGTCAGCATGACGCGACCATTGGATCGCGTCACCTTATCCAACTGAGATACCAGCTGGCGGAAGGCGGCGCTGTCACCGATCATTTCGGACGATTGGGTATCACGACGCTTCAGGCTCTGGTTTTCGCGACGCAGACGGGATGTTTCCATCGCACGACGGATGACAACCAGAAGCTGGTCAATGTTAAACGGCTTTTCGATGAAGTCGTAGGCGCCCTGCTTAATTGCAGCGACCGCGATCTCGATGTTGCCGTGGCCGGAAATAATGACCACAGGCACGTCAGGATTGTCACGCTTTACCGTTTTCAGAATGTCGATCCCGTCCATCTTGCTGTCTTTCAGCCAGATATCGAGGATCATCAGAGCGGGCGGCTCTTTGTTGACCTCGGCCATCGCCTCGGTCGAGTTTCCGGCAAGACGGGTCTTAAATCCCTCGTCTTCAAGGATATCACCGATCAATTCGCGGATATCGCGTTCGTCATCAACAATAAGAATGTCACCCATCTTTCAAATCCTTCTTCAAACCGTTTCCACTGTTTTCTGGGATGTTATTTTCTCAGCGCCAAACGCCAGAGGCAGTGTAATCACCGCCATCGCGCCGACCTGTGGAGCCCCCTCAAACAGGGGCGCATCGTCAAGAGCCAGCGTGCCGCCATGCTCTTCGATGATCTTTTTGACAATCGGCAGACCCAATCCTGTGCCCTCGTCACGGGTGGTGACATAGGGTTCAAATAGGCGGGCGCGGTCCTCGGGAAGACCGATGCCGTTGTCCATAATGCGGACTTCGCATTTGTTGTCGTGTATCGTCAGGCTGACGCGAATTTCGCGCTCAAACCCTTCAGGCGCGCCATCTTTGACAAAGCTTTCAATGGCTTCGCCTGCGTTTTTCACAAGATTGGTCAGCGCCTGCGAAATCATTGTCGCGTCGATTTCCGCCATCACCGGCTGATCCGGCAGCATGGATTGGAACCGCACCTCGGGCTGACCGGCCTCTTGCAGGATCAGCACACCGCGTAGCAACTCGGCCAGATCTTCGGATTTGGTTTCCGGCTCTGGCATACGGGCGAACTTGGAGAACTCATCCACGATCCGGCGCAAGTCACCCGTTTGGCGGACGATCACATCGGTCATCTGTTCCAGCCGCTCGGCATCCTCGGCCTCAAGGCTGCGGGCAAACTTGCGACGGATACGTTCAGCCGACAGCTGGATCGGCGTCAAAGGGTTCTTGATCTCGTGCGCGATGCGGCGTGCCACATCACCCCACGCGGCCATACGCTGTGCACTGACCAAATCGGTCACGTCATCAAAGGCCACAACGTAGCCTTCCAACCCGCCATCTTCGCGACGACGCGTCGACATGCGGACCAGCAGGTTTTCCAAACGCCCGTCGCGGCTGACCTTGATTTCTTCCTGTTGAACCTCGGACCCGCTATCGACCAGCTTATCAAACAAGGGGCCAAATTCTGGAACCGCCACAGTGATCGGCAGGCTTTCTTCGGTTTCCTGCCAATCCAGCAAACGCTTGGCCGACCGGTTCACAAAGGCAACGCGCCCCTCGGAATCAAGACCGACAACACCGGATGTGACCGAGGTCAGCACCGAGTCGAACAGGCGCTGACGACGTTCAATCTGGCGCGTGTTGTCCAACAGCGTTTCGCGCTGCGCCTTCAGCTGGCGGGTCATCTGGTTGAAGTAGCGGCCGAGCATGGCGATTTCGTCGTCACCATCAGCGGCGCGAACCTGCACATCCAAATCCCCTGCCCCGACACGCTGCGCAGCACCAGCAAGGCTACCTACCGGACGCGACAGACGTTCAGCAAACCAAAGCCCCAGCCAGACCGCCGCTAGGATCAGAAGCAAGGCAAAGCCAAGATACAGCAAAGCAAAGTCGAACAGACGGCGGCCCCGTTCGCTTTCTTGTTGCTGGTAAAAGCGCGCGGTTTCTTGTGTTTCGTCCAGCAGGTTCAGGATCGTACCGTCAACGTCGCGACTGACATAAAGATACCGGTCCGCAAACTGTGTCAGTGGCACCAAAGCGCGGAATTCGTTGTTGTCCCAATCCTCGATCAGAACAATGCCGTTGTCTTGCGCCTGTTTGATTTGCTCCAAAGAAGGCCGTTCGAAATCAAACAGATACGACCGTTCCCCGCGCGATTGAATTTCGCCCACGCCATCAATCAGATAAGCTTCACGCAGGCCGCGCTGAATTTGGGACTGACCGTTGGACAGAACCTGCCGCAATTCGCCGTCATCCATAAACCGCGCATTGCGGGCCGTTGTGTCGATAAATCCGGCCAACGCCTGCGCGTCTTGGGTCAGTTCGGCGCGATGTTCGGCCTCATAGTTTTCTGCAGCAGAGAGGGATGCGCCAACCACGTTCTGAACCCGTGTCGAAAACCACGTTTCTAAACCGAAATTGATGGTCAGCACCGCAAAAACGGCCACAGTGATCGTCGGCAACAACGCCATAATTGCAAACACGCCGGTCAATCGCAGGTGAAGCCGCGATCCAGCCGATTGGGCACGTCGTGCAGCAACGATGCCCGCAACGCGGGACAGAACCAAAGCCGCCAAAAGCAGAACGTAAACAAGGTCAGCCAGCAGGACCAACCGCAAAGACAGGCTTTGCGATGATGCATTCCCGAGCGGGCCAAGAACCAGATAGGTTGCAACAGCCAGCACAGGCCCCAGAAACACGAGCCCAAGCGCCAGAGCCGTCTTGAAACGGCGCTGGTTTCTAAGTTGCGTCAACTGCGCAAACTTCAATTGTCGTGCCCGAGTGGCCACAGCCGCCCTCGCATTGATTGGCCGTCAAACGCGACCTACCGCCATATATTGTGGTCTCATCGACGCAAAGTGCATCGCGGCCACGGTTGTGTGGCGATTTTACATCAACTTACGGCGTCGTGTCACGCGAATATCGAGGTCGGTGATCTTCTTTCTTAGCGTATTTCGGTTGATGCCCAGCAAATCGGCGCATTTCGCCTGATTTCCACCTGTCGCTTCCAGCGCGATTTCAATCAGCGGGCCTTCGACTTCTTTCAGGATACGGCCATAGAGCCCCGGGGGCGGCAACATAGAGCCGTGCAGGTCAAAGTACCGACGCAAATGGCGAGAGACCGAGGTAGACAGCTTTTCGCTATCGCCGCCACGCAGGATCGGACCTGTTTCAGGCTGGTTGCCCAGAACGGCCTCAACCTCGGCCTTGGTGATTTCGTCAGCACGACTGGTCAGCGACAAACGGCGTACGGCGTTTTCCAACTGACGCACGTTGCCCGGCCATGAATAGGCGCGGAAAATCTCGCCCGCATCATCAGACAACCAACGCTTAGGCCCACCTTCCCGTTCGATGCGGGCAAGGAAGTGATCGGTCAACAGCTGAATATCTTCCACCCGTTCACGCAGGGACGGCACCGCAACGGTGGCGCCGGACAGACGATAGTACAGATCGCGGCGCACACGGCCGTTTTCCATTTCCTGCGACAGATCGGTCTGGCTGGTCGCCATGAAACGCGGCACATGTTCGCCCGGAACATCCATCATGCGAACGATCCGCGCCTGGATTTCATCGTCGATATCGCCGATTTCATCGATCAGCAGCGTCCCGCCTTTCACCCGCGCCAGAACGCGTGCAGGGCCTTCCAGATCGGACAGATCGGCGGCAGTCACCGTTACGAACGGCAACATACGACGATCCGAGAAGTCATGAATTGCCCGCGCGATCAGAGACTTACCCGTGCCACTTTCCCCACAAATCAGAACCGGAAGATCGGTGTTCATCACCCTTGCGACCAGTCGATACAGCGCCTGCATCGCAGGGGTTTTACCGATCAGCGGCAGCTCTTCGGGCCCGTCTGCGTTTTCAGAGGGCTCGTCCTTGCGCGGGGCGACATTGCGGTTTTCCAACGCGCGCGCCGTGCGCTTCATCAGGTCCGGCAGGTCAAACGGCTTGGGCAGATAGTCATACGCCTCGGCCTCGGCGGCCTGAATGGCGGTCATGATTGTGTTCTGCGCGGAGATCACGATCACCGGAAGGTCCGGTCGATCCTGATGGATTTTCGGCAGCATTTCCAAACCGTTGCCGTCCGGCATGACGACGTCGGAAATGACCACATCGCCCTTCCCTTCGCCAACCCAGCGCATCAACGTCGTCAAGGACGACGTCGCATGCACCTTACACCCCGCGCGCGTCAGCGCCTGCGTCAGAACTGTCCGGATCGTGCGATCATCATCAGCTACAAGAACTGTACCGTCCATCAGTCGGTCTCCTTTGCGTCACGGGGGGCCAGCGGCAGGGAAATGCGGAAGCGTGTTTTCCCGGGGACGCTGTCGACAGAAATCCATCCGTCGTGATCAGAAATAATTTTGGACACGAGCGCGAGGCCAAGCCCCGTGCCGTTTTCCTTGCCAGATACAAACGGGTCGAAAACATCGCCTTCAATGTCTGGCGGCAATCCCGGACCATCGTCGATAATTTCGATCTGAAGGGGCAGAGACTGCCCTGTTCCATCCGATCTGCGCAGGCGGAAACTGTGTTCGTAGAACGTATGCAGACGGATCGTGCCGCCTTGCTGCGGGTCGGCGGCCTCGGACGCGTTTTTAACCAGATTCAACACCACTTGGAGCAACTGGTCCGGATCACCGTAGGCCAGAGGCAAGGACGGATCGTAGTCCTCGATTATCTTCATATGCCCGCCGAACCCCAACAGGGCAGAACGCCGTGCGCGGTCCAAAACATCGTGGATGTTAACCGCCTTCCGTTCGGGCGCAGACAGGTTTCCGAATTGTTCGACCTGCTCCAGCAGTTTTACGATGCGGCGGGTTTCCGCAACGATCAGGTCGGTCAGTTCCAGATCTTCCTTGTTCAGGTTCATCGACAAAAGCTGAGCCGCGCCGGTGATCCCCGCCAAAGGGTTCTTGATTTCATGCGCCAGCATCTCGGCCATACCGATCGCGGATTTGGCTGCCGATTTCACAGAATGGTTCTGCGTCATACGCCCCGCCAACTCACGGGGGCTGATCAGCATGATCATCCAACCCGGCTGGTTCTGAATCGGCGCGATGTGCAGCGAGCAGACCAAGGGTGGGCGATTGCCTGTGCCGACATCGACATCATTCACAAACAAAGGCGTGCCCTGTTCGCGGGCCCGTTTGAAGCTGGCCTCAAGCGGAGCATCCACTGCCAGTTTATCCCAAACGGGCTGACCAAGCAGCGTCTTGGTCGAATTGTTCATGAACCCTTCAGCGGCGGGGTTCAGATCGGCAATCAGATCCGACCCGTCGATCAGGATTGCAGGAACCGGAAGCGAAGACCAAAGCGCGAATTCTAGGCCGGTGTTCATGCTGCGGCCTCGTCAAGTTCGGGATGATCTGCCAAAGCATCAGGCAAGAGCGCCAGAACCTCGGCTGCGGTTTTTGCTGTCAGTACACGTTTGCGCAACGCAACCGGTGTCCGCGCGTTGTCCATATACCAACCCAGATGCTTGCGCGCGACGCGCAGGCCCAGATCAGCGCCGTAGAAATCCAGCATCGCCTCGTAGTGACCTGACACCAGATCGACCAGTTCGCTGCCTTCCGGCACGCTGGGCGCGCGGCCGCCATAAAGCTCGGCCGCGATCTGCGCCAATATCCAGGGACGCCCTTGCGCGCCCCGACCGATCATCACGCCGTCCGCGCCTGACGCATCCAACGCGTTCTGCGCGTCTGTGGCCGAACAAATATCACCGTTTGCTATCACTGGTATATCTACTGCTTCTTTGATCTTGGAAATCGCCGCCCAATCGGCGCGACCTTTGTAAAACTGACAGCGCGTGCGCCCGTGGATGACAATCATCTGAATGCCAGCGGCCTCGGCCCGTTGAGCCAGTTGATCCGCATTGTGGCTGTCATCATCCCAACCCAGTCTGGTTTTCAGCGTCACAGGTACATCTACCGCCTCAACAACGGCCTCGATCAGGCGTAGGGCATGATCCAGATCGCGCAACAGCGCAGAACCCGAATACCCACCCACGACCTTTTTCGCGGGGCACCCCATATTAATGTCGATCACCTTGGCACCGTTGCCTTCGACCAATTTGGCGGCTTCTGCCATCCAAACGGGATCGCGACCGGCAAGCTGGACCGACGTATTTTCAACGCCAAAGCCAAGCTCGGCCTTTTCGCGTGTCGCCCACTTGCCCTGCACCAGTTCCTGCGATGCGATCATCTCGCTCACAACGAGACCTGCACCGAAACTGGAGACCAGTGTTCGGAACGGCAAATCGGTGATTCCCGCCAAAGGAGCGAGAAGAACCGGTTTCGGGATGTCAGCGGACCCAATACGCAAGATTTAGCGCCTATTCATTGTGCATCTACTTCGAGCTACCCCGCAGCATTGCCTTGATCAACGGCAATAGACCGTTTTCCGGCCAGCAAAAAGGCACATGCCCAAAAATTAAGCAAATACCTTCGGACGATTGCGCGCCACCCTGTCAAAGCCTAGGAAGTGCTAAATCCTGAGGAACCCTTTATGACCACAGCAACCATCATCGTCGCGGCAGGTCGCGGGACGCGTGCTGGCGGCCCCAAACCCAAGCAGTGGCAGCAGATCAACGGGCGTATGGTTGCCGACTGGACGATTGATCTGTTCCTACCCTATGGCCCTGTGGTTCTGGTCATAAATCCGGATGACACAGATATTGCCGACACGCTGAAGGCGCGGGACCAGATCATGCTGGCCACCGGTGCATCCGAGCGCGCAGGATCGGTGCGCGCCGGGCTTGAGCAATTAACCGGCATCCAACCGGACAAGGTGCTGATCCACGATGTCGCCCGCCCCTGTACGCCCAAGCCCGTCATCGACAGCGTTCTTGCCGCGCTGGAAACAGGTAAAGCTGCGGCCCCCGCCCTGCCCGTGACAGATGCGCTGTGGATGGGGGAAAACGGATTTGTCACAGGCACCCGCGATCGCACAGGCCTGTTTCGCGCGCAAACTCCGCAAGGTTTCGACTACCAAACGATCCTGTCCGCACATCAAAACCACCCGGGCACCGCCGCCGACGATGTAGAAGTCGCCCGTGCCGCAGGGATCGAGGTTGCGATCACCCAAGGATCGGACCTAAACCTGAAGATCACCGCGCCCGAAGATTTCGACCGCGCGTCCCGCATTCTGGAGGAACTTTATGGATCTGCGACTGGGTAACGGCTTTGACGTGCACCGCTTTTGCGAGGGCGACCACGTCGTTCTGTGTGGCGTCAACGTCCCGCATGACAAAGGGCTAAAAGGCCATTCGGATGCCGATGTCGGAATGCACGCGGCCACCGACGCGATCTATGGCGCATTGGCAGAGGGCGACATCGGTCAGCATTTCCCGCCCTCCGATCCCCAGTGGAAAGGGGCCGAAAGCCACATCTTCTTGCGCCACGCCGTCGATCTGGCCAGCCAGAAGGGCTATTCCATCTGCAACATCGACGTGACGCTGATCTGCGAAAAACCCAAGATCGGGCCACATGCCGCCCGCATGCGCAAGGTCATGGCACAAATCACCGGGCTGAATCCCGATCAGGTGTCGGTCAAAGCAACGACCTCTGAACAATTGGGCTTTACGGGCCGCGAAGAAGGCATCGCGGCCATCGCCACAGCCGCTTTGGTGCGCACATGAGCCGCCTGATCGCCACCGTCTTTGGCGTAGGCTATCTGCGCCCCGCCCCCGGGACATGGGGCTCATTGGCAGCCCTGCCCTTGTTTTACGGATTGCACCTTCTTGGCGGCATTGTCGCGACGTTGATCGGCGTCATCGCTGTGGGGGTCGTCGGTTACTGGGCCACTAAGCAGATGACCCAAGGAAGCGACAACCACGACCCCAGCGAAATCGTGATTGACGAGGTTCTGGGTCAGTGGATTGCCCTGCTCCCCGTATCCTACGGCGCGGTTTTCGCAGGCGCAGACATTCTCACCCTCTGGCCCGGTTGGGCTGTCGGTTTTGCCGCGTTCCGTCTTTTCGACATCTGGAAGCCCTGGCTTGTCGGGCGTGCAGACCGCCGCAATGATGCTGTTGGCGTAATGCTGGACGACGCATTTGCCGGTGTTTTCGCGGCCATCGTGGTGTTTATCGCCGCAGCCCTCTACCACATTCCTCTGATCATGGCCGCACAATGACCCAAGCCCTGTCCGAACAGCTTTTGGCGCTTGCTACGGACAAGCGACTGACCGTCACAACGGCGGAAAGCTGTACGGGCGGGATGGTCGCGGCGGCCATCACCGACATCGCGGGCAGTTCGACCATCTTCGAACGGGGCTTTGTCACCTATTCAAACCAAGCCAAGCACGACATGCTTGGCGTCAGAACTGAAACGCTTGATGCCTTTGGCGCGGTCTCCGAAGAGGTCGCCCGCGAAATGGCCGAAGGCGCACGGTCGGCTGCGAACGCCGACATCGCCGTCGCAATCAGCGGCATCGCTGGCCCGGGCGGATCCGAATTCAAACCTGAAGGTCGTGTGTGCTTTGGATGGTCGAGCATCCAAGGCACAGGCAGCGAAACCATCGAATTCGGAGCGATCGGACGCGACAAAGTGCGTCAGGCATCAACCAAACACGCACTGCAAAAGCTGCTCAACGCAGCGACTCTGCTCTGATCAATAAGTACGCACAGCGCGAAAATACCGCCCATTTTTTAATCTTTTTCAAAACGCACCCATTTTAACCACTCAGATTCACCCATCGCTGCTTTTTTTCGCGCTTCACATACGCTTTCTCCCGCCCAAACAAAAAACGCTGGAAGGGAAATCAAATGAACGGAGCGGATACCGCCTGGATCATCGTCGCAACCGCGCTGGTCCTGTTTATGACGCTACCTGGCCTCGCCTTGTTCTATGGCGGCTTGGTGCGGGCACGAAATGTGCTGTCAGTTTTCATGCATTGTTATGCAATTGCCTGTTTAATGAGCGTCCTTTGGTTCGCTTTCGGGTATTCCATCGCGTTCGGTGACGGAAATGCCTACTGGGGCGGTCTCGGGAAAATGTTCCTTGATGGGGTCACTGCAGACAGCCTGTCAGGCACCCTGCCCGAAATCCTGTTCTTTGCCTTTCAGATGACATTTGCGATCATCACACCGGCCCTGATCGTCGGTGCTTATGTTGAACGCGTGGGCTTTGGTTTTGTGCTGATCTTCTCGTCCCTGTGGATGCTGATCTGCTACGCACCGGTTGTTCACTGGATCTGGGGCGGTGGTATGCTGGCCGACGGCGGCATCTTTGGCGACACAGGCGCGCGTGACTTTGCAGGCGGCATCGTGGTTCACGAAACAGCCGGTCTGGCCGCCTTGATCATCGCGATGTTCCTTGGCCCGCGCAAAAACAAAACCACACCTCCGCACGCCCCCGGTTACACCATGATCGGTGCCGCGATGCTGTGGGTCGGCTGGTTCGGCTTTAACGGCGGTTCGCAACTGGCCGCTGACGGTGGCGCTGCGATGGCGCTGACAGTCACTCACATCTCGGCAGCGACCGCATCGCTGACATGGGCGCTGTGGGAGAAGATCAAGTTCGGCCGCGCATCCCTGGTCGGTATGGTCACCGGTACAATTGCAGGCCTCGCCTCTATCACTCCGGCATCCGGCTTTGTTGGCCCGGTCGAAGCCCTGATCATCGGCGCAGTCGCAGGTATCCTGTGTCAGGAAGCCGTGAACCTGATCCGCAACAAACTGCAGATCGACGACACGCTGGACGTCTTCGCGGTCCACGGCGTTGGCGGCATCTTCGGCACGATCATGATCGCTGCCTTCGGTGCTGGCAGCTGGGCTGCTCAGCTGGGATCACTGGCCATCGTCGGTGTCTTCACCATCGTTGTCACAGTCGCGCTGGTCTACATCACCAAACTGGTCGCACCGCTGCGCGTTGATGATGAAACAGAGCACAACGGTCTCGACATCTCTGTTCACGGCGAACGCGCCTACGACATCACAAGCTGATCAGAGCTGGATATGAAAAACATGAACCGTCGCGCCTGTCGCGGCGGTTTTTCTTTGGGGCTTTGCCCCCTTGGCCTTCGGCCAATTCCCCCAAGGTATTTATGGAAAGAAAATACATAAAAGCCTGCGCCCGATCCGAGGACGCAGGCCAACGACCTAAGGACGAGATAAACCAGAGCGGCGCAGCCGCACAATTGGATCAGGTGTAGAGTTCGGCAGCGCGGCGTTCGAACGCGCGCACGATGCGTTGCATCGCCTCGTAAAAGAACATGCCAGCCGCCCCTTGCAGGATCGGATTGCGGAATTCGAAATCCACAAAGAAATGCACGTCCACACCGCCTTCGACATCTTCGAAATGCCAGCGGCTGTGCATGTGACGAAAGGGACCATCCAGATACTCGGTATCAATGCGCTTTTCGCCGTCCGTCAGCGTCACTTTCGACCCGAAGCGTTCACGAAATACCTTAAAGCTGATCACCAGATCGGCCAGCATCACCCTCTGCTCACCTTGCCGTTCCTCAGAACGGATGCGCGCGGCGGCGCACCAGGGCAGAAATTTCGGATAGGATGCGACGTCGGCAACAAGATCGTACATCTGCTGCGCAGTGTAAGGCAGCGTTTTCGTTTCAGAGTGGGTCGGCATGACGCCCCGTTTCATCGTGACAGTGGTGCTGGATGTCGTATGCTCGGGGCGAAAAATCAAGGGCAAGACGTGACCATGCAACCATATGTCATAGATGAAATGATCTCGGCCAAAGCCATCGCCGCCCGAATCGAGGCGCTGGCGCAGGAAATCGCCGCTGAATATTCGGACACGGACAAGCTTGTGGTTGTCGGCCTTTTGCGCGGCAGCTTTGTGTTTATCGCCGATCTAGTCCGTGAATTGTCCCTGCCGGTCGAGGTCGATTTCCTTGAGGTTTCCTCCTATGGCGACGCCATGGAATCGAGCCGCGAGGTGCGCGTTCTGAAAGACCTGCGCAGCGGGATCGAGGGGCGTGATGTTCTGGTGGTCGAGGACATCGTGGACACGGGCTTTACCCTGAGCCACGTGATCAAGATGCTGCAAAACAGGACGCCCCACAAACTGCGCACCATCGCTTTGCTGGACAAACCATCGCGGCGCGAGGTTGATGTCCGTGCCGATTGGACCGGCTTTGAAATTCCCGACGAATTTGTCGTGGGCTATGGCATCGATTTTGCCCAGCGCAACCGCAACCTTCCGTTCATCGGGAAGGTCAGGTTCACTGAGACCGATTAAAGCAGGATCAAACCGTGCGGTGTGACGCCGCGCGGAACTTTGCCCGGGCTCTCATAGATCAATTCAAATGCCTGTCCCGCGCCGGCCTCTTTGGCCTTTCTTCCTGTCAAAAAGGGTCGCGCCGTTGGCGTCCGCGGCGCTTCATCAAAAGCCCTCGCAAATATCTCGGGACATTTTCGCAAAAAATCACTGCGGGCGCTGTCGCTGAGGACCGAAAGCGAACGTGGCCCAAGGTAAAGCGTTTCGCTCCATACTCCATTCGCTAGCACCAGTTCATGAGCCTCGCAAAGGATATGAACAAAATGAACTCTGGAACGTGGCTTAATCCTGATCGTGTCATTGTTGACCAGATGCTTGGCTGCGATCAGCGCCTGATGCTGGCCACACATTTCATGAACCTTGGGTCCGACAACCAACATGCGATGTTGCTGCGAGACTGAAAGGTATTCATCGCCTGTATCAGGGTCATGAAAGACGACAGGTGCATTTGCATCTGTGCCTCGCAGTCGCGAATGACCGACCCAGACAAGCTTTTGATAGCCGTGATCCAGTGTCATGACCTCGTCGCCACTGACCAGTCGGTCAACCCGAATGTCCCCTTGTCGTGTTCGTATCTGCGTACTGGCATCAAAACACACAAACGGGTCATCCACGGCAGACAACGCGACGCCACTATATTCGACACCGTCCCACGTCCCGAGTTGAAGGTACGTGACATCGCTATAGTGGCCAGCGGGAATGTCGCTATCCATGATACGGACCGAATAGCTACCGTCATCGAACAGCGTAACTTGCAGCGAGATATCGGTATACGTGACCCCGTAAATTGTGAGCGTGGAATTGGTATAAAGTGCGACCTCTTCCGGGATCAGCGTCATCGTAGGGCCAATAATGGCCTCACCGGAATCAGTTCGCGATCCATCAAAGGAATCGTCATCGTAAATGATACCGTCGCCATTCGCGTCCCGCAGAATGACGTCGACATATTGCGACGTATCGATGACCAATCCGTTGCCGATTGCATCAAGGTTATTGTAGTCGAAAATGCTGTATCCCGGCCAGGGCGTGGTAACGTACCATCCCCAGCTTGCTACATCAGGCATCCCTGCATCCTACCAATCATCTACTCCACGACGTCATCGACAAGATTGCTGCTTCCGAATGCCAATAGCTGCGGTCACAACAAATCCCACGCACGACGCAAAATTGGTGCCATCCTCGACAGCACAAACAGGCAGGAATTAGTGGGGATCGGGTCTGTTTATTCGGCGGCGTTCCGAAGTGCCGCCATCAGGTTCTGGAACTTTTCACCCTGAACAGCGACGTGCCCGCGCAAGGTGTTGGCGGCGGTTTCCGCGTCGCCGTTCACCAGCGCCGAGACGATCGCCTCGTGTTCGGCCATGGATTGCGACATGCGCCCGCGCAGTCGCAACTGCTGGCGGCGGAATGGTTTCAGACGGTTGTGCAGACGCTGCGCCTCTTGTTCAAGAAAGGCGTTGCCGGACTGTTTGTAGATGATCAGATGAAAGCGTTCGTTTTCATTGTAGTAGCCATCGGCATCCCCTGCATCGACAGCCATCTGGCATTTGGCATTGGCGTCGCGCAAGTTTTCAATAGCCTGATCTGTAATGCGTACCGCGGCGAAACGACCGCAGGCTGCTTCCAGTTCGGCCATCACCTCGAACATCTCAAGAAGCTCGACCGGACCGGGTTGCCGCACGAATGTCCCGCGACGGGGAATCAGTTCGACCAGTCCGGTCAGGGACAGGCGCTGGAATGCTTCACGGATCGGAGTACGGGAAACGCCGAATTGTTCGGCCAGCCGGACCTCGTCCAGCCGGTCTCCATCAGAATAACCACCTGCGAAGATCATCTCTTCAATCTGTGTGGCAATGCTATCTGCGCGACGTGTTTCCATGATCAAGGATTAGACGCAGTTTCCTCAAAGTTCAAGAAATCAATTCTTGTATACAAAATGTTTGACTCTGGAAACACAGGCTCCATAGTGTGGCGCAGGTTCTGGCATTGCCGGTCAACCAAAGGGAGGAGAAACCATGAAATCCATTTTGAAATCCGCTGTCGCGGCCACCGCCCTATTGGCGCTTGGTACAATGGCGCAGGCCACTGAACTGCGCCTGTCGCACCAGTGGTCGAACAAGGACGTCCGCCATCAGGTGGCGCAGATCGTAGCTGATGAGGTGGCTGCCGCTGGCGTTGACCTCGACATCAAGATCTTCGGCTCAAAGTCTTTGTTCAAACCGCGCGAACAGTACAAACCGCTGAGCCGTGGCCAGTTGGACATGACGGTTCTGCCGCTCAGCTATGCTGGCGGTCAGCAGCCTGCGTTCAACCTGACACTGATGCCTGGTCTGGTGAAAAACCACGATCACGCAGCGCGCCTGAGCAACTCGCCCTTCATGGAAGCGCTTGAAGCCAAGATGGCAGAAGACGACGTGATGGTTCTGGTCCACGGCTATCTGGCCGGTGGCTTTGTCGGAAAAGACAAGTGCATCACCAAGCCCGAAGACGTGGCGGGCCTTCAGACACGTGCGGCAGGCAAAGCGTTTGAACAGATGCTGGCCGGCGCAGGTGCCTCGATCGCATCTATGGCGTCGTCCGAAATCTACAACGCGATGCAGACAGGTGTTCTGACAGCTGCGAACACATCGTCTTCGTCGTTTGTGTCCTACCGCATCTATGAGCAGGTCAGCTGCTATACACCGGCAGGCGACGTTGCGCTTTGGTTCATGTATCAGCCGTTGCTGATGAACAAATCCACGTTCGAAGGTCTGACCGAAGCACAGCAGGAAGCACTTCTTGCCGCTGCCGCAAAAGCAGAAGCCTTCTATCTGGAAGAGGCCAAGAAGCAGGACGCCGCTTCGGCCAAAGTCTTTGCTGACGCGGGCGTCGAGATCGCGGAAATGAGCGCTGAAGACTTTGAAGCATGGCGCGCGCTTGCGCAGGAAACATCCTACAAAGCCTTCGTCGAAGAAGTGCCGGACGGTCAGGCACTGCTGGATATGGCATTGGCGGTCGAGTAACCGCCCCGTCAGGGCGGCGCACCAGCCGCCCTGATTTATGCTACAATCCCACCACACAGACACACCACAAGGACGTCAACTATGGCTGGCCACAGCACCCCTGTGCGCGTCGCACAGACTGGCGACAACAAATTTCTAAGGGCCGTTGCTGCCCTGTCTACTTTGGCGGGCTGGACCTCGGCTGCGATGATTGTCGCGGCTGTCGGGATCACCTGTCAGATGATCTTTATCCGCTTTGTTTTGAACGGCTCGACCGTGTGGCAAACCGAGGCCGTCATCTATCTGGTCATCGCGGCGACCCTGATCGGTCTTCCGTACGTCCAGCGCCTGCGCGGCCACGTGAATGTCGACCTGATCCCTATCTCTCTTGCACCCAAGGCCCGCTTTGGAATGTTTTTGTGCACGTCCATTCTGTCGATCGTGATCGTTGCGATCATGCTTTGGTACGGATTTGAGTACTGGCATTTCGCATGGGACCGCGGCTGGCGGTCTGACACCGTCTGGGGCGTACGCCTTTGGATTCCCTATCTGGCCCTGCCCGTCGGTTTCGGCCTTTACCTACTACAACTGATCGCTGATCTGATCGCTGTCCTGATCGGCGCGGATAAGCCCTTTGGCCTGGAGGCCGACTGATGGATCCCCTCGTCCTTGGCGCATTGGTTGCGCTTGTCACTATCTGTGTTCTTTTCTCGGGCGTGTCTGTTGCGCTTGGCCTGCTGATCGTTTCCGCCGGTTTCCTGATCGTATTTGATGGTATGCGGTCGCTGGAACTGATGCCGGAAATCCTGTTCGGCAAACTTGATAACTTCGCCCTACTGTCCATCCCGATGTTCATCATCATGGGGGCGTCTATCGCCTCGACCCGTGCGGGCGCAGACCTGTACGAGGCTCTTGAGCGTTGGCTGACCCGCGTTCCCGGTGGTCTGGTCGTGTCCAACCTTGGCGCCTGCGCGCTGTTTGCCGCGATGTCGGGATCGTCCCCCGCAACCTGCGCCGCGATTGGCAAAATGGGCATCCCTGAAATGCGCAAGCGTGGCTATCCCGATGGCGTGGCCGCAGGCTCTATCGCTGCGGGTGGCACGCTGGGCATTCTGATCCCGCCATCTGTGACGATGATCGTCTATGGTATCGCCACTGAAACCTCGATTGGCCGTCTGTTTCTGGCAGGCGTCATCCCCGGCCTGCTTCTGGTGGGTCTGTTCATGGCGTGGTCGCTGTATTCCACATGGAAGTCTGGCAATGCGGCGCAGCTGGGATCGGGTAGCTACACTTGGGCAGAACGGTTCGAAATCCTGCCGCGCGTTCTGCCGTTCCTGCTGATCATCATCGGCGTTCTCTATGCGATGTATGGCGGTGTCGCGACACCGTCTGAAACTGCAGCGGTTGGCGCGCTGATGTGTCTGGTCATCGCGATGGTCATCTACAAACTGTGGAACCCGCGTGATTTGTGGGTCGTCCTGCGGGACAGCACCAAGGAAAGCGTTATGATCCTGTTCATCATCGCCGCCGCAGGTGTGTTTTCCTACATGCTGTCATCGCTGTTCATCACGCAAAGCATCGCGGAATGGATTGGCACGCTGGATGTGAACCGTTGGGTCCTTATGGGCGCGATCAACCTGTTCCTGTTGGTTGCGGGCTTCTTCCTGCCGCCGGTCGCGGTCATCCTGATGGCAGCGCCGATCCTGTTGCCGATCATCACAACGGCAGGCTTTGATCCGATCTGGTTCGCGGTTGTTCTGACGATCAACATGGAAATCGGCCTGATTTCCCCGCCGGTTGGTCTGAACCTTTACGTGATTAACGGCATCGCGCCTGATATCTCGCTCAAGACCATTCTGGTTGGGTCTCTGCCCTTTGTGGCCTGCATGGTGATTGCCATCATCCTGCTGTGCCTGTTCCCGGGTCTGGCAACTTGGCTGCCTAACGTTGTCATGGGAACCGCGATATGACGCTGCTTGCCGATCTTCTGTCGACCGTTTTCGAACGGCGACACCAAAATCAGGCCGGATCGGGCAAAGATGGCCGCCCGATCTACGAACTGGCCGAAGCCCTCGTCGGGGCTTCGTCCGAACCCTCGGGTCTGGCATTGGCCTCCGATATCCTTAGTCGCTACGAAGTGATGTCGGACGCAGACAAACTGGCGTTTTTCAGCCAAGTGGCAACGGGCATGGATATCGATCCTCCAACGGTACGCGAAGCGCTTGACGCATATGAGGAAAGCCCATCCAAAGCGACTTATCGCGCTTACACCGAGGCCTGCGAACCCCGCCGTCAGGAACTGATCCGCCGGTTGAACAGCGTGCCCGGCGCCACAGAGCGTCTGGTGCGGATGCGGGCCGATCTCTTGCGCCTCGGGGCTAAAGCGCCCGAGCTGCAGGCGCTTGATCTGGATTTCCGTCACCTGTTTGCCAGTTGGTTCAACCGTGGCTTTCTGGTGCTGCGCCCCATCAACTGGGAAAGCCCTGCGCATATTCTGGAAAAGATCATCGCCTATGAGGCTGTTCACGCCATCGACAGCTGGGATGACCTGCGCCGCCGATTGCAACCCAGTGACCGGCGCTGCTTTGCCTTCTTCCACCCCTCCATGCCGCAGGAACCGCTGATCTTTGTTGAGGTGGCCCTGACCAAAGGCATCGCCAATTCGGTGCAAAAGCTGCTGTCCGAAGATCGCACGCCGATGACCGCGGCTGACGCGGACACAGCGGTGTTCTATTCGATTTCCAACTGTCAGGCCGGACTGGCCGGTATTTCCTTTGGCAATTTCTTGATCAAACAAGTGGCGGCTGATCTGTCGGCCGAACTTGGCGGACTGAAAACCTTTGTCACCCTGTCCCCCATCCCGAAAATGGCGGATTGGATTTTGCAGGAAAACATCAGCTGGGATCAATCAAACCCCGAAGGCACCCGCATTCTCGCAGCCCACTACCTGACACAGGCCAAATCCCGTGGCGGTTTGCCCTATGATCCGGTGGCGCGATTCCACCTTGGGAACGGCGCGATTTTGCACGCAGTTCATGCAGATGCCGATATTTCCCCCAAAGGACGCAAACAGTCTGGCGGGGCGATGGTGAATTACCTTTACGATCTGAAAAAGATCGAAGAAAACCACGACGCTTTCGTCACACGACAAGAGGTGGCCACGTCAGATGCGGTTGATGCTCTGGCCAAGGCCGCCGCGACCAAACAGAACTAGAAAGGCGCTGTCATGGCAAACCCCCTTTACGATCGCTTGTTCGGGGCCCATGCGGGCAAATCCACCCCCTTCCTGCACCTGCCGGATGGCAGCACGCTGACCCATGATGCGTTTCTGAAAATCGCAGCGCAGATCGCCAATGCGATGACGGAAGCAGGCCTGAAAGCCGGTGATCGCGTCGCAGCCCAGATCGAAAAATCGCCCGAGGCACTGGCCCTTTACGCCGCTTGCGCACAGGCGGGTCTGATCTTTTTGCCGCTGAACACCGCCTACACCGCAGACGAGCTTCAATATTTCATCGAAAACAGCGGTGCGTCCTTGGTTGTGTGCGATGCCGCTAAGTCCGACACCATTACGCCAATGGCCGCTGCGCTGAATGCTCAGGTCGAAACGCTGAATGCCGACGGCTCTGGCAGCTTGATGGACAAGGCCAGCGCACAGCCTGACAGCTTTGCCACCGTTGACCGCGATGGCGATGATCTGGCGGCCTTCCTGTATACGTCAGGCACCACGGGCCGGTCCAAAGGCGCGATGCTGACGCAGAACAACCTGCTGTCCAACGCCGAAACGTTGGTCGATCACTGGCATTTCACCGATCAGGACGTTCTGCTGCACGCCCTGCCGATTTTCCATACGCACGGGCTGTTCGTTGCATCGAACATCATGCTGCTGGCGGGGGGCGCGATGATCTTCCTACCCAAGTTCGATCTGGACGTGGTGATCGCGCGCCTCCCCGAGGCGACCTCGATGATGGGTGTGCCCACCTTCTATACCCGCCTGCTGAGCGATGATCGCTTTGACGCAGAGCTGACCAAAGACATGCGCCTGTTCATCTCGGGTTCTGCCCCGCTGCTGGCAGAAACGCATATCCAGTTTGAACAGCGCACCGGCCATCGCATCCTTGAACGTTACGGCATGACCGAAACCAACATGAACACCTCGAACCCCTACGACGGCGAACGCCGCGCGGGCACTGTTGGCTTCCCGCTGCCGGGTGTCGAGCTGAAGATCACAAATCCCGATGACGGCTCCACCCTGCCTGATGGCGAGATCGGCCAGATCGAAGTACGCGGCCCGAACGTATTCAAAGGCTACTGGCAGATGCCCGAAAAAACCGCCGCCGAGCTGCGCGACGACGGGTTCTTTATCACTGGCGACTTGGGCAAGGTGGATGAGGACGGCTATGTCCATATCGTCGGCCGCAACAAAGACCTGATCATTTCCGGCGGCTACAACATTTACCCAAAAGAAATCGAGCTGCTGTTGGATGACCAAGCGGGCGTTCTGGAAAGCGCAGTTATTGGCGTGCCCCACCCCGATTTCGGTGAAACCGTTCTGGGCATTATCATCCCCGAGGCCGGCGCCACCCCCGATCTGGATCAGATGATGGAGGCGGTGAAGACGTCGCTCGCACGGTTCAAGCATCCGCGCAAACTGATCCTGATGGACGAACTGCCGCGCAACACTATGGGCAAGGTTCAAAAGAACATCCTGCGGGACGATTTCAAAGACATGTTCGCGCCTGCCTAGGGCCACATCCTTAAAGCAAAAAGGGCCGCTTTCATCGCGGCCCTTTGTTATATTCAGGCTGTCGAGCGTCCTGACAAAACACCTATGGCTGTCAGCGCCAACGCCAGACCGCAGCCTGCGGTTCGGATATAGTTCCGAACTTTCCACGGGTCCGAATAAGCGCTCCAGATCGCTTCAGCCTCATCAAGGCTGTCCGGTACGACCACCAAACCCAGAGCTTCGTTCATCGGGACCAGAATTGTGAAGGTCATGACGTTATTGAACAGCAAGGTCGTGATCGTGGCCGCCAGAAACCAGCCTGCGGCAACCCGCTGCCCCTTGGCGAACTGAACCGCGGTCGTAATCCCCAGAACCACCACTGTGCCAAAGAAAACCGGCGCGAATACCGCGTTACGGATGGATCCGTTCATGGCCTGCATCGCCTGAATGGCGACCCGGGGATCCGTGGCATCTAGCCCCCACATTGTCGAACAGATCCACGCATAGAAAAACCCAAACAATGCACCGCTGAACATGAGCGACAAAAAGGAAAACGATTTTTCCATCATGGTTATACCTCTCCTTAAAAAACCGTACACATAGTTACGGATTGCCATATCCGTAACTATGTGTACGGATAAACGCAAGCATTTTCAGAGGCCCTATGCGCGACGACAAAAAACAGGACAAACACGAAGCCATCACAACCGCTGCCTACGCCTTGCTGGCCGACAAGGGCTATGCAGGCGCGTCGATGCTGAGCATCGCAAAAGCAGCAAAAGCATCGAACGAGACGCTATATCGATGGTACGGCGACAAGCGCGGATTGTTTGAGGCTATGGCGCGCGACAATGCTCAGGGCATCCGGCATCGTCTGGAACAGGCCTTGTCCGATGATCAGGACGCGATGCAAGCGCTTGAACAAATCGCGCCGCTTCTGCTGTCGATGCTGCTGGACGACCGCGCGATTTCGCTGAACCGCGCTGCAGCGGCTGACCCCAGCGGCGAATTGGGTGCCGCGATTTCCGCAGGCGGACGGGATGAAATCGTGCCGCTGATCCGCTCTTTGATCAGCAGACTTGCGATCAAAGACACAGACGGCCTGAACCCAACAGACCTGTTCGTGACGCTTCTGGTGGGTGATCTGCAAATCAAACGCGCGATCGGTGCCCTGCCCCAGCTTTCGCAAGAGCAAGTCACGCAACGCGCCCGTGAGGCATTGATCAGTTTTCGAAAACTGGTGGGCTTGGCTTAGAAATCCAGTCCCAAGTCCACAGTCCGCGCAGAATGCGTCAGCGCACCGGACGAGATATAGTCGACACCTGTCGCGGATATGGATGCAATCCGGTCCAGTTTGACGTTGCCGCTGGCTTCGGTCTTGATCCGGCCGTCGACCATTTCGACAGCCTTGCGAAGCGTGTCGTTGTCCATGTTGTCCAACAGCACAACGCTCGCGCCGCCGACCTCTAGCACCTCTTCCAGCTGGTCCAGACGGTCCACTTCGATCTCGACAGCCATCATATGGCTGGCGTGGGCTTTGCTGGCCTCAAGCACCTGACGCACGCCACCCGCCGCAGCGATGTGGTTGTCCTTGATCAGGATAGCATCCGACAATGAATAACGATGGTTGAAACCACCGCCATGCAGCACGGCCAGTTTCTCGACAATCCGCAGACCTGGCGTGGTTTTACGCGTGCAGGTCACACGCGCGTTTGTGCCTTTCGTTTCCGCAACAAACCCTGCCGTCTTGGTCGCAATGCCCGTCAGACGACCGGCAAAGTTCAAGGCAACTCGTTCGCCTGACAGGATCGACGCCGCCGATCCGTTGATCGACATCAGCGTTTCACCCTTTTTGCAGGGCTGACCATCGGCGACATGCGTCACGATCTCAAGCGTCGGGTCCACAAGACGGAAGGCCAAGGCCGCCACCTGCATTCCGGACACAACCGCATCTTCGCGGGCGTTCAGACGGGCCTGATAGGTCGTCCCATCGGGGATCACCGCGCGTGTGGTGACGTCACCATAGGTGCCCAGATCTTCTAGCAAGGCATTGCGAACGGTGGCTTCCAGAACCAGATCGGGAACGCTGGCATAGCTCATGTCGGTGTCTCCGTAATTCGGGTGCGCAGGGCGATGGCCTGATCGAGAGTGATCAACGAACGTTCGCCGGTTTCGCCGTTTGCTTCTGGGAAGTCCGAGCGGAAATGCGCGCCACGGCTTTCTTCACGCATCAACGCGCAGGCGGCAATCATGGTGGCTGTCGCCGTCATGTTCATAAACGACGGGCTGTCGCCATAGGCCTTTTCCAAAGCGTCAATCTTGCGCAAAGCGTTTTCCAGACCTTCACGATCGCGTACCACGCCAACAAGGTTTGTCATCGTCTGGCGCAGCTCCTGAACGCCCGCGGCATCAGGCGGTGTGCCACCTGTGTCAAAGGAGATCTCGACCTCGCTCGCGTCAGACATTTCGGGCAACTGCGCCTCGATCCCTTCGGCGCAAATGCGCGCGAAAACAAGTGCTTCCAGCAGGCCGTTCGACGCCAAACGGTTCGCCCCGTGCAGACCGGTCGAAGCTGCTTCACCACAAACCCAAAGACCATCGAGCGAAGCCCGACCGTGATCATCCACCGCAATACCGCCCATATGATAGTGGGCCGCTGCGGCGACGGGGATGGGTTCGAATTCGGGATCAATGCCATTGCGCGTGCAGGCATCGGTGGCTGTCAGGAACAGCTGTTTGACCTTTGCGCCCAGCGCCTCTCGCGTGTCCAGCATCGGGCGGTTGCCTGCTTGGGTCTGGGCAAAAATCGCGCGGGCCACGATATCGCGCGGGGCCAACTCGGCATTGGGATGGACCGAGGTCATAAACCGTTCGCCATCCTTGTTAATCAGGATCGCCCCTTCGCCGCGCAACGCCTCGGTCGCAAGTGGCGCGGGGTCTTCGCCCACGTCGATGGCTGTGGGGTGGAACTGAACAAATTCGGCATCGGCAATCTTGGCCCCTGCCCGTGCGGCCATGCCAATCACCTGACCGCGAATACGCGGGGGATTGGTTGTCAAAGCGTACAACCCGCCCGAGCCGCCACCAGCCAAAAGATAAGCCGCGCCACGCACCATCACGGGCGCGGATCGGTCTTCGGCCGCGTCCTGAATGGCGATGCCAGTGACTTTACCGTCTTCTGTATCCAGACCCACGGCCATGGTGCCTTCGAGCACTTGAATGGTCGGCGACTGGCGCACCTGTTCGATCAGAGCGGCCATGATCTCGGCCCCGGCCTGATCGCCTTCGACACGGACCACGCGTGCAAAGCTGTGCGCGGCTTCCAGCGATAGTACGTATTGCCCGTCGTCCGTACGGTCGAACGGCGTTCCAAGTTCGGTCAAATCAAGGATGAAGTCGCGCGCATGCCGTGTCACCAGATCAGCGATCTTGGGGTCAACCGTACCGGCCCCCGCCTTGACCGTGTCATTGGCATGGTTTTCAGGGCTGTCCGCCTGATCCATCGCCGCAGCGACACCGCCCTGCGCCCAAGCCGAACTGGCCCCTTCGCCCAGTACTTCGGGCGAGATCATAAGGACGGGCCGCGGCGCGAGCTTCAGCGCTGCATACAGCGCCCCAAGCCCCGCGCCGACAATGACGATACGGTCAGTGGTGACAGTTTTCATAAGCGGGTTTACAGCCCCAGTTTGCGCGACAGATCAATCATACGCTGAACAGAAAGACGCGCCTTTTCAGCGATTTCCGGATCGACCTCAACCTGGCCTTCCATCGTGTGCAGCGCATAGAGGATTTTCTCAAGCGTGATCTTTTTCATGTAGGGACACATGTTGCACGGCTTGGCGAATTCCACTTCGGGCAACTCATCGGCGATATTCGATGCCATCGAACATTCAGTGACCAGCATCGCCTTGGCGGGCTTGTTGTCATGCACCCACTTGATGATGCCGCTGGTGGACCCGGTGAAATCGGATTCCGCCACAACGTCCGGCGTACATTCCGGATGGGCGATGATCTTAACTTCCGGATCCATCTCGCGGTAGGCGCGCAGATCGTCGGCTGTATAGAGTTCATGCACGATGCAGGACCCCGGCCAGTAGACGACCTTCTTCTTGGATTGGTTCGCCACGTTCTGCGCCAGAAACTGGTCCGGCGTCATGATGACGGTATCGCTGTCCATCGCATCAACGATCTGCACCGCATTGGCAGAGGTACAGCAAATATCGGACGCGGCTTTCACCTCGGCCGTGGTGTTCACGTAAGACACAACGGGCGCGCCGGGGTATTTGGCGCGCATTTCTTCAACGCCTTCAGCGGTAATGCTTTCGGCCAGCGAACAGCCCGCTTCCATATCCGGCATCAGCACGATTTTCTCGGGACTGAGGATTTTGGAAGTCTCGGCCATGAAATGCACACCGGCCTGCACGATCACATCGGCATCGACCTCGGTTGCCTTCATTGCCAGTTGCAGGCTGTCGCCCACGAAATCGGACACCGCGTGGAAAATCTCGGGCGTCATATAGTTATGGCCCAGAATAACCGCGTTACGCTTTTTCTTCAGTTCGTTGATGGCTTTGACGTATGGCGCGTAAATCGCCCAGTCAGCCGGCGATACGACGCGATCCATCTTGTCGTAGATATCTTTCATCTCTTCTGCCAACTCGGGCGAAGGTGTCAGATCATAGTGTTCCGCCAAAACAGAACGAACGTGGGGTATATCAAGCACTAGGGCGGCCTCCGTCTCTGTGGGCTCGTACTAGGGTAATGATGGGAATGCAGCAAGCATTCAAAAAGTGGGAATATTGCTGAAACGGTATCATTTTGCCGCAGTTATCGCGTTTTGCGGAGTGTTTGGGAAACTTCACGCATAAAAAAGCACGGTGGAGACCACCGTGCCTTTTATTGTAGCAAACGCTGTATCGCGCCTTTCAGGGGTCAAGCCGCGACAAATTTCAGCGATACCCCGTTGATGCAGTGCCGCTTACCGGTCGGTTTGGGACCGTCATCAAAGATATGCCCCAAGTGCGACCCGCAGCGGCTGCAATGGCATTCAGTCCGCGTTATAAACAGCGATCTGTCCGCCTTGGTTCCGATCGCGCCCCCGCGTACCGGTTGGTAAAAGCTCGGCCACCCTGTGCCACTGTCGAATTTATGTTCGGATGAATACAGCGGCAGGTCGCAGCCGCGGCAGATGTAGGTGCCTGCCGCTTTGTTATCGTTGAGTGGCGAAGTAAACGCGCGTTCGGTCCCCTCCTGTCGCATGACTTTGTATTCCAAGGGCGACAGCATCGCTTTCCACTGAGCCTTGGTCCGCGTGATTTCAAAACTTCCCTCTGCAGCAGAAGCGCGTGACGCGCCCATGCCGAATGCAGCCAAACCTGCGATCGTGAAATGACGTCTGTTCATCTGTATTCTCCCGGTAAAAGCGGCATGACCCGCCCCTGAAATAGGGGGACTCTGGGCGGGCCATGCCTTCAGGCTATGTTAATTACATAGCCGGAAGCAGAACCCGATCAATCACGTGGATCACACCATTGGATTGTTTCACGTCTGCAATCGTCACGTTCGCAACACGGCCCTGCTCATCGGTCAGGGTAATCTTTCCACCGGCCATTTTTGCCTGCAGAACACAGCCACCCACGGTTTGAACCGCGTGCATGCCGTTGTCGTCTGCGATCATACCCGCAATCGCATCGGACATCGCGTTGGCCGCAACCACGTGGCAGGTCAGAATTTGCGTCAGTTGCGCCTTGTTCTGGTCCATCATCAGCTGCGACAGGCTTTCGTCGGAAATCTTATCAAAGGCTGCGTCGGTCGGGGCGAAAACCGTGAACGGTCCGGGGCTCATCAGCGTGTCGACAAGACCGGCCTGTTTAACAGCAGCAACAAGCGTTTCGTGATCTGCCGAGTTCACAGCGTTTTCAACGATGTTCTTTTCGGGGAACATCGCAGCACCGCCAACCATCGGGTTACCTGTTTGCGCGTGGCTTTCTGCAAAGGCCGCTGTGGACAGGGTTGTTGCGACAATTGTGGCTGTCAGCATTTTCATAGACATAGGTCTTCCTCCTAAAATTCGATCCGGCGATTGTCGCCGTGATGCCCTTAGCCACGAGGAAGACAGAAAGGAGTTTCAGGTTTTTTTCAGATTTTCGTTCACGAGAGCGTGATTGAACCCACAGCGCGGATCGGGCCTGTCGGCGCGCCTGTTTGCGAACCGCCGTCCGGTTCTTCGGACACGGCGAACAACGCACCATCGACGTCCCTGGGCAAGGCATCAGGCCACGAAATCAAAGCAACGCCGTCGTCTGGCAGGACGCCCAACGATACTGGCGCATTTTCTCCGACTATCAGCCACAGTTCGTGATCGCGTCCATCGGGAGCCAGCCCCTGCACCTGCGCAACTTCCAGAACGCCGCGTCCGGCATCAAACACAGCACTCAGGCTGATATTGGCAGCGACCGGATCGGCGGGTTCAAGATCGGCACGATAAACAGGCCCGTCAGCCACCTGCCCCGGCATCTCAACCAGTCCGGTGTCGATTGCGACAAAGGCCAGCATCGCAGCCGCAATGCCCCCTACCGCATAAGGCCACAGCCAGCCGAACAGTGACTTGCGTTCGTCTTCGCCAAAGAGCCGCGTATCAATGGCGCGCTTTACCCGGCCCGGCGGCGTGGCCTCGGGCAGACGATCGACCATCGCGGCGAAATGGTCCGCCCAGCGCGCCACTTCGATCACCAGGTCTTCTTCGGTGTCCAGCCGTGCCTCGAACGCCTCAAGCTCTTCGGGGCCAAGCAGCCCTAGCACATATTCCGCAGCTAGAACGCTATCGGGTGTCGCGCCTCCGGACGTGTTTTCAGGATCTGTCATTGAACCAGACACTCCCGCAATTGCTGAAGACTTCGACGCAACCATGTGCGGATCGTATTCAGCTTAACGCCTGTGGCATCGGACAATTGCTGATAGGTGTCGCCGTCCAGATATGCGCGTTCGATCAGAACCGCGCGATCCGCTGGAAGTTCTTTCAAACACATTTCAAGCCGCGCACGTTCACCAGAGGCAACCACCTGCGCTTCCGGGCCAGGCCGGTCGTCTGCAACCACCTCGGCCAGATCCAGCTTTTCAGACGCCTTAGGCCCCGCCTTACGATAGCGATCAATCGCAATATTTCTGGTCAGGGTGATCAGCCATGTCATTGGTGAATATCCGTTCGTCCGGTACATATTGGCCCGGTGCCAAATGCGAAGAAACGCCTCTTGAAGGGCCTCTTCCGCTTCGGTCCGGTCTTTTAACACACGTAGACACACCGAAAATAGTTTCGCGGACGTCCGGTCATAGAGCAAAGAAAACGCGTTCCGGTCGCCCAGCGCTATTTTAGACAGCAAATTCTCGATTTCTTGTTGTGGTGTCATCAGAGTTAATTTGCCGCGCTCGCATTATGCCGGAAGAGTCTGGATAAAGGCCCCCTGCAGGTTTAGACGGGCGTTGTGGCCCTTGCCCCCGCGCGAGATATGTTGCACCACATGACCAACAAAAGCCCATTTCAAACGAAGGACACTATGACTATGGCGGACGGTTCGATCGACATCAACGCTAAACCGACAGAGCAGATCTCGGTCCGCGATGTGTTCGGCATCGACTCTGACATGGTTGTCCATGGTTTCCCCGAGCGCACAGACCGAGTTCCGGATCTGGATTCGACCTATCGCTTCGACCACGACACCACATTGGCCATTCTGGCGGGCTTTGCCTACAACCGCCGTGTGATGATCCAGGGTTATCACGGCACAGGTAAGTCCACGCACATCGAACAGGTTGCCGCACGTCTGAACTGGCCTTGTGTGCGTGTGAACCTTGATAGCCACATCAGCCGTATCGACCTGATCGGTAAGGACGCGATCCGTCTGGTTGACGGCAAGCAGACAACCGAGTTCCAGGAAGGCATTCTGCCGTGGGCGCTGCGCAACCCGACAGCGATCGTGTTCGACGAATACGACGCTGGCCGCGCCGACGTTATGTTCGTGATCCAGCGTGTTCTGGAAGTTGACGGCAAGCTGACGCTTCTGGACCAGAACCAGGTGATTACCCCACACCCGTTCTTCCGGATCTTCGCGACAGCGAACACTGTTGGTCTGGGCGATACAACCGGCCTCTACCACGGCACACAGCAGATCAACCAAGGTCAGATGGACCGTTGGTCTCTGGTCGCCACGCTGAACTATCTGCCGCTGGATGCCGAGGTTGATATCATCGTCGCCAAGAACCCCAGCTATGACACCGACAAGGGCCGCAAGACTGTGCGTCAGATGGTGACGGTTGCGGAACTCACACGGACCGCCTTCATGAACGGTGATCTGTCGACCGTTATGTCGCCCCGTACCGTGATCGCATGGGCGCAGAACGCGACGATCTTCAACGACATCGGTTATGCGTTCCGCCTGTCGTTCCTGAACAAATGTGACGAGCTTGAGCGCCAGACAGTCGCCGAATTCTACCAGCGCTGCTTTGACCAGGAACTGCCCGAAAGCGCAGCAAGCCTGTCGATGGGCTGATAGCTCTGATCACTGCAAACAGAATTCAGGGGGCTGCGGCCCCCTTTTTCGTGCGCTATGGTTTGCAGGACAGAACATCGCTTTCGGTGATGATCAGATCCAGTGGCTGATCCGTCGGCTCAAGCGGCAGATCAGGATCTTCCTGCGCATTGAAGGCAAAGCCAACTGCCAGAACCGGCCCCTTTGCGCGAAGCAGCTCGAGCGTCCGGTCATAGAACCCGCCGCCATACCCCATACGCCCGCCTTCACGGCTGAAGGCCACCAGCGGGACAATCACGATCTCTGGTCTGATCCAGACCTTTTCTACCGGTACATAGGCACCGAACGCCCCCGTCTCCATGGCGCAATCGGGATCCCATTGCGCAAAGTCCAAGGGCGTATCAGCCGCCTTGATGACAGGCACACCGACAGGGCCATGTGCGCTGGCTTCGGACATGGCGGGAAGCGGGTCGATCTCGGTCCGGATGGGCATATAGCCGGCAATCGGCACACCGCGATAGCCTGCCAGAAACTCGGACAGCTTACCGGCCGCACCGGGACCTTGGGCATCAAACGCCGCCTTACGCCGTGCAAAACCGGCCTTCCGCGCGACGGCCTTTGGATCAGTCGTCATAGCAGGATCACCGTTGCAAGACCGAGGAAGGCAAAGAAGCCGATCACGTCGGTTACAGTTGTCACGAAGACACCCGATGCCAAGGCGGGGTCAACACCCAGCTTCTCAAGCAAAATGGGTATGCCCACACCAGACAAGGCCGCCACAAACAGGTTGATGATCAGCGCCACGCCAATCACGAAGCCCAACAAGGGCGAGCCGAACAAGAGCGCTGTCACCATCGCCAAAGGCACGGCCAGTATCAGCCCGTTCAACAGGCCCACGAACATTTCACGCCGAATAACCCGAAACGCGTTCGATCCGGTCAAGTCGCGCGTCGCAAGCGCGCGCACCGCAACGGTCAAAGATTGCGTACCGGCGTTGCCGCCCATGGACGCCACGATCGGCATCAAGACCGCCAACGCAACCAAGGCTGCAATCGTATCTTCGAACTGCGCAATCACGGTCGCAGCCAAAGCCGCTGTGCCAAGGTTCACCACCAGCCAAGGAATACGTTTCTTGGTCGTCTCGATGATCGTGTCGGACAAAGAGCTTTCTTCGCC
Source organism: Thalassococcus halodurans (assembly GCF_900108225.1). GTDB lineage: Bacteria > Pseudomonadota > Alphaproteobacteria > Rhodobacterales > Rhodobacteraceae > Thalassococcus > Thalassococcus halodurans. Next base: position 979,528 of record NZ_FNUZ01000002.1, read on the forward strand.
AACACCCGCAAGGCGCAGAATGTCTTCTTCGTGTTCCTCATCCAGAACCGCCATCGCGTCGTCGATGGTAATCACACCGACAAGACGTTCGGTTTCATCCACAACGGGGGCCGAGATAAGATGGTACTGGTTGAACGCATAGGCCACGTCGCCTTCGTCCCGTGTCACCGGAATGACGTGAAAACTGTCGTCCTTGATCGAGTCCAGCAAAACCTCGCGCCGTGACGCCATTAGTTTGCCCAAGGCGATCTTGCCTACGGGGCGCAGGCGCGGGTCCACCATGATGATGTGATAGAACTGGTCCGGCAGATCATCCTGATCACGCAGGTAATCAATCGCCTCGCCCACGTTCCAATGCTCGGGCGCCATGACGACTTCGCGCTGCATCAGACGACCGGCAGAATATTCTGGGTACGTCAGCGACTGCTGAACCGCGATCCTGTCGCTGTCTTCGAGCACATCAAGAATGGCTTCGCGGTCGCCTTCTTCAAGGTCTTCCAGAAGGTCGACAACGTCATCCGAATCCAGTTCCCGCACCGCGTCGGCAAGAACTTCGGGGTTCAGGATGCTGATCACTTCTTCCCGGATGCTTTCATCCAGTTCCGAAAGGATTTCGCCGTCGAATTCGCGATCATAAAGCTTGATCAGGCGCAGTCGGTCGAACGCGTTGATCTGCTCCAGCATGTCGGCGATGTCCGCCGCATGCAGCGGCTCCATCAACTCGATCAGCCGTTCCCGATCCTGCACATCCACCGCATAGAGAATCGCGGCCACGGTTTTCGGGGAAAGAACGTAGTTGTCGTCTTCCTCGGAAACGGTTTCAGCAGCGGTTTCTACCTGATCTTCGGTCATACAGCCCCTTTCGCGCGCTTCCGTAACGTTTAGATTGCGTACCTACGCGCGGGGACCATATGGCAGGTCTCTGGAAAGAAACAGGTGTCGGCGAAAATTTTGCTGGTGCGCAGAAAGGGTGGCGGGCATGGCTTTGCTTTTGGGCCGTATCTTGGAAATTTCGGGCGATCCGTTTCAGGACGGTCTTGATGCGGTCACGATCCGCACCGATGGCGCAGTGCGTATTGTCAACGGTCTGATCGCGGAAACAGGCGATGCCGCAGCCCTGCGCGCGGCTTATCCAAACGACGATATCACAGACTACGGCAATGACCTGATCTGCCCCGGTTTCGTCGATGCGCACGTACATTTTCCGCAAACCTCCATCATTGCCAGCTGGGGCAAACGGCTGATCGACTGGTTGAACAGCTACACCTTCCCCGAAGAAATGCGCTTTGGCGATCCGGACTACGCCGCGATGATCGCCGCGCGGTATTTCGATCTGACGCTGGCCAATGGCACCACAACTGTTTGTTCATTTGGCACCGTGCACCCGACCAGTGTGGATGCCTTTTTCACCGAGGCACAAACACGCGGCCTGCGTGCCTTAACCGGCAAAACCTGTATGGACCGCAACGCGCCCGAAGGCCTGCGGGACACAGCGAAATCCGCCTACGACGATAGCAAAGCCCTGCTGGATCGCTGGCATGGCGTGGATCGTCTTTCCTACGTCATCACACCCCGCTTTTCGCCGACGTCGACGCCGGAACAACTGCATACGCTTGGCGGGCTTTGGGCCGAGCGGCCCGATTGTCTGATGCAAACGCACCTATCGGAACAGACCGATGAAATCGCGTGGGTCAAATCCCTGTTCCCCGAAGCGCGGGATTATCTGGACACCTATGAACAAACCGGCCTGTTGGGGGAAAATGGGCTTTATGGCCATGCGATCCATCTGGAACCGCGCGAGATCGACAGGCTGTCCGAGGTCAACGCCGCCCTGATCCACTGCCCGACATCAAACACCTTCATCGGCTCGGGGCTGTTCGACATGGACGGCCTGACATCGCGCGTGCGCGTTGGTTTGGCCACGGACACCGGCGGTGGATCCTCGTTTTCCATGCTGCGTACAATGGCGGCGGCTTATGAGATCGGACAACTGCGCGGACGCCCCTTGCATCCTGCAGAACTGATGTGGCTCGCCACGGCAGGGTCGGCACGGGCGCTGAAACTCGACAACAAAATCGGGCGCGTCGCCAAGGGGTACGAGGCCGATCTTTGCGTCCTGAACCTATCCTCGACCGAGGCCATCGCACAACGCGCCGACCGCGCCAGCGATGCGTGGGAAGAGGTCTTTGCCTCCATCATGATGGCCGATGACCGCGCGGTGCGGGACGTCTGGGTGAACGGCAACCGCGTTCAGCGCTGACGCTCTCTCCGCAGCTTGGCGAAATACTCGACCCGTTTTTTTAGGTCGCGCTCGAACCCGCGCTCGACCGGCGCGTAGAATTCGGGCCGCTTCATCCCGTCAGGGAAGTAATTCTGGCCCGAAAACGCGTCTTCCTGATCGTGGTCATAGGCATATCCGTCGCCATAGCCCTGATCCTTCATCAAGGATGTGGGCGCGTTCAGGATATGCTTGGGCGGCGGGGCGGACCCCGACGAAGCAGCCAGACGACGCGCGGCTTTATAGGCCACGTAGTTGGCGTTCGATTTGGGCGCCAAAGCCAGATAGATCACCGCCTGTGACAGGGCCAACTCGCCCTCGGGGCTGCCAAGGCGTTCGTAGGTCTGCCAGCTTTGCAGACAAAACGCCTGCGCCTGCGGATCGGCCAGACCGATATCTTCCACTGCCATACGCGTCAGGCGACGCGCCAGAAAACGCGGGTCTTCACCGCCTTCCAGCATGCGCGAAAACCAATAAAGCGCCGCATCCGGATCGGACCCGCGCACTGATTTGTGCAGGGCCGAGATCAGATTATAATGCCCGTCGCCGGATTTGTCGTAGTTCGCCGCCCGCCGCATCAGACGCGCGCGCAGGTCTTCGATCTCAAGCGGTTTGGCGACGCGCCACGCCATCGCCTGTTCAACAAGGTTCAGGAATGCGCGGCCATCACCATCGGCCATTTCGATCAAAGCCGCCCGTGCCGACGGGATCAGGGGCAATTCGCGCTCCAACACGGCCTCGGCCCGCTGCGCCATCAGTTCCAGCTCGTCTGGCGACAGGCGTTCCAGCACCATCACCTGCGACCGGCTTAGAACCGCCGCGTTCAGTTCGAACGACGGGTTTTCCGTGGTCGCGCCCACCAACAGGATGGTGCCGTCTTCCATGTGGGGCAGAAAGCTGTCCTGCTGGGCTTTGTTGAAGCGGTGGATTTCGTCCACGAACAGCAACGTGCCCTGCCCGATCTTGCGCCGCTGCTTGGCGGCCTCAAACACTTTGCGCAGGTCAGGAACACCGGTGAAGATCGCGCTGATCTGGACGAAATGCAGATCAGTTTCCTGCGCCAGCAAACGTGCGATCGTCGTCTTCCCGACGCCCGGCGGCCCCCAGAATATGATCGAGCCCAATGCGCCCGCATCCAGCATGACGCGCAGCGATCCTTCGGGGCCAAGCACCTGGTGCTGACCAATAACTTCGGACAGGCTGGCAGGCCGCAAGACATCCGCCAGCGGGCGATGCGCGGGGCCTTCGGGCATGTCACCGGATTGGGACGGGCTATCGAACAGATCAGCCATAAATCACGCGCGGAACCTAAGCTGGATACGTTGGGACCCGCGAATGGCGGTGATCGCGATACGCGGTGCAGCTTTGGCCAAGGCTCGCGCCACCTGCGCCGGCCGTTCGATCACCCGCCCATTAATTTCCGTGATGATGTCGCCTGCCCGAAGACCCGCACGCGCGCCCCAGCGACCGGGATCAAGCACCACGATACCTTCGCTGTTCACAGGCAGCCCCAGTTCTTCGATCACCGCGGGATTGATCCGCGCAACGGTCAGCCCCGGCAGCACGTCGTTCCCGCCAAGGGTTTTCGTATTCCGCGCGGGGCTGTCCGGCGGTGCGATCAGATTGACCTTCAGTGCTTTGGTTTTCCCCTGCCGCGCGATCTGGACGCGCGCGGTTTCGCCGATGCCCTTCACGCTCATCCGATAGATCATCTCGGCCGGTGTGTTCACCGGCTGACGGTCGACCTGAAGGATCACGTCGCCTACACGCAGCCCTGCCTCTAGAAACGGGCTGGCGGGGTGGATGGCAGAAATCAGAATACCCTGAGGCGCGGCGCGACCCAGACTTTCGGAAATATCCGCATCCACCGATTGCCCTGTCAGACCGGCCCAAGGACGCTGGAAACGCTGTTCGCCTGATGTCGCCTGTTTGACAAACTGTTCAACCAAGGCTGACGGAATGGCAAAGCCAATGCCGTTCGATCCGCCCGACCGTGTCAGGATCGAGGTATTCACCCCGATCAAATCACCGTTGATATCAATCAGCGCACCACCCGAATTGCCGGGATTGATCGGCGCATCTGTCTGAATGAAATACCCCCGCGCGTTGCCCGTGGCCGTGCCTGACCGCGCAAGGCCGGACACAATGCCACTGCTGACCGTTTGGCCAACACCAAAGGGGTTTCCGATGGCCAGCACAAGTTCGCCCACCTCGACCGTGTCGCTGTCACGGAACCGAAGAAACGGCATATCACGCGCCCCGTCCAGCTTCAGGATCGCGATGTCGGATTCCTCATCCGCCAGCAAGACACGGGCGGCGTATTCTTCGCGCGTGTTCAGCACCACGCGAATATCCGTCGCCTGCCCCACCACGTGGTAGTTCGACACCATGATGCCGTCTGGCGACAGGATCACACCAGAGCCAAGCGAGTTCTGCACCCGCGGGCGCGGTGCCGCGAAATCACGGAAGAAATTGCCAAAGAACGGATCATCCGCAAAAGGCGACCGCTGTTCCACCACGCGCGACGCATAGATGTTCACGACCGCAGGGGCCGCCTGTTTCACCAATGGCGCGAATGACAGAGAGATTTCGGACTTGGATGCGGGAATGCGCGTGTCAGCCTGAACAGCGACCGGCAACATCAATACCAGAGCCAAAAGAATGCGGATCATGGGCCCTCCTGAAACGTTGTCACAGGATATGCGGGCCACGGGGGCCATTTGCAACCATCTCTGGCCACAAACGGCCCCTTGGGAGGGAACTGATTAACTCGCGAGGCTTAGGCCCGCGTCACGGCGCAACGCGACTGTGTGCGCCAGCTTGCGCATGGCCGCCTCGGTTTCGGCCCAGCCTAGGCATCCGTCCGTGATCGACTGACCATAGACCAAGGGCGTCTTGCCCAGCTTTTGCGCGCCGCCGACCAGATGGCTTTCCACCATGACGCCGGTGATGCGATGATCCCCATCGGCGATCTGCGTCCCGATTTCATGAAGCACCGCAGGCTGGCGCGCCGGGTCTTTGCCGCTGTTGGCGTGGCTTGCGTCGATCATGACCTGAGGACGCACGCCGTCGCGTTCGCAGGCAATGCAGACCGCATCGACCGAAGCCGCATCAAAGTTGGTCGCACCGCCACCACCGCGCAGGATCACGTGGCAGTCTTCATTGCCGCTGGTCGACACAATCGCCGCTTGGCCGCTGGCTGTTGTGCCCATGAAATGGTGCTGACCCGCCGCCGAACGCACCGCGTCAATAGCGATCTGGGCATTGCCGCGCGTGCCGTTCTTGAAGCCCACCGGACAGGACAGACCCGACGCCATTTCGCGGTGGATCTGGCTTTCTGTCGTCCGCGCCCCGATTGCCGCCCAAGACACAAGATCCGCAATGTATTGCGGCACGGTGGTATCCAAAAACTCGGTCGCTACCGGCAGGCCCATTTCGTTGATCTGCAACAGAAGCGTCCGCGCGGTTTCAAGACCTTCGTTAATGCGGAAGCTGCCATCCAGACCCGGATCGTTGATCATGCCCTTCCAGCCCGCAATGGTGCGCGGCTTTTCGAAATAGACGCGCATGACCACCTCAAGCTCGCCTTTTGTTTCCTCGCGCAGTTCCAACAACAGGCGCGCGTATTCGATGGCGGCAACGGGATCGTGGATCGAACAGGGTCCGACAATCGATATCAGACGGTCATCATTGCCTTTCAGAATGTTCTGAATAGCCTCGCGCCCTGCCCGCACTGTTTGCGCGGCGGCGTCCGAGACGGGATGTCGTCGGGCCAGTTCCTCGGGGGAAATCAGTTGCTGCATCTTTGTGATCCGTAGGTCTTGGGTGGTCATGGTGGTGATCCTTTTCAGGCCCCCGACGGACACAAAAAAACCGCCGGTGAGGGCGGTTCGGTGTGGTATCTTGTTTTAACGTTTTGTCAGAACGCACAAACCCCTGCCGCCGCCTTATGGCTCGGTGCATAAAAATACCAAAATGCTGCGTAGGTCTGTGTCATGTGGCAAAGGCTAGCGACAAAGATTTTGACTGTCGACAGGAAAAATGCGCTTTGGCTAAATTTTCTGTCTGACGTGCGGGCTACACATAGTTTTGGCATTTGAGCCTCAAAAAGCTGCCGTCGCAGCAGAACGAACATGAATGCTGTCACTGGTGTTCGGTCCACAGAAAGCCCGGATAGTGACCAAACTACATGACGAATGGTTGACTTCAATGGCTGCGATAATGACAACGTGAAGCATGAAAATCGCCCATCCCGATGTTGACTTCGACCGCCTTAGAGAAATCGGCTGGTCTCATTGGGACCCAATCGGGTTATTGGGCGTGACCGGGGGCTGGAAAGGTGAGCCCTATGAAGACGAGTACGACAGGTATCTTTATAACGCTGCGCAAATGTTGAAGAATAATTGTAGCGTCGCTGACGTCGCCGACTATCTCTTCCTCGTCCAATCACAAGAAATGCAAATCGGGCCCCAAGAGATTACTGACACAATTCGCGCCAAGCTTATTGGTGTGGCTCAGGCGATTTCGGACGATAAGCACATTTGGAAAAACTCCGAAACTTAGACGCCCGCCGACTTGACAGGAGTCAGCGCGACATGGCGAGAAACTCGCTATCCCCCACTACGCATCTTTCTTGGAAGACCGCCCATAGCCCGGACGCCCTGTCCCGCTTTGTTCAACGTCGAAGTTCCAGACAATAGCCATATTGGTGATCAACGCTCCAAGAAACGAGTAGCCCAACTGCGCTGGTGACAGAACAAAGGCGGCTGCCAGAAAGACCAGTGCATCTACTGCTAGCTGGAACCAGCCCGCTTTGAAGCCGGTCTTCTGTTCGATCATGATGCCGACAATCGTCATCCCACCGGCCGAGGCGTTATGGCGGAAGATCGCGACCAATCCGACACCACTACAAGCACCGCCCGCAATCGCCGCAACGGCAAGACTTAGGTCTTCGAATTTCAGGATCGTCGCCAGATACTGCGACAAAGCCGAAATGCCGGCCACGGCCACGACCGTACGGATGGCAAACGTACGACTGCGCTTCAACCACGCAAGAACCAGAAACGGGATACCGAGTGTGAAAAAGATCGGGCCGAAACTGTAGGGCAAAACGTAGGACAACAACAAAGCAATCCCTGCCGTCTGCCCCGTCACCAACCCAGCCGCCTTCAGGAACACAACGCCAAGACTGGCCATGCCAATCCCGAATGCCATGCCTTGAAGGTCGAATACGGAAACAGGAGTTTTCATTCAGACACCAGATGGTTTTGGAATTCTGCCATTCCCCTACCAATCCCTTGACAAAAGGCAATCTAAGAAAGCAAAAACCCCCGCCGAAATTCGACGGGGGTTTCAGATTGGCCGGTAAGGGCCGAATTCTTATGCTTCGGCTTCTGCCGCTGCTTCTTCTGCTGCGACGCGTGCTTTGTCTGCTGCGCCTTTCGCGTCGACGTCACGGTCGACCAGTTCGATGATCGCCATGGGCGCCATGTCACCGTAGCGGAAGCCAGCTTTCAGAACGCGGCAGTAGCCGCCCTGACGCTCTGCGTAGCGGGGGCCAAGCACGTCGAACAGTTTCGCAACGTGCATGTCCTGCTTCAGCTGAGCCGCTGCCTGACGGCGCGCGTGCAGATCGCCGCGCTTGCCCAGTGTGATCAGCTTGTCGATGACGCGCTTGAGTTCTTTTGCCTTCGGCAGAGTTGTTTTGATCTGCTCATGTTCGATGAGCGAGCCAGCCATGTTTGCCCACAGTGCCTTGCGGTGTTCGTGGGTACGGTTCAGGCGGCGGTAACCTTTTGCGTGACGCATGTTTTAGTCTCCTAATGCTTATGCTTTGTCAGGGGTAAGATGCGTGTCTCACCCTCTCCTTGGGGCGGGTGCCCGGGGTGCAGGGCAGGTTTCCCTGCCCCACTGATTAGACTGTCTTAGAAGTTGTCTTCCATCTTCTTGGACAGGTCTTCGATGTTGTCTGGCGGCCAGTCCTCGACATCCATGCCAAGGTGCAGACCCATACCGGACAGAACTTCTTTGATCTCGTTCAGCGACTTGCGGCCGAAGTTCGGCGTGCGCAGCATTTCTGCTTCTGTCTTCTGGATAAGATCGCCGATGTAGACGATGTTGTCGTTCTTGAGGCAGTTCGCCGAACGTACGGACAGTTCCAGTTCGTCCACTTTCTTGAGCAGAAGCGGGTTGAACTCGAGACCATCGTCTTCGTCCTGACGGCCAGCTGCTTCGGGTTCGTCGAAGTTGACGAAGATCGACAGCTGGTCCTGAAGGATACGCGCTGCGAATGCGATGGCATCCTCAGGCGTCACAGAACCGTCTGTTTCGATTTTCATGGTCAGCTTGTCATAGTCCAGAACCTGACCTTCACGGGTCGGCTGAACGTCGTAAGCAACCTTTTTGACCGGCGAATAGATCGCGTCGATCGGAATCATGCCGATGGGCGCATCTTCGGGTTTGTTCTTGTCTGCAGAGACATAGCCCTTACCGGTGTTAACTGTCAGTTCCACGAAGAAGTCTGCGCCATCATCGAGGTGGCAGATCACGTGGTCTTTGTTCAGAACTTCGATGCCGTTGGATTCAGCGATGTCACCAGCTGTGACAACACCCGGACCTTTGGCCGAAATCGACAGGCGCTTGGGGCCTTCGACTTCCATACGGATCGCGACGCCTTTGAGGTTCAGAACGATGTCGGTGACATCTTCACGAACACCGGCAACCGAGGAGAACTCGTGCAGGACGTTGTCGATCTGTACGCTTGTGATAGCCGCACCCTGAAGGCTCGACAGCAGGACGCGACGCAGTGCGTTGCCCAGTGTCAGACCGAAGCCGCGTTCCAGCGGTTCGGCGATCAGAGTTGCTGAGCGGGTCGGGTCGTTGCCCGGACGCACGTCAAGCTGTGTCGGCTTGATCAGTTCTGCCCAATTCTTATGGATCATGTAGACCTCCATTCCTGTCTCGGCCCCATGTCCTTAAGGCCGGAGACGCCCGAGGTTAAAAAAAGCGAAATGGGACCGCGCCCAAAGGCACGGCCCCTTGAAATAGTGTCCGGATTAGACCCGGCGACGCTTCGGCGGGCGGCAGCCGTTGTGAGCGATCGGTGTCACGTCGCGGATCGACGTGATGTTGAAGCCAACAGCAGCCAGTGCGCGCAGCGCGGATTCACGGCCAGAACCGGGGCCCTGAACCTCGACTTCCAGAGTTTTCACGCCGTGTTCCTGCGCCTTGCGGCCTGCATCCTCGGCTGCCAGCTGAGCAGCGTAAGGAGTGGATTTACGCGAACCTTTGAAGCCCATTGTGCCGGCAGACGACCACGAAATGGCGTTGCCCTGCACGTCAGAGATCAGGATCTTGGTGTTGTTGAAGCTGGAGTTTACGTGTGCAACGCCAGCTGCGATATTCTTGGAGACCTTTTTCTTGCCCCCACGACGGGTATCACGTGCCATGTGCTGAGACCTCCCTTACTTCTTCTTGCCAGCGATTGCTTTCGCCGGACCTTTACGCGTACGCGCGTTGGTGTGTGTACGCTGACCGCGTACGGGGAGGTTGCGGCGATGACGCAGGCCACGGTAGCAGCCAAGGTCCATCAGACGCTTGATGTTCATCTGAACTTCACGACGCAGGTCACCTTCAACGGTGAAGTTCGCATCGATGTGCTCACGGATGGCCAGAACTTCTGCGTCGGACAGTTCGTTAACGCGACGTGCGCGTTCGATGCCTACAGCTTCGCAGATGGCTTCAGCCGATGTGTGGCCGATACCTGTGATATAAGTAAGTGCGATCGGCACTCGCTTGTTTGTCGGGATGTTTACGCCGGCAATACGTGCCACGTGGTATTCCTCTTCGGTTGCGGTTCCGTATTTCCAGAACCTTTTTTCACAACAAACCGCCCAAGGCTGGGTGCCCGGTGGGCGGCGGCTGATCAGGTGATCTGCCATTTATCCGGACGGACTTATGGCAAGGCGATTCTCATAGAGATGGCGACGGGTACGGGGATTTGACCAAAGCGTCAAGACCCAGAGCGTCAACTGCCCCTATATTTCTTAAAAGTTGAAACGCCGCGGTGGTCTTCGCGACGTTTCCAATTCTTTGCCCAAGGGCAGAAGCCCCTACTGTTTGGACGATTAGTTATCCAGAACCTTCGCGATATCATCGCGAACAGCGTCGATCGTACCCAGACCATCAACACCGTTCAGCTGACCTTTGGCATAGTAGTAGCCGATCAGCGGCGATGTCTTGCGGTAGTATTCCATCAGACGAATCTTCAGGCTTTCTTCGTTATCGTCTGCGCGAACGGGCTGACCAGCAGCGGCCGCCTCTTTGGCGCGGTTGACGATACGGTCGACCAGCACTTTGTCATCCACTTGCAGCTCGACAACTTTATCAAGCGTCTGACCAGTTTCCTCCAACAACTGGGCCAGAGCATCGGCCTGAGCCAATGTGCGCGGGAAGCCGTCAAAGATGAAACCGGATGCTTCTACGGTTTCCAGCTTTTCGCGGATCAGGCCGATCACGATCTCGTCTGTGACCAGTTCACCCTTGTCCATGACCTCGGCCACGCGCTTGCCCATTTCTGTGCCGCTGGTTTTCGCTTCACGCAGCATGTCACCTGTGGACAGCTGAACCATGTTGCGGGTTTCGACCAGATGTTGAGCTTGTGTTCCCTTACCCGCTCCTGGCGGTCCAAGTAGGATAATATTCATCGGCGTGCGGGGCCTCCCCTTTTCTTGCGAGCCTTACCCTTACCGCGCAGTTGCGATTTCTGAATAAGACCTTCGTATTGGTGCGCCAGAAGATGGCTTTGCACCTGCTGAATGGTGTCCATGGTGACGCTGACAACGATCAGCACCGAAGTACCACCAAAATAGAACGGAATTGCGAATTCATTCCGGATGATTTCCGGCAGCAGGCAGACCAGAGCAAGGTAACCAGAGCCCAGAACCAGAACGCGGTTCACAACGTATTCCAGATACTCGGACGTCTTCTTGCCTGGGCGGATACCGGGAACAAAACCGTTCTGGTTTTTCAGGTTCTCGGCAACTTCGTCCGGCTTGAACGAAACGTTGAAGGTATAGAAATACGCAAAGAAGATGATCATCGCAGCGAAGAACAGCAGATAGAGCGGCTGTCCAGGGCCGAAGTACGCAAGGATCGTCGACATGACAGGACCGGTGTCCGAACCGGAGAAGGTCGAGATCGTCACAGGCAACATCAGCAGCGTTGACGCAAAGATCGCAGGGATAACACCGGCGGGGTTCACCTTGACCGGCAGGTGCGAATTCTGCGCCTCGGTCATACGCATGCCCACCTGACGACGGGGATACTGAATGGTGATTTTACGCAGGGCGCGCTCCATGAAGACCACAAAGGTAATCACGGCGATCACCATCACGATCACACCGATGATCACAGCAGGGCTGATCGCGCCGGAACGGCCCGATGCAAAGAACTGTGCCAGAGCGGCAGGAACTTCGGCGATGATACCCACGAAGATGATCAGAGAAATACCGTTACCGATGCCACGGTTGGTGATCTGCTCACCCAGCCACATCAGGAACATCGTACCACCAACCAGCGTGATCACTGTGGCTGCACGGAAATACAGGCCCGGATCTGTGGCCAGATCGCCAGCTTCGATGCTGACGGCCAGACCATAGGCTTGGAACGTCGCCAGAACGACAGTGCCAAGGCGGGTGTATTGGTTGATTTTCTTACGACCCTGTTCGCCCTCTTTCTTCAGCTGTTCCAGTGCAGGAACCATCGCTGTCAGAAGCTGGACGATAATCGAGGCCGAAATGTAAGGCATGATGCCAAGGGCGAAGATGCCCATACGGCCCAGAGCGCCGCCAGTAAACATGCTGACCATGCCAGCAATACCCTGCCCTGCCTGATCGACGAATTCGCGCAGCGCGGCGCCATCAATACCTGGAACGGGAATAAACGTGCCCAGACGGTAAACGATCAACAGGCCAAGGGTAAAAAGAATACGGTTGCGAAGGTCTGTGGCTTTGCCAAGGGCCGCCCAGCTTGTGTTCGCGGCCATTTGTTCAACAGCAGATGCCATTTCGGGTCTCTCTCTCGGACAGACGCCGCCCTGAGCGCTTTCCAGCTCGGACGGCGTCGGGAAAACTGGTCAGAGATGTAAGCAGCGTTGCCGCTGCTCACAACCCATTATTCAGCAGCAGCTGCTGTCTTGACGGTAACAGAACCGCCAGCTTTCTCGACAGCTTCAACCGCCGACTTGGATGCGCCTGTGACGTCCAGTGTCAGTTTCGCTGTCACTTCGCCTTTTGCCAGAACGCGGATGCCGTCCAGCTTGCGGCGAACCAGACCGGATGCAACCAGTGCGTCTTCGGTGATGGTGTTGCCAGCGTCCAGCTTGCCTGCGTCAACGAATTTCTGGATCAGACCCAGGTTAACAACAGCGTAGGACTTGCGGTTCGGCTTGTTGAAGCCACGCTTCGGCAGACGCTGGTAGAGCGGCATCTGGCCACCTTCGTAGCCGTTGATCGCTACACCCGAACGGGATTTCTGACCTTTGATACCACGGCCACCCATCTTACCTGTGCCCGAACCCGGGCCACGGCCGATGCGTTTCTTACGCTTTGTTGCGCCTTCGTTGTCGCGCAGTTCATGAAGTTTCATTGTCGCTTCTCCTTGCCGGATGTGCCCCCCAGCGACGGATGGGACAAACGCGGCGTGTGTTGATATGAATCGCAATCCTTTTGGATCACCGTGCGCGTATAGACGGGGAGTCGCGCTGGATCAAGTGCGACAGGCGGTCAACATGCCGCAGTATACCGTATTTCAGCGCATGCCCTTCCCTGACGGTTTCATATCGGAACATCGACGCAGTCACTTTGCGTCTCTCACGTGATGTCAAAAATTCTTGACCATTCAATCCAACCGATACTTAAGAAACGCTCAGGTACTCCATAGGTTGATTGCAGTAACGATTTATCACAAAAAGAAAATGCATTAATTTTAATAAGTAGGAACACCATGAACCCTTTCAGACTTCTGGGCCTTGGCGCCGGCATGATTGCTTTGGCCGCCTGTAATGTCGACATGCCGACACCCGGCGCAGGCACGACAATCAACAGAAGCTTTGCAGACGTGTCCCGCAGTTTAGAAGCCGGTGCTGCGAAATGCTTGAACGGCACTTTCGGCGCCAGCGACATGACGATTGGCGGCGGTATGATCAGCAACAACGCGTGGACCGTCGGCCTTGACACAAAAGTACGCCGCACAAGCAGCCAGACCACGCTCACCACGACGCGTACCTTGCTGACCGGCGCCATCGGCGCAGGGCCGAATAACAAAGGCACTTGGGTTACGGCAGTCGCCACGCCCGCGGGTTCTGGCACGAACCTGTCGGTAAACGGCGCATGGGGCAGCAGCGCGATCCAAGGCGCGGTGCGCACTTGGGCCAAAACCGGCAACCTCAAGTGCCCGAAGGTCGAGTAAACCGGATTTAACGTTCGCAAAGAAAAAGGGCCCTTCAAGCGAAGGGCCCTTCTTATTTCTCACTGTCCCGAAAGAACCGGCTTAGCCGCGCTCTTCGATGATCTCGACCAGGTGCGGGATCTTGGCGACCATGCCGCGGATCGCGGGTGTGTCTTCCAGTTCGCGGGTCTTGTGCATCTTGTTCAGGCCCAGACCGATCAGGGTCTGACGCTGCTTTTCCGGGCGACGGATCGGAGATCCGATCTGTTTCACAACGATGGTCTTAGCCATGTGATCAGGCCTCCTCGGCTACTTGTGCGGACTCGTTCGGAGCGTCTTCACGCTTGGGAAGAATGTCAGCGACTTTCTTACCACGACGTGCAGCAACCTGACGGGGGCTGTTTTCACGCTTCAGACCGTTCAGAGTGGCACGGATCATGTTGTAGGGGTTCTGGGAACCGATGGACTTTGCAACAACGTCCTGAATACCCAGCATTTCGAATACGGCACGCATCGGACCACCGGCGATGATACCGGTACCTGTCGGAGCTGTGCGCATTACGACGCGGCCCGCACCGTGACGACCTTCGATGTCGTGGTGCAGTGTACGACCTTCACGCAGCGGCACGCGGATCATCTGGCGCTTCGCTTGCTCGGTTGCCTTACGGATGGCCTCGGGCACTTCTTTCGCTTTACCCTTACCAAAGCCTACGCGGCCTTTCTGGTCGCCTACGACTACCAGTGCAGCAAAGCCAAAGCGCTTACCGCCTTTAACTGTTTTCGAAACGCGGTTGATCGCTACAAGACGATCTGCGAATTCCGGTGCTTCCTCGCGTTCGCGACGGTTACCCCGGCGGTTTTCACGTTCTGCCATTTGGCATCCCTTTATTCTTGCGCCCAAGGCGCTGTGTCTCAATCGCAGTGGGCTGTCACCAGCCCCCCGATCATCGAGGCATTTCTGCCTTCACTCGAAAGAGGAAATGCGCGAAGGCCAGAGCCCTCGCGCACAACCATTAGATTTTCAGACCACCTTCGCGGGCTGCATCGGCCAGAGCCTTGATGCGACCGTGAAAAAGGAAGCCACCGCGGTCGAAGTATGCTTCTTCGACACCGGCCTTCTTGGCACGTTCTGCGATCGCAGCACCGATTTTGGTGGCTGCTTCGATGTTGTTTTTGCCAACAACGCCCAGTGCCTTTTCCATGGAAGAGGCCGAAGCGACTGTTACGCCGTTCACATCGTCGATCAGCTGAACGCTGATGTTTTTGTTGCTGCGGTGCACCGAAAGGCGCATGCGACCGGAATTGGTCTTCCGCAACTTGTTCCGTACGCGCAGACGGCGCTTCTGGAACAGAACCTGTTTGCTGTTTGCCATGTGCTCCGTCCTTACTTC
Organism: Thalassococcus halodurans; assembly: GCF_900108225.1. Classification (GTDB taxonomy): domain Bacteria; phylum Pseudomonadota; class Alphaproteobacteria; order Rhodobacterales; family Rhodobacteraceae; genus Thalassococcus; species Thalassococcus halodurans. The sequence goes on from NZ_FNUZ01000002.1 coordinate 994,645, forward strand.
TTCTTGCCTTCCTTCTGGAAGATGTATTCGCCTTTGTAGCGAATGCCCTTGCCTTTGTAAGGCTCGGGGCGACGCCAGTCGCGAATGTTGGCGGCAACCTGACCGACCAGCTGGGCGTCATGTCCTTCGACGACCAGTTCAGTCGGCTTAGCGGCGGTAACCGTCACACCTTCCGGAATTGCGAAATCAACATCGTGGCTATAGCCAAGGTTCAGCTTCAGAACATTGCCCTGAACGGCGGCACGATAACCAACGCCCTGGATTTCAAGTTCTTTTTTGAAGGTGTTCTGAACACCGTGTACGATGTTAGCAACCATTGTGCGGGTCATGCCCCACTGCTGACGTGCGCGCTTGGATTTGCCGCGCGGCGTTACAGTGATGACATTGTCTTCTACAGCAATAGTCACGTCGTCCGTTGCAGTGAAGCTCTGGGTCCCCTTGGGGCCTTTTACTTCAATGGTCTGGCCGGACACTGCGGCGGTTACACCCGACGGCAGCTCGACCGGTTTTTTACCAATACGAGACATCGAATGACCTCCTTAGAAGACCGTGCAAAGCACTTCGCCGCCAACATTCTGGCTACGAGCGTTTGCGTCGGACATGACACCTTTAGGCGTGGAGACGATGGAAATGCCCAGGCCCTGACGAACCTGCGGAATTTCATCCACACCCAGATACACACGACGGCCCGGCTTGGATACGCGCTTAACTTCGCGGATAACCGGTGTGCCTTCGTAGTACTTCAGGCTGATTTCCAGTGCCGGATGACCGTTGGCACCTGTTGTACGCTCATAGCCGCGGATGTAGCCCTCTTCGAGAAGCACATCCAGAACCCAAGCACGCAGCTTGGAGGCCGGGGTCGATACAGTGGACTTGCCACGCATCTGAGCGTTGCGGATACGGGTCAGCATATCGCCGATAGGATCGTTCATTCTTGGACCCTCCTTACCAGCTGGACTTGACCATGCCCGGAAGCAGACCTTGCGAACCCAGTTCGCGCAGCATGATCCGGCTGATCTTCAGCTTGCGGTAATAGGCGTGCGGACGCCCGGTGAGCTGGCAGCGGTTGTGCAGGCGCGTAGGCGCCGAGTTCCGCGGCAGTTTGGCAAGCTTCAGGCGCGCTTTGAAACGCTCTTCCATCGGCTTGGATTCGTCGTTCGCGATTTCTTTCAACGCGGCACGCTTTTCGGCATATTTTGCCACAAGGCGTTCGCGCTTCTTCTCGCGTTCTACCATGGATTTCTTAGCCATAGTCTAAAATCCCCTTAGCTGGTGAACGGCATGTTGAAGTGCTTCAACAGCGCCTTGGCTTCCGCGTCGGTGTCCGCAGTTGTGGTGATGATGATGTCCATCCCCCAAACTTCGTCTACCTTGTCGAAATCGATTTCCGGGAACACGATGTGTTCTTTCAGGCCCATGGCAAAGTTGCCACGACCGTCGAAGGACGGCTTTACACCACGGAAGTCGCGAATACGCGGCATTGCGATGGTGATCAGACGATCCAGGAATTCGTACATGCGGTCACCGCGAAGAGTTACCTTCGCACCCAGCGGCATTTCTTCACGAACACGGAAACCCGCGATGGATTTCTTTGCTTTCGTGACAACTGCCATCTGACCAGCAATGCGTGTCAGATCTTCGTGGGCCGATTTCGCTTTTTTGGAGTCGCGAACCGCTTCTGCGCCACAGCCGATGTTCAGAACGATTTTGTCCAGACGCGGGATCTGCATGTCGTTCTTGTAGCCGAACTCTTCTTTCATCGCTGCGCGAATAGAGTCCTTGAAGACCGACTTCAGACGCGGGGTGTAGTTTTGCGTATCAAGCATCGATTACGTCCCCTGTGGATTTGGCAACGCGTACTTTCTTGTCGCCTTCAACTTTGAAGCCAACGCGAGTTGCTTTGCCGTTTGCATCAACGAATGCCAGGTTGGACAGAGCAATCGGCATCGCCTTGGGCAGACGGCCGCCCTGGCTGGATTGTGTCTGACGCTGGTGGCGGATCGCCATGTTTACACCGTCAACAACAGCCTTGCCCGCTTTGGGGTCGACGGAAGCGATGGTGCCTGTCTTGCCTTTGTCTTTACCGGCAAGAACGATGACCTTGTCACCTTTACGGAGTTTAGCAGCCATTACAGCACCTCCGGAGCAAGCGAGATGATCTTCATGAAGTTCTTCGCACGCAGTTCGCGAACAACCGGCCCGAAGATACGGGTACCGACCGGCTCACCTGCGTTGTTCAGGATCACGGCGGCGTTGCGGTCAAAGCGAATTGCTGTGCCGTCCTCACGACGGACTTCTTTGGCGGTACGCACGACGACGGCCTTACGGACGTCACCTTTCTTAACGCGACCACGCGGGATGGCTTCTTTTACCGAGACGACGATGATGTCGCCAACGGATGCGTATTTACGCTTGGAACCACCCAGGACCTTGATGCACTGCACCCGGCGAGCGCCGGAGTTGTCAGCAACATCCAGATTGGTCTGCATCTGGATCATGTGGTTTCTCCCGACCTTTGGGGGGTGTTCTGTTGTACGCCCCCAGGGTTTCGATCAAACTGGATCGTTACCGTCTTATTCGACGACAACTTCCCAGCGTTTCGTTTTCGACTTGGGTGCGCATTCGATGATGCGAACCGCGTCGCCGACCTGAAACTTTTCAGCTTCATCGTGAGCCCGGTACTTTTTGGACTTACGGATCGTCTTTTTCAGAACAGGGTGCTTGAAGCGGCGCTCAACCGAGACTGTGACAGTCTGGGCGTTTGCTGTGCTTGTTACGACGCCTTGGAGAATACGTTTGGGCATGTCTCAAGGCTCCCCTTATTCTGCCGATGCCGCGTCAGCGGCTTTTTGGTTCAGCACGGTTTTGATCCGTGCCACATCGCGACGTACGGTGCGCATACGTGCGGTGTTCTCGATCTGACCTGTGGCCTGCTGGAAGCGCAGGTTGAAGGCCTCTTTCTTAAGCTGGACAAGCTGGTCCCGGAGTTCGTCCGGGGTCTTGTCACGGAGTTCATTGGCGTTCATTGTCGCCCTTTCTTTAATCAACATCACCGGAGAGCCCCTGCCTACGTTAGACGCGCAAGGTCACCCTGATTCCGGTGGAGTCCGTGGATGAGCGGTCCCACTACAACCGAAAGCCCATATTAGCAAGTGTTTTTCAGGATATTTCCTGCCCCCTGCCCCATTCAGCGAATTTCAGCAGGAATTCCCGGCACCGCCTTCCCAGTCGTGGTGGGCAGGTGTAAGCCTAGATCAAACATATCCAGACCAAAGGCAATCCGGTTTCATGGCACAAATATCATCCCTGTTTGTAACGCGCCTTTACCGTGCGGAACTGAATGAATTCGGCGACGACATCGACGCACAGGAACTTGAAAACTCGTGCTACGTGATCGCCGAAGACGATGACGCCGGTCAGGAATGGTGCGAAGAAAACGGCTATCCGGGCTATACCAGCTATGCCTCGCTGACCGACCTGCCGTGGCGCTTTCCGATTTTCAAATCCATCGTGGATGCGCTGGACAAACACGTCGCTGCCTTTGCCGAAGATCTGGAATTCGATCTGGACGGACGCGAGCTGAAGCTGGAAGACATCTGGATCAACATCCTGCCCGAAGGCGGCATGCACAGCTCTCATATCCACCCGCATTCGGTGATCTCGGGCACGACCTATGTGTCCATGCCCGACGGTGCCTCGGCCCTGAAACTGGAAGACCCGCGCTCCGCCCGCATGATGGCCGCTCCACCCCGCAAGAAAGGCGCGCGTGAGGAACTGAAAACCTTCGTCTATGCAAAACCCAAGGTCGGTGATGTCCTGCTATGGGAAAGCTGGCTACGCCACGAGGTGCCGATGAACATGGCCGAAGACGAACGCATCAGCGTCAGCTTCAACTATTCTTGGGCGTGAAAGGAAGGGGCCGCACGGCCCCGCCCATCGAATAAAATGCTTCCAGTGAGCACAAACACACAGTCAGAGCACCATGACCGCTATGAACCCGAAATGACTCCACACGCGACTTCTAAAACGTCGTTTCAAGCGTTGAGTATTCTGCTCTGCACCTTTCCGCTATGTTCTAACCAATACGGATCGTCACCTACGCCAAATATATTTTGATAAATGTGCTCCACACATTTCCAAATAAACAGCTTCTCGTTCTCATCAAAATCTTTGATCTCGTAAAGAGGGCTATTGTCGAATAAGGGCCAAAGAAAATGATGCAAAACAGACGGTGTTCGCTCATCTGCTTCGTTTCGAAGTCCAACAGCAAGCACGATGGGAAACAATTTCCGAAACATGTCTGGAGTTTGTACAAAGGGATTAATCCCTTCAACGTCATCTAAAGTCGCTGAAATGATACTTGGCGTTAAGGCATCATGTCTTTGCGCTCTGGAATTTTCGAACACGGCCACCAACTGACCTATCAGGTATTCGCCTTCTTTCGACAATTTGCCATCCGCCATCTCGGAAGTCTCAATTTATGACGCTCAAGTATCTTGACTGAGTACGCAAAGAGAGAGGAACGAGTCAAATACTCCCGCTCAGATTGCCAGTAATCACCAGTGATACCCGGCAATACGAAAAAGCAAAGTCCCGATTAGAAACGTCCGTAGATGGCTTTTTACAAAGCATCTTTCAGACTTTGACCTTTATTGCTGCGGTGTTTTGAGGGAACGATTAGCTGACGATTGCACCAACAGTGGTACTCGCTAGGAAATGGCCCCTTATTTTTTACTTAACTCTGTCAAAGCAGCCTCGATCCGGTCCAAACGATCTACCACTTCTTGACGGTAGTCATCGGTCGCTGCGTTGCTTTCCTCGGCGTGGGCGTCCTGCATGGAGTTTACGACCAGACCGACCACAAGGTTCACCACAGCGAAAGTCGTGACCAAAATGAAGGGAACAAAGAACATCCACGCGTATGGATAGACCTCCATCACCGGACGGACGATGCCCATGGACCAGCTTTCCAGCGTCATGATCTGGAACAGAGAATAGGCTGACGCACCAAGAGAACCGAACCACTGTGGGAACGCGTCGGAAAACAGTGTCGTCGCCATGACAGATGCGATGTAGAAAATCAGCCCCATCAGCAGGAAGACAGACGCCATCCCGGGCAAAGCCGATACAAAGGCCTCGACCACACGGCGCAATGTCGGGGCGATCGACACCATCCGCAGCAAACGCAGGATACGCATGGCCCGAAGAACAGCAAAGCCCTCGCCGCTCGGAGACAGCGACAAACTGATGATCAGGAAGTCAAAGATGTTCCAGCCGGATTTAAAGAAATCCATGCGGTGGGCATAAATCTTGGCAACGATTTCGATCACAAAGATAGCCAGGCAAATATGATCCAACAGCTTAAGCAAATCGCCGGCCGTCGCCATGACGGTGTCCGATGTTTCCATGCCCAGAATGATGGCATTGAATAGAATAACCGCCGTCACGAAATTCTTGACGCTTTGCTTGGCTAGGATGTCGGCAACGATCTGGCGCATGGGATCCCCTATTGTTTGCCCGCGACACTTAAGAACGACCACGGCCACGCACAATATAAAAACCCCCGCCATTTCTGACGGGGGTCTTTTTTCTTAAAACCTAGCGCAAATGCGCGTCGGTCTTACCAGTCTTCGCGAACAACGACGCGCGACTTGATCGGCAGTTTCATCGCTGCCAGGCGCAGGGCCTCGCGTGCGATTTCTTCGTTAACGCCGTCCAGTTCGAACATCACGCGACCGGGCTTGACCTTGCAGGTCCAACGGTCGACGGAACCCTTACCTTTACCCATACGAACTTCGATGGGCTTTGCGGTTACGGGTGTATCCGGGAAGATACGGATCCAGACACGGCCCTGACGCTTCATGTGACGCGTCATGGCACGACGTGCTGCTTCGATCTGACGTGCTGTTACACGCTCGGGCTCAAGGGCCTTCAGGCCGTATGTGCCAAAGTTCAGATCGGAACCGCCTTTTGCAAGGCCTTTGATCCGGCCCTTATGGGCCTTACGGAATTTGGTGCGTTTAGGTTGAAGCACAGTTCAGCCCTCCTTAGCGCCGACCGCCACCAGCACCACGGGGTGCAGGGCCGTCTTGAATTTCCTGGCTCTTGCGGTCACGCGCCTGCGGATCGTGCTCCATGATCTCGCCTTTGAAGATCCACACCTTGATACCGATGATACCGTAGGGTGTTTCAGCTTCGACATGCGAGTAATCGATGTCAGCACGCAGTGTGTGCAGGGGCACGCGGCCTTCGCGATACCATTCTGTCCGCGCGATTTCGGCACCGCCAAGACGGCCCGCAACGTTCACACGGATACCCAGTGCGCCCATGCGCATTGCGTTCTGAACGGCACGCTTCATAGCGCGACGGAAAGAAACACGACGCTCGAGCTGCTGGGCGATGGATTCGCCAACCAGACGCGCATCAAGCTCGGGCTTGCGCACTTCAACGATGTTGAGGTGCAGCTCGGACTCGGTCATGCGAGCCAGCTTTTTGCGCAGGGCTTCGATGTCCGCGCCTTTTTTACCAATGATGACACCCGGACGGGCGGCATGAATGGTTACGCGGCATTTCTTGTGCGGACGCTCGATGATGATACGGGCGATACCCGCCTGCTTGCACTCTTCGTGGATGAATTCGCGGATCGCGAGGTCTTCCAGCAGCAGATCACCGTAGTCCTTGGTATCAGCGTACCAGCGGCTGTCCCAGGTGCGGTTGACCTGAAGACGCATGCCGATCGGATTGGTTTTGTTACCCATTAGGCTTGCTCCTCGATCTGACGCACCTTGATGGTGATTTCCGAGAACGGCTTCAGGATGCGACCAAAACGGCCACGCGCCCGAGGACGTCCACGCTTCAGCACCAGGTTCTTGCCAACATATGCTTCCGCAACAACCAGTTCGTCTACGTCGAGACCGTGGTTGTTTTCTGCGTTTGCGATAGCCGACTGGAGGCACTTCTTCACGTCAACGGCGATACGCTTTTTCGAGAAGGTCAGATCGGTCAGAGCCTTGTCTACCTTCTTGCCGCGGATCATTGCCGCAACGAGGTTCAGCTTCTGCGGAGACGTGCGCAGCATGCGCAGCTTCGCCATTGCCTCGTTGTCCGCCACGCGGCGGGGATTTTTATCCTTGCCCATGGCTTACTTCCTTTTGGCTTTTTTGTCGGCTGCGTGACCGTAGTAGGTACGCGTCGGGGAATATTCACCGAACTTCTGGCCGATCATGTCTTCGGATACCAGCACGGGAACGTGCTTCTGGCCGTTGTAGACGCCGAATGTCAGACCTACGAACTGGGGCAGGATTGTCGAACGGCGCGACCAGATTTTGATCACTTCATTGCGGCCGGATTCGCGCGATGCTTCTGCTTTCTTAAGCACATAAGCATCCACAAAGGGGCCTTTCCAAACAGAGCGTGTCATGGATTACCGCCCTTTCTTCTTGGCATGACGCGAGCGAATGATCAGCTTCTGCGATGCCTTGTTGGTGTTACGAGTGCGTGCACCCTTGGTCGGCTTACCCCACGGGGTGACCGGGTGACGACCACCCGATGTCCGACCCTCACCACCACCGTGCGGGTGATCGATCGGGTTCATAACGACACCACGAACGGACGGACGCTTGCCTTTGTGGCGCATACGACCGGCTTTACCGTAGTTCTGGTTGGAGTTGTCGGGGTTCGACACGGCGCCAACTGTTGCCATGCATTCCTGACGTACCATGCGCAGTTCGCCCGAGGACAGGCGGATCTGAGCGTAGCCACCGTCACGACCAACGAACTGAGCATATGTACCAGCGGCACGTGCGATCTGACCGCCCTTGCCCGGCTTCAGTTCGATGTTGTGAACGATTGTACCAATCGGCAGACCAGAGAACGGCATTGCGTTGCCGGGCTTGATGTCTGCTTTGGCAGAAGAGATGACCTTGTCACCGATCGCGAGACGCTGCGGTGCGAGGATGTACGCCTGTTCGCCGTCATCATACTGGATTAGCGCGATAAAGGCTGTGCGGTTGGGGTCATATTCAATGCGTGCAACGATGCCTGCAACATCAAATTTGTTACGCTTGAAATCGACGATCCGGTAGAGACGCTTCGCGCCACCGCCGCGGCGGCGAGATGTGATCCGTCCGGTGTTGTTTCGACCGCCCGACTTTGTCAGACCCTCGGTGAGGGCTTTGACAGGACGTCCTTTGTACAGCTCCGAACGGTCGATCAGCACCAGCCCGCGCTGGCCCGGCGTCGTCGGTTTATACGACTTGAGTGCCATGCTTTCTGTCTTCCGTTTAACGTGCGGCAAACCCGAAGGCCTGCCTATTTCGAGTGTAGGGCCCCGAAGGTCCCCAGTTAGCAATGTCCTGCCGAAACGATGTTTCTTAAGAACAACAGGAAAGCCCCGGAACGAATCCGGGGCCAGCCGATGGGGTCGTTTAGTCCAACGATCCCTAGGGGTCAATAGCTGCAGCCAATCTATTCCGACAAAACGCAAACCCAAGAAAATAAGGGGCTTTGCACATGTCTGAAATCGCTATCAGCAGCGACAGACTGCCCTACAAAAAAAGGCCCCCGGTTTTCACCGAGGGCCCTTCTATTCCGTTCAACCGCTGATCACAGACCAGTGGAAACGTCGATTGTGTTGCCTTCAACCAGCGTCACGTAAGCTTTCTTCACGTTGTTCCGGCGGCCGATCTGACCACGGAAACGCTTGACCTTACCTTTGGAGACGACAGTGTTCACTGCCTTCACCTTAACGCCGAACAGGGCTTCAACCGCTTCTTTGATCTGCGGTTTGTTCGCATCGATCGCAACTTCGAAAACCACAGCGTTGTTTTCAGACGCCATTGTGGACTTTTCAGTGATGATCGGCTTGCGGATCACGTCGTAGTGTTCTGCCTTCGCGCTCATTTCAGTCGAGCCTCCAGTGCTTCTACACCCGCTTTTGTGAGCACCAGAGTGTCACGCTTGAGGATGTCATAGACGTTTGCGCCCATGGACGGCAGCACATCCAGACCGTCGATGTTTGCAGCGGCGCGGGCAAAGCCCTCGTTTACGCTTGCGCCATCGATGATCAGAGCGCGCTTCCAACCAAGATCACGGACCTGCTTGGCCAGTGTGTTGGTCTTGCCGTCTGTTTCGGCGGTTTCGATCACAACCAGCGAACCTGTCTTTGCCTTTGCGGACAGAGCCAGTTTCAGACCCAGTGCACGAACCTTTTTAGGCAGGTCGTGCGCGTGGCTGCGCGGTGTCGGACCCTTGTAGATACCACCCTTGCGGAAGATGGGCGCCTTGCGGGAACCGTGGCGTGCGCCACCTGTGCCCTTCTGGCGATAGATCTTCTTGGTCGAGTAGCTCACTTCCGAGCGGGTCTTAACCTTGTGCGTACCGGCCTGAGCCTTGTTACGCTGCCAGCGAACAACACGCTGCAGGATGTCGGCGCGCGGCTCGAGATCAAAGATCTCGTCCGTCAGCTCGACAGAACCAGCGGCTGCGCCGTCAAGTTTGATCACGTCGAGTTTCATGCCTCGTCTCCTTCAACAGCAGCTGCTTCAGCGGCCGGCGCTTGCGCGGAACGCAGAGCCGCGGGCAGAACCAGGTTGTCAGGTGTCGGCTTTTTAACGGCGTCCTTAATGGTCACCCAACCGCCCTTGGAACCCGGAACAGCACCTTTGATCATGATGATGCCACGATCGGCATCGGTTTTCACAACCTGCAGGTTCTGGGTTGTCACGCGGACAGCACCCATGTGACCAGCCATTTTCTTGCCTTTGAAAACCTTGCCGGGATCCTGACACTGACCGGTCGAACCGTGCGAACGGTGCGAGATGGAAACACCGTGCGATGCACGCAGACCACCGAAGTTGTGGCGCTTCATCGCACCGGCAAAACCTTTACCGATGGAGGTGCCGGAGACATCAACGTACTGACCTTCAAGATAGTGGTCAGCAGTGATCTCTTCACCGACGTTGATCAGGTTCTCGGGCGCAACGCGGAATTCCGCGATTTTGCGCTTCGGCTCGACCTTTGCTGCGGCGAAGTGGCCGCGCATCGCTTTCGAGACGTTTTTTGCTTTCACAGTACCGCAACCCAGCTGAACGGCCGAGTAGCCGTGCTGGTCTGCTGTGCGCTGAGCAACAACCTGAAGGTTTTCGAGTTGGAGAACGGTCACAGGGATCTGCTTACCGTCTTCCATGAAAAGCCGGGTCATGCCGACTTTCTTTGCGATTACACCAGAGCGCATCTTCCGTTGCCCTCCTTAAACCTTGATCTCGACGTCAACGCCAGCGGCGAGGTCGAGTTTCATCAGGGCGTCCACAGTCTGCGGCGTCGGGTCGACGATGTCGAGCAGACGCTTGTGGGTGCGAATTTCAAACTGATCGCGGGACTTCTTGTTCACGTGGGGACCACGCAGAACGGTGAAGCGTTCGATCTTGTTCGGCAGTGGGATCGGGCCGCGCACGTCGGCGCCCGTCCGTTTGGCTGTGTTGACGATTTCCTGCGTGCTGGCGTCCAGCACACGGTAGTCAAACGCCTTGAGCCGAATGCGAATGTTCTGGCTTTGCATATTACTGGCCTTATTTTGGCGCGTGAGAGTTGAGAGGAAGAGGCGGGACCACCCCGCCGCTTCTTCGAACCCTTTGCCAGCCTATCCTACGGATAAAACTGACGAATTTCTTTTAGGCATCGAAGGTGCGCCAAGGTTGGCGCACCTGCAAACCACCGCTTATGCGATGATTTTGGAGACGACGCCGGAGCCGACGGTGCGGCCGCCTTCGCGGATCGCGAAGCGCAGCTTTTCTTCCATCGCGATCGGAGCGATCAGTTCGACTTCGAACTTCAGGTTGTCGCCCGGCATTACCATCTCGGTGCCTTCCGGCAGCTGAACGGTGCCTGTCACGTCAGTTGTACGGAAGTAGAACTGCGGACGGTAGTTCGCGAAGAACGGCGTGTGACGGCCACCTTCCTCTTTGGTGAGGATGTAGGCTTCTGCTTCGAACTTGGTGTGCGGTGTCACAGACCCCGGCTTACACAGAACCTGACCACGCTCAACGCCGTCACGGTCAACACCACGCAGCAGGGCACCGATGTTGTCGCCCGCTTCACCGCGATCCAGCAGCTTGCGGAACATTTCAACGCCTGTGCAGGTCGTTTTCGATGTGTCACGGATACCAACGATTTC